>NZ_PZYY01000009.1 GCF_003047265.1 Nocardioides terrigena | reverse complement strand
GGCACGAAGCCAGTCAGCCGAAGGGTCACACCCGCAGTCGCCAACCCACAGCCCAGCACCATCAGGCTGCGAAGGGAATCCTCACAGTCAGCCGACGTGGACGCCCTCGGGCGCGTCCTCGGTGGCCAGCTCCTCGTGCTTGACGTCGAGGAAGATCCACACGATCGCCGAGGCGGCCAGCATCATGATCGCGCCGGTGGCGAAGGCCATCGTCGCGCCCTCGGTGAAGGCGCCGAGGCTGGCCAGCTGGCCGAGCGCGGCCTCGTCGAGGCCCGGTGCGGCCGCCGCGATCGACGGTGCGATCTCGTCGGCGCGGGTCTGGGCGAAGTGGAGCGACACGGTGCTGAGGGTGGCGAGACCGAGCGCGCCACCGACCTGCTGCATGGTGTTGAGCACGCCCGAACCGATCCCGGTGTCCTGGGCCCGCAGGTGGTGCACGGCGACCAGGGTCAGCGGCACGAAGTTGAGCCCCATGCCGAAGGCCATCAGCACGATGAACGGCAGGATCTGCGTCCAGTAGTTGACCCCGTCCCCGATCGGGACGCCCTGACCGCCCAGCGAGGCAGGCAGCGAGCCCAGGATCGAGGCCGGGTCCTCGGGCACCGTGATCCGGCTGAAGCCGTAGAGCGCGGCCGCCGAGAGCAGCGTGCCGATGCCGGACAGCCAGCGCGGGTCGACGTGGCTGATGAGCTTGGACGCCGCCGTCGCCGAGATGATCATCGCGACCGAGAAGGGCAGGAACGCGACACCGGTCTTGAGCGGGGAGTAGCCCACGACCTGCTGGATGAAGAGCGACAGGAAGAAGAACATCGCGAACATCGCGGCCGGGACGATCATCATCACCGCGAACGCGGCGGCGCGGTTCTTGGACTTGAAGATCCGGAACGGCATCAGCGGGTGCTCGACGCGCGACTCGACCAGCAGGAAGACGCCGAGCAGCGCGATGCCGATCGCCAGGCTGATGATGGTCGTGCTGTCGTCGAAGCCGTGCGCCTCCTGGCCCGCGAGCGAGAGGCCGTAGACGACGGCGAGCAGGCCGCCGGTGCCGGTGATGGCACCGGGGACGTCGAGCCAGCCGGTGTGGCGCTCGGACTCGTCGAAGTAGCGGGGGGCGAGCACGGCGGCGAACACGCCGATCGGCACGACGATGAGGAAGGTGTAGCGCCAGCCCGCGATGCCCAGCGGGTCGTCGAGGCCGGTCAGCCAGCCACCGAGGAGCAGGCCGACGGCCGCACCGACGCCGGCCATCGCGGCGTACACGGCGAAGGCGCGGTTGCGCTCCTTGCCGGCCGGGAAGGTCGTCGTGATCAGCGCGAGGGCGGCGGGGGAGGCCAGCGCCGCGCCGGTGCCCTGGAAGGCGCGGGCCGCGAGGAGCATGAACTCGTTCTGGGCGATTCCTCCGAGGAGCGAGGCGAGGGCGAAGACAAGCACGCCGATGATGAAGATCCGGCGGCGGCCGTAGAGGTCGGCCAGCCGTCCGCCGAGCAGCAGGAACCCGCCGAAGGTCAGGGCGTAGCCCGTGACGATCCACTGGAGGTTGGCCTGGTCGATGTCGAGGTCGGTGCCGATGTAGGGGAGGGCGATGTTGGCGATGGTGGAGTCGAGCACCACCATCAGCTGGGCCAGGGAGATGAGGATGAGTGCCCACCGGAGCCGCTTGTGCTGCTCGGGGGTGACCTCCGCCGGCTCCGCGGCCTGGATCTGGTCGGACATGGTGTTCCTTCGGGTCTGGGCTGGTGTCAGCTCGCGGCGACGGCCGCGGGCAGGATGATCTGGTCGATGACGCGATCGATGAGGTCGGGGCTCGGCGGCTCGCCGAGCATGAGGAAGCGGTGGAGGACGATGCCCGGCAGGGCGGGGGCGATCAGGGAGATGTCGACGTCGTCGCGCAGCTCGCCGCGGTCCCGGGCCCGCTCGAAGATCGCCATGGACTGCGCGACCTTCGGCCCGAGCACCTGGGTGCGGTAGGCCTCGGCGAACTCGGGGTCCCGGCTGATGGCGGTGAGGACGCTGGTGAAACGGCTGACGGTGTGGCGGTCGGTGAGCCCGCCGAAGCCGCAGTACGCCGCCGCGAGGTCGCCGCGCAGGGAGCCGGTGTCGGGCGGCTCGGGGGCCGCCTTCTGCGCGACGAGGGCGTCGATGACCAGGGTCAGCTTGTTGGTCCACCGGCGGTAGAGCGTGGCCTTCGACGCCTTGGCGCGGGTCGCCACCGCGTCCATGGTGAGCCGGTCGTAGCCGACCTCGGCGAGCACCTCGAGGGCGGCGTCGAGGATCTCCTGCTCACGGTCGCCCTCCACCCGGGGTCGGGTGGTGGTCTCTGCTGGGGTCATGCGGGATGGAACACCTTCGTTCCATCCGGCATTCCCGCTGGTCTGGACCAGTTCGCCGTACGACGCCCTGCGCGGTCCTGCCCGGTCGTGCGCCGCGTCGTCGGTGGGGGAGGGCAGACTGTGCCCATGACCGTGGAGCCCGCCCCCGCCGACGCCCGGGAGCGTCACCAGGAGCTCAGCGAGCAGGTCGAGGACGCTCGCTGGCGCTACTACGTCCTCGACGACCCGACCCTGTCCGACGCCGACTTCGACGTCCGGCTGCGCGAGCTCGAGGCCCTCGAGGAGGCGCACCCCGAGCTGCGGACCCCCGACTCGCCGACCCAGACCGTGGGTGGGGCGGTCTCGACGGAGTTCACCGCCGTCGACCACCTCCAGCGCATGGAGAGCCTCGACAACGCGTTCTCCTTCGACGAGCTCAACGCGTGGTACTCCCGGCTCGCCCGCGACGGCGTGGAGTCGCCCGACCTGCTCTGCGAGCTCAAGGTCGACGGCCTGGCCATCAACCTCCTCTACGAGCAGGGGCGGCTCGTGCGCGCGCTCACCCGCGGCGACGGGCGCACCGGCGAGGACGTCACCCCCAACGTCAAGACCATCGACTCGGTCCCGCACCGCCTCACCGGCACCGACGACCTGCCCGTGCCCGCGCTCGTCGAGGTCCGCGGCGAGGTCTTCCTGCCGGCCGAGGCCTTCGAGCGGCTCAACGCCTCGATGGCCGACGCCGGCAAGCCGCTCTTCGCCAACCCGCGCAACGCCGCGGCCGGGTCGCTGCGGCAGAAGGACCCCCGGGTCACCGCCACCCGGGCGCTCGGCATGGTCTGCCACGGCCTCGGCGCGCGCGAGGGATTCGAGCCCGTCGCGCAGTCCGCGTCGTACGCCGCGATGCGCACCTGGGGGTTGCCGACCTCCGACCAGGTCCGGGTCGTCCCGACGATCGAGGAGGTGCGCGCCTACGTCGAGCACGTCGGCGAGCACCGCCACACCATCGTGGGCTACGAGATCGACGGCGTCGTCGTCAAGGTCGACGACGTGCAGCTGCAGCGCCGGCTCGGGTCGACGAGCCGGGCGCCGCGCTGGGCGATCGCCTACAAGTACCCGCCCGAGGAGGTCAACGCCAAGCTCCTGTCCATCGAGGTCAACGTCGGTCGCACCGGCCGCGTCACGCCGTACGGCGTCATGGAGCCCACCCGGGTCGCGGGCTCGACGGTGGAGAACGCCACGCTCCACAACGCCCACGAGGTCAGGCGCAAGGACGTCCGGCCCGGCGACACCGTCGTGCTGCGCAAGGCCGGTGACGTGATCCCCGAGATCGTCGGCCCGGTGCTCGCGCTGCGGCCCGAGGACGCCGCCGAGTGGGTGATGCCGACCGAGTGCCCGGCCTGCGGCACCACGCTGGCCCAGCAGAAGGAGGGCGACAAGGACCTCCGCTGCCCCAACCACGAGAAGTGCCCCGCCCAGGTGCGCGAGCGGGTGTTCCACGTCGCCGGGCGCGGTGCCTTCGACATCGAGGGTCTCGGCTACGAGGCCGCGGCGGCGCTGCTCGACGCCGGCGCGATCGCCAACGAGGGTGACCTCTTCGACCTCGACGAGGCGGTCCTGCTGACCGCCCCGCTCTTCACCCGGGCGCCCAAGAAGGGAGAGGAGGGGCCGCAGCTCAGCGCCAACGGCGCCCGGCTGCTCGCCAACCTCCACGAGCGCAAGGCCGGGGTCCCGCTGTGGCGGGTGCTGGTCGCGCTGTCGATCCGGCACGTCGGGCCGACCGCGGCTCGCGCCCTCGCCACCCGGTTCGGCTCGATGGCCGCGGTCCGGGAGGCCGACGAGGAGACCCTCGCCAACACCGACGGCGTGGGGCCCACGATCGCCGCGTCCGTCCGCGAGTGGTTCCACGGCAGCAGCGCGGGGGACGCCGAGACCGACGAGGTCGGCGACAACGCGGGCTGGCACAACGCGATCGTCGACGCCTGGGAGGCCGCCGGCGTGACGATGGCCGACGAGCGCGACGAGTCCGTGCCGCGCACCCTGGAGGGGGTCACCGTCGTGGTGACCGGCTCGCTCGAGGCCTACACGCGCGACTCCGTCAAGGAGGCGATCATCGTGCGCGGCGGCAAGGCGTCCGGGTCGGTCTCCAAGAAGACCGACTACGTCGTGGTCGGCGACAACGCCGGCTCCAAGGCCGACAAGGCAGAGCAGCTCGGCCTCACGATCCTCGACGAGGCGGGCTTCGAGCGCCTGCTCGCGCACGGACCCGAGCCGGTCGCCGAGGAGGAGCCCGACGAGGTCTAAAGGCCGGGACGACGTTTGGCGGGCCTCCGGGCCGGACATGAGGGAGGGACGACTATCTCCTGGGGGTCCACATGCGTCTCGTCCCGTCCGCTGCACTCACGCTCGGCCTGCTCGTCCCGGGCCTTCTCGTCACGACGACCGCCGCTGATGCCGCGGCCGCCTCGTGCGGGGGTCTCCGGGCCACCATCGTCGGCAACGCCAGGGCCGACACGATCGAGGGGACCGACCGTCGCGACGTGATCGCGGCCGGTGACGGCAACGACACCATCCGCGGCCTTGGCGGCAACGACGTCATCTGCGGCGGCGAGGGGACCGACCGGATCTTCGGCGGCGCCGACGACGACGCGATCTTCGGCGGCACGGACCGCTACTGGACCGACCGGTTCGGCCTGGTGCACAAGGAGGGTGACGTCATCGACCCGGGCGCCGGCAACGACACCGTCGACCCCGGCTACGACGCCCGGCCCGTCTCGCCCGGTGTCCTCGCCATGCCCGACACCGTGACGTACGCCGACGCGCCGGCCGCCGCGGTCGTCGACCTGCGCACCACCCCGGCGACGGTCGGGGCGCACGGCGCCGACACCATCGCCGTGGCGGCCGGCTCCGGGCTGCGCTTCGTGGGGACCGCGTTCAACGACGTCATCCGGGGGACCTACCAGGAGGACGTGCTCATCGGCCGCGGCGGTGACGACCAGATCTACGGCCACGACGACGCCGACCGGATCCTCCCCGACGGCGACGGCAGCGCCGGGGCCGACCTCGTGGACGGCGGCTCCGGCGGGGACCGGATCGTCAGCGTCGCCGGCTACGACACCCTGCTGGGTGGTCCCGGCGTCGACGCCATCTCGTCGACGTCGCTCAACCGGTTGGCGATCAAGGGCGGCTCGGGTGGCGACACCGTGACCGTTCCGGTGCCCGGGGAGTCCGGCTTCACGGTCGTGGGCAACAGCGGTCAGGACAAGCTGCGGATGGTGGCCTACGCCAACCCGGCCGCCTTCCCGACGGTGCGCATCGACCAGCGCAAGGGCCTCACCAAGGTCACCCAGCTCCAGCCGGTCGCGGTGAGCGGCAAGTTCCAGAGCTTCACCGAGGTCTCGCTCCCCGCCAACGCCAGGACGATCTACAAGGGGACGATGAAGGGCGAGGTCATCGACGCCCACCCCGACTTCGGGGCGATCATCAAGGCCCGCGGCGGGGCCGACGTCATCACCGGCTCCAACCTGAAGGACACCCTGATCGGCGGCGCCGGCTTCGACATCGGCTTCGGCAAGAGCGGCAAGGACCGCTGCAAGCTGATCGAGCGGCGCCAGAGCTGCTGAGCTCGCTCCCGCAGACCACGCGGCATCTCCCGGCATCCCGGGCGCCGGGAGATGCCGCGTGCGGCGTACGCGCCGGTCGCACCTAGGATTGCCGCCATGCCCGAGATCTCCCGCGAGGAGGTGGCCCACCTGGCCACCCTCGCCCGCATCGACCTCGACGACGCCGAGCTCGACCACCTCGCCCCCCAGCTGAGCGTGATCCTCGAGTCCGTCGCGTCCATCAACGGCGTGGCCGGCGACGACGTCCCCCCGACGTCGCACGCCCTGCCGCTCACCAACGTCTTCCGCGAGGACGTGGTGGTGCCCGGCCTGACCGCCGAGGAGGCGCTGTCCGGTGCCCCCGCCAGCGAGCAGCAGCGCTTCAGCGTGCCGCGGATCCTGGGGGACGAGCAGTGAGCACCGACATCAGGCAGACCGCCGCGGCGATGGCCGATGCCCTGGCCGCGGGCGAGACCACCAGCGTGGAGCTCACCCGGCTGCACCTCGACCGGATCGCCGCCGTCGACACCGACGTGCACGCCTTCCTGCACGTCGACGCCGAGGGCGCGCTGGCCCAGGCCGCCGAGTCCGACTCCCGCCGCGCCCGGGGCGAGCTGCTCAGCCCGCTCGACGGCGTGCCGATCGCCGTCAAGGACGTGCTGACCACCACCGGCCTGCCGACCACCTGCGGCTCGCGGATCCTCGAGGGCTGGGTCCCGCCGTACGACGCCACCGTCGTCGCGCGCCTCAAGGCCGCCGGCCTCCCGATCCTGGGCAAGACCAACATGGACGAGTTCGCGATGGGCTCCTCCACCGAGCACTCGGCGTACGGTCCGACGCGCAACCCGTGGGACCTCGACCGGATCCCCGGCGGCTCCGGCGGCGGCTCGGCGGCCGCGGTCGCGGCCTTCGAGGCCCCGCTCGCCATCGGCACCGACACCGGCGGCTCGATCCGCCAGCCCGGTGCCGTCACCGGCACGGTCGGCGTCAAGCCGACGTACGGCGGTGTCTCCCGCTACGGCCTCGTCGCGCTGGCCAACAGCCTCGACCAGGCCGGCCCGGTCACCCGCACCGTGCTGGACGCCGCGATGCTGCACGACGTCATCGGCGGCCACGACCCGCGCGACTCCACCTCCATCGACCAGGAGTGGCCGTCGTTCACCGAGGCCGCCCGCCGGGGCGCCACCGGGGACATGACCGGCGTGAAGGTCGGCGTCATCACCGAGCTGGCCGGCGACGGCTGGCAGCCGGGCGTGATGACCCGCTTCACCGAGTCCGTGGAGCTGCTCGTCGAGGCGGGTGCCGAGGTCGTGGAGGTCTCCTGCCCGTCGTTCGTCCACGCGATGGCGGCCTACTACCTGATCCTGCCGGCGGAGGCGTCCAGCAACCTCGCCAAGTTCGACGCGATGCGCTACGGCCTCCGGGTGCTGCCCGAGGGCGTCGACAACCCGAGCGCCGAGGAGGTCATGCGCGCCTCCCGCGACGCCGGTTTCGGCGACGAGGTCAAGCGCCGCATCATCCTGGGCACCTACGCCCTCTCCAGCGGTTACTACGACGCCTACTACGGCCAGGCCCAGAAGGTCCGCACGCTGATCAGCCGGGACTTCGAGGCCGCGTTCGAGCAGGTCGACGTCCTCGTGTCGCCGACCGCGCCCACCACGGCGTTCAAGCTGGGGGAGAAGCTCGACGACCCGATCGCGATGTACCTCAACGACCTCGCGACCATCCCCGCCAACCTCTCCGGCGTCCCCGGCATCTCGGTGCCCAGCGGCCTCGCCGACGAGGACGGCCTGCCCGCGGGCTTCCAGATCCTCGCCCCCGCGCTCGCCGACGAGCGGGTCTACCGCGTCGGGGCGGCGCTGGAGTCCCTCCTGGCCGCCCGCTGGGGCGGCAGCCTGCTGGACCGGGCGCCCGCCCTGGAGAGCGCCGACGTCACCGAAGGGACGCACGCATGACCGAGCGACGTACTGAGCCTGCCGAAGTGACGCTGATGCCGTACGACGACGTGCTGGCGGCCTTCGACCCGGCGCTGGGCCTCGAGGTCCACGTCGAGCTCAACACCGCGTCCAAGATGTTCTGCGGCTGCCCGGCCGTCTTCGGTGGCGACCCCAACTCCGGTACCTGCCCGACCTGCCTGGGCCTGCCCGGCGCCATGCCGGTCGTCAACGGCAAGGCCGTGGAGTCCGCGATCCGGATCGGCCTCGCGCTCAACTGCGACATCGCCGAGTGGTGCCGCTTCGCGCGGAAGAACTACTTCTACCCGGACATGCCGAAGAACTTCCAGACCTCGCAGTACGACGAGCCCATCGCCTTCGACGGCTGGATGGACGTCGAGGTCGACGGGGAGACCTTCCGCGTGGAGATCGAGCGCGCGCACATGGAGGAGGACACCGGCAAGTCGCTGCACGTCGGCGGCAGCACCGGCCGGATCCACGGCGCCGACTACTCGCTGGTCGACTACAACCGGGCCGGCATCCCGCTCATCGAGATCGTCACCCGCCCCATCATGGGCGCGGGGGAGCGGGCCCCCGAGGTCGCCAAGGCGTACGTCGCCCAGCTGCGCGAGCTCATCCTCGCCCTCGGCGTCTCCGAGGCGCGGATGGACCAGGGCAACCTGCGCGCCGACGTCAACCTGTCGCTGGCGCCCAAGGGCACCGGCACCCTCGGCACCCGCACCGAGACCAAGAACGTCAACTCGTTCCGCTCCGTCGAGCGGGCCGTGCGCTACGAGATGCAGCGCCACGCCGCCATCCTCAGCGGGGGCGGGTCGATCCTCCAGGAGACCCGGCACTGGCACGAGGACACCGGCGTGACCACCAGCGGCCGCGTCAAGTCCGACGCGGACGACTACCGCTACTTCCCCGAGCCCGACCTGGTGCCGGTGGCTCCGAGCCGGGAGTGGGTCGACGAGCTGCGCGGCACCCTCCCGGAGAACCCGACGCAGAAGCGGGCCCGCCTCCAGGGCGAGTGGGGCTTCTCCGACCTCGAGATGCGCGACACCCTCGGTGCCGGCGCCTTCGGGCTGGTCGAGGAGACGATCGCCGCCGGGGCCACCCCCCAGGCGGCTCGCAAGTGGTGGCTCTCCGAGCTGGCCCGTCGCGCCAACGACACCGGGACCGACATCGCCGCGCTCGGGGTCACCCCGACCGACGTCGCCGCCGTCCAGCAGCTCATCGACGCGGGCAGCATCAACGACAAGCTGGCCCGCCAGGTCTTCGAGGGCCTGTACGCCGGCGAGGGCACCCCCGAGCAGATCGTCGAGGCCCGCGGGCTGGCCATCGTCTCCGACGACGGAGCGCTGGGAGCGGCCGTCGACAAGGCGATCGCCGACAACCCGGACGTCGCCGACAAGATCCGCGACGGCAAGGTCGCGGCCGCCGGGGCGCTCATCGGCTCGGTGATGAAGGAGATGCGCGGACAGGCCGACGCCGGCCGTGTGCGAGAGCTCATTCTCGAGAAGCTCACCTAGGGGATTCCGAGGGCGCCCGCTGGCTGTAGTGTGCGCCTCGGAAACCATCATTCGACTGCAGCGGGGAAGCCGGTCCAACTCCGGCGCTGACCCGCAACCGTAGGCGTCCCGATCACCTCGGGGCGCGAGCCGGACCGCCCGCTGCAGGCAACCTGACAACCACGCTGCGAGGAAACAGCGGGTGTCGTCCCCTCGCAGGGCCGCCTCCCGCCACAACAGCGGGAAGGAAAGCATGTCTCACGCACTGCGCTCCCACACCTGGCGGCGTGCCGCCGGGCTGGTGGCCGCGTCCACCCTGGCGCTCACCGTCGTCGCCCCGTCGGCCACGGCCGCCCCGCCCACCACGGGCAAGACCGACGACGGTGCGATCACCGTGGCCGGCTCCTGGCTCAAGGGGGAGCTCACTGACGGGCTCGTCGACGCCGGTGGCTTCACGGACTACGGCCTCACCCTCGACACCGGCTTCGCCCTCGACCAGGCCGGTGACAAGTCCGGCGTGGCCACCATCAACCGGGCCTTCCAGCCGGTCATCAACGACTACATCTCCGGCGATGCCTTCGGCGACGCGGGCAGCACCTACGCCGGCTCGGTCGCCAAGGCCGCGACCTTCGCCCGGGTCGCCGGTGCCAACGCCACGTCGTACGGCGGGGTCAACCTGGTCACCCGGCTCGAGGAGCGCGTGAGCTCGACCGCCCCGATCGTGGGTCGCATCGAGGACAAGTCGACCTTCGGCGACTACGCCAACACCCTCGGCCAGTCGTACGCCGTCCGCGCCCTCACCGAGGCGAAGTCGCAGCGCGCCTCCGACGCCGTCGCCTTCCTGCTCGCCCAGCAGTGCAGGTCCGGGTTCTTCCGCCAGGACTTCACCAAGGACAAGGCCGCCGCGGCGCAGGGCTGCGCGGAGGGCCAGACCGGCTCCGAGCCCAGCGTCGACGCCACCGCGCTCGCCGTCGTCAACCTGCTCGAGGGTGACGCCAAGGGCCCCGGCGTCAACGCGGCCGTCGACAACGCGACCGACTGGCTGGTGACCCAGCAGAAGAAGAACGGCTCCTTCGCCGGCAACACCAACAGCACCGGCCTCGCCGGCTGGGCCCTCGGCCTGGTCAAGGACCGGACGTCCGCCACCAAGGCCGCGACCTGGGTGCGCAAGCAGCAGCCCGTCGACAAGAACCGCTGCCGCAGCGCCCTCACCAAGGACACCGGCGCGATCGCCTACGAGGCCAAGGCCGTCAAGGCCGCCCGCAACAGCGGTCTCACCGACGGCGACGTGCGCGGCCAGTGGCGTCGTGCCACCGCCCAGGCGATGGCCGTCCTGCAGTGGGCGCCGGCCGCACGCACCGACCTGAGCGTCACCCTGGTGCGCTCGTCCGCCGAGTCCGGCGACAAGGTCCGCGTCAAGGTCTGGGGCCTCGCCCCGGGCGAGCGCGCCTGCGTCTCGATCAAGGGCGACCCCAAGCGGATCGTCGGCAAGGCCTCCGCCAAGCCGGTCACCCGCAAGCTCACCATGCCCACCGGCAACAAGACGCGCATCGTGAAGGTCAAGACGGCCGACGACGCCGCCAAGACCCGCATCTCGGTGCGCAACTGAAGGTTCCACCCGTGACGAGAGCACCCCTCGCACGCCTCGTCGCCGCGGCCACCCTGGTGGCCGCGGCGGCGGTCGTGCTCGGCCCGACGACGCCGGCCTCGGCCGCATCCTGCACGTCGGGCTCCGGCGTCACCGTGGTCGTCGACCCCGGTGCGCTGGGGGGTGCCCTCACGGCGGCGTGCGACAGCGGCTCCGGGCAGGCGGCGTCCGCCCGGTACGCCGACGTCGGCGTCGCGATCAGCTACGTCCAGCGCCAGCCCGGCTTCGTGTGCCGCGTCAACGGCGCGCCCGCCAGCGACCCCTGCGTCAACACCCCGCCCGCCGACGCCTACTGGGGCCTGTGGTGGACCGACGGTGAGAGCGGCACGTGGAGCTACTCCTCCATCGGGGTCACCGGCCTCCAGGTGCCCGAGGGTGGGGCGGTCGCCCTCGCGTGGCAGCAGGGCGGCACCCGTCGTACGCCCGGCATCGCCGCACCCGTGCACGCGGCGCCCTCGCCGAACCCCACCAAGGCGCCCACGAAGACCCCGACGCCCACGAAGTCGCCCACGAAGACCCCGACCACCCCGCCGACCTCGTCCGCCCCCGCGTCGCCCTCGGGCACCCCGTCGAGCAGCCTGTCCGCCCCCGCCTCGCCGAGCAGCTCGCCGAGCAGCTCGCCGACCGGGTCGGCGAGCGGGTCCGCCACGCCGAGCCCCTCGGGCTCCCCGAGCCGCAGCCCGCGGCCGAAGCCGCAGGGCACGCCGACGCCGTCGGAGGACACCAGCAGCCCGGCCGACGCCTCCTCCGCTCCGTCCCCGAGCGCCGGGACCGCCGACGCGACCACCGCCGGGAGCAGCGCGGAGGCTGCGTCCGACTCGGCCCGTGTGCCCACCTGGGTCACCCTGGCCGTGCTGGTCGCGCTCGTGGCCGCCCTCGGCGCGATGACCGTGGCCGCGCGACGTCGCCGCGGCGACCGGCCGTGAGGACCCGGCTCGCCCGGGACCTGCACCCGGTCGCCTGGTGGGTGTGGGCCATCGGGCTCGCCACCGCCGCGACCCTCACCACCAACCCGTTCCTCCTCCTGCTCCTCGTGGCCGTGGCCGCCGTCGTGGTGCAGGCGCGGCGCTCGGACCACCCGTGGGCGCGCTCGTTCCGGCTCTACGTCTGGCTCGGCGTCGCGATCGTGCTCATCCGGGTGGTCTTCCGGATCGTCTTCGGCGGGGTGGACGGTGGCCACGTGCTGCTCGACCTGCCGACCGTGCCGCTGCCCGAGTGGGTCGCCGGCGTCCGCCTGCTCGGACCGCTCACCGTCGAGAGCCTGCTCGCCGGCCTGTACGACGGCCTGCGGCTGGCCACCATCGTCATCTGCATCGGTGCGGCCAACTCGCTGGCCAACCCCAAGCGGCTGCTGACGTCGGTCCCGCCTGCGCTCTACGAGATCGGCACGGCCCTGGTCGTGGCCGTCACCGTCTTCCCGCAGCTGGCCGACAGTGCCCGCCGGGTGCGCGCCGCCCAGGCGCTGCGCGGGGGAGCCGACGGGCGCGTGGGCCGGTTGCGTCGCTTCCTGGTCCCCGTCCTGGAGGACGCCCTGGAGCGCTCCCTCGCGCTGGCCGCCGGCATGGACACCCGCGGCTACGGCCGGGCCGGCACCGCCACCCCGGCCGAGCGCCGGCTCACCGGCGCGCTGCTCCTGGGCGCGCTGTGCGGCATCGGGGTGGGCACCTACGCGGTCCTCGACTCGACGGCCCCGCGCTGGCTGGCCACGCCGATGCTGCTCGTCGGCGTCGTGGTGGCCGTCGTCGGGATGGTCACCTCCGGGCGCCGGGTGCAGCGGTCCCGCTACCGTCCCGACCCGTGGCGGCTCGAGGAGAGCCTCGTCGCGCTGTCCGGCCTGGCCGTCGGCGCCGTGGTCTGGTGGATCGCGGGGAACGACGTGCTGGTGGCGCACCCCGGCGTCGAGTCGATGCCCTACCTCAGCGTGGAGGCACTGGCCGCCGTCCTCATCGGCCTCTCGCCCGCCGTGGTGGCGCCCCGGCCCCGGCACGCGCTCGCCCCGGCGCTGGTGGTGGGCGCATGATCGAGCTGCGGGACATCCACTTCGCGTACGACGACGCCCCGACCCCCGTCCTGGACGGGATCGACCTGACCCTCGAGGAGGGCGAGCTGGTGCTCGTCTCCGGGCGCACCGGCGTCGGCAAGTCCACCCTGCTCGGCGTGCTCACCGGGCTGGTGCCCCGCTTCAGCGGGGGCACGCTCACCGGTGACGTGCTGCTGGACGGCGCGAGCATCATCGACCTGCCGCCCCGCGAGCGCGCGCACGTGATCGGGTACGTCGGCCAGGACCCGGTCGCCGGCTTCGTCACCGACACCGTCGAGGAGGAGCTCGCCTACGGGATGGAGCAGCTCGGCACCGCGCCGGACACCATGCGACGCCGAGTGGAGGAGACCCTGGACCTGCTCGGGATCGCCGGTCTCCGGTCCCGCGACCTGCGGAGCCTGTCCGGCGGCGAGCAGCAGCGGGTCGCCATCGGCGCGGTGCTCACCACCCACCCGCGCCTGCTCGTGCTGGACGAGCCGACCTCGGCCCTGGACCCGACGGCGGCCGAGGACGTGCTCGCGACCCTGACCCGCCTCGTGCACGACCTCGGGCTCACCGTGCTCCTCGCCGAGCACCGGCTCGAGCGGGTGGTGCCCTTCGCCGACCGGATCGCCCTGCTCACCGGTGACGGGGGCCTGCGGGTCGACGAGCCGGCCACCGTGCTGGCCACGTCCCCGGTGGTGCCGCCCATCATCGAGCTGGGTCGCGCGGCGGGCTGGTCGCCGCTCCCGCTCAGCGTGCGCGAGGCCCGGCGACGTGCCCGCGGCCTGCACGACCTCGCCGCGCCCCCGGAGCTGCCCGCGACGGGCGGGGAGATCCTCCTGGACGCCCACGGCCTCACCGTCACCCACGGCCAGCACGTGGCCGTCCGCGACGTCGACGTCGCGCTGCGCTCCGGCCACGTGACCGCCCTGATGGGGCGCAACGGGTCCGGCAAGTCGACCCTGATCTGGACCCTCCAGGGCTCCCGCGACCGCCGCTCCGGCTCCGTCGCGGTCGACGGCTCCGACCCCGCGCGACTCGACGCCGCCCGACGCCGGGCCCTTGTCGGGCTGGTCCCGCAGACGGCCGCGGACCTGCTCTACCTCGAGACGGTGGACGAGGAGTGCGCGGCCGCCGACGCCGCGGCCGGGGGTGGCCCCGGCACGTGCCGGGCCCTGCTGGAGCGGCTGGCCCCGGGCATCGACCCCGACCACCACCCGCGCGACCTCTCCGAGGGCCAGCGCCTCGCCCTGGTCCTGGCGATCGTGCTCACCACCAGCCCACGGGTGCTGCTGCTCGACGAGCCGACCCGTGGCCTCGACTACGCCGCCAAGCGCCAGCTGGCCGCGATCGTGCGGGACCTCGCCGACGACGGGCACGCGGTGCTCATCGCGACCCACGACGTGGAGTTCGTCGCCTCCGTGGCCGACGACGTCGTCGTGCTCGCCGAGGGGGAGGTCGTGTCCACCGGCCGCACCCGGCAGGTCGTCGCCGCGTCCCCGTCGTACGCCCCGCAGGTCACCAAGATCCTCGGCCCGCCCTGGCTGCGCGTCGACGAGGTCGTGGCGGCGATGGAGGCGGCGCGATGAGCCTCGACACATCGAGACGGCGCCGGAGCGCCTCCTCGGTGCAGCCCTCCGCCCGACCGACGACGGGCTCCGCCCGCCCGCCGACGCGACCACGCCCACCGGCGGTGCCGGTCCGGTTGCGCTCGGCACTGGTCCTGGCGGCGGCCTCGGCGGCCGGGCTGATGATGCTGTGCTGGCCGCTGCTGCTGCGGGCGCCGGAGAGCGGCCGGGTCGACCCGCCGTTCCTGTTCCTGGCGCTGCTCCCGCTGGTGATCGTCGTCGTGCTGGTGGAGTTCAGCGAGGGCGGGATGGATGCCCGGGTGCTGGCCATCCTGGGTGTCCTCAGTGCGGTCAACGCCGTGCTGCGGGGCCTCGGCGCCGGCACCGCGGGCATCGAGCTCGTCTTCTTCCTGCTGATCCTGGCCGGGCGGGTCTTCGGACCCGGGTTCGGCTTCGTGCTGGGCTGCACGTCGTTGTTCGCGAGCGCGCTGATGACGGCGGGGGTGGGTCCGTGGCTGCCGTTCCAGATGATGCTCTCCGCGTGGATCGGCATGGGGGCGGGCCTGCTGCCGCGACGGTTGACCGGACGCGCCGAGATCGCCGTGCTGGTCGTCTACGGCATCGTCGCGTCGTACGCCTTCGGCATCCTGATGAACCTCTCCAGCTGGCCCTTCACCCTCGGCATCGTGGTGCCCGGGCACGAGGGGACGCTGTCGTACGTCGCGGGGGCGCCGCTGGAGGAGAACCTCCAGCGGTTCGCCGTCTACACCCTGCTCACCTCGACGGCCAGCTGGGACACCGGTCGCGCGATCACCACGTCGATCGCGCTGGTCGTGCTCGGCCCGGCCATCCTGACCACGCTGCGCCGTGCGTCGCGGCGCTCGGTGGTCATGCGGACGGGATGACCCGCAGGATCCGGTCGTCCTCGCCGGCGGGCGTGCCCCGGCCGTCGCGGTTGGACGTGGTGACCCACAGGTCCCCGTCGGGCGTCGTGGCCACCGTGCGGACCCGGCCGTAGTCGCCCTCGAGGAACGCCGTCGGCTCGCCGAGCCGGTCACCGCGCACCGGCACCCGCCACAGCCTCTCCCCGCGCAGTGCGCCCACCCACAGGTGCCCGTCGGCGTAGGCCATCCCCGACGGTGAGGCGGCCGACGTCGGCCAGGTGACCAGCGGGTCGACGTAGTCGTCGCCGCCACCGGGTCCCTCCACGACCGGCCAGCCGTAGTTGGCGCCCGGCTCGATGAGGTTGATCTCGTCGTACGTCGAGTCGCCGAACTCCGAGGCCCACAGCCGGCCCTCGTCGTCGAAGGCGAGCCCCTGCACGTTGCGGTGGCCCAGCGACCAGACGGGGGAGCCGGGGTCCGGGTTGCCGGGGGCGGGCTCGCCGTCGGTGGTGATCCGCAGGATCTTGCCGGCCAGCGAGTCGGGGTCTTGGGCGAGCTCGGTCTCGCCGGTCTCGCCGGTGGAGACGTAGAGGTGGCCGTCGGGACCGAAGGCGAGCCGGCCGCCGTCGTGGATAAAGCCCTTCGGGATGCCGTCGAGGACGACCTCGGCCTCGCCCAGCCGGCCGTCGACGAGCTCGGCCCGCAGCACCCGGTTGTCCTCGGCGGTGGTGGCGTAGAGGTAGACGTCGCGCCCGTCGCCGGCCGGGTCCACGGCCACGCCGAGCAGGCCGCCCTCGCCCTCCGGGACGGCCTCGGTCACCTCGCCCACCTCGTCCACCGCGCCGTCGGGGCCCACGGAGAGCACGCGGCGACTGTCGCGCTCGGTCACCAGAGCTGTCCCGTCCTCGAGGAAGGCCACCCCCCACGGCACCGCCAGCCCGGACGCCACGGTGCCGGCGACCCGCGGGGTCCCGTCACCGGCGGGGCTCGACGTCGGGTCTGTCGGCGTGCTCGCCGGGGCGTCGGGCGTCGCGTCGGTGGGCTGCGTGGCGCTCGGGATCGCGGGCTCGGTGTCGCCGTCGGCGCACCCCGCCAGGGCGGCGGCACCGAGCAGGCCGGCCAGCACGAGCCGCACCCGCATCAGGAGACCCGCTCCAGCAGCTCGAGGAGCAGCCGGTGCACCGCGTCGGGCTGCTCCATCTGCACGAAGTGGCTCGCCCGCAGCTCGACGTACTCCGCCTCGGCCATCCGGGCCGCGGCGGTGCGCATGTCGCGGGCCCCGGCCAGGACGTCGTACGACGCGGCGACGAAGGTCGCGGGGACGTGCACGTTGCTCAGCGAGACCCGGGCGTGCTTGCTGGTGCCGAGGGCGAGGTGGAAGTACCAGTCGACCGGCGTGGCGAGGAACTCCCGGACCGCGCGGGCGGCCAGCGCGGTGTCCGGCACGGGGAGCATGAAGCCGGAGTGGGTCAGTGCCCCCATCGTGAGCGGCGTGACCGGCACCCGGTTGACCACCGGCGACAGCAGCCGGCCGGTGTGCTTGAGCACCCGCGAGGCGTTGACCGCGGCGAGGTGGGCGACCAGGCGTGGCACGCGCAGCGGTCCGAGCATCGTGGCGAAGGTGTCGCCCGGGACGCCGGCGACCGCGAGGATCCCGCTCACCCGCTCCGGGTGGTGGACCGCCAGCTCGAAGGCGGTGTTGACGCCCATCGACCACCCCATGAGGACGGTCCGCTCGACCCCGAAGTGGTCCATCACCGAGAGCCCGTCCTCCACGAACTCGGTGACGCCGACCCGGGCGGGGTCGGTCGGGCGCGCGGAACCCCCGACACCGCGGTGGTGCCACGAGATCACCCGCACACCGCAGTCGGGCTCGAAGAGTGCCGGCCACGCCCAGGGCCCCGTCCCGAGGCCGTTGCACAGCAGGACCGTCGGGCCCTCGATCGTGCCGTCGGGATCGTTGGTCCAGGCGCGGAGCCGGGTGCCGTCGTCGGAGCGGACGTCGACGTAGCCGATCTCGAGGGCTGCCGTCACCTCGGTGGTGCCGGGCGTGCTCTGGGTGGCCATGGGCCCGATTGTGCCTGCCCGACGATGACGCCGGGGACGACGGCCCCGGGCTGGTCACCCGCCCTTCACACCGGCGTCGTCGTGACGTCGACTCCGGCTGCGCACCCTTCGGGCATGGAGACTTCTCGGCGAATCCTGCTCAAGACCGGCCTCGTGACGGGCGGTGCGGCCCTGGCCGCGACCCCCGTCCTCCTCGACCAACGGCCCAGCGCCGCTGCGCCCCCGACCCGCACCGACCCGTTCACGCTCGGTGTCGCCAGCGGTGACCCGCTGCCCGACGGCTTCGTGATCTGGACCCGGCTCGCGCCCGACCCGCTGGCCGACGACGGCGCGGGCGGGATGCCGTCGCGGCACCAGCAGGTCGGCTGGCAGGTCGCGACCGACGCCCGCTTCACCGACGTCGTCCGCGCCGGTTCGGTCCGCACCGGCCCCGAGCTCGGTCACGCGGTGCACGTCGAGGTGGGCGGGCTGCTGCCGGGGCGCGAGTACTTCTACCGGTTCCGCGCCGGGCGCCACCTGTCGCCGTCCGGCCGCTCCGTGACCGCTCCCGACCCGCGGTCGATGCCCGCGTCGCTGTCGATGGCCTTCGCCTCGTGCTCGCAGTTCGAGCACGGCTGGTTCAGTGCCTACGGCCGGCTCGCGGAGGAGCGGCCGGACCTCGTCCTGCACCTCGGCGACTACCAGTACGAGTACAAGGCAGACAGCTACACGATCCCGGGCGGCAACGTCCGCGACCACCGCGGCCCGGAGACCGTCAGCCTCGCGGGCTACCGGCAGCGGCTCGCTCAGTACAAGACCGACCCGGACCTCCAGGCCGCCCACGCCGCGGCCCCGTGGCTGGTGGTGTTCGACGACCACGAGGTGGACAACAACTGGGCCGACGAGATCGCGGAGAACGCCGCCTCGCAGCCCGGCTTCATGGACCGCCGCGCCGCCGCCTTCCGCGCCTACTACGAGAACATGCCGCTGCGCCGTACCTCCGTGCCGGCCGGACCCGACCTGCAGCTCTACCGATCGGTCCAGTGGGGCCAGCTCGCGAGCTTCCACATGCTCGACACCCGGCAGTACCGCGACGACCAGGCCTGCGGTGACGGGTACGACGACTGCCCGCCCGCCGCGGCACCGGAGCGGTCCCTGCCGGGCACCACCCAGGAGGCATGGCTGGCCGAGCGCTTCGCCGCGTCCACCCAGACCTGGGACGTGCTCGGCCAGCAGGTGTTCTTCGGCCGCCGGGACAGCACGGCGACCCCGGACAACACGGTGTCGATGGACCCCTGGGACGGATACCCGGCCTCGCGGGACCGGGTCGTGCGGTCGTGGGTCGACGCCGGGGTGCGCAACCCGGTCGTGCTGACCGGCGACGTGCACGCCCACTGGGGATCCGACGTGCTCACCGACTGGACCGACGGCTCGTCGCCCGTGCTCGGCTCGGAGTTCGTCTGCTCGTCGATCACCAGCGGCGGTGACGGCTACGACAAGGCGGACGGCACCCACCCGTGGGCCGCCCAGAACCCCAACCTGACCTTCTGGACCAACCTGCGCGGCTACGTCAGCACCACCATCACGCCCACCTCGTTCACCGCCGACTACCGGTGACTGCCGCGGGTCTCGGTGCCGGGCGAGCAGGCCTTCACGCGCGCGTCGTTCGTGGTCGACGACGGTGTCCGCGGGATGCGCCAGGTCGCGGACAACCCGCTGCCCACCGCCAGGGCCGACCGGTCGTTGCGGGCTCCGCGCAGCGACGCCGCGATCATCGCCGACACGATCGAGGCCGAGACGGGGCACTGAGCAGCGTCAGTCCGGGGCCGGCTCCGTCAGCACGGGCCGGCCCCGGGTGGCGCCCACGCTGGCCGCGATGACGCACGCGATGGCGACGCCCTGCAGGGGCGTGATTACCTCGTGGAGGATCACGATCGCGGCCAGCGCGGCCGCGGCGGGCTCGAGGCTCATCAGGATCGAGAACACCGACGGCGGCAGGGTCCGCAGCGCGGTCATCTCGCAGCTGTAGGGGATGACCGAGGAGAGCAGGCCGATCATGGCCCCGATCAGCAGGACGCGACCGTCGAGGAGCGTGTCGCCGCCCGAGACGATCGCCGGGACGGTGAGCAGCAGGGTGGCCAGGACGCTGGCGACGGCCAGGCCGTCGAGTCCCGGCCAGCGCGCCCCGGTGCGGGCGCTGAGCAGGATGTACGCCGCCCACGCGGCGCCCGCGAGCAGGGCGTAGAGCACGCCCGCCACCGTCAGGTCGGCCGGCTCGAAGCCGAGGAGCAGGACGCCGAGGCCGGCGAGCCCCACCCAGACCAGGTCCCGGGCCCGGCGCGAGCCGAGGACGGCCAGGGTCAGCGGTCCGATGAACTCGATGGTGACCGCGATGCCCAGCGGGATGCGCGCGAAGGACTGGTAGATCGCCCAGTTCATCACCCCCAGGCTCACCCCGAAGCCGGCCACCACCATCCAGTCCTCCCGGCTGCGCGCCTTGAGGCGGGGGCGGGCGATGGCGGTGAGGACGAGGGCGCTGGTCACCAGCCTCAGCCAGACGATCGCGGTGGGCGAGATGGTGCCGAAGAGGTCCTTGGCGAACGCCGCACCGACCTGGACGGAGATGATGCCCACGACCACCAGCCAGATGGCTCGTGTCACCCGTCCGCCTCCTCCCGCAGCTCCTCCTCGTGCAAGCGCTCGATGAGGGTGGTGACGATACGGCGCTCGTTGTCGAAGTAGTCGAGGCCCCAGTCCGCCACGAGACTCGGGTGCCGGAACGGCTGTCCCGGCCCGTCCGACCCGCGCAGCCCCTCGCGGACCCGCACCAGTGCCTCCCGCTCGGTGTCGAGGGCCTCGACGTGCGCCTCGAGCATCGCGATGGTCGTCCCCGGGTCCACCACGTGGCCCAGCAGCAGCCGCAGCGCCACCGGGTGCTTGAGCACCGAGAAGCCCGGCTCGGTCCCGCGCATCCAGGTCTCGAGGGCGCGGCGGCCCTTGGCGCTGAGCCGGTACGTCGTGCTGCCCGAGGTCTCGGCTCCGTCCGACGCCCCCCGGCCGCTCGACCTCCCCTGGCTGTTCGACCTGCGGGAGCGGGTGAGGACCAGGCCGTGCTCGGTGAGCCGGGCCAGCTCGCTGTAGACCTGGCTCATCGCGGGGGAGACCCAGTAGAAGCGCAGGGTGGCGTCCGCCCGCTGCTTGAGCTCGTAGCCGGTCAGCTCGTCCCCGAACGTGAGCAGCCCGAGGAGCGCGTACGAGGTGACAGGAAGGTCTTGACCCATGGTGTGATCAGACTACTGTTCCTATTAGGAATACCGGAGACAGGAGTGGTGGCATGGCGCGCACGTTGTTGATGGTCGGGACCCGCAAGGGTCTGTTCATCGGGACCTCCGACGAGGCGCGGACCGCCTGGGAGTGGACGGGACCGCACTTCCCGATGGAGGAGGTCTACTCCGTCCTCATCGACCGGCGCGGCGACACCCCGCGCCTCTTCGCGGGTGCGTCGTCGAGCTGGCTCGGGCCGCAGGTCTGGCGCTCGGACGACCTCGGCGCCTCCTGGCAGGAGACGCCCAACGGCGCGATCCGCTTCCCGGAGGACGCGACGTTGCCCGACGGCAGCCCGGCCACCCTGGCCCGCGTGTGGCAGCTGGCGCCGGGTGTCGAGGACGGCGTCATGTGGGCCGGCACCGAGCCGGGCGCGATCTTCCGATCGACCGACCGCGGCGAGACCTTCGACCTGGTCCGCGGGCTCTGGGACCACCCGCACCGGCAGGAGTGGAACGAGGGCTTCGGCGGCCAGGCGTTCCACACGATCCTGCCGCACCCGACCGACGGCGACTCGGTGCTCGCGGCGATCTCGACCGGCGGCGTCTACCGCACGTCCGACGGCGGCGACACGTGGACCGCGTCCAACACCGGGGTCAAGGCGGAGTTCTTCCCCGGCGAGCGCAACTTCCCGGAGTTCGGCCAGTGCGTGCACAAGGTCGCCCGTGACGCGACCGACCCCGACCGTCTCTTCCTCCAGAACCACGGCGGCGTCTACCGCTCCGACGACGGGGGAGCGTCGTGGCAGGACATCGCTCCCGGGCTGCCCTCGGAGTTCGGCTTCGCGATGGTGACCCACCCGCGTGAGGCCAACACGGCGTACACCTTCCCGATCGCCGACGCCGGCGGCCGCTGGCCCGTGGACGGCAAGGCGCGCGTCTGCCGTACGACGGACGGGGGCGCCAGCTGGAAGCCCCTCGGCGAGGGTGCCCTGCCCGACAGCTTCTACGCCGCGGTGATGCGGGACGCCATGTGCGCCGACGACCACCAGGCGGCGGGCCTCTACTTCGGCGGCCGCAACGGCGCCGTCTGGTGCTCGCCGGACACCGGCGAGACCTGGCAGGAGATCCACAAGGACCTGCCTGACGTGATGTTCGTGCGCGCCGCGGCCCTCGACTGATGGCCGACTTCACGATGTCGCGCTCGACCACGGTCGACGCCCCCACGGACCGGGTCCACGGCCTCGTCGACGACTTCCGCCAGTGGCAGGAGTGGTCACCGTGGGAGGGTCTGGACCCCGCGCTCGAGCGGAGGTACTCCGGTCCCGCCTCGGGCGTCGGCTCGCGCTACCACTGGTCGGGCAACAAGAAGGCCGGCGAGGGCGACATGGAGATCGTCGAGTCCACCCCGTCGCGGGTGGCGGTCGACCTGCAGTTCCTCAAGCCCTTCAAGGCGCGCAACCTCACGACCTTCGACCTCGAGCAGGTCGGCGGTGGCCGGACCCGCGTCGTGTGGACGATGACCGGCCGGCGCAACCCCGTCATGTCGCTCGCGGGCAAGCTGTTCTTCGACAAGGCCATCGGCAAGGACTTCGACCGGGGCCTGGCCTCACTCAAGGCGGCCGCCGAGGCGCGTTGACGGGGATCACCCCGGCTCGAGGAACACGGCCTTGGTGAGCCGTGTTGGGGACAGGTGTGTCGCGGGGGATCCCGCGGCACTCCCGACCTCCAGGAGACGAGCAACAGTGCGTGCAGCGAGCTACGACCAGTACGGCGGACCCGAGGTCCTCAGCGTCGGCGAGTTCCCGGACCCGCCCGTCGGTCCCGACACGATCCTCGTCCGGGCGAGGGCCACCAGCGTCAACCCGGTCGACTGGAAGGTCCGTGAGGGCTACCTCCAGGGCGCCTACCCCCACCACCTGCCGATCGTCCCGGGCTGGGACGTCGCCGGTGTGGTCGAGGCCGTCGGGCCCGCCGTGACCACCGGGCTCGAGGTCGGCGACGAGGTCTGGGGCTACGTCCGGCGCGACGACGTGAAGTTCGGCACCGCGGCCGAGCTCGTGCCGGCCCCCGAGCGCACCGTCGCCCGCAAGCCCGCGTCCCTCTCCCTCGAGGAGGCTGCCGCCGTCCCGCTGGCCGGCCTCACCGCCTGGCAGGCCCTCACCGAGGCGCTCCAGGTCACCGCGGGCGACCGCGTGCTCGTCCACGCCGCCTCCGGCGGCGTCGGGCAGCTCGCCGTACAGATCGCGGTCGCACTGGGCGCGGAGGTCATCGGCACTGCCTCGCCAGGCAACCACGACCTCGTCCGGTCGCTGGGCGCCACCACCGTCCTCGACCACGGCGCCGGCCCGGTCAGCGAGCAGCTCGCCGACCACGGCGGTCCGGTGGACGCCGTCCTCGACCTCATCGGCGGCGAGGCCCTCGCCGACGCCCCCGCCCAGGTCCGGGACAGCAGCCGCATCGCCTCCATCATCGAGGCCGACACCGTGCTGGAGCAGGGCGGGACCTACGTCTTCGTGCGCCCGGACCGGTCCCACCTCGACGAGCTCGGCCGGCTCTTCGACGACGGGAAGCTCACGGTGACGATCGCCCGTACCTTCGAGCTCGACGACATCGCCGACGCCCACCGCCTCTCCGAGGACGGCCACCCCGGCGGCAAGATCGTCGTCCGGATCTGACCGGGGCGAAATTTCGCGCTTCGCCGGGCCCGTCCGCGTGCTGCGACCTGCGGTCGTGGGTACCGCAGGTCGTATCGCGCGCGAGGAGGCTTCCGGGGAGACATGCGACCTGCGGTCGTGGGTACCGCAGGTCGCATGCGCGCGCGAGGGCTGGGGGCGGTGCGACCTGGGGTCGTGGGTACCGCAGGTCGCAGCACTCGGGGAGGCGTTGTCGGTGCCCTCGGGTTTCCTGATCCTCACGGACGGGACGACGGGGGACAGACATGGACGACGAGCCGGTGGGCGAGGACGAGAGCTCGCGGGGCGAGGGCGAGATGCCGAGGACGGCGGACCTGGCGGGTCGTCGGAGACGTGCGTCCGAGACGGCGGGCGGGCTCGTCCGACGTGTCCGCCGCCGTCTCGACGTGTCGCAACGCGGCCTCGCGGAGCTCCTCGGCGTCGAGGCGTCCCGGGTCGCCCGGTGGGAGACGGGCCGTACTCCTCCCGGTGTGGGTGAGCTCGAGGCCGTGCTGGCCCTGGTCGGCCTCCGGCTCGTCGCGGTCGATGCGGAGGGCGAGGTGGTCGACCCGATGAGCGAGGAGGCCGTCAGGGACCGGGCGGGTCGTCGATACCCCGCCCACGCAGACCTCAGGACGGCCGGCTGGTGGATACCCCCGGGCAGCTGGCTCACGGGGCGGGCCGGTGCCGACGAGCGCCGCTCGGCAGCGCTCGGGGACCCGCAGGTCTACTACGACCTGGGCTGGCAGCGGGACGCCGTGCGGCACTTCTACGGAGTGCCCGACGACCACCTCACGCTGGCCCGGATCCTGGCGCGCCTCCGCGCGCAGGACGCCGAGCGCCGCCGCGCCTCCTGAGACGGGCGCGCAACCGTCGTCGCCGCCGGACTAGCCTGACGCCATGACCCAGCCGACGGGACAGCAGCCCGACATCAAGCCACGTTCCCGCGACGTCACCGACGGACTGGAGAAGGCCGCAGCCCGCGGCATGCTCCGCGCCGTCGGCATGGGCGACGACGACTGGGTCAAGCCGCAGATCGGCGTCGCGTCGAGCTGGAACGAGATCACTCCCTGCAACCTCAGCCTCGACCGGCTCGCCAAGGCCGTGAAGAACGGCGTGCACGCGGCCGGCGGCTACCCGCTCGAGTTCGGCACGATCTCCGTCTCCGACGGCATCTCCATGGGCCACGAGGGCATGCACTTCAGCCTGGTGAGCCGTGAGGTCATCGCGGACTCCGTCGAGACCGTGATGATGGCCGAGCGCCTCGACGGATCGGTGCTGCTGGCGGGCTGCGACAAGTCGCTGCCCGGCATGCTGATGGCCGCTGCGCGCCTCGACCTGGCGAGCGTCTTCCTCTACGCCGGGTCGACGATGCCCGGCTCGGTGGACGGCAACGACGTCACCATCATCGACGCCTTCGAGGCGGTCGGTGCGTGCCTCGCCGGCAAGATCACCGAGGCCGAGGTCACCCGCATCGAGAAGGCGATCTGTCCGGGTGAGGGTGCCTGCGGTGGCATGTACACCGCCAACACCATGGCCAGTGTCGCCGAGGCCCTCGGCATGAGCCTGCCCGGCAGTGCGGCCCCGCCGGCGGTCGACCGCCGCCGCGACGGGTTCGCCCACCGCTCCGGCGAGGCCGTCGTGGAGATGCTCCGCCAGGGCATCACCGCCCGCCAGATCATGACCAAGCCGGCCTTCGAGAACGCCATCGCCATCGTGATGGCCCTCGGTGGCTCGACCAACGCCGTCCTGCACCTCCTCGCGATCGCCCGCGAGGCCGAGGTCGACCTGACCCTCGACGACTTCAACCGGGTCGGTGCCAAGGTCCCGCACATCGGTGACCTCAAGCCGTTCGGCCGCTTCGTGATGAACGACGTCGACAAGATCGGCGGCATTCCCGTCGTGATGAAGGCGCTGCTCGACGCCGGCCTCATGCACGGCGACACCCTCACCGTGACGGGCCGCACGATGGCCGAGAACCTCGAGGCTCTCGACCCGCAGCACGTCGACGGCGAGGTGCTGCGCCACCTCGACCGCCCGATCCACGCCACCGGCGGTCTCACCATCCTGAAGGGCTCGCTGGCTCCCGAGGGAGCGGTCGTCAAGAGCGCCGGCTTCGACGACTCGACCTTCACCGGCACGGCGCGCGTGTTCGACGGCGAGCGCAAGGCGCTCGACGCCCTGACCGCCGGAGAGATCAAGCCGCGCGACGTCGTGGTCATCCGCTACGAGGGCCCCAAGGGCGGTCCCGGCATGCGCGAGATGCTCGCCATCACGGGAGCCATCAAGGGTGCCGGCCTCGGCAAGGACGTCCTGCTCATCACCGATGGACGCTTCTCCGGTGGCACCACCGGGCTCTGCGTCGGCCACATCGCGCCCGAGGCCGTCGACGCTGGGCCGATCGCGTTCATCCGCGACGGCGACCGGATCACCCTCGACGTCGCCGGCAAGACCCTGGACGTCGAGCCGGCCGACGGGAGCGAGCCCTGGGAGGACCGCAAGGTCGGCTGGGAGCCGCACCCGCCGAAGTACACGCGCGGGGTCCTCGGCAAGTATGCCAAGGTCGTGCAGTCCGCGGCGCACGGCGCCGTCACGAGCTGACCCGAAATAGACCACAGCCCCAGGTCGCCGGGGGGTTGACCAGGGGCTGTGGCTCAAGACGCGTGGCGCCTCGGTCTTTACTCTAGGCCAGGGCCGGGCTCAGGCAAAGCCCGAGCCCGGCCCGGTTTGGACCGCAGGATCAGGCGGGCAGCCCGAGGCGCCCGAGGATCTGGTTGAGCAGGTCGGTGATCTGGCCCAGCAGGTTGCTGAGCAGGCCGCCGCCGTCGAGCAGGCCGGCCACCGCGCAGAGCAGGTTGCCCAGCAGGTTGCCGGCGCCCGAGACCGCGACGACGTCCAGCAGCACGCGGTTCAGGCTGACCGTGAGGCCGAGCACGTTGAGGTCGAGCGGGCCGAGCACGAGGTTGAGCACGTCGCAGTCGGCACGGTTGTTCAGGGCGCGAGCGGTGACCGGGGTGCCCTCGATCTTCTTGACGGGGACCAGGCGCTTGACCTTGAACTTCTTGGTGGCGCCCGACTTGGTCTCGAAAGTGCCGCGGATGACGCCCTTGGCGAAGATCGTGCCGTTCTTCTCGACGAACTTCTTCGGCTTGAACGAGCCCGTGACCTTGCGCCCGGTGGACGTCTCGCCGACGATCTTGCTCTTCATCTTGCCCTCGGCCGTCTTGGCCACGGTCGTCCAGTTTCCGCCGGGTGCGGCGGTGGCAGGTGCGATGCCCACGGTGGTGAGGCCGACAGCCAGGGCGACTGCGGCGATGAACGAGACGCTCACCGTACGGATGGTGCTGATCATGTGGTTCCCTCCCAAGAATTGGTCATGCGAGTGCAGGACCGCCTTCGAACGTATGTCCGCAATGCGGTCGGCGTCAGACCCCATCGGGTGTAGTACCGGGACGCGCGCAGACATAGTGCCGAGCCGACTCGCCGGTAGATCTGTCAGGCTGCCGCCATGACCGACCACACCACCGTCGACACCACCGCGGAGCACGCCGAGGCCCTCGATGCGGCCGACCCCTTGGCCGCCCTCCGGGCCGAGTTCGTGGGTGAGGCGACGCCGCTGGTGTACTTCGACGGCAACTCGCTCGGACGTCCGCTCGCGGTCACCGGTGACCGGTTGCGTGCCTTCGTCGAGGAGGAGTGGGGCGGGCGGTTGATCCGCGGCTGGGACGAGCGCTGGTACGACCTGCCGCTCACGCTCGGCGACGAGATCGCCCGGGTCTGCCTGGGTGCCGCCCCCGGCCAGACGACCGTCGGTGACTCGACGACGGTGCTGCTCTACAAGCTGGTCCGGGCCGCGGTCGCCGCCCGGCCGGACCGCGACGAGATCGTCATCGACTCCGACAACTTCCCCACCGACCGCTACATCGTCGAGGGCATCGCGGCCGAGCGGGGCCTGACCGTGCGGTGGATCGACGTCGACCGCGAGGCCGGTGTCACCGTCGAGCAGGTCCGCGCGGCCGTGGGGGAGCGGACCGCGGTCGTGGTGCTCAGCCAGGTCGCCTACCGCTCCGGCCACCTCGCCGACGTCGAGGCGATCACCCCCGTCGTCCAGGACGCGGGCGCCCTGGTCGTGTGGGACCTGTGCCACTCGGCCGGGTCCGTGCCCGTCGAGCTCGACCGCTGGGGCGTCGACCTCGCGGTGGGGTGCACCTACAAGTACCTCAACGGCGGGCCGGGGTCGCCCGCCTTCGCCTACGTCGCCCAGCGGCACCTCGACGGCGGCTCCGGAGCCCCGGCGCTGCAGCAGCCCATCCAGGGCTGGATGGGCCACGCGGACCCGTTCCTCATGGGCCCCGGCTACCAGCCGTCCGGCGGCATCCGTCGCTTCATCTCGGGCACCCCGGCGATCGTCGGGATGCTCGCCATGCAGGACATGCTCGCCCTCATCGAGCGCGCCGGCGTCGACGCCGTCCGCACCAAGTCGCAGGCCCTGACGTCGTACGCCGTCGACCTGGCCGACGCCTGGCTCGCCGAGCACGGTGTCACCGTGGCCTCGCCGCGCGACCCGGCGCTGCGCGGCGGGCACGTGACCCTGCAGCACGAGCGGATGCGCGAGGTGACGGCCACCCTCTGGGAGCGCGACGTCATCCCCGACTACCGCGATCCGGGCGGCCTGCGGATCGGCCTCTCGCCGCTGTCGACGTCGTACGCCGAGGTGCGCGCCGGCATGGCGGCGATCCGCGACGTCCTCGGCACCCCACCCCGCTCGACCACCGGGGCCGACAGCCTCGTCAGCGGTCCTTGACCCAGATCAGCTCGTCCGCCGCCCACTTCTGCTTCGCGACCACGGCCAGCCGGCCCAGGGCGTCGGGCAGCGATCCCTGGCCGACCTCGGCGCTGTGGGCCGCGCCGTACTCGCGTCCGACGGCGTTGTTGTGCAGGTCCACCCGGGTGTCGTGCGGGGTGTCGCGTCCCTCCTCGTGGGCGGCGGCCACCGCCTCGGCGACGGCCACCCCGTGGCGACCGGCGATGTAGGCCTGCCAGACGAAGTGCCGGATGGCGTTCTGCATCCCGGGGGTGCCGTCGCTGTGCGAGGACGCGACCTGGATGGCCGCGGCCGAAGCGGCCATCACGTCGGCGGCCGCCGAGCTGCTCGCGCCGGCGGACCGTGCGGCGTTGAAGACGTGCGGGGCGCCGACGACCGCCTGGGCGGCCTTCTTGAGCTGGTCGAAGGGCGAACTCATGTTCCCACCGTGCCAGACAGGGCTGCCCGGCGCTCCTACGATGGTCCGATGTCCCGGATCCCCCCGCTCCTCGGCACGGCCGTCCTCGGTCTCGTCTGCGTCCTGCTGTCTCCGCTGCCCCTGCATGCCTCGCCCGCCGCCCCGGCCGCGCGCGCCGACGCCACGTCGTACGCCGCCGACGCCGTGCGTGCCACCAACGCGGCCCGCGTGCGTCGCGACCTGCGTCCGTTGGGCACCACGCGTTGCCTGCGCCGCGCCGCCGCCCGCCAGGCGGCCGCGATGGCGCGCGAGGGGTCGATGTGGCACCAGGACCTGCAGGCCGTCATGGGCGACTGCGGCCTCGGCACGGTCGGCGAGAACGTCGCGGTCGGGTATCCCACGGGCCGGGCCGTGGTGTCGGGCTGGATGGGATCGCCGGGCCACCGCGCCAACATCCTCCAGCGTCGCTACCGGCTGGTCGCCGTCGCCGCGCGGCGAAGCGACTCGGGCACCTGGTACGCCGCGCAGGTCTTCGGCCGCCGGTAGCCGTCGTCGGTAGCCACTGTCGGCGGCCACTGGCATGGTGGCCCCCATGGACCAGAGGATCTCCTTCGTCACCCTCGCCGTGCGCGACCTCGGCGCCTCCCGATCGTTCTACGTCGACGGCCTCGGGTGGGAGCCGGCGCTCGACGAGCCCGGCGAGGTGCTGATGTTCAAGGCGGGCGACCGGTTGGTGCTCTCGCTGTGGGACGTCGACGCGTTCACCGCCGAGGTCGGGCAGGCGCCCGGGGGAGGGCTGGCCCCTCTCACGCTCTCCCACAACCTCGCCACCACCGACGGTGTCGACCGCGTCCTCGAGCAGGCTCGCGCGGCCGGCGCCCAGCACGTCAGCGAGGCCCAGGAGCGCGAGTGGGGTGGTTACTCCGGCTACTTCGCCGACCCCGACGGCTTCCGCTGGGAGATCTGCTTCAACCCGGGACCCATCGGCCAGGAGGTGCTGCCGTGAGCGACGCCACGAGTGATCGAGTGACCTACGACGACGTGGCCGCGGCCGGCCTCGACGACTGGCGGATGCTGGTCTCGGGCATCCATGCGCGCTTCAGCACGGGCAGCTTCGCCGCGGGAGTGCGTCTGGTCGACGCGATCGGCGGGGCCGCCGACGAGGCCGACCACCACCCCGACGTCACGCTCACCTACCCCCGGGTCGACGTCGCACTGATCAGCCACGACGTCGGCCGGGTCACCGACCGCGACCTCGCGCTGGCCCGCCGGATCAGCGACATCGCGGCCGAGCAGGGCGTCGCGTCGGACCCCTCCGGGCTCCAGCAGCTCGAGCTCGGCCTCGACTCGCCCGACGAGGCGGCCGTGCTGCCGTTCTGGCGCGACCTCCTGGCCTTTGGCGGCAGCGCGGAGGAGGGCGGGATCAGCGACCCGCACGGGCGGCTCCCTGCCGTCTGGTTCCAGGACTCGGGCAGCGAGGAGCCGCGGCAGCGGTGGCACCTCGACGTCTGGGTGCCGGGTGACCAGGTGCAGGCGCGCATCGACGCGGTGGTCGCGGGCGGCGGCCGCCTGGTCGCGGAGTACCCCGAGCACTCGTTCTGGGTGCTCGAGGACGCGCAGGGCAACCGGTCCTGCGTCTGCACGGCCCAGGGGCGCTGAGCGCCTCATCGGAGGGCGAGCCGGCAACCACATGGCGAGACCGGCGTACCAGATAGTGGGACAGGTGGCAGACTCGGTTGACGCCGGAACGACCCGACGGCGACGGTAGGCGCATGCGCTCCCAGACATCCGCACGGATTCTTGTACGCACGCGACGCGTGAGCTGACAGCCAGCAGGCTGATCGCCCATGCGTCACCCCTCGTTGCCCACCGGGCCGAGGGGTTTTTTGTTGGCCGGAGGATTGTGATGACGAGAAGGAAGCACCATGAGTGAGACGGGCATCACGGGAGTCCCGACGACCGGGACGGCGTCGTCGGGCGAGGGAATGACGGGCGCGCAGAGCCTGATCAGGTCGCTCGAGAGCGCGGGTGCCACCGACATCTTCGGCATCCCGGGCGGTGCGATCCTGCCGGCGTACGACCCGCTCATGGACTCCACCCGGATCCGCCACATCCTGGTCCGCCACGAGCAGGGCGCCGGGCACGCCGCCCAGGGGTACGCCGCGGCGACCGGCCGGGTGGGCGTGTGCATGGCCACGTCCGGCCCGGGTGCCACCAACCTCGTGACCCCGCTCGCGGACGCGCACATGGACTCGGTGCCGCTGGTGGCCATCACCGGGCAGGTCGGGGCCAGCATGATCGGCACGGACGCCTTCCAGGAGGCCGACATCCGGGGCATCACGATGCCCATCACCAAGCACAACTTCCTCGTCACCGACCCGCGCGACATCCCGCGCACGGTGGCCGAGGCCTTCCACATCGCCTCCACCGGCCGCCCCGGCCCGGTGCTCGTCGACGTCGCCAAGTCGGCGCTGCAGGCCAGCACGACGTTCGCGTGGCCGACAGAGCTCCAGCTGCCCGGCTACCGCCCGGTGACCCGCCCGCACAGCAAGCAGATCCGCGAGGCGGCCCGGCTCATCCTCGAGGCGCGTCGCCCGGTGCTCTACGTCGGCGGCGGCGTCATCCGCGCCCGGGCCTCCCAGGCGCTGCTCAAGCTCGCCGAGGCGACCGGGATGCCGGTGGTGACCACGCTGATGGCGCGCGGCGCCTTCCCCGACAGCCACGCGCAGCACCTCGGCATGCCGGGCATGCACGGCACCGTCGCCGCGGTCGCGGGCCTGCAGAAGAGCGACCTGATCATCAGCCTCGGTGCCCGCTTCGACGACCGGGTCACCGGCAACCTGGACTCCTTCGCGCCCGGCGCCAAGGTGATCCACGCCGACATCGACCCGGCCGAGATCGGCAAGAACCGGCACGCCGACGTGCCGATCGTGGGGGACTGCCACGAGGTGATCGTCGACCTCCTCGCGCTGCTCACCACGCAGGCCGATGCCGGCCACACCGGTGACTACGAGGCGTGGGTCGAGTTCCTGGCGGGTGTCAAGAAGCGCTACCCGCTCGGCTACGACACCCCGGCCACCGGGCTCGCCCCGCAGTACGTCATCGAGCGGCTCGGCGCGATCGCCGGGCCGGACACGATCTTCACCTCGGGCGTGGGCCAGCACCAGATGTGGGCGGCACAGTTCATCGGCTACGAGAAGCCCAACACCTGGCTCAACTCCGGCGGCCTCGGCACCATGGGCTACGCCGTCCCGGCCGCGATGGGCGCCAAGGTGGGCATGCCCGGGTCGACGGTCTGGGCCGTCGACGGCGACGGTTGCTTCCAGATGACCAACCAGGAGCTGGCCACCTGCGCGATCAACGACATCCCGATCAAGGTCGCGATCATCAACAACGAGTCGCTGGGCATGGTCCGGCAGTGGCAGACGCTCTTCTACAACGAGCGCTACTCCAACACCGACCTGCACTCCAAGCGGATCCCCGACTTCGTCAAGCTCGCCGACGCCTACGGCTGCGTGGGGCTGGCCTGCGACTCCCCGGAGCAGGTCGACGCCACGATCGAGAAGGCCATGGCCATCGACGACCAGCCCGTGGTGGTGGACTTCCGCGTCCACCGCGACGCGATGGTCTGGCCGATGGTCGCCGCCGGCACCAGCAACGACGAGATCAAGTACGCGCGCGACCTCGCGCCCGAGTTCGACGAGGACAACCTCTGATGAGCACACACACCCTCTCGGTCCTGGTCGAGAACAAGCCCGGCGTCCTGGCCCGCATCGCCGGCCTCTTCAGCCGTCGCGGCTTCAACATCGACAGCCTTGCGGTGGGCCCCACCGAGCACCCCGAGGTGTCCCGGATGACCATCGTCGTCAACGTGGACGAGTCACCGCTCGAGCAGGTCACCAAGCAGCTCAACAAGCTGGTCGAGGTGATCAAGATCGTCGAGCTCGACCATGCCGGCTCGATCGACCGCGAGCTGATGCTGGTCAAGGTCCGGGCCGACGCCTCCACCCGTGGTGCCGTGCTCGACGCCGTGCAGCTGTTCCGTGCCAAGGTGGTCGACGTGGCGCCGGACGCGGTCACCATCCAGGTGACCGGCAACTCCGACAAGCTGGCCGACTTCCTGCGGGTGCTCGAGCCCTTCGGCATCCGCGAGCTGGTGCAGTCGGGCATGGTCGCCATCGGCCGCGGCTCCCGCTCGATCAGCGAGCGCAGCCTCCGGCCCGTGCCGGTCCCCGCACCCGCGGCCGCACCGGCCGCCACACCCTGACCACCGACACACCACCTGCGCACCACCCCAACCCAGAAGGAGAGCCACCAGTGGCTGAGATGTTCTACGACGACGACGCCGACCTGTCCCTGATCCAGGGCAAGAACGTCGCCGTCATCGGTTACGGCAGCCAGGGCCACGCGCACGCGCTGAGCCTGCGCGACTCGGGCGTCGACGTCCGCATCGGCCTCGCCCCGGGCTCCAGGAGCCGCGCCAAGGCCGAGGCCGAGGGCCTGCGGGTCCTCGACGTCGCCGAGGCGGTGGAGGAGGCCGACGTCATCGTCATCCTCACCCCCGACCAGGTGCAGCGCCACGTGTACGCCGAGTCGATCGAGCCGCACCTGACCCCGGGCGACACCCTCGTCTTCGGCCACGGCTTCAACATCCGCTTCGGCTACATCACCCCGCCCGAGGGCGTCGACGTCTTCATGGTCGCCCCCAAGGGCCCCGGCCACCTCGTACGCCGTGAGTACGTCGACGGTCGCGGCGTGCCCGTGCTCGTCGCCGTCGAGGAGGACGCCTCCGGCAAGGCCTGGGAGCTTGCCCTGTCCTACGCCAAGGGCATCGGCGGCCTGCGTGCCGGCGGCATCAAGACCACCTTCGCCGAGGAGACCGAGACCGACCTGTTCGGCGAGCAGGCCGTCCTGTGCGGCGGCGCGTCGCAGCTGGTGATGTACGGCTTCGAGACCCTCATCGAGGCCGGCTACCAGCCCGAGGTCGCCTACTTCGAGTGCCTGCACGAGCTCAAGCTCATCGTCGACCTCATGTACGAGGGCGGCATCGCCAAGCAGCGCTGGTCGGTCTCCGACACGGCCGAGTACGGCGACTACGTCTCCGGTCCGCGGGTCATCACCCCGCAGGTGAAGGAGAACATGCAGGCGGTGCTCGAGGACATCAGGAACGGTGCGTTCGCGCAGCGCTTCATCGACGACCAGGACGCCGGCGGCCCCGAGTTCAAGGAGCTGCGGGCCAAGGGCGAGAGCCACCCGATCGAGTCCACCGGCCGCGAGCTCCGCAAGCTCATGGCCTGGGTGAAGTCGCACGACTCCGACTACGTCGAGGGCACCGCGACCCGCTGACCCACCTCGAGGGGCCGCCCCCGGACACCCGTCCGGCGGGCGGCCCCTCGTGCGTCCGAGACCCACCTCACCGACCCGGCCGGGAACACCGCGGTGCCGGCCCCTGTTGCAGCCGTCATGCGCATCGACATCTGGTCCGACGTGGTCTGCCCCTGGTGCTTCATCGGCAAGCGCCGCCTCGAGACGGCGCTCGCGAGCTTCGAGCACGCCGACGACGTGGAGGTCGTCTGGCACTCCTTCCAGCTCGACCCCGGCGCCCCCGATGTTCCTGTCGAGACGGTCGCGGAGGCCCTGGGCCGCAAGTACGGCGGCGGGCCGGACGCCGGCAAGGACATGATCGACCGGGTCGAGGCCGTCGCCGCCGAGGAGGGCATGGTCTGGCGCCACCACGACTCGCTGCGCGTCGGCACCATGGACGCGCACCGGCTGCTCCACCTCGCCCACCACGAGGGTGGCTCCGCCCTCCAGGGCGCACTCAAGGAGGCGCTGCTCTCGGCGTACTTCGTCGAGGCCCGCAACGTCGCCGACCACGCCGTGCTCCGTGAGGTCGCCGTGGGCGCCGGCGTGGACGCGACCGCCGTCGACCGGGTGCTCGGCAGCGACGAGCTGGCCGACGAGGTCTGGGCCGACATCGAGCAGGCCCAGCGCTTCGGCGCCACCGGGGTGCCGTTCTTCGTGATCGACGAGAAGTACGGCGTCAGCGGCGCCCAGCCGGTCGACACCTTCACGCAGGTGCTCGAGCGGGCGTGGTCCGAGCGCACCCCGGCCGTGCAGATGGTCGCCGGCACGGTGGGGGAGTCGGGCGAGGCGTGCGGCCCCGACGGGTGTGCCGTCTGACGTCACTGCCAGCCGTAGCGGCGCCGGTGCTCGGTGAGCCACCGTCGCGACGCACGTCGGTTGGTGGCGGCGTCGACCGCCAGTCGGTCGGGCAGGGGCACCAGGCACCCGCTCCCGCGACAGTCCTCGAGCCGGTCCAGGACGCCCTGGAGCGCGCGACGGTCCGTCCGGTACGCCGGGCGGCCGGCGACGGACTCAAGCTCGTGCGGGTCGCGGGAGAGGTCGTAGAGCTCCCGGAGGCCCGAGCTGTAGACGGTGTAGCTGAAGCGCGACGTCCGCACGCCCACGCTGCGACGGTGGTCGCCCGTGCCGAATACCGACCCGACCTCCTGCACGCCGTACGCCGACTCGACGGGCACCGCCCGCACCCAGCCGGTGTCGCTGCCGTCCAGCACGTCGAGCAGCGAGACGCCGTCGGCCGGTCGTGGCGCCGCGGCTCCCGCGATGTCCAGCAGAGTCGCCGTCAGGTCCACCGTCGTGATCGGGTCGTAGCGCCGTGAGCCGTCGCGCAGACCGGGGCCGGTGACGAGGAGCGGGACGCGGAGCGACGGTTCGTAGCCTCGGACCTTGGCCTGCATGAGGCGGTGCTCACCCAGGAGGTAGCCGTTGTCGGACGTGAAGACGAAGACCGTGTCGGCCCACTCCCCGCTCCGCTTCAACGTCCGGACGGTCCGCGCGATGTCCCGGTCCATGGCGAGGATCGCTTCCGCCCGCTGACGAGTGATCTGCAGGGCCGCTGCGCGCTCTGTGGGTGAGAGGTCGCGACGACGGCGCACGAACGGCGGCTTGTCCGAGACATCGGGCTCGACGGCCCCGCCACCGCGCGGCACCCCGGAGGCACGGTCGACCACGTGGTCGAAGCGACCCCGGACCCGGCCCGGGCGGGCCGGCGTGGAGATCCGCACCCTCCGTCCGGCCCGGTCGCGGACCCCGCGCGGGTCGTCGGCCTCCCGAGGGGCGCCGCTGTGCGGGGCGAGGTAGTTGACGTAGAGCAGGAACGGATCGGGCTGGCGGTGGTACTTCCTGACGAGGGTGCGGGTGTAGGCGCCGACCACCTCGGTCTGGTAGCGCCCCACGTGGTTCCTCCACGAGCCGTTGATGTTGAACGGCGTCGAGTAGTAGTCGTAGGCGTCACCGAGGACGCCCGGGACCCCCGGGTCCTCGAAGGTCGCGTACCAGTCCGTCCACCCGTTCGGCACGTACCGGTGTGACGGGGTCCCGTGCACGCGCGACGGGTCGAGGCCGTACCGGTTGAGGTACTTGCCGACGAATCCCGTGCGGTAGCCGGCCTCCCCGACCGCGGTCGCCAGGGTGCGTGAGTCGTCGAACACGCGGTAGCCCTGCGGCTTGCCGTGCCAGAGGACGCCGTGGTTGTGGGGCAGCTGACCGGTCAGGAAGGAAGCGCGCGCGGGGCAGCAGAGCGGAAAGGAGGAGAAGGAGTTCTCGAACGTCACGCCGGTCCGGGCCAGCCTCCGGAGCCCGGGGGCGAAGCGCAGGTCGTCGAAGCGCATGTCGTCGGCCATCACCACGACGATGTTGGGCGCCGGTCCACCTGCGCCGGACAGCCTGGTCGTCGCGCCCGCGGTCTCGACCGCCAGCGGTAGCGGCCCGGCCGGCGAGCAGCCGAGGAGCAGGAGCGCCGAGAGTGCGCCGGGGAGGCAGCACCTGGCTGCCGTCCTCCTGAAGTGCGGATCGAGCCGCATGACTGCCCCCTGGCCGGGCGGCACGAGCGGGCGCTCAGTCCCGTACGACGCTACGCGCCGTCCGCCGTCGACGGTGCGTCCAGCGAGAACCTTCCCCTGTTGTGGGTGCGCCCGGGGTGCTCAGCCGACGGCCTTCTCGCCGCGGGCCGCGGCCTCGGCGATCGCCGTGACGCGCTGGGCCCGCGTCGCCGGCCGCTTGGCCATCACGACCCAGGCGAGCATCTGCTTCTGCGCCGACGGTGAGAAGGCGTCCCAGTGCTCGCGCGAGCCGGGACGGGCCTCGAACGCCGCAGCGAGGTCGTCCGGCACGACCCGGTCGTCGACGTCGTCCATGAGCGTCCAGTTGCCGTTGGCCTGCGCGGCCTCGACGGCCGCCCGCCCCGGAGCCTCCAGCCGTCCCTCGGTCTCGAGGCGGGCGACCCGTGCCTTGTTGGGTCGCGTCCAGATGCTCGTCGGACGACGCGGCGCGAACCACTGCTTCGTGCGGACGTCGTCGACCGGTTTCTGGGTCGAGTCGACCCACCCCCACCGCAGCGCCTCGATCACGCTGACCTCGTAGGAGACCGCGCGGTCGGCGGCCCGCCTCGGAGAGACGAGCCACACGCCGACACCCCCGTCGTGGTGCTCCGCGAGCCAGGCCGCCCACTCGTCCACGGTTCCCGGCTCGACGTGCTCCGCGTCGTCCTGCACACCCATGCGCGCAGCCTCGCACCGGGTGGGCGTGACGTCGAGCGCGCGACGTGCGCGGCGTACGGCACGATGAGCCCATGAGCGACCGCACGCTGGAGCAGACCCGCGCCCTCGGAGTCGAGACGACGGGCATCGAGATCATCGACGAGGCGGCCCGCACGGCCCGCCCGTCCGACCTCTTCTGGCCGTGGTTCGCGGCCAACGTCAGCGTCTTCGGCATCAGCTACGGCTCGTTCGTGCTCGGCTTCGGCATCTCCTTCTGGCAGGCGGCCGTCGTCAGCGTCGTCGGGATCGTGGTCTCGTTCGCGCTCTGCGGGGTCATCGCGATCGCCGGCAAGCGCGGCTCGGCGCCGACCATGGTCCTCAGCCGGGCGGCGTTCGGGGTCAACGGGCAGAAGGTGCCCGGCGTCGTCTCGTGGCTGGTCTCGATCGGTTGGGAGACGTTCCTCGCGATCCTCGCGGTCCTGGCCACGGCCACGATCTTCGACCAGCTCGGCTGGTCCGGAGGCACCACCACCAAGGTCGTGGCCACCGTGGTGGTGGCCCTGATGATCGTCTCTGCCAGCGTCGCGGGCTACCACATCATCATGCGGATGCAGTCGGTCCTGACCTGGATCACCGGCATCGCGACGGTCATCTACGTCGCCCTCACGCTCGACGAGATCGACTGGACGGCCGTGAGCGACCTGCCCGGCGGCAGCTCCCAGCAGATGGTGGGCGCGCTGGTCATGGTGATGACCGGCTTCGGCCTGGGCTGGATCAACATCGCGGCCGACTGGTCGCGCTACCAGCACCGTGACGCCCGGGGGGCGGCCATCGTCGGCTGGAACACCCTCGGCGGCGCGATCGCCCCGGTGCTGCTGGTGGTCTTCGGGCTCCTGCTCGCCGGCTCGTCGGAGGAGCTGTCCGCCGGCATCGTCTCCGACCCGATCGGCACCCTCGGCACGCTGCTGCCGACGTGGTTCCTCGTGCCATTCCTGCTGGCCGCGATCCTCGCCCTGGTCAGCGGCGCGGTGCTGGGCATCTACTCCAGCGGCCTCACCCTGCTCAGCCTCGGGGTCAGGATCCCGCGCCCCGCCGCCGCCCTGGTCGACGGCATCATCCTGACCCTGGGCACGATCTACGTCGTCTTCGTCGCGACCAGCTTCATCGAGCCGTTCCAGAGCTTCCTGATCACGCTCGGCGTCCCGCTGGCCGCGTGGGCGGGGATCATGATCGCCGACATCGCGTTGCGCAAGCGTGACTACGACGACGAGGCGCTGTTCGACGCCTCGGGCCGCTACGGCTCCTACGACTGGGTCTCCCTCGGCACCATGGTCGTGGCGTCCGTGCTGGGCTGGGGGCTCGTCGTCAACAACTTCGCCACCTCCGCCTCGTGGAACAACTGGCAGGGCTACCTGCTGGAGCCGCTCGGCCTCGGCACCTATGTGGAGTCCGAGGGCTTCTGGGAGGGCAACTGGCCCTACGCCAACCTCGGTGTGCTGCTCGCCCTGGTCCTCGGCTTCGCGGTCACCTACGTCGCCCGCCGCGGCACCGTCGCGCGCCAGGAGGAGCGGGTCGCGCGCGCTTGACCCCTCTGGCACGGTGGAGGGCATGAGTCGTATCGCCGTCGTCGGAGGCAACGGGCAGATCGCCCGGTTGCTGCACCCCCTGCTCGTGGAGCGGGGCCACACCCCCATTGCCCTGGTGCGCTCGGAGTCCTACCGGGCCGACCTGGAGGCCGCCGGGGCCGAGGTCCGCATGCTCGACATCGAGCAGGCCGACGAGGCCGGTTTCGCGGCCGCTTTCGAGGGTGCGCACGCGGTGGTCTTCGCCGCGGGCGGTGGCCCCGACGGCGACATCGAGCGCAAGCGGACCGTCGACCTCGAGGGTTCCCTCAAGTCGATCGCCGGGGCCAGGGCCGCGGGGATCACCCGCTTCGTCCAGGTGTCGGCGATCAACGTCGACGAGCCGGTCCCCGACGACACCGAGCCGGTCTGGGCGGCGTACGTCGAGGCCAAGCGCGACGCCGACGCGGCGCTGCGCGACAGCGGCCTGGACTGGACGATCGTGCGGCCGGGTCGACTGACCGACGACGAGCCCACCGGGCGCGTCGAGCTGGGGGAGCGGGTGTCCCGGGCCGAGGTGCCCCGCGCCGACGTCGCTGCCGTGCTCGCCGAGGTCGTCGACTCAGGTGCGGGCATCGGCGCCCAGTGGGACCTCGTCTCCGGAGACACCCCGGTCGCCGACGAGGTCGCCCGCGTCGGCGGCTGACGCCACCGCCCGACCGAGCAGGGGCTGCAGGACCGCGAGCGCCAGTGCCATCGCGGCCGAGCAGCCCCACAGCCACGCCGGGTCGATCGCGAGCAGTCGCGTCCCGACCAGGGGGGCGATGACCGAGGCGGCGCCCCAGCAGGTGCCGTACGCCGCGAGGTAGCGCGCGCTGCCTCCCTGCGGCGCGAGCCCCGCGACCACCGCGAAGGGGTGCCCGAGCAGGAGCAGGTCGCCCACGCTCCAGATCGCCACGGCCACCACGAAGCCGGCCGTGGCGTCGGCGACCCCGGCCAGGCCCATCCCGACCGCGAGCAGGGCGTATCCGACGGCCATCGCGCGGAACGGAGTCGGTGACCAGCCGCGGGTGGCCCGCTGGGCCAGCACCATGACCAGCGCGGAGACGGCCAGCAGCCACCCCATCCGCCCGGCGGGCAGGCCGCGCTCGAGCAGCGTCAGCGGGAGGCCCACCATCGCCTGCATGTAGAGCGTGGCGAAGGCGGTGCCGGCCAGCCACATGAGCAGCAGCCGGCGGTCGCGCCACGGGCTCCCGACCGCGGTGCCGCGGCCCGACGACGGGCGCCCCGACGGCACGACCACGGCGACGACCACGGCGGCGGCGAGGCACGAGACCGCGTCGGCCACCAGCAGCCAGCGCAGGTCGAAGGCGGCCAGGCCCGCGGCGAGCAACCCGGCGACGACGCCGGCCACGGCGAGCGCGGTGCCGAGCAGGGAGTAGGCCCGGGGGCGCTGCTCCGGGGGGCAGAGGTCCGCGACGATGGCCTGGCTGGGCGGTTCGTAGAGCTCGAAGACCAGGCCGAGGAGCGTGACCGACAGCGCGGCAGCGAGCAGCGTCGGCGAGGCGGCGAAGGCCAGCTGGGCGACCGCGCAGCCCACGAGCCCGAGCAGCATCGTCGGCCGCCGTCCCCACCGGTCGGCGAGCACCCCGCCGGCCAGCCGGGAGGGGATCGAGGCGAGGCCGAACGACGCCACGACCAGGCCGGCCGTCGTCACCGACGTGCCGAAGTCCTGCACCAGGATCGCCGCGGTGAAGGGCAGCGCGAAGGCGCCGAGCCGGTTGACCACCCGGGCTGCGACGAGGGCACGGACCGCACGGGGGAGTGGAGCGTCGTGACTGGTGTCTGGGTTATCGTCAGTCATCATGCGGTGACCGTACGACGACAGGAGTGACTGGTCAAATGTTGTTCGACAGTCATGTGACGGTTCTTCTCGATGCCGGGGTGGCGTTGGTCAACGCGACCACCCCGGGCCACGACGGCACCGACCCGGTCGGGGCACCGACGGGCCGGGAGCTGCAGGAGGCGGTCCGCGACGCGCTCACCCGCGACGACTATCGGCCTACCGTGTCGCCGGCCACGGCGGCACTGCTGGCCGGGGTCGCGGCCGACGTGCGCGCGGTGTACGTCGCGGCGGCGTCCGGGGACCTCGACGCCGCCGCCGCGCGGGTCAACGACCTGCTCGAGCGGACGGAGGCCCGCCCCCGGCTCATCCACACCGAGACAGGCTGGGACCTCCACTTCCACGGCCCCGACCAGACCGTCGCGCGGGGGTGGGCGGCCGGCCTCGCCGCCGGCCTCGCCCTCGCCCTCGGCAGCGACCGGGGCGGTCGGCTTGGGGTCTGCGAGGCCGCCCCCTGCGACCGCGTCTTCACCGACACGTCGCGCAACGGGGGCCGTCGTTTCTGCTCCACGCGGTGCCAGAACCGGGTCAAGGCCGCGGCCCACCGGGACCGCTCCCGGCCCTGAGCGCGATGGCCTCCGGCGCGACGTCCGATCGCCTCCGAGACGATGTCCGCACGTCACCGACGGTGGGTTAGGGTCGGAGACGCACAGCGTCGTGCAGGCCCTCCCGCACCGACCCACGAGGAACACAGCTGTGACTTCACGCCCCGTCGTACTCATCGCCGAAGAGCTGAGCCCCGCCACCGTCGAGGCGCTCGGCCCGGACTTCGAGATCCGCCACTGCAACGGTGCCGACCGCGCCGAGCTCATCCCCGCGATCGCCGACGTCGACGCGATCCTGGTGCGCTCCGCGACCAAGGTCGACGCCGAGGCGCTCGCCGCCGCGCGCAACCTCAAGGTCGTCGCCCGCGCCGGCGTGGGCCTCGACAACGTCGACGTCAAGGCCTCCACCCAGGCCGGCGTCATGGTCGTCAACGCGCCGACGTCCAACATCGTCTCCGCCGCCGAGCTCGCCGTCGCGCTGATGCTCGCCGCCGCCCGCCACGTCTCGCCCGCCCACGCGGCGCTCAAGAACGGCGAGTGGAAGCGCTCCAAGTACACCGGCATCGAGCTCTACGAGAAGACCGTCGGCATCGTCGGCCTGGGCCGCATCGGCGTCCTCGTCGCCCAGCGCCTCTCGGCCTTCGGCATGAAGGTCATCGCCTACGACCCCTACGTCCAGGCCGGCCGCGCCGCCCAGATGGGCGTGCGCCTGGTCGACCTCGACACCCTGCTCGCCGAGGCCGACTTCATGAGCGTCCACCTGCCCAAGACGCCCGAGACCGTCGGTCTCATCGGCGCCGAGCAGCTCGCCAAGGCCAAGGGCTCGCTCGTGCTCGTCAACGCCGCCCGCGGTGGCATCGTCGACGAGGCCGCGCTGTACGACGCGCTGAAGACCGGCCAGATCGCGGCCGCCGGGCTCGACGTCTTCGCCTCCGAGCCGTGCACCGACTCGCCGCTCTTCGAGCTCGAGAACGTCGTGGCCACCCCGCACCTCGGCGCGTCCACCGACGAGGCCCAGGAGAAGGCCGGCATCGCCGTCGCCAAGTCCGTGCGCCTCGCGCTCTCCGGCGAGCTCGTGCCCGACGCCGTCAACGTGCAGGGCGGCGTCATCGCCGAGGACGTGCGTCCCGGCATCCCTCTCACCGAGAAGCTCGGCCGCGTCTTCACCGCGCTGGCCGGCGAGGTCGCCCAGCAGCTCGACGTCGAGGTCCGCGGCGAGATCACCGAGTACGACGTCAAGGTGCTCGAGCTGGCCGCCCTCAAGGGCGTCTTCTCCGACATCGTCGAGGACCAGGTGTCCTACGTGAACGCGCCCCTCCTCGCGGCCGAGCGCGGCACCGCCGTCCGCCTCGTCACCGAGGCCGAGAGCCCCGACCACCGCAACCTCATCACGATCCGCGGCACCCTCGCCGACGGCTCGCAGGTGTCGGCGAGCGGCACGCTCATCGGCATCAACCAGAAGGAGCGGATCGTCGAGGTCAACGGCTTCGACATCGACATCGAGCCGACCGACCACCTGGCGTTCTTCACCTACGCCGACCGTCCCGGCATGATCGGCACCGTCGGCCGGATCCTCGGCGACGCCTCGGTCAACATCGCCGGGATGCAGGTCTCGCGCACCGACAAGGGCGGCGAGGCGCTGGTCGCGTTGTCCGTCGACTCGGCCATCCCGGCCGAGACCCTGGCCGAGATCGACGCCGCGATCGACGCGGTCTCGGTGCGCGCCGTCGACCTCGTCTGACCCGTTGCTGGGGTAGTCCGTGACGATCGGACCCCTCCGGAGCTCGTTCCGGGGTCCCCTCGTCACGGACTACCCCGCGTCAGGCCACGGTGAGGCGGTCCGCCGCCCCGCCGTCGCCCCCGCGGCCTTGGGCCACCACGTCCCACGCGCCCCGGAGCCGCTCCACCGCGACCTCCAGCTCGTCGGTCGACCGGGTCCAGGGGATCCGCACATGGTGCTCGAGCCCGCCCTCCACGGCGAAGACCCGGCCCGCGGCGACGACGACCCCGCGCCGCTCGGCCTCGGAGACCAGGGCCGACGCCCGGGGCTGCGGCAGCCGGCACCACACCGCGAGCCCACCCCCGGGCCGCACGAAGTCCCACTCCGGCAAGAGGTCGGACAGGCCGTCGAGCAGGGCCGCGCGCTGGGTCCGCAGCCGCTCGCGGTTGGCCGCCCACACGGCGTGCCGGTGCTCGAGCAGGTGCAGCAGCGCGAGCTGCTCGACCAGCGGGGCGCCCAGGTCCAGGCTCATCCGCGCGTGGAGCAGCTGCGGCACCATCGTCTCCGGCACCCGCAGCCACCCCAGCCGCAGGCCGCCCCAGAACTGCTTGCTGGCGCTGCCGATCGTCACCGTCCCGGGCAGGTACGCCGCGAACGGCGCCGGCATCTCCTGCCCGTCGAGGGCCAGGGCCTGGTGGGCCTCGTCGACCACCGGGACCACCCGGGCGCGGCGCAGCGCGGCGGCGTACTCCTCCCGCTGGGCATCGCTCATCAGGCCGCCCGTCGGGTTCTGGAAGTCCGGCACCAGGTAGGCGAGCCGCGGCGCGGCCTGGCGGATGATCGCGGCCGTGGCCGGGATGTCCCACCCGCCGGGGTCGACCGGCGCTGGCACGAGCCGGGCGCTGCGGTGGCTCAGCGCCTGCGTGGCGTTGGGGTAGACGGGGTCCTCGACGACCACCCGGTCGCCGGGGGCGGTGAGCGCCTGCGCGACGATCGCCGCGGCGCCCAGCGCGCCCGCCGTGATGATGATCTGCTCCGGCGTGGTGGGCAGCCCCCGCTCGTCGTACGTCGCCGCGACCGCGGCCTGGAGGCGGGGGAGACCGGCGGGGTAGTAGCCGTGGCTGGAGAGGTACGCCGGCAGCTCGCCGACCGCCGCGTCGTACGCCGCAGCGACGCCGGCCGGGGCGCTCGGTGCGGCGCAGTTGAGGTCGATGACGTCGGGGTCCTGCGACCACGGGGCGAAGACCCGGTCGGTGACCGACTCGGCCCGCAGCGGCAGCCGGGTGACGGTGCCGGAGCCGCGCCGCGACTCGGCATAGTCACGCTCGCGCAGCTCGGCGTACGCCCGGGTGATGGTCGTCCGGCTGACGCCCAGCGCCGCCGTGAGCTCGCGCTCGCTGGGCAGCCGGGTGGCCGCGGGGATCCGGCCCTCGCCGATGAGCAGCCGCAGCTGCTCGGCGAGCTCGACGTACAGCGGGCGGTCGTCCGACCCGAGGGTCCCGACGAGGGTGGCCACGCGGGCGGCGGTGATGGTCCGGCTCATGCAGGCCACTGTCCCACGATTGGCTATCGAGGAGAAGGCCAATTGTCGGCACACTGGTCCTCATGAGCAGCACCACCACGCCCCGGCTCCGGCCCGCCCTCGTCGACCTCGGTCCCGTCGCCCAGCTCCGCGCCGGGCGTCTCGGCCGTCGCCTCCCGCAGCTGTTCCTCGGCCTCGCGCTGTACGGCGCGTCGCTGGCCATGATGGTGCGCGGGGCGCTCGGCCTGGCGCCGTGGGACGTGCTGCACTCCGGCTTCATCCTGCACGTGCCGATGACGATCGGGCAGGCCGTCGTGTTGTTCAGCTTCCTGGTGCTGCTGCTGTGGATCCCGCTGCGTGAGAAGCCCGGCATCGGCACCGTCGCCAACGCGCTGATGGTCGGGGTCGCCGCCGACGCGACCCTCGCGGTGCTCGCGGAGCCCGACTCCCTCGGGCTGCGGGTGGCGCTGATGCTCGGCGGCATCGTCCTCAACGGACTGGCCACCGCGCTCTACATCGGCTCGCAGTTCGGCCGGGGCCCGCGCGACGGGCTGATGACCGGCCTCGCCCGGCGCACCGGGTGGTCGCTGCGCCTGGTGCGCACCGGCCTCGAGGTGACCGTGGTGGTCATCGGCCTGCTGCTCGGGGGAGCGCTCGGCGTGGGCACCGTGCTCTACGCGCTCGCCATCGGCCCGCTGGCCCAGCACATGCTGCCATGGTGCACGGTCGACGTGTCAGCGCCGCGTGGCGATCAGGGCTGACGCGTCTGGCGCGATCATCACCTCGACCGCGGTGAAGCGCTCGTCGGTGAGCCACTCCTCGCGCAGGGTGTCGACCCGCCCGTAGGTGATGGGCGGCCACATCTCGCAGGGGGTGAAGTCGTCGAGCACGACGATGCCGCCCGGCTCGAGGAGGTCGACCACGGCGTCCACGCGCACCGCCTCGGGCTCGCCGCTGTCGAGGAAGATGAGCGAGTAGGGGCCGCGCTCGTGCAGCAGCGACCAGTCGGCCTCGAGCACCTCGACGTGGTCGTCCTCGCGGAAGATCTCGGCCGCGGCGGTCGCCAGTCGCGGGTCGCGCTCGGCGGTGAGGATGTGGGCGCCGTTGCGCACGCCGCTCCGCAGCCAGGCGGTGCCGACGCCGCAACCGGTGCCGAACTCGGCGAGGGTGCCGCCCCGGGTGGCGGCCAGGGTCGCCAGCAGCCGGCCGGTCTCGTTGCGGCAGAAGGAGACGTAGCCCGCCTTGCGGGACACGTCGAAGGCACGGGACACGATCTCGGGAAGGTCGGGTGGGGCACTCATGAGGCCGCCGAGTCTGTCACGGCGACGCTGTCGTCTCGCATCGTGAGCGGTTCGCCATTTCCCGGTGCGCTCCCGCGGGGCGCGGCGTACGGTCGGTCTCACCATGCGGAGCCAGCTCGTACTCATCGACTGCCGCGGCGGGGCCTGACCGAGGCCACCTCGCCGCGGTGTTCGGCGTTGCAGTGGCCTCGGAACAGAAGTTCCAGGCCCTGACGCCCCGCGGCGGACTCGCTCCCAGCTCATCTCGCGCGATCCGCAGTCCGCTGGTCATCGCCCTCGTGTGATCCACGAGTCGTCGTCGCCCCCGCCCGGGGCGTCGGGCCGCACCACCCGACCCTGACGACTTCACGCGACCGACACGGAGACCGCCATGTACGACATGTACCCCGACTGGGGCCCCGCCAGCCACAACCCGGACAACCCGCGCAGCCTGGAGGCCACCACGGCCGCCGTCCAGGCCTCGCTTGACCTGCGAGACAACGGCGGGCGCCTGCCCGACGACAACTAGATTCGCGGGCATGAGCACCGACACCACCAGCACCCCGTCCGGCACCGTCACCCTCGCCGTCATCCCCGGCGACGGCATCGGCCAGGAGGTCGTGCCCGAGGCCCTCAAGGTCCTCGAGGCCGTCGACGTGCCGGTGAAGTTCGAGCAGACCCACTACTCCCTGGGCGCGGAGAACTACCTCGCCACCGGCGAGGTGCTGCCGGACACCGTCCTCGCGGAGATCCGCGAGCACGACGCGATCCTGCTCGGTGCCGTCGGTGGCAGGCCCAACGACCCGAACCTGCCGCCCGGCATCCTCGAGCGCGGCCTGCTGCTCCGGCTCCGCTTCGAGCTCGACCACTACGTCAACCTGCGGCCGTCACGGCTCTTCCCGGGCACCCCCAGCCCGCTGGCGGACCCGGGCGAGGTCGACTTCGTGGTGGTCCGCGAGGGCACCGAGGGCCCCTACACGGGCAACGGCGGCGTGCTGCGGGTCGGCACCCCGGCCGAGGTCGCCACCGAGGTCAGCGTCAACACGGCGTACGGCGTGGAGCGGGTCGTCCGCGACGCCTTCGCCCGCGCCCAGCGGCGCCCGCGGCAGCACCTCACGCTGGTCCACAAGACCAACGTGCTCGTGCACGCCGGCTCGGTGTGGTGGCGGATCTTCGACCAGGTCGCCACCGAGTTCCCCGACGTGACCACCGACTACATGCACGTCGACGCCGCGATGATCCACATGACGGTCAACCCGAGCCGCTTCGACGTGATCGTCACCGACAACCTCTTCGGCGACATCATCACCGACCTGGCCGCCGCCATCACCGGTGGCATCGGCCTGGCCGCCTCCGGCAACGTCAACCCCGACCGGACGGCGCCGTCGATGTTCGAGCCCGTGCACGGCTCCGCGCCCGACATCGCGGGCCAGCAGAAGGCCGACCCCACCGCCGCGATCCTCTCGACCTCGCTGCTGCTCGACCACCTCGGCCACCCCGAGGCCGCAGCGGCCGTCGAGGCGGCCGTGCTCGCCGACCTGGCCGAGCGCACGCCCGGCACCACCCGTCGTACCAGCGAGGTCGGCGACGCCGTCGCTGCCCGTCTCTGACCGATCCGGATAGCCTGACGCCATGGACATCAGCACGACCCCCACCGACCGGCCCGTCGACGACGGGCGGCTCGTCGAGATCCTCGCCAACCCCGGCTTCGGGACGCACTTCACCGACCACATGTTCACGGTCGAGTGGACGCCCGAGAAGGGCTGGTACGACGCCCGCATCACGCCCTACGGCCCCCTCACGCTGGACCCCGCGACCGCGGTGCTCCACTACGCGCAGGAGACCTTCGAGGGGATGAAGGCCTACCGCCACCCCGACGGCACGGTGTGGACGTTCCGCCCCGAGGAGAACGCCAAGCGGATGGTGCGCTCCAGCCGACGGCTGGCGTTCCCCGAGCTCGACCCCGACGACTTCGTCGCGGCCGTCGACGCGCTGGTGACCGTCGACCAGCGGTGGGTGCCCGACAACGCCGACGGCGGGGAGAAGAGCCTCTACCTGCGGCCGTTCATGTTCGCCTCGGAGGTCTTCCTCGGCGTGCGGCCCGCGCAGCACGTCACCTTCATGGTCATCGCCTCGCCCGCCGGCGCCTACTTCAAGGGCGGCGTCAAGCCGGTCACGTTGTGGCTGACCGAGGACTACACGCGCGCCGGCCGCGGCGGCATGGGTGCCGCCAAGACGGGCGGCAACTACGCCAGCTCGCTGGTCGCCCAGCAGCAGGCGACCGCCCACGGTTGCGACCAGGTCGTGTTCCTCGACGCCCAGGAGGGCCGCTACGTCGAGGAGCTCGGCGGGATGAACCTCTACTTCGTGCACGCCGACGGACGCATCGTGACGCCGGAGACCGGCACCATCCTCGAGGGGATCACCCGGGCCTCGATCATCGAGCTGGCCGGCAAGCTCGGCCACCAGGTCGAGGAGCGCCGGTTCTCCATCGATGAGTGGCGCGAGGGCGTGGCCAGCGGCGACATCGTCGAGATCTTCGCCTGCGGCACCGCCGCCGTGGTGACGCCCGTCGGCTCGCTCAAGTGGGACGGTGGCGAGGCACCCGCCCCGGCGTCGACCGACCTGACGATGCGCATCCGGACCGCGCTGGTCGACATCCAGCTGGGTCGCGCCGACGACACGTTCGGATGGATGCACCAGGTCTGCTGACGATCCGGTCCGAGGGCCGTGCCGGGGGGCACGAGGGAGCTGCACGTGGACGAGGTGGCGACGGGGACCACCGCTGGACCGGCCACGCTCGCACGCCTGTTCCGCGATCGCGCGGTCTCCTCGCCCGGCGACCTCGCCTTCCGCCACCGGGTGGGTGGCCCGGGGCGTGAGGCCTGGGAGGACGTGTCGTGGGAGCACGCCCGCGCCCTCGTCGAGCCCCTCGCGGCCGGGCTGACCGGGCTGGGGGTGGAGCCGGGCGACCGGGTCGTGGTCCTCTCCCGGACCCGCGTCGACTGGGTCCTCGCGCACCTCGCCGTCCTGTGCGCCGCGGCCACGACGGTCGCGGTCCACCCGGGCGGCACGCCCGAGGAGGTCGCCCGCCACATCGACGGGGCCGGCGCCGTCGTGGTGGTGGCCGAGGACGTCGACCAGGCGGACACGCTGCGCCGGGTGCGGGGCGACATCCGGACCGTCCGCAAGGTCGTGCTCCTCGACGGCTCCTACCCCGACCGCCGGGTGATGACGTTCGAGGCGCTGCTCGCGCACGGCGAGGACGCTCTCGACCGGGATCCGGGCACGATCGCGCGGCGCGTCGACGCGCTGCGTCCCGATGTCCTGGCCACCGTGCTCCACGCGCCCGGCGCGGGCCCGACGGCCGCGGGCGAGCGGCGTACGCATGCGGCGTGGGTCCTCGAGGGCAGGGCCGCGGAAGGCGGCGACGAGGGCCTGCGGCACCTCTTCACCCCGCTCCACGAGCACGAGGGCCATGCGCTGCTCGCCGCCCAGCTGGTCCACGGCTTCGGCGTGCGCGTGGACCGGAGCGGCGAGCCGGGGGAGTGACGCCCGGCACCCCGGGGCGCCGGATCCTCGGCCGACGGGGCTCGCGCGGGTAATCTCCCTGCGTGACCACGTCCCGCCCCGAGCAGGCGCCCCCCGGTCTGCGGGTGGGCGGCTACGAGCTGTTGACCCGACTCGGTGAGGGCGGCATGGGCGTCGTCCACCTCGCGCGTCGCCCCGGCGGGGAGCGGGTGGCGCTCAAGGTGCTGCGCCCGCACATCGTCGGCGACGACGAGGCCCGCCACCGCCTCGCGCGCGAGGTCAACAGCCTCAGCCGCATCAAGAGCCGTCGGGTCGCCGAGATCGTCGACGCCGACCCGTGGGGCGACATCCCCTTCGTGGCGACCCGCTACGTCCCCGGGCTCTCGCTGCACGACCACGTCCACGAGGAGGGCCCGCTCGCCGGCGCCGACCTCGTCTGGGCGGCGAGCTGCCTGGCCGAGGCGCTGGCCGCCGTGCACGAGGTCGGGGTGCTGCACCGCGACATCAAGCCCTCCAACGTGCTGATGGAGGGGCGCACGCCGATCCTCATCGACTTCGGCCTCGCCCGCGTCGCCGACGACCCCAAGCTCACCCACACCGGCTGGCTGCTGGGCACGCCCGGTTACCTCGCACCCGAGATCCTGTACGGCGACGACGCCACCGCGGCGTCCGACGTGCATTCGTGGGCCGCGACCGTCGCCTTCGCCGGCACCGGCCGCCCGCCCTTCGGCCGCGGCCCCTCGGTGGCCGTCATGGACCGCGTCCGCCGGGGCGAGCACGACCTGGCCGACCTCGACCCGGTGCTGCGACCGGCGATCGAGGAGGCCCTCGACCCCGACCCGTCCCGGCGGCCGTCACTGCCCGAGCTGCGCCAGTGGCTCGACCGGCTGCTGCCGTCCCGGGCGGTGCGCGAGCCGGACCCGTTCACGATGCCCATGGCGGTCGCCACGCTGGCGTCGACGCAGGACACCACGGAGGTCGTCGGCCGGGGCTCCGAGCCGCTCCCCGCGGACCGCTGGCGGAGCGGCTCGGACCGTCCGGCCGCGAGCGTGACCACCCCTCCGACCTCGCCCGTGCACGCTCCCGAGCCTCCGGCGCAGGACCGCGCTCCCTGGACCGAGCCCCGTCCGCGGGAGACCCGCGTGCTGCCCGAGGACGGGGCCACCGAGGCGATCCGCGAGCCCGGCACCGAGGCACCCCCGTGGGCGCCGCCGCCGCGCGCCGGCGGCCTCGAGCGCTTCCGTCGCGGCACCCTCGTCCTCGCGGGAGCAGCCGTGGTCGGCGCCGGCGTCGCGGTCGCGCCCTACGTCACCGCCCTGGTCGCCGTCGTCGTCACCTGGCTGCTGCGCAGCGGCTCGCTCGCGGGCAGCGCCGCCGGCGCCCGTCGCCAGCTCCGCGGCACCAAGTGGTACGACGCCCCGCAGCTGCTGCTCGCCACCCCGTGGCACGCACTGGCCGCCGTCCCCGGGGTGCTGCTGCTCGTGACGTGGAGCCTGGGGCTCGCGATGGCGGCGGCGCTCCTGTGCTTCGCCGCCGGCCTCTCGCTGACGCCCAGCCTCGGCGTCATCGGTCTCGCCCTGGCCCTCGCCATGTGGTGGGGACCGGGCAGCTCCCGCCTGCGCCGACCGGTCCAGCGACTCAGCCACCCCGTGGCCTCCCGGGGCGTGCCGTGGTTCCTCGCCATGCTGGTGCTGGTGGCCGCGGCCGCCGGCCTCGCCTCCGCGGCGTCGAGCAACGGCACCCAGTGGGCGCCGGCCGCCGACCGGCCGCTCGCCGACGTACGCCTGCCCGGCTGGCTGTGACCACGTCCGCCGCGCGGGGCCTGCCCGGTCGCGCGGGTGACCGGATGACGAGATCACTGTCCACGCCCGGGGACGCATGGCACAGTGGAGCCGTGAGCAGCACCACGATCATCATTGCCTAGCGCGACGGGACCCCCGCCGCGCCGACCTCCTGCACCCGGGAGGTTTTTTTGTACCCCCACACCGACGCTCCAGCCCGAGAGAAGAGATCGATGGACCTGCAGGGTTCCTTCCACGTCTACGACACGACGCTGCGCGACGGCGCGCAGCAGGAGGGCCTCAACCTCTCCGTCGCCGACAAGCTGACGATCGCGCGCCAGCTCGACGGACTGGGCGTGGGCTACATCGAGGGCGGCTGGCCGGGTGCCAACCCCAAGGACACCGAGTTCTTCCGCCGCGCCGCCCAGGAGCTCGACCTGCGGCACGCGCGGCTCGCGGCCTTCGGCGCCACCCGGCGGGCCGGCGTCGCCGCCGCCGACGACCCGCTGATCGCCGCGCTCCGCGACAGCGGCGCCTCGGTCGTCACGCTGGTCGCCAAGTCGCACGAGCGCCACGTCGAGCTCGCGCTGCGCACCACGCTGGAGGAGAACCTCGCGATGGTGCGCGACACCATCACCCACCTCCGCGACTCCGGGCAGACGGTGTTCCTCGACGCCGAGCACTTCTTCGACGGCTACCGCTCCAACCGCGCCTACGCGCTCGAGGTGCTGCGCACCGCTGCCGAGGCGGGGGCCGAGGTGGTCGCCCTGTGCGACACCAACGGCGGCATGCTCCCCGACTGGGTGAGCGACGTCGTGCACGACGTCATCGAGACCACCGGCGCGCGCGTCGGCATCCACTGCCACAACGACACCGGCTGCGCGGTCGCCAACACCCTCGCGGCGGTCGACGCGGGTGCCACGCACGTGCAGGGCACGATCAACGGGTACGGCGAGCGCACCGGCAACGCCGACCTCGTCTCGGTCGTGGCCAACCTCGAGCTCAAGCTGGACCGGCAGGTGCTGCCGGCCGGGCTGCTCAGCGAGGCCACCCGGATCGCGCACGCGGTCGCCGAGGTCACGAACGTTCCGCCGGCCTCGCGCCAGCCCTACGTCGGCACCTCGGCCTTCGCCCACAAGGCCGGCCTGCACGCGTCGGCGATCAAGGTCGACCCCAACCTCTACCAGCACATGGACCCCATCGGCGTCGGCAACGACATGAGGCTGCTCGTCTCCGACATGGCCGGCCGTGCCTCCATCGAGCTCAAGGGGCGCGAGCTGGGCTTCGACCTCTCCGGCGACCGCGAGCTGGTCACCCGCGTGACCGACCGGGTCAAGGAGCTCGAGCAGCGGGGCTACACCTTCGAGGCCGCCGACGCGTCCTTCGAGCTCCTGCTCGTGGAGGAGGTGGAGGGCCGGCGCCCGTCGTACTTCGACATCGAGTCCTGGCGCGTCATCACCGAGACCTCCCCGGCCGCGGAGGCGGTCTCCGAGGCGACGGTCAAGCTCCGCGCCGAGGGCGTGCGCTACGTCGTCACGGGGGAGGGCAACGGGCCGGTCAACGCGCTCGACGCGGCGCTGCGCACCGCCATCGGGCAGGCGTTCCCCGAGGTCGCGAAGTTCGAGCTGATCGACTACAAGGTCCGCATCCTCGACCAGGGCCACGGCACCGACGCCATCACCCGGGTGCTCATCGAGACGACCGACGGCGAGTCCTCGTGGGTCACCGTCGGGGTCGGCCACAACGTCATCGAGGCGTCCTGGGGCGCGCTGGTCGACGGGCTCACCTTCGGGCTGCGCCGGCACCAGCGCTAAGTTCGCGCGGTGACCGCGCCCGCGCCGTACGACGACCTCCCGCGCCAGACCTCGACGGTCGAGCGCGCCGTGACCGCGCTGCTCATGGTCGGCCTCGCCGTGCTGGTGCCGATCGCGTCGTTCTTCGGGATCTTCTTCGGAGTCGGCTACGACGGCTGCGTCGGCGACAACCCGTGCGACACCGGCCGGCTCGCCCTCGGCTCCGCGGTGGGCGCAGTCTCACCGCCGGTCGTCTTCCTGGCCACGCTGGTGTGGGTCATGGTCCGGATCGCTCGCCGACGCTCCGCCTGGTGGGTGCCCCTGGTCGGGCTGGCCGTCGGTACCGCGATCTGGGTGCTCGGCGCAATCCTCGCGTCCTCCGCCCTGGGCTAGGGCTGCGTCAGCCCACGACCCGGCGCACCAGGTCGTCCCAGGCCGCCTCCAGCCGCTCGACGGGGATCCGCTCCCGCTCGACCTGCTGCTCCAGCACGACCAGCTCGAGGGGAGCGAGGATGGCGGTCGCCAGCAGGGGCAGGTCGCCGTCGACGCCGAGCTCCCGGAGGAGGTAGCGCACGTGCATGTTGGCGAAGGACATCGCCGCGACCGACCGCTGGCCCGCCCGGCCGGCCGCCTCGATGAGCGAGGCGGACATGAGGTTGGCGTGCAGCCGTGAGTGCCCGAAGGCCAGCAGCCGCTCCATCGGTGGGGCCCCGGGTCCGAGGGGAGGCGGGCCGCTGATCACCGAGGCCTGCCACTGGGTCTCCGAGGTGTTGAGCACCGCGGCCATGAGCCCTTCCCGGCTCTCGAACCGCCGGAACAGCGTGCCCTTGCCGACGCCGGCCTCGGAGGCGACCGTGTCCATCGTGACGCAGTCGACCCCCCGGGTCTCCACCAGCCGCAGCGCCGCGGCGAGGATGCTCTCGCGGTTGCGTGCGGCGTCGGCCCGCTCGGGAGGCGGGCCGTCCGCCATCGGGAGGCTGATCGGCACGGGCTCAGGCTAGTGGGGAGCGCCACAGGGGTCCCGTGAAATACTTGTGTTGTGGGGGAATGAAAGCGGACTGCGGTCCGTTTAGACCTGCATGACTGACACCCGCGTCCTCGTCCTCGTCGGCAGCCTCCGCGCCGACTCCGTCAACCGCCGCCTCGCCGAGGTGCTCCAGGCGTCCGCCCCGGAGGGCGTGTCCCTCGAGATCGCGGAGGGCCTCGGTGCCATCCCGTTCTACAACGAGGAGATCGACGGCGAGACCCCGCCGGCCGCCGCGGTCAACCTGCGCCAGCAGGTCGCCGCCGCCGACCGCGTCCTCGTCATCACCCCGGAGTACAACGGCACCATGCCGGCCGTGCTCAACAACGCGATCGACTGGCTTTCGCGCCCCTACGGCGCGGGTGCCATCGTCGGCAAGCCCTTCGCGGCCGTCGGCACCACACCCACGCCGTACGGCGGCAAGTGGTCGCACGAGCACGCCCGCCACTCCGCGACGATCGCCGGCGCCAAGGTCATCGAGACCGTCGTGCTCTCGCAGCCCGGCGTCGAGGTGGACGTCCTCAACGACGACGAGGTGCTGGCCAAGTTCCGCGCCGCCGTCGCCGACCTGGTGGCCTACCGCGACGACGCCGCGGCCTGACCTGACGGGGGAGTACGGTCGCCTGCGTGGCCGCACTCCACGACCTGACCGCCCTCGAGCAGGGTGACCTCGTCCGCCAGGGGGAGGTCACCCCGCTCGAGCTCGTCGAGCACTACCTCGCGCGCGCCGACCACGTCGGCGCGTTCGTCACGCGTACCCCCGAGAGGGCGCGCGAGCACGCCGTGCACCTGGGCCGCCGGCCTGCGGACGCCGGCCCGCTGTGGGGCGTGCCGACGGCCATCAAGGACCTGCACCCGACCGCGGGCGTGCGCACGACCTTCGGCTCGGCGACCTACGCCGAGCACGTGCCGGACGCGTCCGACAACGTGGTGCTCACGATCGAGGCGGCGGGCATGCCCAGCCTCGGCAAGACGAACACCCCGGAGTTCGGCTCGCCCTGCTACACCGAGCCCGACGTCGCGCCCCCCGCCGTGACGCCGTGGGACCCCAGCCGGACGGCCGGTGGGTCGAGCGGTGGGGCGGCGGCAGCCGTGGCGGCGGGGCTGGTGCCCATGGCCCCGGGGTCGGACGGCGGTGGCTCCATCCGCATCCCGGCCTCGTGCTGCGGGCTCGTCGGCCTCAAGCCCACCCGCGGCCGGATCAGTGCCGCCCCGGCGTACGGCGACCCGACCGGCCTGGCCACCGCCGGGCCCCTCGCCCGCTCCGTGCGCGACGCCGCCGCGCTGCTCGACGTGCTGGCAGGCCGGCGACCCGGTGATCCCTCCTGGGCCCCACCTCCTCCGGTCCGTTTTCTCGACGCCTGCGACCGCGACCCGGGGCGTCTCCGGGTCGCTCGCTTCATCACACCAGTCATCACCGACAGCGACGTCGACACGAGCAGCGTCGAGGCGTGGGAGGCGACGTCCGCCCTGCTCTCCGGGCTGGGCCACGAGGTCGAGGACGTGCCGGTCCCGCTTCCCCGTGAGGCGGTCGCCACCTTCGAGACCTGCTGGGCGGTGCTGACCGCCCTCGCCGAGCCTCCTGCCGGCACCGAGCACCTGCTCCGGCCCCTGACCCGCTGGCTGGCCGACCGGGGCCGCGCGGTGAGCGGTCCGGAGTTCGGCATCGCGATCGCCCGGATGCGCCAGTACGCCGCCGACGCCCTCGTCGCGCTGGCGCCGTACGACCTGGTGCTCACCCCGACCCTGGCGACTCCGCCGCCGCTCGTCGGCGCCCTGCGCGACGACGCGGACCCGGCCGCGGACTTCGAGGCACAGAAGCGGTTCACGCCGTGGACCAGTGCCTGGAACGTCACCGGCATGCCGGCCGTCTCCCTGCCGCTGCACCGGACCGGCGACGGGCTGCCCGTCGGGGTCATGCTGGCGGCCCGGCCGGCCGAGGAGCACGTGCTCCTCGCCGCCGCGGCCCAGCTCGAGGAGGTCCGCCCGTGGGCACACCTCCGACCGCCGGGCTGGTGACCGAGCGGTGGACAGCAGGACGGGGGCGTGGTCCGCTGGTCCGGTGAGCGAGCTGACGCCGTACCTCTGCGTCCGCGACGCGCGGGCCGCCATCGACTGGTACGCAGACGTGCTGGGCGCCGAGGTGACCTACCCGCCGATCGTCATGGACGACGGTCGCATCGGGCACGTCGAGCTGGCCGTCGACGGCGCGGGCTGGATGATGTCCGAGGAGTTCGAGTCCTCCGGGGTGGCGGCCCCCGATGCGGCTCGTGGCGCGGCGGTGACGCTGCACCTGACGGTCGCTGACGTCGACGCGGTGTGCGAGCGCGTGCGCGCGGCCGGTACGACGCTCGACCGGGGCCCCGAGGACTCGCCACCGGCGGGGAGGGTGGCCGTCTTCCGCGACCCGTCCGGGCACCGGTGGTTCCTCACCCAGCCGTTGTCCTGAGCGAGTGTGCGTGCCGGCACCGGGGCGTCGGACGCCGTCGTGCTTCGTCGCGCTTCAGTGCTGGTCGCCGACGCCTCGGGCGTGCAGCGCGTCGCCGGTCTCACGGGCGCGGGCCACCACCCTGATGACCAGGGGGACCAACCGGGCCCGGGGTGAGCGCTCGAGCCCGCGGGCCAGGGCCGCGTCCCGCGCCTCCCCGGCGAGGGTGAGGGTCGAGGGGATCGCGCGCAGCATGAGCGAGAATGCGAGCCCCACCTGCTCCGGGTCGACCCCCAGTGGCCGCAGCGGGCGCAGCCCGTGGACCACGGCATCCATGACCTCGTCGACCGGGGTGGTGACGGTGAGAGTGGTCGCGAGGAGGAGCAGCGCCACCAGGTCGCCCACGACCTCGACCGACCGGGGCCACCCGCTCTGCCACACCGTCCAGGCGCCGAGCAGGACGGCCATGACCAGCAGCCCCCGCATCGCCCGCAGCGTCACGTCGAGCCGCGCGCCGGACCACGCCAGCAGTCCCAGGGCCACCGCCACGAAGACGACGGCCGAGACCGGGCCGTGGACGACCACGACCACGATGCTCGCGACCATCAGGCCCAGCAGCTTGGTCCCGGCGCGGCGCCGGTGCAGGAACGTGTCGCCCGGGCGGTAGATCCCGAGCAGCTCGGCGCTCACGCCGTGGCCCGGTAGTGCGAGACCACGTCGTCGGCCGCGCCGTCCTGCTCGACCCGCCCGTGGCGCACCAGCAGCGCACGGTCGCACCGCGCCGCCAGGTCGAGGTCGTGCGTCACGAGCACGAGCTGCTGGGGCAACGACAGCAGCAGGTCGCCGATGCGGCGGCTGTTGCCCAGGTCGAGCAGCGTGGTCGGCTCGTCGGCCACCAGCACGGACGGCTCCGTCGCCAGCACGCCGGCCAGGGCAAGGAGCTGGCGCTCGCCACCCGAGAGCCCGTGGACGCTGCGGTCGCCGAAGCCGTCGAGGCCGAAGTCGGCCAGGACCTTGTCGGCGGCGGCCATGCGGTCGGCCTTGTCGGGGTGCGTACGCCGCAGCGAGAGCGCCACGTCCTCGCGCGCGGTCGGCATCACGAGCTGGGCGGCGGGGTCGGTGAACATGAAGCCGACCCGTCGACGCACCTCCCGGCCGGACCGCCTGACGTCGAGATCGTCGACCAGCACCCGCCCGGTGGACGGCGTCACCAGCCCGTTGACGAGGCGCGCGAGCGTCGACTTGCCGGAGCCATTGGGACCGACGAGCGCGATCCGTTGCTCGGTCAGGGACAGTGACGTCTCGTGGAGGACGAGCAGGTCACCGTCGTGGGTCGGGACCCGGACGGTGACCTGCTCGAGGGAGATCGCACTCACGTGGTGAGGGTGCCCTCCGGCTGCTCCTGCGTCGAGCCCTCGTCGTCGCGACGACCCAGGAGGTCGGGGAAGGCGCGGTGCACGGCGGTGGCCACGAAGGCCATCGCGACGTTCTTGAGGACGTCGCCGATCCAGAAGATCTTGTCCACGTTAAAAGCCTGCGCCCACGTCATGTCGGCCCGCAGGACCAGGCCCGCCATGCCGAGGGTGTGGATGAAGACCGCCGAGCTGAACAGCCCGGCCGCGAAGATCGTGGGCACGCTGGCCAACGACCGGCGGGGGAGCCGCTCGACGATGAAGCCGCACATCCCCGCCGCCAGCGGGAAGCCCAGCAGGTAGCCGGCCGTGGGGCCGGTCAGCACGGCGAGGCCGGCCGCGCCTCCCGAGAAGATCGGCAGTCCGGCGGCGCCGGCGACGACGTACAGCAGGACGGCCAGGAAACCGCGCCGCATGCCGAGGACGGCGCCGGAGAGCAGCACCGCGAAGGTCTGGAGGGTGATCGGCACCGGGCCGCCCACCTTGAGTGCGGGGAGGAGGGCGCAGACCGCGATGAGGGCGGCGAAGGCCGCGATCAGGGCGATGTCGGTGCCGGTGCGACGTGGGTGCATGGGGGATCCTTCGCGTACCTGAACGGTGGTCAGTTGAACGGCGTTCAGGTTAGGGTGGCGCGCGAACGACGTCAATGCGGTCTCACCGCCGGACCAAGGGGGGAACCCGTGCGCCACCACCGGGAGGACATCGTCGAGCGGGCCGTGCAGGTGCTCGACGACTACGGGCTCGCCTCGCTGACCATGCGCCGGCTCGGCTCCGAGCTCGGTCTGCAGGCCAGCGCCATCTACCACCACTTCCCCAGCAAGCAGGCCCTGCTCGCCGCGGTCGCCGACGAGGTGCTGGCCCGTGGGCGGCGCCCTCGGGCCGGTGGCGCATGGGACGACCAGCTCGTCGAGGCCTGCTACGAGCTGCGCGACGCGATGCTCGCCTACCGCGACGGCGCCGACCTGGTGCCCACGGTCTACGCCTTCGGGCTGGGTGCGCAGGCGCCGGCCGACGAGCTCGAGGAGATCCTCGCCACGGCCGGCTTCACCGATCCGCTGGTGGGCGTGGGCGCGCGGACGCTGCTGCACTTCGTCTTCGGCCACACCTTCGAGGAGCAGACCGCGCTCCAGGCCGAGAGCGCGGGCGCCATCGACGGGCCCCCGGCCGGCGACCGGGCGTCCGACTTCGACGTCGGGCTCGGGCTGGTGCTCGACGGCCTCGGCGCCCATGCCCCGGCGGGACGGCGCGTCAGGGGCTGACGTCGACCTCGGCGCCGTGCAGCTCCGCGAGCAGCACCGCGCCGGACAGGTCCAGCCGCGTCCGGCGCAGCCGGGCCGAGCCCAGGTCGACCCCGTCGAGGGACGCCCCTCGCAGGTCGGCCTGGGTCAGCGTGGCCTCCCTGAGAGTGGCGCGGTCCAGCCTCGCGTCCTTCAGCGAGGCGCCGGTGAGGTCGCTCATCGACAGGTCCGCCTCGCGGAGGTCCACCCCGGAGAGGTCCAGCCGGGCCAGGTTGGTGCCGCGGATGGTCACGCCCTGCCACTGCCCGCCGCGCACCGTCATGGGGCGCATGACGCACTCGGAGAAGACGGTGCCGACCAGCTTGCAGCCGTCCAGCGTGACGTCGAACAGCTTCGTGCGGCGCAGGTCGCACGCCACGAACGCGGTGGAGGTGTGGGTCGACGAGCTGAGCCGGCACCCGTGGAAGGTGCACCTCTCGAAGACGGCGCCCGAGGTGGTGCACTCGCTGAGGTCCACGTCGGTGAAGGTGCAGTCGGTGAAGCGGGCGGCGCCCAGGTCCTCGGCGTACCAGTCCTCGTCGCGGAACTCCCGTCCCGCCTCCACCCGCGGCTCAGACATCGACGGTGCCGCCGCTGCGCCAGTAGTGGCCGTCCTCGCGGCTGAGGAACCGGTCCTCCACGAGGTAGCGCCGCAGGGCCGCGAAGTCCGGGTGGGACCGCGCGAGGATCTCGTTGACCTCGGACTCGGGATAGGTCCGCCCGAGCTCGAAGGACTGGGCCAGGTGGTCGAGCACCACCAGCAGCTTGGCCCGCCTGGACGGGATCGTCCGCAGCCGTCCGTCGGCGTCGAGGAAGTTGGCCACCACCCGCTGCGCAGCGGGATCCAGAGGACTCGTCACCTGCCTCACGCTAGCCAACGTGGGTCGCCGGGCCCGCCGGTAGGGTCGGGGCGTGATCGCGTCCCATGCCCACCGCTTCATCTTCCTCAAGACTCGCAAGACGGCGGGCACGAGCGTCGAGATCGCGTTGTCCAAGGTCTGCGGCCCGGACGACGTGATCACGCTCATCAGCCCCGAGGACGAGGAGCTGCGCACGGCCGCCGGGGGACGCGGCCCGCAGAACTTCCAGTCGCCGCCGCTGCCGCGCAAGGCGTTCAACCACATGAGCGCCCGGCTGGCGCGCGACACCCTCGGCCCGGACGCGTGGCGCGACTACTACAAGTTCGCGATCGAGCGGAACCCCTGGGACGCGGTGGTCTCGCTCTACTACTGGAAGTACAAGGACCGCGAGGAGCTCCCCGACTTCGACACCTACGTCGCGGAGGAGTGGATCGAGCAGCTGGCCAACAACCGGCGGATGTACCGCATCCGCGGTCGCCTCGTCGCCGACCGGGTGCTGCGCTACGAGCACCTCGACACCGAGCTCGCCGAGGTCTGGGAGCACCTGGGCCTCCCCGGCGGCCCCGACCTGCCCCGCGCCAAGGGCAACGCCCGCCCCGCCGGTCACTACCGCGAGCTCTACTCCGACGCCTCCCGCGAGCGCGTCGGCCTGGTCTTCGCCGACGCCATCGACGCCTTCGGCTACGAGTTCTGAGCGAGGGGCCGGTGGTCGATCAGCGCGAGGTCGAGCGCAAGTACGACGTGGGCCCGGACGCCGTCGTCCCCGACCTGCCGGGAGCGGTCGAGCCGGTCGAGCACGACCTCGTCGCCACCTACTACGACACCCCCGACCTCCGGCTGCAGGCCGCGGGGATCACGCTGCGCCGGCGCACGGGTGGGGTCGACGAGGGCTGGCACCTCAAGCTGCCCGGCAAGGACGACGCCCGGGTCGAGGTGCACGCGCCGATCGGGAGTGAGACGGTCCCGCCCCCGCTGCTCGACCGGGTGCGGGCGCACCTGCGCGACGTCGAGGTGGTGCCCGTGGCCCGCCTGAGCACCCGCAGGTCGGTGCGCCGGGTCGTCGAGGACGGCGTGGTCGTGGCCGAGCTGTGCGACGACCGGGTCCGGGCCGAGGCCCTGCCCGTGGTTGCCGGCGAGGGTCTCACCACCGACGCATGGCGCGAGTGGGAGCTCGAGCTGGTCGAGGGCGGGAGGGGCGTCTTCGATGCCCTCGACCCGGTGCTGCGGTCCGCCGGAGCGAGCCCCGCCACCCGGGCCTCCAAGGTAGCGCGCATCCTGGCCGACCGGTTGCCGGACGACGGCTGGAGGCGGCACTCGGCGATCGGTGCGACCACGGTCGGGGAGGTCTGCCTCGGCTACCTGGCCGCGCAGCTGGACCGGTTGCTGGAGCAGGACCGGGAGCTCCGGTCCGGCCGTCTCGACGAGCCCGTCCACCAGATCCGGGTGGCGGCCCGGCGACTCCGGTCCGCCCTCGCGACCTTCCGCCCGCTGGTGACGAAGGACGCGGCAGGGACGGCCGACTCGCTGCGTGAAGAGCTGCGCTGGCTGGGCTCCTCGCTGGGTGATGCCCGCGACCTGACCGTGCTGCGGGGGCGCCTCGACGCGCTGCTCAGGGACGACGACCCCACGACGGTGGCGACCCGCCGCCATGTCGACGCGGTGCTCACGGACGAGCACCGGGTCGCGCTGGCCGACGCCGCCCGTGTGCTCGACGACGTCCGCTACCTCCGGCTGCTGGACGGCCTCGAGGAGTTCCTCACCGCAGCGCCGTTCAGGTCCCGCGCCGAGCGCCCGGCGCGCCGGGCGCTCACCTCGATGCTGCGCGCCGAGGTGAAGCGCTTCCGCCGCCGCGCACGCCGTGTCGAGCAGGCCGCCGACGAGCCGTCGCAGGACCGCGCCCTGCACGACGTCCGCAAGGCGGCCAAGCGCCTGCGGTACGCCGCCGAGGCGGCCACGCCCGTCCTCGGTGCCGGTGCCGAGGAGCTCGCCGCCCGGGCCGAGGCGGTGCAGGAGGTGCTCGGGGAGCACCAGGACACCGTCGTCTCCCGGGCCGCCCTGGACGACCTGGCTCACCACCGCGAGGCGACGGGTCCGGTGGGCCTGGGACTGGGCCGCCTGCAGCAGCTCGAGGCCGAGCGGGCCGCCGAGCTCCGCGCCGGGAGTGCCGACGTCATCGCCGAGGCGGCGAGCAGGCCCGGCTGGCTCAGGAAGTGACGCGGCCGAGCCGCTCGCACTCCTCGACGAGCCGTCGCCGCAGGGGAGCCCCCCGCTCGGCGAAGGCCCGCTGCTCCCGGACGTACACGGCCTTGCCCTCGGCCGTCTCGATGCGCACCGGGTCGAAGCCGAGGTCCGCGAGGTCGTACGGCGCGGCCCGCATGTCGAGCTCGCGGATGTCGCGGGCCAGCTCGAAGCAGTCGGCGACGATGTCCGAGCTGATCATCGGCGTGAGCCGGAAGGCGTGCTTGTAGAGGTCCATCCCGGCGTGCAGGCACCCCGGCTGCTCGTACGACGCCCGGTCGTCGCGCCCGGGCTGCATCGCGTTGAGCGGCCGCGCCGGCCCCGTGAAGAAGCGGAACGCGTCGAAGTGCGAGCACTGGATGCGGTGCGACTCGACGACGGCGTCGGTGCCCGTCGCCCCGAGCCGCAGCGGCCAGTCGTGGTGCCGCACCTCGTCGGCGGACTGGCCGTAGACCATCGCCCACTCGTGCAGCCCGAAGCACCCCGTGTGGGCCGGGCGCGACTCGGTCGCCCGCAGCAGGTTCGCCAGCCCGCGCAGCAACGGCGCCTGCGACGCGACGTACGCCTCGGTGACGGCGCCGGAGTCGTAGCCCCGCAGCCCGTCGTACTCGGGGGCGTCGGCGAGCCGCACGCCGTACCCCGGGTGCCAGCGCCGCAGCTGGGCGGGCCGCTGGGAGTAGTAGGTGAACAGGAAGTCGTGGACCGGGTGCTTCACCCCGCCGGCCCGGCGCGACAGGTGCGGAGCCACGTGGGCGTCGATCCGCGCGGCGTGCGCCTCGGCGCGGGGGAGCCACTCCTCCCGCGCCAGCACCTGCTCCTGCACCACGACCTGCACGCAGGACAGGGTAGGTCGGGCGGTGCCACACTGGGGAACCCACGTGAGGAGCAGCCATGACCGGCACGCCCGAACACCCGGCGCTGGACCGCGCACACGCCCTCGCGTTGGACTGGCTGGCCTCGCTGGACGAGCGCCGCGTCCCCCCGTCCGCCACGCCGGAGCAGGTGGCCGCGAGCCTGGGCGCCGACCTCCCGCAGGGCCCGACGGCGCCGGAGGACGTCGTCGACCTGCTGGCGCGGGCCTGCGAGCCCGGGCTCACCGCGATGCCGTCGGGACGGTTCTTCGGCTTCGTGATCGGCGGCACCCACCCCGCCGCGCTGGCCGCCGACTGGCTCGTCAGTGCGTGGGACCAGAACGCGGGCCTCCGCTCCCTGACCCCGGCCCACACCGCCGTGGAGGAGATCACCGAGGCCTGGCTGCTGGACCTGCTGGGACTGCCGGGGGAGAGCGCCGTCGGCTTCGTCACCGGCGGCACGATGGCCAACTTCACCTGCCTGGCGGCCGGTCGCGACGAGGTGCTGCGCCGCGCCGGCTGGGACGTGGCGAGCCGCGGGCTGGTCGGCTCTCCCGGGGTGCGGGTCGTCGTGGGCGCGGAGCGGCACGACACCGTCGACCTGGCGCTGCGCTACCTGGGCCTGGGGCTCCCCGAGCCGGTCGCGGTGGACGACCAGGGACGTCTCGACCCCGCGGCCCTGCGGTCCGCGCTGGAGGACCACGACGGCCGACCCCTGGTCGTCGTCCTGCAGGCCGGCAACGTGCACTCGGGAGCCTTCGACCCGTTCGCCGAGGCCATCGCCGTGGCCCACGAGCACGGTGCCTGGGTGCACGTGGACGGGGCCTTCGGGCTCTTCGCCGGGGCCTCGCGCGCGCACCGCCACCTCGTCGACGGGGTGGCGGCCGCCGACTCCTGGGCCACCGACGCGCACAAGACCCTCAACGTCCCCTACGACTGCGGGCTGGCCATCGTCCGCTCCCGCCCGGCCCTGCGCGCCGCCATGGGGATGCACGGTGACTACCTGATCCACGACGAGGCCGGCGAGCCGTTCGACAAGGTGCCGGAGATCAGCCGGCGCGGGCGCGCCTTCACCGTGTGGGCGGTGCTGCGCGCCCTCGGGCGGGACGGGGTGGCGGACCTCGTCGACGGCCTGTGCGACCGGGCCGCCGAGCTCGCCCGCGGCATCGGGGCCATCGAGGGCGCCGAGGTGCTCAACGACGTCGACTTCACGCAGGTCTGTGCCGCCTTCGGCGACGACGAGCGGACCCGCACGGTGGTGGCGGGCGTGCTGGCCGACGGCACCGCGTGGATGTCGGGATCGCGCTGGCACGACCGGGCCGTGCTCCGGGTGTCGGTCAGCAACTGGTCGACGAGCGGGACGGACGTGGAGCGCAGCCTCGCCGCGCTGCGGGCGGTGGCCGCCGGATAGGGTCGGGCCGTGCGTATCGCCAGATTCACCACCGGAGACGAGCCCATGTACGGCGTCGTGACGGGCGAGGTCGACGAGTTCGGCCAGCCGTCCGACGACACGGTCGTCGTGGCACTCGCCGGGGACCCCCTGTACGTCGGCGTCAAGCTGCTCGACCAGCAGTACCGGCTCGAGGACGTCCGCCTCCTCGCCCCCGTGCTGCCCCGCAGCAAGGTGGTCGGCATCGGCCGCAACTACGCCGCGCACGCGGCCGAGATGGGCAACGACCTGCCCGCCGAGCCGCTCATGTTCCTCAAGCCCAACACCAGCGTCGTCGGGCCGAACGACCCGATCTTCTACCCCCGCCAGACGCAGGACCTGCACTACGAGGGCGAGCTGGCCGTGGTGATCGGCCGCATCTGCCGCGACGTGCCGCCGGAGCAGGCGACCGACGTCATCCACGGCTACACGATCGCCAACGACGTCACCGCCCGCGACCTGCAGAAGTCCGACGTGCAGTTCACCCGCGCCAAGGGCTTCGACTCGTTCTGCCCGCTCGGCCCGTGGATCGAGACCGACCTGGACCCGCAGACCTTCGTCGACGGGGTCCGGATCCAGACCCACGTCAACGGCGACGTCCGCCAGGACGGCACCACGGCCGACCTGATCTTCGACATTCCGACGCTGATCGCGCACGTGTCCAGCGTCATGACGTTGCTCCCCGGCGACGTGATCCTCACCGGCACCCCCGAGGGCGTCGGTCCCATGGAGGTCGGTGACGAGGTCGAGGTCTCGATCGCCGGCATCGGCACCCTCACCAACAAGGTGGCACAGCGATGAGCACCCCCGTCCGCGTCCGCATGGCCCCGTCCCCGACCGGGAGCCCGCACGTCGGCCTCGCCCGCACGGCCCTCTACAACTGGGCGTTCGCCCGCCACCACGGCGGCACGTTCGTGTTCCGCATCGAGGACACCGACAAGGAGCGCAACACCACCGAGTCCTACGACTCGCTCATCGACCTGATGCAGTGGCTCGGCCTCGACTGGGACGAGGGCCCGCTCAAGGGCGGTGACTTCGGTCCCTACCGCCAGTCCGAGCGCAGCGACATCTACGCCGACGTGCTCGATCGCCTGCGCGCGTCGTCGTACACCTATGACTGCTTCTGCACCACCGACGAGGTCACCGCGCGCCGCAAGGCCTCGGGCTCCAAGGTCATGGGGTACGACGGCTTCTGCCGCGAGCTGACCGACGAGCAGGTCGACGCCTTCCGGGCCGAGGGTCGCGCGCCGGTCGTCCGCTTCCGGATGCCCGACGGCGAGATCACCTTCACCGACCTGGTGCGAGGCGACATCACCTTCCGGACCGAGTTCGTCCCCGACTTCGCGCTCGCGCGTGCCAACGGCGACCCGCTCTACACGCTGACCGCGCCGGTCGACGACGCCACGATGCGGATCACCCACGTCCTGCGCGGCGAGGACCTGCTCTCCAGCACGCCCCGCCAGGTCGCGCTCTTCGAGGCCTTCAAGGCGATCGGCCTCGCCGAGGAGACCCCGCAGTACGGCCACCTGCCCTACGTCATGGGCCAGGGCAACAAGAAGCTCTCCAAGCGCGACCCCGAGGCGCACATGGAGCTCTACCGCGAGCAGGGCTTCCTCCCCGAGGGCCTGCTCAACTACCTCGCGCTGCTCGGCTGGTCGATCGCCCCGGACCGCGACGTCTTCACCCTCGAGGAGATGGTGCAGGCGTTCGACATCAAGGACGTCAACCCCAACCCGGCGCGCTTCGACCTCAAGAAGGCCGAGGCCATCAACACCTCGCAGCTGCGCCTGCTGCCGCTCGACGAGATCACCGAGCGCTGCCTGCCCTTCCTGGAGAAGGCCGGCGTCCTCGACCCCGCCGACCTGCCCGACCGGCAGCTGCTCGACCAGGCCATGCCGCTGGTGGGGGAGCGCATCAACAAGCTCACCGAGGTCGTCGACATGCTCGGCTTCCTCTTCGTCGACGACGCCGACTTCACCCGCACCGACGAGCTCGACGACACCGGCCGCGAGGTCGTCGCCGCGTCGTACGACGCCCTCTCGGCCATCGAGCACTGGAGCACCGCCGAGATCGACGAGGCGCTCCGCCGGGCCCTGGTGGAGGAGCGCGGCCTCAAGCCGCGGCACGCCTTCGGCCCCGTGCGGATCGCCGTGACGGGACGCAAGGTCAGCCCGCCGCTCTTCGAGTCGCTCGAGCTGCTGGGCCGTGAGCGCTCGCTGGCCCGGCTGCGCGACGCCATGTCTGCCTGACGGACGTCCGTGCCCGACCAGCGCCCCGACGACCTGGGCTACCACCTCGTCCACCGGCTCGGTCGCCAGGGCGCCTGGCGCCCGATCCTGGGCGTCGTGCTGCTCACCCTCGGTGTCTTCGCCGTGGCGCCACTCCTGTGGCAGCTGCCGTACGTCGTGTGGTTGCTGGCGACCGACCAGCCGGTGGGGGAGGGCGTCAACCGCGTCCTCGACCTGGGTGATCCCACCCCGCTGGGCCTGGCCTACGTCAACCTCGTGCTGGCCACCGCCATCCCGATCACCTGGCTGCTGACCTGGTGGCTGCACGGCCTGCGCCCCGGGTGGCTGTCCTCGGTCGCCGCCCGCATCCGCTGGCGCTTCCTGCTGGCCTGCCTGGGCATCTCGGTGGTGGCGCTGGTCGCGACCGTGGTCGTGAGCATGTTCGTGCCCCAGCAGGGCGGCACCGAGATGGCCACGGAGCCCAACGACTTCACCCGCACCACCCGCGACTTCCTGCTCGTCGTCCTCCTGCTGACGCCGCTCCAGGCGGCCGGCGAGGAGTACGCGTTCCGCGGCTACCTGCAGCAGGCCTTCGGCGGCCTCTTCGGTAGCAGGGCGTTCGCGGTCGGGTTCTCCGCCCTGCTCTTCGCCCTCGCGCACGGGCTGGGCCAGAGCTGGCCGATCTTCGTCGACCGGCTGGCCTTCGGCCTGGTTGCTGGCACGCTCGTCATCCTCACCGGTGGCCTCGAGGCAGGCATCGCCATGCACGTGCTCAACAACTTCCTGGCCTTCGGCCTGGCGCTCGCGTTCACCGACATGGCCAGCACCCTGAGTCCGACGGGCGGGTCGTGGTGGAGCCTGCCGGGAACGCTCACCCAGTCGCTCGTCTACCTCGTCCTGGCCACCTGGACGGCCCGCCGGATGGGGCTGTCGGCGACCGTGCGGGGGCCCGTTTTGGAAGCCTCGCGCGGTCCCGTGTAAGGTTTCTTCTCGGTCCGGACGACGAGTCGGAAGGGCCGAAAACCAGTAAGTCAGTGGGATATGGTGTAATTGGCAACACGACTGGTTCTGGTCCAGTTATTCTAGGTTCGAGTCCTAGTATCCCAGCGGAATCCCGGTCTGAGGCCGGGATTTTGGTAGGGGTCGGAGCGGTGGTTATAGTTCCGATCGCTTCGTGAGAAGCAAAAAGTATGCCCCCGTTGTGTAGCGGCCTAGCACGGCGCCCTCTCACGGCGTTAGCGCCGGTTCGAATCCGGTCGGGGGTACAACACAGATGAAGGCCGGTCCCTCTGGGGCCGGCCTTCGTCGTTGCCGGGGCCGCGTCCCGGCACGCCCGCCGCGGTGTCCGATTCCCGCTGGTAACCCGATCGGTCCTCCGCCAGAATCGTCCTCGTGAACACCGCGACGCGCATGGCCCTCCTCGACCCGGAGTCCTGCTACCGCGCCGTGAAGAGTAGGGACCGTCGCTTCGACGGGGTGTTCTGCACGGCCGTGCGCACGACGGGCATCTACTGCCGCCCGAGCTGTCCGGCCCGCACCCCCGCCTACGCCAACGTGACCTTCCACCCGACGGCCGCCGCCGCCCAGGCGGCCGGCTTCCGCGCGTGCAAGCGCTGCCTGCCGGACGCCACCCCGGGCAGCCCCGACTGGGACGTCGCAGCCGACGTGGCGGGGCGGGCGATGCGTCTCATCAGCGACGGCCTCGTCGACCGGGAGGGCGTCGACGGGCTGGCCCGGCGGATCGGCTACACCCCTCGCCACCTCGGTCGCCTGCTGACGCAGGAGCTGGGGGCCCCGCCCCTCGCCCTGGCCCGGGCCCGGCGGGCGCAGACCGCCCGGGTGCTCATCGAGACGACGTCGATGCCGCTCTCGGACGTCGCCTTCGCGGCGGGGTTCTCCAGCATCCGCCAGTTCAACGAGACCGTCCGTGAGGTCTACGCCCTCACTCCTACCGCGCTGCGCGGACGTCGTACGCGTGCGACCACCCGTGGCGCCGTGGTGATGCGGCTGGCGGTCCGCACGCCGTTCGCCGGTCGCCGCCTCCTCGACTTCCTCGCCTACCACCTCGTCCCGGGAGTCGAGGTCGCCGGACCGGGCTGGTACGCCCGCACCCTCGACCTCCCGCACGGCCCCGGCACCGTCCAGCTCGAGCTCGCCGACTCGGTCGTGGCGGGCGAGACCGCCTTCGTCACCGCGGAGTTCTCGCTGCGCGACCTGCGCGACACCTCGGCGGCCGTCGAGCGCGTACGGCGCCTTCTCGACGCCGACTGCGACCCGGTGGCGGTCGACGACCACCTCGCCGACGACCCGGTGCTGGGCAGGCTGGTCTGCGCGACCCCGGGTCTGCGCGTCCCCGGCCAGGTCGACGGCGACGAGACGGCGGTGCGCACGGTCATCGGGCAGCAGGTCAGCGTCACGGGGGCCCGCACGGTCACCGGTCGGGTCGTCGCCGAGCACGGGCGTCGCGTCGAGTCGGAGATCCCGGGTCTGACCCACCTCTTCCCGGACGCGGCGACCCTCGCCCGGGTCGATCCGGAGACCCTTCCCATGCCCCGTGCGCGCGGCCGCGCGCTGGTCGGCCTGGCGGCGGCGCTGGCCTCCGGCGACGTCGCGCTGGACCGCGGTCCGGACCGCGACGACGTACGCCGTGCGCTCCTCGAGCTGCCCGGCATCGGGCCGTGGACCGCCGACTACGTCGCGATGCGGGCGCTGGGCCACCCCGACGTCTTCCTGCCGACCGACCTGGCCGTCCGCAACGTGCTGCGCGACCTGGTCCCCGAGCCTGCCGGCCCGGCGGACCCCGAGCAGTGGCGGCCGTGGCGCTCGTACGCCCTCATGCACCTGTGGAACACCCTCATGCCCGACACCCCGGCCACGCCGGCACCCAAGGAGACCTGACATGTGGACCGTGATGTCCTCGCCGATCGGCGACCTGCGCATCATCGAGCGCGACGGCGCGATCAGCGCGATCGAGTTCACCCCGTTCCGCCAGCCCCCCGACGGCCGCCCCCTCGGGGCCCGCGGTGACGACCACCCGCTGCTGGCCGAGGCGGTGCGCCAGCTGACGGCGTACTTCGCGCGCGACCTCAAGGAGTTCGACCTCCCGCTCGACCCGCTGGGCAGCGACTTCCAGCGCCGGGTCTGGGACCAACTGCTCACCATCGGCTACGGCGACACCGCGTCGTACGGTGAGATCGCGGGTCGGCTGGGGATGACCAACGCCGCCTCGCGTGCGGTCGGGCTGGCCAACGGGCGCAACCCGATCCCCATCGTGATCCCGTGCCACCGGGTCATCGGCGCCAACGGCACGCTCACCGGGTACGCCGGAGGGCTGGAGCGCAAGCAGACGCTGCTCTCGCTCGAGCAGGACGCGCTCTTCTGAGACACGCAGCGGCGGGTCTGCGACCGGGGAAGATCGTCCTGCTCAGGGCGGGAGGATGTTCCCCGATCGCGCGGGCGTGACCTGACCTACTCGGCCGCCGCCCGGCGCAGCGACTCCGAGAGCCGCTCGGCCGCGGCGAGGACGGCGGGGGCGTGCATGCGACCGGGCTGGCGCGACAGCCGCTCGAGCGGCCCGGAGACCGACACGGCGGCGATGATCTTGCCGCCGGGGGAGCGGACCGGGGCGGAGACCGAGGCCACGCCCTGCTCGCGCTCACCGATCGACTGGGCCCAGCCACGGCGACGGATCCCCGACAGGGCGGTGGCGGAGAAGGCGGCGTTCTGGAGGCCGCGGTGCATGCGCTCGGGGTCCTCCCACGCGAGCAGCACCTGCGCCGCGGAGCCCGCACGCATGGTGAGCTGTGACCCCACGGGGATCGTGTCGCGCAGGCCGGAGGGCCGCTCGGCTGCGGCGACGCACACACGGTGCTCGCCCTGGCGACGCCAGAGCTGGGCGGACTCGCCGGTGATGTCGCGCAGGCGGGCGAGCACGGGCCCGGCGGCGGCGAGCAGCCGGTCCTCCCCGGCGGCCGCGGACAGCTCGGCGAGGCGGGGCCCGAGGACGAAGCGGCCCTGCATGTCGCGGGCCACGAGGCGGTGGTGCTCGAGGGCGACCGCGAGGCGGTGGGCGGTGGGTCGGGCGAGGCCGGTGCCGGCGACGAGGCCGGCGAGGGTGGCGGGTCCCGACTCGAGGGCCGAGAGCACGAGGGCCGCCTTGTCGAGCACGCCGACTCCGCTAGAGTTGTCCATATGGCAATACTGCCGTCTCAGATCATGGGATGCAAGCGGTAGTGTCGGAGACCACCAGCGAGGACCATCCACGCGTCGGCGCACCATCCGCGGGACGCGTTCACCACGAAGGAGAGATCGTCATGGGCAAGACCCTGGCCGAGAAGGTGTGGGACGAGCACGTCGTCCGCAGTGCCGCGGGAGAGCCCGACCTCCTCTTCATCGACCTGCACCTGATCCACGAGGTGACGTCGCCCCAGGCCTTCGACGGGCTGCGGCTCGCCGGCCGCCGGGTCCGGCGTCCCGACCTGACCCTGGCGACCGAGGACCACAACGTCCCGACGATCGACTGGGACAAGCCGATCGCCGACCCGGTGAGCAAGACCCAGGTCGACACGCTGCGCAAGAACGCCGCGGAGTTCGGCGTACGCCTGCACCCGCTCGGCGACGTGGAGCAGGGCATCGTCCACGTGGTCGGCCCGCAGCTCGGCCTGACCCAGCCCGGGATGACGATCGTGTGCGGCGACTCGCACACCTCGACGCACGGCGCCTTCGGCGCGATCGCCTTCGGCATCGGCACCTCCGAGGTCGAGCACGTGCTCGCCACCCAGACGCTCATGCAGGCGAAGCCGAAGACGATGGCCGTGACGATCAACGGCTCGCTGCCCGAGGGCGTCACCGCCAAGGACATGGTGCTGACGCTGATCGCGCACACCGGCACCGGCGGCGGGCAGGGCTACATCGTGGAGTACCGCGGGCCGGCCATCGAGGAGCTCTCCATGGAGGGCCGGATGACGGTCTGCAACATGTCGATCGAATGGGGCGCCAAGGCGGGCATGATCGCCCCCGACCAGACGACCTTCGACTACATCGAGGGCAAGCCCGAGGCGCCCACCGGCGCCGACTGGGACGCGGCCGTCGAGCACTGGCGCAGCCTGCGCACCGACGACGACGCGGAGTTCGACAAGGAGATCGTCCTCGACGCGAGCGAGATGACGCCGTTCGTCACGTGGGGCACCAACCCCGGCCAGGGCGTGCCGCTGGGTGCGAGCGTCCCCAGCCCGGACGACTTCGACGAGCCCAACGACAAGATCGCCACCGAGAAGGCCCTCGAGTACATGGGCCTCGAGGCCGGCACGCCGATGCGCGAGATCAGGGTCGACACCGTCTTCGTCGGCTCCTGCACCAACGGTCGCATCGAGGACCTCCGGCTCGCCGCCGAGATCATCAAGGGCCACACCGTCGCCGAGGGCACCCGCCTGCTGGTCGTCCCGGGCTCGGTCCGGGTCCGCCTGCAGGCGCAGGAGGAGGGGCTCGACCAGGTCTTCCTCGACGCCGGCGCCGAGTGGCGTGGCGCGGGCTGCTCGATGTGCCTCGGCATGAACCCCGACCAGCTCGCCCCCCAGGAGCGCAGCGCGTCCACGTCCAACCGCAACTTCGAGGGCCGCCAGGGCAAGGGGGGTCGCACCCACCTGGTGTCGATCCCGGTCGCCGCGGCCACCGCCGTGCGCGGCACCCTCTCGTCCCCGGCGGACCTCGTCCCCGCCGGCCACGTCGCCAGCCAGGAGGCCTGAGCCATGGAGCCCTTCACCACCCACACCGGCGTCGGCGTCCCGCTGCGGCGCAGCAACGTCGACACCGACCAGATCATCCCGGCCGTCTACCTCAAGCGGGTCACGCGCACCGGCTTCGAGGACGGGCTCTTCGCAGCCTGGCGGGGTGACGAGGCCTTCGTCCTCAACAAGCCGGAGTACGCCGCGGGCACGGTGCTGGTCGCCGGTCCCGACTTCGGCACCGGCTCGTCCCGCGAGCACGCCGTGTGGGCGCTGCAGAACTACGGCTTCAAGGCCGTCATCTCGGCCCGCTTCGCCGACATCTTCCGCGGCAACTCCGGCAAGTCCGGCCTGGTGGCGGCGCAGGTCGACGAGAAGGTCGTGCAGCGCCTGTGGGACCACCTCGAGCAGCACCCCGGCGCCACGGTGACCGTGGACCTCGAGTCCCGCACGGTGCGCGCCGGTGAGGGTCCCGAGGCGATCGAGGACTCCTTCGACATCGACGACTACACCCGCTGGCGACTGCTCGAGGGCCTCGACGACATCGGCATCACGCTCGGCAACGAGGCCGACATCACGGCGTACGAGGCGACCCGGCCCAGCTGGAAGCCGGCCACCCAGCACTCCTGACGACCTCGTCCTTTCGACGCCACGGGCCGGAAACCCCCAAAAAACAGGGGGAAACCGGCCCGCGGTGATTGTGACGCACGCCACGGATCCCTAGCGTGCCAAGGAACGGGTCGAGCACAGGCTCGGCGCCTTGAGTTCATTGGAAGGGAAGACAGTGAACAAGTCTCAGCTCATCGACGCGCTCGCCGCGCGTTACGAGGGGAACCGCAAGCAGGCGGCGCACGCGCTCGACTCCGTGCTCGACACCATCACGCGTGAGGTCGCCAAGGGCGAGAAGGTCGCCATCACCGGCTTCGGCTCGTTCGAGAAGACCGTCCGCAACGCCCGCTGGGTCCGCAACCCCCAGACCGGGGAGCGGATGAAGTCGAAGAAGAAGTCGGTGCCGAAGTTCTCACCCGGCCAGGACCTCAAGAACATCGTGTCCGGCGCCAAGAAGCTGCCCAAGCTGACTGCGGCCAACATGCCCAAGCCGCCGACCGTCCGCGCGGTCGCGTCGGTCGCCGTGGGCACGGCCTCGGCCGCCGTCGGCACCGCGGCCTCCGCAGCCAAGCGTGCGACCCCGGGCGCGAAGACCGCGGCGAAGTCGCCGGCCGCCAAGACGACCGCGGCCAAGAAGGCGCCGGCGAAGAAGGCGCCCGCCAAGAAGACGGCCACGAAGTCGACGGCTGCCAAGACCACGGCCGCCAAGACGACCGCGGCCAAGAAGGCTCCGGCGAAGAAGGCGCCCGCCAAGAAGACGGCCACGAAGTCGACGGCCGCCAAGTCGACCGCTGCGAAGTCGACGGCCTCGAAGTCGACCGCGACCAAGGCGACGGCGAAGAAGGCACCGGCCACCAAGTCGACGACGTCGACGACGGCCAAGAAGACCACCGCGAAGAAGGCGCCCGCCAAGAAGGCCTAGGCGCTGCTCGTACGACGGCGGGTCACCCCTGGGGTGGCCCGCCGTTCGCGTGCCCGGCTCCGTCCCCGCCCGACATCACCTGCTCGGTGTGCGGGCCCACGCCCAGCACCAGGGCGCCACCGAGGTCGCCGAGGTCGTCGACGTCGAGGCGCAGGGTGGTGACCGGTGCGGCCACCTCGTGCGCGCCCGCCTCGAGGTGGAGGGCGGCCGACCCGGGACCGAAGCGTGGTGCGAACCGGTCGGGGGGTGCGGCGTACACGGTCGTCCCGGTGCCGGCGGCGTCACGGACGAACGTCGGCCCGTCCACCTCGCGCAGGGCGGCAGCGAGGTCGTCGGGCACGAGGGCGGGCAGGTCGGCGCACAGGGTCACGGGGACGGCGCCCGGCCAGCGCCGCTCCGCCTCGGCGGCCGCCTGGCGCAGGGTCGCGTTGAGGTCCTGGCTGACCCCGTCGGGGATCACCTCGCAGCCGTCCTCGGCGAGCTCGCCGGCAAAGCTGAAGTCGTCGGTGACCGCGAGGACCGCGACGACCCCCGGCGTACGACGCGCGGCGGCAGCGGTGTCGCGGGCGAAGGCGGCGGCGAGGTCGCGTCGCTGGGTGTCGGGCAGGCCGCGCAGGCGCGACTTGCCGAGCGCGGGCGGCTTGACCGGGAGGATCACGACGAAGGACGCGGCAGACATCGCAGTGATCCTGTCACGGGGCGAGTAGCCTGCGGGTCGACGATCAGAGAGGCGGAGAAGTGGCGGTCAGGAAAGTGCAGGCCCGTCGCGGGTGGGCGGTCAACTTCGTCGCGACGGTGGTCAGGCCGACGCTCGACGTCATGACGTCCCACACGTGGATCGACGGCACCAGGATCCCGGCCGATGGTGGGTGCATCGTGGTGGCCAACCACATCTCGCACCTCGACCCGCTGCTCACCGCGCACTTCGTCTACGACCACGGACGGATCCCGCGCTACCTCGCGAAGTCGAGCCTCTTCCGCACCCGCTTCGTCGGCACCGTGCTGGGGTCCGCCGGCCAGATCCCCGTGGAGCGGCTGAGTCGCAACGCCATCGGTGCGTACGACGCCGCGGTGCGCGCCGTCCACGAGGGCGAGTGCGTCGTCGTCTACCCCGAGGGCACGCTGACGCGCGACCCCGACCTGTGGCCGATGACCGGCAAGTCGGGGGCTGCCCGGATCGCGCTGGCCACCGGGGTGCCGGTGATCCCGCTCGGTCACTGGGGCGCCCAGGACGTGCTGGCGCCGTACGCGAAGAGGCCGCACCTCTTCCCGCGCAAGCACGTGGTGATGAAGGCGGGGGACCCCGTGCCGATCGACGACCTGCGCGCCAAGAAGCAGACGCCCGAGGTCGTCACCGAGACCACCGAGCGGATCATGACGGCCATCACCGACATCGTCGCCGAGCTCCGCGGGGAGCAGCCCCCGGCCGAGCGCTTCGACCCTCGCATCCACGGCGTGAAGCCGATCGGCAACCCCAACAAGAAGGATCGTCGATGACCAAGGTCGCTGTCTTCAGTGCGGGCTCGTGGGGGACCGCGTTCTCCGTCGTGCTCGGTGACGCCGGCAACGACGTCGTGCTGTGGGCCCGTCGCGACGAGGTCGCCGACGCCATCAACACCAAGCGCGAGAACACCGAGTACCTCCCCGGCATCGAGCTGCCCGCGAGCGTGCGCGCCACGACCGACGCCGCCGAGGCGGCCGCCGACGCCGACGTCGTGGTGCTCACCGTGCCCTCGCAGACGCTGCGGGCCAACCTCACCGAGTGGGCGCCGCTCATCCCGGAGAAGGCCGTGATGGTCTCGCTGATGAAGGGCGTGGAGCTCGGCTCCCTCAAGCGGATGAGCGAGGTGATCGCCGAGGTGACCGGCGCCGGGCCCGAGCGGATCGCCGTCGTCAGCGGGCCCAACCTGGCCAAGGAGATCGCCCGCCGCGAGCCGGCCGCGTCGGTGGTGGCGTGCGCCGACGAGGACGTCGCCCGCCGCCTGCAGGGCCTGTTCCACACCGCCGCGTTCCGCCCGTACACGTCCACGGACGTGCTGGGCTGCGAGATCGGTGGCGCCTACAAGAACGTCGTCGGCCTCGCCGTCGGCATGGCGGTCGGGCTGGGCTTCGGCGACAACACGACCGCGTCCGTCATCACCCGCGGCCTCGCCGAGACGGCCCGCCTCGCGATGGCCCAGGGCGCCAACCCGCTGACGCTGATGGGCCTCGCCGGGCTCGGCGACCTCGTGGCCACGTGCTCGTCCCCGCTCTCGCGCAACCGCACCTTCGGCGAGAACCTCGGCAAGGGCATGACGACCGAGGAGATCTACGCCTCCACCCGTCAGGTCGCCGAGGGCGCCAAGTCCTGCAAGTCGCTGCTGGCCCTGGCCCGCGAGACCGGCGTCGACGCCCCGATCGCCGAGCACGTCGACGCGGTCGTCGACGGCCGGATCACGGCGCTGGAGATGATGAACGCCTTCATCGCGCGCGACACCAAGGCCGAGACGGACTGATCAGCCGACGCAGCCGTCGAGGGCGACGCGCAGGTCGTGCCAGAGGTCCTCGACGTCCTCGACGCCGACGGAGAGCCGCACCAGCCCCTCGGGCACGGTCGAGGACTCGGTCTTCCAGCGGCGTCGGCGCTCGAAGGTCGACTCGACGCCACCGAGCGAGGTGGCGTGCACCCACAGCGACGTCTTGCGGGTGAGCAGGTCGGCGGCCATCGCACCCTGGGCCAGCACGATCGACACGATCGCGCCGAAGCCGGGGTAGCGGACGTCGCCGACGGCCGGGTGCTCGCCGAGACGGCGTACGAGCTCCTGCGCGTTGGCCTGGGCGCGCTCGACACGGAGGTGCAGGGTGCGCAGGCCGCGCAGCACCAGCCATGCCTCGAGGGTGCCGGGCACTGCGCCGAGCAGGTCCCGCCGGCCCTTGAGCACGGCGAAGAGCTCGTCGTCGCGGGTGCAGATGGCGCCGAGGAGCGCGTCGCTGTGACCGGCGAGGAACTTGGTCGCCGAGTGCACGACGATGTCGACGTCGTCCTCGAGCGGGGTCTGGAGCAGGGGAGTGGCGAAGGTGTTGTCGACGACGACGTAGGCGCCCGCGTCGTGCGCGGCGGCCCGGATGGTCGGGATGTCCGCCAGCTCGAGACCGGGGTTGGTGGGCGACTCCAGCCACACCAGGGCGGCGTCGTCGCACGCGGCGACGACGGCCCCGGTGTCGGTGATGTCGACCAGCTCCGCGCGGATGCGACCGCGCGACTCGAGGTCGGCCAGCTGCATGATCGTGCCGTTGTAGGCGCCTCGCGGGGCCACCACCTTGGCGCCGTTGCCGACCAGGTCGAGGACCGTCGACACGGCCGCCAGCCCGGAGGAGAAGGTCAGGCACCGACCGCCCTCGAGGGCCCCGATCGCGTCCTCCAGCGCCGTCCACGTGGGGTTGCCGTAGCGGCCGTACTCGAGGTCGCCGCCGGCGACGTAGGTGCTCGCCATGGTGATCGGGGTGTTGAGCGGTGCGTCCGGGACGTGGTCGGGACGGCCCGCCGTCACGGCGATGGTGGCCGGGCTCAGGGAGCGCGCGGGGTTGGTCGGGGTGGGCGGGTCGACTGCCATGCGGGCCAGCGTAGGCCGATAGGGTCAGGACAATGAACGAGCCCCGCAAGCCCCGCGTCGCCGTCGTCTTCGGCGGCCGGTCCAGTGAGCACGGCATCTCCTGCGTCACCGCCGGCAGCGTGCTGGCGGCCATCGACCGGGAGCGGTACGACGTGGTGCCGGTCGGCATCGCCGCGGACGGCCGCTGGGTGCTCGAGGCCGACGACCCGGCCCGTCTCGCGATCAACGGGAAGGACCTCCCCGAGGTCGACGGCACCCGTGCCATGGTCGCGATGCTGGGAGCCGAGGGCGAGACCGACCTCGTCATCACCCGCGCCGCCCAGGTGCCCGAGGTCATCGGCGAGGTCGACGTGGTCTTCCCGCTGCTGCACGGGCCGTGGGGCGAGGACGGCACCCTGCAGGGGATGCTCGAGATGGCAGGAGTGCGCTACGTCGGCTCCGGGGTGCTGGCCTCGGCGGTCGGCATGGACAAGGCCTTCATGAAGGTCGTCCTGGCCGCTGCCGGGTTGCCCGTCACGCCGGGCACCACCATCACCCGGCGGGAGTGGGAGACCGACCCGGCCGGCGTGCTGGCGCGGATCGAGGCGTTGGGCTTCCCGGCGTTCGCCAAGCCCGCCCGCGGCGGGTCCAGCATCGGCATCAGCAAGATCCACGACGCCGCCGAGATCGGCGACTGCCTCGAGCTCGCCTTCGAGCACGACCCCAAGGTGCTCGTCGAGCAGGCGATGGTCGGTGGCCGTGAGGTGGAGTGCGGCGTGCTCGGCACCCGCGACGGCGAGCCCGAGACCAGCCGGCCGGCGGAGGTCCGCACGGGCGGCGACCACGAGTTCTACGACTTCGAGGCCAAGTACCTCGCCGACCAGCAGACCGAGATCGACCTGCCCGCCGACCTGCCGCCCGACGTGGAGCAGGAGCTGCGCCGGCTGGCGGTGCGTGCCTTCGACGCGTTGTCGTGCGAGGGCCTGGCACGGGTCGACTTCTTCGTCATGCCCGACCACTCGCTGGTGATCAACGAGCTCAACACGATGCCCGGCTTCACGCCGACCTCGATGTTCCCCCAGATGTGGGCCGAGTCCGGCGTGGACTACGCGACCCTGGTCGACCGGCTGCTCACCCTCGCGCTCGAGCGCGACACCGGCCTGCGCTGAGCAGCAGGCTCAGCACGGGGCTCAGCGGCAGGGGTCGCCGGCCTCCAGCTCGGCCTTCATCGGCCGCGCGAGCTGGGTGAGCATCAGGTCCACGCCGGCCCCGCGGAGCTCACCGGGCACGTGGAGGGCGACGTACGGCGTGGTGGTGAGGGCCGTCGCCGTTGCGTCGCCGGTGAGGTCCTCGAGCTCGCTGTCGGGGACGAACCAGCCGACCCGGCGGACCTGGATGCAGGCCGCGAACTCGTCGTACGCCTCCGGCTCCTCGACCCCGCAGGTGAGCTCGATCCCGCCCCAGGACGCCGTGCGGTCGTCGCTCCCGGTGAGCTCCTCGCCGGCGAGCGGGTCGGGCAGGGCGTCGACGAGGCGGGCGCAGGCAGCCGCCTCCTCCTCGCTGAGGTCCGGCAGGTCGTCGGAGCCCCCCGGCAGGGCGGAGCAGCCGCTCAGGGCCGCGGTCAGCAGCAGTGCCAGCACAGCGGCGCCCCGCGTCCGGGTGGACGCGGGGCGCGGGTGCGGCGGTGTCAGATGTGGACGACGGGGCACGTGAGCGTGCGCGTGATGCCGTCGAGGCTCTGCACCTTGGAGACGACCAGCTTGCCGAGCTCGTCGACGTTGCGTGCCTCGGCGCGGACGATCACGTCGTAGGGGCCCGTGACGTCCTCGGCAAGGGTGACGCCCTTGACCTGGGCGATCGCCGCGGCGACCTCGGCGGCCTTGCCGACGTCGGTCTGGATCAGGATGTAGGCCTGGACGACCATCTGGACTCCTTGCTGCTCGGATGTGTCGTCGGTCAACCTACCGCGTCGTCTGGTGTGATGGGAGGCATGTCTTCCCCAGCCTCGAACCCACCCGACGCGACCATCGCCGATGCCGGTGAGTTCGGCCTGATCGCGCAGCTCGAGGGCATCTTCTCCCAGGGCGAGCACGTGCTCATCGGGCCCGGTGACGACGCCGCCGTGCTGCGCATCCGCAACGGCCACGTGGTCGTCTCCACCGACCTGATGGTGGAGGGCCGGCACTTCCGACGCGACTGGGCCAGTGCCGAGGACGTGGGCCACCGTGCGGCCGCCCAGAACCTCTCCGACGTCAACGCGATGGGGGGTCGCGCCCACTCGCTCACCATCGGGATGGCCATGCCCGCCGACCTGCCGGTGCAGTGGGCGCTCGACTTCGCCCGCGGCTTCGCGGCCGAGGCGGCCCTGGTGGGCGCCAGCGTCGTGGGTGGCGACGTCACCCGCTCCGACGAGGTGGTCATCGCGGTCACCGTCCTCGGCGCGTGCACCCAGGCGCCCGTCGTGCGCAGCGGCGCCGAGCCGGGCGACGTGCTGGCGCTCCACGGCCGCCAGGGCTGGGCCGCGGGCGGGCTGGCCGTGCTCGGTCGTGGCTTCCGCTCGCCGCGCGTGCTGGTCGAGGCCTACCGCCGTCCCGAGCCGCCGTACGACGCGGGGCAGGTCGCCGCGGAGGCCGGCGCCACCTCGATGATCGACATCTCCGACGGACTGCTCGCCGAGGCCGGCCACCTGGCCCGCGAGAGCGGGGTCGCGATCGACGTGCACAGCGGTGCGTTCGAGATCGCCGAGCCGCTCACCGCCGTGGGCGCGGCGCTCGGTGCCGACCCGCTGGGCTTCATCCTCGGCGGCGGCGACGACCACGCCCTGCTGGCGACGTTCTCCGACCGTGCGTCGGTGCCCGAGGGGTGGCTCGTCGTCGGCGAGGTCAGCGAGGGGGAGGGCGTCACGGTCGACCGGGCGGCGTACGACGGCCCCACCGGCTGGACCCACTTCTGACCCGCCGTCGTCCCCCAACGACGCCGAAGGCCCCGTCCCAGCTGGGACGGGGCCTTCGGCGAAGAGGAAACTCAGCAGGTCAGCGCGAGACCTTGCCGGCCTTGAGGCAGCCGGTGCACACGTTCATGCGCTTGGGCGTGCCGTTGACGGTCGCCCGCACGCGCTGGATGTTGGGGTTGAAACGACGCTTGGTGATCTTGCGCGACCAGGGACGGTTGTTGCCGAAGCCCGGCTTCTTGGCGCAGATGTCGCAGACGGCAGCCACCGTGCACTCCGATCAGTTCGAGGATTCTCCAGATGGGGCCCGCGGAGATGTCAGCGGGCAACCGCGCCAGACTATCCGACGACCACGGAAGGCATGAAATCGAAGCAGTCGGTGACGGGCACTACCCTGTGGCACTCGCACCGGACCGTTCCAGACAGGGGAGGCACGCAGGGATGGAGACCGTACCCCACGGCATCTCGACCTCCTCGATCCTGCGCTTCGTCGACATCGCCTCCGACGCGCTCGGCGCGGCCCGCGAGGAGATCGACGCCCTCAACGTCTACCCGGTGCCCGACGGCGACACGGGTACCAACATGTTCCTCACCGTCGCCGCCGCCCGCGACGCGCTGCGCGAGGCCGTCGCGACTCGACCCGACCTCCCCCTCGGTGACGCGCTGGCGGTGCTGTCCCGCGGCGCGCTGCTGGGGGCGCGCGGCAACTCCGGCGTGATCCTGAGCCAGATGCTCGGTGCGTACGCCGCCCGCCTGGGGCGGGTGCCCAGCGGCGAGCGCAACGCGCGCATCGCGGCCGAGGCGATGCAGCAGGCGACCGACGCCAGCTACGCGGCCGTCGGACGTCCGGTCGAGGGCACCATCCTCACCGTCGCCCGCGCCGCCTCCGACGCCGCGATGCGGTGCGCCGACGGGGACGGAGCCCGGGCCCGCGACGTCTTCGTCGCGGCCGCGGCCGCGGCCCGCGAGGCCCTGCTGCACACGCCCGAGCAGCTCCAGCAGCTCGCCGACGCAGGCGTGGTCGACGCGGGCGGTCGCGGGCTGTGCGTGGTCCTCGACGCCGCCGAGACGGTCTCCACCGGCCGGCGGCCCGAGCCCGTGGCGCTCACCGGCCACCGGATCCCGGTGCCGCACCCCATCCCCGGCGACCACCTCACCGAGGACGGCCCGGCCTACGAGGTGATGTACCTCCTCGACGCCGACGACGAGGCCGTCGCGGTCCTGCGCACCGTGCTCGACACCCTCGGCGACAGCCTCGTCGTGGTCGGCGGGTCGGGCCTGTGGAACGTCCACGTCCACGTCGACGACGTGGGGGCGGCGATCGAGGCGGGCATCGACGCCGGACGACCGCACCGGGTGCGGGTCACGCACTTCGCCGAGCAGGTCGCCGACGCCCGTCGGGCGCCGGTCACCCGGCAGCGCGCCGTCGTCGCTGTCGCGGCCGGCCCGGGCCTCGCCGCCCTCTTCGAGGAGGCGGGAGCGGTCGTGGTCGCAGGCGGGCCGGGCCGGCGGCCCTCGACCGGGCAGCTGCTCGAGGCCATCCACTCCTGCGGGGCCACCGAGGTCGTCCTGCTGCCCAACGACGCCGACTCGGTGCGCGTCGCCGAGATCGCCGCCCGCACCGCCGAGCAGGAGGGCGGGCTCCGGGTCGAGGTGATCCCCAGCCAGGCCCAGGTCCAGGGCCTCGCCGCGATGGCCGTGCACGAGCCCGGGCGCACGTTCGACCAGGACGTCCGCGAGATGACCGCGACGGCCCGCCACGCCCGCCACGGCGCGATCACCGTCGCCGCCCGGCAGGCGATGACCATGGCCGGGCCCTGCGAGGTCGGCGACGTCCTCGGCGTCATCGCCGGTGACTTCGCGGTGGTCGGGGACGACCTCGACACCGTGGCCGCCGACGTGGTCGAGCGGCTGCTCGGTGGCGGTGGCGAGCTGGTGACCTTCGTGGCCGGCGAGGGCGGCGCCGAGGTCGCGGCCCGCGCCGCGGCGTACGTCGAGCGGATGCACCCGCACATCGACGTCACGGTCTACGACGGGGGCCAGGAGCGCTACCCGGTCCTGGTGAGCGTGGAGTAGCCGATGGTCGCGATCACCCCGGACTCGCCCGTGGCGGCGGTCTTCGGCCGGAGCCACGCCAAGCGCAAGCTGGTCGAGGAGGGCCTCGGCATCCGCACGGTCGGCGAGCTCCTCTTCCACCTGCCGCGTCGCTACGTCGTGTCCACCGAGCTGTCCGAGGTCGCCGAGCCGGTCGTCGGCCAGCTCATGTCGGTCGTCGGCGAGGTGTCCTCGTCGCGGATGACCCAGTTCTACGCCCGGGGCAAGCAGCAGTACCGCACCGAGGTCCGGATCCGCACCAACGGACCCGACTTCACGCTGTCGTTCTTCAGCCCCTACCCCGGCCAGGCCGAGAAGTACGTCGCCGAGATGCGCTCCGGCAGCCGCGGCCTCTTCACCGGCAAGGCCAAGCTCTTCAACGGCACCTGGCAGCTCGACGGGCCCCACCACCTGATGTTCGGTGAGGGCGGCGAGTCCGCCTCGCTGCCGCGGCTGCTGCCGGTCTACCCGCTCACGCACAAGCTCTACGTGTGGGACCTCATCCGGGTGATGGAGTCCGCACTCGACCTGGTGACCGGGGTGACCGACGTGCTCACCCCCGAGCTGCGCCGCGAGCACGACGTGCTCGACGTCATGACGGCGCTGCGCCTGGCCCACCGGCCCGACGACTACGCCCACGTCGGTGCCGCGCAGCGACGCTTCCGCTTCGAGGAGGCCCTCGTCCTCCAGCTGGTCCTGGCCCGGCGTCGCGCGGCGCAGCGCGCCCTGGGCGCCCGGTCCCGGGCGGGCGGTGGGAGCCTGCTCGAGGCGTTCGACGCGCGACTGCCCTTCGAGCTCACCGCCGGCCAGCGCGAGATCGGCGACCTCGTCGAGGAGGAGCTGGCCCGCGACCACCCGATGAACCGTCTCCTCCAGGGCGAGGTGGGCTCCGGCAAGACCCTGGTCGCGCTCCGGGCGATGCTGCGCGTCGTCGACTCCGGCGGCCAGGCGGTCCTCCTCGCGCCGACCGAGGTGCTCGCGCAGCAGCACCACCGCTCCATCAGCGCCATGCTCGGCGACCTCGCCCAGGGCGGCATGCTGGGTGGAGCGGCCGATGGCACATCGGTGGTGTTGCTGACCGGCTCGATGGGTAAGACTGCCCGGGACAGGGCGCTCCAGCAGATGTCATCGGGGGAGGCGGGGATCGTGATCGGCACCCACGCCTTGCTCGAGCAGTCGGTCGAGCTCGCCGACCTCGGCCTCGTCGTGGTCGACGAGCAGCACCGCTTCGGCGTCGAGCAGCGGGCCGCCCTGACCGACAAGGCGGGCACCCCGCCCCACGTCCTGGTCATGACGGCGACCCCGATCCCGCGGACCGTCGCGATGACCGTCTTCGGCGACCTGGAGACGTCCGTGCTCTCCGAGCTCCCCGCCGGTCGCGCCCCCATCCAGACCAACGTCGTGCCCCTGGCCGAGCAGCCCGCGTGGATCTCGCGGGTGTGGCAGCGGGTGCGCGAGGAGGTCGCCGCCGGCCACCAGGCGTACGTCGTGTGCCCCCGCATCAGCGGCGACACCCAGGAGGAGGGCGAGCAGGACCAGCTCGACGTCGACGAGGACGGCGAGGTCGTCACCGCTCGCCGCCGGCTCGCCGCCGTCGAGGACCTGCACGCCGAGCTCACCGCCGGTCCGCTCGCCGGCCTCCGGGTCGCGGTGCTGCACGGCCGGTTGCCGGCCGACGACAAGGACCGCACCATGCGGGCCTTCGCGGCGGGCGAGATCGACGTCCTGGTGTCCACCACCGTCATCGAGGTCGGCGTCGACGTGCACAACGCCACCACCATGGTGCTGATGGACGCCGACCGGTTCGGCGTCTCCCAGCTCCACCAGCTGCGCGGTCGCGTCGGTCGAGGCGGGCTCCCCGGCCTGTGCCTGCTGGTCTCCGGGGCCGAGCTGGGATCGCCGGCTCGCGACCGGCTGGACGCCGTCGCCTCGACCACCGACGGCTTCGAGCTGAGCCGCATCGACCTCGAGCAGCGGCGCGAGGGTGACGTGCTGGGCGCCAACCAGTCGGGTTTCCGCTCCAGCCTCGTCAGCCTGCGGGTGCTCCGCGACGCCGCCACCATCGACCGGGCCCGCGACGCCGCCGAGTCGCTGCTGGCCGCCGACCCGGACCTCGCCTCCACCCCCGACCTCGCGGCGGCGGTGCAGGAGATCGAGCGCTCCAGCGTCTCCGGGTTCCTGGAGAAGTCGTGACACGGATCATCGGGGGCAGCGCGGGAGGACGTCGCCTGGCGACGCCGCGGGGCTCGCTCACCCGGCCCACCAGCGACCGGGTGCGGGAGGCGCTGTTCTCCGCGGTGGAGGCGTGGTGCGGGTCGCTCGACGGCCTCCGCTTCCTCGACCTGTACGCCGGCTCGGGTGCCGTCGGCCTCGAGGCCTGGTCCCGCGGGGCCGGTGTGGTCACGCTGGTCGAGCAGGACCGGCGTACGGCCGCCCTCATCGCCCGCAACGCCGTGACCGTCGGCTTCGGTCGCGCGGACGTCCTGGCCCAGTCGGTCGGGGCCGTGCTGCGCAAGCCGCCGGCGGCGCCGTACGACGTGGTCTTCATGGATCCGCCCTATCCGATGCACGACGACGAGGTCGTCGCCGTGCTGCAGTCCCTGGTCGGCGGACACTGGCTGGTCCCCGGGGCGCTGGTGGTCGTCGAGCGGGGCTCGCGCGGCCCGGCGCTCGCCTGGCCCGACGGGCTGGTGGGGGAGCGGTCGAAGAGGTACGGCGAGACGATGCTTTGGTACGGTCACCGCGCCTCGCGGGACCCCGGGGCGGAGACCGATCCGGAGGAGGACTGACGTGCCGCTGCACCGCGCCGTGTGCCCCGGGTCGTTCGACCCCGTCACCCACGGCCACCTCGACATCGTCGAGCGGGCCGCGAGCCTCTTCGACGAGGTCGTCGTCGCCGTGGGCGTCAACGCCTCCAAGAACCGGCTCTTCTCCGCCGACGAGCGCATCGCCATGCTCACCGAGGCGTGCGCGGGCTGGGACAACGTCCGCGTCGACGGCTTCACCGGGCTCCTCACCGACTTCTGCCTGGCGAACGACGTCCACGCGATCGTCAAGGGGCTCCGGGCGGTCAGCGACTTCGACTACGAGCTCCAGATGGCCCAGATGAACTCCTCGCTGGCGCCCATCGAGACGGTCTTCGTGCCCACCAGCCCGGAGTGGTCATTCCTCGCGTCCTCGCTGGTCAAGGAGGTCGCGACCTTCGGCGGCGACGTGTCCGGCCTGGTCCCCGACTTCGTCCTGGCGCGGCTCACGGCCAGGCTGGCCGAGCGGCGGGACGGCTGACCCTCGCGGTTCGGACGGGTCGTTTTGCCCCACCCGACACGCGGCGGCTACGATTCCGAGGTTCTGTTTGTGTCCGGACACCGGAAGTGACTTCATGACCAGCCTGGACCCGAGAGCGCCGCTCGTGCTCGATACACGCGAGCTCGGCCGCCGCCCGGGGTCCCAGCGGGACGTCGTCATCACGGTCCCGGCCCCGGCAGAGCTTGGTATCGAAGTCCTCAGTGTCCCTGAGGGGTCGCCGGTCGAGCTTGACCTGCGCCTCGAGGCGGTCATGGAGGGAGTGCTGGTCACGGGCACGGCAACCGCCGGGCTCGAGGGCGAGTGCGCACGGTGCCTGGAGCCGATCGACGACGAGATCGACGTAAGGTTCCAGGAGCTGTACGTCTACGCCGACCAGCACGACAAGGCCGTGGAGCACGACGACCACGACCTCGACGACGAGACCAGCAGGCTCGAGGACGACATGCTCGACCTCGAGCCCCTGCTGCGGGACGCGGTGGTGCTCGCACTACCGTTCACCCCGTTGTGCGAGGACGACTGTCCGGGACTGTGCGCCGAGTGTGGCGCACGACTGGCGGACGACCCCGAGCACACGCACGATGCACCCATCGACCCGCGCTGGGCCGGGCTCACCGCCCTGACGCAGGACCAGAGCACCACCACAGACTGACCAACCGGACGACCGTCCGGCCAGTAGCAAACAGGAGATAACAGTGGCTGTCCCGAAGCGGAAGATGTCGCGCAGCAACACGCGCCACCGCCGGTCGCAGTGGAAGGCCGTGGCCCCCAGCCTGGCCACCTGCGCCAACCCCGCCTGCGGTGCCAAGCACCTCCCGCACCGCGCGTGCGGCACGTGCGGTCAGTACGGCGCTCGCGCCGACCGTCGCCAGGTCCTCTGAGACCACCACTCAGAGACCTGACGGTTCACTGACCACCGAGGACCTGCGCCGAGCGCTCGGTGATCCGATCCTGGATCCCGGGCTGCTCGACCGCGCCCTGACGCACCGGTCCTACGCGTACGAGAACGGCGGCATCCCCACCAACGAGCGCCTGGAGTTCCTGGGCGACTCGGTGCTGGGGGTCGTCGTGACCGAGACGCTCTACACCACCCACCCCGACCTCTCCGAGGGACGGCTGGCCAAGCTGCGCGCCGCGGTCGTCAACGCGCGCGCCCTGGCGGGCGTGGCCCGCGACCTCGGCCTCGGCCGGCACATCAAGCTGGGCCGTGGCGAGGAGACCACCGGCGGTCGCGACAAGGCGTCGATCCTGTCCGACACCGTCGAGGCGGTCATCGGCGCCATCCACCTGTCCGGTGGCATCGAGGCCTCCGCCGACGTGGTGCACCGGCTGTTCGACCCGCTCATGGAGGAGGCCGCCCTGATGGGCGCCGGCCTCGACTGGAAGACCTCCCTCCAGGAGCTGTCGGCGACCCTGGGCCTCGGCGTCCCGGAGTACGTCATCGAGGACGACGGGCCCGACCACATGAAGACCTTCGTCGCCCGGGTCCGGGTCGGCGCGGAGCTCTACGGACGCGGCACCGGCCGCTCCAAGAAGGAAGCCGAGCAGGGCGCCGCCAAGACGGCATACGGCGAGCTGACCGACGCCCACCCCGAGCTCGTCGCACAGCCCTGACGTCCTCCCGTGCCTGAGCTGCCCGAGGTCGAGGTCGTCCGTGCGGGCCTCCAGCGCCACGTGACCGGCGCCCGCATCGTCGCGGTCGAGGTGCTCCACCCCCGCCCCCTGCGGCGCGACCCCCGGGGCTCCGACGGCTTCGTGGCCGCCCTGGTCGGACGCCGGATCGAGGCGGTCCGGCGCCGGGGAAAGTACTTCTGGCTGGCCCTCGACGCCGACGCGCCCGAGCTCCCCGGGGACGCACTGCTCGGGCACCTCGGGATGAGCGGCCAGATGCTGCTGCACCACCCGGGCGCGCCGGACGAGCGCCACCTGCGCGTGCGGTTCACCCTCGCCACCGCCGACGGACCGCTCGAGATGCGCTTCGTCGACCAGCGGATGTTCGGCGGCCTGCTCGTCTCCGAGGGGGGAGCGGAGCTGCCCACCGAGATCACCCACATCGGCCGGGACCCGCTCGACCCGGACTTCGACGAGGCCGACTTCGTACGCCGCGTCCGCCGCCGAGCCAGCGCGATCAAGCGCCAGCTGCTCGACCAGTCGCTGGTGTCCGGGGTCGGCAACATCTACGCCGACGAGGCCCTGTGGCGCGCGTCGGTGCACGGTGAGCGTCCCGGCGACCGGCTCACCGCGGCCCAGGTGCGCGAGATCGTCGGGCACGCGCGCGACGTGATGACCGACGCGCTGGCGCAGGGCGGCACGTCCTTCGACGCGCTCTACGTCAACGTCAACGGCGAGTCCGGCTACTTCGACCGGTCCCTCCACGCCTACGGCCGCGAGGGTGAGGCATGCGAGCGCTGCGGCACCCCGATCCGGCGGGTCGCCTTCATGAACCGTTCGTCCTACTTCTGCCCGACCTGCCAGCGCCCGCCCCGCCGCTCCCCGGCGGGCACGACGCGACGCGCCGGTGCCCGTTGACCACCCGCCGCCGCGGTGGGACTCTTGTAGACGGCCCGCTTCCGGGCGCCCCCACCGAAAGGGCTGTTCCATGGCCAAGGCGTTGATCGGCCACCTGGCCGGCGACCCGCGTACCTCTGCCCGTCTCGCCACCGACAACCGTCGGCTCCGGCAACGTGTCACCGAGCTGGAGACCCTGGTCCTCCGGCTGCAGGCCGAGAACGACCAGCTCGAAGCACGCCTCCAGGGCGCGCGGACGGCAGACGTCCTCGACCCGGAGATGCTCCCGGCCTGACGCGGCAAAACCCGTAGGACCCCCGCCGGGTGCGGGGCTAGGCTCCTGCTCTTGTGAGCCCAGCCAGTCGCGTCGTCGAGACGGTCTTCCCATCGCGGCTGGGCACCTCGTTCCGCTGGCTGGTGGCGTCCTCGTGGACCACCAACCTCGGCGACGGCCTGATGATGGCCGCCGGACCGCTGCTGGTGGCCTCGCAGACCCGCAACCCGGTGCTCGTCGCCGCTGCCGCGGTCGCCTTCCAGCTGCCCTGGCTGCTCTTCGGGCTCGTCGCGGGAGCGATGGCCGACCGCCTCGACCGGCGGGTGCTGGTGATGGCGATGGACGGCGCGCGCGCCGTCGTGCTGGTCGGGCTCTGCGCCGTGATCCTCTCCGGGCAGGTCAACATCTGGCTGGTCATGGGCGCGATGTTCCTCGTCGGGGTGGCCGAGGTCTTCGCCGACTCGACGACCGGCACGCTGCTGCCGATGCTCGTCGACAAACCCGACCTGGGGATCGCCAACTCCCGGATCCAGTTCGGCTTCCTCACCACCAACCAGCTCATCGGGCCGGCCGTCGGTGCCGTGATCTTCGCGGCCGGCATGGCGCTCCCGTTCATCATCCAGGCCGTGTGCGTCGCGCTCGGCGTCGTCCTCGTGTCCCGCATCGGTACGCCGCGCGGTGCCGTCCGCGAGCACGTCGAGACCCACGTCCGCCAGGACATCGCCGAGGGCGTGCGCTGGCTGGGCGGCAACAAGCCGGTGCGGACCCTCGCCCTGGTGATCGTGGCCTTCAACGTCACCTGGGCCGCGCCGTGGTCGGTGCTGGTCCTGTGGTCGCTGGAGCGGGTGGGCATGGACGAGGCCGGCTTCGGCCTGCTCATCACCGCGTCGGCGCTCGGCGGGCTGCTCGGGACGGCGGCGTACGGGCGGGTCGAGAAGCGGGTGCCGCTCGCCGCCCTGATGCGGACGGTGCTGGCGTGCGAGGTGGTGTTCCACCTCGCCATGGCCCTGACGACGTCGCCGTGGGCGGCGTACCCGCTGATGTTCTTCTTCGGCGCCTACGCCTTCATCTGGGGCACGCTGTCCCAGACGGTGCGGCAGCGGGCGGTGCCCACGGAGTTCCAGGGACGCGTCGGCTCCGTCTACATGCTGTGCGTGATGGGCGGCATGCTGGTCGGCTCGCTGCTGGGCGGCCTCATCGCGCACCGGTGGGGCGTCACCGCGCCGTGGTGGTTCGCCTTCGTGGGGTCGGGGCTGACCCTGGCCCTCGTGTGGCGCCAGCTGGCCCACATCGCTCACGCCGACGAGGAGGCGACGCTCGCGGCGGGCTGATCCCGCCGGTGGCGGGGCGTGGTTGCATGAGGCCGTGTCCACTGCACCCACCACGGCAGCCACCGCGCGTCCCGCCGACGCGCTCCCGGCGCTGGTCGCCGCGCTCCCCGAGGACGTCGTCGTGACCGACGTCGCCCGCACCGAGAAGTACCGCTGGGACCGGTCCCAGGACCCGCACGCGGGTACGCCGCTCGCGGTCGTCCGTGCCGAGGACGCCGCCCAGGTGCAGACGGCCGTGCGCTGGGCTGCCGAGCACGGGGTCCCGGTGGTGCCGCGGGGGACGGGCACGGGTCTGTCGGGCGGTGCCAGCGCCGTCGACGGAGGCATCGTGCTGAGCCTCGAACGGATGACGGACGTCGAGGTGGACACCGCCTGCCAGGTCGTGGTCGTCGGGCCGGGCGCGCTCAACAAGGACGTGAAGGCGGCCGCCGCCCACCACGGGTTGTGGTACCCGCCGGACCCCTCGTCGTACGAGATCTGCTCCATCGGCGGCAACATCGCGACCAACGCGGGCGGACTGTGCTGCGTGAAGTACGGCGTGACCTCCGACTACGTGCTCGGGCTCGACGTGGTCCTCGCGGACGGCACGCTGGTGACCCTCGGAGGGCCGCGGATCAAGGACGTGGCGGGGTTGTCGCTGCTCCAGCTCTTCGTCGGCAGCGAGGGCACCCTGGGGGTCGTGACCCGGGCGATCCTCCGGCTCGAGCCGGAGCAGACGGTGGGCGCGACGATGGTCGCGGCCTTCCCGACCATGACCGCCGCCGCGGAGGCGGTGGTGGCGATCCGTCGTCGCCTGCGGCCCTCGATGCTCGAGCTGATGGACCAGCCCTCGATCCGGGCCGTCGAGGCGTTCCGGCCGATGGGCCTCGACACGGACGCCGGTGCCCTGCTCGTCGCGCAGAGCGACGCCCCCGGCACGGCGTGCGGGGTGGAGGTCGAGGCCATGCGGGCCGCCTGCGAGGCGGCGGGATCGACGGACGTCTTCGTCACCGAGGACGCCGACGAGGGCGAGCTCTTCGTCCAGGCGCGGCGGCTGGTGGTCCCCGCCGTCGAACCGCTCGGCGAGCTGATGCTGGAGGACGTCGGCGTGCCGGTGCCGCGGCTGCCCGAGCTGGTCGACGCCGTCGCGAGCGTCGCGGCCCGGTACGACCTGATCGTCCCGGTGGTCGCGCACGCCGGGGACGGCAACACCCATCCGCTCATCGTGGTGCCGCGGGGCGACGACGACGCCCGGCTCCGGGCGCTGGCCGCCTTCGACGAGATCATGCACACGGCCATCGGGCTGGGCGGCACCATCACCGGCGAGCACGGCGTGGGCCGCACCAAGAAGTCGGCGCTGCCCACCCAGCTCGGCGACGACGTCATGGCGCTGACCCGGCGGGTCAAGGACGCGCTCGACCCGGCCGGCATCCTCAACCCGGGCGCGATCCTCGAGGCATGAACCCAACGTCGGGCGGACGGTAAAGGACTAGTCCGGACGCACCATGCGCACCACGGGTTGCTGGGGAATGCCGGGGACTACCCAATGTTGATGAGTTCACCGTGGACGCGCCGCGCGATCGTGCCCCGACGGCGGACCGTTTGCCCATGGAGCAGCTCGAGAAGGCATCGCGTCGTCGTCGCACCACCGCAGCGGTCGCGGCCCTGGGGGTGATGTCCGCCTCGCTGGCGGTGCTGCTCCTCGCGAGCCCCGCGACCGCGTCGGTCACCATCGACCCGCCGCCGTCCCCGCGCGCGGGGACCGTCGACCTCACCGGCACGGTCGGCGTGGACAGGGGCGAGGTGACGAGCGTCCTCTACGTCTTCGACGCCACCCGCTCGACCATGTCTCCCACCGGCGCCGACTGCTCGGGCAACGGGGTCGCCGGAGCCGATGACGACTTCAACCGCGACGGCATCGCCGGGGACATCCTCGACTGCGAGATCGCCGGGGTGCAGGCGCTCAACGGCAGCCTCGCCGCGACGTCCGGGCTCCAGGTGGGACTGGTGGCCTTTGCCAACCAGGCCGCCGTCGCCGACCTGGATCCCGCCGGGTCCGCGACCTTCCTGCAGCCCGGCTTCACCGGCGGCGACCCCCGACCCAGGGTCGACACCGTGGCCGGCAGCGTCACGCGCGACGGCATCGGCCTCTACGACCCCAGGCCCTTCGGCCCGAGCGGCAGCGGCGACGCCTTCACCAGTGCGATCTCCGTGGCGCTCTCCACTCTGCGCGCGGCGCCCGCCGGCCCGAAGTGGATCATGCTCCTCTCCGACGGGGCGTCGGGCATCGACAACGGTGTGCTGGCCGAGCTCGGGCAGTCCGACGTCCGGCTGAGGAGCTTCGGGATCGGCGTCAACGCCACCTGCGAGCCGGCCAAGAGCCTCTACAAGATGGCCGCGATCACGGGGGAGAGCTGCCAGGTGGTGGCCAACCCGGCGTCGCTCAGCGCCGGCCTGACCGGATCGCGGCCCGACTCGCTCAACGGCGTGACCGTCTCCATCGGCTCCGTCTCGGTGGCGGCGACCGTGGACGCCGTCGGTGGCTGGAGGGCTCGCTTCACGCTGGGTGCCGGCACCTACACCGCCACCGTGCGGGCCGTGCTCGCCTCCGGCGTCACCCAGACGGCCCAGCGCACCTTCACCGTGGCAGGGGCCGCTGCCGGCCCCCCGCCGGGCACGGTGACACCAGGCCCCGGGGCGCTGGCCGCCACGGTGGTGAAGGTGACCCGCCCCAAGCCCACCCGTGACGCGCTCCCGGCCAAGGTCACCGGGCGGGTCGGCCGGCCGACTCCGGGTCTCACCCCCGCAGCAGCACTGTCGGGCTCCCGTGTGCTCCTGCAGGCCCGTCCGACCCTCGGTGCCCCGTGGACGACCGTCCGCAGCGGCACGGTGGACGGCGCCGGCAAGTTCGCCCTGAAGTGGAAGCCGAAGGCCAGCCTCCGCCTCCTCCAGGTCGTCCTCGAGCCCCCGTCGGGCTACGCCGGCAGCGCGGCCGCGGTGCCGACGCCCCCGATCTCGGCCTGCAAGGTGGCCAAGAGGGGTGGCGGCTGGTCGGTCAGGTGCGCGACCACCGTCAAGGCAGGCAGCGTCGTCCGTCTCCTCGACGGGAAGCGGACGGTCGACCGGGCCAAGGTCCGCAAGGGCAGCTTCCGCGTCGCCGGCAAGGGCAAGGTCGGGGCGCACAGGATCGACATCACGGTCGGCAAGCGCCGCCACGTCCGGCTCGCCCTCTGAGGGCTGACGGACCGGCACGGTGGCCCGTCCCTCAGGGGCGGGCCACCGTGCACCGCACGTCGGTCCACCAGCTCAGCGCGCCGTCGGCCGCGGCCCTCTCGTGCAGCATCGGGTCCACGACCTCGTGCAGGGCGTCGAGGGTGCCGTGGCGCTCGTGGGCCTCGAGCAGCGCCCGCTGGCCCTGCGACCACGTCCACGCCCACCACTGCTCGGCGTCGACGAAGTCGACCTCGAGGCGGACGTCGGTCGTGACGACGTCACCGAACCCGTGCTCGCCCAGGTGGCTCTCGAGCGCGTCCACGGACTCGAAGGGTCCGGACGACGTGACGTCGCGGGGTGGCCGGTCCTCCTCGGGCAGGGCGCCCACGATGGCGTCGTACACCGGTGCCCAGGACTCGTCGGCCGCGCCGAACCACGTGAAGCCGAGCCGGCCCCGCGGGGCGAGGGCGGCGCGGTAGCGGTCGAGCGCCGCATCGAGGTCCGGCAGGAAGAACAGCACCAGGCTCGCCTGGATGACGTGCCACGGTCCGGGCGGCGGGTGCTCCGCGTCCCCGAGCTCGACCTCCAGCCACGGCAGGTCGGAGGCGCGGGTGCGGAGGCCGCCGACCATCTGGGGCGCCAGGTCGGTGGCGAGCACCCGCCCGCTGGGGCCCACGGCGCGGGCGGCGAGCAGCGCGCTCGACCCGCGCCCGCAGCCGAGGTCGAGGACGCGCTCCCCGTGGCGGGGCGCCGTGCGGTCGACCAGCGAGCGGGCCACGGGCCCGAAGAACGTCACGCCCACCTGGTCATACGTCGAGGCGGCACGGTCGAAGACGCCGACGATGCCGGCCTTGCGGTCTCCCGCGATGGGCTCGGTCATCCACTCACTGTGACAGGTGGGTGCGCCGGGGGTCGAGGTCCCCGTCGCAGCGTCGTACGACGCGTACTGTGAGGGACCGTCGCTTCCCCCGGTGTCTGAGAGGATGCCGCGATCGCAGTACCACCCGACCGCGCCGACGCCGACAGCCAGGGGAGCACGTTGTACCTCAAGAGCCTGACGCTCAAGGGCTTCAAGTCCTTCGCGTCCTCCACGACGCTGCAGCTCGAACCCGGCATCACCTGCATCGTCGGACCCAACGGCTCGGGCAAGTCCAACGTCGTGGACGCATTGGCGTGGGTGATGGGCGAGCAGGGTGCCAAGTCCCTGCGCGGCGGCAAGATGGAGGACGTCATCTTCGCGGGCACCTCCGGCCGGCCCCCGCTGGGCCGGGCCGAGGTGCAGCTCACGATCGACAACTCCGACGGGGCGCTGCCGATCGACTACTCCGAGGTCACGATCAGCCGCACGATGTTCCGCAACGGCGGCTCGGAATACGCCATCAACGGCAGCTCGTGCCGCCTGCTCGACGTCCAGGAGCTGCTGAGCGACTCCGGCATCGGGCGCGAGATGCACGTCATCGTCGGGCAGGGCCAGCTCGACACCATCCTGCACGCGACGCCGGAGGACCGGCGTGGGTTCATCGAGGAGGCCGCCGGCGTCCTCAAGCACCGCAAGCGCAAGGAGAAGGCGCTCCGCAAGCTCGACTCCACCGACGGCAACCTGACCCGCCTCAACGACCTGCTCAGCGAGATCCGCCGCCAGCTCAAGCCGCTCGGACGCCAGGCCGAGGTCGCGCGCAAGGCCGCCACCGTCCAGGCCGACGTGCGCGACGCCCGCGCCCGCCTGATCGCCGACGACCTGGTCACCGCCCGCACCGCGCTCGAGCAGGAGATGGCCGACGAGACCGTGCTGGTCGAGCGACGCGAGCAGGTCGAGGCCGAGCTGGCCCGCGGCCGCGAGCGCGAGGCACAGCTCGAGGCCGCGCTCCGCGAGGACCTGCCCGCCCTGTCCGCCGCCCAGGAGACGTGGTTCGCCCTGTCCGGGCTCAAGGAGCGGCTGCGCGGCACCCAGTCCCTGGCGGGCGAGCGGATGCGCAACGCCGCCGGTGCCGCCGACGACTCCGTCGACTCCGGGCGCGACCCCGACCAGCTCGAGGCACAGGCCACGCGGGTGCGCGAGCAGGAGGCCGAGATCGGGGCGGAGGTGGAGGAGCAGCGCGCCGCGCTCGAGGCCGCGGTGACCACGCGTCGTACCGCCGAGGACGCGGCTGCCGAGGAGGACCGCCGCATCGCCGGGCTCCAGCGCGCCGCCGCCGACCGTCGCGAGGGCCTCGCCCGCCTGCACGGCCAGGTCAACGCCCTCCGCTCGCGGTCGGCCGCCGCCGACGAGGAGATCGGTCGCCTCCGGGCGGCGCGGGAGGAGGCGGTCGCGCGCGCCGACCGCGCCCAGCGCGACTTCACCGCGCTCGAGACCAAGGTCGCCGGGCTCGACGCCGGCGAGGAGGGACTCGACGCCGAGCACGAGGCCGCGGTGGCGGCCCTCGACGACATCGATGAGCGGCTCGCCACGGCCCGCGACGAGGCCCAGCAGGCCGACCGCGACCGGGCCGGGCTCGTCGCCCGGCGAGACGCCCTCGAGATCGGCCTCAACCGCAAGGACGGCGCAGGGGCGCTGCTGGCGGCGACCGACCGGGTCTCCGGGCTCCTCGGCTCCGTGGCAGCGGTGCTGTCGGTGCGCGCGGGCCACGAGACCGCGGTGGCCGCGGCGCTCGGGTCGGCCGCCGACGCGGTGGTGGTCACCGGTGCCGACGCCGCCGTCGACGCCATCACGCACCTCAAGGACGACGACCTCGGTCGTGCCGGGCTGCTCCTGGGGGGCGCGCCCGCGCAGACCCGCGACTGGCCCGGGCTCCCGGCCGGCGCGACGTACGCCCTCGACGTCGTCGAGGCCCCGGACGAGCTCTCCGGCGCGCTGACCCGGCTGCTGCACAAGGTCGTCGTGGTCGACGACCTCGACGCCGCACGTGCCCTCGTCACGGACCTGCCGGACCTCACCGCCGTCACGCTCGACGGCGACCTGATGGGGGCCCACTACGCAGCGGGCGGTTCGTCGAGCCAGCCGAGCCTGCTCGAGGTCCAGGCGGCCGTCGACGAGGCGACGCTGGCGCTCGGGGAGGCCACGGCCCGCACCGAGCGGCTCGGGTTCGTCATCTCGGGGCTCGAGGCCGAGCGGCACGACGCTCTCAAGCGGGCGGACGTCGCGCTGGCCAAGCTGCACGAGTCGGACGCCACGCTGGCCGCGGTGGCCGAGGAGCTCGGCCAGTACGGCTCGACGGCCCGGTCCGCCCGCGGCGAGGCCGACCGCCTCGAGCGCGCCATCGCCTCCGCCATCGAGGCCCGCGACAAGGACCTGGCCGGGCTCGGCGAGCTGGAGACCCGGCTGGCCACGGCGGAGGACGCCCCGGACGAGGAGCCGGACGCCAGCGAGCGCGAGCGCCTCGTCGAGGCCGCCCGCACGGCGCGCCAGGGCGAGATGGACGCGCGTCTCGCCCTGCGCACGGCCGAGGAGCGGGCCCGTGCGCTGCACGGTCGCGCCGACTCGCTCCTGCGCGCCGCGCAGGCCGAGCGCGACTCCCGCGCCCGCGCCGCCGAGCGCCGTCAGCGCCTCATCCGCGAAGGTCGGGCGGCCGAGGCCGTCGGGACCGCCGTCGGTGTCGTGCTGCACGCGCTCGAGCGCTCGGTGATGCTGGCTGCCGACAGGCGCGCCGAGGTCGAGCAGTCCCGGCAGGAGCGCGAGCAGCAGCTGCTGGCCGCCCGCGCCGCGCTGCGTGACCTCGGGCGCGAGCACGACGAGCTGGTCAACTCGGTCCACCGCGACGAGATGGCCCGCACCCAGCAGCGGATGCGCATCGAGCAGCTCGAGGAGCGTGCGCTCGAGGAGCTGGGCATGGACGTCGACGGCCTCGTGGCCGACTACGGCCCGGACAACCTGGTGCCCTTCAGCGGTGAGGTCGCCGAGGGCGAGGAAGCACCCGAGCCGGTGCCCTTCGTGCGCGAGGAGCAGCAGAAGCGGCTCAAGGCCGCCGAGCGGCAGCTGGCGATGCTCGGCCGGGTCAACCCGCTCGCGCTCGAGGAGTTCACCGCGATGGAGGAGCGGCACAAGTTCCTCACCGAGCAGCTGGAGGACCTGCGCCGGACCCGCAAGGACCTCCTCGACATCGTCCGCGAGGTCGACCAGCGGGTCGAGCAGGTCTTCACCGAGGCGTACGCCGACGTGTCCAAGGCGTTCGACGCGACCTTCGAGCGGTTGTTCCCGGGGGGTGAGGGGCGACTCGTCCTCACCGACCCCTCCGACATGCTCTCCACCGGGGTCGAGGTCGAGGCGCGACCGCCGGGCAAGAAGGTCAAGCGGCTCTCGCTGCTCTCCGGCGGTGAGCGCTCGCTCGTGGCCGTCGCCTTCCTGGTCGCTCTCTTCAAGGCCCGGCCCTCGCCGTTCTACATCCTCGACGAGGTCGAGGCGGCGCTGGACGACACCAACCTCGGTCGGTTGCTGCAGATCTACGAGGAGCTCCGGGAGAACTCCCAGCTCCTCGTCATCACCCACCAGAAGCGCACCATGGAGGTCGGCGACGCCCTGTACGGCGTCACCATGCGCGGCGACGGGGTGTCGGCGGTCATCTCGCAGCGGCTGGAGCGCGCCGCCAGCGCCTGAGTGTGCGTGACGGCACCTCCACGGGCAGCCGAGCGGTGCACCTGCGCACACTCGGTGCCGACGGCCGGGCAGCCACGACCTAGGGTGGCCGCCGTGAGCGAGCGAGCCCCCCTGCCGACCCGAGCCGACTACGTCGCCTGGCGCACCGTGACCACCCGCTGGCGCGACGACGACGCCTACGGCCACCTCAACAACGCGACGTACTACGAGCTCTTCGACACCGCCGTCAACGCGCACCTCTTCGAGGCGACCGGCACCAACGTGCGCCACCTGCCGCAGATCGGCGTGGTGGCCGAGACGTCGTGCCGCTACTTCCGCGAGATCGGATTCCCGGAGCCCATCGAGATGGGGCTCGTCGTCGACAAGGTGGGGACGTCATCGATCGTCTACCGGATCGGCCTCTTCCAGGGGGACTCCGACGAGGCCGCCGCCGAGGGTCGCTTCGTGCACGTGTACGTCGACAACGAGCACGGCGCCGGCAACCGGCCCGTCGTACCCATGCCGGATGCCATCCGTGCTGCGGTGGAGCCGCTGCTGCGCGCCTGACCTGCGGTGACGGTCGTCACGGTGCGACACGTGGAGGATCCCTCCGGAATGGGGATCCCTCGCCGGCTGTGCCACGCTGGAGGTCAGGTCCGCCGTACTCGGGAGATGAAATCCATGCTCGTGATCACCCTGGTGATGGTCTTCGTGCTCGTCGCAGCCGCTGCCGTCGTCCTGTACGTCGCCTACCCGCACCGCGGCGAGGACGTCCCGGTCGTGCCGCAGCTGGGCGACGCGATGCGCAAGGGTGTCGACGCCCTGCCGACCATCGGCGAGTTCGAGGACATCCGCGCCTGAGCGCATCCGCACCGTCTGGTTGGATTGCCCCATGGGTGACTGGCTGTATCTGATCATCGGCATCGCCGTCGTCGGCGTGCTCACGCTCGTGGGGCTCGTCACGTCGGGTCGCCGACGCAAGGGCGTCCCTCCGGCCGGAGGCACCGACGTCATCGCGCCGCCGACCGAGGCGCCCACCGCGCCGACCACCGAGGCCCCGACCGAGGCCCCGCCGGCCGCGACGGACCTCGACACTGCGCCGCCGGCCGAGGCAGCTCCCGAGGCCCCGGTCCTCGACCAGCCGGAGAGCACCGCCAGCCGGCTCGTCCGTCTGCGCCAGCGCCTGTCGCGCTCGCAGGGCACGCTGGGCCGCGGCCTGCTGGCCCTGCTCAGCCGGGACCGGCTCGACGAGGACACCTGGGAGTCCATCGAGGACACCCTGCTCACCGCCGACATCGGGGTGGCCCCGACCCAGCAGCTCGTCGACCGCCTGCGCACCCGCCTGCGCGTCGAGGGCAACACCGCCAGCGACGCCCGCGAGGTGCTCCGCGAGGAGCTCATCGCCCTCGTCGACCCCGACATGGACCGCCGCCTGCAGGTCAGTGGCGAGGACGGCAAGCCCGGCGTCGTCCTGGTCGTCGGCGTCAACGGCGCCGGCAAGACCACGACGGTCGGCAAGATCGCCCGTATCCTCGTCGCCGAGGACCGCACCGTGACGCTGGGGGCCGCCGACACGTTCCGCGCCGCCGCCGTCGACCAGCTCGCCACCTGGGGTGAGCGGGTGGGCGTCGAGGTCGTCCGCGGCCCCGAGGGTTCCGACCCCGCCAGCGTGGCCTTCGAGGCCGTCAAGCAGGGCGTCGAGCAGGGCATCGACACCGTCCTCGTCGACACCGCCGGTCGCCTCCAGAACAAGGCCGGCCTGATGGACGAGCTCGGCAAGGTCAAGCGTGTCATCGAGAAGCAGGCCCCGGTCACCGAGGTGCTGCTCGTCCTCGACGCCACCACCGGTCAGAACGGCATGGTCCAGGCCCGCGTCTTCAGCGAGATCGTCGACGTCACCGGCATCGTGCTCACCAAGCTCGACGGCTCGGCCAAGGGCGGCATCGTCGTCGCGGTCCAGCGCGAGCTCGGCGTCCCGGTCAAGCTCGTCGGGCTCGGTGAGGGGGCCGACGACCTCGCCCCCTTCGACGCCGCGGCCTTCGTCGACGCCCTCCTGGGCTGACTCGGACCCGGGCCCGCCCGGGGTCAGCGCTGGCGGGCGCGCAGCGCCGTGACCGCGTCCTCGACGAGCGTCGCGGCGCGCTGGTCGAAGGTGTGCTCGGCCACGATGCGCCTCGCCAGCTCGCGGCGGGTCTCGTTGTCCGGGAACGCGGTGTACGGCGGTCGCACCAGCCGGGCGAGGTCGTGCTCGTCCGCGAACGGCTGGACCAGGGCTCCGAAGGTCTCGTCGAGCCCGGACACCTCGTCGGTGGCGATCCGGGCTCCGCAGGCGGCCGCGTCGAAGAGCCGGTTGGACAGGAACGAGTCTCGCCGCATGTCGACGTGGTGGTCGTTGAGCACCACGCCGGCCGAGGCGTAGAGCACCCCGACCTCGTCGTTGGGGACGCCGCTGGAGGCCACCATCTGCGGGTCGAGGTACTCGTCCCAGTCGGCGCCGTGCACGGTGAGGTCGGCGTCGGCGGCCAGCGCGGTGCGTACGGCGTGCCGGAAGACCCCGCGGGAGTTGCCCACGAACAGCACGGCCGGGCCGGTGTCGGGCACCCCCCGGTCGGGGTGGAAGTAGCGCGGGTCGGTGCACTGCAGCAGCGGGCTCACCCGGAGGCCCCAGTCGCGACGGACCTGGGTGGGCCAGCTGACGCTGGCCGCGTAGACGAGGTCGAAGCCCTTGATCTCCTCGGCCGTGACCAGGTCGGGGTGGCTGATGATCCACTCCATGTTGAGGGCGTCGGGGTGGGGCGCCACCAGGTCCAGGCCGCGCAGGACGAGCACGACGTCGTCGTGCTCGCGCGAGGTGCGGTGCCGGGCGTCGCGGGAGTCGACCGAGACGTCCTGCCCACAGCGCTCGAGTGCGGCGGCCAGGGAGCGGGCGAAGTGCGTGTCACCCCAGCGCTCGCCCCGGGGGCCGGCCGGTGCTGCCGTGTCGATGGTCCAGCGCAGTCGCGGCGGGCTCTCGTCGATGCCGAGCACGCGGCGTACGACGTGCTGCTGGAGGAGCACCGAGTCGGACTCCGGGTCCTCCGGGTCGGCCGACACCCGCTGAGTCCGGACACCGGTGACCTCGAAGCCCGCCGCGCGCCAGAGGTGGGAGGTGCGGTCCTCGGGTATCTGGTGGCGTCGCGAGCGCAGCGCCGACATGGCGACCTTCAGGTCGGCCGGATCGGCGTACGCCGTGCGCGAGGTGACCGTCACGTCCGGCACGAGCAGGCTGTGACCGGCGCCGGTGGCGAGCGCGCGGAGCCCGAGGTCGGTCTCCGCGAGCGCGTCCTCGAAGTGCGGGTCCAGGCCGCGCAGGGCCGTCAACCGGCTGGCCTCGAGGGCGACGACGGGGGAGGCCGGCGCCGGGATCTCCGTGCGTCCGAGTCGACGTGCGTCGGACGTGGGGTGGCCCGAGAAGAGCAGGCCGAGGCGGTCGTCGGCCCGGGGGAAGCCGGCCCCGGCGGACAGGATGAGCCCGCGCCGGTCGAGCACCAGCGGCTGGACGAGGGCGACGCCCTCGTGGTGCACGGCGGCGGCGAGCGGACCGATGATCCCGGGCGCGGGCTGCGCCTCGGGCCGGACGAGCACCACCGTGTCGCCGGAGCTGTGGGCGATGCCGATGTTCATGGCCGAGGAGATCGAGGTCCCGGCCGGGACCGAGACGCTCGTGACCCCCGGCAGCAGGCCGGCGAGCGCGGAGGTGAGCAGGTGGGGGCCGCGACGATCTCGCGCGGTCACCACGACGACGTCGACGTCGGCACTGCCGGCCAGCAGCCAGTCGATCGTGCCGCGGCTGCCGGTGCCCATGGGCAGCACCACGCTCGTCTGCCCGACGACGCGGGCGGTCGCCTGGGCGGCCTCCCAGTTGACCGTCTCGGGGGCCTCCTCGGTGACCCCGCGCAGGAGCACGAGCGGGTTGGCCCACTCCAGGTCGCCGGAGCGCAGGCGGCGGACGAGGTCGGCGACCGTCTCCTCGGACTCGCCCTCGTCGAAGCCGCCGAGCCCGGTGAGGACCGAGCGCCGCAGCAGGGTGGTCCCGAGGTCGAACTGGGAGGTGGTCACCAGCTCGCCGGAGAGACGGGTCTCGCGCCCGGGGAAGGCGTGCACGGCCGAGCTGTCACCGGCCCGGAGCACCCCCACGCCGCGGGCGAGGTACTCGGGGTGCCACAGGTGCCCCGGCTCGAGGAAGGCCACGAACTCGCCGCGGGCCCGCTGGAGGCCGCGGTTGAAGGTCCGGCCCAGCTGCGTGCGGGAGCCCATGATGACCCGCACGCGGGAGTCCCGGGCCGCCACGTCGGAGGCGATGGACCCGGTCGCGTCGATCGATCCACGGTCGAGGACCAGCAGCTCCCACTGGTCGAGGGTCTGGGCCTGGAGCGCGGCGATCGTCGGCCCGAGCAGGGGCCCGACGTCCTGCGCGCTCATCAGGACGGTGACCACCGGGCCGGTGGTCTCGGGGGAGTGCTGGTGGGCGCCCGGGTTGGCGTCGAGGTAGGACAGAACCTGCCACTCGCGAGCGGCGCGCAGCGCGTTGTCGCGGAACTCGCCCCACGAGATGTGGGGGTAGCCGCGGCGCACCGGGAGCGGGGTGTCACGGGTGGCATGCGCGGCCCACCAGGCGAGCGGCCCGAACTCGTGGTCGCGGGCGGCGGCGTTCTCCTCGTGGATCCGCTCGGTGTTGATGAGCGGGTGCGGGGCCAGCCGGTTGCGCCGTGGCCCCTCGGTGACGTACCACAGCGACGGCGGCAGCTCGCCGGCCTGCCAGACACCCTTGCCGGGGAGCCAGGTGGCCTCGAAGAGCGGGTGCGGCGAGATGTCGGGGGTGTTGATCACGGCCCGGGCGGCGTCCTCGGCGGAGCCGGGCTCGGTGCCGAGCTGGGCGGCGATCCAGTCGAGGTCCAGCAGGCCGGACGCGACCAGGTCGCGTGCCGAGTGCCGGGCCGCGGAGCTCATGGGGGGTTCGATCACGGCCCGGTCACCCCGTCGCCCGTCGGGGAGCCCGCTCGCTGCCGAGCAGCGGCTCGATGAACGTCGCGAAGTCGTCGGCCATCTGCTGGGGCGGGCGGGACCGGGCGGTGGCGAGCGAGGCCGCACGGGCCGTCGCGGCGTTGTCCTCGTCCTCGACGAGGTCGTGGACGGCGGCCCGCAGGGTCTCCTTGAGCGAGCGGTCGTCGCGCGGGTTGAAGAGGCGCACGTGCGGCTCGTCGGCCAGGTCGAGCAGCGCGCCGGTGCGCGGGCCGACGATCGGCAGCCCGAAGGTCTGGGCCAGCCAGAAGACCCCGGAGTTGAGGATGCGGGAGTAGGGCAGCACGGCCAGGTCGGCGGCGCCGAACCAGACCTGGAGCTGGTCGTCGGGCACGTGGGAGAACTCCGAGATCACCCGCGGTGACTGCTCGCAGCGTCGCTTGAGCCCGGCCGTCTCCTGCGTCTGCGCCGGCTTGCCGGCGACCAGCAGCTGGAGCGTGGGGTCGTCGTCGGCGAGCTCGTGGAAGACGTCGAGCAGCCGGCCGAGGCCCTTGTAGGGACGGATGCCGCCGAGGGCGACCAGCACCTTGTCGTCGGGGCCGAAGCCGAGCTGGGCACGGGCGGCCTCGCGGCTGATCCACTGCGGGTAGCGGCCGAGGTAGCTCGAGTGCTCGATGACGACCACCTTGCGGGGGTCGAGGCGCAGCACCTCGGAGGCTTGCCGGGCGGTGATCTCGGCCAGTGCGTGGATGGTGTCGGCCCGGTCGGCGAGCAGCTGGGCGAGCTGCGTCTCGGCCCACACGTGCTTGGCCTCGTGCGGCAGCACGTTGTGCAGCGTCCAGACCAACCGACCACCGGCGGCGCGGAACTTGTGCAGCGCCGCACTGAAGCGGTCGAGCTCGATCGCCGCGCGGTAGGGGCCCGCGGCGTACTGGAGGATCGGCGTGGTCCAGTGGATGTTGATGGTGCCGGGCACCGCCGAGACCGCGCGGTTCTCGAGGTGGCTGATCACGTCGGTGACCGCGACGGGGTAGGCGTCGACGGAGTCGAGCCCGGCGAAGAGCATGCCCTGGTAGGGGTTGGCCCGGTTGTAGTCGGGGAAGTAGTGCAGCGCCTTGGCCGGTGGCGGCACCTGCTCGGCACGCAGCCGCCCGCGCACGAGGCCGTCGAGCTGCGCGGCCCGGTGGTCCCACGTGTGGGCGGCGAGCACGTCCTCGCGGAGCGCGGCGGCCCGCGCCGCAGTGCCCTCGGAGTCTGCACGCAGTGCGGTGATGACCTCACCCAGCTCCTCGGACGTGGTGTAGGTCGGGAGGTCCAGGCCGACCTCGACCGCACCGAGCCGGGAGTTGAGCACGGGCAGGGCGCCGGAGGCGAGGCCCTCGTAGACCAGCGCGGACAGGGTGCCGTGCCCCACCGCGGACTCCGGCATCTCGCTGACGCTGAGCAGGGCGGTGCTGAGCACCTCGGGGGCACGCAGCCAGGCGACCGGCGCCTCGAGCCGGCCCAGGAGCCCGCCACGCATGTTGCGCACGGGCTCGGCGTGGACCGCGAGCGGCACCTCGAGCGCCAGGTCGGTGATCAGCGGCTCGATGCTGCGTCCGCGGTCGACGTGCACGCCGATGCTGACGACCTCCTCGCGCGGACCGGCGGCGGGGACGAACAGCTCCGCGTCGGCCCCGGTGCGCAGCACGTCGGTCGCCCGCGGCGTCCGGCGCAGCAGCGTCACCCGGCCGATCTCGGACCCACACAGGACGCGGTCGAAGGCCACGAGGTGGTCCAGGGCGGCCCACTCGTCGATGTTGTCGTGGGCCCAGGCGACCTTCCAGGCATCGGCCGGCGCCAGCGACGGGTCCACCTCGGGGGTGGCCGCCACCCAGACGTCGGTCGAGCCACCGAGGTGCCAGCGGTGCTGCGGGACGAGGCGGACGCCGTGCCCGCGCTCGACGAGGGCGAGCCCCAGGCCGGCGGCGGCGACCAGGTCGGCACCGGGGTTGCGCAGGTCCACCGAGCGCACCAGGAACGTGTAGCGGTCACCGTCCCCGGACGCCAGCTCGCCGTCCACGAGCTGGCGGTAGCCGGCGCGCCGGCGGTCGAGGGCGCTCTGCTCGTCGGCGTCGCCCGTCGTCACGGGGACCGCCTGCGGCGCGCCCGCTCGACCATCGACGCCACCGTGCGGACCGCACGGGAGTCGTGGGTCAGGAAGAGCTCGTCCGCGAGCTCCGCGGCGCGGGCCTCGGCGAGGTCGCGCTCGCGCGCCACCTGGGCGACGCGGGCACGGAGCAGGACGTTCTTGTGGCGCAGTCGCTGGAGGCGGTCCTGGAGCTCGGCGACCTGGCGGTCCATGGCGAGCAGCTCGTCCTTGCCCAGCTGCATCTCACGGGCGATGGTGGCCCGCTCGCGACCCAGCAGCTCGCGGGTGCGCTCCAGCTCGTGCGCGAGGCGACGGTTCTCGGCCGCACTCGCCTCGTCGGCCTCGGGGGAGAGCGGCCGGGCGGTGGTGAAGGAGGGGAAGCGGGCCACCGTCACGTGGCGGCCGTCCTCGGTGGCGGCCTCGCTCTCGAGGGTGAAGCCCGCGGACTGCAGCGGCGTCGTCAGGTCACGCGCCCCCGAGACGACCACCAGCCCGCCCGGGACCAGGGCGCCGGACCCCAGCGTGCGCAGGAAGGCGTCGGGGGAGGGCCCCTCGTCGAGGACGCCCTCGACCACCACGACGTCCACGGGCGCCACGAGGAAGGGCTGGACCCACTCGTCGGCGCGCTCGGCGAGGTCGACCTCGGGCCCCCACTGCTCGTCGGCGCCGCCGTCGAGGGGCCAGCGCAAGCACTCGACCTCGCGGTCGTGCTCCTGGGCGAGGCGACGCGGCACGGTGGAGGGCTCCACGCCGATGTGCAGCACCCGCGGACCGCCGGCCAGCGTGCTGTCGATGACCGCCGTCGTGTCGTCCCTGGCCCTCATCGAGCGTCTCCCTGGTCGTCGGGCCACGGCACGTGCGAGACCTCGTCGTTGCGTCCGTCCCGACCGGCGCGGGCGTCCTGGGCCGCCCGCTCCACCAGGGCGTCGAACTCGTCGAGCCACTCCGGCGCGGCCTTGCGCACCGTCCGGCGCCAGTTGCGCACCCACTTGCCGCGCAGGTGCGTCAGCGCCGCCTCGGGATCCCCACCGAGGGCGCGCTCGACGAAGAGGTAGCGGTTCCGTGTCATGTAGTACAGATGGTAGGGCGAGGGCAGGGCCCCGCTCGACCGCTTGTGGTGCACCATCCGGGCCCGCTGGTCGACCATGACCCGCCACCCGGCCCGGTGGGCGCGTCGGCACCAGTCGGTCTCCTCGAAGTAGAGGAAGTAGTCCTCCGGCAGCGGACCGACCGTCTCGAGCGTGGTGCGGCGGGCCAGCAGGGAGGCCCCGGTGACGTAGTCGACCTCGATCCGGCGCGGGGCGGGCGCGTCGTCGACGGCCCGGCCCTGGTGCACGTGCCGGGTCTCGCCGTGCTTGTCCTCGTCGACCACGCCGCCGTCGAACCAGATGGTGGCGGGCTCGCCGGGGTGCACGATCCGGGGGCCGACCACGCCGCAGTCGGGCACGTCGTCGAAGACCTGCAGCAGCCGGGGGAGGGTCTCGGGCTCGACCCGCGTGTCCGGGTTGAGCAGCCAGACGTACTCGTTGCCGCGCTCGAGGCAGCGGGCGATGCCGACGTTGCTGCCACCGGCGTACCCGAGGTTGCCGCCGCTGCTGACCACCTCGGCGCGACGGCCCAGGAGGGTGCGCAGCTCGTCGGCGGACTCGGGGGAGTCGGAGTTGTCGACCACGACGATGTCGAGGTCGAGGTCGCGCGAGGCCTCCAGCGACTCGACGCAGGCGACGGCGTCGTCCGCGCTGTCGTGGTTGACGAGCACGACTCCGGTGCGGCCGGGCTGGTGCGCGGGCGCAGCCGGAGCGTCCCGTGGGCTCCCGGTCATGCGGCGCAGTGTAGACGGCGGCGACCCGCCGTCCCGCGGTCACCCGCGTTCACACGGACGTAACACGGCGGGCGGATCTGTTGCCTCGCCGCAACACGAGGCGGCGTACGAGGAAACCTCGCCCGAGCAGGGTTCTGGCCAACAGGTGGTCCGCTGCGTGACACCGTCGTCACGCCGACGCGGACCACCCCCTCGAACGTTCCCTGGAGGTTCTGTGGACGGCTACTACGCCTTCATGCTGGTGGCGACTGCCTTCGTCCTGATGATGACGGTGCCCGCGCTGGCCCTGTTCTACGGCGGCATGTCGCGATCCAAGTCCGTGCTCAACATGATGATGATGTCGTTCATCGCGGCGGCGATCGTCGGCATCCTGTACGTCGCAGTCGGCTGGTCGATGGGCTTCGGCGGTGAGGGGACCTTCTTCGCCAACCCCTTCGAGCTGCTCTGGCTCGACGGCGTCACCACCGACAACTACATCTACGTGATGTTCCAGATGACCTTCGCGATCATCACCGCCGCGCTGATCAGCGGTGCGGTCGCCGACCGGCTGAAGTTCTCGGCCTGGGTCGTGTTCCTGCCCCTGTGGGCGATCATCGTCTACTTCCCGATGGCGCACATGGTGTTCAGCTGCACCGACGACTCGCTCATCTGCGGCCGCATCGGCGCGCAGGACTACGCCGGTGGCACGGCGGTCCACATCAACGCGGGTGTCGCGGCCCTGGTGCTCGTGCTGCTGCTCGGCAAGCGCATCGGCTGGCCCAAGGACCAGATGCGTCCGCACAACCTGACGCTGACCATGCTCGGCGCGGGCATGCTGTGGCTCGGCTGGTACGGCTTCAACGTCGGCTCCATCGTCTTCGGCACCACCTTCGACGAGGACCCCGACGCCTTCCTCGCGCAGTTCTACTCCGAGACCGGTCGCACCTTCGCCAACACCACGTTGGCGACCTTCGCGGCCATCCTCGGCTGGCTGCTCATCGAGCGGCTGCTGCACGGCAAGGCCACCTCGCTGGGTGCCGCGTCCGGCATCGTGGCGGGCCTCGTCGCCATCACCCCGGCGGCCGGTGCCGTCGACATCGAGGGCGCCGTGGCCATCGGCCTCATCGCGGGTGGCGTCTGCGCCTGGGCCGTCAGCCTGAAGTACAAGCTCGGGTACGACGACTCGCTCGACGTGGTCGGCGTCCACCTGGTCGGCGGCATCATCGGCACGGTGCTCATCGGGTTCTTCTCCACCTCCGACGGAGCCGGCGGCATCGACGGCCTGTTCTACGGTGGGGGTGCGGGGTCGCTGGGTGACCAGACCCTCGGTGTCCTGGTGGCCGTCGCCTACTCCGGCGTGCTGACGGCGATCATCGCGCTGGCCATCAAGTACACGATCGGTCTCCGTCTCGACGAGGAGGACGAGGTCAACGGCATCGACCTCGCCGCCCACGGCGAGTCCGCCTACGACCTGCACAGCGGCACCAGCGGTGGCGGCACCGGCATCCTGGCCGCGAGCACCACCAGCACCTCGAGCACCGAAGGAGCCAACGCATGAAGCTCGTGACCGCAGTCATCAAGCCCCACAAGTGGGAGGACGTCCGCGAGGCGCTGGAGACCTTCGGTGTCACCGGCATGACCGTCTCGGAGGTCAGCGGCTACGGCCGCCAGAAGGGCCACACCGAGGTCTACCGCGGTGCCGAGTACGACATCGCCCTCGTGCCCAAGATCCGGATCGAGATCGTCGTCGACAGCGCGGACGCCGAGGACGTGGTCGGCATCATCGTCAAGACGGCGCAGACCGGCCGGATCGGCGACGGCAAGGTCTGGGTCAGCCCGGTCGAGACCGTCGTCCGGGTCCGCACCGGGGACACCGACGAAGCTGCCCTCTGAGCTGACCCGTCCACTGGCCCGTCGGGACTCGTCCCGGCGGGCCAGTGGCGTACCCGGACGACCCCCGAGGAGGATCCGACCCACGATGACTGCCCCCGAGAGAGCCGCCCGGACCGAGGCCGCCGACGAGCTGTGCCGCGCGGCGTACGAAGCCTGCGACGGCCCGGAGGTCGGTGTCGCGCTGGTCGCGGTCGGCGGCTACGGCCGCAGCGAGCTCGCGCCGCACTCCGACCTGGACGTCGTCCTCGTGCACGACGCGGGCATCGACCCGGGGGCGGTGGCCGAGAAGGTCTGGTACCCGCTGTGGGACTCCGGCTCCCGCCTGGACCACTCGGTGCGCTCGCTGCCGCAGATGGTCGCGGCGGCCGAGGACGACCTCAAGGTCGCGCTGGGACTGCTGGACGTCCGGCACCTGGCCGGTGACCCCAACCTCACCCTGCGGCTGCGCACGACCATGCTCGCCTCGTGGCGGCGCGAGGCGCGCGACCGGCTCCCCGCGCTGCGCGAGCTGGTGCACAAGCGCCACGAGGTCGTCGGGGAGCTCGCCCACGTCTCGGTGCCGGACATCAAGGAGGCCGAGGGCGGCCTGCGCGACGCGACGGTCCTCAAGGCCCTCGAGGCGACCTGGCTGGTCGACGTGTCGAGCCCCGAGCTGGAGCGCTCCCGCCAGTCGCTGCTCGACTTCCGCGACCTCCTCCACGCGGAGACGCGGCGTCCCACCGACCGGGTCGCCCCCGAGCTCTGGGAGGTCCTGGCGACCCACCTGGGCCTCCACGACGCGGCAGCGGCCCAGCGCCACGTGCGCGAGATCGGCCGCCGCGTCACCCACCTCTCCCGCCTCACCTGGCGTCGGGTGGCATCGGTGCTGGCCCCGCCCGGCTCGCCCCGCGACGCGCGTCGTCCGGCCCTGGAGCCCATCGCACCGGGCGTCGCGCTGTCCCGCGGCGAGGTGGTGCTGGACGCCCGGGCCCGCCCCGAGCGCGACCCGGTCCTGCTGCTGCGCGCGGCGGCCGAGGCGGCCGAGCGGGACGTCGTCCTGGCCCCGGCGACCGCGGCCCGCCTGGTGCGGGAGTGTGCGCCCCTCCCGACGCCGTGGCCGGCGGAGGCCCGCGACGCTCTGGTCAGCCTGCTCGCCTCGGGTGACGGGCTGCTGCCGGTGTGGGAGACCCTCGAGGAGACCGGGGCGCTCGCCGGCTTCCTGCCCGAGTGGGAGCGGATCCGGTTGCTGCCGCACGCGTCGGCGATCCACCGCTTCACCGTCGACCGGCACGTCATCGAGACCTGCGTCGAGGCGTCGCGCCTCATCCGCAAGGTCGCGCGCCCCGACGTGCTCCTGGTCGCCGCGCTCCTGCACGACATCGGCAAGGGTGGGCTCACCGAGCACTCGGTGGCCGGCGAGCCGGTCGCCCGGGAGATCGCCCGGCGGATGGGCTTCGACGACGACGCCGTGGACCTCGTCGCCCTGCTCGTCCGGTGGCACCTGCTGCTGTCCGAGACCGCCACGTCGCGCGACCCCGACGACCCGGCCACCATCGACGCGCTGCTCGACAAGGTGCCCTCCGCCGAGGCGCTGACGCTGCTCCTGGCGCTCACCGAGGCGGACGGCCGCGCGGCCTCGGCCAAGGCGTGGTCGTCGTGGCGGGCCAGCCTCATCACCCGGCTCGCCACGCACGCGCTGGCCCGGGCGGGGGGAGGGGAGCCGCCGGACGAGGTCGACCAGGCGGTGCCCGTGCCCGACGTCGTACGCCGCGGCGGGTCCTGGGTGGGCGTCGAGCCGGACGACGGCGGCGCCCGGGTGACGGTCGTGGCACCGGACCGGATCGGGCTGCTGGCCGACGCTGCCGCGGTGCTCGCCCTGCAGCGGGTCTCCGTGCGCTCCGCGCGGGCGTGGGCGCAGGACCCGGTCGACAGGCAGGACACCGGCCCCGTGGGCGTCTCGGTGTGGGAGGTCGCCGAGCCCGACCTCGACCCGGCGGTGCTCCGCGAGCGACTGATCGCGATCAGCGAGGGGCGGCTCGACGCGACGGGCCGCCTGTCGCGACCGGCGCCGAGCCGCCTGGAGCCCGTCGTCGCCGTGCGGTACGGCGAGTCGCGCCGGGCCACGGTGCTCGAGGTGCGCATGGACGACCGCCCCGGGGTGGTGCACCTCGTGTGCGCGGCCCTGGCCTCGTGCGACATCTCGGTGCGCTCGGCGCACGTGTCCACGGTCGGGCCGCAGGCCGTCGACGTGTTCTACCTGCAGGAGCAGGGGGCCGGCCGGCTGTCCGACGAGCGGGCCGCCGAGGCCGCGCACGCGGTGCGCGACGCCCTGCTCGGCACGGTCGCCGACCCGGCCTGACCCTCGTTCCGACCTCCGTCGCCCGGACAGACGGACGCCCTGCCCGGCACGTGGCCGAGCAGGGCGTCCGGGGACGGGGCTGGTTACTTGTGGGCGTTGTCGAGCACCCGGTCGTGGCGCAGCGAGGAGCGCGCGGTCTCCTTGGCGAAGAACACCGCGACCAGCGTGATGACCGAGGCGATCGTCATGTAGATCGCGACGCTGTCCACGTTCATCGCGCCGTTGGTGGCCGGGCCGAGCAGCTTGATGGCGATGATCGGGGCCAGCGCGCCGGCGAAGATCGAGGCCAGCTGGTAGCCCACCGAGGCGCCGGTGTAGCGCACCGAGGTGCCGAACAGCTCGGAGAAGAACGCCGCCTGCGGGGCGTACATCAGCGCGTGCAGGACCAGGCCGACGACCACGGCGAGCAGGATCTTGGTCTCGGACTTGCTGGCGATGAGGTCGAAGAAGATCCACGACCACGCCGCGACGCCGACGGCACCGGCGACGTACAGCGGCCGGCGGCCGACCTTGTCGCTCAGCGCCCCGATGAGCGGGATGGTCACGAAGTGCACGACGGCACCGATGAGCAGCGCCTTGAGGATGATGCCCTTGTCGCCGGTGGTGCCGACGTACGTCGTCAGGAAGGTGATCGAGATGACGGTGAACAGGTAGTAGGAGATGTTCTCGGCCATCCGCATGCCCATGGCGACCAGGACCTCGCGGGGGTACTTCTTGATGACCTCGAAGAGCGGGACGTGCTGCTTCTCGGAGGTCGACAGCTCGGAGTGGGCCTCCTTGAAGACCGGCGACTCCTCGATCGAGAGGCGGACCCACAGGCCGATGATGACGAGCACGGCGCTGAGGAGGAACGGGATGCGCCAGCCCCACGCGAGGAACGCGTCGTCGGACTGGAAGGCCGCGAGCAGCCACAGCACGCCGGTGGCGAACAGGTTGCCCAGCGCCACGCCGGCCTGCGGCCACGAGGACCAGAACCCGCGACGCGAGTCCTCGCCGTGCTCGGCGGCCATCAGCACCGCGCCGCCCCACTCGCCGCCCACGGCGAAGCCCTGGACCAGGCGGCACGCGAGCAGCAGGATCGGGGCGCCGAGGCCGATGGTCGCGTACGTCGGGAGGAGACCGATCGCAAAGGTCGCGACACCCATGAGGAGCAGCGAGGTCACCAGCATCTTCTTGCGGCCGACCCGGTCACCGAAGTGGCCGAAGACGATGCCACCGAGGGGACGCGCCACGAAGCCGAGCGCATAGGTGCCGAACGCCAGCATGGTGGCGGCGGCCGGCTCGCTCTCCGGGAAGAACAGGGTGCCGAAGACGAGCGCCGCGGCCGACCCGTAGAGGAAGAAGTCGTACCACTCGACGGCGGTGCCGATCAGGGACGCGAAGACGACCTTGACGATGTTGGTCTCGCCGGGCCCCTGCTCCGCTTGGGTGGGGTGGGTGACGGGGGATGTCATGTGCTGGGTGTTCCTTTCAGGCGGATCACGCGAGGTGCGTGGTCAGGCGGCGGTCCAGCCGCCGTCGATGAGGAGGGAGGACCCGGTCATCGAGTCGCTCCCGGGGAGGCAGAAGCCGGCGACGGCACGCGCGACCTCGTCGGGCTCGACGAGGCGGCGTACGGGGGTGCGGGCGAGCAGGACGGTGTCGAGGACCTCCGACTCGTCGATGCCGTGGGCCCGGGCCTGGTCGGTGACCTGGCCCTCGACCAGCGGCGTCCGGACGTAGCCCGGGCACACCGTGTTGCTCGTGACGCCCTTGCCGGCCGCCTCGAGCGCGATGACCTTGGAGAGGCCCTCGAGGCCGTGCTTGGCGCTGACGTACGCCGCCTTGTACGGCGAGGCGCGGTGCCCGTGGACGCTCGAGACGTGGACGATGCGACCCCAGCCGCGGTCGTACATGCCGGGCAGCAGCTTGCGGGCCAGCAGGAACGGGGCCTCGAGCATGAGGCGCTGGATCAGCCGGAACCGCTCGGGGTCGAAGTCCTCGACGGGCGCGACGTGCTGGATGCCGGCGTTGTTGACGAGGATGTCGGCGTCCAGGGCGGCGGAGTCGATCGCGTCGGCGTCGGTGAGGTCGAGGCCGAGGGCGTCGCCGCCGAGGACGGAGGCGACCTCCTTGGCGGCGGTCTCGTCGAGGTCCAGGACGGTGACGTGCGCTCCGAGGGCGGCGAGGTGGCCGGCGACGGCGGCGCCGATGCCGCTCGCACCGCCGGTCACCAGTGCTCGGCGTCCCTCCAGGGGGGTGGGCCCGGGGCTGAGGACAGCGCCGGGCGCGGGGGAGTTCGGGGACATGGCCCTGACGTTAGGCCCGCCTGTGACGGTCGGCACATGGTCCGCGTCCATACAACATTGCCCGCGAGATGTGTTGTAGGACCATCTCAGGCGGCCGTCATGCCTGGAGCCGCGCCACCCGGAGGGCCAGCTGGAGGTCCAGGGCACGCTCGGGGGCCCGCCACGCATCGCCCAGCAGGCCGGTGACCCGCTCGAGGCGCTGGGTCACCGTGTTGGGGTGCACGTGGAGGGCCGCGGCGGTGTCCTTGAGGCTCCCGCCGCTGGCGAACCACGCGTCGAGGGTCGCCACGAGGCTGGTGCCGCGCTGGGCGTCGTAGGCCGCGATCGGACCCAGCTCCCGGTCGACGAACTCGGCGAGCTGGCCGGGACCGTTGGCCCCGAGGAGCAGCCGCGCCACCCCCAGCCCGGCGGGGTCGGTGACCTCCCCGACCCGGCCGAGGGTCAGCAGCGTCTCGAGGCACCCGCGGGCCTCGCCGTAGGTCACGGCGACCTCGGCGGCCGGCGCCGGACCCGCCACCCCGACCGTGGCCGCCGCCCCCGCGCGGGTCACCGCGGCGGCCAGCTGGTCGCCGACGCCACGGGCGTCCCCCTCCGGCACGACGAGGACCACGGCGCCCTCGTGCTCGCCGGCCACGCCGTGCAGGGTGTCCGCGAGCCGGGCAGCCGCCCGGGTGGTCGCCGGGCGGTCACCCTCGGCGGGGCCGGCCACGGCGACGACCAGGGGACCGTCGAGCTGGGCGCCGTGCCGGCGGGCACGCTCGCGCACCAGCGCCGCGTCGTACGGCGTGGGGGAGAGGAGGTCGCGCAGCAGCTCGCCGCCGATGCGCTCCTCCGCCTCGGCGACCGTGCGCGCCAGCAGCACCACCAGGGCGGTCACCAGGGCGCCGCGCTCCAGCGTGCGCTGCTCGGCGCTGGACAGCGGCGGCCCCTCGATGACGACCGTCGAGACGTGCTCGCTGCCCGCCGTCGCGGCCGCGACGTAGCCGCGGGGAGTGGGGACGCAGTGCCCGGACGCCACGGACTCGGCGACCGCCTCGCGCCAGGTGTCCAGGTCGCCGTCGCCGGCCACCCGCTCGCCCGAGGGGTCGAGCACCGCCACGCGGCCGCCGAGGAGGTCCCCGAGGGCCAGGGCGATCTCGTCGGTTCCGCCGCCGTGCAGCAGCAGGTCGGTGAGCCGGTCGTGCGCCGTTGCCGCCGACTCGACCGCCGACGTGTGCTCGGTGAGGTTGCGGTTGGCGGTGTCGAGCTCGGCGAAGAGGCGGGCGTTCTCCAGGGCCACGGAGGCGTGCGCGGCGAAGGACGTGAGCAGCGAGACCTCGGCCGGGGGGAACTTGCGGACCGTGCGGTGCACCGCCAGGAGGGCGCCGATGACCCGTCCGTCGAGCACCAGCGGGACGCCGAGGATGGCGCGGATCCGCTCACCGTCGACCGCCTCGTCGATGTAGGTGCGGTGCACGAAGCGGGAGTCGGCCTGGTAGTCCTCGGTGAAGTAGGGCGCTCCGGTCTGCGCCACCAGGCCGAGGAGCCCGGTGCCGAGCGGGAGCCGCAGCCGCCTGAACTCCGGGGTGAGGGCGCCGTCGGTGACCTTCATGTACGACGCCCCGTCGAGCTCGTCGTTGAGCGAGAGGTAGGTCATGTCGGCGTTGAGCAGCTGCCGGGCCCGGCGCACGATCGCGGCCAGGATGGCGTCGACGTCGCGGATCGCGGTGAGATCGCTGGCGGTCTCGTAGAGCGCGGACAGCTCGGCCTCGCGGGAGCGCTGGCGAGAGATCAGCTCGCGCAGCCGCAGGGCGACGTCGTAGTCCGCCCGCAGCCGGGCGCGCTCCTCCTCGTCGGTCGCCGCCGCGGTCGCCGAGGCGAGCAGCTCGTCGAAGTGCGAGCGGGCCGCCTCGTCGTACAGGAGGTCGAGGAAGGAGCGGGACACGGCGACATCATGGCCCAGCACGGCGGGGCCGCGCCGGGGCGTCCTCGCCGACGACCCGACCGCGGGGGGTGACCGTTAGGCTGGGCCCTCGTTCGACACCCATCGTCACCGCTTCCGAATCCCAGGGGATCTCCCACCGTGTTCGCCACTCTCTCCGACCGGCTCGCCGACACCTTCAAGAACCTCCGCGGCAAGGGCAAGCTGTCCGAGGCCGACATCGACGCCACCGCCCGCGAGATCCGCATCGCGCTCCTCGAGGCCGACGTGGCGCTGCCCGTGGTGAAGGAGTTCGTCGCGGCGGTCAAGGACCGCGCCCGCGGCGAGGAGGTCAGCGGGGCCCTCAACCCGGCCCAGCAGGTCGTCAAGATCGTCAACGACGAGCTCGTCGCGATCCTCGGCGGCGAGACCCGCCGGCTGCGCTACGCCAAGACCGGCCCGACCGTCATCATGCTCGCCGGCCTCCAGGGCGCGGGCAAGACGACGCTGGCCGCCAAGCTGGCGCTGTGGCTCAAGGAGCAGGGCAAGACCCCGATGCTGGTCGCCGCCGACCTGCAGCGGCCCAACGCCGTCCAGCAGCTCCAGGTCAACGGTGAGCGCGTCGGCGTACCCGTCTTCGCTCCCGAGGCCGGCAACGGCGTCGGCGACCCGGTGGCCGTGGCCCGCGCCTCGGTCGAGGAGGCCAAGCGCAAGGTCCACGACGTCGTCATCATCGACACCGCCGGTCGCCTCGGTGTCGACGCCGAGCTGATGCGCCAGGCCGCGGACATCCGCGACGCCGTGCAGCCCGACGAGGTGCTCTTCGTCGTCGACGCGATGATCGGCCAGGACGCCGTCACCACGGCCCAGATGTTCCTCGACGGCGTCGGCTACGACGGCGTGGTGCTCACCAAGCTCGACGGTGACGCGCGCGGTGGTGCCGCCCTGTCGATCGCCTCGATCACCGGCAAGCCGGTCATGTTCGCCTCCAACGGCGAGAAGATGACCGACTTCGACCTCTTCCACCCCGACCGGATGGCCTCGCGCATCCTCGACATGGGCGACATGCTCACCCTGATCGAGCAGGCCGAGAAGGCCTTCGACCAGGAGGAGGCCCTCAAGGCCGCCGAGAAGCTCGGCACCAAGGGCGGCTTCACGCTGGAGGACTTCCTCCAGCAGATGCAGCAGATCCGCAAGCTCGGCTCGATGTCCAAGATCATGGGGATGCTGCCCGGGATGGGGCAGTTCCGCGACCAGCTCGACAACTTCGACGAGCGGGAGATCGACCGCATCCAGGCGATCATCCAGTCGATGACGCCGGCCGAGCGCGACAACCCCAAGATCATCGACGGGTCGCGCCGGGCGCGCATCGCCCGCGGCTCCGGTCGGCAGGTCTCCGACGTCAACCAGCTCGTCGACCGCTTCTTCGAGGCGCGCAAGATGATGGAGCAGATGGCCCGCGGTGGCGGCATGCCCGGGATGCCGGGCATGCCCGCGATGCCCGGTGCGGGCAAGCGCGGCAAGACCAAGGCCCAGCCCAAGAAGGGCAAGGGCAAGCGCACCTCCGGCAACCCCGCCAAGGCGGCGCAGGAGGCCGCGGCCGCGAAGGCCGCAGCCGCTGAGCGCCCCGCCAACCCCTTCGGCAACAACGACGAGGTCGACTACGAGAAGGCCGCCGCGGCCCTCGACCTGCCGAAGGACTTCTCCAAGTTCCTCAAGTGAGGGTCCGTCCGGTGAGGTCCGTGCTGGTGGTCGACGCCGCCAACGTCGTCGGGTCGGTGCCCGACGGCTGGTGGAAGGACCGCGCCGGCGCGGCCCGGAGGCTGCACGAGCGGCTGCTCGTCGGCGACACGGCGTACGACGTCATCGTGCTGGTGCTCGAGGGCGGCGCCAAGGCCGGCGTGCGCCCCGGGCGCGACCAGCACGTCGTCACCGTGCACGCGCCGAAGGACGGCGACTCCGCCATCATCGCGGAGGTCGCCGCCCGTCGGGAGCGGGGTGACCAGGTCGTCCTGATCAGCGCCGACCACGTGCTGCGCGGCCGTTGCGAGGGTCTCGGCGCGCGGGCGATGAGTCCCTCGTGGCTGCTCGACCAGGTCTGATCCCTCTCAGTCCAGCTCGATCGACACCACCGACCCGCCGTCGGGGCACACCGCGCACGTCGTCACGAAGGCCTTGCCACCACGCAGGGCCACGCCGTACGGCGCGGGCAGACCCTCCGCGACGGGGGTGGGTGCCGCGCCGGGCGCCACCTTCACGAGCGAGCCGGTCGGGAGCGCCTCGGGCGGCTCGTTGAGGAGACCGGCCGACGAGAGCTGCACCGCGTAGAGCGAGCCCTTGTGCCACGCCAGGTCGGTGACGTTGGTGAGCCCGGTCGCGTAGACGGTCGGCTCCTCGCCGCGGACGACCCGCCAGATGCTCGACCCGCCCGCCGGGAAGGGGAAGCCGGTCAGCTGGCTGACGTAGTAGGCGCCGTCGGGACCCCGGACCACCGAGGTGGGCACGGCCTGCATCGGGACCACCTCGCCCGGTACGAACGGGTTGGGCACCTCCGTGTTCGGGAACACCGCGAGCGTCCTGGTGCTCCGGTGGTGACGTACGCGCAGCAGGGAGTTGCCACCGGAGTCCGTGACCACCACGGACCCGCCGTCTCGCATCAGCCCGGTCGGGTTGGAGTCGGGACCGTTGCCGTCGGGGTCGCGCTTCTCCTCGTACGCCGCGAGGTCGCCGACGATGTGGACGGGACCTCCCTTGAGGCTGCCCGTGACGACGGTGCCCAGCGCACGTCCCGCGTCGCCGAACGTGTCGCGCACCTCGGGGGCGTTGCCGAGCCCGATCGTGGCCGCGAAGTGGTGCTTCGAGCCCCGGCGATGGCCGGGGACGACGACGTCGGAGGGACCGATCGCCCCGCCGCCCTCGGGTGAGGCCAGGGACGGCAGGCCCGTCACGACCCGCCGCGAGCCGTGGTGGGTGATGCGGGTGATCGCCCCCGAGAGGCCGAAGCAGGACTCGCCCTCGGGGCCCTCGACGCAGGGGCCGGATCCACCGACCCCGGCCTCGGCGACGTAGAGCGCGCGGCCGGAGAAGGAGAGGAGCCGGGGGTTGTCGAGGCCGGTCGCCACCGTCTTCCAGGGCGGGGCGCCGGCCGGTCCGCCCGAGTCGTCGGCCTGCACGGGTACGGCGAGCATCGTGGTGGCCAGGGCGGTCGACGCGACGGCGGCAGCGGCGGCGGCGAGCGGGGCACGGGTTCTGAGCATGGATCACACCTCCGGGAAGTAAAGGACCTTTCCGACTGTCGTCCTCGACCCGGTGCCTGTCATCGCCCAAATGGGAACTTCGGGGGCACCCCGTTCCCGGCGCACCCGCTACGGTCTGGCCCATGACTGCACTGCGCTTCTCGGGACCGGTCCTCCCCGACGGGGAGGTGCGCGACGTGTACGTCGTGGGCGACACCATCACCTACGAGCCCCAGCCCGGCGCCACGACCGAGGCACGCGGGTGGATCGTGCCGGGGCTCGTCGACGCGCACTGCCACATCGGGCTGGACGACCACGGTGCCGTCGACGAGGCGGCGACCGAGGCGCAGGCCGTCGAGGACCGCGACGCGGGGGCGCTGCTGATCCGCGACTGCGGGTCGGCGGCCGACACGTCGTGGGTCCACGACCGCGACGACCTTCCGCGGTTGATCCGCGCCGGGCGGCACATCGCGCGCTCGCGTCGCTACATCCGCAACTACGCCCACGAGGTCGAGCCCGAGTCGCTGGTGGAGACGGTGGCCCGCGAGGCGCGCGCCGGGGACGGCTGGGTCAAGCTCGTCGGGGACTGGATCTCCCGCGACGAGGGCGACCTCGCACCGAGCTTCCCGGCCGAGGACTTCGCGGCCGCGATCGCCGTGGCGCACGAGCACGGCGCCAAGGTGACCGCGCACTGCTTCGGCGAGCGGGTGCTGCCGGGACTGGTCGAGGCCGGGATCGACTGCATCGAGCACGGCACCGGGTTGTCGACCGAGCTCGCGCAGACCATGGCCGAGCGGGGCATCGCGCTGGTGCCGACCGTCATGCAGATCGACAAGTTCCCCCAGTACGCCGACGCGGGTCGCGACAAGTTCCCCCAGTACGCCGACCACATGACCGACCTGCACGCCCGCCAGCGCGACACCATCATGGCGGCGTACGAGCTCGGGGTGGCGCTCTACGCCGGCTCCGACGGCGGGGGAGTGAGCCGGCACGGCAACATCGCCGGTGAGGTGGTCGCGATGGCCGGGTTGGGCCTGCCGGCCGACTACGCCCTCGGTGCCGCGTCCTGGCGGGCGCGGGAGTGGCTCGGGTGGAACCCCCACCTGTCCGAAGGGGCGCCGGCGGACTTCGTCGTCTACCCCCGCGACCCGCTCGCCGACCTCACCGTGCTGCGCGAGCCGTCGTACGTCGTCCTGCGCGGACGCCTGGTCGCGGGACGCGCGGCCTGAAACGCGTTTGCCGTGGTGCCCGTGTGACGTGTGGGATGACGCCATGACGACCGTTGCCGACGCCCTGCCCGCCCTCGGCCTCCGGGTGGTCGCGGGAGACCTCGAGCTGCGGGGCGTCACCGACGACCTCGTCGTCGAGCTGGGGGACCTCGCCGCCCGCGGTGTCCACGACCCGGCCCGGATGCCCTTCTCGTTCCCGTGGACCGACGCCGCCCCCGAGGACTTCCTGCGCAGCTTCGCGCAGTACCACTGGCGCTGCCGCGCGGACTTCTCGCCGGCCTCCTGGGTGCTCAACCTGGCCGTGCTGCACCGCGGCGAGGTCGTCGGTGTCCAGGGCGTCAACACCTCCGACTTCCTCGTCACCCGCACCGGGGAGACCGGCTCGTGGCTCGGTCGCGGTCACCAGGGCCGCGGGCTCGGCACCGCGATGCGCCAGGTCATGTGCGCGTTCCTCTTCGACCACCTCGGCTTCACCGAGATCACCTCGGGGGCCTTCACCGACAACCCGGCGTCGCTCACCGTGAGCGCCAAGGTCGGCTACGTCGCCAACGGCACCTTCCGATACCGCCGCCGCGACGAGCAGGCCGACATGACCCAGCTCCTGCTGACCCCTGAGGCCTTCCGCCGCGGGCCGCAGCGCCTCGAGGTGGAGGGCGTGGAGGCGTTCCGGCGCTCGATCGGGCTCGACGTCGAGGGGTGAGCGCCGGGCGTGCCGTGCCGGATTGGGCGGCGTACACGTGCTCTGGCACAATGTCTCGCTGAGTCGCGCCAGCGGACGGACCCTCTATCCCGGTCGTCGGCGCGCCCCCCGAGGAAGTCCGACCCGGTCCCCACCTGGTCTGCGGGCCCCTCACCACCTTCCACTCGCAAGGAGACACCACAGACGTGGCCGTCAAGATCCGTTTGAAGCGCCTGGGCAAGATCCGGGTGCCGCAGTACCGCATCGTCGTCGTCGACTCGCGCAAGAAGCGCGATGGTCGCGTCATCGAGGAGATCGGCAAGTACCACCCCAAGGAGGACCCCTCGTACATCGAGGTCGTCTCCGAGCGGGCGCAGTACTGGCTCGGCGTGGGCGCGCAGCCCAGCGAGGCCGTCGCCGCCATCCTCAAGGTGACCGGTGACCTGCAGAAGTTCCGGGGCGAGCCCGGCGCCGAGGGCACCCTGAAGGTCAAGGAGCCCAAGCGCGACAAGCTCGAGATCTTCAACGAGGCCCTCAAGGAGGCCGCCAAGGAGCCCAAGGGCGCCGCGACGACCTCCAAGAAGAAGGCCGACAAGGCCGAGGAGCCCAAGGTCGAGGAGCCCAAGGCCGCGGCCGCTCCCGCCGAGGTCCCCGCCTCCGAGACGCCTGCGGGTGCCGCGGAGGAGGCTGAGACGGCCGAGACCGTCACGGCCGAGGACGCCGGCAAGAGCGAGGCCTGAGCAGCATGCTCGCCGAGGCGCTCGAGCACCTGGTCCGCGGCGTCGTCGACAATCCCGACGACGTCTCGGTGCGCGACAAGCAGCTGCGTCGCGGGTCGATCCTCGAGGTCCGGGTGCACCCCGACGACCTCGGCAAGGTGATCGGCCGCAACGGCCGCACCGCCACGGCGTTCCGCACCGTCGTCTCGGCCCTCGCGGGTCGGGCCGGCGCGCGCGTGGACTTCGTGGACGTCGACCGCCGACGCTGAGCAGCACTCACCTGCACCACCGGAAGGCGCCCCTCCCCGCTCGGGGAGGGGCGCCTCCTGCATGTCCGGGGTCCGGTGCTCGATACCCTGACGCCGTGGAAGACATCGAGGTCGTCGTGGGTCGCATCGGCAAGCCGCACGGCATCCGGGGCGACGTGACGATCGACGTACGCACCGACGAGCCGGAGCGTCGGTTCGCGCCCGGTACGACGCTGCGGGCCCAGCCGCCGCAGGGGTCCCACAGCCCGCTGCGGACGCTCACCGTGGTCCGGTCCAAGTGGCACACCAACGTCCTGCTCGCCACCTTCGCGGAGATCGGCGACCGCAGTGCCGCCGAGGCCGCGCGCGGCATCGTCCTGCACACCACCATCGCCCCGGACGAGGCCCCCGAGGACCCCGACGAGTACTACGACCACCAGCTGATCGGTCTCGCGGCCGAGGACCTCGACGGCACCCACCTCGGCGAGGTCACCGGCCTGCAGCACGGGTCCGCGCAGGACCTGCTGGCCATCCGCACCCCCGACGGGCGCAACACCCTGGTCCCGTTCGTCGCCGCGCTGGTCCCCGAGGTCGACCTCGCCGCAGGCCGGGTCGTCATCGCCGACCGTCCCGGGCTGGTGGCGCCCTTCCCGGACGAGGACGAGGCCCGGCAGTGAGGATCGACGTCCTGTCGATCTTCCCCGACTACCTCGCGCCGCTGTCGCTGAGCCTGCCCGGCAAGGCCCGGGACAAGGGGCTGCTCGACCTCCACGTCCACGACCTCCGGTCCTGGACGACCGACCGGCACCACACGGTCGACGACACGCCGTACGGCGGCGGCGCCGGCATGGTGATGAAGCCCGAGCCGTGGGGCGCGGCCCTCGACGAGGTCGCCACCGACCGGCCGACCATCGTCTTCACCACCCCCAGCGGCGAGCCGTTCAGCCAGGCGCTGGCCCGGGAGCTCTCGACGCGCGAGCACCTGGTCTTCGCGTGCGGGCGCTACGAGGGGATCGACCAGCGCGTCATCGACCACGCCGGCACCCTCGGCGAGGTCCGCGAGGTCTCCCTGGGTGACTACGTCCTCAACGGGGGAGAAGTGGCCGCGCTGGCCATCACCGAGGCCGTCGTCCGGCTGCTCCCGGGCTTCATGGGCAACGCCGAGTCCCTCGTCGAGGAGTCCCACGAGGACGGCCTGCTCGAGTACCCCGTCTACACCAAGCCCGCCAGCTGGCGCGGCCTCGACGTCCCCGACGTGCTGCTCTCGGGCGACCACGGCCGGATCGCCACGTGGCGCCGCGAGCAGGCCGTCCGCCGCACGGCCGAGCGTCGTCCCGACCTCGTGTCCCCCTCGTCCGTGCCGGGCGACGAGGAGGTCCGCCCGGCCGTGCCGGCGGACGCGGGGGAGCTCTACACGTTGCAGCGGGCCTGCTGGCTCCAGGAGCTCGAGGCCAACCCGGGCGTCGTCATCCCCGCGCTGACCGAGTCCCTGGACGACGTGCGGGCCGGACTCGAGGCCCACCAAACCTGGGTCGTACGCCGCGCCGGCCGGCTGGTCGGCTCGGTCCGGGCCCGCCTCACCAGCCGGGCCGGGTGGGACATCGGCCGGCTGATGGTGGCCCCCGACCTCCAGGGCCAGGGGATCGGCCGGTTCCTCCTCGAGCACGCCGAGGCGGCGGCGCCGCCGGACGCGACGTCGTACCTGCTCTTCACGGGCGCCCGGAGCGCGGGCAACCTGCGGATGTACAAGAAGGCGGGCTACCGGATGCGGCCCGACCTGAAGGCGCCGCCGGGCGCGGTCGTGCTCACCAAGCGTCGCGGCTGAGTCCGGCCTCAGCGGTGTGGACGCCCGATTTCGCGGCGCGCGCGGCGATCTGGCAAACTCGACCCTTGGTCACGCCGGCCAAACGATCGCCCCGATGCACGCACCCGGGGGATCCGCGACGAACACCTGCCACAGGGGGTGCGCGACGCCGCCGGCCAGCACGGCGCGACCACCCGATCAACCATCCGATTCCGCGGTTGGCCTGTGGCACTCGTGAGGAGCAAGCATGACCAACGTTCTCAATGAGCTCGTCAGCGACAAGCTGCGCAGCGACGTCCCGGCCTTCCGCGCCGGCGACACCATCAAGGTCCACGTGAAGGTCGTCGAGGGCAGCCGCTCGCGCGTCCAGGTCTTCCAGGGCGTCGTCATCCGCATCCACGGCTCGGGCGTCGGTCGCACCTTCACCGTGCGCAAGATCTCGTTCGGTGTCGGCGTCGAGCGCACCTTCCCGATCCACTCCCCGATCTTCGAGACGATCGAGGTCGTGACCCGCGGTGACGTGCGCCGCGCCAAGCTCTACTACCTGCGCAACCTGCGCGGCAAGAAGGCGAAGATCAAGGAGCGCCGCGAGTTCTGAGCGAGACCGCTCCGCGACGCGAACGCGGAGATCAGCCAAGCTCTGGTTAGTCTCTGCGAGTGACTTCACCCGACCGCGGCTCCACCCCGACCGACATGGGCGAGGAGGGGCCGCGGTCGTCGTCTGCCCGGACCACGTCGAGGTCCGGGGCGGGCAAGCCGGCCCGGCGCCAGCTCCCGTTGTGGCAGGAGACGATCCTGCTCCTCGGCGTCGCGCTGGTGCTCGCGATCGTCATCAAGGCGCTCTTCCTCCAGGCGTTCTACATCCCCTCGGAGTCGATGGAGCCCGGCCTGGTCCGCAACGACCGGATCCTCGTGCAGAAGGTCTCCTACTGGGGCGGCGGTGCCCCCCAGCGCGGCGATGTCGTCGTCTTCAAGGACCCGGGCGGCTGGCTCCCGGCCTCCGAGGCGGCCGGCCCCACCGGCACGATCCCGAAGGTCATGGCCAGGGTCGGCCTGTACCCGACCGGCGGGCACCTGGTGAAGCGGGTGATCGGCGTCGAGGGCGACGTCATCAGCTGCTGCGACGAGCAGGGCCGACTGATGGTCAACGGCCAGCCGCTCGACGAGGGCGACTACGTCAAGCAGGACCCGTCGGTGGAGTGCGCCGGCCCGATGGTCAACCAGTGCTCCAAGGACTGGACGTCCGAGCCGGTGCCCGACGGGCACGTCTTCGTGATGGGCGACAACCGCGCCCACTCGGCCGACTCGAGCCTGCGCATGTGCAACCTCGAGAAGGAGACCGACTGCGTCCCCGGCCCCGAGTTCGTCCCCGTCGACCTCGTCGTCGGCAAGGTCTTCGTGCTGCTCTGGCCGCGCGACCGCTTCGAGTGGGTCACCCGGCCGGGCACGTTCGAGGACGTGCCCGACCCCGCGTGAGCGGTCAGGCGAGCGGTCAGGCGAGCGCCATGGTCGAGCCGGTCCCGCACCTGCCCAGCGGAGCGGCCGTACGCCGTGACGCCGGGCTCTACGGCTACGAGCGCGCGCTGCGCCGCGCCGGGATCGACCCGATCGCCGGCGTCGACGAGGCGGGGCGGGGCGCCTGCGCCGGTCCGCTCGTCGCGGGCGCCTGCATCCTGCCGGCGGGCAGGGCCGGCATCGTGCCCGGGCTGGCCGACTCCAAGCTGCTGACCGAGGCTGCGCGGGAGCGGGTCTACGCCCAGGTCGTGCGCCGTGCCGTCGCCTGGTCGGTGGTCGTGATCGACAACGAGGACTGCGACCGGCTCGGGATGCACGTCGCCAACGTCGAGGCCCTGCGCCGGGCCGTGGCGCTGCTCGAGACCAGGCCGGCCTACGTCCTCACCGACGGGTTCCCGGTCGACGGGCTCGAGGTGCCGGGGCTGGCGGTCTGGAAGGGCGACCGGGTGGCGGCGTGCATCTCCGCCGCCTCGGTGCTCGCGAAGGTGACCCGGGACCGCCTCATGGTGGCGATGGACGCCGACTACCCGGCGTACGACTTCAAGACCCACAAGGGCTACATCACCGACGCCCACACGGCGGCCCTGACCGCGCACGGGCCGGCTCCCGTGCACCGGATGCGGTTCGTCAACGTACGCCGCGCGGCGGGGCTGGAGCCGGCGCTGGAGCCTGCCACTAGTGTCGACCTGCAGGCCGGCAGCAGGGCAGACACGGAGGAGGACGCATGAGCGCGGAGGACCTCGAGAAGTACGAGACCGAGATGGAGCTCACCCTCTACCGGGAGTACCGCGACGTCGTCTCGATCTTCAAGTACGTCGTGGAGACCGACCGCCGCTTCTACCTCTGCAACCAGGTCGACGTGAAGGCGCGCACGGAGAACGGTGACGTGTTCTTCGAGGTGTCGATGGCCGACGCGTGGGTGTGGGACATGTACCGCCCGGCCCGCTTCGCCAAGAACGTCAAGGTGCTGACCTTCAAGGACGTCAACGTCGAGGAGCTCGCCCCGCAGGAGATCGACCCGCCCAAGGGCTGAGCCGGGTCCGAGCGGGCCCGGTCACGGGCCACCTGCCGTCCCCAGCCCCCGGGCCGGACGACTCCCTCCACAGATGCGCGGCCGGGCCTCCCGGTCGTCCGCGCCCACCGCTGTGCTGGTCTCCACGAAGGAGGCCCGCCATGACCACATTCCCCCCACCCGCCCCGCGGCCGACCGCCAAGCAGCGCCTCGGAGCGTACGGCGAGGAGCTCGCCGCCCGGCACCTGTCCCGGCAGGGGATGACCGTGCTCGACCGCAACTGGCGCTGTGACCTCGGCGAGATCGACCTGGTGCTGCGCGACGGCACCACCCTGGTGATCTGCGAGGTCAAGACGCGCTCCAGCACGGCGTTCGGCACGCCCCACGAGGCGGTGACCGAGCGCAAGGTGGCCCGCATGCGCGCCCTCGCGGCCCGGTGGCTGCGCGTCCACGAGGTCCGGCCCATGGACATTCGGCTCGACATGGTCTGCGTGATCTCCCCGCGCCGGGGACCGGTCGAGATCGACCACGTCCCGGGCCTGGGCTGATGCAGGTCGCGACCGCCTGCTCGATCGCCCTGGTCGGCGCCGAGGGGCACCTGATCGACGTGCAGGTGGCCGTCTCCAAGGGGGTGGTCGGCACCTTCGTGGTGGGCCGGCCCGACGCATCGCTGCACGAGGCACGCGACCGGGTCCGGATGGCCATCAACAACTGTGCGCCGACGCCCGACGACACCTGGCCGGCGACCTTCCGGGTGACCATCCTGCTGGCCCCGGCCGACCTCCCCAAGAGCGGCACCCACTTCGACCTGGCCATCGCCGTCGGGGTCAGGGCGGCGTGCGGTGCCGTGCCGGCCGCGTCCCTGCATGCCACCGTCTTCATCGGCGAGCTGTCGCTCTCCGGCAGCCTGCGTCCCGTGACCGGGGTGCTCCCCATGGTGATCGCCGCGGCGGCCCGCGGGATCCGTCGGGTCTTCGTGCCGGAGACGCAGGCCGCCGAGGCCGCGATGGTCCCCGGCATGGAGGTGCTCGGCATGCGGTCCCTCGCCCAGGTCGTCGCCGAGCTCAACGGTGAGGAGGTGCCCGACGCGGCCCCGGTCGCCGGGCCGGTCCGCACCTCGCTGCTGCCTCCCGGGCGAGGGGCGGTGGAGCCACTCGACCTCGACGACCTCGATGGCATGGAGGACGCCAAGTACGCCCTCGAGGTCGCCGCCGCGGGCGGGCACCACCTCATGCTCAACGGCCCCCGCGGGGCCGGCAAGACCAGCCTCGCCGAGCGGTTGCCGACGATCCTGCCCGACCTCACCACCCAGCAGGCCCTCGAGGTGACCGCGCTGCACTCGCTGGCCGGGCTCCTGCGCGACGGCGACGGACTCGTGCACCGGCCGCCCTACTTCGCTCCCCACCACGACGCGAGCAAGGCGAGCGTGGTGGGCGGCGGCACCGGCCGGGTGCGACCCGGTGGCATCAGTCGCGCCCACCACGGGGTGCTCTTCCTCGACGAGTTCCCGCTGTTCCGCGCCGACGTGGTCGACGCCCTGCGCCAGCCCCTCGAGAGCGGAGAGATCACCTTGGCGCGGGGGGAGGAGTCGGCGACCTTCCCGGCCCGCTCGATGGTGGTGCTGGCGGCCAACCCGTGCCCGTGCGGCAACTTCAGCGCATCGGTCACCACGGCCTGCACCTGCCTCGAGCCGGCCCGACACGCCTACCGTCGCAAGCTGGTGGGACCCATCGTCGATCGCATCGACATCTGGCGCGACGTGGAGCCGGTCAGCGCGGAGGCCGCCCACGACAGGTTCGCGCCGCGGGTCGACTCGGCCACCGTCCGGTCCCGGGTCGAGCGGGCCCGGGCTGCCCAGGCCGAGCGCTATGCCGGTCGGTCCTGGCTGCTCAACGGCGTCGTCCCGGGACCGGTGCTGGCGCGTGAGTGGCCGCTCGAGCTGGACGGGCAGCGCCTGCTCGACGACCGCCTGCGCGACGGGTCCCTCACCCGCCGCGGGGTGACCCGTGTGCAGCGGGTCGCATGGACCGTGGCGGACCTGCGTGGCGTGCCGCGGCCCGGGCCCTCCGAGGTGGGTCTCGCGCTGCGGCTGCGCACCGCCGAGCCGCTCTCCAGCGACGACCTGAGGATGGCCGGATGAGCCGCCTCCCGGACCGGTTGTCGCGGGTGGTGCTCAGCCGCATCGGCGAGCCCGGTGACCCGCGCCTGTGCGGTCTGGTCCGCGACCTCGGGGCCGGGGCCGTGCTCGACAGCCTGCTGGCGCAGGCCACCCTGGACGAGGCGCAGCGCGACCTCGCCGAGCGCCTGGGATCGGTCGACCCGGTGCGCGAGCTCGAGCAGGCCGAGCGGCTCGGCATCCGGTTCGTCGTCCCGGGCGACACCGAGTGGCCGGCCCGCCTCGACGACCTGGCCCGTCCTGAGGTATCCCACTCGGGCCTCGGCGGCGTCCCGGTCGGGCTCTGGCTACGCGGGCCGTGCCGCCTCGACGGGCTGCCGCCGATGGTCGCCGTGGTCGGGTCACGCTCCGCCACGACGTACGGCGAGCGGGTCGCCGCGGATGTCTCCGCGGGCGCCGCGCGGGCCGGGATGGTGGTGATCTCCGGGGCGGCGGCCGGGATCGACCAGGCCGCCCACCGGGGCGCGCTGGCGGCCGGGGGGACCACCGTGGCGGTGCTGGCCTGCGGCCCCGAGCGCGCCTACCCCACGGCCCACCGCCCGCTCATCGACCACATCGGCGCGACCGGGCTCATCGTGTCGGAGGTGCCACCGGGCAGTGCGCCCCTGCGATCGCGCTTCCTCGGCCGCAACCGGCTCATCGCCGCCCTGTCGGTCGGCACGGTAGTCGTCGAGGCCGCCATCCGCAGCGGGGCGTTGAGCTCGTCGCGCTGGGCCGAGGTCCTCAACCGCGTGGTGATGGGCGTCCCGGGCCCGGTCACCAGCATCACCTCGCAAGGCGTGCACGAGCAGATCCGCAAGGGCTCGATGCACCTGGTCACCTCCGGGGCCGAGGTGCTCGAGCTGGTGGGAGCGGCGGGGGACCACCTCGTCGAGGTGCCGCGGGCCCCGACCCGCCCGCGTGACCGTCTCGACCGGCGCGACCAGCGGGTGCTCGACGCCGTCCCGGTGGGCCGACTGGCCGGGGCCGACAGCATCGCGGTCGCGGCCGGGATAGCCCTCCAGCACGTGCAGGGAGCGCTCGAGCGGCTGGCGTCCGCCGGCTGGGTCCGGCGCACCGAGGACGGGTGGCGGCTGGCCCGCGACGAGCCTGTCGACCCCGAGCCCGGGTTGCGCGACCTCCGGTCGGCAGGTGATTAGGAGTGGTGCCTCTGGCTACTGCGCGAGGGCGGCCCGCGAGGCGAAGGCCTCGAGGCCGAGCTCGAGGTCGGCGTTCTCGAGCACCACCTCACCGGTCAGCCGCACCCAGCCGGCACGGAACTCCCGCTCCTCCTCCGACGTCAACACGGCGGTGCGACGGTGGTAGGTCCCGTCGCAGGGCACGTCCTCCACCACCCGGGAGGCGAAGGAGGCGCCCTGCCGCTGGTCCGCGGACACGAAGGACGCGTAGTTGGCCCACGGCCGGTCGCACCTGATCCGGACGCGGACCGCGAGGACCCCGTCCGGGCGGATCTCGGCGGTCCTGGGGAGCACCACCTTGGCCGCCGGACGCACGTAGACGCTCTCGGAGACGGTGACCTCACCCCGCGGAGCGCCGGTCACCGCATCGACCAGGACCATGCGCACGTGGACCACCGCCTTGCCGGGGTGGAAGCCCTCGTCGCTGCGATAGTCCTGGCGCCGCAACGTGCCGGTGCAGGCGGGCCCGGTGGAGATCTCGCGCTCCGGGGAGGTCTTCCCGCCCTGGCTGAAGGACACGTGCACCCCGTCGGCCGCCAGCCCGGGCCGGCAACCGAGGCGGATGGTGCCGGTGAAGGTGTCGTCCCAGCCCTCGAAGGCCCGGGCCTGGACATGGACCTCACCGCCGGGACCGGTGGCGCTGCCCGCAGGGGAGACGATGCCGACCAGGCCCCCGGCGACCGTGGTGAGCATGACGCACGCACTGACAAGGACTCTTCGCACGGTGGACCTCCGAGGGATGGCTGGTCAGCCCACCCTGCACACCGACGACCTCCTCGAGCCGTCGCGGCGCCGGACGTGACCACTTCTGAGGACGGCCCGCGACGAGCCTCACCGGCCCGACCTGCCCGCGGACCTACGATCGGCAGGTGAGCGAGCAGCCGGAGGTCTCCGAGCCCGACGGGCTCCCCGAGGGGTTCGTGCGGTTGCTGGGGGAGTACGAGCGCCACCTCGTGTCCGAGCGGGACCTCACCGCCCACACGGTGCGCGCCTACCTCGGGGACATCTCCTCCCTGCTCGACCACGCCCACCGGCTCGGCTTCTCCGACGTCGCCGAGCTCGACCTGCGGTCCCTGCGCTCCTGGCTGGCCAAGCAGCAGTCCTTGGGCCTGTCGCGCACGACCCTCGCCCGTCGCGCGACGGCGGCGCGCGTCTTCACCGCGTGGCTCCAGCGCACCGGGAGGGCCCCCACCGACGCGGGTGCCTCGCTCGGCTCGCCCAAGCAGCACAAGAGCCTCCCGCCGGTGCTGCGTGCCGACGAGGCTGCCGACCTGATCCGCTCCGCCGCCGCGATCGCCGACGACGGCAGCCCGGTCGGGCTGCGCGACGTCGCCATGCTCGAGCTCCTCTACGCCACCGGGATCCGGGTCGGTGAGCTGGTCGGCCTGGACATCGACGACCTCGACGACGACCGCCAGGTGGTGAGGGTGTTCGGCAAGGGTCGCAAGGAGCGCTCGGTCCCCTACGGCCGGCCGGCCGCGCGGGCCCTGAAGTTCTGGCTCGAGCTCGGCCGACCGGTGCTTCGGGCCGAGGGCGCCGGCGCGGCGGTCTTCCTCGGCGCCCGGGGTCGACGGATCGACCAGCGCGCGGTCCGTGACCTCGTGCACCGTCGCATCGCCGACGTGCCCGGGGCCCCCGACATCGGACCCCACGGGCTCCGCCACACCGCCGCGACCCACCTGCTGGAGGGCGGCGCCGACCTCCGCTCGGTCCAGGAGCTGCTGGGCCACGCCTCGCTGGCCACCACCCAGCTCTACACGCACGTGACCACCGACCGGCTGCGGGCGGCGTACCGGCAGGCGCACCCGCGCGCCTGACCCCGACGCGGGACGCGGGGCCAGCAACTCAGGGGAGGGCCTCGAGCGGGCGACCGCCCGGGGGAGGGTCGTCCCGACCGCGACCGGCGGGGCCCCGGGCGACGGGGGAGGAGCCGACGTGGTCGGAGGCGTCGTGCACGAGCGGTGACCACGCGGCGTACGGGTGCACGGGAGGACGCCAGGCACCACCGGCGGCCGGCTCGTCGCGCCACAGCGGCAACAGCCGCACCGGTCCGCCCCCGACGAGGTCGAGCGGGTCGAGGTAGGTCTCCCCGCGCCGCCACCCCCAGTGCAGACAGGCCCGGGGGAAGCAGTGGCTGGCCGCCAGGTCGAGGACCCCGAGGACGTCCCCGGCCGCCACCCGGGCGCCGACGGCGACGGAGGCGACGACGGGTTCGTACGTCGTCCGGGTGTCGCCGTGCGACACGGTCACCACCGGCTTGCCCGCGATGCTTCCGGCGAAGGCGACCTCCCCGGGGAGCGCCGACCGCACCGGCTGCCCGATCCGTCCGGCCAGGTCGACGCCGCGGTGCCCGGCTCCCCACGGGTCGTCCGGCGGGTCGAACGTCGCCACCACGTCGGGTCGCGGATCGAGCGGCCAGACCCCCACCGGGTCGGGGTCCTCGGCACCGGCCGAGGAGGCCGGCCAGGCCAGCACCACGAGCACGGCCAGCACCGCGGGCAGGGCGGAAGCCACCATGCGGCGCGCGTCCGGACGTGGAGCGAGGGAGGTCATCCGGACAGCGTCCGCGGCGGGCACGACGGGCGCGACAAAGGGGCGTCGTACTGTGGAGGAGCACCGGCCGCCGACACCCTGTGGACCGCTCCGGGACCGCGCCAGTCCTTCGATTGGCCCGCCGCCGGGGCGGTGGCCTACGATTCGCAGAGCAGCCCGGCACCACCAGATCGACCATGGGCTGACTTCGCACGCTCACAGACCGCGACGGGCTCTCTCCGTGGAGGCCGACCACCCGTGGGCGCGAGTCCCTGAGTTCCGCACCTGCACCACGAGGGCGGATGGGATCGCGCGCGAGCGTCAGGGCAACCGACACCCGTCGGGTGCAGCAACTGAAACCAACCGGAGCACGCTCCCGGTCCGGCCTGCCAGAAGGCCGGGCACAACGCGAGCGCCTCCATCACACAGGAGATACACATGGCAGTCGTCACCATGCGCCAGCTGCTCGAGAGCGGCGTCCACTTCGGTCACCAGACCCGTCGTTGGAACCCCAAGATGAAGCGCTTCATCATGACCGAGCGCAACGGCATCTACATCATCGACCTGCAGCAGTCGCTGGCCTACATCGACCGGTCCTACGCCTTCGTCAAGGAGACCGTCGCCAAGGGCGGTGTCGTGATGTTCGTGGGCACCAAGAAGCAGGCCCAGGAGGCCATCGCCGAGCAGGCGACGCGCGTCGGGATGCCCTACGTCAACCAGCGCTGGCTCGGTGGCATGCTCACCAACTTCCAGACGGTGCACCAGCGGATCAACCGCCTCAAGGAGCTCGACGAGATCGACTTCGACGACGTCGCGGGCTCCAACCGCACCAAGAAGGAACTGCTTCAGATGAAGCGCGAGCGTGACAAGCTCGACAGGACCCTCGGCGGCATCCGCGACATGTCGAAGGTCCCCTCCGCGGTGTGGATCGTCGACACCAACAAGGAGCACCTCGCCGTCGAGGAGGCCCGCAAGCTGCACATCCCGATCATCGGCATCCTGGACTCCAACTGCGACCCCGACCTCGTCGACTTCCCGATCCCGGGCAACGACGACGCCATCCGCGCCGTCGGCCTGCTGACCCGCGTGGTCGCCGACGCCGTGGCCGAGGGCCTCATGTCCCGCTCGGGCGCCAAGACCGCCGACGCCACGGCCGCCGAGCCGCTGGCCGAGTGGGAGCGCGAGCTCCTCGCCGGTGACGCCGAGAAGGCGGCCGTCGAGGCCACCGGCGGCGACGCCAAGACCGACGACACCCCGGCCGCCGAGGCCACCGGTGCCGCGTCCGAGGCCCCCGCCGCCGAGGCTGCGACCGAGGCCCCCGCCGCGGACGCCGAGACCAAGACCGAGGCCAAGGCCGACGAGAAGGTCGAGACCGAGGCCAAGGCCGACGAGAAGGTCGAGACCGAGGTCAAGGCTGACGAGAAGGCCGACGAGAAGACCGACGCCCCCTACGGCGCCGACTCCGCCGCCGCGCTCGAGGACGGCTCGGCCCCCGAGGGCTTCGAGATCAAGGGCAACGAGAACTCCAAGAAGTTCCACGCCCCGACCAGCCCCTGGTTCGACCGCACCAACGCCGACGTGTGGTTCCGCACCGCCGACGCCGCCGAGGCCGCGGGCTTCGTCAACGCCGAGACCAAGGACTGACCTCCTCCCGGCTCCCACCCACCTTTCTACTTCGAGGAAGAAGGAACATGGCGAACATCTCCGCCGCTGACGTCAAGAAGCTCCGCGAGCTCACCGGCGCCGGCATGATGGACTGCAAGAAGGCCCTCACCGAGGCCGACGGCGACTTCGACAAGGCCTCCGAGCTCATCCGCATCAAGCTGGGCAAGAAGATGGCCGAGCGCGGCGCCGAGCGCGAGGCCTCGGCCGGCCTGGTCGCCCGCTCCGGCGGCGCCCTCGTCGAGCTCAAGTGCGAGACCGACTTCGTGGCCAAGGGTGACGACTTCGTGTCCGCCGCGCAGCAGATCGCCGACGCGGCGGCCGAGGCCAAGGCCGGCGACACCGAGGCCCTCAAGGCCGTCCAGCTCGGTGACAAGACCGTCGGCGAGGTCGTCGACGGCCTGGCCATGACGATCGGCGAGAAGATCGAGCTCGGTCGCGTCGCGTACTTCGAGGGCGAGACCGTCGCCTACATGCACAAGCGGTCCGCCGACCTGCCGCCCGCCATCGGCGTGCTGGTGGAGTACGACGGCAACGAGGCCGGCGCCGACGGTGCCGCCAAGCAGATCGCCGCGATGCGCCCGACGTACCTCTCCCGTGACGAGGTCCCCGCGGACGTCGTCGCCAAGGAGCGCGAGATCGCCGAGGCCACCTCCCGCGAGGAGGGCAAGCCGGAGGCTGCCATCGCCAAGATCACCGAGGGTCGCCTCAACGGCTTCTACAAGGAGGTCGCCCTCCTCGACCAGCCGTCGGTGACCGAGAACAAGAAGTCGGTCAAGGCCGTCCTCGACGCGGCCGGCACCACCGTGAAGCGCTTCGTGCGCTTCGAGGTCGGCGCCTGACCCGCTGACACAGCACCGCCACGGCGACATCGCCGAGGCACCCCGACGGGGCCGGTACGACGAGAGTCGTGCCGGCCCCGTCGTCGTACACCCGCAGGGGGACCACCGCGTTCGCCGGGAGGGGTGACCCACCGGTAGGTTTGCCCCGACCCACCAGTCGTCGAAGGGAACACCTGTGGCCGCCTACAACCGAGTCCTGCTCAAGCTGTCGGGAGAGGTGTTCGGCGGAGGCCAGGTCGGGCTCGACCTCGACGTGATCAGCGCCATCGCCAAGGAGATCGCCGACGTGGCCCGCGACGGCGTCCAGGTCGCGATCGTGGTCGGCGGCGGCAACTTCTTCCGGGGTGCCGAGCTGCAGCAGCGCGGGATGGAGCGGGCGCGTGCCGACTACATGGGCATGCTCGGCACGGTGATGAACTGCCTGGCGCTGCAGGACCTGATCGAGCAGCAGGGCGTGGAGACGCGCGTGCAGACCGCCATCGCGATGGGGCAGGTCGCGGAGCCCTACATCCCGCGGCGCGCCATCCGGCACATGGAGAAGGGCCGCGTCGTCATCTTCGGCGCCGGTGCCGGCATGCCGTTCTTCTCCACCGACACGGTCGCCGCGCAGCGGGCGCTGGAGACCCGTTGCGAGGTCATCCTGATGGGCAAGCAGGGCGTCGACGGGGTCTACGACTCCGACCCCAAGACCAACCCGGACGCCGTCAAGTTCGACGACCTGAGCTACGACGAGTACCTCGCCCGCAACCTCAAGGTCGCCGATGCGACGGCCATCAGCCTCGCCCGCGACAACAACATGTCGATGGTGTTCTTCAACCTCTCGACCCCCGGCACGATCGCCCGGTCCGTCCAGGGTGAGAAGATTGGCACGCTCGTGAGCCGCGACGGCTGAGCGGGCACGAGACCCCCACACGATCCCAGTCCCAGAAGCACGCCGACGCACGAGACAACCCGGTAGGAGCAAGCACGTGATCAACGATGTCCTCAACGAGGCCGACCAGAAGATGGCCAAGTCGGTCGAGGCGACCCGCGAGGAGTTCGCCGCGATCCGTGCCGGCCGCGCCCACCCGAGCATGTTCAACAAGATCGTGGTCGACTACTACGGCACGCCGACGCCCATCCAGCAGCTCGCGTCCTTCACCTCGCAGGACGCGCGGACGATCCTGATCTCCCCCTACGACATCGGCGTGATGGGCAACCTGGAGCGGGCCATCCGCGACTCCGACCTGGGCGTCAACCCGGCCAACGACGGCAAGGTGCTGCGCTGCGGCTTCCCCGAGCTGACCGAGGAGCGCCGCAAGGAGTACATCAAGCTCGCGCGCGCCAAGGCCGAGGACGGCCGGGTCGCGGTCCGCAACCTGCGCCGCACGGCCAAGCAGGGCATGGAGCGGCTCGAGAAGGACGGCGAGGTCGGCAAGGACGACGTCACAGGCGGCGAGAAGAAGCTCGACGTCACCACCAAGAAGCACACCGACGCGATCGACGAGATGCTCAAGAACAAGGAAGCCGAGCTTCTCGAGGTCTGATGGCGTCCCCGACCATGCCCGCCCCGACGGCACCCCAGAAGGACCACGGCCGCGCCGGTCGCAACCTCCCGGCCGCGATCGGCTCTGCCGTGGTGCTCCTCGGCGCCATCGCCGCGTCCCTCGCGGTGTGGAAGACCGCCTTCATGGTGATCGTCGCGGCGGCCGTCGTGGTGGCCGTGTGGGAGCTCCGCAAGGGGATGCTCGCCAAGGACATCGACCTGCCCGAGCAGCCGCTGATGGTGGGCGGCGTGGTCATGGTCGTCGTCGCCTACTTCTGGGGCGCGCCGGCGCTGGTGACCGCGACCGCGGTCACCGGCCTGGTGATCATGCTGTGGCTCCTGCGGCGCGGCATCGACGGCTACGTCAAGAACGCCACCGCCTCCATCTTCACCCTCGTCTACGTGCCGTTCCTCGGCTCCTTCGTGGCGCTGATGCTGGCCGAGGGCGGGGCCACCGGCTTCGAGCGCTTCGACGAGGGCGTCAAGGGGATCATCACCTTCATCGTGGTCACCATCGCCTCCGACATCGGCGGCTACATAGCCGGCGTGCTCTTCGGCAAGCACCCGATGGCCCCGGTCATCTCGCCCAAGAAGTCGTGGGAGGGCTTCGTCGGCTCGCTGGTCTTCTGCGTCGCGGCCGGCGTCGCCCTGGTGGTCTACCTCCTCGAGGGCGACTGGTGGGTGGGCGTGGTCCTCGGTCTGATCGCCGCGGTGATGGCGACCCTGGGCGACCTGTGCGAGTCGGTCATCAAGCGCGACCTGGGCATCAAGGACATGAGCCAGGTCATCCCCGGCCACGGCGGCCTCATGGACCGGCTCGACTCGCTGCTGGCCACCATCGCGCCGATCTGGCTGCTCCTGCACTACCTCGTCTTCACCTGATGCGCCTGTGACACGGTTGCGTCCATGACCTTGTTCCTCGTCCGGCACGGCCGCTCCCTCGTCGACCCCGACCGGCCGGCCAGCGAGTGGGATCTCGACCCGGCGGGCTTCGACGCCGTCTGGGAGCTGCGCGGGTCCGGCCGCCTGCCGGCCCGGGCGGCGTGGTTCTGCTCGCCCGAGCCCAAGGCCCAGCAGACCGCCCAGCTGCTCACCGACGGCGACGTCGGCATCGTCGACGAGCTCCGCGAGCACGAGCGCGCGGCCGGTCTGCTCGACGACTTCCCCGACCGGGTCCGGGCCGCCTTCGCCGAGCCGGCGGAGCCCGCAGCACCGGGTTGGGAGCCCCTCGCCGCCACCCGCGAGCGGCTGCTGCCCGCCGTACGCCGGATCCTCGACGTGCACGGTGACGACGACGTCGTGATGGTGGGCCACGGCACCGCGTGGACCCTGCTCGTCGCCGCGCTGACCGGCCGCGAGCCGGACCTGGTGAGGTGGGCGTCACTCGGCATGCCCGACGTGATCGAGGTCCCCGCCGCCCTACGATGAGGCCATGAGCACGCCGGAGACGACCGAGACCCAGCAACGGGTCGAGCCGACCGCCGAGCCCAGCTGGTGGCACCAGAGCCACCCCACCTTCGCGGGCATCACGGGCTTCTTCGCCGGCATGCTCTTCGTGACCGCCCTGCCCGGGGGCTTCGCCGGCGTGCTGCGGCTGTTCTTCCCCTACGAGCGTGCCCAGGACCTGTTCCCGCTGGTCCTGATCGCCCTCGTGCTCCCCATCGTGCTGCTCGCCAAGCGCAAGACCCGGCGGTTCGGTGTCTTCATGGTGATCGGGATGGTCGTCACCGCCCTGGTGGTGCTCGGGGTGGCCTCCCTGGTCCTCTACTTCATGGTCCAGTACGACGTGAGCTGAGTGCTCGTCCCGCCGGTTCGCCGCGAGCGGGGGAGCGGTGGGAGGATCGTGGCCTGATGTCTGCTCCCGAGACCGAACCCATCAAGACCCTGCCCCTCGTCTTCAACGAGCCCAAGGGCCGCAAGAAGCCGCCGCGCCACCTCGCCGACCTCGACGAGGCGGGCCGCAAGGACCTGCTCACCGAGATGGGCCTCCCGGGCTTCCGCGCCAAGCAGCTGTCGACGCACTACTTCGGCCGCCTCGTCGACGACCCCGCCGAGATGACCGACCTCCCGGCCGGCCAGCGCGACGAGCTCGTGTCCGCGCTGCTGCCGCACCTGATGACGCCGCTGCGCACCCAGGAGGCCGACAAGGGCACCACCCGCAAGACGCTGTGGAAGCTCTTCGACGGTGCGCTCGTCGAGTCGGTGCTGATGCGCTACCCCGACCGGGCCACGGTCTGCGTCTCCAGCCAGGCCGGCTGCGGGATGGCCTGCCCGTTCTGCGCGACCGGACAGGGCGGTCTCCAGCGCAACATGTCCACCGCCGAGATCGTCGAGCAGGTCGTCGCCGGGGCCCGGTCGATGGCCCGCGGCGAGGTGCCCGGCGGTCCGGGTCGCGTCTCCAACGTCGTCTTCATGGGGATGGGGGAGCCGCTGGCCAACTACAAGGCCGTCATCGGCGCCGTACGCCGTCTCACCGACCCCTCGCCGGCCGGGCTCGGCATGAGCGCCCGCGGCGTCACCGTCTCCACCGTCGGCCTGGTGCCCCGGATCAAGCAGCTCACCGAGGAGGGCATCCCGGTCACCCTCGCGCTGAGCCTGCACGCCCCCGACGACGAGCTGCGCAACGAGCTGGTGCCGATCAACACCCGCTTCTCGGTCGCCGAGACCGTGCAGGCGGCGTGGGACTACGCCCGCGTCACCAAGCGTCGCGTCTCCATCGAGTACGCCATGATGCGCGGCATCAACGACCAGGCCGAGCGTGCCGACCTGCTCGGCGACGTCCTCAACTCGTACGGCGACTGGGGCTGGGTGCACGTCAACCTGATCCCGCTCAACCCGACGCCGGGCTCGAAGTGGACGGCGAGCGACCCCAAGGACGAGCGCGAGTTCGTCCGCCGGCTCGAGGCCAAGGGGATCCCGACGACGGTCCGCGACACGCGCGGCCGCGAGATCGACGGAGCCTGCGGGCAGCTCGCCGCCGAAGCCTGAGCGCGCGGAGCGCCAGCGGAGCGGGCGAGGTGCGAGGTGGCAGTCAGCACCGCCGCCGAAGCCTGAGCGCGCGGAGCGCCAGCGGAGCGGGCGAGGTGCGAGGTGGCAGTCAGCACCGCCGCCGAAGCCTGAGCGCGTGCTGAACCCCGTGTGACCGGCGGGTGGACGGGCCGGGAGTCCGGTCGGCCAGTGTTCACGTGTCGTCCGCGTCGGCCTCCCGGTCCGTTGCGCGACCCGGCGCATCGTCCGGGGCATGGCCACCGTGCAGCTGCGCCGACGCCCCCGTGCCTCCGCCACCTCCAACGCGACGTTCGGTCGCTCCAACGTCACCCCGATCCAGCGGCTGCGGGCCGACTCCGGCCGCCTCCGGGTGCTGGTCGCGAGCGAGTCGTTCCTGCCGCAGGTCAACGGGGTCACCAACTCCGTACGCCGCGTGCTCGAGCACCTCGCCGCGCAGGGCCACGTCGCCGAGCTCGTGGCTCCCACCGGTCCGGAGACCTACGCCGGCTTCCCCGTCACGATCGCGAGGGGCGCGAGCCTGCCGTTCTACCGGGACTTCCGCATCGGCCTGGAGACGCGGCGCCGCCTGCGTGGGGTGATGCTCCGCTTCCAGCCCGACGTCGTCCACATCGCCTCACCCGCCACGCTGGGCTACCAGGCGGCCCGCGCCGCGCGTGAGCTCGGCATCCCGACGGTGGCGATCTACCAGACGGACCTGGTCGGCTTCGCCGAGCGCTACGGCATCGCCGGAGGCATGGCGGCGATGACCGCCCTGACCCGCCGCATCCACCTCGTGGTCGACCGCACGCTCGCCCCGTCCACGGCGTCCCTGGCCCAGCTCGAGGAGATGCGGCTGCCCGGCCTCGCCCGCTGGCCGCGGGGCGTCGACCTCGAGATGTTCTCGCCGTCCTTCCGCGACGAGGCGCTCCACCGCGAGCTGGCCCCGGACGGGCAGCTGCTCGTGGGGTACGTCGGTCGCCTCGCCCCGGAGAAGGAGCTCGAGCTGCTGACCCACGTGGACCGCCTCCCGGGCGTCCGGGTGGTCGTCGTCGGCGGCGGTCCCGACGAGCAGCGGCTGCGGGCGCTGCTGCCCGACGCGGCCTTCCTCGGCGTGCTCCACGGCGACGAGCTGGGCCGCGCCCACGCCACCCTCGACGTCTTCGTGCACACCGGGCGCCACGAGACCTACTGCCAGGCCGCCCAGGAGGCCCTCGCGTCGGGGGTCCCGGTCGTGGCGCCCCGCGCCGGCGGGCCGATCGACGTCGTGGACGACGGTTCCGCCGGCTTCCTCTACCGGCCCGGCGACGGCAACGAGCTGGCGTCGTACGTGCGCAGGCTCGTCGAGGACGACGACCTGCGCGCCCGCGTCTCCCGAGCGGCCGCGCGCAGCGTGCAGGGGCGCTCCTGGGACGCCGTGAACGAGCGACTGCTCGAGCACTACCGGGACGTGATCGGCATCCGCACCGCCGCCCGGCGCGCGGGCTGAGGGTGCGTCACTCGTACGACGCGACCAGCGCGGCCGCCTCGGCGACCGTGTCGACGAGGTGCACGTGGTCCTCCATCGCCCGGCCCCGGGCGAGGGACTGGAGCAGCGGCCAGGCCGGCAGCGTCTCCGTCCAGTGCTCCCGCCCCACGAGCACCATCGGGGCGATCGAGGTCTCGTCGGCGTAGTAGTTCTCGCAGGCGTCCTGGAAGACCTCCTGCACGGTCCCGCCGGCGCCGGGGAGGAAGACGATCCCGGCGGTGCACACCTCGAGCAGGACCGCCTCCCGGGTCGCGTTGCGGAAGTATTTGGCGATGGCGGTCGCGAACGCGTTGGGCGGCTCGTGCCCGTAGTGCCAGGTCGGGATCCCGAGGGACTCGACGGGGTCCTTGACGGAGGACACCACGGCGAAGGCGGCGTCCGCCCAGGCACCGATGTCGGGAGTGAAGGACGGCACCACCGCGAGCCTGTCCAGCGCCTCGTCGAGCGAGGACGAGTCGGCCGCAGAGAGCAGGGCCCCCAGGTTGGCGGCCTCCATGGCACCGGGCCCGCCGCCGGTGGCGACGGTGACCGAGCGACCGACCGCGTGCCCGAGCCGGGCGGCGTCGGCGTAGCCACCGGACCCGCGTGGGAGCGCGTGGCCGCCCATGACGCCGAGCGTCCGCCGACCGGCGATCCATGCGGTCAGGGCCTGGTCGATCGCGTGGTCGTGCAGGGCCTGCGCGAGCGCCGCGTCCTGGTCGGGACGGTGCTGGGACCAGGCGTAGGCCCGGGCGTCGAGCGAGGCCGCGTACCGGGGCGTGTCGTAGAGGTCGCGCGGGGAGTACAGCGCCGTGCGGTAGGTGTCGACCGGGCTGCCGGGCAGGTCAGGCAGGACCACCGCGCCCCGGCGGCGTACCTCGTCCTCGTCCCCGTCGGCGAACGTGCAGCCGAGGAAGAGCGTCGACGCCACCGAGCGCGACAGCAGCACGCTGCCACGCTCGGTGAGGTCCAGCCCCACCACCCGCCAGCCCTCCAGCGACCTTGCGCCCGCCGCGAGGCGGGCGTCGAGGTCGCGAAGGGTGGTGATGTCGACGATGCGTCCGTGGGTGTGCCTCACGGGCCACAGCCAACCAGAGGCACCCTCGGCTCAGAACGCGTGCGCCATCAGGTCCCCGAAGAGCTCCTGCTCGTCCACCTCGAGCCCACGCGCCCGGAACCACTGGCACATGTTGGCGCAGTCGCGGAGCAGGAAGTCCATCCCCTGCGGATTGCCCACCAGGTCGACGATCTGGGGGAGGTCGATGATGACGAGGCGGTCACCGGCCGCGAGGGTGTTGTACGGCGAGAGGTCGCCGTGCACGATCCCGGCCTGCGCCATCGTGCCCAGCGAGTCGCGCAGCTGCTCGTAGTAGGACTCGAGCAGGTCCCGGTCGGGGCGGACCTGGGCGAGGCGGGGCGCGGTCTCACCGTCATGGGTGATCCACTCCATCATGATCTCGGTCTCGTCGATCTGGACCGGGTAGGGGACCGGCACCCCGAGCTCCCAGAGGCGCCGCAGCGCCCCCCACTCGGAGACGGCCCACTCACCGGCCGCCACGATCCGGCCCCACGACGACTTGCGCTTGAGGGCGCGGTTGTCGCGGGACCGCTTCATGGAGCGCCCCTCGGTGTAGGCCGCGGCGCGGTGGAAGGTGCGGTGGTCGGTGTCGCGGTAGCGCTTGGCGGCCATCACGACAGCCTCGTCAGGGCGGTGCGGGTCGACGCGCTCGACGAGGAAGACGTCGGCCTCCTTGCCCGTCTTGAGGATGCCGAGCTCGGTGTCGATCGCACCGCTGGAGGTGACGACCCAGTCGGGGCGCGGCTCGGGGCCCTTCATCAGGGCCTCGAGGTCGTCCCAGGGGGACCAGCTCTGGCCGGGACCGAGGTCGTCGGCGTAGCTGCTGTAGTCGAAGACGAACCGTTCGTCGACGTCGACGAGGCGGTCGGTGGTGCTAGGGGTGAGGAACCCCTCGGGAAAGTCGTGCGTCATCTGTGCTCCGTGGGAGAGAGGATCGGTCTGGGGACAGGCCGAGGACAGTCATCGTCATGTCACGGCTCCTCTCGGGCTCCCTGCACAGCAGGTGGCGTCGGGCGACGCCTCGGGGACAACGGTGCCCGACGGGGATCACGCTGCGCAACGGGTTTTCCGGATCGGGCGGGTACCTTGCACGGGTGAACCGCTCCCTTCGTCGTACGTCGGCCGCGCTGCTCGCCACCGTCGTGGTCGCGCCCGTCCTCCTCACCCAGGCCGCCTCCGGCGAGGAGTCCGCGCCGGCCGGCAGCCCCGGCATCGGCGACGCCTACTGGCCGCTGGACGGCAACGGGGGCATCGACGTCGCGTCGTACCGCATCAAGAACCGCTACGACCTCGCCTCCCAGCGCCTCGAGGGCCGGACCGTCCTCGAGCTGACCGCGACCGCCGAGCTCGGCAGCTTCAACCTCGACTTCCTGCTGCCGACGACGAAGGTGACCGTCGACGGCCGGCGCGCCCGGCACTCCCGACCCGACAAGCACGAGCTGCGGATCACCCCCGCCTCGCCGTTGGCGGCGGGGTCCACGCACCGGGTCGTCGTCCACTACGCCGGCAACCCCGACGACAAGCGCTATGCCGGGGAGCGCAACTGGCTGGCCAACGACCGCGAGGTCGTCGCGATGAACCAGCCGCACATGGCGCCGTGGTGGTTCCCGGGCAACGACCACCCCAGCGACAAGGCGACCTTCGACATCTCCACCACCGTCGACCGCGGTCGTGAGGTGGTCGCCAACGGCACGCTGGTCAGCAAGACGAGGACCAAGCGCACCGTCACGTGGCGCTGGCGCGCCGAGGACCCGATGGCGACGTACCTCGCGTTCTTCGCCGCCGGCGACTTCGAGATCGAGCGCGGCACCACCGGCGGGCTGCCGTGGGTCAACGCCGTCTCGCGCCTCCAGGACGACCGGACCCGCGCCGGCTCGATGCGCGCCCTGCGGACCAGCGCGTCCGTGGTGAAGGGGCTCGAGAAGGACCTCGGGCCGTATCCCTTCGAGGTCACCGGCGGCATCAGCACCGGCCTCCCGGTCGGCTTCGCGCTGGAGAACCAGACCCGGCCGACCTACCCCACGCTCGGCGGGCCGGCGGAGAGCCTGATCGTGCACGAGCTGGCGCACCAGTGGTTCGGCGACGACGTGGCGATCGCGCGCTGGAGCGACATCTGGCTCAACGAGGGCGCTGCGACGTTCATGGAGTGGCGCTGGGTCGAGCGCAAGGGCAGCCGGTCCGCGGCCGACATCCTGCGCGGCTCCTACGACAACATCGCGGCGGACGACCCGTTCTGGGACCTGACCATCGGTGACCCGGGCAAGGACCGGATCTTCGACAACGCCGTCTACGAGCGCGGCGCGATGACCCTGCAGGCCCTGCGCCAGCGCATCGGGGAGGACGCCTTCTGGCTGCTGCTGCGCACCTGGCTCCAGCAGAAGGCCGGGGGCAACGCGACCACGCAGGACTTCGAGGCGCTGGCCGCCTCGGTCAGCGGGCAGGACCTCACGTCCTTCTTCACCGCCTGGCTGCGCACCCCGGGCAAGCCGGCCCGGACGGCCGACAACGGGCTGTCATGACCACCAGCACCACGATCGACTGGTTCCGCAAGCCGGTCGACTCACCGTCCGACGGCACGCTCAACGCCTGCTACAACGCCCTCGACCGGCACGTGATCCGCGGGCGCGCCGAGGACGTCGCGCTGACGCTCGACGCGCGCTCCTGGACGTACGCCGAGCTGCTCACGCACGTCGGAGCGTTCGCCGGGGTGCTGCGCGCCTTCGGCACCGGCGTGGGTGACACGGTCGCCCTCGGCCCGGTGCCTGCCTTCGAGGCAGCCGTGGTGACCCTGGCCGTGGCCCGGCTGGGTGCGGTCGTCGAGCACACCGACGACCTCGCACCGCACGTCGGCACCGCCCGGGTCCTCGTCGCCGGCACCGATCCGTCGCTGGACACCGGCGACGTCCCGGTCGTGACGGTGGACGACAGCACGGAGCTGTCCTGGGCCATGGTGATGCGGGCCGGGCGCACCGACCCGGCGGGCTGCGCCGACGTGCCCGGCGACGCCGTGCTCGCCCGGGTGGGCGACGCGGAGCTGACCGTCCTCGCCGCGCTCGGCGCCGAGGAGCCCCCTGCACCTGTGGGCACCTCCGTGCTGGTCGTCGGCGGACTCGCGCTCTGGTCGTTCGACGCGGAGGAGGCCCGATGACCCGGCGCGACGTCGTCGTCCTCGGGTCCACCGGCTCGGTCGGCACCCAGGCCCTCGACCTCGTCAGGGCCCACCCCGACCGCTTCCGCGTGGTCGGTCTCACCGCCGGCGGGTCCCAGCCGGACCTCTTCGAGCAGCAGGTCGCCGAGTTCGCCCCGGCGTACTCCGGGGTCGGCGAGCAGGCCTCCACCGAGGCCGCCGCGATGCCCTGCGACGTCGTCCTCAACGGCATCACCGGCGCCGTCGGGCTGCGCCCGACGCTCGCCGCCCTCGACGCCGGCACCACGCTGGCGTTGGCCAACAAGGAGTCGCTGATCGTCGGCGGCCCGCTGGTGCGCGACCGGGCCCGTCCCGGCCAGATCGTGCCCGTCGACTCCGAGCACAGTGCGATCGCCCAGAGCCTGCGGGCCGGCTCCGCCGAGGAGGTACGCCGCCTGGTGCTGACCGCGAGCGGCGGCCCGTTCCGCGGCCGGTCGCGCGAGCAGCTCGCCGTGGTGACGCCCGACCAGGCGCTGGCCCACCCCAACTTCGCGATGGGCAAGGTGATCACCACCAACTCCGCGACCCTGGTCAACAAGGGGCTCGAGGTGATCGAGGCGCACCTCCTCTTCGACGTCCCGTTCGAGCGGATCGACGTGGTGGTGCACCCGCAGCAGCTGATCCACTCGATGGTGGAGTTCGTCGACGGCGCCGTCGTCGCCCAGCTCGGCCTGCCCACCATGTTGGTCCCGATCGCCATGGGGATGGGCTGGCCCGACCGGGTCCCCGACGCCGAGACGCCGATCGACTGGACGAAGGCCGCCGACTGGCGCTTCGAGCCCCTCGACGACGACGTCTTCCCCGCGGTCCGCCTGGCCCGCGAGGCGGGGGAGCGGGGCTCCACCGCGCCGGCCGTCTACAACGCGGCCAACGAGGTGTGCGTCGAGGCGTTCCACGCCGGCCGGATCGGGTTCACCGACATCGTCGACACAGTTGCCCGCGTGGTTGCCCACCACGACGTACCCTCGAAGGAGCACCTCGTCGTCGACGACGTCCTCGCGGCCGATGCCTGGGCCCGCGTGGAGGCTGCCCGCACCATCTCGAACCGCAACGGAGAATCGTGACCGCGCTCTTCTACACCCTCGGCGTGCTGATCTTCGTGGTGGCGATCCTCGCGTCGATCGGCCTCCACGAGTTCGGCCACCTGATCCCGGCCAAGAGGTTCGGCGGGAAGGTCACCCAGTGGTTCGTGGGCTTCGGCCCGACGGTCTTCAGCCGCAGGATCGGTGAGACCGAGTACGGCGTCAAGGCGATCCCGCTCGGCGGCTACGTCAAGATCGTCGGCATGCTCCCGCCGGGCAAGGGCGAGGAGACCGTGGTCGACGAGAACGGCGAGACCCGCGTCCGGCAGTCCAACACCGGCATGTTCACCCAGCTCATCTCCGACGCCCGCGCGGCGGAGTGGGAGCACGTCAAGCCCGAGGACTCCGACCGGCTGTTCTACAAGTTCAAGTCGTGGCAGAAGGTCGTCGTGATGGCCGGCGGCCCGATGGTCAACATCGCGATCGCCTTCTTCCTCTTCTGGGGTGTCTTCGCCACCGTCGGCCAGGTCGTCGACGCGAAGGTCGAGCCGGTCGTCGCCGAGGTGGTGCCGTGCATCGTCCCGGCGGACCAGGACGGTCGGGCCTGCACCGCGGAGGAGCTGCGCGACAACCCCAGCCCCGCCGCCGCGGCCGGGCTCGAGCCCGGTGACGAGTTCATCAGCTTCAACGGCACCCCGGTCACCGGGTGGGAGCAGGTCCAGCAGGCCATCCGCGACAACGGCGCCGGCACCGCCACCATCGTGGTCGAGCGTGACGGCGAGCAGGTCGAGCTCCAGGCCACGACGCAGGTCGAGCCCCGCCCGATCGACGCCTCCTCGCCCGAGGAGCTCACCCCGGTCGGCTTCCTCGGCGTGATGCCGGTGGCGACGCCGATCTACGAGACCGGCGGCCCGGTCTACACGCTCCAGCAGATGGGCCGCATGGCCGTCGACACCTTCCAGGCCCTCGCCCAGCTGCCGGCCAAGGTGTGGGACGTCGCGCAGGCGATCGTCGGCCTCGAGCCCCGCGACCCCAACGGCCCCGTGAGCGTGGTCGGTGGCGGCCGCCTCGCCGGGGAGGTCGCCTCGCACGAGACCTTCCCGATGCAGGACAAGATCGTCTCCCTGGTGATGCTCATCGCCGGCTTCAACTTCTTCATCGGCATGTTCAATTTCCTGCCGCTGCTCCCGCTCGACGGCGGCCACATCGCCGGTGCGATGTGGGAGGCGCTGCGGCGCGGGTTCGCACGCCTGCGTGGTCGGCCCGACCCCGGCTACGTCGACGTGGCCCGGTTGCTGCCGGTCGCGTACGTCGTGGGCGCGGCCATGCTGGTCATGGGCGTCGTCCTCATCGTCGGCGACCTCGTGGTGCCGCTCCACCTGCAGGTCTGAGCGGCACCGCTCCCCACGTAGGCTGGGGCCCATGACCTCCGTCGGCCTCGGCATGCCCGCTCTTCCTCCTCCGGTCCTGAGCCCGAGGCGCCCCACCCGCCAGATCAAGGTCGGCTCGGTCGGCGTCGGCAGCGACAGCCCGATCTCGGTGCAGTCGATGACCACGACGCTCACCTCCGACGTCAACAGCACGCTCCAGCAGATCGCCGAGCTCACCGCGACCGGCTGCGACATCGTGCGGGTGGCCTGCCCCAGCCAGGACGACGCCGACGCGCTCGCCGAGATCGCCCAGCACTCGCAGATCCCGGTCATCGCCGACATCCACTTCCAGCCCAAGTACGTCTTCGCCGCCATCGACGCCGGCTGTGCCGCCGTACGCGTCAACCCGGGCAACATCCGCAAGTTCGACGACCAGGTCAAGGAGATCGCGAAGGCCGCCCAGGACCGCGGCACCTCGATCCGGATCGGCGTCAACGCCGGCTCCCTCGACAAGCGGATCATGGACAAGTACGGCAAGGCGACGCCCGAGGCGCTCGTGGAGTCGGCCGTGTGGGAGGCGTCGCTCTTCGAGGAGCACGGCTTCCGCGACTTCAAGATCTCGGTCAAGCACAACGACCCCGTCGTGATGGTGCGTGCCTACGAGCTGCTCGCCGAGGCCGGCGACTGGCCGCTGCACCTCGGCGTGACCGAGGCCGGCCCCGCCTTCCAGGGCACCATCAAGTCCAGCGTGGCGTTCGGCCACCTGCTCAGCCAGGGCATCGGCGACACCATCCGGGTCTCGCTGAGCGCCCCGCCGGTCGAGGAGGTCAAGGTCGGCCTCCAGATCCTGGAGTCGCTCAACCTCAAGCCGCGTCGCCTCGAGATCGTCTCCTGCCCCAGCTGCGGCCGGGCCCAGGTCGACGTCTACAAGCTGGCCGAGGAGGTCACCGCCGGGCTCGAGGGCATGGAGGTGCCGTTGCGCGTCGCGGTCATGGGTTGCGTCGTCAACGGCCCTGGCGAGGCCCGCGAGGCCGACCTCGGTGTCGCCTCCGGCAACGGCAAGGGTCAGATCTTCGTCAAGGGCGAGGTCATCAAGACCGTCCCCGAGTCGCAGATCGTGGAGACCCTCATCGAGGAGGCCATGCGGATCGCCGAGGGCATGGAGCCCGTGGAGGGCGCCGAGGCCAGCGTCAGCGTCAGCTGATGCGGCGTACCGTCAGCAGCCGGCTCGACCTCACCGTCACGGAGCCGGCCGACCTGGTGTTCTCCGTCGCGGTCGCCGCCGACCTCGGCCCGACCGAGGAGACGCTCGCCGTGACGGTCGACGGTGAGCCCGTCGAGACCACCGAGATCGTCGACGGCACCACCCGCCTCCACCGCATCGCGTCCGCCCCCGTCGGGCGTCTCACGCTCGCGTACGACGCCGTCGTGCCGGAGGGCGAGCCGACCGGCCCGGTCACCGACCTCGAGGCGATCGTCTTCACCCGGCCGAGCCGCTACTGCGACTCCGACCGGCTCTCGGCCGTGGCCCACGCGCACTTCGGCGACCTCGCCGGGGAGGAGCTCGTGCAGGCCGTGGTGTCGTGGGCGCTCACCCACATCACCTACGCCCCGGGCGCCAGCGGCCCGGTCGACGGCGCACTGGAGACCTACCTCAGCCGCCTCGGCGTGTGCCGGGACACCTCGCAGCTGGTGATCACGTTCCTGCGGGCCCTCGGCGTGCCCGCCCGGCTCGTCAGCGTCTACGCCCCCGGCCTGGTGCCGATGGACTTCCACGCGGTCACCGAGGTCGCCCTGGACGGGCGCTGGTACGTCGTCGACGGCACCGGCCTCGCGCCCCGCTCCTCGCTGGTGCGCATCGCCACCGGCCGCGACGCCGCCGACACGGCGTTCCTCACGGTCAACTCCGGTCGCGCCTCGATGGGCCCGATGACCGTCACCGCCACCGCGGACCCCGGGCTGCCGGCCGACGACGGCCTCGCGCTCACCCGCCTGCGCTGACAATCTCGGGGTAGTCCGTGACGAACGGACCCCGGATCTCGAGGCGGAATCTAGGCAGTCACGCAACACCGTCTTCGTGTGTGTCTTTGGACAGTAGTTGGTCCAGGACTTCGGCCGGGGTCTGGAAGCCGTGGCGT
>NZ_PZYY01000082.1 GCF_003047265.1 Nocardioides terrigena | reverse complement strand
TGTTAAGTTCGGAAAGAATCACTACAGCAGGTAAGGCATCCACCTCCACGTTAATGTGTGTAATCGGATTGAAAAAGAGTCTCTGGTGTTTTTCAGAGGATGGTGCTCGATAAGAAACAAGTAATTTAGTGGAGCCACTAGTGCGAAATGTTAGAGGAGAAAATCGGAGGAGCTGATATATTCAAAAAGATGAGCGAAAATATCCAGGTATGGAAAGGTGAATCCTTAAATGGGCAAAGAATAATAGGCCAAACGAAAGAACCTGGTGTCGTTTCATATAAACGATATAATACAATATTATTTAATACAATGAAAAGAATGTTTATAAAAACAATTTACGAATTTGGCACTTTTTACGTTAGAAATAAAAGTGATTTAGTACTAAGTAACCATGTAGCAGAAACTACAATAAAGGTGTACACAGGATGTGCATCATTAGATGTAAAAAAGGCTATTTACAGGGATAACATAAGAAAGTCAGGTATTTACCGTTGAGTTAATCT
>NZ_PZYY01000081.1 GCF_003047265.1 Nocardioides terrigena | reverse complement strand
ATTGGATTCTATTTAATTATAGGTGCCTTAATAACATTAATATTAAGCTTAGTAGCTACTAACTATAACAAATTAGTAAGTAACAACTGATCTATAGCTCAAGAATCTTTATATGTAACAATACACAATATAGTTACAAATCAAATAAATGCTAGAAGTGGACAAATATACTTCCCATTTATTTACACATTATTTGTATTCATATTAATAAATAATTTAATTGGTATGATACCTTATAGCTTTGCATCTACAGGGCATTTTGCTTTAACATTTGCTCTTAGTTTCACAATAGTTTTAGGGGCTACAATTTTAGGTTTCCAAAAACATGGATTAAAATTCTTTTCATTATTAGTACCAGCTGGTTGTCCTTTAGCTCTTTTACCTTTATTAGTTACAATCGAGCTTATCTCATACCTTGCTAGAAATGTATCTTTAGGTTTAAGACTGGCTGCTAATATTACTGCAGGTCACATGTTATTAAGTATATTAAGTGGATTTGTTTACAATA
>NZ_PZYY01000080.1 GCF_003047265.1 Nocardioides terrigena | reverse complement strand
ATTAGTCGCAGATAGCATCGCTTCTCAACTTGAACGTCGCGTAATGTTCCGTCGTGCAATGAAACGTGCGGTACAAAACGCAATGCGTTTAGGTGCTAAAGGTATCAAAGTTGAAGTTAGCGGTCGTTTAGGTGGTGCAGAAATCGCTCGCTCAGAGTGGTATCGTGAAGGCCGTGTGCCATTACATACACTTCGTGCAGACATCGACTATAACACTGCGGAAGCTCACACAACTTACGGTGTAATCGGCGTGAAAGTGTGGATCTTCAAAGGTGAAATCCTCGGTGGTATGGCTGCAGTGATTGAATCTGAAAAAGAACCAGCGGCACAGCCTAAAAAGGCGCCACGTGGCAAAGGTCGTAAATAAGGAGAATCACTGAATGTTACAACCAAAACGCACAAAATTCCGTAAAGTACACAAAGGCCGTAACCGTGGTATCGCGGGCGGTACAGAAGTGAGCTTCGGTACATTCGGTTTAAAAGCAGTTGGTCGCTGCCGTTTAACAGCTCG
>NZ_PZYY01000079.1 GCF_003047265.1 Nocardioides terrigena | reverse complement strand
GTTCGGCAATTGCTTTTACTTTTTCTGCATAAACTTTAGCATTTTGGTTATAGCTTTCGGCATTTTTCGGATCGTATTTCACTAATGCGGCACGAATATTTTCAATATATTGCAATGCATTAGCCGATGACATCCAAGCATGCGGGTTCGGTAAGTTTTTATATTCACCTTCGGTAATTGCAATTGGTGTGATGCCTTCGGTTACCACAACGGCCGGTTTACCTTTTACATTTTCAAAGAAACGTTCGAACCAACGTTCTAAATTCATACCGTTCCATAAGATAAGATCCGCTTTTTGTGCTTTAGCAATATCTTTCGGTGTCGGTTGGTAATCATGAATTTCCGCACCTGGCTTAGTTATGGATTCGACAACCGCTTTATCACCGGCAACATTTTGCGCAATATCTTGGATCACGGTAAATGTTGTGACGACTTTGAATGGCGCAGCCATAGCGAGTGTTGCGCTTAAACCTAATGCAACCACAAATACTTGTTTTAAAAATGAAAGTTTC
>NZ_PZYY01000078.1 GCF_003047265.1 Nocardioides terrigena | reverse complement strand
AAAAAAGCGGATAACAGCTCAGTGGAAAAACTTGTCGTACAAGTACAACAACTTGATCCTGTAAAAGGAAACAAGGATGTCGGTACGGTAGAAATTACCGAATCTGCATACGGTTTAGTGTTTACTCCGCACTTACACGGTTTAGCTCAAGGTTTACACGGCTTCCATATTCACCAAAACCCAAGCTGTGAACCGAAAGAAAAAGACGGTAAACTGGTTGCCGGTTTAGGCGCGGGCGGGCACTGGGATCCGAAAGATACCAAGCAACACGGCTATCCGTGGTCGGACGATGCGCACTTAGGTGATTTACCGGCATTAACCATCGCACACGACGGTTCTGCAACCAATCCGGTTCTTGCTCCGCGTTTGAAAAAACTTGATGAAGTTAAAGGTCACTCTTTAATGATTCACGAAGGCGGCGATAACCACTCTGATCACCCGGCTCCATTAGGCGGTGGCGGTCCGCGTATGGCTTGCGGCGTCATCAAATAACATAATTAAATAAATTTAAACCGATG
>NZ_PZYY01000077.1 GCF_003047265.1 Nocardioides terrigena | reverse complement strand
TAATTTGAACTAAAATAGTTCACTAAGATCTAACTTCGACGTTCTGCTCGACCTAAGGTTTCTCCCAGTTACTGAAAAAGGGAACAATTGAAAATAAAATGGTCTTTTTAATAGCTTTGTTTTTTTTCCTTCAACGTTCTGCTCGACCAATTGAGCTTCACGAGCTTATGTGGAGATATCAGGATCCGACCCCGAATTAACGATATGCAAAATCGCAGTTTTACCAATTAAACTATATCCCCTTTTATTTATGAAGTCATGTTGTCATATATTTAATAATTATTAAAATATGCATCTAATTACTTCGTATAAAATTTATTCATACAAAATTCAATATTATTTACCTGAGGAGTGACTTGAACACCCACGAGTTTACCTCAGAAAAGCTTAAGTTTTCACTGTCTACCGATTCCAGCACTCAGGCAATTTAGGGCTAAAGTGACTTGAACACTTATTACCTATAATAAAAGCAACGGGTTAAGGCTGAAGTGACTCGAACACTTGATAGCACTGTTATGAGCAGCGCACTTTA
>NZ_PZYY01000076.1 GCF_003047265.1 Nocardioides terrigena | reverse complement strand
ATGAGAGAAAGAACAAATATCATGCTAGATATAGGATTAAAGCAATCCTTACAACGGCTTTCGAATAAAACCAAAATGAGTCTAAGTGATCTTATTAACCAGAGATTATCAGGTTCACTTTCAGTTGAAGAACGCATTGGCGAAAAGCCTGAATGGATGAGAAACCTTGATCCCTATCTCGCCAATCACTTTTCAAATATTGAGTTACCGCTCCCTTCACCATTAAAAGAATACCAAGAAAAAATGGATGAGATAGATTCAATTATTAATGACATGATGGTTCTAAAGGAATATTTCAGAGCTAAGTTTTACGACGAAATAAAATAGGCACGCTATACGGAGGCGGAGAATTATGTTTTTTAAACGGTATTTAACGGAGAAGGAAATATACAAGGCAGCACTCCCAATTGTTAGGCTTCAAGGGAGAGTTAACACTTCATTACGTTTTTTATCCAAATACTCAGATGTAAACAAAAATGGATTAATTGCATTGCATCTTAATTTATTACATTTTATCTCATACAACATACACGGTGTAG
>NZ_PZYY01000075.1 GCF_003047265.1 Nocardioides terrigena | reverse complement strand
AATAAATTGAAATGACAATTGTTTTTATTTAAACTTAAGACCTTTTTTAAAAGGAGACTCATAATGCATAAAAAAACAATATTTAAATTAAGCTTAATTAGTTTAGCCGTCGCCGGCTATGCGGAAGCTAATCAAGCTACACTTGATACGGTGAAGGTTCAAGCTCAACCTACGGTGAATCATACTAGAAATATCAGTAACCTGCGCGAATTACTGGCTAATCGTACGGACATTAACGTCGGTGGAGGTAGCGTGTCCGCACAATACATTTCGATTCGCGGATCAGGACAAGATCGTATCGGTATGATTGTCGATAATACTTCGACAAATACTCAACAGTGGTATCACCAAGGTCGTTTCCAACTGGATCCGTCTATGGTGAAATCGATTAAAATCGATAAGGGCGCCGGTTCCGCCAGTGCCGGTATCGGTATAACGGACGGTGTAATCCGTGCGGAAACGGTATCGGCAAAAGATTTATTGAAAGACGGCAGATCATTCGGTGCGCGTATCGGTTCCGAATATAACAGTAATCGCGGC
>NZ_PZYY01000073.1 GCF_003047265.1 Nocardioides terrigena | reverse complement strand
ATTTTTTATTTGGAGCGTCAGGACCTTCAGGGTTACCTAATTGACCTTGTAAGTATGCTTCGTTCGCTTTGTAGAATTGAAGAATACCGTCCCAAGAAGCCCATTGCGTATCGGTATCGATGTTCATTTTGATCGCACCGTAGCCGATTGCTTCACGGATTTCTTCACGGCTTGAGCCTGAACCGCCGTGGAATACGAAGTCGATTGATTTCGCAGGAAGATTACGTTCTTTCGAAACGAACTCTTGTGACGCACCTAAAATAGAAGGTTTTAATTTTACGTTACCCGGTTTATAAACGCCGTGTACGTTACCGAATGCCGCCGCAACGGTGAAACGCGGGCTTACCGGATTTAATTGATCGTAAACGTATAATACGTCTTCAGGTTGAGTATATAATTTCGCTTCTTCAACATCAGAGTTATCCACACCGTCTTCTTCGCCGCCGGTAATACCGATTTCGATTTCAAGCGTCATACCCATTTTGTCCATACGCGCTAAATACTCACGACAAATCGCCATATTTTCTTCAATCGGTTCTTCCGAAAGATCGAT
>NZ_PZYY01000008.1 GCF_003047265.1 Nocardioides terrigena | reverse complement strand
CCAGAACCGTCGATCGAACTCACGTGGATGCTTCGGACGACCCATGACAACAACTCCTCAACATCGAGGTGTTGCATCACTCCCTAGAACCCGCCCGCCGATCCGGGGTCCGTTCGTCACGGACTACCCCGAGAAAGGGCTCGTAGTTTGGGACGAAGTGGTGGGGCCGACGGCCGGAAGTCCGACCGGATCGTCCCCAACTACGCGCGGGGAGAGAGCAAGGGGTCAGGCGCGCTTGGTGAGCAACCGGGTGAAGTGCCCGCGGCTCTCGCCATCGAGCCCGTCGTGGCCCAACGCCTCGCGGGCCGCGTCGAGGTCCCCCATCCACGCGGCCAGCAGCACCGGGATGGCCAGGCCGGAGCCGGACCGCTCGACCACGACCTGGTCACCCGGCTCGATCCGGCCGGCCTGCTCGACGGCGAGGTAGCACCCGCCGCGACCTCGCTCGGCGAAGCGGCGCACCCATGCCCGCTCCTGCATGCGAAACGCGAAGTTGGCGCACGGCACCCGCGGCGCGGACACCCGCAGCACGGCGGTGCCGACCGTCCAGATGTCCCCCTGCTCGGCGGCGTCGACGTCGTGCCCGACGGTGGTGAGGTTCTCCCCGAAGAGCCCCGGCGCGATCGTGCGTCCGAGCTCGCGCTCCCAGTGGTCGAGCTCCTCGCGGGCGAACGCGTAGACCGCCTGGTCGGCGCCGCCGTGGTGGTGACCGCTGCCGATGAAGTCGCCGGCCACCCCGGAGAAGCCCTCCCCCGACGGCCCGCGCCGCTTGCGGCCCGGGTCCGCGACGTCGATCGCGTCGACCGGGACCTTGCCGATCCCGGTGGGCGCCCGCCCCTCCCGGAGGACGGCGGGCGCGCCGACGTTGACGGACAGGACGGCGGGGTCGGTGGCCACGAGGACGACCCTAGGCGGACCGGACCCCTCGCTCCCCGCCCGGCCGCTGCTCGGCCCTGCTGAACGGTGACTCCGGGCGCTCGAGCAGGACCCCGTCGACCCGCAGGTCGACGAGCTCGTTGTAGAAGGCGATCCGGTCCGCGATCTCGGCCACGGCGGGCAGCGGAGAGGAGTACGACCACGCCACGTTGACCAGCTCGGGCGGCCCGGGGAAGGTCCAGTAGCGGTCGGCCGTCCCCTTGTAGGGGCACGCCGAGGCGTTTTCGGTGGGCTCCAGCAGCCCGAGGCGGACGTCCTCGCGGGGCAGGTAGTAGCGCGTCGGCAGGCGGGTCTCCAGCAGCAGCACCGGCCGGTCGCTGGCCGCGACGACCACGTCGCCGACCAGCACCTCGACGTGCCGCGAGCTCCGCAGGGTCTCCACGCGCTGGTGCGGGTCGCGCGCGTGCAGGCCCACCGGCTCGTCCTCCTCGGTCCACGCCAGCACGCCCGGCTCCCAGGTGAGCATCACCCGCTCCGGCAGGTCCTCCAGCGTCCACGCGCCGCACTCGACCACGGCGTCGTCGACCACCACGTCGTACCACTGGGCGACCGGGAGGTGCGGACCGAAGAACCACTCCCCTGCGTACGACGACCCGCTCGCGGGCCGCAGGACGCCGGCGGCCACCTCGGTGAGGGCGAACCCGTAGACCGGCGGGAACGCGCCCGGCCACACCAGCAGCGGGTCCCGCGTCTCGACGACCAGCGTGTCGCCGAGGCGGCCGCGGACCCACTTGTCGATCCGCTCGGTGCGGAGCCTGCCCATCGATCGAGTGTGCCACCGGAGTCGGCCCGTCGACCAGACCCTCGGAAGCACGACCGCCCGCGACCTACGCTGGTGGCCTCGGAGGTGACGACATGACCGAGCAGGACCAGCACGGGGACGGCCACGACCGGCCCGGGGACCAGCGCCAGCACGAGCGCGCCCGCGACGACCGGACGGGACAGTCCGCGGCGGCCGCCCGCATCCAGCACCAGGGCCAGTGGGTCGAGCAGCAGCTGCGGATCGCCTTCGAGCGCGGCGACTTCGACGACCTGCCCGGCGCGGGCAAGCCGCTGGAGGGGCTCGGCACGGACCACGACCCCGACTGGTGGGTCAAGAGGCTCGTCGAGCGCGAGCAGATCAGTGTGCTGCCGCCCGCGCTCGAGCTGCGCAAGGAGGACGCGGAGATGGCCGCGCGTCTCGACCGGATCACCGCCGAGTCCGAGGTGCGCGAGGAGGTCGAGTCCTTCAACGCCCGCGTCCGCCGCGCCCGCATGCAGCTGCTCGGCGGTCCGCCGGTGATCACGCCCGAGCGCGACGTGGACGCCGAGGTCGAGGCCTGGCGCGAGCGTCGTACGGCGCGGGTCGAGGCCCAGCGGGCGGCGCTCGCCGCCCAGGAGCCGGAGCCCCGGCCCCGCCGGTGGTTCGGTCGCCGACGCTGAGGGCCGGACCCCGCCGGTGTCGGGTATCCCACACGCCGTACCTGCTGGTAACCGGGTTTCGATAGGTTCCGCCCCATGCGCCCAGCCAAGGACTTCTTCCGCCCGCTCGCCGTCGGGGCACCCACGCCCGTGACCGAGATCCCGGCCCGCCCGAGCCGCGCGATCCACTTCTTCGACCCGTCCAACGCCAAGATGGCGGCCAAGGTGCCACAGATGGTCGGCACCGTCGACGTGCTCCTCGGCAACCTCGAGGACGCCGTCAAGGCCGACAACAAGGAGGCCGCCCGCGCCGGTCTGGTGAAGATCGCGCAGGAGACAGACTTCGGGCCCACCCAGCTGTGGACCCGCATCAACGCCCTCGACAGCCCGTGGGTGCTCGACGACCTGACCACGCTGGTGGCCGAGATCGGCGACAAGCTCGACGTGATCATGGTGCCCAAGGTGCAGGGCGCCGAGGACATCCACTACGTCGACCGGCTGCTCGCGCAGCTCGAGGCCAAGGCCGGCCTCGAGCGCCCGATCCTGGTGCACGCGATCCTGGAGACCGCCCGCGGCGTGGCCAACATCGAGGAGATCTGCGGCGCCAGTCCCCGCATGCAGGGCCTCTCGCTCGGCCCGGCCGACCTGGCCGCCGACCGCCGGATGAAGACCACCCGCGTCGGTGGCGGCCACCCGGGCTACCTCGTCCGCCAGGACGCCAACCCGGACCAGCCCGAGGCGCACCGCGACGTTTTTCAGCAGGACCTCTGGCACTACACGATCTCCCGCATGGTCGACGCGTGCGCGATGCACGGGATCTACCCCTACTACGGCCCCTTCGGCGACATCGCCGACGTGGTGGCCTGCGAGGACCAGTTCCGCAACGCCTTCCTGCTGGGCTGCGTGGGGACGTGGAGCCTGCACCCCAAGCAGATCGAGATCGCCAACCGCGTCTTCGCCCCCAGCGCCGACGAGATCAAGCACGCGCGCCGGGTCGTCGCGGCCATGGGCGACGGCACCGGGGCCGTCATGCTCGACGGCAAGATGGAGGACGACGCCTCCCTCAAGCAGTGCATGGTGATGGTCGAGCTCGCGGAGCAGCTGGCCGCGATCGACCCGCAGCTCAAGGCCCAGTACGACGCCATCACGATCGAGGACTGACCCGATGACCGACTTCCGTCCCCGCCGCTCCGTCCTCTACATGCCCAGCTCCAACGAGCGGGCACTGGAGAAGGCCAAGACCCTGCCCTGCGACGGGCTGATCCTCGACCTCGAGGACGCCGTCGCCCCCGACGCCAAGGAGTCCGCCCGCGAGGCCGCGTGCGCGGCGGTCGCGAGCGGTGACTACGGCCGCCGCGAGCTCACGATCCGCATCAACGGCGCCGACACGGCGTGGCACGCCGACGACATGGCGGCCGCGTGCGCCGCCGGGCCGGACGCGATCGTCGTACCCAAGGTCGACAGCGCCGACGCCGTCCTCGCCCTCGTGGAGGCGATGGTGGCCCACCGGGCGCCCGAGCACACCAAGCTCTGGGCGATGGTCGAGACGCCCTACGCCATGCTCCACGCCGAGGAGATCGCCGCCGCCTCCGAGCGCCTGACCGTGCTGGTGATGGGGACCAACGACCTCGTCAAGGAGCTGTACGCCGAGCACGTGCCCGGCCGCGCGCCGGTGCTGGCCGGGCTCTCGCTCGCCCTCCTCGCCGCGCGGGCCACCGGCAAGGCGATCATCGACGGCGTCTACAACGACGTGAAGGACACCGAGGGCTTCCTCGCCGAGTGCGCGCAGGGCCGGCAGATGGGCTTCGACGGCAAGACGCTGATCCACCCCGGCCAGGTCGAGGGCGCCAACGAGGCCTTCGCCCCCAGCGAGCAGGCGATCGAGACGGCCCGCGGGATCCTCGAGGCCTGGGAGGGCCGCACGTCCCACGTCGTCACCCACAACGGTCGCCTCATCGAGGCCCTGCACGTCGAGTCGGCCGAGCGCACGCTGGCCATCCACGAGGCAATCCGGTCGCTCCAGGGCTGAGCCGCGTGGCACGCTCGGCGCCATGACCGAGCACGTCGCCCTCCTCCACGAGGGCCGGGTCCTCGTCGACGCGGCGGGGACCCTGCCGTCGTTCGTCGACCCGGAGGACGAGAGCACCCTCGCCACCGCCCTGGTGCTGGTCGGCGCCGACATCGCCGTCGCCCCGACGGCGAAGCTGCCCGACGGCCGGAAGGTGCACGTCGTCGGGCGGCGCGGCGCGGCGCCCTCCGGCCGTCTGGTCCTCCCGGGCGACGTGGCCGACCCCGTGGTCGCCGAGGCGGTGGGCCGCGCGGTCACCGAGCTGGACCCGGCCCACACCCCCGACGCCCGGCCCGGCTGGTACCGCCCGGGGTGGTTCGACCGGGTGGAGGCCTGGGTGGACGGCGTCCTGGCCGGTTCCGGTCGGCGCCGCACCGGCCCGCTCGTCCCGGTGAAGATGTGGAGCATCTCCGCCGTCGCCCGCGTCGTCACCGATGCCGGCGACCTGTGGCTCAAGGCGCCCTGCGAGCACTTCCGGGCCGAGGCGCGCGTGCACCCGACCGTGGCGGGCCTCTTCCCGGACCTGGTCCCGACCCTGGTGGCCGTCGAGGAGGCGGAGGGCTGGCTGCTGATGGAGCCGATGACCGGTGCGGACGACGCGGACCGGGCCGACGGCGCCGCGCTCGAGGTCGTACGACGCTGGGCCGCCGCCCAGCTGGCGGCGGTCGGGCACGTCGACGACCTCCTCGCGGGCGGTTGCCGAGGCCGAGGAGTCGACGAGACGCTGGCCGGGTTCCACCGGGTCCTCGCCGGCAGCATCGAGCTCCCGCTGCTGGGCGACGACGAGCTCGCGGCCGTCCGGGGGTGCGCTGCCGACGTGGAGCTCCTCGTGCGGGAGCTCTGGTCGGCGGGCGTGCCGGACACGCTCAGCCACGGGGACCTGCACCTCGGCAACGTCGCGTGGGACGGCCGGTCGCTCCGGATCTTCGACTGGACCGACGGCTGCGTGAGCCACCCGTTCCTCGACGCGTCGCACGTCACGCAGTTCGAGCAGTCCGGTCCCGACGGACCCGCACTCCGGGCGACGTACGCCGAGCCGTGGCGCGCGGCGTACCCCGACGTCGACATCGACCGCGCCTTCGTCCTGGCGCGCCTCGCCGACCTGGTCTTCCAGGCCATCACCTTCGACGACATCGTGAGCTCCACCGAGCCCGGATCACGCTGGGAGCTCGGCGGGGTGGTGGCCGACATCCTGCGCGCCCTGCCCGCGAAGGTGGCCGAGCTCCGCGGGCGCGACCTCACCCTTTTGGAGTAGTCCCACCCGTGCGGGTGTTGGCGTTTCGTCCGCATATCGTGCAATGTGGCTGGTCGGTCTCAAAGTGAGACCTCTTAGGAGGGCAGCACCCATGGTCGTACTCGGCCTGATTCTTCTGATCGTCGGCCTCGTGGCCAAGATCTCCATCCTGACCACCATCGGCGCGATCCTCTTGGTCGTCGGCCTGATCCTCAACTTCGTGCCGATCGGCGGCAACAGCCGCCGGGTCTGGTAGCACCACACCAGGATCACGACACCACGTGGCCCGGTTCCCCTCGTGGGGACCGGGCCACCGTCATGTCCGGGGGCAGGGATTCGTGGAGTGTCGGTGCGAGGGGTGAAGATCTGCCCGTGAGCACGACACGACCGGGCATGCGCGCCTTCTGGTCCTCCCTCTCGGTGGAGGCCCGCTGGCTGCTGTCCACGGTCGTGGTGCAGACCCTCGGGCGCGGGCTCACCCTCCCCTTCACGATCATCTACATGCACGAGGTCCGGGGCATCTCCCTCGACCTCGCCGGCCTGCTGATGGCCTTCATCGCCGTGGTGGCTCTGGCAGTCACCGGGCCGGCCGGGGCCCTCACCGACCGCTTCGGCGCGCGGCGGATGCTGCTGATGTCCACCAGTGCCCAGGTCGTGGGCTGCACGCTGATCGCCTTCGCGTCCACCCCGCTGGAGTTCGCCGTCGGGTTCGTGTTCCTCGGCTTCAACTTCGGCGTCTCCTGGCCGGCGTTCAACGCCATGGTCGCGGCCGTGACGACCGGGGAGACACGCCAGCAGTACTTCGGCATCAACTTCGCGCTGGTCAACCTCGGCATCGGGGTCGGCGGGATCATCGGCGGCTTCTACGCCGACGTCGGCGACCCGGCGACCTTCACCGCGATCTTCCTCGCGGACGCGGCCTGCATGCTGGTGCCGATCGCGTTGCTCCTCGGCCCGCTGCGCCACGTCCACGGCCGGGCCGAGCGCCCCCACGACGCCGACGAGTCGGAGGGCTCCTACCTCGCCATCCTGCGCCAGCCGGTCGTGCTGTGGCTCACCGCGCTCACCTTCCTCGGGACGTTCGTCGGCTACGGCCAGATCGAGGCCGGGCTGCCCGCCTTCGCGCGCACCGTCAGCGAGGTCTCCACGCGGGTGATCGGCATCGGCTTCGCGGTCAACACCGCGACGATCGTGCTGCTCCAGTTCTTCGTGCTGCGCCGCATCAGCGGCCACCGCCGCACCCGCGTCCTCGTCGTGATGACCGTGCTGTGGGCCGCAGCCTGGCTGGTGCTCGGCCTCACCGGTCTCGTGCCCGGCACCGCCGCCGCGGCCTTCGGCGTGCTGGCCTTCAACTTCGTGTTCGCCCTCGGCGAGACGCTGCTCCAGCCGACCATCCCGGCGATCACCAACGACATGGCACCCGACCACCTGCGCGGGCGCTACAACGCCGTCAACGCCGGCGCCTTCCAGACGGGCACGATCCTGGGTCCCGTCGCGGCCGGCTTCATGCTCAACCACGGCTGGTCGTGGGGCTTCGTGTTCCTCTTGGTGGCCGGCTGCGCGCTGATGGGCGTGCTCGCGCTCGTCCTCGAGCGCTCGATCTCACCGACCGTCAACGGCATCACCGCGGGCGACACAACCCTCCACACCGACCCCGCCACCGGCGAGCCGGCCGTCACCGACTGACCGCCGCTGGCGGCAGCTCCGGGTCGACAGCGGGAGTCACGTCGCCTCGCGGCTCGCCGTCAGCCCTCCTGCATCGGGATCCGTACGCCGCGCTCGCGGGCCACCTCGCCGGCGCGGTCGTAGCCCGCGTCGACGTGCCGGATGACTCCCATGCCGGGGTCGTTGGTGAGCACCCGCTCGATCTTCTCGGCCGCCAGCGGCGTGCCGTCCGCGACGCACACCTGGCCGGCGTGGATCGAGCGACCCATGCCGACGCCGCCGCCGTGGTGGATCGAGACCCAGCTCGCGCCCGACGCGGTGTTGACCAGCGCGTTGAGCAGCGCCCAGTCGGCGATCGCGTCCGAGCCGTCGAGCATGGCCTCGGTCTCGCGGTAGGGCGAGGCGACCGAGCCGCAGTCGAGGTGGTCACGACCGATGACGACCGGAGCCTTGAGCTCGCCCGAGGCGACCATCTCGTTGAACTTGAGCCCGGCGAGGTGGCGCTCGCCGTACCCGAGCCAGCAGATGCGCGCGGGCAGGCCTTGGAAGGCCACCCGCTCGCCGGCCATGGTGATCCACTTGTGGAGCCGCTCGTTGTCGGGGAAGAGCTCGAGGATCGCCTTGTCCGTGGCCGCGATGTCGGCGGGGTCACCGGACAGCGCCGCCCAGCGGAACGGGCCCTTGCCCTCGCAGAAGAGCGGTCGGATGTACGCCGGGACGAAGCCGGGGAACTCGAAGGCCCGGTCGTAGCCGCCCTTGCGAGCCTCGTCGCGGATCGAGTTGCCGTAGTCGAAGACCTCGGCACCCTTGTCCTGGAACTCCACCATCGCCCGCACGTGCGTGGCCATGGACGCCTGCGCGGCCTTGGTGAAGCCGGCCGGGTCGGCCTCCCGCTGGGCCTGCCACTCCTCGAAGGGCACGCCGACCGGCAGGTAGAAGAGCGGGTCGTGCGCGGAGGTCTGGTCGGTGACGATGTCGATCGGGGCGTCCTGCTCGAGCAGGGCCGGCAGCATCTCGGCCGCGTTGCCGAGCACCCCGATCGAGAGGGGCCGCCGCGCGTCGCGCGCCTCGACGGCGAGCTCGAGCGCCTGCTCCAGCGAGTCGGCCTGCACGTCGAGGTAGCGGTGCTCGATGCGCCGCTCGATCCTCGCCTGGTCGCACTCGATGCAGATGGCGACGCCGTCATTCATCGTCACCGCGAGCGGTTGGGCGCCACCCATGCCGCCGAGCCCCGCGGTGAGGGTGATGGTGCCCGCGAGCGTCCCCTCGAACCGCTTGTCCGCGACCGCCGCGAAGGTCTCGAAGGTGCCCTGGAGGATCCCTTGGGTGCCGATGTAGATCCACGAACCGGCCGTCATCTGGCCGTACATCGTGAGCCCGAGGTCCTCGAGCCGGCGGAACTCCTCCCAGTTGGCCCAGTCGCCGACGAGGTTGGAGTTGGCGATGAGCACGCGGGGCGCCCACTCGTGGGTGCGCATGACACCGACGGGCTTGCCGGACTGCACGAGCATGGTCTCGTCGTCCTCGAGGTCGCGCAGCGTCCGCACCAGGGCGTCGTACGCCTCCCAGCTGCGGGCCGCCTTGCCGGTGCCGCCGTAGACGACGAGGTCCTCGGGCCGCTCGGCGTTGGCCGGGTCGAGGTTGTTCATCAGCATCCGCAGCGGCGCCTCGGTCTGCCACGACTTGGCGGACAGCTCGGTGCCGGTGGCGGCGTGGATGGGCAGGCGATCGTTCACTGCAGTTCTCCGATCACGGACTGGGCGGCCTCGAGGACCGCACCGCTGGCGACGAGCGAGACGGCCGTCTCGATCTCGGGTGAGAGGTAGCGATCGGGGCCCGGGCCCTCGACCCCGGACTCCCGGAGGAGGCGTACGACGGCGCCGGTGGCCGGCGACGGCTCGAGCTGACGCATGTCGAGGGCGCGAGCGGCAGTGAGGACCTCGATGGCGACGACCCGGGTGAGCCCGTCGACGGACCGGCGCAGCTTGCGGGCGGCCGACCAGCCCATGGAGACGTGGTCCTCCTGCATGGCGCTGGACGGGATCGAGTCCACGCTGGCCGGGACGGCGAGGCGCTTGAGCTCGGAGACGATCGCGGCCTGGGTGTACTGCGCGATCATGTGACCGCTGTCGACGCCGGGGTCGCTCGCGAGGAACGGGTTGAGGCCGTGGCTGCGCGCCTTGTCGAGGAACCGGTCCGTACGCCGCTCGCTGATCGAGGCGACGTCGGCCGTCACGATGGCGAGGAAGTCGAGCACGTAGGCGACCGGGGCGCCGTGGAAGTTGCCGTTGGACTCCACGCGACCCTCCTCCGCGAGCACGACCGGGTTGTCGACCGCGGAGGCGAGCTCGCGACCGGCGACGGTCGCGGCGTGCTCGACGGTGTCGCGGGCCGCGCCGTGCACCTGGGGCGAGCAGCGCAGGGAGTAGGCGTCCTGGACGCGGTTGCAGTCGCCGGTGCGGTGCGAGGCGACGATCGCCGAGTCGGCCATCAGCGCGGTGAGGTTGGCGGCCGAGAGGGCCTGGCCGGGGTGGGGGCGGATCGCCTGGAGCTCGGGGGCGAAGACCCGGTCGGTGCCGAGCTGGCCCTCCACGCTCATCGCGGCGGCGACGTCGGCAGTGCGCAGCAGCATCCGCAGGTCGCTGATCGCCATCACGAGCATGCCGAGCATGCCGTCGGTGCCGTTGATGAGGGCCAGACCCTCCTTGGCGGCGAGCTCGACGGGGGTGAGCCCGGCAGCGGAAAGCGCCTCGGCGGCGGGCAGGAGGGTGCCGGACGCGTCGCGCACCTCGCCCTCCCCCATCAGCGCGAGGGCGCAGTGCGACAGCGGGGCGAGGTCCCCGGAGCAGCCCAGCGAGCCGTACTCGCGCACCACCGGGGTGATGCCCGCCGAGAGCATGTCGGCCATGAGTCCGGCGGTCTCGCGGCGTACGCCGGTGTGCCCGGTCGCGAGCGTCGACAGGCGCAGCAGCATCAGCGCCCGGACCACCTCGCGCTCGACCTCGGGCCCGGAGCCGGCTGCGTGCGAGCGCACCAGCGAGCGCTGCAGCTGGGCACGCATCTCGGTCGGGATGTGCCGGGTGGCGAGGGCGCCGAACCCGGTCGAGATGCCGTACGCCGGCGTGGGCGCCGCAGCGAGCTCGTCGACGACCGCACGGGCGCGGTCGATGGCCGACAGTGCGTCGTCGCCGATCCGGACGGCCGCGCCGTCGCGGGCGACCGCGAGGACGTCGGCGAAGGAGACGGGTCCGGTGCCGACGGTCACGGCCGGAGAGGAGGGGGTGTGGCTCATGACCTCATCCAATCCCTCGGCGGCTGCGGGCGACAGGGCCCGACGAGCGGCCTCGTCTCGGATCCGAGACCTCCTCCCGGAGGAGGTATCTCGCGGACGAGACACGCGCCTAGGGTGACGGGAGGTACGGCGCCGCCCGAGGTCGTCGTACGGGACGAAGGAGCAACCGTGACCACCGAGCAGATCATCTGGATCGTCGTCATCGCCGTGGCGGCGCTGGCCATCATCGGGTTCATCGTCTCGTCGATGCGCAAGCGGAGCCAGCAGGACAACCGGGCGCGTGCGGCCGAGATCCGCGAGCAGGCCGAGGCCAAGGCGGCCGTGATCCCCGAGGCCCAGGCCAAGGCCCAGGCGGAGGAGGCCCGCGCCGAGCAGGTCCGGCTCGAGGCCGAGCGCGCCGAGGAGCGGGCCCGCGAGGCCCGGGGCGCGGTCGCGCAGGAGGAGGCACTCCACGAGGACCGCATCCGCGCCGCCGACCGGCTCGACCCCGACGTCAACCACAAGGCCAAGGACTACACGCCCGGCTCCCACGCCGCCGAGCGCACCGAGCCCGAGGCCGCGGACCCGCACCCCTCGGGCGCATCGATGGGGACGCACGCCGCGGACAGCGCCGCCCACACCGATGGGCGGGTGGACCGGACCTCCACCTCGTCCGGAGCGGTGGACGAGCACCCCACCGAGCAGCACCCCACGGAGCAGCACCCCACGGAGCAGCACGTCGCCGAGGAGCCCGCCCGCGACGAGCACCCCACGACGACGCACGCCACGGACGAGCGCGCCCGCGACGAGCACGCGACGACGAGCGACCCCGAGACGATCTTCGACAGCCGCGACTCCGAGACCACCTCGACGGACTCCTCCACGTCGGAGACCCCCACCACGCCCGGCCGGCGCATCGACCCCGACGCGGCCCCGGAGCCCGACTGGACCGACCCCGACCAGCGCGACGGGACGGCCGGTGGCACCACCGGAGGCTCGCACCGAGCCTGAGCGACGCGTCCGGATCGGGCAGGATGTGGCGCCATGAGCCAGGTCCCGGCGGCGTCGCGCGCGCTGCGGGTGCTGCGCTTCCTGGCCAGTCAGCCCGATCCGGTGCCCCTCGACCGGATCATGCGCGCGTGCGACCTGCCGCGCAGCACGGCGTACCACCTCGTCAACACCATGATCGACGAGGGCTTCGTGGTGCACCTCGCCGACGACCGCCGCTACGGCCTCGGCGTCGCGGCGTTCGAGGTCGGCACCGGCTACGCCCGGCAGGAGCCGCTCGGCCGGATCGCGCGCAGGCCGCTCGCCGCCCTGGTCGACCGCACCGGCCACGGCGGACACCTCGCGGTGCTGCACGGTCGTGACGTCCTCTACGTGCTGGAGGAGCGGGCACCCGGCCGGCCGCCGCTCGTCACCGACGTCGGGGTCCGCCTGCCCGCCCACCTCACCGCCAGCGGCCGCGCGATCCTGATGTCGCTCCCGGCCAGCCAGGTCCGCGCGCTCTACCCCGACCGGGCCAGCTTCGTGGACCGGGTGGGCACCGGGCCGGCCTCGCCCGGCGCCCTGCGCACCGTGCTGTCGGAGGCGCGGCAGCGCGGTCACGCGGTCGAGGACGGCGAGGTCAGCCCCGGGCTGGCCAGCGTCGCCGCGCCCGTGCTCGACCACAACCAGCACCCGGTGGCCGGGGTGGCGGTGACGTTCCCCGTCGACGAGGACGTCGACCGCGAGCGCCTGGCGGGCGCCGTCCGGGCGACGGCGCAGTCGCTGACACGCCGCCTGGGCGGCTGACCGGCAGAGGGCCTGGGCGGCTGACCCGCAGAGGGCCTGGGCGGCTGACGGGCCCTCCCGCGACCATCCCCGGAGACGACTAACGCCGGGTGGTCGATGACCACCCGGCGTTGTCTCTTGTCTGCGATCGAGGTGACACCGTGACTGCGGAACGGGCCCATGTTCCCGTGCCGCGGACCCCCCCGGATCCGTGGTGCTGCTCGAGCGCCTCGCGTGGCCGAAGCCTGCGATCTCGATGGGTCAACACTCGCAAGGAGCCCTCAACGGCTCTCCCACCACAGATCCACCAGTTGGTAACAAAGCTGGGGACGTCACCGCGCCGCGACTGGCGCCGGAGCCCGGACGGACGACCCGGGGCCCGGCGGCGAGTGACCCCTCTCACCTCCACGGGTGAAGTTACCGACAGGTAGGATCCTCCGGGTACGCGAGATGCGGCGAGCTCCGGGCGCGCCGCGGCACTACGCTCGCCAGACGTCCGCACGACGGCACGTCGGACCCGCCGAAACCGAGGAGCAACCCCTCATGCAGATCATCGCGATCGTCGTCTCGCTGGCCATCACGGCCGTCGCGGTCGGACTCGCCGTCCAGGCCATCCGCTCGATGCTGGCGGTGATCCGGACCGGTGGGCCCGATACCACGCGCAGCGACCAGGCGGGCCGACGGCTGGCGACGATGTTCAAGGAGACGCTGGGTCACACCCGGATGCTCCAGTGGACGTGGATCGGCATCATGCACTGGTTCGTCTTCGCGGGCTTCATCTTCCTGTCCTCGCTCGTCTTCGGCGCCTACCTGCTGATCTTCGACGCCCACCAGGCCTTCCCGGTGATCGGGACGTGGATCGTCTACGAGTGGCCCGTCGAGCTGCTGTCGTGGCTCACCCTGATCGGCATCGTCTACCTGATCGCGGTGCGGCAGAAGAACCACCCCCGCAGCCTGGGCCGGAAGTCGCGCTTCTTCGGGTCGAACTTCTGGCAGGCCTACTTCGTCGAGGCCGTGATCCTGAGCGTCGTGCTGCTCGGCATCCTGCTGCGCACGATCGAGTACGCCCTGCTCAACAACGCGTCGTACCTCGCGGACCACCCGGAGGCCGCCGAGCACAACGGGCTCCTGCACTTCCCCACGACGGCGTGGCTCGGCGAGCTGTGGTCCGGCCTGTCGCTCGGGACGCTCGAGAACCTCGTCTACTTCCTCGCGATGGTCAAGATCCTCGTCTCGATGACCTGGCTGATCGTCATCGCCCGCAACATCACCATGGGCGTGGCCTGGCACCGCTTCACCGCGTGGTTCAACATCTTCTACAAGCGCGAGTCCGACGGGTCCACCGCGCTGGGTGCGATGAAGCCGCTCACCTCCGCGGGCGTCCCGGTCACGCTCGACGACATCGAGGAGCTCGACGAGGACTCCACGCTGGGTGTCGGCAAGGTCGAGGACTTCTCGTGGAAGAACATGCTCGACTTCACCACCTGCACCGAGTGCGGTCGCTGCCAGTCGCAGTGCCCCGCGTGGAACACCGAGAAGCCGCTCTCGCCCAAGCTGCTCATCACCGCGATGCGCGACCACGCGTACGCCAAGGCGCCGTACGTCCAGGCCGGAGGCGAGGGCAGCGAGGCCGCCACCGCCCTGCTGGAGAAGGACGAGGTGCTGGCCCGCGAGGTCGCCCGTCCCCTGGTCGGCGACACCGGTGACGAGTGGTTCTACATGCCCGAGGACGGCACCGCCGTCATCGACTCCGACGTGCTGTGGAACTGCACCTCGTGCGGCGCCTGCGTCCAGCAGTGCCCCGTCGACATCGAGCACGTCGACCACATCATGGACATGCGCCGCTACCAGGTGCTGGTCGAGGCCAACTTCCCCGCCGAGCTCAACCAGCTCTTCAAGGGACTGGAGAACAAGGGCAACCCGTGGAACATGTCGTCCACGGCGCGGATGGACTGGGCCAAGGGCCTCGACTTCGACGTGCCCGTCGTCGGTGAGGACCTCGAGTCGCTGGAGTCCGTCGACTGGCTGTTCTGGGTCGGCTGCGCGGGCGCCTACGAGGACCGCGCGAAGAAGACCACCCGCGCCGTCGCCGAGCTGCTCGACATGGCCGGCATCTCCTTCGGCGTGCTCGGCAACGGCGAGACCTGCACCGGTGACCCCGCGCGTCGCGCCGGCAACGAGTTCGTCTTCCAGGGCCTGGCCATGCAGAACGTCGAGACCTTCAAGGAGTACAAGGTCAAGAAGGTCGTCTCGACCTGCGCGCACTGCTTCAACACCCTCAAGAACGAGTACAAGGACTTCGGCATCGAGCTCGAGGTCGTGCACCACACCCAGCTGCTCAACCGCCTCGTCCGCGAGGGCAAGCTGACCCCGATCCAGGACGGCGCCGGTGCCGCGAAGCGCTCGATCACCTACCACGACCCCTGCTACCTCGGCCGCCACAACCAGGTCTACTCGCCGCCGCGCGAGCTGCTCCAGATCCTGCCGGGCGCCGAGTTCACCGAGATGGAGCGCAACTCCGAGAAGTCCTTCTGCTGCGGTGCCGGTGGTGCCCGCATGTGGATGGAGGAGAACATCGGGGAGCGGATCAACGTCAACCGCACCAAGGAGGCCGTCGGCACCGGTGCCGACCAGATCGCGGTCGGCTGCCCCTTCTGCCGCGTGATGCTCTCCGACGGCCTCACCTCCGAGCAGGCCAAGGGCAACGCCCGCGAGGAGGTCGAGATCCTCGACGTCGCGCAGATGCTGCTCGCCTCGGTCAAGGGCGAGCCCGCCACCAAGGCCGGGCCCGGTACGACGTCCGCGCCGGCCGCCGCTGCGGCCGCCGGGGCCGCCTCGGCCGGCGCGACCTCGGGTGGCGCCGCCGCGACCGACACCGACGTGGCCACCAAGGCCGAGCCGGAGCCGGGTGACGTCACCGACACCGCGGACACGGTCACCGAGACCGCGGGCGTCGGCCCCGCCGCCAAGGCGTCCGGCGGCTCGTCACTCTTCGACGTCGACAACTCGAGCTCGGACACCGCACCCCAGAAGTCCGTCGCCGACACCCCCTCCGACGCGACCCGCGCGTCCGGGACGCCGAAGAAGGAGGAGTCCGGGTCGCTGTTCGACCTCGGTGGCGACGAGCCGGCCGACAAGTCCACGGCGGCAGAGCCCGCCGCGGCCACCCCCGCTCCTGCGGAGCCCGCCGAGAAGCCTGCCGCCAAGCCCCAGGCCGACCTGGGCTCCGGTGGCTCGCTCTTCGACCTCGGTGGCGACGAGCCCGCCGACAAGTCCACGGCGGCAGAGCCCGCCGCGGCCACCCCCGCTCCTGCAGAGCCCGCCGAGAAGCCGGCCACCAAGCCGCAGGCCGACCTGGGCTCCGGTGGCTCGCTCTTCGACCTGACCGCCGACGAGCCGGCCCCGGCCAAGCCCGCCCCTGCGGCCCAGCCCGAGGACAGTGCCGAGGCCTCTTCCTCCACCGAGACCCCGGCCCAGCCGGCCCCGGCGAAGGCCGCACCCTCCGCCGCCCTGGGCTCGACCGGCTCGCTCTTCGACATCGCCGCCGAGCCCGCGCCGAGCGGTGAGCCAGCCACCTCGACGGCCACCCAGGAGGTGGCTGAGGCACCGCCCACGGAGACCGACACGGCCGACACGCCCGCCGGCGATGAGGCAGCCACCCCCACCCCCACCCAGAAGGTGGCTGACGCACCGGCACCGGTGTCGTCCGGAGCGACCTCGACCCCGGCCACCTCGATCCCCGAGGGCGGGTCGCTCTTCGACCTCGAGGCCCCCGCGGCACCGGCACCGGCACCCGCAGCCGCGCCGGCGACCACCCCCGAGGAGCCGCAGGCCGCGACGCCCGAAGCCACCCCGGAGGAGCCCCCGGCGACCGACGACGAGGCGACCAACGAGGCGGCCGCCCAGACGAAGGACTCGACGCCGACCGACGAGACGGCGTCCGACGAGGTGGCGAGCCCGACGACCGAGGTCTCGGACGTCCCGGCCGAGGAGACTGCTGCCCCGGCCGCGAGCTCCGGTCGGACCAGCACCCCCGCGACGTCGATCCCCGAGGGCGGTTCGCTGTTCGACATCGAGGCGCCCACCCCGGTGGCAGCCCCGGCTGCCGCAGCCCCAGCCACCCCGTCCGAGGCCACCACCGAGGAGCCGCAGGCCGCGACGCCCGAGGCCACCCCGGAGGAGCCGCCGGCGCCGTCGGACCAGCAGTCCGCTCCGGCGACCGGGGCGACGGGCGCCTCCGAGGAGACGCCGACGGCCGACGGCCTGGCCGGCGGCGCGACGCTCAGCCAGGCGGCGACCGTCGCCGCGGCCGAGGACGAGCCTGCCGACGGGGCGACCGCCGCGGCGACGCCCCAGCAGGATGAGGCCCGGCAGGACGAGCCCCAGCCCGAGCCGGAGGCCGCCGACGAGCAGCCCGCCCAGGCCACCGAGTCGGCGGACGTCCGGGCGGACACCCCGGAGGCGGAGGCTCCCGCAGCAGAGACGGACGACCAGCCGGACACCCCCGCGCCGACGTCGAGCGGGGCCACCCACACCCCGAAGACCGACGTGGACATCCACGAGGCCGGGTCGCTCTTCGACCTCTGAGCACCACGCATCACCTGCACCACCCGCGCACGACCACGGACGCGGTCGACCGGACATCCGGCGGCCGCGTTCGTCGTACCCGGCCGGGCAGCTCGCAGCCGTCGTCGTCGTAGACCCGCGGACACAAGTCCGGCCGGCCCGCCGGCGTACGCCTCAAACGGGCCGCAGCGGAGGGTTGTGTCCGCGTGTCTACGCGCGCCGGACCGACCGCGGAGGAGCCGCGCCGCACCAGCATGACAACACTCTGACGCCAGAAGCTCTTGTCATGACGTCATAGTAATGTCATAGTGGTGCGCATGGACATCACGCCGTACGTCGACAGCCTCCGCCGCGACCTGCTGGCCGCCGCCGAGGCCGGTGGCGACGAGGCCCGCCAGGTGGCCGAGCGCCTGAGCTACGCGCTGGACGCCAGCGCCCGGTTGGCCCTCATGGAGGCCATCTCCCAGGCCGCGGCCGAGATCAGCACCGAGCTGCCCCAGGGCGGCGTGGACGTGCGGCTCAACGGCCGCGAGCTCGACTTCGTGGTCGAGGTGGCGCCGACGAGCGTCGCACCGGCCGCCCCCGCGCCGCCGACCCCGCCCCGGCCCGAGGACGTCGAGGAGGGCGACCTCGCCCGCGTCACCCTGCGCATCCCCGAGTCGATCAAGACCAGGGCGGAGGAGAAGGCCACGACCAGCGGCCAGAGCCTCAACACCTGGCTCGTGTCGGTCATCCGGGCCGCCACCTCCGACCACGCGATCAACGTGGACATCGACCTCTCGAGCATCCCGTTCTTCGGCCACGACCCCTTCAAGGGAGGCAACCGCGGCAACCGCCGCATGACCGGCTGGCTCTGACCAGCACCCGCACCGTCCGTCCGGCGCCACAGCGATCCAGCACCCAGGCTGGACCGCGGGCCGAGCACACCCTGGAGACACCCCATGGACCACACCTTCGACACCCCGGACCCCATCGAGCTGTACGTCGAGCTGGGGAAGGGCCGCATCGACGTCACGGCCACCGACACCGACACCACGTCGGTGACGGTGACCGGCGACCACGCCGACGAGGTCGTCGTGGAGCAGCGCGACGGCCAGATCGCCGTGGTGGCGCCCCGCACCACCGGCTTCCTCAGCGGCGGCAGCCGTCGCTACACCGTCTCGGTCGTGCTGCCGACCGCCAGCGCGCTCGCGCTCAAGACGGGCAGCGCGGACACCCGGGCCCTCGGTGAGTACGGCGCCACGTGGGCCACCACGGGCAGCGGCGACCTCAGCGTGGAGCTGGTGAGCGGCCCCCTCGAGGTGCAGGCAGGCAGCGGCGACCTGAGCTTCGCCGAGCTGCGGGGCGAGGGCCGGATCAAGAGCGGCTCCGGCGACGTCCGGGTCGGCCGCGTCGGCGCGGCGCTCACCCTCTCCACCGGCAGCGGCGACGTCGCCGTCGACTCGGTCGCCGGCAGCCTCGCCGTCAAGACCGGCTCGGGCGACGTCCGCGTCGGCGAGAGCACCGACGACGTGTCCTTCTCCACCGGCAGCGGCGACCTCCAGGTCGGTGTCGCCCGCCGCGGGCGCTTCACGGTCAAGGGGGCGAGCGGCGACGTCCGCCTCGGCATCCCCGCCGGCACCCCCGTCTGGACCGACATCACCACCGTCACCGGCAGCATCCACAGCGACCTGGGCGGCACCGGCGAGCCGGCCGAGGGCCAGGACCACGTCGAGGTCCGTGCACAGGTCGCCACCGGCGACATCACCCTCCAGCAGCGATGACATCCACTCCGACCAGGAAGGAGCAGGCCATGTACGGAACGACCGAGATCGAGCAGATCGCGCGGCACCACCGCGACGAGCGGCAGCGTGCCGCCGCCCGACGCTGGACCCGCAAGGCATGAATCAGGACTTCATGGCGACGCCCCGGCGCCAGTAGCCCATGAAAGCCACCTGGCTGCGGTCCATCCCCAGCTCCCGCACCAGGTGCCGGCGCAGCCCGGTCACGACCTTGGACTCCCCCGCGATCCACGCGTAGACGCCGTCCAGCCGCCGTCCCGAGCCTGCCGAAGGGTCGTGGCCGACAGTCCGGGAGGCCTCGATCTCCTCGCCCGACGAGGAGTACGACGGGGTCTCCCACAGGTCGGGGTCCACCTCGTCCGGGGGCACCTCCACGACCGCGCCGGGCGTCCCGAGGTGGGCCACGACAGCCGCGTGCAGGCGCTCCCCGAGGGGCGCGCCGTTGCGGGGCAGCCAGGTCACCGAGACGCCGTCGGGGCGGCGTACGTCGACGACGTCCCCGGTCTCCGGGACCTCCATGAAGACGGCGCCCGAAGCCGCTGCCGGCAGCTGCTCGAGCACCGCGCACACCGCCGGCACCGCCGTCTCGTCGGCCGCCATCAGCACCTCGGCACCCGGGCCGGGGGTGAACTCGATGCCGCCGTAGGGGAAGCCACGGCGCGGCGCCATCATCACCAGCCGGTCGCCCGGGGCGGCCTGCGCGGCCCAGAGCGACCCGGGACCCACGGCGTCGCCGTCGAGGTGAAGCACGATGTCGACCACGATCCGGGTGTCGGCACCGGCGCCGCGGACGTCCCGGACGGTGTAGGTGCGCATGTGGCCGCGCTCGGCGACCGGCCGGTCGAACCACGTGGAGAACCACGAGTCGTCGGCCCCGGCGACCGTCGTGAGGCCGCCGGTCAGCGGGTCGGGGAAGACGAGCTTGATCCGCTGGTCGTAGCGCGGCCCGTCCACGCCGAAGTCCGCGAGCCCGGGACCGCCCAGCTCGACACGGACGAACGACGGGCTGAGGCGCTCGGCGGAGACGACCTCGACCTCGCAGAACAGCATCGGCAGTCGGTCGGATGTCACAGTCATCGGTTCTCCTGGTTGGTGGCACTGAGGTGGCGGCCCACGGGGACCACGAGCGGGGTGTGCGAGACGGGGTCGTCGATCACCCGGTTGTCGAGGCCGAAGACCTCCCGGACGACCTCCTCGGTGACGACCTCGCGGGGGGTCCCCTCGGCGACGACCCGGCCACCCCGCAGGGCGACGAGGTGGTCGGCGTACCGGGCCGAGAGGTTGAGGTCGTGCAGCACCATGACGATGGTGGTGCCGCGGCGGGCGTTGAGCTCAGCGAGCAGGTCGAGCATCTCCACCTGGTGGGCGACGTCGAGGTAGGTCGTGGGCTCGTCGAGGAGGAGCAGGTCGGTCCCCTGCGCCAGCGCCATCGCGATCCAGACACGCTGGCGCTGGCCTCCCGAGAGCTCGTCGACGACGCGGTCGGCCAGGCCGAGGGTGTCGGTGAGCGTGAGCGCCTCGGCGACCGCCTCGTCGTCCGCGCTCGTCCAGCGCCGGAAGGTGCCGTGGTGCGGGTGCCGGCCGCGACCGACGAGGTCGACGACGGTGACGCCCTCGGGGGCGACGGGGTTCTGGGGCAGCAGGCCGAGGACACGGGCGACCTGCTTGGTGGGCTGCCGGTGGATGACCTCGCCGTCGAGCAGCACGGCACCGGACTGCGGCCTCAACAACCGGGCGATTCCCCGCAGCAGGGTCGACTTGCCGCAGGCGTTGGCCCCGACGATGACCGAGACCTTGCCGTCCGGCACCCGGAGGTCGAGGTCGTGGACGACCGCGGTGTCGGCGTAGCCGAGCGTCAGCCCGGCGGCCGCCAGCCGGGAGGTCCCGGTGCCTGGATGGGTGGGGGTGGCGGTCATGCCGCCCTCCTTCCGGTGCGGCCGCGGACGAGCAGCCAGAGCAGGAACGGCGCACCGACGGCGCCGGTGACGACGCCGACCGGCAGGTTGGTGTCGGGGATCAGGTAGTCGGCGACGTAGTCGGCCGCGACGACGATGAGCGCGCCGGCGAGCGCGGACCCGAGGATCGTGGTCCGCCCGCCGTTGAGGGCCCGGGCGATCGGGCCGGCGAGGAAGGACACGAAGGCGATCGGCCCCGCCGCCGCGACGCCGACCGCGACCAGCACGACACCCAGCAGGAGCAGGAGCTCGCTGCGGGTGCGCGAGACTCCGAGGCCTGCGGCGGTGTCGTCGCCCAGCTCGGTCGCGCGCAGCGACCGGCACAGCCACCAGGTCACGGGCAGCAGCACCGCCAGCACGAGGGCGAGCAGCCGGATCGTCGGCCAGGCGACACCGTTGACGCTGCCGGTGAGCCACCGCAGGACCAGCTGCGCGTCGTACTCGTCGACCCGCGTGAAGACGTACTGGATGACCGACTGCATCGCCGCGGCGAGACCGATCCCCACCAGGATCAGCCGGTGCCCGCCGTGCGGGCCGGCGACGAGCCGCACGACCAGGGCGACCGAGATCGCACCGAGCACGGCGACGCCCGAGACCGGCAGCCCCTGCCATCCCCACAGCGCGATCGCGACGACCGCCGTAGCGCTGGCCCCTAGGCTCACGCCGATGATGTCGGGGCTGGCCAGCGGGTTGCGCAGGGTCGTCTGGAAGAGCGCGCCGGCCACGCCGAACGCGACGCCGGCGAGCAGGGCCAGCACCGCGCGGGGCAGCTTGCTCTCCATCAGGATGTACGTCGCGCCCGGGATGTCGGTGCCGGTCAGGATCCGGAAGAAGTCCGGCACCGTGATCGTGTAGTCGCCGAGCAGCACCCGGGCGGCGAAGGCACCGAAGAGCGCCACGGACAGGCCGCCGATGACGAGCGCGTACCGGCGCTGCGGCGTACGACGGGCGGCCCGGACGACCTCGAGCGCGTCGACGTCGGCAGTGGCGGCGGTCCCGGTGGGGGTGAGCATGTCGGTCACAGCGCTCCGCTCCCGGACCGGCCGCGCCGGATGAGCAGGAGGAAGACGGGCACGCCGACGACGGCGGCCATCACCCCGACCTGCACCTCCGAGGGCGGCAGGACGACGCGACCGAGGGTGTCGGCGAGGACCACCAGTGCGGCGCCACCCAGCGCGGACAGGGGCAGCAGGCGGGCGTGGTCGGAGCCGACGAGAGCACGGACGGCGTGCGGCACGACGAGGCCGACGAAGGCGATCGGGCCGGCGAGCGCCGTGGCGGTGCCGGCGAGGAGGACCACGGCCACCCCGAGCACGATCCGGTCGATCGCCGTACGACGCCCGAGGCCGCGGGCGAGGTCGTCGCCGAGCGCGAGCGTGTTGAGCAGCCGGGCGCCGCTCAGCGCGAGGGCCGCGCCGACGAGCAGGAACGGGGCACCGGTGAGCAGGACGCTGAGGTCGCGGCCCCCGATGGTCCCCACCTGCCAGTAGCGGAAGGTCTCCATCGTCTGGCGGTCGACGAGCAGGACGCCGGTCGTCCAGCTGGTCGTGGCGGCGGTCAGGGCGGCCCCGGCGATGGCGAGCTTCATCGGGGTGGCACCGTCGCGCCCGACGGAGGCGATGACGTGCACCAGCACGGCGGCCACCGCCGCGCCGAGGAAGGCGACCCAGAGGAAGTCGCGCAGCTCGGAGACCCCGAAGACCGAGAGCCCGACGACCATGGCGAAGCTGGCGCCGGCATTGATGCCCAGGATCCCCGGGTCGGCCAGCGGGTTGCGGGTGAGGCCCTGGAGCACCGCGCCGGCGAGGGCGAGGGCCGCGCCCACCGCGAGTCCGAGCAGGGTCCGCTCCACCCGGGCCTGGGAGATGTTGTGCAGCGGGTGCGACCCGTCCCAGACGGCCGCCAGCGGGATCGACCGGGCGCCGACCACCACCGACAGCACGCACGCGACCGCGACCGCACCCACGAGGAGTGCAGCCACGGTCGGCGTGCCGAGCCGGTGCGGAGGCGTGGCCCCGTGGCCGGCCTCCGCCCCGTGCTCGAGGACGGGCGTCGAGGTCACGAGCCCGTGACCGCCTCGGCGACCTTCGGGAGGAAGGTGTCGATGACCACCGGGATGGACAGCGGGGTCGGGTTGGTGGAGGCCATCGCGATCTCCTTGTCCGACTCGGCGTAGAAGTTGCCCGAGGCGATCGCCGGGATCTGGCCCAGCAGGTTGTCGTCGACGAAGGTCTGCGCGTCACCGGGCTTCTCGACCCAGGTGAGCAGCACGTCCGAGTCGAGCTCGGAGGAGCGCTCCGCGGAGACGGTGCCGTAGAACTCGCCCTCCTTGATCGCGCCGGCGACCGCGTCGGCGTCGACCATGCCGAAGTCGCGCAGCAGCGCGACGCGCGGGTCCTGCGGGGCGTAGATGCCGACGGTGGAGAGGTCGGCCGGGGTGAGGTAGCCGTAGATCAGCGAGGCCCCGTCGAGCTCGGGGTAGTCCTCCTTGGCCGCGTCGATCGCGTCCATGGCCCCGGCCTCCGCCTCGGCGGCCAGGTCGGTGCGACCGAGTGCCTCGCCGACCATCGCGAGCGAGGTCTGCCAGGGGGTCGTCCACGGGAACTCCGGGTAGGCGACGACCGGCGCGATCTTGCTGAGCTTGGCGTACTCCGCCTCGGTGATGCCGGAGTTGGTGGCCAGGATGACGTCGGGCTCGAGCTGGGCGACCTCGTCGATCGGGGCGCCGTCCGCGTCGTCGTACCGGACCGGGGCCTCGGCGCCGGCCTCCTCGAGGGCGGCATCGAACCAGTCGGAGGAGCCGTTGGCGTTGCCGCCCCAGGTGATCTTGGTGGCGCCCACGGGGACGACGCCGAGGGCCAGCGCGTGGTCGTGGTCGGTCCAGCCGAGGGTGGCGACGCGGGTGGGCTCCTCCTCGATGGTCGTCTCGCCGAAGGCGTGCTCGATCGTGACCGGGAAGGCGTCGGCCTCGGCCGAGGTGGTCGCGGTCGGCTCGCTGGCCGTGGCGTCGCTCGAGGTCGAGCCGGTGCTGCACCCGGTCAGCAGCGCGGCGGCCAGGCCGATCGTGGCGGCGGCGACCGTGGTGCGCAGGGAGGCGCGGTTCATGGGAATCTCCATCTAGTGAGGCAAGCCTTAATGAGGGCAGCCTAACTTAGGATTCCCTTACCTACCTTGGGGGGCCCAAGAAATCTTCTGGTCGACCTTCCAGGCCACGCCGGCGAGGGCGACGAAGAGCACCGCGATCCCGACGCAGGCGACCGCCACGGCGGCGTACCCACGCTCGTCCACGTCGAGGAACGGGTAGGGGTAGAAGCCGGTGACCGCACCCCGGACCAGCGTGTAGGCGAGCCACACGACCGGGAAGGCCAGGCAGGTGAGCACGTCGCGCCCGCGGATCCGTCCGCGCGGGCCGAGGGCCACCCAGCCGACGACGGTGAGCAGGGGTACGACGACGTGGAGCAGCTTGTCGGCGAGGTAGTCCGCGCCGGACAGGTCGAGGATCGGGCGCAGCAGGAACCAGTGCACGACCCCCGTCACGACGATCGCGACCAGCGACGTCAGGCGCAGCACGCGCCAGCCCTCCGTGTCCCGGTCCCGGCCGAGGGCCAGCGTCCACGTGACGAGGGCGACCAGGATGTTGGACAGCACGGTGAAGTAGCCGACGAAGCGGACCAGCCGCTCCCCCAACGCCGGCGGGTCCACCTCGTCGAGGACGGCGTTGCCCTGCCAGACCAGCACCAGCTGGAAGAGGACCGCGAAGGTCGCGACGAGCGCCGTCGCCAGGTGCCAGGCCGGGCCGCGGCCCATCAGATCTTGGTGCGGTGGAAGCTCTGGAACGAGCGGCTCGGCGTCGGGCCGCGCTGGCCCTGGTAGCGCGAGCCGTACTTCTCCGAGCCGTAGGGGTGCTCGCTCGGCGAGGTGAGCCGGAAGAAGCAGAACTGGCCGATCTTCATGCCCGGGTAGAGCTTGATCGGCAGCGTCGCGACGTTGGCGAGCTCGAGGGTGACGTGACCGCTGAAGCCCGGGTCCACGAAGCCGGCGGTCGCGTGGGTCAGCAGGCCGAGGCGGCCGAGCGAGCTCTTGCCCTCGACGCGGGCGGCGATGTCGGCGGGCAGGCTGACGACCTCGTACGTCGACCCGAGGACGAACTCGCCCGGGTGCAGGATGAACGGGTCGTCGCCCTCCGGCTCGACCTCGCGGGTGAGGTCGGACTGGTCGGCCGCCGGGTCGATGTGCGGGTACTTGTGGTTCTCGAAGACCCGGAAGAACCGGTCGAGGCGCACGTCGATGCTCGAGGGCTGGAGCATCTCGGGGTCCCACGGGTCGAGGGCGATCCGTCCCTGGTCGAGCTCGGCGATGATGTCGCGGTCAGAGAGCAGCACGGAGGCAGCCTAGGGCCTGCGCGCGGCGTACCACCCGGTCTGGACAATGGTCGGGTGACCTTCCACCGCTTCGTCGCCCTCGGCGACTCCTTCACCGAGGGCGTCGGCGACCCCGACCCCACCCGCCCCAACGGCCTGCGCGGCTGGGCCGACCGGGTGGCCGAGGTGCTGGCCGCCCGCACCGACGACTTCGGCTACGCCAACCTCGCGATCCGCGGGCGGAAGCTCGACGGGATCATCGCCGAGCAGGTCGAGCCCGCCATCGCGCTGCGCCCCGACCTTGTCACGGTCTACGCCGGGGCCAACGACATCCTCCGGCCGCAGGTCGACCTCGACGCCCTGGCGGAGCGGTACGACGCCGCGCTCGGGCGGCTGGCCGACACCGGCGCCCGCCTCCTGGTCTTCACCGCCTTCGACCCCGGTCACTCCGCGATCTATCGCCCGTTGCGGGGCCGCTTCGCGCTCTACACCGAGCACGTCCGCTGGGCCGCCGACCGGCACGGGGCGACCGTCGTCGACTTCTGGCGCATCCACGACTACCGCGACTGGCGCTACTGGGACGCCGACCGCATGCACATGGGCCCCCTCGGCCACCAGCGGATGGCGATCGCCGTGCTGGACGCCCTCGAGGTCCCGCACGACCTCTCCGTCGAGGACCTGCCCGAGGCCGCGCTGCCCGGTCGCCGCGATGCCTGGGCGCAGAACGCCGCGTGGGCCCGCGAGTGCCTCGCACCCTGGATCCACCGTCGCCTCACCGGGCGCTCCTCGGGCGACAGCGTCAGCGCCCGACGCCCCGCCCTCGCCCCGCTCCACCTGCCGGCCGACTGAGAGCCGGTGCGCCCGTCGTACGGGACCGGTGGTGGTCGGGTACGATTCCGGCGCATCCTGCGGATGTAGCTCAGTTGGTAGAGCGCGACCTTCCCAAGGTCGATGTCGCGAGTTCGAGTCTCGTCATCCGCTCCAGTCTTTCCCAGAGGTCAGTGTGTCGCGCCGAGCGCGACACTCAGCCCACCGTCGATGTCGCGAGTTCGAGTCTCGTCATCCGCTCCAGTCTTTCCCAGAGGTCAGTGTGTCGCGCCGAGCGCGACACTCAGCCCACCGTCGATGTCGCGAGTTCGAGTCTCGTCATCCGCTCCAGTCTTTCCCAGAGGTCAGTGTGTCGCGCCGAGCGCGACACTCAGCCCACCGTCGATGTCGCGAGTTCGAGTCTCGTCATCCGCTCCAGTTCACAAGAAGCTCCGCCACGGATTCCGGCGGGGCCTTAACCCGTTTCCGGGGTAGTCCGTGACGATCGGACCCCTCTCAGACCGAATCCGGGGTCCGCTTGTCACGGACTACCCGAATGACATCGATGTAACTCACGGCGTGTCGCTCCCGTGGTTCTCGTGGGGCAGATGGGAAACTTGCGCCCTTTGTGATCAGAGGGGACAGTGTGACGGTCCGCGTCACTGCTCTGATCGAGGTCTTCCCCCATGCCCCTCTCGGACCGCACCCCCGTCACCACCCGCCGGCCGAGGCGTCCTACGACGCTCGCACCCGGTCGGCGGAGCCCCGGACGCGCCGTCGCGGCGGGCCTCGGAGCCCTCGTGCTCCTGGTCGCCACGGCGCCGCTGCTGCCGGGCGGCTCGACCCCCGACGCCGCGATCACGCCGCAGGCCGGCGCCGGGTTGCGGACGAGCAGCACCGCCGGCCCCGGCGTCGTCACGCCCGAGATGCAGGCGGAGATCGACCGCGTGGTCCGCGAGGGCCTGAGCGCCCGGGTCTCCGCCCGGAGCTCGACCCGCGCCCTCGCCGAGTCGGCCGCCCGGTGCGCGACCTTCGACGGCCAGCGCTACTGCCTCGGCACCGGCTGGACCACCTCGAGCGAGCGTGAGGTCGCCGCCCGGATGGCCCGCAGCACCCCCGCCGGCCGCGAGCGCACCGGTGACCTCGACCCCGCCGCGGCCCTGCGCCAGCAGGCCCGTCGGACCCCCACGGCCCGCGCCGCCGCCGAGCGCGCCGAGCTGACCGCCGCCGCCACGTCCGTCGCCAAGGTCTGGCTGCTGCGCCACGAGATCCAGGGCGTGCCGCTGCCGGCCGACTTTGCCGAGCGCCACCCCGAGGCGATGCTCTCCACCCAGGCGCGCGACACGACGACGACCACGTCGACGAGCACCCCCGTGGCCCCGGCCGCCGCGTCCCCGAAGACCGCGGCCGAGTACCCCGAGACCTTCACGATCCTCAAGCAGAAGCAGGTGCGCCCGCAGCAGCGCTACTACTGGTGCGGCCCGGCCGCGGCGCAGATGATCGGCTGGGGCTGGAACGGCTCGCGGCGCGGTCAGGCCTACTGGGCCGATCAGCTCGGGACCACCACCGCCGGCACCGCGATCACCGACATGGTCCGCACCGTCAACGAGACCACCGGGTGGGGCGGCGCCGACTACGCCGGCGAGTACATCGTGCTCGACATCGGTGACTTCACCTTCAAGCAGTGGTACCTGCTGATGATGAAGCACGTCCACGACTACCGCGCCCCCGTGGTGCTCCACCCGATCCTGCTCAAGCAGTACTTCCCCTACCTCGACGACGACGCCTCCGGCCACTTCCAGGTCGGCCGTGGCTTCGACCAGAACCCGGGCGGTCGGCCCAAGCTCGGCTACTTCGAGCCGTGGGACCAGAGCAAGTTCGACCCGTCCGAGCCGCGCATCGCTCGCACCCAGTGGCAGAACGCCTACAAGAGCTTCCGGGCCAACAAGGCGCACTTCCAGCACAACGTCGGCGTCTGATGCTGCGCACGCGCGCCCGTACGACGCTCGCGGGCGGCCTGCTCGTCGCCCTCGGCGCGCTGACGGCCTGCGCGGGCGGTGCCGACGAGCCGGACGGGACGACCAGCCCGACGCCGGAGCCCACGGAGCAGACGACGGAGACGTCGGAGCCGGAGGGCACCGGGACCGCCGGTCCCCTCGACTGGCAGCCGACCGGCCACACCGTCGAGGACCGGGTCCTCCGCGGCGCGGGCTGGACTGCCGTCGCCACCGAGACCCAGGTGACCTTCGAGCCGGTCGGCGACGGCGAGCCCGTCGTCGTACCCGCCGTCGAGGGCCGCACCGTCGACGCGGTGCTCCTCGAGGGCGACCGTGCCGTGGTCTCCTTCTCTGCGGGCAACGCGACCCCGACCGGGGCGGCCGTGCGGGTCGACCTGGTGGCGAGCACTCCCACCGAGATCGTCTCCCCCGAGCCCGCCAACGGCGGCTCGTGGGCCATGCACGACGACAGCCTCTGGTACCCCACGCTCGGCGAGGGCGGCGCCTACTGCCTGGCCACCCTGGCCGTCTCCGACGGCAACGGCGAGGACGGCTGGTGCGCGCCCGCGCGGACCGGCTTCAGCAACCTGACCGCGGACGAGCACGGGGTCGGCCTGATGACCTTCGACGACGCGCGCCCGGTCGCCTGCCGCACCGTCCACGTGCTCGACCAGACGGGCCGGCCGCAGCCCGTCGAGGGCCCGGCGGAGTGCACGGCCTGGGACGTCGCGCCGAGCTCGACCGGGGTCGTCTGGTCCGAGGTGCCGCGCGAGCAGCGCCAGGAGGTCGCCCGCTTCAGCGCGAGCGTCGACGGCGCTGTGGAGTCCCTGGGGAGGGGCACCACCGGCACCCTGGTCCCCTGCGGCGGGGACGCGTTCTTCGTGCGCGACCCGGCCCGGCGTACGGACCCGGCCCGACTGATGCGCTGGGACGGCGCCGCACTGAGCGTGGCCTACGAGTCGGAGTCGACCGGCAACGCCTTCCTCGGCGAGCCGGAGTGCGCCGACGGCATCCTGACCGTGTCGTCGTTCGGCGAGTCCGGCGACGAGCAGGTCTGGGCCGAGGTCGGCTGACGCCTCACCCCAGGTCGCGCAACCGGTCTGCGAGCTCGTGGCCGTCGGCGCCGCGGACCTCCGGCCGGCCGTGCCACGCCGGGTCCTCGCGCATCTCGGTCGGCGTGCCGTGGGCGAGGACCTGCTCGCCCATCGACAGCTCCCGCAGCGCGATCGCCCGCACGCGCTCCGGGTGCTCGCGCGCGAACTCCGCGTAGATCACCGGGTCGCGCTGGCCGTCGTCGCCGACCAGCACCCAGCTGATCGCCGGGAAGTCCGTGGCCAGGCCCCGCAGGCAGGCGAGCTTGTGCTCGCGACCGCTGCGGAACCACCCGGTGTTGGTGGGCCCCCAGTCGGTCAGCAGCAGCGGACCGCGCGGGAAGCCGTGGTGGGCCAGGAACCGCGTCAGCGCGAGCGCGGCGTTCCACGGACCGGTGGAGACGTAGACCGTGGGCGCGCCCGGGCGGTCCGCGAGCAGCGCGGCGTACAGCTCGGCCATGCCGTCGACGGGCTTGCGCGCCTCCTCGGCGAGCACGAACGTGTTGTACGTCGCGAGCAGCAGGCGCGGGAGCCACGTCGTGATCACCGTGTCGTCGATGTCGCTGACGATCCCGAAGTCCTCGTCGTCGGCGACCACGACGACGTCCGCGGTGCCCGGCTGCGCCCCGTCGACCGCGAGGTCGACCTGGTGCCAGCCCGGTGCGAGCCCGGCCCGGGGCAGGCGGGCATCGACGATGCCGGAGCGGTCCGTGGTCACCACGAAGGACTCCCCGGCCACGGTGATCGTGACCTCGGCGCCGCCGACCTCGGCGGTGAGGAAGTTGCGCCACCCGCGCCGCAGCTCGTTGCTGCGGCCGCTCCGCTCCGGGGGGCGGTCCAGGACCACGCGGGCCAGGACGCGCACGAAGTCGGCGCCGCCGTAGCCGGCGTACCCCACGATCCTCGGCTGCCAACCGGCGCGCGTGAGGAGACCTCCGAGCGCGCGGTTCCACCGGTCCTCGACGACGGATGCCAGGTGGGGCCTGCTCATGGCGGTGAGTCTGGCAGAGATCGCTAGGGTCGGCGGGTGAGCTTCACCGGATTCCCCGTCGCCGCCCTCGACTTCTACGACGACCTCGAGATGGACAACACCAAGTCGTTCTGGGAGGCCCACAAGGCCGTCTGGACCGAGTCCGTGAAGGCCCCGATGACCGCCCTGGTCACCGACCTCGAGGCGGAGTTCGGCAGCGCGAAGGTGTTCCGCCCCTACCGCGACGTGCGCTTCGCGAAGGACAAGACGCCGTACAAGACCCACCAGGGCGCCTTCGTCGGCGTCGCGCCGCGCACCGGGTGGTACGTCGAGGTCTCGGCGCGCGGGGTCCGCACCGGCGCCGGCTTCTACGACGCCGACGGCGAGCAGCTCGCGGCCTTCCGGACGGCGGTGGCCGAGGAGCGCCGCGGCACCGAGCTCGAACGGATCCTGGCCGCGATCGAGGCCGAGGGCTTCGAGGTGAGCGGCGAGCAGCTCAAGACCGCGCCGCGCGGCTACGACCGGGAGCACCCGCGGATCGGGCTGCTGCGGCACAAGCAGCTCTTCGCCGGCCGGACGATCGGCTTCGAGCCGGTCGTGCACACCCCCGAGCTGCTCGAGCTGGTCCGCGACGACTGGCGGGCGCTGCGGCCGCTCGTGGAGTGGCTCGCCCGCGCCTGACGCGCCTCACGCGTACCAGGCATCGCTGGTGGCGAGCGCCTCCATCTCGGCCATCGTCAGCACCGGTTCGGGGGCGACCACGACGCCCTCCTTCTCGCCGGTGCAGTTGTAGGCGATCACGTCGATCTGCCAGCCGTCGTCGGTGGCCAGGGTCAGTGACCGCTCGAGGAACGTCGGCGGCACCCCGGCCCCGCCGGACTGGCGCACGTCCTCGCGCAGCAGGCGGGAGCCGTCGGACCGCGTCGTGCAGTCGGGCTCGACGGCGGGCTCGCAGATGTGACTCGGCGCCAGTGGTTGCCCGCCGTCCTCCACCACCAGGGGGTTGTTGTACCACCGGATGCGGAAGGAGATGAACCCGCTACGGACGGACCCGTAGAAGAGCCGGGGCAGGTCCTTCCCGGACTCGTCGACGAAGACTTCGTGCACGTCGCTCGCTCCGGTCACGTCCCGGATCGTCTGCGCCATCTCGTTCGGTGGGACCAGCGGCCGCAGCACGTCCGCGGGCGGCGCCACGTCCGGGGACCCGGCGGTCGGGCCCGACGTGGCGGGCTGGATCGGCCGTGGGTCTCGCGCGGTCTGCGGGTCCCCGCCGAGGAGCTGGGGTACGACGAGCGCGGCGGCGCCGACGACGGCGACGGACGCGAACGTCGTACCGATCCGGGCACGACGCCGGCGGGTGCGGCCGCGGGTCACGCCACCGGCGACGAGCCGGTCGACGTCGGGGAGGGCCAGGTCCTGCGCGGCCTGCCGCAGCAGCAGGTCGACGCCGTGGTCGGGGATGGTCATCAGGAGCCTCCGGACTCGATGAGGTCGTCGAGCGAGGTGCCCAGCACGGCACGCAGGCGGTCGAGCGCCCGCAGCGTGCGGTTGCGCACGGCCTGTCCGCTCACACCGAGCGCGGCAGCAGTGTCGGCGACAGAGGTGTCGTCGAGGTACCGCATCACCAGTACGGCGCGGTCGAGGGGTGCGAGCTCCTCGAGCGCGGCGGCGAGCGTCAGCCGGGTGGCCGCACCGTCCTGGTGCTGGGGTCCGGTCACGGCCTGCTCGGGCAGGTGCTCGGTCGGGCGCTCGTGGTTGCTGCGGCGGCGCTGGGCGCTGATGTAGGTGCGCACCAGCGTGGTGTGGGCGTAGGCGGCGGGGTTGTCGATCGCGCCGACCAACGGGCGGTGCCACCGGACGAAGACCTTGGCCAGGGTGTCCTGGACCAGGTCCTCGGCGCGGTGCGCGTCGCCGCAGAGCATCCACGCAGACCGGTAGAGCTGGGGCGTCCGCGCGCGGGCGAACTCCTCGAACTCGTGGTGCCTGCGGGACATCTCGCTCCTCGGGGTGGGCCGGCGTCAATCCTCAGACGCGCCCCACCACCGAGTTGTTGCACACCCCCACCCCGACGTTCACCGTCCGGTCGGCCGGGGGTGCCACGGTGCCGCCATGGCCAAGCGCACCGTCTACCTGCACCTCGGTCCCGCCGTCCCGGGCACCGCCACCCCCCACGACGCGCTGCGCGACCACCCCGCACTGGTCGCGGCGGGCGTCGCTCTCCCGGCGGTGGACCAGGAGGACATGGACCGCGCCGACATCGAGATCCGCCGCCGGCACAAGGCGGTCGGCGTACGACGCAAGGATGTCGAGGGTGCCTGGGCGCGGGTGTGTCGCAAGGCCTACAAGCTGAAGGGTGACGTGCTGGTCAGCCAGCCCGGCTTCCTCGACGCCGACCCCGACCAGGTCGCCCTGGCGGTGGACGGGCTCGTCGGGATGCGGCTGCACGTCATCGTCACCCCGGACGCGGTCGACGACGCGATCGCCCCGGTCGACCTGGTCGGCCCCTGGGCGGCGTACGTGAAGCGGGACTCGCGCATCCACGTGCTGCCGGTGGTCGACTCGATGACCGCGGACGAGCTGGCCGCGGACCTCGCGCGGGTCGTCCTCCTCGCCCGCGAGGCCGAGGTCGAGCGCCAGCTGGTCAAGCTCGGCAAGCAGCGCCGCAGGATCCGCGAGCGGCTGACCCGGGTCGACGCCGCCTGACCTGCACGCTCAGTGCGGCTGCCAGGCATCCTCGTCGGCGGTGAGCGAGGCGACCTCGGGCGGCAGGGTGCCGTCGGCGAGGTCCTGGATCGAGACGCCCTCGAAGACTCCGCGCAGGGAGCTGCGGGCCGCGATCCAGACGTGCTGCAGGACCTGGGCGGACTCGCCGTAGGCGACGGCCTCGGGCCGCAGGCCGTAGACGGAGACGAGCGGCCCGTCGACGGCGCGGATGACGTCCGCGACGGTGACGGTCTCGGGACCGCGGGCGAAGCGCCAGCCACCGGACTGGCCGCGCTGGGACACCACGATGTCGGCGCGGCGCAGGTCGGCGAGGATGGCCTGGAGGAACCCGTGCGGGATGTCCTGGGCCTTGCCGAGCTGCTCGGCGCTCACCGCAGTGCCGTCGGAGCGGACGGCGATCTCGATCAGCGCCCGGAGGGCGTAGTCGGCCTTGGCGGAGACGCGCATGGGAGCAGTTTGTCAGACATGTCGGTCAAGTCACTCCACGTTGGCCCCCGAGCGGTCCTCGCGGCGTCCGCGGGAGGACGTGCAGACGGCGGCGACAGGAGCAAAGGACCCTGTCGCCGCCGGCCGGGGCTGCGGGACGGCGTACGCCGCTCAGGCGGTCGCGGGCTCCACCGGACGGTCGTCCGAGGTGGCCAGGGCGCGGGCGAGGCGCTCCTGCTTGACCGCCCAGGCGATGCCGGTCACCCACAGGGTGAAGATCACGGCGGCGGTGAGTGCGATGACCACGCCGGGGGCGCCGAGCGACTCGAGCAGCGTCTTGGTGTTGGTCAGCACGATGAGGCCACCGGCCGCGACCCCGAGCACGCGGGCGGCGAGGTGCTTGACCAGCCACGCAGCGATCGGTGCGGCGACCACGCCACCGGCGAGCAGCGCACCGGCGTAGCCCCAGTTGATCCCGGCCGACCCGAGGCCGAAGAGGAAGCCGAGCGAGGCACCGACGGCCACGACGAACTCCGAGGTGTCGATGGAGCCGACGACCTTGCGCGGCTCGAGGCGACCGCTGGACAGCAGCGACGTGGTGCCGACCGGACCCCAGCCGCCGCCACCGACGGCGTCGAGCGTGCCGGCGACGAGGCCCATCGGAGCCAGGAAGGCCACCGAGGGCCGGCCCTTGAAGGTCGGGCGGGCGCCGCCGAGGCGAAGGAAGCGGTAGACGACGTAGAAGCCGAGGCCCAGCAGGATGACCGCGACGACGGGCTTGGCGACCGCGGCGTCCATGTTGGACAGGAGCGTCGCGCCGAGGAACGCGCCGACGAAGCCGGGCACGGCGAGGATCGACACGGTGCGCCAGTCCACGTTGCCGAACTTGTGGTGCGAGGCGCCGGAGACCAGCGAGGTCCCGAGCTCGGAGAAGTGGACGGCGGCCGACGCGGCGGCCGGGGCGACACCGGCGGCGATCAGCAGCGTGGAGGACGTGACGCCGTAGGCCATGCCCAGGGATCCGTCGATGAGTTGTGCGATGAGCCCGACGAAGCCGAGCACGATGAGCTTGCGCATGGAGGTGCGACCCTTCGATTGCCTATGTCTATGGAGAGAGTAGAGATACGTAATCTAGGAGGTCAAGACGTGGAGATACCCAGAACCAGTGATCCGCGACATGTGGCGTTCGTGTTGCGCAGGACCGTCCGGCGAGGCATCATTTTGTTACTGGCGAGTAGCAGCACGGGCTGCTCGCCGCCGGACCCGCTCCGCGGGGACGGCCACCACTGGACCGGATCCCTCCCAGGACCGGTGCCCCGAAACGGAATAGGTGGATCGTGAGCCACTACAAGAGCAACCTGCGCGACATCGAGTTCAACCTCTTCGAGGTGCTCGGCCGGGACGAGGTCCTCGGCCAGGGTCCCTTCGCCGAGGTCGACGGCGAGACCGCGCGCGAGATCCTCGCCGAGGTCGCCCGCCTGTCCCGCGACGACCTCGCCGCGTCGTACGTCGACAGCGACCGCAACCCGCCGGTCTTCGACCCCGAGACCCACACCGCCCCCGTGCCGGAGTCCTTCAAGAAGAGCTACCAGGCCTGGATGGACTCCGAGTACTGGCGCCTCCAGATCCGCGAGGAGCTCGGCGGCACCCCCGCCCCGTCCTCCCTCGTGTGGGCCATGGGCGAGATGGTGCTCGGCGCCAACGCCCCCGTGTGGATGTACGCCGCGGGCGCGCCGTTCGCCGGTGTCGTCTACAACAACGGCAACGAGCGCGACAAGCGCGTCGCCGAGCTGATGGTCGAGCGCCAGTGGCCGTGCACGATGGTCCTCACCGAGCCCGACGCGGGCTCCGACGTCGGCGCCGGTCGCACCAAGGCCACGCCCAACGAGGACGGCTCCTGGAACGTCACCGGCGTGAAGCGCTTCATCACCTCGGCCGAGGGTGGCCTCAGCGACAACACGATGCACCTCGTCCTCGCCCGCCCCGAGGGCGTCGAGGGCGCCGGCGGTCCGGGCACCAAGGGCCTGTCGCTGTTCTGGATGCCGACCTACCACTTCGACCACGAGACCGGCGAGCTCACCGGCGAGCGCAACGGCGTCTACGTCACCAACGTCGAGCACAAGATGGGCATCAAGGTCTCCAACACCTGCGAGGTCACCTTCGGCGACCCGCAGGTCGGTGGCGGCGAGCCGGCCCGTGGCTGGCTCCTCGGCGAGGTGCACAACGGCATCGCCCAGATGTTCGACGTCATCGAGAACGCCCGGATGATGGTCGGCACCAAGGCCATCGCCACGCTCTCGACCGGTTACCTCAACGCCCTCGAGTACGCCAAGGAGCGCGTCCAGGGCGCCGACCTGACCCAGGCGGCCGACAAGACCGCCCCGCGCGTCACCATCACGCACCACCCCGACGTACGCCGCTCGCTGATGACGCAGAAGTCGTTCGCCGAGGCGATGCGCGCGCTCGTGCTCTACACCGCCACGTGGCAGGACCGCGTCCAGGTGGCCGAGCACGCCGGCGAGAAGGACGAGCTGGCCGCCGCGGTCAACGACCTGCTGCTGCCGATCGTCAAGGGCTACGGCTCGGAGCGCTCGTGGGTGCTGCTGGGCACCGAGTCGCTGCAGACGCTGGGCGGGTCGGGCTTCCTCCAGGAGTACCCGATCGAGCAGTACGTTCGCGACGCCAAGATCGACACCCTCTACGAGGGCACGACCGCGATCCAGGGCCAGGACTTCTTCTTCCGCAAGATCGTCAAGGACCAGGGCCGCGCCCTGGGCCACCTGGCGAAGGAGATCGAGTCGTTCATCGCCTCCGAGGCCGGCAACGGTCGCCTCAAGAACGAGCGGGCCCTGCTCGCCACCGCGCTCGAGGACGCCAACGCCATCGTCGGCCACATGATCAACGACCTGATGTCGGCCGACGCCTCCTCGGAGAACGGCGACCTGCGCAACATCTACAAGGTGGGCCTCAACACCACCCGCCTGCTGATGGCGCTCGGCGACGTGGTCTGCGGGTGGCTGCTGCTGCGCCAGGCCGAGGTCGCGCTGGAGAAGCTCGGCGGCGACCCGGGCAAGGACAAGGCGTTCTACGAGGGCAAGGTGGCGGCCGCGCAGTTCTTCGCGCAGACCAACCTGCCCCGCCTCACCGCCGAGCGGGCCATCGCCGAGGGCATCGACCTCGCGCTGATGGACCTCGACGAGGCCGCGTTCTGACCTCACTCGGTGGTTGAGGCGCGAGGAGCGCCGGCGACGAGCCTCGAAACCCGCGGAGACGCGTGGTTTCGAGGCTCGCTCCGCTTCGCACCTCAACCACCGATGTGGCGCCGGCGCACCATGACAGGTGTCACCCCCAGGTCGTGACAGCCGGACCGGGCACGCCTCGCCCGTCCCGGCCACGCTGGAGGCATGAGCACACCTGACCCCCTCCCGGCGATCCGGGCCACCGGCCTCACCAAGTCCTTCCGCCTCCCCGACGGCTCGACCGTGACCGCCGTCGACGCCGTCGACCTGACCGTTGCCCCCGGTGAGATCGTGGCCTTCCTCGGCCCCAACGGCGCCGGCAAGACCACCACGGTCGACATGCTGCTCGGCCTCACCACGCCCACCGGCGGCACCGTCGAGGTGTACGGCGAGGCGCCCGGCCGCGCGGTGGCCGCCGGCCGCGTGAGTGCCGTGATGCAGACCGGGGGCCTGCTCCCCGACTTCACGGTGCTCGAGACCGTGCAGGCGATCGCCGTCCTCCACGGTCGCCGCGACCGGGTCGACGAGGTCGTCGAGCGGGCCGGGCTCGCCCCGCTCGCTCGCCGCCTGGTCAAGGCGTGCTCCGGCGGCGAGCAGCAGCGCCTCAAGTTCGCCCTGGCCCTGGTCCCCGACCCGGACCTCATCGTGCTCGACGAGCCCACCACCGGCATGGACGTCAGTGCCCGGCAGGCCTTCTGGGAGGCCATGCGGGCCGACGCGGCCACCGGGCGGACGATCGTCTTCGCGACCCACTACCTCGTCGAGGCCGACGAGTTCGCCGCCCGCACGGTGCTCATGAAGGACGGGCGCATCGTCGAGGACGGCCCCACGGCCGACGTGCGCGCGGCGTTCGGGGGCCGCACCGTCTCCTTCCGGCCTCCCGCCGACGTGGTGCACCGCGACGGCGTGGACCCGGAGTGGCTGGCCCGGGTCGGGCAGGCCCTGGCCCCCCTCGGCGTGACCGACGTCGACGTCTCCAGCGCCAGCCTCGAGGCGGCCTTCCTGGCCCTGACCGCGACCGACGCGACCGACGTCCCCCCCCCCCCCCCCACCCACCTCGACCCCACCGCCCTCGCAGGAGCTCCCCGATGACCGCCACGACTCTTTCTCCGTCCCGCACCACCGGCCGCGCACCCGGCCGTTCCCCCGCCGCGATCGCGGGCTACGCCGCCCTCGACCTGCGCCGCCAGGCGCGGGACCGGGTGCAGATGTTCTTCGTCGTCGGGCTGCCGGCGTTCATGTTCGTCGTCTTCGGCCTCGGCTCCGACGAGCCGGCCGGCAGCGCCAACGTCGCGATGTACGTCATGGTCTCGATGGCGGCGTACGGCGCCGTCACGGCGACCACCGGCGTGGCCGGCAGCGCGGCCATCGAGCGGACCAACGGCTGGGGCCGCCAGCTCGCCCTGACCCCGTTGCGCCCGCTGTCCTTCCTCGCAATGAAGACCGGGCTGGCGATGGTCGTCGCCGCCGTCCCGGTCACCCTGATCTACGCGATCGGCGCGGCGACCGGGGCGAGCGGCACCACCTCGGACTGGGTGCTCTCCGCGACCATCGTGTGGGCGGGTTCGGCGCTCTTCGCGGTCTACGGGCTGGCCGTCTGCCTGGCCTTCCGCAGCGACAACTCCGTCGGCATCGCCTCGGGCCTGATCGTGATCATGGCCTTCCTCGGCAACGTCTTCACCCCGATGTCGGGGCTGATCCTCGACATCGGCCGCTTCACCCCGCTCTACGGGTACGCCGCGCTGGCCCGCTATCCGCTCACCGACGGCTGGACGCCGACCGGCACCCACGACCCGCTGTGGCTCCCGGTCGCTAACGTGCTCGCGTGGACGATGATCTTCGCGGCGGTGGCGCTCTGGGGCCTGCGTCGGGGGCAGGAGCGGGTGTGACACCCGCGGACACCTCCTCGCCGTCGTACCTGACGGCACCCGTCTCCCCGTGGGAACGGTGGGCGTGGGTCTTCGCCGGGGTCTGGCTGGTGTTCCTGGTCTATCCGGTCATCGAGACGTTCCAGGCGACCGACTCGGTCGCCGTCACCGCCCTCGGCCTGGTCTTCATCGCGGCGTTCGCCGTGGTCTACCTGTCCGGCTACGGCTGGCTCGCCCACCGGCCCTGGCTGGTCTTCGGGCTGCTCGTCGCGCTGGCCCTGGCCACCGCGACCATCATCGGCATCGAGGCGATCGGGCTGACGCCCTACCTCGGCGTGTACTCGGCGCTGATGCTGCCGTCCCCGTGGTGGCCGCGCACCACCCTCGCGGTGGCGCTGCTCCCCCTGCTGTCCCTGGTCGCGGGCGACGGGTTCCCCGTGTTCTTCTTCCTCATGGTCTGGCCGATCATCATCGGGATGGTCCTGCTGCGGCTCTTCACCGAGGGCGAGCACCGTGCCGACGAGAGCCGGGCGATGCTCGCGCTGGTCGCGGAGCGCGAGCGGGTCGCACGCGACGTCCACGACGTCCTCGGCCACTCGCTCACCGCGATGAGCATCAAGGCCGAGCTGGCCGCCCGCCTCATCGACGTGGACCCCGAGAGGGCGCGCGCCGAGCTCGAGTCGATCCAGGAGACCGCCCGCCAGGCGCTCGCCGAGGTGCGCGCCACCGTCGGTGGGCTCCGGGCGGGGAACCTCGAGGCCGAGCTGGCAGCCGCGCCGCAGGTGCTGGCCGACGCGGGCATCGAGACCCGCGTGCTGGGGTCCGTCGCCGACACCGACCCGCGTCACCGCACCCTGCTCGCGTGGGTGCTGCGCGAGGCGGTGACCAACGTCGTCCGCCACTCCCGGGCGTCCTGCGTGGTCGTCGAGCTCGGGCCGCGGGGCATCACCGTCACCGACGACGGCACCGGGCTCGCCGGGCCGGCGGGAGGAACAACGCCTGAGGGCAACGGCCTGCGCGGCATGCGCGAGCGGGTGTCCGACGCGGGCGGCACCCTGGAGCTGCTCGACGCGCGCCCGGGCACCCGCGTGCAGGTGGTGCTGCCGTGATCCGGCTGCTGCTGGCCGACGACCAGGCGCTGGTGCGGGGTGCCCTGGCCGCCCTGCTCGACCTGGAGACCGACCTCACCGTCGTCGCCCAGGTCGGTCGGGGCGACGAGGTGCTCGCCGCCGCCCGCGAGTCCGGCGCCGAGGTCTGCCTGCTCGACATCGAGATGCCCGGGCTCACCGGGCTCGAGGTCGCCGAGCAGCTGCGGGCCGAGCTGCCCGGCGTGCGGTCGCTCATCGTGACGACGTTCGGCCGGCCGGGCTACGTGCGCCGGGCGCTGGACGCCGGCGCGGCCGGGTTCGTCGTCAAGGACACGCCCGCGCGGGAGCTCGCGGACGCCGTACGCCGTGTGCACGCGGGCCTGCGGGTCGTCGACCCCGGCCTGGCCGCCGAGTCACTGATGGCGGGGCCCTCGCCGCTCACCGTGCGCGAGGCCGAGATCCTGCGGCTGGCGCTCGACGGCTCACCGGTGGCGGCGATCGCCCGGGCCGCTCACCTGTCGCAGGGCACCGTGCGCAACCACCTGTCCGCGGCGATCGGCAAGACCGGCGCCAGCACCCGGGCCGAGGCGGCCAGGGTCGCCCAGTCACGCGGGTGGCTGTGAGTGGCTAGGACCCGAGATCGGCGAGCGGGACGTCCGGGTCGGCGAACCTCTCGGGGACCGGCTTGCCCACGAGCGCCCGGATCGTGTCGGTCGCGTCCCAGTCGTTGGCCTGCATCCCGGCGACGACGGTGCCGTCCTTCGCCCACAGCACGGTGAGGCCGGCGACCAGGTCGTCGCCGCGCACGACCACCTCGTCGGCGCCGTCGGGACCGACACTGCCGACGTACTCCATGCCCATGTCGTACTGGTCGGTGAAGAAGTAGGGCATCCGGTCGTAGGGCTCGTCCTCGCCGAGCATCGCGCGCGCGGCGGCCTGGCCCTGGTGCATGGCGGTGTCCCAGTGCTCGACGCGGATGCGGCGCCCGAGCACCGGGTGGTCGTGGTTCGCGACGTCGCCCACGGCGAAGACGTAGGGGTCGCTGGTACGCAGCGTCGAGTCGACCAGGACGCCGTTGTCGACCTTCAGCCCCGCCTCCCGGGCGAGCCGGTCGTCGGGGACGGCGCCGATGCCCACGACCACCAGGTCCGGGGTCACCTCGTGGCCGTCGGAGAGCCGCACCGTCCCGTCGGCCGCCGAGTCGATGCTCGTGCCGAGGCGCAGGTCGACCCCGTGGGCGCGGTGGAGCTCGGCGAACTTCGCCCCGAGCTCGGGACCGAGCACCCCCAGCAGCGGCTGCTCCGCGGGCTCGACGACGGTGACGTCCGCCCCGGCGAGGCTGGCCGCGGCGGCGACCTCGAGGCCGATCCAGCCCGCGCCCACGACCAGGATCGTGCCCGTGAGGGCGTCCCGGAGGGCCAGCGAGTCGTCGAGGGTGCGGAGGTAGGTGACGGGCACGCCGGCGGTCTCGAGGTCGTCGAGCCTGCGGGGCGTGGCCCCGGTCGCGATCAGCAACCGGTCGTACGGTGCCGACTCGGCGCCGGCGTGGACCTGGCGGCGGTCGAGGTCGATGGAGGTGACCTCGGTGCCGGTGCGGAGGTCGACGTCGTTGTCGTCGTACCAGTGCTGCTCCATGACGTGGGCAGACTCGGGCGTCGCGTCGCCGAGGAGGATCCCCTTGGAGAGCGGCGGCCGCTCGTAGGGCAGGTGCCGCTCGGCGGCGAGCACCACGATCCCGCCCTCGTGGCCGTGCTCGCGGAGCTCGCGGGCGGCGTGTGCGGCGGCGATGCCCCCGCCGATGATGACGATGTCCATGAGTGCCCCTGGGTGAGTGCGCCGGCCGCGATGAGCGGACGCTCGCACGCTACGCGCGCGGAGGGTTCCACCGCCACACACCCAGGGGCATCAGGTCGGACCTCGCGGGTCGGACCTCGCAGGTCGGGCCTTCGGGTCAGACCTCGCGGCGCTCCTCGACGTGCGTGGTGCGCGAGCGCTGCTGGTTCATCACGAGCGCGAGCACGAGCGACAGCACGCCCGCGGCGACCAGGATCCAGCCGAGGGTCTCGCTGGCGACGTACTCGTCAAGCGCGCCCCCCAGGTCCACGGCTCCGGTCAGCAGGATCAGACCGAGGACGAGCAGGACGATGCCGAGACCAATACCCATGATCCACTCCTTCGTACGACGGCGCCGGTGCGCCGCCTCTCCCCCGAGGGTATTGCGGGCGCGTCCGGATTCCGCGCACCGGCGGCCCCGGAGGGGTCCTCGCGCGCGATACGACCTGCGGTACCCACAACCGCAGGTCGCACGTCCCCCACCGGGACCTTCCTCGCGCGCGATAGGACCTGCGGTACCCACGACCGCAGGTCGCACGTCCCCGCCGGGCCCCTCCTCGCGCGCGATAGGACCTGCGGTACCCACGACCGCAGGTCGCACGTCCCCGCCGGGCCCCTCCTCGCGCGCGATAGGACCTGCGGTACCCAGGACCGCAGGTCGTAGTGGCCGCGAGGGCCTCCGTGGCGCGACCAGGAGCCGCGACTCAGGTCGTAGCGCCCCCGAGGGGCAGGTCGAGGACCCCGGCTCCGTCGGGGGAGATCCGCACCGGCACGCCCCAGTCCTGCTGGTGCATGTGGCAGGCCGCGCCGTCGCCGCCACCCTCGTCGCAGGAGGCGGCGCGGGCGGCGACGTGCAGCACGCCGTCGCCGACGGCCGGGTCGAGGACGAGCTCGCGACGCAGGTCGGTGCCGCGTCCCTCGCCCTCCCGGAGCAGCGCAGGCGGGGTCGCCGTGACCAGGAGCTGCGACGGCGGTCCGAAGCGGTCGTCGACCTTCTGCCCCGGCGGCGGGGTGAAGGAGATGTCGAGGACCAGCCGGGCGGCCACGTCGGTGACCGGGCGCTGGGTGGTGTGGCTGAAGTCGACCGCCGCGACGCCGGCGTCGAGGGGCACGCGGGTCAGCCGGTGCCCGGCGGACTCGACGACCACGAGGCCGCCCCCGTCGTCCTCGGACCAGTACAGGCCGCTCGGCTCGGCGAGGTCCACGGCCAGCGTGGTGAGCTCGCCGTCGGCAAAGCGGCGTACGGCGCCGTTGTAGGTGTCGGCCACCGCGACCGACCCGTCCGGCAGGACGGCGACCCCGAGGGGGTGCTGAAGCAGCGCCTCCTCGGCGGGACCGTCTCGGAAGCCGAAGTCGAAGAGCCCGGTGCCGACAGCCGTGTGGACGACGGCCGGACCGCCGTCGGAGGCCGGCGCCTCGATCCAGCGCAGCGACGAGGTCTCGGAGTCGGCCAGCCACATCCGGTCGCCGTCGGGCGCGAGCCCGCTCGTCTGGGCGAACCACGCGGTGGCGGCCGGCCCGTCGACCAACCCCTCGTTGAGGGTGCCCGCGGCGACCTCGACCGCCCCGGTCACCGGGTCGTAGGTCCACAGCTGGTGGATCCCGGCCATCGCGATCCACACCCGGTCCTGCCACCAGGCCACGTCCCACGGGCTGCTGAGCCGGTCGGTGCCGTCGCCCTGCATCCACTGGGTGCCGTCGCCCGCGAGCGTCCGCACCTCCCCGGTCGCCAGGACGAGCCCGGCGATCCGGTGGCCGACGGTGTCGGCGACCACGACGTCGTACCCGACCCGCTCGGCGATCTCCGAGGGCAGCAGGCACAGGCCGTTGGGCTCCCGGAAGCCGCCGAAGCGGCGTACGACGCCGCCGGCCAGGTCCAGGAGGACCACCTCGTCGTGACCAGCGTCGGCGACGAGCACGGAGCCGGCCGGGGCCAGGGACGACGGCAGCGGCACGGCCTTGGCCGGGAAGCGCAGGTCGCTCGGCTCCACGACGGGAGGGACGTACGGCGAGTCGCCCGGCTGCAGGGTCCCGCGCTCGCGGTGCTGCGGGACCAGCTCCTCCAGCAGCGAGGCGATGGCGTGGGCGTGGCCCTCCCCGGCGTACTGCGCCACGATGTAGCCCTCGGGATCGACCAGGACCAGGGTCGGCCAGGCCCGCGCGGTGTAGGCCTGCCAGGTGCTCAGCTCGGGGTCGTCGAGCACCGGGTGGTGCACGGCGTAGCGCTCGACGGCGGCGACCAGCGCGTCCGGGTCGGCCTCGTGGACGAACTTCGGCGAGTGCACGCCGACGACGACCAGCTCCTCGGCGTACTGCTCCTCCACCGGGCGCAGCTCGTCGAGGACGTGCAGGCAGTTGATGCAGCAGAACGTCCAGAAGTCGAGCAGGACGAAGCGGCCTCGGAGGTCGCGGATGGACAGCGGCGAGGCGGTGTTGAGCCAGCCTCGGCCGGTGAGCTCGGGGGCGCGGACATGCACCCGGCCATTCTCGCGCGGCGCCGGTGACACCGGTGCCACTAGGGTGCGCCCCATGAGCACATCCCCCGCGGACGGCAGCGGCGACGTCGCGCTGACCGGCTACGTCGACCTTTGGTGGCAGGCCGTCAACGACTTCACCGCCCTCCTCGAGAAGGTGCCCGCCGAGCAGTGGACCACCCCGACCGACCTGCCCGGGTGGGACGTGCACGCGGTCGCCGCGCACACCGCGCACCTCGAGTCGCTGCTGGCCGGGGGCGAGCACGTCGACGTGGAGATCGGCGACGCCCCGCACGCCCGCGGGATGATGGGCCAGTTCACCGAGCAGGGCGTCGTCGCCCGCCGGGACGCCACCCCCGACGACCTCATCAACGAGATCCGGGCCGCCGCGACCGCCCGTCACACCGCACTGCTGGCCGACCCGCCGACCGACCCGGCCGCCCCGGCGCCCGGTGTCTTCGGCGCCATCGGCTGGACGACGCTGACGCTGCTGCGCAACCGTCCGCTGGACCTGTGGATGCACGAGCAGGACGTACGCCGCGCCGTCGGCCAGCCGGGCGGGCTCGGCGCCGACGCCGCCGCGCACTCCACCGACTACCTCTGCGAGAGCCTCGGCTACGTGCTGGCCAAGCGGGTCGGCGCCGACCCGGGCACCACCGTCGTCGTCGAGGTCGAGGGGCACCAGCCCGTCGCCGCGACCGTGACCGACGAGGGCCGGGGGCGCCTGCTCGACGAGGTCCCCACCGAGCCGACCGTGGGGCTGCGCACCGACCGCGAGTCCTTCATCCTGCTGGCCGGCGGTCGCCGCCAGCCCGAGCCCGGCCGCGTCGAGGTCTTCGGCGACACCGACCTCGCCCGGCGGGTCCTCGCCGGGCTCGCGGTCACGCCGTGACCGATGGCGTCCCCCAGCCGCACGCCAGCAACGCCTGGGACCTCCACGACATCCCCGACCTGACCGCCCGCACCACCCTGGTCACCGGCACCACGCTGGGCGGGCTCGGCCACCACACGGCCCTCGAGCTCGCCCGCGTCGGCGCCCGCGTCGTCCTGGCCGGCCGCAGCGACGACAAGCTGGCCGCCACCGCCGCCGCGATCACCGCCGAGGTCCCTCGCGCCCGGCTCGAGCGGCTGGTGGTCGACCTGTCCGACCTCGGCTCTGTACGGCGCGCAGGCGACCGGGCCTCCGCGCTCGGTCCGATCGACGTGCTCGTCAACAACGCCGGAATCATGGCCGTCCCGCTGCGCCGGACCGCGGAGGGTCTCGAGTCCCACATGGCGACCAACCACTTCGGGCCCTTCCTGCTGACCGGCCTGCTGCTGCCGCAGGTCACCGCCGCCGGCGGCCGCGTGGTCACCCTCTCGTCGAACATGCACAAGGCGGCCCGGCAGGCCCCGCTCGGCGACCCTCGTCATCAGGAGGGCCGCTACCGCCGCTGGCAGGCCGACAGCCAGTCCAAGCTGGCCAACCTGTTGTTCACCTTCGAGCTCGACCGCCGCTGCCGCCGGGCGAGCCTGCCCGTCAAGGCGCTGGCCGCCCACCCGGGCTTCGCCGGCACGCACCTGATGGCCAACGGGCAGTTCGGCCGCGGCCGTGGGGGTGCCGCGTCGATCCTCGACGCCGCCGTCAAGGCCGTGTCGCAGTCGGCGGCGATGGGTGCGTGGCCGACGCTGATGGCCGCGACCGCCGACCTGCCGGGATCGACGTACGTCGGGCCGAGCGGCCTGGGCGAGATGTCCGGCACCCCGCAGGTCGTCACCCCGCGCCGGCTCGCGCTCGACGCGGACGCCCAGCGCAGGCTGTGGGAGATCAGCGAAGAGGTCACCGGCATCACCTATCCGTGAGGCCTTCCCGGCGTCGGTGCCGACCCCTAGGGTCGGCCGCGTGAAGAACCTCCGCGCCGCGATCGCCCTCCCCACGCTGCTCGTCACCCTGCTCGCGACGCTGGTCGCCGCCCCGGCACAGGCCCGGTCCCAGGCCGAGGACAACCCGTGGCTCCAGCAGCGGGTGCTCAACATGGCCCACTCCGGCGGGGAGCGCGAGGCCCCCACCAACACGATGTACGCCTTCAAGCGCGCGGTGGCGCTCGGTGCCGACATGATCGAGCTCGACGTGCAGTCCACCCGCGACAAGCAGCTCGTCGTGCTGCACGACGCCCGCGTCGACGAGACGACCGACGGCACCGGCAAGGTCGAGGCGATGACCCTGCGACAGGTGCGCCGGCTCGACGCGGCGCACTGGTTCGTCCCGCGCCGCGGCACCACCCACGAAGCGGCCCAACGGAAGTACCGCTTCCGCGGCGTGCGCACGGGTGACAAGCCGGCACCGGACGGCTACAAGCGCACCGACTTCGCGGTCCCCACGCTGGCCCAGGTCCTCCGTCGCTTCCCCGGCGTGCCGATCAACATCGAGATCAAGGGCACGGCCGACTCCGACACCGCCTCCTACCTGCGCACCGGCCGGTTCCTCGCGGCGCTGCTCGCCGACGCCGGTCGCGACGACGTCATCGTGACGTCCTTCAACGACGCCGCCCTCGCCGACTTCCACCGGCGCTCGCCGCAGACCGGCCTCGCGCCCGGGCAGCAGGGGATCACCGCCTACTTCCTCTACGGCACCCGCCCGATCGAGGGCACGGTGGCCCTCCAGGTGCCGGTGGAGAACTCCGGCATCCGGATCCTCACCCCGGAGTTCGTCGCGCGGGCCCACCGCGACGGCTACGCCGTGCACGTGTGGTTCAGCGGCACGGCGCCGGACGACGCGGCCACCTACAACGCCATGATCGACGCCTGCGTCGACGGCCTCATGCCTGCTCGCCCGACGCTGCTGGAGCGGATCCTCGACGGGCGCGGGATCGAGCGACCGGGCCTGCCGGGCGTGCACCCCTGCGCCTGACGGACCCCGGGCAGCTCAGTCCGAGGCGTCCTTGGGCTGGCGGTCCTGCACCCGCACCATCCCGGCCAGCGTCGCGACGTACGCCGTGCCGTCGGGCGCGAGGGTGAGCGCCGCGTGGTCGTTGTCCATCAGCACCCCGGTGCCGGTGCGCACGCTGAAGTACGACCGCCCGGTGCGCACGTCGATCCCGGTGAGGTACCACGCGCTCACGCCCCACCACGACGGACGCTTGGCGTAGGCGTAGACCAGGCCGTTCGCTAAGGACACCCGGGGGACGCTCGACGGGGCGACCACCTCGCTCGTCCACCGCACCCGGCACTCGCCCCCGGAGCGGTCGGCCGGCACGTCGACCCGGGCCATCCCCCCGGAGGTGCCCCGGCCGAGGAGGGTGCGCACCGGGCTCGCGTAGCCGTGCGTGTTGGCGACGACCACGCCGCTCCCCACACTGGCCAGCGCGGTTCCGCTGGCGCTGGCGTCGTCCTCGAAGACGGCCGCCCGGCAGATCTCCACGCCCGTCGACCGCTCCAGCATCAGGACGTGCATGCGCGGCTCGGCGTTGTCGGTGATCGCGACGACGCCGCCGTCGAGGACGACCGGCGCGGTGCCGCTGCCCCGGGTGGACTGGCCGGCCTTGCGCTCCGTGCCGCGGTCGTACTCCGTGCGCCAGGCGATGCCCGGGGTGCCGGACCCGTCGAGGACCAGCCGGTGGAGGGCGTGGGTGGTGACGACGTACGTCGCGCCGGTCTCGTCGGTGCTGAAGGGGCCGGCGACCTCCTCGCCGAGGTCGAGGACACGCACCTCGCCGGAGTCGGGGGCGACGGTGCCGACCAGCCCGTCCTGGGTGGACCACCAGATGCGGCCGGCCCAGTCGGGCAGCAGGGCGACCAGGCAGTCGTCGTCGGGGACGTGCGGGGAGAGGTCCCAGGTGCGCGCCGTGGTGAGGTCGGGCTCGCCGTCGGCGTCGGCCGTGGAGACCGCCAGCACCCGGCGGTCGGAGGTCGCCACCACCATCCGGTCGGCAGCGTCGAGGTAGGGGTGGGCGCCGCAGACCTCGTCGTCACCGTCCTCGGGGGCGGGGAGCCGCTTGGTCGCGAGCGGCCGCATCGAGTCGGGGTCGATGACGTGCAGCGCGCGACCACCACGGTCCCCGCACAGGCCGACCAGCCGGTCGCGGCTGTCGAGGGCGAGGGTGGCGCACTGCTCGAGGCCGTACCAGGCGGTGTCGACCTCGGGCTGGAGCCCGACCGGGCCGAGCCAGGGGCTGGTGCCGGTGCTCCACGCGTCGCCGAGCGCGGTGCCGGCACCGTTGCGGGCCAGGTGCGGGTTCTGCGGGATCGTGCCCACCGGCACGGGGGTCGCCGACGCCGGCCGGCCGACGTACGACGGGGCGACGAGCACGCCCGGTGACTGCGGGACCGGCAGCCAGCCGTCCGGCAGCAGGACCACGACCCCGGCGAGCACGGCCACCACGGCAGCGGCGATGCCGGTCCCGCGCCAGGTCACCCAGACGTGGTCCAGCACCCACCACCGGACCCGGGGCACGCACAGCGCGACGGCGACCGCGACGGGCACCCAGGGACCGAGGGCCACCCAGGCGACGAGCAGCGCGAGGAGCAGCCAGATCACCGGCACTCCCCCGCGTCAGACATGGCCGCAAGGCTAAGGCCGCGGGCCGTCCGATCCGGGCACCCGCGCGGGCGCGCACGCGACGTACGACCTGCGGCCGGTGTGGTGTGCCACGCTCCCCGGCCCACGGACCTCCAGCGCCTACAGTGCGAGGGTGGGCGCACCCGAGGACTGGCTCCTCACCCAGGCCGAGCGGGGCAACCCGTCCACCCGCCTCGACGCGCGGCACCCGGGCGACCGGGCCTGGTCGGAGGGCAACCGCGTCCGGCCCCTGGTCGACGGAGCTACCTACTTCGCCGAGCTCCACGAGCGGCTCGAGGCGACGCGTCCCGGCGACCTGGTGCTCTTCACCGACTGGCAGGGCGACGCCGACGAGCGGTTGACCGGTGAGCCCGGCAGCGAGGTCGCCGAGGTGCTCGGCCGCGCCGACGAGCGGGGGGTCGACGTGCGCGGGCTCGTGTGGCGCTCGCACAACGGCTCGATCGGCTTCACCGCCCGGGAGAACGCCCAGCTCGGCCGGGCCCTGCAGCGGCGCGGGGCCGAGGTGATCCTCGACATGCGGGTGCGCACCGGCGGCTCCCACCACCAGAAGCTGGTGGTGATCCGGCACCGCGAAGACCCGAGCCGGGACATCGCCTACGTCGGCGGCATCGACCTGTGCCACTCGCGCCGCGACGACGCGGCGCACCGCGGCGACCCGCAGGCCCTGGACTCCATGGCCGACGAGTACGGCGCCACTCCGCCCTGGCACGACATCCAGGCCGCGATCAGCGGGCCGGCGGTGCACGACGTCGAGACGGTCTTCCGTGAGCGCTGGGAGGACCCGACCACCCTGCGCCGCAGCCCGATCGTGGTCGCCCACGACCGCCTGCGCGGGCTGGACACCAGCCCCGACCCGCTGCCCGAGCAGCTCCCACCCCCGCCGCCGGCCGGCCGGCACGCCGTCCAGCTGCTGCGCACCTACCCCGACCTGCGACAGGGCCGCGACTACGCGTTCGCCCGCGGCGGCGAGCGCAGCGTGGCGCGCGGCTACACCAAGGCGGTCGAGCAGGCCCGGCGGCTGATCTACGTCGAGGACCAGTACCTGTGGGGCGACCACGTCGGCAACGTCTTCGTCGAGGCGTTGCGCCGGCACCGCGACCTGCACGTCGTCGCGGTCGTGCCGATGCACCCGGACGTGACCGGCCTCAACCGGACCGCCCAGCTGGTGGGCCGCCGCCGGGCGATGCTCGACATGCACCGCACGGCGCCCGACCGGGTGGCCGTCTACGGACTGGAGAACTCGGCGGGCACACCGATCTACGTGCACGCCAAGACCTGCATCGTGGACGACACGTGGGCGACCATCGGCTCCGACAACTTCAACCGGCGGTCCTGGACCCACGACTCGGAGCTGTCCTCGGTCGTGGTCGACCCGGACGGGGAGTACGCCCGCGACCTGCGCCTCACGCTGGCCGCCGAGCACCTCGAGCGCACGCGCGAGGACGTCGAGGACCTCGCCGACCCCGAGGCCATGTTCGCGGCGTACGCGCAGGCGGCGGCCGCGCTGGACGGCTGGCACGCCGGGGGCCGGTCGGGCCCGCGCCCGCCCGGTCGGCTCCGGCGGCTCGAGCCGCCGTCGATCGGGCCCGTACGACGCGCGCTCGCACTCGCGCCGTACCTCTGGATCCACGACCCGGACGGCCGGCCCCGGACGTTGCGGCGCGGCGACCGCTTCTGAGGGCGGGGACCGTCAGAGGACGCCGTCCACCAGGTGGAGCGGCGCGAGCTTGAAGTTCTGCGTGCCGGACGTGCCCGGCGCGTCGTTGAAGCCGTCCTGGCACACGAAGAGTCCCTGCGGGAAGACCGGGCCGAGGTAGCCGTCGTGGGCGGCGATGCCGTCGGTCTGGTCGCAGTCGTCGGAGGCGGGACCGTCGACGATCCGGAAGCGCCCGAGGTGCTGGCCGGTCCCGGCGTCGTACCGGCTGTACCAGTTGTCGCGCGGCGCGACGACGTTCTGGGCCGAGGCGATCAGCTCGCCGCCCACGAGCGCCAGGCCCTCGACGTCGGCCGCGAGGTTGGCGTCGAGCGAGGCGAGCCTGACCCGCGGCGGGACGGTGCCGGCGGCGGTCAGGTCGTACTTCCAGATGCCGACGTCCTCCTCGGAGAGGTAGAGGGCACCGGTCGCGTCGTCGACCACGCACCCCTCGCCCTCGCTGCCCAGGAAGAACTGCCGCACGGCGGGCTGGACCTGCAGGAGGGTGTCGGCGTCCGCGTCGGTCAGCGGGTGCATCCGCACGCGGAACGTCGAGCGCTGCACGTTGACGACGTACAGCCCGCCACCGACCCCGGGCGCGCCCGGGTCGTACATGCACAGGCCCTCGCCCCCGGTCGTGGCGTTGCCGCTCTGCTCCTGCGCCGGCACGAGCCGGGGGCCGTCCGCGGTGGGCGCCACCCGCCAGAGCCGGATGCCCGACTGCGCGGCGGCAACGACGTCCCCACGGACGTCCACGTTGCCGACGAAGCCGGCCGTGGTGATCCTCTGGACGACCTGTCCCGACAGGTCGAGGACGGTGAGACGTCGGACGTTCTTCTCGTTGGTGACCACGAGGGACGCCGCCGGGTCGCTCGTGTCGACCCAGATCGCGGGGTCGTCGGCCGTGTCCCCGGCCACCCCGGTGGGCACGGTCTCGATCGTGGAGGCGACCCTGACGGTCTCCGTCGGCGGCGGCGGTGGCGGGGGCGTCTCCGTCGGGGTCTCGGTGACCGTCGGCGTCTCCGTCGGGGTCTCCGTGACGGTCGGGGTCTCCGTGGGCGTCGGCGTCGGCGTCTCCGTCGGGGTCTCCGTGACGGTCGGGGTCTCCGTCGGCGTCGGGTCCGGCGTCGTCACCGAGACGGAGAACTGGTCCGCCCAGAAGCCCTGACCGGGTGCCGCCGCCGTCGTGTAGACGATGAAGGACAGGCTGTTGCCGGCGCCCCGCGCGGCATACGAGAGGGCCAGGCGGTGCCACCCGGTGTCCGGCGCCTGGAGCGGCTGGGTGACCGTGCCGGGCGAGCTGCCGCTCGGGGTGATCTCCTTGACCTTGAGGTTGATGGTCCGGCCCGCGACCTCCGAGCGCACCCACACACTCAGGTCGTAGACCTGGCCGGCGACGGTGCTCGTGACGTGGCTGGGCTTGTCCCGGAAGCCGGCGTCGCGCGCGACGGTCTGGGAGTTGCTGGCGCGGACGGAGTACGTCCCGTCATGGCCGCCCGTGGTGCGCTCCACCCGGGACGACGTGTTGTACGCCGAGCTCCACGGCGCCAGGGCCGTCTCGACGCTGGTGTTGGTGACGAGCTCGGTCGTGGCCGCCGACACTGGTGAATCCACGGCGGCCAGGATTGGGACGAGCGAGAGGCTGGCAACCACGCCGCTCGCTGCCCAGAGTCGTCGACGCCGCCCCGGCACAGGCATGGAGGTCCCTTCGTGAGGTCTCCTTTCGAGGGTAGGCCGTCGTCGCCGACCGAGACCCTTCACGAACGGGGTATATCCCCGCAGCGCACCGGCAGGGTCAGGTCGGCGGCGCCACCGGTTCCTCGCTCTTGGTCTCGGAGACCGAGCCCCCGAAGTACATCTGTGCGAGCTCGGGGTCGCCGAGCACCGCGGCGGCGGGCCGCTGGGTGATGACCCGGCCGCTCTCCATCACGATGCCGTCGGTGGCCATCCGCATGCCGAACCGCACGTTCTGCTCGACGAGGAGGATCGTCTTGCCGCTGTCGGAGAGCAGCATCACCGAGTCGTAGAGCACCTGCAGCGACTTGGGGTCCAGCCCCAGCGACGGCTCGTCGAGGAGCAGGAGCACCGGGTCGAGCATCAGGGACCGGGCGAACTCCACCATCCGGCGCTGGCCGCCGGAGAGGTTGCCGGCGTTGTCGTGGGAGCGGTCGGCCACGATCGGGAACATCGAGGCGACCTGCTCGTAGCGCTGCTTCACCAGGGCCTTGTCGCGCCGGATGATGTAGGCCCCGAGCAGGACGTTCTCCCGCACCGACATCGTCGGGAAGAGCGCGTTGGACTGGGGGACCTGCGAGATGCCCAGCTCGAGGATCTCGGCCGCGGAGCAGGCGTGGATCGGCTTGCCGTCCAGGTGGACCTCACCCTGGCGCGGCGTGAGCAGCCCGCTGACCGTCCGGAGGACCGTCGACTTGCCGGCACCGTTGGGACCGACGATGCACGCGACCGACCCCTTGGCGACCGAGATGTCGACGCCCTGGAGGACGTCACCGCCGCCGTAGCCGGCCACGATCCCCTGCATCTGCAGCATCGGTCGGGCGGTGGCGTCCGGCGGGGTGGTCCCGCTCGCCCCGGTCGGCGCGCCGGTCGTGGCCGGATCGTTCGCCTCGCTCATCGGCGGGCCTCCTCGATGTGGAAGTCCTCGCCGAGGTAGGCATCGATCACGGCGGGGTCGTTCTTGATCTCCTCGGCGGTCCCGGAGGCCATCGTCTTGCCACGCCCCAGCACGTGCACCGGGTCGCAGAGCCCGAGGACGAAGGGCATGTTGTGCTCGACGATGAGGAAGGTCTTGCCGTAGGAGTTGAGCTCCCGGATCATCTCGCCCATCCGGTCGATGAGGACCGGGTTGATGCCGCCGGCGGGCTCGTCGAGCAGGATCAGCTTGGGGTCGAGCATCAGGATCTGGGCGAGCTCGACCAGCTTCTGCTGGCCGTAGGACAGCGCCTGCGCCCGCTGGTCGCGGAAGTCGCGCATCCCGACGAACTCCAGCAGCTCCTCCGCGGCACGCGCCTCGCTGCCGCTGACGGCGATCTTGCCGAGCCCGCGCATCGAGAAGGAGGACTGGGCCGCGACGACGTTCTCCAGCACCGTCATCTCGCGGAAGAGCCGGGTGATCTGGAAGGTCCGGCCCAGGCCGCGGTGCGCCCGCTGCCAGGACCGCATGCCGTCGATCCGCTCCCCCGCCAGCACGATCTCCCCGGCATCGGCGCGGATGGTGTCGTCGATCAGGTTGAAGAGCGTCGTCTTGCCCGACCCGTTGGGGCCGATCAGGCCGGTGATGGAGCCCTCGGGGACGACGAGGCTGGCACCGTCGACGGCCTTGACGCCGCCGAAGTGCTTCACCAGGCCCTTGACCTCCAGCAGGGGCCGGTCGGGCAGCTCGGACCGGTCGACGACCTGGACCCGGTCGGTGAGCGAGGCCAGGCTGCCGCCGGTGCCGATGCGCGCGCCGACAAGCCCGGCCTTGTTGCGCGTACGCCGCCGCATCAGCGTCGACTCGATCGCGGGCAGGATGCCGCGCGGCAGGAAGATCACGACCAGGACGAGCAGCCCACCGAAGAGGAAGAGCCGGGCGTTGCCGCCGCCGAAGCTGTTGTTGGCGATCTCGTTGAGCGGCTCGATGAGGAACGCGCCCAGGACCGGTCCCCACAGGGTGGCCTTGCCGCCGATCAGCATCGAGAGCACCAGCTGGACGCTGATGAGGATGCTGAACATCCCGCGCGGGTCGATGAAGGTCAGGTAGTAGCCGTAGATCGCGCCCGCCATGCCGACGAAGACGGCGCTGGCCATGAAGGCGATGATCTTCTCCACCGGCAGGTTGATGCCGATGGTGGCGGCCTTGGTCTCGTCCTCGCGGATCGCGATGAGGCCCATGCCCAGCTTGGTCCGGCGGATCCACCAGGACATCAGCAGCTGCAGCGCCAGCACGACGACGAGGGCGTAGTAGAAGGGCAGGTTGATGATGTCGCGGTCCCAGTCGGGCAGCGGCATGGTCAGCCCGGCGGTGCCGTTGGTGACCGACACCCAGTTGACCGCGAACACCTGCACCAGGAACAGGAACGCGACGGTGATGATCACGAACGCCGGGCCCGACGAGCGCAGTGACACCAGCCCGAGCACCAGGGCGATCAGCGCGGCCACGACGCCCGCGACCGGCACCCACCACCAGATGGGGACGTCGGGGTTACGGGCCGCGAGCACGCCGATGGTGTAGCCGCCGAGGCCGATGAAGGCGCCCTGGCCCAGCGAGATGTAGCCGGCGAAGCCGGAGATGATGTTGAGCCCGCTGGCCCCGATCGCGAAGACCAGCGAGAGGATGATCATGTTCTGGTAGTAGCGGTCGTCGGTCACGAGCGGGTAGACGAGCAGCGCGACCGCGGCGGCCAGGGCGATCGCCCGGCCGATCCAGATCGGCTGGGTCCACGGGCGGCCGGCGGCGGGGGTGCGGGCGGCAGGACTGGCGGTCATGCGGCGACGGCATCCTCTCGGAGTCGGGTCCCGAGCAGGCCCTGCGGACGGATGAGCAGCACGGCGAAGACGATGGCGTAGGGGACCGCCGTCGCCCACGAGGGAGAGACGTACGTCGAGGTGAAGGTCTCGGCGAGGCCGAAGAGGATGGCGCCGAGCACCGCCCCGTTGAGGCTGCCCAGCCCGCCGAGCACGACGATCGCCAGCAGCCGGGCGATCCACTGGTAGTGCGATCCCGGCACGAAGGGGTAGAGCACGCCGGTGATCGCGCCCCCGGCGCCCGCGGCGGCGATGCCGATCGCGAACACCAGGGCCGCCACCGACGCGGTGCGGATCCCGACCAGCTGGGCCGAGGACGGGTTGGTCGCCGCCGCGCGGATGGCCCGGCCCAGCCAGGTGCGGGTGAGCACGATCCAGAGCACGACCAGCACCGCGACCGCGATCAGGCCGCCGTACACCTGGGCCTTGGGAAGGAAGATCCCGCCGATGGTGAACGACTCGTCGCCGTACGCCGGCCTGATCGCGGTGGAGTTGTTCCCCCAGATCTCGCCCATCGCCCCCTCCAGCACCAGCGCCAGCCCGAAGGTCAGCAGCACGGTGGAGGCCATGGGGGCGGACCTGATCGGCGAGACGACGATCTTGTAGGTCGCCCAGCCGATCGCGAAGATCACCGGCGTGGTGATCACGATCGCGAGCAGCGGGTCGATGCCGACCACGTCCCACAGGGTGTAGGTGATGAACGAGGCCAGGACCAGGAAGGCCCCGTGGGCGATGTTGATCACCTTCATCACCCCGAAGATCAGGGTCAGTCCGCTGGCTGCCAGGGCGTAGACACCGCCCAGCAGCAGCCCGAGGACGAGGCTCTGGAGGAAGACGGTCATCAGCCGGCGCCGCCCGGCTCCCAGTTGCGGGTGATCTCAGCGGTCGCGGCTTCCTCGGGGAGCACGATCTGCGGAGCACCGTCGCGCCACTGGCCGATCAGGAAGTCACCCTGGGGCGCCCCCGTCTCGTCCCACGAGAGCGGGCCGAGGATGGTCTCCACCTCGTTCTCGTGCAGCCAGTCGGCGAGCGCCGTCTGGTCCTCGATGCTGCCGACCGCCTCGACGGCCGCCTGGAGCACCTCACCGGCCGCGAAGGCGTCGGCGGCGTCCTCGGGGACCTCGCCCTCGCCGTACATCTCCTCGTACTTGGCCACGAACTCGGCGTTGCCGGGGGTGTCCGCGTCAGGCGAGTGGCTGACGGCGTAGAAGATGCCCTCGGTGTTCTCCTCGCCGATGCCCTCGGTGAACTGGCTGCCGAAGGACGGGGCGTTGGTCTGGAAGAACATCTCCGGGGTGAAGTCCGCCTTGAGCATCGCGCGGGTCATGCCGATGCCGTCCTCGAACTGCGCGCCGTGGACGACGAGCTCCGGGTCGGCGTTCTTCATCGCGCTGACGATCGTGTCGAAGTTCTTGGTGTCGATGGCGTAGGTCTCCTCGTAGACCGTCTCGACGCCGGCCTCCTCGAGGATGGCCTGGATGCCCGCGACGTTGGGGGCGGCGAACGGGTCGTCGAGGGTCGGGTACGCCGCGGTCTCGGGCATCTCGCCCTCGGGCAGCGCGGCCACCCACTCGGCGAACACCTTGCCCTGCTTGTCGGCCGTCGACTGCTGGGCGAAGAAGAGGTACTCGAAGCCGCGGTTGAACATGTCCGGAGAGCCACCGGCGGGCTCCACGTAGACCATCTGCTCGCGCTCGGCGACGGCGGACGCAGGCAGGTTGAGCAGCGAGGAGAAGGTCCCGAGGAGGAGGTCCACCTGGTCCTGGCTGATCAGTGCGTTGTAGTCGGTCACGATGGTGTTCTGGTTGGAGGCGTCGTCCTTGATGACCAGCTCGATCTCGCGATCCAGCAGCCCACCCTCGGCGTTCACCATCTCCTGCCACACCTTGTAGCCCTGCTCGGCCGCCTGGCCGGGCTGGGAGAACTCGCCGGTCAGCGGCAACGAGGTGCCGATGACGATCGGGTCGTCGCTGCCACCCTCGCCGCCACCGTCGTCGCCACCGCACGCGGCCAGGCTGGTGACCAGGACACCGGTCACTGCTGCGGCCATCAGTCCTCGGCCACGACCTCGGGAAATCTGGACCATGCTTCCTCCTCGGTGAATCCGCAATCGATTGCGGCATCGCCAGTGTTGTGAACTGCGCCACATGTGTCAAGGGATGCCGCCCAATTGCAACCTCGAGAGCGCGAGAAGCGCCCTTGCACGCGCCGAAGTCGGCGCATTCGGGGACGCCGGGTGACATCGACGAGGCCGGCGCGCAGGGGTCACGGCGCCGTTCTCGTGGTTGCAATCGGTTGTGGCCGCTGCCACTCTGGCCCCGGAGAGGAGCACCACATGGACAGCACCCCGGTCCCGGACGACCTGCCCGAGCACGCGGAGGTGGTGGTCGTGGGCGCGGGGCACAACTCCCTGGTCGCGGCGGCCTACCTCGCCCGGGCCGGGCTCGAGGTGCTCGTGCTCGAGGCGGGTCCGACGGTGGGAGGCAACACCCGTACCGAGGAGCTGACCCTCCCCGGCTTCGCCCATGACTCCTGCAGCAGCGCGCACGTGCTGATCCAGAACAACCCCCTCGTGCGTGACGACGAGCTGGGCCTGGTCGCCGAGCAGGGGCTGCGCTACCTCACCACCGACCCGGCCGTGGTGATGCCGCAGCCCGACGGCGACGTGCTGGTGATGCGTCCCGACCTGGCCGCCACCACCGACGAGCTCGCCCGGTGGTCCGCCGGTGACGCGCGGGCCTTCGAGCTGATGGTGCGCGCCTGGCGGGGCGGCCTCGGCGCGGCCCACGGTCGGTGGAGCTCCGCACTCCCGCAGCCCGAGAGCCCCACCACCCAGGCCTATCTGGCCCTGCGGTCGCGGAGCGCCTGGGACGTCGTCCACGAGACCTTCGAGCACCCGGTGGTCCGCTCCTTCGTGCTGTGGCTGGCGATGGCGACGATCCAGGACCCGCGCCGCCCCGGGACCGGATTCCTCCCCTCCTCGCTGGCCGTCGGTCGCCTCGACCACGGCTGGACGACCCCGGTCGGGGGCAGCCAGGCGCTCCCCGACGCGCTGGTGCGCGCCATCACGGCGCACGGCGGCAGGGTGGTCTGCTCGGCCACCGTCTCCGGCTACGTCACCGACGGCGACCGGGTCACCGGCGTCCGGGTGGGCGACCGGACCGTCGCCGCGGGCCGGGCGGTGGTGACCGGCGGACACCTCGCTGGCGTGGCCGACCAGGTCGTCGACGGCGCCCCCTCCCCCGACCTGCTCGAAGCGCGGGACACCTGGCGCCCGGGCCTCAGCGTGCTCGCCGTCCACGCGGCCCTGCGCGGCGATCTCGCCTTCGGCCACGGAGGCATCGCCAGCGCCGCGGCAGGTCTCGGCACCGCCGACGGCATGGCCCGCCACCTCGACCGGTGCGCCGCGGGCGAGGTCGACGCGGACGATCCGTGGCTGCTGGTGGTCAACCAGACCGTCGTCGATCCCAGCCGGGTGGCCGACAGCGGAGGCACCTTCAAGATCCTCACCATCGCGCCGTGGCAGCGCGCCGACGGACGGGGCTGGGCCGACTCCAAGGACGAGTACGGCGCGGCGCTGGTCGAGCTGGTGCGGCAGCGCACCCGCGGCCTGGGCGAGGTCGACATCCTCTCGATGCGGACCGAGTCGCCCGTGGACGTCGCGGCCCACAACCCGCAGAACCTCGGCGGCTCCTGCCATGGCGGGGAGTTCCTGATCGACGGCCACGTGCTGCCGGGCTGGCCCCGCTACGACACCGGCCTGGCGGGTCTCTTCCTCACCGGGTCCACCACCCACCCGGGCGGGTCCGTCTCGGGACGGCCCGGGCGCAACGCCGCCCGCACCGTGCTGACCGCGCTCGGCAGGGACCCGCTGGAGGTGATGGGACCCACCTGAGGGTCCTCGCTCCCGACACGCAGGTCGAGCTCGTCCGCCCCGGAGCTCACGGGTCCCCGGGGCGGACGAGGGTCTCAGCGGGCGAGCAGCGCCGCGATCGCCTGCTCGGTGCCGCGCACCACCCGCTCGGTGTCGATGCCGAGCAGGCGGCCCCCGCGCTTGCGGAAGCGCCCGTCGACGATCACGGTGTCGACGTTCTCCGCACCGGCCGCCAGGGTGAGGCTGTTGGCCACGTCGATGACCGGGGCCATGGCGACGTCGTGACGGCGGACCATCACGACGTCGGCGCGCTTGCCCGGGGTCAGCGAGCCAGTCACGTCGCCCAGCCCGAGGCTGGTGGCCGCATCGAGGGTGGCCATCTGGAGCACCCGACGGGTGTTGATCGAGAGCTCCTGCTCGGAGACGCCGCGGTGCAGCCCGGTCGTCAGCCGCATCACCGCCCACATGTCGGCCGACCCGACGAGGGACAGGGTGTCGACCGAGAGCGTGAGCAGCACGTTGCTGTCGACCATGTCCTTGACCGGGGAGATGCCGTAGCCGATCAGCAGCTCCGACATCGGCGAGATGCTGACGCTCGCGCCGGTGTCGCGGATCGCCGCCCGTTCCGCCTCGGTGGTGTAGAGCGCGTGGATCAGCTGGGTGTCCGGGCCGAGCATGTCCTGCTCACCCAGCTGGCGCACCATCTCGAGCGCACCCTGCGCGCGGGTCGAGTTGGCGTGGTAGCTCACCGGCAGCCCGAGGGCGCGCGCGGCGTCGTACTCCGGACGGAAGACCGCCTCACCGACCAGTCCGGGAGGGCGTCCGGCCAGGCCGAGGTGCATCAGCGGCAGCCGGCCGCTGTCGAACCACTCCCGCTTGACCCGCGCGATGTCGTCGAGGTCGATCACCGAGGTCCCGGGATAGCCCTGCGGGGTGCCGTAGGAGAACCGTCCCCGCAGCCCGATCTCGCGGTGGGCCCGGAGGTTGGCGTCGGCGTGGTCGGGCGAGCGCAGGTTGTGCGACCAGTCGTTGACGGTCGTGACGCCGCTGTTGAGGGCGTCGACCAGCGCCAGCCGGGCGCCCTGGTAGAGGTCGGAGGGCAATGCGCGGACGCCGTTGGCGACGTTGAGCGCGAAGTACGCCGTCGCCGGCGACGAGCTCGACATCGACCGGAACAGGGTGGTCCACAGGTGCCAGTGCGTGTCGACCAGGCCGGGCATCACGATGGTGCCGCGGACGTCGATGCGGGCCGCCCGCGCGCGGAGGTCGCGCCCGACCGCGACGATCCGGCCGTCCTTGACGTGCACGTCGCCGCCGTCGAGGTCGCCGACGGCCGGGTCCATCGACAGCACGTAGCCACCGGTGAGGACGTACTCCCGCGGACCGGGCCCGTGGTCGCGACCGCCACCACGTCCCGCCACCGCGGGTGACGCCACCGCCGTGGCCCCGAGCGCACCCGCGGCGGCCGCGGCACCCCCGAGCACCGAGCGCCGGTTGAGCCCTGCCTTCTGGTTGTTCTCCATCTGGTGTCCTCCTGGGACCCCGGGCGCCGGGCGGCGCCGTCGATCAGGCGAGCAGCCGCACGGGGCGCTCCAGCAACCCGGTCAGCTCCGCCAGCCAGCGCGCGGCGACGACGCCGTCGACGGGCCGGTGGTCGACCGAGAGGGTCAGGCTCATCACGGAGCCGGGGACGACGGAGCCGTCCCGGACGACGGGCTCCTCGCGCACCGCACCCACCGCGAGGATCGCGGCGTGCGGCGGGTTGATGATCGCGGCGAACTCCTCGACGCCGTACATCCCGAGGTTGGTGACGGTGATCGAGCCGCCCTCGAGCTCCTCCTGCCGGAGCCGTCCCTCGCGGGCGCGGCCGGCGAGCTCGCGGACGGTGCTCGCCACCGAGGAGACCGACCGGTGGCCGACGTCGCGCAGCACCGGGGTCACGAGGCCTCGGTCGGTGGCGACGGCGACGGCGATGTCGGCCGCGTGCCAGCGGCGTACGGCGTCGTCGGTCCAGGTGACGTTGAGGTCGGGCACCCGCTCGTGGGCCAGGGCGACGGCCTTGACGACGAGGTCGTTGACCGAGACCTTCACCTCGCCGTCGAGCGCGTCGTTGAGCTCGGCGCGCAGGGCGAGCAGCCGCTCCACCCGGACGGTGGTGCGGACGTAGAAGTGCGGCGCCTCCCGCTTGCTGGTGGCCAGCCGCTCCGCGACGGCACGCCGCAGACGGGTGTGGGGCACGTCCTCGAAGGCAGCAGACGGGGCCGGCCGGGGTGCGGCCGACGTCGGAGCAGGTGCAGGGGCGGGCGGCGCGGCCCGGCGCGAGGCGAGCAGGGCGTCGACGTCGCGGCGCAGGACCCGGTGGCGGGGGCCGGTGCCGGGGATCTCCTCGATGGCCAGTCCGGCGTCGCGGGCGATCTTGCGCGCCAGCGGGCTGGCGAAGACCCGCCCCGACGGACGGGCAGGGCCGGTCCCGGCCACCGGCGCAGGAGACGCGGCGGCGGGTGACTCGGGCGCCGGCTCGACGACCGGGGCGCCGGAGCCCGGGTCGACGTCGGGCTCGGTGCGCTCGACCGGTTGGTCGGGGACGTCGCGCCGCTCGGCGATGACGGGGGCGGACTCCTCGGCGACGCCGAGCTCACGCAGCAGGGCCGCCAGGTCGTCGACCCGCTCCCCCACCGCCCCGAGCACGGCGATCGGGGCGCCCACCTCGACCTGCGACCCGGCGGCCACCAGGGCCTTGAGCACGACGCCCGCGGCCTCGGCCTCCACGTCGACCAGCGCCTTGTCGGTCTCGACGGTCGCCAGTGCGTCGGTCGCGGCGAACTCCGCCGACTCGGCCACCAGCCACTCGGCCAGCACCGCCTCGGTCGCGTTGGCCGAGACGCCCGGCATCCGCAGCACGCGTGCCACGTCAGTACCTCGCGATCTCGGTGAGCTCGGCGATGACCTCGTCCTTCTGGGCGATCGCCGCGCGCTCCAGCACCTTGCTGATGCTGGGCGAGGCCTCGGCGCCGGTGACCCGGCGGACGGGGGCGTCGAGCAGGTCGAAGAACCGCCGGTGGATCTCGTCGGCCAGCCACCCGCCGTACGACGTGCCGACCGCGCCCTGCTCGGCGATCAGCACCTGGTTGGTCTTGGTGATCGACGCCTCGATGGTGTCCCAGTCGATGCTGGCCCGGTCGAGCCAGCGCAGGTCGATGACCTCCGCGTCGACCTGGCCGAACTCCTCGACGGCCTCGAGCACGAACGGCACCATCCCGAGGTAGGTGAGGATCGTGGCGTCCTTGCCCTCACGACGGATCGCGGCCTTGCCGACGGGCAGGCAGAAGTCGAGGTCGTCGACCGGTCCCGGCCCGACGGCGTTGTAGAGGTCGACGTGCTCGAGCACGACGACGGGGTCCTGGCAGCGCAGGGCCGCGTTCATCAGGCCGACGTAGTCGTAGGGCGTGCTCGGCGCGACGATGCGCCAGCCCGCCGAGGTGGCGAAGATGCCGGCGGGGTCCATCGAGTGCTGGGAGCCGTAGCCGGTGCCCATGGCGACCTTGCTGCGCAGGACGAGGGGTACGGCGCCGTCCCCGCCGTACATGTGCCTCGCGCGGGCAACCTGGTTGAAGAGCTGGTCGGCGGCGACCCACATGAAGTCGGCGTACATGAACTCGACGACCGGCGTGAAGCGGCCGTCGAGCGCGACGCCGCAGGCGAGGCCGGTGAAGGCGTTCTCGCTGATGGGCGTGCCGAGCACCCGGTCGGGGAAGCGCTCGCTGAGGCCCCGGGTGGCGCCGTTGGTGCCGCCGTTGAGCCGGTGGACGTCCTCGCCCATGACGATCACGCCGGGGTCGGTCTCCATCCGACGGCCGAGGACGGCGGCGATCGACTCGACCAGCTTCATGTCGTGCACGGGCACGGCGTGCCCCTCGGCGGCCACCACCCGGGCGTCGTCCATCTCGGAGAGGTCGCCGCGCACACCGACGTCGACCCACGCGGGGTCGGGCCACTCGGCGGCGCGGATCCGGCGCTGGCCGGGCTTGCCGTCGGGGACCGGCTCGAGCAGCACGTCGCCGATCTCCTCCATCACGGCCTTTGCCTGCGTGAGCGCCCGGTCGGCCTCGCCGTCCCCGAGGAGGCCGAGCCGCTCGAGGTGGGCGGAGGTGATGGTCAGCGGGTCACGCAGCCGCCACGCCTTCTCCTCCTCCTTGTCGCGGTAGCCGAACGCGCTGCCGGCGAACCCGCCGTTCTGGTGGAAGAAGCGGTAGGTGTCGACCTCGACCACGGTCGAGCCACGACCTGCCCGCATGTGCTCCACGGCCTCGGTCATGGCGAGGTGGACGGCGAGCGGGTCCTGGCCGTCGACCTTCCAGGACGCGAGGTTGAAGCCCATGCCGCGGGCGGAGAGACGGGGCTCGGCGGTGGCCTCCTCGACGGAGGTGGACACGGCGTAGCGGTTGTTCTCGATGAAGAAGCAGACCGGGAGGGCCCACGCGCCGGCGAGGTTCATCGTCTCGAGGGTGGAGCCGATGTTGACGGCCCCGTCGCCGAAGTAGGTGACCGAGACCGCGTCCGTGCCGGATCGCTGGTGGGCGAAGGCGAAGCCGGCCGCCTGCGGGACGCCGCCGCCGACGATGGCGTTGGTGCCCATCGCGCCGGCCTCCTTCCACTGCAGGTGCATCGAGCCGCCGCGACCGTGGCTCCAGCCGCGGTCGAGGCCGGCGATCTCGGCGAGGGTGCGCAGCAGCACGTCGCGCACGTCGTCGGACGGGGGTGCGAGCGGGTCCATCCCCTTGGGCTCGACGTGGTGGAGCGCCTTGGCGAGGAACTGGTGGTGGCCGCGGTGCGACCCGTTGACCGAGTCCTCGCTGGTGAGGGCGAGGACCGAGCCGACGGCGCCGCCCTCCTGGCCGATGCTGGAGTGGGCGGGCCCGTGGATCAGCCCGGCGCCGGCGAGGTCGAGGACGTACTGCTCGAACGCGCGGATCCAGACCAGCTGGGCGTAGAACGTGCGCAGCAGCTGCGGGTCGGCGGCGTCCCAGTCCTCGTCGGTGGCGACGACCTCGACCCACGGGGCCGCGGGCGTGAGCGGGCGGTGCTGGGGCATGGCTCTCCTCCTCGGTGACGCCGCCACTCTGACACCGATTGGATCCAAAATCTAGAGTCACGAGTGATGGACGCCACACGGTTATGCGTGCTTTGCTGGCACTCTGTCCCGTTTCGGATCCAGAAGGGGTGTCGATGGCACTGCCGGGCCTGCGTCGGATCGACCACGTGGGCTTCACCGTGCCCGACCTCGAGGAGGCCCACCGGTTCCTCGTCGACGTGCTCGGTTGCGAGTACCTCTACTCCCTCGGCCCCTTCTCCCACCCCGACGCCGGCGACGACTGGATGACCCGGCACCTCGCCGTGCACCCCGACACGGTGATGGTCGAGAATCGCTGGTTCCGCCTCGCCGGCGAGACCCTCCTCGAGGTCTTCCACTACTCCGCCCCCGACCAGCGGACGCAGCCCCCACGCAACAGCGACGTGGGAGGCCACCACGTCGCGCTGTACGTCGACGACCTCGACGCCGCCGTCGACCACCTGCGTACGGCGGGGGTGGAGGTCCTCGACGGACCCACCGCGAGCCGCGGCCCGGCCGAGGGCAACCGGTGGATCTACTTCCGCAGCCCGTGGGGGATGCAGTTCGAGCTGGTGTCCGCCCCGGACGGCAAGCGCTGGGACCGGGAGAATCCACGTCCATGAGCGAGACGAGCAGTGCCACGGGCCACACCTCCGACATCGGCAGCACCCGCGTTGCGGCGTACCTCCGCGAGGCGATCCTGGGCGGCGAGCTCAGGCCCGGCGACCGCATCCGGCAGGAGGAGGTCGCCGAGCGGCTCGGCGCCAGCCGGCTGCCGGTGCGCGAGGCGCTGCGGATGCTCGAGGCCGAGGGCCTCACCGAGCACGAGGCCCACAAGGGGGCCCGGGTGCCGCGGTTGTCCCCGCACGAGGTGGACGTCGTCTACCGGATGCGCGAGCGCCTCGAGCCGCTGGCCCTCGCGGAGAGCATGCCGCAGCTCGGGCCCGACGAGCACGCCCGGCTCGAGGAGGTGCAGCAGCGGATCGAGGACAACGAGGACCTGGAGAAGTTCCTCGACCTCGATCGCGAGTTCCACATGCTCACCTACTCCGGGTGCCACATCGACCCCCTGATGTCCAACGTGACCCGGCTCTGGAACTCCACCCAGCACTACCGCCGCGCGTTCGTCGCGCTCGGTGGGCGCAGCCGGATGTGGGTCGTCAACTCCGAGCACCGGCTGATCCTCGACGCCGTGGTCCGCCGGGACGCCGACGACGGCGAGCGCTTCCTCGGCGGTCACATCCGGCGCACCCGCATCGAGCTCTCGCACCACCCGGAGGTCTTCGGGTGACCGGCTTCGAGGTCAACGGCACGCGCGTCGAGGTCGGCGGGGACCCGGACACCCCGCTGCTGACCGTGCTGCGCGACGACCTCGGACTGGTCGGCACCCGCTTCGGCTGCGGCCAGGGATTGTGCGGGGCCTGCAACGTGGTCCTCGACGGCGCCGTGGTGCCGTCCTGCCAGACCCCGGTCTGGCAGGCGGAGGGCCGCTCGGTCACCACCGTCGAGGGACTCTCCGCCGACGGCACGCCGCACCCCGTGCAGAGCGCCATCCTCGACCGGCAGGCCGCCCAGTGCGGCTTCTGCATCTCCGGGATCGTCGTCCGCGCGGCCGCCCTGCTCGACGAGGAGCCGACCGCCGACGCGGCCCGGGTGGCCGAGGCGCTCGACGGCAACCTGTGCCGCTGCGGCGCACACCGGCGGATCGTCGACGCGGTCCTCGCCGCCCGGGAGCCGACCGCGTGACCGACCTCGCTCCCCACGTCATCACCAACCCCCGGCTCGGCAGCTGGGTGTCGGTGGCGGGCAGTGGGGACGGTGCCCTCGTCGAGGTGCGGGTGGGCAAGGCCGAGCTCGGCCAGGGCATCGCCACCACGCTGGCCCAGCTCGCCGCCGACGCGCTGGCCCTCTCCCTCGACCGGATCCGGATGGTCGCGCCGCACACCGGGCTCGGGCCCGACCAGGGCCTCACCGCCGGCAGCCTGTCGGTGCTGCAGACCGGACCTGCGCTGGCCCACGTCGGTGGCGTCGTGCGGGCGCTGGCCGGCCCGACGTCCCCGGTCGAGGAGTACGTCGCCCGCATCGCCGCCCTCGACCCCGCTCTCGACCTCACGACGGTGGCTCCCCTCGCGCCGGGCGGGGCAGTGGCCGTCGGCCGCAGCGAGCCGCGGCTCGACCTGCCCGACAAGGTCCTCGGCCGGCCCCGGTTCCTGGCCGACCTGCGACCCGAGGGACTCCTGCACGGCCGGGTGCTGCGCCCGCCGTCGGTGGGCGCGGTGCTGCGCGCGGTGCCCGACGGATGGACCCTTCGAGACGGCTTGTCACTCGCCTCCTCAGGGATCGAGGCGAAGGTGATGCTGGTGCGCGACGGCTCCTTCGTCGGCGTGGTCGGCGAGCGCGAGGCCGACGTCGACCGGGCGCTCGAGCAGCTCCGCGCGGACGCCGAGTGGGACGAGCTCGACCTGCTCCCCGACCCCGACGATCTGCCCCGCTGGCTGCGGTCCGGCGCCCACGAGGAGGTGCCGGTCCTCGAGGAGGACGGCGCCCCGGGCCCCGGGCCGGGCGTCGTCGAGGCGTCGTACTCGCGCCCCTTCCTGGCCCACGCCTCCATCGCGCCCAGTGCGGGCCTGGCGGTGTGGACCGACGGCGGCGTGCACGTCTCCTCGCACAGCCAGGGCATCCACGGACTGCGCGACGCGATCGCCGCCACCCTCGACCTCGACCCTGTGACCGTCGTGGTGGAGCACGTCGAGAACGCCGGCTGCTACGGCCACAACGCCGCCGACGACGCGGCCTTCGACGCCGTCCTGCTGGCCCGGGCGGTGCCCGGGCGGCCGGTGCTGCTGCGCTGGACCCGTCCCGACGAGCTGACGTGGGGACCGCTGGCCCCGGCGATGACGGCGACCCTGCGGGCCCGGCTCGACGGTGGCCGGATCACCGGCTGGTCCCACGACGTGTGGAGCACGGGGCACAGCGCGCGGCCCGGCTATGCCGGTCACCCCGGCCTGCTCGCCGGTGCCCACCTCGCCGAGCCGTTTCCCCTGCCTCCGTCGACCGACCCGCCCCCGGCGGCGGGCGGTGGGACGACCCGCAACGCGGTACCGGCGTACGACGTGGGGCCCCGGCGCGTGGTCGGCCACCGCAAGACCGACTCCCCGCTGCGCACCTCCGCGATGCGCGCGCTGGGAGCGCACCTCAACGTCTTCGCGATCGAGTCGTTCATGGACGAGCTGGCCGAGAGCGCCGGCGTCGACCCGGTGGCGTTCCGGCTCGACCACCTCACCGACCCGCGGGCCCGGCACGTCGTCGCGGAGGCCGCTCGGCTCGCCGGCTGGGACGACGAGCCGCCCGAGGACACCGGTCGCGGCGTCGCGTACGCCCGCTACAAGGATCGGGGCGCCCACTGCGCGATCGTCGCCGACGTCGAGGTGACCGACGCGGTCGTCGTACGCCGCCTCGTCGTCGTCGCCGACGTCGGCCGGGTGGTCAACCCCGACGGCGCCCGCAACCAGCTCGAGGGCGGCGCGACCCAGGCGACGTCGTGGACGCTCAAGGAGCGGATGGGCTTCGACGCGCGTCGGCTGCTCGGCACCGACTGGGAGGCCTACCCGGTGCTGCGCTTCTCCGAGGCACCCGAGGTCACCGTCCACCTCGTCGACAGCGACGCCCCCTCGACCGGTGCCGGCGAGGCCGCCCAGGGGCCGACCTCGGCCGCGATCGCCAACGCGGTCCAGCGCGCCCTCGGGGTCCGCGTCCGCGACCTCCCCCTGACCCACGACGCCGTCGTCCGAGCCATCGATGCCATCGGTGGTTGAGGTGCGAGCGCAGCGAGCCTCGAAACAGACCGAACTCCGCCCAACCGTCCCCAACCGAGGAGCCACCATGAAGCAGCCCCGCATCTCCTACGTCGCCTACGACGACATGGACCCCCGCATGCAGGCCGAGATGGACCGCAGCGCCCGCGAGGGCACGCCCCGCCCGGAGACCAACGCGGTGCGCGCGCACGTGCCGGCAGCGTTCTGGGCCTTCGCCGAGCCGTGGGAGAAGATGTTCCGCAACGGCGTGTGCGACCACGCGATCAAGGAGCTGTGCCGGGTCTACATCTCCCGCACGGTGAGCTGCGAGTTCTGCGGCAACCAGCGCTCGGTCAAGGGCAGCCAGCAGGGCCTCGTCGAGGGTCAGTACGACGACCTCCTCAACTTCGAGTCGTCCGACAAGTTCGACGACCGGCAGAAGGCCGCGCTCGCCTACGCGCAGGCCATCGCCTGGAACGAGGACGACCGCGACGGGCTGTGGAGCCGGCTGCACGCCCACTTCACTGAGGACGAGCTGGTCGAGCTGGGGTGCGTCATCGCGCTGACCTTCGGCCAGCAGAGCTGGATCCGGTTGCTCGACGTCGACCACCACCAGTACATGGCCGGCACGGCGGCGTCGATGGCACCGGGCTTCGAGGACGCCGAGGCGCTGGCCGCGTCCAAGGCCAAGGAGGACTACTGGGCCGCCGGCGCACCGGGCACCTCCGGCTCCTCCCGGTGAGCGTGAGCGCCGCCGACTGGGGCTCACCCGGCAACCCCGTCCTGGTCGAACCGCTGGCCGGCTCGGACCGGCCGGCGCACTACCTGGTGGCGGAGACCCTCGACGGCCTCTACGCGCCGTACGCACTCCGGCTGCCCGACGGGCCGGGACCACACCCGTTCGTGCTCGTCGCCTACGGCAACGGTGGCGGCGGCATCGAATGGCTGCGGGACCGGGTCCACCGCTTCCGCCACGTCACCGACGTGCTGCTGGACGCTGGTTATGCGTGCGCATGGGTCCGCTACCGCACGGAGGTCGAGCTCGGCTACCAGACGGGCGGGCCGCTGCGGACGACGGTGCGGCAAGGCATGGGGCTGATGAGCCGCGCGCCGCTGGAGTACGAGGACGAGGTCGCGATCCTGCGGCACGTCGCGGCCCACCCGGCGATCGACGCCGACCGGCTCTTCCACGTCGGCGTCAGCCACGCCGGCGAGATGCTCTTCAAGCTGCTCTCGCAGTATCCGGGCCTGCTCCGTGCGGGCGTCGCGGCCGAGCCCGCCTCGCACGAGCTGCTCACCCTGCGGCTCGACGACGTGCCCACCGTCACCAGCGACGGCGGCCTGCGTGACATCGAGAGCATGGAGATCCGCAGCACCGAGCGGGCCCGCGCCCGGGTCGCCGACCCGGACGAGGTGTCGGCACGGCTCGACGGCGTGGACATCCCGGTGCTGGTGCTCGGCCGCGACCAGGACGAGCTGCAGGGCATCTTCCGGCTGACCTACGAGCTGCTGGCCGAGAAGCGCGCGGACGCCGAGTGGCGGTCGTGGTCGCACGAGGTGCACGGCTACATCTACCCCGAGTCCGACGCGGACGGGGTGGCGCGGGTCGACGACGTGCAGCGCGAGGCCCTGGCGGTGATCGTCGACTTCCTGGACAGGCACAACGCGTGACCGACCGACGACAGGCACGAGAGGAGCGAGGCATGTACAACGACATCGAACGCGTGGGGTTCGTGGGGCTCGGGGCCATGGGCTCCGGGATCGCCCGCCGGATCATGGACGCCGGCCACCCCGTGGTCGGCTGGAACCGGACCAGGAGCAAGGCGCAGGACCTGCTCGACGCCGGCATGGGGTGGGCGGACACGCCCCGCGAGGTCGCCGAGCAGTGCGACGTCGTCTTCACGATGCTCACCAACACCGCAGCCGTCGAGGGCGCGGCGCACGGCGACGACGGCCTGCTGGCCGGGCTCGGTGCCGGCACGGTGTGGGCAGACCTGAGCACCATCGCTCCCGAGCGCAGCGTGGCGCTGTCCGAGGAGGTCGCCGCCACCGGCGCCCGCTACCTCGACACCCCCGTCTCCGGGTCCCCGGCGACCCTGGCCGCGGGCCAGATGTCGGTGATGGTCGGCGGCGAGCGCTCGGCGTACGACCACGTCGAGAAGCTGCTGCACGCCATCGGCCCCAAGGTCACCTACATCGGTCCCAACGGGCACGCGATCCTCACCAAGGTGGCGATCAACCTGTCCCTGGTGGTGTCGGTGACGGCCTTCGCCGAGGCGGTGACGCTGGTCGAGAAGGCCGGCGTCGACCGGGCCGCCGTGGTCGACGCCGCGCTCAAGAGCGTGATCGCGTCGCCGGTGATCGGCTACCGCGCACCTCTGCTGGTCGACGACGACAACGTCTTCGCCGACGTCGAGCTGCAGCAGAAGGACCTCGTCCTGGCGCAGGAGCTCGGCCGCAAGCTGGGCGTCATGCTGCCGACGTGCTCGGCCGCGAGCGAGATGCTCAGTGCCGCACGCAGCAGCGGCCTGGCCGACCGCGACTTCCTGGTCAGCGTCGCCGACGTCTACCGCCGGGCTGCGGGGGTGGAGGTCCGATGACGACCCCCGACGAGGCCCGCGCGCCGTACCGCACCACCGTCGCCGACGTCCCCCTCGAGCAGGGCCTGCGGGAGGAGGAGGGCTGGATCGACATGCAGGTGCAGTACCTCATCAACTCCGAGCGCGGCGGCTCCGACGGCCTCACCGTCGGCCGGACCGTGCTGCCGCCCGGCGCCCGCCACGACCGCCACTTCCACACCGACGCCGACGAGTTCCTCGTGGTGATGTCGGGCCGCGGCGAGATCCACACCAACAAGGGTCGCGAGCCCTCGCAGGCCGGTGACGTCATCTTCACCCCGCGCGGCAACTACCACGGGTTCGTCAACACCGGTGACGAGGACGTGCTGCTCATCTGGGGCTGGAGCGGCGCCGGTTCGCTGGCCGCGGCGGGCTACGGGATGCCGGGGCCCGACGACGAGTTCGACGACCCGTCATGAGCCTCGACCCGCGCATCGCGGCCGGTACGACGCGGATGCTCGCCGCCCGGGCCGCGGCCCTCTCCCCGGAGGTCGCCCCGCTGGGGTGGAAGCTCGGCTTCGGGGCGCCCGCGGCGCTGGCCAGGTTCGCCACCGACCGCCCGCTCGTCGGCTTCCTCACCGACGACCGGCTCCTGGCGTCCGGCTCGACGATCGACGTCTCGGGGTGGACGGCACCGATGCTGGAGGCGGAGGTGGCCGTACACCTCGGCCGTGACGTGTCGGCCGACGCCTCCCCCGCCGAGGCACTGGCCGCGGTGGCGGGCTGGTCGGTGGCGATCGAGCTCGCCGACCTCGATCCGCCGCCCACCGACATCGAGGAGGTCCTGGCCGGCAACATCTTCCACCGGCACGTGCTGCTCGGGCCGCTGTCCCCGTCGTTGCCCGCCGACCTCTCCTTCTCCGTGTCCTGCGACGGGGAGGTCGTCGCGTCGACCTCGACGCCATTCGAGCTGACCGGTGAGCTGGGGTCGATCCTCGCGTCGGCGGCCTCGACACTTGCATCGTGCGGCGCGTCCCTGTCTGCTGGCGACGTGGTCATCACCGGATCCGTCATCCCACCCCTCGACGTCAGCGGCGGCGGGGCGTGGCACGTCGTCGCGCCCGGCCTCGGCGAGGTCTCCGTCCAGCTGATCATCACCGGTGGTTGAGGCCAGCCGGAGGCTCGCTCCGAGGTCTCCGGGAGACGGGGTGAAGCGCTCCCACAAGCCCATGACCGGCGCCGTGGCGATCCTCGCCACCGCCCTCATCGCGATCAACCTGCGCCCCGGCGCCACGTCGATCGGCCCGGTCCTCGAGGAGGTCACCGCCGGCCTCGGGATCGGCTCCGGCACGGCGGGCGTCCTCACCGGCCTGCCCGGGTTGTGCTTCGGGCTGGTCGGCGCGATGGCCGTGGGGATCTCCCGCCGGATCGGGGTCACGACGGGCATCGCCGCCGGCCTCGCCCTGGCCGGGATCTGCCTCGTCCTGCGCGGCCTGACGGACATCCCCTGGCTGTTCCTCGTCCTGTCGGCGCTCGCGCTGGCCGGCATGGCCGTGGGCAACGTGATGGTCCCGGCGTGGATGAAGGCGCACGCCCCGTCGGACAACGTCCTGCTGCCCACCGTCTACGGCACCACGCTCATCGTCGGCGGCACCCTCGGCTCCGCCCTCACCGCCCCGGCCGCCGCACAGGTCGGGTGGGGCCCGGCGCTCGCGATGTGGGGCGTGCTGGCGCTGGTCTCCCTGCCGCTCTGGGCGTGGCTGGCCGTCCGGGAGCGTTCCTCGCGACCGTCCGAGGCACCCTCGCCGCCCGACCCGACCCTGCGGATCTACCGCTCGCGCACGGCGGTGGCCCTGACGACCCTGTTCGCCGTGCAGTCGATGCACGCCTACGTGCAGTTCGGCTGGCTGCCCCAGATCTACCGCGACGCGGGCCTCTCCCCCGGTTACGCGGGCGCCATGCTGGCCACCGTCACGTCGTGCGGCATCGCCGGCGCACTGCTGATGCCGACGGTCATCGACCGCTCCCCCAGCCTGGCGCCGTGGATGCTCGGCTTCGCCGTGGCGATGCTGGGCGGCTACCTCGGACTCGTCACCATCCCGGCCACCCTGCCGTGGCTGTGGGCGCTGCTGCTCGGCTTCTCCGGCCTGGCGTTCCCGACGACCCTCGCGCTGCTCACCGCCCGCACCCACGACCGGCGGATCACGGCCCGGCTGTCGGGCTTCGTGCAGCCGGTCGGCTACCTGCTCGCGGCACTGGGCCCCGTGACCGTCGGGCTGCTGCACGCCGCCACCGACAGCTGGACGGTCCCCATCCTGTTGCTGATGTCCACGGTCGTCCCCTTCACCTGGGCCGGGCTGCGCGTCTCGCGACCGGTGTACGTCGACGACGAGCTCGCCACGGAGTGACGTTCGGCCCTTACCCGCACTCGCGAGCGGCTGTTGGCTGGGCGGTGAGCGAGGAGGTGGGGGCGATGGAGGCCTGGGTCGACCTGTACTGGCTGCCCCTCGGGGCGGGCGGCCACGTCGTACGCCTGAACGGCCGCCTCTACGAGCGCCTGACCGCGCGTCGCGAGCACCGCCCACCCCTGGACCTCTACCACTCCGGCCTCATGGTGGGCGTCGACGGCGTCACGTACGCGGTCGAGATGGGACCGGTCTGGAACGTCTCCGACCCCCACCGCGGGGTCCTCTGCGAGGGCCCGGTCGCGTCCGAGCGGCTCGGCCGCTTCCGCGCGTTCCGCTACGAGGTGCGCTGCTGGCCCGGCGGCCGCATCCCCGACATCGCCGAGGCCGTCGCCAGCCCCGTCCGTACGACGGACGACCCGGCGCAGGTCGCGGCCGTGCTCGACGTGCTCGCGCAGGTCCCGCCCCTCACCTGGGGTCGCGACGAGCTGCACGCCGGCGAGATGTGGAACTCCAACTCCGTCGTCTCGTGGGCGCTCGCGCGATCCGGTCACGACATGGACTCGCTCCGCCCGCCCCTCGCCGGTCGCGCCCCGGGATGGGACGCGGGCCTGCACCTGGCCGAGCGACTACGTCGGGCCGAGGGACCGCTGCGTCGGTGAGGCGCCGCCGCGAATCCACTGGTCGTGGACCACGGGCTCCTCTAGGTTCTGCCGCATGAGCTTGAAGTGGGAGCAGGTCATCGTCCACGCGCAGGACCCGGTGGCGTTGGGCCGTTGGTGGGCCGAGGCGCTGGGCTGGGTCGTCGTCTACACGGACGAGATCAACGAGCTCGAGATCCGCCCGGAGGCCGACCGCACGCCGGGGCTGGACTTCGTGCGCCTCGACGAGGCCAAGCAGGGCAAGAGCCGGCTGCACCTCGACTTCCGGCCGGACAGCCAGGACGACCAGGACGCCGAGGTCGCTCGACTGATCGCGCACGGTGCACGACGCGCGGACATCGGCCAGGGCGACCGGCCGTGGGTCGTGCTGGCGGACCCGGAGGACAACGAGTTCTGCATCCTCGGCCCGAGCTCGGAGTAGATGCCGCCGGGGGCTCGTAGAATCGACGCATGCCCGGCCTGGAGCACACCGTCACCATCGCGGCTCCGCCCGAGGCGGTCTGGGCGGTGGTCGTCGACGTCGAGCGCTGGCCCGAGCGGATCCCCACGGTCGAGGCCGTGGAGCGGCTCGACGACGGTCCGCTGGTCGTCGGGTCCCGGACCCGGTTGCAGCAGCCCCGCCTGCCCACCGCGGTGTGGACGGTCACCGAGATGACCGACGGGCGGTCCTACACCTGGGAGTCGAGCTCGCCGGGTGTCACCGTGACCGCGTCGCACGTCGTCGAGCCGCACCCCACCGGGAGTCGACTCACCCTCACCGTCACCGTGTCCGGTCCGCTCTCCTCGATCGGCTGGCTGATGACGAGGTCACTGACCAAGAGGTACGTCGGGACCGAGGCCGACTCCGTCAAGTACGCCGCCGAGGCGCCGGCCGAGTAGCGGCCGGATGTCCCGTGGGACGTCAGGCGCAGTCGCGGCAGATGTCCTTGCCCGGCGACTCCCGACGCGACTCGTGCTGGACGAGGAAGCAGGAGGTGCAGGTGAACTCGTCGTTCTGCCTCGGCGTGACCTCGATGGAGAGCTCTTCGTGCGAGAGGTCCGCGCCGGGGAGCTCGTAGGACTCGGCCAGCTCGGTCTCGTCCTCGTCGATCTTGCCCGAGGTCTTGTCCTGCTCACCCGACGTCAGGCGTCGCGCCTCGCGGCTCTCTTCCTTCTGTTCGTCCTCGGTCTTGCGCGATGCGTCGTAGTCAGTGGCCACGTGGGGTCCTTTCGGGGTCGAGCGCGCATCGTAGGCCCGGACGACGTCGCACGGTGCATCGAGACGCAGGGGTGGACATGCACGCCCGGCGAGACGACCCGGAAGGCCGTCCGACAGGCGCCGACGAGCGACCGCAGTCAGCTCCTGGAAGGCTCAGACCGAACGCTCGAAGGTCACGATGAGACCGTCGACACCGCCCGGCCCGACCCGGCCCTTGATCTCCGTCGAGGTGATCGCCTTCAGCCGCCACCCCTGCCGGGCGTGCCCGTTGAGCATCGTCTCGAGCTTGTCGCCCGACATCTTGCCGCCGAGCATCTTCTCGCGGAGCTCCACCACTTTGTATTCGTAGGCCATGGATCGGAGCGTAGGCCGCCGGCCCATGGAGCTTCAGGGACAGAAGTCCCGTCTCCGGCGACGACAGGCCCTGATCAGGGGATGACCCGGGCGTTGCGGTACTGCTCGGCGTACGCGAAGAACGTCGCCCTGCTGTCGCGGGTGGCCCAGAACCCGGCGGCGCGGCTCTTGTTCATGTCCGTGACGACCTCCATGTCCCTCCCGAGGTCGGCGTCGGAGTGCCACCAGGACGCGACGCGCGACAGGTCCGGCTCGACGAGGCCGTACGTCGCCGCCAGCTCGCGCCACACCGGCTCCATGCCGGCCATCGAGACCTCCAGGGGGCGCGGCTCGTCGGCGTACCCCTCCCACTCCAGGTCGAACCACGCCGCGACCTGGGGCCACAGCCAGCGCCACCGGAAGACGTCGCCGTTGGCGGCGTTGAACGCCTGGTCCTGCCCGGCCGGCGTCCGTGCCGCCCACAGCATCTGCTCGGCGAGCAGGTCGGCGTCGGTGACGTCCGTCAGCCCGTTCCACTGCTGCTCCGAGCCGGGGAACACGAAGGGCAGGTTCCTCGCGCGGCACAGCGAGGCGTAGGCGCACAGCGTGGCCACCATGTTCATCGCGTTGCCCGTGGCGAACCCGAACACCGTGTGCGAGCGGTGCACGCTCCAGGTGAAGCCGTCGCGCTCGGCGGCGGCGAAGAGCTCGTCCTCCTGCACGTAGTAGAAGTTGGGGTAGGGCAGCCGCTCCTCGTCCTCACGGAAGGGCGTGTCGGGCATCTCGCCCTGGCCGTACGCCTCGAACGGCCCGAGGTAGTGCTTGAGCCCGGTCATCAGCGCCACGTGCTCGAGCGAGCCGGCCGGCGACAGCGCGGCCAGCAGGTCGCGGACGGCTCCGCCGTTGACCCGGATGTTCTCCGCCTCGGTCTCCATCCGGGTCCACGCGGTGATCGCCACGAAGTCCGGCGCCACGTCCGCGAGCGCCTCGGCCAGCCCCGCGGGGTCGCCGAGGTCGGCACGGACAGGACGTACGTCGGGGTGCGGCGTGGTGCCGCTGCGGGAGAGGCCGTAGGTCTCCCAGCCCTCGTCGACGAGTCGCCGGGCGACGGACTGCCCCACGATCCCGGTGGCTCCCACCACCAGGGCACGGCCCGGTGACGACGTGGATGACTCGGACATGCGTGGTCCTCTCAGCAGCGGGCGAGCGTCGTACGACGGCCGCTGCTCGACACTACGGTCCGACCCCACTCACCGGAGCACGGCCCGGTGCGGGCGGGTGCCGAGGTCAGACGTGGCCGCTGAGCTGGGCCAGTCGGACCGCCAGGGCGTCCACCATCGCGCTGGCCTGCTTGGCCGAGACGGCCGAGGTGCGGTCGCCACCGTGGCTCGACACCGGCAGCACGTCGACCGACAGCTTCGCCCCGCCGGCGAGCGCCCGCAGCTCGTCGATCTTGGCACCGAAGGCCGAGCCGCTCCCCGGGGAGTAGTACTCCATGACCTCGTCCAGCTCGTCGGCGTACAGGTCGGTCTTGGTGACGGCGATGACCAGCCAGACCGGCCGGTCGCGGCGCACGGCCATCGAGGCGATCCGGTGCGACGTGATCGCCCAGTCCTCGAGCTCCGCGGCGAGCAGCTCCTCGCGGGTGGCCGTCGCCAGGCCGGACGTGCCGGCCACGCGCCGGGGCGTGGCGTGGCCGTTGGCGACCACGTGGATGATCCCGTCGACCGGCTCGTCGTGGAAGACCTCGTCGAGCGCCGAGAGCCGCGTCGCCGCGTTGTCCCCCGGCACCACCAGGAACCGGAAGCCCTGCAATCGGCGCGAGCGGCGGGTCCGTCGCTCCATGACGGCGGAGCCGACCTCGCCCACGCCCTCGCCGGACGTGCGCCGCGAGAGCCGGTTGGCCAGCTCGGTCTTGCCGACCCCGGTCATGCCGGTGACGGCCACCGTCGGGAAACGCCGCCGGAACAGCCGGCCCACGCGCTCGGGGGCGGCCGTCAGGCCGGACAGGACGCCGCCGGCGATGGTCGCGCCGAGGGCGGCACGTCCGGAGGTGGGCAGGACCGTCCGGAAGCGGGTGGATGAGCGGGACACGAGACTCCTCGGGCTACGCATGAGGGAGGGCGGGCACGACCGAGCCTACGTTCGGCCCGACCCGCGCCCGGTCACAGGACGCTGGGGTCGAGGTCCAGCGTGGTGCGGTCGCCCCCGGCGAGCAGGTCGAGCAGCGGAGCGACCTTCGGCAGCTCACGGCCGAAGAAGTACGCCGTCGCGGCGCGCTTGCCGTCGTAGAAGGCGCCCTCCTTGCCGTCGGCGACCAGCCACTGCTCCAGCCAGAGCCAGGCGACGACCAGGTGGCCGGTCGCCTCGAGGTACGCCGTCGCGTCGGCGAGCATGGCCTGCTGGTCACCGCGGGTCGCGATCGCGCCGGTGACCTCGACCAGCCGGTCGGCGGCCGCCGTGAGCTGCGCGGCGTACCTCTCGCCGTCGGCGTCCCCGGTGCCGGCGGCGCGACGCGCGGTCTCGTGGATCCGGCCGACGAGCAGGGCCAGCCCGGCACCGGCGTCCATCAGCACCTTGCGACCGAGGAGGTCGAGCCCCTGGATGCCGTGGGTGCCCTCGTGGATCGCGTTGAGCCGGTTGTCGCGGTAGTGCTGCTCGACGTCGTGGTCGCGGGTGTAGCCGGCGCCGCCGAGCACCTGGATGGCCAGGTCGTTGGCGGCCAGGCACCACTGCGACGGCCAGCTCTTGGCGATCGGGGTGAGGACCCCGAGCAGCTTCTCCGCCTCGGCGGTCACGTCCGCGTCGTCCAGGGACGCGATGTCGTCGACCAGCCGCGAGCAGTAGAGGTTGAGCGCGAGGGCGCCCTCGACGTACGACTTCTGGGCCAGCAGCATCCGGCGCACGTCCGGGTGCTCGACGAGCGGCACCTGGGGCGACTCCGGCGACGCCCCCAGGGGCCTGCCCTGGAGCCGCTCGCGCGCGTAGGCCAGCGACTTGAGGTAGCCGGTGTAGCCGAGCGCGGTGGCGCCCAGGCCGACGCCGATCCGGGCCTCGTTCATCATCGTGAACATGGCGGGCAGGCCGCGGTGCTCGGTGCCGACCAGGTGGCCGACGGCGCCCGGCCGTCCGCCGGGCGTGAACGCACCGTCGCCGAAGATCGGGGCGGTGTTGACCGTGCCGCGGAAGCCCATCTTGTGGTTGATCCCGGCGAGCACGACGTCGTTGCGCTCACCCACCGTGCCGTCCTCCCCCACGAGGTGCTTCGGCACCAGGAACAGCGAGATCCCCCGGGTGCCGAGCGGGGCGTCGGGGGTGCGGGCGAGGACGAGGTGCACGATGTTGTCGCCCATCTCGTGGTCGCCGCCGGAGATCCACATCTTGCGTCCGAAGAGCCGGTAGGTGCCGTCGGGCTGCGGCTCGGCCCGGGTGGTGATGTCGGCCAGGTTGGAGCCGGCGTGGGGCTCCGAGAGTGCCATCGTGCCGAAGAACCGGCCGGTCGTCATCGGCTCCACGAACCGGCCGACCAGCTCGGGGGTCGCGTGCACGGTGAGGAGGTTGGCGTTGGCGAGGGTGAGCAGCGCGTAGCCCGCCGTGCCCACGTTGGCCGCGTGGAACCACGCCATGCACGCGCCGAAGACCGACGAGGGCAGCTGCAGCCCGCCGGCCTCCTCGCCCAGCGGCGCTGCGAGGAACCCCGCGTCGGCGAACGCCCGCAGCGCCGGCTCGACCTCCGGGACCAGCTCGACGCGCTCGCCGTCGAAGCGCGGCTCCGCCAGGTCCGCCGCCCGGTTGTGCGGGGCGAAGTGGTCGGTCGCGATCCGCTCGGCGAGCCCCAGCAGGTCCTCGACGACGTCGCGGGAGTGCTCGGCGTACCTCGTGCGCTCGAAGAGGCTCTCGGTGTCGAGCCACTCGAAGAGCAGGAAATCCAGGTCCCGGCGCGACATGATCAGGCTCATCGATGCTCCCTCGGTGGATCGGCCCGTTCCATGACTACACGACGCGAGGACGGACCCGCGATCCAGGCGCGCTCGGAGTAGGACGCTGACTGCTCTTGGCCCCAGAGGCACGCTGCTGTGAGCGTGAAACCGCTCACATTCGATGCGTCGTACCAGCGTGAATACGCCGGCCACGACCGCATCCCGATTCGACCGACCCCACCGTCACGTGTTGTCGTGGTGGGGTCGCTGGCGGTGTCCTCCACCCGAGAGGCGCCTCCCTTCGTGAGGTGTTGCACGCCGCGGCCTCGACGCCCGGACCGACGGCGTCGCGTCCGAGCGCCGCCGCCGGCGCACCCCACTGCGTGAGGTCACTGCCTGTGCTTGCCACTCCCAGAACCTTCCTGCCCACCCGTCTCCGCGGCGTCGCCGCCGGCACCGCCGCGGCCGCCCTGGCCATCACCCTCCTGCCCGGCGCAGCCGCCGCCCAGGAGTCCACCCGGGCCGACGGCCAGGTGGCCGTCCGCCTGAAGGTGGCCACCCAGCCCGCCGTCGAGGTGGCCGTCCCGCCCCGTGCCTGGCCGACCGCCGTGGTCGAGGGCCAGGGTGTCGCCGTCGACGGCAACGACCTGGTCCAGGTCGTCCGTGACGGGCGCAAGGTCAGCGGGAGCAAGAAGCGCGTCCAGCACGGCGACACCGTGCGGATCGTCGCCGTCGAGAAGACCCGCAAGACCAAGACCGCGCGGGTCCGCGCCGGCGTCGTGGAGGTCCCCACCACCAAGCTCGCCCCCGGCCGCCGCAAGGTCGTCCGCCCCGGCAAGGCCGGCATGCGACGGATCGTCGCGGTGCGCACGCTCCACAACGGCGAGCCCGCGAAGTACCGCGTCGTTGCCCGCAAGATCGTCCGCAAGCCGCAGGCCCGTCGGGTGCTCGTCGGCCGGCAGCCCTGGTCCGTGCCGGGCACGGACGGGCTCAACTGGGGCGCCCTCGCCGGGTGCGAGTCCGGCGGCAACCCGCGCGCGGTCAACGCGGCCGGCTACTACGGCCTCTACCAGTTCAACGTCGCGACGTGGCGCAGCGTCGGCGGGTCCGGCATGCCGCACCACGCGTCGGCCGGCGAGCAGACCTACCGGGCCAAGAAGCTGTACGCCTCGCGCGGCCGCTCCCCGTGGCCGACCTGCGGCCGCCTGCTCTGACCCGGCTCTGAGCCACTGAGTGCCGTGGGAGAGCACCTACGCTGGTGCGGTGAGTGACGCGCTGGACGCCGGGCCGTTCTTCCACGGCACCAAGGCCGACCTGCAGGTCGGGGATCTCCTCACGGCCGGGTTCAGGTCGAACTACCGGCCCGAGGTCGTGATGAACCACGTCTACTTCACGGCGACACCTGACGGTGCCGGGCTCGCGGCGGAGCTCGCCGCGGGCGAAGGTGCTCCCCGGGTGTACGCCGTGGAGCCGACGGGGGCGTTCGAGGACGACCCCAACGTGACCGACAAGAAGTTCCCCGGCAACCCGACCCGGTCCTACCGGAGCAGCCACCCGCTCCGGGTCGTCGGCGAGGTGGCGGACTGGACCCGGTTGACCCCGGAGGCGCTGCAGGCCTGGCGGGACCGGCTCGCGGTGATCCTCGCGGAGCGCGGCGAGATCATCAACTGAGCCGTCTCGCCGGCCTTCGTACGGCGCGTCGGCCGCGCCGAGTCCTAGGGTCGACGGATGGAGCTCACCGATCCGTCCCCCGAGGACCTCACCCACCTCCGCCGCTGCATCGGCCTCGCCCGCGAGGCGCTGGACGCCGGCGACGAGCCGTTCGGCTCGGTCCTGGTCGACCCAGATGGCGTCGTGCTGCGCGAGGACCGCAACCGCACGGCGGACGGCGACCAGACCCGCCACCCGGAGTTCGAGCTCGCACGCTGGGCGGCGACCCACGTCGCACCGGAGGTACGCCCCGCCTGCACGGTCTACACCTCGGGCGAGCACTGTCCGATGTGCGCCGCCGCCCACGCCTGGGTCGGCCTCGGGCGCATCGTGTACGCCGGGTCGACCGCGCAGCTCACGGAGTGGAGGCAGGCCCGTGGCCTCGCACCGGGACCGGTGGCGCCCCTGCCCATCAACGCCGTCGCGCCGGGCCTGCCGGTCGCCGGGCCGGTCCCCGCGTTCGCCGACGAGCTGCGGGACCTGCATGTGCGCGGTACGTCGCCCAGCAGCTAGCGGGACCTGAAGACTTGGAGCGGACGCGAGGATTTGAACCTCGACCCATTCCCTGGAGGGGAAGCGTGCTGCAACTACACCACGTCCGCGAAGCCAGCCTCTGACGAGCCTGACACGACCAGAGTATGAACCACCTCGGGGGCTGTCCCGACGGCAGGGTGCAGCTCCCTGCATCACGATCTGGATCACGGTCGACAGACGAGGCCCGCTGCGGTTCCATGGACATGGCCCGCGGAAGGAGCGCGCACATGACTTATCGGAGCCCCGGCGTGTACGTCGAAGAAGTCAGCAGCGGGACGCGGCCCCTCGAAGGGGTCGGGACGGCGATCGCGGCGTTCGTCGGCCTGGCTCCGGGCGGTCCGTTCGACAGCCCGGCACTGCGCGTCGCGGCCGGTGTCGGCCTCGTCGTCGTTGTTGCCCTGGTCGTGCGTCGCCGACACGCTTCGTGAGGGTCGGCTCGGTGTCCGGACACAGCGCCTGGGAAGACACCTAGAGAACTGCTCCTCGGGGGGCGACCTCCACCGCGGCAACACCCCGTGCGTACAACACCAGGAGCCGATCGCCGTGCCTGCACCGCAGCACCCCGGAATCCTGCGAGAGCGTGACGACGACATGATCGATGACCTCGCGTTCGCTCCTCGCGGCGCCGTCCTCGTAGACGACATCCAGCGTGTCACCGCTGAGCAACCGGACCCGGAGCACGAGCTCTTCCATGTCTCCGCACACTAGACGCGCGCAACGCCGACCCGCCATGGGTCTCCGCGGCCACGGTGCCTCATGATCCGCCCGGCCGGTCGCCCGTTCGCCGCAGGCGTGGTGGTCGCTGCGGTCCTGCTGGTTGCCGTGGTGTCCTGCCGGACGGTGGCCCCCGACGACGGGGACTCACCCCGGTCGGCAGCCGCTTCGTCGAGCTTCATGGTCGTGCAGATGAACCTGTGCCTCTCGGGCCTCGCCGGCTGCTTCGACGCGACGGGCTACCCGGACATCCTCGGCGACGCGGCGCGGCGCATCCAGGCAGCTGGGCCGAACGTGGTGACCGTGAACGAGGCCTGCCGGCGTGACGCCATCCGGATCGCCCGGCGCACGGACTACGACGTCCACTTCGCGCCGGTGCGCTACGCCGGCGCGCCGCTCCCGTGCGTCGATCCGGGCGGCCGCGGCCTGTTCGGGCTTGCCGTGCTGACGCGGAGACCCATCGTCCGCTCCGAGAGCAAGGCCTTCGTGGCGCAGGCCGAGCTGGAGGAACGTCGCTGGCTGTGCGTGTCCACGGACGACGGTGTCGACGTCTGCACCGCACACCTCGAGAACCCGGACTCGAGCCGCGCGGACGCGGCCAACGACGCCCAGTGTGCGGAGCTGCGCCGGGTCCTCACGCGCCGGGCGTCACGGCTCGTGCTCTTCGGCGGGGACCTGAACCGCCGCAGATCGTGTGCCCCCCTCGGCTCCTGGAGCCGCACCGACGCCACGTCCGACCGGTTGCCGGGGGTCCAGCACGTCTACGGAAGCCCCGCGTTCGAGGACCCGGTCGCGCGGGTGCGGCCATGGCGGTTCAGTGACCACGACCTGCTCCTCGTCAGCGCCGAGGTGGTGTCGAGGACGCCGTAGGACCCCCACCCGGGACAGCGTTGCCAAGACCGGGATGAGTCTCCATGGTGGGTTGATGGCACGACGTCTGCCGCTCCCAGCTCCTCGGCCGCTGCTCCACCCGCTTCGTGCAGTCGACAGCGCCCGCAGCGAGGTCCACCTCCTCCCGCACCACCGGATGCGGGTCACCATCGACCACCAGCCCCTTACCGGCGTCACGCCGGAGATGCTGCTGTGGTGGTTCCGGCACATCGGTGACCACATGACGTACGCAGGTCACGACATCTCGAGCTACCTGGCCTGGCACCCGCTGGATCACATCCACTGGGAGCTCGACCGAGCCGCCCCTGGCGGGGGCGCCGGGGAGGGAGCCCGCTTCCGGATCGTCGAGGCGTTCGACCGGCGGCCGGAGTTCTACGTCGACACCACCGAGACCGTGGAGAAGCTCGACGTCACCGGCATCCGGCTGGTACGTCGGCTGGCGGGCACGCCCGTGTTCCAGCTGGAGCACACGTGGTCGGCCTGCGCGCAGGGGACCCACTACGTCAGTGTCCTGGACCTGGGCGCGAGATCGTCGTTCCTGACTCCCGTGAACCGCTACCTGAGCACCAGGGCGTTCCCCGAGCGGATGGCACGGGCCTGGGTCGTCCACAACGTCGAGGAGGTCGGGGTCCTCGAGCACCTGCTCCCCACGCTGGTCGACGACCATGGCGCTCGACGCCGCTGACGGAGGAGAGTCGTCGCCGAGCACGGCAAGGTGCGCCTCGTCTACGTCCTCGGCCCGGAGTTCGACGAGTACGAGGGAGAAGCGGTGTGGGAGGACCTCGAGCTCGGCGCGCGCCATGCTCCCAGACCTCGCGCCACTGGGTCGTCGTTCCCGAACTTTGGGGTAGTCGGTCGAGCGGGAGGAGTACGCAGCCCGCCTCGCCCTAGCGTCGTGCGACGGCCGACGGACAGGGGCGAGTGATGAGGCTGTTGCTGCGGGTCATGGTCTCCGGTCTGCTCGCGACGTCCGGGGTCCTGTACCTGATGGCTGCGGCCCACCGGTGGTGGCCCGCGTGCAGGTTGGGCCGGTTCGAGGAGCCGGCCTGCGTGCGGGTGCAGAACGACGACTACGGCTACCTGGTGCCCCCCGGTCCGTGGATCCCGGTAGGCGACGCCGCCCAGCTGGCCGGGATCGCGCTGGTCTGCCTGGCGGTGGCGGTGGCAACGCTGCCGTGGCTGTGGCCGCCGCGCCACGCGGGCGTCGCGTTGGCGACGTGTGTGCCGGCGATGGCGATCGCACTGATGGGTGCGACCACGTGGAGCGCGGGACTTTCGGGCAGCCCCGTGTCGGGGGCCGAGGGGTGGGTGCCGCTCGCCGGCATCCTCTGGTGCTTCGGGTTGCCGTCGGTCCTCCTGGCTGCGGCCGCCGTCCGCATGGACGATGCGCCCCCGGGGACCACCCGGTGGCGAGTGGCCGCCGCGCTCCTGCTCGGGCTGGCCAATCCGCTCGCAGACTTCTTCATCGGCTCCGCCGCCGTCGGCTACGTCTCGCACGACTACACCCCGTGGGTGGAGGCGGTGAGCGCCACGCTCCTGCTGTCCGCGGCACTGGTCACGTGGCCGTCGACCCGGGGCCCCGCACGAGCAGGCGGTCCGGTTGCTGCGCCTCATCGGCGAGACGGGCACCTCGCGGCCACATGAGGCAGGACCAGGGCCCGTTGACGTACCCACCCAGCCATTGCCCATGTACGGGTGGCCGGGTGGTCTGGACGACCATGTCGCAGCGTGTCCCGTTTTTGGGGTAAGCGTGACTCTCGCGTGGGCTCCCTGTCCCCGTCGCTGCCTAAGGTCGAACCATGGGGGCTCACGCTGAAGCGTTGGTGGCCTGCGACCGGGGGGTCCGACAGGCAGAGATGGATTTCGTGTCCGGAAACGAGACGGTCAACCCGTTTCCTCCCGGCGCGACCATGCAGCGGGCGGGATGGAACGGCCGCATGCGCGCGCTCGTCTGCCATCGCGACCACGGACCTGACGTGTGCTGCCAGGAGCATCGCCAGCACCGCTCGCCAGTACGACGCTCCTTCCGGACCTTCTCCTACTGCGAGCAGTGCCACGACGACGTCAAGCCGTTGCTCGAGGCCGCCCGGGAAGCCGCCTCCGCACCGGTCCTGGTGGTCGCCTGATCCACCGCCGCGACGGTGGTGCTCGGACGCTGTCGATGCCGGCTTCGCCCCCGGAATGGCGTTGCCAGGACCAGAACGGGTCTCCCTGGTGGGTTGATGGCCCGACGCTTGCCACTGCCTCCGCCTCTTGCCTGGGTAGTCCCAACGTCGAGGAGGTCGGGGTTCTCGAGCACCTGACTCCCGACGTGCTCCGCCGACGGCCTGACGTCGCCGGCCCCGGTCTGTCGACGCCGTGCTGCGTTCAGCGCCACGTCCGGACGGTCGTCCAGGTCAGCCCGTCGTCGGCGGACACGGCGGCCGTGGCGTTCGCGTTCGCATAGACCAGGTCGTCTTGCGTCCACAGGCCTGAGCCGGTCGTCTCCGGGATGTCTTCGGCGGGCTGCTCGTAGACCTTCCGGAACTGCCCGCCGGCCGCCTCCGCCCGCCACACCACCAGCCGCGGCCAGATGCTGTAGGCGAGGTACGCCCCGTCTGGCGACCGCTTCATCTGCATGAACCCGCTGAACCCCGGTTCCGCCGTCCGGATGTCGTCCTCCCAGTCCAGGCCGCCGTTGCGGGAGGTGAAGATGGCGATGTCGTTGGTGCCGCCCGTCGGCCGCGCCCAGTGGGCCATCTCGCCGGGAGGGGTACCGAGGATGTAGTCGCCCTCGGTGGTGGCGGTGAGCGTCCGCAGCTGCCGGCCATCGCTGGTGTCCCACCAGGCTTCGAGCACGCCGGACTCGGACGTTGCCCGTGGCTCGGGATTCGTGCCCCAGGGGCGGTCCCCGGAGACTGGCGTGGCGGCGGACCCGTCCCAGGCCCTCGGCCACGCATGGGCGGTCGCGGTGTCCGGGTCGAGGGCGCACCAGGTGCTGCGCCAGGGGCCGGGGCACTGGAACCACAACCGCGGGTCAGAAGGTCTCATCTGACTGTCGACGCGCGTCACGCTGCGCGCGTCCCCGGACGTGTCGACCAGCCACTCACCGCCGTTGCTCTGGTCGGAGACGAGGAAGACGTCGTCCTCGGGCGTGCTCACCTGCAGGTCGACCCCGAGCTCGAACGAGGGACGCAGGTATGTCGTCGTCTCGTAGCCGTTCGTGGTCAGAGCGGCGGCGGTGAACTCGAACGGCCCACGTTCCGGGCACGGCCTGGTGCACGAGACCACCCACATCGAGATCCTCGTGTCCGGATCACCCGGCGCCACGGCGACTGTCCGCAGCAGGGCGCGTGGGTCGTGCACCACTTCCTCAGGAGTCATCGACCTCGGGAACGGCATGGTCTCCTCGGGTGTAGGCAGCGACGTGATGGTCTCGACCGGTGATGGCGCCGGGTCCACGGGGTCCGTGGCGTCCGCGCCCAGGCCGCGCACGACCACGGCGCCCACCGTGACGACAGCCACCAGCGTGGCCGCGGCCGTCAGCGACGTCCTGCGACGCCGGTGGTCGCGGGCTCGTGTGCGAAGGGCAACGGGGTCCACCTCGGGTGGGGTGAGCCCCCCGGCGACCTGGAGAGCCGCCCTGGTCAGTCGCTCGTCCAGGCTCATGACGTCGCCTCCTTGGTCGGCAGGACGGGCGCTGCCTCCGGCTCGCCGAGCAGCTCGGCGAGGCGGCGTACGGCTGCGTGATTGTGGCTCTTGACCGTCCCCGGCGCCATGCCCAGCGTCTCGGCGATCTGCGCCTGGTCCATGTCCTCGTAGTACTTGAGCACCGTCACCGCGCGCTGACGCCGCGGCAGGCTCAGCACCGCCCGCCAGACGCGCTCGTGCTCGGCGACCTCGTCCATCCGGCCGTCCCAGGCTGGTTCGTCGCGCAACGTCAGCAGCGACTCGCGCGAGGATCGCTTGCGCCACCACGACGCCGACTGGTTCACGACCACCTTGCGCGCATACGCCAGGGGGTGATCCATGGCGTCTACGCGCGACCAGTGCAGGTACACACGCACGAAGGCAGCCTGGAGGACGTCCTCGGCTCGCTGGTAGTCGCCAGTCATGAGGTAGGCAGTCCGGAACAACGAGGCCGTGTGAGCGCGAACGAACTCGGTGAACCGCTCCTCGTCGCTCTCCTGCATCTCGTCTCCTCGCTCAGGCTGGCCGAGAGACACTCCTGACTGCTCAACGCCGCGAGGCACCGCCCGGGTTCAGTCGCCGGGGCAGCTCCCAGGGCGTCGCCGCTGTGAGCTCACGGGAGTGATGAGCCTGAAAAGATGGCTGGGTGTACCCGTCCGCGGTCAAGTACGTGATCACGTCCCCGCTCTCCTTGGCGCGGGTCCTGTGGTGGTACGGCGAGGACGAGCTGTGGACCGCGGCGCTCGAGCTGGCACCATCCGTGGTCGCCGACCTCGCCCCGGAGCTCGCGGAACTCCGCGCTGAGCCGGAGCTGGTGGAGCTGGTGTGGCCGGGAGCGCCCCTCGCCGACGCACACCTGGTCCTGGGCGTCATCAAGCACTTCGAAGGCCGCGCACGCCCAGCAGTGCGACGACACCGACGCGGTGGACCGATGCCCGAGGTGCTCGACCTGGGCGAGGACGAGCGGTGGCGCGACCCGGCCTTGGCTGAGGTCTACCGGCTCGTCCAGGAGCGCACCGGGGCGCCCGCGAGCGGGCCACACCCGTGGCAGCTGCACAGGCTCCACGGCCGGTATGCGTGTGGCTGAAGCGCCGAAGGCTGACGGCCCGGAGGGGCTCGACCGGGTCAGCTCTGGTTCAGCTCTTGGGCAAGCATGACGATGATGCCGCTCGGCCCGCGAAGATAGGTGAGCCTGTACTGGTCCCCGTATGTCGCTACTCCCCGCAACGGGTGGCAATCGTGCCTCGCGGCGATCTCGAGGGCTTCGTCGATGTCGTCGACCGAGAACGCCACGCGGTGCATGCCGATCTCGTTGGGACGGGTGGGATCCGTCTCGATCGCCTCCGGGTGGATGTACTCGAAGAGCTCGAGGCGACCGTGGCCGTCCGGCGTCTGGAGCATCGCGATGTTGGCGCGGTTGCCGTCGAGACCGACGGCTGTGTCGGTCCAGTCCCCACTGACCGTGTCACGGCCGAGGACGGTGAGCCCGAGGTCGGTGAAGAAGGCGATCGTGGCTTCGAGGTCGCGGACGGCGATGCCGACGTTCTCGAGTTTGATGGGCATGCATTGCACGGTATCGAGACAGCCCTGCTGGGTGAGCAACGTCGGTCGGGTCAGGAACTGGTGTCGGCTGGTCTTGAGGTGCCGCAGGTCGGCGAGGATGCTGGTCGCATGAGGCCGATCGAGTTCGAGATCGAGCGCACGGTCCGGGCGCCGGTCGAGGACGTGTTCGCTCGGCTCATCGACATCGACGGCCACAACGCCTGGATGGCCGGCACGGGAAGCATGCTGAAGCAGACCCGCCAGACGTCGTCGGGGCCGCCCGCCGTCGGTACGACGTTCGTCGACGAGACGAGCCAAGGGACCATGCCCGGGGACATCGTCGAGCTGGAGGCGCCGCACACGATCGTCTTCCACTGGTGGGAGAAGTCGAGGTCGGGCAAGCTCAAGTTCGAGGGGTGGCCGAGCTATCGCCTGCAGCCCTCCGGCGAGGGCGAGACGCTCGTACGCCACCGCGGCAAGCTGGTGTCGTACGGGGTGTGGCGCCTGGGCACGCCCATCTGGCGCCGGCTCGCCATCAAGGAGCGCACCATCACGGTCGACGCGCTCAAGGCGTCCTTCGAGCAGGAGTCCAGCACCCCTGGGTGACCGTCCTGGGTCGGTCGACGACGCCCCCTTGTGGAATGACTGGCGCTGACGACTTCCCATCTTTCCCGAGGCGTTCGGGACTCCCGTCCCGTGTGTGGTGCTCGAGATGCGCCCATCCTGAATCGCATCGGATGCGGGGAGAAACCATCAGGACCGGCTGGGCAGAGGCACTTCAGCCCTACCCATCACCCACGCCTCCTCGGCGGCTGACGCCGTTGGTGCCGGCCCACACATCGAAGGAGTCGATGACATGAACACACGCCGAGGCACAGCTCGCCTGATCCTCGCCGGCTTCGCGCTCGTCGCGCCGCTGCTCCCCGCTGTCTCGGCGAGTGCCGTCGCTGGGACGTGCGAGGGCAGGGCCGCGACGCATCTCGGCACGCCGGGAGACGACGCACTCAGTGGGACCAACGGTGACGACGTGATGGTCGGCCTGGGCGGCGACGACACGATCTCGGGGTTGCTCGGCAACGACGTCATCTGCGGCGACGAGGGGTCGGACCGTCTGGAGGGTCTGGCGGGTGACGACCGCATCCTGGGCGGGCTGGACAGCGATGCCGCCGGCGACGTCATCTGGCCGGGAGCGGGCAACGACTACGTCGACGCCGGCCTCGATCCACTGACGCGCGACGACTTCTCCGTCCCCGTCGACACCGTGGTCTACGCGGACCTCCTCGCCGCCGGTGTCCCGGGCGGGATCAGAGCCGACCTCACCCCGGTCGGCGGACTGGGCATCGTGGCAGAGCCGTCAGGCACCGACCAGATCGTCGTGACCGAGGCCTTGGGCATCGTGGGCACGCGTACTGCGGACGTCCTGCTCGGATCGCCGTACGTCGACGTGCTGACGGGTCTTGGCGGCGCCGACCAGATCGACGGCGCCGGCGGCAACGACTCCCTCTACGCCGACCTGCCGGACACCGACATCGACCCGGCATCCGACGGCCCGGACTACATCGACGGAGGGTCCGGCGGCGACTGGATCGTCCTGGGGCAGGCTGGAGGTACGGCGCGTGGCGGAGAGGACACGGACCATCTCGAGGTCCATCCGGCGACTGGACCGGCCGTCCTGCGCGGTGAGGGCGGAGCGGACCAGATCCTGGTCGCGGCCGTGAAGGACGTCGACGTCGATGGCGGTGGGGGCGGCGACGACATCTACTTCAGGCTCGCCCCCTCGTCCCGCGGGGTGTCGGTGAACGGAGGCGGTTCCAGGGACCTTGCCATTCTCGATGTACGCAAGGCGGGCTTCAGGAAGGGCTCGACGATCACTGTGGACCTGGGCAGTGGAGTTCTGCGGACCAAGGTGCGGGCCGGTGGGGTGCGCGCCCTCGAGGTCATGGCGATCATCGGCGCGGACGAACGCTGGAAGTTCCGCGGAACCAACCGGAGCGAGGACCTGCTCATGCAGGGAGGACGCAGCCTGGAGGCCGTGATGCGCGGAGGTCGCGACTCCGTCGTCGCCACACCAGGGCGGGACATCCTCGACCTGGGCAAGGGTCGCGGCGACTTCGCGAACGGCCGCAAGGGGAGGGACACCTGTCTCGGCGCTGAGCGGGTCAGGAGCTGCGAGGACCTGAGGTCCGGCCGGTCGGGTCGAGCCGTTCTTGGTGCACGCGCGCGGGCACGGGGTGCAGACGAGCGACCCGAGCGCGGCGCGCAGGTCGTGCCCGGCCAGCGCGGTCACGCAGGGCGATCGCAGATCCTCGGCACGTGGTCGGGCCTCTCCCCGAGCAGACCCGGCTCGGCCCCGTAGGGTGGCGACGCTCGTGGACGCCGACCGCGGCACGTCCTCCCGTCAGCGAAGGAATCGTATGTGCCGAGTGCTCGCCTACATCGGACCAGAGGCCCCGCTCGAGAGCCTGCTGCTCACGCCCTCGAACAGCCTGGTCAACCAGGCGCTCGATCCTGAGCACTACCCGGACCTGCAGCTCGCAGGCTGGGGATTCGGTGCCTGGAGCGAGCACCTGCTCAAGCCGGAGGATCCCTTCATCTACCGCCGGCCCACGGCCGCCTTCTACGACGACAATGCGACCCGGATGATTCCGAGTCTCCAGGCGAGCACGGTGCTCGGCCACGTGCGGGCTGCGAGCTACGACTCGAAGGTCGTCATGGTCGACGAGAACTGCCACCCCTTCTCCTTCGACGAGACACCCTGGATCATCGCCCAGAACGGCGACCTGCCGAACTGGATGCTCCTGCAGAAGGAGCTGCTCAGGCACTGCGAGGACCGGTACCTGAAGCAGATGCGGGGCACGACCGACACGGAGTTCCTCTACGTGCTGCTGCTCTCCCTGCTCGCGGGCGACAGCGACAAAGACGTGCAACGCGCGATCGAGGAGATGGTCGGACTCATCTCGCAGGCGATGGAGGACCTCGATCTCCCTGCCCTCACCAAGATGAAGATGGCCCTGGTGTCGCCGAACCGGATCATCGGGGTCAACGTCGGCCTCGGGCACCAGGGCGAGACCAACCCGGCCGGGGACTGGAAGAAGCTGCGGGAGTCCGGTCCGGGCACGGACGACTTCGCCCTCTCGATGCTCTTGGAGCCGATGTACATGCTGATGGGTCGCCACGTCCCGGGCGACGACGCGTCGTACGACTTCGAGGCGTGCGACGAGACCGAGGCATCGGCCGCCATCTTCGCCTCCGAGGCCCTGACGGAGGACGAGGACGGCTGGTCGCACGTCGAGTTCGGGGAGATCGTGTTTCTCGAGAAGACGGGCGATCACGTGTCCAGGACCGTCACGAGGCTGTCGGTCTAGACGCCCCCGATCCGCGCAGGTCTGTCAACGGGCGAAGAGCGGTCTGTTCTCCTCGATCCACCTGATATCCGCCGCCTCTTCCTCCAGACTGCCCTGAGCGACCCAGGTCTTCTGAGGTTCCAGCCCCTGGTCGGCGAGGAGACGGACGTGCTCGATCGTCGCGTGACGGCGGCGGATGACAGCTTCGACCACGTCGAGGTCGGCCAGCATCCCGTATGCCTCCAGGAAGGCGTCGATGCGCGCACGACGGTCGGGCACCTCGGGGAAGTGATGCCACTCCAGAGAGGACTCGTCGTCCCGCATCGGGGCGAACCACAGCAGGGCGTAGGCCACGTCGGCGATCCTTGATGCAGGACGCAGGAAGTCCCAGTCGATGAGGGCGATCGCCTGTCCGTCCCGCCACACGAAGTTCCACGGTCCGGGGTCGCCGTGCGCGAAGATGTCGCCGCCTTCGGTCTCAGGAGGCGCGTTGAAGACGGCGTCCTGGGGCGGATCCCAGTCAGCCGAAGCGTCGTGGATGCGCCGCAGCAGGTGCGCTGCTGAACGGAGCCCCTGCTCGTCGTGCTGGTTCTTCCATCCGTCCCCGCCGCTCTCCCCGTCGATGAAGCGGAGCACCTCGGTCTCCTCGTCCAGCGACAACGGTTCGGGAACGCACTCCAGACCCTTCTCGCGAAGGTGGCGCAGGAACGAATGCACCGTGCGGCTCTGCGGCCCAGCTGGTCGCGTGACGGTCTCAGCCGACAGCTCCACGGGACGGAAGTGTTCGTTCACCTCAGCCGCTCGGTTCCGTGCCTCGTCATGGGCCATGCCTGCACCCTCACACAGGCGACGGACAGTGACCATCGAGTTCTTCGAGGACTCGCTCATCGACCCGAGCCGGATTCGACTGACGTCAACCGGGGGGTCCGATGGCCCTAGCAGGGCCCGGCGCAGGTGTGTTTCAGTGACAGGTCCGGAGTGAAGCCTGACTGGGAGGTCACCATGCGTGCACGCACAACGATCCGGGGTCTGCTCGTCGCGTTGCTGGGGCTCACCCTGATGGCGCCGTGGGGCGGTGGTGCCCAGGCAGCACCGGAGCGCGACCTCACGTTCATGTCGTACAACCTCTACCTCGGGTCGAGCCTCGATCCGGCGCTGGAGGTCCCCTCGCTGCCGCCGCCCCAGCAGCCCGCCGCGTTCGTCGCTGCAGTGGCGACGATCTACGGCACCGCCGTCTTCACCGACTTCCCGACCCGGGCCGAAGCGGTCGCCGACATCATCGCGGACGAGGAGCCGGACGTCATCGGGATGCAGGAGGTCACCAAGTGGATCGCGCAGGCCACCGCTGCGGACTCGACCGCGAACCCACCCAGCTATGACTTCCTGGAGATCCTGATGGCCGCGCTCGCAGCCCGGGGCCTGGACTACGAGGTCGCGGCGGTCACGCAGAACGCGAACATCGGTCCGGCGCCGCTCTTCAGCCCGCAGTTCGACTGCGTGGCCGTGGCACCCGCTGACTGCGTCGTCACGCTCCAGGACCGGGACGTGATCCTCGTCAACGCCGACACCCCGGCGCTGCACTGGGACAACCCGCAGTCCGGCACCTACGACGCCCAGCAGAGCATTCCGCTGCCCGGTGGCCCCGCGGCCTCCTTCGGCCGCGGTTGGGTGACGATCGACGCCAAGTACCGGGGCCGGCGGTTCCACGTCGCCAACACCCACCTCGAGGTGTCCGGCTTCCCTGAGGTGCAGGAGGCGCAGGCGCAGGAGTTCCTCGACGGACCCGCCGAGGGTCCGGGCGCCGACATCGCCCTCGGCGACTTCAACTCGGCCGCCGACGGCAGCACCACGAGCTCCTACGCCCTCCTCACCGACCGGTTCCGCGACGCCTGGGCGGTGAACCCCCAGGACCCCGGCTACAGCAGCGGGCAGAACCAGACACTTACCAACCCGACGTCGACGCTCGACCAGCGGATCGACCTCGTCCTCGTCCACGGGGCCGTCGGCACGGTCGAGGCCCACCTCGTGGGCGACGACCCGTTCAGGGAGCAGACTCCGCAGCAGCCCCGCCCGATCTGGCCCTCGGACCACGCGGGAGTGGTGTCGACGCTGCGGCTTCGCTGAGTCATCACTCGCGCTGGTGGTCGGCAGGCGGCGGGCTGACGCGCCTCAACCGTCGGCCGACAAGTCCCCGCCGTGCTCGCCCTGGAGGTCCCTGAGCACGGCAGACGGGCCGTCGATCGCCCAGCCCTCCCCGATGAGGTAGTTGCCGTCGGACGCCGAGCCGGCCTCGACGAACTTGTCCCGATCGTCGTCGGCGGCGAAGTAGTAGACCCCGAGCTTCAAGCCATCGCGGTCGCACTCACCGCCCTCGGTGACGTACCGCTCCTCCGACGTGTCGGACCAACCGGTGCAGCCGATCATGTCGGCGACCGCTTGGCCGGAGTCCACTGTCTCGCCCCCACCGCCGCAGCCCGAGAAGAGCATCGCCGCCGCCGCGATCACGGCACCCGTGATCATCTTCATCCCGGGATCGTGCCACGGCCCGCGCGGTCACGCAGGACGATCGCAAATAGCGCGGGACTTGCTGCACCTGACCCTTGAATGACCGTGGGTCCCGGACAGACGATGTTCCTGGGTCGAGTACAGGAGGTCAGCGTGAGCTCTCGGACGGATCGTGTCCACGTCCTCACGACGACAGACGTGCTCGCGTTGAAGGGGCGCACGCTGGGGCCGTCCGCGTGGCTCCCTGTGACGCAGGACCGCGTCGACGCATTCGCCCGCGCGGCCGACGACTGGCACTGGGCACACGACGACGTCGAGCGGGCGTCCCGTGGGCCCTTCGGGGGGACCATCGCTCACGCCCACCTGACGTTGAGCCTGATCCCGCACCTCTTCGCATCCCTGGTCGGCTTCGCCGATCGGGAGGACGCGATGTTCTACGGATACAACCGGGTCCGGTTCCCCACGGCGGTCCTCGTCGGGTCCACCGTGCGGATGCGCGTCGACATCGTGGACGTGGTCGACCTGGGAGGCGGCGAGCAGCTGACCGTGGATCTGCTCATCGAGATCGACGGGGCCGACCGTCCCGCCTGCGCCGCTCAGGCCTTGTTCAGGCACTACCACGTGAAAGCGCCCGACTGACCTCAGGCGCAGCAGCGACGTACGCCGGTCCCCGTCCGGTCCGCGCGAGTGCCCGGCCCTCGGCCGGGAGAATCACTCGGGCGGTCGACACGCCACTCAGCTGCGGCGAGCCCTGTTCGTCCGCGCGGTGGCGGGTGCGCTGCGTGGATCCTCGGGCCAGGCGTGCTTGGGATAGCGCCCGCGCAGGTCAGCGCGCACGCCCGGGTAGCCGTTGTCCCAGAAGGACTCCAGGTCTGCGGTGACAGCCGCTGGGCGTCGCGCGGGAGAGAGCAGGTGCAGCAGGAGCGGGACCCTGCCGTCGGCCAGGAGGGGTGTTGCGGTCCAGCCGAAGACCTCCTGCAGTCGCACGGCGAGCACCGGCTGGTCCTGGGAGTAGTCGATCCGCACGCTCGACCCGCTGGGCACCTCCACGCGCTCGGGGGCCAGGTCGTCGAGCCTGCCCGCCTCCGGCCACGGCACCATCGCTCGCAGGGCGGCGGTCACGTCGATCCGACGAAGATCCTTCGCCGAGCGGAACCGCGCCAGCCGCAGTCCGAGCCAGGAGTCGAGGTCCTGTGTGAGTGCAGCGTCGCTCACGTCGGGCCACGGGTCACCGAGCGCGCGGTGCAGGAAGTCGAGGCGGGCTCGCAGCGCCGTCGCCGCCTCCGTCCAGGCGAGGAGAGCGATCCCCTCGCTCGCGACCGCCACCCGGATCGCGTCGCTCACGGCCTGCGCGGGCGGGTCGCCGAGCGGGGCCGAGGTGAGCTCGATCGCGCCCAGCAACGTCCGTCGCCGAGCCAGCACCCGCCCCTGGGTCCAGGTGACCTCGTCCACCTCGGTCCACAGCGATCCCGCTGCCTCCAGCGCGAGGTCCTCGGTGAGGGGGGCCGCCGCGCGGATCCGGGCCTCACGTTGCCCGGGCCGTCGCTGCGCGTCACCGATCGCGAGCCACTCCAGACCGGCCAGCGGCCCCGGATCGTGCGAGTCGAGCGCCGCGCCTGTCCCGGACGCCATCAGGTAGCTCGACGTACCGGCTCGCTTGCGGGCGATCCGGTCCGGGTGCGCCAGGGCCACCACGAGACCCACCGCCACGTCATCGGTGAGTGCCCGGGCGTCGCCCGACGCCCCTCCCCGGTCGCCGGCGGCGCGCTGCTTCGCCACCACCTCCTCCAGCCGGGTGACCTGGTGGCGCCACGATCCTGCACGCCTGTCAGCGCGCAGTGAGCGGAGCGCAGCAACCAGGTCTCCGCCGGGAGCGCGTACGTCCTCGCTCAGCATCGCGACCACCTCCGAGGCCCGCCTGGCCCCGACGAGACCAGCCCCCTCGATCAGGGCGCGCGCCAGCCTGGGATCGACCGGCACGCCGGCGATCACCCGGCCCCGCGAGGTGACTCTCCCGTCCTCGGTCAACGCCCCCAGCCCCACCAGCACCTCCGTGGCCGCCGACAGTGCGTGCGCCGGTGGCTGGTCGAGCAGCGCCAGGCCGTCGACGTCCTGGCTGCCCCAGCACGCCACCTCCAGCGCAAAGGCCGTCAGGTCGGCGGTGGCGATCTCGGGCTCCGGGTGGGCGGCCAGGTGCGCGTGCTCCGCCTCGGACCAACAACGCAGCACGGTCCCCGGCCCCAGCCGTCCGGCCCGTCCCGCCCGCTGCTCGGCCGCTGCCCGGCTCACCGCGACGGTGACCAGGGATGCCAGTCCGCGACGGTGATCGGTGCGTGGCTCGCGCGAGAACCCGGCATCCACCACGACGCGTACGCCGGGCACCGTCAGCGACGACTCGGCGACCGCGGTCGAGACGATCACTCGTCGACGCGGGCCCTCGCTGAGCGCACGGTCCTGCTCGGCGCCGGACAGCCGTCCGTGCAGGGCGTGCACGGCCGCGTCCACACCGGCCAGGCGACGTACGGTCGCCTCGACCTCCGCGACACCCGGCACGAAGACCAGGACGTCCCCCTCGTGCCCGACCAGCGCACGACGCACGGTCGCGGCGACGTGGTCGTGGAACGCCGGGGTGATCCCCCGGTCGTCGGTCCGGCGCACCCCCGCAGGCGGCGGGCACCAGACCGCCTGGACCGGGTGCAGGGCGCCCGGGACGCGGATCACCGGGGCGCCACGTCGATCGTCGGGACCGCCGGGATCGTCACCTCGGCCGAGCAGGGTTGCCGTCCGTTCGGCCTCGATGGTGGCCGACATCGCCACCAGGGCCAGGTCCTCACGCAGGTTGGCCCGGACGTCGATGAGCAGCGCCAAGGTCAGGTCGGCGTCGAGGTGGCGCTCGTGCACCTCGTCGAGCACGACGGCCCCGACTCCGACCAGCTCAGGGTCGTGCTGGATGCGTCGGAGCAGCAGACCGGTCGTGACGATCTCCACACGCGTACGACGACTGCTGCGCCGGTCTCCGCGGACGGCGTACCCGACCGTCTCGCCCACCGGCTCGCCCAGCAGGTGCGCCAGCCGACGAGCAGCAGCGCGGGCTGCGATGCGACTGGGCTGCGTGACGACGACCCGTCCGGCGACGACCCCGGCGACCGCGGGTGGGACCAACGTCGTCTTGCCGGTGCCCGGCGGCGCCTGGACCACCGCGACCCCGCGCGTGCGAAGCGCCTCGACGAGATCGGCCAGACCCGCAGCGACCGGGAGGTCGGGCGGCGCGGCGAGCAGGGTGCGCAGCGGGTCGGACACTCATGCAGTGTGCCTGATTCCGATCCGCGGACGAGGCTGCGGGACACAGGCCTACAGACCTTCCGCGCGAGCCGGTCAGGTGTTGGTTCCGCGTCGCGGCGAAATCAGGTGACGCGGGTCAGCGCCCTGGCGAGCGCGTGCAGGTCGTCACTGGTGTTGTACCCGTGCAGGGACACGCGGATGCCGCCGACTCGTGAGCTGGTGAAGACCAGGTGGTCCCGAGCCAGAGCTGTCTGGACGTCGGGTCCCGACGCGCGGGGGTGTCGCAACGAGACGATGTGGTGGCTGGCGGCTGGGTCCCCTGCTCGACGGAACGGGTACCAGCCGGACGGGGCCACGAGGTCGACGAGCTCGTGGGCCAGGAGGCGTGAGTGATCGGCGAGCGCGGGGATGCCTGCGCTGCTGAGCAGGTCGATGGAGCGTTGCAGCCCGACCGCAGAGGCGTACGACATCGTGGACAGCTCGTAGCGGCGCGCGCCAGAGGCCAGTCTGAGGTCCGTCGCGGTGAAGTCGAAGGGATCCTCAGCCCCCATCCATCCCACCACCGGGGGCACGAGCTCGGCCAGCTCGGCGTCCAGCGCGGCGAGTGCGACGCCCCCGTGGGCCGAGAGCCACTTGTAGCCGCTGCACACGAGGGCATCGACGCCCCAGTCCCTCATGCTCACCGGGGCGGCACCCGCAAGCTGGGTCACATCGACGACGACACGGGCCCCCACCATGTGCGCGGCGCGGGCCACGGCGGCGACGTCGATCCTCGTGCCGGTCGAGTACTGCACCGCGCTCACGCACACGACCCCGGTCCGCTCGTTCACCGCTGCGATGAGCCCGTCGGTGAGATCGCTGCCGGGCTCGTCGACGACCCAGCGGAGGACAGGTGGCGTGACATGGCTCCGACCAGTGGCGGCGAGCCACGGGTACGTGACGCTGGGGAAGTCGGTGGTCACCAGCACGACCTCGGGTGCGTCCGACCTCAGTCCCGAGGCAAGGGCCGCGGCAAGCTGCCCCAACCCTTCGCTCGCCCCTGCCAGCACCGCGATCGATCCAGGCGGGGCGTCGAACAGCGTTGCTGCGGCCTGCCGAACGCCGTCCAGGACTCGTGCCTCGTCGTCGTCGGACAGTCGGACGTTGCCGTACTGGCCGACATCCTCGAGGAACCGCGTCATCGCCTCGATGGCCGGGCGGGGCACGAGCCCCAGGGATGCCTGGTTGAGGTAGGTGTACTCCTCGAGAGCCGCGTACATCTCCCGCGGGAGCAACGCGCCGTCGCCATCACGACCGGCCCGTGGAGCGTTCACCTCGACGACGCCCTTGAATGAGCGACGCCACGAATCGCCCTGCAGCAAGCCACGACAGACTCCTTCTGCGTCGTCTTGTCCTGCCGGGTACGACGCACCTCGTCCGGGCGAGCACGATCGCGCAGGGCTCGAGCAAGCCTACCCATCGCCCAACCTTGCACAGGGTGAAATCAGTGCCGATCCTCGTGGCGGTGGATGCCGTTGACGGAGGAGAGTGGTCGCATGATCAAGATTCTCAGCGACATGCCCATCGGTGTCCTCGGGCTCGAGGCGATTGATGACGTCGAGGAGGAGGACTACCGCGACGTCCTGGTTCCCGCCGTCGAAGCAGCGATCGCCGAGCACGGCAAGGTGCGCCTCGTCTACGTCCTCGGCCCGGAGTTCGACGAGTACGAGGGAGAAGCGGTGTGGGAGGACCTCAAGCTCGGCGCGCGCCATGCGTCGTCCTTCGAACGCATCGCGGTCGTCACCGACGCACGGTGGGTCGGGCCGGCCATGAAGCTCTTCAGCATCCTGCTCCCAGGGCAGGCGCGAGCCTTCTCCCTCGCGGAGCGGGAGACCGCAACCCGATGGGCGGCCACGGGGGAACTGCCAACCAGCTGAGAGGTCACTCGACCCTGGGGGCAGGCCGAGCTGGCCCTCGAGACCGGCCTCGTGTGAAAGGACAAGAGGATGGACGCGAACACGGTGTACCACCGGACCGTCGAGTTCTTCGCCGACCGGGTCAACGCGGTGAGGGACGACCAGTGGGGAGATCCCACGCCGTGCACGGAGTGGACGGTGCATGACCTCGTCAACCACGTCACCTACGAGAACCTCTGGACCGTGCCTCTCATGGAGGGCGCGACGATCGAGGAGGTCGGTGACCAGTTCGACGGTGACGTGCTCGGCGAGGACAGGATCGGCACGGCCCTGGCGGCTGCCCGGAACGCGATCTCCTCCGTGGCCACCCAGCTCCCTCTCGGTGGCACGGTGCACCTGTCGTTCGGAGAGACGCCCACGCAGGAGTACGCCATGCAGCTGGCCGCCGACCACCTGGTCCACGGCTGGGACCTGGCCGCTGCCACCCAAGGCGACACACGCATGGATCCCCACTTGGTGCACGCGGTCGCCCAGTGGTTCGACGCCAACGAGGAGGCCTACCGACAGGCGGGCGCCGTCGCCGCGCCGCGGCCCCTCACCCGCGACGCTCAGCAGGACCTGCTGGCCCGCTTTGGCCGCGACCCTGAATGGGGTCCACACCATCGGACCCTCGCGTTGTTCAACGCGGCTTTCGGTGACGGGGACCTCGACGCCGCACTCGCCCTGGTCACCGATGACATCGTCTTCGAATCCACGTCGCCGGCGGCGGACGGGCAGCGCGTCCAGGGACGCGACGTCGTCCGGGCGGCCTGGACCCAGGTCATGCGCACGCCCGGGATGAGCTTCACCGAGGAGGAGTCCTTCGTGTCCGGCGATCGCGCCGTCGTCCGCTGGCGCTATGCCTGGGGAGGTCCGGACTCGGGCCACGTGCGAGGAGTGGACGTCATCCGTTTCCGCGACGGGCTCGTCTGCGAGAAGCTCTCCTACGTCAAGGGCTGACTGGGGGCGGCCCATCGATGCCCGGTGTCCCTACCTGCACCGTGGACGAGGGCGGCCGGTCGGTTCTACCGTGACTGGATGACCGACCCGGCCGAGCTGAGCGACCCTCACTGTCCGACGTGCGGCCAGCCCCTCCGGCACGGCGACCACCTCCAGCCTGACAACGCCAGACTGGTGATGACCTCAGGCAACGCCGGGGTCACCTTCGAAACGCAAGGGCGCTGCGAGAACGAGGCATGCGCTGACTTCGGCAGCGAGTTCGCACCCGAGGAATGGCTGGGGCCAACCAGCGGCGAGTAGGGGCGACCCGTGGGCGGTGTGGAGACGTGTGCGCCGTCCTGATCGCAGGGCGAACGATCGCCATCGGTCCTGTCGGCTCTCAGCGTCGCCGCGAATCGACACGGTCAGGGCGGCGTACAGGTCGGGCACACTTGCCACCGTGACGTCCATGCCCCCAGGGGCCCACCCGGAGTTGCGAGTCCAGCTCGTCGCGGACACCTCCAGCGTCCCCGGAGCGCGCAGGTTCGTCATCGACGGGTTGCGGCAGTGGGGCCGCGAGCATCTCGTCGACGACGCCGCCCTGTGCGTCACCGAGATGGCGGCGAACTCCGCCCTGCACAGCGGCAGCCCTTACCTACGTGTTCGGTTGCGTGACGTCGAGCCAGGCGTGCGGCTCACCGTGGAGGACGCGGGCGGCATGGTCCCGCTCGCGGCGGTGGCCCCGCCGCCGGTCGCGAGCCAGGGCACCACCGGTCGCGGCCTGGTGATCGTGTCGGTCCTGGCGCAGTCCTGGGGGATCGAGGAGCGCGTCGATGGACGAGGCGTATGGGCCGAGCTGGCCGGCGACGGCGTCGAGCACGACGTACGCCCGCCGGTGGTGGAGTACCGAGAACGCGCGGCACCGGAGCAGGTCGTCCTGCCCGCCGGCTGGGCGAGGGTGAGGCTGCTTCGCTGTCCGGTGCAGCTCGCGCTCCAGATCGACCAGCGGCTCGACGACCTGGTTCGGGAGCTCCAGCTCATCGACTCCAACGAGGGTGCGACCCCACCGCGGGAGCTGGGTCTGCTCATCGAGCGACTGGTGACCCGCCCTGCCTTTGCGCGACACCTGGGTCGTCGGACCGCACTGGACGCCGCCGCAATGGGAATGGAGCACGTCGACATCGAGATGACACTTCCCCGTGAGATGGCCGCGACGCTCCCTGAGCTGCTGGCCGCCGAGCACCTGGCTGATGAGATCAGCGAGACCCACCAGCTGCTCACGCTGCGGTCCACTCCGGAGATGGTGTCGCTGCGCACCTGGTTCGCTGACTCCATCGTCAGCCAGGCGGAGGAAGAAGCGGAGCCAGTGCCGTACGACGAGTGGCTCCACGAGCGAGGCTGACGGCCACACCACCATCGGCTACAGGCCACCGACTCGTCCTCCTCCAGACGGACCGACGCAACGCTCTCCACCAGATCGCTGCCCCCTGGCCCGCATGGCGCCTTTCCGCGATGCGACCTATCGGGTCGAGGCTGGTGGGCGCCCGGCGGCGCGCAACAGTCCACGCGTCCGACCGGCGCCGTCCCAGGTGTTGTTGAGCTCGATCACCGCCAGCGCCGAGGTCGGCATGGGCACTCGGCCGGCGGTGAGGGCCTGGGCGAGGTCCTCAATGCCGGGGTTGTGTCCGACGAGCACGACCGTGTTCAGTGCCTCGTCGAGACCGCGGACGATATCCAGGAGCTCGTCGACGGAGGCAGCGTAGGCGTCGTTGTCGTGCCGAGTATTGGGCGGCTCGTCGAGTTCGTCCGAAGCCAGATCCCAGGTGCTCCGAGCTCGCTGGGCAGTGGAGACGACCGCCAGGTCGATCGAGTCGACGTTGGCTGCCAGCCACCGGCCGGCTTCGGGCGCCTGGCGCCGGCCACGCTTCGCGAGCGGGCGATCGTGGTCATCCTCGTGGCCCGACCAGTCCGACTTGGCGTGTCTGAGGAGGATCAGCGTGTGCTCGGCCACCTACCTAGTGTGCGCCCATGCGACGGCGTCTGGCGGACGCAACCCGACATGCGGTGACCGAGCTGGTGTCCGAGGAGACAATGCGGCGAAGTGACGCACCCGTGTCAGTCCCGAACGTAATCGCCGTCGTCAGCGAAGGATGCCGACCACGACAGATACGGCCAGCCCACCTTCCTACTTGGCGCGCTAGTCCTAAGCCACGTCCTGGCTGCGGCTGGCCCGACACCCAGGCCGCAACCTCGTTGGCGGGCCGGATGAGGCTGCCCGTGGCGTGCGGCGCGGCGCGCCGACGACGAGGGTGCCCACGCGCACCTCCTCCACAACCAGAGGACTGATGATGACCTGACGGACCGGACAGCGAGGACAGCGGTGTTCACTGTCACTGGGTGGCAGTGAACTACCGCTATCCGGTGCTCAGCGCTCGCAGCTCCGCTCGACCTCGGTCTTGCAGCGGTCACGGCCCGGTCCGCCGAGGCCGCGGTCCTTGCCTGCGCCGCCACGAAGGACGTCGGCCTGCTTGGACCCCTCGAGACGGTCGTCGCCGGCTCCGCCGGCCAGGACGTCCTTGTCACCCCCACCAGTGAGTTTGTCGTTGCCCGGCCCGCCCCAGGCCTTGTTGACGCCCCCGATGGCGGTGCTGGTGCGGATGTCGTCGTTGCCGGAGCCGCCGTAGATGCGGTCAGGAAGCTTTTTGCCACTCAGGTTGTCGTTGCCCGAGCCGCCGCGCAGCGTCGCCCCGCCGCGCTCGCAGCTGTAGCCGATCTCCGTCATGGGGTCGAAGGTGCTGTGGGTGATGAAGTCCTTGCCTCCGCGGCCGTTGATCGTCGCGAAGCAGCCGGCAGCGAAGAAGCGGTTGGCCTTGTCGTTGCCAATCACTGTCGACTCGTAGGCGAGGACGGCGGCATCTTCGACGTCGGCGAACGATGCGGTGTGCGAGCCGTTCACGACCAGCTGGCCCTGCGCCAGGTCGAGATCGACGGAACCGTCGCTGGACAAGATGTCGAGTGCGCTGATTCCAGACCGGACATCGACGCGGTCGGTTCCTGCCCCCAGATCGAAGTGGCTGCCCGACGCGGTCCCGACCAGTCCTAGCGCGTCGTTGCCCCGGCCCAGGTCGGCCCGCACGACCGCCGGCCGGTCGATCTCGACCACGTCATCGTCATCCGTGCCGAGGACCGCGACTGCGCCGAGACCGGGCTCGGGAGACACCCTGAGCAGCGCTTCGAACGAGCTGAACGATGCCGCCCGTACCCCGTCGCGAGTGAGCGTCTGCGCTGCAAGATCGATGCTGACGGTCTGTCCCGAGACCCGCAGGTTCAGCCGGTCCTCTCCTTCGCCGCCGTCGAGCACGCCTGCGGCGCCCATGGTGCCGGACCACCGGACGTAGTCGTGTCCAGCGCCGGTTCGCACCACGTCGTCATTGGGCAACCCCGGTCCCCCGGACGTGACACTGTCCGCGCCTTCGCCGGTGTCGATCTGGTCGCGATCTACCTCGCTGGGCTCGAGGTCGGCGGGTCTCGGAGCAGCTGCCCCGGCAGTGACGCGGTCGTCCTCCGAACCACCCACGAACGTGTCGGCGCCGTCCCCGAGGATCGCGTGGAGGTAGTAGCCGTTCTCCAGGGCCGTGCTGTCCACCAGATCGTTGCCTGCCCCGGCATCGATCGTGAGCGTGTTTCCGCTGGAGCCTGCACCGGTTGCGCAGATGACGTCGTCGCCGCCGCCGGCCAAGACGTTGCCGCTGGCGCCGGTGACGATCACGTCGCGACCCTCGGTGCCTTGAAGGTTGTACTCGGTGCCCACGATCGTGGCGGCCTCGCCGCGGCAGGTCTCGCCGGCTGCTGTGGCGAACCCAGTGGGTGCCAGGAGGGTCGTGCCGAGAAGGAGGGCGGTGACTGCTGTCGTACGACGCATGGCGGGTGTCCTTGAGGTGAGGCTGCCTACCTGAAGTCAATCAGCAGCATGTCGGTGTCGGTGCCGTCGGAGACGAACCCGCCCTCCTGTGATGCACCGGACCTCGATCTGGTTGCGAGGACCGGGACTGCGAGACAGCGGTAGTTCACTGTTACTGGGTGGCGTGGTCCACCGCTCGCTCTTGTGGATCCCGTAGTGGCCTTCGTGGATATGGTCGCCGGTCGACCAGACGGGCCTTGCGGCCGCCCTTCGCGACCGACGACCGGCTCCGCGGGTGCCCGATGCGAGCGCTCCATGCGCCTTCGGCTTGGCCGAACAGCAACGCAAGGACGCGCATGCGACCACCACGGTGAAGATCAACCGGTGGAAAGACAACGAGATGCGGGCGCTCGTCAAGAAGGTGATGAGTTGATCGCCCGGATCAAGGCCGGAGAGACTCTGGCTCCTCGCGAGCTCGCGTATAGCTCACTCCACTGCACTCCCGTCACGCAGCACCAGGACCTCATCCGATCGGTGCGTGCCCGCAAGTCTTGATTGAAGCCCGTTGATCGGCGTGAGACCTACCGTTGGTAGCCGACAGGCGGCGGAGAGCCTCGTGATCGAAGCGTGCTGAGCGCCATCCGTCAGCCGGTACCCGTACGCCACTCGAGCGGCGTCATCCCGTACTCCGCCCTGAAGACCCGGCTGAAGTGTGAGGGATCGGCGAAGCCCCAGCGCGCGCTGATCGTGGCGATGGCGAGGTGTTGTCGCCGATCGTCCCGCAGCTCGCGGCGGCAGGCCTCGAGTCTTTGCCGGCGGATGGTGTCGCTCAACCGGATGTCGGCGCTCGCCAGGACCTTGAAGAGCTGGCGCACCGAGACGTGGTGTGCGGCGGCGATGGTCTCTGCGCTCAGGTCGCGGCTGCCCAGGTGCTCGGCGATGTGTCGCTGGACTCGTAGCGCGAGTGATTGGTCCAGTGGCTCCCTGGCCAGGTCGTCGTCCTCGACGTGTGCTGCCACGAGAGCCCGAATGAGCTCGAGGGCCGGTGTGACCATCAGCTCCGCCGCTCGCGGCTTGTCCAGGATGTTGCCTCGGCCGAGGGAAGCCAAGAAGGGGGCAACCACTGCGGCCAGCGGGTTGTTGTCGGAGCCGATGCGCGTGCCGAGGACCTGGCCGAGGGTGCGTGGTGGGAGCGCGAGCGCGGATCGCGGCACCTGGAAGTAGTGCAGCTCTGTGGCTCCCCGGTTGGTGATCGAGTACGTCCGGGTCGTCTCGTAGATCGTCACGTCTCCGGGGCGGAGAACCGTCTGGCGGTCGCCCTGCGTGATCCGCGAGCTGCCTCGACCCTGCACCGCCACGAACACCATGGGTTCATGGTCCGATCTCGCCTGCCGGGCTGTGCGCCACAACGAGTTGTCGGACGATCGTGCTGAGTTGAAGTTGAGGGGGCCTGCCGTGGCCAACCTGCACCACAGGTCGATCTGGTCGGCGGGACGGTCCCAACGGATCTCGACCGGCAGCACGCCCGCGCAGATGGCTTCGTGGATCGCGTCCACGCGCTCGACGACGGGCATGTCGTCGGAGTTCAGAACGATGCTCATCGCCGACCTCCGGTGCTGGAGCTCCTGGCTCAGCAGCCTAGATCCCCGGGGGTCCGGTGCCCATCCATCGTGCAGGACCAGCACACGACCCTGCAGGCGCGGGCCATCTGCATCTCCTACCGACACCTACCTTGAGGAGAACTCCCACAGAGAGGCGCCACCCATGTCCGACAGCACCATGACTCCGACACCAGCCGAGCTCGCCGAGGTGGAGCGAGCCAACGGATCGAACAAGCAACCGGTCGTCTTCGTCCACGGACTGTGGCTCCTCGACTCGAGCTGGGACCGGTGGGCGGCGTTCTTCGAGGAAGCCGGATACGTGGCTGTGACACCCGGCTGGCCCGACGACCCGGAGAGCGTCGAGGACGCACGCTCCCGTCCTGATGTCTTCGCTGGCAAGAGCGTCGGCGACGTCGCGGCGTACCAGCAGGCGATCATCGAGAAGCTCGACAAGAAGCCGGCGATCATCGGCCACTCGTTCGGTGGAGTGCTGGTGCAGATCCTGGCTGGGAGAGGACTGGCGGCGGCGACCTGCGCCATCTCGCCGGCCCCCTCGCGCGGGGTCCTCCCCCTCCCCGTGAACGCGCTGAAGGCGGCGGCCCCGGTGCTGGCGAACCCGGCCAACCGTGGCCGCGCCATCACGTTGACGTACGACCAGTTCCGGTTCGGCTTCGCGAGCTCGGTCAGCGAGCAGGAGGCAAAGGAGCTCTACGACCAGTTCCACGTCGCCGGCTCAGGAGTCCCGCTCTTCCAGGCTGCCTTCGCCAACGTGAATCCCGGGAGCGAGGTCAAGGCAGAGAAGAAGGGTGAGGACCGCGGTCCGATGCTCGTCCTCGTCGGGGAGGAGGACCACCAGGCCCCGCCCGCGATTGCTCGCGCGACCTACAAGAAGCAGGCCAAGAACGAGTACTCCGTGACGGAGCTCGTCGAGGTCCCAGGCCGCGGGCACTCGATCACGATCGACTCCGGCTGGCAGGAGGTCGCCCAGTCCTGCGTGGACTTCTTCCGGAAGGTCGGTGTCTGAGCGAAGGGGATGTGCCTGTCACCAGGACACAGCGACGTACTTGCTCTCCATGTAGTCCAGCATCCCCTCGTGCCCACCCTCACGCCCGATGCCCGACTGCTTCGTGCCGCCGAAGGGTGCGGCCGGGTCGGACACGAGTCCGCGGTTGAGGCCGACCATGCCGGCGTCGAGCCGCTCGCTGACGCGCAGGCCGCGGGCGAGGTCCTGGGTGTAGACGTAGGAGACCAGGCCGTACTCGGTGTCGTTGGCCATCGCGATGGCGTCGTCCTCGTCGGTGAAGGTCAGGACCGGGGCGACGGGGCCGAAGATCTCCTCGCCCAGGATGTCCGCACCGCGGGGCACGTCGATAAGCACGGTCGGTGAGTAGTAGAAGCCCTCGCGATCCGGACGGTCGCCGCCGAGCACGACCCGGGCACCGGCCGAGACCGCGCCCCTGACCAGCTCGTCGACCTTGGCGGCCGACTCCTCGTTGACCAGTGGGCCGACCTGGGTGTCGTCGTGGGTGCCGGGGCCGACGGTCAGCGCCTTCATACGCTCGGCCAGCCGGCGACTGAAGTCCTCGGCCACGTCGGCGTGGACGTAGAAGCGGTTGGCCGCCGTGCACGCCTCGCCGGCGTTGCGCATCTTGGCGATCATCGCGCCATCGATCGCGGCGTCCATGTCGGCGTCCTCGAAGACGAGGAACGGCGCGTTGCCGCCCAGCTCCATCGAGCAGTTGACGACCTGGTCGGCCGCTTCCTTGAGCAGCACCCGGCCCACCTCGGTGGAGCCGGTGAAGGACAGCTTGCGGACCCGGGGGTCGTGCACCATCGCCGAGACCACGGCGCCGGAGCGCCGCGCCGGCAGCACCGACACCACGCCCTCGGGGACGCCCGCGTCGGACAGGATCTTCGCCATCAGCAGCGCCGTCAGCGGCGTGTCGGAGGCGGGCTTGAGGATCACCGTGCAGCCGGCGGCCAGGGCCGGGCCGATCTTGCGAGTGGCCATCGCGGCGGGGAAGTTCCACGGCGTCACCAGCACCGCGATGCCGACCGGCTGCTGCAGCACGAGGATGCGGTTGGCGCCGGACGGTGCGGTCATCACCGTGCCCGAGGCGCGCACGGCCTCCTCGGCGTACCAGCGGAAGAACTCCGCGGCGTACGCCGTCTCGCCGCGCGCGTCGGGCAGGGCCTTGCCGTTCTCCAGGGAGATCAGGTGGGCGATCTCGTCGGACCGCTCGGTCATCAGCTCGAAGGCCTTGCGCAGGATCTCGGCCCGCTCGCGCGGTGCCGTCGCCGCCCACGACGCCGCAGCGGCGTCCGCCGCGTCGACGCACGCCATTGCGTCCTCGACCGTGCCGTTGGCCACCGAGGTGATGACCTGGCCGGTCGCCGGGTCGAGCACGTCGAAGCGACCGCCGTCGGAGGCGGCGCGCTCGACGCCGCCCACCCACAGGTCGAGCGGCAGGTCGGCGACGGAGGAGAGCGAGAAGTCAGCCACGGGTCGGGCCTTTCAGTGGGTCAGTAGGGGTTGGTGACGAAGAGCTCCTGCGCCGGGAAGAGCGTGAGGATGCGAGGACCGTCCTCGGTGATGACGATCTCCTCCTCGATCCGGGCGGCGGAGAGGCCGTCGGTGGCCGGGCAGTAGGTCTCGAGGGCGAAGACCATGCCGACCTTGAGCTCGACCGGCTCCTTCATCGAGTTGAGCCGCGAGATGATCGGCCGCTCGTGCAGGCCGAGGCCCAGGCCGTGGGCGAACTGCAGGCCGAAGGCCTCCATCTCGCTGCCGAAGCCGAACTCCTCGGCCTTCGGCAGCAGCGCGGCCACCTCGTCGGTGCCGACGCCGGCCTTGATCCCGTCGATCCCGCGGTCCATCCACTCCCGCGCCTGGGTGTAGGCGTCACGCTGCGCCGGGGTCGAGCTGCCCACCGCGAAGGTGCGGTAGTAGCAGGTCCGGTAGCCGTTGAAGGAGTGGATGATGTCGAAGAAGGCCTGGTCACCCGGGCGGATCAGGCGGTCCGTGAAGTTGTGCGGGTGCGGGTTGCAGCGCTCGCCGGAGATGGCGTTGACGGCCTCGACCTGGTCGGAGCCCATCTCGTAGAGCCGCTTGTTGGCCAGCGCCACGATCTCGTTCTCGCGGACGCCGGGCTTGAGCGCCTCGGTGATGTCCTGGTAGACGCCGTCGACCATCGCGGCGGCCTGGTTGAGCAGCATGATCTCGTCGCCGCTCTTGATGCAGCGCGCGTCGAGCATCAGCTGCTGGGCGTCGACGACGGTGAGGCCCTGGCGCTGCATCTCGAAGAGGAACGGCGGCTCCACGATGTCCATCCCGACCGGCATGTCGGCCACCCCGGCCTCGGTCAGCAGCGACTTGATCTCCGCGACGGCGTCGACCATCAGGCCCACCGACGGCGCGACCGCGCCGCGGAAGCCGAGGAAGCCTGCGCGGTAGTTCTCCTCCGGCACCCACTGGGAGTAGATCTTGTGGTGCTTGACCGCCGACCCGAAGTCCCACAGGACCGGGTCCTTGTCGCGGGCCAGCAGCGCGTAGCGGATCATCTTGTCGCCGAGCGCACCGCCGATCCAGGTCTGGGTCGTGTAGCGGATGTTGTAGAAGTCGAACAGCAGGAACGACCCGCACTCGCTGGAGCCGAGGGCCTCCTTGGCCCGGGCGATGCGGTAGCGGCGCAGCCGGTCGAAGTCGACCCGCTCCTCGTAGTCGACCCCCATGTGCCCCGGCGCCGCGAGGGGGCGGCCCGCCGTGCTCATGCTCATGCCTCGTCGGCTGCGGACAGGCCGTCGTCCACCGGGGTGTCCTCCGGCGAGAGCGTGAGCCCGGAGAGCATGGCCTGCTGGTCGAGCAGGATCGCGAAGTCCTCCTCGACCCGACCCCCGCTGACCGTGCCCTGCACGGCGGCGGCCGCGGCGGCCGCGACCGGCATCGGTACGTCGAGCTCGTGGGCGGCGGCGAAGCCGAGGTCGAAGTCCTTGCGCAGCAGGATCGGGGTGAAGGTCGGCGTGTAGTCGAGGTGCACGAAGGCCGGGCTCTTGTAGGTCGTGAAGACCGACCCCATCACCGACTTGTTGAGGAACTCCAGGAACGCCGCCCGCGACATCCCGCCCTTCTCGGCGAGCACGGTGATCTCGGCGAGGTTCTGGGTGACCACGCCGAGCATGACGTTGTGGCAGATCTTCGCCAGCCGGGCCAGCTCGCCCTCCCCGACGTACGTCGCGCCCTTGCCGAGGTGGTCGAGCAGCGGCTCGACGTGCCGGTAGGTCTCCTCGGGGCCCGACACCACCAGGCTCAGGCCACCGGCCCGGACGACCTTGCCGTTGCCGCTCACCGGGGAGGCGAGGAAGGCGACGCCGCGCTCGTCGCAGGCCGCCCGCATGGCGGCCGAGGACTCGGTGGAGACCGTCGAGCAGTCGACGACGCAGCCGGGCACGTGGTCCGGGTCGGCCAGCAGGCCGTCCGGGCCGGTGAGGACCTGCTCGAGGTCGGCCGGCGTCGAGACCATCGTGAAGACCACGTCGTGCCCGCGCAGGTCGGCGATCGTGTCGGCGACCTTGCAGCCGACCCCGGTCAGCGCCTCGGCCTTGGCCCGGGTGCGGTTCCAGACGGTGACGTCCTCCCCTGCCCTGGCCAGCCGCGAGGCCATCGCGGCACCCATCCGGCCGGCACCGATCCAGCCGACCCGCAGGGATCCGGGCGTGTGAGCGTCGGTGGTGTTCATCAGTCAGCCTGCCTTCAGGTCAGCGGTCGAGTCAGCGGTGGTGGTGAGGAGGGGTTCGGGACCGCCCAGCAACCGACCGGCCAGCCAGTCGGCGGTGATCGGGCGGTGCTGCGGCGAGACGTTGGCGCAACCGTGGTTGCCGTCCTCGAGCATCAGCAGCGTGGCGGGGCCGGCGACGGCGTCGCGCATCCGGACCGCGTTCTCCCACGGGATCAGCCGGTCCTGCCGGCCGAAGACGATGAGCAGCGGCGCGACCAGGTCGGACGCCACCTGGGACAGGTCGAGCTCGAGAGCGCGCTCACGCGCCTGCTCGTCGTCGGTCGCGCCGGAGCGGTGCCGGAGCGTGTCGCGGGTGAGCTGCGGCAGGCCGGACCAGTACTCACCGAAGTTGAAGGGTCCCGCCAGCGAGACGCAGGCGCTGACCCGGTCGCCGAGGGCGGCGGCGACGCGCGGCGCGTAGTAGCCCCCGAGGCTGACGCCCCAGACCGCAAGCCGGGTGCGGTCGAGGTCGGACTGGGTGCCGATCGCCTCCCACACCACCTCAGCCACCGGCGCCCAGTCACCGCGCAGCGGCAGGTCGTACTCCGCCTCGCCCTGGCCGGGACCGTCGAGGGTGACCGTGGCCATCCCCCGGTCGAGGAAGGTCTGCTCGGTCGAGCCGAGCTCCTCCTTGGTGGAGTCGAGGCCGGGCAGCATCAGGACGACCGGGTACGGGCCCGCGCCGTACGGCGTACGCACCACCGCGACGAGCCGCGACCCCTCGAAGGGGATCTCGAGCCGGTGACCCGGCGGGTCGAGGTGCGGCAGCGCGTCGGTGAGGCAGGCGACCGCGCGCTCGTGCGCGGCGCGCATCTGGTCGGGGTCGGTGACGAAGACGAACTTGGCGAAATGGTGGTAGACGGCGGCCCGGGCCAGGTGCTCCCCGGCCGACCGCGTTCGCCCCTCGGCCAGGGCGGCCCGGCCGAGCGCCTCGTGCGCCGAGCCCTCGGCCGTCCACGTGCTGCACCAGTCGTCCCAACGCTCGATGCCCGCGGTGATCCGGGTGAAGTCGGCCGTGGTGACGCCGTTGGTCGTGAACCGCGGACCCCAGTGGGCGACGGCGGAGGCCACCAGCTCGTCCATCGTCACCTCCCGGGTCGGTCGTGCGCCGCGGCCCGTACGCCGCTCACTGCAATCGAGTGCAGCCTGACCGTCACCCACCCGAATGTCAAGCAGAAGCGCCTCCAGAGGCCCCGGCCGCCGGCTCCGCAGGCCGTGTGGACAGCCCGCGGCTGCAATCGACTGCACATTCCGGTACGGTGCCTGCGGCGGGCAGCACGTCGGCCGGGGAAGGCAGGTGGGGGCCATGACGCTCGCGCGCGTGGTGGAGCTGGGGTCGTTCACGCCGTCGGTGGTGCTGGAGGTCGCGCGTCGTACCGGCGCCCTCGCCGCCGCCGGGCTCGAGGTCTTCGAGCGACCCGTCCCGTCGTCCCCCGCGCAGTTCCGCTCCCTCATCGACGACGAGCTGCACGTCGGGCTCACCAACCCCGACAACGTGCTCGCCTACCGCTTCGACCCCCAGAACCCGCTCGGCGAGCTGGTCGACGCCCGGATCCTGGCCGGCGTCGACCGCGGCCTGGGCCTCGGCGTCTGGGCCCGCCCCGGGGCGACGCTCGACGACCTGCGCGGAGCCGTGGTCGGGGTGGACGTGCCGGGGTCCGGCTTCGCGCTCGCGCTCTTCACGCTCCTCGAACGACGCGGCCTGGCCCGCGACGACTACGAGGTGGCCAAGCTCGGGTCGACACCCCAGCGGCTGCAGGCCCTGCTCGACGGCGGCTGCGCGGCCACCATGCTCGGCGCCGGCAACGAGCTCGCGGCCGAGGCCGCCGGCTGCACGCTGATCGCCAGCGTGCGCGACGAGCTCTCCCCCTACCTCGCCACCGTCGTCTGCGTCGTCCGCGACGAGCACCTCGAGGTCGGGCACGACCTCGCCGACGTGCTGACCGCGACCGCGGCCGGCATCGTGGGCGGCGGGCTGGCCGACACCGCCGTCGAGGCGGCCGCCGCTCAGCTGGGTCTCGACGACGACCTCGCACAGCGGTACGTCGCCCGGCTGGCCGACCCCCTCGACGGCCTGGTCGTCGACGGCTCCGTCGACCCGGCCGCCCTGCGCACCGTGCTCGACCTGCGCCGGCACTGGCTGCCCCGCGTGGTCGACGGGCGCGACGTGCTGGCCGACGCCCTGGCCGACCCCGGCCTCGTGGTCCGCCGGTGAGCGAGGCGGCCTCGTCCGGGAGGGTCTCGCCGCTGCGGCTGCTGCAGGCCACCACGCTGGTCAGCACCCTCGACCGCTTCGCGATGCCGCCGATGCTGGTGGCCATCGCCACCAGCCTGGGCGTCCCGCTGACCCAGGTCGTCACCGCCGCGGGCGCCTACTTCCTCGTCTACGGGCTCGGCCAGCCGCTGTGGGGCTTCGCCTCCGACCGCTACGGCCGAGTCCGCACCCTGCGCACCAGCCTGGTGGTGGCGGGCGTGCTGAGCCTGGTCTCCGCACTCAGTCCGACGGTGCTGGTCCTCGGCATCCTGCGCGGGCTCGCCGGCGGCTTCTTCGGCGCGGCGTACCCCTCGGCCCTGATCTACCTCGGCGACACGGTCGCCCCGGCCCGCCGCCAGCAGGCGATCACCGGGCTGATGGTCGGGGTCGCGGTCGGCACCGCCGCCGCCTCGGCCGGTGCGGGCCTGCTCGCCGACGTCGCCACGTGGCGGCTGCCCTTCGTCCTCACCGGCAGCGCGGCGCTCGTGCTCGCCGTCCTGCTCCGCCGGCTGCCCGAGCCGGTCCCGACCGGGACCCGCGCCACGGCGCGGACCTCGCTGTCGGCCATCGGGCGGTCTCGGGTCACGCTGCTGGTGCTGCTCTTCGCCTTCGTCGAGGGGGTCGTGCTGCTCGGCGCCCTGACCCTGCTCCCCACCGCCGTGGAGAGCGCCGGGGCCTCGACGACCGTGGCCGGCGCGGTCACCGGTGTCTACGGGATCGCCGTGCTCGTCGGCTCGTCCTCGGTGGGACGGCTCTCGCTCGCCTGGCACCCGGCGCGGCTGATCCTGCTGGGTGCCGGCTTCGCGGCGCTCGCGACCGGGCTGCTGGCCGTCTCCCAGGAGCCCGCGGTGGCCGTCGCCGCGGCGGTGCTGCTCGGTCTGGCGTGGCCGGCCATGCACTCCTCGCTGCAGACCTGGGCCACCGAGGTGCTGCCCGGGGCCCGCGCCGTGGTGGTGTCGCTCTTCGCCGCGTCGCTCTTCGTCGGCAGCGCCGTCGGGGCCATCGCGGTGGCCGACCTGGCCGACGCCGGACGCTTCGCGCTCGTGTACGCCGGGTACGCCGCCCTCGCCGTACCGCTCGGCATCGGCGCCTGGGCGGCCAGGAGACGCTGGCACCGTCCGACCGAGGACCTGGAACCCTAGGATGCCTGCTGTGCAGACCCCCACGCTCCGGGACGTGGCAGACGCTGCCGGGGTCCACCCCGCGACTGCCTCCCGTGCCCTCAACCCCGCCACCCGTGGGCTGGTCAACGCCGAGACGGCGCGGCGGGTGATGAAGGTCGCCGAGGGCCTGGGCTACCGGCCCAACCCGATGGCGCGCGGGCTCAAGACGGCCAAGTCGGGCACGGTCGGACTGGTCATCCCGGACCTGACCAACCCGCTCTTCCCCCCGATCGTGCGCGGCATCGAGGACGTGCTGGAGCCGGCCGGCTACAGCGGCCTGATCGTCAACACCGACAACGACCCGCAGCGCGAGCACGCCCAGATCGAGCTGCTGCGCTCCCGCCAGGTCGAGGGGCTGATCGTGGCCACCGCGCTGCTCGACCACCCCCTGATGGCCAAGCTCCAGCGCGAGGGGGTGCCGATGGTGATGGTCAACCGTCGCCCGGACGGGGTCGACATCCCTTCCATCACCCCCGACGACGCGGCCGGCATCGAGATGGCCGTCGACCACCTCGCGGACCTCGGGCACCGCCGGATCGGCCACCTCTCGGGACCGGCCACCACCTCGACCGGCGTCGCCCGGCGCCGGGCCTTCCGCAACGCGGTGCGCGACCGCGACCTCGACGTGGACCCGGCGCTCGTGGTCACCTGCGAGCACTGGACCGAGGAGGCCGGTGCGATCGCACTGCGCCACCTGCTCGACGTACGCCCCGACGTCACCGCCATCGTGGCCGGCAACGACCTGATCGCGCTCGGCTGCTACGACGTCTTCGCCGAGCGCGGCATCGACTGCCCGCGGGAGATGAGCGTGGTCGGCTTCAACGACATGCCCTTCCTCGACAAGCTCGCTCCCCCGCTGACCACGCTGGCGATCCCGCACCAGCAGATCGGGGCCGAGGCGGCCCGGATGCTGCTCGACGCCATCGCCGAGCCCGACCGGGCGGCCCGCTCGGTGCTGCTGCCGCTGTCCCTCGTCGTACGCGGCTCCACCGCACCCCCGGTGACCTGACGGCCTGACCGGCGGTCAGGGGCGCCGCGGCGCCCTCAGCGCGAGCGGGGTCCGAAGACCGGGGCGACCTTGGTGAAGGCGGCCTCGCGGGCGACCTTGGTGTTGCGGTTGAAGAGCAGGAAGGCCTGCTCGATGCGCTCGCGGGCGAAGGTGTGCCGCGCGCTCGACGTCCACGTGTCGTTGAAGAGCCGCTTGGCGGCAGCGAGCTGGTCCGGCGAGCGCTCCTTGAGCTGCTCGGCGAGCTCGAGCGCGGCGGCCGCCGGGTAGGCGTCGACGCTGCCGACCAGGCCGAGCTCGAGGGCCTCCTTGCCGCTGAACATCTCGGCGGTCATCGTCAGCCGCTTGGCGGTCTCGATGCCGACCAGCTCGGAGAGGCTGCGTACGCCGGACATGTCCGGGATGATCCCCCACTTGCCCTCGAGCACCGACCAGGTGGAGTCCGGGTGGGCGATGCGGAAGTCAGCGGCCAGCGCGATCTGGAGGCCACCACCGAGGCAGTGCCCGTGGACGGCGGCGATGACCGGCACCGGCAGCCGGCGCCAGGCCCAGCACGCCTCCTGGAAGACGTTGGTGCCGTGCCACGGCCGGGGCACGAACGCGGTGGCGACCCGCATCGGCTGCTTGAGGACGGTGCCGAAGTCGAGACCGGCGCAGAACGCCTCACCCTCGCCGTCGATGACCACGGCGCGCACCGACCGGTCGCGGCGCAGCATCCGGGCCGTGTCGATGAGCTGCTCGAGGGTGTCGAGGGTGAGCGCGTTCATCTTGTCGGGACGGCTCAGCCGCACCCGCGCGATGCCGCGCTCGATGGTGCACGTGACCAGGGTGTCGTCGGCGCTCTCGGGCATGCAGCAAGGGTACGGCGACGCCCCCCGCGTCGCCGCACCCCTGCTCGTCCCCCGGTCCGGTGGGCCAGCACCTCAGCGCTTGACCTCTCGCCTCGCCCGGCTTCGCGGCGCATTCCCAAACTACGTACGGCGCTGCCCGCCCGGGCCGTGGTGGACGTCCACTTCCCGTGGCGTGGGAGAGCAGTGGAGAACCGGGCTAGTCAGCCCGTATGCGGTGTTGCCCAGCGGTTCGTCGGGCGCCTCAGCGCTTGACCCTGCCCCGGAACTTCACCGTCACGGTCTTGGGCGTCAGCCCGGGTGCCGAGGCGGTGACCTTGACCGACACCTTCGCGCCCGCGTCCCGGGCGCGGAGCCGGTAGGCCGACCTTGTCGCCCTCTTGATCCTCTTCCCGTCGGCGAACCACCGGTAGCGCACGCTCACCGACACGTTCCACGTGCCGCGCGTGACCTTGAGCGTCTTCCCGACCCGGGGCGTGCCGGATCCCCGCGGTGCCACGTCGCTGAGCACGACGGTCAGGGCCGGGGCCGCCGTCGGCGGCGCCGGTGCAGGGGCGGGCGCGGGTGCCGGGGCGGGCGCGGGTGCCGGGGCGGGCGCCGGCGCCGGGCCTGGCGAGGGCTCGGGCATCGGGGTCGGCGTGGGCGGCGGGGTGTCCGAGAGGGCCGCGTCGATGTCAGCGCGGGTGGCGGCCACGCCCACCGTGACGGTATGGGCCAGGGCCAGCGTGGGCATGTCGTTCCAGTACTCGACGGCGTAGCCGGCGCCCTCGAAGCCGATCCGGTAGGTGCCCGCGGGCAGGCCCCCGACGTCGTACGAACCGGAGGTGTTGGTGGAGGCCGACGCCACCTCCTCCCACGAGGTCGCACCCCCTGCGGTCACCTGCCGGTAGACGGCCACCCGCACGGCGTCCAGCGCCTCGCCGTCCATCCCGGTCACGGCGCCGGTGACGCGGCTGGCGGCGTCCAGCCGGGCGTCCACGACCGGCACGTTCTCGCCGCCGGCGACTGCGATGTCCTGGGCCTGCTCCACCGTGGGCTTGTCGGCGTGGAACTCGTCGAGGTGGTTGCCGGAGGGGTCGTGGAAGCCGAGGCGGAGCGTGCCGGCGGCGAGCCCGCCCACGTCGTACCAACCGGAGGCGTCCGTCTGGACCGACCCGACCGGGATCCACCGGGTGACGCCGCCGGCGGTCACCTGCCGGTACACCGCGACCTCGATCCCCTCGAGCGCCTGGTCGTCCGCACCGACGACGGTCCCCGTGACGTGGCCGGCGATCGCGAGCTCGGCGTCCTTGTCCAGCACCGTCGCGCCCGCCGGCACCGCGACGTCCACGGCCTCGAGCACGGTGGGCTCGTCGTCGTAGAACTCCGGGGCGTGGTTGCCGGTGTAGTCGTGGAAGCCGAGTCGGTAGGCGCCGGCCCGCAGGCCACCGATGACGTACGCGCCGGAGAGGTCGGTGAAGCCCGACGCCACCGCCTCCCAGCGGGTGCCGAGCCCGTCGGTCACCTGCCTGTACGCCGTCACCTCGATGTCGCCGACCGGCTCGCCGTCCGGACCTCTCACGGTCCCGCCGACGTACGCACCTCGGGCCAGCCGCGCGTCGATGCCCGACACCGTCTGCGCCGCGGCTACCACCACGTCGTTCGCGAGCTGCACGGTCGGCTGGTCGGCGTGGAACTCCTCGACGTGCTCGGCGAAGCTGTCCTGGAAGCCGACCCGGTAGGTGCCGGCGGCGAGGCCCCCGACGTCGTACCTCCCGGCCGCGTCCGTCCAGGCGCTCTCGACCCGCTCCCAGACGTCGGTCCCGGCTCCGCCGACCCGCTGGTAGACCGCGACCTCCGCGAGCTCCAGCGGCTCGGCCTCCGCGTTGGTGACGGTCCCGGTGACGTGCGCGGCCCGCGCCAGCTGAGCGTTGCGGCCCGTCAGGACGGCGCCGCTGCCCACCACGACGTCCACGGCGAGCTCGACGGTGGGAACGTCCTGGAAGTACTCCGGGACGTGGTCGCCGTCGTAGTCGACGAACCGGAGACGGTAGGTGCCCGGCGGCAGCGACAGGTCGTAGGCGCCGGACGCGTTGGTGTCGTCGCGGGCCACCTCGTCCCAGTAGGTGACCTCGCCGTCGAAGTAGGACTCGAGCGCCACGACGTACGCACTCCCCAGCGGCTGCCCACCGGGTCCCGTGAGCGTGCCGGCGACCCGGCCGTTGGCCGCGTGCGCGGCGGCCACCGGGAGCAGCGCGCCCGCCACCAGGGCGAGGACGACCACCCACCGGGTCAGCGAGCGGGCCAGGACAGGACGGTGCAGGCGCATGGCGGTCTCCGGTTCCGGCCCCTCCCCTCGGGGGCGCTGTCCTGCAATTTAGGTACGCCGCGACGCCGCAAGTCCGTTCGTCGGATTCATCCCCCATTTGTGGGAGGCGCGGTCCAGACACACCGGAAATGCGCAGTGGGAGCTGCGTCACCAGGTGACGCAGCTCCCACTTGAGATTGTGCCCAGCCCCGCCGCTTGCGGCCAGGGGGCCTGCTGCCTCAGACGATCAGGCGGCCTTGGCCATGCGACGAGCCTGCTGCTCGAGCCGGGCCTGGGCGGCACGACGGATCTTGGGGCCACCGGTCGCCATCTTGTAGAGCAGCTTGAACTGCTCGGGCGCGTTCTTGGCGTTGGTGGTGGCCAGCCAGCCGTTGGGCAGCGACAGCCGCACGACCTTGTGCCAGGCCGAGTAGACCTGCGGCACGAACGGGCGCGTGTGGTAGTTGAGGTCGTACTTGTCGAAGAGCGCCTGCACCTTCGGCGCGATCTCGGCGTACCGGTTGGACGGCAGGTCCGGGAACAGGTGGTGCTCGATCTGGTGCGACAGGTTGCCGCTCATCAGGTGCAGGGCCTTGGAGCCGGAGATGTTGGCCGAGCCGAGCATCTGGCGGACGTACCAGTCGCCCTTGGACTCGCCCTCGATGGAGCGCTTCTCGAAGGTCTCGACGCCCTCGGGGAAGTGGCCGCACAGGATGATCGAGTTGGACCACAGGTTGCGCACGATGTTGGCGGTGAAGTTGGCCGCGAGCGTGGGCAGGAACGAGCCGGTCGGGATCGACAGCACCGGGTGGGCGACGTAGTCCTTGGTGACCTGCTTGCGGATCTTGCCGAGGACCTGCTTGGCCCGGCGGCGGAACTCCGGGTCCTTGGTCTGCTTCTTCTTGATCACGGCGCCGAGGTCGAGGTCGTAGGCCGCGATGCCGTACTCGAAGAACACGGCGTTGATGAAGCACCAGATCGGCTGGCCGAGGTGGAACGGCGTCCAGCGCTGCCCTTCGTCGACGCGCATGATGCCGTAGCCGAGGTCGTTGTCCTTGCCGATGACGTTGGTGTAGGTGTGGTGCAGCTCGTTGTGGCTGTGCTTCCACTGCTCCGACGGCGAGGCCATGTCCCACTCCCAGGTGCTGGAGTGGATCTTGGGGTCGCGCATCCAGTCCCACTGGCCGTGGAGGATGTTGTGGCCGATCTCCATGTTGTCGAGGATCTTGGCGACGCTGAGGCCGGCCGTGCCGACGACCCAGGCGGGCGGGAACGCGCTGAAGAGCAGCACCGCGCGCGACCCGAGCTCGAGCTTGCGCTGGCGGTCGATCAGCTTGCGGATGTACGCCGCGTCGTCGGCGCCGCGGTCGTCGAGGATGCTCTGGCGGATCGCGTCGAGCTCGACGCCGATGGCCTCGATGTCGGCCTCGGTGAGGTGGGCGATCGGGCTCTGGGCCTGCTTCTGGATCGTGGTCATGTCAGTCCTTCCGGTTCCTCGGTGGTTGAGGTGCGAGCGCGTCGAGCCTCGAAACCACGAGTGGGGGCGAGGGGTCAGTGGTCGATGTGGCAGGGGCCGGCGGCGGCGTTGATGCAGGTCTGGACCTTGATGGCCCCGGACTCACCGGGGATCGCGGTGGTGATGGCGCCGTTGCGCAGGTCGCGCACCGAGCCCTCCTTCAGCGGCAGCACGCAGCCCATGCAGATGCCCATCCGGCACCCGCTGGGCATCAGGACACCCGCCTCCTCGGCGGCGTCGAGGATCGGCGTGGCGCCGTCGAGCTCGAGCGTCGTGCCGGAGGAGAAGGCGACGGTGCCACCCTCCCCGGCCTCGACCCGGGTGGTGCGGAACTGCTCGGTGGTGAGCTCGAGGCCGGCGGCCTCGTGATGCGCGGCGAGGGCGTCGAGCAGCCCGGCCGGGCCGCACGCCAGGGTGCGGCGCTCGTGCAGGTCGGGGACCAGCTCGGCGAGGTCGGCGACGTCCAGGACGCCGTGCTCGTCGTCGTACCGCGCGACCAGGCGGATCACTCCGGCGTCGGCCAGGGCGTGCAGGTCGCGGCTGAAGATCGAGTGCGGCTCGCTGGGCGCGACGTGGACGACGACGACGTCGAGGTCCTTGCTGCGCGGCAGGCGCAGGACGCCGGAGTCGGTGCTCGGGAAGAGGTTGCGCAGCATCCCGATGACCGGGGTGATGCCGGAGCCGGCGGTGACGAACAGCAACCGGTCGTGGTCGCTGCGGAGGACGAACTCGCCGTCGGCCTGCTCGAGGTGCACGATCGTGCCCGGCCGAGCCTCGTGGACGAGGTGGTTGCTGACCAGGCCGTCCGGCACGGCCTTGACCGTGATCGAGATGCGGCCGTCGGCCCTGGGGCCGTGGGTGAGCGAGTAGGCGCGCCACTGGCGGACGCCGTCGACGTCGATGCCGATGCGGAGGTACTGGCCGGGGACGTGGCCGGCCCAGTCGGCGCCGGGGCGGATCACAATGGTGGCCGCGTCGGCGGTCTCCGGGTGGATCTCCTCGATGCGGCCGCGCAGGTCGGCGCCGGAGCGCAGCGGGGCGAAGAGGTCGAGGTAGTCGGCGGGGAGCAACGGCGTGGTCGCCGCCTCGGCGAGGCGCACCGCGCGGTCGCGCAGGTCGCGGACCAGCGGTCGGTCGCGGCGCGAGGCGGGGGACAGGAACGTCGTCATGGGACAACACTCCCTGTTCCGACTGGAGAAGTCCTGCCCGGTGCACGTGAATCGGATCCGGGTTATTGTTCGATACGAACAAATTGCTACCGGGGAGGTCCCATGAGTGACCGGGTTGTGCGACGCGCCACACAGATTCGCTCCGATCGTGCCGCGCCGGCACCCACCGTCGTACGCCTCGACGAGGACGTCGTGAAGCTCATGCGCGACGAGCTGGCCGAGGTCGCGGACCGGGCTGTGGGGGCCATCACCGAGGAGGTGCCCAGCTACACCGGGCAGTTCAGTGGCGCCATGGGTGACCGGATCCGCCAGGCCGTGCAGCTCGCGCTCGGCGGCTTCCTCACCCTCGCCACCCGCGAGGACGCCGGCACCCCGATGGCCCCGGCGCTGGAGGGCGCCTACCAGCTCGGCCGCGGCGAGGCCCGCAGCGGGCGGAGCATGGAGGCCCTGCTCGCGGCGTACCGGATCGGCGCCCGCGTCTCGTGGCGCGACCTGTCGCGGACCGCCGTGGAGGCCGGGGTCGAGGCCGAGCAGCTCTCGCGCTTCGCCGAGCTGGTCTTCGCCTACATCGACGAGCTCTCCGCCTCCAGCGCCGCCGGCCACACCGACGAGCTGGAGAGCACCGGCCGCGTGCGGCAGCGCAACCTCGACCGGCTGGCCCGAGCCCTCGTCACCGGGGCCGCGGCCGACGCGGTGGTCGCCGCGGCCGAGCGCGCCGACTGGGAGCCGCCCACCGCGCTGAGCGCCGTGCTGCTCCCGGAGTCGCAGGTCTCGCACGCGGTGACCGCCCTCGACCCGCGCACCCTGCACCCCACCGAGGAGGTGCCCGGCGTCCCCGACGGGCTGGCCCTGCTGCTCGCGCCGTCGACGGGCACCCGCTCGGCGCGCTCCGGACTGGTGCGCGCGCTGCGCGGCACGACGGCGGTGGTCGGCCCGACGGTGCCCTGGCTGGAGGCCGCCCGCTCGCACGACCGCGCGGTCCGCGCCGTCGCGCTCGGGATCGAGGGGGTGGTCGACACCGACGCCCACCTCGGCGCGCTGCTGCTCGCCGCCGACCCGGAGACCCGCGCCGACCTGCGCGCCCGTGTCCTCGCCCCGCTCGCCGACCAGCGCCCCTCGACCGCGGACAAGCTCGCCGAGACCCTGCGCGCCTGGGTGCTGCACCAGGGCCGTCGCGACGCGGTCGCCGAGGAGCTCTTCATCCACGCGCAGACCGTGCGCTACCGCGTCGGGCAGCTGCGCGACCTGTACGGCGACCGGCTCGAGGACCCGCAGTTCGTGCTCGAGGTGACGCTGGCGCTCGCCTGATCTCGGGCTCCGGGGCGGGCCAGGGCGCCTGCAGCAAGTAACGCGGTGTTAGTCAGGCGAGACGAGGCATCGATGCCTTGTCTCGCCTGACTAACACCGCGTTACTTGTCCGGGGCCGCTCCGCAGTGCGATCTCCGTGGCGGATTCCGCGGGCGGGATCAGCGCTGGTGGGCCACCCGGCCGTCGACCCAGGTGGCGACGACGTGGTCGGCGAAGCCGCGCAGCAGGGCCGCGTGGGCGGCGTCGCCGGCGCCGTCGAGCGGGTCGGCCGCGAGCAGCAGGAGGTCGGCGGGGTGGCCGGGGGCCACGGTGCCGAGGCCGTCGGTCGAGGCGGCCAGCGCCTCACGCGGGGTGAGCGACTGCTCGGGGTGCCACGGCTCGCGCTCGTCGCCAGAGCGGTGCACGGCGGCCGCGACGGCGAGCCACGGGTCGAGCACCGAGACCGGCGCGTCCGAGCCGAGCACCACGTCGACCCCCTCGTCGAGCATCCATCGGAGCGGGAAGCACCGCTCGGACCGCCCGGGCCACAGCCGCTCGGTGACGTCGCGGTCGTCGAGGAGGTGGGCGGGCTGCACGCTGGCACGCACGCCGAGCCCGGCCATGCGGCGTACGTCGTCGCGCGTGGTGAGCTGGACGTGCTCGATGCCGCCGCGGGCCCCGGTCTCCTCGAACGCGTCGAGCGCCTCGGTCACCGCCCGGTCGCCGATCGCGTGCACGGCGACGTGGATGTCGTGCTCGGCGGCCCGTCGCAGCAGGGTGCGCAGCTCCTCGGGCGTCTGGTTGGGCTGGCCCTCGGGGAAGCCGAGGACGGCCTTCTCGGCGTAGGGGTCGCAGCACCAGGCGGTGCGGGTGTTGAGCGAGCCGTCGCTGATGATCTTCAGCGGCCCCATCGTCAGCCGCCGGTCGCCGTCGAGCGGGTCGCCCGAGCGGAGCCCGCGGGAGATGACGTCCTCGAGGCCGTCGGCGTAGCACGCGTGCCGCACCCGGATCAGGTCCGCGCCGCCCGCCCAGCGCTCGGCCCAGTCGGCGACCCCGCCGCTGAACTCGAAGTCCACGACGCCGACGACGCCGAGCGCGGCGGCGTTCTCCATAGTGCGGCGGTAGGCCTCCGGGCCGGTGCCGTCGGTGCCGAGCACGGTCGAGAGCCGGCCGTAGGCCATGAACCACTCGGCCTCGCTCACCACGCTCTGGCGGGTGGGCAGCGCCAGCATCTGCAGGGCCACGGTGTTGAGCCAGCCGTGGTGCCCGTCGCCGGCGATCAGCACGATCGGCTGCTCGGTGTCGATGGCGTCGAGGTGGGACGTGATCGGGACCTCGTCCCACGCGGTCGGCCGGTGGCCCCAGCCGATGACCGGCAGGTCTGGCCACTCCTCCAGCCGCTCGCGGACCAGCGCGACGGCCTGCTCGGCCGACCGCGCCGGGGCCAGGTCGAGCCGGGCGCTGGAGAGCGTCCACTGGGCCAGGTGCACGTGCTGGTCCCACAGGCCGGGCATCAGCCAGCCGCCTTCGGCATCGACCACGTCGTCGTACGCCGCGTGCCCGCTCGTCGCGGTCTCGCCGCCGAGGTCCACCCCGACCCGGGTCACGACACCGTCCTCGACGAGGACGTCGACGAGGCCCTGCGGGGCGGGCTCGGTGAGGGACACCAGGCGGGCGTTGCGGATCAGCATGCGCCCACCGTAGGACGGGCCGGAGGGCGACTCAGACGTGGCGTCGGGACTGGACCACCCGGAAGCGCGAGGCGACGTACGCGCCGTCGGTGTAGGACGCGTTGGCGGCGGGGTTGGCGCCGGTGCCGTGGAAGTCGCTGAAGGCCGCGGACTGGTTGACGAAGATCCCGCCGAGGAGGTTCTCGCTGAGCGCGACGCCGGCGTCGAGGGCCGCGTCGCGCATCTGCTCGATCACCTCGTCGGAGGTCGAGTAGACGGCGGCGGTCATCGCGCCGTGGCGCTGCACCGTGTCGCGGAAGAGGTCGATCGACTCGTCGGTGCCCGCGGTCTCGATGAGGTAGGCCACCGGCCCGAAGCACTCCGACTCGTAGACGTCGGAGTCGGCCGCGGTCAGCCCGACGAGGGTGGGCGTGCGCACGGTGGCGTCGGCGTACGACGGGTGCGTGACGTCGCGTCCGGCGACCAGCACGCCCGCGCGGGAGCGGGCGGCCTCGACGCGCTCGACGACGGCCGGGGACACCATCCCGCCGAGCAGCTCGACGGCCTTGGCGTCCTCGCCGAGGAGCCCGTCGAGGGCCTTCTCGATGCCCTGGGCCACCTCGGCCGGGGACACGGTGCCGTCCGGGGTGGCGATGCCGGCGGCCGGGAGGTAGAGGTTCTGCGGGGCGGTGCACATCTGGCCGGAGTAGAGCGCCAGCGAGAAGGCGAGGTTGCGGCACATCGCGGGCAGGTCGCTCGTCGAGTCGATCACGACCGTGTTGACGCCGGCCTTCTCGGTGAAGACCGTCGCCTGGCGGGCGTGGGTCTCCAGCCAGTCGCCGAAGGCGTTGCCACCGGTGAAGTCGACCAGCCGGACCTCGGGACGGGTGGCGAGCGTCGCGGCCAGCTTGTCGTCGGACCCCTCGGCCGCGAGCGTGACCAGGTTGCGGTCGAAGCCGCCCTCGGCCAGCACCTCCTGGCAGGCCTGGACCGTGATCGCCAGCGGCAGCACGGCGCCCGGGTGCGGCTTGACCACGACCGGGTTGCCGGTGACCAGGCTGGCGAAGAGGCCGGGCCAGGAGTTCCACGTCGGGAAGGTGTTGCAGCCGATCACCAGCGCGACGCCGCGCGGGACGACGGTGAAGGTCTTCTCCATGGTGAGCGGGTACTTGCCGGGCTTCTCCCAGACGGCCGTCGCCGGCGTGCGGGTCATCTCGGTGTGCGCGTAGGCGATCGCCTCCAGCGCCCGGTCCAGCGCGTGCGCGCCGCCGGCCTGGAAGGCCATCACGAAGGCCTGCCCGCTGGTGTGCTGGACGGCGTTGGCCAGCTCGAAGATGCGCCCGTGCAGGCGGTCGAGGACCTCCAGGCAGACGGCGGTGCGCCCGTCGGGGCCGGCGTCGCGCCAGGCCTTCATGCCCGCCTGCGCGGCAGCCATCAGGGCGTCCACGTCGCTCGCCCGCGGGTAGGTGATGCCCAGGTCGATGCCGTACGGCGACCGCTCGGTCGCCACGGTCCCGTCGCTGCCCGGCGTCTCCAGCGGGAACGGCCGGTCCAGCAGCGCCTCGAACGCCGCCTTGCCCTCGGCGGCCGCGGACTCGCCGTACACCCGCGGCGACGGGGACTCGTCGAAGGCCGAGTAGTAGGTGCGGGCGGCGCTGGCGGCAACGGCGGCGTCGAGGCGGTCGCGGTGACGGTCGAGGCTGACGAGCGGGCTGGAGGTCATGGGGACACTGTCTCGCGATGTGACGCCTCCGCGCAATCTCGACCTACGCGTGTCACACGACCTGCGGTGGTTCTGGAGTAGTACCGGACCTTCGGGTGGGAGTCGTCGGCGTGTCGCCACCCGAACGTCCGGTATTACCCCGCGAAGGAGCGACGAGGCCTGCCGAGCCCCGGCCACCCCACCGCTTATGGTCTCCCCATGGGTTGGCGGGGGTCAGCGGCAGCGGTGGCGCTGCTCGTGGTGGGGATCGTGGGCGGGTACGCCGCGTCGTACGCGCTCGAGCCCGAGACGGGCGGCACGCCCAGCCCGGTGGTGGCCCAATCCCCGAGTGTCCCCGTCGATCCCCTTCCCCCCGGCGATGCGCAGCCGTCGGTCGCCCCGCTGGCGACCGACCTGCCCATGCGGGAGGGACGGATGGGCACCCAGCGGTTCCGCCTCGTCCACCCCGTCCCGCGCGGCTGGGCCCGGATCTACAACGCCCCCAACGAGGCCAAGTGGAAGAAGGTCCGCAACCCCAACAACACCTACCTGCTCCGCATCGAGCAGGTGCAGTCGGCCAACGACAGCATCGAGGAGACCCTCACCGACCGCATCCAGGACCTTCAGGAGGAGGAGGAGCGCTTCCGGGTCGAGAAGCGCACCGCCAACACCCTGGAGTTCACGTACGCGTCCGACGGCTTCCTCCGCCACGGCTTCATCACCTGGCTGGACCTGCGCGGCACCGGCTTCGCCGAGGTCGAGATCGCGGTCACCGGCCGTCAGGTCGACGCCCCCGGCGCCCGGCAGCTGATCACCCGGGTCGCCGCCGGGATGCGGCAGGCGTGACACCGCTGCGCACCCGCTGGCAGGAGCACCGCTCCCGGCGCCGGCTCGACCAGCTCGTGCGCCACGCTGCGCGCCCCTGTGTCGTCCTCCGTCCGGGGGACACGGTGCCGGCGGGCCGACCGCCGGCGACCCTCGTCGACGACACCGCACCCCGGCCCGCACGAGCGATGCGGCGGGCTGCCCGGCAGATCTGGCACGTCACCCAGGGAGGGCAGTACGTCGTGGTCGCCGCCGACGAGGCCGCGGCCATCCGGATCGAGGCCCAGTGGCGTGCCCTGGAGGCGGGTGAGCGACCGACCGTGAGGATCCGCCCGCGGCTCCGGCGGGAGCTGCGGCGGACCATCAGCGGCGTACGACGCGACGGCCGGCTCGTGGTCGTCGACAAGGTGGGCGCCAGCCTGCTCAAGGTGGGCGAGACCCAGGCGGCTGCCGTGACCAGCCGCGCCGACGTCGCCCTGCAGGTGCTGGCCCGCCACGAGGAGTCCGTCTTCACCCCGGCCCGCACCGTGACCTCGCGCGGCACCGGCGGCGGCGAGGCCCTGACGTCCTGGCGCGTCCCGCCGACCGAGGTCCGGCAGTGGACCGGCGACGTCACCCTCCACGAGGGGATGGTCGTGGCCGCCGGCGCGACCCTGCTGCCCGAGACCTTCAAGTGGTTCGAGCACCAGCCGCTCGCCAACGAGCGGCTGCGGGACATCACTCCACGGTTCGCCCGGCTGCGCAACGAGCCCACCGCACCGGTCCGGCGCCTCGCCGGCAGCCACTACTTCTTCGAGTACAAGAACTCCGGCCACTACGGGCACCTGATGACCGAGGGCCTGGCCAAGCTCTGGGGCTGGGAGGAGGCGAGGCGCCACGACCCCGACGTGCGCCTGGTGGTGCGGCGGCACCGCCGCGACCGCGGTCGTCCCACCGTCCGGCCGGACGTCGCGGTGCTGGCGGCGTACGGCATCTCCCCCGACGACGTGGTCTGGCTCGAGGAGCCGGTCGTGGTCGACACCCTCTTCACGGCGACCCCCCAGCTCCACAACAAGGAGCCCTACTCGATCGACCCGCGCATCACCGAGGTCTGGGACCGGGTGCTGCACGGCCTGCTCCGCGACGCGCCCGCGCCGTCGGGTCGCGAGCGCATCTTCGTGACCCGTCGCGCCGGGCACCGGTTGTGCCACAACTGGGCCGAGGTGGAGGCGGAGTTCACCGACGCCGGCTTCGGCGCAGTGGACCCGTCCAGACACACGCTTCCGGAGCAGGCCCGCCTCTTCCACGACGCGCGGGCCGTGGGCGGCTTCGGCGGCACCGGGATGTTCAACCTGCTCTTCGCCGACCAGTCGCCGCCGGTCGTCGTGCTCAACCACGCGGCGTACGACGCGCGCAACGAGGAGCTGATCACGGCCGCCCGCGGCAGCGACCTCCACTACCTGTGGAGCGCCCCCGACCGGGACCACCCGGCCGGTGGCTTCGACTACCGCGCCTTCCAGTCGCCCTGGCGCTTCGACACCGAGCAGCACGGCGAGGCGCTGCGCGTCCTTCTGCGCGAGATCTGACCTACCTCAGGCCGAAGAGCTCGACCGAGTCGAGCACCCGGTTGGCGGTGAGCAGGTCCCCCGCACGCACCTGGACCCACAGGAGCTGGTTGGCGGTCGCGTGCACGACCCGCTCCACAGTGACGCCGTCCTCGCGACCGGCGAGCGCGCACCCGGTGAAGGTGGCGGTGAGGGCGTCGTCGCCGTCGATCTCGTGATCGATCGGCTCCCGTGGCGGACCGTCACACTCGGGGTGCTGCGGCATCCGGGTCGGCAGGTCGTCGCCGCGCATCAGGCCCGCGAAGACGCCGTGGCCCGGGTCCTCGTCCTCGTTCCACCCCACGCCCGAACCGGCCGAGAGCGACGGGTAGTCGACCTCCGAGTCCGGCGGCACCCAGCGCTCGTCGTCCACGGCGGCCGTCCACCGGTCGGTCACGGTGACCCCGATCCTCCCCTCCGAGTCGACGAGCTGCTGGTGCGTCGTGGTGGACTGCTCGAGGGCGAAGCCGCCGAGCAGGCCGATCATCAGGGCGGCGGCCCCGACGAGGGCCCACCGCCGGCGCGTGGAGGGACGCTCGTCCACGGTCGGCTCCTCGGCGGACGCGAGCGGGTCCGGGGCGAGCTGGGTGAGGCTGGGGTCGGGCGGGATCCACGCGGTCGGCGCCTCGTCGGCACCGGCGAAGGACCCGTCGAGGGCGGACTTCAGCGCGGCGACGAAGGCCGGGACGTCGGGGAAGCGGTCGTCGCGGTCCGCGGCCAGGCCCCGGCGCACGACTGCCTCCACCGCCTCGGGCAGGCCGTCGCCCATCGGTGCCGGGGGCGGCGGGTCGGCGGCCGCGGTCAGGGAGGCGTGCTCGTACGGCGCGCGGCCGGCGAGCAGGAGGTAGGCCAGGGCGGCCAGCGAGAACTGGTCGGCCCGGGCGTCGAGCGCCTCACCCTGCGCCTGCTCGGGTGCGACGAACTGCGGCGTGCCGCCGATCATGGTCAGCCGCGACGACATGTCCATCGCCTTGCCCAGCCCGAGGTCGCCGAGCATCGTGCTGACCCTGCTGTGACCGTCGAGCTCGACCGTGCGGAACAGGACGTTGGCCGGCTTGACGTCGCGGTGCAGCACCCCGCGCTGGTGCAGCGCGTGCAGGCCGGCGCCGACCTGGCCGATCACGTGGACCGCCTGGGCGCGGGTGAGCGGGGACAGCGCGAGCCGGTCCGCGAGGGTGCCCTGGTCGGCGTACGACATGACGAGGTAGGGGCGCCCGTCGGGCAGCTCGCCCGCGTCGTACACGCTCACGACGTGCGGCGACTCGACCCGGCGCAGGAAGCGACCCTCCTCGAGGAACCGCTGCCGGACGTGGAGGTCCTCGGTCCAGTTGTCGGCGAGCACCTTGATGGCGACCGGGGAGTCGAGCTGCTCGTCGTGGGCCAGCCACACGGTGGCGAACGCACCCGCCCCGATGCGTCGACGCACCGGGTAACGACCGAGGGACGAGGGAGCGGACACCCCTGCATTATGTTGCAGGTGTGACGCCTGACGACATCGACGACCTGGCGCGGCGTGCCCGCGACGGGGATCGCGACGCCCTCGAGGCGCTCCTGGGGGAGGTCCGCCCGCGAGCGCTCAACGTGTGCCGCGGGGTGCTGCCCTACTCCGGCGACGCCGAGGACGCCTGCCAGGAGGCGCTGCTCAACATCGCCACCAAGATCGGGTCGTGGCACGGCAACGGCCGCTTCACGACCTGGATGCACGTCGTCGCGCTCAACAGCGCCCGCTCGACCTACCGCCGGCTCAAGAACCAGGCCGTGCCCACGGACTTCGAGGGCGTCCACCACCACGAGCGTCCCGACCCGCGCACCACGTCGGTCATCGCCGGCACCCGCCTCGACCTGCTCGAGGCGATGGAGACCATCGAGCGCGACCACCCGCAGTACGTCGAGCCGCTGATGCTGCGCGACGTCTACGGGCTGCCCTACGAGGAGATCGCCCGGCTCGTGGGCGCCCCGCTCGGCACCGTCAAGGCGCAGATCCACCACGGCCGCAAGCTGGCCCGGCCGCTGCTGCGGGGCGAGGCGTGAGGCACCTGCGGCGAGGTACGACGGCGCTCGCGGTCGCCGGGCTGCTCGCGCTGGCTGGGTGCACCGGCTCGACCGAGTCGTCCGAGCCCTCCTCGACCCCCTCGGCCGCCTCGGACGCCCCGACTGCGGAGGCGGTCGAGCCCGACCTGGCGCTCGCCGAGAGCTCCCCGGTCGAGGACTCCGTCTACCCCGGCGTCGGCCACCCCGACGTCGACGCGCTCCTCTACGACCTCGACCTCGCCTGGGCGCCTGACCAGCGCACGCTGACGGGCACGGCGACGCTCACCTTCCGTGCCGCCCGCGACACCCCCACCTTCCGCCTCGACCTGGCCCGGCCGCTCGAGGTCGCGAGCGTGACGCTCGACGGCGACGAGGCGGCGTACCGGCACCGCGGCAAGGACCTCGTCGTCCGCTCGCCGATCAGCGAGGGCGACCGGCACGAGCTCGTCGTGGAGTACGCCGGGAAGCCGCGCCCGGTCCCCGCCCCGACGACGCGTGGGGACTTCTCCACCGTCGGCTTCACCGTCACCGACCGGGCCGAGGTCTGGACGATGCAGGAGCCGTACGGCGCCTACTCCTGGTATCCCGTCAACGACCAGCCCTCCGACAAGGCGCTCTACGACATCTCCGTGTCCGTGCCGTCCCCGTGGACCGGGATCGCCAACGGGCGGCTGGTCTCGACCGAGTCCTCCGACGGTCCGTCCGGCGAAGACCTCACCACGACGCGCTGGCAGCTCGACGAGCCGGCGGCGTCGTACCTCGTCACCCTCGCCATCGGCGACTACACCCACCGCTCCAACACCGCCACCAGCGGGCTGACGGTCGACTACTGGATCCCGCGCGGCCTGCCCGGGGCGTACGACGACCTCAAGGTCGCCGCCAAGGCGGTCGACTGGATCGAGCAGCGGCTGGGGCCCTACCCGTTCACCTCGCTCGGCCTCGTGCTCACCGACTCGCAGAGCGCGATGGAGACCCAGACGATGATCACGATGGGCAACACCGAGTACGTCCGCTCGGCGCCGGTGGTCGTGCACGAGATCGTGCACCAGTGGTACGGCGACCAGGTCTCGCCCGCCGACTGGAGCGACGTGTGGCTCAACGAGGGCATGACGATGCTGATGCAGGCGCTCTACGAGGCCGACCGCGGCGGCTACGACGTCGGGGTGCAGATCGCGGAGTGGCGCGGGGTCGACCAGCAGCTGCGCGACGAGTACGGCCCGCCAGGCGCCTACGACCGCCGGCAGTTCGGCGGGTCCAACATCTACTACTCACCGGCCGTCATGTGGGACGAGCTGCGGCGCGAGCTCGGCGACGAAGAGTTCTTCGAGGTCGCCCGGTCCTGGCTCACCGACCAGGACAACCGGTCGGTGACCCGCCAGCAGGTCTACGACCATTGGGAGGCCGAGACCGGGCTGGAGCTCACCCGCTTCTTCGACGCCTGGATCACCGGGCGGACCACGCCGCCAGAGGGGCTCATCGGCGCCTGAGTGCCTGCTCGCCGCCGGCTGTCTCCGTCGAGCTTCCTGGGGTAGTACCGGACCTTTGGGTGGCAAACATCGGCGTGTCGCCACCCAAAGGTCCGGTACTACCCCGGCGAGGGGGGGGCAGGTTTTCGCCCACCGCGAAACCCCCTTGCGGGCCCACTCCGCGGCGGGTGAGGTGGGGGCATGCGACTCCTCGTCCTCGGCGGCACCCGGTTCCTCTCCCGCGAGATCGCGACCCGGGCGGTGGCCCGGGGGTGGGAGGTGACCTGCGCCTGCCGGGGCGAGTCCGGCACGGTCCCCGACGGTGCCACCCACCTGCGCTGGGACCGCGGCGAGGACGCCCCGGACGAGCTGCGCGACGGTGGGTGGGACGCGGTCGTCGACGTCGCCCGGCTGCCCTCGCACGTACGCCGCGCGGTCGCGGCCGTCCCGGACGCCCACTGGGTCTTCGTCTCGACCGTCAACGTCTACGCCGACAACACCTCGCCCGCCATGGAGCCGCTCGTCGAGCCGGTCACCGACGACGTCGACCTCGCCTCGGACCCCGAGGCGTACGGCGCGATGAAGGTCGCCTGCGAGTCGATCGTCCGCGAGGGTGCTCGCTCGTCGATGGTGGTGCGCCCCGGGCTCATCGCCGGCCCCGGGGACGGGACGGGCCGCTTCGGCTACTGGCCTGCCCGGCTGGCCCGCGGCGGCGAGGTGCTCGCGCCCGGCACCCCCGACGACGTCGTGCAGGTGATCGACGTACGCGACCTGGCCGCGTGGGTCCTGGACGCCTGCGAGGCAGGGACGGCCGGGGTGTACGACGCCGTGGGCACGCCGATGGCGATCGGCGACCTGCTCGCGGAGGTCTCGGCCGCCGTGGGCGCCCCGGCACCGCTGCTCACCTGGGTGGACGGATCGTTCCTCGAGGAGCAGGGCGTCGAGCACTGGGCCGGCGACGGGTCGGTGCCGCTGTGGCTGCCGCGACCCGACTACGACGGGATGATGTCGCACGATCCCGGGCCGGCCGTCGCGGCGGGGCTGCGGCTCCGGCCGGTCGGCGACACCGCTCGTGACAGCCTCGGCGGTGAGGTGCACGGGATCTCCGCCGAGCGCGAGGCCGAGGTGCTCGCGGCCTGGTCCTCCCGCTGACCGGGCGGTTCCTGGCCGCTGAAACGCACCGACCGGGCGCTTCCGTGCGCGTCGTACGCAAGGAAGCGCCCGGTCGGGCGTCGTGAGCGCGCAGGAAGTGCCCGGTCGGCGCTCAGGAGCGAGACAAGACCGCCCGGTCGGTCAGAAGAGCAGTGCGCTCCCCGGGTCCCCGAGGATCCCGGCCACGTCCGCGAGGAAGCGTGAGCCCTTCTCCCCGTCGATGTGCCGGTGGTCGAAGGACAGCGCCAGCGTGGTCACGTCGCGCACCACGATCTCGCCCTCCTCGGACACCCACGGACGCTTGTTGATCGCGCCGAAGCACAGGATCGCGGACTCCCCGGGGTTGATGATCGGGGTGCCGGCGTCCACGCCGAAGACGCCCACGTTGGTGATCGTGAACGTCCCGCCCGCCATCTCGGCCGGCTGCGTCTTGCCGTCGCGGGCCGTCGCGGTCAGCTCACCGAGCGCACCGGCCAGCTCGACCATGGACATCGCGTCGGCGTCCTTGACGTTGGGCACGACCAGCCCGCGCGGAGTGGCCGCGGCGATGCCGAGGTTGACGTAGCTCTTGTAGACGACCTCCTGCGCGGCGTCGTCCCAGTAGGAGTTGATCTCCGGGGTGCGCTTCATCGCCAGCAGGACCGCACGCGCCAGCACCAGCAGCGGGCTGATCCGCACGTCCTTGAGCTCGCGCCGCGCCTTGAGCCGCTCGACGAGCTGCATCGTGGCGGTCACGTCGACGGTGACCCACTCGGTCACGTGCGGGCTGGTGAAGGCCGAGTGGCTCATCGCCTGGGCCATCATCTTGCGCACGCCCTTGATGGGCTCGCGGGTCTCGCGCGGCGCCTCGTCCGTACGACGCGGGGTCGGCGTCTCTGTCGCGGGCGACCAGCCGTTGTCGGTCCCGCCACCAGCAGCGGCCGCCTCGACGTCGGTGCGCGTGACGACGCCACCGGCCCCGGAGCCGAGGAGCATCGACAGGTCGACGCCGAGGTCCTTGGCCAGCTTGCGCACCGGCGGCTTGGCCAGCGCACGGACGTCGGCGTGCGGCGTCTGCGCCGCGGGGGGGACGAGCGCCTCCGCCGGCTCGGCGGCCGGACGGGGCGCCGCCGAAGTGGCCGGCACGGCCGGCTCGTCGACGGGCGCGACCTCGTCGGTCCGTGCGCCGCCGGGCGCGAACGCGCCCTGCAGCTGCAGCTGGGTCTGGGCGCCAGCGGCGGTCCGCGGGGTGGCCGATCCCTTGCGGGCCCGGCGCTGCGGGCCGCGCTCGGCCTTGTTGCGACCGACCAGGGACTCGCCCTCGCCGCCGCCGGACGCGGCCGGGTTGGAGAGGTCCATGTCGGACAGGTCGACCTGCGCCTCGCCGGCCTTCTGGGCCATGCCGAGGTAGGGGTCGGACTCGGTCTGCGGGGCCGCAGGCGCGGCCGCCGCGGCGGCGGCCTCGTCGGCCGAGCCGATGGAGATGATCGGCGTGCCGACGTCGACCATCTGGCCCTCGTCGACCATCAGCGCGAGCACCGTGCCGGCGTACGGCGACGGCAGCTCGACGATGGACTTGGCGGTCTCGATCTCCACGATGATGTCGTTGATCTCGACCGAGTCGCCGGCCTTGACCTTCCAGGACACGATCTCGGCCTCGGTGAGGCCCTCGCCCACGTCGGGCAGCTTGAACTCGCTCATCAGAACTCCATGCTCCGGTCGACGGCGTCGAGGACCCGGTCGAGGTCCGGGAGCCACTCCTCCTCGATCCGCGACGGCGGGTAGGGGGTGTCGAAGCCGCCGACGCGCAGCACCGGGGCCTCGAGGGAGTAGAAGCACTCCTCGGTGATCCGGGCCGACAGCTCGGCGCCCATGCCCAGGTTGACGTGGGCCTCGTGGACGACGACGGCGCGGCCGGTGCGGCGTACGGACTCGAAGACCGGCGCCATGTCGAGCGGCGAGAGGGTGCGCAGGTCGATGACCTCGATGTTCTTGCCCTCGGTCGCGGCGGCCTCGGCGGCCTTGAGCGCGGTCTTGACCGTCGGGCCGTAGGCCAGCAGCGTGGCGTCGGAGCCGGCGCGCACCGTGCGCGAGGTGAACAGCGGGTCGGGGGTGGCCGACTCGTCGAGCTCGGCCTTGTCGGCGTGGTACTGCCGCTTGGGCTCGAGGAAGATCACCGGGTCGTCGCACGCGATGGCCTGCTGGATCATCCAGTAGCCGTCGATCGGGTTGGAGCAGGCCACGACCTTGAGGCCGGGCGTGTGCGCGAACTGCGCCTCCGGGGACTCCGAGTGGTGCTCGACCGCGCCGATGCCGCCGCCGAACGGGATGCGGATGACCATCGGCATCTTCGACCTGCCCTGCGAGCGGAAGGTCATCTTGGCGACCTGGCACACGATCTGGTCGTAGGCCGGGTAGACGAAGCCGTCGAACTGGATCTCGACCACCGGGCGATAGCCGCGCAGTGCCATGCCGACCGCGGTGCCGACGATGCCGGACTCGGCCAGCGGGGAGTCGATGACGCGGTCCTCGCCGAAGTCCTTCTGCAGGCCGTCGGTGATCCGGAAGACGCCGCCGAGCTTGCCGACGTCCTCGCCCATGATGAGGACCTTGGGGTCGTCCTCCATCGCCTTGCGCAGGCCCATGTTGAGGCCCTTGGCAAGGGTGATCTTCTGCGTCGTGCTCATCAGTGGCCCGCCCCTTCGAAGGAGTCGAGGTATGCCCGGTAGCCGTCGCGCTGGGCGGCGAGCTCGTCGGTCATCTCGGTGTAGACGTGGTCGAAGACGCTCATCGGCTGCGGGTCGGGCAGCGCCTTGCAGCCCTCGCGCAGGTGGTGGCCGAGCTCGTCGGCCTCGGCCTTGAGGTCCGCGAAGTACTGGTCGTCGACGAGGCCGTTGCGGCGCATGTAGACCTCGAGCCGGGCGATCGGGTCCTTGAGCTTCCAGTGCTCGAGGTCGTCGCTCATCCGGTAGCGGGTCGGGTCGTCGGTGGTGGTGTGCGCACCCATCCGGTAGGTGTACGCCTCGACGAGGGTCGGGCCCTGGCCGTCGCGGGCGCGCTGCAGCGCCGCCTGCGTCACGGCGTACGTCGCGAGGACGTCGTTGCCGTCGACGCGGACGCCGGGGAAGCCGAAGCCGAGCGCGCGCTGGTAGAGCGGGATGCGGGTCTGGCGCTCGATCGGCTCGGAGATGGCCCACTGGTTGTTCTGGCAGAAGAACACCACGGGAGCGTTGTACGACGCCGCGAAGATGAAGCCCTCGTTGACATCGCCCTGGGAGGACGCACCGTCACCGAAGTGCGCGATGACCGCCGCGTCGCGGTCGGGGTCGCCGGTGCCGACGACGCCGTCGCGCTGCATGCCCATCGCGTAGCCGGTCGCGTGCAGGACCTGGGCGCCGATGACGATCGTGTAGAGCCCGAAGTTGTTGTCCTTCGGGTCCCACGCGCCCTGGTCGACGCCACGGAAGAGGCCGAGCAGGTCGAGCGGGTCGATGCCGCGGCAGTAGGCGACGCCGTGCTCGCGGTAGGTCGGGAAAACGTAGTCCTGCGGGCGCAGCGCGCGGCCCGCGCCGATCTGGGCGGCCTCCTGGCCGAGCAGCTGGGCCCAGATGCCGAGCTCGCCGTGGCGCTGGAGCGCGGTGGCCTCGGTGTCGATCCGCCGAGTGAGGACCATGTCGCGGTGGAAGCCGCGCAGCTCCTCGGCGGAGAAGTCGTGGTCGAACTCGTCGTGGTGGACGCGCTCACCCTCAGGCGTCAACAGCTGGACGAGCTCGGGTCCGCCGTCCTGCTGGCTGGGTCCGAAGACCTCCACCAGGTCGGGGCCAAATCCTCCGGGGTCGCTCATGGCACTCCTTCGTGCGGCTAGCAGCGTCTCGGGGTCACCGGGATCGCCGACGGCTCGGTGCGGTCGCGGGCGTGTGTGACCCCGACCACATGGTGCCCGCACGGTATCGAGGAGGCCAGCGCGGGCGCCAATCGGGCCACTCGATCACGGCGTGCTTGGATCTCCCGGTGCTCCGACCCCCGGCCGTCCTGGTCGCCCTCCTCCTGGCCATGACGTCCGCCCTCGTCTCCCCTGCGAGCTCCACCGCGACCGCCTCCGCGGCCGCGTCGGCCGCGCCGGACCGGCCGCGTCCCGTCCTCACCGGTGACTTCGCCGACCCGGCGGTGGCGGTGCTGGGATCGGGGTACGTCGGGTTCTCCACCGGCAGCCTCGTCCCCCGGGCCGTCTCGGACCGGCCGCGCGGCGCGTGGCGGGCGGCCGGGCGCGGGCTCGTCCGGCTCCCCTCCTGGTCCCACGCGAACGGCGACGTGTGGGCCTCCGACGTCGCCCGCGTCGACGGCTGGTGGCTGCTCTACTTCGCCGCCCCGGTGCGCGGGATCGGCGAGTACGGCCGCTGCATCGGGGTCGCCCGCTCCCGCTCGGTGCTGGGCGGCTTCGTGCCGGTCGGCAGCCGACCGCTGGTCTGCCCGTCGTACGCGAAGGCCCCGGCCGCCGGCGACGACGTGCCCCAGCCCGACCGCTCCCTGCCGCGTGCCGGGGTGATCGACCCGTCGCTGTTCGTCGAGGACGGGCGCACGCACCTCCTCTACAAGACCGACCGCATCCCGTCGTCGATCCGGGTGGTGCCGCTGACCCGGTCGGGCATCCGGGTCGCCGGGCCGTCGGCGGAGCTGCTCCGCCGCGACGGCGTGCTGGAGAACCCGGTGGTCGTGAAGCGACCCGAGGGCTACGTGATGCTGCTGTCGCAGGGCGACTTCGGGCGCTGCTCCTACCGGACCGTCTGGCGCCGGTCGGCCTCCCTGCTCGACTGGTCTGCGGCCGAGGAGGGCGTCCTTCTCGACCGGGCGACGAGCGGCCTCTGCGGCCCGGGCGGCGCCGACGTGAGCGCGGTGCCGCGGGGATCGCGGCTGCGGCTCTTCCTGCACGCGTGGACGTGCGAGCGACGGCAGTGCCCGGCCGGTGTCGACCTGGTGAAGAAGCGCTCCACGCTCGGGTCGCGGCGCCCGATGTACGCCGCGGAGCTGGCGTGGCCGGGCGGCGTACCGACCGTCTCGTCCTGGCGCTGACCGCGCGGGGACTTGCCCTCCCCCTGGGTCGCCGGGGTATCAAGGGTCAGCCTGCAAGGGGAGACCTTCCACATGCCACGTCACCTGACCCGCTGGACCGGCGCGCTCGCCGCGCTGGTGGCGCTGCCCGCACTGCTCGCCGTACCCGGCTCGACGAGCGCCTCGGCGGACGAGTCCCGCGACGCCCGCGAGGCCCGCCCGGGCACGTCGGACCGGGCCGCGACCGCCCCGCGGCCGCTGATCTGGGACCGCGACTTCGGCGACCCGAGCGTCGTGCGCGACGGCGAGCGCTGGTACGGCGCCGCGACCGGCTTCCGCGGCCGGGCCGCGCGCGCCGAGGAGGACTGGGGCGACTGGTCCCGCGGGGGTGACGTCCTCAACGGTCGGCCGACGTGGGCCAAGTACGCCGGCGTCTGGGGGCCGGAGATCGAGCAGACGCCGAACGGCTACGTCGCCTACTTCACGATGCCCTCCCGCGGTCTCCCCCACGACCAGGACCGCTGCATCGGGGTGGCGACCGCCCCCGACCTGTCGTCCACGTTCACCGTGCTCGGCAACAAGCCGCTCGTGTGCCCCGACTACTCGACGACGATCCCGGCCTTCGACCAGGTGCCGGGCCGCGTCGGCCTGCCGCGGCGCGGCGTCATAGACCCCTCCTCGTACGTCGCCCCCGACGGCCGCCGTTTCCTGCTCTACCGCACCCAGGGCACACCCTCGACGATCCGGCTGATCCGGCTCAACGCCGCCGGGACCGCGACCTTCGGCCGCAGCCGCGAGCTGATCCGCGACAGTGGCGTGATCGAGAACCCGGTCATGGTCAGGCGTGGCCAGTGGCACTACCTGATCACCTCGCGCGGCGACTACGGCGACTGCCGCTACCGCACGATCTGGCGCCGGTCGCACTTCCTCAAGCGGGACTGGCAGGGCACCCGCGGCCACGCGCTGCTCAACCGCCGCAACACCGGAGTCTGCGGACCGGGCGGTGCCGACTACCTGCCCGAGACCGACACCGCGGCCAACCGGATGTTCTTCCACGGCTGGGTCTGCAAGGGGACCAACCTGCCCTGCTACCAGTCCTACCAGGGCCACCAGGACTACGAGGACGTCGGCAAGCGCGCCCTGTACGCCGCACGGCTCGCGTGGACGAAGGACGGCCCGTCGATCTCGGCGTTCGTCCAAGGGCTGATTCCGCCGCCCCCGGTGACGCCCACACCCACGCCCACCCCGACGCCGACGCCCACCGAGACGCCGACCCCGACCCCGACCCCGACGCCGACGCCGACAGACACGGCCACCCCGACCGAGCCGACGACCACCGCCACTCCCTGAGCCGGCTGGGCCCCGGCGGCGGCGTGCGTCAGCCGCGTCCGTGCGGCTCGAGCCAGACGTCCGGGTCGGGACCCTGCGGGACGATGCCGGTGGGGTTCACATCGGTGTGCACGACGTAGTAGTGCTGCTTGATCTGCTCGAAGTCGATCGTCTCGCCGAAGCCGGGCGTCTGGAAGAGGTCCCGGGCGTAACCCCACAGGGCCGGCATCTCGGTGAGCTTGGCGCGGTTGCACTTGAAGTGGCCGTGGTAGACCGCGTCGAAGCGGGCCAGCGTCGTGAAGAGCCGGACGTCGGCCTCGGTGATCGCGTCGCCCATCAGGTAGCGACGGTCGGTCAGCCGCTCCTCGAGCCAGTCCATCGCGACCCAGAGCCGGTCGTACGCGTCGTCGTACGCCTCCTGCGACCCGGCGAAGCCACATCGGTAGACGCCGTTGTTGACCTCGGTGAAGACCCGCTTCATCACGGTCTCCATCTCCTCGCGGAGGTCGGCCGGCCACAGGTCGGGGGCGTCGGGGCGGTGGTGCTCGCGCCACTCGAAGAACAGGTCGTGGGTGATCTGCGGGAAGTCGTTGGTGACCACGGCGCGCGACGCGACGTCGACCATCGCGGGCACCGTGATGCCCTTGGGGTAGTCGGGCACCCGGTTGAAGTAGGCCTCCTGCAGGTGCGTCATGTCGAGCACCGGGTCGCGACCGTCGGGGTCGAGGTCGAAGGTCCAGCTGCGCTGGTCGTGGGTCGGGCCGGGGGCGCCCCACGAGATCACGTCCTCGAGGCCGAGCAGGTTGCGCACGATGATCGCCCGGTTGGCCCACGGGCACGCCTTGGCGGCGACGAGGCGGTAGCGACCGGGCTCGACCGGCCACACCTGCACGTCCTGCGGGCCGCGGTCGTCGGGGTCGGCCGACCGCTCGCCGGCCAGGATCCGGTCGCTGATGTAGTCCATGTCCCGCTCGAAGGGCTTGCCCTTCGCGGTGTACGTCGTGCTGGTCACGGTGTCGCCCATCGCAGATCTCCCCGATCGTTGCCGTCTCAACCATCTTGTCACGCCAGCCCTCAGGCCCCACGCCACAAGTAACGCGGTGTTAGTCACTCGAGACGTGGCGTCGATGCCTCGTCCCGTCCGACCAACACCGCGTTACTTGTCCGGGAGCGGATAGCAAAGAAGTGTTTGCAAATGACTCTTGGCAGTCCTAGCCTGATCCCATGGCCTCCTCCATCTCCCCCGACATCGCCGGCCTGCGCGCGCTCAGCCACCCCGTCCGACTGCGGATGCTCGGCCTGCTGCGCACCGAGGGGCCGGCGACGGCCACCTCCCTGGCCCAGCGCCTGGGCCTCAACACCGGCGCGACGTCGTACCACCTGCGCCAGCTCGCCCAGCACGGCTTCATCGAGGAGGACCCCGAGCGGGGCACCGGGCGCGACCGGTGGTGGCGGGCCGCGCACGACGCCACGCGCACTGACTTCCGCCGGGAGGGCACGAGCGACGAGGACGTCGAGGCCTACCTGACCACCGTCGCCCTGCTGTACGGCGACCGGTTGCGGTCGGCGGTCGCGGAGCTGCGGTTCCTGCCCCAGGAGTGGCGGTCGGTCGGCACCCTGAGCGACTGGGAGATCCCCCTCACTCCCTCCGGTGCCGACGAGCTCGTCCAGGCCCTGGTTCGCGTCATCGAGGAGACGGAGAGCAGCGAGGCGGAGGACGCGGCGCCCTTCTCGGTCAACCTCAACGCCTTCCCCCGCCCCGGCGCCCTCGGGACGGACCCCGCAGGGACCGACGGGTGAGCGACCCGACCACCGGCACGACGACCACGACCACACCCGCCCGCCGGGCGCCGCTCGTCGGTGGGCTGACGGCCGAGGGCATCTCCTTCATCGGCACCCGGGTCTCGATGATCGCGATCCCGTGGTTCGTGCTGTCCACCACCGGCTCGGCCACCCAGACCGGCCTCGTCGCGGCCGCCGAGATCGCCCCGCTCGTGCTCTTCAAGGCGCTCGGCGGGCCGCTGCTCGACCGGGTCGGACCGCGTCGGGTCACCCTGGTCTGCGACCTCGGGTCCGCCCTCGTGGTGGGCTCGATCCCGCTGCTCCACCAGCTCGGAGCGCTGACCTTCCCCCTGCTGCTCGTGATCGTCGCGGTCGCCGGCGCCCTGCGGGGACCGGGCGACGCGGGCAAGTCCGCGATGACGCCCGAGATCGCCCGGGTCGCCGGGGTCTCCCTCGAGCGGGTGACCGGGCTGGGCAGCGCCGTCGAGCGCACCTCGACGATGGCCGGGGCCGCGCTGGCCGGGTTCCTCGTCGCCGGGTTCGGGGCCGCCAACGCGCTGTACGTCGACGCGGCGTCGTTCCTGCTGTCCTTCGCGGTCTTCGCGCTCTCGACCACGGGGATGGGCCGGCCCGTGCCGAGCGCAGGGACGGCCACCGGCGTCCGCGCGACGTCGTACCTCACCGAGCTCCGGGAGGGGTGGGACTTCCTGCGCACCGAGCCGGTGCTGGTCGCGATCTGCCTGATGGTCGCGGTGACCAACCTCGTCGACCAGACGTACGTCGCGGTGCTCGCGCCGGTCTGGGCGAAGGAGTCCGGCGCCGGGGTGGAGGTGCTCGGCGCGATGTTCGCCGCCTTCAGCGGGGCCTCGGTCCTGGGCGCGTTGTCCGCGGCCCGGTGGGGCGAGACGCTGCCGCGCTACCGGACCTACGTGGTCGCGTTCCTCATCGCGGGGGCGCCGCGCTTCGTCGTGATGGCCCTGGAGTCGCCGCTGTGGGCGGTCTTCGCCGTCACGGTGGTGGCCGGCGCGGCGTCGGGGTTCCTCAACCCGATCCTCGGCGCGGTGATCCTGGAGCGGATCCCGGCGCCGCTGATGGGGCGGGTCTCGTCGCTCAACACCGCGATCTGCTGGTCGCTGATGCCGCTGGGCGGCGTGCTCGGCGGCCTGGCCGTGACCGCCTTCGGTGTCTCGCCGGCCCTGCTGATCGCCGGCGCGGCGTACCTCGTCACGACGATGGCGCCGACGCGAGTGCCGTCGTTCCGGGCGATGGACCGGGTCCCGGTGGAAGTCCCCGCCTGAGCGGGGACCTCGACGCTTGCTGGCCGACACATCGGCCAGCAAGCGGACGTTTCGGCCAGCAAGCTCAGCGCGGGAACGTCCGCGCCAGCTCCAGCACCCGGTCGTTGGCCTCGGTCTCCCCGATCGTGACGCGCGCCCCCTCGCCGGCGAACGGTCGCACCACGATGCCCAGCTCGTCGGCGGCGGCCGCGAAGTCGGTCGTCCGCTCGCCGAGGCCGAACCACACGAAGTTGCCCTGCGCGTCGGGCACGTCCCAGCCGGCCGCCCGGATCCCGTCGACCACCCGGGTCCGCTCGGCGACGAGCGCGTCGACCCGCTCGAGCAGCTCGGCCTCCGCCTCCAGCGAGGCGATGGCGGCGGCCTGGGCGACCGAGGAGACGCCGAAGGGCAGCGACACCGAGCGCAGCGCCCCGGCCAGCGGAGCCTGCGCGATGGCGTAGCCGACCCGGAAGCCCGCGAGCCCGTAGGCCTTGGAGAAGGTGCGGGTCACGATGACGTTGGGGTGCGCACGGTACGTCGCGACGCCGTCGACCGCGTCGTCCATCCGCACGAACTCGAGGTAGGCCTCGTCGACCACGACGACGACGTGGGAGGGGACCTTGGCGAGGAACTCGTCGAGCTCGGCCTGCGACACCGCCGGGCCGGTCGGGTTGTTGGGCGTGCAGACGATGACGACCTTGGTGCGCTCGGTGACCGCCGCGGCCATCGCGTCGAGGTCGTGGCGACCGTCGGCGAGCACCGGCACCCGGACGCTGGTCGCGTCCGCGACGGTGGCCGCGATCGGGTAGGCCTCGAACGAGCGCCAGGCGTAGACGACCTCGTCACCGGGGTCGCAGAGGGCGTTGAGGAGCTGGTAGATCAGCGCGACGCTGCCGGTGGCCGCCGCGAGGTCGGACGTCGGGACGCCCAACTTGGCCGACAGCGCGTCGTACAGGGCGCTGTTGCCCATGTCGGGATAGCGGTTCATCGCCTCCGCGGCGCGGGTCGCGGCCTCGACCACGCCGGGGAGCGGCGGGTAGGGGTTCTCGTTGGACGACAGCTTGTACGTCGTGAGGCCGGGGCGGGGCGTCGGCGGCTTGCCGGGCACGTACGTCGGGATCTGGCCGACGTTGCGGCGGGGCTGGGGGTTCTGCGGCATGGGCCTCACCCTAGGACGTGGTCGAGCGCCCGGGGGCACACCCGGGGCGAGGCAGGGCGGGTCCGGTGGCTAGCGCTTGGGGCCGTTGATGCGCCGCTCGATGCGCGACTCGGGCTGCCCGAGGATCTTCGCGAGCAGGCTGACGCGGTTGCGGTAGGCGTAGACGGCACCGACCACGAGGACCAGCAGGATGAGGAATGTCATGCCCCCAGCGTAGGTCGGGGGCGGTGGTCCCACGGGCGCAGCAGCAGCGCGAGGACGACGCCGAGGAGCCCCCCGAGGAGCACGCCGACGATGTTGTCCACCATGTCGGTGACGTCGCAGGCCCGGCCGATCCGCGAGGCGGCCAGCTGTGTCGCCTCGATGAGCAGGGAGTAGAGCGCCAGCGCGGCGAGGCCGAGCGGAGCCAGCACCCAGCGGGTGCGCCAGCGGGCGACGGCCAGCACCCACAGGGCGCCGGCGGGCACGAAGACCGCGATGTTGAGCAGCCGCTGGCTGCCCGGGAGGATCCAGAACCCGTCCGGGGCGGGGCCGCCGTAGTCGAGCGAGCAGGTCGTCTGCGCCTCGTCGACCGGCACGACCCCGATCCCCCACTGCGCCGGGATGAGGGTCAGGATCCCGATGCAGACGACCGTCCAGCAGAAGCCGGCGATCGCCACCGACGTCACCGGACCCAGACGCGGTCGCAGCAGGCGGGCGAGGCCGACGAAGACGACCAAGGAGAGCAGGCAGCCCAGGAGCATCACGCCCGTCCCGCCGATGGTCACGCAGCGAGGCTAGCGAGGCGCAGGAGCGAGGGCCTCCAGGAGGTGCGCCAGCATGGGCCACAGGACGGTCCGCTCCGAGTCGTCGACCACCCGGTCCATCCCGGCGAGCTCGAGCATCACGTAGCCGTGCAGGGCGCTCCAGAACTGCGCGGCGACGGCGCGGGCGTCGCCCTCCCGCAGCACGCCGGCCGCCATGGCGCGCTCGATGCCGGACACGATCTGGTCGAAGGCCGCCAGCGACACCTCCGGGTCCGCGCCCCGGCCGTGGAAGCCGCCCAGGCTGATCGCCCCGAACATCACGCCGAACAGGTGCCGGTTCTCCAGCGCGTTGTCGCGGTAGCCCCCGGCCATCCGGCGCAGGTCGGCGAGGGGGTCGTCGGACGTGCCGACCGCGTCGACATGGTCGATGAGGCGGCGGAAGCCCTCGGTCGCGACCTCGTCGACGACCCCGGCCATCGACCCGAAGTGCGTGTAGACGGCCATCGTGGACGTGCCGGCCGCCGTCGCGAGCCGGCGCGCGGAGAGGGCCGAGGGGCCCTCCTCGCCCAGGATGCGCGCGGCCTGCTCGATGAGGCGCGCGCGCAACTCGGCGGGACTCACGGCGGGTTCGGTGCTCACCGTGGACATGGTGCCATCACAGCGTTATGGTCGATCGATAACAGCGTTATCGACCTCACCCGAACCGAGCCCGCCATGACCCTGACCCATCCCGCACCGACCACCAGCCGCTTCCTCCGGGACAACTTCGCCCCCGTCACCGAGGAGCTCACCGCCGTCGACCTCACCGTCACCGGCTCGCTGCCCGACCACCTCGACGGTCGCTACCTGCGCATCGGCCCCAACCCGATCCACGAGCAGGGCGAGCACTTCCACTGGTTCCTCGGCGAGGGCATGGTGCACGGCGTGCACCTCCGCGACGGGCAGGCGCAGTGGTACCGCAACCGCTGGGTCCGCTCGGCCGACGTCGCCACCACGCTCGGGGAGCCGGCCCGCGGCGCCCCCGGCGGGTCGGACTTCGCGGCCAACACCAACGTGCTCGAGCACGCCGGGCGCACGCTCGCCCTGGTCGAGGGCGGCTCCCCGCCGTACGAGCTCACCCACGACCTCGACACCGTCGGGCCCTGCGACTTCGGGGGCACACTGCCCAGCGTGCCGGGCCGCCCGGGCTACAGCGCCCACCCGCACGAGGACCCGGAGACCGGCGAGCTGCACGCGATCTCCTACAGCTGGATGCGCGGCAACCGCGTCGACTACTCGGTGCTCGACCCGACGGGCCGGATCCGGCGCAGCGTCGACATCACCGTCCACGGCAGCCCGATGATCCACGACTTCGCCCTGACCGAGCGCCACGTCGTGGTGCTCGACCTGCCGGTGACCTTCGACCTCGCCGCCGCCACCGCCGACGTCCCCCGCGTCGCCCGGCCGCTCGTGCGCGGCCTGCTCGGCCGGATCGTGGGACGCAACCCCGTGCCCGAGCCGATGATCGCCCGGGTCGCGCGCGGCGGCTCCGACGGGCCACCGTCCCTGCCCTACCGCTGGAACCCCGACTACCCCGCCCGCATCGGCGTCCTGCCCCGCGACGCCGAGGGCGACGCGATCCGCTGGTTCGACATCGACCCCTGCTTCGTCTTCCACACGCTCAACGCGTACGACGACGGCGACACCGTCGTCGTGGACGTCGTGAAGCACCCCCGGATGTTCGACACCGTCCTCGACGGGCCGGACGAGGGACCCACCGTCCTCTCCCGCTTCACACTCGACCTGGTCACCGGCCGGGCGCGCGAGGACGGCTTCGACCAGCGCTCGCAGGAGTTCCCCCGCCACGACGAGCGGCTGACCGGGCGGCGGCACCGCTACGGCTGGGCCGTCGGGTTCGAGGGCGGCCGGACCGGGGACGCCGTGCTGCGCCACGACCTGGACGCCGGGCGCACCGACGTACGACGCCTGGGCGACGGCCTGGAGGCCAGCGAGTTCTGCTTCGTGCCGACGCCGGGAGACACGGCCGAGGACGACGGTGTGCTCCTGGGCTACGTCTTCGACCACGCCGAGGGGCGCTCGCACCTGCGGGTGCTGGACGCCGCCTCGCTGGAGGACGTGGCGGCCGTGCACCTGCCCGGCCGGGTGCCGGCCGGATTCCACGGCAACTGGGCGCCGACGGAGTCCTGAGGATGCCTTGACGGCCCTCGACCGGCGACCGGGCCGGGTTCACCCCGCCCCCTACGCTGGCCCGCATGAGGTACGTGATCTGGCTGCTGACCACCGCGGGCGGGGTGGCCGCCGCCGCGTGGCTGCTCGACGGCATCTCCTTCGACGGCGCCGACTGGCAGGACAAGGTGCTGCCGCTCCTCGGCGTCTCGCTGATCCTCGGCCTGGTCTCCACCTTCATCAAGCCGGTGGTCCAGCTGCTCTCCCTCCCCTTCATCATCCTGACCCTCGGCCTGGTGCTGCTGGTCATCAACGCCCTGATGCTGATGCTGACCGCGTGGCTCGCCGACATCTTCGACCTCGGCTTCACCGTCGACGGCTTCTGGACCGCGATGCTCGGCTCGGTGGTCATCACCCTGGCGACCTGGACCATCGACGCGGTGGTGGGCGACGCGTGATGGAGCGGCTGCCCGTCCAGCAGACCGACGGTCCCTACCGGATCGCGCTGGTCTGCCTGGGCAACATCTGCCGCTCCCCGATGGCCCACGTGGTGCTCGCCGACCACCTCGACCGGGCCGGGCTGGCCGCGAAGGTCGAGGTCAGCAGCGCCGGCACCGGCGGCTGGCACGTCGGCAAGCCGATGGACCCGCGCGCCGCGACGGCGCTGGTCGGCGAGGGCTACGACCCCTCGGCACACCGGGCACGGCAGTACGACGCCGGCTGGCTGGAGACCCACGACGTGGTCCTGGTGATGGACCGGGCCAACCTCGCCGACGTGGGCTCGCACGAGCGCGTCGCACTCTTCCGGGACTTCGATCCGGTCGATCGTGGTGGGGAGGTACCCGACCCGTACTACGGTGGTGACGACGGATTCGGGGAGGTGCTGTCGATGGTGGAGCGCACGAGTGCCGCGATCGTCGACGCCCTGCAGCACCGGGACCGGACGGGCAAGCCCGCCTGATGGCCCGCCAGCCCCTCATCGCTCGCCGCGCCGAGGAGCTCCTCGGCGCCGCCGTGGTGGCCACGGCACCGGTCGCCGGTGGCGACATCTCCACCGCGACGAGGCTGCGCCTGTCCAACGGCACCACGGCGCTGATGAAGACGCTGCCCCACGCTCCGCCCGGCTTCTTCGAGGCGGAGGCCGCCGGCCTGCGCTGGCTCGCCGAGGTCGAGGGCGGGGTCCCCGTCCCTCCGGTGCTCGCCGTCGACCCCGAGTGCGTGATCCTCACGTGGGTGGAGCCGTCGGCCAAGCAAGGGCTCGAGTCCGCGCTCGCCTTCGGCCACGCCCTCGCCACCACCCACGCAGCGGGTGCGGCGTCGTACGGCGCGGAGCAGGACGGCTTCATCGGCCGGCTGCCGATGCCCAACCGGACGAGCCCGACGTGGGCCGAGTTCTACGCGGTGCGCCGGGTGCTGCCCTACCTCAAGCTCGCCCGGGACCGGGACGCGATCACACCCGAGGACGCGGCGACGGTCGAGTCGGTCGTCGGGCGGCTGCGCGACCTCGTCCCCGAGGAGCCGCCAGCGCGCCTGCACGGCGACCTCTGGAACGGCAACTGCCTGTGGAGCGCCGACGCCGTCCACGTCATCGACCCCGCGGCGTACGGCGGGCACCGCGAGGTCGACATCGCGATGCTGCACCTCTTCGGCCTGCCGCACCTCCAGCGGGTGGTGCAGGCGTACGACGAGACCACGCCGCTCGCGGACGGCTGGGAGGACCGGCTCGCGCTGCACCAGGTCTTCCCGCTGCTCGTGCACGCGTGCATGTTCGGTGGGGGGTACGGCGCCCGCGCCGCCACCGCCGCCGGGCGCTACGCCTGACCGTCCCGATCTCGCCGGACCCGGCCCACCGGGCCGGGCGGCACGTCCGGTGGTGACCTACGACCCGGTGCGCCGGGAGTGCCGCACCCTACGCTGGGAGCATGAGGAGTGGTGCGCCCCGCCCGCCCGTCGTGTCGCCGGCCGTGGCCGCGCTCGACGTGCTGGCCAAGGGCACGCTCCTGGCCTGCCTCGTGCTGGTCCTCCTCGACCCGGCGTGGGGCAACCTGGAGGGCAAGGCCCCCACGGCGCGGGCGCTGACCTACCCGCTGCTCGCGTTCGCAGTGCCGCTGTGGTGGCAGCTCAGGCGGCCCTCGGGGAGCTACCCCTGGCTCGCGGACCTGCTGCTGACGTTCGCCGCGTTCAGCGACATCCTCGGCAACCGGCTCGACCTCTACGACCGGGTCGCGTGGTTCGACGACGTCATGCACGTCGCCGTGGTCACCTGCATCTCCGCCGCGCTGGTGCTGCTCACCATGACCCGTACGTCGAGCACCGTGGCCGTCCTGGAGCGCTCGGTGGCGCTCGGGATGACGGCCGCCCTGGCGTGGGAGCTCTTCGAGCTGGTCAGCTTCGTCACCCGCTCGGCCGAGCTGCCGTCGGCGTACGCGGACACCCTCGGCGACCTCCTCGCCGGCTGGATCGGGACGGTCCTGGCCGCGCTCCTCGTGCACCACGCGTGGCGACACCACCTCCCCCCACCCGACGAGATCTCAGCGGAGGCTCAGGCTCGACTGGCAAGGTAGGCCTGTGCCGGACCTTCCCAAGCCCCGCGTGCTCGTCGTCGACGACGACCGCGCCGTGCGCGACTCGCTGCGCCGCTCGCTGGAGTTCAACGGGTACGACGTCGCGCTCGCCGCCGACGGTGCCGAGGCGCTGGCGGTGCTCGGGTCGAGTCATCCGGACGTGGTCGTGATGGACGTGATGATGCCGCGCCTTGACGGGATCGAGACGACGCGGGCGCTCCGGGCCGCCGGGCACGACGTACCCATCCTCGTGCTCACCGCCCGCGACGCGGTCGGCGACCGGGTCGAGGGCCTCGACGCCGGGGCCGACGACTACCTCACCAAGCCGTTCGCCCTCCAGGAGCTGCTCGCCCGCCTGCGCGCCCTGCTGCGCCGCGTCGTACCCGCGGACGACGCCGCCGAGGAGACGCTGTCCTTCGCCGACCTGACAATGGAGGTCGGGTCGCGCGACGTACGCCGCGGCGCGCGCTCGATCGAGCTGACCCGCACCGAGTTCACCCTGCTCGAGATGTTCCTGCGTCGGCCGCGCCGGGTGCTCGAGCGGTCCTTCATCCTCGAGGAGGTGTGGGGCTACGACTTCCCGACCAGCGCCAACTCGCTCGAGGTCTACGTCGGCTACCTGCGGCGCAAGACCGAGGCCGAGGGCGAGCCGCGGCTGATCCAGACGGTGCGCGGGGTGGGCTACGTGCTGAAGGAAGCATGAGCAGCCTCGCCGGCTGGGACGACAAGCGCTGGCACTACCGGCGGTCGCTGGCCTCCCGGGTCGCGGTCCTCACCACCCTCGCCGTCGCGGTGTCGATCGCGGTGATGTCGCTGGGCGCCTTCATGGTGATGCGGATGCAGCTCCAGGACAGCCTCGACGAGTCCCTGCTCGACCGGGCCGAGAAGGCCGCCAAGTACACCGCCCTGTCGGAGATGACCCGCCGCGACGTGCCCTCGTGGATGCTCGGCGCCGCCGACGTACGCATCATCTTCATCACCTCCGACCGCGGCGTGCTGACTGCGGACGACGGCCCCGAGATCACCCTCGGGCGTCCCGAGCTCGACGTCGCCGAGGGACGCGAGGCCGACTCGGTGCGCACGATCGTCGCGGCCGGCGACGTGGAGTACCGCGTCGCCACCGTCCCCGCCGGCAACGGGGCGGCCCTGGTGCTCGCCCAACCCCTCTCGTCGCAGCACCGCACCCTGGCCAAGCTCGGCACCGTGATGCTCGTCGCGGGAGGACTCGGCGTGCTCGCCGCCGCCCTGGCCGGGTGGGCGGTCGCCGCCAACGGCCTGCGACCGGTGCGCCGCCTCACCCGCTCCGTCGAGCGGATCGCCGTCACCGAGGACCTCGCCCCGCTGGCCGTCGAGGGCGACGACGAGATCGCCCGGCTGGCGGCGGCCTTCAACCAGATGCTGACCTCGCTGGCGGCGTCCCGCGACCGGCAGCGCCGGCTCGTCGCCGACGCCGGCCACGAGCTGCGTACGCCGCTCACGTCGTTGCGCACCAACCTCGACCTGCTCGCCCAGGCCGACACCGACGGCGGCCTGCCCGAGGAGGCCCGCCGCGAGCTGCTCGACGACGTGCGCGCCCAGATCGAGGAGCTCACCACCCTCGTCGGCGACCTCGTCGTCCTGGCCCGAGAGGACCAGCCGGCCGCGGTCATCGAGTCCATCGACCTCGCCGACGTCACCGAGCGGGCCCTGGCCCGCGTCCGCCGCCGCGCGCCCAGCATCGACTTCGACGTGCGGCTCGACCACTGGCGGGTCACCGGCGACGCCACCGGGCTGGAGAGGGCGGTGCTCAACCTCCTCGACAACGCCGCCAAGTGGAGCCCGGCGGGCGGCACCATCACCGTCCGGCTGGCGTCCGGCGTGCTGACCATCGACGACCAGGGCCCCGGCATCCCGGCCGAGGACCAGCCCCACGTCTTCGAGCGCTTCTGGCGGGCCGAGGAGTCGCGCTCCATGCCCGGCTCCGGCCTCGGGCTGGCGATCGTGCGGCAGGTCGTCGACCGCCACGGCGGTCGCGTGGCCGTCTCCGACGCCCCCGGCGGCGGTACCCGGCTCAGCCTGTCGCTGCCCGGCGAGCAGCCGGTCCCCGTCTGACCGACCGGGCAACCGACCCAGGCCCTCTCGGGGTAGTCCGTGACGATCGGACCCCTGGCTGACCGTTCCCGGGGTCCCCTCGTCACGGACTACCCCGGCGACTCCTCCTCGAGGGCCCGCAGCAGCCGCTCGGCCTTCCAGCGCGACTCCTGCCACTCGTCGTCCACGTCCGAGCGCACGGTGATCCCGCCGCCGGTGCCGAGGGTCCAGCGGCCGTCGCCGGCTGTCATGAGCGACCGGATGACGACGCCGAGGTCCGCCCGGCCGTCGCCGCTGATCCACCCGAACGCCCCGGCGTACACGCCCCGCGGCGTCTCCTCGACCTCCTCGATGATCTCCATCGTGCGTCGCTTGGGCGCGCCGGTCATCGAGCCGGGCGGGAAGAGGGCCCGCAGCGCCCCGACCGTCGTGACGTCCTCGCGGAGCCGGCCGCGGACGGTCGAGACGAGCTGGTGCACGGTCTCGTAGGACTCGACGTCCATCAGCACGGGCACCTCGACCGAGCCGACCTCGCTGACCATCCCGATGTCGTTGCGGAGGAGGTCGACGATCATCAGGTTCTCGGCGCGGTTCTTGGGGTCGCGGGCGAGCCCGACCCGTAGCGCCTCGTCCTCCTCCTCGGTGGCGCCGCGGGGCGCGGTGCCCTTGATCGGCTTGGTCTCGATGGCGCGGTCCGCGGTCACGAGGGCGTAGCGCTCCGGGCTCGAGCTCAGCAGCCACGCCCTGGCTGACTCGACGTCGTGCTGGAGGCACCCTGCGTACGGCGCGGGGTTGAGGTCGCGGAGCCGGAGGTAGGTCGCGACCGGGTCGAGGTCGGAGTCGGCGCCGAGCCGGTAGGTCAGGTTGACCTCGTAGGAGTTGCCCGCCCGCAGGTGCTCCTGCACGCGGGCGTACGCCGCGGCGTACGCCCCAGGAGCCCCACCGGCTGGCCGACCTTGACGGTTGCTGGCCGATGCATCGGCCAGCATGCGCCGAGGTCCCCGCTTCGGCGGGGACTCCGACATCGGCCCCGCGGCGTGCTCGAACGACCGCACGTGGGACGGCCGCATCCACACCGCGTCGGGCAGGTCCGGGTCCGGACGGGCGGGCAGGTCGGGGCGGCAGGCCGCGCCGAGGTAGCCGAACCACTGCTCCCCCGGCGCCATCGACGACTCGAGCACCGACCAGATGTCGTCGCCGACGACCTCCGACGTGCCGCCCGCGTGCCGACGGACCTCGCGCCGCGCGGCGTCGTAGGTCAGGGACACGTCGTCGTCCTCGAGCCAGCCGACGATCGAGCGCCGGCCGGACCACTCGCGGGCGCCCCCGCCGTCGAGCCAGAAGCAGCGCCGGTGGGTGGCGGCGACGGCTGCGAAGGAGACGGCCGGGTCCTCGTCGGTCACGACAGCCAGCTCGCGACCATCGCGGCGCCGTGCTGCGAGAGCACCGACTCCGGGTGGAACTGCACGCCCTGCAGGGGCAGCGACACGTGCCGCACGCCCATCACGACCCCCTCGGCCGACCAGGCCGTGGCGACCAGCTCGTCGGGCAGCGAGGTCGCGGCCAGCGAGTGGTAGCGCACCGCCGCGAAGCCGTTCGGCAGCCCGGCGAAGACGCCGGACCCGTCGTGGGTCACGGTCGCCACGTCGCCGTGCGCCGGCTCGACCCGCTCGACCGTCCCGCCGTACGCCGTGACCAGTCCCTGCATGCCGAGGCAGACGCCCAGCACCGGACGGGTGCCGGCGAGCAGCACCTCGCGACCGACCGCGAAGTCGACCGGGTCGGCCGGGTGACCTGGCCCCGGCGACAGCACGACGTACGCGTGCGACAGGACCTCCGCCGCACTCACCTCGTCGTGCTGCACCACCCGCGGGAGCACGCCGGTCACCGAGGCGACCAGGTGGACGAGGTTCCACGTGTAGGAGTCGTGGTGGTCGACCACGACGACGTCCGCGGGAGGGAGCACGGGTGCACGCTAGCCCCCGGACGCGCGTCCCCTCCCGGGGTAGTCCGTGACGATCGGACCCCAGAACGCGCGGCGGGTTCTAGGGAGTGATGCAACACCTCGATGTTGAGGAGTTGTTGTCATGGGTCGTCCGAAGCATCCACGTGAGTTCGATCGACGGTTCTGG
>NZ_PZYY01000072.1 GCF_003047265.1 Nocardioides terrigena | reverse complement strand
ATACCTTTACCTTTAATTATTAATTTTTATATACTATAAAAATATGTTAATTTAATTATTAGCCTATTTTCTATTCAGTTAATGAAATACTATTCTCTATAGCTGTAGCTGAATTATTGTAAGTTCTACATCCTGCGCAGCACCCATAAAGACTATAATTTAATAATAGTTTGAATGTAGAGGGGCTCGTGTCGAGACACTCCCCAATTAATATAAAGATTAATAAGTATATAAGTACGTTTTTATATAAAATTCCTTAACTTAACAGGTAAAGTGTATTTTTGATAAGAATATTATCAGCGTTCGATCCGCTGAGGAATTAAAGTGTAGTTAAATGGTATTAGAAAAAAGAGAATTGGCCGAGTGGTTTAAGGCGGTAAGTTTGAGTTTTACTAGGTTTTTAATAGCTACATCCGTTCGAATCGGATATTCTCTGTCTATAAGAGTATAGTTTAATTGGCAAAATAGGAAGCTTCAACCTTCAAATTCTTGGTTCAAATCCAAGTACTCTTGTAATAATTATAATGAATTATTATTAATAGCATATAAAACGGAAATAATACCG
>NZ_PZYY01000071.1 GCF_003047265.1 Nocardioides terrigena | reverse complement strand
ACCTCGGAGTCGAGGCGGTCGTTCTTGGTGTGCTTGGAGTAGTACTTGCGCAGGTCCGCGGACTGCGTGGTCGGGACCATCACCACCCGGACGCCTCGGCGGCGGAACCACTGGGCCAGCACCAGCCACGCGTTGCGGGTGGGCTCGAGGACCACGGTCAGCCCTGCCGGGTCGCTCACGCCCAGGTCATCCCACAGACGGTCCAGATCGGTGCTGGAGGACCGGAACCTCCTGCCGCGCCACACCGGCCGCCCGTCCACCGCAAGGGTGGCTTGATGATCGGCCCGGCAGGCCACATCGATACCCAATGTCATCGCCATCGTCGTGCTCCCGTCAGTCATGGACTCGCTACGAGGAAGTGACTGAGCGGCACGGCCACGGTCCAGACATTCTCTTAGCAGAAGTCCCCATGACCCCGACGGGTCAAGAGCTCCAAGTTCCCGAACAGGAACACCGCGTCGACCAGACACTGATCTGCGGGCGGCCCATTCAACGGTCAGGGATCACACCGTGTCCCGGTCGGTGGTTCGGACCGCCCGCTGACCTGCTGCCAACCTAAATGTCGGTGG
>NZ_PZYY01000070.1 GCF_003047265.1 Nocardioides terrigena | reverse complement strand
CCTAATTTAGATGTTTTATTCTTAAAAATAACAACACTAAAACAACCCTCTGCTTCTACAAACCCTGATAATCAATAAGGATTCATTATTTGAGGTTCTTCTACTTCAGGTCTTAAGACAGTAGCAATATTTGGGAAAGCAATACTTAAATCATTATTAATACCATTATTTATTACAGCCTTTAAAGCTACAAGTTCTAATAATCCATCTTTAGTAAGATGGCTTTTATTTTTTATTAAATTATGGGCTAATTTAAATAACTTATAATCTGCTTGTTTTTTTGTAATTAAAGGGTATTTATCAAAATGATTGATTATAATATCTAAACCTGCTAAAGATTCAACACGATATTGTGCAGAGTCCTTAGACATATGGAATACGCTACCTGTACCGAAAAATTCTTTAATGTTATTTAATAACATTATATCTTTCTTATGTAAACTTATTACAAATCTACAAGCTACACGTCAACCAGATTTATATTTATTATCTCTTATTATAGTTAATATAAAAGAACCTTCACCGTCTACAAAACCTGTGACGTAAAAAGGATTTAATTTAGATTCTAAC
>NZ_PZYY01000069.1 GCF_003047265.1 Nocardioides terrigena | reverse complement strand
GCTGGGCGAGTTCTGGCGCTATCGGGTGGGAGATTATCGCGTTCTGTGTGAGATCCGAGATGACGAGCTTGTTATCCTTGCCGCCACGATTGGACATCGCCGCGAAGTTTACGACTGAAGCCCGCTATGCGGGCTTTTTTGATGCCGACAACAGGTATTATGGTAAATACTCGACTAACTACGTGTTCTACTGTTTGTCGGTTTTAGTTAACCAGCAGGTTGTCTTAACGATAATGTAGCCGTTATTTTTAACTAATAAGGTCATATTGTTAACGTCAGGCATAATAAAAGACATTATGGCCTCAGAGTTATCATCAGAAGCAGCTCTCTGCATTACTACTTCGATTCCCTTTTCTTTGAATCTATAAGTATCCAGTTGCCTATTAAACTTAGAAAGACCTACAACCATACTTAGTTTGTTATCTTTAACAGTAAGAGATGCTTCCTGAGTACCATTACATCGGTAGTAAGCGGTGTAACCGTCAGCAAAAGATCGACCGGGGAATATAAATGCTAGGAACGCAATTAACCAATACATAGTTGAGAATCTTGGTATTACACATTTCACTATCCTCTCTTTCATTTTTCGTT
>NZ_PZYY01000068.1 GCF_003047265.1 Nocardioides terrigena | reverse complement strand
CAGACTTCGTAGCTAAAGATGCCGGTTTCTTAGGTTTAGCAAACGAAGTTGCTGATTTCGCATTAGCAAACAAAGGTACAACGATTGAAACGTTAGCGGCACAATTCGAAGAAAAACGTGCGGCGTTAGTGGCTAAAATCGGTGAGAACATGAACATTCGTCGTGTTCAATACTTAGACGGTCAAGTAATCGCACAATACTTACACGGTGCTAAAATCGGTGTATTAGTAGCGGGTGAAGGTTCGGACGAAGAATTGAAAAAAGTTGCAATGCACGTTGCTGCAAGCCGTCCTGAATTCGTAAATCCTGAAGACGTTTCTGCAGAAGTTGTTGAACACGAACGTCAAATCCAAATCGACATCGCAATCAACTCCGGTAAACCGAAAGAAATCGCAGAGAAAATGGTTGAAGGTCGTATGAAGAAATTCACTGGTGAAGTTTCATTAACAGGTCAAGCGTTTGTAATGGATCCTTCACAATCAGTAGGCGACTACTTAAAATCTGTAAATACGAAAGTAACTAACTTCATCCGTTTAGAAGTTGGTGAAGGTATCGAGAAAGTTGAAGAAGATTTCGCAGCGGAAGTTGCTAAAATTAC
>NZ_PZYY01000067.1 GCF_003047265.1 Nocardioides terrigena | reverse complement strand
GCGGTCGCTTCTGCGATAGCGTTTGAAATCACTTCGGTACCTTTACGGAAGTTAGGGAATTCAAATACACCGACCGGACCGTTCCAAAGAATGGTTTTTGCCGATTTGATTATATTTGCCAATTCTTCTGCAGATTTGTCACCGATATCGAAAATTGATTCGTCCGCTTGAACTTCAGATACCGCTTTTTCCGTTGCCGGTGCGATTTCAGAGAATTCGGTACCGACGCGTACATCAACCGGAACAGGAATATTGGTTGCCGCCGCTAAACGTTTCGCTTCAGGAATTAAATCCGCTTCGTATAACGATTTGCCTACCGGGTGACCTTCCGCAGCAATGAAAGTATTTGCGATACCGCCGCCAACGATTAATTGGTCTGCAATTTTTGAAAGGCTGTCTAATACGGTTAATTTAGTAGAAACTTTTGAGCCGCCTACGATCGCTAACATCGGACGTTGCGGTTCTTTTAAGGCTTTACCTAGCGCATCCAATTCCGCCGCTAATAGAGGACCCGCACAAGCAACCGGCGCGTATTCCGCAACACCGTAAGTCGAACCTTCCGCACGGTGTGCCGTACCGAATGCATCCATCACGAATAC
>NZ_PZYY01000066.1 GCF_003047265.1 Nocardioides terrigena | reverse complement strand
GCAACGCCGACTTAGCTCAGTAGGTAGAGCAACTGACTTGTAATCAGTAGGTCACCAGTTCGATTCCGGTAGTCGGCACCATTATCGCATGTTGTAAATAAGTATTCAATTAATCGTGGAGGGATTCCCGAGCGGCCAAAGGGGGCAGACTGTAAATCTGTTGGCTCAGCCTTCGAAGGTTCGAATCCTTCTCCCTCCACCATTCCTTATAATTGAATCGCACATCGGACAGACGAATTTAGAACAGCGGGCATCGTATAATGGCTATTACCTTAGCCTTCCAAGCTAATGATGCGGGTTCGATTCCCGCTGCCCGCTCCAAGCGCTGATATAGCTCAGTTGGTAGAGCGCACCCTTGGTAAGGGTGAGGTCGGCGGTTCAAATCCGCCTATCAGCACCAGCATTTCTTCTATTTTCATCTTTTCAATGTCTTGAATTTATTAACAATTTCTACATTTGGTTAATGTGGTTATGTACCATTTGTAACCGTGTTTGTTTAAGAGGCTTTTTAAAATGTCTAAAGAAAAATTTGAACGTACAAAACCGCACGTTAACGTGGGTACAATCGGCCACGTTGACCATGGTAAAACAACTTTAAC
>NZ_PZYY01000065.1 GCF_003047265.1 Nocardioides terrigena | reverse complement strand
CCGGCTCTAATGGGTATAAGTCGATTACAACGTGACCGTATTGGCCGCGACCACCGGATTGTTTTGCGTGTTTACCTTCAACATCTTTAACCGTTGTACGGATAGTTTCACGATAAGATACTTGTGGTTTACCGATGTTCGCTTCAACTTTAAATTCACGACGCATACGGTCAACGATGATATCTAAGTGTAACTCACCCATACCTGAGATGATAGTTTCGCCCGATTCTTCATCTGTGTGAACACGGAATTAAGGGTCTTCTTTAGCAAGACGACCTAACGCTAAGCCCATTTTCTCTTGGTCAGCTTTAGTTTTTGGTTCTACCGCTACAGAGATTACTGGTTCTGGGAATTCCATACGCTCAAGGATGATTGGTGCGTCTTGTGCACATAATGTGTCACCCGTACCAACGTCTTTTAAGCCGATTGCCGCAGCGATATCGCCCGCGCGAACTTCTTTGATTTCTTCACGTTTGTTTGCGTGCATCTGTACGATACGACCGAAACGCTCGCGTTTTTGTTTAACTGAGTTGTAAACGGTATCACCAGAGTTGATTACGCCTGAGTACACACGGAAGAAGGTTAAGTTACCAACGAAC
>NZ_PZYY01000007.1 GCF_003047265.1 Nocardioides terrigena | reverse complement strand
AACCACCACCACAACTTCAAAAGCCATGGTGACGGGGCATAACAAACTAATTCGTCGACTATGACACACTGTTGAGTTCTCAAACATCAGACGCACCCAAGTGCGAACCTCGCGGTTCTTGTCTTGGGACAACCTGCAGTAACTTACCGGTCCGGGTCGGCCTCGTCAATCTCGGCCGGACCCGCACCCGCCGCGCATGCAAGAACCCGCTTCTTCCAGCCGGTGAGGCTGGTGTTTCGCTGGCCGCTTGCGGCGACAGGTGAAACATTAGACCCCTCGTTCAACCGCTGACAAATCGGGGTCCCCTCGTCACCGTTTCCGCAGGTCAGAGCGTTGCGGGCGTCGCCCGGGGGTCGCCGGCCGGTACGCGGACACCGTCGGGTCCCCCGTCAGCCAGAAGCGCCAGGGGCGTTCCGGTGCGCCCCGCAGCCCCACCCGGGGCCCCGAGAACACGATCGAAGGATCGGGCGTGTCGCCCAGCTCGAGCCGGGTCGGACCCGCGCCGAGGTCGACGCCGTTGCTCGAGAGGTCCAGGCCGAAGACCGTGCAGAGACGGGCCGGACCACGCGCGAGGTCGCGGTCGCCGAAGCCGGGGCGGCGTACGCGGGCCGTCTCGAGACCGGAGACGACCTCGCCGGCACGGAGCAGCACGGCGGCCGCCTCCCCCTCGGGACCGCAGACCACGTTGGCGCAGTGGTGCATGCCGTAGGTGAAGTAGACGTAGAGCCGGCCCGCCGGGCCGAACATCACGGAGTTGCGCGGGGTCCGGCCCCGGTGGGCGTGGGAACCCGGGTCGTCGGCGGCGCCGTACGCCTCGACCTCGGTGATCCGGACGGCCACTCCCCTGTGGGAGAGCACGGAGCCGAGGAGGAGCGGCGCCACCTCGTGGACCGCTCCCCCCAGCAGGTCGACCAGGTCAGGCGAGCCGCTCACGATGCGCGGCCACCTGGCCGGCGAGCTCGGCGAGCTGGTCGCGGACCCGCGCCGGGGCCGTGCCGCCCCGACCGGTGCGGGAGCCGACCGACCCCTCGACGGTGAGGACCTCGCGAACGCCCGGACCGAGGTCGGGCGAGATCTCGGTCAGCTGGTCGTCCGTCAGCTCGTGGAGCTCGACGCCGAGCTCCTCGCAGCGGCGTACGCACGCACCGGCGACCTCGTGCGCGACCCGGAACGGCACGCCCTCGCGCACCAGCCACTCCGCGACGTCGGTCGCGAGGGAGAACCCCTGGGGTGCGAGCTCGGCCATCCTGGCGGTGTTGAACTGCAGGGTCGCGACCATCCCGGTGAAGGCGGGCAGCAGCACCTCGAGGGTGTCGACCGAGTCGAACACCGGCTCCTTGTCCTCCTGGAGGTCGCGGTTGTAGGCCAGCGGCAACGCCTTGAGCGTGGTCATCAGCCCGGCCAGGTTGCCGACCAGGCGTCCGGCCTTGCCGCGGGCCAGCTCGGCGATGTCGGGGTTCTTCTTCTGCGGCATGATGCTCGACCCCGTCGACCACGAGTCGTGCAGCCGGGCGAAGTCGAACTCCCGGGTCGTCCAGAGGATGACCTCCTCGGCCAGCCGGGACACGTCCACGCCGATCATCGCCGTCACGAACGCCAGCTCGGCCACGAAGTCCCGCGCAGCCGTGCCGTCGATCGAGTTCGCGCTCGAGCCGGTGAAGCCCAGCTCTGCCGCCACCGCCGTCGGGTCCAGGCCCAGCGAGGAGCCGGCCAGGGCACCCGAGCCGTACGGCGAGTCGCCCGCGACGCGGGCGTCCCAGTCGGCGAGCCGCGACACGTCGCGCAGCAGCGGCCACGCGTGGGCCAGGAGGTGGTGCGACAGCAGCACGGGCTGGGCGTGCTGCAGGTGCGTGCGCCCCGGCATGACGACGTCGAGGTGCTCCTGCGCCTGGACCACGAGCGCGTCGACGAGGTCGAGCACCTGGCCCGCGACGATCGCGGCGTGGTCGCGCAGGAAGGCCTTGAAGAGCGTGGCCACCTGGTCGTTGCGGGACCGGCCGGCCCGGATGCGCCCGCCCACGTCGGTCCCGACCTCCTCGAGCAGCAGCCGCTCGAGCGCGCCGTGCACGTCCTCGTCGGACGGGTCGGGGTGCAGGTCGCCCGCGGCGTACCGCTCCCCCAGCACCTCGAGCCCACGCAGCAGCTCGGCGTGGTCGTCATCGGTCAGCAGACCGGCGGCGTGCAGGGCGTTGGCGTGCGCACGGGAGCCGGCCAGGTCGTAGGGGGTCAGCCGCCAGTCGAAGTGCGTCGACCGCGAGAGTGCCTCCAGCTCGGGCGACGGGCCGGACGCGAAGCGCCCGCCCCAGAGCTTGCCCTGGTTGGTGGTGCCGCCGGTGGTGCCGGGCTCGACCATCAGTCGGTCCCGACGTCCATCGCGGCGTGGTCGAGCGCCTCGTCGTCGAGCTGGTCGGCGCCGTTGCGGCGGGCGATCCGATCGGCACCGCCGGGCTCGATCTCGCCGAAGAGGTTGCCGTTCTCGACCAGCACGTGGCCCTGGTCCTGGGGCTGGCCGGCGTACTGCTCGAGCTTGGCACGCGAGTCGGCGATGTCGAGGTTGCGCATGGTCAGCTGGCCGATGCGGTCGGTGGGACCGAAGACGGCGTTGTCCGTGCGCTCCATCGAGAGCTTGTCCGGGTGGTAGGAGAACGCGGGGCCGTCGGTGGCGAGGATCGTGTAGTCCTCACCCCGGCGCAGGCGCAGCGTGACCTCGCCGGTGACCAGCGAGGCGATCCAGCGCTGGATCGACTCGCGCATCATCAGCGCCTGCGGGTCGAGCCACCGGCCCTCGTAGAGCAACCGGCCGAGGCGACGGCCCTCGTGGTGGTAGTTGGCGATGGTGTCCTCGTTGTGGACGGCGTTGAGCAGCCGCTCGTAGGCGATCCACAGCAGCGCCATGCCGGGCGCCTCGTAGATGCCGCGGGACTTGGCCTCGATGATCCGGTTCTCGATCTGGTCGGACATGCCCAGGCCGTGGCGGCCGCCGATCTCGTTGGCCTTCATGACCAGCTGGACCGGGTCGGCGTACGACGTGCCGTCGATCGCGACGGGGCGACCCTGGTCGAAGCGGACGGTGACGTCCTCGGTGGGGATCTCGACGGAGGGGTCCCAGAACTTCACGCCCATGATCGGCTGCACGGTCTCGAGGGAGACGTCGAGGTGCTCGAGGGTCTTGGCCTCGTGGGTGGCGCCCCAGATGTTGGCGTCGGTGGAGTAGGCCTTCTCCTTGCTGTCGCGGTAGGGCAGGCCGCGCTCGGTGAGCCACTGGCTCATCTCGTCGCGACCGCCCAGCTCGTGGACGAAGTCGGCGTCCAGCCACGGCTTGTAGATGCGCAGCTCGGGGTTGGCGAGCAGGCCGTAGCGGTAGAACCGCTCGATGTCGTTGCCCTTGAAGGTGGATCCGTCGCCCCAGATGTCGACGTCGTCCTCGTGCATCGCCCGCACCAGCATCATGCCGGTGACGGCACGACCGAGCGGGGTGGTGTTGAAGTAGGTGCGGCCGCCGGAGCGGATGTGGAACGCGCCGCACGCCATCGCGGCCAGTCCCTCCTCGACCAGCGAGGCCCGGCAGTCGACTGCGCGCGCGATCTCCGCGCCGTACTCCAGCGCACGGCCGGGGACGCCGGAGATGTCCGGCTCGTCGTACTGGCCGATGTCGGCGGTGTAGGTGCACGGGACGGCGCCCTTGGCGCGCATCCACGCGACGGCCACGGAGGTGTCGAGGCCGCCGGAGAAGGCGATGCCGACCCGCTCGCCGATGGGCAGGGAGGTGAGGACCTTGCTCACTTAGATGTCGTCCTTTGCTGGGTGGGGGGATGTCGTGTCGTGGTTGGCCAGGCTGAGGAACCGGCGCGCGAGCGCCTCCCCGCCGGCCGCGTCGCGGCCGATGATGAGCACGGTGTCGTCACCGGCGATGGTGCCGAGGACGTCGCCCAGGTCGGCCTTGTCGAACGCACTGGCCAGGAACTGGGCGGCGCCGGGCGGGGTGCGCAGCACCACCAGGTTGGCGCTCGCGTCGGCGCTCACCAGCAGCTCGGTGCACAGCCGGGCCAGCCTGTCGATGGCCGCGGCCGTCTCGCGAGTGGCACCCGCACCCGGGGATCGGTCACCGCCCTCGGCGGGGACGGCGTACACGAGGGCGCCGGAGGCGCTGCGGATCTTGACCGCGTCCAGCTCGACGAGGTCGCGGCTCAGGGTGGCCTGGGTGACGTGCACGCCACGGCCCGCCAGCAGCTCGGCGAGCTCGGTCTGCGAGCGCACGTCGTGGTGGGTCACCAGGTCGATGATGCGCTGGTGGCGGGCGCTCTTGGTCGTCGGGCTGACCGCGGTGTCGTTCATGCCTGCTCCAGGAGCCACGTGAGGATCGCCTTCTGGGCGTGCCGGCGGTTCTCGGCCTCGTCCCAGACGACGCTCTGCGGACCGTCGATGACGGCCGCGTCGATCTCGGTCCCGCGGTAGGCCGGCAGGCAGTGCATGACGATCGCGCCGGGGTCGGCGTGGGCGAGCAGCCCGGCGGTGAGGGTGTACGGCGTGAGGAGACGCAGCCGGTCGGCCTTCTCCTCCTCGCGACCCATCGACACCCAGGTGTCGGTGACGACCACGGCCGCGCCGGTGACGGCGACGACCGGGTCGCGCTCCAGGGTCACCGAGCCGCCGGTCCGCGTCGCGACCTCGCGGGCCCGGGCGACGACGCCGGCGTCAGGCTCGTAGCCCTCGGGGGCGCCGACCACGACGTGCATACCGGCGGTGGCACCCGCCAGGACCCACGAGTTGCCCATGTTGCAGGCGCCGTCGCCGACGAAGGCGACCCGGGTGCCGGCCAGGGCACCGACGTGCTCACGGACGGTCTGGAGATCGGCGAGCAGCTGGCAGGGGTGGAACTCGTCGGTGAGGGCGTTGACCACGGGGACTCCGGCGAAGGCGGCCATCGTGGCGAGGTCGGTCTGGTGCGCCGTGCGCCAGACGATCGCCGAGGCCTGGCGGCCCAGCACCCGGGCGACGTCCTCGACGGACTCCCGCTCCCCCATGGCGGCGAGGCCTCCGTCGACGGTCATCGGGTGGCCGCCGAGCTCGGCGATCCCGGCGGCGAAGGAGACCTGGGTCCGCAGCGTCGGCCGGTCGAAGACCAGGGCGACTGTGCGCGGACCCTCGAGGGGGCGGTGGTCGAAGGGGGCCGCCTTCATGGCGGCCGCGAGGTCGAGGACCGCCGCCTGCTCGGCGGGCGTCAGGTCGTCGTCGGCCAGCAGGTGCCGCATCAGGCACCTCCCCGGTCATCGGCCCGCGCACCCGCCACGATCCCCCCGAACGCCGCGGCGAACGCCTCCACGTCGTGCTCGGAGAGCACCAGCGGCGGCACGAAGCGCAGCGTCGACGGTCCGGTGGCGTTGAGGAGGTAGCCCGCGTCGCGGCCGGCGTCGACGACGGCCGCCGCGTCCTCGGCGTCGAGGTCGGCGGCCAGCATCAGACCGTGCCCGCGCACCTCGGTGACCGCCGGCTGGTCGGCGAGCGCGTCGGCGAGACGCTTGCCGACGTGCTCGACGTGCTCGAGCAGGCCGTCGTGCTCGATGGTGTCGAGCACCGCGAGCGCGGCGGCGCAGGCGACCGGGTTGCCGCCGAAGGTGGTGCCGTGGTTGCCCGGCTGGAGCAGGGTGGCGGCGGCACCGAGCGCGATGGTGGCGCCGATCGGGATGCCGCCGCCCAGGCCCTTGGCCAGGGTGACGACGTCGGGGGTCACTCCCCCGGCGAACGGCAGCTGGTGGGCGAACCAGGCGCCCGTGCGGCCGATGCCGGTCTGCACCTCGTCGAACCAGAGGAGCGCGCCGTGCTGCGTGGTGACCTCGCGCGCGGCGGCGAGGTAGCCCTCCGGAGCGACGTGGACACCGGCCTCACCCTGGATGGGCTCCAGGATGACGGCCGCGGTCTCGTCCGTGACGGCCGCCGCGAGGGCGGCCGCGTCGCCGTACTCCACGAAGGTGACGTGCCCGGGGAGCGGCTCGAACGGCTCGCGGTAGGCGGCCTTGGAGGTCAGCGCGAGCGCGCCCATGGTCCGGCCGTGGAAGCTGCCTGTCGCCGCGACCACGTGGGTGCGACCCGTACGACGGCTCAGCTTGAGTGCGGCCTCGTTGGCCTCGGCGCCGGAGTTGGAGAAGAACACCCGGCCGTCCGACCAGCCGAGGAGCCCGAGGAGGCGCTCGGCCAGCGCGAGCTGCGGCTCGGAGGCGATGAAGTTGGAGACGTGGCCCAGGGTCTGGAGCTGGGTGGTGACGGCCTCGACGATCGCCGGGTGGGCGTGGCCGAGGGCGTTGACGGCGATGCCGCCGTACAGGTCGACGTACTCGCGACCGGCGTCGTCCCAGACCCGGACGCCCTCGCCGCGCTCGAGCTTGAGCCTCGGCGTGCCGAACGTGTTCATGAGGGCGCCCTCGTAGCGCTCCTGCCAGCTCATCCCTTGACCTCCGGGCTCGTGTGCGCCTTGCGCAGCTTGGTCTCGACGCCGGGCAGCACCTGGGTGCCGACGCCCTCGTCGGTGAAGATCTCGAGGAGCACGGCGTGCTCCTCCCGACCGTCGACGACCGTGGCCCGCGGCACGCCGCCACGGACGGCCTGCAGGCACGCGGTCATCTTGGGGACCATGCCGCTGGCCAGTGACGGCAGCATGTCGTCCAGGGCCTCGGGGCTGATCTCCTGGATCACGTCGTCGCTGTCGGGCCAGTCCCGGAAGAGGCCCTCGACGTCGGTCAGCACCAGGAGCTTCTCGGCGTCAAGGGCGATGGCCAGCGCGGCCGCGGCGGTGTCGGCGTTGACGTTGTGCACGAGGCCGTTCTCGTCCGGGGCGACGCTGGAGATCACCGGGATCCGGCCGGCCGCGACGATGTCCTGCACGGCCTCGGGACGGACCTTGGCGACCTCGCCGACGAGGCCGAGGTCGACCTCCTCGCCGTCCACGATGGTGTTGGTCGCCGTGGCGGTGAACAGGCCGGCGTCCTCCCCGGAGAGGCCGACGGCGAGCGGTCCGTGCTGGTTGATCAGCCCCACGAGCTCGCGCTGCACCTGGCCGACGAGGACCATCCGGACGACGTCCATCGCCTCGGGGGTCGTCACCCGGAGGCCGCCCTTGAACTCCGAGGTGATGTCGAGGCGCTTGAGCATCGCGGAGATCTGCGGGCCGCCGCCGTGGACGACCACGGGCTTGAAGCCGGCGAAGCGCAGGAACGCGACGTCCTCGGCGAAGGCCGCCTTCAGCTTCTCGTCGGTCATCGCGTTGCCGCCGTACTTCACCACGATCGTGCGGCCGTGGTAGCGCTTCAGCCACGGGAGGGCCGCGGCGAGGGTGCGGGCCTTGGCGGGGTCGGGCCGGTTCTGGGAGCTGGATGTCGTCGTCATGAGCTGTAGGCGCTGTTCTCGTGGACGTAGGCGTGGGTGAGGTCGTTGGTCCAGACGGTCGCGCGGGCGTCGCCGGCCTTGAGGTCGATGGTGACGCTGACCTCGCGGCCGGTCAGGTCGACTCCTGCCGGGTCCTCCGCCGGGGTGGACTGGCGGCAGACCCACACGCCGTTCATGGCGACGTCGAGGTCGGCGGGGTCGAAGGCCGCCTGCGTGGTGCCGATGCTGGCGAGCACGCGGCCCCAGTTGGGGTCGTTGCCGAAGACGGCGGCCTTGAAGAGGTTGGAGCGGGCCACGCTGCGGGCGACCTCGACGGCCTCGTCCTCGGACGCGGCGTTGAGGGCCGTGATGGCGATCTCGTGGTCGGCGCCCTCGGCGTCCTTGAGCAGCTGCATCGCCAGGTCGGTGCACGCCTGCGTGAGCGCGTCGGTGAAGTCGGCCGGCGTCGGCGTGATGCCGCTGGCGCCGCTCGCCATCACGGTGACGGTGTCGTTGGTGGACATGCACCCGTCGGCGTCGAGGCGGTCGAAGGAGACGCTCGTCGCGGCGCGCAGGGCAGCGTCGAGGTCGGCGGCGGGGACGACGGCGTCGGTGGTCAGCACCACCAGCATCGTCGCGAGCTGGGGCGCGAGCATCCCGGCACCCTTGGCCATCCCGCCGATCGACCAGCCGGCTCCCTCGACCACGACCTGCTTGCTCACCGAGTCGGTGGTCATGATCGCCTCGGCGGCCGCGGGGCCGCCGTCGGAGGAGAGCTGCGCGTGCGCGTCGTCGACACCGGCGAGCAGGGCGTCGCGGTCGTTGGCCAGGCCGATCAGGCCGGTGGAGCAGACGACGACGTCGATGGCGCCGATGCCGAGGCGCTCGGCCACGCGCTCGGCGACCGCGTGGGTGGTCTGGAAGCCGTCGGGGCCGGTGTAGCAGTTGGCGCCCCCGGAGTTGAGGACGACCGCGCGGACGGTGCCGTCCTTGACCACCTCCTGGCTCCAGAGGATCGGGTTGGCCTTGCAGCGGTTGGCGGTGAAGACGGTGGCGGAGTCGTACGTCGGTCCGGCGTTGACGACGAGGGCGAGGTCCTTGCCCCCGCTCGTCTTGAGGCCGGCCTCGACGCCGGCGGCGGTGAATCCTGCGGGATGGGTCGTGGTCACTTCTTCGTCTCTCCTGCGGACTTGTCACGGCTGCCCCGCGCGCTGCGGGGGCGGTCACGGCCCTTGTCGCGGGCGGGCTTGGCGGGCACGGCGTCGGTCACGGTGTGACCCCGTCGTCGCCACGCCTCGGCCGTCCTGGCGGCGTCCACGAGGCGCACCATCACCCAGTCGGTGTCGAAGGTGGAGAGGGTGTAGACCGGGATCTGCTCCTCGGCCAGCGGCGTCAGCAGTCCGGCGAGGATGCCCACCGCGTCGGGGTCGAGCGGGCCCCGCACCTGGAAGGCCGTCAGCGGCTTGATGCTCGGGGTCTTGGTGGGCACCGAGCGGGTGGCGCAGACGAGGCTGGTCTCGGTCGCGGTGGCGGTGATCGAGAAGAGGGTGGCCGACTCGGCCCACTGCGGGAGCTCGGCGCCGGGGCCGAGGCGCACGATGGCGAGCTTCTCGGGGTACTTCAGCAGCGTGAAGGTGGGACCGGTGACGGTCGCATTGCCCTGCTCGGCGGGCTGCTCCGTGGTCTCGTCAGGGGTCTGGTCGGGGGTCTGGTCGCTCACGGTGCGAGTCCGATCGTGGAGAGCCCGGTGGTCTCGTCGAGGCCGAGCGCGAGGTTGAGGCACTGCACGGCGGCGCCGGCGGTGCCCTTGGCGAGGTTGTCGACGGCGCCGACCGCGACCACGCGGCGTACGGCGGGGTCGACGGTGACCTGGACGTGCACGGCGTTGGAGCCGAGCACGGACTGGGTCTGCGGCCACTGGCCGTCCGGGAGGACGTGCACGAACGGCTCGTCGGCGTATGCCGCGAGGTAGGCGGCGCGCACCTCGTCGGCGTCGACGTCCCGGGCGAGCGGAGCGGACACGGTGGCCAGGATGCCTCTCGACATCGGCACCAGCAACGGCGTGAAGCTGACCCGGACGGCGCCGTCGTGGACGCGGCCGAGGTTCTGGGTGATCTCCGGGGTGTGGCGGTGCACTCCCCCGACGCCGTAGGCGCTGGCGTTGCCCATCACCTCGCTGCCGAGCAGGTGCGGCTTGGCGGCCTTGCCCGCCCCGGACGTGCCGCTCGCGGCGACGACGCTGATGTCCGGCTCGACGAGCCCGGCGGCGAGCGCCGGGGCGATGGTGAGCGTGGAGACGGTGGGGTAGCACCCGGGGACGGCGATGCGCCGGGCGCCCCGCAGGAGGTCCCGCTGGCCGGGGAGCTCCGGGAGGCCGTAGGGCCAGGAGCCGGCGTGGGACCCGCCGTAGAAGTGCTCCCACGCGGCGGCGTCGGTGAGCCGGAAGTCGGCGCCGCAGTCGATGACGACCACGTCGTCACCCAGGGCCTCGGCGATGGGGGCCGACTGGCCGTGCGGGAGTCCGAGGACCACCACATCGTGCCCGGCCAGCGTCTCGGCCGTGGTCGGCTCGAGCACGCGGTCGGCGAGGGGCACGAGGTGCGGCTGGAGGCTGCCGAGGGTCTCACCGGCGTTGGAGCCGGCGGTGAGAGTGCCGATCCGGGCGTCCGGGTGGCCGAGGAGCAGGCGCAGCACCTCACCCCCGGCGTACCCGCTGGCACCGGCGACGGCGACGGAGAAGGTCATGTGCATGACTATACATGCGAGTGCATGATCATGCCTCACTAGGGTCTGGCCGTGGCCATCACCTTCGCCGAGCACCTCGACCTGCTGGACCTGCACGGACGCGCCGCCGTCGCGAGCCTCGGACAGCTGGGTCCCACCGACACCCTGCCACCCCAGGGCGTGCCGGCGCACCCGGCGACACGCGAGCACTGGGCCACGCTGGAGATCTGGGCCTGGTCGCTGGAGCACCCCGGGCAGCACTGGAGCGGTCGCCCGGAGCCGACTCCCCCGCCCGACCACGCCGCCGTCGTCGCGGCGATCGGCTCCGAGCTCACCCGCCTCGAGGAGGGACTGCTGGCCGCCGGACCGGACACGGCCATCGACTTCTTCGGTACGCCCGGGACCACCGGGCAGGTCGCTCGGCTGCTGGCCCACGAGGCGATCGGCGTCGCCCATGCCGCCAGCCTCGCGGCCGGACGCGTGACCCCCGACCTCAGCCCCGCCGTCGCGACCGACGGTGTCGACCGCGCGCTGGCGCACTGGGCCGAGCCGAGCGCCCACGTCGGGTGGCGACCCGATCCGGTGGTGCTCCGCGCCACCGACACCGCCCAGTCGTGGTACCTCGAGTGCGGCACGAGCAACCGGGGCGACCACGCGGCGTTCCGCCCGACCGGCACCCGCGCTCCGGGCGCCATCGTGTCGACGGACGCGGCGACGCTCCTGTGGTGGATGCACGGCTACCCCACCGCGGAGAGCCTGCTCGAGGTCTCGTCGAGTGACGACCTTCTCCTCCGCGCGCTGCGGCAGGGGCTGGGCCACGACGTGGACCCCGTGCCCCGTCGCCGGGGCTGGTGGCGCGGATAACGGCTGTCGCGCTGTCGGTGGTGCGCCCTACCGTGGGGCGATGACGCGACTGACGCCCGAGGACTACCTCGACCACATCCGAGCCGAGTCCGCCCGCTTCCGAGCGGTGCTGGCCGACGCCGACCCGGCCGCCCGGGTGCCGTCGTGCCCCGACTGGGACGCCGCCGACCTGCTCTGGCACCTCACCAAGGTCCAGCGCTTCTGGGCCGGAGCCGTGACGGACCGTCCCGCCGAGCCCGCCGAGGGCGAGGAGGCCTACGACGCGGAGCGCCCCGCGACCCACCCGGAGCTGCTCGCGGCGTACGACGTCGCCAGCGCGGCCCTGGCCGCAGCCCTGGAGGACGCTCCGCCGACGGACGAGGCGTGGACCTGGTCCGACGACCACACCGTGGGGTTCATCCTGCGCCGGCAGGCGCACGAGGCGCTGGTGCACCGGATCGACGCCGAGCTGGTCGCGGGCACTCCCTCGGAGGTCGATCCCCGGCTGGCCGCCGACGGGGTCGCCGAGGTCATCGGCGTGATGTACGGCGGGTGCCCGCCGTGGGGTTCCTGGGAGCCGCTCCCCCACTACGTCCGGCTCGACTGCACCGACACCGGCGACGAGCTGTGGGCCCAGGTGGGCCTCTTCAGCGGCACCGACCCCGAGAGCGGTCAGGTCATCGCCGACGAGGAGGACGTGCACCTCGTCGAGGCGCCGGCCGGCCTCGAGCCCGACGTCGTCGTCGACGGACCCGCCGCCGCCCTCGATGCCTGGCTGTGGCACCGCGGCGACGACACCGAGCTGTCCATTGCCGGTGACCGGGAGGCCCTCGCCCGCTTCCGCGCGATCGTGGACCACCCGATCAACTGACCCGGCTCAGCGCTGGACGGCCCCGGTGCGCTCGGCGGCGACCCGCACGGCGGCGTCGCGCGCCGCCGAGGACTCACCCTCCTTGAGGGTGCGGTCCGGGGCGCGGAAGCGCAGCGCGAAGGCCAGCGACTTCTTCCCCTCGCCGACCTGCTCGCCGGTGTAGACGTCGAAGAGGCGGATCGACTCCAGGAGCGGGCCGGCACCCTCACGCAGCGCGGCCTCCACGTCGGCGGCCGCCACGGTCTCGTCGACGACGAGCGCCACGTCCTCCTTGGCGACCGGGTAGGACGAGAAGGTAGGCGACGGCCGCAGGTGCACCGCGTGCTCGAGCATCACGTCGAGGTCGACCTCGGCCGCGACGGACCGGGGCGGGAGGCCGAAGGCCGCGCACACCCGCGGGTGCAGCTCCCCGGCGTGGCCGACGAGCACGTCGCCGAGCAGCAGGGCCGCGCAGCGCCCGGGGTGCCAGGGGGCGGTGTCGGCGGGGCGCGACGTCAGGTCGAGGCCGAGCGCCTCCGCCACCACCTGGACGGCGTCCACGGCGTCCGACCACGAGACAGCACGACCGTCGCCCCACCAGCCGGCGGCCTCGGCCTCACCCGTGGCCACCACACCGAGGTGCAGCGGCTGGTCGGGCAGCGCCTTGGTCAGGGCGTCGAGCTCGGCGTCGGTGGGCCGCCGGTCCACCGGCAGGATCGGCGCCGGCTCCGTCGCGCGGGGAAGCGTGACGGGCGCGGCCTCGAAGATCGCGACCGAGGTCGTGCCGAGCCCGACGTTCTTGCCGGCCGTGCGCAGCAGCGCGGGCAGCAGGGTCGTCGTCATGCCCGGCGCCTCGCTGCTGAGCGGGTTGGAGAGGCGCAGGGTGGTGCGGCGCGGGTCGTCGGCCGGGAGCCCGAGGGCGTCGAGGTCGTGGTCACCCACGAACGGGAACGTCACCACCTCGACGTAGCCGGCTCCGGCCATGGTGCGGCCGATGCGGCGCCGCAGCAGCTGGGTGCGGGTGAGGCCGCGGCCACCGGGGGCCTTGGGCAGCACCGAGGGGATGGTGTCGTAGCCGACGAGGCGGATGACCTCCTCGGTGGTGTCCTGGGGATCGGTGAGGTCGGGCCGCCACGGCGGCGGGGTGACCTCGAGCGTGCCGGTGCCGGTCACCTCGCACCCGACGGCGCGCAGCGCCTCGACGGCCCGCTCCTCGCTGATGTCGAGTCCGGACACCCGGGCGGCGCGGTCGCCGGCCACGGTGATCGTCGGCATCTGCGGGGGCGTCCCGACGACGGTGACGCCCGGGTCGACCTGCCCACCGCCGTACGTCGTGAGCAGCTCGACCACCCGGTCGGCCGCGGCCTCGCAGATGGTCGCGTCGACGCCGCGCTCGTTGCGCTTGCCGGCCTCGGAGGTGATCTTGTGCCGCCGGCCGGTCCGGAACATCGAGGTCGCGTCCCAGTGCGCGGCCTCGACGAGGACACGCGTGGTGGTGGCCGACATCTCGGTCGACTCCCCGCCCATCACGCCGCCGAGGCCGATGATGCCCGAGTCGTCGGTGACGACCAGGTCCTCGTCGGACAGGGTGCGGGCGGTGCCGTCGAGGGTCGTGAGCCGCTCCCCCGCACGCGCGCGGCGTACGACGATCGGTCCCTGCAGCGCGTCGGCGTCGTAGCCGTGGATCGGCCGCCCCGTCTCGAGCATCACGTAGTTGGTGACGTCGACGGCGAGCGAGATCGGACGCATGCCCGCCGCGGTGAGGCGCTGGGCGATGAAGTCCGGGGTGGGTGACGTCGGGTCGAAGCCGGTGACCGTGCGGGCCACGAACACGGGGCAGCCCGTCGGATCCTCGACCACGACCGGATGTCCCTGGTCGTTGGCCGCGGGCGTGTCACGGAGCGCCGGGTCGCGGAAGCCGCTGGCCCCGTCGACGGAGACCAGCACCTCGCGGGCGATGCCGCGCAGGGACAGGGCGTAGGCCCGGTCCGGGTTGATCTCGAACTCGATGATCTCCTCGTCGAGGCCGAGCAGGGGGCGGACGTCCTCGCCGGGCTTCCCCGCGTCGGCCGGCAGCACGATGATGCCGTCGTGGTCGTCGCCCAGGCCCAGCTCGGCGGCCGAGCAGATCATGCCCGAGGAGACGTGGCCGTAGGTCTTGCGCGCGGAGATCTCGAAGCCTCCCGGCAGCACTCCGCCGGGCAGGACCACGACGACCAGGTCACCGGGTGCGAAGTTGTGGGCGCCGCACACGATGCCCTGCGGCTCACCGGTCCCGTTGGCGTCGGCGACGTCGACGGTGCACCAGTTGATGGTCTTGCCGTTCTTCTGCGGCTCGGGCTCCATCGTGAGCACCCGGCCGACCACCAGCGGACCGGTGATCGCGGCGCCGGGGCTGTGGATGCCCTCGAGCTTGAGCCCGGTCAGGGTGAGGCGTGCGGTGAGCTCGTCGGTGCTGACGTGGTCGGGCACGTCGACGTACTCGGTGATCCAGGACAGGGGTGTCTTCATCTCTGATCCTCCTTCTCAGATCTCGGACCCGAAGGCGGACGAGAACCGCACGTCGCCCTCGAAGAGCGGTCGCAGGTCCTCGAGGTTGTGGCGGAACATGAAGCTGCGGTCGATGCCCATGCCGAACGCGAAGCCCGAGTAGGTCTCGGGGTCCACGCCGCAGGCGACGAGCACGCGCGGGTTGACCACGCCGCAGCCGCCCCACTCGATCCAGCCCTCGCCGCGACAGGTGCGGCAGGAGTCGCTGTCGACGCCCCGACACACGAAGCAGCGGACGTCGACCTCGGCCGAGGGCTCGGTGAAGGGGAAGTACGACGGGCGGAAGCGCGTGTCGATGCCGTCGCCGAACAGCTGCGAGGCGAGGTGGTCGAGCGAGCCCTTGAGGTGGGCCATGGTGATGCCCTCGTCGACGACGAGGCCCTCCACCTGGTGGAACATCGGGCTGTGCGTCGCGTCGTACTCGTCGGTCCGGAAGACGCGACCGGGACAGGCGACGTAGATCGGGGGCGTGCGGGTCAGCATGGTGCGCGCCTGCACCGGGGAGGTCTGGGTGCGCAGCACGACGTGGTGGTCGGCGGGCTCGGTCCAGAAGGTGTCCTGCATGGTGCGCGCGGGGTGGTCGGGCCCGAGGTTGAGGGCGTCGAAGTTGAGCCACTCCGCCTCCACGACCGGCCCCTCGGCGATCTCCCAGCCCATGGCGACGAAGATGTCGGCGATCAGCTCGGACTGGAGCGTGATGGGGTGACGGCTGCCGCGACGGGCCCGGTCCGTGGGGAGCGTGACGTCGACGGTCTCCTCGACCAGCATCCGCTCCTCGTGCTCGGCCTCGAGCTGGACCTGGCGCTCGGCCAGCGCCTTGTTGACCGCGCCGCGGGCCTGCCCGATGCGCTGGCCGGCGTCCTTGCGGGCCTGCGGCGGCAGGGCGCCGATCTCGCGGTTGGCGAGGGCCAGGGGCGAGCGGTCGCCGACGTGCTCGAGGCGGACGGCCTTGAGGGACTCCAGGTCGGACGCCGCGGCGATGGCGGCCACCGCCGCCTCGCGCATCGCCTCGACCTGGTCGGCGTCGAGCGGGGTGACCTGGACGGGGTCGTACTCGGTGTTGGGGCCGGACATGGCTCCCTTTCCTCACGTCTTCGTGGACGCACCGATTGTAGAAGTGGGTCGGACGGGGCAGCTCCCCGGACCCGGCGTCGTACGAAGGCCTGGCCTGTGCGGTCGGCGTCGGTCAGGCCGACGCGCCCCGGAGATCCGTGGCCCCCGGATCGACGGCCGGTCCGGGGCGACGAAATCGCAGGCGGGGCTCCATGGCCGCGATGCTAGCCGACCCCGGACCCGGACGGCTCCCCGAATTCCTCGTAGACCGGCGTGCACGGGTCGCCGGAGGCGTCCGGCGGAGGGGGCAGGTCCACGTCCGCGAGAGCTTCGCGCGCCCGCTCCCGGCCGAGGTTCCAGCCCCACACCGTGCGGTCCTCCTCGGCGAGCTGGTTGGCCGGGAGGTCCTGGAGGACACAGGCGGCGACCCGCTCAGGGAGACGCTCGGCGATCACCGGTGCCGCGTCGGCCGACAGCGACTGGAGGTAGCGGACGTCGAGGTCGCCCGTCTGCTCGTAACGGTCGATGTTGCGCTCCGCGACCCACGCGTCGGGGTTGAGGACGGCGAGGCCCAGGGTGGCGACGGCGCCGGTGACCAGCGCGACCCGGGGGATCCAGCGGCCCCGCCCGAGCACACCGGCCACCATGACGGTGAGCACGACGACCCCCAACCACCCCTCGAAGACGTCGACGACGAGGCGCAGCGTGGTGAAGCCGTAGGCCTCCTGGTAGACGTGCATCCGGTAGAGGGCCGAGGCGACCACCACCAGGGTGAGGACGCACAGCAGTCCCAACGAGAGCCGCAGCCACAGCCGGTCCGTCGGGGTGTCGCCGGCCCGGCGAGCCGCGGCCCACACGACGAGCAGGGTGAGGGCGGTCGCCACGGTGAGCTGGCCGAAGCCCTGGTGGACGTAGTCGGCGTAGGTGAGGCCGGTGGTCTCCTCGAGGTAGGCGTGGCCCCCGAAGAACACCGTGGCCTGGGCGGCCAGGAAGACCACGAAGACGGCGTCGACGATGAGGACCGGCACCAGCCACTCGAAGCGGTTGGGGAGCGGGTCCGCGGGCCGCCTCGGCGCCTCGACGCGGGCCGGGTTGAGGGCGGCGTACGACCCGGCGAGGCTGAGCCCGAAGACCGCGCACGCCACGAACACCCGGGCGACCAGGTCGCCGAACGTCAGGTTGGGCACCACCGCGTCGACCCAGCTCGCGAAGAGGGCGTCGGCCGAGGCGAACAGGGCGCCGAAGACCACGAGACCGAGCAGGGACAGGGCGACCGTGCGGGCGACGGCCGGGGTCCGACCCCCCGTCCCCACGAGCCGGAGGCTGCGACCGAACCACGGGAGTCCCCGCAGCGACGACAGCGGCCAGCTCAGGCCGGCCAGCACGAACCCGGGGAGGGTGACGGCGCGGGTGACGGCCACCAGGAAGACGGCGATGGCCGCGACCACGCACAGCAGGGCGATCGCCGCGTTGTCGAGGAGGGTGAGGGGTACGACGAGCAGCAGGCCCAGCGCGGTGGCCGCGACGACGAACGTGTCCCGGCGGTGCTTCGCTGCGACGTACGCCGCTCCCCCGGCGGCCGCGAGGACCAGCGTCCAGGCCAGGCCCGGGCCCACGAAGGTCATGGTGGCGCCGGCGAGGACCCCGACCAGCGCGCTGGCGACGACGACCCGCAGGGCGGCCGAGCCGGGCGGCTCGGGCCAGAAGGAGCCGAAGAGGGCGTCCATCCCCTGCTGCGGCGGCCCGACGGGACCGGGAGGGCCGTCCGGTCGCGGGGTCGCGGTCGGAGCGGGAGCGTGGGCGGGCGGGACGGCGGGAGCGGGCACGAGGGACTCCTGGGGCAGGTCGAGGGGGACGTGGAGGCGCAGCCGGGCGCCGGTCGCGCCAGCGGGCGGGTCGGTGAAGCGCAGGGTGCCGCCGTGGAGCTCGGCCACCCAGCGGGCCACGGCCAGGCCGAGGCCGGTGCCCCCTCCGGTGGCGTCGGTGCCGAAACGCTGGAAGACCCGCTCGCGGTCGTCGGCGGGCACACCGGGTCCGCGGTCCACGACCTCCAGCCACCAGTGGTCATCGCCGGCCCCGGCCGTCACGTGCACCGGTGAGTCGGACGGGCTGTGGCGTCCCGCGTTGTCGAGGACGTTCACCAGCAGCTGTCGGAGGCGAGCGGGGTCGGCGCCCACGACGAGGTCGGGCGCGATCGCGACGTCGTACGACGTGGTCCGTCCGGCGTGCGTCACCTCGCGGACGCAGTCGCCGACGAGGTCGGCCAGGACGACGTCGCGGGGCTCGAGCCGGATCACGCCGGCCTCGAGCCGGGAGAGCTCCAGGAGGTCCGCGACGAGGTCCCGCAGTCGCTCGGCCTGGGCCAGGGCGCCGGCCAGGTGCTCGGGGTCGGGCGGCACCACCCCGTCGGCGAGGTTCTCCAGGACCGCGGTCATGGCGGCCAGCGGTGTCCTCAGCTCGTGGGAGACGGTCGCGATGAGGTCGCGACGCTCGGCCTCGACCTGCTCGAGGTCGGCCGCCATCTGGTTGAACGCCTCCGCGAGCCGCCCGACCTCGTCAGTGGCGGTCGTGCGGACCCGCCCGGAGTAGTCCCCGCGCGCCATCCGTTGGGCGACGTCGGTCATCTGGCGCAGCGGAGCCACCATGCCGGCCGCGAGCAGCTGGGTCACGCCGAGGGCCAGCGCCACCGCGACGGGCACCGTCAGCAGGGCGGGCACTCCGGCGGCCGAGCCGAGCGTCGCGAGGAGGGCGGCGACGACGACGGAGGCGGCAACGAGGGCACCCAGCTTGACCTTGATGCTGGTCACCGGGTCGAGGGCGCGGCTCACGCGGCCGGCTCCCCGGGCTCGAGGGCGTAGCCGACCCCGTGGACGGTACGGATCCAGGTGGCCCCCAGCTTGTGCCGCAGCGCCTTGACGTGGCTGTCGACCGTGCGGGTCGCGACACCGGTGAGCCCCGTCTCCGCCCACCCCCAGACGTCGGCGAGCAACCGCTCGCGGGTGAGCACCTGGCCCGGCTCCCGGGCCAGGCAGACGAGCAGGTCGAACTCGGTGGGCGTCAGGTGCACCTCGGCGCCGTCGCGGGTCGTGCGCCGGCGCCCGGGGTCGACGGTGAGCCCGCCGACGACCAGCGGGGACCGCTCCGGGCTCGCGGCCAGCTCGGCCGCGCGGTCGACCCGGCGGACGAGCGCCGCGACGCGGGCCACCACCTCGCGCATCCGGAAGGGCTTGGTGAGGTAGTCGTCGGCACCGACACCGAGGCCGACGAGGATGTCGGCCTCGTCGTCGCGGGCGGTGAGCATCAGCACCGGCACGGGACGCAGCGCCTGGATGCGGCGGCAGACCTCGTGGCCGTCGAGGCCGGGGAGCATCACGTCGAGGACGACGACGTCGGGCTCGCCCGAGTGCGCCTCGTGGACCGCTGCAAGGCCGTCGAAGGCCTGGGCGACGTCGTACCCCTCGGCGCGCAGCCGCTCGGCCAGCTGGTCGTTGATGACCCGCTCGTCCTCGACCACCAGCACCCGTCGTCGTGTCATGGCTCGACCCTAGGAGTCCCGCGGCGTGGGAGGCGGGGACGACTCGTGAAGGTTGTGTGCAGATGGCCCGGCGCCCGCCCCGCGATATGGGGAGGCGCGACGGGCCCGGGGGTCCTAGCCTTGTCGGGTGCCGACCACCAGCCAGCTGCTCGCCTTCGTGCTCGCCTCGATCCTCTTCATCCAGGTGCCGGGCCCGAGCCTGCTCTTCACGATCGGTCGCGCACTGAGCGTCGGTCGTCGGGAGGCGCTGCTCTCGGTGCTCGGCAACGCGCTGGGGCTGCTCGTGCAGGTGCTGCTGGTCGCCCTCGGCCTGGGCGCCGTGGTCGCCGCCAGCGCCACGGCGTACACCGTCCTCAAGCTCGCCGGTGCCGCGTGGGTCGTGTGGCTGGGGATCTCGGCCATCCGCCACCGCAAGGACGCGCGGGTCGCGCTGACCAGCGGGCAGCGGAGGCCCGAGCGGCCCGGTGCGGCCGTGTGGACGGGGATGGTCGTCGGGATGAGCAACCCGAAGACGATCGTCTTCTTCGTGGCCTTCCTCCCCCAGTTCACCAACCCCACCGCCGGCCACGTCGGCGTCCAGGTCGCGCTCCTGGGACTGCTGTTCGGCGTGCTGGCCGTGGCCAGCGACTCGGCGTGGGCGATGGCCGCGGGCAAGGCCCGCGACTGGTTCGCCCGTCGACCCGAGCGGCTGGACGTCATGGGAGCCACCGGCGGCGTCATGATGATCGGGCTCGGCGCGACCATGGCCGCCGCGGAGTAGGTCACCCGCTCCACCTCACCCCGGGGTCAGTCCGGACGCTCGTCCTCGCTCGGCCAGTCGACCACCACGCGCGCTCCGCCGCCGTCCGCCTCGGTGACCGTGACGAAGCCACCGTGGGCGCGCGCCAGCCCGCCGACGATGTACATGCCCAGCCCGGATCCGCCGCTGGAGCCGTGCTTCCAGAACTTGGTGAAGACCCGCCGCCGCATCTCCTCGGGGATGCCCTCACCCTCGTCGTCCACGCAGATGCGGACCCCCTCGATGTCCGAGGACTCCGGGGTCACAGCCAGCGACACGGTCACCCGTCCCTGCCCGTGGCGGACGGCGTTCTCGACGAGGTTGGTGACGACCTGGGTGAACTTGTCGGGGTCGGCGAAGATCTCGGGGACCCCGTCGGGAGCCTCGAGCTCGATGACCCGGCTGGTGCCGGCGCCGACCGAGTCGACAACACGTCGCGCCAGCACGACCGCGTCGCACCCGCGCGGGTAGAGCGACAGCCGCCCGGTGTCGATGCGGGCCACGTCCAGCAGCTCGGCGATCAGGCGGACGAGCCGGTCGGCGTCGGCGTTGACGGTGGTGAGCATCAGCTTGCGCTGGTCGTCGTTGAGCTTGTCCCAGCGGTTGAGCAGCGCCTGCACGAAGCCCTTCACACCCGTCAACGGGGAGCGCAGCTCGTGGGCGACCGTGGCGACGAGGTCCGAGCGCTCGCGGTCGAGCCGGGCCCGGCCACGGCCGCTGCGGATCCCGATGGCCACGCCCACCACCGGGGCCAGCGGCCGCTCACGCACCATGCGCGCGGTGGTCAGGACCTCCTCACCGCGGGAGTTGAGCCACGACTGCTCGGGGATGCCGGTCCGGGTGGAGATGCTGCGGTCGGGACGGTTGACGTGCAGCCACGTCTCGCCGTCCTGGTCCTGGAGCAGCAGCACGTCCTCCAGTCGCGCACCCATGGCCTTGTCGACGGTCGTCCCCAGGAGACGGGCGGCGTGGTCGTTGACGAACGTGATCTCGCCCCCGATGGTGGCACCGAGGATGCCGTCGGGATAGAGGTCGGCCAGCGACTGGAGCCGCGTGGGCCGGGCTTCGACGATGCGGGGCACCGGCTCACCCTAGTCGGGCCGGGCCGCCTTGGGGCGTCGCAGGCCGGAGGCGCGCAGGCGGCCGACGAGCTCGCGACTCGTCACCGGGACGGCCCCGGCGGCCACCATGGCCTCGTAGTACTCCGCGGGGACGTCGTAGTGGTCACGGTCGAAGCCGCGCTCGGGGACGCCCTGGGCGAGGGCGAAGGCGTGCAGCTCGTCGTACGACGTGTCGCTGGCCAGGTGCGACCAGGTGCGGCCCCAGCGGGGCACGGCGGGCGGGTCGATGAGGATCACGGTGTGACGAGGTCCTCAGCCGCGCTGCGCGCGAGCGCTGGCGTAGAGGCAGACCGCGGCAGCAGTCGCGAGGTTGAGGCTCTCCGCCCGGCCGTGGATCGGGATGGCGACCCGGTGGTCGGCGAGCGCCGCCAGGTCGGCGGGCAGGCCCCAGGCCTCGTTGCCGAAGAGCCAGGCGGTGGGACCACCGAGGTCCGCGGCGAAGAGGTCGACCTCCCCGGCACCGTCGGCGGCCAGCACGGTGTAACCGGCGGCCCGGGCCGCGGCCACGGCGGCGGCGGGGTCGGGCTCGACCGCCACGGGGAGGTGGAAGAGGCTGCCCACGGAGGCCCGGACGGTCTTGGGGTTGTAGGCGTCGACCGAGCTCCCGGCGAGGACCACGCCGCCCGCCCCGGCCGCGTCGGCCGTGCGGATGACCGTGCCGGCGTTGCCGGGGTCGCGCACGTCGGCGCAGATGGCGACCGTCGACCCCGTGAGGGCTGACGCGAGGGGGACGTCGAGGTGGCGGCAGAGGGCGACCACCCCGGCCGGGTTGACGGCGTCGGAGAGGGAGGCGAGCGCCCGGTCGTCGACGGTGGTGACGACGTCGGCGGTCGCCAGCAGGTCGGCGTACTGCTGCTCGGCGGCGGGCGTGGCGAAGACCTCCACCACGCAGCTCTCCCCGGAGGCGAGCACGGTGGACAGGGCACCTTCGACGGCCTTGGGGCCGTCGGCAAGGAAGAGCCGCCGCTCGGAACGGACCGGGCGGCGGCTCAACTTGCGAGCCTCCTTGACGCGGGTGTTGCCCACGGTGAGTGGGGTGCCCGCGGTCACGGGGGTGCTCATGCTGGGGTCGTGACGATCAGGCACTGACCTTGGGCGCGTTGACGTCCTCGGGGAGGGCGGCCTTGGCGGTCTCGACGAGCACGTTGAACGCGGCGACGTCGTTGACGGCCAGCTCGGCCAGGATCTTGCGGTCGACCTCGACGCCGGCCAGGTTGAGGCCCTGGATGAAGCGGTTGTAGGTCATGCCCTGCGCACGCGCGGCGGCGTTGATGCGCTGGATCCACAGCTTGCGGAAGTTGCCCTTGTTCTTGCGGCGGTCGTTGTAGCTGTAGACGAGCGAGTGGGTGACCTGCTCCTTCGCCTTGCGGTACAGGCGCGAACGCTGACCGCGGTAGCCGGAGGCGCGCTCGAGGACGACCCGGCGCTTCTTCTGGGCGTTGACCGCCCGCTTGACGCGTGCCATTTCAAAACTCCTTGGTGCTCAATCTGGGGAAAGTGGTGCAACCAGCCGCCGGAGGCGGCTCGTGGGTCAGCGACCCAGCAGCTTCTTGGCGCGCGCGTTGTCGGCCTTGGCGACCTCGACCGTGCCCGACAGGCGACGGGTGACCTTGGAGGGCTTCTTCTCGAGGTTGTGGCGCTTGCCGGCCTTCTCGCGAAGGATCTTGCCCGAGCCGGTCACGCGGAAGCGCTTGCTGGCACCGGAGTGCGTCTTGTTCTTCGGCATCTCTCTCTACTTTCTGCTGCTGGATGTCTGGGACGTCCTTGATGGACGACGCGGTTGACGTGGTGGGACCGCGAGGTGACGCAGGCTCACGCCTCGATGTCGTCGTCGAGGTTCTCGGAGCGGCCGCGCTCCTTCTTCGCCGCGACGGGACCTGCCGCGTGGGCGGCGTCGCGCTCTGCCTGCTCCTCGGCCACGGCGGCCTCCCGCTGGGCCGCCTTGGCGTCCTTGGCGGCGGCGGCGTCGATCTTGGCGTCGGCCTTCTTCTTGTGAGGGCCGAGCACCATGATCATGTTGCGGCCGTCCTGCTTGGGCGACGACTCGATGAAGCCGAGCTCGGTGACGTCCTCGGCCAGGCGCTGCAGCAGCCGGAAGCCCAGCTCGGGGCGGTGCTGCTCGCGACCGCGGAACATGATCGTGATCTTGACCTTGTCGCCGGCCTTGAGGAAGCGGACGACGTGGCCCTTCTTGGTCTCGTAGTCGTGGGCGTCGATCTTGGGACGAAGCTTCATCTCCTTGATGATCACGTTCGTCTGGTTGCGACGCGCCTCGCGAGCCTTCTGGGCGTTCTCGTACTTGAACTTGCCGTAGTCCATGAGCTTGCAGACTGGCGGCCGGCCCTGGGGAGCGATCTCGACCAGGTCGAGGTCTGCCTCCTGGGCAAGCTTCAACGCCTGGTCGGTCGGCACGATGCCGACCGTCTCGCCATTGGGCCCGACAAGACGGACCTCGGGAACGCGGATCCGCTCGTTGATGCGCAGCTCGGTGCTGATGTGTCCTCCAGTGACTCAGTGGTTGGAATGACCCTGGCCGGAGACACCTGCCCGAAATGAACAATGGCTCCCGCGGTGGACCAAGCGGGAGCCAGCAGTGACGCACGCCAGGCGTGCGCCTCATCCGGACCGTGACCCGACGACCTGTGGTGCAGGGCGATCGATGCGGGTGGGGAACGATGGTGCTGTTCCCGCTTGGAGGATCGGTCCCGCTCCCGGTGGTGGCGGAGTGGAACTGATCGGTCAACACCGAAGACTAGCGGATCATTCCGCCGCCGGGCCAATCCAGCCCAGCTGGTCGCCGCGACCGTCCTGGAGGCGGACCACCCGCCACCCCGCCGCGAGCCGGGTCAGGTCGTCGCCCTCGACCACCACGGTCGCGGGCCCCGCGATGTCGACGACCAGGGCCGCGGCTCCGTCCTGCACGGCCGACTGCGCGGCCAGCCTCGTGGGGACCGGGACCGGTCGCGCGCCGGCGTCCCACGTGGCCAGGCTGTCGGAGCCGGTGAAGGCCAGCAGGGCACGCCGGCCGTCGGCACCGGTCATCAGCACCGCCGCCATATCGGAGGTCTTGTCGTGGGCCAGGCCGTGCTCGTCGACCTCCACCTCGCCGAGGACGGCGACGACCGGCACGAGCAGCCGGGCGTCCTGGAGCGCCAGCAGCGCGTCGCCGTACGTCGTCGGTTCGGCGACCAGGAGGGCGAGCGCTGTGCGCAGTGTCGGGTCGGCGGTGCCGTCGTCACCGGCGAACCCGGGATCGGGGATGTGTCGTTCCACGCGGCCATTCTCCCTGTTCCGTGGACCACTGTGGAACTCTGGAGGTGTGGACGGAGCAACGTGGGCGGCACTGACCGCGACCCTGACCCTGCTGGGACTGGCCTGGACGTGGGTCGCGTTCCAGAGACGCGGCACGACCGCGGCCATGCGCGCCCTCGGCTTCACGCTGATGCCGGTCGCCGCCTACCTCACCGGCACCCTGGAGATGTTCACCGAGATCGCCGGGTCCGTCACCGACTGGGCGTCCAGCCTGGTCTTCAACCCGGCCACGTGGATCGGGATCGGCCTCGCCGGCTTCGGTGTGGTGCTGATCGTGCTGGCGGGGGTGCTGCGCGACCGCCAGCTGGGCCGGGCTGCGGGAGCTCCCGACGCGGAGGTCACGGGCTCCACCCGCCGTCGGGCGGTCCCGGAGGCCTCGTCGACCCGGGCTCCCCGCCAGGAGCCCGTGGTGGACGACGAGATGGCCGAGATCGAGGCGCTGCTCAAGAAGCGCGGCATCCAGTGAGCCATGCTGCGGTCGACGGGTTCGTCGAGCGCAACCGGCTCTGGGCCCGACTGGGAGCCGCCGTCGCGAACCACCCGGAGCCGCTGTCGACGCCGATCGCCGTCGTGGACCTCGACGCCTTCGACGCCAACGCCGACGACCTTGCGAGACGGGCGGGTGGCAAGCCGGTCCGCGTCGCGTCCAAGTCGCTCCGCGTCCCCGCCCTGGTGGCGCGGGCACTCGCCCATGACGGCTTCTCGGGGGTGCTGGCCTACACGGTGGCGGAGGCGCTGCACCTGCACGGCTCCGGCATCAGCGACGACGTCGTGGTGGCCTACCCCAGCGTCGACCACGGGGCGCTGGCGCGCCTGACGTCCTCGGAGGCGGCGGCCGCCGCGATCACCCTCATGGTCGACGACGTGGCGCACCTCGACGCCGTGGATGTGGCGCGCCCCTCCCCCGGTGTCGTCGTCAGGCTCGCCGTGGACGTCGACGCCGGACTGCGGCTGGGCAGCCAGCACGTGGGACCCAAGCGCTCCCCGCTGTACGACGCCGCGGCGGTGACCGCCCTCGCCCGCGAGGTCGTCTCCCGTCCGGGCTTCGCCCTGGTCGGCGCGATGACCTACGAGGGACAGGTCGCCGGCGTGCCGGACGACGTCCCGGGCCAGCGCACGAAGTCGCTGCTCGTCCGCCGCCTCAAGCAGGCGTCGGTCTCCCAGCTCGAGGTGCGCCGGCGCGAGGTCGTCGACGCCCTCGCCGGGCTGGCCGACCTCGAGTTCTGGAACGGCGGCGGGTCCGGCTCCGTCGAGTCCACCGTCGCCGACCCGGTCGTCACGGAGGTGGCCGCCGGCTCGGGGCTGCTCGTCCCCGGGCTGTTCGACCACTACCAGTCCTTCTCCCCACGCCCCGCGGCCTTCTTCGGTCTCCGGGTCAGCCGCAAGCCCTCCCCGGCCCTCGCGACGGTGCACGGGGGTGGCCTCATCGCCTCGGGACCCGTCGGCGACGACCGTGCCCCGATCCCGTGGGCTCCCCCGGGCCTGCACCTGACCGGGCTCGAGGGCGCCGGGGAGGTCCAGACACCGCTCACCGGGCACCCGGCGGCGATGCTGGCCATCGGCGAGCTGGTGTGGTTCAGGCACGCCAAGTCGGGCGAGCTGTTCGAGCACGTCAACGACGTGCACCTGGTCCGGGGCGACCGGATCCTCGAGACCGTGCCGAGCTACCGCGGTCTCGGCCACGCCTGGTGACGGACCGGTGACCGACCCCCGCGAGGTGCTGGCCCACGCGCTGTCCCGCCCGCCGACGCTGGGAACCGGGCGCCTGGTCTGCATCGACGGGCTCGCGGGGGCCGGCAAGACCACCCTCGCCCTCGGCCTCGCGGCCATCACCCGCGCCCAGGTCGTGCACGCCGACGAGCTGCTCGAGGGGTGGTCCGGGCTGCCCGGGCTCGGGGCCACCCTCCACACGGTCCTGCGCCCCCTGGCCGCAGGTGCGTCGTCGGAATGGGTCCGCTGGGACTGGCACGCCTCCGCCTGGGCCGAGTCTCACCCGTTGTCCCCCGGTGGCCTCCTGGTGGTCGAGGGCGTCGGCTCCGCCCCGGCCCGCATCGACGACCTGGTGACCACGCTCGTGTGGGTCGAGGCTCCCCGCGACGAGCGGCTGCGACGCGGGATCGCCCGTGACGGCGAGCAGATGCGTCCGCAGTGGGAGCAGTGGCTGGACGACGAGGCGGCGCTGCACGCCCGCGAGCGCACCCGCGACCGGGCGGACCTGGTCTACGCGACCGGCTCCTCCTCGAGCGCGTAGTTGTCCTGGCGGTAGCGCACGCCGTAGCCCGCACGCTCGTAGATGCCCAGCGCGCCCGTCGGGTTCTGGGTGTCGACGTCGAGGCTCGACGTGTCGAACCCGGCCGCCCGGCAGGCGTGCAGGGTGTGGGCGAGCAGGTGGGTGGCCAGTCCGCGACCACGGTGGGCCGGCAGCGTGCCGACGTAGGCGACGTACGCCTCGCGGCCCTGCGCGCCGGACGGCGCCAGCTCGTACTCGTGCACGAAGACGTACGCCGCGACCCGGCCGCCCGCCGCCGGGTCCCGCAGCACGAACGACTGGTCGTGCCGGGTGTGGGCCGCGCCCACCATGAAGCCCTGCCAGGTTTCCTGGTCGACGGCGGTGCCGTTCGGGTAGTCGCGGAACGCCTCGTTGTGGGCGTCCCGCAGCTCCTCGGCGGTCTCCGGGTCGAACGTGCCGACCACGAGGTCGTCCGGCAGCACGGGCTCCGGCAACGCGGTCAGGTCGGAGAACATCAGGAAGTTGTGGCGGTCGACGCCGAGGCCGTGCTCGGAGAGCAGACGGGCCTGGTCCTCGCGACCGGCCAGCGCTCGGGTCTGGAGACGCAGGCGCGTCGAGGGCGCGGCGACCGCGTGCATCGCCCGGGCCGCCTCGATCGCGCGGCCGAGCATCGCCGTGCCGTGGCCCTCGCCCAGGCGGGCCGGGTCGACGTCGCCGAAGAGCAGGAAGTGCTGGCTGCCGTCGTGCGGCGCGCGCGGCAGGATCGCCGTGTAGGCGACCAGGTCCTCGCCGTCCCAGCGGCCCTCGACCGCGACGCCCGGGTAGTCGGCGAGCAGCTCGCGCACCTCCGACGCGGAGAGCTCGAACCCCGTGGCGTGGTCCGCGGCGATCCGCGACATCAGCGCCGCCACGACGTCGGCATCATCGGCGGTGACGGGGCGGTGGGTCATGACCATGACGGAACCCTAGGCGGGCCTAGGGTGTCGCGCATGGCCCCTTCACACCGCGTCGCCCCCAGCGGCGAGCAGTACGAGATCGCGGCAGCCGGCTACCGGGCGGTGGTCACCGAGAGCGGCGGCGCCCTGCGCCTGCTCGATCACGGCGGCCGGGCGCTCGTGGACGGCTTCGGCGAGGACGAGATGTCGTCCGGCGGTCGCGGCCAGCTGCTCATGCCGTGGCCCAACCGGATCCGCGACGGCCGCTACGCCTTCGGCGGGCGCGAGCACCAGCTGGCCCTCACCGAGCCGAAGCGCTCCAACGCGTCGCACGGGTTGGCGCGCTGGGTGGCCTGGACGCTGGAGGAGCACACCGCCAACTCGGTGTCGCTCGTCCACCGCCTGATGGCGCAGAGCGGGTACCCGTGGGCGGTGGACCTGCACGTGCTCTACGACCTCGGTGCGGACGGGCTGACGGTCACGCAGACGGCGACCAACCTGAGCGGCGAGGCCGCGCCGTACGCCTGCGGGGCCCACCCCTACCTGTGCGTGGGCGAGGGCATCGACCACCTCGAGCTCACCCTCCCCGCGAGCACCCGCACGCTCACCGACGACCGGCTGATCCCGGTGGAGACGGTGCCGGTCGACGACGAGCACGACTTCCGCACGCCGCGGGCGATCGGGTCGACCGCCTTCGACGAGACGTACGGCGACCTGTCGCGCGACGAGGGCCTCGCCACGGCCACGCTGCGGGACCCCGCGTCCGGCAACGGGGTCGCCCTGTGGGTCGACGAGCGGATCTCGTGGCTGCTGCTCTACAGCGGCGACGACGCCCCCGGGCTCGAGCGGCGCTCGTTGGCGGTGGAGCCGATGACGGCACCGCCGAACGCGTTCAACTCCGGTACCGACCTCGTGACCCTGGCCCCGGCGGGCGAGCCGGGCGACGAGCTCTCGGTGACGTGGGGCATCCGGGCCCTGAACGCCACCGACGAGGCGCACTGACGGGTTCTCAGCGGTCGATGAGGGACCGCAGGCCGCGCACCGCGGCACGGGCCCGGTCGCCGTCGGACCCCTGGATGGCCAGGACCGACACGGTGGTGCCGTCGGCGAGGTCGAGCGTCGCCCACGGCGCCCCCTGCGGCAGCCGGACCGCGACGACCTGCGCCCAGTCGTAGACGTGGCGCTTGTAGCCGTTGACCACGGTCAGGCCGGCCTCCTCCGCCACGACCCGCGACCGGGCCAGGGCGTAGCCGACTGCGGCGTACAGGAGTCCGAGCGCGAGCAGGGTGGAGCGCTGGAAGAAGGTGAACCGGGCGCGCACCGAGGGGTCGAAGCCGAACCACGCGAACGTGCAGACCACCAGGAGCATGCCGCCGAAGAACAGCACGGCGAGGCGCACGCCGAGCGGACGCCACGTGCGCGGGAGGGACACCGGGGCCCCGTCAGATGCGGCAGGCATGGATGTCGGTGAGCAGGATCGCCCTGGCCCCGAGGTCGTAGAGCTCATCCATCAGACGCTGCGCGCCGGCACGCGGCACCATGGCACGCACCGCGACCCAGCCCTCGCGACCGAGCGGGGAGATCGTCGGGCCCTCGAGGCCCGGGGTCACCGCGACCGCACGGTCGAGCTGGTCGCGGGAGATGTCGTAGTCCATCATCACGTAGCTGCGCGCCACGAGGACGCCCTCGACGCGACGCATGAAGACCTCGAAGCCGGGCGGGGTGTCGCCGTTGCGGGAGATCAGCACCGCCTGCGAGTCGAGGACGACCTCGCCGAAGGTCTCGAGCCCGGCCGCGCGCAGCGTGGACCCGGTCTCCACGACGTCGGCGATCACGTCGGCCACCCCGAGCTGGATGCTGGTCTCCACCGCCCCGTCGAGGCGGGTGACCGTCGCGTCGATCCCGCGCTCGGTGAGGAACGACTCGACGATCCCGACGTACGACGTCGCGATGCGCAGGCCCTCCAGCTGGTCGAGCGACGAGTAGCGGCCCACCGGCCCGGCGAAGTGGAAGCGGCTGCGGCCGAAACCGAGGTCGCGCACCTCGACGGCCTTGGCCCCCGAGTCGCGCAGCAGGTCGCGGCCGGTGATGCCGATGTCCAGGGTGCCCTCGCCGACGTACAGCGCGATGTCGCGCGGCCGGAGGTAGAAGAACTCGACACCGTTGTCGGCGTCGATGAGCGCGAGCTCCTTGGAGTCGCTGCGCTGGCGGTAGCCGGACTCCTTGAGGATCTCCGACGCGGCCTGCGAGAGGGCGCCCTTGTTGGGGACGGCGACGCGCAGCAGCTCGGGCTGCTCAGAGGTGCTCATAGACGTCCTCCAGCGTGATGTCCGCGGCGATCATCAGCACCTGCGCGTGGTAGAGCAGCTGGCTGATCTCCAGCGCGGTGGCGTCCTTGCCCTCGTGCTCGGCGGCCATCCACGACTCGGCGGCCTCCTCGAGGAGCTTCTTGCCGATCGCATGGATCCCGGCGTCGAGCTGCTGCACGGTGCCCGATCCCTCGGGTCGGGTCTGGGCCTTCTCGTTGAGCTCGGCCCACAGCTCCTCGAACGTCTTCACGGGTGGCAAGCCTACGGCCGTCGCTCAGCCGAGCCCGGCGAGGGTCCGGGCCGTGGCCAGGGCCGAGGCCGTGGCTTCCCAGCCCTTGTCCTCGCTGGAGCCCTCGAGGCCGGCCCGGTCGAGCGCCTGCTCCTCGGTGTCGCAGGTGAGGACGCCGAAGCCGATCGGCACGCCGTGGTCGAGCGCGACCCGGGTGAGGCCGTCGGTGGCGGCGGCACAGACGTACTCGAAGTGCGGGGTGCCGCCGCGGATGACGACGCCGAGGGCGACCACGGCGTCGTGCTCCTCGGCGAGCGCGTCGGCGACGACCGGCAGCTCGAAGGTGCCCGGCACGCGCACGATCTCCGCGTCGGTGACGCCGTGGGCGGCGAGGGCTCGGTGGGCGCCGGCGAGGAGCCCGTCCATCACCTCGGTGTGCCAGCTCGCGGCGACCACGGCGACGCTGTAGTCGCTGGCGTCGAAGGCGGTCTCTGCGGGGGCGCCGTGCTTGCTCATTGGTGCAGCTCCTCGGTGGTGACGGTGGGGTCGCCCAGGTCGGGCAGGTCGTGGCCCATGCGGTCGCGCTTGGTCTCGAGGTAGGCGCGGTTGGCATCGGTCGGGTGCATGGCGAGGGGCACGCGCTCGGCCACCTCGATGCCGAAGTCCTCGAGGCTGGCCGTCTTGTCCGGGTTGTTGGTGAGCAGGCGCACCCGGGGCACGCCGAGGTCGCGGAGCACCTGGGTGGCGGTGCCGTAGTGGCGGGCGTCCGCGGGCAGGCCGAGGTCGAGGTTGGCGTCCACGGTGTCGCGACCACCGTCCTGGAGCTCGTAGGCCTGGAGCTTGGCCACCAGGCCGATGCCGCGACCCTCGTGGCCGCGGAGGTAGACGACCACACCGCAGCCCTCCTCGACGATGCGGGCCATCGCCTCCTGGAGCTGGGGGCCGCAGTCGCAGCGGTGGCTGCCGAAGACGTCGCCGGTGAGGCACTCGGAGTGCACGCGGGTCAGCACCGGCTCGCCCCGCCCGACCGCCCCGGCGATGTCGCCGTGGACGAGCGCCACGTGCTCGCTGTCGTCGATGGTGATGCGATAGCCGTACGCCGTGAAGTCGCCGTGCGCGGTCGGCAGGCGGGTCTCGGCGACGCGCTCCACGTGCCGCTCGTGGCGGCGGCGGTAGCGGACGAGGTCCTCGATGGAGATCATCGCCAGGCCGTGCTCGTCTGCGAACTCGCGCAGCTCGGGCGCGCGCTTCATGGTGCCGTCGTCGTTGACCACCTCGACGAGCACGCCGGCCGGGGTGAGGCCGGCGAGGGTGGCCAGGTCGACGGCCGCCTCGGTGTGCCCGCGGCGTACGAGCACTCCCCCGTCGCGGTAGCGCAGCGGGAACACGTGCCCGGGCCGGGTGAGGTCGCCGGGCTCGGTCGCCGAGTCGGCCAGCACGCGGGCGGTGTGGGCCCGGTCGGCGGCGCTGATGCCGGTGCTGACGCCGTCCTTGGCGTCGACCGAGATCGTGTAGGCGGTGCGCAGCTTGTCCTTGTTGTGCGGCGTCATCAGTGGGATCTCGAGGCGCTCGAGCATCTCGCCGGGCATCGGCACGCAGATCACGCCGCTGGAGTGGCGGATGGTGAAGGCCATCAGCTCCGGGGTCGCCCGGGAGGCGGCGAAGATGATGTCGCCCTCGTTCTCGCGGTCCTCGTCGTCGACGACGATCACGCAGCGGCCGGCGGCGATGTCCTCGATCGCCCGCTCGACGGAGTCCAGTCGGACGCTCATGCGGTCACCTTCTCGTGCTGGGGCTGGCTGGACGTGCTCGTGGTCGTGCTGCGGGCGCTGGCCCGCACCCACACGGCGAACCCGACCACGACGAACACGGCGTAGACGAGGTACATCCCGGCCGTCGGGTAGTAGCCGGCCCGGACGAGGGTGGTCACGCCGACGACGTCGACGAGCATCCACACGAGCCAGAACTCCACCCAGCCGCGGGCCATGCCGTAGGTGGCGAGCATCGAGCCGGTCAGGATCCAGGCCTCCGTGACGGGGCCCCACGAGCCGATCTGCTGGAGGACCGCGTAGGCGACGGCGTAGCCGACGACGCCGAGACCGACCAGCTGGAGCCGCTCGGCACCGGTGGCCCACCGCGGCGTGATCGCCCCGCCGTCGGCGGCACCCCCGGCGCGGCGCGACTGCGACCAGCGCACCCAGCCGTAGAGCGACACGGCGGCGAAGAAGACCTGCCTGCCGGCCTGTCCCCAGAGGGGCTCGGCCACGACGCCGCTGAGCTCGCCGGAGGCGAAGACCACGAAGAGCAGGAGGTTGCCGACCAGGCCGATGGGCCAGGCCCACACGAGGCGTCGCATGCCCAGGACCGCGCTGGCCAGGCCGAAGAGGTTGCCCACGACCTCGGGGGCGCTGAGCTGGCCGCCGGCCACGGGGATCGTGCCGTGGACCAGCCACTCGAGGAGGTCCATCAGTCCTGCTTCCTGGTGTGCAGGCCGCTCTGCAGCAGCTTCTCGACGTGCTTGGCGATGATGTCGGCCTCGAGGTTGACGCGGTCGCCGACCGCCCTCGACCCGAGGGTGGTGCGGGCCAGGGTCTCGGGGATGAGGCTCACCGTGAAGCTCTCGTCCCCGGCCTCCACGACGGTGAGGCTGACCCCGTCGACGGTGATGGAGCCCTTGTCGACGAGGTACGGCGCGAGGTGCCGCGGCAGGGAGACCTCGACGACCTCCCAGTGCTCGCTCGGGGTGCGGCGCAGCACCTCGCCTACGGCGTCGACGTGGCCCTGCACGATGTGGCCACCGAGGCGGGTCTGGGGGGTGACGGCTCGCTCCAGGTTGACCCGGTCCCCCGGCCGGGCGCCGGCGAGCGACGTCTTGTCGAGCGTCTCGGCCATCACGTCGGCGGTCCACGTGCCGTCGGTGACGTCGGTGACGGTGAGGCAGCAGCCGTTGACGGAGATGGAGTCTCCCAGGCCGGTGCCCTCGAGCACGGTCTGCGCGCTGATCGACAGGCGCAGGGCGTCGCCCTGCTCCTCGATCGCGGCGACGGTGCCGAGCTCTTCGACGATGCCGGTGAACATCAGGGGGTCCTCTCGAGGGTCAGTCGGACGTTGGCGTCGACGCCGGTGCCGATGACGGCGGCCTGCCGGATACGGAAGCGGAGCTGGTCGGAGATGGTGGTGATGCCGAGGTCGCCCACCGTGCTCGCGCCGGCGCCCAGGAGGCTGGGGGCGACGTAGGCGACGACCTCGTCGACGAGGCCGGCGGTGAGGAAGGCGGCCGCCAGGGTGGGCCCGCCCTCCAGCCAGACGTGCTGGCGACCGCGCTCGTGCAGGTCGCGCAGCGCCTCGGCGGGCTCGCGGGTGCGCAGGTGCACCGTCTCGGCGTGGTTGTTGAGGATCCGGCGATCGGGGGCGAGGTCACGCAGCCCCATCACCGCGCGCAGCGGCTGGTGCCGCACCGGGCGGTCCCAGTCGTCGCGGACGGTCAGCAGCGGGTCGTCGATCTCGACGGTGCCGGTGCCGACGAGCAGGACGTCGCACTCGGCGCGCAGCCGGTGGGTGTCCTGTCGTGCCGGCTCGCTGGAGATCCAGCGGCTGGTGCCGTCGGCTGCGGCGCTGCGGCCGTCGAGGGTGGTGGCGAGCTTCCAGGTGACGAAGGGCCGACCGTGCTCGACGGCGAAGGTCCACGCCCGGTTGAGCCGGGCGGCCTCGTCGGCGAGCAGGCCCGCCTCGACCTCCACCCCGGCCGCACGCAGCGCGTCGGCGCCGCCCGCCGCCTCGTCGGTGGGGTCGTCCTGGGCGAAGACCACGCGGCGTACTCCGGCGGCCAGGAGCGCCTCGACGCACGGGCCGGTGCGCCCCGTGTGGTTGCAGGGCTCGAGGGTCACCACCGCGGTCGTGCCGCGGGCCGCGTCGCCGGCTTCGGCGAGCGCGGCGACCTCCGCGTGCGGCGTACCGGCTCCGCGATGGAAGCCCTCCGCGACCTCGGTGCCGTCGTCGGCCAGCAGCACACAGCCGACCCGCGGGTTGGGGCCCAGCGGGACGCCGGGGTTGGCCGCGATCCGCAGCGCACGCCGCATGGCGGCGGTCTCCGCCGGTGTCGCACCCATTGCTCGCCCTCTCGTCCGTGGTCGCGGACTCCGGGGGACTCGGGCGCGCGCACCACGACGGGTGCGTCACCTGCGTGCACTTCTCATCCGGACTGTGACCGTCGGTCCAGGAGTTCCACCTGGTCAACCGACCACTGGCAGTGGTCGGGTCGCGGACTGTGACCGCCGGTGCGGAGTTTCACCGCCCCCAGAGCACGCTTGCTCGTGGACGGAACTCTGCCACACCCTCGCGCATTCCCGGACGGGGTGTCCGCGTGGCGTGGGCCACGTCGATGGCGGCGCTCGCGAGACGCCGGTCAGGTCCCGAGGTGGTGCTCGCGCAGCCAGGTCTCCGCCCGCCGGCGCGACGCCTGGGCCAGCCAGGCGTCCTGCACGAGCTCGACGACCTCGTCGCGCGACACCTCGCCGACGCGGGAGGCGCGGACCAGGACCGAGGGGTGCCCGTCGAAGTGGGGGGTGCTGAAGAACGGGGACGCCTCGTCCTGCACGAGCGCCAGCTTGTCGCCCTCGGAGGCCACCCAGATGACGATGACGTCGTCATACCGCTCCCCGGTCTCCGGGTCGACGGCGTCGGCCCGCGGGGTGCGGAAGAAGACGAACGACTTGGCGCCCACCTGGTAGACGGGGAGGGCGCCGGTCCGGGCGACGGTGACGTGCGGCATCGCCAGCGCCGTGGCGTGGATGTCGTCGACCGTCGCCCGCCTGCTCACGTCGAGGCGGCCTCGGCCTTCGCCCTCAGCTCGCGGACCATCGCGTCCGGGTCGGCGGCGGAGTAGACGGCGGAGCCGGCCACGAAGACGTCGGCCCCGGCCTCCGCACAGCGCTCGATGGTCTCCAGCGAGACTCCCCCGTCGACCTGGAGCCACGTCTCGACGCCGTGCCTGCGCATCATGGCGCGGGCGGTGCGGATCTTGGGCAGGCACAGGTCGAGGAACTTCTGGCCGCCGAAGCCGGGCTCCACCGTCATCAGGAGCAGCATGTCCAGCTCCGGCAGCAGCGCCTCGTAGGGCTCGATCGGCGTGGCCGGCTTGAGGGCCATGCTCGCCCGAGCCCCCTTGGCCCGGATCTCCCGGGCCAGCCGGATCGGCGCCCTGGTCGCCTCCACGTGGAAGGTGACGCTGGAGGCGCCCGCCTCGACGTACGCCAGCGCGTTGCTGTCGCAGTCCTCGATCATCAGGTGGGCGTCGAGCGGGATGTCGGTCGCCCGGCTCAGTGCCTCGACCATCGTCGGGCCGAAGGTCAGGTTGGGCACGAAGTGGTTGTCCATGACGTCGACGTGCACCCAGTCGGCGCTGCCGATGCGGGCCACCTCCTCGCCCAGGCGGGAGAAGTCGGCGTTGAGGATGCTCGGCGTGATCTGGATACCCACGGGCGGTGAGTCTAGGGCCCGATCAGTCGAGCTGGGCGGCCCGGCTGTGCTGCGGCACCACGACGTGCAGCGCGTTGCGGTCGACCTCGAAGCTCGCGGGGGTCATTGCCGCCAGCTCGCCGTCGAGGTTGACGTCCAGCGGCTCGTCGGTGACGACCCGCACGCTGCGCGTGGTCACGTGGTGCACCCGGTCGTGCTCGATCAGGTGTCCGCTGCGCAGCAGCCGGGCCACCGACACGTGGTCGCGCAGCCGGCCCCTGCCGATCGCGTAGACGTCGAGGAGGTGGTCGTCGATGGAGGCCGTCGGTGACACCGTGAGCCCGCCGCCGTAGTGACGTCCGTTGCCGACCGCCACCTGCATGAGGTCCTCGAGCTCGAGGACCGAGCCGTCGCCGAGCTCCAGCCGTGCGGCGAAGGGCCGGTGGTGCCGGTACGCCGCGAGGGTCGCGGCCGGGTAGGCGAGCTGGCCGAGCCTGCGCTTGAGCTGCGGGGTGAGTCGCCGGGTCACCGCGACGGAGAGGCCGAGCGAGGCGACGTTGAGGAAGACCGACCCGTTGACCCGACCCAGGTCGATGTCGACCACCTTGCCGCTCAGCAGGGTGTCGATTGCGGCCGGCAGGGCCGACGGGATCTCCAGGGTGCGGGCGAAGTCGTTGGCCGTGCCGAGGGGCAGGACGTCCAGCGTCGTACCGGTGTGCGCCAGCACCGACGCGGCGCAACCGATGGTGCCGTCTCCCCCGCCGACCAGGACCATGTCGGGCTCGGCGCCGACGGCCTCCGCGAGGGCGCCCGGCAGCTGGGCGCCGCTGTCGACGCGGTGCACGTCGACCGCCTCGACCCCGGCGCGGTGGAGCTCGCCCTCCACCAGGCGCAGTGCGGCGGCGCCGGTGCGGGAGGCCGTGTTGACCACGACGGCGACGTGGCGGGTGCGGGTGTCTGCGGGCATGCCCCGACGCTAGGCGGCCCGGGTGAGAGGACCATGAGCCCGACCTGTGCGCGGGCTGTGGGTCAGCCGTCCTCGGGGTCGACCGGCGGCTCGGCGCCCTGCGCCTCGTCGCGCGCGGCCCACTCCAGCAGGGGGGCGATGTCGAAGGCGTGGTCGTCGATGTCGGCGTGCAGGTCACCGATCTGCGCGAACCGCTCCGGCATCGTGAAGATCGTGAAGTCGTCCGGCTCGCAGGCGTCGACCTCGTCCCAGCGCACCGGGGCCGAGACCCGCGCGGTCGGCACCCCGCGCACGGAGTACGCCGCGGCGATGGTGTGGTCACGCGCGTTCTGGTTGTAGTCGACGAACAGCTGGTCGGGCTCGCGGTCCTTGCGCCACCACGCGGTCGTGACGTCCCCGGACGCGCGGCGCTCGACCTCGCGGGCGAACGCCAGGGCACCGCGGCGTACGTCTGCGAAGCCGTGGTCGGGCGGGATCCGCACATAGACGTGCATCCCGGACCCTCCGCTGGTCTTGGGGAACCCGACCGCGCCGAGCTCGTCGAGCACCTCGTGGGCGATCCCGGCGACCCGCTGGACGGTCGCCCAGTCGCACTCCGGACCGGGGTCGAGGTCGATGCGCCACTCGTCGGGCTTCTCGGTGTCGGCGCGACGGCTGTTCCACGGGTGGAACTCCACCGTCGACATCTGGACCGCCCAGATCACGCTCGCGAGCTCGGTGACGCACAGCTCGTCGGCGGTGCGGTTCCAGCGTGGGAAGTGCAGGCGCACGGTCTCGACCCAGGGCGGGGCACCGGCGGGCAGGCGCTTCTGGTGCACCTTGTCGCCGGCCAGACCCTTGGGGAAGCGGTGCAGCATGCACGGGCGCTCGTAGAGCGCGTTGACGATGCCGGGCCCCACGGCGAGGTAGTACTCGACGAGGTCCAGCTTGGTCGCCCCCGACGGCGCGGACGCCGTGGGAGGGAAGTAGACCCGGTCGGGGTTGCTCACCCGCACCACCCGGTCGTCCACGTCGATCTCGACGCTGGGGCTCTTGCTGGCAGGGCTCTTGCCGGTCGGGGCCATGCGGCCCAACCTACTGGCGTGCGTCGCGCCCGCCCACGGCCTCACCCGGGCAGGGTGAGGCACCGCGACGTCCCGGGGACGAGACTGGCCGCAGACCGTTGCCGCCGAGGGCCGGAGGTGGTGAACCATGGACGTGACAGCCGCGTTGGTCATCGCCGGGTCGATCTTCCTGTGGGGCGTCCTGTCGGCGCGACTCCAGCGCGCCGACCTGACCGCCCCGATCCTCTTCGTCGCCGTCGGCGCGGTCGTGGGGGGCATGGAGCTCCTCGATGCGCCCGAGGGCCCGGAGGGCCTGACGCTGCTGGTCGAGGTCACGCTGGTGTGGGTGCTGTTCTCCGACGCCGCCCGCATCCCCGTGCAGACGATCCGTCGCGACCTGGCCCCCTACGTCCGGCTGCTGGGCGTGGGCCTGCCGCTGACCGTGCTGGTGGGCTGGGGGCTGGCGTGGTGGCTGTTCCCGGCAGCGGGGGTCTGGGTCGCGCTCCTTGTCGCCGCCGCACTCGCGCCCACCGATGCCGCCCTCGGGATCCCGGTCGTGACCAACCCCGTCGTCCCCGCCCGGGTCCGGCGGCTCATCACCGTGGAGAGCGGGCTCAACGACGGCATCGTCACCCCGGTGGTGATGCTCGCGATCGCGGCCCTGGCGGCCGAGGAGGAGCTGTCCGGCTCGTCGGGACTGGGCGACGCGGTGGTCTCGCTGGCGGTCGGTGCGGTGGTGGGTGCGCTGTGCGGTCTCGTCGGCGGCCGGGCGCTCCGCTGGGCCCGTCGGCGGGACTGGGCTGCGGAGGACTTCGCCGGGATCGCGGTTCTGGCGCTGGCGCTCATCGCCTACCTGGCCGCACTCGCCGTGGGGGCGAACGGCTTCGTGGCCGCCTTCTGCGCGGGGCTCGCGTTCGGCACCTCCGCCGGGCCTCGTGGGCCCGCCGAGCTGGTGTTCGTGGAGCAGTCGGCAGGTCTGGTGGGGCTCCTGGTGTGGCTCGCCTTCGGGGCGGTCGCCGGCCCGATCGTGCTCGACCTGGTCACGCCGACGATGGTGCTGTACGCCGTCCTCAGCCTCACCCTGGTCCGGATGGTCCCGGTCGCCCTGGCCGCTCTCGGGGCCGGGCTCGACCGCGGGACGGTCCTGTTCATCGGCTGGTTCGGTCCTCGCGGCCTCGCGTCCCTGGTGTTCGCCCTGCTCGCCCTCGAGGAGCTCGGACCCGAGGTGGACCGGGCGGTCGCCCTGATCGGGGTCACCGTGCTGCTCAGCGTGGTCGCCCACGGGCTGACCGCGGCCCCGCTCGCGCTCCGCTACGGCCGCGCCCGTGCCGGCCGCTCGGGCGACGCGTCACCCACCGACACTGCCTCGTGACGGCGGCGGTCAGCAGTCGTTGCCGACCGAGCCCAGGAGGTCGTCCACCGCGGTCGTGAAGGCACCGAAGTCGGCGGAGACCTGCGTCACGGCAGCCCCGGAGGGCGCCTGCACGGCCGTCTCGACGCTGGCCGTGAGGGCCTGTGTCGCGGACTGCACGGCATCGATCTCGTCCGCGTACTCGTCCGCGGCCGCGTCGACGAGCCGGTCCACGTCCGCACGGGCTTCGTCGAGGACGGCGGAGAACTCGGCCAGGGCCCCGGGCTGGAGCTCGACGGCCTCGAGGTCGTCGAGGTCCGCGCGCAGGGCCGCGACGTCGTCGCAGACCGCGGGCTCCTCCTCCGAGCAGGCCGATGTCCCGGCCAGGAGGCCCAGGGTGAGCACGACGGCGGCTGCGCGAGTGTTCGGCTTCATGTCGACGAGGCTAGGAGCGCCGGCTGCCGTCGGCATCCTCCGGAACGAGTGAGGTCGCGGGCGGAGACTCCGCCGGCCCTACCCGGCAGGCGTGGTCTGCGGCTGCTCCGGGGACGGCTCTGGCTGCTGGGGCTGCTCCGGGGACGGCTGCGGTGCCGGCGCCGCGGTCGCCCGGACGAGCACGGCCGCGCTGGCCCCCTCGTCGGCGTACTCGCCCTCGGGACGGAACCAGCGGAACTCGGTGTCCTCGGCGACAGTCGCAGACGCCCGCGACCAGCCGTCGGGCCCGACCATGGTGAGCTCGGAGACCGTGCGCCACTCCCCCACGCCGGGCGTACGCGCCTGGAGCAGGACGGGGTCGCCGGTCACGCGACCGAAGCCGTCGGTGACGTGGCCGCTGATGACGACGTCCTGGCCGGCCGGCACCTGGGGTGCCGAGGCGGTGATCGCCGTGCCGAGGGTGATGCCCTCGAAGTCCCACGTCTGGCCCACGCCCCGCACCGCGTCGATGTTGAAGGCTGCGCCGTCGCAGCCGAAGCCGGTGACGACGTAGCCGGTGCCGTCGCCGTGCGCGGCCACGAACTCGGCCGGTGTCGCGGGGGCTCCCGCGGTGGTGGACCCGGTCACCAGGTCGACGAGCTTCCAGTCGTAGCGCAGGGCGGCGGTGTCGACCGTGTGCCAGCCACCGGCGGGCACCGTCGTCGTGGCCCGACCCAGCCAGGCGTGGCCGGCCGGCGCGTCCGCCGCGGAGGTCCAGATGTAGGACGCGCCGGTGGTGCCCGTGGCCGCCGTGACCGACACCGAGGCACCGGCTCCGGCGAGCGAGAGGAAGGGGACGTAGGGACCGGACGCCGTCCCGGCGCCGGACGGGACGAGACCGAAGCTCCGGCGGCCCATCGGCGCGGTGCCCGGACCCAGGTTGACGCGGGTCCGCGGGGCGGACGAGGGGGCGAAGAACCCGTCGCAGCCGAGGTAGGTGAGGAACATCCCGTCCGCGGCGCTGCCGGGGCCGCTGCGGACGTTGACGCCGTCGGCGCTCGCAGCAGGGGCGAACCCGATCACCAGGCTCGCGAGGGTGGCCACGGCCACCGCTCCTGCTCTCCGTCGCACTGCTCGCTCTTTCCCGTCCCCCGCCGACCACGTGGCCGACGCGCACCATCATCCACGACCGGTGGTGATGAGGGAACAGACGACCATGCCGAGTCCCCCCTTTTGGGGGTGCATGCCCAGCCCGGTGGGGGGCTCGCTCAGCGGCGGTGCAACGTCGCGATGAACATCGCGTCGGTGCCGTCGCGGTGCGGCCAGAGCTGGCGCGTCTGGCCGACGCGCGTGTCGTCCCGGGAGCCGACCACCGAGTCGACCACCTCCGAGGTCTCCGCCAGGACGGGCGAACAGGTGGCGTAGACGACCACGCCCCCCGGACGGACGGCGTCCAGCGCCCGGTCCAGAAGCGCGCGCTGGAGCGGGACGAGGGCCTCCAGGTCCTTCTCCGTGCGGCGCCAGCGCGACTCCGGACGGCGGCGCAGGGCCCCGAGGCCGGAGCAGGGGGCGTCGACCAGCACCCGGTCGAAGGACCCGTCGCGCCAGGGCGGCCGGGTGCCGTCGCCGGTGACCACGCCGAGCACCCCGCCCCGGGCGGCCCGGAGGCTCCGGGCGACGAGCTTGGAACGGTGGTGCTGGCGCTCGTTGGCGACCAGCCGGGCACCCCGCTCGGCCGCCAGGGCCGCGAGCAGCGCGGACTTGCCGCCGGGTCCGGCACAGACGTCGAGCCACCGCTCGTCCCGGCCGTCGATCTCCGCCTCGGCCAGCGCGAGGGCCACCAGCTGCGAGCCCTCGTCCTGCACGCCGGCACGTCCCTCGGCCACCGCGGGGATCGCGGCGGGGTCGCCACCGGCCAGCTCCACGGCGTACGGCGAGAGCGTGCTGGCCGTGCCGCCGGCAGCGACGAGCTCCGCGACGGTCGAGAGCCCCGGCCGGGCGACGAGCATGACGCGGGGCGGCGCGTTGTCGGCGGCGAGGAGGTCCTCGAGCTGGACCGCGGAGGCAAGCGCGTCGGCCAGCTCCTCCACCACCCAGCGGGGGTGCGAGTGGGCGATGGACGCGTAGCCGAACGGATCGGTCCCCGGGTCCGGGGCCACCCGGCGGATCCAGCCGTCGAGGTCGTGGGCGGCGACCTTGCGCAGCACCGCGTTGACCAGTCCGACGGGACCGACGCCGACGCGCGCCCGGGCGAGCTCGACCGACGAGCTGATCGCCGCGTGGTCCGGCACCCGCATCGACAGCAGCTGGTGGACGCCGAGGCGCAGGACGTCGCGGACCTTGGCCTCCAGCCGGGGCTTGGTGAGGCAGGCGTCGATGATCGCGTCGTAGGTGCCCTGGCGCCGGATGGTGCCGGAGACCAGCTCGGTCGCGAAGGCCGCGTCCCGCCCGGTCAGCCCGTGCTCGGCGAGGGCGTGGGGCAGCGCGAGGTTGGCGTAGGCGTCGTCGACCCGCACGGCCTTGAGCACGTCGAGGGCGGCCAGCCGCGCCGGGTCGATACGGCCGCCCCGCGGGCGGCGCTCAGCCATCGAGGTGCTCGCGGACCAGTCGCCGGGGGGCGCGGTGCGCCCACGCGTCGGTGATGACCTCGACCAGCTCGTCTCGCGTGATCTCCCCCAGCCGCGACTGCTGCACGAGCACGGCGTTGGTGCTGCGGAAGTGGTCGATGGTGAAGAAGGGTGTGGTGTCGTCCTCGACGAGCGCCACCTTGTCGGCCTCGGTGGGGGTGACGATGACGACGAGGTCGTCGTACATCTCGCCCGACTCCGGGTCGACGGCGCTGTGGTGCGGGCGCCGGTAGAGCACGAACCCCCGGCCCTTGTCGCCGGTCGGGACCTTCCACGTGGGGACGTCTCCCCACGAGGTGCCCAGCTCGGTCTCGGGCAGGCCGGCACAGATCTCGTCGACGTCCTCCGGACGGGCCTTCCTGCTCACCCGAGCCAGCGTAGTCGCGACGCCGCCGGTGGGCCTCAGCACGCCCTCCCGTAGGTGCCCCTGCGGGTCGGCGGGGCGTCGACCGGGAGGTCGTTGGGGGCCTCGAGGCTCCAGTGCCGGATCCAGTCCATCTGCATCCGGCTGACGTTCATGGTCTTCTGACCCTTGGCCTCCATCGTGAACCGAGGGACCAGCGGCACGTCCGACCAGATCTCCGGGCGCCGCTCGGTGTGGACGACGTGGGCGTCGACGAACCACGAGATGCGGTCGCGGGTGACCTCGACGCCGTAGGTGTGCCACCTGTCGCGACCGAGGTCCATCCCGGCCTTGGCGCCCTTCCAGGCGACGTCGGGCAGGGTGCGGGCGTAGAGGTTGGCCTTGCTGGTCCCGATGCGGTAGCTCTCGAGCGCGATGTTCTGCGCCCCGCAGCGCTGGTCGCGGTCGCCGGCGGGCACGAGCTCGGTCATCACCTTGAAGCGCGCGCCACCGCGGCCGTACTGCCGGCTGCGAAGCCGGGTCTCCCAGCGACCCACCACGGCACCCTCGAAGCCGAGCTTGGCACTCAGGCTGCCCTGGGTGGTCGTGTTGAGGGTGAGCATGCCGTTCTGGTGCACGACCTCGCCCTGGCCGGAGGCCTGCCACTGCGGCCCCGTCGGTCCGGAGTACGGCGCCTCGAACTCCTCGCGCCAGACGATCCCCTTGTGCCACCAGCCGTACGTCGTACCGGCGTGGACGGGGCCGGGCTCGGCGCCGCCGTGGTCCGCCGACGCGCTCGTCGAGGTGAGCACCGGCGACAGCACGGAGGCGAGGACGACCGCGGCGAGCGAGGCGACGCGACCGCGCCGGGAACGGGAACGGGCAACCAGGGGGGAGGTCATGGCCGAAGACCGTACGTCACGACGGCGGTGCCGCCGCAACTCCAGCGCGGTCGCAGGCTCAGGAGAAGAGCTTGAGCGCGGTCGTGATCGTCTGGAACACACCGTACGCGAGCAGGATGCTCACCACGGCCCACGACAGCACCAGGCGGGCCGTGCTGTTGCCGGCCGAGCCGGTCGGGTCCTCCTCGGACACGACGGCCTCGCGCTCCGCCTGGGCCTCGGACTTGTGGGCCGACATGTCCTCGTGGAACTTCGCCGCGACCGGCCGGACCAGCAGGTTGGCGACGAAGCCGACCCCGAGGATCGCGACCATCGTGAAGAGCGCGGGACGGTAGGAGCCTGCGTCGAGGGAGCCGGCCCCGCCGGCGGAGTCGAGAAAGCTGTTGATGATGAGGGGCCCGGCCACGCCCGCGGCGGACCAGGCGGTCAACAGCCGGCCGTGGATGGCGCCGACCTGGAAGACCCCGAAGAGGTCACGGAGGTACGCCGGGATGGTCGCGAAGCCGCCACCGTAGAACGAGATGATGATCGCGGCGACCAGCACGAAGATCGCGGTGGACGTCGAACCGACCAGGGCCAGTGCGACGTACAGGATGATGCCGCCGCCGAGGTAGACCATGTAGATCGGCTTGCGGCCGATGTAGTCTGACGTGCTCGACCACACGAACCGGCCGGCCATGTTGAACAACGACAGCAGGCCCACGAAGCCGCCGGCGGCGGCGACGGTGACGCTGGAGGTGCCCTCCTCGCGGAAGAAGTCCTGGATCATCGGGCTGGCCTGCTCGAGGATGCCAATGCCCGCCGTGACGTTGCAGAACAGCACCGTCCAGAGCAGCCAGAACTGCGGGGTGCGGATGGCGTTGGCGGCCGACACGTCGTTCTCGGTGACCAGTGCCTTCTTCTTCACCTGGGACGGGTCGAAGCCGTCGGGGCGCCAGCCGGGCGCCGGCACGCGGATGTTGGCGACGCCGAGCATCATGATCGCGAAGTAGACGATGCCGAGGGTCACGAAGAGCAGCGTCAGCGCGTGCCCGTCGGCCAGCGAGCCGGCGTCGCTCGGGTCGTACGCCGGGTCGTAGTAGGAGAGCAGCTGGCGCGACAGGGGCGCTGCGACCATCGCTCCGCCGCCGAAGCCCATGATCGCCATACCGGTGGCCAGGCCCGGGCGGTCCGGGAACCACTTGATGAGCGTCGAGACCGGCGAGATGTAGCCGATGCCGAGACCCACGCCCCCGATGACGCCGTAGCCGAGGTAGAGGATCCACAACTGCTCGGTGGCGATCCCGACCGAGCCCACCAGGAAGCCCGACGCCCAGCAGCACGCCGCGGTGAACATCGCCTTGCGCGGCCCCACCTTCTCGACCCACGTGCCGAAGAGGGCCGCGCTCAGGCCGAGCATCACGATGGCGATCGAGAAGACGAAGCCGATCGCGGTCTGCGAGGCGTCGAAGTGCTCGATGAGCGAGTTCTTGTAGACGCTGGTGGCGTAGGCCTGGCCGATGCACAGGTGCACCGCCAGCGCGGCCGGCGGGATGAGCCACCGGTTGTAGGACTGGGTGGCCACCGTGTGGCGCCGATCGAGCATTTCCATGACAGCCACAGGGGACCTCCGAGACGTTGGCTCCGCGCAGGCTAATGCCAATGTCGTTGAAACGTGACGCAGAGCACCCCCCTGGGGGTGGTCAGCCGAGGCGGGCGCCCTCGGGCACGCTGACGCCCCGCGCCCAGTCGGCGGCGCGCATCTGCTTCTTGCCGAATGCCTTGACGTCGCCGAGCTCGACCGGGTCCGTGGCGGTGCCGACGTAGACGGCGTTCTTGGTGACCTCGAGGACACCGGGCGCCAGCCGGTCACGACCGGTCGCGACGCTGACGCGACCCACCTTGAAGCGCTCGCCCTCCCAGGTCGTCCAGGCGCCGGGTCCGGGCGTGCACGCGCGGACCTGGCGGTCGACGCCGATGGCGGGGTCGGTCCACTCGATGCGGGCGTCGTCGACGAGGATCTTGGGCGCCAGGCTGATGCCGTCGGCGGGCTGCTCACGGGCCTCGAGGGACCCGTCCTCGATGCCGTCGAGGGTGCGGACGAGCAGGGTCGCGCCGCCCTCGGCGAGCCGGGCGAGCAGGTCGCCGGCGGTGTCGGTGGCGCGGATGCGCTCGGTCATCACGCCGTACGTCGGACCGGCGTCGAGCTCCTTGACGATCCGGAACGTCGTGGCACCGGTCAGCTCGTCACCGGCCCAGATGGAGTGCTGGACGGGGGCGGCGCCGCGCCAGGCCGGCAGGATCGAGAAGTGCAGGTTGATCCAGCCGTGCTCGGGGATGTCGAGCGCCGACTGCGGCAGCAGGGCGCCGTAGGCGACGACGGGGCAGGCATCCGGCTCCAGGGCGCGCAGCGCGGCCTGGAAGTCGGGGTCGCGCGGGTGCTCGGGCCGCAGGACCGGCAGGCCGAGCTCCTCGGCCCGCAGGGCGACCGGGCTGGCGACCAGCTTGCGCCCACGACCGGACGGCGCATCGGGACGCGTGACCACGCCGACGACGTCGTGGGCGGAGGCGTGCAGGGCGTCGAGGGCGGGCACGGCGACCTCCGGGGTGCCGGCGAAGACGACGCGCATCAGAGGCCGAGCCCGCGGGTGGCGTGCGGGCTGACCCGGACGGTCGGCCGCTCGAGGCCGAACCACTCGGACTCGCGGATCTCCTTCATCGCCGCCTTGCGGGAGGCGGTGTCGAGCTTGTCGATGAAGAGGATCCCGTCGAGGTGGTCGGTCTCGTGCTGCATCGCCCGGGCGAGGTAGTCGGACGCCTCGATCCGCACCGGCTCGCCGTGCATGTCGAAGCCCGTGGCGATCACCGACAGCGCCCGCAGGCAGTCGTAGGTGAGCTCGGGCAGGGACAGGCACCCCTCGGCACCGTCCTGGGTCTCGTCGCTCAGCTCGAGGCGGGGGTTGATGAGGTGGCCGACCTCGTCCTCGACGTTCCAGGTGAAGACCCGCAGCCCGACGCCGATCTGCGGCGCGGCGAGGCCGGCGCCCGGGGCGGCCAGCATGGTGTCGGTGAGGTCCGTGACGAGCTGGCGGACCTCCTTGTCGAAGTCGTCGACCTCGATCGCGCGTCGGCGCAGGATCGGGTCGCCGAAGAGGCGGATCGGCTGGACTGCCATGGGGTGCTGTGACTCCTCGGTCTCGGATGCGCGGCCCAGTCTAGGGAGCGCTCAGATGCTCGGCGGGTCCACCCGGATGCGTACGGCGTCGAGCTTGCGCGCCGACCGGACACGCTGCAGCTCGCCGAGGGCCGCCGACAGCCTGGCCCCGTGGGCGAGGGGCACCCGGACGACCACGCGCTGCTCCTCGGCGCTCACCGGCACCGGTCCGAGCACCTCGGCCGGCTCGGGGAGGTCGAGCAGCGTCACCGCGTCGTCGAGGGCCCCGGGCTCCCCGGTGATGGTGGCGATCCGGGCCGTCGGCGGCAGGTGGGCCTCGCCCCGCTCGACCAGCTCCCGGTCGGCGAACCCGGCCGGGTCCCACCGCACGAGGGCCTGCAGCGCCGGGTGCGCGGGATCGCCGACGGCGACGACGTGGCCGCCGGGTCGCACCAGGCCGGCGGCGCCGAGCCAGCGGCGTACGGCCTCCTCCTGGACGCGCATGTCGTCGCGGGCCAGGGTCAGCCACGTGTCGAGCAGCACCACGGCGGCGTAGCCGGTCTCGGCGACCGGCTCGGCGCCGATGGTCGCGACGACGATGTCGGGCTGCTCCCCCACCCGCGCCAGGACGCGATCGCCGCTGGAGCTGCGGACGGTCGTGCCGGGGAACGTGCGACCGAGCTCCTCGGCCGTGCGCGCCTCGCCCCGGACCGGTGCCCGCAGGCCCCGGTGGCCGCACTCGCGGCACGCCCAGCGCCCGTCGGCCGTGCCGCACCAGCGACAGGTCGGCGGCGCCGTGGGACCCGCCAGCACGAGCGGGCCGGCGCAGTGGCCGCACCGGGCGGGGGTGCGACACCGCTCGCAGGCCAGGGCCGGGGCGTAGCCCGCGCGTGGCGTCTGCACCAGGACGGGACCGTGGGCGAGACCGGAGCGGATCGCCTCGAAGGCCGGGCGCGGCAGGCGGGCGCCCACGGCCCGGTCCTCCGCGGCCGCCACCTCGGTGCGGGCCCGCTCGCGCACCACGTCGCGGGGAGGCGCGAGCTCACGGGCCCAGCCGGACCGCAGCAGCATCGCGGCCTCCGTCGAGCGGGCGAAGCCGCCCAGCAGCATCGCGGTGCCCTCGGCCTCCGCGCGGAGGCCGAGGACCTCGCGGACGTGCGGGTAGGGGGCGCGGGGCTCGGCGTGCAGGTCGTCGCCGTCGTCCCAGATGACGACGAGCCCCAGGTCGTGGACCGGTGCGAACGCCGCCGCACGGGTGCCGACGACCACCCTCCTGGCCCCCCGGGAGACGGACAGGAACGCGCGGTAGCGCGCGGCCGGACCGAGGTCGGCCGTCAGGACCGTGTGCTGGTCGGGACCGAGGGCGACGTCGAGGGCGGGACCCACCCGGTCGACGTCACGCTGGTCGGGCACGCAGACGATGGCCCCCCGGCCGCCGGCGACGGTCGCCGCGACCGCCGCGCCGACCATGGTCGGCCAGTCGTCACCGGGAGCGGCCGACCAGACGCCGCGCGGTGCGGAGCCGTCGGTCAGGTGCGCGAGGAACGTCTCCCCGTGCGTGACGTGCTGCCAGGCCCCTCCCGGGACGTCGGGGACCGCTGTCGGCGGCCTCTCCCACGGCTCTGCCTCCACCCTGGCGTGCCGGGGCGGCACGGCGAGGCGCAGGACGTCGGCCCGGGCGCCGGCGTAGCGCGCGGCGACGGCGGCGGTGAGGTCGGCCACCACCGGGCTGAGCACGGGCTCGGGGCTGACGACGCGGCGCAGCGGCTGGAGGCGGCCGGTGTGGTCGCTGGTGGCGGCGCGCTCGACGACGTAGCCGTTGACGTCCTGCCCGGCGAACCGGACCTTGACCCGCGCGCCCGGCACCGCGGTGTCGGCGTACGCCGTCGGCACGGCGTAGTCGAACGTCCGGTCGAGGTGGGCCAGCGGGACGTCGACGAGGACCCGGGCGACCGGGTCCACCCCGGCGGGCTCGAACTCGGCGGCCTTGCGCGCCCGGGTCGCGGCGGCCCGGGCCTTGCCGTCGGCCACGGATGCACGGAGGCCGGGCAGCATCTCTGCTGGCCCGGCCTCGTGGTTGGTCATGGTCGGCATTCAATCAATGCGGACCGACAGCGCACCGACCGGTGCGGACTGTGTCCGCGAGTCCGTCACCGTGTGACTGTTGCAACGGTCACACGGTGACAGGGTCCCCGGCTGAGCGGGGACTCTGCCGCAGCGATGGATCAGGCGCCGGCGGCGGCCTTGAGCTTGTCGGCGCGGTCGGTCTGCTCCCAGGTGAAGTCGGGGAGCTCGCGGCCGAAGTGGCCGTAGGCCGACGTCTGGGCGTAGATCGGGCGCAGCAGGTCCAGGTCGCGGATGATCGCGGCGGGACGCAGGTCGAAGACCTCGAGCACGGCCTTCTGGATCGCCTCGTCCGACACCACGCCGGTGCCGAAGGTCTGGATGAAGACGCCCACCGGGGCGGCCTTGCCGATCGCGTAGGCGACCTGCGCCTCGCAGCGGCGGGCCAGGCCCGCGGCCACGACGTTCTTGGCGACCCAGCGCATGGCGTACGCCGCGGAGCGGTCGACCTTGGAGGGGTCCTTGCCGGAGAACGCACCGCCACCGTGGCGGGCCATGCCGCCGTAGGTGTCGACGATGATCTTGCGACCGGTGAGGCCGGCGTCGCCCATGGGTCCGCCGACGACGAACTTGCCGGTCGGGTTGACCAGCAGGCGGTAGCCCTCGGACGGGATGTCGAAGCTGCCGAGGACCACGTCGATGACGTGCTCCTTGATGTCGGCCTCGAGGGTGGCGTGGTCGACGTCCTCGGAGTGCTGGGTGGACAGCACGACGGTGTCGATGCGGACGGGCCGGTCCTGCTCGTCGTACTCGATGGTGACCTGGGTCTTGCCGTCGGGACGCAGGTAGTCGAGCGTGCCGTCCTTGCGGACCTCGGTCAGCCGCTGCGCCAGGCGCTGGGCGATCATGATCGGGAGCGGCATCAGCTCGGGGGTGTCGTCGCAGGCATAGCCGAACATCAGGCCCTGGTCGCCGGCGCCGCGCTTGTCGAGGTCGTCCTCGGAGGACCCCACGCGGGACTCGTGGCCGCTGTCGACGCCGGCCGCGATGTCGATCGACTGGGCGCCGATGGCGACCTGGACCCCGCAGGTGGTGCCGTCGAAGCCCTTGTCGGACGAGTCGTAGCCGATGTCGAGGATCGCCTTGCGGACCAGGTCGGCGACCGGGGCGTAGGCGTCCGTGCGCACCTCCCCGGCGACGACGACGAGGCCGGTGGTCAGCAGCGTCTCGACCGCGACCCGGAGGTTCTCGGGGTCGGAGTCGTGCGCCATGAGGTAGTCCAGGACCGAGTCGCTGATCCGGTCGGCGATCTTGTCCGGGTGACCCTCGGTCACGGACTCGGAGGTGAAGAGGCGTCCAGCCACAGTCGGTGCTCCTGTCGAGGTGCTTGTGCTAGCCACGATAACGGTGGCTCACTATGCAAGATGCCCGTCTCAGCGGGCGAATCGCGCCACGACCTCGTCCCACACGACGTGGGCGAGGGCGCTCTTGGTGCCGTGGGGCACGTCGACGGTGGCACCGTCGGCGCCGAGGATGACCGCCTCGTTGTCGGGGCTGCCGAACACCGCTCCCCCGCTGACGTCGTTGACCACGAGCAGGTCGCACCCCTTGCGGGCCAGCTTGGCCCGGGCGAGGTCGAGGACGTCGCCCGTGTCGTCGCCGGTCTCGGCGGCGAACCCGACGATGACAGCGCCGGGGCGCTGGCGCTCGTGCGAGATCTCCTTGAGGATGTCGGGGTTCTGCTCGAGCTCGATCGCCGGGGCGGAGCCGTCGTCGGCCTTCTTGATCTTGGCCTCGCTGACCGCCGTGGGCCGGAAGTCGGCGGGGGCCGCGGCCATCACCACCGCGTCGGCGGAGCCGGCGGCCAGCACGACCTCGTCGCGCAGCTGGGCGGTCGTCTCGACCCGGACGACCTTGACGCCGGCAGGGTCGGGGAGGGAGACGTTGGCGCTGACGAGGGTGACCTCGGCGCCGCGGGCGGCGGCCGCGCGCGCCAGGGCATAGCCCTGGAGGCCCGACGACCGGTTGCCGAGGAAGCGGACCGGGTCGAGGTACTCCCGGGTGCCGCCGGCGCTCACGACCACCCGGCGACCGGCCAGGTCGGGGACGGCGGTGCCGCGGGCCAGGACCTCGACGGCCAGGTCGAAGATCTCGGCCGGCTCGGGCAACCGGCCCTTGCCGGTGTCCTTGCCCGTCAGGCGTCCCTCGGCGGGCTCGATCACGACGACGCCGCGGCTGCGCAGGGTCGCGACGTTGGCCGCGGTGGCCGGGTGCTCCCACATCTCGGTGTGCATGGCCGGCGCGAGGACGACGGGACACCGCGCGGTGAGCAGGGTGTTGGTCAGCAGGTCGTCGGCCAGCCCGTGGGCGGCCTTCGCGACCAGGTCGGCGGTCGCCGGGGCCACGACGACCAGGTCGGCCGCCTGCCCGATCCGCACGTGCTGCACCTCGTGGACGTCGTCCCACACCTCGGTGGAGACCGGCTTGCCCGACAGCGCCGCCCACGTGGGGGCGCCGACGAACTCCAGGGCGGCGGCCGTGGGCACCACGGTGACGTCGTGCCCGGACTCGGTGAAGCGGCGGAGCAGCTCGCAGGCCTTGTACGCCGCGATGCCGCCGCTGACCCCGAGGACGACACGTGGCCGCTCCCCGGTGCGGGAAACGGCCACGTCGTGGACGGAGGTGTCCTGGGAGGTCACGTCACTCCGTGAAGCTGGACGCCTCGGCGCGCGCGGCCGCGGCAGCGGCCTCCTCGGCGGCGAGCTCGGCCGGGTCGACGTCCTCGCACGTGAGCAGGTCCTCGTTGATCTCGCGGAGCGCGATCGAGAGGGGCTTCTCCTGGACGACGGTGTCGACGAGCGGGCCGACGTACTCCAGCAGGCCCTCGCCGAGCTGGGAGTAGTAGGCGTTGATCTGGCGGGCGCGCTTGGCGCTGTAGAGAACCAGCTTGTACTTGCTGTCGGTCTTGGTGAGCAGGTCGTCGATCGAGGGGTTGGTCACGCCCTCGGCGGCGATGTTGGGGGCAGACACAGCTGGAAGCCTCACAGAAGTCAGTTGGTGCGGAGGTCAGTCGGTGGTGGCTGGACCCTGGGCAGGGTCCGACTGAGGGTCGAACGTCATCAAGGTTACCAACTCGTCCGCCGCAGCGTGAACTTCGTGGTTGACGACGGTGACGTCGAACTCCGACTCGGCGGCCAGCTCGACCTTCGCCGTGGCCAGCCGGCGCTCCCGCTGCGCCTCGGTCTCGGTGCCGCGACCGACGAGCCGGCGCTCCAGCTCCTCCCACGAGGGCGGTGCCAGGAAGACGAACAGCGCCTCGGGCATGGTCCGCCGGACCTGGCGCGCACCCTGGAGGTCGATCTCGAGCATCGCCGGGTGGCCGGAGGCCAGCGCGAGCTCCACGGGGCCGCGCGGGGTGCCGTAGCGGTGGGTGCCGTGCACGGTCGCCCACTCGAGGAGGTCTCCGCGCTCGATCATCGCGTCGAAGTCGTCGTCGGACACGAACCAGTAGTGGACGCCGTTCTCCTCGCCGGGACGCGGGTCGCGCGTGGTGGCGGAGACGGACAGCCAGACCTCGGGGTGGTGGCGACGCACCTCGGCGGCGACCGTGCCCTTGCCGACGGCCGTCGGGCCGGCCAGCACGATCAGGCGAGACCTGCGCGGCTCGCTCAAGACTCCTCGCGGGGGCCGAACTCACGCTGGAGCGCGGCGACCTGCTTGATCCCGAGGCCCCGGACCCGGCGGCTCTCGGCGATGCCGAGGCGCTCCATGACCTGCCGGGCACGCACCTTGCCGAGTCCCGGCATGGACTGCAGCAGCTCCACGACGCGCATCTTGCCGATGACCTCGTTGTCCCGGCCCTCGTGGACGACGTCCATGATCGAGGCGCCCGAGTTCTTGAGCCGGTTCTTGACCTCGGCGCGCTCCCGTCGGGAGGCGGCAGCCTTGTCGAGGGCCGCCTGGCGCTGCTCGGGCGTGAGAGGGGGCAAGGCCACGAAACGGGTCCTTCTGGCAGTCGGGCTGGCGGTCGGCTGGGGCAACGCGGTCAATCTAGTCAGAACGACGGACGCCCTGCAATGCGGGGTACGACGCCGCGCGTGCCGCGAGACCGGCGACACACCGCGGTGGTGGCTACTGGCTCAGCGGGGCCTTGCACACGTCGAGGGCCTGCTGCTCGATGCCACCCATCGCCTCGACCGTCTCGGCCTGCCCGAGGTCGCGGGCGGCCGCCTCGATCGCCCGGCGGTCCTCCTCCGGGAGCCCGTCCGGGGTCGTCGCGGGGTCGTACGACGCGGGGTCGACGCCCGCGTCGTCGAGGGCCTGCTGGAGCGCCTCGAGCCGGGTGACGACCTGCGACCACTCGTCGCGGAGGTCGCCCGGTGCCTCCTCGCGCAGGTCGCGGTAGGCGTCGAGCGCACCGAGGACCGCGCCGGGCTGCTCACTGGCGGCGATGTCGCTCAGCTCGGCCCGGTGGTCCTCCACGGCCTGGCAGTAGGTCTCCTGCTCACTGCTGCAGCCGGCGGTGAGCCCCAGGACGAGCGCCGCGACCGGCAGGACCCCGCCCCTCACGCGTCGCCGAGGGCGGAGACGGCGTCGTTGCCCCGGCGGGCCGCGTCGCGCAGGGCGGCGCGGTCGGGTCCCGCGGAGAGCACCTCGCGCGACGAGCTGGGGAGCACGTGGCGGGCGACGGGACCGAAGATCCGGCGGAGGTCGTCGACGGTCCCGCCCTGGGCGCCGAAGCCCGGGGCCAGGACCGGACCGTTGAAGTCGAGGTCCTCGCCGCTGTCGCCGATGGTGGCCCCGATGACGGCGCCGAGGTCGCCGAGCGGCTCCAGCCCGGCGTTGAGCGCGCGGAGGTGGCCGAGCACGGTGCCGGCGACGGTCCCGCCACCGGTCGACGCGTGCTGCACCTCGGGGCCCTCCTTGTTGGAGGTCAGCGCGAGCACGAAGACCCCCGCCCCGTGGCGGCGGGCCGTCTCGACCATCGGGTCGAGGGAGCCGAACCCGAGGTAGGGGCTGGCCGTGATGGCGTCGGAGGCCAGCGGGGAGGCGGGGTCGAGGTAGGCGTCGGCGTAGGCCTGGCTGGTCGAGCCGATGTCGCCGCGCTTGACGTCGAGCAGCACGAGCGCCCCCGCCGCGCGGGAGTCGGCGATGACCCGCTCGAGGACCGCCACGCCACGGCTGCCGAAGCGCTCGAAGAACGCGCTCTGCGGCTTGACCACGCTGACCTCGGGGGCGACCGCATCCACCACGGTGCGGGCGAAGGTCTCCAGCCCGGCGACGTCGTCGGACAGCCCCCAGTCGCGCAGCAGGGACGCGTGGGGGTCGATGCCCACGCAGAAGCGGCCACGCTCCTGCATGGCCGCGTGCAGCCGGGCCCCGAAGTGGTCGCTCATCGTTGGTCCTCTCGGTCGTCGGCCGTATCGCCGGCATGGTCGCCGGCCGTGTCGTCGGCGTGATCGTCGGCCAGGGCGGCGCGGATCCGCGCCACGGTCGTGGGGTCGTGGAGCAGTGCGGTGCCGACCTGGACGCCGACGGCTCCGGCGGCGAGGAAGGCCCGCGCGGTCCGGGGACCGTCGACACCACCGCCACCCACCACCTCGACGTCCGGCAGCGCTGAGGTGACCTCGTGCACGCAGCGCAGCGCCACCGGGGTGATGGCCGGGCCGGTCAGCCCGCCGGGGCGCCCGTCGGGCATGGCCGCCGGGACGGCGTCCCCGAGGACGACGCCGCTCGCGCCCGCGTCGTGGACGGCCCGGGCCCCCTCGACCGCGCGGGACAGGTCGGGACGCAGCTTGGCCAGGACCGGCCGGTCGGCGGGGAACTCGCGTCGGACCGCGGCGACCACGCTGGCCGCGTGGTAGGGCTCGCGGACCTCGAAGAGGCCCTCCCCCGCCTGGTCGGGCGCACCGAGGTTGACCTCGAGGCCCGCCACGCCGGGGGCCCGGCTGAGGCGGCGCGCGAGCTCGGCGTACTCACCGATGGTGGCGCCGACGACGGACACGTGGACACGCACGCCGGCCCGCACGAGCCAGGGCAGCTCGGTCGCGAGGAAGTGCTCGAGGCCGGGGTTCTGGTGGCCGACGGCGTGGACGAGGCCGCTGGGCGTCTCCGCGATCCGGGGCGTCGGGCCGCCGGCACGCGGGTCGAGCGTGATCGAGCGGGTGACGAGGTCGAGGCCGTCGAGGTCGGCGTACGGCGCGAGCTCGCGGCCGGTGCCCCCGCACCCGCTCGCGACCATGACGGTGCCCCACCTCATCCGAGCTCACCCCAGTGGACCCGGTCCCCGCGGACGACCGGTCCGTCGACGCAGGCGCGCACCCGCCGGGTGACGCCGTCCTCGGCGACCACCGGGACCGGGCAGCCCTGGCACAGGCCGGTACCGCAGGCCATCGGGGTCTCGAGTGCGACCTGGCTCCACGCGCCCCGACGCTCGGCGGCGGCGGCCACCGCGGCCAGGGTGGCCGTCGGCCCGGCGGCGTAGACCACGTCGGCGTCGGCGCGCTCGAGGACGGCCTCGACCTGCGACGGCACGTCGCCGCGCGCGCCCACCGAGCCGTCGCGGGTGATGACGCTGACCGAGCGGGCGCTGCGCCGGGCCTCCAGCGCGGAGAGCAGGTGGCCCTCGTCGTCCGCGGCGAGGACCAGCGTGACGGGGCAGCCGCGCTCGCGCAGCCGGGCGGCGAGCGGGAAGAGCGGCGCCGCGGCGTACCCCTCGCCGACCAGCACGCAGGACACCGGCTCGCGGGGCAGCGCGAACGGACGCCCCAGCGGTCCGGTGACCGGGAGGCGGGCACCGACCGGGAGATCGGCCAGCCAGGTGCTGCCGGGGCCGCGCGGCTCGACGACCACGTCGAGCGTCGGGCCGTAGGCGCCGGTCTCCTTGACGCGGTGGATCCACAGCGGACGCCGGGCCAGGCGACCGTCGCCGACGCTCACGGCCACGAAGTTGCCGGCCCGGAAGCGCTCCGGCAGGCCGGGTGCCGCGATGGTCAGGTGGCGGTAGGCACCGGCACGCTTGGTCGCCAGCACCTCGCCGACGACGTGGACCGGGCCGCGCACGGCCGGGACGCCGGTGGGCTCGGAGGTCATGCCGACGGGAGCCCCGCGACGAGCGTGCGCGGCCACAGTGCGCCCTCGTAGACGAAGGCGGTGTAGCCCTGGACCAGGTCCGCACCGGCGTCGAGGCGCTCGCGTGCGTCGGCCGCGGTGCTGATCCCGCCGACGCCGACGAGCGTCAGGTCGGGGCCGACCCGCTCGCGCACCGCCCGGAGCACCGCGGTCGCCCGCTCGCGCAGCGGGGCACCGCTGAGGCCGCCGGCACCGATCCCCGCGACGGTGGCGGGGTCGGTGCGCAGGCCCTCGCGGGTGATGGTGGTGTTGGTGGCGATCAGGCCGTCCAGGCCGATGGCGACGGCGAGGTCGGCCACGGCCAGCACGTCCTCGTCGCTGAGGTCGGGAGCGATCTTGACCAGCAGCGGCACCCGGTCGTCGGGACGGACCTGGTCGGCGCGACGGCGTACGGCGGTCAGCAGCGGCTCGAGGACCTCGACGGCCTGGAGGTCCCGCAGGCCGGGAGTGTTGGGCGAGCTGACGTTGACGACGAGGTAGTCGGCGTGCGGCGCGAGCAGGCCGGTGGACTTCTCGTAGTCGGCGATCGCGTGCTCGGCCGGCACGACCTTGGTCTTGCCGATGTTGATCCCCAGGACAGGCGCCCCCTCGGGCCGCCTCCGGCGGGCCAGCCGGGTCGCGACCGCCTCGGCACCCTCGTTGTTGAAGCCCATCCGGTTGACCACGGCACGGTCGAGCGGCAGCCGGAAGAGCCGCGGTCGCGGGTTGCCGGGCTGCGCCTCGCCGGTCACCGTGCCGATCTCGACGTGACCGAAGCCGAGCGCCCCGAGGGCGTCGATGCCGACGCCGTTCTTGTCGAAACCCGCCGCGACGCCGAAGGCGTGCGGGAAGCGCAGACCCATCGCCTCGACCGGTCGACCCGCCACGTCCGGCACCCGCCGGGCCACGGGCGCCGCGGCCCGGATCGCCCGGAACGCCGCGTGGTGGGCGCGCTCGGGATCGGCCCGGGTCAGCACGTGGTCGAAGAGCAGGCGGTAGGGACGACCCATCAGCGAGCGGTCCTCCCCCGCTGCCAGTCCTGCAGGCTGCGGACGCCGATCTCGCCGGCGGTCATCGCCTCGATCCCCTGCACCGCGGCGCCGAGGCCCTGCACGGTGGTGATGCACGGGATGTCGGCGAGCACAGCGGCCGTCCGGATCTCGTAGCCGTCGAGGCGGGCCGAGCCGCCCGTGGAGTACGGCGTGTTGATGACCAGGTCGATGTCACCGTCGCGGATGAGCTGGACGGTCGTCTTCTGGCCCTCCGGCCCCTCGCCCTCGTGGTGCTTGCGCACCACGGTGACGCTCACGCCGTTGCGGCGCAGCACCTCGGCGGTGCCCTTGGTCGCCAGGATCTCGAAGCCCCGGTCGGCCAGCACCTTGATCGGGAAGATCATGTTGCGCTTGTCGCGGTTGGCGACCGACACGAAGATCCGTCCGGTCGTGGGCAGCGAGCCGTACGCCGCGGCCTGGGCCTTGGCGAAGGCCGTGCCGAAGTCGGCGTCGAAGCCCATCACCTCGCCGGTGGACTTCATCTCCGGCCCGAGGACGGTGTCGACGTTGCGGCCGTCGATCGTCTTGAACCGGTTGAACGGCATCACCGCCTCCTTGACCGCGATCGGGGCGTCGGAGGGCAGGTGCCCGCCGTCTGCCTCGGGCAGCAGGCCGACCGCGCGCAGCTCGGCGATGGTCTCGCCCAGCATGACGCGGGCGGCGGCCTTGGCCAGCGGGGTCGCGGTCGCCTTGGAGACGAACGGGACCGTGCGGCTGGCGCGGGGGTTGGCCTCGAGGACGTAGAGCACGTCGGAGCTCAGGGCGAACTGGATGTTGATGAGCCCCAGGACGCCCACACCGCGCGCGATCGCCTCGGTGGCGACCCGGATCCGGTCGATCTCGGTCTCCCCCAGCGTGATCGGCGGCAGCGCGCACGAGGAGTCGCCGCTGTGGATGCCGGCCTCCTCGATGTGCTCCATCACGCCGCCGAGGAACAGCTCGTGGCCGTCGAAGAGCGCGTCGACGTCGATCTCGACGGCATCGTCGATGAAGCGATCGACCAGCACCGGGTGCTCGCGGCTGATCTCGGTGGCCGCATTGATGTAGGCGCGCAACCGGCCGTCGTCGTACACGATCTCCATGCCGCGTCCGCCCAGGACGTACGACGGGCGCACCAGCACCGGGTAGCCGATGTCGTCGGCGATCCGCTTGGCGTCCTCGAAGGTGACCGCCATGCCGTGCTTGGGGGCGGGCAGCCCGGCGTCGGAGAGCACCTTGCCGAAGGCGCCGCGCTCCTCCGCGAGGTGGATCGCCTCGGGCGCGGTGCCCACGATCTTGACCCCGGCGTCGGCGAGTCCCTGCGCGAGCCCGAGCGGCGTCTGTCCGCCGAGCTGGCAGATGACCCCGGCGATCGGACCGGCCTGCTCCTCCGCGTGGACGATCTCGAGCACGTCCTCCAGTGTGAGCGGCTCGAAGTAGAGCCGGTCGGAGGTGTCGTAGTCGGTCGACACGGTCTCGGGGTTGCAGTTGACCATGATCGTGTCGTAGCCGGCCTCGCTCAGTGCGAGCGAGGCGTGCACGCACGAGTAGTCGAACTCGATGCCCTGGCCGATGCGGTTGGGCCCGCTGCCGAGGATGATGACCGCCTCCCGCTCGCGGGGCGCCACCTCGGTCTCCTCGTCGTACGACGAGTAGTGGTAGGGCGTCGTGGCGGCGAACTCGGCCGCACACGTGTCGACCGTCTTGTAGACGGGACGCAGCCCGAGGGCCTGGCGGACGCCGCGCACGACGTCCTCGCGCATCCCTCGGATGCCGGCGACCTGGGCGTCGGAGAAGCCGTGCCGCTTGGCGAGGCGCAGCGTCTCGAGGTCGAGCTTGGGGGCCGCCGCGACCTCGTCGGCGACCTCCTTGATGAGGAACAGCTGGTCGACGAACCACGGGTCGATCGCGGTGTGCTCGAAGACCTGCTCCGGCGTGGCGCCGGCCCGGATGGCGTCCATGACGGTGCGCAGCCGGCCGTCGGTGGGTCGACGCGACGTCTCGAGGAGCTCGACGACGTCGCCGGTCGGCTCGGCGAAGTCGAAGACCGCGCCCTTGCTCTCCAGGGACCGCAGGGCCTTCTGGAGGGCCTCGGTGAAGTTGCGGCCGATGGCCATCGCCTCGCCGACGCTCTTCATGTGGGTGGTCAGCGTGGTGTCGGCGCCCGGGAACTTCTCGAACGCGAACCGGGGCACCTTGACGACGACGTAGTCGAGCGTCGGCTCGAAGCTGGCCGGGGTCTCACGGGTGATGTCGTTGCGGATCTCGTCGAGCGTGTAGCCGATGGCGACCTTGGCGGCGATCTTGGCGATCGGGAAGCCCGTGGCCTTGGAGGCCAGGGCGCTCGAGCGGGAGACGCGGGGGTTCATCTCGATGACGATCAGGCGACCGTCCTCGGGGTTGACGGCGTACTGGATGTTGCAGCCGCCGGTGTCGACGCCGACGGAGCGGATGATGTCGATCGCCAGGTCGCGCATCTTCTGGTACTCGCGGTCGGTGAGCGTCATCGCCGGGGCGACGGTGATGGAGTCGCCGGTGTGCACGCCCATCGGGTCGAGGTTCTCGATGGAGCAGATGATCACCACGTTGTCGGCCGTGTCGCGCATGACCTCGAGCTCGTACTCCTTCCACCCGAGGATCGACTCCTCGAGGAGCACCTCGGTGGTCGGGCTGGCCGCGAGGCCGGCGCCGCCGATGCGGCGCAGGTCCTGCTCGTCGTAAGCCATGCCGGAGCCGGTGCCGCCCATGGTGAACGACGGGCGCACCACCATCGGGTAGCCGAGCTCCTCGGCCGCGCCGAGCAGGTCGTCCATCGAGTGGCAGATCACCGAGCGCGCGCTCTCGCCGCCGAGCTCGGCGACGATCTTCTTGAAGACCTCGCGGTTCTCGCCGCGGTCGATGGCCTCGATGCTGGCGCCGATCAGCTCGACCCCGTACTTCTCCAGCACGCCCTGCTCGGCCAGCGACATCGCGCAGTTGAGCGCGGTCTGGCCGCCGAGGGTGGCGAGCAGCGCGTCGGGGCGCTCCTGGGCGATGACCTTCTCGACGTACTCGGGCGTGATCGGCTCGATGTAGGTCGCGTCGGCGAACTCGGGGTCGGTCATGATCGTGGCCGGGTTGGAGTTGACCAGGATGACCCGCAGGCCCTCCTCCTTGAGCACCCGGCACGCCTGGGTGCCGGAGTAGTCGAACTCGCACGCCTGTCCGATGATGATCGGCCCGGAGCCGATGACCATGACGCTCGTGATGTCCTCGCGCTTCGGCATCTCAGGCTCCCTTCCCGTCGTTGGTCGAGCGAGACCCCATGAGGTCGGTGAAGCGGTCGAAGAGGTACGCCGCGTCGTGCGGGCCGGCCGCCGCCTCCGGGTGGTACTGCACCGAGAAGCTGAGCAGCTCGCCCGCGGGCGAGCGCAGCTCGAGGCCCTCGACCACGTCGTCGTTGAGGCAGACGTGGCTCACCGTCGCCTCGCCGTACGGCGTGGAGGTGCTGCCCTCGAGGGGGGCGTCCACCGCGAAGCCGTGGTTGTGCGCGGTGACCTCGACCTTGCCGGTGGTGCGGTCCATCACCGGCTGGTTGATGCCGCGGTGCCCGTAGGTCAGCTTGTAGGTGCCGAAGCCGAGCGCCCGGCCGAAGAGCTGGTTGCCGAAGCAGATGCCGAAGTAGGGCAGGCCACGGTCGAGCGCGGCCCGCAGCAGGTCGACCTGGGCCGTCGTGGCCGCCGGGTCGCCGGGGCCGTTGGAGAAGAACAGCCCGTCGGCACCGGTGGCCACGACCTCGTCGATCGAGGCGGTGGCGGGCAGCACGTGGACCGCGATGCCGCGCTCGCTCATCATCCGCGGGGTGTTGGCCTTGATCCCGAGGTCGATCGCCGCGACGGTGAACCGCCGCTCGCCGACGGCCGGGACGACGTAGGCCTCCTGCGTGGAGACGGCCTCGCTCAGGTTGGACCCCCGCATCTCGGCCGAGTCGCGCACCCGCTGGAGCAGGGCCGCGGGGTCGGTCTCCGTCGTGGAGATCCCGACCCGCATCGCCCCACGCTCCCGCAGGTGGCGGGTGAGCGCGCGGGTGTCGACGCCGGAGATGCCGACGACGCCCTGGTCGCGCAGCGAGTCGTCGAGCGTGCGCTGCGAGCGCCAGCTGCTCGGGACCCGGGCGGGGTCGCGGACGACGTAGCCGGCGACCCAGATCCGCGAGGACTCGGGGTCCTCGTCGTTCATGCCGGTGTTGCCGACGTGCGGGGCCGTCATCACGACGACCTGGCGGTGGTAGCTGGGATCGGTGAGGGTCTCCTGGTAACCGGTCATGCCGGTGGAGAACACCGCCTCACCGAAGGTCTCACCTTCGGCTCCGAAGGCATCGCCTCGGAAGGTGCGCCCGTCCTCGAGGACGAGCAGTGCGGGCGCGCGTACAGGCAACGCCGACCTCCTTCTCCGCCTCACAGGACGGATCGTTAAAGGATGTTTCTGCGTCGGTGACCCTACCAGCGACGGACCCGTGTCCGAGACCACGCACCACGGTCCGGGCAGGCTCAGCCGAGCACCACACCGCTCCCCTGCCACCGCCGCCGCAGCCAGCGGTCGTGGCTGGCCACCACGACGGTGCCGGCACTGGTGCCGATCGCCTCCTCCAGCTCGCCGGCCAGCGCCAGGGACACGTGGTTGGTCGGCTCGTCGAGGAGCAGCAGGTCGGGCCCGCTCGCCACGGCGACCGCCAGGCCGAGCCGGCGGCGCTGACCCACCGACAGCGCCCCCACCGGGCGGGCGTGGTCCCGCGGGTGGAGCAGGCCGAGCTCGCGCAGCGGTGGCGCGTCGCCGCCGGCCAGCGCGTCGTACGTCGCCCGCGCGCTGCGACCGGGCTCCGCGAACACGACGTCCTGGGCCAGCTCCGCCACCGAGCGTGCGGCCACCTGGGCGGTGCCCCGGTCGGGCGCCACCCGACCGGCGAGGACGCCCAGCAGGGTCGACTTGCCGGTCCCGTTGCCGCCGCTCACGAGCAGGTGCTCACCGGCGTGCACGTCGAGGCGGTCCAGGTCCAGCCGCCCGTCGACGACGAGGTCTCGCACGAGCACGAGCCGTCCGGTGGGGCCCGTCCCGGTGAGCCTGCCCCCGAAGCGCAGCGGCGCGGGTGGCTTGCGCACCTGGTCGCGCTCGGCCACCTCGAGCCGGCGACCGGCGTCCTTCTTGCGCCGGGCCAGGGTGCGGTCGACCCGGGAGCCCTTGAAGGCGTGGACGAACTTGTCGTTGTCGGTCGGTCCCCGGCCGTGGGCGATCGCGCCCGTGCCGATCCGGGTCGCGGCCCGCAGCGCGTCGAGCTCCTCCTGCTGCGCGGCGTACGCCTCCTCCCAGCGCCGGCGGGCGTCGAGGCGGTGCTCCTCGTAGGCCGTCCAGCCGCCACCGAAGCGGCGGCCCCCCTCGCCGTCGGTGCCGAACGCGCTCGGGTCGAGGTCGACGAGGTCGGTCGCGACGTCGTCGAGGAAGACGCGGTCGTGGCTGGTGAACAGCACCACCCCGGGCAGGTCCACGAGGAAGCCGGTCAGCACCTCCAGTGCGGTGTCGTCGAGGTGGTTGGTCGGCTCGTCGAGGAGCAGGCAGGTCGGCCGGGTCGTCATGATCGTGGCCAGGGCCAGCCGGGTGCGCTGGCCGCCCGACAGCGTCCCCACCCTCCGTCCCGGATCGAGGTCGGCCAGGCCGAGCCGGGCGGCCGCCACCTCGGCGCGCCGGTCCGCGTCCCACGCGTCGTGAGCCAGCGCCCACTCGAGGACCCGGTCGTACGCCGCGGCGGAGGCGTCCCGGTCGGTCGCGGTTTCACCGAGGGCGCCCGCCAGCCGCTCGACGTCGGCGACCGCCCGGCGCAGCGGGGCCAGGGTCCGGACCAGCACGTCGGCGATGGTGGCGGCGTCCGGGAACGGCGGCTCCTGGCCGAGGACCACGAGGTCGTCGGGGCGCTCGACCGAGCCGGCGACCGTGGCGGACGCGGGCAGGCGCCCGGCGATCGCGCGCAGCAGCGTGGTCTTGCCGACGCCGTTCTCGCCCACCAGGCCGATCCGGCGACCGGGCTGCGCGAGCAGGTCGATGCCGGTGAGGACGGGGCGGGCGGCGTACGAGACGGAGAGGTCGCGGACGACGAGGGGCTGGAGTGACATGGGCGGGCCTTCGCGGGGTGCGGTGACTCGCCGGGCGCCCTGTGAGGGGCTGCAGCCGCGGGCGCGAGTCGGGTCAGGCCGGGATCCACATGATGGGTCGACGGTATCCGGACGTTCCTCGTCCTGCCACCCGTTTATCGTCGGGGCGTGCACGAGCTCACCCGCGAGCAGGCGCGGCGGATCGCGGTCCGCGCGCAGCTCCTCGACGCCGACCGGAACACCGACCTGCTGACGGCGGTGCGCCACCTGTCGCTGCTCCAGGTCGAGCCGACGGCGGCCGTGGCCCCGAGCGCGCACGTGGTCGCCTGGTCGCGTCTCGGGGCGTCGTACCGGACGTCGGTGCTCGAGGAGCTGGTGGCGGACGGCTCGCTCGTGGAGCTGCACTCGATGCTCCGTCCGGCGGAGGACCTCGCCCTCCACCGGGCCGAGATGACGGTCTGGCCGGGCGTCGGCGAGCTCGCGGAGTGGCAGGTCGCGCTGGCGGGCTGGGTGGAGGCCAACGACGACACCAGGCGCGACATCCTCGCCCAGCTGCACGACGAGGGGCCGTGCACCGCGCGGGTCCTGCCGGACACGACGCTGGTGCCGTGGCGGTCGAGCGGGTGGAACGACGACCGCAACGTGCGCAGGCTGCTCGACATGATGGTGCAGCGCGGCGAGGTCGCCGTGGCCGGCGCGGAGGGTCGCGACAAGCTGTGGGACCTCGCCGAGCGGGTCTACCCCGACGACCCCGTGGTGCCGCTCGAGGAGGCGTTCCGCGTCCGCGGCGAGAGGCGCCTGCGCGCCCTGGGCATCGCACGACCGCGCGCCGCCGTCTCCCCCGGCGAGCCCAACGACGTGGGGCCGGTGGGCGAGGAGGCGCGCGTCGAGGGACTCCGCGGCACGTGGCGGGTCGACCCGGCGTACCTCGTCGACCTCGACGCGTTCGAGGGCCGGACGGCGCTGCTGTCCCCGCTCGACCGGCTGGTCTTCGACCGCAGGCGGATGGTCGACCTGTTCGAGTTCGACTATGCGCTCGAGATGTACAAGCCGGCCGCGAAGCGACGTTGGGGCTACTGGGCGCTGCCCGTCCTGCACGGTGACGCGCTGGTCGGCAAGGTGGACGCCACGGCCGACCGGGCCGACGGCGTGCTGCGCGTCGACGCCGTCCACGAGGACGGGCGGTGGAGCAGGGCGCTGCGCTCCGCGGTGGACGACGAGATCGCGTCTCTTGGTCGCTGGCTGGGACTCGTCGTCGAGCGTTCCTGACACTCTGGGGGCATGCGCACCGAGTCGATCGAGGGAGCAGCCCGGGCGGTGTCCGCCCTGGGCCTCCTCCAGCCGCGGATCGTGACCAGCGGCAACTTCGCCTCACCGGTCACCGTGCTCGCCGCGGTCCTGGCCGAGCTCCCGCAGGCGCGGCTGCACGCCCTCAACGCCCAGCTCGACCTTCCGGTGCACGAGGGTGTGGTGCCGGAGACGACGTTCGTGGGTCCCGGGTTCCGCCGGCACCCCCGCCTCTCCTACGTCCCGTGCCGCCTGTCGATGGTGCCGCGGCTCTTCCACGGACCGCTCCCCCCGGACGTCGTCGTGGTGCACACCACGACCCCACGCCGGGGCCGGGTGTCGCTGGGCGTCGAGGTCAACGTCCTGCCTGCCGCGATCGAGGCGGCCCGGGCGCGCGGCGCGCTGGTGGTCGCGCAGCTCAATCCGCGGATGCCGTGGACCTTCGGCGACGCCGAGGTGGACGTCGCGGACATCGACCTGGGCGTCGAGGTCGACGTGCCACTACGGACCCACCTGCCCACGGCCCCGGGGGACGACGCCCGGGCGATCGGCGCCCTCGTGGCCGCCCAGGTCGGGGACGGGTCGACCCTCCAGGCCGGGATCGGCGAGGTCCCCGACGCGACCGTCGCCGGGGTCGCCGGGCGGCGCGGCCTGCGGGTCTGGACCGAGATGTTCAGCGACGGGGTGCTGGCGCTGGAGCGGGCCGGCTCGCTCGACCCGGACGTCCCGCTGACCACGTCGTTCGTCTTCGGCAGCGACGAGCTCTACGCGTGGCTCGACGGCAACGCCCGGGTGCGGATGTCGCGGACCGAGGTGACCAACGCCCCGGCGGTGATCGCTCGGCAGCCACGCATGACGTCGGTCAACACCGCGCTCCAGGTCGACCTCTTCGACCAGGCCAACGCGTCGCGCATCGGCGCCCGGATCCACTCGGGCTTCGGGGGCCAGACGGACTTCACGGTCGGTGCCAGCCACTCCCCCGGCGGCCAGGCGTTCCTGGCCCTGCGGAGCTGGCACCCGCGGGCCGACGTCTCGACGATCGTGCCGCTGGTCGACGAGCCGGTGACGTCCTTCCAGCACACGGCGGTCGTCACCGAGCAGGGCATCGCGTGGATGTGGGGTCGCGACGAGCGCACCCAGGCACGCCACCTCATCGAGCACGCCGCCCACCCGAGCGTGCGCGACGACCTCTGGGAGGAGGCGTCGGCGCTCGGGCTGGCGTGACGTCAGAACCAGGTGCCGCGCATGGCGTCGTACCGGGCCGCGGGTCCGTCGTCGCGCTCGGGCACCCCGTTGTGCATGACCATCGACAGGCTCCCGTCGACGGCGACCACCTCGATCTCCCACGTCCAGCCGGGTGCGTACTCGTAGGCGACCACCGCCCCGGTGGCCGTGCCCGTCCCGGTGAGGGAGACGACGTCGCGCTGGTGCCAGCTGTCGACCCAGGCCGCGCTGACCGCCCCGTCCTCCCCCGGCACGCCGAGGAGCAGCGTCCCGCTCTGGGGGCCGTCGACGGGATGCACCCAGGTGTAGGACACGAGGACGGCCCGGCCCGACGCCGCGGCGTCCACCGCCACGGTCGACGCACCCTCGTCGAAGTCGTCGTCGGGCAGCAGCCGGAACGCGTAGCTGCCCGCCCCGTCCCCCAGCGGGACGTCGTACGGCGTGGTCATGGCGGCCTCCTCAGGCGACGAAGATGCAGAAGGGGTGACCCTCCGGGTCGGCATACACGTAGAGCGGCTCGTCCGCGTCGTCGGTGCGGTCGAGCAGGACCGTGGCGCCGAGCGCGAGGGCGCGGGCGTGCTGCTCGGCCAGCTCGTCGACGTCGGGCACGGTGAGGTCGAGGTGGAGCTGCATGGGGACCTGCTGGTCGGGCCAGGTCGAGCGGGCCTGCTCGGCGACCTGCTGGAAGGCCAGGGCCCGACGGCCGTCGGCATGGGTGAGGACCAGCCAGTCGTGGTCGTCGACGGCGCCGGGTCCGTCGGGCACCTCGTCCCCGGCCCGGTAGACCAGCCCGAGCAGCTCGCGCCAGAACTCGGCCTCGCGGCGTACGTCGACGGCGTCGAGGACCGTGTGCAGGAGCTGGGGGTGGGACATCAGTAGAGGTTCTTCCCGTAGGCCTCGGGACGGTAGTAGTCGTCGAGGTCCTCCAGCGTGCGCGGCGAGTGCTCGAGCTCGTGGGCGATGACCGCCCGGCGCGGGACGGACCCGGGCTCCCAGGACTCCGGGTCCCACAACCCGGAGCGCAGGAACGCCTTGGCGCAGTGGAAGAAGACCGTCTCGATCTCGACCTCGAGGGTGAGGATCGGCCGCTTGCCCCGGACCGCCATGGCGTCGAAGTACGCCGCGTCGTCGACGAGCCGGGCCCGCCCGTTGATCCGCAGGGTGTCGCCGCGACCGGGGATGAGGAAGGTGAGCCCGACGTGCGGGTTGGCCAGCACGTTGCGGTAGCCGTCGACCCGCCGGTTGCCCGGCCGCTCGGCGATCGCGATCGTGTGCTCGTCGACCACGTGGACCAGCTGCCCGGGCGGGTCGCCCTTGGGGCTCGCGTCGCAGCGGCCCTCCGCGTCCGAGGTGGCCAGCACGCAGAAGGGTGTCGCCGCCAGCCAGGCCCGGTCGATGTCGGTGAGCGCGTCGCGCTCCTTGGTCACCGCCAGCCCGGTCGGCAGGCCGACGATCGCCTCGAGCTGGTCGACGGTGGTGATCTCCATGGGCCGAGCCTAGATCGTCACTTGCACACGGTGGGCCAGTCCAGCTCGTCGATCTCCGGCAGCCGGACCTGGTCCCCCAGCGCCCACTCGACCACGCGCGCGACGTGCGCGGCCGGGACCGCGGGCACGTCGGGCGGGTCGCCCGGGACGTCGTACGTCGCGTGCCCGCCGCGCGGCAGCACCACGCCGAATCCTCGCGACTGCGCCGTCCGGGCCGTGCTCAGGACGCACATCTCCGACTGGATGCCCACCACCACGACGGTGTCAACGCCGCGGGAGGTGAGGAGGGCGTCGAGGCCGGTCCCGTCGAACGCGTCGTCCCCGGTCTTCGCCAGGACGACGTCCCCGTCGAGGACGGGGAGGACCAGCTCCCAGCCGGGAGTGCCCCGCTCGATCGAGGGATCCGCGTCGCCGTCGTCCTGGACGTGGATGACGGGTAGGCCGGCACTCCGGGCGCGATCGAGCAGTCGACCCAGGCGCGAGACCAGGCCGACGGCGCCCACCACGTCGTGCGGCGGCTCCACGAGGGCGCGCTGCACGTCGACGACGAGCAGCGCGGTCCCCACCGGTCCCCCGATCAGACCAGGGCGCCGTCGCGCACGGTGAGCCGCCCGGCGTACACGGTGTGCACGACCTTCGACGTCAGCGAGCGCCCGTGCCACGGGTTGTTGCGCGAGAGCGACACCGAGTCGGCCCGGTCGACGGTGACCGCGGCGGACGGGTCCACCAGGGTCACGTGGGCCGGGGTGCCGAGGGCGAGCGAGCCGTGGTCGGCCAGCCCGGCGATGCGGGCGGGGGTGGTCGACATGACCTGCGCGACCCGCGCCCACGACATCTCCGGGAGCGCCGTGCGGACGACACCCAGCGCCGTCTCGAGCCCGAGCATCCCGAACGCCGCGTCGGTGAACGCGTGCTCCTTGTCGTGCCGGGCGTGCGGGGCGTGGTCGGTCGCGACGGCGTCGATCGTGCCGTCGACCAGCGCCTCGCGCAGCGCGTCGACGTCCTCCTGGGGACGAAGGGGCGGGTTGACCTTGTACGTCGGGTCGTAGCCGGCGAGCAGGTCGGTGGTGAGCAGCAGGTGGTGGGGCGTGACCTCGGCCGTGACGTCGATGCCCTGCGACTTGGCCCAGCGCAGCACCTCGACGGTGCCGGCGGTGGAGGCGTGGGCGACGTGGACGCGCGAGCCGGTGTGGCGCGCGAGCATCACGTCGCGGGCCACGATGACCTCCTCGGCGATGCCGGGCCAGCCGGGCAGCCCGAGACGACCGGACAGCTCGCCCTCGTGGCAGCAGGAGGCGGGGCCGGCGAGCGTCGGCTCCTGGGCGTGCTGGGAGACGACCCCGCCGAACGCCTTGACGTACTCCAGCGCGCGACGCATCACCCGGGCGTCGTGGACGCACTTGCCGTCGTCGGAGAACACCCGGACCCGGGCCCGCGAGCGGGCCATCAGCCCGAGCTCGGCGAGCTCCTCGCCGCCGAGCCCACGGGTGACCGCGCCGACCGGCTGCACGTCGACCAGGCCGGCCTCGCGACCGAGCTCGAGGACGCGCAGGGCTGCCTCTGCGGTGTCGGTGACCGGGGAGGTGTTGGCCATCGCCAGCACAGCGGTGTAGCCGCCGACCGCCGCCGCCCGCGACCCGGTGAGGATCGTCTCGGCGTCCTCCCGGCCGGGCTCGCGCAGGTGGGTGTGCAGGTCGACGAGACCGGGCAGCGCGACGAGGCCGTCGGCGTCGAGGACCTCGGCCCCCGCGGGCGCCTCGTCGACGAGCAGGCCCGCGTCGTCGACGTACAGGTCCCCGGTCCTCTCCCCCAGCAGCGAGGCGCCGGTGATCACCAGGCCCATCAGGACTCCTCTCCGGCAAGCAGGTGGTAGAGCACGGACATGCGGACGGCCAGGCCGCTCGACACCTGCTCGAGCACGACCGACTGCGCGGCGTCCGCGGCGTCGGCGGCGATCTCGAGACCGCGGTTCATCGGGCCGGGGTGGCAGATCGGGGCGTCGGGCTTGAGGGTGGCGAGCCGGTCGCGGGTGAGGCCGTAGCCGACGGTGTACTCCCGCGCGCTGGGGAAGTAGCCGCCCGACATCCGCTCGCGCTGGACGCGCAGCATCATCACCGCGTCGGCCTCGGGGAGCACGGCGTCGAGGTCGTACGACGTCTCGAAGCCCGCCGAGGCGGACCACGCGGCGATGCCGCTGGGCATCAGGGTGGGCGGGGCCACGACGGTGACCCGGGCACCCAGCTTGGTCAGGCAGAGCACGTTGGACCGGAAGACGCGGCTGTGGGTCAGGTCCCCGACGAGCACGACGTGGCGCCCCTCGAGCGACCCCATCCGGCGCTGGAGCGTGTAGGCGTCGAGCAGCGCCTGGGTCGGGTGCTCGTGCATCCCGTCGCCGGCGTTGACGACCACGGCGTCGACCCACTGGCTGACCTGGTGGGCCGCGCCGGACGCGGGGTGGCGGATCACCAGTCCGTCGACGCCCATGGCGCAGACGGTGAGGACTGTGTCGCGCAGGCTCTCGCCCTTGGACGCGCTGGAGCCCTTGGCGGAGATGTTGATGACGTCGGCGGAGAGCCACTTGCCGGCGATCTCGAAGCTCGAGCGGGTGCGCGTCGAGTCCTCGAAGAACATGTTGATGACCGTGCGACCGCGCAGGGCGGGGAGCTTCTTGACCTCGCGGCGCTGGACGTCGTGCATGTCGGCGGCGGTCTCGAAGATCTCGGCGATGGCGTCGACGGACAGGTCGTCGATGGAGAGCAGGTGCTTCACGCGATCGTCACCTCGTCGATCTCGTCGACCTCGGCCAGGCGCACGCTGACGCGCTCGCTGCGGGCGCTGGGGAGGTTCTTGCCGACGTGGTCGGCACGGATGGGCAGCTCGCGGTGCCCGCGGTCGACGAGCACCGCGAGGCGTACGGCGGAGGGTCGCCCGAGGTCGGCGAGCGCGTCGAGGGCGGCGCGGATCGTCCGGCCGGAGAACAGCACGTCGTCGACCAGCACCACGACCTTGTCGTCGATGCCGCCGGGCGGGATCTCGGTCTTGTGCGAGCGCCGCGTCGGCTGCTTGCGCAGGTCGTCGCGGTACATCGTGACGTCGAGCTCGCCGACGGCGACCGCGATCCCCTCGACGCTGGTGATGCGCTCGCCGATCCGGCGGGCCAGTGGCACGCCGCGCGTGTGGAGGCCGAGCAGGACGAGGTCGGCGGCGCCCTTGTTGCGCTCGAGGATCTCGTGGGAGATGCGGGTCAGCGCCCGGGCGATGTCACCGGAGTCGAGCACGATGCGAGGGTCGGCCATGCGGCCAGGACCTCCTTCTCCGCCTCACGGGACGGCTCATTAAAGGATGTCACTGCAGGGGGATGAATCGGCGCCGACCCTACCAGCCGTCGTCGGGAGTACTGTCGAGAGCAACCGGCCGTTGCCGGTCCAACGTCAGGAACTGAACATGAGCGTCGGCTACTCCGCTGCCTACTGGTGGGGCTTCACCCCGTGGAAGAAGGCCGGACGCGAGAGCCGTGCCTCCTTCGACGTCATGCTCGAGCTCGAGGAGAGCGAGCGCGGACCGCACCTGGGCCGGGCCCTCGACCTCGGCTGCGGCACGGGTGAGCGCACCGGCCACCTCGTCGAGCGCGGCTGGGACGCCGTCGGCATCGACAACGTCAAACAGGCCGTCGACATCGCCGTACGCCGTACCGGCGTCGCCGACACCCGGTTCGTCGTCGGCGACGTCCGCCACCTCGTGCACTCCGGCATCGGCTCGGACTTCTCCCTCGTGCTCGACGTGGGCTGCTTCGAGGGGCTCGGTGACGACGACCGGGCCCTGGTGGCCGCCGGTGTGACCCAGCTGGCCGCGCCCGACGCGACGATGCTGCTGATGTCGACGAGCCCCCAGCGCTCACCGGTGCGGTCGCGGGGTGCGTCGCAGGAGGACGTCGAGCGGGCCTACGCCGGCTGGACCGTCGTCAGCGCCGCCCCGGCGGACACCAGTGGGATGTCGCGGGGACAACGCGGGTCCTCACCGACGTGGTACCGCCTGCGCCGGAGCTGACCAGACGCACGACTGCCGGGGTCAGCGCTCCAGGATCGCGACGACGCCCTGGCCGCCGGCGGCACAGATCGAGATGAGCCCGCGGGCGCCCTCTCCGGTCGACGCGGCCTTCTCGTCGAGGATGTGGGCCAGGGTGTTGATGATCCGTCCGCCGGTCGCGGCGAACGGGTGCGCGGCGGCCAGTGACGAGCCGTTGACGTTGAGCTTGTCGCGGTCGATCGCGCCCAGCGGCTCGTCGAGGCCGAGGCGCTCCTTGCAGAACACCGGGTCCTCCCAGGCGGCCAGCGTCGAGAGCACCTGCGACGCGAAGGCCTCGTGGATCTCGTAGTAGTCGAAGTCCTGGAGCGACAGGCCGTGGCGCGCGAGCATCCGCGGGACGGCGTACGCCGGGGCCATCAGCAGGCCCTCGTGGCCGTTGACGTAGTCGACGGCCGCCGTCTCGTGGTCGACGAACCACGCGAGGACCGGGAGGTCGTGCTCCTGCGCCCAGTCCTCGGAGGCGAGCAGGACGACGGACGCCCCGTCGCTGAGCGGGGTGCTGTTGCCGGCCGTCATGGTGGCCGCCTCGCCCCTGCCGAAGACCGGCTTGAGGGTGGCGAGCTTCTCGACCGTCGAGTCGGCCCGCAGGTTGTTGTCCCGCTCCACCCCGCGGAACGGGGTGATCTGGTCGTCGAAGAACCCGCGGTCGTACGCCGCCGCCATCTTGTGGTGCGACGAGGCGGCCAGCTCGTCCTGGGCCTCGCGGGTGATCCGCCACTCCAGCGCGGTGAGGGCGGCGTGCTCGCCCATCGACAGCCGGGTGCGGGGCTCGCCGTTCTGCGGGATCTCCAGGCCGATGTCCCCGGGGCGGATCTGCCCCAGCGCCGTCAGCTTGCCCTTGGTGTCCCGGGCGGCGTTGACCTTCATGAGCTTCTTGCGCAGCTTGTCGCTGATCGCCACGGGCGCGTCCGACGTGGTGTCGGTGCCACCCGCGATCCCGGCGTCGATCTGGCCGAGGGCGATCTTGTTGGCGACCTGGATCGCCGCCTGGAGGCCGGTGCCGCACGCCTCCTGGATGTCGGTCGCGGGAGTCTCGGCGGACAGCCTCGAGCCGAGCACCGACTCGCGGGTCAGGTTGAAGTCGCGGGCGTGCTTGAGCACCGCGCCGGCCACGACCTCCCCGAGCCGCTCGCCCTCCAGCCCGAAGCGGGCCACCAGCCCGTCGATGGCCGCCGTCAGCATCTCCTGGTTGGAGGCGTCGGCGTAGACGGTGTTGGAGCGGGCGAACGGGATGCGGTTGCCACCGAGGACGGCGACGCGGCGGGTGGAGGAGTTCATCCTCCTATCCTTGACCCCCGACCCTCGTCGAGGGAATCCGATGAGGGCCACGTCACCAAATGTGGACGCCCAGTTACACGTGGCGTTACACATGGGAGCGGCACGTGCGCCGCACCCCACCCCACGTCATCCGGAGGACCTCCCGCCATGAGTGACCGCTACCAGGGCTTCGTCTCCTCGCCGATCGGCAGGATCCTGGCCAAGAACCTGGGACTGCCCAGCCCCACCCGCCTGGAGCGGTACGCCGACGGCGCCCCGCTCGTGACCGGCACCGTCGTGGTCGGCGGCGCGGGCCGTCTGGCGGCGGGACTCCCCGCCCTCCTGGACTCCCTGGGCATCGCCTCGACCACGGCCGCCGTGGAGGGCGAGCGCTACAAGGCCCTGGTCTTCGACGCGACCGGCATCACCGACCCCTCGGGCCTGGTCGCGCTCCAGGAGTTCTTCACCCCCCTGATGCGCAGCCTCGAGACCTGCCCGCGCGTCGTGGTGCTGGGGACCACTCCGGAGTCCGTCAACGGCAGCGAGCGCGTCGCCCAGCGGGCCCTCGAGGGCTTCACCCGGTCGCTCGGCAAGGAGATCGGCCGGGGCGGCACCGTCCAGCTGGTCCACGTGACCGAGGGCGCCGACGACGCGATCGCGTCCACCCTCGCCTTCCTCCTCTCCCCCAAGTCGGCCTACGTCTCCGGCCAGGTGGTGCGGGTCGGCGCCCACGGCGCGACGACCGCCGGGCCGGTGGCCGACTGGACGCGCCCGCTGGACGGCAAGGTCGCCCTGGTGACCGGGGCCAGCCGCGGCATCGGCGAGCAGATCGCCCGGGTGCTCCACCGCGACGGCGCCACCGTCGTCGGGGTCGACGTGCCGCAGGCGGCCAGCGAGCTCCAGGCCCTGATGCGCGAGCTCGACGGCGACCACCTCGTCCTCGACATCACCGCCAGGGACGCGCCCCAGCGGATCGCCCACCACCTCCGCACCGAGCACGGCGGCGTCGACGTGGTCGTGCACAACGCGGGCATCACGCGCGACAAGAAGCTCGCCAACATGGCCGCCGACCGCTGGGAGAGCGTCATCGCGGTCAACCTCACCGCCCCCGAGCGGATCACCCGGGTGCTCCTCGACGAGGGCGTGGTGCACGACAACGGCCGGATCATCGGCGTCGCCTCCATTGCCGGGATCGCGGGCAACGTCGGCCAGACCAACTATGCCGCCTCCAAGGCCGGCGTGATCGGCCTCGTCGACAGCCTCGCCGACGACCTCCGCGACGGGATCACCGTCAACGCCGTCGCGCCCGGCTTCATCATCACCGCGATGACCGCCGCCGTGCCCTTCGCGACCCGCGAGGTCGGCCAGCGGCTCAACGCGCTGAGCCAGGGCGGCCTGCCGGTCGACGTGGCCGAGACGATCGCGTGGTACGCCAGCCCCGGCTCCACCGCCGTCAACGGCAACGTCGTGCGGGTGTGCGGCCAGATGATGCTGGGCGCCTGACGTGACCGCCCCCGAGCCCACGGTCCTCACGCGCGAGCCCGGCGGGGTCGGCACCCTGCTGCGCGCCGCGCTGCCCGGCGTACCGGGTGTCAACCTGCTGCCCGGCGTGCGCAAGGGGCCCGCCTCGGCGTTCACCGGGTTGGCCTTCGCGCGCGAGGGCGTCGAGGTGCGGCGGGCGCACGTCGACGCGTACGCCGCGGTGTGCGGGTTCCCGCGCAAGGACACCGTCCCGCTGCCCTACCCGCACCTGCTCGCCTTCGGCCTGCACATGGCGGTCATGAGCGACCCCGCGTTCCCCTACCCCGCGATCGGGACCGTCCACCTCGAGAACTCGATCATCGCGCACCGGGCGATCGTCGTCGGGGAGCTGCTCGACCTCCAGACCTCGGTGGGTGCTCCGCGCCCGCACGCCAAGGGCACGCTGGTCGACTTCGTCACCACCGCCACCTCGGCCGGCGAGGTCGCCTGGGAGTCCACGTCGACCTACCTGCGTCGAGGACAGGGCGACGACGACGCGGCCGGCGGACTGGTGGTCGAGGGTGCCCCGTCGGGAGGTGCCGAGTGGCGACTGCCCGGCGACCTGGGACGCCGCTACGCCAGGGTCTCCGGCGACTTCAACCCCATCCACCTGCACCCGCTGACGGCGAGGGCCCTGGGGTTCCCGCGGCAGATCGCGCACGGGATGTGGACCCTGGCGCGGTCGGTGGCGGCCATCGAGAACCGCCTTCCCGACGCGGTCACGGTGGAGGCCGTCTTCAAGAGGCCGGTCCTGCTGCCGGGGACGGTCACGTTCGCGGACACCGCGGAGGGCGGCGTGCACACGTTCGCCCTGCGCGACCCCCGTGACGGCTCGCCGCACCTGCTCGGCCGGGCCACGCCGGCCTGAGCCGGTCCGGTGGCCCGCTCAGCGGCGGGGCGTCCGAACCTGATGGTCGCGCTCCGGGGCGCCCCGCTCAGCTCGCGCGGTGGCGGATCAGGCCCTCCTGCGCGACGGTCGCCACCAGGGTGCCGTCCTCGGTGAAGACCCGCGCGGTGGCGAGCCCGCGTCCACCCACCGCGGTGGGCGACACCTGGTCGTAGAGCCACCAGCGGTCGGCCCGGAACGGCCGGTGGAACCACACGGTGTGGTCCAGCGACGCCATCTGCATGCCCGGCGTCCCGAAGTTGACCCCGTGCGGGACGAGGGCGGCCCCGAGCAGGGTCAGGTCGCTGGCGTAGGTGAACGCTGCCTGGTGGGTCAGCGGGTCGTCGTCGAGGTCGCCGGCGATCCGGATCCACAGCTGGGCGCGGGCCGGGTGTCCGGGGTCCTCGGGCAAGCCCATGGTGGACGTCCCGAGGTAGCGCACGTCGAGCGCCGACCACTCCCGCTCCCACTCCTGGGCGGCCTCGGGACCGCGTTGGCCCGCCAGGTCGGCCATCCGGACGCCCCGGTCGGGCCCGACCACGTCCGGCATCAGGTCCTGGTGCTCGAAGCCGTCCTCCGGCTTCTGGAAGTTGGCGGTCAGGTAGTAGATCGGTCGGCCGTGCTGGCGGGCCATCACCCGCCGGGTGGCGAAGGAGCGGCCGTCGCGGATGCGCTCGACGTCGTAGATGATCGGCACGGCCGGGTCGCCGGGGCGCAGGAAGTAGGAGTGCAGCGAGTGCATGACGAACGCGTCGTCGACGCTGCGGTTGGCGGCCACCACGGACTGTGCGGCCACCTGGCCACCGAAGACGCGCTGGCGGGAGGTGTCGGCCTGCATCCCCCGGAAGAGGTCGACGTCGAGCTCCTCGAGCACGAGCAGGGAGACGAGCTCCTCGGCTGAGCCGGCCATCAGCGCTCCTCACCCTTCTCGTCGTCGAGCCCGGCGAGGAACTGCTCGAACTGCTCGCCGATCTCCTCGCCCGTCGGCAGCGGCTGGTCGGCGGCCAGCAGCGAGCTGCCGGACTCCTCGGCGTCGCGGAACGCGTCGTACTGGCGCTCGAGGCCGTGCACGACCTCGTTGACCTCGTCGTGCGAGGAGAGGTAGCGCTCGATCTCGGTCTCGGTGATCTCGGCCGCCTCCCGCAGGTCGGCGAGGTCGAAGGCGAGGTGGCCGCCGAGCTCGAGCTGCTCGAGCAGGACGGTCGCGGCCTGCGGGTACTCCATCTGGGCCAGGTAGTGCGGGATGTGCACGACGTAACCGAGGGCGTCGTGGCCCCACTCGCCCAGCCTGATCTCCAGCAACGACTGGGCGCTGGAGGGCACCCGGAGCTCGCCGCGCCACGGGCTCTCCCCGGTCAGCAGCTCGGCCCGGTTGGCGTGCGGGGTGACCGCGATCGGGCGCGTGTGCGGGACGGCCATCGGGACGGCGCCCAGGCTGACCACGCGGCGTACGTCGAAGCGCTCGACGACCTCGCGCACGGCGCGGGCGAAGCCCTCCCAGCGGATGTCGGGCTCGGGGCCCGTGAGGAGGAGGTAGGGCTGGCCGCCGGCGTCCTCGAGCGCGCGGACGACCAGGCGCGGCGCCTCGTAGCCCTCGTAGTGGTCGCGGACGAAGGCGACGGGAGGCCGCCGGGCGCGGTAGTCGTGGAGGGCGTCGACGTCGAAGGTGGCGACGACGCGACCCTCCGACAGCGACCGGAGGTGACGGGCGGCGACCTCCGCGGACTGGCCCGCGTCGAGGAAGCCGGTGAGCACGACCACCATCGTGAGCCCGCCGGGGTCGACGACCCCCTCGACGTCGTCGACGATGTGCACCAGCCGGGAGGGTTCTGACATGCCCCCAGCCTAGTGAGGACCGCGGCGTGAGCGGGCACACACCCGGGTTGCTGACACGATCTTGTTACCGAGGGGTAACGTAGCGCCCGCTCCACCCCCTCTCCCCATCCCCACACGACCAGGAGAACCCGTGCCCCGTCAGCTGCGAGAGGTCGTCTTCGTCGACGGCGTGCGCACCCCGTTCGGCAAGGCCAAGGGCCAGTACGCCGAGACGCGTGCCGACGACCTCGTCATCAAGTGCATCCGCGACCTCCTGCGTCGCAACCCGTCCCTGCCGCCCGAGCGGGTCGACGAGGTGGCCATCGCCGCGACCACCCAGATCGGCGACCAGGGCCTGACCATCGGGCGCACCGCCGCCCTGCTGGCCGGCCTGCCGCAGAGCGTCCCCGGCTTCGCCATCGACCGGATGTGCGCGGGCGCCATGACCGCGGTGACCACCACCGCCTCCGGCATCGCCTTCGGTGCCTACGACGTCGCCATCGCCGGCGGCGTCGAGCACATGGGCCGCCACCCCATGGGTGAGGGCGTGGACCCCAACCCGCGGATCCTCTCCGAGCGGATCGTCAACCCCGACGCCCTCGTGATGGGCAAGACCGCGGAGAACCTCCACGACCGCTACCCCACGATCACCAAGGAGCGCGTCGACACCTACGCCGTGCGCTCCCAGCAGAAGACCAAGGCGGCGTACGACGCGGGCTCGCTGCAGCGCGACCTCGTCCCGGTCGCGACCCGCTCCGCCGAGGCCGGCTGGGGCCTCGCGACGAGCGACGAGCCGATGCGCCCCGAGACCACGATGGAGACGCTGGCGGGCCTCAAGACCCCGTTCCGCGCCCACGGCAAGGTGACCGCCGGCAACGCCGCGGGCATCAACGACGGCGCCACCGCGGCCCTGCTGGCCGACGAGGAGACCGCGCGCGAGCTCGGCCTCCCGGTCCGGATGCGCCTGGTGTCCTTCTCCTTCGTCGGCGTCGAGCCCGAGGTGATGGGCGCCGGTCCGATCCCGGCCACCGAGAAGGCGCTGTCGCAGGCCGGCCTGACCATCGACGACATCCAGGCCTTCGAGGTCAACGAGGCGTTCGCCGTCCAGGTGCTCGCCTTCCTCGAGCACTTCGGCATCGCCGACGACGACACCCGCGTCAACCCCTACGGCGGGGCCATCGCCATGGGCCACCCGCTGGCCTCGTCCGGCGTGCGCCTGATGACCCAGCTGGCCCGCCAGTTCGAGGAGCGCCCCGAGGTCCGCTACGGCCTCACCACCATGTGCATCGGCATCGGCATGGGCGGCACCGTGATCTGGGAGAACCCGCACTGGACCGGCGCCGACACCACCGACTCGAACGGAGACAGCAAGTGAGCACCCCCGACATCTCCGCCCTCCTCGCCCGCGCCGAGGAGATCTCCTCCGACGCCGAGCGCGTGACCGCCGCCCACCTGCGCAAGGTCACCCTGCCGCCCGTCGACGGCACCGCCGCCACGATCGGCCTGATCACCCTCGACAACGGCGAGGACCACACCCGGCCCAACACCTTCGGGCCCCGCTCGCTGCTGGCGCTCAACGCCGCCATCGACGAGGCGCTCGCCGACGACACGGTCACCGCGATCGGCGTGACCGGCAAGCCGTTCATCCTGGCCGCCGGCGCCGACCTCACCTCCATCCAGGGTGGTGGCCCCGACGCCGTGCGCGTCGTGGCCGAGCTCGGGCACGCGGTGTTCCGCAAGCTGGGCGAGGGCGGCAAGCCGTCCTTCGGGTTCATCAACGGGCTCGCGCTCGGCGGCGGCCTCGAGGTCGCCCTGCACTGCACCTACCGCACCGTCATGGACTCCGCGCCGGCCCTGGGCCTGCCCGAGGTCATGCTCGGCCTGGTCCCCGGCTGGGGCGGCGCCTACCTCGTGCCGCAGCTCGTCGGTGCCGACAAGGCCGTCACGCTGATCCTCGAGAACCCGCTCAACAACGGCAAGACGCTGGGCGGCCGGGCGGCGTACGACTTCGGGCTGGCCGACGCCGTCTTCGGCGGCGCCGACTTCCTCGAGCAGTCGCTGCTCTGGGCGGCCGACGTGCTGGCGGGGAAGGTCACGGTGGAGCGGCCGGTGGTCGACAAGGACGCCTGGGACGCCGCCGTCGCGCGCGCCGAGGGCATCGTGCAGTCCAAGACCGGCGGGGCCTCCCCGGCCGCGCGCAAGGCCGTCGAGCTGATCGCCGGCGCCCGGGACGCCGACCGTGACGCGGGCTTCGCGGCCGAGGACGACGCCCTCGAGGCGATGTCCCGGACGCCCGAGCTGATCGCCAGCCTCTACGCCTTCGACCTCGTGCAGAAGCGGGCCAAGCGCCCCGCGGGCGCGCCGGACAAGGCGCTGGCCCGCCCGGTCACCAAGGTCGGCATCGTCGGCGCCGGCCTGATGGCCAGCCAGCTCGCGCTGCTGTTCGTACGCCGCCTCGAGGTGCCCGTGGTCCTCACCGACCTCGACCAGGAGCGCGCCGACAAGGGCGTCGCCTACGTGCACGCCGAGATCGACAAGCTGCTCGCCAAGGGCCGCGGCTACAACCAGGACAAGGCCAACCGCCACAAGGCCCTGGTCACCGGTGCGACCGACAAGCAGGCCGCGTTCGGTGACGCCGACTTCGTGATCGAGGCCGTCTTCGAGGAGATGTCGGTCAAGAAGTCCGTCTTCGCCGACGTGGAGAAGGTCGTGGCGGCCGAGTGCGTGCTTGCGACCAACACCTCGTCGCTGTCGATCACCGAGATGGCCGCCGACCTCGAGCACCCCGAGCGGGTCGTGGGCTTCCACTTCTTCAACCCGGTCGCGGTGATGCCGCTGCTCGAGATCGTCCGGGGCGAGCAGACCGACGACGCCACGCTGGCCACGGCCTTCGCGACCGGCAAGGCGCTCAAGAAGACGACCATCCTGGTCAAGGACAGCCCGTCCTTCATCGTCAACCGCCTCCTCGGCCGCTTCATGGGCGAGGTCGGCCGGATCGTCGACGAGGGCACCCCGGTGGCCGTCGCGGACGGCGCCTTCGCGGGCGTCGCCCCGATGCCGCCCTTCATGCTGCTCTCGCTCGTCGGCCCGGCGATCGCGCTGCACAACAACGAGACGTTGCACCGGGCGTTCCCGGAGCGCTTCTACGTCTCCCCCGCGCTCGAGCGCGTGGTGGCGACCAAGAAGGGCTCCTACTACGCCCCCGACCTGTCCATCGACCCCGAGGTCGAGGCGCTGCTGGAGAAGCCGGAGTCGCCCGTCGTGCTGACGGCGCCCGAGGTGCGCGAGCGCGTCCTCGCCGGCCTGGCCCAGGAGGCGCAGCTGATGCTCGACGAGGGTGTCGTCGCCGCGCCCGAGGACCTCGACCTGGCGATGATCACCGGTGCCGGCTTCTCGTTCTGGAACGGCGGACTCACCATGCTGCTCGACATCGCGGGCATCTCCGAGAAGGTCAACGGCAAGCGTTTCCACTGATCCATCGACCCACTGCTCCACCGCGAGGGCGTCCGACCACTCAGGTCGGGCGCCCTCGCGCTTTCCACACACCCGTCGGGGGCGGCCAGGAGGGCTCCACCTCTGGCATGCTGAGGGCCTGGTCGTCATCACCGAGGAGGCACACGTGAGCGCAGCAGTCGAGCACTCCGAGGAGCACCGTGGGGCGTTCAGCTCCCGCAAGGTCTTCATCCTCGCCGCCATCGGGTCCGCCGTCGGGCTGGGCAACATCTGGCGCTTCCCGTACGTCGCGTACGAGAACGGCGGCGGGGCCTTCATCATCCCCTACCTCATCGCCCTCCTCACCGCAGGACTGCCGTTCCTGCTGCTCGACTACGGTCTCGGCCACCGCTACCGCGGCTCCGCCCCGCTGTCCTTCCGTCGGGCACACCGCTCGGCCGAGGGCCTGGGCTGGTGGCAGGTCGGCATCTGCTTCGTGATCGCCGTCTACTACGCCGCGGTCATCGCATGGGCGGCCCGCTACGCGTTCTTCTCGCTGGACAAGGCCTGGGGCGACGACCCCGAGGCCTTCCTCTTCGGCGACTACCTCCAGGCGGGCGACCCCGGCGTGGGGCTCGACTTCGTCAGCGGCGTGACCGTCCCGCTGGTCCTGGTCTGGGTCGCCGTCCTCGCCATCATGGCCCTGGGCGTCCAGAAGGGCATCGGCGCAGCGTCGGTGGTCTTCATCCCGGTCCTCTTCGTCGCGTTCATCGCGCTGGTCGTGGTGGCCCTGACACTCGACGGCGCCTCGGTGGGCCTCGACGCGCTGTTCACCCCCGACTGGAGCGCGCTGGGAGAGACCAGCGTGTGGATCGCTGCCTACGGACAGATCTTCTTCTCGCTCTCCGTCGGCTTCGGCATCATGATCACCTACGCGTCGTACGTCGGGCGACGCAGCGACATGACCGGCTCCGGGCTCGTGGTCGGCTTCGCCAACTCGGGCTTCGAGCTGCTCGCCGGCATCGGCGTCTTCGCCGCCCTGGGCTTCATGGCCTCGGCGTCGGGCGTCGCTGTCGACGAGGTGGCGACCGACGGCCTCGGGCTGGCCTTCATCGCCTTCCCCGCGATCATCAACGAGGCGCCCGCCGGGGCACTGATCGGCGTGCTGTTCTTCGGCTCGCTCGTCGTGGCCGGCGTGACGTCCCTGGTCAGCGTGATCGAGGTCGTGATCTCCGGAGTGCGCGACAAGTTCGAGATGTCCCGCATCGGCGCCTCGATGGCGGTGGGCGTGCCCGCTGCCCTGATCAGCATCGTCCTGCTGGGCACCACCACCGGGGTCTACGTGCTCGACATCATCGACCACTTCATCAACCGGTTCGGCATCCTCGTGGTCGCCGTGGCCAGCATGCTCGCCCTGTCCTGGGTGTTCCACAAGACGGGTCTCCTGCGCGAGCACCTCAATCGCGACGGCTCGGTCCAGGTCGGCACCTGGTGGCAGTGGCTGATCGGGATCGTCGCGCCGGCGGCACTGACCTTCATCCTGGTCAACGAGTTCATCGACAACCTCCAGGAGCCCTACGAGGGCTACCCGACCTGGATGCTCGTCACCCTCGGGTGGGGGCTGGCGGTCGCCGTGGCCGTGATCGGCTTCCTGCTCGCCCGGGTGCCGTGGCGGGACAGCACCTTCCTCGGCGATCCCGAGGTCCAGGCCCAGAAGGACGAGAGGAGCTCCTGATGTCGACCTCCGCCATCATCATGATGCTGATCGCCATGGCCGTCCTGTGGGGCGGGCTGGCCGTCGCGATCTGGAACATCAACCGCTACCAGGGCGAGGAGCCGGAGTCCGTCCACCGCGACCTGTGACCCCCACCGAACCTTTTGCGCGACCTGGATCGTCATGACGGGTGACCCACCACGACGACTCCTCCAGGAGCACTGATGCCACGACGCGATCCGGCGGCCTTCGCCGAGTTCGTCGCCGCCCGGTCCGCCGCCCTGCACCGCTCGGCGTACCTCATGGTCGGTGAGCGCCAGCTCGCCCAGGACCTCCTCCAGGAGGCCCTCACCAAGACGTACGTCGCGTGGCCGACGCTGCGGGACCCGTCGAGGGCCGAGGCCTACACCCGCAAGGTGATCACCACGACCGCGATCTCGTGGTACCGCCGCAAGTCGTGGCAGGAGCGTCCGAGCGACGCGATCCCCGAGGTCTCCACGGAGGCCCGGGCCGACGCGATGGACGACGACGTCGCCCGGCGCGAGTGGGTGTGGACGGCGCTGCAGGCCCTGCCGCCGCGCCAGCGCGCGGCCATCGTGCTGCGCTACTACGAGGACCTCACCGAGGCCCAGACCGCCGCGGCGCTCGGCTGCGCCGTCGGCACCGTGAAGAGCCAGGTGCACGCCGGTCTGGCCTCCCTCCGCAAGACCCTCGACGCCCACGGCGGTGAGCACCTCGAGCTGCTCCCCCGCGACCTGATGGTGGTGACCCGATGACCGGACTCCTCACGGACGTCATGCACGACCGCGCCGACGCCCTCGACGCCCCCGACCTCGACGTGGCCGCGATGGTCCGCGACGGCGAGCACCGGGCGGGCCGACGCCGCGTCGTCGGCCTCGTCGGCCTCACGGCGGCCTCGCTCGTGATCGCCGCCGGCATCACCCTTCCTGCCCTGCTGTCCGGCGACGCCCGTGACGCCGACGTCTCGGCCCCCGTGGTGTCGTACGACCTCGCGTACGCCGTCGGCAGCACCATCCACGACGGGTCTCGCACCGTCGAGACCGATGTGCGGATCAGCGCCCTCGTGCAGGGGCCCAGCGGCTACGTCGTGGCCGACCCGCAGGGTCGCGTGCACACCGTGGTGGACGGCGAGTCGACGCAGGTCGGTCAGCTCGCCGAGACCGATCGTGGCCGGCTCGTGTCCGACGACGACGTCGTCGCCTGGGTCGACGCCGCCGGTGCGGGCACGCTGAGCGTCCTCGACCTCGCCACGGGCGATCGCGTCGATGTCCCGGTGGCCGAGCTCCCGGGTGAGCCCGTCTCCCGGAACGACGCGGGACGGATCGGCGGAGCCGGCGCCCACGTCGCGGCCGTGGACGGACGGACCGTCTACGTCACCGACGCCCGCGGCGTGATGGCCTGGGACGCCCTCGACGGCGAGGACCCCGCGCTCCTCGCTGCTCCCGACGGGGTCGAGGCGCAGGTGCTGGACGTCCGGGACGGCCAGGTCCTGCAGGTGGCGCGTGCGTTCGAGGCACGGGAGACCGACGGGTCGACGACCATGGTGCAGGTGGAGGAGCTCCGCGTCGGACCCGACCTGCAGGACACGCGCAGCCTGCCCGGGGTGGGCGGGCGGCTCTCGCCCGACGGTCGCCGCGCCGCTCTCTACGACCTGGTCTCGCGCCGCCGCGACCTCCCCTCCTACGACACGACCGTGGTCGGCGAGGTCTCCGGAGACAGCTGGACCTCCGTCGCCCCACGGGGCGTCGACAGCGTCTTGGCCTACCAGTGGCTGGACGCGGACACCTTCGCGGCACGGGCCGGTTCGTACACCGCCGACTCCGCACGGGAGGACCTGCTCTCGTGCGAGGCGAGCACGGGCGACTGCACCGTGGTGGTGCGCGGGGTCCCGGACGAGCTCGTCCCTGCCACGGGCTGGATGTCGCCCTAGCCGGCGGGAGCGAGCGCCCGCCGGCTCAGGCGGGGTGGTCCGCCTCCACGAGCGGCTGGCCGCTCTCGAGGGCCGTCACGTCCTCGACGATGCCGCGCGCGATGGTCTGGGCGTCGAGCCCGATGCGAGTCAGGATGACGTCGCGCTTGGCGTGGTCCAGGAACTCCTGCGGGATGCCGTGCAGCCGGAACGGCGTGGTCACGCCGGCGTCGTTGAGGGTCTGCAGCAGCACCGCACCACAACCCCCGATGCGGCCGTTGTCCTCGATGCTGACGACCAGCGCGTGCTGGCGCGCCAGCTCGACGATCGCGGGGTCGACGGGCTTGACCCAGCGCGGGTCGACCACGGTGACGCCGATCCCCTGCGCCGTGAGCCGCTCGGCCACGTCGACGGCGACCGTGCACATGGAGCCGACGGCGACGACGAGGACGTCCTGCTCGCCGTTGCGGACGAGCACGTCGGCACCGCCCGCCTTGGACAGGGTGTCGATGTCCTCGGGCGGCGGGCCCTTGGGGAAGCGCACCACGGTGGGCGCGTCGGAGACGTCGACGGCCTCGTCGAGCAGCTCGCGCAACCGGGTGACGTCGCGGGGCGCAGCCAGTCGCAGGCCGGGCACGACCTGGAGGATCGACATGTCCCACATGCCGTTGTGGCTGGCGCCGTCGTCGCCGGTGACGCCCGAGCGGTCGAGCACGAACGTGACACCGCACCGGTGCAGGGCGCAGTCCATCAGGACCTGGTCGAAGGCGCGGTTGAGGAAGGTCGCGTAGACGGCGAAGACCGGGTGCAGGCCGCCCATGGCCAGGCCGGCGGCCGACGTCGCGGCGTGCTGCTCCGCGATCCCGACGTCGAAGGTGCGCTCGGGGAACCTCGTGGCGAACGTGTCGAGGCCCACCGGGTGCATCATCGCGGCGGTGATGGCGACGACGTCCTTGCGCCGCTCGCCCACCTCGACCATGGCGTCGGAGAAGTGGTCGGTCCAGATGCGTCCCTTGGGCTTCTCGGCGCCCGTCTGGACGTCGAAGGGGCCAGGAGCGTGGAACTGGTCGGCCTCGTGCCGCTCGGCCGGGTCGTAGCCGTAGCCCTTGCGCGTGATGGCGTGCACGATGACCGGGCCACCGAAGCGCTTGGCCTTGGTGAGCGCGCCCTCCATGGCCGTCCGGTCGTGGCCGTCGATCGGACCGACGTACTTGAGGCCGAGGTCCTCGAAGAGGCCCTGCGGGGCCAGGGCGTCCTTCATGCCCTTCTTGACCGCGTGCAGCGCGTCGTACGCCGCGTGCCCGATGCCGGGGACGGCGTTGAGGCGGCGCTTGACGACCTCGAGGAGGCGTTCGTACTGGGGGTCGGTGCGCAGCGTGGTGAGCGCCGTCGCGAGGCCACCGATGGTGGGCGTGTAGGAGCGGCCGTTGTCGTTGACCACGATCACGAGCCGGCTCTGCGGGTTGATCGCGATGTTGTTGAGCGCCTCCCAGGCCATGCCGCCGGTGAGCGCGCCGTCGCCGATGACGGCCACGACGTGGCGCTCGAGGCCCTGGATGGCGTAGGCCTTGGCGAGGCCGTCGGCGTAGGACAGCGCGGTCGACGCGTGGGAGTTCTCCACGATGTCGTGCTCGGACTCGGCCTGGCTGGGGTAGCCGCTGACGCCACCCTCCTTGCGCAGTGTCCCGAACGCCTCGCGCCTGCCGGTGACGAGCTTGTGGACGTAGGACTGGTGCCCGGTGTCGAAGACGACGCGGTCGTGCGGGCTCTCGAAGACCCGGTGGATCGCCAGCGTGAGCTCCACGACGCCGAGGTTGGGACCGAGGTGGCCGCTGTTGGTGGCGACCGTCCGGATCATGAGGTCCCGGATCTCCGCAGCCAGCGCTTCCAGCTGGTCGTCGCTGAGCCCGCGGAGGTCCTGCGGGGACGTGATCGACTCGAGATGACCCATGGCGGGGAGTCTATTTCATGCCAGGTCGTAGACAGCCACTGCCGGCTCGTGGAGGCTCCCCATCCAGACCCGGCCCGCGTGCTCCCGGACCCCGGTGACCATGTGGTAGCCCGGGACGTGGAGGTCGATGTCGTGCACCAGCGTGCCGTCGTCGTCGTACGCCTGCACCCGGATCGTCTGCTGCGGGCTGGGCTGCAGGCGCTCGGGGATCCGGGTGACGAGCCTGCGCACCACGTGGGGGGCCTTCTGGAGCCGCTCGACGACCGGGTCCAGGGGGCTGGCGATGGTGACCCAGATGAGCCCGTCGCTGCCGCGCGCGATGTTGTCGGGATAGCCGGGCAGGTCGCCGACGAGCAGGTCCCGCTCCCCCGCCCGCGGGCCCCGGAGCCACTGGCGTACGACGGTGCGAGCGCCCGTCTCGGCCACGGCGACGAAGCCCTCGTCGGCCGCCAGGGCCACCCCGTTGGCGAAGGCGAGGCCGTCGAGGACGACGGTGACCGTGCCGTCGGGGTCGCGCCGCAGCAGCCGTCCGGTGCGGGTGTCCTGGACGAAGTCGTCCTTCCACTGCTCGATCCCGAAGCGGGTCGAGGAGTCGCTGAACCAGATCGTGCCGTCGCTCGCGATCGCGGCGTTGTTGCAGAAGCGCATCGCGGTCCCGTCGACCCGGGTGAGCAGCGTCTCGACGGGGGCGTCGGCCCCGTCCGCGCTGCCGGCGACGTGGACCACCAGCAGGCCCCGGTGGGCGTCGCAGACGAGGAGGTCGCCGTCGTCGAAGAGCTCGATCCCCAGCGGACGTCCGCCGGTGTGCGCGACCCGCTGGACCCGCCGGCCGTCGGGGCTGAGCCGGAAGATCGAGCCGTCCTCGGTGCCGGTGTAGACGTGGCCGTCGGGCGCCACGACCACGTCCTCGGCGCCGGGACCGGGCACGGGGTGGACGGTGAAGGTCATGGGGTCATGCTGGCGTACGTCGGCGAGTCGAGGAAGGCCGGGACGATGTCGGCCGCCGCGCTGGAGAGATCGAGGCCGCGAGCCTCGGCCGGGTCGACGAACACGATGCGCCGGCCCTCGTGGCACTCGATGTCGTCGTCGGTGAGGTCGGTCGCGGCGACGAAGACCTGCATCCGGTCGAAGGTGCCGTACGCCGCGCGGTGGTCGACGACGAACTCCCCCCACATCTCCAGGGTCCCCGGGGCCAGCCGGACCCCCGTCTCCTCCTCGAGCTCGCGGTAGGCACCGGGCTCGAAGTCCTCACCCGGGTCGAGGTGGCCGCCGGGGAGGCCCCACTTCTCCGGGTCGATGCGGGGATGCTCGTCCCGCTCCTGCAGCAGCAGTCGGCCCCGACGATCGACGAGGAGGACGCCGGCGAACAGGTGCTGGCCGGTGGCGTCGCGCCACTCCAGGACCCGGGGCAGCATGAGGGTGGCGGCGCGGACGAGCGGGAGCTCGTCGAGGCGCGCCGGGTCGACGAACACCATCTGGCGTCCCTCGCCGCAGACGACGTCCTCGTCGGAGACGTCGAGGCGCACCGCGAACGTCTCGAACTCGTCCTCGCCACCGCACGCCGGGTTGTGGAAGCGGGTCACGCCGAGGGAGGCCAGGTGGTGCGACTCGACCTCGAGGCCGGTCTCCTCGGCGAGCTCGCGGACGGCGGCCGCGCGGAAGTCCTCGCCGTCCTCGACCCCGCCACCGGGGAGGCACCAGCGGTCGGGGTCGTACGTCGCGTGCTCGTCGCGTTCCTGCATCAGGACCCGACCACGGTGGTCGACGACCGCGACGGAGGCGAAGGTGTGCATCCCGCGACCCTAGCCACGTGCCCGACCTGGGGCATGACAGGCGTGCGGTGCCCACGGCACCATGGGTCCATGGCTACCCGGGGGACGAGGGCGCTGCAGGTCGGTCGAGGGTCGGTGACGTTCACCGTGCTCGCGGCCGCGACCGCGATCGTCGCGGGCACGGCCGTGGCGCTGCTGGGTTTCGTCTTCCCCGACCTGGGCGCCGACGCGGCGTCGGAGTCCGATCCGCTGCCGTCGGGGATCGACCGGGTCGCGGACCTCCCGGTGGTCCCCACGGTGCTGGTGGTCGTGGGCCTGGTCCTGGCCGTCACCTCCGCCGCGATGGTGCTCGCCGAGTCGCACCCGCGGGCGGTGGTGCTGAGGTGCGTGCTCCTGGTGGCCGGTCCGATCGTCGTGCTCGTCGGCGCGCAGCTCGTGCCGCACGTCGTGACGCCCTGCTGGGCCGGTGAGGTGCCGAGCCTCTGCGAGCCCGACGGCAACGGCGGTCTCGACTTCCCCGACACGGTCCACCCGTTCGGTCACGCCCTGCTGGGCTGGCTGCCGCTGACGCTCCTGTACGTCTGGACCCTGCGGCGCTGGTGGCCTGAGGTGCTGCCCCGGTGGGTGCCGGGCCGGTCGTCAGAGCCGCGCGACGTACCGGCGGCCGCGTAGCGCGTCCTCGACGAGCCCGACCGCGCGTCGGGTGGCCTGGAGGCGCGCGTCGTCCAGCTGGAAGGTCTGGACTGCCGCGTCGACGACCTCCAGCATCGCCACGTCCTTGAGGTCGGCACGGATCTGGCTGAGCCCCCGACGACACGCCGCCTGCTGGGCCTCGACGTGCAGCACGGCGAACCGCGCCAGCACCACGACGTGGCGGCGCAGCCCGGGGTAGCGGCGGTACTCCGCGGGGCACAGGTCCAGGAGCCAGCTCGCCGCGGTGACCTCCCAGTCGGGGGCGTCTGGTGGGCGGACCTCTCGCGGCCAGCCGGGGGGTGCGACGGAGGAGACCATGCCCCATCGTCTCTCGAACACCTGTTCGAAAGCAATCGGAGCGCGGTCAGAGGTCCGCCGCCACCCGGAAGCCGGCGTGCCCGGTGCTGCTCGCGGGGTCGCTCCCGCTGCGTGCCGCCACGCGGTACCGCTCGCAGTACGACGCGTGGCACAGGAACGAGCCGCCGCGCATGACCCGGTGCGTCCCTATCTCCGGGCCCACCGGCGCGCTCCGGGGCGAGCGCCGGTAGTAGCCCGGGTCGTGCCAGTCGGCGCACCACTCCCAGACGTTGCCCGTCATGTTGTGGAGGCCGTAGCCGTTGGGCGGGTACGCCGTGACCGGGGCGGTGCCGTCGTAGCCGTCCGCCGCGGTGTCGTGCCCCGGGAACTGTCCCTGGAACACGTTCATCCGGTGCGTGCCGCCGGGCTCGAGGTCGTCGCCCCACGGGAAGGTGGCGCCCTCGAGCCCGCCGCGGGCGGCGTACTCCCACTCGGCCTCGGTCGGGAGCCGGGTGCCGCTCCACGCGCAGTAGGCCGTCGCGTCCGTCCAGGACACGTGCACGACCGGGTGGCCGGCTCGGTCGTCGACCGTGGAGTGCGGTCCCTCGGGGTGTCGCCAGTCGGCGCCGAAGACCTGGCGCCACCACGGCGCGGCGGCCACCCCGGCCGTGTCGGGGAAGTCGTCCGGGAGGTGGCCCGCGAAGACGAAGGACCAGCCGTACCTCTCCGCGTCGGTGCGGTGCCCGGTGGCGTCCACGAACGCTGCGAAGCGCTCGTTGTCGACGGCGACGGAGTCGATCCGAAACGAGGGGACCTCCACCTCGTGGACCGGCCCCTCGCCGTCCGCCGGGTCGGCGCCGGCGTGCTCGCTCCCCATGGCGAAGGGCCCGCCGGGCACCACGACGAGGGTGTCGGGCTCCGGAGGGTGGTCGTCCCGGGAGACCGCCGGACCTCGTCCGGCGTCCGCCCCCGTCCCCGTCCCCGGTTGCCGCGAGGGAGCACAACAGCCGTGGCCGTCCATCCCACTCCCGTCCGGGTGGGTCTGCGGGTCCGGCATGGGGATTCCTTCGGCCAGCGGCGAGGGGTTTCGCCGGTCCCGACGCTAGGAGCACCCACCGGAGCAGGCCTCACCCCTCCCGGGTGAGGTGTCTGCCGCATCGGCTCACACGGGCGGTGGGTGCTGTCGCGCGAACAGCTCCTCCAGGAACGCGAGGTCGGGGTCGCGCAGGCCCACGGAGTCGTGGCGCCACCACACCTCCGGGCAGACCACCCGTCCACTCATCCAGTCCTCCGACCCCGGGTGCAGCACCACCTGGAAGGCCGCGTCGGGAGTACGTCGCGAGGGCGCCTCGAACCCGTGGGTGCTGGCTCTCGAGAAGCCGCGACGACCGTAGAAGGCCGGGCTCCCCTCGAGGAAGAGCGCCGGACCACCCAGCGCCTCGGAGGCGCTCACGGCCGCGCGCACGAGCGTCGCACCGATGCCCTGCTGCTGCACGTCGGGCGCCACGCTCAGCGGGCTGAGCATCGCGGCCTCCACCAGGGCCGGACGGGCGTCGATCCAGCACCGGCTGATGCCCACGTGCCCCACGACGCGGCCGTCCGCGACGGCGACCAGCTCGACGAGCACGTGCCCACTCGCGCGGACGTCCGGCCACAACGAGCCGACCTTCTCGCCCTCCGCCGGGTCCTCGGCCCCGAAGGCGTTCCGGATCACCCGGTCGATGCCGGCGTGGTCGTCCTCGGTGGCGGCACGTACGACGATCCGCTCCGCCTCGCTCATCGGCCCAGGCTGTCCGGGCGCTCGAGACGCTCCCGCAGCCCCGCGGCGAGCCCGGCGACGGTCAGGGCGTCGACCAACCCGCCGCCGACCTCGGCGAGCCGCTGACGGCGTACCGGCCCGAGCCGCAACCGCAGGTGGGCGCGGGTGCCCGCGGACTCCGGTGACAGGTGCAGGCACCACGTGAGGTCCGTGCGCCCGCGGCGGGAGGTGTAGAGGAGCAGCCGCGGCGCCTCGATCGCAGCGACGGTGAAGGTCGCGTCCGCTCCTCCCCAGTCGGGGATCACGTCGCCCACCCGGTGCTCGAGCAACGCCGGGTCCACATGGCGCAGCGCGCGGCGTGAGCGGGGCAGACAGCGCTCGACCGAGCCCGGGAGGTACCACCCGGCGCGCCGCTTGCCGAGCTGCACCAGCCACGGCCACACCGCTTCCGGCGCAGCGGCGAGGGAGAAGCCGCGGTCCATGACCACGTCGGCCGCGACCAGCTCGTCGCCGGGCAGGGACGCGGCCCGCTCCGCGGGCGCGGCCCGGCACAGGTCCACCATGATCAGCCCGCGAGGAAGGAGAACCGCACGTCGCGCTGCCCGTTGTCGACGTTGAGGTCCACGAGGCAGATGCTCTGCCAGGTGCCGAGCGCGAGGTGGCCGTCGAGGACGGGCACGGAGCAGTAGGGCGGCACGAGGGCCGGCATGACGTGCGAGCGGCCGTGCCCGGGCGACCCGTGCCGGTGCCGCCACCGGTCGTCGGCGGGCAGCAGGTCGCCGAGGGCGGCGAGCAGGTCGTCGTCGGACCCGGCACCCGTCTCGAGGATGGCCAGCCCGGCGGTGGCGTGCGGGACGAAGACGTGCAGCAGCCCGTCGCCGCGCCCGTCCACGAAGGACGCCGCGTCACGGGTCAGGTCGAGGACGACCTCCTGGCCGCCGGTGCGGTAGGACCGGACCTCACTCTCCACGGAGGGTCTCCTCGATGCGCTCGACCTTGGCGGTGAGCTGCCCGTCGTACCCGGGACGGATGTCGGCCTTGAGCACCAGGCCCACACGTGGGGAGACCTCGGCGACGACGTCGACGGCCCGCTTGACCACGGCCATCACCTCGTCCCACTCCCCCTCGATGTTGGTGAACATCGCGTTGGTCTCGTGCGGCAGGCCCGACTCGCGCACCACGCGGACGGCGGCCGCGACGGCCTCGGTGACCGACCCGGTCGGGTCGCTGGACGTCGGGGAGATCGAGAAGGCAACGAGCATGGGCCCACCGTACGACGCGCGCAGCGGTCGCGACGTCGGCCGTCAGGTCCTGTCGGCGGGCTCGCGCACCAGTCCCGCGCGCAGCCGGGCGACGGCGTCGCGGGCGTGCGACTTGACCGTGCCCACGGAGATGCCGAGGAGGTCCGCAGTCTCCGCCTCGGTGCGGTCCTCGTAGTAGCGGAGCACCACCACGGCGCGCTGCCGCGGCGCCAGCTCCGCCAGGGCGGCGCGCACCCAGAGCAGTTCGTCGTGGTCGGGCGACTCGGCGAGGACCTCGGGCAGTGCGTCGGAGGTGACCTCGCGCCACCGCCGGCGTCGCCACCGCGAGATGTTCTCCCGGACGAGGACGCGACGGACGTAGGGCTCGGGGTCGTCCGCGATGCGTCGCCAGTGCGGCACGACCTTGACCAGGGCGGTCTGCACGAGGTCCTCGGCGTCCTGGGCGTGCCCGGTCAGCAGGAAGGCGGTACGCAGCAGTGCGGCCTGGCGGGCCACGACGAAGGCGTCGAAGGAGTCAGGGGCGGTCACGGCGTCGCCTCACCGCCAGACCCGCCCGGACGAGCAGCAGGACGGCTCCGGCCAGGGCGAGGCCGACGAGTCGATGGTCCGGCGCGAAGGGCGGGTCCGGCGCCTCCACCACGTCGGCGGACCAGACCCGGGACGCGAAGCTGTCGGGCACGTTGCCGTCGAACTCCGCGAGGGTCTCGACGAGGTCCCCCGAGCCGATGTCCACGACCTGCGCGATCACACGCTGCGTGCCGTCGGACGTGGCGATCTCGTCGACCACCACCTCGGTCGGGCCACGCCAGCCCAGCACGGACCGGGCCAGCGCGCCCCCCACCGGGGAAGTCCGCACCGCGCCGGTGTCGGCGTCCACCTCCCCCGCCAGGACCGGGTGCGGGGCGTCGTCGTACACGGACGGATCCTCGTGCAGGACCCCCGCGAGCAGGCCCGACGGGCTGAGAGCAGGCGTCGTGCTGTCCTGGAACAGAAGGTCCTGGTCGAGCCAGATCCTGCCGACGACCTCGTCCGCCACGAGCAGGCGCAGCGACCCGTCCCGCCCGGGCACCAGCGCCCCACCTGGCGCGCTGCCGCTCGCGTGCATCGAGACCCCCACGCCCTCCCGGGTCCGGCGCTCGTCCGACGTCGGGTCCCAGGTGCGCACCACCAGGCGTGCCGAGCTCATGCCGCCCCGCTCATCCTCCGTGCCACCCGTCGCGAAGTCGCCGCCCACCCACCAGAGCACGTCCCCTGCCCAGACCAGGCCGGAGGTCATCAGTCCGTACGGGCTCTCGGCGTCCCACCGCTGCACGTCCCCCGTGACCAGGTCGAGCACGGCCACGCCCACCGCGGGGTCGAGGTCACCCTGGACGATCGGTTCGTCGATGGTCGCCCCGGTGTACCAGTAGGCAAGCAGCCGACCGTCCTCCGACAGCGTCGGTTCGGCCTCCGAGTCGACGACCGCATCGGGCAGGTCGAGGAAGCGGGACTCCCCCGTCGTTCCGGAGACCGCCCACCAGGCGTTGCGAGGGTTGAGGAGACCCCCCCGGACGCCGCTGCCGACCGCGACCAGCGGCCCGGGCGGCCCGTCGAAGGCGGGCTCCCACTCGCCCGGCTGGCGGAACACGTCGGGGAGCCGCAGCTCCGTGGCGGCGGTCGAGGCCACGTCGACGCCGTCGGGCGCGAGCACCGGTCCGGCGGCGACCCCGCCGAGGCCGGCCAGCACGACGAGCGCCCCGGCGCCCGCGAGCCAGTGGCGCACCTGTCGCCGCCTGCCGCGTCGCCAGAGGTCCGCGGGCGCGCCCAGCTGCCTCGGCGCCTCCTGCGAGAGTCGCTCGAGCGGTTCCTTCACGTGCACGGTCATGTGGGAGCTCCTGGTCCGGGAAAGCCTCACACGTCCACACGCGACGACCGGCGCATCCGGAGGGGTGCGCCGCCGACATTTCTCGCGGAGCCCGGGCGACGCAGGCACCTGTACGGGTGGAACACCCGTGCACCGGGCGTGCCTACGTTGGCCGCACGGGCGTCCCCACCCGGGACGCCGCGAACGAAGGGACATCACCATGGCTGAGGTCACCGCCAACTCCGGACTGCTGAGCAAGACCAAGGTGCACGTGGACGACACCGGCGGCAGCGGCCGCCCTGTCGTCCTGATCCACGGTTGGCCGCTGTCGGCCGAGTCGTGGAGCGAGCAGACCGGCGCCCTGCGCGACGCCGGCTACCGCGTCGTCGCCTATGACCGCCGCGGCTTCGGTCGCAGCGACAAGCCCTCCGGCGGCTACGACTACGACACCCTCGCCGACGACCTCGACGGCGTGCTCTCCGAGCTCGAGCTGACCGACGTGACGCTGGTCGGCTTCTCGATGGGTGGCGGCGAGGTCGCGCGGTACGTCGCGAAGCACGGCCAGGACCGGCTGCACTCGGTGGTGTTCGCCGCCGCCGTCCCGCCGTACCTCCTCAAGACCGACGACAACCCCGACGGCCCGCTCACCGAGGAGGCCGCCGGCGAGATGGAGCAGGGGCTCAAGGACGACCGGACGACGTTCTTCGACGGCTTCACGAAGGACTTCTTCTCCGTCGACGGCGAGCTCAAGGTCACCGAGGAGCAGCGCCAGGACGCCATCAGGCTCAGCCACCAGAGCGACGAGAAGGCCGCGCTCGGCTGCATGGAGGCGTTCGGCACGACGGACTTCCGCGACGACCTGACCGAGGTCACCGTGCCCACCCTCGTCATCCACGGTGACGGCGACGCGACGGTGCCCTTCGAGGGCTCGGGCCAGCGGACGCATGCGGCCGTCCCCGGCTCCGAGCTGGTGGTGGTCGAGGGCGCGCCGCACGGCTTCAACGTCAGCCACGCGGCCGAGTTCAACCGGGCGCTCATCGACTTCCTCGCCCGCTGACGCACGACGTACGACGCGGGCACCGGCCGTGCGGTGCGGGTGTCAGGCCCCGACGCCTGGCTCCGGCACCGCGCCGGTCGGGTCCGGCGTGCCGCCGTTGCAGGTCACGCCGAACTCCGGCGCGGTGTGCCCGTCGCCGTACTCCTCGAGGAACAGGCCGAGCCGCTCGTCGCGGACCCCGTCCAGGGCCAGCTGTGCGCCCCAGACCGTGACGACCACGGGGGACGGCAGGTCCTCGCGCGGGGACATGATCCCGTTGTCGGGCAGCTGCTCGGCGAGCTCCTCCAGGTCGCGCTCGGAGAGCTCGGGGTCGTGGGTGATCCAGACCGTCCCGTGCTCGAGGTCGTGCACGGCGTTCTCGTCCCGCACGGGCACGTCGTAGACACCGCAGTCCAGCCAGATCGGGGCGTGCGGACCGCCGGCCGGCGGCGTCTGCGGGTAGTCGACGTCTCCGTCGGTGTGGCGCGTGTCGTCGATCTCCCACGTCTGCACGGCCGACAGGTCCAGCGGCTCCCGCTCGTAGCCGGCGACCCGCGCCACGAGCGGAGCGGCGAGCGCCCCGCCGATCACGACCACGGCCACCACGGAGGACAGGACCAGCAGGACCGGGGATCGTCGCTCGGGCCGGTCGTCGGTCTCGGTCTCGCTCACCGCGTCAGGCTACGGGGACGGTCGAAGCGGCCCACCCTCACCCGACGAGCGAGCGCACCAGCAGCACGACGGCCGACAGTGCGCAGAGTGCGAGCACGCCGCGCCGGAAGCGCTCGCGGGGCAACCGGTGGTTGGCCAGGCTGCCCAGCGGGAACGCGACCGCGAGCAACGGGAGGTAGGCCACCGCCAGGGCGATCGACGAGCGGGGCAGCTCCCCCACGACGGCGAACCACACCACGCTCATCACCGAGCCGACGACGAAGAACAGCGACAGCGTGCCGCGCACCTCACGTGGCGGTCGGTGGGCCATCACGATCGCCATCGGGGGTCCGCCCACGGCCACGGCCGTCCCGGCCGTGCCGGCCACGAACCCGGCCCCGACCAGCGTCGCCGGAGTCTGCCGCACCTCCACGGTGTGGAGCGCCAGGGCGACCGCGACGAGCACCATCACCGCGACGGCCACCCCGAGCCAGCGACCGGCGATGGCGGTGACGAGCCAGACGCCGAGCAGCGTGCCCGGCACCCGGGCGGGCAGCGCCCAGGCCACGACCCGCCAGTCGACGTGGTGCCGCTCGACCACCAGGACGGCGGTCGAGACCGGCACGGCGAGGAGCAGCAGCAGGGTGGGCACCAGCTGGGGCTCCATCAGGGCGATCAACGGCGCCCCGAGGAGGCCGAGCCCCAGCCCGATCGTGGCCTGCACGAAGGCCCCGACCAGCACGATCAGTCCGATGACGGCGATCGTCCAGACCGGTACGCCGACCCAGGTGGCACCGAGGGCGTCGCCCAGGGCCGGGCTCACCCGGCGCGCGTCAGGGCGTGCCGCACGAGGTCGGCGCGGGCGGCCAGCTCGTCCGCCGGGGTGGGCGGGAGCATGTCGGCCCAGGCGGCCAGGTTGGAGCCACGGAGCTGGAGCACACCCTCGGGGCGTGCCAGCAGGGTGACGGAGAGGTGGCCGGTGCCGTTCTCCCACTTGTTGACGTGGACGTTGCCCACGCCGTCGAGCGCCTTCATGGCGGCGTACGTGCGACCGACGAGCCGCCCGAGCTCGACGTGCCCGTCGTCGTCGAGGTCGTCGAGCATCTCGTGGGACAGCGACACGATGTTGGCGACGAAGACGAGGTTGCAGCCGCCGGGGCGGATCACGCCGAGGCGGTCACCGCGGTGCAGCACGAGGTCGTCGCGTCCGAGCGCGGAGCAGCTCTTGCAGTCCTCCGGGGCCTTGCGGCGGTCCGGCTCCGGGACGACGTACTCCTCGAGCGGGCGCACCCGCAGGCCCTCGCGCTCGAACGGGAAGACCTCCCAGGACGCCATGGAGCCCGGGGACAGGCGACCGCCATCACTGGCGGCCGCCCGTACCCGGGCCATGAAGTCCGACGACTCGGGCAAGGTCAGCCCTTGAGCAGGTTGCGCAGGACGTACTGCATGATCCCGCCGTTGCGGTAGTAGTTGGCCTCGCCCGGGGTGTCGATGCGGACGGTGGCGTCGAACTCGACGTCGCCGGCCGTGACCTTCACCGTCTTGGGCGTGCTGCCGTCGTTGAGCGCGGTGATCCCGGAGATCGAGAACGTCTCCTCGCCCGTCAGCCCGAGCGACTCGGCGCTCTGGCCCTCGGGGTACTGCAGCGGGATGACGCCCATGCCGATGAGGTTGGAGCGGTGGATCCGCTCGTAGGACTCCGCGATGACCGCCTTGACGCCGAGCAGCGAGGTGCCCTTGGCCGCCCAGTCGCGCGACGAGCCGGAGCCGTACTCCTTGCCCGCCAGGACGACCAGCGGGGTGCCCGCGGCGATGTAGTTCTCGGACGCCTCGAAGACGCTCGTCACCTCGCCGCCGGCGGTGAAGTCGCGCGTCACGCCGCCCTCGGTGCCGGGGGCCAGCTGGTTGCGCAGCCGGATGTTGGCGAAGGTGCCGCGGATCATGACCTCGTGGTTGCCACGGCGCGAGCCGTAGGAGTTGAAGTCACGCTGGCCGACGCCGTGCTCGGCGAGGTAGCGACCGGCCGGGCTGTCCTTCTTTATCGCGCCCGCGGGGCTGATGTGGTCGGTCGTGACGGAGTCACCCAGCTTGAGCAGGACGCGGGCGCCGTCGATGTCCTCGACCGGCGTGGGCTCGTCGGGCATGCCGTCGAAGTACGGCGCACGGCGGACGTACGTCGAGTTCTCGTCCCACGCGAAGGTGTTGCCCTCGGGCGTGGGCAGCGACTGCCAGCGCTCGTCGCCGGCGAAGACGTCCTTGTAGGACTCGCCGAACATCTCCGAGTTGATGGCCTGCGCGATGGTCTCCTCGACCTCGGCCGGGCTCGGCCAGATGTCCTTGAGGTACACGTCGTTGCCGTCCTGGTCCTGGCCCAGCGGGTCGTCGTACAGGTTGACGTCCATGGAGCCGGCCAGCGCGTAGGCGACGACCAGCGGCGGGGACGCGAGGTAGTTCATCTTGATGTCCGGGTTGATCCGGCCCTCGAAGTTGCGGTTGCCCGACAGCACGCTGGTGACGGCGAGGTCGGCCTCGTTGACCGCGGCGGAGACCTCGGGGATGAGCGGGCCCGAGTTGCCGATGCAGGTCGTGCAGCCGTAGCCGACGAGGTTGAAGCCGAGCTTGTCGAGGTAGGGCGTGAGGCCGGACCGGTCGTAGTAGTCGCTGACGACCTTGGAGCCGGGCGCGAGCGTGGTCTTGACCCACGGCTTGCGGGACAGGCCCTTGTCGACGGCGTTCTTGGCGAGCAGGGCCGCGCCGATCATCACGCTCGGGTTGGACGTGTTGGTGCACGAGGTGATCGCGGCGATCGTGACGGCGCCGTGGCCGATCTCGAACTCCTGGCCGTCGAGGTTGACGGTGGCCGTCGCGCCCGGGTCGTCGGTGTAGTCGGCGAGGGCGGTGCGGAAGCCCTCCTTGGCCTTGGTGACCTCGACGCGGTCCTGGGGACGCTTCGGGCCGGCCAGCGACGGGACGACGGTGGAGACGTCGAGCTCGAGGCGCTCGCTGTAGCGGGGCTCGGCGTCCGGGTCGTGCCAGAGGCCCTGCTCCTTGGCGTAGGTCTCGACGAGCGCGAGCTGCTCCTCGGAGCGGCCGGTCAGGCGCAGGTAGTCGACCGTCTGCTGGTCGATCGGGAAGACCGCGATGGTCGAGCCGAACTCCGGGCTCATGTTGCCGATCGTGGCGCGGTTGGCCAGCGGGAGCGCGGAGACGCCGGGGCCGTAGAACTCGACGAACTTGCCGACGACGCCGTGCTTGCGCAGCATCTCGGTGATCGTGAGGACGAGGTCGGTCGCGGTCGCGCCCTCGGGCAGGTCGCCGTTGAGCTTGAAGCCCACGACCCGCGGGATGAGCATGCTGACCGGCTGGCCGAGCATCGCGGCCTCGGCCTCGATGCCGCCCACGCCCCAGCCGACGACGCCGATGCCGTTGACCATGGTGGTGTGGGAGTCCGTGCCGACGCAGGTGTCGGGGTAGGCCTGCAGCTCACCGTCGACCTCGCGGGTGAAGACGGTGCGGGCGAGGTGCTCGATGTTGACCTGGTGCACGATGCCGGTGCCGGGCGGGACGACCTTGAAGTCGTCGAAGGCGCCCTGGCCCCAGCGCAGGAACTGGTAGCGCTCGCGGTTGCGCTCGTACTCGATCTCGACGTTGCGCTCGAACGACTCCGGGGTGCCGAAGACGTCGGCGATCACGGAGTGGTCGATGACCATCTCGGCAGGCGCGAGCGGGTTGATCTTGGTCGCGTCGCCACCGAGCTCGGCCATCGCCTCACGCATGGTGGCGAGGTCGACGACGCACGGGACGCCGGTGAAGTCCTGCATGATCACGCGCGCCGGCGTGAACTGGATCTCCTTGCTGGGGTCCGCGTCCGCGTCCCAACCGGCGATCGCCTTGATGTCGTCGGCGGTGATGTCCGCACCGTCCTCCGTGCGGAGGAGGTTCTCGAGCAGCACCTTGAGCGAGAAGGGCAGGCTCTCGACGTCGAGACCCTCACCCACCACCTTGTCGAGGCGGAAGATCTCGTAGGACTTACCGTCCACGTCCAGGGTGCTCTTGGCGCCGAAGCTGTCCTGACTGGCCATCAGCCACATCTCCTGTTGAGTCGTCGGGTCTGCACCCATCTTGCCCACGGACGTCGAGCCTGCGGAAGCAAGGCACACCTAACTTCGGGTGCGGGTGTTTATCTCGACATCAAGATACATGATGCCGAGAGAGGTGTCACGTGATGCCGGCGCGCACGTCGAGCCGCTGGAGCAGGTCGTGGGCCGCGAGCTCCACCTGCTTGTGCCGCCACTCCGCGGCGCGGTAGACGCAGGCGATCAGGCCGCTGCGGTGGACCCGGCGCAGGTCGCCGTACCCGAACGCGTAGCGGGCCTTGGTGTCGTCGTTCGCCCCGTCGGTCAGCCCGAGGTGCCACGCGGCGTACTCCTCCCAGGTGTGCCGCTCGAGGTAGGCGTTCTGCGCGGCAGCGTCGGGCTGGACCTCACCCCAGTCGCTGTCGAGGACGTACTGGCGCGCCTCGATCAGCCGGCGGGCGTGCGCGACCGCATCGTGGTTGACGGCGTACGACGCCATGGCTCCCCCTCCGGCCGGCTCACTGGTGGATGTGGTCGCGCCAGTCGTCGGGCACCCGCCCGGCCGGCCCCGGCGCCGGCTGGTCGTCGGGGTGCGAGGTCGGGGGTGCGAGCACCGGGCCCAGGACGCCCTTCTCGCGCGCGAAGTCCCAGAACCAGTCCTCCCCCGGCTCGTAGCTCTGGATCACCGGGTGCCCGGTCGCGTGGTGGTGCGCCGTCGCGTGCTGGCTCGGTGAGGAGTCGCAGCACCCGACGTGGCCGCACTGCGCACACCGGCGCAGGTGGACCCACCAGCCGCCCGTCGCCTCGCACTCCACACACCCGGGACCGCTCGGCGGTGCGCTCGGGTCGAACCCGTTGTCGCTCATGGCGCGACGCTACCCACGCGGGGCCGCGAGCGCGAGGGGCTCAGCGCAGAGGGCACCAGCAGGTCGGCATCCGGCCGCAACACCGACCCGGCGACGGCGGGGTCGATGCAGGGTCCATGGTCCCCCCAGCGCGAGTCGTAGGCCCATGTCGACCCGACCGGGCACACGCGATCCTCGACTCATGAGCCGGTCCTTGGATCCCGACCACGTCCGCGGTGCGATCGTCGTCGCCTTCGACGGGTCCGACCACGCCGACCGTGCGGTCCGGTGGGCGGCAGAACAGGCGTCGCTGGAGCACCGCCGGGTGGCAGTGGTGTCGGTGGGCGACACGGCGGACGAGCTGGCCGAGGACGCCGTCGCCGCCGCGCGGCTCGGGCATCCCGACCTCGCCGTGACCGGTGAGACCCTGTCGGGGGATCCTCGTCAGGTGCTGCGCGATGCCTCGAGGTATGCCTACCTGCTGGTCGTCGGGTCCCGAGGTCGCGGAGTGGTGAAGAGCATGCTGCTGGGGTCCGTCAGCGCGGCGGTCAGTGCCCACGCGGCCTGCCCGGTGGTCGTCTGCCGCCCCGCAGCCGACGGCGACGCCCAGGCCGGGGTGGTCGTAGGGGCCGACGGAACCCCCGAGTCACTACCGGTGATCGAGTTCGCCTACCGCCAGGCGTGCCTACACGGCCTCCCGCTCACGGTCCTGCACTCATTCTGGGACGCAGCCGCCGCGGTGGCCCAGTACCAGGAGGCACGCGGCCACAAGGCCGACGACCCTGACCTCGAGGATCTACGCGCCACCCTCGCCACCTCGGTGGCCGGCCTCGCCGAGAAGTACCCCGACGTTCGCGTCACCCTCACCCTCAAGCACGGCTTCGCCGATGAAGCACTCAGCCCGCGCCACGGCGGATGGGCCATGATCGTCGTGGGGCATCACCCGATGACGTCGCTGGGCCGACTGGTCACCGGCTCCATCGCCACCTCGGTCATCGAACGCGCCCACACCACGGTGGCGGTGGTCCCCCAAGAACTCCGCTCGTCGTGACTGGGTCGACGTGGCTGGTGAGCAGGTGCGCCACGAGGCGGGTCGGCGGAGCCCGGCGGCGTCATCGCGAGTCGCGTCACCGCAGGTCAGAGCCTGTTCTCTCCAGTAGCGCCACGCATTCGACGTGGTGCGTCATCGGGAAGAGGTCGAAGGCACGCAGCCGCTCGAGCCGGTAGCCGTGCTCAGCGAAGATCGCGAGGTCGCGAGCGAGGGCGGCGGGGTCACAGGCGACGTACGCCACAGCGCGCGGCGCGCGGTCGACGACCTGCTCCACGACGACGCGCTTGGCGCCCTCGCGGGGCGGGTCGAGGACGACGAGGTCGAAGGGCTCGTCGTACGACGACGCGAGCACCCGGTCGACGGGTCCGTGCTCCACGACGGCGCCCTCGTGGCCGGCCAGGTTGGTGCGGGCGTGCACGCACGCGGCCCGGTCGCCCTCGACCGCGACCAGCCGGGAGCCGGTGCGTTCCCCGACGAAGCGGGCGAAGAGCCCCACGCCGGCGTACAGGTCGAGCACTCGCTCCCCCGGCTGCGGGTCGAGGACGTCGAGCACCGTCGAGACGAGGACGGACGGCGCGCCCGGGTGCACCTGCCAGAACCCGTCGGGCTCCACCGAGAAGTCACGGCCCTCGACGGTCTCGGTGATCGGCGGGCCGGGCTCGGGGGTGCGGGCGTCGGGGTGGGCGATCAGGCAGTCGTCAACGGGTACGACGCGGCGCGAGCGGTGCGCCCGCAGGCCCCGGCGGCCGTCCTCGGTGCGCGCCCACTGCATGCGGGTGCGCCAGCGCAGGCCGTGCTCGTCACCGGGGACCGCCTCGACGACGAGGCCCGCGACCAGCGGGTCGTCGGCCGGCAGGCGTCCGAGCCGGACCAGCTGCTCGCGCACCACCGCGGCCTTGAGGTCGCGCTGCGCCGGCACCGCGACGTGCTGGAAGTCGCAGCCGCCGCAGAGGCCGGGGCCGGCCACCGGGCACGGCGCCTCCACCCGGTCCGGCGACGCGGACAGCACCTCGATGGCGTCACCGCGCCAGAAGCGGTCGCCGTCGGTGCCCTCGGTGATCTCGACGACCACCCGCTCCCCCGGCACCGCGTGCCGGGTGAAGACCACCCGGGACTCGGGCTCGGGCAACCGGACGATGCAGTGCCCGCCGTGGGCCACCGGGCCGACCTCGGCCTCGAAACGCTCCCCGACGCGAGAGCGCCCGCGCGCCCGACGCGGCCTGGTGGACCGGCTCATCGCTCGTTGGGGTTGCGCTTGGAGTCGACGCGTCCGCGGCGCAGGTCCCCGGCGTGCACGCGGCCCTCCAGGGCCTCCTCGCGCTCGAGGGCGATGCGGGACGACCGCAGCTGGTAGGGCACCGAGATGACCATGACCCCGGGCGCGAACAGCAGCCGGCCCTTGAGGCGCAGCGCGGTCTGGTTGTGCAACAGCTGCTCCCACCAGCGCCCGACGACGTATTCCGGGATGTAGACGGCGACCACCCCGCGGGGGTTGGACTTTCTGATCTCCTGGGCGTACTGGACGATCGGGCGCGTCACCTCGCGGTACGGCGAGTGCAGGACCTTGAGGGGGATGTCGATGTGCCGCTCGTCCCACTCCTCCATCAGCTTGGCCGTGGCCACCGGGTCGATCGACACGTAGATCGCCTCGAGTGCGTTGGGCCGGGTCGCCTTGGCGAAGGCCAGCGCCCGCAGCGTGGGCTTGTGCAGCTTGGAGGTCAGCACGATCGCGTGCACGCGGGTCGGCATCACCTTGTCCTGCTCGTCCGCCGCGAGCTCGAGCTCGACCCGGTCGTAGTGCTTGGCGATGCCCTGCATCACGAGGAAGAAGAAGCCCATCGCGATGATCGTGATCCACGCACCGGCGAGGAACTTGGTGATCAGCACGATCACCAACACCACCGCGGTGAGGCCGAGGCCGAAGGTGTTGATGGCGCGCGAGCGCATCATCCGGCGCCGCACGGCCGGGTCCCGCTCGGTCTTCAGGTGCCGGGTCCAGTGGCGGATCATGCCGAGCTGGCTGAGGTTGAAGGACACGAAGACGCCGACGATGTAGAGCTGGATCAGCTTGGTGGTCTCCGCGTCGAAGGCCCAGATGAGCAGCATCGACATGACGGCGAGGAACACGATGCCGTTGCTGTAGGCGAGCCGGTCTCCGCGCGAGCCGAGCGAGCGCGGAGCGAGCCCGTCCTGCGCCAGGATCGACCCGAGCACCGGGAAGCCGTTGAACGCCGTGTTGGCGGCCAGCACCAGGATCACGCCGGTCACGGTCACCACGAAGTAGAAGCCGGGCGGGAAGTGGTCGAAGACGCCCGCCGCGATCTGGGAGATCACCGGGTGCTGCTCGTAGCCCTCGGGCAGGGCGTCCCCCGCGGCGGTCTGCAGCCGGTCGATGTCGTGCGGGTCGACGTACCGGATGCTCATCTGGTTGGCGAGCACGATGACGCTCATCATCATGCTGATGGCGATGAGGGCGAGCAGCAGCAGCGTCGTGGCGGCGTTGCGGCTCTTGGGCCGCCGGAACGCCGGCACGCCGTTGGAGATGGCCTCGACGCCCGTCAGGGCGGCACAACCCGAGGAGAACGCGCGTGCCAGCAGGAAGAAGAGGGCCACCTGGTTCAGCGGCCCCTCCCAGCCCTCCTGGGGCTGGATCTGCAGCTGGGCGCTCTCGGCGTCGGGGAGGTCCCCGGCGAGCAACCGCATCAGGCCGTAGGCGCACATGCCGAGGATGGCGACCATGAACAGGTAGGTCGGGACGGCGAAGAGCGTCCCGGACTCGCGCACCCCGCGCAGGTTGAGCGCGGCGAGGAGGGCCACGGCCACGCACGCAGCCGTCGCCTCGTGCCCGATCAACGCCGGGATCGCCCCGGCGGCGTACTGCGAGGCCGACGAGATCGACACCGCGACGGTGAGGACGTAGTCCACGAGCAGCGCGCTGCCGACGGTGATGCCGGCCGTGCGACCGAGGTTGACCGTGGCCACCTCGTAGTCCCCGCCGCCGGACGGGTAGGCGTGCACGGTCTGGCGGTAGGACGCCACGACGGTGAGCATCACCACCGCGACGGCGAGGCCGATCTTCCAGGACCAGGCGTACGCCGAGGCGCCGGCGACCGCGAGCATGATGAAGATCTCGTCGGGCGCGTAGGCCACCGAGGAGAGGGCGTCGGAGGCGAAGACCGGCAGCGCGATGCGCTTGGGCAGCAGGGTCTCCCCCAGCTGGCTGCTGCGGAGCTTGCGCCCGAGCAGGATCCGTTTCGACACATCTCCGACACCCACGAGCGGACAGCCTAGCCACCCTGGGGCGAGCCGCCGGGATCGCCGCCCGACTGGGATACGGTGCGTCCGTGCACGTCGTCATCATGGGATGTGGCCGGGTCGGCTCCACGCTGGCCCGCAGCCTCGAGGACCGCAACCACACGGTCGCAATCATCGACAGCGACCCCGACGCGTTCCGACGCCTGGGGCCGACCTTCAACGGCGACAAGGTCACCGGCTACGGCTTCGACCAGGAGGTCCTGGAGAAGGCCGGCATCCGTCGCGCCGACGCCTTCGCGGCGGTCTCGAGCGGCGACAACTCCAACATCATCGCCGCGCGTGTCGCCCGCGAGACCTTCGGGATCCAGCAGGTCGTCGCCCGCATCTACGACCCGGGTCGCGCCGAGGTCTACCAGCGCCTCGGCATCACCACGGTCGCCACGGTCAAGTGGACGGCCGACCAGGTGCTGCGCCGGATCCTGCCTGCGGGCGCCGAGCCGGACTTCCGTGACCCGTCGGGCACCATCCGCGTGGACCACATCCGCGTCCCCGAGCACTGGGTCGGCCAGCGCACCATCCACTTCCAGGAGCAGTCCCGCAGCCGCATCGCGTGGATCGACCGCCTGGGCGAGGGCATGCTGCCCACCCGCGACACCGTCATCCAGGAGGGCGACATGCTGCACCTCGTCATCCGCGAGGAAGGCGCCGCGCACGCCTACTCCGTGCTCGACCACGGACCGGAGGAGGGCTGACATGAGGGTCGCCATCGCCGGGGCCGGTGCCGTCGGCCGATCGATCGCGCGCGAGCTGATCGACAACGGCCACCAGGTCCTGCTCATCGACAAGTCCCCCTCGGCCATCCGGCCCGAGCGGGTGCCCAACGCCGAGTGGCTGCTCGCGGACTCCTGCGAGATGTCCTCGCTCGAGGAGGCCCAGCTCGACAAGTGCGACGTGGTCATCGCCGCCACCGGTGACGACAAGGCCAACCTCGTGACGTCGCTGCTCGCCAAGACGGAGTTCGGCGTGCCGCGCACCGTGGGTCGGGTCAACCACCCCAACAACGAGTGGCTCTTCACCGAGGCCTGGGGCGTCGACGTCAACGTGTCGACGCCGCGGATCATGTCCGCCCTGGTCGAGGAGGCCGTGACGGTCGGCGACCTGGTGCGGCTGTTCACCTTCCGCCAGGGCAACGCCAACCTGGTCGAGATGACGCTGCCGCCGGAGTCGCCGTACGTCGGCACCCCGAGCGGACTGGTGCCGTTCCCCGACAACTGCGCGCTGGTCACCATCCTGCGCGACGGGCAGGTCTACACCCCGTCGGCGGAGCAGCCCCTCGAGGCGGGTGACGAGCTGCTCTTCGTCGTCCCGGCAGACGTCGAGGAGGGGCTCGAGCGACTCCTCTCGCCGCACAACCACGGCGGCTGAGCGTACGAAGCCCTCGCTCCGGCCGCCAGAGCGTCACTCGGCCGGAGCGGACTCCATGGGGGTGTGGTTGCGGGCGAGCAGCCACACCATGCCGCCGAGGGCGGCGAGCTGCAGCGGCCAGCCGAGGGCGATCTTCATGATCCCCAGGGCGGCGACGGCCGTGTCGGCGTCCATCGATCCCGAGGTCCCGGCCAGCCAGACCGGCGCCTGAAGGGCGACCCGCACCACGCAGGGCAGGACCAGCATCCAGGTGAGCAGCGAGCAGAGCCGGACGACCTGCTTGTCGCGGTGCCAGGCGGTCGCGTCGCCGGTCACGCTGCCGACCATGAAGCCGACGAGCGGCCAGCCGATCACGATGGTGAAGACCAGCACCACGGTGTAGCCGGAGTTGTAGAGGATCCCGGGCAGGAAGTAGGCCAGCGCCTGGTCGTCGGCGCTGCCGCCGGACGCCGCCGACCGCTGCACGAAGAACCAGCCGATGCCGATGCCGACCAGCGCGTTGACGACGAACTGGACGCTGGAGCGCTGCACGAGGCGCACGACGAGCAGCACCAGCGCCGCACCCACGCTGACGGCCAGCGCCAGCTCCAGCTCGCTCGTGGTGAGCCACAGCACCGTGAAGACGAGGGTCGGGACGGCCGCCTCGACCATGCCCCGGCGTCCGCCGAGGGCCTGCGAGAGCTGCCGGCGCACGACCTCCTCGACCGTCGCGACGGAGGCCACGTGGGACGGTGCGGACGGGGACGACGCGGACGGCTCGCTCACGGGATCAGCTCGTAGCGCGGGTTGAACACGATCCGGTGGCCGGTGGCCGTGCCGATGCGGCCCTCGACGTACATCGCGCGACCCGGCCCCACCCCGGCGATCCGGCGGCGGCCCAGCCACACGATCAGGACCACACCGGTGCCGTCGTCGAGCTCGGCCTCCAGCGCCGGGACACCGCCGCGCGGTCGCAGCGTCACGGTCTTGACGGTGCCCCGCAGCCGCACGTGCTCACGGTCGGGGGCGTCGGCGATGCAGGTCTCGCCGGCGACGGTGGCGTGCGTCTTGCGGAGGTCCCGGGCGTGCTGGTCCTCCGAGTCGGCCCAGCGCGAGAGGCTGCGCCGCAGTCGGCTGCGGTGCGGGGACGGGCCGGCGGTGTCGGGCATGGTGATCAGTTGACCCGTCGCGCCTGCTCGGGCAGCACGACCGGCAGCGGCTCGCCGACGGGCATGGCGGTGGTGCCGCGGCGTACGACGACCTGCGCGAGCGCGTCCTCCCACTCCTCGGCCCCCTCGGGCTCGAGCGCGGGCCGACCGAGCAGCGAGGCGCGGAGCATCCAGCGGTCGCCGTTGACGCCGATGATCCGCGACGGCTGGGTCGCCGGGGTGCCGTCGGGGCGCTGGACGGGCACCTGGCACAGCAGCTCGGTGCCGAAGCGGCCCTCGCGCTCGGTGGTGGTGCCGCCGCGCCGGGCGATGTCGGCGGCGATCTGGGGGCGCACGGTCGACCAGAGGTCGCCGTTGCGCGGTGCCGCGAACGCCTGGAACTCCAGGGCCCCGTCGGGTCCAGCGAGCATCACCGCCTGCACGGTGCCGGTCGGCTCGTCGACCTGCAGGCGCAGCTCGCGGCCCGGCGTGGGGGCGACCAGCAGGGACCCGAGGTCGACCCGCTCGACGCCGTCGCCGGCGACCTCGGACTCGTCGAACGGCCCGGAGCCGGTCGGTGCGACAGGGGCTGCGGTCTCGTCCCCGGTCGCGGCGGTGGTCTCACCGGCGGCGGACGGGGCGGACTCGTCCGGCGCCTGCGTGGGCTCGGCCTTGCGGCGGAACTTCACGTGCAATCACTCCTTCGTGACGACCCTGTTGGGCCGTGGGCATCCTTCGCGGTCCGTGGGGACCGGGGGCGAGCGGTCAGGGACGACCGAAGCCCCCTGTAGAACCGTAGCCCCCCTCGCCCCGTACGGAGTCGGGGAGTTGCCCGACCTCGACGAACCGGGCGCGTTCGAAGCGCTGGATCACCAGCTGGGCGATCCGGTCGCCGCGCCGCAGCTCCACCGCCTCGACCGGGTCGTGGTTGATCAGCATGACCTTGACCTCGCCGCGGTAGCCCGCGTCGACCGTCCCGGGGCTGTTGACGATCGAGAGGCCGTGGCGGGCCGCGAGCCCCGAGCGCGGGTGCACCAGCGCGACGTACCCGTCCGGCAGCGCGATGCCGATGCCGGTGGGCACCAGGGCACGCTCCCCCGGTGCCAGCGTCACGTCGACGGTGGTGCGCAGGTCGGCACCGGCGTCACCGGGGTGGGCGTACGACGGCAGCGGCAGGTCCGGGTCGAGACGCACGATCGCGACGTCGAGGTCGGCGGGGAGATCGGCGGGCAGATCGGTCGTGGGGAGCTCGTCGGGCACGGGCGGTGAATCTACCCGCAGGGGTGCCGCCTAGGCTCTGCGGCGTGGAGTACGCGGAACGACTGGGCGTCCCGCTGCGCTGGTGGGTGCAGGGGACCATGCTGGTGGCCACGCTGTGGCTGGCCGTGGTGGTGGCGACCCCGCCCGTCGTGGCGTGGACGGTCACCGGGCTCGCGATGGCCGGACTGGTGGTCGCGTTCGTGTCGTACGGCGCGGCCCGGGTCGTCGTCGCCGACGGCCGCCTGCAGGCCGGCAAGGCCCGCATCGGGCTCGAGCACGTCGGCGAGGTGACCCCGCTCGACGCCGAGGAGATGCGACGGGTGGCCGGGCAGGACGCCGACGCGCGCGCCTACCTGCTGCTGCGCCCCTACCTCAAGCGCGGGGTGCGCGTGGAGATCACCGACCCGGCCGACCCCGCGCCGTACTGGCTCGTCAGCACGCGCCGCCCGGACCGCCTGGCGGCGGCGCTCATGGGGACCCGGTCCGCTGGGTAGGGTGCCTGTATGGCATCCAGCAGCAGCAACAACAGCAGCAAGGTCTGGTCGGTCTTCTCCCTCGCCGCGGCGCTCGGCGCCGCCGCCGTCGCGAAGAAGGGCCTCAACACGACCTGGCGCGCGGCGACCGGCAAGAACCCGCCGGCCAACCCGGCCGACCCCGACGTCGACGTGTGGGAGGCCGTGGCGTGGGCCGCCGTGAGCGGCACGCTCATCGCCATCGCCCGGATGCTGGCCACCCGCAGGGCGGCCAACTACTACACGAGGTCCACCGGCCACCTGCCGCCCGGGCTGCAGAAGGACGACCAGGACGCCGACAAGGCGCCCACCCCCACCAGCTGACCCACCGGCCGCCCGAGAGGGCAGGCGCACGAAAGGCCGCGGCCCCCTCGGGGTCCGCGGCCTTCGACGTGTGCGGTGCTGCCGGTCGCGGGGACGGTCGTCCCCGGCGGAGTCGACTCAGATGCAGTCGCGGCAGATGAGCTTCTTCTCGTCCGCGAGCTGCGAACGGTGGTGGACCAGGAAGCAGCTCATGCAGGTGAACTCGTCCTCCTGCCGGGGCATCACCTCGACGGCGAGCTCCTCGTGCGACAGGTCGGCACCGGGCAGCTCGAAGGACTCGGCGGCCTCGGCCTCGTCCTCGTCGACCTTGCCCGAGTTCTTGTCGTGCCGCCGCGCCTTGAGCTCCTCGATGCTCTCTTCGCTCTGGTCCTCTTCGGTCTTGCGTGGCGCGTCGTAGTCAGTAGCCATTGCTCCCTCTCCCATGCCGAGCGATCCACGTCGTCAGCGCAAAATTGGATCGTTCATCCTCTTCGTCGCGGGTGGATTGTGCACCATGACCGGCGCATGCGCCACGCCGGTCTCGACGTGTCGCCGCAACACGCCTCGGACCGCCGGTATTCCCCGCCCCGTCAGGGTTGGTCGGCCACGAAACCCGCCGCCCTCAGGGCGCCGAGGAAGTCGTCCCAGCCGTCAGCCGGGGCCGCCGCGATGACCGAGCGCCCGGGCCAGTCGGGATTGGCCGCCACCACACCCTCCACGGGGGCCAGGTGGTCGCTCATCCGGCCCGGCAGGCGGGCGAACACGGCCCCCGCCTCGGTCGCCACCAAGGACGCGGCTGCCCAGTCCCAGCGGGCCGGCCCCTCCTCGACGTACGCGTCGCCGCTGCCGTCGGCGACGTGGCAGATGTCGAGCGAGCAGGAGCCCATGCGACGAACGTCACGGACCTGCGGCAGCAACCGGGCGACCGAGGCGACCTGGTGGGCACGCACCTCGGCGCGGTAGCCGAAGCCGGTCAGGACCAGCATCTCGGCCAGCGGCGGAGCAGGTCGGACCGAGACGGGGACGCCGTCGCGGGTGGCGCCGTGGCCGCGGGCCGCGGCGTACTCGACCCCGGTCGGGATGGTGACGACGACGCCGGCGACGACCTCGTCCCCGACCTCCGCGGCGACCGAGACCGCGCAGTCGGGCAGGCCGTAGAGGTAGTTGACGGTGCCGTCGATCGGGTCCACGACCCACCGGACCCCGCTGGTCCCGGGGTGGTCGTCGCCCTCCTCCCCCAGGATCGCGTCGTCGGGGCGGTGCTCGAGGATCCGGCGACGCACGAGCGCCTCCACGGCGCGGTCGGCCTCCGTGACGACGTCGACGGCGCTGGACTTGGTGTCGGCCACGTCGATGCCGCCCTGGCGCATGCGACGGGCCAGCTCGGCGCCCTCGCGCGCGACGGTGGAGGCGATGTCGCGCAGCGCGACCGGGTCGTGGGACATCAGTCGGACCCGCAGAGGGCCGGGCGCGGGCCCCGCGGGTTGGGGCAGCACCCGGCCGCGCAGATCTCGCGCCAGGGCCGCTGGTCGCCGACCGTGCTGCGGGCGACCTCCTCGCCCCGCTCGACCGCCGCCCGCTCGACCAGCAGGTCGCGCACCATGGCGACGAAGCGCGGGTCGATGCCCGGGGTCGCGGCGCGGACGGCCTCGATGCCGACCTTCTCGGCCGTGGCCATCGCCTCGGTGTCGAGGTCGTAGATGACCTCCATGTGGTCGGAGACGAAACCGACCGGGATCATCACGACGGCGGCGACACCGCGCTTGGCGAGGGCGGCGAGGTGGTCGTTGACGTCGGGCTCCAGCCACGGGATGCGCGGAGAGCCGGAGCGGGAGCAGTAGACGAGCTCGTGCTTGTGGCGGCGGCCGGTCTCCTGGCGCACCCGCCCGGTGATCTCCTCGGCGACCGCGAGGTGCTGGCGCACGTAGGCGTTGCCGCCCTCGAGCGGCGGCCCGCTGGACTCGGCCATGGCGGTGGGGATCGAGTGGGTGACGAAGACCAGCTCGGCGCCCTCGCGGACCGCGTCGGGGAGGTCGGCCATCGCCGCCAGCGTGGCGTCCACGACGGGCTCCACGAAGCCGGGGTGGTTGTAGTACTGCCGGAGCCGCTCGAGGCGCGGCGCACCCTCGACCGCGGCGACCGCGTCGGCGAGGTTCTCGCGGTACTGGCGGCAGGAGGAGTACGACGAGTACGCCGACGTGGTGATCACCGCCGCTCGCTGGATGCCGTCGTCGCGCATCTGGGTGAGGGTGTCGGCGAGGTAGGGGTCCCAGTTGCGGTTGCCCCAGTAGACCGGGAGGTCGATGCCGCTGCCGGCGAGGTCCTCGCGGATGGCCGCGAGCAGGTCGCGGTTCTGGTCGTTGATCGGGCTGCGCCCACCGAAGAGGAAGTAGTGCTCCCCCACCTCCTCGAGCCGCTCGCGGGGGATGCCGCGTCCGCGGGTGACGTTCTCGAGGAACGGCACGACGTCCGCCGGCTTCTCCGGGCCGCCGAAGGAGAGGAGCAGGAGGGCGTCGTACGGCGACACGTCGGGATTCATGTCGCCAGCCTAGTGAGGCCTAGCATCCTCGCGATGCTCGACTCCTACCGCCGCGTGCTGTCCCGGCCCGGCGCCTTCCGCTTCAGCTCGGCCGGGCTCGTGGCCCGACTGCCCATGTCGATGGTGACGCTCGGCGTGGTGCTGCTCGTGGAGGGCGAGACCGGGTCCTACGGGGTGGCCGGCGTCGTCTCCGGGGTCGTGGTGCTCGGGCAGGCGTCGTGCGCCGTGCTCCACGGCCGGCTGGTGGACCGCTTCGGCCAGGGGCGGGTGCTGCCGCTGGCCATCACCGGCTTCGCGGTGTCGATGATGCTGCTCGTCCTGGCGGTCACCCGCGACTGGCCGATGCTGCTCACCTACGTGCTCGCGGCGCTCACCGGCGCCTTCCAGCCCCAGGTCGGCGCGTGCGTGCGCACCCGGTGGTCGCACCTGCTCGACCGCCCGCGTGAGGTGCAGACGGCGTACGCGCTGGAGTCGGTCCTCGACGAGGTCGTCTTCGTCGTCGGCCCGGTCCTGGCCACGATGCTCGCCACGCTCTGGCACCCGGTCGCCGGACTCGTCGTCGCGGTGGTCGCTGGCCTGGCCGGCACCTACGCGTTCGCCGCCCAGCGGGCCACCGAGCCCCCGTCGGGGCAACACCGCAGGGGTGGCACCCGGCTACCCATGCCGTGGCGCACTGTGCTCCCCCTCGCCCTGGTGTGCCTGTCGCTGGGCGCCCTGTTCGGGTCGGCCGAGGTCACCACCGTGGCGTTCGCCGAGGAGGCCGGGTCGCGGGCGGTGTCGGGCTGGCTGCTGGCGGTCTGGGCCGTCGGGAGCATGCTTGCCGGCATCGTGACCGGCGCGATCGCCTGGAAGCGCGGCCCGGCCGTCCGGGTGCGGTGGGGCTCCTTCGCGATGATGCTGGCGATGGTCCCGCCCGTGTTCGTCGAGGGCTTCCCGCTGATGTTCCTGGCCCTGCTCGTGGGCGGCTGCTCGATCGCCCCGACCCTCATCGCCACCATGTCGCTCACCGAGCAGACCGTCCCGCCAGGGCGGCTGACCGAGGGCATGGCCATCCTGCACACCGGACTGATGGCCGGCGTCGCGCCCGGGGCCGCGATCGCCGGCTTCGTGGTGGACCACCACGGCGCCTCGGCGGCCTACCTCGTCGCCGTGGTCGCCGGGTTCGTCGCCGTCGTCGGCGCCCAGGCGACCCGCACCCGCTCCCCGGCTAGCGCCTCGTCTTCCATACGCGCACGTAGTCGACCTTGAGCGTCGCAGGCACCTTGACCAGGGGGCCGCTGATCCCGTGGTTGAGGATGAGGAAGTGGGGCGACCCGGTGACGCCGCGGGTGTGGGTACCCACCCTGCGACCGTCGTAGTAGAACGTCAGGCGGCCGGGCCGCCAGTCCACTCCGAAGGTGTGCCACCCTCCCCCGCCGGGCATGCTGCCCTTCCAGCGGTCAGGGTAGCCGCCGTTGGTGCCCCCGGCCCACCAGTAGTGCCAGGCGACGTCGTCATCGCTCAGGCACTCCATGACGTCGATCTCTCCGTCCTGGGGGTGGTTCTCGCCGTTCATCCAGAAGGCCGGCCAGTTGGGACCACAGCTGCCGACATCCCCCAGCGAGGGGTCGGTGTTGGCCGCGAGGAACATCCGCGCCTCGGCGTAGCCGTAACGGAACTGGTAGTCGTGGTAGGACTCCACCAGTCCCGAGGCGTACTGGTACCGCCTGCCCCGGTTGTCCCTGATGTCACGTCTCACGGCGCGCAGTCGCAGCGACCCCCGGGCCACCCGCACCTGTCGGGGGTCGTACGCCGCGATTTCGGCGCTGTTCACAGGCTTGGTGACCTCCCGGTCCGATCCAGCGAGCCAGTTGGGCCGCCACTTGTCGAGGTCGAGGCGGGTGCCCCCGAACTCGTCGCTGAAGACCAACCTCCATCGCCCCGGCACCCCGACCGGTGTCACGGCCGCGGAGCTGCGCTCCTCGGCGAGGGCGTATCCGGCGGTCGGGTGCGACGCGTACGACGGGACCGAGGTGCTGGCGAGCAGCACGGCACCGACCACGAGGGCCAGACGGGACAGCAGGCGATGAGCCACGACATCAACTCACTCAGGGGATCGAGGGAATCGAGGGACCGGGTACGACGTGCCCGTCACGGTACAGCGCGGACGGGACCGGACCCGGCGCGAGCACCCACCGGGAGGGGTGCGGGAGAGGCCGACGGTCAGGGCCGGGTCAGGGCGAGCAGCTGGCTCAGGGCGAGGACGAGCACGACCAATCCCTGGGCCGACGCCACCACCATCAAGAACCGGTCCGCGTCTCGGGTCTCCCCCGGGTGATGCGCCTTCATGAGGGCAAGCAGCCCCAGGAGGCCGATCAGGGACAACAGCGGGACGGTGGCACTCATCGGCCCTCACTCGTGTCGACGCCCACCGGTCCGGCTCGACGAGCGGCCCGGAGATCGGCCCCTGCACCCACCACGGTGAGTCCTGCCAGGACGACCAGGCCAGTCACGGGGCTCCACGCCCCAGCGAAGAGCAGGGCCTGGGAGACCATGACCGCCAGCGCGCAGCTGACCGCTATCGACAGGGTCAGCGCGAACAGGAGCGAAGGAGGCCGGATCAGGCCGACGAACGCCATCCCCGGGCAGACGAGCACGAACCAGAGGACCAGCACCGGCTGTACCGGTGCGCCCATGTCCCCCAGCACGACGGCGACGGCCGCCAGACCGGACAGGGTGGTCAGCAGCGCGCGGATGACGACCGGGGATCCCGGGCAGCTCACGAGGCCCCGCCCCCGGAGTCGGTGGCCAGCTCGAACACGGTGGCGTCCCGGTTCTCGAAGACCACCCGGAACTCGGGCGACGATCTCAGCGCGGCCTCGATCCCGATCAGGCCGTCCCCGGGGATCTCCCCCAGGGCCGTGGTGGCGACGATCTGGGACCTGGTGATGATGAGGTAGGACGCGGAGTAGGTGTCGGTGTCACTCATCCAGCGCGACATCGCCTGCACGGGGTCGTCGAGTATCCGCTGGATGTCCTCGGGATCCTCACGAGCGATCGGGACGTAGGTGAACCGCTCGTAGTTGCGGAACTGCGAGGGATAGTTGCGGGAGCCCTCGATCAGCAGGCTCCCGGGTGGAGCATTGTCGTAGACGAACTCGGCCGCCGCGACCTCCTCGGGCGTGAAGTGGTACTGACGGTCGTTGCCGAACTGCGCGAGGCCGGACCCGACCATGAGGGGCACGGTCACCACACCCACCAGCGCCGCTCGTCGGCGGACCGCTGGTGTCCCCGGTGGCCACAGCAGGACGGCCGCGAAGAAGGCCAACCCGGGCATGGCGAACAGGTAGGCACGGAACAGCACCTCGTTGCCGTACGTGCTGACTCCGACCGTCACGAACGGTACGACGGCCAGGACGAGGGCCGCATGGTCCCGGCGTCCGGACCGCCAGGCGGTGAGGACCCCGAGTGCGGCCATCAGGCAGAAGCCCACGGTGAAGACGCGCGTCGCCAGGGAGACCAGGATCTGACCGGCAGTGGCGGTCCCGTAGCCGATCAGGGTGCTCTCGAGGTTGGAGCCCACCGTCCCGACCTCGCTGAGTGCCTCGCGCAGCTCGGTGCGGGTGAACGGCTCGGCGACGTACAACACCCAGGCGCCCAGCACCACGCCCAGGAAGGAGGGCAGGACTCGCAGGCTGGTCTGCCGAAGGACGACCAGCGCGGTCAGCACGAGCAGCGTGATCACCGGGGTGAGCTGGTGGGTGCTCACGATGCTGACGAGGAGCAGCAGGACCACGGCGCACAGACCCACTCGCCTGGCCGCACCCGGGTCCGGGGTGGACGGGGCAGGACGGCCGGGGAACCAACGCAGGAGGACGGTCATCACCGTCAGGTACCAGACGAAGTTGATCCCCTGCGGGGAGAAGTAGCCCTGCCCGACCCAGTTGCCCAGCACGAACAACCATCCGCCGACCGCGATCGTCCGGGCGTCGGTGGTGAAGGCCCGGATGAGGGAAAGCACCGCCGAGAGCGCCAGCAGGTTCAGGATTGGCTCCGCCCAGGCGGCATAGCTCAAGGAGGTGTCGAACCCGGCCAGGTCGCTCAGCATCGCGTTGGCGGCGAAGAACCCCGGCCAGCTGTGGTAGACGGCGAGCACGTCGACCTGCGGGTCCACCGCTCCCGTGCGGTCGATGAAGTCGACGATCCCGGCGTGCTTCCAGGCCCAGGAGTAGCGAGGCGTCCCGTAGAGGATCGGCGGCGTGCAGAAGACGAGGAGGGACAGGACCAGGGGGTAACCCGTCAGCAGCCAGCCGGGTGACGTCGACCGGCCGAGCGCGCGGGCGAAGCTGAGGGCCACCACTGCCAGGGCGGCCCACGCGGTCCACGGCAGCACCGAGACCAGACCCAGGTCGGTCATCGCGCGCACGTCGACCAGGGACAGCGTCAGGACCCACAGGCTCGACGCCACGCCGAGCTCCACGAGCGAGCTCACCCACCCTGTCCGGACGCGGCGTGCGGCCTCCTCCCGCGTCGGCGACCTGACATCGCTCTTCACGGTCGCACTCATGTCATGCTCCCGACCTGACGCAGCACCGGATGGACGTTGCGGGCCGCCCAGAAGCCGTTGGGAGGGAAGCGGTCGCTCTTGGAGACGATGCCCACGACGTGGTCCAGCCAGGCAAGAAGGACCAGGGCGGGATCGCCCAGGCCCCCCGCGCCGAGCTCGGGTCGTCGTACGAGCTCGCACACCAGGCTGCCGAGCTCCCGGTCCTCGCGCAGCATCCGGGCTGTGAGCAGGAAGTGCGTGCGGTCCAGCTCGGACATCCCGTCGGCGCGAGCCCGCTCCCAGTCGATGATCCCCGCGGTCCGACGACCCTCGCCACTGAAGACCACGTTGCCGGGGGCCAGGTCACCGTGGGTCCAGCTGAGGGTCACCGTTCGGCCCTGCCATCCGTGCCGCAGGAGCGTCCGGAGGCCCCCGGTCGCCCCGGGCGGTGCCGTGGGGTCGAGCCAGGTCTCGAGGAGGGCGACGGGCTCGTCCACCCACGATCCCAGCAGCGGCGCGTCCATCACGGCGGTGCGGCCGGTGCGCCGGTGCAGTGAGCTGATGTCGCCGAGAACCGTCGAGACCGGGATGTCGTCCGGCGCCTGAGCGATCACGTCCCGACCGTCCCTCCCGACGACACGGCGCTCGAGCACCACCAACCGTCCGGAATCCCGACCAATCGCCAGCGTCCGCGGCAGCAGGCCCGCCCATCCGTCCACACGGGGGTCCGACGACAAGGCGTCCACCGCCCGGCACGACGCGAGCAGTGCATCCGACCCCCGGTCGGTGAGTGCGAGCTTGAGGATCGCCTTGGAGACCGCGCCCCCCACCTCGGCGACCGCCACGTCGCCGACGGTGGGGAACACCCGCTGGACCTGCCACGCGGGGTCGAGCCCCAAGGTAGCTGCCAGCTCCGGGTAGTGGCGCTCAAGCAGTCGCCCCTGCGCTCGTCGGTGGGCGTCGGACCGGGCGTCGCTGGCCACCCGTACGAGCCAGGACGCCATCCGGCCCTGGAGGTGGGGAACCCACATCGGGCCCAACGTGGTGGCGAGCAGGAGGGCCGCGGCCACCGTCTGGGTGCCCAGCCAGGCGACGCCGAGGCCCGGCAGCCCATGGGTCCGGAGCAACACCCAGATGAGCGCAAGGGCAGTGGCGTTGATGGAGACGGTGACCACGACCAGCCGGAGCATCCGCTTCCGGACCCTCTCCACGGCGCTGTAGACGACCACGACGGCGGACGGCAGCGCCGAGAGCGCCAGGAGGCGCAGCACGGTGCTCCCCTCGGCGGCGTACTCCTCCCCGAACATCCGCATCAGCACCGGGGCGAGCAGGACCGTGGCAGCCACGAGGGGGGCCAGGATCGCGCTGGTGTGCACGAGCGCGCGATAGCTGTACTCACCCAGCCGCGAGACGTCGCCCGCCCCCTCCACCAGCAGTGAGGTGGCCATGCTGCGGCTGACCAGGTAGAGCGAGTAGGAGATGCTCCACGCCAAGGTGAAGTAGGCCGCGGTCGCGGCCCCGGAGGTCTCGAGCACGACGAGGGGCAGCGCACTGGTCAGGCCGGTGCCCACGAGCGCGACGACGTAGTCGAAGGAGGCGAAGCGCACGATCTGCCGGGGCGCAACGGGTTGCGCCAGTGAGGCCGTGCGGGCGACGTGGGCGGGGACGAGTCGACGGACCATCACGAGGCCGACCGCCACCAGGATCGCGGCCACTGGGATGGTCCAGGCGAGGAACACACCGTAGGAGGAAAGGGCGATGACCGGGACCAGGAGGGCGCACAGCTTGAGGACCCCGTGTGCGGTGTTCTTCCCGAGCACCCAGTCCGACTGGCGCAGACCGGACAGGGCGCCGTCCTGCAGCACGAACAGGCACCACAGCACCAGGGCGACGACGAACCAGACGTCGAGGCGCAGGTCGTGGGTGTTCAGCGGCAGGGTGGGCGCCCACCACCGGGCACCCGTGAGGAAGACGACACCGACCACGACCGCAGCGGAGCCGGAGGCCAGGGAGCACCCGGCGATCACCCGAGCGGTGTTCCGACCTGCGGTGGGCAGGAACCGCACCAGGACGTTCGCCAGGTTGAGCTGGGCGATCGTCGACAACAGGGCCAGCGCGGCCACCAGCGCCGAGCCGACCCCGATCTCCTCCACAGTGAAGCGCCGCGCGGCCAGCACCCAGAACCCCATCCCGAGGAGTGCGGTCGTCCCGGAGTTGAGCACCAGCGCGTAGCCGTTGCGCAGCAGTGGCTGGCGGACCTGCTCGGTCAAGAGGGAGCCGAGGCGGCCCGCTCGGGCTTGGGTGGACATCGGGAGTCACGCGTCCTTCTGCCAGATCCGGACGTAGTCGACCTCGAGGGCGGACGGGAAGTCGGTGGAGGGGGTGGGCGCACCGGGCCACTCCCCACCCACGGCCAGGTTGATCAGCAGGTACATCGGCTCGTGGGGGACGAACTCCGCTTCGGTGAATCGCCACTGCTCCGTGCCGTCGACCAGCCACACGAGCTCCTCGGGGGTCCAACGCAGACCGTAGACGTGCCACCCGGCCGAGGAGTCCTTCCCCGTCCAGGTGTGGCCGAGGGTGACGCGCTCACCGTCGTCCAGATAGCGGAAGTGTGCGCGCAGCGTCGAGGGGGTGTCGCCCAGGACCTCCATCACGTCGATCTCCGGCCGGGACTCGTGCGTGAGGGGCAGCAGCCACAACGCGGGCCACAGTCCCTTGCCGGCAGGCATCCGCATCCGGGCCTCGACCCGGCCGTACTGGAACCCGAACCGCGGCGGCTGCGCCTGGTCGTCTGCGCTCCGACCGGTGGTCACCATGCCCGAGGTGTAGGGATAGCCCTCCTCGTCCGAGCCCCGCACCCAGTCCTGCCGCGCCTCCAGTCGCAGGGCGCCGCTCTCGACGCCCACGTTGTCGGGGAGGTACCACTGGAGCTCGTCGTTGCCCTCGTTGGTGCAGCCGCCGTCGTCCCACCAGTAGCAGGTGGTCCATCGACTCTGGTCCAGCGTGCCCGCGTCGAACTCGTCGGCGAACACGAGGACCTGCTCGGGCGCTTCGGCGCCCGGGTCGGCCCGGGTCGCGGTGATGACGCCTGCAGTCACCACGACCGCCGTCACCGCCACCGCGGCAACGAGCGACCAGCGCCGCCGATCAGGCATCCTGGAACCCGAGGACGCGTTTGACGCTGGATCGCGCCAGCTGGTCGAGCCGGGTGAGCGGCACCCGCTCGATGACGTACTCGTGGTAGGGCTGCGCCACCGCGCCGAACCGGCTCTTGAACTGTGAGAGTCCGGCCGACTCCCCGGACTCGCCCATGTGGTACGTGTCGCACCCGGCTTCGCAGGCAGCCTCGATCGCGACCTTGTGCAGCAGCTTGGTGGCCTGGGAGTGCGAGGCCAGCTCCTCGTCCATCGCGCCCCTGGTGTAGTGGGCGTTGCGACCCTGGAGCACCAGGATCGCGGCGACCGCGACGCCGTCGATGCGAGCGACCGACACCCGGCAGGACCCGCCCAGGTGCTCGGCGATCGCCCGAAGCTTGGCCGGGGGGTCCCTACGCGCGAACCGGAGCTGCGCCATGCGGGCCGGCTCGTGCTGCCGGCTCGCCCAGCGGTCGACCGAGGTGCGCAGCAGCGCGTGGAGCTCCGGCAGCAGCCGACCGGTGGTGTCGGTCTCGACCACGACCCCCATCCGCTCGGCCTTGCGCACCTGGCTGCGGGTCGTCGCCTTGAAGCGTTGCTCCCAGACCGCGTCGAAGCCACCGCCCAGGTCGAGCACGTGCGCGCACGACGGCGTGGCGGTGACTCCCCGCCGCCCTGCCATCGCTGCCGTCCAGACGTCCGAGTGCAGGGGGTTGGGGCGCAGCCGGACTCGCAGGGCGCCCTGGCCGACCAGGTCGTCGACCACGGCCGACACCGCCTCCACGGTCACTCCCCCCTCGACCAACAACCCGCCGAAGCCCCAGCTGGCAGGCATCGACGCCAAGGTCGACGCCCGGTTCGCGCGGTGCGTGCGCCGCACCAGCGGCAGCAGTGCTCGACGACCGTCCTGGAGCTCGTAGCACCGGCTGGCGTCGACGTAGCGTCCGTCCGCGCACAAGCTGTCGAGCCACTCGGGGGACTGGGTCGGCAGGGCATCCGGGTCGACGGCGATGAGCTCGCGCCAGGTCCGCCGGGGTGCTGGCCGCACCCGGGTCGTCAACGCGCCCATCGAACCACTGGTCCGCGTCATGGCGCCCGGTGTCCCCTCGGCGTGGAGACCAGCACCCGCCGTGTACGCCGCACAGCACGCCACAGAGCGGTCCGCGTCCGCGGTCGGTAGGGCGCCTGGGGGATTCCCTGACCGGCGAGCAGCTTCGCCAGGTCCGCGGTCGTGGTGTCGGCGAGCACCATGACGCGGGCCATGGCGAAGACGTCGTCCTCCGGCGAGGAAATGGCGTGCCGGACCGCCGTGGCCGAGGAGTATCCGGCCTCGATCACCTGCTCCCGCACCCGCCGGCTGTGGCAGCCGTGGGGGTAGGCGAAGCTGGTCACCGGTCGCTGCAGCTCCTGCTCGAGGACCTCCTTGCTGCGGCGGATCTCGGCGCGGGAGTCGGCCGCGCTCAGCTCGTCGAGCCTGGGGTGGGTGTGGCTGTGGGCCCCGACCTCCACCCCGCGTGCGGCAATGTCGTGCAGCTGTTCGGGGTGGAGCATCGGACGGTCCTGCTCGCGCTCACGCGCCAGCCAGCGAGCGGTCCCGCCGAGGTAGCCGGTCGTGGCGTACATAGTGCTGGCGAGGCGGTGTTCCTCCAGCACGGGCAGGGCCGCGGAGTGGAAGTCGGCGAAACCGTCGTCGAAGGTGATCACCACGGGGCGCTCAGGCAGGGGCGGTCCACCCGGGCACAGAGCCGGCTCGAGCTGGCCGATGGTGAGGCTGTGATGACCACGATCCGCCAGCAGCTGCATGTGCGCGGCGAACCGGCGAGGATGCATGGTCCAGGGTCGGAACCGTGCCGAGGACTCCACCGCGACGCTGTGGTAAAGCAGCACCGGGACGGGGGTCATCATGACGCCCCCTGGGGCGTCTGACGTACCTCCCGGGCGCTGCGGGCATAGTCGAACGGGCCGCGGACGAGGCCGAGCAGCTGCCAGGGCAGCAGCCGGCGCGCACGATCTGCGCCCGGTCCGGGATCCCAGTTCGAGGAGGTCGCGACCAGGTGGACCACCGCCCGGGGGGCCAGCCGGAGGAAGGCGACCGCTCTCGAAGGTCGGCGCATCACCGCCCGGGTGAGATAGGCCCCCAGACCGATTCCGTAGTTGAGGGCCTGCGTCCGGGCGACTCCCGCCTCGCGTCGATGGTGGTGGTGAACGATCGCTGCGGGCTCGTAGACCAAGGAGTACCCCGCCTCGATGACGTCGAGGAATGCGGCGAGGTCGTCCCCGCCCCGTCCCCTGCTGCCGGCGCCCAGTGCCGCGTCGAAGCCGCCCAGCTCGCGCAGCACGTCGGTCCGGAAGGCCATGTTGGCGCCGGACCCCAGCGCACCGGCGGTGTAGGGGAAGAGCGGGTCGTCGGGCCGGGACCCGTCCAGGTCGAAGGTGCGCGTGGCGAATCCCTTGCCGAAGGCGCCGTGCGCCTCGATCATCGCCTGGGCGGGGGTCTCGAGCTCGGCCGGCCAGATCAGCCCGGTGACGCAGCCGACCCGGTCCGACGAGAACTGCGCCGCGAGGTTCCGGACCCAGCACGGGTCGACGACGACGTCGTCGTCGGTGAAGGCCACGACCGGGGCAACCACGTGCTGGAGTCCCCGGTTGTGCGCTCGGGCCAGGCCGGCCACGTCCTCGTGCACGTAGGTCACTGTCGGGTAGTCGTGCTGCACCATGTCCCGGGTGACCGAGGAGCTCGGCGCGTTGTCCACGACGATGACCTGGAGGCAGGGGTACTGGGTCGCCAGCAACGAGTCGAGGCAACGCTGGAGCTCGCGGGGCCGGTCGTGGGTTGCGACCACGACGGCGACACCGGGCGTGGGTGTGGCTCGGGGCGACGCGCCGGTCGGCCTCGGAGGGGCACCACGCGTCCCGAAGTGCGCCCGGATCCGGGCCTCGGCCATGGGACTGACCCGACCTTCGTCGAGCAGGACGTCCACGGAGCCCACCGGTCGACCCTCGCGCCGGACCAGGACCCGTGCCCGCCCGTAGCCGGGTGCCGCCGCGCAAGGAGACGGGTCGGTGAGCTCGAGCTGCACCAGCCGGATCGGGAGGAAGCCCTCTTCGGACGCCGACGCCCGGCGCGCGAGCCCGCCGACCCGACCTAGGCCGTAGCCGGTGGCCGTCAGCAGGAGCCCGATGCTGATCGCCCCAGCGCGGGCGGCGCCGGAGAGATCCCCCCGCCGGCACGTGGAGACCAACCCGCGGCCCACTCCCGCCGGCAGGGTCCTCGCCACGTAGGACCGCTCGGTGCTGAGCGCGTCATGTGGTCCGACCAACCCGGCGACAGCGGCCTTGGACCGGCCTTCCGCGAAGGTCCGCCGCGCGAAGTAGGCGAACCGTTCGCGGGCCGGGGTGACCCGGTGGTGGACCACCGCACGCGGCTCGAACAGGATGCTCGCGTCCGGACGGTGCTGCCGTAGCCGGATGCACAGCTCGGTCTCCTCGCACCCCGTCGCGGATGCACCGACGCGCCCCACCACCAGCGAGAAGCCCTCGCCACCGGCGAAGACATCGGCACGGAAGGCCATCGTGGCGCCGAGGACGTTGCGGACCTCGCCACCAACTGTCGGCATTCCCAGGTAGGTGCATCCGACCACCCAGTCGAACTCTGCCGGCCACCACCGGGGGCGTGCGCTCTCCCACCGAGGGTTCGCCGCCCCACCGACCGCGACCACGCGCGGGTCCGCGAACGGTGCCACGAGGTGCTCGAGCCAGTCCGGCTCGGGAGTGGCGTCGTCGTCGAGGAAGGCGATCACCGCGCCGGTCGCGCCCGCCGCGCCGGTGTTGCGGGCGTCGGAGAGGCCGGGCGTCCCCTGGTTGGTGAGGATCTCGACACCTGGCGCCCAGGCGCTCCGGGCCAGACGCAGCAGCACCTCGTTGTGGTCGATGACCAGGATCACCTGGTCCGCGGGTCGGCTCTGGCCCCGCAGGGCGTCGATCGCGGCCGTGAGGTCGGCCAGACGATGCTCGGTGAAGGCGCAGATCACGACCGAGACCGAGTGCGGACCGTCGGTGTCCGGGGGCGTCACTGCTTGTCCGGTCCGTGTCCGTTGCTGGCTCTCGTGCCCGGGGGAGGCTGAGAGTCTCCCACCAGGGCGGGGCTCTGCTCGATCACCGGCGTCGTCCGCGGCAACGGGACTGGCGGGGCCTCGGCCCGCACGGGGGTCACAGGTGCGATCGCTTGGCTCGTTGCCGGAAGGGGAAGGATCCCGTCCACCGACCCGGGCGGAGCCGCCGCCGACGGCGAGTAGCGTGCCGCGAATGCCGGACTCTCGCCCCAGATCGTCCTGACGACCCGCCAGCCGTCGCGGAAGGCGTGGAGGTTGCTCTGACCGTGAATGCGTCGCAGCTCGTAGCTGGGCACCTCCCACACCCGCAGCGCCCCCTTGGCGGCGCGCACGTTGAGCACGGTCTCTACCTCGAACCCCTCACCGAGCGGCGACTCGAGGGTCGGATCGGCGGCGTACAACGGCCGTGACGTGGAGAGCGCGGGCAGGCAGTCCGCCCAGAACGCGTTGTAGCCGTAGCAGAGGTCGGTGTAGCCGGTGCCGTAGATCCCGTTGACCAGGATGCACAGCACCCGGTTGCCGAGCCTTCGGGTACGCGTGATGTCGGCGCTGCCGCCCCCCTGGGCGAATCGCGAACCCTTGGCCAGGTCCGCCCCGGCGACCAGGGCCGAGACGAATCGAGGTATCTCGGCCGGGTCCGCGGATCCGTCCGCGTCCAGGGTGACCAGGATGTCGCCACGTGCAGCCGCGAAGCCGGTGGACAGCGCATTGCCCTTGCCCTGCCCGGTCTGCTCGACGAAACGCACGTCGCTGCGAAGCTCCCGGGCCACGTCCACGGTGCCGTCGGTGGAGCACCCGTCGACGATGAGCACCTCGAAGAGCCCTCCCGGGAGCCTCGGGATCACCATCGGTAGGTTCTTGGCCTCGTTGCGCGTCGGGATGACGACACTCACGCGCGGGTTCGTGAGGTTGCGCAGGGCTCGATCCCCGCGAGTCACGTAGCGACCCGGGTCGTGACCGTTGTTGCTGAACTCCCATGCGTGCTGCACGTACTCCACCCCCATGTACTAGACATGGACCCGTCCCGACCAATCAGACCCTTTGTTGATCGATTCCACGGCAGACGGTCACCTGCCGTTCATCTGAACCTGACCACGCCTACCGGACGTGGCGCTCTGAGGACGCGTCTATACCCGCAATTGGGTCTGACACATGACGGCATCGTGGGGCGACGACCAAGACTCGTCCCACCGTCTAGCCTCTGTCTGCGAGCATCCGCCCGAGGAGGACCCGATGGACCCTGCGCCGACGAGCAGCTGGCACAACTGGGCGCGGACGGAGTCGGCGAGCCCTGCCCGGGCGACCTCGCCGGCGGACACCGCGGCGGTGGTGCGGGAGGTGCTCGCCGCACGCGAGCGCGGCGGCACGGTGAAGATGGTGGGCAGCGGGCACAGCTTCACCGGGATCGCGGTCGCGTCCGACGGGCAGCTGCGACCCGACGGCCTCAGCGGCATCCTCGCCGTCGACCGCGAGGCGATGACCGTGACCGCGGGCGCGGGGACCCCCCTCCACGAGCTCAACGCGCGGCTGGCCGGGCTGGGCCTCTCGCTGCACAACATGGGCGACATCGACGCCCAGACCATCGCCGGCGCGACCTCGACGGGCACCCACGGGACCGGCGGGGTTCTCGCGTCGCTGGCGGCCCAGATCGCCGGGCTCGAGCTGGTCACCGGCACCGGCGAGGTGCTGCGCGCGAGCGCCGACGAGCACCCCGAGGTCTTCGCCGCGGCCAGGGTCGGCCTCGGGGCGCTGGGGGTCCTGACGTCGATCACCTTCCACGTCGAGCCGCTCTTCGCGCTCGAGGCCCACGAGCGGCCGATGACCTGGGACGAGGCGCTGTCGTCGTACGACGAGCTGGTCGCGGAGCACCACCACGTCGACATGTACTGGTTCCCGCACACCGACCGGATGATGACCAAGACCAACGACCGGCTCGCCGACCTCGACACCGCCGAGCCGCTCCCCCGGTGGCGCGGCTGGCTCGACGACGAGCTGCTGTCCAACACGGCCTTCGGCGCCCTCACGACGGTCGCGACCCGCGCCCCGCGCACCACCCCGCTCATCAACCGGGTCAGCGCCCGCGCGCTCTCCGAGCGCCGCTACTCCGACATCGCCCACCACGTCTTCACGACGCCGCGCAACGTCCGCTTCAAGGAGATGGAGTACGCCGTCCCGCGCGAGGTCGGCCTCGACGTGCTGCGCGAGGCGCGTCGGGAGGTCGACGCGTCGGACTGGCTGGTGAGCTTCCCGGTCGAGATCCGCACGGCGCCCGCGGACGACATCACCCTGTCCACCGCGTCGGACCGGGACTCGCTCTACCTCGCGTTCCACGTGCCCGTCGCCGCGGACCACCGTGCCTACTTCGCCGGCATCGAGGCCGTGCTCGCAGCCGCCGACGGTCGTCCGCACTGGGGCAAGATGCACACCCGCGACGCGGCGCACCTGGCCCGTGTCTACCCGCGGTGGGACGAGTTCCAGCAGCTGCGCGACCGGCTCGACCCGGACCGGGTCTTCACCAACCCGTACCTCGACCGCGTGCTGGGCTGAGCGCGAGGCCGCTCAGACGTTGGCGGGACCGTGCGGGAGCGGCGCGCGCCAGTCCAGGACCATCGCCAGCAGCCGGAGCACCAGGCACACGCCGGCCCCCGCGATGACGACCACGCCCAGGGGCAGGGTCGTGGCGTCCAGCCCCACCGCCACCGCCGCCCCGAGGAGTGCCGGGGTGGCGTACAAGTTGCTGTTGAAGACCACCGGCGGCCGACCCGCCAGCACGTCGCGCACCATCCCGCCGCCGATGCCGGTCACCATCCCCATCAGGGCGGCCGGGATCGGGGCGAGGCCGTATTCAAGAGCCTTGAGCGCCCCGGTGACGCAGAACAGCGACAGCCCGAACGCGTCGAAGACGTCGATCACCCGCTCCATCCGCCCCACCGTCGGGTGGAAGACGAAGGTGAGCAGCCCGGCGACCAGCGGGACGGTGAGGTAGCGCCAGTCGGTGAGCGACGCCGGCGGCGTCGCGCCGATGAGGACGTCGCGCAGGAAGCCGCCGCCGAGCCCCGTCGTACCGGCCAGCACCAGGACCCCGAAGAGGTCGAACCCACGCCGCACGGCCACGAGGGCACCCGAGATGGCGAACACGAAGATGCCCACCAGGTCGACACCGACCAGGAGGTACGTCGGGTCGTAGGGAGGCACCGCCGCAGGCTATCGAGTGGCCGCCGCAGATCTGGTGGGTGGGCGCGCCGTCCGCCTAGCGGTGCGGCGCGTCGACGCTGGCGTAGGCTCGGACGGACCGGAGAACCACCACCGCTTCAAGGAGTCCAGCACCGATGGCCCACCTCACGCTCGCGGGACTGAGCGAGGACGGCAAGCGGCTGCTTCTGGTGGGGGACAACGGCGACGAATACACCCTCGACGCCGACAACGCTCTCCGGGCCGCCCTCCGCGGCGAGCACGCACGCATCGGCCAGTTGGAGATCACCATGGACTCAGCCCTCCGCCCCCGCGACATCCAGGCCCGCATCCGGGCCGGCGAGTCGGCCGAGTCGGTGGCCCAGGCCGCGCAGACCACGGTCGAGCGGATCATGCCGTTCGCCGCGCCCGTGCTGGCCGAGCGCGCGCACGTGGCCCAGCGCGCCCAGCTGTCGTCCGTACGCCGCCGCTCCGGCGAGACCGGTGCGCGCACCCTCGGCGAGGCCGCAGCCGCCCAGCTGCGCAGCGTCGGCACCGACCCGTCCGCGGTCGAGTGGGACGCCTGGCGGCGCGAGGACGGCCGGTGGACCCTCGTCGGCGTCTTCACCGCCCCCAAGCGCGCCGGCACCGCGACGTTCGCCTTCGACGTGCGCGGCAACTTCGTCACCGTCGAGGACGACCACGCCCGCTGGCTGGTCGGCGAGCAGGTCTCCCAGCCCGAGCGTGCCGAGAAGGAGCCGACGAGCCGCGACGACCTCCAGCACGCCCGCCAGCGTCGCCTGTCGTCGGTGCCCGCCGACGAGCTGCCGCTCGGCGACGACGCGATCGAGATGGTGCACGACGGCGACGCACCCGCCCAGGCCGCCACGGAGACGGACGACGAGGCCGCCTCCGACACCGAGACCACGATGGACCTCACCGAGGTCGCGGGTCTCGGTGCCGAGCAGCCCGTCGAGGCCTACCTCGACGAGCCCGGCCAGAAGCAGTCCGGCACCGACGAGGCCGGCGCCGACAAGGACGCCGAGTCGCCGACCACCACGGACGAGCCGGAGAAGCCCGCCGCCGAGGAGGACGAGCGCCCCGCGCGCCGGCCCGCCCGCAAGGGTCGCGGTCGCGCCTCGGTGCCGAGCTGGGACGAGATCATGTTCGGCGGGGGCAAGTCCGACTGACCCGAGTAGTCTCCGCTGGCATGTCGTACTTCGTGACCGGCGCCACCGGGTTCATCGGCCGCCACCTCGTCGAGGAGCTGCTCGACCACCGCGAGGGCGACGTCTTCGTCCTGGTCCGCGAGGGCTCGCGGGCCCGCCTCGAGACGCTCATGCGGCAGTGGGACGACCCGCGCGTCGTCCCGGTCGTCGGCGACCTCGCCGAGCCCGCCCTGGGCGTCGACCCGGCGTGGGTGGAGGAGCACACCGGACGGATCGACCACGTGTTCCACCTGGCCGCGATCTACGACATGACCGCCGACGACGCGACCAACGACGCGATGAACGTCGACGGCACCCGGCACGCGCTCGCCCTCGCGGAGGCGCTCGACGCGGGCTGCTTCCACCAGGTCTCCAGCGTCGCCGCTGCCGGCGACTTCCGCGGCGTCTTCGACGAGACGATGTTCCACGAGGGCCAGCACCTGCCCTCGCCCTACCACCGCACGAAGTACGAGTCCGAGCGGATCGTCCGCGAGGAGTCGACCGTGCCGTGGCGCGTCTACCGCCCCTCGATCGTCGTCGGTCACTCCGAGACGGGGGCGATGGACAAGATCGACGGCCCCTACTACTTCTTCCCGCTCCTCAAGCTGCTGCGCGACACCCTGCCCGCCTGGCTGCCGCTGGTCGGGGCCGACCTCGGCGACACCAACGTGGTGCCCGTCGACTACGTTGCCTCGGCGATGGACCACCTGGCGCACCTGCCCGGCCGCGACGGGGAGGCCTTCCACCTGGTCAACCCCGAGCCCCAGCCCGTCGTGGAGGTCATCAACCTCATCTGCGCCGCCGCTGGCGCCCCGCGCTTTGCCACCCCGATCGACCGCCACGTCACCTCGGCCGGACCACTCGGGCTCGTCCCCCGTGCCCTGCGCCCCTCGACCATCGTCGGGGCCGTCGTCCGCTCGGCGCCGGGTCGGATCGTGCTCGACCAGACCCTGGGTCGTGCGGGGATCCCGTCCGAGGTGCTGGGCCACACCAGCTTCACCGCGACGTTCGACTCGCGTCGTACGGAGAAGGCGCTGTCGGGCTCCGGCATCTCCGTGCCCGACCTTGAGTCCTACGCGGGCACGCTGTGGGGCTACTGGGAGGACCACCTCGACCAGGCGACCGGTCGCAACCGCGCCACCCGTGCGGCGCTCCAGGGCAAGCACGTGGTCATCACCGGCGCCTCGTCCGGCATCGGCCAGGTCACCGCGCTCAAGGTGGCCCAGGCCGGTGGCGTCCCGGTCCTCGTCGCGCGCGGCAAGGACAAGCTCGAGGAGACCCGGGCGATGATCGAGATGCGCGGCGGCACCGCCCACGTCTACGCGTGCGACCTCTCCGACCTGGAGTCGATCGACCGGCTCTGCGAGCAGGTCACGTCCGACCTCCCGTCGGTCGACTTCGTCATCAACAACGCCGGCCGCTCGATCCGGCGGTCGCTGCGGCTGTCGCAGGACCGCTTCCACGACTTCGAGCGCACCATGCAGCTCAACTACTTCGGCGCGGTCCGGCTGGTGATCGGACTGATGCCGGCCATGCAGCGCCAGCAGTCGGGGCACGTGGTCAACGTCAGCTCCATCGGCGTGCAGACCAACCCGCCGCGCTTCTCGGCGTACGTCGCGTCCAAGTCGGCCCTGGACTCGTGGTCCAACGTCGTGGCCAGCGAGGTCGTCGGCAACGGGATCACCTTCACCAACATCCACATGCCGCTGGTCCGGACGCCGATGACCGCGCCGACCAAGCTCTACGACAAGTTCCCGATGATCAGCCCCGCCCAGGCCGCCGACATCCTCGTCCGGGCGATGGTGGAGCGCCCGCACGAGATCAACACCGCCCTCGGCAACGTCGGTGCCGTGGCGCACACGGTGGCCCCCAAGGCGACCTTCCGGCTGCTCAACATGGCCTACAACGTCTTCCCCGACTCGGCCGCGGCCAGGGGCGAGAAGGCCGAGGCGGGCCACCGGGAGAGCGAGCAGATCATGCTGGCGCGGATGTTCAAGGGCGTGCACTGGTAGACATCTGCCGTGCAGATCACCTCCCTGGCCGCCCACCCCGTCAAGAGCACCGCGAGCCGACCCCTCACCTCCGTGGCCGTGCTGCCCCGGGGCTTCGAGGACGACCGCTCCTGGGTGGTCGTCGACGCCGACGGGGTGGTCGTCACCGCCCGTGAGCAGCACGACCTGTTCGCGCTCGTCGCCGACACGCCCCGCACCGACCCGACGCTGGACCGGGACCTCAGGCTGAGGGCGGCGGACCTGCCGGACCTGCTGCTCGACCACCCCGACGCCGACCTGGTGCGGGTGAAGCTCTTCTCCCGCGAGCTCCAGGGAGTCCCGGCCGGCGGGGAGGCCGACGCGTGGGTGCGCAAGGCCCTGGGTCGCGACGACGTCCGGCTCGTCTGGTGCGACGACCCGACGCGCCGCCGGCTCAACCCGGAGTTCTCCCGCCCCGGCGACCATACGGCGTACGCCGACGGCTATCCGGTGACCATCGCGAGCGAGGCGTCGCTGCGCCGGCTCAACGACTGGATCGTCGAGGGCGCCCTCTCCCGCGGCGAGGAGCCGCCGGAGCCGTTGCCGATGGCGCGCTTCCGCCCCAACCTGGTGGTCGACGGCGACGGGCCCTTCGCCGAGGACGCCTGGACCCGCGTGACGGTCGGCGACGTCAGCTTCCGGGTGGCCAAGCCGACCGACCGGTGCGTGATGACGACGATCGACCTCGGATCGCTGACCACCGGCAAGGAGCCGATCCGCACCCTCGCCCGGCACCGGCTCGTCGACCACAAGACGCTCTTCGCCGTCAGCCTCGTCCCCGAGAACACCGGGACCGTCCGGGTCGGCGACCCGGTCACGGCCCGGTTGTGACGGACGGGGGCGGCCGATGGCCACCCCCGTCGCTCTCACTGCATGGTCACTGCTGGACCGAAGTCATCGGATCTTGCCCACCTTGACCTTCACGGCCCTGGAGGTGCTGCCGAGCTTGGCGGTCACCTTGACCGAGACCTTCTTCCCCCTGAGCGCCTTGGTGACCTTGAGCTTGGTCCTGGTCGCCTTCTTGATCTTCTTCGAACCGGCGAACCACTGGAACTTGTAGGAGACCGCGGAGCGAGCGACGAGAGCCTTGTAGTTCTTGAGCACCAGGGTCGAGCCGACCTTGAGGTCTCCCTTGACGTCGATCGACTTCGGGAACGAGATCGTCGGCTCATCGGGAGCAGGGGCGGGTGCGGGAGCCGGGGCCGGGGCCGGGGCCGGGGCCGGGGCGATCGTGCCCGTGGTTGCGTTGGCGTACTCGTACTCACCCTCCGAGCCGTAGACCTGGACGAGGACGGTCAGGACCTGACCGGCGTCGGCCGCCGTGAGCGGGTAGGTCGGTCCGCTGACCCCGGTGTAGGTCTCGCCCCGGAACCAGTAGATCTCGGTGCGCTGCGGCGCGGGCGTCCAGGAGCCGGTGGTTGCGGTCAGCATGTTGCCGACCTGCTGGGTCCCGCTGATCACTGGAGCCTGGTTGAGGGTGAAGGGGACCGGGTCGAACTCGCCTGGGACGAGCTGGGCGTCGATGCCCATCCGGACCGAGCCATCGGACGCGATGACGATGTCGTCGCCCTGGTCGAGGTAGTGGGCGTTGTCGAACGCCTCGCTGAGGTAGTCGCCGTCGGGAGTCTCGTAGCCGAACTCGACCCGGTAGGTTCCGCGCGGGAGGGCACGCAGCAGGTAGTCGCCCGCCACGTCGGTGGTCGTCTGATCCACGTGGACCCACTCGCCGTTCGCCCACGTCGAGACGTAGACACCGGCGTCGCCGAGAGGCTCGTCGCTCGCACCGGTGACAGTCCCGCTGATCGTGGACTCGGGCGCCAGCTGGGCGTCGTACGTGCCTTCAGCAGCACCATCGACCACCACGATGTCGTCGGCGGTCCTCACGGTGATCTGGTCGTCGTAGAACTCCGAGGCCCACGGGTTGGGGTTCAACCGGTCGCCGAACTCCAGCCGGTACGTCCCGTCGGCCAGGTCGGGGAACGAGTAGCGACCCTCCGCGTCGGTCTCGGCGAAGTCGACGTTCTGCCAGTACGGGTCCTCGTTGTCGCTGAGATCCTCCAGCGCGGCGACCTGGACACCGGCCAGCGCGGTGCCGCCCGGTCCCGTGACCGTGCCGGAGATGGGGCCGCCGACGGCGGCCTGGGCCAGTGGCGCGATGCCGAGGAGGCCGCCGACCAGAGCGGTGGCGATCAGCGCGCCCGCAGGCCGGCGCAGTCGAGAAGTCATGAAGAGAGCTCCCAGTGGTGGGTTGCCCGGGCCGCGAGTCGGCGGGCGATGCGGCGACGGTAGGAGCGTGGGGCAACACGCCGTGGTGGCTTTCATCAACCTTGTCCAGACCGGTTCGACAGGTCTGGACCACGCTTCACCCCTGGAGAGGTAGTTCCGGGGATCGGCGGACAACTCCGCTCTGGCGTGGGCGGGCCGGCCATCACTGTGAGGAGGTACGTCTGCTGACCCTCAGCCCCGCTCGACGGGCCGCCCCGGGTCGGCGACCCAGCCGCTCCAGCTGGGGCCGTAGAGCGCCGCCCGGACGCCGGCGACCTCCATGGCGAGGATGTCGTGGGTCGCGGTCACGCCCGAGCCGCAGTACGTCGCGACCTCGACGTCGGGCGTCGCCCCGACCTCGGCGTAGAGCGCCCGGAGCTCGGCGGCGTCGCGGAAGTGCCCGTGGTTGTCGAGGTTGCGGCCCGTGTCCACGTTGACCGCACCCGGGACGCGCCCGGCGACGGGGTCGATCGGCTCGACCTCGCCGCGGTAGCGCTCCGGAGCGCGGGCGTCGACGACGACGGGCACGTCGAGCAGGCGGTCGGCGGCCACGACCGGCATCGAGCCGGGGCTGCCGTGGAAGTCACCGGGTGCCGGTTCGACCCGACCCGTCTCGACCTCTCCCCCGGCCGCGACCCAGGCCGCCCAGCCACCGTCGAGCACCCGGACGTCACGGTGCCCGTGGTGCCGCAGCAGCCACCACGCCCGGGCGGCCGCACGTCCCTGCCAGTCGTCGTACACGACCACGGACGCCTCGAGCCCGACTCCCGCGCGCTGCATGGCCGCGATGAACCGCTCGCTGGACGGGAGGGGGTGCCGGCCCCGGTCGTCGACCGGGTCGGAGGGCGGGTCGGAGAGATCGGTGTCCAGGTCGACGTACGCCGCCCCGGGGACGTGCCCGGCGGTGAACTCCGGCGCACCGGGCGGCCCGAGGAGGCGGTAGCGGACGTCGAGGACGGTGACGCCGTCGAGCCCCTCACGCAGCTCGTCGGCCGAGATCAGCGGAGTGTCGGTCATGACCCCCATCCTGCACCCGGGCGTAGCGTCGGCGCGTGGACTACGTGTGGGGGAAGGGCGACGTGGTGCTGGCCGACGGTCGCGCCGTCGCCTCGGCGTCGCGGAGCTGGGTGCGCGAGCGGGCCGAGGTCGACATCGACGGGGTCGCGTGGCGCTTTGGAGCCACGGGGTCCGACCGGGTGGCCGAGACGGGCGGCCTGGTCCGCATGCGGGCGCGCCGTCGCAGCATCTGGACCAGCCGCTACGACATCGACACGAGCCACTCGTCGTACTCCCTCGGCGCACCCAGCATCTGGACGACCCGGCTCGTGCTCTCCCACGGCGAGGAGCCCATCGGCGCGGTGCGCCGGTCGCGGATGTGGACCAACCGGCCCGAGCTGACCACCTCGAAGGACCTGCCGCCCGAGGACGCGGTCTTCGTGCTGTGGCTCGCGTTCCTCATCGCACGGCGCAGCGACTCCGCGGCGTAGGTACCGCGACGTCGGCCCCGCCCGGTCGGCTGTGACAGGATCGCTCCTCGTGGCTGAACTGCACTTCTTCACCGGCACCATGGACTCCGGCAAGTCGACCCTGGCGCTCCAGACCAACCACAACCACGCCGCGCGTGGGCGGGTGGGCCGGATCTTCACGTCCCACGACCGCGCCGGCGAGGCGGTGCTGTCGAGCCGGCTCGGGCTGACGCACGACGCGCTCGAGGTGCCGATCGACTTCGACTTCTGGCAGTACGTCGTCAGCACCCTGACGGCGGGTGGGCGCATCGACTACCTCATCTGCGACGAGGCGCAGTTCTACACGACCGCGCAGATCGACCAGCTCGCCAAGGTCGTCGACGAGCTCCAGATCGACGTGTTCGCCTTCGGGATCCTCACCGACTTCCGCTCGATGCTCTTCCCGGGCTCCGCACGCCTCGTCGAGCTCGCCGACCGGATGAACGTGCTGCAGGTCGAGGCCCTGTGCTGGTGCGGCAAGCGGGCCACCCACAACGCCCGCACCGAGAACGGCGTGATGGTGGTCGAGGGAGAGGTCGTCGTGGTCGGTGACGTCGAGACCGTCGACGAGCCGCCCGCCGAGGTGGCCTACGAGGTCCTGTGCCGCCAGCACCACCGCCGCCGGCTCACCGCCGCCCGGGCCAAGGCGGTCAGCCTGGCGCCCGAGCCACTGCCGTTCGGCTGAGGAGGACGCTCAGCCCACGAGGACGGGGATGAGCATCTCCGTCGACGTGAGCGAGCCGTGGAGGCCGACGAGCGACATCTCGTAGGCGAAGTCGACGCTCGACACGATGCCCAGGTCGCCCCGGCAGGCCACCAGGACGTCACCCATCCGGGGCAGCACCCCGGCGCTCGCCGCGCCGAACCAGCCCCGCGCCACCGCGTCGTCGCGGGTCAGCACGGTCGCGCGGTCGCCCAGCACCCCGCGCCAGGTGTCCACGACGTCGGCCACCGACCCGCGGGAGCAGTAGAGGTGCCGGAAGCGGGCCTCGCCACCGATCAGGGCGACGCCGTCGCGGAGCTCGGTGACCTCGTCGACGTCCACCCGCGCGTCCGTGGGGCTGTCGACCATCCCGTGGTCGGCGATCACGAGCAGCCGGGTGGAGGCGGGGAGCGCCTCCCGCATCTGCTCGGCCTCGGCGTCGACCATGGCGAGCTGCTGGAGCCACTGGGTGGACGAGACCCCGAACTTGTGACCGGTCCAGTCGAGGTCGGAGTCGTAGACGTAGGTGAGCGACGGCGAGGTGGCGGCCGCCGCGACGACCCCGGCGATCCGCTCGCCGACCCGGTCGGCACCGACGTAGTCGGCACCGCGGTGGGCCGCGACGGTGAGGCCGGAGCCCTCGAACTCGCGCTTGTTGACGACCGTCACCTGCACGCCGGCGGCGCCGAGGCGTGCGAATGCCGTCGGGTGCGGCTGCCACTCCATCGGGTCGACCCGCTTGTCCCACCACAGGTGGTTGAGGAGCCGGTCGGTGCCGGGCACCCGGGCGGTGAAGCCGACCAGCCCGTGGGTGCCGGGGGTGAGGCCGGTGCCGAGCGACGTGAGGCTCGTGGCGGTGGTCGACGGCACACCGGCGGTGCCGGTGGAGCTGCCCTCGACGAGCGAGGAGAGGTACGGCGCCGCGTGGGCGTAGCGCTGCAGCAACTCGGCGCCCAGCCCGTCGACGAGGAAGACGACCCACGACCCGGCGTCGGGCAGCAGCAGCCCCGTGGGCGGCGGGCCGACGGCGTCGGCGCCGATGCCCAGGGAGCGGGCGACGGCGGGGACGACGTCGCCGAGCGAGCGGTCGCCGTACGCCGGCTCGGTGAACGCCTCGGCGGCTGTCACGCGCCGTGGGTGCGCGACGAGAGCGCCTCGGCGAACTCCAGCAGGCCAGTGACGGCCTTCTTGCCCTCGGCGACGGCCGAGACGCGCAGCGAGAAGTCGTCGCCCGCGATGACGCCGGTGTAGCCGTGGTCGGCGTCGCACTCGGGGTCGGAGCAGGCGGCGGGCTCGAGGTCGACCCGGCCCACGCCTCCCCAGCCGATGGTGAGCACGGCCTCCGCGGGCGGGGTCGGGCCCGACGTGGGGTTGGCGATCATCCGGGTGACCACGACCGAGCGGACCGACGCGAGCGCGATGGCCTCCGTGGAGGTCGACGTGTAGGGGTCGGGCAGCAGGTCGTCACCGGGGTGCTCGTCGGTGTGGGCCAGGATCAGCCGCGACGGGGTGAGGACGACGACCGTGAGGTGGCGGCGCACCTCGTCGCGGTCGAACGTCGGCTCGTGGTGCACGTAGAACGACAGCACGTCCTCGCCGGCCACGGCCGCGAAGACACCGTCGGTCACCACCTCGGGGTAGTAGCCGGTGTGGTCGATGGCGACGCGGAGCGCTCCCGCGTCTCGCCTGGTGGTGCGCATGCCGGGCATCCTGTCACGCGGCCGACGTCAGTCGGGCAGCGTGTCTCCCGGAGGGGTGGACAGGCGACGCACGAACCAGTCCGACCGCGGGTCCAGGACCGGCTCGATCCGGGCCGTGCCACCGAGGACCGAGGCCCCCGACGCGCCGGCCAGGACGAGGGGCAGCTCGAGGGCCCGCACCTCCGGCAGGTCGTTCTGCACCTGCGCCACGCGGCGTACGAGCCGCTCGATCTCGACGACGTCGACGATCTCGGAGCCGCGGTAGCCGAAGAGGATCGGGGAGGCCTTGATCTCGCGGACCATGTCCTGGGCGTCGTGCTCGGCGAGCGGCGGGATGCGGAACGACCGGTCCCCCAGCAGCTCGGTGAGCGGGCCGCCGATGCCGAAGGAGAGCACAGGCCCGAAGAGCGGGTCCTCCATCGACGAGATGCCCACGGGCACACCGGGAGGCGCGTTCTTCTGCACGACGAAGCCGGCGCGCTCCGGGGAGTCGATGACCCGGCTGAGCGTCACCCAGGCGTCCCGCATCTCCTCGGCGGTGTCGATGTTGCGCCACACGTGCGCGAGGTCCGGCCGGTGCCGCAGGTGGTCGGCCGTCGCCTTCAGCACCACGTCGAAGCCGAGCTCCTCCCCCGCAGCCAGCGCCTCGTCGAGGGTGGCCACCGCGCGGGTGTCCCACAGGTCGATGCCGTACGACGACAACAGCTCGCGCAGCTCGCCGTAGGACAGGTCCTTGCCGTCGGGGTGGTGCATCAGCAGCTCGTTGACAAAGCGCCGGGCGGCGGCCCGATCGACGAGCGCCTCGTCGGAGTGCGCCCGGTCCGGGGTCCGCAGCCACACGGCGTACTCGACGACCCGGGCGAGGGCGCGGACGGCGGCCTCGACCGCGGGGTACGACGGCACCGAGCCGCGGCCGGCGCTCGACCCGGCGACGTCGGGGACGCGCAGCAGCTCGGGGACGCCCTCGGCGCCGAGGAAGGTCGACACGATCGGCTTGTCGGACTGCTCACCGACGGCGGCGAGCACGTTGGCGACGTCCTCCCCGGAGATGTTGAGCGGCGGGATGTAGATCGCCGCGACCGCGTCGACCTCGGGGTCGTCGATCGCCGCGTCCAGGGCGTCCTCGAAGTCCTCGGCCCCGGCGTCGGCCCCGAGCGCGACCTGCTTGTTGACCACGAGCCCGACGCTGGTCGCGGCGTCGGCGGCGAGCAGGCCGAGCGCGTCGGAGTTGCCGACCACGGCCACCCGGCGACCGCGGGGCAGCGGCTGGTGGGCCAGCAGCTGGGCGACGTCGAACATCTCCTCCAGCGTGTCGACCTGGATGACCCCGGCCTGGCGGAACATCGCGTCCACCGCCTGCGAAGGCGCCGCGATCTTGCGCACGGCGTGGCCCATCGGGACGCCCTGCGTGCTGCGGCCGGAGCGCACCGCGATGATCGGCTTGCGCCGGCTCACCCGGCGGGCGATGCGGGAGAACTTGCGCGGGTTGCCGATCGACTCGAGGTAGAGCAGCACCACCTCGGTGGCGTCGTCCTCCTCCCAGTACTGCAGGAGGTCGTTGCCCGAGACGTCGGCACGGTTGCCGGCGCTGACGAAGGTCGAGAGGCCCAGGCCCCGGTTGTTGACCTTCTCCAGGATCGCCGAGCCGAGCGCGCCGGACTGGCAGAAGAAGCCGGCACGGCCGCGGGGCGGCATCAGGGTGGAGAGCGAGGCGTTGAGCGACACCTCGGGGTCCGTGTTGATGATGCCGAGGGCGTTGGGGCCGATCAGGCGCAGGCCGTAGGAGCGGGACAGCCCGACCAGGCGACGCTGGCGGTGACGGCCCTCCTCGCCGGTCTCCGCGAAGCCGGACGAGATGACGACCAGGCCGTGCACGCCCTTGGCGGCGCAGTCGAGGACGACGTCCTGCACGGCCTCCGCCGGCACCGCGACGATGGCCACGTCGACCTGCCCGGGGATGTCCCCGACCGTCTTGTACGCCGGCATGCCGGCCACCGCGTCGGCGCTCGGGTTGACCACGTGGACGCGCCCGGTGAAGTCGCCCAGCACCAGGTTGCGCACCAGGGCACGACCGATGGTGTCCTGGCGGCGGCTGGCGCCGATGACGGCCACGGACTTCGGCCTGAAGAAGCTCTCGATGGACGCCGACTCCGCGCGGTGCTCGCGCTGCTCCATGACGCCGATGGCGGTCTCGGTGGGGTCGATGCGGAACTCGAGCTCCATCACGCCCTCGTCGTAGACGCTCGTGACCTGGTAGCCGGCGTCCTTGAACGTGTGGATCATCGCCTGGTTGTCGGGCAGCACCTCGGCGACGAAGCGCTCGATGCCCCGCTCGCGACCCGCCTGGGCGAGGTGCTCGAGGAGCAGCTGGCCGATCCCGCGCCCCTGGTGCTTGTCCTCGACGAGGAACGCGACCTCGGCCTTGCCGGGCTCGGTGCTGTCCCAGCGGCCGACCGCGATCATCTCGCCGGCCACGGTGAGGATGAAGGCCACCCGGGTCGTGTAGTCGACCTGCGTGAAGCGCTTGACGTCGCGCTCGGACAGGTGCGGCATCGGCGAGAAGAAGCGGTAGTACTTCGACTCGTCGGAGACGCGCGCGTAGAACTCGACCAGCAGCTCGGCGTCCTCGGGCTGGATCGGCCGGATGTGCGCCGTCCGGCCGTCCCGCAGCAGGACATCGGCCTCCCAGTGACGCGGTGGAGGGGTGGCCTGCTGGGCCTGGGTCTCGGTCACACCCGAAATCTACCGGTCGTGCCCCCCGGCCATAGGCTGGCCGGTGTGATCGAGCTGCGCAGTCCTTCCCAGATCGAGCAGATGCGTCCCGCGGGGCGCTTCGTGGCCGAGGTGCTCACCCACCTCTCGGACGTCGTCGACGTCGGCACCAACCTGCTCGAGATCGACGAGATCGCCCACGAGATGATCCGCGAGCGTGGGGCGGAGTCCTGCTACATCGACTACCACCCGTCGTTCGGGGCCTCGCCCTTCGGCAAGGTGATCTGCACGTCGGTCAACGACGCCGTCCTGCACGGCCTCCCCCACGACTACCGTCTCGCCGACGGCGACCTGGTCACCCTGGACTTCGCCGTCGCCGTCGACGGCTGGGTCGCCGACTCGGCGCTCTCCTTCGTCGTCGGTACGCCGCGGGCCGAGGACCTGCGCCTCATCGACGTGACCGGGCGGGCGCTCGAGGCCGGCATCGCAGCCGCCCGGGCGGGCAACCGGATCGGCGACATCGGCCACGCGATCGGGTCGGTGGCCCGGGAGGCGGGGCTGGGCATCAACATGCAGTTCGGCGGCCACGGGGTCGGCCGGACGATGCACGGCGACCCCCACATCGCCAACGACGGCACCCCGGGACGCGGCTTCCCCCTCAAGCCGGGGCTGGTCATCGCCATCGAGCCGTGGTTCCTGCACACGACCGACGAGATCTTCACCGACCCCGACGGCTGGACGCTGCGCAGCGCCGACGGGTCGCGGGGCGCCCACATGGAGCACACCATCGCGATCACCGAGGACGACCCGATCATCCTCACCGCCCGGGCCTGACGCGTGCCCGAGCTCCCCGAGGTCGAGAGCGCGCGCGCCGTCATCGAGGCCGGGGCGCTGGACCGCGAGATCGCCGACCTCGACGACTCCGACACCTGGGTCTGCCGGCCGCACTCCCCCGGCGAGATCCGCGACGCGCTGATCGGGCGCCGGCTGACCGCCGCCCTGCGCCGGGGCAAGAGCATGTGGTGCGAGACCTCCTCCGACGGACCGGTCCTCGGGATCCACCTCGGGATGAGCGGGCGGATCGTCGTCACCGACGGCTCGGGCTCCCCGGTGGAGGGCGGCGACCGGGTGCGCGGCACGGCCGCGACCTCACCCGGGCGTGATCCCGCGTGGGACCGCTTCACGGTGCGCTTCGCCGACGGCGGCGAGCTGCGCCTCTTCGACAAGCGCCGGCTCGGCCGGGTGCGGCTCGACCCCGACCTGAGCCGCCTCGGCCCGGACGCCGCCGAGGTGGGGGTCGCGGACTTCCGCGAGCGGGTCGGGCGGGGCACCGCACCGGTCAAGGCACGCCTGCTCGACCAGTCGGTCCTCGCCGGGGTGGGCAACCTGCTCGCCGACGAGACGCTCTGGCAGGCCTCGCTCGACCCGCGACGCCGGGTGGACACCCTCGACCACGACACGCTCACCGCGCTGCACGGCGCCCTGAAGAAGGCGACACGCGCCGCGATCCGGCGCGGCGGCGTGCACACCGGCGAGGTCATCGAGCACCGGTCGCCCGGTGGCCACTGCCCCCGCTGCGGAGCGCCGATGCAGCGCGCCACGGTCGGCGGGCGGACGACGTGGTTCTGCTCGGAGGAGCAGGGCTGACGCAGGGGCGGGCCGGACGATCGGCCAGCCCGTGCTCGCTCGTGGTCAGGGGGCCGGGCGTACGCCCGGACCTGCCCACCACGTGTCGAGGCGCGGGACCGCAACTGCCGCCGGACCGTGCTCGAGCACCCGATCCACCCGGAAGAGGTACGCCGCGATGCCGGCCGCGCCCTGCATCCACCCGACTCCCGGCGACAGCAGGGGCGACGCAGCACGGTGCTCCACGAACCTCCACCACGCATGGGGGCCTTCCACCTGGGCGTTCAGCACGAGGGCGTCAGCGAGCCGCAGCGCGAGGTCGAGGTCGGCCTGGCGCCCGTGCTGCTGCCAGGCGTCGAGGACGATGTCGCCGACACCGGCCGTGCCGCAGCACCGACCGTCGTTGTCCCAGAACCCGGGTCGTAGTCGTTGCGGGACGCCGGAGGTGTGGACCGTCCGCAGGCACCGTTGGCGCCACTCGCCTGGCGTGGCGCCTGCGACGTCCGGGACCCCGGCGTGCTCCAGGGCGGCGAACAGGAGCGACGTACCACTGGCACCGTGGCACCAGCCCAGGGCGAACGGCTCCTCGTCGGGCACTCGGTGCGGGACGTAGCGGGGCACGGACAGCCCACCCCCCGCGGCGTCTCCGATGGAGACCAGGTGCTCAGCACCACGTCGGGCCGCCTCGACCCACGTCGGGCGGTCGAGCTCGGCGCCGGCCAGGGCGAGCGCAGCAGCGATCCCGGCCTGGCCGTGGGACCAGTTCGGCATCTCGGTCGGGTCCTCCTCGGTCCTGAAGCGCATCGGGACGAAGCGCCAGCGGAGACCGGCCGGGACGTCCTCGGCCTCGCCCATCAGGACCGCGGCCGCGTGCTCGACCAGCTCGCCGGAGCGCGCCACCCCGTGTCGACGGGCCCAGATGCCGCCCAGGAGCACCGAGCCCGTCCCGAGGGTGGCGTCGCTGATCCTCGCTGCGGGGCGGAAACGCGGCGGACCGACGACCTCCTGGGTCCACCCGTCGTCCGCGGCCAGGACGATCAGCCGGTCCACGACGGCGTCGGCACCGTCCGCGCCCAGGGCGACCAGGGAGGCGAGGTCCCCGACCAGGCCGTCGAAGTAGTCGTACGCCGTCGTCGTGGCGGTCCGGGCCTGCAGGCGGTCGGCAAGGGCCGCGGCGAGCGTCTGCTCCTCGTCGGTCCACGCTCGCGTGGCGCGGACCTCGGCGAGCGCAAGGGCGAGTCCGCCGATGCCGCTGTGCAGGCCGTCGCGCTGCTCGGGAGGGCCGGGCACCTGGCTGGGCACGGACTCCGGGATCCAGGGGGACCCGTCGTCCCCGACCTGGGCCAGCACCCATCGCCACGCGGCCTCGGCCACGTCGCGGAAGGTGTCGGCGGGCACCCGACGATCGTGCCAGCGGCCGCTCCTCGTGCTCGACAATCACCTTTTCCACAGGCCGAACGGCCGAAGCAGGGCGTCGACCTGCGCCTCGAGGTGGCTGGCGTCGGCCCGCTCGTGGCAGGCGGCCCAGCTCACCTCGGGTGCGAGCCGGAGCACGGCGTCGCGGGCCCAGTCCCGGGTCCGCCCGGGACGACCGGCGCGGAGGCGGTCCAGCCTGGCCTCGACCCACGCGGGGTCGGCCAGCGCCCGGTCGAGCGCTGCCTCCGCGAAGCCCGACATCACCCCCGTGCCGGCGAGGTGGACGGACAACCGGCCGTAGAGACCCTGGGGCCGGCCGCCGCCACCGCGCTCGCCGGCCATGCCGACGTACCGGACCCGGTGGGTGTCGTGCTCGCGGAAGAGGTAGACGCCGGGGAGGCGAGGCGCCCACGGGAGCGCCTCGGCGAACGGCGCCCACGGGGACCACTCGGCGAGCCCCGCCACCTCCTGGTAGGCCTCCAGCCGCGCGGAGGTGTCGTGGGGTGTCTCGAGGTCGACCATGGCCGCACCCTGTCGCAGGGCACCGACATTCAGGTCGGCAAGGAGCCCGCGGGCGGCTGGCGGAGGCTCAGGTCGGTCAGGAACGTGACGACGTCGCTGACGACGCGTCCCGGCCGAGCCAGGTGCACGCCGTGCCCGACCCCGTCGTACACCACCAGCCGCGCATCCGGGATGGCAGCGAGCAGCACGTCCTGGTCGTCGCCGACGAGCTCGTCCTCGCTGCCGACGACGAGGAGCGTCGGAGCCGTGATGCGCCGCAGGTCGGCCCGGACGTCGGCCTGGATCAGGCCGCGCAGGGTCTCCCGCCACACGCGCGCGGGCGCTTTGAGGCTCTCCTCGACCAGGACCTCGATGACGTCGTCGGGCACCGAGGCCGGCGACGTGCTGCGCACGAAGTCCTCGACGAACGCACGGTCCAGCGGGTCCTCGAGGGCCGAGACCTCCTTCCACATCGCACCGACGGCCGGGTTGTCGCCGAGGTGGGCAGGGCTGCTGATGAGGACGAGGGCGGACACCCGGGCGGGCCAGGTGCTCGCGACGACCTGGGCCACCAGCCCGCCACTGGAGGAGGCGACGAGGGCCGCGGTCCCGAGGCCGACCGTGTCCATGAACCCCACGACGTCGGCGGCGAAGTCCTCGACGCGGTAGCCGTCCTCCGGCGCGTCGGCGTCGCCATGGCCACGCTGGGTGGGCGCCAAACCGTGCAGGGACGCGGGCAGGTGCTCGAGCACGGCCTCGAAGTAGCGCCAGGACTCGACGTACGCGTGCACGAACACCACCGGCTCACCCGTCGGGCTCCCGGTCTCCGCGTAGGGCAGCCTCAGTCCGTTCGCGAGAGTGGCACTGCCGGCCCGTACGACGCCCATGGCACTGGCTCTAGCCGAACCGACCGTCGGGACCGTTGACGGCCTGGTCGATGTAGGCCTCGGCGAGGTTCTTGCGGTTGTGCGACTCCGGCCGCTCGTCGCGCATGGTGCGGTACCGGTCGACGACCGCCTCGATCCCGCCCGCCTCGTGGGACGGGACGTACCGGTCGCCCACCCTCACCATCCGGACCTCCGGCTGCTCGCCGCCCTCGAGCCGCCGGGCATCGGCGGCGCACACGGCGACCGTGCGCTCGACGCCGGACGGGGGCGCCCACGGCATGTCCCGCATGCTCGGGCCGTGGCGCGGGTCGAAGAAGCACGGCTCGCGACGCTGGGGCAGCGGGTCGCCCGCCCGCAGGGCCAGCACGGCCGCGCGGTGGTAACGCGCGTCGGCCACGACCTGCTCCACGGCGAACACGTCGGCCACCGTCGTGGAGGTGCGCACCGCGTCCTTGGCCTGCTCGTAGTGCTCGAGGGCACGTCCGTAGTGGTACGCGGTCTCGTCGTCGAGTTCGTCCGCGAGCGTGTCGAGGTGGAGGTCGGCCAGCTGCTCGCCCAGGACGGTCACGTCCTCGTCGGCCACCCGCCGGGCGATGCGCCACCGGTCCACGGCCTCGAGCTCGGCCTCACGGCGCTCCCGGGACCTGCGCAACGGGTTCCACGACATGTGTCCACCCTAGGCCCCGCCGATCGTGATCGGCGCGCCTCTTCGCCGTGGCGGGCGGTCGGTATCAGCGACACGCGCTGCGGCGCGACAGCTCCTCCACGAGGCACGCCCCGTCGACCAGCTCGCGCTCACCGAGGGGCTCGTCGAGCCGCACCTCGTGGTCGTAGGTGACGCCCACGTCACTGCACGAGCGGCTGTAGACCGTCTCTTGCACGGTGAGGACCACTCGCCCGGCATCCTCCTCGACGTCCACGGACGCCCCGTCGCGGCACTCGCTGCCCAGGTACGTCAGGCGCACGACCGCGCCGTCGACCTCCGCCGGCTTGGTCCACGGGACCGGCTCGGTCGTCACTGCTCGCACGACCACCCAGGTCAGGAGGACCGCCCCGGCCAGGACGGCCACTCCCGCCACCCACGCCAGCGCACGCGGACGAGACGGCGTGCTCACGCCTCGGCCGTCCAGTCCGGCGTGGCCTCCCGCATCTCCTCGACGAGCCGGGTGGCCGTCCAGCCGTCGCCCCCCAGGTGCTCGTAGTCGTTCATCCCGATCCACACCACGAACGACCGGAGGCCCAGGCACCGCGCGCGGGCGTCCATCTCGGCGAAGAGCTCAGGAGTATCGGGCGTGCGCTCGGACTCGGGGACCTCGGCGCTGAGGCGCTGGTGCAGCCCGAGCAGCCGTTCCAGCTCGTCGACGGGACGGGTGTGGTCATCCACTCGCAGGTCCACCTCGATGTCGTCGCGTCCGTCCGGGCCGGCCTCGTCCCTCACCACGAGGAGCGACGCGGACTGGCGCCCTCGCGCGTCGCCACCGGCCTCGTCACCCGCACGCAGGGCCACCATCAGGCGTTCGGCCAGGGGTGCCGAGGGATCGCTCGCCACGAAGGCGTCCTGCATCGCGATCACGACCTCCTCGCCGGTGAGGATGTTCCCCTGGATGGCGTACCCCTCGCCGGTCACTCCCCCGGCCCATTCCAGGCACTCCGTGCCGGTGTGACTGGCGGCCCGACCCTCGGCGTCGACGATCCCCACCTGGCGGTGCTCCCGCCCGTCGTCCGGATCGAGCAGCCGCTGGAGAGCTGCGGGAGCAGAGGCGCCCTCCCCGAGGTGGGTGAGGGCCGCGGACTTGTAGGCCACGTTGACCCAGGCCTGGGTGGCCACCGCCCCCACGCCAGCGCCGGCAGCGGGGACCGCGGAGCCCACGGCGAGGTACTTGGACGCGACCGCGACGCCCCAGGACTCACCGTCGTCGGAGCGGGCCACGATCGAGAACGTCATGTCGCGAACGTAGCGCCGATCCGGCTCGTCGGGCAGGGAGTCACCGTGCGGGCCCGGGCCAGCACCACGCTTTGGGGGGAGCCCGAGGCTCCGGAAGAACGGCAGGATGTCGGGGTGCTGCCATCCCCGACCCGACGACGCGAGGCGGACCTCGCGACCCCGCTCCACCTGCTGCTGGGGCCCGAGACCCACGGGGTGAACCGGTACGCCGGCGAGGTGGGCGGCGCGGCGGGCGCGCACGTCGTCCGCGACGTCGACCACCTGTACGCCGGAGGGTCGGTCCACCTCCACGTCACCGACCGGCTCCTCGACCGCGACCCGGCGGCCGCGGCGGCCGCGGTGGAGTCGCTGGCGCGGCGGGTGCGACTGACCGTGACGCTGCACGACGTCCCCCAGCCCACCGACGGGCCGGTGTTCGAGGCCCGCGCGGCGGCGTACGGACGGATGGTGCGCGCCACCCACGCCTGGGCCACCAACTCGTGGCACGAGCACGCCCTCGTCGGTCGCTGGTGCGCCGCTGACGCCCGCGGGACGGTGATCCCCCTGCCGGTCTTCGACACGGCCGGCCTGGAGTCCGGCGCCAACCGGGTCGCGACGGCACCGGTGGTCGGTGTCTTCGGGTTCGTCTATCCCGGCAAGGGCCACCGTCAGGTCGTGCGGGCCGCGGCGGCCCTGCGTCGCGGCGGGACGGCAGTGCGGGTGCGCGTCCTCGGCGACGCTGCGCCGGGCCATGTCGACGAGGTCGTGGAGCTGCTGCGGACGAGCCGGGCGCGCGGCGTCCCGGTGGAGGTCACCGGTCGCGTGCCCGAGGACGAGGTGAGCCGTGCGCTGCGCCGGGTCGCGGTGCCGGTGGCCGCGCACCGCAACGTGTCCGCCTCGGGGAGCGTCAACTCGTGGATCGCGGCGGGACGGCGACCGCTCGTCCGCGACGGCGAGTACGCCCGCGAGATGGCGGCACTGCGGCCCGGCACGATCACCCTCTTCGACGATGCGACGCTGGTCCCCCGCCTCGAGGCCGCGCTGCTCCGACCGGAGACGACGTGGATCCCGCCCGGGACCGACCTCGGGCCGCGGCTCGAGGACACCGTCGCCGCCTACCGCACGTGGTGGGCGTCGGTGGGCGGATGACCGCACCACCGTTCGGGTCGAGCGTGCCCGGCAACCGCTGGGACCTCGCCCCCCAGGGTGCTCCCCGGCGGACCGTCTCGGTGGTCGTGGCGCACTACGACCAGCAGGTCGAGCTCGACCGCACGCTGGCGGGGCTGGGTCGCCAGACCCGGCCGCCCGACGAGATCGTGGTCGCCGACGACGGGTCGCGCTGTGCGCCCGTGGTCCCACCCGGCGTGCGGCTGGTGCGGCAGGACGACGACGGGTTCCGCGCCGCCGCCGTCCGCAACCTCGGCGTGGCCGCGACCACCGGTGACGTGCTGGTGCTGCTGGACGCCGACACGACCCCGGAGCCGGACTTCGTCGAGCGCATGGTCGCCCTGCCCGAGGCCTTGCCCGAGGCCCTGGTCGTCGGCCGCCGGCGACACGCGGACCTCGCCGGCACCGGTCCCGGCGACGCCGTCGAGGAGGTGGGGCCGGCGCTCGAGCTGCCCGAGCCCGACTGGTTGCGCACCGCCTACGCGGGCACCCGTGACCTGCTGGACGCCGACGGGTCCGGCCACCGCTTCGTGATCAGCGCCGTGCTCGCGTGCAGCCGCTGGTGGTACGACGAGCTCGGCGGTTTCGACGAGACCTTCGACACCTACGGCGGCGAGGACTGGGACCTCGCCCACCGGTCCTGGACCGCGGGCGGGCTGCTCGCCCACCGCCCGGACGCGGTCGCGTGGCACGACGGCCCGGACGCCGGGGCGCGCGAGATCGACCCCGCAGCCCGGCTCGCCGAGACGGTGGGCGTGGCCGACCGGACGTCGGCGCCGGGCACGACGTGGCGCGGGCTCGCGCGCGGCCCGGCCGACGTCGTCGTGACCTGCGCTCCCGGTCTCGAGGACACCGAGCTGCTCGTCACCGTCGACTCGCTGCTCGCCGCCCTGCCCCGTGCTGCCGTCCGGCTCGGGACGCAGCACCGGGCGCTCGTGGGCACCGACCCCCGAGTCGTCGGGCTGGAGGACGACGTGCCCGACACCGCGCGCCAGCACCTCGTCGTACGACGCGGGCTGGCGGGGGATGCCGCGGCCTGGTCCGGACTCCTCGAGGGTCTCGACGGCCGCGCGGCCACCCGCGAGATCGCCGGTGGCTGCGCGGAGCTGCAGGACCTGCGCCTGCTCCGCCGGGCGGCCCGGTGGGGACGTCCCGACCTCGCCCCGGACGGGCCGCCGCTGGAGACGCGGCTGCGGCCGTGGACGGACGAGGTCACGTTGGCCGCGTGGCTCGGCGGGTGGGCCGGCGAGTGACGAACGGAGGAGAGCGCGCGTCTGCTCCCAGCGTCCGACTACCGGTCGTGCCCGCGTCCCCGAAGGGGCCGGACCACCCCTCGGGGGCTACTGTCGAGGTATGACTGACCTTGAGCTCGACACTGTTGACCAGATCGAGCAAGAGGACGTGAGCGGCCCCCCGACCGAGTCGACCCGCACCGCGTGGGCCGAGGCCGCCCGCCCGGTCCTCATCAGGACCGCGGAGCGCTACCGCGCCATGATCAGCTACAAGGACCTCGCCGCGCAGATGCAGGAGGCGACGGGGATCACCACCCGCCAGCCCATGCAGCACTGGATGGCCGACGTCCTCAACCGCGTGGCCCGCGACTGTGCCGAGCGCAACGAGCCCAACCTCGCCGCCCTCGCCGTCAACGCCCAGGGCAGCGTCGGCGCGGCGTACGCCTCGACCGTCCTCGACACCCGCGGTGAGGAGATCGGCGACGCCGACGACCACGCGGCCCGTGAGCGCCTGGCGTGCCACACCTACTTCGAGGCGGCCGACCTGCCGGCCGACGGCGGCGTCCCGACCCTGACCGAGAAGGTCAGCGCCGCGCGCACCCGGGCCCGCAAGGCCTCCGCACTGGCCAAGCCGATCGACACCTGCGCCACCTGCAACATGGCGCTCCCGGCCACCAAGGTCTGCGACAACTGCGGCTGAGGGTCGCGCCCGCGCGGGGGCGTCCGGCCGCGGCGGGTCCTTTGCTTGGATGGGGCCCATGACCAACTCGCTGCTGGCCCCGTCGACGCTGCCGTTCGACCTGCCCGACTACGCCCACCTCACCGACGCCGACTACCGCGAGGCGATCGAGCAGGGCATGGCCGAGCACCTGGTGGAGCTGGCCGCGATCGCGAGCGACCACTCCCCCGCCACCGTGGCCACCGTCCTCGAGGCCTGGGAACGGTCCGGGGCGCTCCTGACCCGTGCAATGAACGCCTTCTGGGTCGCCAAGTCCGCCGACACCAACGACGAGCGCGACGCGATCGAGGAGGAGATGTCGCCCCGGCTGGCGCAGCACTCCGACGCCATCCTGATGGACGCCCGCCTCTACGGCCGCCTCACCGCACTGGCCGCCCGCCGCGACGCCGGCGAGGTCGCCCTCGACGAGCAGGAGGAGCACCTGCTGTCCGAGCGGCTCAAGGACTTCGAGCGCGGCGGCATCGCGTTGCCCGAGGAGCAGCAGGCCCGGCTGCGTGAGCTCAACACCGAGCTCGCGACCCTCTCCACGAGGTTTGACCAGATGCTCGTCGCCGGCCGCAACGCCGCGGCCGTCCACGTCACCGACGAGGCCGAGCTCGACGGCCTCGACGACGGCCAGCGGGCCGCCGCCCACGAGGCCGCCCGGGCTGCCGGACTGGACGGCTGGCTGCTCACCATCACCAACACCACCGGCCAGCCGGTGCTCGGCTCCCTCACCCACCGCCCCACCCGCGAGCGCGTCTTCCGGGCGAGTGCCCAGCGCGGCCTCGTCAGCGCCGACGGGGCGGACGCCGAGACCGACACCCGCGAGGTGCTGCTCACCATGGCCCGCCTCCGCCACGAGCGTGCGCTGCTGCTTGGCTACCCGCACCACGCGGCGTACGCCGCCGAGGTCGGCTGCGCGGGCAGCACCGAGGCCGTCAACGAGATCCTCGGCCGCCTCGGCCCCGCCGCGTACGGCCTGGTCCGGGCGCGCGGCGAGCAGCTCCAGGCCCACCTCGAGCAGACCGAGCCCGGCGCGACCCTCGAGCCGTGGGACTGGGCGTACGTCGACGGGCGGCTGCGACGCGAGGAGGCCGCGCTCGACCCGGGTGCCCTGCGTCCCTACCTCGAGTTCGACCGGGTGCTGACCGAGGGCGTGTTCGCGGCCGCGACCGCGCTATACGGGATCACCTTCCACCCGCGCGAGGACCTGGTCGGCTACACCGACGTGGCCCGCGTCTACGAGGTGCGCGAGGAGGACGGCAGCCACCTCGGGGTCGTCGTCATCGACCCCTACACGCGTCCGACCAAGCAGGGCGGCGCGTGGATGACAAGCATCGTGGACCAGAGCCACCTGCTCGACGACCGGCCCGTCGTCACCAACACGTGCAACTTCCCGCCGCCGGCCCCGGGTGCGCCCAGCCTGCTGTCGTGGGACAACGTCATCACGCTCTTCCACGAGTTCGGCCACGACCTGCACGGGCTGCTCTCCGACGTGCGGTTCCCGTCACGCTCCGGCACGTCGGTGCCGCGCGACTTCGTCGAGTTCCCCAGCCAGGTCAACGAGATCTGGGCGTTCGAGCCGACGCTGCTCGCGCGCTACGCCGTGCACCACGAGACCGGTGAGCCGATGCCGGCCGCGTGGGTCGAGCAGCTGCTCGGCACGTCGGGCAAGGAGACCTACCGGTACGCCGAGCTGCTCGCCGCGATGCTGCTCGACCAGGCCTGGCACCAGACCCCCGCCGACGAGCTGCCCACCGACCCGGTCGACGTCGAGGCCTTCGAGCTGGCCGCCCTCGAGCGCGCCGGCGTGCGCTACGCCCCGGTCCCGTCGCGCTACCGCTCGGCGTACTTCCACCACATCTTCGGTGGCGGCTACTCCGCGGCCTACTACTCCTACCTGTGGTCGGAGATCATGGACGCCGACACCGTCGCCTGGTTCGGCGAGCAGGGCGGGATGACCCGCGAGTCCGGTGAGCACTTCCGCCGGACCCTCCTCGGGCCGGGTGGGTCGGTCGACGCGATGGAGTCCTACCGCCGCTTCCGTGGCGGCGACCCGGACCTCGCGCACCTGCTGCGCCGCATCGGCGCGGAGTAGCTCGCCGGTCCGCCCCGGCTCAGTCGGACAGCTGGCGGAGCCGGTGCCAGGCGAGGCTGGCACCGGCCCGCACGGTGCGCGGGGCGTGCAGGGCGTCGAGGACCGGCGCGCGCTGGCGCGTCCAGTCGGGGTCGCTGGGCAGCGGCGCCTCCGCAGTCCCGACCTGCCCCTTCACCGCGCGGCGCATGGCCTCGCGGACGTCGATCAGCGCCACACCGTCGGCCGGGACCCAGGTCGCCCCGGGCCGGCAGACCATGTCGTGGCGCAGGGACTCCACCAGCGCGTTGACGGTCCAGAAGGGCGCCTGGACGAGTCCCGCCGTGCCGACCGCCGCGACGGGCGTGGGGATCATGGCGACGGGCACCCGGATGCGGAGCAGCCGTGCGGCGCGGGCGTACGCCGCCAGCAGCCGCGGGTAGCGCAGGACGTCCGGGCCGCCGATGTCGACGGCGCCCGTCAGGGTCGAGCCCGGCTCGAGCGCCTCGACGAGGGCGCGCACCGCGTCGGTGGCCGAGATCGGCTGCACCCGTGAGCGCAGCCAGAGCGGGATGGGCTGGAAGACCAGGAGGCTCCCCAGCTGGCGGATCACCTCGAACGACGTGGATCCGGCGCCGATGACCACGCCGGCGCGCAGCGCGACCGACGAGGCGGTCGACGCGAGCAGCTCCTCCTCGACCTCGAGGCGCGAGGTGATGTGCTCGGAGAGCTGGTCGCGGGGCACCTGCGGGACCAGGCCTGACAGGTAGACCAGCCGGGACACGCCCGCGGCGTCGACGCCGCGGCGTACGGTCTCGGCGCCCAGCCGGTCGGTCTCGGAGAACCCGCGCGAGCTCAGCGAGTGGACCAGGTAGCAGACCGCGTCCACACCCTCCAGCGCGACCTCGACGTCGGACTCGTCCGTCACGTCGCAGCGCACCCAGTCGACCCGGTGGCCCCACGAGAAGCGCTCCGGCGTGGGCTGCCGCGAGGACGCCGCGGTGACGACGTAGCCGCGGTCGAGCAGCTCGGGCACGAGACGGGAACCGATGTAGCCGGTGGCTCCGAGGACGAGGACCCGGCGGGCGGAGTCGGCCATCACTCCCCCAGGTGGCGGAGCATGTTGTGGGCGAAGCGGCGGCCCATGGCCGCGACGACGCCGTGCATGACGGTCTCGACCGGGATCCGCGACAACCGCGGGAGGGGCAGGTCGCACCAGATCTCGAGGTCGATGGAGACGTGGGTGCCCGTGCCATCGGGTCGCAGGAGGTACTCCCCGTCCACGCCGGTGCGCTCGTCGGGGCGCTCGGGGTCGTGGGTGAAGGTGATCCGGGTCGGCTCGTCGAAGGTCATCACCTCGGTGAAGGTGGGCGCCACGGTCGCGCTCATCACCGGGATGTGGGTGAGGTTCCAGGTCCAGTGCTTGCCGTCGACCTCGATGTGCTTGAGGTACGGCGTCAGCTTGGTCAGCAGGACCGGGTCGGTGAGGACGTCCCACACCTTGTCGGGGGACGACCGGAGCGTGGCCTCGGACTGGTTGCGGGCGCGGAAGCGGTTCACCCGGCAAGCGTAGGTGGCGGCTGCACACCGCCCGACCGGCCGCCCCGCCACGCGGCCGCGGGCCGTCGTCTAGCCTGCTCGGGTGCTCATCTCCGACGACCGCCGGATGCTCTTCGTCCACATCCCCAAGACGGGCGGGGCGTCGGTCGAGCAGCTGCTCCGCGAGGCCTGCCCGGACGCCCGCACGGTGGGCAAGCAGCGGCACGCCCGCCTCCAGCGGATCCTGCGCCACGAGCCCGGACTGGTGGACTACTGGTCGTTCGGCTTCGTCCGCAACCCGTGGTCGCGGATGGTGTCGTGGTACTCGATGATCGACACCTGGAACCACCGCTGGGGGCCGGCGTCAGGGCGCGCCCAGGACGGGCAGTGGGGCTCCACGCGGGACGGCAACCCGCTGTGGCGGGCGGTCGCGGCGTACGCCGACTTCGACGAGTTCATCCTGCGCGGCACCGCCGAGCACGACCGGCTGGCCATGCCGCAGGTCGACTACCTCGTGGGTGACGACCACCGAGTCGACTTCATCGGCCGGACCGAGCACCTCGCCGAGGACATCGCGACCATCCAGCGCGACCTCGACCTGCCCCCGATCGAGCTCCCCCACCGCAACGCACGCTCCAGCGGCTCGTGGCGGGACTACTACACCCCAGCCACCCGCGACCGGATCGCCGAGGTCTACGCCAAGGACGTCGCGGAGTTCGGCTACCGCTTCTGACCGGACCGGCCCGACCGCGGCGGCACCATGTGTTGCGCGCTCAGGCTTTCAGCCTGCGAGGACGTAGTCGATCGTGAGTGCCGGGAGCTGGCGCCCGCGGATGATCCTGGCCACCGGCGGTGGCCGTGAGGAGACGGTCCGGCCGGAGGGTGTCATGGTCTCGACACCGCCGCCCGGGCCGGGTCTTGCGAGCCAGCCGGGTGCGTCCTTGGCGTAGTTGCAGGCCTCGCACAGCCCTTGGGCATTCCGCCCGCGGGTCGGGCCGTCGTCGGCATGGCGTCGCACGTGGTCGACGTGCCGGATAGGTGCGTCACACCACGGCGTCCGACAGATCCGGTCGCGCAGCCGGACGAAGCGGGCGAGGCTCCCGCGGAAGCGGCGTCCCCGACCGTCCATCGCGACCAGCTCACCGCTCGTGGGACTGGCGTAGAGCCGGCGCAGCCACACCTCCTCGTCGCGTGCGCAAGCGCCGGACACGATCTCGCGCGCCAGCTCGGCAGGGATCGGGCCGAAGCCCTCGAGGTGGGCCTCGTCGTCGGCTCCGCCGAAGAGGGCCGCGTCCGTCATGACGAGGCCCAGCGAGACCGGGGCCGCCATGTCCCCCGAGGTGGGTGTCGCGGCCGTGTCCGCGCTCCCGCACACCCGGGCGACGAGGGCGTCGGCCATCACCTGGCCGCGGCTGCGCTCGTCGCCGACGGCTCGCGCCGAGTCGGCGGCCCGGGTGAGCGCCGCGAGCGCGGCGACACCGTCCTTGACCGGTAGCAGGGCGGTCAGGTAGGTCATCGTGTCCGGAGCGGGCCGCAGGGTGACCCGGCGCTCCCCCTCCGCCCGGCGTCGCCGGGCCACCAGCGCGGCGGCGTCGAGCCGGGCGGCCTGCGCCAAGCACGCGGACGCCAGCTCACGATCACCCATCGTCTCCAGTGCTGTCGCATCCCGGGCCACGACCTCGTCGACCGCCAGCCGGTCGGCCAGCGAGAGGCATGCGGTCTCGCGCGCCACGATGGTGGCCTTCCACTCGGTGATGCGACCCGCCCGCCAGGCTGACCAGGTGTGTGGAAGCTCGCGGGCCACGACCTTCGCGAGCCCGAGGTGCTGCCGCCCGCGGTGCGGCGACTCCCGCCGCGCCAGCGCCACCTGCTGCGCCACTCCCGCCACCTGCCGCGACGGGCGGACGCCCGCCTCGGCCTGCACAGCCCGCTGTGATTCGTCGAGCTCGCGCGCGAGGTGCGCCTGCGCGGCGGTGATGACGCAGTCGAGCCGCTCCAGGGCCCGCAGCGCGTCGACGCGCCCACCGTCGTCGAGGCCGCTCCCGGCCTCGAGCGCGCCGGACAGGGCTGTTGCCCACTCCTCGATGCCCGACGCGCCCAGCACCGCGTGCCGGCCCGAGAGGGGCCGTTCGCCTGAGCGAACTCGTCGTTCATCGAACATGTGTTCGATTGTACGCCGAGCCGGCGCGGAAGGGAAGTGTCGTGACTCAAGACATCGGTGACGGTTCTGCATCAGGACATCGGTGACACGTCATGTCTCAGAGTCGGACCGGGGATTGGTCGACACGCACGTACGTCGCACAGGCGTCACCGCTGTCTCCATCGACACACAGGGGCGGCGACCCCTCCTTGCTAGCCCGAACGGCTCTTGCGACCCAGGCAATGGGGGAGGTGAATGGATCGCGGGGGTTCCGCTTTCTCACACCATCGCCGAAAGGGAAGGAACATGCCCAAGACATCGAAGATCAGCGCCTCGGAAGTCATCGAGGTGGAGGGCTATGAGGGCCACATGGAGAAGCTGGAAGGGGGCTACACGGTGGCCTTCGAGAAGTACACCGCAGACGCCGACCTCGCAGAGTTCTTCAAGGGCTTGCCGGACGACCGATGTCAGGCAGCCCACTGGGGATACGTCTCGACTGGCAAGGTGACGTTCAAGACCCCCTCCGGCGAGGAGACGTTCGAGACCGGTGATGCCTACTACGTCCCCCCGGGTCACACCCCAGTGCTCTACGCCGGTACCGAGATCATCGAGTTCAGTCCCACTCAGGAGCTGCAGAAGACCCTCGACGTGATCACGAAGAACATGGAGGCCGCTGGCTGAGGCTCATTGACTGCGGGCGGGATGAGAGCAGAATTGAGCGATCCACCCATCGGAGGCCGCTCATGTGGACCTGGATCATTGTCGGCGGCAGCATCCTCGCGATCATCATTCTCCTTGCGCTGTCCGGACGCACGGACAGGACCGACAAGTGGACTGGCGGTGGTGGCGGCATGGGCGGCGGATAGAGACGGACCGCTCCAGATCCGGACGTTGGAAGGTGACCGCGGTAGGACCCTCCGGCCCCTGGTAGAGACGACGCCCCTAAGGTCCCGCCATGAACGTTGCGCTCGTTGCCCTACTTGTAAGTGTCGCCTTCCTCGTGTTGCTGGTGGTCGGCTGGGGTCAGATCGCCAAGGGCGCGAATGCGCAGGTGGCAAACGGAGCGGTGCTCCTCACCTTTGCCGTCATCCTCGGAACGCTTGCCTTGGTGATCGTGCTGTAGCTCGACGTCTGGTGATTCCTTCGCGGCGACAACGTTGATGCTCGTCGACAACTGGCATCCGCTCACCGGCGGGCCGCTAACTCATTGCGCCATGTCCGGACACGAGACCGCGCTAGTCGTGGCGATCGAAGAAGGCGCCGCCGGGCCCAACGGTCGTCGCCTCAGCCTTCTGGCGGTCCCCGTCGACTGTCAGAAATGAGAGTTGATAGCCAATGTCCCCGTAGTTGGCCACAGTCATCTGCGCACGTAGATCGCCAGTCAGCGTCACGACGACCCCGCTCTCCGCCACATCGAGCTTCGACTGAGGCGTGGCCGGTTGTACAAGGTCGGATCGTGCGTGCCATCCGATCAGTGCCGCGACCACGGCTACGGCGAGGTACGACACGACTCGCCAGAGCCACGCCACCCAAGGACGGAGCGCCCGCCGGGGCGCCATCTCCAGCACCTCAGGCAGCGTCGGCGGCCGAGTGTCCGGACGAACCCGAGACAGAACTGTCCACACCGACACAGGTCAGGACAGAAGGACGTGAACGCAGTCCTCGCCCACAACAGGACAGGACGTCCGTCAGACACTTCACCGGCGGCCGATAGATGCGTACGAATCTCGGCAGATGCGGACGATCCTGAAAGGCTCGCTCAGCCCGTCTGGATGTCGCCTGAAGCAGCGCCATGATGCCGAGGACAGCAGCGCTACAGAAAGAATCCTTGCTTTCCCCCTGGCCCGCTTGCCATTCCCTCGGGGCTGAGGTCGAGGAGTTTCGCCTTCTGGCAACGCTTGCATGCGGCGTATGGCTTGATGCCCGGATCTCGGCGCACGACCCACCTATGGATACCTAGCCGGCAGGCGATCGTGCGCTTCATGAGGTGCTCCTCTTCGGCCTCCGTTCGAGCGTACGACTGACTGCCTCGATGTGTCGAGGCCACTGTCTGGGGAAGATGCAGGTGTACAAGGGGCCGGGACCATTGCTTGTAGGCAGGAAGGTCGCCAAGGTCTCGAGCTCTGACCGCACATCGGCATGAGCGCACTCGTCGCGGCATGTCCGGACGTTGACTAGCGGTACCTGAGCACGACCAATCAGGGTGCGTTAGGTGCGTGGTCCGTCGCGCAGCGCCGGAGGCAACCTGCGTCGGGCTAGTTCGGCGATGTCGGTCTCCTTGTCCTCTTGCATGATCTTTGCAAGGTCGAGGCGTTCTGGGTGTGCGTGCAGGGTGAAATAGCGAACGTTGCCCGAACGATCGGCTGCGAGGCGGGTGACCGTGCGAGGGCTCAATCGCCGACTCTGTACGGCTACGGCTCTCACCTGGGCGATCCGGTCGGCGGCCAGCAGCTCCAGGTCAGCGTCGCTGAGCAACTCGGGGCGGGTCGCCGCGGCGGCCCGAACGTGGACGTCGGGGTCCCGGGCGAGCCGCCTCACTACGTCTGCGCGGTCAGTGCTTTCGACTACGGACACACGCACCTCGCGCTCGGGCGCGATGATCAGCCGTTCCAGAGTCTCGCCATCAAGGTCACCACGCTGGGCGAGGATGACGCGAACATCTGAGTCAGCCGCCCCCAGTGCCACCGCCCAGGCGCGCGGGTTGGGGTTCTCCGCCACCGCAAAACGGACGAGGTGGTGCTTGTCCGCGGCCAACATTTTCAGAAGGTCGGTTGGGGTCGATGGATTCCGAGCAGCGGCTGCACGGACAGCCTTGTCCCGATGAGCGCTTAGTTCCCACAGAGATGAGCCGCTCTCCGTGGTCCCGGCGTCACGGGCGCCCGTTCCCTCACCAGAAGAGGTCATGTCTCCAACCGTATAGACGCAACCGACGTGCGTTCGCTCATCGGCATGAGCGGATGCAGCGTTCGGCAGTCCCGCACGTTGCTCGTTCCGGTCTCCTTCGCGCGCTCTGCGTTGCTATCCGACTTCGACATCCGACGCGATCTGGCCAGGCGATCAGTCGCTTCGCGGTCCGCCGCGCTGGCGGTGCCAGTACCGCGCGTCCTTGCTGCCGGCGCGAACGATCAGATCCTCCGCGGCTGGTGCCGGCCAGAGATCCAGCAGATAGAAGTCGACCACGTTGTCGGCGAACTCGCCGTCTCCTCGCCCTGCGTCGCGCCCGCGTGCGCTCACCCGGATCCGGTAAGCGCCCGGCGGGATCGCCAGTTGACCACCGCTCTCCTGGGCCCAGGTGCCCCAGCCAGGCTGTGCATCTTCGGGCACGACGGTGGACACCTCGACGACGTCTTCCCACTCCTCGGTGAGCTGCGGCTCGATGTCATGGAGAACGATGCGCACTGACGAACCGCCGCTGCGACGCGCCAGGGTGACGTAAACGCCACCGGGGTCGCCGGCGCCGACAAGGCCGTTGACCTGGCCGGCGAAGTAGCGGTCGTCGGTGCCGTCGTAGCCGAGGTAGTCCGGCGACCAGTACAGGTCGAGCTGGCCGTAGTCGGTCTCGACCACTCCGTCGAAGAGCTCAGTGCTCACGTCTGACTTACCGGTCTGCCTTCCGTCGTCCGCCACTCCGTTGCCTTCGTCGCCGCAAGCAACGAGGGCGATGACGGTCAGCAGCGCGAGCAGGCCCTGAGCTGCTCGGATGGTCCCCCGCGTTGTCACGGTGAGACTGTAGTGAGGGTAGCGACGGCCGAGGCGGAAAGCATGCACTCGGCACGGGGCGCGTCCGGGTGCTGACCGGCGACGGTGGTTGCAGCCGTGCTGGCCAACCAGCGGCACTGAATAGGCCGAGGCAACTCCTCGGTCCTGGGTGATCTGCAGTTGGCGGCGTCCGCTCATCGGCAGTTCCGGTAGCTGGCGTCGCCCGAAGGACAAGCCGAGTCACCGTTGACACCTCTCACGGTGGTGACACTCCTGCCCCCCGAGGCCGCGGGGGGCAGCTGTCGCTGCACCGTCGATCCCCCCGACGTCGCCGCCACGGACGTCGGCCCGTCGACCTACGGCGTCGTGAGCGCCGCGCTCGCCTCGTCGAAGGCGTCGCCGGCCGCCCGCCATGGCGCAGACGGTCCACCGTCACCCGCCAGCCCGAGCAGGTGCGGGGCGAGGTCGGCGCTGAAGCCCTCGCTGGCCTCGCGCGGGAGCAGGGAGGGCAGGTTGTCGATGGCGATGACCTCCATCGCCGTCGACGACGTGTCCGGGTCGCGGTTGCCGCCGTCCAACCGACGCACCGGTTCCTCCCACGTGGTGATGCTCGTGTTGACCGGGAGCATGTTCGTCGGGCCGGTGACGTCGCACGTCACGTCCGCGAGCACCCGCAGTCGCCGCTCACGGCCGAGGTCCGCCTGCTCCACGAACGGGGTCGTCGGGGTGTGTGTGACGACGCAGTTCACCAGCAGGTCATGGCCGAGGAGTGCCTGCTTGTGCAGGTCCCGGGTCTCCTCCCGATCCCACAGGGTCATCGGCATCCCCGCTGTCGTCAGCGCCTGCTGGGCACCGCGACCGGATCGCCCGCGCGCGCCCGTCACCAGCGCCAGCAGCTCGTCGGCCCCGGCCTTCCCGGCCCGCTCCAGCTCGGCGTCGAGCTCGTCCTTGGCCATCGGCGCCAGCGGGGCCGTCAGGGAGCCCGCCACCTGCAGCACGCCCAGGGCGGCGCCCACGTAACCCGCCCAGTAGCCGAACGCGACCACGCGCCGGCCGTCCTCGCCAGTGAGGTACTCGATGTCGAGCAGCCGCCCTCCGCCACGTCGGAACCGCTCGAGGGTGCGGCGTGCGTCCTCCTGGCCCTTGAACGCGTGGGCGAAGTAGATGTGCCGGTGGCGCAGCGACTCCGGCTCGTCGGGAAGCTCCTTGATCCCGAGCACGTAGGCGTCCTCGGGTGCCTCGGCCCAGGTGCCCTCGCCCACCACGGTCGCCCCGGCCGCGGCGTACTCGTCGTCGGTGAAGACGCGTTGGCGCGATTCCTCGACGGTCACCTCGAAGCCGGCGTCGAGCAACATCGGGACGTCGGCCGGTACGACGGGGGCCCGCCGCTCGGTGTCGCGGGACTCGGACCGGATCCACACATGGACGGGCTGCATGCGGTCAGGATGCCACCACCGCGACTGCCGGGTGGGCGCCGGCACGGTGAGCGCCGGGGACGGGCTGCTACCGGCCCCGGGGCGGTACGACGAGCCGGGTGCCGCGAGCGCCCGCCCACTGACCGGTCCCCTGAAGCCGCGCCCACACGTCGTACTCGGGGGCGAAGAACCCGACAAGAGCCTCTCGGGTGGAGTCGGCCAGCTCCGGGTCGGCCGGTGGCGAGACGTTGCGCCGCTCGAACGCCACGTCCTCGCCGAGGCGCGAGCGGAACCACGCCTGCCAGGCCTCGGGACGCTCGACGGCGAGCACCCGGTCGACCTCGACCACGTCGTCGACGGTGAGGAACTGACCGGGCCGCCCGCGCGGGGTCGGCGCGTCAGGATCGCCGTCCACGTAGCGGCGGGCGTACTCGTCGAACGACATCTCCGAGCTGTCGGCCCCGGGCTTGTGGCGCGCCGACTCGGGTCGGGCGCGGTAGCGCCACCACGACTCCAGCCAGCGGACCGGGTCGCGGAACATCGTGACCAGCTCGTAGGAGTCGCGGTCGTGGCCGTCGGCGGCCAGGCGCGGGGCGATGCGACGGCCGTAGCCGGAGGCACCGAGGTGCTTGAGACCGGGCGGCCGGTCGATGACGAGCTCGGCGTACGGCGCGAGCGCGGCCTCGAGCGACGTCGAGGCGCACTTGGGCATGGCGAGCAGCACGAATCCGTGCCGGGGGAACGCCATCATGGGCCGCGATCCTTCCAGACAACGCACACGCGGCGCCGACCGGAGGACCGGTCGACGCCGCGCGATTGCATCAGTGAGGCAGGTGTCAGCCGTTGCCGCCGGCGCGGAAGGCGACCCAGGCGTCGCTCATCCGGTTGGCCTGGCCCGGCGTGAACATGTTCATGCAGGTGTCGTCGGTGTAGTCCATGAAGTTGTGGATCGGGTCGAGGCCCGGTGCGGTGCAGGTGTCGGCGCCCGTGGGGCAGCCGAACTGCGGGACGGCCTCGCGCGGGGTGTCGGCCACGCCGTCACCGCTGGCCGAGCAGGCCCCGGCGAAGGTGTGCTCGAGCATCATCCAGTGGCCGACCTCGTGGGTGAGCGTGTCGCCGAAGTTGTACGGCGCGGCGTCGCCGCCGGGCATCGACTCGTCGAGGATGACCACGCCGTCCTTGTAGTCCTGGCCGTTGTTGTAGCCCTTGGGGAAGTAGGCCCAGCCGAGGAGCCCGCCGCCGATGTCGGCGGTGTAGACGTTGAGCGTCTCGGAGTCGCCGACGCGCAGCGCCTTCTTCATCTCGTACTCCGACTTGCCCGGGGAGACGTTGACCCACCGGTCGTTCGTGACGTAGTTGACGTCGGTCAGGTCGAAGCGGAACGCGGTGTCCGCTGCATCGGGGGCCGTCGTGCCGGCGAAGGAGTCGTTGAGGACGTCCATCTGGTCCTCGACCAGGGTGCCGAGACGCGCGCGGTCGTCGTCGGTCGCGTCCGAGCCGGTGATGACGTGGAAGACGGTGTCGATCGTCGTCGAACCGAGCGGCAGGTTGGCCACGTCCTTGATGACGCCGTACTTCTTGGCGTCCTTCGCCGCGTAGAGGGCCGGCTCCTTCGCGAGCGGGTGGCCCTTCTTGACGCGGGCGGCGGAGGAGTCGTCCTCGCAGGCGACGACGCCGTCGGAGGCGACGGAGGCGAACACGGGGGTGGCCGCAAAGGTGAGGGGGGAGAGAGCGAGGACGCCGGCGACGGCGGCCGAGCGGACGAGAGTGGGACGCATGGAGTGGTGATCCCTTCGGGTGATGGCACTGGTCCGATCAACCTAGGGGGCATGACTCGTTCGGGCTACGACCCCGAGGGTGAAATCTGTGTCAGTCCGTCGTCGTGTAGTCGCCGCGGTGATACACGAGGGGCTTCGCGTCCTCCCCCGTGGCGAGGTCGACGACCCGTCCCACGACGATGACGTGGTCACCGGCCTCGTGGATCGCCTCCACCGTGCAGTCGACGTAGCCCACGATCCCGTCCAGGATCGGCGCGCCGGTGCCTGGCGCCGGGTGCCACGCGAGGCCCGCGAACTTGTCGTCCGAGGGGCCGGCCATCCGGTCCGAGACGTCCGCCTGGTCGGCGGCGAGCAGGTTGACGCAGAAGGTGCCCGACCGTCGGATCGCGGCGTAGGCCCGCGACTGTCGCGTCGGGAGGAAGGCGACCAGCGGCGGGTCGAGGGAGACGCTGGTGAACGACTGGCAGGTCATCCCGATCGGCGACTCCCCCGGGGTCGTCCCCGTCATGGTCGTCACCACGGTGACACCGGAGGCATAGCGGCCCAGCACCTCGCGGAACCAGCTGGCCTCGGTGCGCGCGGCCTCACCGTCGACCTCGAGCGTCTCGCCGGGTCGCCACTCGAAGTCGTGGTCGCGGTCCATCCCGCCAGTCTCGCGCACGCGACCAGGGAGTGCGGCGAGACCCTCCCCACACCCCGGCCACCCGGGCGGGGGGTGCACCGAGGGCGGTCGGTGCGGTGGGATGGACCCATGACTGCCATCGATCTGGGCCGGCCCGTGCAGGGCGACGTCGTCGAGCTGATCCTCGAGGACCACCGACGCTTCGAGGAGCTGATGCGCACCATGCGCGACGCCACCGCGGACCGCGACGCCGCTCGCCGCGCGTTCTCCGAGCTGCACGTCGCGCACGCCCTCGCCGAGGAGGAGCTCGTCTACCCCAAGCTGCGGCGCAAGGACGCGATCGGCGAGCACGAGGAGGAGCACGGGCACGAGGAGCACGCCGAGGGCAACGAGGCACTCCTCGCGGTCCTCGAGCTCTCCGGCACCGACACCCAGGCCTTCGACGACGCGGTGGAGGAGCTGGCCAAGGTCATCAACCACCACCTCACCGAGGAGGAGCTCTCCATCCTCAACCCCGCACGCGAGGAGGTCGGTGAGCAGGTGCGAGCAGATCTGGGCACCGCGTTCGCCGAGCGCCGCAACGCCCTCCTCGACGAGGGCTGCGGCAGCACGGCCCAGGTGCGGGCCATCGTCGAGAAGGCGCGCAGCGAGGGCGTCCTCGAGGAGGACTGACCCGCGTCGCGGCGGGTTCGCACTGCGTTCACCCGCCGGACCGAGCATGGTCCGGTGCCCGACCTCCTGGACCTGAGCGACCTCCTCCTCGGCGTGGGCGTGCACTGGGTGTACGCCGCGATCGCGCTGCTGGTGCTGGCCGAGTCGGCGCTCTTCATCGGCTTCGTGCTGCCCGGCGAGGCCAGCGTCCTGCTGGGCGGGATGCTGGCCTCGATCGGCCGCCTCGACCTGCTGGTCCTGGTGCCCCTCGTCGTCGCCGCCGCCGTGGTCGGGGACGCGATCGGTTTCTGGGTGGGGCGCCGGTTCGGGCCGTGGCTGCGCCGGCGGCGCACGATGGTGCGCCACGAGGCGCGCGTCGAGCGACTCAGCGGCTTCGTCCGGCGGCGGGGTGGGCTCGCCATCCTGGCCGGCCGGATGACGGCCCTGCTGCGGGCCATGACTCCCCCGGTGGCCGGGATGAGCGGTGTCGGCTGGCGCACCTTCCTCGTGTACGACGTGGTGGGCGGCGTCGTGTGGGCGGGCGGCGTGGCGCTGCTCGGCTACGCGGCCGGCCACTCCTACCAGCGGGTGGCGGACCTGCTCGGCCAGGTCGGCGCGATCGGCCTCGGGCTGGCGGTGGCCGGGGCCCTCGCGTGGTGGACCCGGTCCCGGTGGACCGGTGGGCCAGACTGGCGCGCATGACCTTTCCGGACGGCTGGGCCCGCGGCTCGCACACCCACGACGGCGTCACGCACGCGACGTACAGGAAGGGGACGGGACCGGCGGTCGTCGTCATCCACGAGATCCCCGGGATCACCCCCGAGGTGGCGACCTTCGCCGAGGAGGTGGTGGCCGCGGGCTTCACCGTGGTGATGCCGAGCCTCTTCGGCACCGACGGTGCGCCGATGACGGCGCGGACCGTGGCGTCCTCCCTGGGCCGGGTGTGCGTGAGCCGCGAGTTCACCACGCTCCGCACCGGCGAGACCACGCCGGTCGCCGGCTGGTTGCGCTCGCTGGCCCGCGAGCTGCACGGCGAGCTCGGCGGGCCCGGCGTCGGTGCCCTCGGGATGTGCTTCACCGGCGGCTTCGCCCTCGCGATGGCGGTCGACCCGGCCGTGGCCGCGCCGGTGCTCTGCCAGCCCAGCGCGCCGTTCGCCGTCGGCCGCCGGCGCGCGGCCGACGTCAACCTCTCCCCCGGCGACCTCGACGTGGTCAAGGGGCGGTGCGCGGCCGGGCAGCAGGTGCTGGGGATCCGCTACCGCTCCGACCCGGCCGTCGGCACTCGCTTCGACACCCTCACCCGAGAGCTGGGCGACGCGTTCATCCGCGTCGAGCTCGAGGGCAAGGGCCACTCGACCGTCACGGCGCACCGGCGGCAGGAGGCCGTCGACGCTGTGCTGTCGTTCCTCTCCACCCACCTGGGCGCATGACGCTCGTCGTGATGTCCGGGCTCCCGGGCAGTGGCAAGAGCCGGCTCGCCGCCGCGGTCGCGCGCGAGCTCGGCTGCGCGGTCGTCTCGGTGGACACGGTGGAGCGCGGCCTCCACGACGCCGGCATCGATCCCGCCCAGCCCCTCGGGCTGGCGGCGTACGAGGTCAGGGTCGTGCAGGTGGAGTGCAGCGACGAGGCGCTCCACCGGGAGCGCCTCGCCGCACGCGACCAGGAGATCCGGGAGGTGCCCTGGGAGCGGGTGGTGGGCCTGCGGGAGAGCTGGACGCCGTGGCCGGTCCCCGTGCTGGTGGTCGACACGGCGGACCGGCAAGAGCCGGACGCGACGGCCCGCGGTGTCGTCAGCGCCCTGTCGGCCTGACGACACCGCGGCCCGGTCAGCGCAGGGCGTGGTTGCCCTTGAACTGCCAGACGATCTTGCCCGTCCCGTTGCCCTTGGCGGTCCCGTTGACCGCCGAGGTCGTCTCGGCGAAGGTCAGGGTCGCGTGGGCGATGGCGTCGGACATGATGTCCAGGGTGTCCGCGTCGAGGTTGTCGATGTTGTCGCAGAACTGGTGGTAGCAGGGGTCGTACGCCTCTCCGGCCGTCCCGCCGAAGATCTCCGCCTGCTCCGCCGACTTGATGCCCTCGGCCCCGGTGAAGAGCCCGCCGGCGGGAATCCCGGCGTTGATGAACGCGAAATAGTCGCTGCGTCCGTCGAAGTCCGTCGGCTCGCTGGCGCTGCCCTGCGAGGTGAAGAAGTCGGTGAAGACGTCCTCGACGAGGCCCGACCCGTTCGGTCCGGAGACACCCAGCGCGTCGCCGTCGCCGTCGTACACGAAGTTGACGGCGTTGGGCGAGCCGACCATGTCGAAGTTGAGGTTGACGGCGGTGCCCTTGATCTCGCGCTTGGTCAGCTGGGAGACGTAGAAGTCGGACCCCAGCAGGCCGTCCTCCTCACCGCTCCAGAAGGCGAAGCGCACCCTGTTCTCCGGCGTGATCTCGAGCTCGGCCATCTGCAGCGCCGTCTCGAGGATCGCGGCGGTGCCGGAGCCGTTGTCGTTGATGCCCGGGCCCTCACCGACCGAGTCCAGGTGCCCGCCGACGACGACCGTGCGGTCGGTCCGCCCGGTCGGGGTGTCGGCCAGCAGGTTCTCGGTGGTGACCTGCTCGATGGTGATCTGGAGCGTGATGGACAGCTCGAGGCCCATGGTGGTTGCCCACTCCGCACCCTGGTCGAACGACGCGCTCACGACCGGAACCGTCCGGACCGGCGGGTCGAGCGTGCCGCCGAAAAGGGAGAGCCGGTCGTCGCCCGGCACCACGTTGCCCTGGTTGAAGACGATGACCGCGCTGGCGCCGGCGGCGATGGCGTTGTCGGCCTTGACGGCGAAGGCACACGTGCCGCGCTGGAGGAGCGCGATGTTGCCGGCCGGGAAGGTCGCAAAATCGTCCGCCTCGCAGCCGCTCGTTGAGGCCCGGTCGCCGCCCAGGTTGATGTCGACCGCGGTGACCGGTCGCGCGATGACCGAACCGCCACCCGAGAAGTCCATCGGGAAGTAGTCGACGCCCAGGGTGTAGGTCTCGGGCGCCGGGGCGGTCCGTGCCATCGACGAGCCGGTGAAGTCGACCCGCTCGTAGCTGAACGGCTGGCGGGTGGTGGTGTAGCCGGCGTCGTCGAGGAGATCCTCGATGTAGTCCACCGAGGCGTCGTGGCCGGGCGTGCCGGCCTGCCGGGTGTCGAAGTTGGCGTCGGCGATGGCTTGGAACGCCTCGAGGTGCTCCATCACCCCGCCGACGGTGACGGCCTGCCGCAGGGCCGCGGTGTCCGTGGTGACGGCGGCCTGGGCCGTGCCGGCCAGTGCGGCCGCTCCGGCCAGCACGGCCGCCGTGGTGACGGCGGCGATGCGGGTCCTGCTCTTCCTGATGTTCTTCACGTTCTCTCCCGGGGTCGACGGTGGTCGCGAGCGCCCGAGAAGCAGCACGTGTGCAACTTCGCACGCTAGCCATCGGCCCGGGCCAAGGACAGAGGGTGACGCGGATGTACCTCAAGAGGGACGTCCCACGATGAGAACAGGTTCTAGGTCGCTCGGATACCATCGGTACGTGAGCTTCCTCCGCCGTCAGGCCGTGATCGCCGCCCTCACCGCCAACGCCCTGCGTCCCCTGACCGGCCAGCGTGCCGGGATCCCCGCCTTCGCGGCGGGCTGGATGTACGGCGAGCTGGCACCGCAGGTGCTCGCCCTCACGGCCGCCGACACGGCGCTGCACCTGTCCCCCCTGCGCCGCGGTCCCCGCAGCCGGCTCGGCCTCGCCCTCGCGGCGGGCAGCGCGCTCGGCCTCGCCCACCTGGTCCGACAGAGCCAGCGTGCCCGCCACCACGTCGAGGACGCGCTCGTCGAAGGACTCGGCGTGGAGTACGTCGAGCAGCTGGACGCGCCGCCGACGCCCGCCGACCTGGCCACGCCGTGGCGCCAGCTCCTCAACCCCCTGTGGATGCGCGAGCGGCGGGTGCACGTGGAGCGCGACATCGCCTACTCGACGTACGGACGTCGGGGGATGCTCGACATCTACCGTCCCGCCGAGGGTGACCTCAGCGGTGCCCCGGTGCTCCTGCAGGTCCACGGCGGGGCCTGGATGACCGGCCGCAAGGACCGGCAGGCGATCCCGCTCATGCAGCACATGGCCGCCCGCGGCTGGGTCTGCGTGGCCATCAACTACCGCCTCTCACCCCGGGCCGTCTTCCCCGACCACATCGTCGACGTGAAGCGCGCGATAGCGTGGATCAAGGAGCACATCGCGGAGTACGGCGGCGACCCCGACTACATCGTCATCACCGGTGGATCGGCCGGTGGCCACCTGTGCGCCCTGGCCGCGGTGACCCCCAACGAGGCCGAGTGGCAGCCCGGCTTCGAGGAGGTGGACACCACCGTGCAGGCAGCCGTCCCGCACTACGGCGTCTACGACTTCGCCGGGTCGACCGGCCTGCGCAGCGCGGTCGGGATGCGCGACACCTTCCTCGCCCCGCGGGTGCTGCGGACGACGTGGAAGCGCGAGCCCGAGAAGTTCGAGGCCGCCTCCCCGATCCTGCGCGTCGACGGCGACGAGCCCGACTTCTTCGTCATCCACGGGGCCAGCGACACCCTGGTCGACGTGGGCCAGGCCCGCGCCTTCGTCGACCGGCTGCGGGAGGTGTCGAACAGCTCGGTGGTGTACGCCGAGCTGCCGGGCGCGCAGCACGCCTTCGACACCTTCCCCTCGATCCGCTCCGCGCACGTGGTGCGCGCGATCGAGCGCTACCTCAACTGGCACTGGAACTCCTGGCGCCAGGGCCGCGAGGTCGACGCCGGCGCCGCGCCCGGCGACGAGCCGGGCACGGCCGCCCGGGCCTGATCAGGACTGGATGAGGCCCACGTGGTTGCCGTCGGCGTCCGCCACGATCGCGACCACGGTGGCACCCCCGACCGCGGTGGCCGGGGAGACCACGGTGGCGCCGGCGTCCACCAGGGTGGCGACGGCCGCCTCGACGTCATCGGTCGCGTGGTAGGCAGTCGCCCCGACCATGCCGGTCGCGTGTCCGTTGGGGTTGAGGCCGATCTCCAGCCCGTCGAGGTTGAAGCCGACGTAGTAGGGCGTGTCGGTGTGCGGCTCCGCACCGAAGACGGTGCGGTAGAAGGCGGTCGCCGCAGCGACGTCCTTCACGGGGATCACGATGGAGCTGACGGTCATGGGTCCTCCTGGGTCCGACCGGGTCTTCCCGGTGCTGGCTGGTGCGTCAGGTGGTTGACGATCCCGCCCGCCCGGGTGTGACAGGTCAGCCGAAGTCGGCGCTGATCCTGTGCTGCTGGCCGTCCACTGTGACCTCGCCGCCGTACGGCAGCACCACCTGCGGGGAGGTGTGCCCGAAGTCGACATCCATCGCGACAACGAGCCCCGGGGCGTAGTCCGACGCCGCCCGCAGGACGGCCTTGCGGTAGTCGGCACGTCGCGCCGAGGCCCGCTCCGGCGTGGGTGTGCGCTCGTGGTCCCCCACGGGCGGCCGACCCCACAGCAGGGCGGCGGCGACTCCGAGGATGCCGCGCTCCCCCAGGACCCGCAGGACGCGGAAGCATGCCTCGGGATCCGGCCGCTCCTCTGACGGCTCGAGCAGCAGCACCGACCCGGCGTACGACTCCCCCGGCATCATCCAGCGCCCGACCTGCATCGTCTCGGCCACCGACTCCAGGCAGCCGCCCCAGGTCCGCCCGGTCACCCGGGCCGCGGGACCGGCCCAGGTCCAGGGCTCGGCCGGTGCGTCAGGCGCGCTCTCGGTCAACGCCTCGGGGGTGTCCCAGCGCAGGCCGACGTCATACGTGCGGGGCACCGCCTCGACCTCGACCGTCCCGCCGAAGAGGGCGGCGCGCAGGGACGCCAGGTGCATCGGGTCCACGGCCGGTCCGGGCCCGAGGTGCACCTGGGTCGAGCCGCCGTACACGGACCCGATCCCGTGGTCCCACAGCCAGTTGGCCAGGTGGGTGTTGTCGCTGTAGCCGAGGAAGCGCTTCGGGGCCGCGGTCATCCGCGCGGCGTCGAGGTGCCGGAGCACGGTGACCTGGTCGTCGCCACCGATGGTCGCCATCACGGCCCCGACCGTGGGGTCCTCGAAGGCGGCCATCAGGTCCTCGGCACGCTCCTGCGGCGACCCCTGCCGGCGGGTGGTCGGGTACTCGACGGGCTCCAGGTCCAGGTCGCGGAGCCGCTCCATCGCCTGCTCGTGCACGGCCGGGAAGTGCGCGGGCGCGCACCACGAGGGCGAGACGACCGCGACCCGCGCACCGGGCTCGACGGGTGGGGGCAGCGAGACGGGATGGCTCATGCCACTAGTGTCTCGCGGCGTGACCACCCCACCGGACGCGCCCGCCGACTCCTCACAGACGCCTGCCGGGATGCCCGCCGACCTGCTGGCCCACGCGCGGGCCGCGAGGGGCTTCATGCCGGACGAGGAGGGCCTGCTCCTGCACCGGGTCGCCCGCGAGCGCCTGCCCCACGGACCCGTGCTGGAGATCGGCACCTACTGCGGCAAGTCGGCGATCTACCTGGGGGCGGCGGCCCGTGCGGTGGGCGGCGTGGTCGTCACGGTGGACCACCACCGCGGCTCCGAGGAGAACCAGGCCGGCTGGGAGCACCACGACACCAGCCTGGTCGACGAGGAGTCCGGCCTCATGGACACGCTCCCCGTCTTCCGCCGGACCATCGAGCGGGCCGGCCTCGAGGACGTCGTCGTCCCGGTCGTGGGTCGGTCGACGACGGTGAGCGCGCTGTGGCGCACTCCCCTGTCGATGCTCTTCATCGACGGCGGGCACGCCGAGGAGCACGCGCAGAACGACTACACCGGCTGGGCGCCGTGGCTGATGACCGGCGGGCTGCTGGTCATCCACGACGTCTTCCCCGACCCGGCCGACGGCGGGCGGCCGCCGTACCACGTCTTCCTGCGCGCGCTGGAGAGCGGCGACTTCACCGAGGTCGAGGCGCTGGGCTCGGTGCGGGTGCTGCGCCGGACGTCAGGAGACGCCGGCGACCCGGTCCGCTGACGCGCAGCCGCACTCGAGGGCGAGCTCGTCGAAGTCCGGCGCCAGTGAGGTGCCACGCATGATGTCGGAGCCCGGGCTCGCCTGCGACAGCGCATCGACCGCCAGCACGACCGCGGCCGCGGTGTAGGTGGTGTGCTCGACCGGCCAGTTCACGTCGTCGGGGAAGACGTAGCCGGTCCAGTAGCTCCCGTCCTCCAGCCGGAGGTGCTGCATGTCGGCGAGCAGCCGCAACGCCCGGGGCCTGTCTCCGAGAGCGTCGAGGGCCATCACCAGCTCGCACGTCTCGGCCCCGGTGACCCACGGGTTGCGCGAGACGCAGCGGATGCCGAGGCCCGGCTCCACGAAGGTGTCCCAGCGCTCGTCGATCAGGGCCCGGCCGGCGTCGCCGCGGACCGCGCCGCCGAGCACCGGGTAGTACCAGTCCATGGAGAACTCGGACTTGTCGAGGAACAGGTCGCGGTGGGTGCGCAGCGCGTGGCCGAGGCGGCCGCCGGCCAGCTCCCACTCCGGCTGCGGCTCGTCGAGGAGGTCGGCGAGCGCCACCCCGGCCCGCAGGCTCTGGTAGATGCTGGACGACCCGGCGAGCAGGGCGTCGGCGTTGACCGTCCCGGGGACCCCGTCGCGCCACTCCCGGGACCAGGCGATCCCGCCGAACGGCAGCTGCATGCCGACGACCCAGTCGAGGCCGCGGCGCACGACCGGCCACATCCGGCGCACGAAGTCCTCGTCGTGCCGGACCAGCCAGTGGTGCCAGACCCCGACGGCGAGGTACGCCGACATGTTGGTCTCGCCGCTGTGGTCCTCGACCTCGCCGGCCACCAGCTTCATCGGCCACGAGCCGTCGGACCGCTGGGTGCGGGCCGCCCAGGCGTAGGCCCGCTCGGCCGCCTCGACCTGGCCGCCGACGACGAGCGCCATCGCCGCCTCGACGTGGTTCCAGACGTCGGTGTGCTCCCCCACCGTCCACGGGATCGCCCCGTCCGGCTCCTGCATGGCCGCAATGGACGCGGCCGTCTGCGCGACCTGCGCCGGGGTGAGGACGTCGTCGACGGCCGTCACGGCCGGGAGGTGGGGCTCAGGCTGCATCGGGCTTGCGGAAGTAGAGCACCATGCTCTTGCCGATGACCGGGTCGAGCACCTTGCCCGCGACCTGAAGGGCCTTGGGGTTCTTCATGATCTCCCAGACCAAGAGCCGGTGGTAGACCTTGGCGAGCGGGTGGTCGTCGTTGCGGACGCCGACCGCGCACTTGATCCACCAGTACGGCGTGTGCAGGCCGTGGGCGTAGTCCTTGCCCTCGAAGACGGTGCCGGCCTTGGTGACCTTGTCGACGAGCTCCTTGTCGGTGTAGATCCGGATGTGGCCGCCCTCGACGTTGTGGTAGTCGTCGGACAGCTTCCAGTTGACGATCTCGGGGAACCACCGCGGCACGGAGACGGCCAGCGTCCCGCCCGGGCGCAGCACCCGCACCAGCTCGTGGATGGCCTGGATGTCGGCCGGGATGTGCTCGAGCACCTCGGCGGCGACGACCCGGTCGAACTCGCCGTCGGCGAAGGGCAGCGACAGCGCGTCGCCCTCCTTGACGTCGGCCTCGGCACCGGCCGGTACCTCTCCCGCATCACGCATCGCGGCGAACCACTCGCGCACGGTGGCGAGCTCGTCGGCGTCCTGGTCGAAGGCGATGACGTCGGCGCCGCGCTTGTACATCTCGAAGGCGTGGCGACCGGCGCCACAGCCCATGTCGAGCACGCGCTCACCAGGGCGGAGCCCGAGTCGGTCGAAGTCAACGGTCAGCACGGATGTCCTCCTGGGTGGATCGGGTGGTGCGTGCCGACGCGGCCTCGCGGCCGGCACGGTAGCTGGCGATGGTGTCCTCGTACGCCGCGGCGGTGGCCTCGGCGACGGCGCGCCAGCTGAAGAGCTCCTGCACGCGGCGGCGGCCGGCGCGGCCCATCCGCTCGCGTCGCTCGGGGTCGTCGAGCAGGGCGGCCAGGGCCAGCTCGAGCTCGCCCACGTCACCGGGCTCGACGAGCACGGCGCAGTCACCGTCCTCGCCGACGACCTCGGGGATGGCCCCGGCCCGGGACGCCACCAACGGGGTCTCACAGGCCATCAGCTCGGCAGTGGGCAGGGAGAAGCCCTCGTAGAGCGACGGGACGCAGGCCACCTCGGCCGAGCCCATCACCTGGACGAGCTCGGCGTCGCTGACCCCGTTGACGAAGGTGACCGCGTCGGCGATCCCAAGCCGGTCGACGAGCTGCTCGGTGCGTCCACCCGGCTCGGGGCGGGTGACGAGCACGAGGGACACGTCGCGCTCGGTCCGCAGCTTGGCGAAGGCCTCGAGGAGGGTGGCGATGCCCTTCATCGGGGCATCGGCGCTGGCCATGGCCAGGATGCGGCCGGGGACCCGCGGCACGGACGGCGGCACGAAGACGTCGTCGACCCCCAGGAGCACCGTGCGCATCCGCTCGGGCTCGACGCCGAAGTCCCGGGCGATGTCGCGCGCGGACGTGTCGGACGGGGTGAGGATCGTGCGGGCCTGCCGGGCGACCTTGGCCTGCATCCGCAGGAAGCCGTACCAGCGGCGGAGGCTGAGCTTCTTGCGCAGCGTGGGGGCGGCGGCGATGTCGATGCGACGGTCGAAGCTGATCGGGTGGTGGATGGTGGTCAGCAGCGGCAGCCCCATCTTCTCGATCTCGAGCATCCCGTAGCCGAGGACCTGGTTGTCGTGCGCGACGTCGAAGTCGTCGAGGCGCTCGCGGAGCACCCGGGCGACGCGGCGGGAGAACGTCTTGGGCTCGGGGAAGCCGGCGGTCCACATGGTCAGGACCTCCTCGACGTCGATGAGGTCGCGGATCTCGCCGGGGCGCGGCGTACGGAACGGGTCGGGCTCGCGGTAGAGGTCGAGGCTGGGGACCTTGGTCAACCGCACGCCCTCGTCGAGGTCGGGGTAGGGCTGGCCCGAGAACACCTCGACCTCGTGGCCGAGCCGGGCCAGCTCGCGGCTGAGGTGCCGGACGTAGATCCCCTGGCCGCCACAGTGGGGCTTGCTGCGGTAGGACAGCATGGCGATGCGCACGTGCTGCGACCTTTCTCGAAGTGGAACGTGTTCCTATCATGGCGCACGTGGCCAACGACGACCCAGCATCGCCCGTCCAGCGAGAGCGCCGGACGCGCATCCTCGACACCACGATCGCGCTGGCCAGCCAGGGTGGCTTCGACGCCGTCCAGATGCGCGCGGTGGCCGAGCAGGCGGACGTCGCGCTCGGGACCCTCTACCGCTACTTCCCCTCCAAGATCCACCTGCTGGTGACCGCGCTCGCCCGCGAGTTCGAGCGCGCCGACACCGCGATGTCGAGCAACCCCGTGCCGGGCGACACCCGGGCCGACCGGGTCATCCACCTGCTGCGGTCACTGACGCGGGGTCTCCAGGACGACCAGCACCTCACCGAGGCCCTCACCCGGGCGTTCATGTTCGCCGACCGGTCGGCCCGGCAGGAGATCAACGGCGTGGGCCTGCTGCTGATCCGGATGCTGACCCGGGCGATGGAGCCGGAGGCCGTGGATCCCGGGTCCGGCGGTGCCGGGCCCACCGAGGAGGACGCCGCGATCGCCCGCGTGATCGCCGACGTGTGGCTCGCGGCGCTGATGGCCTGGGTCACCGGCCGCAGCAGCGCCGAGGAGACCTCCGCCCACATGGAGCGCGCGGTCCGACTCATCCTGCGCTAGCGCAGCGGGTCGAACGGCACCAGCTCGGGTGGGGTGGTGCCGGTCACGATGCCGTGCGCGAGGAGCTTGCCGGTCACCGGGCCGAGCAGGATCCCCGCCATCGCGTGACCGCCCGCGACGAACACCCGCGGCGACCTGGTCGCACCGACGAGCGGCAGACCGTCGGCGGTGCAGGGGCGGGAGCCGACCCACTCCTCGCGCCGGTCGTCGAGGTCCACGCCCCGCACCAGCGGACGCAGGGCCTCGACGATCGCGTCGATGCGCCTGGGGTCGAGTGGGGCATCGGGGGCGCGGAGCTCCATCATCCCGGCCACCCGGAGCCGTCCACCCCCGCGCGTGGCCATGGGCGTGCACGCCACCCGCTGGGCCGGGAAGTAGACCGGCGCGCGCGGCACCCGGTCACCGGTGACGCTGAAGGAGTAGCCACGACCCGCCTGGACGGGCTGCCGGACCCCGAACCGGCGGGACAGGCCACCCAGCCAGGCGCCGTTCGCGAGCACGACGGCGTCGTACCGCTCACCGGCCCTCGACCCGCTGCTCACGACCACACCGCCCGCCTCGTCCTGGACCCCGGTCACGGTGCTGCCCTCGACGATGCGGCCGCCCCGGGCCCGGACGGCGTCCGCGAGGGCCGCGAGGAACGCCGGCGGGTTGATGTAGCGCTGGTCGTGGAGCCGCACCGCGGCACCGATCTCGGTGGACAGGGCCGGCTCCGCGGCGCGGGCCTCGGGGCCGCTCAGGACGTCGTACCGCACGTCCTGGCCGGAGGCCCGGATCTGCTCGAGCTCGTGGACGAGCGATGCGTGCTCGGACGGTGTGCGGAAGCAGGCGAGGAACGGGTCCGCAGGGTGTGTCGGGGCGTCGACGCCGCCCGCGGCCAGCTCGTCGTACGCCGCCAGGGAGCCCCGGTTGATCGGCGCGTAGGCGCGCAGCCCGGTCCCCCAGCGGCGTGCCGTGCTGTGCCGGACGAAACCGGCCAGGAAGCGCAGCAGGTGCGGGTCGGGCCGCAGCGGGACGTAGACCGGCGAGGCGGGACTGACCACCGCCCGGATCCCGTAGCGGAGCACGGCCGGCTCCGGCATCGGTGCCGTCATGGCCGGGGTGAGCCACCCGGCATTGCCCCAGGAGGAGCCCGCCGCGACGTGCTCACGGTCGTGCACCGTGACGTCGACGCCGTGCTCCTGGAGGAACCAGGCCGTGGACAGCCCGACGATCCCGGCCCCGACGACGGCGACGCGCTCGGGCACTCAGGCCTCGCTGGAGTGACCGGGGAAGACGTGCGCCGACGGGTCGATGGCGACGGCCGCGTTGTTGACCGCCGTGGCGGCCTCCCCGAAGCCGACGGCGATGAGGCGGACCTTGCCGGGGTACTCGGTGATGTCGCCCGCGGCGAAGACCCGCTCGACGTTGGTGCGCATCGCGCTGTCGACCACCACGTGCCGCTTGTCGGTCTCCAGGCCCCAGGTCTGCAAGGCACCCAGGTCGGCGACGAAGCCGAGGGCGGCGACCACCGCCTGGGCCGGACGGACCAGCGCCTCCTGGCCGTCCACGGTGATCTCGACCTCGGCGACGTGTCCCCCGCCGTCGGCGTCGCTGCCCCGCAGCGCCGTGACCTGGGCCCGCGTGATGATCTCGACGCTGGAGTCGCGCACGGACTTCACGGTCCGCTCGTGGGCGCGGAACGCGTCGCGGCGGTGCACGAGGGTGACCGAGGCGGCCACCGGCTCGAGGTGCTGGGCCCAGTCGAAGGCGCTGTCGCCGCCGCCGACGATCACGACGTCCTTGCCGGCGTACGGCGCGAACGACGGCACGAAGAACTCGACGCCGCGGCCGACCCAGCCGTCTGCCGCGGGCAGCGGGCGGGGACTGAACTTGCCGATCCCGGCCGTCACGAGCACTGCTCCGGCGGTGATCTCGGTGCCGTCGTCGAGGCCGACGAGCACGTGACCGTCGCCGTGCGCGAGGGTCAGCGCGGTGCGGTCGAGGAAGTAGTGCGGGTCCGCCGTGGCGGCCTGGGCCACCAGCCCCTCGACGAGGTCGCGGCCCTTGATGGTCGGGAAGCCGGCGACGTCGAGGATCGCCTTCTCCGGGTACATCGCCGTGATCTGGCCGCCGAGCTCCGGCAGCGAGTCGACGACGCCGACGCTGAGGCCGCGGAAGCCCGCGTAGTAGGCGGCGTAGAGCCCGGTGGGACCGGCTCCGATGATGAGCAGATCGACCTCGGGCACCCGGTCACTCCTTCATCGCCGACAGGACGCTGCCAACCTAGCCGAGGGAGGTGACCCCGGCCACGGTCCACGCGCCACCGCGTCGTTCGAGCTGTACGACGAGCCGGTTGCGCTCGACACGGCGCGCGCCCGTGGTGCCAGACGTCGTCTCCTGGTTGACGAAGACGAGCACCTCGGCCCGGGCGTCGCTCGCGGAGACGACTCCCGACGCCACCGCGGTGGCCCGCTGGTCGATCTCGTCGGTCATCGTGTCGGCGCGGACCCGCTCCATGGCGGCGGCGTACTCGGTGGCGAACTCCGGGGTGAGCCGCTGCGAGGTGGACTCGACGTCCTCGTCGAAGGTGTCGTGGCGGTAGGTCAGCACGTCCTCGGCCGACCGTGCGGCCTGGTCCTGGAGGCGCGTGCGGGCGACCTCGCCGAGGACGGGCACCCTGGCTGCGGCCGGGGCGACCGTGGACCGCGACCGGTCGTCGTACGCCTCCAACGCGGCGAGGGAGCCGAGCACCAGGGCCGCGAGGAGCAGGACCGCGGTGAGCCAGGGGCTGGCGAGCGCCGAGCGCTGCGGGGTCTCGTCAGCCATGTCAGTTCACGAACCGCAGGCCGTCGGTGAGCCAGCGGTCCCCGTCCCGGACCAGGTCGACCCGGATGCGCCAAGGGACGGCACGCCGCTCGGTGCCTCCGCCGACCGTGCTGGTGACCTCGGTGTCGGCCGCGACCAGCACGGTCGCCGCGTCGTCGGCGAAGGAGGTCAGCCCGACCCCCAGCAAGGTCACGTCGGCGCTGGACCGGCGTCGCTCGGCCTCGGCGGTGATCGTGCGGACCTGCCCGGCGAACTGGCGCCGGAAGTCCTGGGTGGCGCCCTCCAGCATCTGCTCCAGCTGGGCGTCGACGGAGGTGTGGTCGATGTCCAGGAAGGCCTCGACCTGGGCCGCGGCGGTCCGGGTGGCGGCACCCTGCCGGCTCGCCGCGTCATCGGCGGCGGCCGGGGTGGCCGCGCGTGGGGACTCGGGGTCGCGCACCACGAGCACCGTGAAGACGGCACCGAGGAGGAGCACCAGGACGGCGAGCCCGATGTTGGTGCGGCGGTTCATGCACGCATGGTGGCAGCAACCGGCGCCGATCGGGCGCCGACGGGCGGAGTCACTCGTCCCAGCCGGGCGGACGGGCCTTGGCGGGGAGCTTGGAGACGACGAGCCGGTAGGACTCGTCGACCGCCTCGAGGATCTCCTCGTCGGGGATAGCGCCGACGAGCGAGAGGTCGTTCCACCCGCTGCGGCCGATGTAGGCCATCACCGAGGCGTCGGCCGGGTGCCGGTCGAGCCACTCGTCGGCGGCCTCCCGGGTCGTCGCGGCCTTGATGCCGACGCGGTCCCGGGCGAGGAAGGCGAAGATCTTGCCCCGCTCGCCCGCGCCCACCTTGTAGACGGGCAGGTCATGGCCCCACGGGTTGTCGGGCCAGGCACCCGGCTTGGCCGCGCAGTGGGCCTCGAGCTCGGCAGCGTCCACGCCTACTTGGTCGCCTCCATCATCTGGCGGAGCTCCTTCTTGAGCTCGCTGATCTCGTCGCGCAGGCGGGCGGCGACCTCGAACTGCAGCTCGGCGGCTGCGGTCTTCATCTGGTCGGTGAGCCCCTGGATCAGCTCGGCCAGGTCGGCCGAGGGGATCCCGGCGGTGTCCGGCAAGTCGGAGTGGAGCTTGGACAGGGACGGGGTCGGCGACTTGGCCTTGACTCCCCCGGCCCGGCCCTTCTGCCCGACGTCGGCCCAGGTCTGCAGCAGCTCCTGGGTGGTCTCGTCCTCGCGGGCGAGCATCTCGGTGATGTCGGCGATCTTCTTGCGCAGCGGGGTCGGGTCGATGCCGTGCTCGGTGTTGTAGTCGACCTGGATCTGGCGACGCCGGTTGGTCTCGTCGATCGCCGCCTCCATCGACGGGGTGATCTTGTCGGCATACATGTGGACCTGGCCGGAGACGTTGCGGGCCGCGCGGCCGATCGTCTGGATGAGCGACTTGTCGGAGCGCAGGAACCCCTCCTTGTCGGCGTCGAGGATCGCCACGAGGGAGACCTCCGGCAGGTCGAGTCCCTCGCGGAGCAGGTTGATGCCGACCAGGACGTCGTACTCCCCCAGCCGAAGGTCACGCAGCAGCTCGATGCGCTTGAGCGTGTCGACCTCGGAGTGGAGGTAACGCGTGCGGATGCCGGCGTCGAGGAGGTAGTCGGTGAGGTCCTCCGACATCTTCTTCGTCAGCGTGGTCACCAGGACGCGCTCCTCCTTGTCCGAGCGCGTGCGGATCTCGTGGATGAGGTCGTCGATCTGGCCCTTGGTCGGCTTGACCACCACCTCGGGGTCGATCAGTCCGGTCGGGCGGATGATCTGCTGGACGGTGTTGTCGACGCCGCCGACCTTGTCGAGCTCGTAGTTGCCCGGGGTCGCCGAGAGGTAGATCGTCTGCCCGATCCGCTCGAGGAACTCTTCCCACCGCAGCGGTCGGTTGTCCATCGCGCTGGGCAGCCGGAAGCCGTGGTCGACGAGGTTGCGCTTGCGGGACATGTCGCCCTCGTACATGCCGCCGATCTGCGGCACGGCGACGTGCGACTCGTCGACGACGAGGACATAGTCCTCCGCGAAGTAGTCGAGCAGCGTGTTGGGCGCCGAGCCCGGGGCGCGGCCGTCCATGTGCATCGAGTAGTTCTCGATGCCGGAGCAGGAGCCGACCTGCCGCATCATCTCGACGTCGTACGTCGTGCGCATCCGCAGCCGCTGCGCCTCGAGCAGCTTGCCCTGGCGCTCGAAGGTCGCGAGCTGGTCCTCGAGCTCGAGCTCGATGCCCTTGATCGCGCGCTCCATGCGCTCGGGGCCGGCGACGTAGTGGGTCGCCGGGAAGACGTGGAGCTCCTGGTCCTCGGTGATGACCTCGCCGGTGACCGGGTGCAGCGTCATCAACCGCTCGACCTCGTCGCCGAAGAACTCGATGCGCACCGCGAGCTCCTCGTAGACCGGGAAGATCTCGAGGGTGTCCCCGCGGACCCGGAAGGTGCCGCGGGTGAAGGACATGTCGTTGCGGGTGTACTGGATCTCGACGAGCCGCCGCAGGATCGAGTCACGGTCGTGCTCCTCGCCGACCCGCAGCCGCAGCATCCGGTCGACGTACTCCTGCGGGGTGCCGAGGCCGTAGATGCAGGAGACGGTGCTGACCACGATGACGTCGCGCCGGGTCAGCAGGCTGTTGGTCGCACTGTGCCGCAGCCGCTCGACCTCCTCGTTGATCGAGGAGTCCTTCTCGATGTAGGTGTCCGTCTGCGGGACGTAGGCCTCGGGCTGGTAGTAGTCGTAGTAGGAGACGAAGTACTCCACCGCGTTGTCAGGGAAGAGCATCCGCAGCTCGTTGGCGAACTGTGCGGCGAGCGTCTTGTTGGGCTGGAGCACCAGCATCGGGCGCTGGAGCTGCTCGGCCACCCACGCGACCGTGGCCGTCTTGCCGGTGCCCGTCGCACCGAGCAGCACGATGTCCTGCTCCCCGCCCTGGATGCGCTGCGTGATCTCCTCGATGGCCGCCGGCTGGTCGCCCGACGGCGTGTAGTCGGAGACGACCTTGAAGGGGGCGACGCGGCGCTCGAGGTCTGTGACTGGACGCATGCGTCGAGCCTACGACCGCGCACCGACAACGGCCTCGGCAGCGAGGTCCTGGGCTCACCCCTCGGGCGGGGTCCACAGCCAGGCGTCACGGAGCAGCGTCCCGTCCCGGGACCCTGACCACTGCTGCCCACCGAAGACGAAGAGGGAGGACCCCACCGCCGTCGAGGCTTCGTCGTACGCCTCCTCCCGGCCCGGTGGCGCCGGGACGCTCAGGTACTCACCCGACGCGACGTCGTAGAGGCGAGCGCGCCCGTCGCGCCCCAGAGACCCGACCGAGTAGAGCTCGTACGTCGAGTCGTCGCCGTCCACGACGCCGTAGAGGTCGACCCCACCGTCGCCGTCCAGGACGGGCAGGTCGCTCCAGGGCCCGGTCGCCGGATCGAGGAGCCACGCCGGCCGGTAGTGACCATTGAGCAGGAGCCCGTCCCCCGCAGCCCACAGCTGGTATCCGGGGCCCGGGGCGTCCGGCAGCCGCGTCCACGTCCCGGTCGCCAGGTCGAGGCGGGCCAGCAGCTTGGTGTCGGGCACCCCACCGTCGTCCAGGGCCGCCGCGGGCGATCCCGCGAGCACGAGGTCGTCCCCGACGGCCACGGCGAAGCGGTCGTAGACCTCGGGCAGCGGGTCGTCCGGCAGCCTCTCCCACGCCCCCGTGCCGGGGTCGAAGACCAGGTCGGGCGACCGGCCCTGCTCGTCCGACCCCCGGTGCACGACGATCCGGTCGCCGACGGGGACGAGCGCGAGGTACGACGTACGCGTCCCCGGCACCCGACCGTGCTCGACCCAGCGGTCGGCCGCCACGTCGTACTCGAGCAGCTCGGGCGGGCCGGCGCACCCCATGCCGGCGCGGCACCCGGTCACGGTGAACAGGGAGCCGCCCAGCGCGACGGTCTGCCGGTGGTCCCCCACCAGGCCGAACGGCGCGGCGGCCATGGGCGTCCACTCGTCGGCGCGGGTGTCGAGGACGGCGCCGTCGGCCAGGAGCGGAGTCTCGGGAAAGGCGCAGTCGGCCATCGGCGGGCACAGCAGCTCCCACCCACCGACCACGACCACCCGGTCCCCGACGCCCTCCACCACCGAGCGGCTGCGGGGCGACAGCGGTGCATCGGGGAGGCGCACCCATCCCTCCCCCGCCGGTGACGTCCCGCCCGGTTCGGGCGCGTCGACGCGGTCGGTCCCGCAGGCGACCAGGAGCGGGAGCAACAACCCGACGACGGGGACAGCGGGGCGACGGCGCACACCCGTCGGACGAGCGCGGTGGCCACCGCGTTCCCGCCCTCGGTCAGCGCACCCGGTCGAGGGTGACGACCCGGACTCCCCCGGCCAGGTCGACCTGGTCGACGGGCGTGAAGCGGGCGACCGTCTCCGGGCCGGCGAAGAGCGGGATGCCCGCGCCGAGGACCGTCGGGTTGACCTTGAGCACGAGCCGGTCGATCTCGGGCAGGAGCGCGTGCGCCAGGGTGCCGCCGCCCACCAGCCAGATGTCGAGCCCCGCCTCCGCCTTGAGCTGGCGGACCCGGCCCACCGGATCCCCGGGGACGACCTCCACCGGGAGGTCGGTGCGACCGGCGAGCGAGCTCGACACGACCAGGTGGCGCAGGTGCGGGTAGGCGTCGTCGAGACCGGCGGCCAGGCCGAGCTCGTACGACGCGCGTCCCTCCACCACCGTGTCGAAGTGCTGGCCCGGCCCCTCGATGCCCATCGCCGCGCGTGCAGGTCCGGGCAGGGTCTCGGGATAGGTCGAGACGAGGTGCTCCACGAGGTCGGGCGTCACCGGGAAGGCGTCGCTCCCGCTCGGGTCACCCCCCTCGGGGCCGGCGATGAAGCCGTCGAGCGTGACGGCGACGAGGTAGACGAGTCGGCGCATGCCGCCATGCTGCCAGCGCCGGTCGCGTCGACCGGAACGGCCCCCGCGCACCGCTGGCCCGCCGTCGCTATCTTGTGCGTGTGACCGCCGCCCGTGTGCTGACCGTCGTCCGCCGGACGCTGCTGTCGGTCGTGGCCTTCCAGTTCCTCTTCGCCATCGCGCTCTCGCTCGTCGACTCCTACCGCCGCCGCGGCAAGAAGCCCAAGCCGTTCCCGGTCACCCCGCCGCAGAGCGTGGAGGTCGGCGACGGCACGCTCACGACGTACACCTTCGGGCAGGACCTGTACGACGACATGCTGGCGGCCATCGACGGCGCGCGGAAGCAGGTCCTCTTCGAGACCTACATCTGGAAGGGCGACGAGGTCGGCGAGCGCTTCAAGGAAGCGCTCATCGATGCCGCGGAGCGGGGCGTGGAGGTCTACTGCATCTACGACGGCTTCGCCAACCTCGTCGTCTCGCCACGCTTCCTGAGCTTCCCGCCGTCGGTCAAGGTGCTGCGCTACCCCGTCTACTCGGCCGGCCTGAAGTTCTGGGACCTGCGCCGCTACGGCCGCGACCACCGCAAGATCCTGGTCGTGGACGAGGAGGTCGGCTTCGTCGGCGGCTACAACATCGGCACGGCCTACGCGACCGAGTGGCGCGACACCCACGTGCGGATCACCGGGCCCGGCGTGTGGGACCTGAAGCGTGCGTTCGCCGACTTCTGGAACCTCAACCGCCGCAAGCGCATCGGCCGCAGCGAGCGCCCGCTGCTCCTCGAGACGGCGTCGGTCTGGGAGCCGCGGATCCGCTTCGCGCGCAACGTGCCGCGGCTGTGGGTCTTCCCGATCCGGTCGATGTACCTCGACGCGATCAACCGGGCCACCCGCAACATCTGGATGACCCACGCCTACTTCATCCCCGACCAGGACTTCGTGGACGCGCTCAAGGACGCGTCGCGTCGCGGTGTCGACGTCCGGCTGCTGCTGCCGCTCAAGTCCAACCACATCGTGGCCGACTGGATCTCGCGCGGCTACTTCGGCCAGCTCCTGCACTCCGGCGTGCGGATCCTGCGCTTCCGCGACGCGATGGTGCACGCCAAGACGTCGACCATCGACGGCAACTGGTCCACGGTCGGCACCGCCAACGTCGACCGGCTCAGTCTCCAGGGCAACTACGAGATCAACGTCGAGGTGATCGACGAGTCGATGGCGGTGGTGCTCGAGGAGATCTTCCTGACCGACGAGTCCAACTCGCTGGAGCTGACGCTCGGCGAGTGGGAGGCGCGCGACCTGCACCGCAAGTTCACCGAGTTCGTCCTCGCGCCGCTGCGTCCCCTGCTCTGAGGCCCTGGCCCGTACGCCGCCCCGCGCGGCCGAGCAGCAGGATCCAGGCACCCGCCGCGCCGATCCCCCCGAGGACCAGGACGAAGACCACCGCGGGCCGCCCCGACCAGTCCAGCGCGTCGCCGTACCGCAGCAGGGCGATCGCCTCGAGCACGACGAAGACGACACCCGTCTGCCCGAGCGGCTGCACCCGGTCCACGTCGTCGATGAGCCGGGCGTGGGCGGCCGCCCAGCCGAGCCCGACGAGCCACGCCCCGACGGCACGGCCGGTCAGATCCGTGAGCGGCCAGGGCCAGCCCCCGGGCGCCCACCCCGGCGCGACCAGCAGCGCCACGCCGCCCGTGAGCAGCACGACGGCGAGGACCACCAGCAGCGCCCGCAGCCCGGACGGGAGCGGCCGCAGCGCCGAACGCGGCGCCGGGGTCCGCGACGTCGTCTGGATGGCGAGCGCCACCAGCATCGCGACCGGCACGCCGGCGTAGATCGCCAGCCAGCCCCAGGTGACGATCCGGGCGCTGACCGGGTGGCCGGGACCGAGGTGGAACGCGTCGAGGTGGACCAGCGTCACCACCAGGGTCAGTGAGGTGAAGACCAGCACCGTCCAGACGGTGAGGCGGGCCCGGCCCCAGCCGGCCGACCGGGCGCCGGCGACCTCGAGCACCGCGCTCGACCAGTAGGCCGCGCCGAGGAAGACGGCGGTCATCGGCACGTCGATCGTCCAGGCGAACCAGTCGGCGGTGCGCAGCGGGAAAACTGTCAGCTGGAGGCCTGCGAGGAACACGAGTCCCGCGGCGACGAACAGGATCACCCGCATCGGGGTGACGACGGCGAGGTCGCGGCCGGTCATGCGGGGGTGCCTGCGAGCGGGTGGGCGGCGAGGTAGCCGTGCAGCAGGGCGATCACGGTCGCGCCGTCCCCCACTGCTGTGGCCACGCGCTTGATGGACCCGGCGCGCACGTCACCGACGGCGAAGACCCCCGGCATGCTGGTCTCCAGCGGCAGCCGGGCCCGGCCCTGCGCCATCCCGGCCGCGTCGGCGGGGTCCGGTCCGGTCCGGACGAATCCGGCCTCGTCGCGCGCCACCTCGTCGGGCAGCCACGCGGTGCGCGGCACCGAGCCGATGAGCACGAAGAGCCCGGCGGCGGGCACCTCCTCCGGCTCGCCCTCCCGGGGGTCGGCCCGGGTGTCGCCGACGGTCAGCCCAGCCAGGCAGCCGTCCGCCTCACGCCCACCGACCACCGCGGCGTGATAGCGGATGGCCACGTTGCGGGTCGCCTCGAGCTGGCCGATGAGGTAGTCGGACATGCTCGCCGCCAGCGACGCTCCACGCACGAGCAGGGTCACCTGGCGGGCGTAGCGGGCCAGGTGCAACGCGGCCTGGCCGGCGGAGTTGCCGCCGCCCACGACGTACACCTCCTGGCCCGTCATCGAGGGGGCCTCGGCGACGGCCGCTCCGTAGAACACCCCGCGGCCGACCAACGACTCGAGCTCGGGCACGTCGAGGCGGCGGTAGTCGACCCCGGTGGCGATGACCACGCTCCTCCCCCGCACCACGCTGCCGTCGGACATGGAGACCGTGCGCACGTCCCCCTCGGCGCCCAGTCCCTGCACCTGGCGCATGAAGAAGTACTCCGTCCCGAACGCCCACGCCTGCTGGAAGGAGCGGAAGGCGAGGTGGGCACCGGACACCCCGCGCGAGAAGCCGGGATAGTTGCGGATCAGCGACGACGTGCCGGCCTGGCCGCCCACCGCCTGCTGCTCGACCACGAGGGTCGAGAGCCCCTCCGACGAGGCGTAGACGGCCGCGGCGAGGCCGCTGGGACCTGCGCCCACGACCACCACGTCGTACACGTGGTCGGTCCGTGGCGGCCGCGTCAGGCCGAACGCGTCGGCGATCTCGAGGTCGGTCGGGGCCTCGAGCGTCGTCGGCGGGGACGTGAAGGCGAGCACCACCACCGGCAGGGCCGGGTCCTCCAGCCCGAGGCCCTCCAGCATCCGTGCGGCCGCCTCCGTGCCGACCTGGTGGAAGCCCACCGGGATGTGGTTGCGGCCGAAGGTGTCCCGCAGCATGTGGGTGCGCTCGTCGCGCTCCTCGCCGATGAGCCGCACGGCCTCGAAGCCGATGCCCTGGGCCAGGTGCCAGTCGTCGAGGGCATCCGTGAGTGCGCCGTGGAACTCCTCGTCGCGCGGCCGCTCGGGCCTGAGCACCAGGACCTCGGCGTGCCCATGGGCGATGGCCGAGAACACGGTGGAGGTGCTCTCGAAGTCACCCCACACCACGGCGATGACCCGCTTGGCGGACGGGTGCAGGCCGTAGGCCCGCCGCAGGAAGTCGAGGCCGTCACGGTCCCCGGGCCCGTAGCAGCCGATGACCAGGGCGACCTGTCGTCCCCAGCGGCGCAGGCCCTCGAGGACGGCGCGCGCATGGGCGTAGTCGGCGCAGACGACGACCTCGTAGTCGGTGCCGTAGCGCCGGCGCAGCTCCGAGCCGATCACCGCGCGCGAGGCGGGGTCGGTGGTGGCCAGCAGCAGGACAGGCTCGACGTCGTCCACGGTGGCCCTCCCTCGGCGCCTCCAGTCGTGCGCTCGACGCTACTCGCGGGGCCGGGGTCCAGCGACCCCATTTCTGGTGGTCCGGGTGCGGTCCGATCAGCGCGTACGACGCCCGGTGCCGCGGGTCGGGAGGTGGGTCGGCACGCTCATCCGCGGGCCCCTCCGTGGCCGGGTCCGGCCTCCGGCACACGCCAGCGCCGCGGCCCGCCCGCGCTGCGGCCGGTAGGGCTCGAGGGCCTCGGCCATCTCCTCGTCGGTGATGTCGTGGCCGAAGAGCGCCCAGCCGACGTGGTTGGCCAGGTGGTAGTCGCCGAAGCTGACCGCGTCGGCATCGCCGAGGGCCCGCTGGCGCACCTCGGCGCTCGTCCACACGCCCAGCCCCGGCAACGACCGCAGCCGGCGGTCGAACTCGTCGGTCCCGACGTCGACGAGGCGCTCCAGGGAGTCGGCGACCCGGCAGGCCGTGACCAGGGCGCGGGACTGGAAGGGCTCCACCCCGAGCCGGAGCCACTCCCACGACGGGATCAGCGCCAAGGTGGCGGGTGCGGGCTGGACGTGGAGGCGCAGCTCACCGACGACGTCCACGGGCCCGGGCGCGGGGTCACCGTGGTGGAGCACGAGCTGGCGGAAGGCCCCGAACGCCTGCTTGCCGGTGACCTTCTGCTCGAGGATGGAGGGAACCAGCGCCTCCATCACGCGCCGGCTGGCGCCGAGGCGCCAGTGGGGGCGCAGCCGCCAGCCCTCGGCGACCGCCGGGTGCAGCGGCTCGAAGCCGGTGGGGTCGTCGTCGGCGCCGAGCAGGGACGGCATCGTCTCCAGCGTCCACGCCGCGCCCGGACCCCAGGCCGTCCCGACGACCAGCCCGTCCGCGGCGTGCTGCTCGACCCGGAGCGTCGCCGGCCCGTCCGGCGTACGCGTGGCCCGCCAGACCCGGCCGCAGAGGTCCGTGCGCTGGGTCGGGTCGCCGGCCCCACGGCGCTGCTGGGCCAGCACCGCCGTCGCGGCGCACGGCCAGTCCGGCCGCCACTCGCGCGTCAGTGCCTCACCCACACCGCGACGGTAGACGACGGCACCGACTACGTTCCTGCCATGGGTGAATCCGACACAGGCCGGACCGGGACCGGCGACGCTGCCAACCGGCGCGAGATCGAGCCGACCATCGAGCGCGACTTCAGCAGCCAGATGTCCTACGGCGACTACCTGCGCCTCGACCTGCTCCTCGCCGCCCAGCAACCGCAGAGCGACCCACCGCAGCACGACGAGCTGCTCTTCATCGTCCAGCACCAGACCAGCGAGCTGTGGCTCAAGCTGATGGTCCACGAGCTGCGCTCGGCCCGCGACCTGCTCGGCAGCGACGACCTCGCCCCCGCGCTCAAGCGGCTGGCGCGGGTCAAGCACATCCAGCGTGTGCTCACCGACCAGTGGGCCGTGCTGGCCACGTTGACGCCCAGCGAGTACGCCGAGATCCGGCCGTTCCTGGCCACGTCATCGGGCTTCCAGTCGGCGCAGTACCGCGAGGTCGAGTTCCTCCTCGGCAACAAGGACGCCGACATGGTGCGCGTCTTCGGCCACGACCGCGCGGCGTACGACGCCCTGTCCGCTCTGCTCGCCGAGCCGTCGCTGTACGACGAGTTCCTCCGCTACCTCGCTCGCCACGGGTACGCCGTCCCGGCCGAGCTCCTCGACCGCGACGTCACCGTCGCGCACACCCTCTCCCCCGGGCTCGTCGACGTCTTCGCGACGGTCTACGCCGCGCCGGCCGAGCACTGGGGCGTCTACGAGACCTGCGAGGAGCTGGTCGACGTGGAGGACAACTTCCAGCAGTGGCGCTTCCGCCACCTCCAGGTCGTGCAGCGGACCATCGGCCACAAGGTGGGCACCGGCGGCTCGAGCGGCGTCGACTTCCTGCGCCGGGCGCTGGACCTGACGTTCTTCCCCGAGCTCTTCGCCGTCCGCACCCGCGTCGGGGAGTAGCTCAGCGGGTCCGCTCGATGGTGGTCACCACGGCGGTGACCGACGGCCGCCGTGGGGTCGAGGAGAAGCCGAACCGGCACGGCGGGTCGACCGGTGCCAGCACACCGAGGTCCTCGCCCCGCCACCTGCCCCGCAGTGACGTCACCGCGCGCACCGACGTCGCGCCGTACCACTCGCGACGCTCCTGACCCGCCGTCCCGCGGGTCCGCACGCCGCGCAGGACGACCCGGGCGACGGGGTCGATGAGCGTGCACCAGGCGGGCGACGTGGCCACCCGACGGGGCACCAGGCCCAGCAGCCTCCCCAGCAGGGTCGGGCCGCCGACCGTGAGGTCGAGGTCGAGCGGCGAGGACGCGACGTGCCAGCCGTCGACGGTGTCGGTGACCTCGACGGGCGTGATGACGACCTCGTCGAAGGTGTACGTCGAGGCCACGAAGTCGCGGACCCGCTCATCGGGGGCGACGAGCACCCGGTAGCCGGTGGCGTCCTCGACCATCAGGTCGGCGAAGGCACCCCACGGACCATCGTCCCAACGGCCGACCACGACGCGTACGCCGCTCGCGCTGCCGACGCCGGCGATCCGTCCGGTGAAGCGCTCGCGGACCCCCGACCGTCTCCCCCGCACCCCCGCATCGTGCCACCCGTCGGGTGAGGTGCGGTGTCGGTGGTGCGCGGCAGGATGGGCCCATGCTCCTCGCCGACCTCGTCGCCACCTCGCAGGCCGTCAGCGCCACGCGCTCCCGCAAGGCCAAGGCCGCGTCGCTGGCCGAGGCACTGCGGCAGGCCGAGCCCGGGGAGCTCGAGACCGTGGTGGCCTACCTCGGCGGCACGCTCCGCCAGCGCCGCACCGGCCTGGGCTGGCGTGGGCTCAGCGACCTCCCCGCACCTGCCCCAACGCCGACGCTGACGGTCAGCGAGGTCCACGCGGCCTTCGACGCGATCAGCGCGATCGCCGGTGCCGGCTCCCAGGCCGCCCGCAAGGCGGCCGTGGCGGACCTCTTCGGCCGGGCCACGGCCGACGAGCAGGCCTGGCTGCGCGGCCTCGTCACGGGCGAGGTGCGCCAGGGCGCGCTCGACGCCCAAGTCCAGGAGGCGGTCGCCGTCGTCGCCGAGGTCCCGCTCACGTCCGTACGCCGCGCCGCGATGCTCGCGGGCAGCACGCTCGCCGCCGCGGTCGCGGCCTTCGAGGGGGGCGAGGAGGCGCTGTCGGCCATCGGCCTCGAGGTCGGCCGCCCGGTCCTGCCGATGCTCGCCTCGAGCGCCCCCGACATCACCGCCGCGCTCGACAAGATGGCCGGCGCCCCGGTCGCGATCGACGCCAAGCTCGACGGCATCCGGATCCAGGTGCACCGCGACGGCGACGACGTCCTGGTCGTCACCCGCAGCCTCGACGACATCACCGGGCGCCTCCCCGAGGTCGTCGAGATCGCCCGGTCGCTGCCGGCGCAGCGGTTCGTCCTCGACGGCGAGGCGCTCCTGCTGGCCGACGACGGGCGCCCGCGCCCCTTCCAGGAGACGTCGTCGCGCACCGCGCAGGCCGCGGGCGGCGGTGTGGTCGTGCCCTACTTCTTCGACGTCCTGCACGTCGACGGGCGCGATCTCCTCGACGAGCCCGGCCGCGAGCGGCTCGCCACCCTCGACGCACTGGTCCCCCCGAAGCACCGCGTCGGCCGCCTGGTCACCGACGACCCCGCGGCGGCCCAGGAGTTCGTCGCCACCACCCTCGCTGCCGGGCACGAGGGCGTCGTCGTCAAGCACCTCGATGCCCGCTACGAGGCGGGCCGGCGCGGCGCCGGGTGGATAAAGGTCAAGCCGGTACACACCCTCGACCTGGTGGTGCTCGCCGTGGAGTGGGGCAGCGGCCGCCGCCAGGGCTGGCTGTCCAACATCCACCTCGGCGCCCGCGACCCCGAGGGCGGGTTCGTGATGCTCGGCAAGACGTTCAAGGGTCTTGATGATCGAACGCTCCGATGGCAGACCGAGCGGTTCACCGAGTTGAAGACCGAGGACAACGGTTGGGTCGTCCGCGTTCGCCCAGAGCAGGTAGTCGAGATTGCTTTTGACGGCGTGCAGAGGTCAAGTCGATATCCGGGTGGCGTCGCCCTTAGGTTTGCTCGGGTCATTCGCTATCGATCCGACAAAACGCCCGATGAAGCCGATACCATCGCGGCTGTCCGCGCGTTCATCCACGGCACGTCGCTATGAGATTGCACCGCGCTCCCCTGCCGGAAGTCAGGAGAAATTAATGCCAGGCCGATTCTCTCAACGCATCGGCGCAACCGAAGTGCGAAGTGTCGTTCAGGTTGAGACCATCGACGCGCCACTCCGGAATCGATTGTGGTCCCTCGTCTACATCTGCCTAGACACCGGCGGAGGCGAGATGAAGTATTCACAACGCGCTGAGGCATATCGAGACATCTATCTGAACTTCTTCGAGTTGCCGATTGATGCGATACCGGACTGGTTGCAGCACGCAAACGATTCCATCAAATCCTACTTTTATCAGCCGGAGTGGTACAAGCCCTACGATCTGCTTGAGTTTGTCCTGAACCATCTTTGGGACTCGACGCATAGCGATGAGATGTTCGAACTTGCGAACACCGCGTTGCAGAAGTACCTCTCGGGTTACCGGTTCGTCAATGGACGACTCGTTCCAATCACTGACGAGTCACATATTCAGACCATTGAAGACGCACTCCAGTCTCCTCTCACGGGCGTTCGGACACATCTGTCGAAGAGTTTGGCCCTTCTGAGCGCCCGAGACGCCACAGATCCAGAGAATGCCATCAAGGAGGCCGTGTCGGCAGTCGAGTCATTGTGCGCGTCGATTGTCGGAAAGCGAGACACTCTGGGAGCCGCCATCAAGAAACTTGAGGACGCCGGAGTATCAATCCATCCGGCACTGAAGGAATCTTGGTTGAAGTTGTACGGCTACACAAGCGACGGCGACGGCATCCGCCATTCGCTGCAACTTGAGTCAAGTGTGACGGTAGACGACGCCCTGTACTTCTTGGTGTCGTGTTCAGCCTTTATCGGACTGCTCACGGCGAAGGCGTCTGCTGCTGGAATCTCTCTCCAGCCGGTGAAGTAGCGCCCATCCTCACCTAAGTCCCCCAGATGACCGAGGCTGGTGGTTCAGTAATTGGTTGCGGCGAAGACGTTCAAGGGGATGACCGACGAGATGTTGGCCTGGCAGACGGAGAGAATGCTCGCCACCTCGCCGACCGACCGCAGCGCCTTCGTCGTGCACGTCCGCCCCGAGCAGGTCGTCGAGATCGCCTTCGACGGCTTCCAGCGCTCCACCCGTTACCCCGGTGGGGTGGCGCTGTCGCTTCGCTCGGGTGCTGCGCTACCGCGACGACAAGCAGGCCCACGAGGCCGACACCATCGAGGACGTGCGGGCACGCCTCTGACTCGGGGCACGCGGACCGTCACGCCCGGACGGCCACCCACAGCTCCTCGGCCGGCCACCGGGTCGCCCACTCCCGCGACACGATCTCGTAGAACGGGTGGTCGAGACCGTCCGCCGGCGCGTACATCTCGTGCATGGCCTCGATGACGAAGCCGGCGGCGCGGAGCTGACGCACCCACTCGCCGTGCGACGGGTGGAACTCGAAGCCGCCTCCCGGCCACTGCACCCGGTGGGTCTCGCGCTGGCCGCGCAGCAGCCGGTCCCCCGCCACCCCACCGTCCGCCGGGACGCACAGCGTCGAGAGGGTGCTGTTGGTCAGGAAGACCAGGCGCCCACCCGGTCGCAGGAGCCTCGCTGCCTCAGGGAGCCAGCGTGCGGGGTCGCACCACGCGGCCGCCCCGTGCTCGCTCACGACGAGGTCGAAGCGTCCGTCGGCCAGGGGCACACGCTCGGCATCGCCCTGGACGAGCGGGAAGTCGGGACCGAGCCGGCCCTGGAGGCCCCGCGCCGTGGCGAGCTGCTTACCCGAGAGGTCCAGGGCGACCGGCCGTGCACCCATACGCGCGAGCCACGCGGCGAAGTACGCCGTGCCGCACGCGAGGTCCAGGACGTCCAGGCCGCGCACGTCACCGACGACGCCGAGCTCTCGTTCTGGTGCGGCGAACAGTCCCCACACCACCTCCGGCCGGCGCCACATGCTCTCGGCCGACCCGTCCGTGAAGCGCTCGTTCACGATCGCCCAGAGCTCACGGTTCCAGGCGATCTCGGCGCTGCGGTCCTCGGACACCTGCACAGTCTCCCCCGAAGGAACGGACTCGGGCCCGCTGCCGATCGGATCCGTCGGCCCCTCTGAGCCGCCGCGACGGCCGTCACAGCCGTGCAACTCCGGGTTGCACACGGCCTACACTTCTCGCATGTCGACGAGTGAGCAGGCGCCTCGCGTGGACGGCCGGCGATCGGCCGCCGCGGCCCGCCGCCGGCAGCGCGAGCGCGAGATCCTCGACGCCACCCGCCGGCTCTTCGACGAGCGCGGCGTGCGCGACGCCCAGATCGAGGACATCGCCCAGGCGGTCGGCATCAACCGGGCCATCGTCTACCGGCACTTCACCGGCAAGGAGGAGCTCTTCGCGCTCACCCTGACCGGTTACCTCGACGAGCTGCGCGACGCCCTCGCCGCCGGAGCCGACCAGGCCGGCGACCCCGCCACGCGCCTCACCGCCATCGTCACCGCGTTCGTCGACTACGGCCTGACCTACCCCGCGTTCGTCGACTGCGCGCAGACGTTGATGCGGCGTACTGGCCCCGAGCTCCTCGACGAGATCAGCGAGAGCGCCCTCTTCCGGCTCGGGCGCAGCATCTCGGCCTGCCTGTCCGTGCTGTCCGGCGTCATCGACGACGGCGTCACCGCCGGCGACTTCGAGGTCGAGGACACCAACCTGCTCGCCAACCAGCTCTACGCCAGCGCACTCGGCGGGCTCCAGCTCGCCCGCGTCGGCATCCTGGTCGGCGAGTCCGCCCCGGGCATGCCGACCGTCGGTGCCGTGTCGCCGGAGCAGGTGCGCGACTTCCTCGTCGCCACGGCGCTCTCGGTCTCGACACGCCGACCCTGAAGATCCGCGCAGGCTCGCGGATGTTCGGCCCGGATCCAGACTCACTGGGTGCGTCCCTCTGGGCGACGCCGGTGACCGGATCAGCCGCGACTCGTCCGCCCGCTCACGGAGCATGCTCGGGGGGTCTCACGTCCGGTCCGACTCACGATCCGCACTCAAGGCGGCTAAACCGAGTTGCATCACTCCGCGAGTCGACGACCATGTGCGGGTGAGCGCACTCGCCTCTGTGCCGGCCGACGTTGTCCCAGACCCCCAGGTCGTGACCCGGCTGCTTCGTGAGCAAGCCCCGCGTCTGGCCGACATGCCCGTCCGGCCGAGCAGCGCGTCCGGGAGCAGCAACTGGGTGTTCCGCCTCGGAGACACCCTGGCCATCCGCCTGCCCCGGTCGGACGACTACGTCGCGGACCTGGTGAATGAAGTGCGCTGGCTGCCCCGCCTTGCACCCGGTCTGCCGGTTGCAGTCCCGGACGTCGTCGCCGTCGGCCAGCCCAGCGGGACCTTCCCTCGGCCGTGGGCGGTCGTGTCCTGGGTGCCTGGCGACCTTCCGCTCGCCCTGGACGGTTCCCAGCAGGCTCGGTTGGCAGGCTCCCTCGGCACCTTCCTCGGGAGCCTCCACGCTGTCGACACCGCGGATGTTCCGGTCGAGCCCGAGCATTGGGGCTATCGCTGCGGCGAGCCGGTCACCGACACCATCGACCGATGGGCCGAACACGCGGCTGCAGAACTGGCGGACCTGTTCGACCCAGGCAACGTTCGTGAGGCATGGCGCCGCGTGCGCGACGTCCCTGCGGCTACCGAAGCCGCCTGCTGGGTCCACACCGACTTGTCCGAGGAGAACCTTCTCGCTCATAACGACGGGCGGCTGGCTGGGGTCATCGACTTCGGCGGCGTTGGCGTCGGCGATCGGTCCGTGGACCTGCTCTACGCCTGGAGCATCTTCGACGCCCCGGCTCGCGAGGTGCTCCGCGCCGCGTCCGGGGCCGATGACGCCACTTGGACCCGCGCCCGTGCGTGGGCCTTTGTCGGCCCGGGCCTGCTCACCATCGCCAACTATCGGCGCACCATGCCCGCCCGAGTCGAGCGCCTCACCTCGATGGTCGAGACGATCGCAGCCGAGGTAGACATCCGGCTCCGGTAGGGCCCATTTCTGGTGGGCCACAACGCCGGGCCGTCGCATGGCCAACCGGGCATGCGGCAACGGCATCCCGGTGACCGGCCCGATGCCGACGTGGACTCCCCTCGTGCCGGTAGCGTGGCGCGATGAGCGAGGTGAGCCGTCGCGTCGCCGAGACCGCAGCGCGGACAGGTTTCGCGGGCGTGGTCCGGTTCGAGCGAGATGGTGCTGTCGCCTTCGACGCGGCGTACGGACTGGCCGATCGGAGGCACGGCATTGCCATGACCACCGACAGCCAACTGGGCATGGCGAGTGGGTCCAAGACGTTCACCGCGTTGGTGGTGCTCCGCCTGATGGAGGAGGGGCTCCTTGCCCTCTCGACCACGGCACGTCAGGTACTTGGCACTGATCTGCCGCTGATCGCAGACGACGTCACCATCGAGCACCTGCTCTCCCACCGGTCCGGCATCGGCGACTACCTCGACGAGGACGAGCTCGACGGCGAGGAGTACGAGCTGCCGGTGTCGGCGCATCGCCTGGTGACGACCGAGGACTTCCTCCCGATCCTCGATGGCCACCCGACGAAGTTCCGCGCCGGTGACAGGTTCTCCTACTGCAACGGCGGCTTCGTCGTGCTCGCCCTGATGGCGGAGCGTGTCGCTGGTCGTCCGTACCAGGACCTGGTGGGCGAGCTCGTCTGCTCCCCCGCAGGCATGGTCGACACCGGGTTCCCACGCTCCGACGCTCTTCCAGGCAGGGCAGCACTGGGCTACATCGAAAGTGGGGGCCATTGGCGAACCAACGTCTTCCACCTGCCGGTGGTCGCCAGCGGAGACGGCGGGGCATACACGACCACCGCCGACGTGGCACGGTTCTGGACAGCACTGACGGCAGGGCGGATCGTCCGTGTGGAGACCCTCGCCGACATGGTGAGGGCGCGCAGCGAGCCCGACCCTGGCGAGTCCCGCTGCTACGGTCTCGGCTTCTGGCTGGATGACGACTCTGTCCGAATCACGATGTCGGGTGCCGACGCGGGCGTCTCCTTCTGGTCGAGCCACCACCCGCAGCAGGGCACGACGGCTACGGTCATCTCGACGACGATGGGTGGCGCCTGGCCCGTCGTCGAGGTCGTCGAGTCACACACCTGACCGCCGTCGGGGTCCGCTGCACGGACTGGTGACCCAGACACGGGTCCAAGGTCCGGACGACTCCGGGAGACAGCGCCACCACTGCTCATCGATCAGATCACGTGGACACGGCGTGCCCCGCACGGTGTCGACCCGTGGCCTGAGGAGCCCTCAGAGCCCGAGGTCGTCCAAGGCTGTCATGACCGACCCGTGGTAGGTCGGGAAGGCGAAGTGCATCCGGCGTACGACGGACGGCGGCACCTGCGCGTGGATGGCCAGCGTGAGCATCGCGACCAGGTCTCCCCCCGTGTGGCCCATCGTGGTGGCCCCGACCAGCAGCCCCGTTCCGGCGTCGGCGACGAGCTTGATGTGGCCCTCGTTGCCCTCGCCGTCGAGCCAGCCGCGTGCCGACCCGCTGATGTCGGCGAAGCCGGTGCGGACGTCGAGGCCCTGCTCGCGCGCCTGCTCCTCGGTCAGCCCGACGGAGCCGATCTCCGGGTCGGTGAAGGTCACCCGGCTCACCGCCCGGTAGTCGGCCACCGGTCCGTCCTCACCGAGGATGTCGGCCTTGGCCACCTCGGCCTGGTAGCTCGACACGTGGGTGAAGCGGCCGTGCCCGGTGATGTCGCCGATGGCCCACAGCTTGTCGCCGGCCCGCATCCGCTCGTCGGTCTCGACGGTCTTGGCGTCCGGGTCGAGGCCGACGTTCTCGAGCCCGACGTCGCGGATGTTGTTGCTGCGCCCGGCGGCGACGAGCAGCCGCTCGGCCTCGACCCGCAGGTCGCCGGCGGTGAGGACGAAGGTGCCGTCGTGCTCGACCCTGTCGACCTGGACGCCGGTGTGCACGGTGATGCCCTCGGCCTCGAAGAGCCGGGTGATGAGCTCGCTCGACTCGGGCTCCTCGACGGCGAGCAGCCGGTCGTCGGCCTCGATCACGGTGACGGCGACCCCGAAGCGGGCGATCGCCTGCGCGAGCTCGCAGCCGATCGGGCCGCCGCCGAGGACGACCAGGCTGCGGGGCAGCTCGGTGACCTGCACGACGTCGCGGGTGGTCCAGTACGGCGTGTCCGCGAGGCCGTCGATCGGCAGCACGAGGGGCTCGGTGCCGGTGTTGAGCACGACACCGCGTGACGCCTCGTACTCCACGCCTTCGACCTCCACGACGCCGGGCGCGACGAGCCGTCCGTGGCCGCGGACGAGCCGGACCCCGGCCTCCTGGACGGCCTTGGCGTTGGCGTCGTCGGTCCACCCCTTGGTGGCCTCGTCGGTGATGCGTGCGGCCGGGCGCGACCAGTCCGGCTCCACCGTCGCCGGTCCTGCGAGGTGGTCGGCCCGGTGGACCATGGCGACGTGGTCGGCGGCCCGGATCATCAGCTTGCTGGGGGTGCACCCGTAGAACGGGCACTCGCCGCCCACCAGGTGCATCTCGACCCCGACGGTGTCGAGACCGGCCTCGGCCAGCTCGGTCGCCAGCTCCTGCCCGCCGGGACCGAGCCCGAGGACGACGACGTCACAGGCAATGCGCTCGCTCATCGGTCCGTCCCCCGCTCAGCGCGACAGGTGCCGGGCGCGGGCGAAGCAGAACAGGCCGTAGCAGGCGATGCCGGCGGCGATCGCCAGGAGCAGGAACTGGCCGAACGGCTGCTCACGGACCGTCTGCAGCGCCTGGTCCAGGCCGCCCGACTCCTTGGCCTTGTGGGTGATCGCGGCGTAGCAGAACAGGCCGCCGACGATCCCGATCGCGATGCCCTTGGCGATGTAGCCGATCTTGCCGAACAGGACGATCGCCGAGCCGTCGTTGCCGGACTGCCCGTGGGCAGTGAGGTGCTCGGTGAACTTCTCGGTCCACCCGCGGTAGACCAGCAGGCCGCCGTATCCGGCGATCGCGAGACCGACCGCCCCGACGATGAGCTGCCCGCCGGGCAGGTCCATCAGCTTGGCGGTGGTGGAGTCGGTGCCGCCGCTCGACCCGTCACCGACGGCGACCTTGACCGCGGTCCAGGCCAGCACGCCGTACAGGACCGCCTTGCCGAGCGAGGTGAGGCGCTTGCGCCAGCGCTTCTTGTCGTCGGTCTCGTCCTGGTAGCCCATCGCGAACTCGAGGAGCCGCCAGACGACGAGGAGCATCATGCCGACGGCGATCATCCAGATCAGCACGCCGCCCATCGGCTGCTCGGCCAGCGCGTGCAGGGCGCCCGCGTTGGACGCGCTCTCGGACTTTTCCCCCAGCGCCAGCTGGGCGGCGAGCCAGCCCACCATCAGGTGGACGACGCCGTAGGCGATGAGCCCGGCCCGGATCGCCCAGTCCAGCCACTCGCTCTGATGTGCCTGCTGACCTGTGCGTTGTGCCTTGTCGGCGACCTCTCCCATGGGCGACACCCTAGGGCCCCACCGGGAGTGCCGCCTCACCCGCGGGAGGCAACAGACCGGATACTCAGACCAGGTCGGCCTTGTCGCGCACGATGCTGCCGAGCAGGCCGTTGACGAAGCTCGGCGACTCATCGGTCGACAGGTCGCGGACGAGGCTCATGGCCTCCGAGACCGCGACGCCGTCCGGGACGTCCTCGACGTACAGCAGCTCGTAGACGCCGAGGCGCAGCACGTTGCGGTCGACCGCCGGCATCCGGGTCAGCGTCCAGCCCTGGGCGTAGGTGCCGAGGAGCTCGTCGATGCGGGCCTGGTGCTCGGCCACGCCGTGCACCAGGGTCGAGGTGTAGTCGTTGGTCGGGCCCTCGCCGGCGGCGATGATCCGCTCGAGGGCCTCGACCGGCTGCTCGCCGCGCATCTCGGCGGCGTACAGGACGTCCAGTGCGCGCTTGCGGGCCTTGCCGCGAGCCGACACGTCAGCCCTTGACGCGGCCGAGGTAGGACGAGTCGCGGGTGTCGACCTTGACCTTCTCGCCGGCGGTGATGAAGAGCGGCACGTTGATCTGGTGGCCCGTCTCGAGCGTGGCCGGCTTGGTGCCGCCGGTGGAGCGGTCGCCCTGGAGGCCCGGCTCGGTCTCGGCGATGAGGAGCTCGACGGAGGCGGGGAGCTCGATGAAGAGCACGCGACCCTCGTTGGTCGCCACGATGGCTTCCTGGTTCTCGAGCATGAAGTTCTTGGCGGTGCCGACGATCTCCGGCGCGACCTCGAGCTGGTCGTACGTCGAGGTGTCCATGAAGACGTACGACGTGCCGTCGTTGTAGAGGTACTGCATCGTCCGCTTGTCGACGTTGGCCGTCTCGACCTTGGTGCCGGCGTTGAAGGTCTTGTCGACCGTCTTGTTGGACTCGACGTTCTTGAGCTTGGTCCGCACGAAGGCCGGGCCCTTGCCGGGCTTGACGTGCTGGAACTCGATGACGGTCCAGAGCTGGCCCTCGATGTTGAGGACCATGCCGTTCTTGAGGTCGTTGGTGGTTGCCATGGCGCGCGGATCAGCCTCACTACGTTCGGTCGGGAGTCGCCCAACCCTAGCGTCCGACCCGTCGCACTCCGATTCGGTGTCGATGTAACACCAGCCACCGCCCGCGACGTGTACGAGGTGTCGGGCGGCCCCGGCCGCGACGCCACCGAACCCAGGAGTACTCGTGCGACCTCTCACCAGCAACACCAAGCTCGCGGCCATCGCCGTCGCCTCCTTGACGATCATCGGCGGCACGTACGCCGTCGGCGCGGCCGCCTCGGACGACGCGCCCTCGCCCGGCACCTCGCAGGTGCAGGACTCCTCCTCGGACGACAGCGACGAGGACTCGCCCACCCCGGCGCCCTCGCCGACGTCGACGGTGTCGCCCACCGAGAAGCCCACCGTGTCGCCCACCGCGACGGCGAGCCCGTCGGACGACAAGAGCGACGACCGTGACGACCACGACGAGGCGGAGCACGACGACGACGCGTCCGGGACCCCGTCACCCGTTCCGTCGACCACCACACCGTCGCCGACCTCTCCGACCGCGTCCCCCACGTCCGATGACGACCACGACGACGAGGCGGACGACGCTGCCGAGGACGCTGAGGAGGCGGCCGAGGAGGCCGCCGAGGAGGCGGAGGAAGCAGCCGAGGAGGCCGCCGAGGCGGCCGAAGAAGCGGCTGAGGAGGCTGCCGAGGCGGCCGAGGAGGCAGCCGAGGACGCTGAGGACGCCGCCGAGGACCGCGGGCACGACGACGCGGACGACGACTCCGACGATCACTCGGGCAGCCACGGCGGGGGCGACGACGACTCGGGCGACGACTCGGACGACCACGGCGACGACGACTGATCAGGCGTAGCGTCGGGACAGGGGCAAGGACGACAGGGCGAGAAGCGCGTGATGGATGACGACCAGCAGGCAGGCGGCCTGCGTATCGAACCGGCACCGACCCCGGCGCCGGACGCCTTCATCGCGCTCCTCGCCGCCAACGCGGCCTCCTCACCCGTGCGCACGCCCACGCCGCGGTGGGCACCCTTCCTGGCGGCCGCCGCATGCGCTGCCGTGATCGGGGCCGCCGCCGCGGTGGCAGGAAGCCAGGCCGACGACTCCGACGTCGGACCGACGCGGACGCCCGACGCCCCCACCACCGAGACCCCCGCGCGGCCCGACCCGGGGCCGAGCCGACCAGCACAACGCGACGGCAGCACGGCGACCGACCCCCCGGCGACGTCGTCCGACGCCTCCCCGCCCCCGCAGACGTCACCCGCATCGCCGGGCGGTTCGCAGGAGGGAGCGGGTGCGTCGGGCTCACCCGTGCCCACCTCACCCGGCCCCACGAGCCCGGCCCCGACGGCCTCCACCTCCGGCCCCGGGGACGATCCCGATGACTCGGTGTCCGGCACACCGAGCACCACCGCCACCACCTCGGGTTCCGACGACGAGCCCGACGAGCCCGACGAGTCGGAGGACGCAGAGGATTCAGGCGACTCGGAGGACTCGGAGGACGACAGCTCCGGACCCGGTGGGTCCTCGGCGACGTCCGAGCCGCAGGACGAGACCACCTCCGACCGGAGCCCGAGCACGGAGGACCCCGACGAGGTCGACGCGGACGAGGTCGAGGACGACGAGTAGGCCGTGACCACGACCGGACTCGTCGACCGCCTGCGGCACGGCGACCCCAGCGCCTGGCGCGAGGCCTACGAGGCCCATGCCGGGCGCCTGCTGGTGTGGTTGCGCACGTTGGCCCCCGTGGACGTCGCAGCCTCGGCCGAGGACCTCGCCTCGGAGACCTGGCTCACGGCGTCGACCAAGGTCGGTGAGTTCCGCGGCGGGGACGACGACTTCGCGGGCTGGCTGTTCGGCATCGGCAGGCTGCACGCGGTCAACGCCAGACGACGTACGACGCGGCGCAACACCCAGCCGTCGGACGCCGTGCCCGACGTGCAGACACCGCCCGCCGACGAGATGGCCCTGCGGGTCGCCGCCGTGCGCCAGCTGATCGACCGGCTCCCGCCGCGGGAGCGCGAGGTCATCGGCTGCCTGGAGGTGGTGGGCCTCGACATCCGCACCACCGCCACCGCACTCGGGTTGAGCCAGGCGGCCGTCCGGGTCGCCCGCCACCGCGGCCTCGCCCGTCTGCGGCGCGTGCCGAGCCTCAGCGTCACCTCGTGAGGCGTGCCGTGCGCGGAGCCAGGAGTCGTCAGCGCAGGCCTCGGACGTAGGCCGACACCCGCTGGAGCTCCCGCAGGCGCTGCTCCCAGGTGACGCCGACGACGGTGAGCAGCACCCCCACCAGGCCGATCAGCACCCACTGCGGGAGCACCTGGGCGAACGTGCCCTCGCGGAGGACGACGAGCGCCCCCGTCACGGCCCCGGCGACCAGCGGGGCCGACCAGCGCTGGGACACGCCGACGGCGACCAGGACCAGGCAGGCCAGGCCGAGCAGGACCGCCCGGAGGTCGACGGGGTCGACGAGCACCAGGAGCAGGGTCGGGACCAGGCCGAGGGTGAGGCCGGGCCCGAGTGCTCGCACGCTGGAGTCGTTGCCCCGTCGCATGGACACGACGCCGACGACGAGCAGCACCAGCGCGAGCGGGAGCGTGTAGGCCTCCACGGTCTCCACCCCCACCTGCTGCAGCCGCACCCACTGCGCCAGCGTCAGGAGGCCCAGCCCGACCCAGGCGAGGCGTCGTCGGTCCGCGTTGACCAGGGACGACACGGTCGCCACCACGCCCGCGACCGTGAGGTGGACGGCGAGCCACGTCTGGTCCACCGAGCCGGCCGGGCCCGCCGAGACCACCGAGGCGGCCACGGCGCACGCGGCGGCGACGGCGGAGGCCACCTCGCGCCCGACCCGGGGCACGAGCACGATCGCGACGCCCAGGACGAGCAGGACGGGCAGGGCGCGGGCCTCGACCGGGACACCTGCCAGGTGCCCGAGGGTCCAGAGCAGGCCGGCCCCGGTGAGCGGGGCCAACGCGGCGCCGACGTCGCGCCAGGTGCGGGGCGGGACGACCTCGAGGGCCACCGCGGCCGCGGTGAGCACGGCCAGCGTCCCGGCGGTGACCCAGTCGCTCGCCAGGGCGGCGCCGAGCGCCAGCAGCAGGGTCACCGCGGCCAGGGCCAGCACCTCGACCCGGTCGAGGACCGCTCCCCCGACGGCGAGGGCACCCCCGACCAGGAGCAGGACGACGACGGCGACCAGGAGCGGGGCGGCGTACAGCGGGGGTACCAGCGCCAGGGCGACCAGCGCGAGCGCCGTCCCGGGGACCAGCGCCGACCCGGCGCGGAGGCCGGCGCAGCGCAGGACCGTGGATGCCGCCACCGCGATGCCCGCGACGCCGACGGGCAGCAGCAGCGGCCACGACCACGGCACGTCGGGGGCGTCGAGGCGGGTGAGGACGCCGACGCTCCACGGGTCGTGGAGGACCAGGACGGGGAGCGCGGCGCCCACCAGCATCAGGACGCTGGCGGCGAGGCCGAGCGCCGCGACGACCGAGGGGGCCGCGCAGACCCAGCGCCAGGCGCCGGTCAGACGGGCGGAGAGGACGGCGTACGCCGCGACGACGGCGAGCTCCACGAGCGCCACCCGGGTGGCGGACTCGTCGAAGGAGACCACCGTGACGACCGCCGTGCCGAGCAGGACCGCGACCGACGCGGCCCCGACCCGTGCCTCGGTCGGGAGCCGTCGCGGCAGGGCCACGACGGCCGCCAGCGCGGTGGCGACGAGGAGCGGCCAGACGGCCAGCTCCCCCCACACGCCGGCCACCGTGAGCTCGTCGAGGCGACCGACCCCGACGACCACCAGCGCCACCCACCAGCCGACCGCGCCGACAGCCGCCCCCAGCGCGAGGACGCGGAGTCCGACGAGGTGCCCGAGCGCCGCGCCGGCGACGCACACGAGCAGCGCCCCCAGGACGCCGACCGCGTCTCCCCGCTCGATCGTCCCGGGCACGCCGAGGGAGGCGACCAGCACGGCCACGACCCCGACCGCCTGGGCGCTGACCAGCGCGCCCACCGGAGTGGTGGCCGTCCAGCGCCCGACCGCGGCGGCGGTGCCGGCGACGACCAGTCCCGCCAGCACCACGAACGGCTCGTCACCGAGCGGCCCCAGCCACCCGGCCCGCCAGGCGCCCCCGAGGTCGAGGGCCAGCAGGCCGAGCGCGACCGAGGCGAAGGCCTCGGCCCCGGCGCGGAGGTCGCGAGCGGCCAGCCAGGCCATCAGCCCGGCGGCGACCGCGGTCAGGACCACGAGGACCGTGGTGCGACCGCCCACGCCCAGCGCCGCCCACGCGACGGCGAGGAAGACCACCGCCGCCACCACCAGGCACAGGGCTCCCAGGCCGAGCAGGATCCTGGGCACCGACGCGGCGCTGAGCCCGGTGCGGGCGTACGACGGCGCGGGCGCCGGGCGGGGCGGGGCGGCGACGTCGGTCGCCGCGACGGGAGCGTCATGAGCGGCGGCCGGGGTCGGGACCTGGGCGTACATCGCGGCGACGAGGCCGTCGACGTGCCGGAGCGCCTCGAAGACCTGACGCGGGGCGGAGCCGGTGAGGGAGAGACCGCACGCGGCACAGGAGAGGACAGGGGCGGTCAGCGGGGCGCGGCATCCCGGGCAGGCACGCGGGTCGGCGTAGGTGAACATGCCTGATGGTCCACCCGGCTGGTGGCTCCACCCATCACCCGCGCTGCTCAGTCGCGCTGAGTACGAGGGCTCAGCGGTCGCCGCCGATGGCGACGAAGGCCGCGCGCAGGTGCTCCTCGGACGGGCCGGCGAGGACGCGCGGCACTGCGAGGTCGTCGAGGACGACGAAGCGCAGCTGGTTGCCGCGGGACTTCTTGTCGACCTTCATCGCCTCGTGCAGCTCCTCGAAGGACGCCCCGGCATAGCCCGTGGGCAGGCCCACCCGGCCGAAGACGGCACGGTGCCGGTCCACCACCGCCGGGTCGAGGGAGCCGGCCAGCGCGGCCAGCTCGGCGACGTACACGGACCCGATGGCGACGGCCTCGCCGTGGCGGACGGCGTACCCGCTCGCGCGCTCGATCGCGTGCGCCAGCGTGTGGCCGTAGTTGAGGACCTCGCGGCCGGGGTGGCCCTCGCGGCCGCCGGTCTCGCGCAGGTCGTCGACGACGACGTCGATCTTGACCCGGATGGCGCGCTCGACGAGCTCGCGCAGCTCGGCCGAGCCCGCGGTGAGGTCGGCGGGATCGGTGCCCTCCACCAGCTCGAGGATCGCCGGGTCGGCGATGAAGCCGCACTTGACGACCTCGCCCAGGCCGGACACGAGCTCCTCGCGCGGCAGCGACCGCAGCAGGGCGAGGTCGCACAGCACCCCGGCCGGCTCGTGGAAGGACCCGACGAGGTTCTTGCCGGCCCCGGTGTTGATGCCGGTCTTGCCGCCGACGGCCGCATCGACCATCCCGAGGACGGTGGTGGGGACGTGCACGACGCGTACGCCGCGCAGCCAGGTCGCGGCCACGAAACCGCCCAGGTCGGTGGTCGCGCCGCCGCCGAAGGTGACCACGGCGTCCGAGCGCGTGAAGCCCGCCTCCCCCAGCGCCTCCCAGCAGTCGGCGGCGACGGCAGCGGTCTTGGCGGCCTCGCCCTCGGGCAGGCCCAGCGCCAGCACGTCATACCGGTCGACGAGCGCGTCGACGACGGGCTGGACGAGCTCGCCCAGCGAGCCGGCGTACAGCACCGCGACCCGCTGCACGGACTCACCGAGGATGCCGGGGAGCCGGTCGGCCAGGTCGTGGCCGACGACGACGTCGTAGGGCGACGCGCCGCCGACGTGCAGGACGGTGTCGGTCACGTGAGCTGCTCCTGGATCTGGATGGCGACCTCGGCGGGGGTGCGCTCGTCGGTGTCGACCACGAGCGTCGCCAGGCCCTCGTAGACGGGGGTGCGCTCGTCGAGCATGGTCTTGATGCGGGAGCGGACGTTGCCCAGCAGCAGCGGGCGACCGACGCCGAGGCCGACCCGCTTGACCGCCTCGGCGAGCCCGACGCGGAGGAACACCACCCGGTGGCCGGCGAGCAGCTCGCGGGTGCCGGGGTCGAGCACCGCTCCCCCGCCCAGCGCGAGGACGCCGTCGTGGGTCGCCAGCGCGTCGGCGACCGCGGTCGCCTCGAGCGCCCGGAAGTGCTCCTCGCCGGAGTCCACGAAGATGTCGGCGATGGTGCGGCCCTGGGAGGTCACGATGTCGGTGTCGGTGTCGCGGACCGGCAGGCCCCATGCCTCACCGAGGAGGGCGGCCACCGTGGACTTGCCGGCCCCCATCGGGCCGACGAGCACGACCCGGGGACCGGAGACGGGGTGACTCATCGGAACCTCAGCGTGTCCAGGTAGCTCTCGGCGTTGCGGCGCGTCTCGCGCACGGAGTCGCCGCCGAACTTCTCGATCACGGCGTCGGCGAGCACCAGGGCCACCATCGCCTCGGCGACGATCCCGGCGGCCGGGACGGCGCACACGTCGGAGCGCTGGTGGTGGGCCACCGTCTCCTCGCCGGTCGCGACGTCGACGGTGCGCAGGGCACGCGGCACGGTGGCGATGGGCTTCATGGCGGCGCGCACGCGCAGCGCCTCGCCGGTGGTCATGCCGCCCTCGGTGCCTCCGGAGCGGCCGGACGTGCGGCGCAGCCCGTCGGGCGTGGAGACGATCTCGTCGTGCGCCTCCGACCCCGGCGTGGCGGCCAGGCCGAAGCCGTCGCCGACCTCCACGCCCTTGATGGCCTGGATGCCCATGAGGGCGCCGGCCAGCCGGGCGTCGAGGCGCCGGTCCCAGTGCACGTGGGAGCCCAGGCCCGGCGGCAGTCCGTGGACGACGACCTCGACGACACCGCCGAGGGTGTCGCCGTCCTTGTGGGCCTGGTCGATCCGGGCGACCATCGCGGCGCTGGCCTCCGGGTCGAGGCAGCGCACCGGGTCCGCGTCGAGGCGTCCCTGGTCGTCGGGCTGGGGGACGGACCCCGCCGGCGCGGCGACGCCACCGAGCTCCACGACGTGGCTGACGACCTCGGCGCCGACCGACTGGAAGAGGAAGTGCGTGGCGACCCGGCCCAGGGCGACGCGGGCGGCGGTCTCGCGGGCCGAGGCGCGCTCGAGGATCGGCCGGGCCTCGTCGAAGTCGTACTTCTGCATGCCGACGAGGTCGGCGTGCCCGGGACGCGGGCGGGTGAGCGCGGCGTTGCGCGCCAGCGCGTCGAGCTCCGCCGGGTCCACCGGGTCGGCCGACATGACCTTCTCCCACTTGGGCCACTCGGTGTTGCCGATCTGGATGGCGACCGGGCCGCCCTGGGTCTCGCCGTGGCGGACGCCTCCGATGACGGTCACCTCGTCGGCCTCGAACTTCATCCGGGCGCCGCGGCCGTAGCCGAGGCGACGCCGGGCGAGGGCGTCGGAGATGTCGTCGGAGGTGACACGGACGTGGGCGGGCAGGCCCTCGAGGATGGCGACCAGGGAGGGGCCGTGGGACTCGCCCGCAGTGAGCCAACGCAGCATGCCCGCAGTCTTTCACGCGCGCCCGCGGCACCGACCCCCGTCCTCCGGCGGCGAGATCAGCCCCAGAGGGCGCGGGACAACGCGGGACCCCACACGAGCCCGACCAGGGCCCCCAGGGCCATGAAGGGACCGAAGGGGAAGGCCTGCTTGAGCAGCGAGCGGTCGCGGCGTACGACGGCCAGCAGCAGCCCCGGGACTGCGAAGGCCACGAACCCGACCCAGACCCCGATCGCCACGGTCCCCCAGCCGACCCAGCCCAGGACGAGGCCCACCAGAGCCGCGAGCCGCACGTCGCCGAAGCCCATGCCGGCGGAGCGGACGAACCACAGGAGCCAGAAGAACGAGCGGACGGCCACCATCGCCACCAGCGCCCGCACGAGCGCGTCCCGCTCGTCGGTGGCGAGCCCCACCGCGACGACCGCGACGGCCGCGAGGAGGGTGGCCGGCAGGACGACGAGGCGGGGCAGCAGCCGGGTGTGCCAGTCGATGTAGGACAGCGCCACGAGGACCGGGACGAGCGGCACCAGCCACACGAGCGGCCAGTCCCACCCGGTCGCCGCGCCGACGAGCGCCCCGGACACCAGCGAGACGAGGCCGGCGAGCAGCCCGAGGCGCGGGCGGGCGGCGAGGGCGGCGTAGAGCGGCTTGGGCTCCTCGGCCGGACGGGCGACCGCGACGGGGGCGTGCTCGAGGGCGCCGTCGGCGGCGTCCTCCACCGGCTCGTCCTGCGGAGCGGGCTCGTCCTTCGGCGCGGGCTCCGGCACCGCCGCGACCAGCCGGGGCACGAGCAGGCCGAGCAGGCCGCACAGCACGCCGGCGACCACGGCAGCCAGCAGGGTGTCGCTCACGGCCGGGGATCCCCGGCCGCCGAGCGCGCGGCCAGTGCCTGCTCCCCCGCCGCGCGCATGGCGGCGAGCGGGGCCCGGTGGCCGGTGAAGAGCTCGAACTGGACCGCTGCCTGGTGCAGGAGCAGGTCCAGCCCGCCCACCAGCACGCGGTCGCCCGCCGAGGCGGCCAGCGGCGTGGGCCACGGGTGGTAGAGCACCTCGAAGACCACCTCCGCTGCGCGGCACCGGGCGACCAGCCGGTGGTCCTGGGCCTCGGCGGGAATCGTGGAGGCGACGAGGTCGACCTCGAGCGGCGCGGGGTCGTCGAGGATGCCGACGACCACGTCCGGTCGCCCGGGATGCCCGTTGAGGGCCTCGCGGGTCTCGGCGGCCCGGGCCGGCTCGCGGACGACCAGCGCCAGCGACCGCACCCCCAGGTCGGCCAGGGCCAGCCCGACGGAGGTCGCGGTCGCTCCCCCGCCCAGGATCGCGGCGCTGGTGAGGTGGGCGCCGGTGCGCTCACGGATGGCCGCGATCGCCCCCGGGACGTCGGTGTTGTCCCCGACCCGGCGGTCGCCCTCGAGCAGGACGGTGTTGGCCGCCCCGGCGAGCCGGGCCCGCTCGGTGAGGTCGTCGACGACCCCGACCGCCTCGCGCTTGAGCGGCATGGTCAGCGACAGCCCGCGCCACTCGGCGCCGAGGCCGTCGAGGAAGTCCCGCAGCCCACCCGGCCCGACCCGGTGGGCGTCGTACTCCCAGTCCAGGCCGAGCGCCGCGTAGCCCGCGCGGTGCAGGGTCGGCGACAGCGAGTGGGCAATCGGGTCGCCGAGCACGCCGCAGCGACGACCCGTCGCCCGTGGATCACCCGCCTCCGGACCACCCATCAGCAGGCGTCGGACGTCGTGCAGTACTCGGTGTACTCGTCCTTGTAGGTCAGGAACTCGTCGTACGTCTCGGCGAACTTGGTCTCGCCCGTCGCCAGGTCGACGGTCACGTAGTAGTACCAGTCGCCCTCCTCCGGGTTGGCCGCCGCCGCGATGGCCGCGTCACCGGGAGCCTCGATAGGCGTCGGGGGCAGGCCGGGCCGCGTGTACGTGTTGTACGGCGTGTCCTGCTGGAGCTGCTCGGTGGTCAGCGCGACCCCGAGCTCCTGGTCGAGGCCGTAGTTGACGCTGGCGTCGATCTGGAGCAGGCCGTTGGTGCCGGCCTTGTCGCCGGGACCGTCGAGACGGTTGAAGATGACGCGCGAGATCTTGGGCATGTCGTCGCCGCGGCCCTCCGCCTCGACCAGCGAGGCGATGATCATCAGCTCGGCCGGGGTCTTGCCCAGCTCGGCGGCTGCCTCCTCCAGGCCAGCGTCGTCGGTCGCCTGCCGCCACCGGTCCACCATCGCGGTCAGCACGTCGCGGGGCTTGTCCTTCGGACCGATCTCGTACGTCGCGGGGAACAGGTAGCCCTCCGGGTTGCCCTCGGCGTAGTCGGGCAGCCCGATGTCCTGGCCCAGCGCCTTGCGCCACTTGGCGGCACCGAAGTCGGTCTGCTCGCCGAGCAGGGTGACGACGTCCTCCACCCGCATGCCCTCGGGCACCGTGACGACGCTCTTGACCTGGTTGGCGGGGTCGAGGAGCACCTCCAGCGCGTCGTCGGCCGCCATCTCCTTCTGCATCTCGTAGAAGCCCACCTGGATGCCGGCCGAGTCGGGCTCGGCAGCGGCCGCGTCGAGGAACGCCTGCACGGACGCGACGACGCCCTCGGCCTTGAGGTTGCGGCCCATCTGGGCGGTGGTGTCGCCCTGGCTCACCTCGAAGGTCACCGATCCCCGGCCGGGACCGGAGAAGTCCTCCGCGGTGGTGAACTGGCTGGAGACCCACTCCACGCCCCGGGTGACGCCGAAGTAGAAGCCACCGACGAGGACCGCGAGCGCGACCAGCACCGCGAGGCACCCCGAGAAGCCCCGCTTCTTGCGGCGCCGCCCGCCCTCGACGTACGCGTCCTCCTCGAAGTCGACGGCGTCGTCGGCCCTGTCGGTGGAGTCGTACTGCTGCTCGTCACTCATCGTTGACCTCGACGATCTCTCCTGGCGCGCTACCGCTCGCGCGCTCGGTGTCCAACGCGTGCTGGAGGATCAGGACGGCAGCCGCCTGGTCCACCACGGCACGCCGTGCTGCTCCCTTGCGACCCCGGTCGCGGAGCATGGACTCCGCGGACACCGTGGTCAAGCGTTCATCACACAGCCTGACGGGCACGGGGGCAATTTGGCGCGCCAGCCGCCCGGCGAAGTCCCGCACCTTGACGGCCGAGGGACCCTCGCCGCCGGAGAGCGAGCGGGGCAGTCCGACGACCACCTCGACCGCCTCCGCCTCGGCGACGATCCGCCGCAGCCTGGCCACGTCGCCCTTGCCGCGGCGTACGGTCTCGACGGGCGTGGCCAGGAAGCCGGAGGGGTCGCTGCGCGCAACCCCGATCCGGGCGTCGCCGGGGTCGATGCCGACCCTCGTTCCGGTGCGCACGTCCGTCTCCCGCTCAGCCCTGGCCGGCCATCCGGGCGACCTCGCCCGGGACGAGGCCGAGGGCCTCGTCGAGGCGGGAGGCATCCGAGCCGCCGCCCTGGGCGACGTCGGCCTTGCCACCGCCCCGACCACCGATGAGGCCACCGACGGTGCGGACCAGCTCGTTGGCGCTCACGCCCCGCTCGCGGCCGGCGTCGTTGACGGCGGCCACCAGCGCGACCTTGCCGTCCGCGACCCCCGCGACGACGACGGCGCCAGCGCGGTCGAGCTTGCTGCGCACGTCGAGGGCCAGGGTGCGGACGTCGCCGCCGCCGATGCCCTCGGCACGGTGCACGACCACGGCCACCCCGTCGACGTCGACGGCCTGGGCCGCCAGCTGTCCGCCCCCGGCGAGCAGCTGGGAGGTGCGGGCCCGCTCCAGCTCCTTCTCGGCGACGCGCAGGCGCTCGGTGAGGTCCTGGACCCGGCCGACGAGGTCGTCGGGCTGGGTCTTGAGCAGGCCGGTCAACTGGGACACCACGTCGCGCTCGCGGGCGAGGTAGCCGAAGCCCTCGACCCCGGTCAGCGCCTCGATCCGGCGGTTGCCGGACCCGACGCTGGCCTCGCCCGTCACCACGACGGTGCCGATCTGCGACGAGTGGTCGACGTGCGTGCCACCGCAGAGCTCACGCGACCAGGGGCCGCCGATCTCGACGACGCGCACCTGGGTGTTGTCGTAGGTCTCGCCGAAGAGGGCGATCGCGCCCCATTCCTTGGCCTGCTCGAGCGTCATGTACTGCCAGCCCACCGGCAGGTCGGCGCGCAGCGCCTGCTGCGAGACCTGCTCGATGTCGCGGACCTGCTCGGGGCTCAGCGCCTGGGTCCAGCCGAAGTCGAGGCGCAGGTAGCCGGGGCGGTTGTAGGAGCCGGACTGCAGCGCGGTGGGGCCGAGCACCTCGCGCAGCGCGGCGTGCACCACGTGCGTGCCGGAGTGCGCCTGGCGGGCGCCCGTGCGCCACTCGGGGTCGACGCGGGCGTGCAGCTGCGCGTCGGGGCGCAGCTCGCCCTCGAGGACACGCACCTGGTGGACGACGAGCCCCTTGATCGGGCGCTGGACGTCGAGGACCTCGAGCCGTCCCCCGTCGAAGTCGATGGTGCCGGCGTCGGCCGCCTGGCCACCGGACTCGGCGTAGAAGGGCGTGCGGTCGAGGACCAGCTCGCCGACCTCGCCCTGCGCGAGCGCCGGCACGGCGCCGGCGCCGCTGAGCACGGACAGGGCGCGGGACTCGGTCTCCAGGGTCTCGTAGGCCAGCCACTCGGTCGGGCCGTGCGCGTCGAGGATCCCGCGGTAGAGCACCGTGTCGGTGTGCCCGCCCTTCTTGGCGCGGGCGTCGGCCTTGGCGCGCTCGCGCTGCTCGGCCATCAGGCCGCGGAAGCCCTGCTCGTCGACGGCCAGGCCCTGCTCGGCGGCCATCTCGAGGGTCAGGTCGATCGGGAAGCCGTACGTGTCGTGGAGCGCGAAGGCGCGCTCACCCGACAGGGTGCTGCCGCCCGCCTTCTTCACCTCGCCGGCCGAGAGGTCGAAGATCTGGGTGCCGGCCTGGAGCGTCTTGCGGAACGTCTCCTCCTCGCCGTACGCCACCCGCGCGATGCGGTCCCAGTCGCGGGTCAGGTCGGTGTAGGTCTCGGCCATCTTGTCGCGGCTGACCGGCATCAGCTCGGGCAGCGCCGGGTCGTCGTACCCCAGCAGGCGCATCGAGCGGACCGCACGGCGCAGCAGGCGACGCAGGACGTAGCCGCGGCCCTCGTTGCCGGGGGTGACGCCGTCCCCGATGAGCATCATCGACGAGCGGACGTGGTCGGCGACGACGCGGAACCTCACGTCGTCCTCGTGGTTGGCGCCGTAGCGCCGGCCGCTGAGCTCCATGGCGCGCTGGATGACCGGGAACATCACGTCGATCTCGTACATGTTCTCGACGCCCTGGGTCATGAAGGCGACGCGCTCGAGCCCCATGCCGGTGTCGATGTTCTTCTTGGGCAGGGAGCCCGCGATGTCGAAGTCGACCTTGCTCCGCACGGCCGAGAGCTCGTCCTGCATGAAGACGAGGTTCCAGAACTCCAGGTAGCGGTCCTCGGCACCGAAGTCGCCGTCGGCGCCGTACGCCGGGCCACGGTCGATGAGGATCTCCGAGCACGGCCCGCCGGGACCGGGAACGCCCATCGACCAGTAGTTCTCCGCCTTGCCCAGGCGCGCGATGCGCTCGTCGGGCAGGCCGGTGATCTTCTTCCACAGCTCGACGGCCTCGGGGTCGTCGACGTAGACGCTCGGGTAGAGCTTGTCCTCGGGGAACCCCCAGCCGCCGTCGGACTGGGGCTTGGTGCACAGCTCCCAGGCCAGCTCGATGGCCCGCTCCTTGAAGTAGTCGCCGAACGAGAAGTTGCCGCACATCTCGAAGAACGTGCCGTGCCTGGTCGTCTTGCCGACGTCCTCGATGTCGGGCGTCCGCACGCACTTCTGCACGCTGACCGCGCGGTCGTAGGGCGGCGTCTCCTGGCCCAGGAAGTAGGGCTTGAAGGGCACCATCCCCGCGTTGACGAACAGCAGGTTGGGGTCGTCCACCAGCAGGCTCGCCGACGGCACTGCCGTGTGACCGGCCGCCTCGAAGTGCGAGACGAAGCGGCGGCGGATCTCGGACGTGTCCATCAGGTGTCTTCCTCGGTGTCGGTGGTGCGGGTGCTGGTGGAGCGGGGCTGGGAGCCGAGCTCGGGGATGCCAGTGGGGACCAGACCGAGGCGCTCGCGCAACTCGGTTTCCTTCTCGGCCTGACCGGCGGCCACCTCGTCGCGGAACATCCGCGCGCCGACCGCGAGGCCGCTGAGGCGGTCGCGCAGGCCGTCGGCGGTGAGGGACTCGGCCACCCTGCGGGCGCGGGTCAGGGCGTAGGCACCCGCTCCCGCTCCGGCGACGAACCAGAACGTCCTGGCCATCAGGCAGCGTCCCCCTCGTCGCGCCGGTCGGCCATCTGCGCCCGCTCGCGGGCCTGCATGTCGCGCAGGGCCTCCTTGAGGTCGGCCCGTCGCTGCTTGCGGGAACGCTTGACCTCGCGCTTCATCTCGAAGCGGATGCGGTTGCGTGCCTCGGGCGCCAGCGCCCGCCGCAGGCCGTGGGCGATGCCCGCGGCCCTGATCGCGCTCTCGCGGGCCACGATGTCGGCGAACAGCGCACCGTCGATGCGCCCCTGCACGGCGACAGTGGGCTCGTCGTCCTCGACCCGGTCGATGCCGGTGATGACGTACGACGCGGGCTCGGCCGCAACGGCGGGCTGCGGCGCCGTCTCGTCTGCGCGGGCCTCGAGGGCCGCCCCGAGCGCGGCCTCGAGGGACGAGACGCGCGCACCCAGGCGGCGTACGACGCGCGCGAGGGCGAGCACGCCGACGAGCAGGAGAAGCGCCAGGGCGCCTCCTGCTGCCAGCCAGATCTGCTCGGAGCTCACCGCACGACCCTATCGTCCGCGCACGAGGCGTCGGATGCGCTCCCACCGCTCCTTGACCGCGGCCTCCGCGCCGAGGGCAGTCGGGCGGTAGTAGGTCGCGTCCTCGATGACGTCGGGGGCGTACTGCTGCTCGGCGACACCGAACGGCTCGTCGTGGGGGTAGACGTAGGTCTTGCCGTGGCCGATCTTCTTGGCGCCGGCGTAGTGGGCGTCGCGCAGGTGCGGGGGCACCTGGCCGATCTTGCCGGCGCGTACGTCGGCACTGGCCGCGTCCACGGCCAGCGTGACGGCGTTGGACTTGGGGGCCACGGCGAGCGCGATCGTCGCCTGCGCGAGGTTGAGCCTGGCCTCGGGCATCCCGATGAGCTGCACGGCCTGGGCGGCCGCCACCGCGGTCGTGAGCGCCGTCGGGTCGGCGAGCCCGATGTCCTCGCTCGCCGAGATGACCAGGCGTCGGGCGATGAAGCGCGGGTCCTCCCCGGCCTCCATCATCCGGGCGAGGTAGTGCAGGGCGGCGTCCGCGTCGGAGCCGCGGATCGACTTGATGAAGGCACTGATCACGTCGTAGTGCTGGTCGCCCTGGCGGTCGTAGCGCACCGCCGCCTGGTCGACCGCGGTCTCGGCCGTCGACAGGTCGATGTGCGTGTCCGAGGCGGCACCGGCGGCCGCCTCGAGGTAGGTGAGCACCCGTCGGGCGTCTCCCCCGGCGAGCCGGACGAGGTGGGCCCGGGCGTCGTCGTCGAGCGTGTAGCCGCCGGCCAGGCCGCGCTCGTCGGCCAGCGCGTGGTCGACCACCGCGGAGACGTCGTCGTCGGTCAGCGACTCCAGGCGCAGCAGCAGGCTGCGCGAGAGGAGCGGGGAGATGACGGAGAAGAAGGGGTTCTCGGTGGTGGCGGCCACCAGCGTGACCCAGCGGTTCTCGACACCGGGCAGCAGCGCGTCCTGCTGGGCCTTGGTGAAGCGGTGCACCTCGTCGACGAAGAGCACCGTCTCCTGGCCTCCCCGGGCCAGCTCGGACCGCGCGGCGTCGATCGCGGCGCGGACCTCCTTGACGCCGGCCGCCACCGCCGAGACCTCGACGAAGCGCCGTTGCGTCTGCTGGCTGACGATGGAGGCGATGGTGGTCTTGCCGGTCCCGGGGGGCCCCCACAGCAGCAGCGACATCGACCGGTCGCCCTCGATGAGCTGGCGCAGCGGCGAGCCCGGGGCCCGCAGCTGCGACTGCCCGACGAGCTCGTCGAGGGTGCGCGGACGCATCCGCACCGCGAGCGGTGCGGATGAGTGCGTGTTGGCCGAGAGGGATCCCGTCCCCGGGGCCGGCCCGGCACCGGGCACGTCGAAGAGTCCGTCCACAGCGCGACCCTAATCCGCCGTGCAGACCACCCGCCCCGTCGACCCCGGCCCGGGCGTACCCGATCGGGAGGAGGCACCGGACGTCGCGGCGCGAATCCGGTCACGATTCGTTCACGACTTGGTCGTCGTTTCGGTGTCGGTCGGGTGCGGCGCGACCGCTCGGCGGGTTAATGGAGGAGTAGCTACGACGCCTTCTCGGGAGACGCCCCACACCTCTTCCAGGCCTCCTGTCGTAGGACCGCTCATGAACCGATCGATGCACTGGCTCGCGCCCATTCCTCTCGTCCTGGCCCTCGTCGTGGCCGGCTGCTCCTCCGGGGACGGCGACGATCCGCCGGACGGTGAGCCGGCGGCCCAGTCCGCCGGTGGCGCCTTCAGCGTCTCGAGCAGCGAGCCCGAGGCCTTCGCCCCCACGAGCAACTGCTACTCCTCCGACTGCGCCCAGATCATCAACCTGGTGTGGACCGGCCTGCTGAAGGTCGACCCGGAGACCTCCGAGCAGGAGCTGCAGGTGGCGGAGTCGATCGAGTCCGAGGACGGCCAGAACTGGACCATCACGCTCAAGGACGGCTTCACCTTCCACAACGGCGAGCCGGTCGACGCCGCCTCCTTCGTGCGGTCCTGGAACCACACCGCCTACGGCCCCAACGCCACCCAGGTCGGCTTCTTCCTGGCCAACGTCGAGGGCTACGACGACCTCCAGGGAGAGAACCCGAAGGCCGAGGAGATGTCCGGGCTCACGGCCCCGGACGACCGCACCATCGAGGTCGCCCTGACCAAGCCCTTCTCCCAGTTCCCCCTGGTCCTCAGCTACACCCCGCTGAGCGCGCCGATGGCGCAGGAGTGCCTGGACGATCTCGCGGCATGCAACGAGCAGCCGATCGGCAACGGTCCCTACGAGTTCGCGGAGCCGTGGGCGCACAACGACGCCATCACCTTGTCGAAGTACGCCGACTACAGCGACGACGCCTCCGCCGGCCTCGCCGACGAGATCGAGTTCAAGATCTACGCCGACCTCAAGACCGCCTACCGTGACTTCCAGGCCGGCAACCTCGACATCGTCGATCCGGACCCGTCGCAGACGCCGCAGGCCCGGACGGCGTACCCGGACCAGATCCTCGAGGTCGACCGGGGCGGGTTCGCCTACTTCGGCTTCCCGCTCTACGAGGAGGAGTTCCAGGACGTCCGCATCCGGCAGGCACTCTCCATGGCGATCGACCGCGAGGCGATCATCGCGAGGGTCCTCGACAACCGGTACGAGGCCGCGACCGACGTCATCGCCCCGTTCGTCCCGGGCAGCCGCGACGACGCGTGCGACACCTGTGTCTACGACCCCGAGGAGGCCCAGCGGCTCTTCGAGGAGGCCGGGGGCATCCCCGGCAACAAGATCAACATCTGGTTCAACAACGACGGCGGCCACGAGGACTGGGTGCAGGCGATGGCCCAGGGCTGGCAGAACGACCTCGGGTTGGAGTACGAGTTCAAGTCGCAGCCGTTCACGCCGTACCTCGGGGCTCTCGACACCCGGAGCACCGTGGACGGACCGTTCCGGCTCAGCTGGGGTCCGGACTACCCCTCGCCGCAGAACTACCTCGACCCGGTCTACGGCTCCGGCAGCTCCAACTACGGGGACTGGAGCGGCCCGGAGCACGACCAGTTCCTCGACCTGGTGGCCGAGGGCGACGCGGCGCCCACCGTGGAGGAGGGCCTCCCGTCCTACCAGGCGGCCGCGGACGTGGTGCTGGACAACCAGGTCGTCATCCCGCTGTGGTTCGACAAGACGTTCATCGTCTTCAGCGAGAAGATCGAGAACCTCCAGTTCAGCCCCACCGACCAGATGCTGCTCACCGAGGTGAGCGTCGCCGAGTGATCGTGACGACGGGCGCGGGCCGACACCTCCGGGCCGCACCCGTCGCCGGTTCGTCCTCCGTCACGTGCACAGGAAGGGATGGCGATGGGTCCGTACGCCGTGCGACGCGTGCTCCAGTTCATCCCGGTGCTCATCGGCACCCTGTTCCTGCTCCACTACATGACGGTCCTGTCGTTCCAGATCAACGGCAACCCGGTACGCGCCCTCTTCGGGGACCGCCAGCCGCCGCCGGAGACGATCGCCGCCCTGACCCGGGCCTTCGGACTGGACGACCCCTGCCTCGAGCAGACCGGCAACCCGTGCATCGGCATGTTCGTCGAGCGAATGACCGGCTACTTCGGCGGCGACTTCGGGGTCGACTTCAACCAACAGCCGGTCGTCGACCTGATCAAGCGCGCCGCACCGGTCACCTTGCGCCTGACCCTCCTCGCGATCGTCTTCGAGTCGGTCGTCGGCATCCTCGCGGGTGTCCTCGCCGGGCTCCGCAAGGACCGCTTCGCCGACAACTTCGTCCGGGTCGTCACCGTGCTGGCCATCTCGGTCCCGATCTTCGTCCTCGGGGTGCTCACCCAGATCGTCTTCGGCCTGTACGTCGGCAACTGGGTCAGGGACCGCGGGGCACCCGACTGGGTGCAGGCGATCTTCTCGGTCTCCTACCAGTCCGACTTCCCCTGGGCGAGCCTGGTCATCCCGGCCATGGTCCTCGGTGCGACCACGCTCGGGGTCGTGGCCCGGATGACCCGGACCGGGTTGATCGAGTCGCTGCGCTCGGACTATGTCCGGACCGGCAAGGCCAAGGGCCTCAAGTCCCGTCGGATCGTCGGCATCCACGCCTTGCGCAACTGCCTGATCCCCGTCATCACCCTGATCGGCATCGACATCGGCACACTGATGGCGGGTGCCATCGTCACCGAGGGCATCTTCAACATCCCGGGGATCGGCGGCCTCGTCTACCGGGCAGCCGTCACCGGCGAGACGGCGATCATCATGGCGGTGGTGCCCCTGCTGGTCCTGGTCTACCTGGTGGCGTCGCTCCTGGTCGACCTGCTGTACGCCGTGCTCGACCCGAGGATCCGCTATGGGTAGCACCAGTCCCGCCACCGAGGACCCGGGTGCCGTCCCGACCGGCACCCCGGCCAGGGGGCCGTCCGCCTCGGGGAGCATCTGGAAGGACGCCGGTCGACAGCTGATCCGCAACCCGGTCTTCATCGTGTGCTCGTTGATCGTGCTCGTGGTCGTCTCCTGGGCACTCTTCCCGACACTGTGGACCGACAAGGGCAAGCTCGAGTGCGACATCAACATCAACAGGACGCCGCCGTCCTGGTTCCCGGGCACGCCGCCCCCCGGGTACGACACGGACCTCGACGGATACCCCCTCGGGACGACGACCCTGGGCTGCGACATGTACTCCCAGCTCATCTGGGGGGCGCGTCCGTCGATCGTGGTGGCCGTCGTGGTGACCGCGCTGACGGCCCTGATCGGCACGACGCTGGGTCTGTGGGCCGGCTACTACGGCGGTCGGGTCGACACCGTGATCTCACGTGTCACCGACATCTTCCTGGGCCTGCCGTTCCTCCTGGGTGCACTGCTCTTCCTGGCCCTGCTCAAGTCGCAGAGCATCTGGGCGGTGATCCTGGTGCTGGTGGTGCTGGGCTGGACCCAGATGGCCCGGATCGTGCGCGGCACCGCCCTCAGCCTGCGTGACCAGGACTTCGTCGAGGCGGCCCGGGCCATGGGAGCGACGAACCACCGGATCATCCTGCGGCACATCCTGCCCAACGCGCTGGCCCCGATCATCGTGCTGTGCACGATCTACATCGGGTCGTTCATCGCGGCCGAGGCGACCCTGACCTTCCTCGGTGTCGGGCTCAAGCCGCCCGAGGTGTCCTGGGGCATCACCATCGCCCAGGGGCAGGCCTTCGCGGTCGCGGGCTTTCCGCACCTCCTCGTGTTTCCCTGCACCGTGCTGGTGGTGACCGTGCTCAGCTTCATCCTGATGGGCGACGCACTGCGCGACGCCCTCGATCCGAAGGGCCGCTGATGTCTGACTCCGACATCCTGTCCGCCGGCCCGGTTCCGGAGCCGGCCGACAGCAAGGCGATCGCCTCCTTGCACTTCGACCCGACCGCGCCCCTTCTCGACGTGCAGGAGCTGCGGGTCGACTTCCACACCCACGAGGGAGTGGCGCACGCCGTCAACGGCGTGAGCTTCACCCTCGAGGCGGGACGGACCCTCGGCATCCTGGGCGAGTCCGGGTGCGGCAAGTCCGTCACCGCGCAGGCGATCATGGGGATCCTCGACTCCCCGCCCGCCCGGGTCGTCGGCGGGAGGGTGCTCCTGTCGGGGGTCGACCTGCTGACGCTCAACGAGGACGACCGACGCCAGGTGCGCGCCAACCGGATCGGCATGGTGTTCCAGGACGCGCTCAGCGCGCTCAACCCGGTGTTCAAGGTCGGCTGGCAGCTCGGCGAGCTGTTCCGCAAGCGCCTCGGCTACTCGCGCACGCAGGCCAGGCACGAGGCCGTACGCCTCCTCGACCTGGTCGGGATCCCGGCGGCAGCGCAGCGCGTCGACGACTATCCGCACCAGTTCTCGGGCGGCATGCGGCAGCGGGTCATGATCGCGATGGCGCTCGCCCTGGACCCGGACGTGATCATCGCGGACGAGCCCACCACCGCCCTCGACGTCACCGTCCAGGCCCAGATCATGAAGCTGCTGGCCGACCTGCAGGCCGAGCGCAACATGGGGTTGATCCTGATCACGCACGACATCGGGGTGGTCGCCGACGTCGCGGACGACATCTGTGTGATGTACGCGGGCCGCGAGGTGGAGAAGGCCGACGTCTACTCGATCTACGACAAGCCCGCCCATCCCTACACCCAGGCGCTGCTCGAATCGATCCCGCGCGTGGACATGAAGGGCAAGCAGCTCGCGTCGATCCAGGGCCTGCCGCCCAACCTGACCCAGATGCCGCCGGGCTGCGCCTTCCACCCCCGGTGCCGCTTCGCCCGGCAACGGTGTCGCGACGACACCCCACCCCTGTACACCGTGTCACCCGGCCGGCTCAGTGCCTGTCACTTCTTCCAGGAGGTGCTCGACACATGAGCGAGGTGGTCCTGGCCGCGGCCGACGTCCGCAAGTACTTCCCGATCACCGCGGGCGTCTTCAAGCGCACGGTGGGTCAGGTGCAGGCGGTCGACGGGGTTTCCCTCGAGCTCTACGAGGGCGAGACGCTGGGGATCGTGGGCGAGTCCGGCTGCGGCAAGTCCACCCTGGCGCGAGTGCTGATGGGACTCATCCCGGCGACCTCCGGATCGATCAGGCTCGAGGGCGAGGAGCTGGTCGGCATGAAACCGGCTCGACTCCGCCAGATCCGCCGCGACGTGCAGATCATCTTCCAGGACCCCTACTCCTCGCTGGACCCCAGGATGACCGTCGGCAACATCATCGGCGAGCCGTTCGAGATCCACACCGAGGTCGCCCCCAAGGGGGATCGCCGGCGCCGCGTCGAGGAGCTGCTCGAAGTGGTCGGGCTCAGCCCCGAGCACATCAACCGCTACCCGCACCAGTTCTCGGGCGGGCAGCGCCAGCGGATCGGGATCGCCCGGGCCCTGGCCCTGCGTCCGAAGGTGATCATCTGCGACGAACCGGTCTCCGCCCTCGACATCTCCGTCCAGGCGCAGGTGGTCAACCTCCTCGAGAACCTGCAGGACGAGTTCGGGCTGTCCTACATCTTCGTCGCCCACGACCTGTCAGTCGTGCGCCACATCTCCGACCGGGTCGCCGTGATGTACCTCGGCAAGCTCATGGAGCTCGGCACCGAGGACCAGATCTACGAGCGCCCGATGCACCCCTACACCCAGGCCCTGCTGTCCGCCGTACCCGTACCGGACCCGAGGCTGCGCGGCCGCCGGGAGCAGATCGTCCTCACCGGCGACCTGCCCTCGGCCGCCGACCCGCCGTCCGGGTGTCGCTTCCGCACCCGTTGCTGGAAGGCCCAGGACATCTGCGCCGAGCAGGAGCCGGTCCTCGAGGTCCGCGCCCACGGCGACCATCCGTCGGCCTGCCACTTCGCAGAGGTCAAGGTGGTCACACGCGCGACCCACTGATGGGACCAGGTGGGCCCGAACGCGTCCCGGACCGTCAGGCGGTGCCCGCCTGCGAGGTCATCTGACGCGCCTTCACGTCGAACCACTCCTTGGCGTAGCCGGGACCGGTCGACACCTCCGTCGCCGCCGGACCGCTGGCGGAGGGGCTGCCCTGGTCGTCGACGCCGAGCAGGCCCGCGGTGACCGGCGTGGCCGGGTGCTGGCCGAGCTCACCGGCGAAGTGGCAGGCCACCTTGTGGCGCGGACCGACCTGGAGCAGCGGCGGCTCGACCTTGGCGCAGATCTCCTGGGCCAGCGGGCACCGCGTGCGGAACCGGCAGCCGGAGGGCGGGTTGATCGGGCTGGGCACGTCGCCCTCGAGACGGATGCGCTCGCGACGGCCACCGATGGCGGCCTGCTTGACGTCCGGGACCGCGGACAGCAGGGCCTGCGTGTAGGGGTGGTACGGCGCGGCGTACAGCGTCTCGCGGTCGGCGATCTCGACGATCTTGCCGAGGTACATCACCGCCACCTCGGGGCAGAAGTGACGGACCACCGCGAGGTCGTGGGCGATGAAGAGGAAGGCGATGTCGAACTCCCGCTGCAGGTCCTGCAGGAGGTTGATGACCTGCGCCTGGATGGAGACGTCCAGCGCCGAGACCGGCTCGTCCGCCACGAGGAGCTTGGGGTTGAGGGTCAGCGCCCGGGCGATGCCGATGCGCTGGCGCTGCCCGCCGGAGAACTCGTTGGGATAGCGGTTGTAGTGCTCGGGGTTGAGACCGACGACCTCGAGGAGCTCCTGGACCCGGGGCAGGATCTTGTTCTTCGGGACGACGTTGTGGACCGCGAGCGGGGCCCCCACGATCGCGCCGACGGTGTGCCGCGGGTTGAGCGAGGTGTAGGGGTCCTGGAAGATCATCTGCACGTCGCGGCGCAGCGGCTTCATCGCCCGGTTGGAGAGCTTGGCGAGGTCCTGGCCCTCGAACATCATCGACCCCGCGGTCGGCGTGTAGAGGCGGGTGATGAGACGGCCGGTCGTGGACTTGCCACACCCCGACTCCCCCACCAGGCCGAGCGAGCCGCCCTTGGGCACCTGGAACGAGACGCCGTCGACGGCCTGCACGTGACCGATGGTGCGACGGACCAGGCCCGAGGACTTCACCGGGAAGTACATCTTCAGGTCCTCGACCTCGAGCACCGCGGGGGCGTCGGGGTCGAGGCGGCTGGCCACGTGTCCCTCGAGTGCCCCCGGCACCTGGACCTCGTGGTCGCTGTAGGCGTCGTGCGGCTCGGCCTCCAGGTCACGCTCGCCGGTCTCGGCGGCGTTGGCACCCACCTCGGTGGGCTCGACCTGGGATCGGACGTTGGGGTCCTGGGTCATCGGATCTCCTCGACCAGGTCGGGGGCGATCTCCGGGAGGACCTCGGTCCGGTAGATCAGCTCGGGGTTGGCCAGATGGCAGCGCTTGACGTGGTCGACACCGCTCGCCGGGGTCAGCTCGGGGAGCTGCGAGGAGCAGAGACCGCCGGGCACCTTGTCCGTGTGCGTGCAGCGCGGGTGGAAGGAGCAGCCCGACGGCGGGCTCAGCAGGCTCGGCGGGTTGCCCGGGATCGGGATCAGCCTGGCGTCCGTGCTGGCCGCCACGTCCGGGATGCTGGACAGCAGGCCCCACGTGTAGGGCATCTCCGGCCGGGTCAGGATCTGCTTGACGGTGCCGTACTCGACGGCGCGACCGGCGTACATCACCAGCACGTCGTCGGCGGTCTCGGCGATGACCCCGAGGTCGTGGGTGATGATGATGACCGCGGAGTTGAACTCGCGCTGGAGGTCCTGGAGCAGGTCGAGGATCTGCGCCTGCACGGTGACGTCGAGCGCCGTGGTGGGCTCGTCGGCGATGAGCAGGGACGGGTCGTTGACGAGGCCCATCGCGATCATCGCGCGCTGGCGCATGCCGCCGGAGAACTGGTGCGGGAAGTCGTCCACGCGCCGGTCCGGCTGCGGGATGCCGACGCGGTCGAGCATCTCGATCGCCTTGCGGCGCGCGTCGCGCTTGGAGGCGGTCCGGTGGTGCACCAGATATGCCTCCTCGAGCTGGCCACCGATCTTGTAGAACGGGTGCAGCGCTGCAAGGGCGTCCTGGAAGATCATCGAGACGGTGTTGCCGCGCAGCCGCCGCATGCGGGACTCCGAGAGGCCCACCACCTCGGTCCCCGCCACCCGGATCGAGCCGGTGATCTTGCTCGACTTGGCGTCGTGCAGGCCGAGGACCGCGAGGCTGGACACGGACTTGCCGGAGCCGGACTCGCCCACGATGCCGAGGGTCTGGCCCATCTCGACCGTGTAGCTCAGGTTCTTGACCGCGGTCACCGGCCCGTCCTGGGTCGGGAAGGTCACCGAGAGGTCCTCGACCTCGAGGATCGGTCCGTCGGACTGGGGGCGCTCGGCCTGCCCAGCGTGGGTCTCGGAAGGGGTCGTGGTCACGAAAGCCTCACCCTCGGGTCGAGGACGCTGTAGATCACGTCGACGATCAGGTTGGAAACGATCAGGAGGACGGCGCTGAACAGGACGGTGGCGGCCACCACGGGCAGGTCCTTCTGCTGGACGGCCTGGAGGCTCCAGTAGCCGATGCCGTCGATGTCGAAGATACGTTCGGTGAAGATGGTGCCGGCCAGCAGGGTCCCGAAGTCGATGCCGAAGATCGTCACGACCGGCACGAGGGCCGCCCGCAGGCCGTGCCTGTAGACCACGGCCCGTGGGGGCAGGCCCTTGGCCTTGGCCGTCCGGATGTAGTCCTCACTCAGCGCCTCGACCATGGCGCCCCGGGTGTAGCGGGTGTACTGCGTGCACCCGAAGATGCCCAGGGCCACCCAGGCCAGGAACATGCCCGCGAACCACTTGGCCGGATTGTCGGTGATCGGGAAGTAACCAGTGTCGCTGACGTACGGCGCCTCCCAGAGCACGGTGAGGTAGAGCCAGGTCAGCAGCGCGAAGAGGTAGTACGGGATGGAGCTGAGGAACAGGAAGCTCGAGACGAGGGCCTTGTCGGCGACGGTCCCGCGCCTGCGGGCTGCCGCGACGCCGATGGGGATGCCGAACAGGAGATAGAGGAAGGCGCCGCCGACGGCCACCGACACGGTGGCGGGCAGACGCGCGACGAGCTCCTCGTAGACCGGCTGCTTGGTCAGGTAGGAGACGCCGAGGCACGGCGCCTCGCACTCGTAGGTGGTGGACGCGATCTGGATGTCCCGGCCGACGAAGACACCCTTGGCCCACTTGAGGTACTCCTCGTGGACGGGGTTGTCGAAGCCGAGGGTCCGCTCGTAGATCTCGATGCGATCACCGCAGCGGTTGCTGGTCTCGCGGTCGCAGATGGTCTGCGCCGGGCTCGAGGGGCCGTACCAGAAGAGCAGGAAGACGGCGATCGACACCAGGGTGAGTACGAGGGCGCCTGAGATCAGCCGCTTGACGAGATAGGCGAACATCTCAGCCTCTCCGGGGGTGGTGGAAGTGTGCGGGCTGACGAGTGGGGGCCCCGGTCTGGGACCCCCACCCGTCAGTTGCTGCTGTTGCTGAGCGGTGTTGCTAGAACACAGGGTTCATCCGATGGTGCAGGAGCGCAAGGCTCACTGCATCACGTAGACGTCCTTGTAGTTCGGGGCGCCGAGGGCGCCGTCACCGGTCGGGTTGCCGACCTTCGAACCGAAGACGAACAGGTCGTTGCGGAACGCGGTGGGGATGATCGGGAAGTAGTCCGTCATGATCTCCTCGTCCAGCGCACCCCAGGCGTCGGCCTGGTCCTCGAGAGGCATGGTGGCGATGTCGTCCATCTTCTGGTCGATCTCGGGCTCCGAGAAGCCGGCGGTGTTGTAGACAGCGTCGGTCTTGAGGAGCGGCGGGATCATGGTCGAGCCGGCGGGCCAGTCCGAGCACCAGTTGACGCCACGCAGGTTGAGCTGCTTGTTCGTCTTGTTGTCGGGGTCGAGCCAGATGTCGTACGGCGAGACCTGGACCGGGATCGCCTTGACCTGGAAGCCGGCCTCCTCGAAGCCCTTGGTGAGCTGCTTCTGACCGGCGACGGCCAGCGGGTCGACCTCGTAGTAGACCATCGTGATCTGGTAGCCCTCTTCGCCGGCCTCGGCGAGGAGCTCCTTGGCCTTCTCCGGGTTGTAGGTGATCTGCTCACCGTCGACCTGGAAGTCCACCTTGCCAGCCATGCCGGGGGGCATGACGGAGTTGGCCGGGATGCGGGTGACGCCGGGAACCTCGCCCGTCGCGAACCACATGTCCTCGTAGGGGTAGGCGTAGGCGAGGGCCTTGCGCACGTTGATGTCGGTGATCTTCGAGTAGTCAGGCGTCAGCGTGGAGACACACTGCGACGTCTGCTGCACGAGACGCTCACCCAGGGCCTCGTTGGCCTCGGTGTACTTGTCCGAGCCGAGGGCGGTCGAGATCGCGGTCTGCGAGTCGGTGTTGTCCGACAGCATGATCTGGTCGACCTGCGCCTGGTCCTGGTTGAACTTGAAGACCCACTTGTCGACGTACTGGTGACGACCCGGGTCGGAGTTGGGGTCCCACTGCTCGTTCTTGACGAGGGTGAGCTCCTGGTTGGGCTGGAAGTCCTCGATCATGTAGGGACCGTTGGACAGCGGGTCCTGGCCGTAGTTCGGCGGCTTGGAGGCGTTGCCGAGCGGAGCCGGGCCCATCGCCATGAAGGCGCCCCAGTAGTCCATGTCCGGGAAGGGGGTCTCCATCTTGATGGTGACGTCCTGACCCGAGACGGTGATGCCGTCGTAGGTCTTGCCCTTGTCGGTGTAGGGACCGTTGTAGTCCTCGGCACCCAGGAAGTAGTGCTTGGAGTACTCGGTGCCGGGACCCGACGGGAAGGTGTCGGAGTCGAGCGAGCGCTGGATGCCCCAGGCGACCTCCTCGGCGGTGACGGGCTTGCCGTCCTCCCACTTCGCGTCCTCGCGGATCGTGAAGGTCCACTCGGTGAAGTCGTCGTTGGGCGTGCCCAGGTCGGTCGCGAGGTCGGGGACCAGGACCGGCTGACCCTCCTCGTCACGCACGTACTGCGTGAGCGAGCGGTGGGTCAGCGCCTGCTGGATCGAGTTGCCGGTGACGGACCAGCCGTCGGTCGGGTCAAGCGAGTTGGGTCCGGGGTCGCCAGGCAGGTAGACCGTGACGGTCCCACCAGCGGTGGCACCCTCGATCTCCGCGGCGGGGCCCTGACGCTCAGCGTCCTTGCTCCCGCCCTCCTGGGCACCGAACTCTCGGTCACTGCCCGAGCCAGAGGAGCTGCTGTCGTCGCCCCCGCCGCCACAGGCAGCAAGGGTGAGGAGCGCAGCGCCGGCAACGAGCGCGAGCGGCTTGTTCCGCTTCATGCTGTCCAGCCTTTCTTATCTGTGTTCGTGCCGGCGGCAGGTGCTGTCGGCAGCGTCTACATCGGTGACCGGGTGGTCAGCGACGAGTCTTGGGGTCCAGGGCGTCGCGGATCGCGTCGCCGAGGAGGTTGAGCGAGAGCACCAGCAGCACGACGCCGATCAGGGGCTCCCAGAGGTAGAGGGGGTAGGCCTCGAAGTAGGTGATCGCGAAGCTGATCGTCAGCCCCCACGAGGCACCGCTGGTCACGCCGATGCCGAGGAAGGCCAGGCCGGCCTCCGCGGCCACGAAGGCCGGGAGCATGAGCGAGACGCTGATGATGATCGGCGCGGCCAGGTTGGGCATGAGCTCCTTGAACAGGATGCGCCGGGTCGGCATGCCGAGCACCCGCGCCGCCTGCACGAACTCACGCTCGCGCAGCGACAGCACCTCGCCACGGATCAGGCGGGCCATGCCCATCCAGCCGAACATGGCCAGCACGACCACGAGGCTGACCTTCTGGATGGTCGGGTAGTTGTCGCTGTCGTTGAACCGCTCGTTGAGGATCGGCGCGATGGTCAGCGCGGCGAGCAGGAACGGGACCGTGAGGAAGGTGTCGACGAAGAAGGACAGGACCCGGTCGACGACGCCGCCCAGGAAGCCGGCGAGCAGGCCGACGACGACGCCGACGACAGAGGCGAAGAGGGTGGCGCCGAAGGCGATCATCAGCGAGGTCCGGGCGCCGTAGAGCCAGTAGGCCAGGTTGTCGTCGGCCGTGCGGGGCGCGATGCCGAAGGGGTGGTCCCACGTGAAGCCACCGTTGGGCGGGCCGTACTCCGGCTTGGGCATGCCGCCGTTGAGCACGTCGAGGAACTGGCTGGGCGACTGGGTGTCGGTGTTGACCCCGAACAGGCCGCTGATCACGCCGGCGAAGACGCCGATGAAGATGAAGAACAGGATGACGAAGGCGCAGGCCATCGCGATCTTGTCCTTCACGAGCCGGCCCAGGGCGATCCGCATCGGCGACTTGCCGGCGATCTCCTTCGAGGCCTTGCTGTTCGGGTCGAGCGTGGTCTCGTCGGTCAACGAGCCCAATGTCTCGGGTGCAGTCGGCTGCGACATGCTCTCCCTATCTGGCGGGGATGCTGGTCCGGGGGGATCAGTGATTCGGGGTGGCGGCCTGACTAGTCCATTCGGGCAGCGCCGAGACGGGACTCTATGTGACGCTTACCGCACAGGCGATCACTGACGCGTAACGATCCGGACACGACCGTCGCGCCCGGACCGCCGCAGGATCGCCCACGGATCACTCCTCGAGCGACACATCCTCCACCGGTGTGGCGTCCACACCGGCCTCCTTGCGCTGCTCGGGCGAGATCGGCGCAGGCGCCGCCGTGAGCGGGTCGTAGCCCCCTCCGGACTTCGGGAACGCGATGACGTCGCGGATCGAGTCGGTGCCGGCGAGCAGGGCGACGATGCGGTCCATGCCCACGGCGATGCCGCCGTGCGGCGGGGCGCCGAACTTGAACGCGTCGAGCAGGAAGCCGAACTTCTCCTGCGCCTCGTCCGGGCTGAGGCCCATCACGGAGAAGACACGCTTCTGGATGTCGCCCCGGTGGATACGGATGGACCCGCCACCGAGCTCGTTGCCGTTGCAGACGATGTCGTAGGCGTAGGCCAGCGCGCTGCCGGGGTCGGTGTCGAACGTGTCGACGAACTCGGGCTTGGGGCTGGTGAAGGCGTGGTGCACGGCCGTCCAGGCGCCCGCACCGACGGCGACGTCACCGCTGGCCACCGCGTCCGAGCTCGGCTCGAAGAGCGGCGCGTCGACGACCCACGTGAAGGCGAACACGGAGTCGTCGAGCATGTCGCCCCGACGGCCGATCTCGAGGCGCGCAGCGCCGAGCAGGGCACGGCTGCTCTTGACCGGGCCGGCCGCGAAGAAGATGCAGTCCCCGGGCTGGGCGCCGACGTGGGCCGCCAGGCCCTCGCGCTCGGCGTCGGTGAGGTTCTTGGCGACCGGGCCGCCCAGCTCGCCGTCCTCGGCGATCGTGACGTAGGCCAGACCCTTGGCCCCGCGCTGCTTGGCCCAGTCCTGCCACGCGTCGAACTGGCGTCGCGGCTGGCTGCCGCCGCCAGGCATCACGACGGCGCCGACGTAGTCGGCCTGGAAGACCCGGAAGGAGGTGTCGGCGAAGTACTCCGTGCACTCGACGAGCTCGAGGCCCATCCGGAGGTCGGGCTTGTCGGAGCCGAAGCGCGCCATCGCGTCGCCGTACGTCATCCGCGGCAGCGGCCGCTCGATGGTGTGGCCGGCCTGCGCCCACATGGCCTCGAGGACGTCCTCCATCAGCGTGATGACGTCCTCCTGGTCCACGAAGCTCATCTCGATGTCGAGCTGGGTGAACTCGGGCTGGCGGTCGGCGCGGAAGTCCTCGTCGCGGTAGCAGCGGGCGATCTGGTAGTAGCGCTCCATGCCGCCGACCATGAGCAGCTGCTTGAACAGCTGCGGGCTCTGCGGGAGGGCGTACCAGCTGCCGGGCGCCAGCCGCGCGGGGACCAGGAAGTCGCGGGCGCCCTCGGGCGTCGAGCGGGTGAGGGTGGGCGTCTCGACCTCGACGAAGTCGCGGGCGTCGAGGACGTCGCGGGCCGCCTTGTTGACCTTGGAGCGCAGGCGCAGGGCCGCGTTGGGGCCCGAGCGGCGCAGGTCGAGGTAGCGGTGCTTGAGGCGGGCCTCCTCGCCGACCTCGCCGCCCTTGTGGCCGGACGCGTCGTCGATCGGGAACGGCAGCGGGTCGGAGGAGGAGAGCACCTCGATGCCCTCGACGCCGGGCAGGGCGACGACCTCGATCTCGCCGGTCGCGAGGTTGGGGTTCTCGTTGCCGGCCTTGCGGGCCACGACCTCACCGGTGACCTTGAGGCAGTACTCGCTGCGCAGGCTGTGCGCCACGGCCTCGTCCCGCACCACGACCTGCACGACGCCGCTGGCCTCGCGGAGGTCCAGGAAGGCCACTCCCCCGTGGTCGCGGCGCCGGGCCACCCACCCGGCAAGGGTGACGGTCTGGCCGACGTGCTCGGCGCGCAGGGCGCCGGCGTCATGGGTGCGGATCACGGGGTCTCCTCGGAGTTGATGATGTCTGTGGTTGAGGTGCGAGCAGAGCGAGCCTCGACACCGGGAGTGCTGATGCTGGGCCGGAGGTCTGCCGCCGGCGGGGCCCAGGTGGCCGGGTCGGCGTCGACCTGCTCACCGGAGCGGATGTCCTTGACCTGGTGGGTGCCGTCCGGCTGGACGAACCAGACGAACGGGATGCCGCGCCGCTCGGCGTACCGGATCTGCTTGCCGAACTTCGCGGGGTCGGGTGCGACCTCGCAGGGGACGTCGCGGTGGCGCAGGTCGGCGGCGACGGCGCTGCTGGTGGCGCGCGAGTCCTCGTCGACCACGGCGACGAGCACGGCGCTGGGCACGGAGCGGGAGGCGGTCAGGCCGGTGCGGGCCAGCAGGGGTACGACGACGCGGCTCACGCCCAGGGAGATGCCGACCCCCGGGTACGTCGTCCGGCCGTCGCTGGCGAGCGCGTCGTAGCGCCCGCCCGAGCAGATCGAGCCCATCGACTCGTAGCCGTCGAGGCGCGTCTCGAAGACGGTGCCGGTGTAGTAGTCGAGGCCGCGGGCGATGGACAGGTCGGCCGTCACGCGCACCCGGTCGGAGACCAGGTCGGCGCAGCCCCGGACCAGGGCGGCCAGCTCCTCCAGCCCCTCGTCCAGCAGCTCGTGCTCGACACCGAGGGCGCGCACCGCGGCGACGAAGCCGTCGTCGTCCGAGCGGATGGTGGCCAGCTCGAGCACCCGGTCGGCGTTCTCCACCGACAGGCCGGCGTCCTGGAGCAGCAGGTCGCGGACCTTGTCGACGGGCAGCTTGTCGAGCTTGTCGACGAGGCGCATCACCTCGTCGGTGCTGCCGTCGTCGGCGCTGATGCCCAGACCGGCGTAGAAGCCCTGGATGAGCTTGCGGTTGTTGACCTGGAGCCGGAAGGCAGGCAGGAAGTCGAGGCGGGTCAGGGCGTCGACCATGACGCGGGTGACCTCGATGTCGTGGTGGAACGCCAGCGCGTCACGGCCCACGATGTCGATGTCGGCCTGGGTGAACTCCCGGAAGCGGCCCTCCTGGGGCCGCTCACCGCGCCACGCCCGCTGGATCTGCCAGCGCCGGAACGGGAAGTCGAGCTTGCCGGCGTTCTCCAGGACGTAGCGCGCGAAGGGGACGGTGAGGTCGAAGTGCAGGCCGAGCCCGGCGTGCCCCTCCGCGGACTCCTCGTGGAGGCGGCGCAGGAGGTAGACCTCCTTGGAGGTGTCGCCCTTGCGGAGCAGCTGGTCGAGCGGCTCGACCGCGCGGGTCTCGATGCCCGCGAAGCCGTGCAGCTCGAAGGTGTGGCGCAGCGTGTCGATGACCTGCTGCTCGACGACCCGCTGGGCAGGCAGCAGCTCGGGGAACCCGCTGAGGGGCGTGGGCTTGCTCATGGTGATCTACAGACCTCGGGTGACTCGACCGGGCTCGTCCCCGTGCTGGAGCTCGAGCAGGTAGGGGTTGGTCGCGCGCTCGCGACCGATGGACGTCTGCTCGCCGTGACCGGGCAGCACCACGATGTCGTCGGCGAGCGGCAGCACCTTGTCGGTGAGGCTGCGCAGCATCGTGGCGTGGTCGCCACCGGGCAGGTCGGTGCGGCCGATGGACCCCGCGAAGAGGAGGTCCCCGGAGAACATCAGGTCGCTGATGTCCTGCTCGCCGTACGGCGTCCGGAAGGTGACCGATCCTTCGGTGTGGCCCGGGGTGTGGTCGACGAGGAAGCGCAGGCCGGCGAGCTCGATCTCCTGGAGGTCGGAGAGCTCCCGCACGTCGTCCGGCTCGGCCCACTCGTAGCTGCCGCCGAGGAGCATCGCCGTCGTCTCGCGGCTCATGCCCGCCATCGGGTCGGAGAGCAGGTGCCGGTCGCGCGGATGGATGTACGCCGTCGCGTCGTACGTGCCTGCCACGGGGGCCACGCACCACATGTGGTCGACGTGCCCGTGGGTCACCAGGACGGACACCGGCTTGAGCCGGTGCTCGCGGACGACCTCGTCGACACCGGCGGCGGCGTCCTTGCCGGGGTCGATCACGACGCACTCGTTGCCCGCTCCGGTGGCGACGACGTAGCAGTTGGTGCCCCAGGGTCCAGCGGGGAAGCCGGCGATGAACACGGGGCAACAGTCCTCAGCAGTGGGCGGGTCGGGCACGACGAGGAGTCAGCCTACCGAGGCCCCTCGGGCACGTGACTACGATGGGCGACCATGAGCGCCGACAAGCAGTCCTCGCCGCCCGATTCCCCCTGGGGCCGGGTCACCGAGGACGGCACCGTATTCGTCCGGACCACCGATGGTGAACGCTCCGTGGGGCAGTACCCCGAGGGCTCCCCGGAGGAGGCGCTGAAGTTCTTCACCGACCGCTACGACGCGCTCGCCTTCGAGGTGCACCTGCTCGAGCAGCGCATCGGCGCCGGCAAGCTGAGCCCGGAGGAGGCCACCTCCACGGTCAAGGCGCTCCGCGAGCAGGTCGTCGAGGCCAACGCCGTCGGCGACCTCACCGCGCTGGCCGCCCGGCTCGACGCCACGGCGCCCCTCATCGCCATCCAGCGCGACGCCCGCCGGGCCGAGAAGGCCCAGCGCAGCGCCGAGTCGCGGGCCGAGAAGGACAAGATCGTCGCCGAGGCCGAGAAGCTCGCCGAGGGCAACGACTGGCGCAACGGCGCCAACCGGCTGCGCGACCTGCTCGACCAGTGGAAGGCGCTCCCCCGTCTCGACCGGTCGACCGACGACACGCTGTGGCGGCGCTTCTCGTCGGCGCGTACGACGTACACCCGGCGCCGCAAGGCCCACTTCGCCGAGGAGCACGAGCGCCGCGACGGCGCCCGGGTCATCAAGGAGCGCCTGGCCACCGAGGCCGAGGGCCTCGCCACCTCCACCGAGTGGGGTCCGACCGCGGGCCGCTACCGCGACCTGATGCGCGAGTGGAAGGCCGCCGGCCCCGCCCCGCGCGACGTCGACGACCAGCTGTGGCAGCGCTTCCGCGGCGCGCAGGACACGTTCTTCGGCAACCGCGACGCGGCCAACGCCGAGCTCGACAAGGAGTTCGCCGTCAACGCCGAGGTCAAGGAGGCGCTTCTCGTCGAGGCCGAGGCCCTGCTGCCCGTGACCGACCTCGACGCCGCCAAGCGGGCCTTCCGCGACATCGCCGACAAGTGGGACGCCGCGGGCAAGGTCCCCCGGGACCGGATGAAGGACCTCGAGGGCCGCATCCGCAAGGTCGAGCAGGCCATCCGCTCGGTCGAGGACGACCAGTGGAAGAAGTCCGACCCGGAGAAGTCCGCCCGCGCCGACGACATGGTGTCCAAGCTCGAGGCCGGCATCGCCGACGCCCAGGCCAAGCTCGACAAGGCGCAGGCCTCCGGCGACGCCCGGCGCATCAAGGACCTCGAGGCGGACCTGGCCAACAAGCAGGCCTTCCTCGACATGGCGCGTCGCGCGTCCGCCGAGTTCGGCGGCTGACCCACCCGTCCCGGGAGTCGCACTCGGTGCCGCGCCGGGCCGAGACACCTCGGAGGTTGAGGTGCGAGCGCAGCGAGCCTCGAAACCGCCGTCCACAGCCCAGATTCCTTCAGCATGACCTCCGGCCGCCATGGGTAGGCGGCACCCATGCCCTGGGTCTACATGCTCCGCTGCGCCGACGGCTCCTACTACGTGGGCAGCACCCGCGACCTCGAGCTACGGGTCTTCCAGCACAACACACCAGATCTCGGCGCCGCCTACACGCGTGCGCGCCGCCCGGTCGAGCTCGTCTGGAGTGCGGAGACCGAGCACGTCGGTGAGGCATTCACCCTCGAGAAGCAGATCCAGGGCTGGAGCAGGCGCAAGCGAGAGGCGCTGATCACCGGCGAGTACGACGAGCTGGTCGCCGCGTCCCGTCGGCGGGGTGGACGAGCGAGGGGCGGCTGATCGGGGGTTTCGAGGCTCGCTCCGCTCGCACCTCAACCACCGATCCGAGGCCTGCTCCGCTCGCACCTCAACCACCGATCCGAGGCCTGCTCCGCTCGCACCTCAACCACCGATCCGAGGCTCGGCTGGACCACCAGTGTCGGTCAGGAAGTGACTCTGTAGGCGTCGAAGACGCCCGGGACGGAGCGCACCGAGCGGAGCACGCTGTCGAGGTGCGAGGCGTCGGCCATCTCGAAGCTGAAGCGGCTCTTGGCCACCCGGTCCCGGGTGGTGGAGAGGGTCGCGCTGAGGATGTTCACGTGGGCGTCCGAGAGCACCATGGTGATGTCGGACAGCAGCCGGGCACGGTCGAGGGCCTCCACCTGGATGTTGACCAGGAAGGTCGACTGCGAGGTCGGCGCCCACTCCACCTCGAGCAGCCGCTCGGGCTGGGTCTCGAGGTTGCCGGCGTTGGTGCAGTCCTTGCGGTGCACGGAGACGCCGCCGCCCTTGGTGACGAACCCGAGGATCGGGTCCGGGGGCACCGGGGTGCAGCACTTGGCGAGCTTGACCCACAGGTCCTCGACGCCCTTGACGATGACGCCCGCGTCGCTCGAGGTGGGCTTGGCCCGACCGCGACGACCGGTGATGGTGACGCCCTCGGCGAGGTCCTCCGCGGCCCCGTCGTCGCCGCCGTGCAGGTCGATGACCTTGCGTACGACGGCCTGGGCGCTGAGGTTGCCCTCCCCCACCGCGGCGTACAGCGCGGACACGTCGGCGTGGTTGAAGTGCGACGCCACCAGCGAGAGGGACTCGTGCGTCATGAGGCGCTTGAGGGGCAGGCCCTCCTTGCGCATCATCCGGCCGATCTGCTCCTTGCCGCGCTCGATCGCCTCCTCGCGGCGTTCCTTGGTGAACCACTGGCGGATCTTGGAGCGGGCGCGCGGTGACTTGACGAAGTTGAGCCAGTCGCGCGACGGTCCGGCGCCCGGCGACTTGGAGGTGAAGACCTCGACCACGTCACCGTTGTCGAGGGAGGACTCGAGGGGCACGAGACGACCGTTGACCCGGGCGCCGATGGTGTGGTGGCCGACCTCGGTGTGGACGGCGTACGCGAAGTCGACCGGGGTGGACCCGACGGGCAGCGGCATGACGTCGCCGCGCGGGGTGAAGACGTAGACCTGGGCGCGGTTCATCTCGAAGCGCAGCGACTCCAGGAACTCCCCCGGGTCCTCGACCTCGCTCTGCCAGTCCATGAGCTGGCGCAGCCAGGACATGTCGTCGAGGTCGCCCGGCCGGTCGGTGTCGACCCCGGCCTTGCCGTCCTCCTTGTACTTCCAGTGCGCCGCGACGCCGTACTCGGCGCGACGGTGCATCGCGAAGGTCCGGATCTGGAGCTCGACCGGCTTGCCCTGCGGCCCGATGACCGTCGTGTGCAGCGACTGGTACATGTTGAACTTCGGCATCGCGACGTAGTCCTTGAAGCGCCCCAGCACCGGGTTCCACCGCGAGTGCAGCACGCCGAGGACGGAGTAGCAGTCGCGGTCGTCCTCGACGAGGATGCGGATGCCGACCAGGTCGTAGATGTCGGAGAACTCCCGGCCGCCGACGATCATCTTCTGGTAGATCGAGTAGTAGTGCTTGGGTCGCCCGGTGACCTTGGCCTTGATCTTGGCGTCGCGCAGGTCGGCCTCGACCTTCTCGATCACCTCGGCGAGGAACTGGTCGCGCGAGGGCGCACGCTCGGCGACGAGCCGCACGATCTCGTCGTACATCTTGGGGTGCAGCGTGGCGAAGGCGAGGTCCTCGAGCTCCCACTTGAGGGTGTTCATGCCGAGGCGGTGCGCGAGAGGTGCGTAGATGTCGAGGGTCTCGCGGGCCTTGCGCTCCTGCGTCTCGGCCTTGAGGTAGCGCAGCGTGCGCATGTTGTGGAGCCGGTCGGCGAGCTTGATGACCAGCACCCGGATGTCACGCGACATCGCCACGATCATCTTGCGGATCGTCTCGGCCTGGGCGGAGTCGCCGTACTGGACCTTGTCGAGCTTGGTCACGCCGTCGACGAGGACGGCGACCTCGTCACCGAAGTCGGCGCGCAGCTGGTCGAGGGTGTACGGCGTGTCCTCGACCGTGTCGTGCAGCAGCGACGCCACCAGGGTCGGCTCGGTCATGCCGATGTCGGCGAGGATCGTCGTCACCGCGAGCGGGTGGGTGATGTAGGGGTCACCGCTCTTGCGCATCTGGGTGCCGTGCATCTGCTCGGCGATGCCGTAGGCACGCTCCAGCAGGGCCAGGTCGGCCTTGGGGTGGTTGGCGCGCACCGCGCGGAAGAGCGGCTCGAGGACCGGGTTGCCGGTGGGGGCCTTGGCCCCGATCCGGGCCAGCCGGGCCCGCATGCTGCGGGCGGAGACGGGCACGTCGGCGGACCGCTCCCGCGGTGCCGGTGTGGTGGTCTCCTCAGCCATCCACCCAGTCTAGTGACGACCCCGCGCGCCGGTGGGGCGGTCTCCAGGTCAGCGCGAGGTCAGACCGTCATCAGGGCGCGCAGCGGCAGTCCGTCGACCGCGGCACGGCCCGGGAGGAAGCTCAGCTCCATCAGGACGGCCACGCCGACGCACGTGCCGCCGCACCGCTCGACGAGCTCGCGGGTGGCCGCCACGGTGCCGCCGGTGGCCAGCACGTCGTCGACCAGGAGCACCCGATCGCCGGGCGAGATGCCGTCGCGGTGCACCTCGAGCGTCGCCTCGCCGTACTCCAGCGAGTAGGAGACCGAGTGCGTCGCGCGCGGGAGCTTGCCGGCCTTGCGGACGGGCACGAAGCCCGCCCCGAGCTCGAGGGCGACCGGGGCGGCCAGGATGAACCCGCGAGCCTCCATGCCCAGGACCTTGTCCACGACCGTGGCGCCCGAGGCGTCCCGACCGGCCTGCGCCAGCGCACCCACGACCGACCCGAAGGCCACGTGGTCGGCCAGCAGCGGCGTGATGTCCTTGAAGACGACCCCCGCCTCCGGGTAGTCGGGGACGTCGATGATGAGGCGGTCGAGGTGGGCCCGGGCCAGGTCGCCGGTCGGATCGCTCACGTCCGGCCCGGTCTCAGCCCGAGGGGCCACCTCAGGCCTCCGGGTCGGAGTGCGTCCCGGGCGTGGTCCCGGGCTCCTCCTCCTCGACGGGTACGACGGAGCCGATGGCCGGGCGGACGACCTCGACCTCGACGCCCGGGGCGATCTCGACCTTCACGCGGTCGTCGACCACCGAAATGATCGTGCCGAAGATGCCGGACGACAGCATCACGCGCTGGCCGGGCTCCAGGGAGGACTGGAGGCGGGCGAGCTCCTTCTGGCGGCGGGAGGCGGGTCGCACCACCATCAGCCAGAAGAGCAGGGCAATGGCCACCAGGGGCAGGAAGGAGACGAGCTCCGTCACGGTCGAGTACCTCGCGAGTCAGGGAGTGAGACGACGGTCCCCACGAGCTGCAGACGCAGTCGGGAGGGACCAACGGTGGAGTGTACGTGGCCGGTGCGGGCCGGGTCACACGTCGTCGAACAGCGAGCCCTCGATGCCGGCACCGGCGGGCATCGAGAGGCCCAGGTGGTGCCACGCGGCACGGGTGGCGACCCGCCCACGGGGGGTGCGGGCGAGCAGCCCCGACCGCACGAGGAAGGGCTCGGCGACCTCCTCGACGGTCTCGCGCTCCTCCCCCACCGCGACGGCCAGGGTGGCGACCCCCACGGGCCCACCCCCGAAGCGGCGGCACAGCACGTCGAGGACCGCCCGGTCGAGGCGGTCGAGGCCGGACTCGTCGACCTCGTAGAGCTCGAGCGCCGAGCGGGAGACGGGCAGCGTCACGATGCCGTCGGCGCGCACCTGGGCGTAGTCGCGCACGCGGCGGAGCAGCCGGTTGGCGATGCGCGGGGTGCCGCGCGACCGGGAGGCGATCTCGGAGGACCCCTCGGCGGTCAGCTCGACCCCGAGCAGGCCGGCGGACCGGTGGACGATGAGGTCGAGCTCGTGCGGCTCGTAGAACTCGAGGTGGGCCGTGAATCCGAAGCGGTCGCGCAGCGGACCGGGAAGCAGGCCGGCCCGGGTGGTGGCTCCGACCAGGGTGAAGGGCGGGATCTCGAGCGGGATCGCCGTGGCCCCGGGACCCTTGCCGATGACGACGTCGACCCGGAAGTCCTCCATCGCCATGTAGAGCATCTCCTCGGCGGGGCGCGACATCCGGTGGATCTCGTCGACGAAGAGGACGTCGCCCTCGTTGAGCCCCGACAGGATCGCGGCCAGGTCCCCGGCGTGGGTGATCGCCGGACCACTCGTGAGGCGCAGCGGGGAGGACATCTCCCCCGCGATGATCATCGCCAGCGTCGTCTTGCCCAGGCCGGGCGGTCCGGACAGCAGCACGTGGTCGGGGGCCTTGCCCCGCCGGCGCGCGGCCTCGAGGACCAGTCCGAGCTGGTCGCGGACCCGGGTCTGTCCGACGACCTCGTCCAGGCTCCGGGGACGCAGGGCGGCCTCGACGGCCCGCTCGTCGCCGTCGGCCTCCGCGTCGGTCAGCCGGCGGAAGTGCGCGGCCTCGGCCGGGGTCAGCTCGGCCCCGGCGAGGTCGACGTCGCCGTCGTCCAGCCCCGTGTCGTCCCAGTCGATCGGCATCGGACCCGCCCCCTCAGGCCTTGCTCAGCGTGCGGAGCGCAGCGCGCAGCAGGGCGGGCACGTCGGGGCTCGGTCCGGCATCGCCGGAGACGGCCTCGATGGCCTTGTCGGCCTCCTTGGCCGACCAGCCCAGGCCCACCAGCCCCTGCTGGACCTGGTCGCGCCACGGCGCCGCCGCGGCCGCGGGCGACGTACGGCTGCCGGAGCCGACCGGGGAGCCGATGCGGTCGCGGAGCTCGAGGATGATGCGCTGGGCGCCCTTCTGCCCGATGCCGGGCACCCGGGTGAGGGTCTTGACGTCCTCGGCCGCGACCGCGACCCGCAGGTCGTCGGGCGAGAGCACCGCGAGCATCGCCTGCGCGAGCTTGGGACCCACGCCCGATGCGGTCTGGACGAGCTCGAAGGCCTGCTTCTCGTCCTCGTCGAGGAAGCCGAACACGGTGAGTGAGTCCTCGCGGACCACCATGCTGGTGGGCAGCATCGCCTCGCGGCCGACGCGCAGGGTCGCGAGCGTGCCGGGCGTGCACATGAGCTCGAGACCGACACCGCCGACCTCGAGGACGGCGCTGGTGAGCGTGACGGCGGCGACCTCGCCCCGGACGAATGCGATCACTGCTTCCTCCCGGCCGCGGCCAGCGCGGCGTCGATGCGTGCCTGGGCGCTGCCGCGCCAGATGTGGGTGATGGCCAGGGCGAGGGCGTCGGCGGCGTCGGCGGGCTTGGGCGGCGCGTCGAGGCGCAGGATGCGCGTCACCATGGCGGTCACCTGGGCCTTGTCGGCGCGTCCGCTGCCGGACACGGCGGCCTTGACCTCGCTCGGCGTGTGCATGGCGACGGGGAGCCCGCGCCGGGCGGCGACCACGAGGGCGATGCCGCTGGCCTGGGCCGTGCCCATGATGGTGCTGGAGTCGGAGCGCGCGAAGATCCGCTCCACCGCCACGGCGTCCGGCTGGAACTCGTCGAGCCAGGCGTCGAGGCCCTTCTCGATGGTCACCAGCCGCTCGGCGACCGGGATGCCGGCGCTGGTGCGCAGCACGTTGACGTCGACGAGGCTCAGCGGGCGTCCGAGCGAGCCCTCGACCACGCCGACGCCGCAGCGGGTGAGGCCGGGGTCTATGCCGAGCACGCGCATGGCACCCACCTCCTCACCGTCGTCCTGCCAGCCGTCCGAACATCTGTTCGCACGAGCACGCTAACAAGCGGCGCGGCGGAGTCGGCGTACGACACGCGCGGCGGACGGGTCCGTCAGGCGTCCTCGAGCTGGGCGAGCACCTCGTCGGGGACGTCGACGTTGGTGAAGACGTTCTGGACGTCGTCGAGGTCCTCGAGCGCGTCGACGAGGCGGAACACCTTGCCCGCCGAGTCGCTGTCGGCGACCGGGATCTCCATGCTCGCCACGAACTCGACGTCCGCGGAGTCGTAGTCGATGCCGGCCGCCTGGAGGGCCGTGCGGACCTCGACGACGTCGGTGGCCTCGGACTGCACCTGGAACACCTCGTCGAGGTCGTTGACCTCCTCGGCGCCGGCGTCGAGCGTCGCCTCGAGGACGTCGTCCTCGGAGACCTCGCGGGTCTCCTGCGTCTTGGGCACCACGACGACGCCCTTGCGGGTGAAGAGCCTCGACACCGAGCCCGGATCGGCGAGCGTGCCGCCGTTGCGGGTCACCGCGGTGCGGACCTCCATGGCCGCACGGTTGCGGTTGTCGGTGAGGCACTCGACGAGCAGCGCGACGCCCTGCGGGCCGTAGACCTCGTACATGATCGTCTGGTAGTCGGCAGCGCCGGCCTCGGCCCCCGAGCCGCGCTTGACGGCGCGGTCGATGTTGTCGTTGGGGACCGAGCTCTTCTTCGCCTTCTGGATCGCGTCGAAGAGCGTCGGGTTGCCGGAGGGGTCACCGCCGCCCTGCTTGGCCGCCACCTCGATGTTCTTGATGAGCTTGGCGAACAGCTTGCCGCGCTTGGCGTCGATCGCGGCCTTCTTGTGCTTCGTGGTCGCCCACTTGGAGTGGCCAGACATGGGTCCCTCTTCTTCTCCGGTGCAGTACGGCGTGGTCCGCTCGGTCAGCCCTTGCGCACGAGGTCCACGAACATCTGGTGGATCCGGGTGTCCCCGCCGACCTCCGGATGGAAGGAGGTCGCCATCAGGTGACCCTGGCGAACGCCGACGATCCTACCGGCGGCCGGTCCTGCCGCGACGCGCGCCAGTGTCTCGACGCGCGGACCGACCTCCTCGACCCACGGGGCGCGGATGAAGACGGCGTGCACGGGGTCGTCGAGTCCCTCGACGTGGAGGTCCTCCTCGAAGGAGTCGACCTGTCGCCCGAAGGCGTTGCGCCGCACCGTGATGTCGAGGCCACCCACCGTCTCCTGGCCGGGCGCGCCGTCCTCGACCCGGTCGGCCAGCAGGATCATCCCGGCACACGTGCCGAAGGCCGGCAGCCCGTCGGCGACCCGCTCCCGCAGCGGCTCGAGCAGGTCGAAGATCCGGGCCAGCTTGACCATCGTGGTCGACTCACCGCCCGGCAGGACCAGGCCGTCGACGGCGGCGAGCTCGGCGGGCCGGCGTACGGCGATCGCGTCCGCGCCGCAGGAGGCGAGGGCCCGCAGGTGCTCGCGCACGTCGCCCTGCAGCGCGAGGACGCCGATGGTCTGGTTCACGAGCGAGGATCCTACGGACCGCACCGGCCGTATCCTCGGGCCCCATGAGGTCCTTCCGCACCGCGGCGCTCGCCACCCCGTTGCTGTCCGCGCTGCTCGTCCTCGGCGCGACGCCGGCCGGCACCGCGCCCGCGCCCGCGCCGCCCCCGCGGACGACGATCGACGGCTGGCCCACCGCCAGTCCCGCGGCCCTCGGGCTGCGGCCCGCCCGTCTCGACGCCCTGGCCACCGAGGCGAGGCAGGCGGACTCGACCTGCTACGCCGTCGTCCGCAAGGGTCGCCTCGCCCGCGACTGGAACTGGGGCACGAGACGGACCACGCCGCGCGAGGTCTTCTCCATCACCAAGTCCGTCACCAGCGCCCTCGTCGGCATCGCCGTCCGCGACGGATCGCTGCGCCTCGACGACCGCGTGGCGCGCTACGTCCCGCAGTGGCGCGGGACCCCGTCGGCCGCCGTCACGGTGCGCCACCTGCTCTCCAACGACAGCGGGCGCTTCTGGTCCTTCGACTCCGACTACGGCACCCTGGTGCAGGCCCGCAACCGCACGGCGTACGCCGTCGGGCTGACCCAGCAGCACGCCCCGGGCAGTGCGTGGGCCTACAACAACGCGGCGATCCAGGTGCTCGACGCGGTGCTCCGACGGGCCACCGGCATGCCCGTCGACCGGTTCGCCGCCCGACGGCTGTTCGCGCCGCTGGGCATGACCCACACCCGGATGGTGCGCGACGCGAGCGGACGCTCGACCACGGTCTTCTTCGGCCTCCAGACCACCTGCCTGGACCTGGCCAGGTTCGGCACGCTCTACCTCGGGCGGGGCGCCGTGGACGGCAAGCGGATCGTCACCCGCGACTGGGTGCGGAAGTCGGTCGGCTCGTCCTCGACCGTGCACAACGCGGCGTACGGCTTCCTGTGGTGGCTCAACCGTCCCGGCCCGCTCCGCGGCGCCACCGATGCGGTGGACGCGGACGGCCAACCGCTCACCCCGGTCAGTGGCCAGCTCGCCCCGGGGGCGCCGTCGTCGACGTACGCCGCGATCGGTCTCGGCGGCCAGGTGCTGCTGGTCGACCCGCGCTCGCGGACCGTCGTGGTGCGGCTGGGCCGGCCGGACCTCTCGGGTGGTGCGGGCTACGGCTTCGCGGACGCTGCCCGTGTGGTCACCGAGGCGGTGCGCTGAGCCGTCACGTCCCGCAGCGGACCTCCCGAGCACCGTTGAACACCGTGATCGTGAAGGTGCTGGACCGGTGGGCCACACCATTGTCGCGTGCCGTCACGCGGATGGCGTACGTGCCGTCAGGCAGGAACAGCTGGGCGCCACCGCCGTTGGCGCTCCCGCTGATCTCGACATTGGGCGCACTGTCGTCCCTGGTCACGGAGTCGACGACCTGACCGCTGCGCAGTGCCTCCACCAGGAAGTCGTCGTCCGCAGGCACGTCGGCCCACCTGAGCCTCACGTCCTTGCCCGAGCTGGTCTGGCAGCTGGTGCCTGTCAGCTGCGGGAGGACCGGCACGGCCACGGACACCGTGCTCGTGGCGTCGACGCTGTCGGTCCAGAAGGCCGAGGTGCCCTCCGGAGCCCGGGCCACACCGGCGCCGACACCGATCACGACCGTGAGGGCGGCGAGCACCGCGACACGCTCGGCGCGGGCGAGACGCACCCCGGCACGCGGCCACACCAGGGACAGCAGGACGAGCGCCCCCAGCAGGACGAGCGCACCCCGTCCTCTTGGCCCCGTCACTGCCGACAGGGCCGTCCCGGCGTACGGCACGGACACCAGGACCTTGTCCGCGTCCGCGACCGCGTAGGTGCCGGAGTCTGCTGACAGGTTGGCGTCCCCCTTGAGCGTGAGGCCCCGGGGATCGATCGCGACCACGCGGTGGGTGACCCGGGTCCCCACGGCGTCCGGCACCGAGACGACGTCGCCGACCGCGAGGTCGCCGACCGGCGTCGTGCGCGCCAGGGCCAGGGAGCCGGTCGGGATCTCGGGACTCATCGAGCCGGAGGTGAAGATCAGGGGGGTGACGCCGGCGACGGCGAACACCACCGCGGCCACCAGGGACAGCGCCCCGAGTGCCGCTGCCACCGTGAGCACCGCGCCAGCGGCCCCGGGCAAGCCGTGCGTGCGGGAGGACGGCGCGGGTGCGGGCGAGATGTCGATCATCATGGGTTCGGGTTCTTCTGGACGGCCTTGAAGGTCATCGTGATCGTGGACCTTCCCCCGGCGGGGGCGTCTGCAGCCAGGCTCGCCTGGACGCACAGGGTCTGGCTGGCGCCGACGCCGAGCTCACGAGGCGCGGCGACGAGGGGGCCGTTGAACGTCGCTGCGGTGGTGACGACCGTGCCCCCGCAGGTCTTGTTCGTCCCGGAGGTGGTCACGGTGGACGCCGTGGTGACCTTGGCGACCAGGGCCGCGGACGTGCCGGCGGGAGCGGCGTCGGCGGCCGTCGCGTGGACGGTGTAGGTGAGCACGGCGTTGCCGCCCGCGCTGGCGTTCCTCACGGTGAACACGGCGGCCGTGGTTGCCCCCGGTGCCATGTTGCCGACCGTCAGTCCGGCCTCGGCCAGCGAGTTCGCGCCGTTGACCGTGAGGTCGAGGGTGCCGGCCTGGACGGTGCCGGGCGCCAGGACGACCCGCGAGGACCAGTACGCCATCGTGTTGACCCCGAGCGGGGCCACGAGGATGCCGAGGGCGAGGACCGCGCGGACCCGGACCGAGCCCAGCACGTGCAGCAGGGGCTCGTCACGCAGTCGCACGGGTGGCCCCCTCGTGGTCGCGTCGGCGCCGTGCCGCGACCAGCGCGAGCCCCATCCCCATCAGGGTAGCCGCGACGAGCAGCGTCGCGAGCCGCTTCACGTGAGGCTCTCCGCGGGCTCCGCGACCCTCTCGGCCGTCCCGTCGCTGTCGGTGCCAGGACCGGCCGGGGCCGCAGGGTCGCGGTGGCGCGTGCGGCCCGAGAGTGCGACGAGGAACTGGTAACCCGCGTAGCCGAGCAGGAGGGCGGCGGCAGCGTAGACGGCCATCTGACGCTCCTGACCGCTGAGAAGGGTGTTGAGGTGGCCCAGGTGGCTGACCGAGTACCACCGCTCGCCGCGGATCTGGACCGGGCGCACGGTGGCCGCGTCGGGAGTGTTGTTGGCGTCTCCCTGGGTGGTGAAGCGCAGCTCGCCCGTGGCGTCGACACCGACGGCGGTCACCCGGTGGGTGACGACGGTCGGCTTGCCCGACTCGAGCTGGTAGGTGATCACGGTGCCGACCGAGATGTCACTCGGCCCGACCGGCCTGACCACCACGAGGGTGCCCGGAGGCATCTCAGGCTGCATGGACCCGGTGAGGATGGTGTACGGCGTGGCCCCGCCGAGCCGCGGGACCAGCACGGCTGCGGCGAGGACCACCACCATGACCAGGATGACCAGCCAGGCGAACACCTGGCCGGCCCATCCCAGTACAGACCTCATCGGAGGAGTCCCCGTCCGACTCAGCTCTGGTTCGGGTTGGCCTGGGTGAGGGTGACCGCGATGTCGTCGAGCGTCGCGACCGAGCCCTGCATGGTGTTGGTGTTGGTCTTGGTCGCGGCGTTCTCGTCCGTGCCGTACGGGAAGGTGACGGTGATGGCGGCGGTGACGACCTTGCCGTTGTCGGCGGCGGTGACGACGGCCGGGTTGGCCATGGTGGCCGTGCCGAGCTTGTACGCCGCAGTGACGGTGGCGGTGACGTTCGTGCCGGTGACGGCGTAGGTGGCGGGAGTGGCCAGGTTGGCCGTCAGGTTGTCACCGGAGCCCCGGACCGTGAACGTGCAGTTCTTGGTGATGACGTCGCCGGGGACGAACCGCGCGACGGTGTTGCCCGCTCCGGCCTTGCCCGCGGCGTACTTCCAGCTCGCGTCGCACGTGGGGGCGTCCAGGGACAGGCTGCCCGCCGTGACGTCGCCGCCCTTGATCGTCTCCGCGTCGGACCAGTAGGCCAGCGAGCCGGCCCCGCCGAGCAGCAGGACGGCGGCGGCGGAGGCGGCGAAAGCACCCTTGGTGGTGTTCTTCATGGGGAGTGATCCTTCTGCTTCGACGAGGTCTGTGCGAGGCCCGGGACCGGAACCTCTTGAGACGATCCTGAAGCCGCGCCCGGCGCGGAATTGCCAAAGTAAAGGTCCCGTTCACCGGCCGTGGATCACTTGTGAACGCACTGTTGGACAGCCTCGATCGGGCCGGCTGGACAGGGGTGGGTGAGTAGCCCGTCCGTGTCATGGTCGTGGCTCGTCGCGGCCGGGACCACGACAGCCCCGGCGCCGGTGGCGTCGGGGCTGTCCTGTGGGCGGGGTGGTGCGGGGCGTCGGGCGGTCGTCACCAACCGCGCTCGGAGAGCCGGTGCGGCTGCGGGATCTCGTCGACGTTGATGCCGACCATCGCCTCGCCGAGCCCGCGGCTCACCTTGGCGACCACGTCGGGGTCGTCGAAGAAGGTCGTGGCCTTGACGATCGCCTCGGCGCGCTGCGCCGGGTTGCCGGACTTGAAGATGCCCGACCCGACGAAGACGCCCTCGGCACCGAGCTGCATCATCATCGCGGCGTCGGCCGGGGTGGCGATGCCACCGGCGGTGAAGAGCACGACGGGCAGCTTGCCGGCCCGGGCGACCTCCTTGACCAGGTCGTACGGCGCCTGGAGCTCCTTGGCCGCGACGTACAGCTCGTCCTCGGACAGCCCGTGCAGTCGGCGCAGCTCGCCGCCGATGGTGCGCATGTGCATCACCGCGTTGGAGACGTCGCCGGTGCCGGCCTCGCCCTTGGAGCGGATCATCGCCGCGCCCTCGGTGATGCGGCGCAGCGCCTCGCCCAGGTTGGTGGCCCCGCACACGAAGGGGACGGTGAACTGCCACTTGTCGATGTGGTTGGTGTAGTCGGCCGGGGTCAGCACCTCGGACTCGTCGATGTAGTCGACGCCCAGCGACTGGAGGACCTGGGCCTCGGCGAAGTGGCCGATGCGGGCCTTGGCCATCACCGGGATGGAGACGGCCTCGATGATCGAGTCGATCATGTCGGGGTCGCTCATCCGGGACACGCCGCCCTGGGCGCGGATGTCGGCGGGGACCCGCTCGAGGGCCATCACGGCGACCGCGCCGGCGTCCTCGGCGATCTTCGCCTGCTCGGCGGTGACGACGTCCATGATGACGCCGCCCTTCAGCATCTCGGCCATCCCGCGCTTGACGCGCGAGGTGCCGGTGGTGGGGGTCTGCGGGGAGTCGGACATGGCCGCATCGTACGTCCGCGGCGGGCGTGTCCGTACGTCGGGACCGGGCCGTGGATGGGCCCGGGATCAGCCCCGCGAGGCGGCGCGGGCGAGTGCTTGGCGGCGGACGGTCCAGATGCGCTGGGCCACGGTCACCGTGGCCGCCACGGCCAGGATCCACAGGGCGGCCTCGAGCAGCCAGGGCAGGTCGAGGACGTCGGCGAAGAAGGCCGGGACGAGGAAGCCGACGAGCCGGTCCGGGCGCTCGGCGATGCCGACCTTGGCGTCGTAGCCGAGGTGGTCGGCCTTGGCCCGGGCGTACGACGTGACCGCGCCCATCACCAGCACCACCAGGCACAGCGCGACGTACAGGCGGTCCTCCACCACCCAGGCGAAGTAGAGCGCCGCGCCGGCGAAGAGCGCGCCGTCGGCGACCCGGTCCAGCGTGGAGTCGAGGAAGGCACCGAAGTCGTCGGTGCGACCGGCCTTGCGGGCCATCGCACCGTCGATCAGGTCGCTGAAGACGAAGGCGGTGATGAACAGGACGCCCTGCCAGACCATCCCCTGCGGGAAGAACCAGAGCGCCCCGAAGGCCAGGCCGGCGGTGCCGACCAGCGTCACCACGTCGGGGCTGATGCCGAGACGGATGAAGAGGTTGACGAAGGGCGCGAGCATGACGCCCTGCCAGAACTGCTTGAACCTGTCGAGCACGGCCGCAGGCTACTCCTGCCGGAGCCGCTCGCAGACCTCGGCCACCGCGCTCGGGACCCCGAGGACGTGCCACGACCGGCCGCCCGCCTCCACCACGCGGGACTCGCCGCCCACTCCGCGGACGATCGCGGCGCCCGGGAGCCGGTCCCAGTCGGGGACCGAGTGCTGGAAGAGCACGTCGCACCGGCCCTCGGCGATGGCCATCGCGTCCAGCGTGCCGGAGCCCATCATCCGCAGGGTCGCGACACCGGCGACGGCGCGGGCGAACGCGGCACCCACCTCGCCGTCGTAGAACGGCGGGTGGAGGTAGGTCGTGGCGCAGCACTCCGCGAGCGGACGGTCCTCGAGCGGCGCCAGCGGCACCGCGTCGCGGGTGGGCGGCAGCCCCGGCCCCCCGACGTACGTCGCGTCCTGCTGCGGGTGGTGCACGGCACCGAGGACGACGTCGTCGCCGTCGACCAGCGCCAGCGCCGAGCACCACCAGTCGAGCCCGCGGTGGAAGTTGTAGGTGCCGTCGACGGGGTCGATGACCCAGGTGCGGCCGCTCGTGCCGGTGTGGTCGGCACCCTCCTCCCCCACGATCGCGTCGTCGGGCCGCGCCTCGCGCAACCGCTCGACGACCAGGCGCTCTGCCGCCCGGTCGGCGGCCGTCACGATGTCGGAGACGTGGGTCTTGGTCTCGGCGTCGAGGCCGTCACGGCGCATCGCGGCGGCCAGCGTGCCGGCCTCCCGGACGAGCTCGGCGGCCAGCTGGGCGTCATCCACGTCCCGCACGCTACCGGGGCGGCGTACTGTGGCCGCACGGAGCCATCCAGGCTTCCAACCAGGGAGTCCCGATGGCCGACAAGTCGCCACGGCAGGGCATGTCCAAGAAGTCCGGCAAGTCCATCAAGGAGAAGCGGGCCGAGAAGCACGCCAAGGCCGCGGGGGCCACCACCGCCGTCGAGGGCCTCACTCCCCACAAGAAGAAGTGAGCCTCCTGCGCCTCGGCGTGGTCGGCACTTCCTCCAAGGAGAACGAGCACCGCCTCCCGCTGCACCCCGAGCACCTGTCCCGCCTCGACCCCGCCCTCGCCCGGCAGATCACCCTCGAGCACGGGTACGGCGCGCGCTTCGGCCGCTCCGACGAGGAGCTCGGCGAGCACGTGGCCGGTTTCGCGACCCGCGAGGAGATCATCACCGGCTCCGACGTCGTGGTGCTGCCCAAGCCCCAGCACGAGGACGTGGCCGCCATGCACGCCGGCCAGGTCCTCTGGGGCTGGCCGCACTGCGTCCAGGACCCGGAGCTGACCCAGCTGGCGATCGACCGGGAGCTGACGCTGATCGCCTTCGAGGCGATGAACCACTGGACGGTGGACGGCCACGTCGGCCTGCACGTCTTCCACAAGAACAACGAGCTGGCCGGCTACTGCTCGGTGCTGCAGGCGATGGAGCTCGTCGGCATCACCGGTGACTACGGCCGCCGGCTCAGCGCCGTGGTGATCGGCTTCGGCGCCACCGCCCGCGGCGCCGTGACCGCGCTGAAGGCCCACGGCGTGGGCGACGTCGCCGTGCTGACCACCCGTGGTGTGGCGGCGGTCGGCTCGCCGATCCACTCGGTGCGGATCCGGCAGTTCGACCACGACCCGCGCGAGGCCGGCGTGAGCCACGTGATCACCGATCGCGGTAGAGAGCCCCTGGCGGCGTACCTCGCCGAGAACGACATCGTCGTCAACTGCACGTTCCAGGACACGTCGGCGCCGCTGACCTACCTGCAGACCGAGGACCTCGGTGCCTTCCGGCAGGGCAGCCTGATCGTGGACGTGTCCTGCGACGAGGGCATGGGCTTCTCGTGGGCCACCCCCACGACCTTCGACGAGCCGATGTTCACCGTGGCCGACCGCGTGCACTACTACGCCGTCGACCACAGCCCGTCGTACCTCTGGAACTCGGCGACCTGGGAGAACAGCGAGGCCCTGCTGCCCTTCGTGGAGACGGTCCTCTCGGGCCCCGACGCCTGGGACGGCAACGAGACCATCAGCCGGGCCATCGAGATCCGCGCCGGGCGGATCCAGAACCCCGCCATCCTGGCCTTCCAGGGGCGTGCACCGGAGCATCCCCACCCCGTCGGGTAGACGCGGCGCCCGGCGCCCACCCCTGCGACCTCAGACCAGCTCCGGCACCCGCAGGTGCGCGAGGACCAGCTCGCACTCCGCGATGTCGGGGAAGGTGGTCCGTGACGTCGCGCTGCGCTCGTCGCGCATCCGCCTCGCCATCTCCCGCGTCGCCTCGAGGGCCTCGCGCGTCGCGAACCGTGCCGTGCCGCAGCACCGCCCGGAGCCCCGGTCCACGAAGAAGCTGGCGCTGCAGAAGTCGTCGTCGGCCTCGAGCCGCACCAGGACCGTGTCCTTGAAGAAGTCGATCATCGACTCGAGCTCGGCGGGATCGCACTGCATCCAGGTGACCCGGCACCAGGAGCCTTCCTCGGTCTCGTGCTCGCGGTGCATCACCGCGATCTCCCACTCGTCGACGACCGCCTCCCCACCCATCATCCGGCTCGCGCGGTCGCGCAGCGGGACCACCTGGCCCTCGGTGGCCCGCATCTCGTCCTCCCCCGCCCAGGACGTCGTGGCTATGCAGCGGCCGACGTCACGGTCGACGAGCAGGGAGATCCCCATGCACCCGTCCATCCCCGTGATCGTGGGCATGACCTCCTCGCGCAGGAACGCGACACAGGCGTCGATCTGAGCGGCATCGCCGGTGATCGACGTCGAGCGTGCATACATCATGTGCACCTCCGCACCCGAGGTGGCACCCCGGTGGCGCCACCGGTCCGTCCAGATTCCTCCTGTCCGCAGCCCGGGGCAAGGGGTGGCGGGCGGTCAGTCCTCGGACAGGTCGTGCCAGGCCTTGGCGAGCAGGTCGCGGGTGTCCTCCAGCAGCTGCGGCAGCGTCTTGGTCGCCCCGATCACCGTGATGAAGTTGGCGTCCCCCGACCAGCGCGGTACGACGTGCTGGTGCAGGTGGTCGGCCAGCGAGCCGCCGGCCGGGCCGCCGAGGTTGATCCCCACGTTGAACGCGTGCGGGGCGCTGACGGCGCGGATGGTGCGGATCGCCTGCTGGGTCATCGCCATCAGCTCCGCCGACTCCTCGGCCGTGAGGTCCTCGAGGTCCGCGACGTGACGGTAGGGCAGCACCATGAGGTGCCCGGGGTTGTAGGGGTGCAGGTTGAGCACGGCGTACGTCGTCGCACCGCGGGCGACCACGAGGTTGTCCTCGTCGACACCCTGCGGGATGCGGCAGAAGGGACAGCCCTCCGCGGTCGTGTCCGACCGCACGTAGGCCATCCGGTAGGGCGTCCACAGCCGCTCGAGCCCGTCCGGGGGCACCCCGACGGACGCCCCCTCACCGTTGTCGCCCATGCCGGGGATCCTAGAGGGCCGGTAGGGTCCGGCCGTGACCCCGGTCCTCCGTCCCGCCACCGCCGACGATGCCGCCCAGGTCGCCGAGCTGTTCCACCGCGGCTGGCACGACGGCCACCGCGGCCACGTCCCCGACGGCCTGACCCGGCGGCGTACGCCGGGGGCGTTCCGCGAGCGCGTCGAGCTCCGGATCGCCGGCACCGACGACACGACCGTCGCCGACGTCGACGGCGTCGTGGCCGGCTTCATCATGGTCGCGGGCGACGAGGTCGAGCAGGTCTACGTCGACCGGGCCTTCCGCGGATCCGGCGTGGCGGACCTGCTGCTCGCCGAGGCCGAGCGGCAGGTCGCCGCCGCGGGCCATTCGTCAGCCTGGCTCGCCGTGGTGGTCGGCAACGCGCGCGCACGGGCGTTCTACGCCCGTCACGGCTGGCGCGACGAGGGCGACCTCGCCTATGACGTGGTCGCCCTCGGTGAGCACTTCACCTCGCCGTGCCGGCGCTACGTCAAGGACGTCGCACCCGGCTGACGCCCCTCCGCTCAGACCTGCTCGCGGGACGCCACGGCGGACGCGACCCGCTCGATGGCCTCCTCGAGGGGGACCCCGTTGTCCTGGCGCCCGTCGCGGTAGCGGAAGGAGACCGCGCCCTTCTCCACGTCGTCGTCGCCGGCGATCATCATGAACGGCACCTTCTGCAGCTGCGCGTTGCGGATCTTCTTCTGCATCCGGTCGTCGGAGTCGTCGACCTCGACCCGCAGCCCGGCCACCTTCATCCGCCGCGCGACGTCGTACAGGTAGTCGTTGTGGCGCTCGGCGATCGGGATCGCCTGGACCTGGACGGGCGCGAGCCAGGGCGGGAAGGCGCCGGCGTAGTGCTCGACGAGGACGCCGATGAACCGCTCGATCGAGCCGAACTTGGCGGAGTGGATCATCACCGGCTGCTTGCGGGTGCCGTCGGTGGCGACGTACTCGAGGTTGAAGCGGTCGACCGCCGGCTGGTTGAAGTCGTACTGGATGGTCGACATCTGCCAGGTGCGACCGATCGCGTCCTTGGCCTGCACCGAGATCTTGGGGCCGTAGAACGCGGCGCCGCCCGGGTCGGGGACGAGGTCCACACCGAACTTCAGCGCGGCGGTCTCCAGGACCTCGGTGGCGGTCTGCCACTGCTCGTCGGAGCCGATGAACTTGTCGGGCTTGGAGTCGTCGCGGGTGGACAGCTCGAAGTAGTAGTCGTCGAGCCCGAAGTCCTTGAGCAGACCGGTCACGAAGGTGAGCAGGTGCTCGACCTCGGCGGGCGCCTGCTCGGGGGTGACGTAGGAGTGCGAGTCGTCCTGGGTCATCGCGCGGACCCGGGTCAGGCCGTGGACCACGCCGGACTTCTCGTAGCGGTAGACCGACCCGAACTCGAAGAACCGCAGCGGCAGCTCGCGGTAGGAGCGCTGGCGCGAGCGGTAGATCAGGTTGTGCATCGGGCAGTTCATCGCCTTGAGGCGGTACTCCGCGTGCTCCATCTCCATCGGCGGGAACATGGTGTCCGCGTAGTAGGGCAGGTGCCCGGAGGTGTGGAACAGGCCGTCCTTGCTGATGTGCGGGGTGCCGACGTAGTCGAAGCCCTCCTCGAGGTGCCGACGGCGGACGTAGTCCTCCATCTCCCGCTTGATGACGCCACCGCGCGGGTGGAAGACCGCCATGCCGGAGCCGATCTCGTCCGGGAAGGAGTAGAGGTCGAGCTCGCGACCGAGCTTGCGGTGGTCGCGCCGCTCGGCCTCCTCGATCCGGTGGAGGTGCTCCTCGAGCGCCTCCTTGGTCTCCCACGCGGTGCCGTAGATGCGCTGGAGCTGCTTGTTCTTCTCGTCGCCGCGCCAGTACGCCGCCGCGCTGCGCATCAGCTTGAACGCCGGGATGCGCTTGGTGGTCGGCAGGTGGGGGCCACGGCACAGGTCGGACCAGGCAGCCTGGCCGTCACGACCGATGTTGTCGTAGATGGTGAGCTCGCCGGCCCCGACCTCGACGCTGGCGCCCTCGGTGTCAGCAGTCCCGGCACCACCCTTGAGCCCGATGAGCTCGATCTTGTAGGGCTCGTCCTGGAGCTCGGTCAGCGCGTCGGCATCGGTGGTGACCCGGCGCTCGAAGCGCTGGTTGGCCTTGATGATCTTGCGCATCGCGGTCTCGATCTTGGCGAGGTCCTCCGGCACGAAGGGGGTCTCGACGTCGAAGTCGTAGTAGAAGCCGTTCTCCACCGGCGGGCCGATGCCGAGGCGGGCCTCGGGCCAGATCTGCTGCACCGCCTGGGCCAGGACGTGGGCGGTGGAGTGGCGCAGGATGTCGCGGCCGTCCTTGCTGGCCATCTCGACGCCCTCGACCTCGTCGCCGTCGCGCAGCTCGTGGGCCAGGTCGCGGAGCTCGCCCCCGACGCGGGCGGCGATGACGTCGGCGTCGTCCCGGAAGAGCTCCCAGGCCTTGGTGCCCGTCGTCAGGGTCTGCTCCTCACGCTGGCCAGCGTGGGTGCGGACGACCTTGATCTCGGACACGGGGTGCTCCTTCTGCATGCAGGTGGTGCGGACAGGGCGATGCTATCGGCCGGTCCGGGCGCGGCTCGACCGCATTAGCCGACCACGACCTGCTCCCCCGTCTGGACCCGCCAGAGGGCGGCGTACGCGCCGTCGCGCGCCACCAGCTCGTCGTGGGTGCCGGCCTCGATGACCCGCCCGGCGTCGAGCACCCAGATGCAGTGCGCGTGCCGGACGGTGGAGAGGCGGTGGGCGACGACGAGCGCGGTGCACCCGGCCGTGGCCTGCCGCAGGGACCGCTGGATGGCGGCCTCGGTCTCGTTGTCGACGGCACTGGTGGCCTCGTCCAGCACGAGCACGGACGGGTCGCGCAGCAGCGCCCGGGCCAGGGCGAGCCGCTGGCGCTGGCCGCCGGAGAGGGTGACGCCCCGCTCCCCGACCCACGTGTCCAGGCCGTCGGGCAGCCGCTCGACGAAGTCGAGCGCGGCGGCCGCGTCGGCGGCCGCCCGGACCTGCTCCCGGGTCGCCTCCGGACGGCCGTAGGAGATGTTGTCGGCGATGGAGCCGGCGAACATGAAGACGTCCTGGGCGACGTAGCCCATCGACCCGCGCAGCGAGTCCCAGTCGAGGTCGCGGACGTCCTGCCCGTCGAGGAGCACGCGCCCCGAGCGCGGGTCGTCGAAGCGGAGCACCAGGCGCAGCAGGGACGACTTGCCCGACCCGGTGGCGCCGACGATCGCGTGGGTCTCCCCCGCCGGGACGACCAGGTCGATGCCGTGCAGCACGTCTGGCCCCTCGCCGTACCCGGCCCGCACGCCCTGCAGCTCGATCCGTCCCGCCACCGGGCGCGCCAGCGCGGTGGCCCCGGCCTTGACCGAGACCGGCTCCTCGAGCAGGCCGAGGATGCGCGCCGTCGACGCCCGCCCGCGCTGGTAGAGGTCCAGCACCTCGGCCACGTCGGTGAGTGGCCAGAGCAGCCGCTGGGTCATGAAGACGAGCACGGAGTAGAGACCGACCTCGAGGTCGCCCCGCAGGGTGGCCCAGCCGCCGAGCAGCAGGGTGCAGGTGAAGCCGGCGAGGATCGCCATCCGCACGAGTGGCACGAAGGCGGCCGAGGAGCGGATCGCCGTCGTGTTGGCGTCGCGGTAGGCCTGGGACACCGCACGCACCCGGTCGCGCTCGCGGTCCTCGGCGGTGAACGCCTTGATCGTCGCGATGCCGGCCAGGTTGGCGCTGAGGGTGCCGGACAGGTCCGCCACGGCGCTGCGGACGTGGACGTAGAGGGGCTCGAGGCGGCGCTGGAAGACCAGCGACCCGATGACGATGAGCGGGATCGGGAGGAAGGCCAGCACCAGCAGCTGTCCCGAGGCGGCCGCGAAGACGGCACCGACGAGCAGCACGTTGAGCGTCGTCTGCAGGATCGCGGGTGCGCCGATGTCGAGGAACCGCTCGAGCTGGTTGACGTCGTCGTTGAGGGTGGCCAGCGTGGCACCGGCGGGACGCGACTCGTGCCAGCCGAGGTCGAGGTGCTGCACGTGGTCGTAGGCCTCGACCCGCAGGTCGTGCTCGACGCCCTGGGCGAGGCCTCGCCACAGCACGCTCGCGATGTAGTCGGAGACGGACTCGATGATCCACACCACGACGTTGACGGCCGCGATCCAGCCCAGCTGGGCATAACGGGACTCGACGCCCAGCAGCTCGCCCACGAAGGACGCGTCACCGCGGACGACGACGTCCACGGCGGCCCCGATCAGCAGCTCGGGCATCACGTCGGCGACCTTGTTGACGGTCGACGCCACGACCGCTCCGACGAAGCGCCCCCGGTAGGCGCCGTACCGCTTCCACAGCGCGCGGAGGGGTCGGTCCGCGTCGTGGCTGGTTGCTGGGGACACGATTGCTCCGTTGCTGGGTCGTCAGGTCGAACCCTCGTAGGTTAGGTGCCCCTAACCCGACGCCGGGCATCGGCGCCGGTGCGGGGCTCCTCACCGTCCGGTGCCACCGCTAACCTGCGCCCATGTCCCGCATGGTCGTCCGTCCCCGTCTCGCCCGCACCGCCCTGCGACTGGTGCGCTGGCGCACCGAGGGGACGCTGCCGTCGCACGGCATCGTGGTGGGTGCGCCGCACACCTCCAACTGGGACTGGGTCTTCTCGCTGCTCCTGGCGTGGAGCCAGGGCCGGCACCCCCGGATCATGGTGAAGCAGGAGTTCTTCAAGGGCCCGCTCGCGCCGGTGATGCGGGCCACCGGAGCGGTGTCGATCGACCGGGCCCACCCGGCCGCGGACATCCGCGCACTCATCGACCGCATCGGGAAGTCCGACGAGTTCCTCCTCGCGATCGCCGCCGAGGGGACCCGCAGCAGGTCCGACCACTGGAAGTCCGGTTTCTACCGCCTCTCGCAGCAGACCGGGTTGCCGATCACGCTGGCGTTCATGGACGGTCCGACCCGCACGGTGGGCGTGGGACCGACCTTCACCCCGACCGGTGACCTGTCCGCCGACATGGACCTGGTGCGCGCGTTCTACGCCGACAAGCACGGCCTGCACCCGGAGAAGCGCACCGAGCCGCGGCTGCGCAACGAGGGCTGACACCGCTCACGCCCCGGCGATGATGCGCTCCATCTCGGCGATGGACCGCTCCGTCTCCTGGTGCAGCACCGCGTGCCACCCGGCGGCGCGGGCCGCCTCGACGTTGGCCTCGACGTCGTCGAGGAAGAGCACCTCGTCCGGTCGTACGCCGAGCCGCGAGGCCGTGAGCGTGTAGACCGCCGCGTCGGGCTTGGCCAGCCCGACCTCGTGGGAGTAGACGAGGTGGTCGACGATCCCCTCGAAGCCGTGGTGGCGCTCCCGCTCGCGCGCCCCCGGTCCCGAGTTGGACAGGATCGCGGTGAGCAGGGCCGGCCGTTGCCCCGCGAACCAGGCGACGAGACGCTCGTCGGGCGTGCCGACGTACCAGCGCCAGAAGTCCTCCCCGAGGGCGTGCGCGCGGTCCTCGTCGAGCCCGAGGCGCGAGCGCCAGTGGCCCAGGACCTCGGGCCAGGTGACCGCACCGACCAGAGCATCGCCGTCGAGGCCCTCGAGCCGCTCGGCGAACCCCGCGTCGGTCAGCCCCAGCCGCGCCGGCCAGGGCCCGGGGAACACCGAGTCGTCGATGACCTCGAGCACTCCCCCGATGTCGCACACCACCGCCTTGATTCTCATGCGTGCACCCTGACCCGGTCGGAGCGCGGGCAAACGTCGAGGCCGTTGCTCGTGGCCCGGGTGGGGCGCCACCCCGTGTGTCATGCTGGGCGGAAGGGCAGCACGCCGGGGGGCACTCTCCTCCACGACGGCCCGGAACCGATCGCAGACCTGAGGGGACCCGGCATGGACTTCAACTCCGCCAACAAGTCGTGCTCCTTCTGCGGGCTCCAGGGGACGTCGGAGACGCGGTTCGCGGGCGGGCTCGGCGCCATGATGTGCGTCGACTGCCTCGAGTTCTACCACCACAAGTTCAGCTCGCCCGAGCTGCTGGAGACGATCTCGCGGCCGCCGTGGGACGAGATGTCCGACACCGAGATCCTCGCCAAGCTCCCCCTGATCGCCGACACCGCGACGCAGGTCAACGGCTTCCTCGGCGAGTGGGTGCAGATGGCGCGTGAGCGGCACCTCTCCTGGGCGGAGATCGGACAGGCGCTCGGGGTGTCGCGGCAAGCCGCCTGGGAGCGCTTCGCCGGGAGCAAGACCCGCAAGAGCAACGTCTCCGCCTGACACACGGGCCGTCCGGGACGTGGGCTGTGGGTTGGGCTCACCCCCGTGCAGCCCAACCCACAGCGCGGCGGGGTCAGTCCGTCACCCGCCTCGTCAAGACTACCCTGACGCACGCGTCCGTGTCCTGCAGGACGCGCACATCGTGTCCCTGATCTGTCCCTGACCTCCTCCCGGTCCCAAGGGAAGCCCAAGCGGCCGCGAGTAGCGTCCCGAGGGTCCGACGGCCGGTCGCGGAGCTCCAAGGCCCGGACCGTCCGGGGCGTTCGTCCGGCCTCGTCTCGGCGTCCCGTGAGGTCGAGGAGGCACCGTGAGCCCGGAAGAACCCCCAGCCGCCGCCCAGGTGTCGCGCCGACTGTTTTTGAGGACCGGGGCGGTGGGGACGGCCGGTCTCCTCGGAGTCTCCGCCCACGCCGCCTGGAGTCCCCTTCTGGCCCAGCGTGGGCTCCTGTCCCCCGACGGCGTCTTCTCCGCGGTGGGCACCGCACTGGCCGACGCGGTGTTCTACACCGAGCACTTCCCCATCAGCCCGCTGATCCTGCACCCGTTCGAGGACCAGCTGCCCGTGCCCCGCGCGCTGGCCCCGGTGGCCCTGTCGGACGTCAGGGGTTGGAGCCTCCCCCCGGGCCCGGGACTGGGGGAACAGAGCTCGCTGCGCAACGAACGGCATCAGAAGTGGCCGTCCCAGGTGGGGTATCCCGACCCGATCGTCTACCAGATCGAGCTGCTGGTGCGACCCCACTCCTGGACCACGTCGAAGGTCCTCCCCATCGACGACGAGGGCAGGCCGACCGAGTCCTTCGACCGTGAGGGCCGCGTCTTCGCCCCCGGCACGGAGCGGACGCTGCCGCCGAGCACGATCTACGGGTTCAACGGCACCTTCCCGGGGCCGATGATCAACGCGGAGTACGGCAGGCCGGTCCTCGTCCGGTTCGTCAACCGGCTCGACGAGAACCCCTACGCCCTCGACCGCCAGGACTTCGGGGCACCGGACTGGTCGTTCCTCACCCACCTGCACAACGGGCACACCGCGCCCGAGAGCGACGGCAACCCGCACTACGCGATGACGAGTGGGCCGAGGAGCATGGGCTACCTGCCCGGCACCTGGGTCGACAACCTCTACCTGAACTGGCCCGCCGGCGGGGACGAGCGGGAGAAGCAGAGCTTCTTCTGGTTCCACGACCACCGGATGGACCACACCGGCTCCAACGTCTACAAGGGCATGGTCGGGCTCTATCCCATCTACGACCCGACTAACGCGATGGACATGGGCGACGAGCGGCGCGGGCTCCGGCTTCCGGGTGTCCGGACCGACCGCGCCGATGGCGCGTTCGACGTCGCCTACCACATCCCCCTCGCCCTCCACGACCTGAGCCTCGACGACGGCGTGACCCTGCACCACGACATCCACGACACCCAGGGCGACTTCCCGGGGACGGGCAACCCGGCCGAGCACCCGGAGTGGTGGGGCACGACGTTCTTCAAGCACTTCCCCAACCACGGGTTCGTCGGGGACGTCTTCGGTGTCAACGGCGTGGCCTACCCGGCGCTGGAGGTGAAGCGTCGGAAGTACCGCTTCCGCTTCCTGGACGCGTCCGTCGCCCGGATCTACGAGCTGGCGCTGATGAGCTCCACCCAGGGTCCACGGTCGGCGGCCTCCCTGGGGTACGTCGACGACGAGCTCCAGGGGCAGTACCGGATACCTGACGGCCAGCGGTGCATGCGCTTCACGCAGATCGCGTCGGACGGCGGGCTGCTTCCCTTCCCCCTGGTGCGGGACAGCTTCGAGCTGTGGCCCGCCAAGCGTCGCGAGGTGGTCGTGGACTTCACCCGGTACCTCGACGGATCCCCCACCACGAAGGGGGACGTCGTCTACCTGACCAACGTGATGAAGATGCCCGACGGCCGGATGTGGGAGAGCTCCTCGCGGTCGTCACCCGACGCGGCGTACAAGGTCCCGATCCTGAAGTTCGTCATCGGCGACACGGCACCGGACGACAGCCAGGTCCCGCCCGTGCTGCGCCCCCTCCCCCCGCTGCCCCCGCGCTGGAAGGACCTCATGCCGAACCGGCTGATCTTCGAGGTCAAGCGCGGCGCGCTGGGGGGAGAGACCGAGTGGCTGATCAACGGCGAGCCGTTCGAGCCGGACAGCGTCGCGCGGAGCCTGAAGAACCCGGCCGGCCGGAGGCCGCTCGCCGAGCAGCGGATGGGCAGCTTCAACCTCTGGGAGATCCGCAACGGTGGCGGCGGCTGGGTGCACCCGTTCCACCTGCACATGGAGGAGCACCGCACGGTGATGCGCAACGGCCGCGACGTGACCACCACCCCGCAGCGCGGCCACCCCGACGACGTTTCCCGGGAGGACCTCGCCTCCCTGGACCCGAACGGGTCGGTCGTCGTGTACCGCGGGTTCCGCGACTTCGTGGGGCCCTACGTCGCCCACTGCCACAACCTGGCGCACGAGGACCACTCCATGATGTTCGGCTGGTCGATCACGCCATGACCGCAGTCAGCCGCCCCCCGCAGGCGGCGATGCGGTCGGAGGTCGTGCAGCCGAGGGTGTACGACGGGAACCTAGATGTCGCGTGGCTCACCGTCCTGGGGCTGGCGGCCTCGATGGCCTTCGCGGACATGTTCTGGGTGGTGTCGCTGCGTCAGGTCGCGGGTGCCATCGAGCGCACCTCCGATCCGTTCACCGACTGGGTCCGCGAATCGACGTTGCTGCTCCCCACGTACGTCGCCGCGGTGCTCTGCGTCCGCGTCGTACGTCGTCGACGCACCCCGTCCGCTGCGGCCGGCGGCACGTCGCGGGTCGGCACGGCACTCGTGCTCGTGGGCGCCGGCACGCTGGTCGGCGTGCTCGCGCTGGCCGCCAGCTCCCTCTACGACTACCGGCTGGAGCTGGCGCTGCTGGGGCACACGGCCCACGGGAGCTGCGTCGCAGACTGCCTGGACTCGCAGCGCACGAGCACTGCGTTGCTGCAGCTGAAGTCCCTGGGTCTCGGGAGCGCGCTCGTGCTGGCCACGAACCTGGTGGTCGTCGGCTGGGTGGCCGCGCTCCTCGGCGGTCGACTCCGCCTCGACCGGGCCGGGGACCCACCACGTGGTCACCGCCGCATCGGGGTCCACCACCGCGACGGGCTGACGGCCGTGGTCGTCTCGGCACTCGTCGGGGCAGCGGTCCTGCATGCCGCGGTCGTTCCCGAGCATGCGTCGGAGTGGCTGGTCGCGGGCGCGTTCTTCGTGGCGCTGGCATGCGTCCAGGCAGGCGCCGCAGGCGCCGTCGTGCACCACGGCGGTCGTGTCTCGTGGACGGCGGCAGCACTGGTGAGCGCCGTCCCCCTGGCGGTCTGGCTGTGGTCCCGCACGGTCGGGCTCCCCTGGGGCCCGGAGGCGGGCGCCGCCGAGCCGCTGGGTGTGGCCGACCTCGCGGCCGCGACCCTCGAGCTCGCGACGCTGGTGCTCGTCGGGTCGTGGGCCCGGCACCGCCGCCACCGCCTCGCGGGCCGTCCCCTGCTCACGGTCGACACGACCCTCATCGCCCTCGTCGCGCTCCTCGCCGTCACCGCCCTCGGCCTGGGCGGCAGCGGCCTCGGCTGGCTCGACCTCACCAGCGGCACCGGCCACGTCCCCGGGTGAGGGAGTCACGCGGGAGTGGACTCGTCACCCTGCGTCGCGGGCAGTCGCAACGTGAAGGTGCTCCCCTCTCCCGGTCGCGAGTCGACCGTGACGCTGCCGTGGTGCCGCTCGGCGATGGCCCTGACGATCGAGAGCCCGAGGCCGGTCCCCGGCACGGCCTCCCGGACGGCCGACGGCGCGCGGTAGAAGCGGTCGAACAGGCGATCCACGTCCTCGGGCGCGATCCCGACCCCGGTGTCGCCCACGCTGACCGACACGGTCGCCCCCTCGTCGCGCACACGGATGTCCACGCGCCCTCCGGCGGGGGTGAACTTGAGGGCGTTCGACACGAGGTTCATCACCGCGCGCTCCACCTGCTCCGCGTCGGCGTCGAGCTCGACCTGCTCACCCGGCGCGTGCAGCTCCACGTCGACCCCGGACCTGCCGCGCGCGACGTCCAGCGTGTGGAGCGCCTGCTCCACGATCTCGACCAGGTCCGTACGACGCACCCGCAGGTCGAAGGTGCCGTCCTCCACGCGCGAGAGGAGGAGCAGCTCCTCGAGCATCATGAGCAGCCGGCGGGCGTTGCGATCGGTGCGTTGCAGCGCGAGTCGCTGCGCGGGCGTCGTGGCCCCGAGCGAGTCGTCCAGGAGCATCTCGAGGTTGCCGATGACGCTCGTCATCGGGGTCCTGAGCTCATGGCTCACGGATGCGATGAAGTCGGTCTTGGCCCGGTCGAGCTCGACGAGCCTCTGCCCCGCCTCCCGCTCGCGGTCCAGGGCCGACCGCAGGACCTGCTCGGCCCGGCGGTTGCGGGTGACGTCCTCCGCGATGCCGAGCCACCCGATGCGCCGTCCCTCGGCGTCGTGGCGCGGGGAGACGCGCAGCGAGACGATGAGCTCCTCCCCCGCGCGAGTCCGCCAGACCCAGTCACGTCGGTCCGAGGCCGAGCCACCCTCGAGCGGCTCCACCAGCACGCGCAGGCCCGGCTCCAGGCCGGCCTCCGCGGACCGGAGGTCGAGCTGGTCGGCGTCGTGCCACCAGGCCGGCGTCGCGTGGCCGACGACGTCCGCGGCCGTCCACCCCAGCAGGTTCTCTGCGCCGGCGTTGAACGAGGTCACGTTGCCGACCAGGTCGGTGGTGATGATCGCGGTCTGGGTCGCCGCCTCCATCACCCCCTCGAGGGTCTCGGCGCTCGTGCGGGCTCGCGTGAGGGACGCGGCCAGCTCGTCGGTCAGCAGGGCGACGGGCAGGGAGACGAGCGCAGAGGCCACCAGGACGGCCTGCAGCAGCGTCCCCACGGTCTCGGGCGGGTAGTCCAGCCTCTCCACGGCAAACGGGAACGGACCCCGGCCCGCCGTGGTGAGCAGCGACATGGCGACCCCCGAGAGCAGGAGCTGCGCGGCCGCGATGCGGACCCCGAAGCGGGCGGCTCCCCACACCAGCACCGGCATGGGCGCAAAGGCCAGGGGCAGCTCCCCCTTGGTGCCGAAGACGGCTCCGACCACGAGCGCCAGCACGACCGACTGGACCACGAGCTCCTGGCGGGGCGCATGCCCGCGCGCCGGGGGGTGGGCCATGGTCATGGGGACGATGATCAAGATGGCGGCCGCGTGCGACGCGAAGACCGCCCGCATGGTCACGAAGGCGGACGGGTCCAGCCCGGCCACGGTCACGCCGGCCACGACGGCGGCGGCGCCGGCCCCGGCGGCGGCCGCCAGCACGAGCCGGCCGAGATCAGGGAGGCGGGAGAACCCCGGCGGAGCCGAGGCACCCCGGTAGAACCACGCGACCACCACCACCTCGCACGCGTTGGCGACGCCGAAGCCCACCGCTGTCTCCCAGGACCTGCCGCCCCAGACGTTGGCGAGGGTCGTGACCACCGCGATCCCGAGCACGGTCAGGGGCAGCCGGTCGCGACGCGTCCACAGCGCCAACGCCACCGCGACGCCCGACGCCGGCCACCACGCAGCGACGCTGCTCTGCGGAGGAGCCAGCCAGACCGACGCCGACGCCAGGAAGAAGATGACGACCAGCGCCGCGGCCCACCAGGCCACCCAGGCATGGGGGGTCGTCGACCATCCCGCCGCCTCGCCGTCGCGCAGCCGTCCCGGCGAGCTCACCGCAACGCCGCCGACCGACCGGTCGAGGTGGGGGGCCTCATGGCGGCATCCTCGCAGAACGGAGGCCCGGTCCGCGTCGGAGGACCGCCCGACGTCCCCGGCGACGAGGACCCACCACCGCCGCTCGCCCACGGCCGGGGCTGATGGCTACCGTGGCACCAGCGACCCCGCCGTCGTACGCCGAGGCCCGTGGTCGCGAGGGAGATGTGCGATGACAGGTCACCAGGACGGCGGGGCCACGGGCGCACGCGTTCGTCACTACTACGACGCGAACACCTGGAAGTTCCTGCTCAGCGGCAACCAGCGCGCGATCCACCGTGAGCTCTGGGGACCCGGCGTCACCTCAGCCGACGAGGCGGTGCACCACGCGCACACCCTGGTCCTCGACGAGCTGGGACCGGCGGACTCACGGGTGCTGGACCTCGGCTGCGGCGTGGGCACGACTGCCCTCTACCTCGCGCGACGCCGACCGCTGGAGGTCGTCGGTGTGTCCGTCAGCCCCGCACAGATCCGATTGGCCCAGCGGTTCGCAGCAGGCACCGAGGGGCTCCGGGGAAGCGTCCGGTTCCGGACGGCCGACTTCACCGACCTCCCGCACGAGCTCGCCGGCTTCGACCTGGCCCTCGCCATCGAGTCGTTCGTCCACGCCGATCCGGCCGCAGCGTTCTTCCGCGAGGCCGCTCGGGCACTTCGGCCGGGGGGAGCCCTCGTCGTCATCGACGACTTCCGCCTCTGTGCCGCCTCCGACCCACGACTCGGCGACGTCCGTGACGGCTGGCACATGGCCACGCTGCTCTCCGAGCCCGAGGCCGCCCGACTCGCCGCCGCGGCAGGGCTGGACCTGCAGGCATCTCGGGACCTCTCGTCGTTGCAGCGCCTGGGCCGACCGCGCGACCGGCTCGTCCGTGCCGCCCAGCCGGTGCTCCGCCGCCTCAGGAGCCGTTCGGTGTGGGCACAGTCGATGGTGGGTGGGGACGCCCTCCAGCGTTGCCACCAGCAAGGACTCCTCGCCTACCGCCTGCTCCGCTTCGTCCGCCGGTCGTGATGGTCAGCAGGTGTCCCGGAAGAGCGCCGTCCCGGCGCGGCCGGGCCCGGGACCGGGACCGGCGATGCCGGCACTGACTGTCACTGACCGACCGGGGACGGCACCCCGGGCCGGAGCACCGTGGGGTCGGCCAGCACGCCGGCCAGGCCCAGCTCCGCGGCACCGTGGAGCTGGGCCGAGGTCCCGAGCGCACTCGGGACCACCTCGAGACTGCCGAGGACCTCGTCCAGGCTCTGCCTGCGGACGGCGTCCATCATCGCCTCGCGCAGGTGGGGGTGGAGTGTCTGGAACATGCCGCCCAGCACCACCACCTCGGGGTTGAGCAGGTTGACCAGGTTGCCGATCCCCAGACCCAGCCAGCGACCGGTACGCGCCACCGCGCGCAGGGCCACCGGATCCTTCGCCTCCACCCGCTCCAGCACGGACCTCACCACGTCCGCGTCCGGCGTGCTGGAGGGTCCGACCGCCCGGAGCAGGGCCGCCTCCCCCGCCTCGGTCTCCCAGCACCCCCGGGCACCACAGGTGCACCGGCGCCCCGTCGGGTTGACGAGCATGTGGCCGGCCTCCCCGGCATAGCCCGCGGCACCCAGCATCGGACGGCCTCCGATCACCAGCCCCGCGCCGATCCCCACCTCCCCGGAGACGAAGACCAGGTTGTCGAAGCCGCGTCCCGCGCCGCGGCGGTGCTCACCGAGTGCCCCCAGGTCCGCCTCGTTGGCCACGTGCACCTGCTCCGGGGCCAGGTCCAGGGCGGCGGCGAGCATCGCACCGAACGGAACCTCCTTCCACCCCAGGTTGGGGGCGAGGCGCACGAAGCCGTCCGTGCGCCGGGTCAGGCCCGGCACCGCAGCCCCCACCGCGACCACCCGCTCCGCGGGGAGGTCGCGCGTCAGCGACACGGACAGGTCCGCCACCAGGCCCACGAGGTCCTCCGGCGAGGTACCCGGACTCGGCAGGGCCGCGCTGGCGAGGTCGAAGACGTGGCCACCCAGCCCGATCGTGGCCACGGCCACGGACTCCACCCCGACCTCGACGGCCAGCGCGACCGCGGCCTCGGGCCTCACGTGGACCATCGGCGAGGGCCGTCCCGGGCCGGACTGCGAGGCGACGCCCTGCTCGACGACCAGACCGCACTCCTCCAGCTCCTGCACCAGGTCGGCGATGGTCGAGCGGTTGAGGCCCAGGCCCGCACCCAGCTCGGAGCGCGACGTCGACCCCTCCACGTGCAGCCGCTCCAGCAGCGCGGCCAGGTTGTGCCGGCGGACCCCGGAGCCCCGGGTCCCCGTGCGGGCGGACCGCCGCCGGGACGGCGGCTGCTCGGATTCGGTGGGGGTCGCAGCGTCGGCCATGGCGCCATCCTCCTCTGCCCCGTCGGGCGGCCGGCGTTGACCCCGAGTGACGTGGATCACTACAGTCGACCTGGATTTGTTTTGTGTCACAACAAATTGCCCAACCCACCACGCCCCACCCACCACACCCCAACCCACCACGCCCGACGAAGGACCTGCCATGAACCGTCCCCTCGCCCTGGCCGGAGGCATCTGTGCCTCGGCCCTCGCGCTCGCCGTCACCACGACCACACCGACCCTTGCCGTCGAGACCGCTGACGACGGCACCTCGGCCTCGGCCTACAAGGTGCTCGTCGTCGGCAAGACGCTGGGCTTCCGCCACTCCCACATCGACGAGACGACCAACGCCGTCATGCAGCTCGGCCAGGAGCACGGCTTCACCGTGGACGTCTGGGACCCGCCGATCGGTCGCTCGCCGGGCCAGCCGGGGCTCACCATGGCAACGACGCCCTTCACCAGCGCCGAGGACCTCGCGCAGTACGAGACGATCCTCTTCGCCTCTCCCGTCGACGGCACCAACAACCAGGACCCCGCGCGGCCGCGGACCCTCGACGACACCGAGCTGGCCGCCCTCCAGGGCTACATGCGCGACGGCGGTGGCTTCGTGGGCCTGCACGCCGCCACGGACGCGATGCACGCGGTCCCGTGGTACGGCAAGCTGACCGGAGGCGGGGCACGGTTCCGCAACCACCCCCAGCAGCAGACGGCCACCATGCGCGTCGAGAGCCCCACCCACCCCTCCACCGAGATGCTGCCGAAGGAGTGGATCCGCTTCGACGAGTGGTACAACTTCACCGCCAACCCGCGTGAGGACGTCCACGTGCTGCTCACCCTGGACGAGTCGACGTACTCCGGGGGCAGCATGGGCGCCGACCACCCGATCTCGTGGTGCCACAACTTCGAGGGCGGCCGCTCCTGGTACGAGGGTGCCGGACACGTCGACTCGTCGTATTCCGACCCGGTATTCCTCGACCACCTGCTCGGCGGGATCGAGTGGACCGCCGAGGTCGTCGAGGGCGGCGGTGACTGCGTGACCTTCCCCGAGGTCAACGCGCTCAACGAGGACCTCGGCCAGGGCTCGAACCGGGCGGTCAAGCTGTCCGGTGACGTCGCGGACCACCTCGCGGCCGCGGAGCAGGCCCACAACGAGGGCCGCCACCAGGCCGCCGTCCAGGTCCTGACCCGGGCCCGGGGCAAGTCCCACGGCCTCCAGGACCCCGAGCTCACTGCCAAGATCGGCGACCTCGTCGAGTGGCAGCAGGGCCTGATCGGCTTCTGAGCCATCCAGGCCGAGCAGTACGACGCCCCCCGACCGATTCGGTCGGGGGGCGTCGTGGTTGCTGAGGATCCCTGCAGCGGGCCTCAGGCCTGGGTGCTGAACGCCGCGTCGAACGCCGCGGTCGGGGCGTCGAAGGCGAGCCGGCGTACGAAGTCGAGGGCCTCGGGGGCGCCGACCAGCCGGTCCATCCCTGCGTCCTCCCACTCGATCGAGATCGGGCCCTCGTATCCGATCGTGTTGAGCATCCGGAAGCACTGCTCCCACGGCACGTCGCCGTGACCGGTGGACACGAAGTCCCAGCCTCGACGCGGGTCGGCCCACGGCAGGTGCGAGCCCAGCCGGCCGTTGCGACCGTTGCCGGTCTGCCGGCGGGCGTCCTTGCAGTCCACGTGGTAGATCCGGTCCCGGAAGTCCCACAGGAAGCCCAGCGGGTCGAGGTCCTGCCAGACGAAGTGACTGGGGTCCCAGTTGAGGCCGAAGGCCTCGCGGTGCCCGATCGCCTCCAGCGTCTGCACGGTCGTCCAGTAGTCGTAGGCGATCTCCGAGGGATGCACCTCGTGGGCGAACCGCACGCCGCACTCGTCGAACACGTCGAGGATCGGGTTCCAGCGGTCCGCGAAGTCCCGGTAGCCGGCCGCCACCATCTCCTCGGTGGCCGGCGGGAACATCGCGACGTACTTCCAGATGGAGGAGCCGGTGAAGCCCACGACGGTCTTGACGCCGAGGCGCTGGGCCGTCCGCGCGGTCAGCTTCATCTCCTCCGCCGCCCGCTGACGCACGCCCTCCGGGTCGCCGTCGCCCCAGACGTGCGCGGACAGGATGGCCTGGTGCCGTGCGTCGATGGGGTCGTCGCAGACGGCCTGACCCTTGAGGTGGTTGGAGATCGCGTGGACCTGGAGGCCGTACTTCTCGAGCAGGTCCAGCTTGCCCTGGACGTAGGCGTCGTCCTCGGCCGCCTGCCACGGGTCGAGGTGGTCACCCCAGCAGGCGATCTCCAGGCCGTCGTAGCCCCACTCGGACGCCAGGCGTGCGACCTCCTCGAAGGGCAGGTCGGCCCACTGTCCGGTGAAGAGCGTGATCGGTCGTGCCATCGATTTCCTCTTTCTCTCGTGGGTGGCTCGGCGATGCTCAGCGCGCGCCGAGGAGGTGCTCCATCGCGAGCTGGTCGAGGGCTTCCATGGCCACGCTGCGCTCGCCGAGCGCGACGACGTCGTACGACGCGGCGCGAAGGTCGTCGAGGGACTCGCCCTCGCCGAGGGTCGGCTCGTCCAGCTCCCCCACCCCGGCCGCGACGAGCGCCGCGGCGACCTCGGGGTCGGCGCGGAACGCCTGGACCCGCTCGCGCAGGATCAGGTAGTTGCGCATGCAGCCCCGGGCGGACTCCCACACGCCGTCGTCGGCCTCGGCCCGCGGCGGCTTGAAGTCGAAGTGCACGTAGCCGTCGTACGCGCGGGAGGTGCCGCCGCCGAGCAACGTGTCGACGGTCCAGAAGGCGCCGCGCAGGTTGCCCGCCCCGAACCGGAGGTCCTGGTCGAAGCGGGGACCGTGCTGACCGTTGAGGTCGACGTGGAACAGCTTGTCGTGCCACAGCGCCTGGGCGATGCCGTGCGCGAAGTTGAGCCCGGCCATCTCCTCGTGCCCGACCTCGGGGTTCAACCCCACCATCTCGGGGTGCTCGAGCTCGGAGATGAGGGCGAGGGCGTGCCCGATGGTGGGCAGCAGGATGTCGCCGCGAGGCTCGTTGGGCTTGGGCTCGATGGCGAACCGCATCGAGTAGCCCTGGCTGCGCACGTAGTCGCAGACCAGGTTGAGCGACTCGGCCATCCGGTCGAGCGCCGCGCGGATGTTCTTGCCCGCGCCGTGCTCGGCGCCCTCCCGTCCGCCCCACATCACGAAGGTCTCGGCGCCCAGGCTGGCGGCCAGGTCGATGTTGCGCAGCACCTTGGCCGTCGCGTAGCGGCGGACCTCGCGGTTGTTGGCGGTGAGCCCACCCTCCTTGAAGACCGGGGCGCTGAACAGGTTGGTGGTGACCATCTCGCAGCGCATGCCCGTGTCGGCCAGCGCCTTGCCGAAGCGGTCCAGCGTGGCGTCGCGGGTGGCGTCGTCGGGGACCAGGTCGTCGTCGTGGAAGGTGACGGCGGCGGCCCCGATGTCGGCGAGACGGTAGGTGGACTCGACGGGGTCGAGGGGGGCGCGGCTGGCGGGGCCGAACACGTCGACGCCCTCCCAGCCCACGGTCCACAGCCCGAAGGAGAACTTGTCCTCGGGTCGGGGGGCGTAGCGGTCGGATGCGTCGATCATGGTGCTGTCTCCTGCCATTGGCGGGTGTCGGAGCTCGTCTCGACGGCGGCCAGCACACGCTGGACCTGCAGGCCGTCGGCGAACGTGGGCGCGGGGTCGGTGCCGTCGGCGATGGCCTCGACGAGGTCGACCACCTGGTGGGTGAAGCTGTGCTCGTAGCCGAGCCCGTGGCCCGCGGGCCACCACGCGGCCACGTAGGGGTGCTCGGGCTCGGTGACGAGGATCCGCCGGAACCCGGCGACGTACGACGCCTCGGTGGCGTCGTGGTACTGCAGGACGTCCATGTCCTCGGCATCGAAGGCGATGCTGCCGCGGGAGCCGTTGATCTCGAGCCGGATGGCGTTCTTGCGACCGGTGGCGAAGCGGGTGGCCTCGAAGACCCCCATCGCACCGCCCGAGAACTGGGCCACGAACGCGGCCGCGTCGTCGACCGTCACCGGTCCCCACTCGGTGGACGCGGTCCCCGACAGGCCGGCGTGCTCGAGGGCCAGGGGACGCTCCTTGACGAAGGTCTCCATGCGACCGGAGACCTCCTGGATCCGGTCGCCGGTGATGAACTGCGCCAGGTCGATGACGTGGGCACCGATGTCACCCAGGGCGCCGGAGCCGGCGCGGTCCTTCTGGAGGCGCCACGACAGGGGTGCCTCGGGATCGGCGATCCAGTCCTGGAGGTACTGCGCGCGGACGTGCCGGACCTCCCCGATCCGGCCCTCCCGCACGAGCCGGCGCGCCAGCGCGATGGCAGGCACGCGACGGTAGGTGAAACCGACCATGGCGCGTACGCCGTGCCGGGCGGCCTTCTCGGCCGCCGCGACCATCGCCTCGGCCTCGGCGACGGAGTTGGCCAGGGGCTTCTCGCACAGGACGTGCTTGCCGGCCTCGAGGGCGGCGATGGCGATCTCGGCGTGCGAGTCGCCCGGGGTGCAGATGTCGACCAGGTCGATGGCGTCGTCGTGCACCACGGCGCGCCAGTCGGAGGCGCCCGCGGCCCAGCCGAGCTTGAGCGCCGCCGCGGCTGCGCGGTCCTGGTCGCGACCGCAGACCACGCTCATGACGGGGTCGAGGGGCAGGTCGAAGAACCGGGGCGCGGTGCGCCAGGCGTGCGAGTGGGCGGCTCCCATGAAGGAGTGGCCGATCATCGCCACGGACAGGGTGGTGCTGGTCATCGCGACAGACTCCGTTCGGCGTCGACAGGGGCCGCTCCGGGCCGGGCCGTGGCCCGGCCCGGAGCGGGTCGGAGGTGGGTCAGGACTCGAAGGCGGTGTCGATGAACTGGTCGACGTTCTCCGAGGTCACGACCGGCGCGTAGAGCTGGACGGTGCGCGGCACCTCGATCTCGACCAGGTCGCTCATCGACTTGCCCTGCACGAGCAGCCGGGCCAGCTTGACGCCGTCGGCGCCCTGGGTGGACGGGTAGATGACGGTGGCCTTCAGGACGCTGTTGTCCTCCTGGATGGCCCGCATGGCGTTGGCCGAGCCGGCACCGCCGATCATGATGAACTCGTCGCGGCCCGCGCTCTCGATGGCGGCCAGGACGCCGACACCCTGGTCGTCGTCGTGGTTCCACAGGTAGTCGATCTGGGGTGCGGCCTGGAGCAGGTTGGAGGCGGCCTTCTCGCCGCCCTCGACGGTGAAGTCGGCGGCGACCCGGTTGTCGACGTCGAGCCCGCACTCCTTGAGCGCGTCCTCGAAGCCCTGGCTGCGGTCCTGGGTCAGAGGCAGCGAGTCGATGCCCGCGATCTCGGCGACGACCGCGTCCTCGTTGCCGCCGGCCTGCTCGCAGATGTAGGCACCGGCGGAGACACCCATGCCGTAGTTGTCGCCCAGCACGGTGACGCGGGCGGCGTTGGGGTCGTCGAACTCGCGGTCGACGTTCACGACCGGGATGCCCGCCTCCATCGCCTTGAGGGCGACCGGCGTCATGGCGGCACCGTCGAAGGGCAGCAGCACGATGGCGTCGACGCCGTCGTTGATGAACGTCTCGACCTGGGCGATCTGCAGGCTGACCTCGTTGGTGCCCTCGGCGACCCGCAGGTCGATGTCGTCGTAGGCCTCGGCGGCCTGGCGCGTGGACTCGGTGATCGAGCCCATCCAGCCGTGGTCGGCAGCGGGTGCGGAGAAGCCGATGACGACGGTGTCGCCGGCCTCGTCGTTGGAGCCCTCCTCGGCCTGCGAGGTGCCTCCCGAGGACTCGGAGTCCGAGTCGGAGTCTGATGCGTTGCTGGTGCAGGCCGCGAGGGACAGGACGGCGATGCCGGCGACCAGGCTGGTCCCGAGCTGCTTGTGGATCGGCCGAAGGGACATGTGGTGCTCCTTGTGCTGAGGGATTGCGGTGAGTGGTTGCGGTGCGGTGCCGCGCTGCGCAGGGCAGGGCCCTGCCCATGCGTCAGGCGGTGTTGCTCCGAGACGCCAACCGCTGCTGGAGCAGCACGGCGACGACGATGATCAGGCCCTTCGCGACCGCCTGGGTCGAGGTGTCCTGGTTGTTGAGGGTGAACACGTTGCCGAGGGTGGTGAAGATGAGCACCCCGAAGACGGTGCCGACGATCGTGCCGCGCCCCCCGGAGAGCAGGGTGCCGCCGATGACCACGGCGGCGATGGCGTCGAGCTCGTAGAGATTGCCGTGGGTCGAGCTGCCGGTGGTGGTGCGGGAGATGAGCATGATGGCGGCGATCCCGCAGCAGACGCCGACGAGCACGTAGAGCATCACCGTGTGCTGCTTGACGTTGATGCCGGCCAGCCGGGCGGCCTCCGGGTTGCCGCCGACGGCCAGGGTGCGCCGGCCGAACGTGGTCCGGTTGAGCAGCACCCAGCCGGCCGCGGCCACGACGGCGAAGATGATCACCAGGACCGGGATGCCGAGGACCTCGGCACCGAAGAAGTCCTTGAAGCTCTCGATGCGCACGATCTGGGTCTTGCGGTCGCTCATCAGCTCGGCGAGCCCGCGGGCGCTGGCCAGCATGGCCAGGGTGGCGATGAAGGAGACGATGTTGCCGTAGGCGATGAGCACCCCGTTGACGAGACCACAGCCGGCTCCGACCGCCAGGGCGGCCAGGACCATGACGATCCAGTGGGTGTCCTCGGCCATCGTCTGGGTGGCCAGGGTGGTGCACCACACCGACGACAACGCGACGATCGCCCCGACGCTGAGGTCGATGCCACCGCCGGTGATCACGAAGGTCATCCCGATGCTGACCACGCCGATGACGGAGGCCAGCTTGAGGATGGTCAGCACGTTGTCGACGTCGGCGAACCGCTCGCCGGCGGTCACCGTGCCGACGACGCAGATCACCACGAGCGCGACGACGAGACCGAGGTTGCGCCCGGCGCTCGTGCGCAGCACGGCCATCGCCCCGCCCGAGGACTCGCCGGCCCGGGCGCCTTCCGCCTCGACCCGGCCGCTCTCGCCGGTGGCGCCGACCGTGTTGTGCGGCACGTCCACGTGGGTGTCCTTGCTCATGCGACTCTTCCTTCCATCACGAGGTCCAGCACCCTGGCCTCGTCGAGATCTGTGGCCGGGGCCTCGTGGACCACGGCGCCCTCGCGCACCACCACCACCCGGTCGGACAGGCCGAGGACCTCCTCGACCTCGCTGGACACCACGACGACGGCGACGCCGGCGTCGGCCAGGCTCCGGATCAGCTGGTAGATCTCGCTGCGGGCGCCCACGTCGACGCCGCGGGTGGGCTCGTCGAGCAGCAGCACGCGGCAGTCGCGCAGCAGCCACCGGGCGAGCACGACCTTCTGCTGGTTGCCCCCCGAGAGGGTGCGCACCGCCCGGGTCACGCCGGTGGGGCGTACGTCGAGCGAGGTGGTCAGCTCCTCGGCGCGCCGTCGCTCCGCGGCGCTGTCGAGGAAGCCGCCGCGGGCGAAGCGACCCAGCGACGAGATCGTGACGTTGCGGTAGACCGCCTGGTCGAGCAGGAGCCCCTGGCTCTTGCGCTCCTCCGGGGCGAGCCCGATGCCGGCTCGCACCGCCGCCGGGACGGAGCCCTTGCGGATCCGGGTGCCGTCCACGGTGACCGTGCCCGTGGTGGCCCGGCGTGCGCCGTACACCGTCTCGAGGATCTCGGAGCGGCCGGCGCCGACCAGCCCGGTGAGCCCGACGATCTCGCCGGCGTGCACCGTCAGGTCCATGGTCTCGAAGACGCCGGCCAGGGACAGGCCCTTCGCCTCGAGGACGACCGGGCCGCGCTCCGGCGCGACCTCCGGTCGAGGCGGGAAGACGTACTCGATGGAACGACCGGTCATCAGCTGGATCAGGGTGGCGGTCGAGGTGTCGGCGACCTCGAGGCCCGTGGCCACGGTGATGCCGTCCTTGAGGACGGTGATCCGGTCGCCGATCTGGCGGATCTCCTCGAGACGGTGCGAGATGTAGACCACGGCGACGCCCTCCGCGGTGAGCCCGCGGATCACCCGGAAGAGGTTGTCGACCTCCTCGTGGTCGAGCACCGCCGACGGCTCGTCGAGGATGAGCAACCGGGTGTCGTGGGACAGGGCGCGCGCCATGCTGACGATCTGCTGGCCGGCCGGAGAGAGGCTGCCCACCAACCGGGTCGGGGAGATCTCGCTGTGGCCGAGGCGAGTCATCAGGTCACGGACCATCTGGTTGCTCTGCGAGCGCTGGGAGAAGCCGGCCACCGACTGCTCGTGGCCGAGGAAGACGTTCTCCGCCACGGTCAGCCCGGGCACCAGGTCCAGCTCCTGGTAGATGGTGGAGATGCCGACCTTGATCGCGGAGATCGGGGTGGGCAGCGAGGTCTCGACCCCGTCCCAGTGGATGACCCCGGCGTCGGGCTGGTAGGACGCGGACAGGATCTTGATCAGGGTGGACTTGCCCGCGCCGTTCTGGCCGAGCAGGCAGTGCACCTCCCCGGCGCGCACGTCCAGGTCGACGCCGCCCAGGGCCTTGACCCCGGGGAACTCCTTGACGATGCCGCTCATGCGCAGCAGGGACTCGTGCGTCGTCATGCGGGGCCGACCTCCTGGACGGTGCGGACGAGCGGGGTGAGGGGGAAGGCGGAGGGGTTGTCGAAGACGGCCGACGCGGCCTGGACGGCCCCACCGCGCACCGCGGCTGAGTAGCCGAGGCCGGAGAACTCGATGCGGCACCCTCCGGACTTGGGGGCGAACACCTCACGGTGCAGCGCCTCCCGGAGACCCGGCTCGATCCAGGGGCTCAGGACGGCGAAGTAGCCGCCCAGCACGAGCAGCCGCGGGTTGAAGATGTTGAGCAGCGTGCCGGCACCGCTCACCAGCGCCGCGGTGATGGTGGCGATGGCGTCGAGGGTGCGCCGGTCGCCACGCTCCGCGCGGGCGCGGAGCTCGCCGAGGCGCTCGTCGAGATCGACCGACGGATCGCGTACGACGTCGTCGGCGCCGGCGGCCAGGGCCAGCAGGGCGTGGAGGCCGATGACGGTCTCCCAGCACCCCCGGCGTCCGCACCGGCAGGTCTCGCCGGACGGGGTGACCTGGAGGTGCCCGACCTCGCCGGCGAAGCCGCACGCCCCCCGCAGGAGCTGTCCGGCCGTCACCAGTCCGCCGCCGATGCCCACGCCGCCCATGAGGAGGATGAACTCGTCGGGGGCGTCGGTGCCGCGCAGGTCCAGCTCGGCGAGGGCGGCGAGGTTGGCCTCGTTGTCCAGGAGGATCGCGATGCCCGGGTCGTCGAGGAGCTCGTGCAGCAGGTCCGCGACCCGCACCTCGCGCCAGCCGAGGTTGGGGGCGGCGTGGACGATGCCGCTCACCGACTCGACCAGACCGGGGATGGCCACCGTGAGGCCCACGACGGTGGTGCCGTCGGCGAGGTCGCCCAGCACGTCGCGGATCAGCTCGGCCAGGCGGGCGAGGATCTCCTCGGGTGACAGCCGACTGGCGTCCAGGGCGATGCGACGCTCGGCCACGGCGTCACCGCGCAGGTTCATGGCCAGCACGGAGAGGTAGTCGACGCTGATCTCCGCACCCAGCGAGACGTGGACGGTGGTGTCGAGCTCGATGACCAGGCCCGGGCGACCGACCGCGCCTCGCTCCGTCTCGCCCTCGGCGACCAGGCCTCGCTCCCCCAGCTCGGCCACCAGGCTCGAGACCGTGGCCTTGTTGAGCCCCGTCTCCGCAGCGATGCGGGCACGGGACATGGGGCCGGACAGGCGCAGGTGGTCCATCACGACGGCGAGGTTGTGGCGACGTACGGCGAGCTGGTCGGCCGTGCTCGCTCCGGCGATCCAGCCGTCCCGTGCCCGCATCCCGTCCTCCTCCCCACCTGACGACGTGTGGTCCACGTCACTTAATTTGTCGGTTGCTGCAACAAACTAAGGCCGCAGAGGTGTGACGTCAACCACTTCGGCACAGGATTCTGCGGGCCGGTACGACGCCTTGACGGGCGCCTGCCCGGTCGGTCTGAATACGGCCCATGACTGCCGTCCTGGGGATCGACTCCTCCACCCAGTCGACCAAGGCCCTGCTCGTCGACGCCGACGACGGGACCGTGCTCGAGCAGCGCCAGGTGGCACACCCACCCGGCACCGAGGTCGACCCCCGGGCCTGGCGTGCGGCCGTGGACGAGGCCACCGACGGGCTCCTCGAGCGCGCGGAGGCCGTCTCCGTGGCGGCCCAGCAGCACGGCATGGTGGCCCTGGACGCGGCCGGTGAGCCGGTGCGCAAGGCTCTGCTGTGGAACGACGTCCGCTCGGCGGCGGCGGCGGAGGACCTCGTGCGCGAGTGGGGCGGGCCCGACGAGTGCGCGCGCCTGGTCGGCAGCGTGCTGGTGGCCTCCTTCACGGTCTCCAAGCTCCGCTGGATGCGGGACGCCGACCCCGATGCGGCCGCCCGGACCGAGAGCGTGCTGCTCCCCCACGACTACATCTCCGCACACCTGGCCGAGCCCGGGACAGCCCCCTTCACCGACCGCGGGGACGCGTCCGGGACGGGCTACTTCTCGACACGGGAGGACCGCTGGCGCCCCGAGCTGGTCCAGTCCGCGCTCGGTCGGGAGGTCGCACTCCCCCGCGTCGTCGCGGCAGGCGCCGTCGCCGCCCACACCGGCCGCGGCGCCGTCCTGGCGAGCGGCACCGGCGACAACATGGGCGCCGCACTGGGCATGGGGCTGCGGGAGACCGACGTCCTGGTGTCGGTGGGGACCTCGGGGGTGGCCTCGACGCGCAGCCCGGTCGCACCGACCGACGGGACCGGCACGGTGACCGGCTTCGCCGACGCGCTGGACGGTTTCCTGCCGATGACCGTGACGCTGAACGCGGCGCAGATCCTGGACCTGCAGGCGGCCCTGCTCGGGATCGACCACGACCGGCTCTCCGAGCTGGCGCTGCAGGCTCCCCCCGGCGCGCACGGGCTGACCCTCTCGCCCTACTACGGCGGGGAGCGGACGCCCAACCGTCCCGGCGCGACCGGTGTGTGGAGCGGCCTGAGCGGCGACACGGACCGCGCCGACCTGGCACGGGCGGCCTTCGAGGCGCTGGCGTGCTCGCTCGCGGACGCCGTCGACCACCTGGCCGAGCACCTCGGCCAGCGCGGCGAGGACGTCCTGCTCGTCGGAGGGGCGGCACGGAGCCCGGCGCTGCAGGAGATCGCGGCCGGCATCTTCGGGCAGCCGGTCACCCTGCCGCCCCCCGCCGAGTACGTCGCGCTCGGTGCGGCCCGACAGGCCGCCTGGGCGCTCGCCGGGACCGCCTCCCCTCCCGACTGGCCGCGGCCGGTGGGCACCGTGGTCGACGCGCCGCCGACGCCGCAGGTGCGGGCGTCGTACGCCGAGCTGCGTGACCGCGTCGGGAGCTGGTGACAAGACTGCGCGGCGCAAGGCCGGGGAACGAGAACCGCCTCCGAGCTGCGGTCTCGCAGGTCGGAGGCGGTGCTGGAATGGTGGGCGATACTGGGTTCGAACCAGTAATCTAGAGATTTTCGGACATGCCCTCCGAGCAGCCAACTAGCCCTCTGACCTGCGGTTATCGCACCCAGGATCGCACGTCCTTGATGGACCTCGGTGGACACGAATACCCTTCTGGTGGACACGTAGTGGACACGAGAAGGGGCACCGTCGCTGTGGCAAAGGCAGCAGAGCGTCGCAATTTCGGGCAGATCATCAAACTGCCCAGCGGCCGGTATCGGGCGCGGTACGCGGACCCCGACGGGCGTCGGACCGAGGCGGGCCAGGTCGTTCGTCACAATGCTCCCCATACCTTCACGAGCCGAGCCGATGCGGAGGCCTGGCTCGTGGACGAACGGCGACTTATCACGAACGGCGACTGGACCTCCCCCGCCGCTCGTCTCCGCCATCGCCGCGAGAAGGCTCCGACGATGGGCGAGTACGCACCCCGATGGTTGGCCGCACGCAAGGTGAAGGGCAGGCCCCTGGCAGACCGGACCCGCGACCACTACCAAGAGCTCCTGAACCGATTCATCCTTCCCACCTTCAACAACGTCGAGCTCAGGGCCATCACCCCCGAGGCCGTCGCCAACTGGTACGACACTGCCGCCGTCGCCACTCCCACCTACCAGGCGCACGCATACTCACTCCTGCGAGCGATTATGAGGACCGCCGCAGACCCGACCAAGAACAACGGCCGCCCGCTCGTCGCATTCAACCCGTGCGGCATCGCCGGCGGCGGCTCCTCGGGAAGCCAACGCAGGATTCGACCGGCTTCAGCGCAGGAAGTGGCGACCATCGTCGCGGCGATGCCCGAGCGCCATCAGCTCATGGTCCTGCTGGCGGACGGCTGTGCATTGCGTTTCGGCGAGCTCGCAGAGCTGCGGCGGTCCGACGTCGACACCACGAACGCCGTCATCCGCGTCCGACGAGGCGTCGTCCGCTCTCGGTCTGCAGGCGTCGTCGCCAAGACCCCCAAGAGCGACGCCGGAATCCGCGACGTCCCCATCCCACCCGACATCCTCGACGCCGTACGTGACCACAAGACACGTCATGCAGCTCCCGGGGCGAAGGGGCTCATGTTTCCCGGCCGGAACGCCGAGCACCTCTCCCCCAGCGCGTTCTACGGCAAGGTCACGAGGAAGCGCCGCGGGAAGACCGACACGAAAGGCTGGGGCTGGTACGAAGCCCGCCGCCTCGCCGGACGCGAAGACCTCCGCTTCCACGACCTCAGACACGGCGCACTCACCGAAGCAGCCCGCCACGGTGCAACCCTGGCCGAACTCATGGCCCTCGGCGGACATTCCACCAACCAAGCCGCCATGCGCTATCAGCAAGCAGCCTCAGACCGCCTTGCCGAACTGGCGCGCAAACGAGCCGAGGCGCGCGGCTGGACACCGGACACCACGACGATGAGTAGGTCGTCAGGTTCATCCGAGATTTGAACCCCATGCCCTCTGGTGTGGTCCGCAGGATCCCCTCTCTCGGAGAAACTCGATCCTGCTCGCTCACACACCGCCTGACCTGGGACAACGCTCCGGACCATGTTCGTTGACGACACCACGATACCTCCGGGTCTCGGGACGTTTCGGCTCGGCTGGGGCTACAAAGTGCTGCTTTTCTGATGCCGTGTGCTTGCCAGCATTGCCCCGCGACTTGCCAAAGCGAGCAGCGCGCGGATCGCGGCGTGGGCGTGCGTTTGAGTTTGGGGGCCAGCAACCGCCACTCAGGGGTTGAAGGCGATCAGGGTCGGCCGCCGTTCTTGGTGGGGTCCGCCGCGGTCCGCATGATCGCCCTGAGGAGCGAGTAGGCATGGGCCTGGTAGGTGGGAGTGCCGATCGCTGCGGTGTCGTACCAATGGGAAATCGAGCAACAGCTCTGGCGGTGACGAAGCCCTGGTGGAGGTCGTACCAGCGGATATGAACGAACCCCTGGTGCATGCGAAACCACCCTGTGGACGCGAACGCCGGTCGATCCTGTGCGGCCTGGACGCCGAGAGGATCACACGCAGTACGCTCGGGCATGAAGGCGATCGTCCAAGACCACTATGGCTCGATCAACGACCTCAGATTTGCGGAGGTCCCACGCCCCAAACCCGCCGACGACGCGGTGCTGATCAAGGTCAGGGCAGCGTCGCTGCATCCCGACGTCTGGCACGTCGTGACAGGTCGACCTGCGGTGCTGCGTCTGATGGGCGCCGGCGTCGCTCGTCCCAAGCATCAAGTGCCAGGCACCGACGTCGCCGGGGTCGTGGCAGCAGTTGGACGGGCGGTCCTGCGGTTCCAGCCGGGTGACGAGGTTCTCGCCGAGACCGTCCGCGGAGTCCAGTGGCGCAACGGCGGCGCCTTCGCGGAGTTCGCCACGGCGCCCGAAGACGGGGTCGCCCTGAAGCCGACAAGCGTAACCTTCGAGGAAGCGGCGGCTGTGCCCACCGCCGGCCTGATCGCCCTCAACAACCTTCCGCTGCGTCGGGTGCCACGCGGCTCTCGAGTGTTGGTCAACGGTGCCGCCGGCGGCGTCGGGGCCTTCGCGGTCCAGCTTGCCAAGGTCTACGGCGCTGAGGTCACCGCCGTCGACCACCCCCGCAAGCTCGACCTGGTGCGCTCGTTGGGAGCGGACCGGACGTTGGACTACACGCGCGACGACTTCACGCGAGGCGGCGAGCAGTGGGACCTCATCTTCGATGTACCTGGCAACCACTCCTTCCGAGAGATTCGCCGGGCATTGAACCCGCACGGTGGCTACGTCCTGATCGGCCATGACGCCTTCGGCGCCGCCGGGCACTCCTGGCTCGGCAGCATCCCGCGCATGCTTGGGCTCATGGCCCGCTCGGCGGTTACCCCCGCACTGCGCGGCGGCTCGCTCGCACCGCCTGACAAGCCTCGACTGCTGAGCACCCTCACCCAGCTCATGGACACTGGCCAGCTGCGGGTGGTCCTTGATCGCACCTTCCCGCTGGCCCAGACGCCCGCGGCGCTTCGCTACCTGACCTCCGGCCGAGCCGTGGGGCGTGTGGTGATCGTCGTCGACTGAACCGTTGCTCAGCAGCACAATCGGCCAGATCCCCTCCGTGCCCGACGCGGACCAGCGCCGCCCGGAGACTCCGCGCTCCCTGTCCCGCGCCAGGGACCGACGTTGGTTGCCAATCGACGCCTCGACACCCGGTGAGAACGGTCGTGAGTTTGCAATTCCGATAACCACTATGTTGCATAGTAGATGCAGGCGGGCGTCCGACTTCCCCTTTCGGACGCCCGCCGTCTTTGGTGAGGGAGGGGCTCACGCAACTACCAGACATGAGAGTTTTGGTGAGTCGACACCGTCATCAGTACCACCGTCCCCGCCGGGGTGGGCGGCGCGTCCCGCGCCTGGGCACCGGGGCTTCTGGAGCCATCGCACTCGCCCTCTCGGTCGGCGGCGCCCTTGCCACCGACGTCGACCCTCGTCGGGGTTTTGAAGCGACGTCGGCTGCGCCGGCGGCGACATCGGGGGGCAGCTCCGGTTCCGCGAGCAACAGTCCGAGAGCCAGCCCGCGGCCGCGGGTCGTGAGCAGGTCCGCGCCGCGCACCGCACCGTCACGCGTGGTCTCTGCGCAACGGGCCGCCGCGCGCCGAGGTCGCGTGATCACTCGAATGTCGGCGGCGGCGAGCGAGCGGGAGAACGACCTCCGAGATCGGCAATGGGTCGCTCCCCTTGCGTCGTACCGCATCACCGGGACGTTCGGACTGAGCAGCTCGTTGTGGAGCTCCACTCACACGGGTCTTGATCTCGCGGCACCGACGGGCACCCCCGTCATGGCGGTGAGCTCGGGGGAGGTGAGCGAGGCGGGTTGGGCGGGGTCCTACGGCTATCGGACCATCGTGACGGCAACCGATGGCACGCAGATCTGGTACTGCCACCAGTCCCGGATCGACGTCGAGGCCGGTCGGTCAGTGGACCGCGCCGACCAGATCGGGCTCGTCGGCGCCACGGGCAACGTCACCGGCGCGCACCTGCACATCGAGGTCCGCCCCGGCGGTGAGGATCCGGTGGATCCCTACGCAGCCCTGATGGACCGCGGAGTTCTGCTCTAGCGATGCTCGGGGAGCACCCCGCCGCAACTACGAGCACGGGTAGTAGATTGCCGGCGCTGACCATGAGCCCGGAGGACGGAAGGGATGGCGTATGACCGTGTCTGGACACCGCACGCGCTTCCGCTCGACGATCCCGGCGGGGACCCGCGGGTTGCGGCCTGTGACCTTCGGTGAGCTGTCGTGACTCTCGCGCATGGGCTCGGCGGAGCCAGTGACCTGCCCATCCCCGCGTCCTTCGCCATCCTCGGTGGTACGGCCGCACTGGCGTTGTCGTTCGTGATCCTGTTCTTCGCGTGGCGTCGACCCAGGTTCGGCGGACGTGACGCAGGGAGGCCCGCGCCCGCAGCGATCTCACGCCTCGTCGACAGCACGTTCTTCGTGTGGGCATTGCGCGCCACAGGTCTCCTGGTGGCGGCCTACGTCGCCTGGGCCGCGATCCTCGGTCCAGACCTGTTGGTGAACCCCACCTTCGGTGTCGTCTACGTCTGGTTGTGGGTGGGCATCGTGCCCATGTCCTTGCTGTTCGGTCCGTTCTTCAAGGCAGTCAGCCCATCGCGCACCGCGCACCTGGTTCTGTCCCGAGCGGCCGGTCTCGACCAGGGACGTGGTCTCGCGCCGTTCCCCGAACGCCTCGGCTACTGGGGGGCGTCCGTCGGGTTGTTTGCGTTCGTCTGGCTGGAGCTGGTCTATCCCGGTAACCAGTACCTGGGCCCCGTCCGGTTGTGGTTCGCGCTGTACTTCGCCGTGACCATCATCGGGAGCCTGCTCTGGGGGTCGCGATGGCTCGAGCGTGTCGATCCGTTCGAGGTGTACTCCACGTTGGTCGCCCATCTCTCTCCGTGGGCTCGACGCGACGACGGCGTGCTGGTCGTGCGCAAACCGCTGTACAACCTCGCGCACGTCTCGCCGGGTCCGGGGCTGGTGGCGGTGGTCTCCGTGCTGTTGGGGAGCACGGCGTTCGACAGTTTCCGTTCGTCGAACTCCTGGCTCCGCTTCTCCCAGCAGACCACCGCGAACGTTGCCCTGCTGGAGACGGGACTGCTGCTGGCAGCGTGCCTCATCGTGGGGCTGACTTTCGCGGCCGCGACCACGGTGGGCGTCGGGGACATCGGTCCGTCGCGTCGCACGCACCCGGCTGCGCTCGCCCACTCGCTCGTACCCATCATCGTGGGTTACATGGTCGCCCACTACCTGACCTACTTCGTGGAGACGGGCCAGGAGACGCTCATACTCATGAGCGATCCGCTCGACAACGGGTCCAACCTCATCGGAACGGCCGGCCTGCAGGTCAACTACTGGCTCTCCCTCCATCCGACGTTCTTGGCCACCACCAAGGTCCTGGCCATCGTGAGCGGCCACGTGCTCGGCGTGATCGCCGCCCACGACCGCTCCCTGGAACTCCTGCCGGCGCGTCTGCGGACGACCGGGCAGCTCCCCCTGCTGGCAGCCATGACGCTCTACACCTTCAGTGGGCTCTACCTGTTGTTCGGAGTGTGAGGGACGCCGACCACCGGAGGCTCCAGCCGACCGACGCCGGGCAGGAACCGGCCCACGCCGGCGGCGTAATCGGCGTACGACGCCCCGTGCATCGAGCGCAGGTAGGGCTCCTCCACGACACGGACCTGGAGCTCCAGCGCGACGAGGAGAAGGACGGCGCCCAGCAGGGTGATGACGTTGGGCACCATCATCGTGAGGCCCAGTCCGGTGACCGCCATGGCGGTGAAGATGGGGTTCCGCACGTGCCGGAAGGTCCCGCCGGTGACCAGTTCGGTGCGTTCCTCGGCATCCACGCCGATCCGCCAGCTGGTGCCCATGTCCAACTGCGTGACGAAGGTGGCGCCCACGCCGACGGTGGCCACGACCAGTCCGGCCACGGCGACGAACTGGTGGTCGAGTGGGCCGACGAGCGGCAAACCTGCGAGGGCGAGAACGGGGCCGAGGAGGCCTGCTGCGAGGGCCGCCGCGAACAACGCGCCGGCCCACCACTCCGCGCTGAACGGGCGTCCGGACAGCCCGCGGAAGCCGGTGTCACCCGTCCTGCGCCACTGCACCCAGGTCCGCACCCCGAACGCCACACCGAGGTAGATCGCATAGATCGCGAGTGCTGCGACCGTCATGACGCTGGACCCCCCTCATTCCTCGCGCACGCGCTTTGACCCGCGCGTCTGGGGCCTTGTGATGTTGGGGCCGGGCGACTCAGTGTTGGTGTCTGGCTGTGTGAGGACGGACGCGGCGAACACAAGGGCGCAGGCCGTCACGAGGGCAGAGTCGGCGAGGTTGAAGTTGGGCCATGCTCCTATGTCAATCCAGTCGACGACGTGTCCGCGCATGGGTCCGGGGGTTCGGAACAGCCGATCGATGAGGTTTCCCGCCGCTCCGCCGAGCACGAGCCCCATGACAAGAGCTGCCCGACGGGTGCGGTAGCGACCTGAGTAGGCGAGCACCCCGATGACAACGGCTGCGGCGAGGAGAGTCAGGACGGGGGTGAGCGAGGTGCCCATGCCGAACGCGGCACCGGGGTTGCGTGATTCGGTGAGCCGCACCCAACCGTCGAGCAGGGTGACCGGCTGGTCGGTCCACACGGTGGCTGCTATGTGCTTGGTGGCTACGTCGGCGGCGACCACGAGTGCTGCGACCACGAGGAATAGGCCACGCCGAGCCAGTGGTGGCTTGGCGCGCTCAGTAGTCATCGTCGTCGTCGTCATCGTCGACGAGTTCGCCTTCCCAGGCTTCGCGTCCTTCGTTGATGGCGAACAAGGCGATGACGAAGCCCGCGACCGGGTCGAGCCATGCGGCTCCGGTGAGGGCGTACAGGCCGAGGCCGATGAGGGTGGAGATGCTGAGCAGCACGCAGATTTTGGTTTCGGCGGCATCGGCAAGAATCAGCTTGTCACCGCCGAGCGCTTCCCCGACCTGTCGCTTGGCGCGGGCCAGCAGCGGCATGACGATGACGGATGCGGCGAGCAGGATGATGCCGACCGTGGACTGGTCGGGCGACTCCCCTTCGATGAGGGAGCGGATGCCTTCAATGGTGACGTAGGCGGCGAGCACGAAGAACGTGACCGCGACGGCCTTGAGAGCGCGACGCTCCTTGGCCTCGTCGGCCTCGCCGTGGCGCAACCGGGCCGCCAAGCGCAAGCCGACGAGGACGGACGCGGCAGACTCGATGCCTGAGTCGATGCCGAACCCGACGAGGGAGACAAGCCCTGCCATGAGGCCGACGGTGATGGCGACCGCGCCTTCGATGACGTTGTAGGCGACGGTGAACTGTGCGAGCCGGAGGCCGCGACGGGTGAGCCGTTCGGTTTCGGCTTCGGTTAGGGTGGTGGATCCGGGGACGTTGAGGGCAGGGTTCGACATCAGGGCCTCCGACCAATCTTCAGCACGCCGGTGTCGGTGCTGTCACCGTCTGTGTTTGCAGGGGTGCAGCAGCCATCGGAGCATCCCGCTGCGTCTTCGGTACAACCACAGCCGTCGGCTTCACCAGTGGTGATAGCGCTGTCCGAGGTTGCGTTCGGGAGGCAGGCGACCGGTCCGCAGGCGCATCCCTCACCCTTCCATGCCTCCACACCTTCACGAACGGCGACAGCGGCGATGATGAGCCCGGCAATGGGGTCGGCCCAAGACCATCCAAGGGTGGCATTCAGAACCAGTCCGACGAGCAGGACGGCGGACAGATAGGTGCACAGCAGCGTCTGGGTGGAGTCAGCGACCACCGCGTTCGAGCCGAGCGCCCGACCGGTGCGCCGCTGCGCCCAGGACAGGAACGGCATGACGACCAACGAGACGGCAGCCAGTGCGATACCCACAGTCGACGGTTCGGGGTGGTGACCGGTAAGCAGCGCCCGGAGGGACTCAAACGTCACGTACGCGGCGAGGCCGAAGAAAGACACGGCCATGAGCCGCAGCGCAGTGCGTTCGCGGGACTCGGGCAGTGGGTGCCGGAACTGCCACAAGATGATGAGCCCGGAGGAGACCTCAACGATGGAGTCGAGGCCGAACCCGACCAGCGCGACCGACCCCGCGAGCACACCGGCCGTGATGGCGATGACAGCCTCGATGCCGTTATAGGCGACCGATGCCCCAGCGAGGAGTTGGGCACGGCGGCCCAGCCTCTTACGGGCATCAACCGTCAGCGTCAGGGCGTGGGTGTGGGTGGTGGTCATCAGGCGTCGCTGAGGGTGTCGGTGCCGTAGTTGGGGCACAGGACCACGGCGTCGCCGGTCGCTTCGAGGAGCCGTTCGGCTGCTGTCCACAGGTCCGTCAGCGCGTCGGAGTGATTGAGCGAGTAGACGGTTGCTCGACCTTCGGGGCGGGCGGTGACGAGCCCGCAGTCCCGAAGACACTGGAGGTGCTTCGACACCGTCGACTGGGCGAGACCTAGGTGCGCGGTGAGGTCCACGACGCGGTGCTCACCAAGTGCGAGGTGCCGCAGCAGGGCGATGCGGGACGAGTCGGCAAACCCATGGAACAGACAGGCAGCCGCAGTCAACCCATCAGCGGGGCCAGCATGAGCATCAACGCCCTGCGCCTTTGTCATCGTCATATGGCGATACTAGACGGGTGGGCCGGGCACCCGTCAAGTCGCGCCCAGCGTCCACCTCCCCTTGATTCATCGTGGTGCGACGATGCCAGCGCATGAATTGGCCCGTCGGCGACTACTAGATGAGTTAGTAGTACCGTGGCGTCCGCTCCCCCGTCGCATCCCCTGAGGCAGGCCGTGTCCACACAGATCACCGAGAGTGTTGGGGCGTCGACCGAGACCAACGGCTCGCCCACGCACGGTTGGGGGTGGCTCCGGTGGGGGTGGCGGTCGCTCACATCGATGCGGACCGCGGTCATCCTCCTGACCTTCCTGGCCGTCGCGGCGATTCCGGGGTCGCTTCTGCCGCAGCGCAATGTCGCCAGCGATCCCGCGGCGGTGACTAAGTTCGCGCGCGACAATCCCGATCTCTACCCATGGCTGGATCGCCTGGGCATGTTCGAGGTCTACGCCTCTCCGTGGTTCGCCGCCGTCTATCTACTGCTCCTCGTGTCCATGACCGGGTGTGTGCTGCCCCGATGCGCCCGATTGTGGCGATCGGTGCGCTCCGCCCCCGTCGCCGCACCTACGAATCTGGCGCGCATGGAATGCCACTCGCGATGGTCGGACACTGTGCCCGGAGGCGGTTCGAGCACCGAGGAGTCTCCGGTGGATGTGGCGCAGCGAGTGCTGCGACGCCGCGGCTTCCGGGTGGAGGCTCGAGGCAATGAGGTGCGCGCCGAGAAGGGCTACGTCCGCGAGCTGGGGAATCTCGTCTTCCACCTGTCGCTGCTGGTGTTGCTCGTCGGCGTCGCGGCCGGGCGGTTGTTCGGCTTCGAGGGCAGGATCGCGCTCGCCGAGGGATCCACCTTCACCAACGTCCGATCGGAGTACGACGCCTTCACGCCCTCGGTGTGGACGGACACGGAGAACCTGGAGCCGTTCTCGATCACGCTCGAGGACTTCGAGGCGAAGTTCGAGACCAGCGGCGCCAAGATCGGCGAACCGAGGTACTTCAACGCTGCACTGTCGTATCGCACGGGCACGAACCCGGAGGTGAGGAGACAGGAGGTCCGCCCCAACCACCCCCTCGACATCAACGAGACGAAGGCCTTCCTCACCGGTCACGGGTACGCACCCGTGGTGACGGTGCGCGACGCTCGCGGCGACGTGGCGTTCTCCGGACCGGTGATCTTCTTGCCCAACGACAGCTCGTACGCCTCCGACGGTGTCATCAAGGCACCTGACGCGGTGCCGCAGCAGCTGGGGTTCGAGGGCTTCTTCCTGCCGACAGCCGACATCGGGGAGCAGGGGCCGTACTCCGCGTTTCCCGATGCCTTCAACCCGCAACTGTTCCTGACGGCCTTCACCGGTGACCTCGGCATGGACGCCGGTAGTCCCCAGTCTGTCTTCACCCTCGACAAGAGCGGGATGGAACAGGCGATGCAGCGCGACGGACAACCGTTCTCGCGCGCGCTGCGGGTGGGCGAGACGATGAGCCTCCCCGGGGGCGCGGGCAGCCTGACCTTCGACAAGGTGGCCCGGTTCGCGAACTTCCAGATCGCCTACGACCCCGGCAAGGAGATATCCCTGGCCGCAGGGCTGATGCTGCTGGTCGGTCTCACGACGTCCCTGGCGATCCGCCGACGACGCGTATGGGTCCGGGTCACTCAGGACAGCGGATCGCGATGCACGGTCGAGGTGGCGGGACAGTCGCTGACCCGTTGGCCCCTCGACGCGCGCGACACCGACGCCGTCGTCGCCGCCCTCAGACCCGGCCCACTCCCCCGCCCCGCAGACTCGACCCATGAAGGACACCGACGATGACTGATCCGACGATGATGGAGAGCCTCTCCAACCTGTTCGTCTACTCGGCCATCGCCGTCTACTCACTGGCTCTCCTCGCCCACGCGGCCGAGACCGCGACGCGCACCACCCCCCGGGCCCGTGCCACGGTCACCCCGGCCGGCGTGACGGCCCAGGAGCCCCCCTCGACCGCCACCATGCAGACGCCCCGCAGCGCGCGGTGGGGCGCTGTCGGCACATCGCTCGCGTTGGCCGGGTTCGTGCTCACCCTGGCCGCGACGGTGACCCGGGGCCTGGCGGCGGGACGGGCGCCCTGGGGCAACATGTACGAGTTCGCGCTGGTCAGCACCGTGGCGGTCGGGGGCGCCTATCTCTTCTTCCTGACCCGCGAACCGGTCAGGGCGTTCGGCGTCTGGATCGTGGCACTCGTGCTGCTCGCACTGGGCATGGCGGTCACGGTCTTCTACACGCCGGTCGACGAGCTGGTTCCCGTGCTGGACTCGTACTGGTTGGTCATCCATGTGGCCGCCGCGATCGTCTCGGGCGGCATCTTCAGCCTCGGCGCGGTGGCGACCGCACTGTTCCTGGTACGAGACCGCGCCGAGCGCCGTGCTCTCTCATCCGGAGCCCCCGCTCCCCGCGGCCGCTACGCCGCGACCCTGCCCGCCAGCACGACGCTCGCTCAGGTCGCCCACGCCGCACACATGTTCGCCTTCCCGATCTGGACCTTCGCGGTCCTCGCGGGCGCGGTCTGGGCCGAGAACTCGTGGGGCCGCTACTGGGGTTGGGACCCGAAGGAGACGTGGGCGTTCATCACCTGGGTGATGTACGCCGCCTACCTGCACGCCGAGTCGACGGCCGGCTGGCGGGGACGCAGGGCCGCCTGGTTCGCCCTGGCGGGATACGCGGCGTTCCTCTTCAACTTCTTCGGGGTGAACCTGTGGATCAGCGGGTTGCACTCCTATGCGGGGGTGTGACCATGCCCGGGACCACCCGAGGTGTACTCATCGCCCGTGACCTGCTGGTCGCGTCTGCCGGTGGGAATCAGACGCTGTCAACGGCGGTGATCGGGCTGTTCACCCTGGTGTCGACCGTCCTGATCATGTATCTCATCGCCCGGGGGCCCCGGAACAAGGAGTGACCGCCCCAGCGCGACATCACCAGGTGACTTCCTCGCATCCGGCTGTGGGACTGGACTCGACCTGCAGGGTCGCGTGCTCGATGCCGTAGTCGACGCGCAGCAGGCGTTGGGCCTCGTGCAGCACGCCCTGCGAATCGGTGTGCGCCGCCAGCAGCAGGTGTGCCGTGGCCACATGCATCCCCGAGGTCAGCGTCCAGGCATGGAGGTCGTGCACGTCATCGACGCCGGGCACCGCAGCCAGGTCGTCGGCCATTGCGTCGACATCCACGCCGGCCGGAGCATGCTGCCCCAGCACGGCCAGCACCTGACGTCCGAGCCCCACGGCCCGCACGGCCACGAAGGCGCCGATCGCCAGCGCGACGAGCGTGTCCCACCAGCTGCGTCCGGTCCAGGCGACCAGCAGTCCGGCGGCGATGACACCGACGCTGCCGGCGGCATCGGCGACGACCTCGAGGTACGCGCCCTTGATGTTGAGCGACTCCTCCGCGCCACCCCGGAGCAGGAAGATCGAGACAACGTTGATCGCCAGCCCCACGGTCCCGACCACCAGCATCGGACCGGTCTCGACCTCGACCACGTCGCCGATTCGTCCGAGCGCCTCGACCACCACGAACGCGGCCACGCCGAGCATGAGGAGCACGGACAGCCCGGAGGCGAACACCTCGGCCCGGTACGAGCCGTAGGTGCGACGACCCGTGGAATCCGGACGCGCGGCGATCTTTGTCGCGACCAGGGCAGCACCCAGCGCGACAACGTCGGCCGCCATGTGTCCGGCGTCGGACAGCAGCGCCAACGACCCGCTGAGGATGCCGACGACCAGCTCCACGACGAAGAACGTCGCGACCAGCCCGAACGCGACGGCCAGCCTCCAGCGATGGTTGGCTCCGGCGTGGCCGCTGGCCCCGCCGTGGCCGTGTCCTGCACCCATGGCACTCCTCGAGTCGTCATGTCCTTGAGCCCTTGGTCGCTAGGTGCGCGCCGGCAGATGGCGGCCTGCGGGGGCCGGGCCACAGTATTACCTACGAAGCCACATAGTAGATTGTCGCATCGCCTCCCTCGTTCGAGGCCAATCCCATGCCCGTCCGGCGATTCCGTCGTCACGTTCGAGCAGACCCAATCCACACACGACCGACCCGGTGGAGAGCGCCGCATGACCCGATCCACGAATCATCTCAGCCGTTGCGCAGCGACCGATCTCCGAGCGGCGATCCTGTTCATGCTGATCATCGCGCTCGCGCTGTTGACACCCTCACCTGCCTCGGCGCACACCGAGCTCGTCGACTCGACACCGAAGGAAGGGGCGCGGCTGGTCGCGGCCCCCGCCAGCATTTCGCTCGAGTTCAGCCAAGCCGTCGACCCCAGCTTCGCGGCCATGGTTGTCTCGGTCGACGGCGACAAGCCGGTGCGCCTTGAGGTCTCCGCCGGCGACTCGTCTTCCATCGTGAGCGCGATCGTCCCGACGTCCATCAGCTCGACGGCTGAGGTCACGGAGTGGCGGGTGGACTACCGGGTGACCTCGGTGGACGGCCATCCCATCGTGGGTGACATCTCCTTCTCCGTCGCGGCCGTGGCACCGAGCGGCGACCAATCCCCGCCGCCAGAGCTTGAGCCGCACTCCACTCCTCCCGAAGCCGCGGAGGTTGCTGAGGGGAGTGGCTCGGCATGGGTACTCGTTGGCGGAGCACTGATGCTGCTCGTCCTGGTCGTCCCTGCCGGTCTGGTGCTGGCCCGGCGCCGACGCGACCACGCCCGCCTCTCGCGCGGGGAGCAGCAGTGACCTCTTCGGCGGGCATCGTGCGCGGTCTCGCGCTGCTGGCCATCGGTCCCGCGGTCACCCTCGTCCTCCTCAGCGCGACCGGGGCCATGACCGCCGAACCGGTTCCCGGACTGCCCGACCCCGGCGGCCTGACCCGCTACGGGCTGCCGCTGATCCAGGCTGTGCGCAACATCGCCGCGGGCCTCACGGTAGGCGCGCTGGTCCTGGCGTCGGTGTGCGTTCCCCCGCAGTCGGACGACCGCAACAGGGTCACCGGAGCTCGGCGTGCCCTTCTGGACCTCGTCGTGGTGGCTGCCAGCACGTGGATGTGGACCAGTCTGGCTCTGGTCGGTCTCACCCAGTCGGACGCCCTGGGCATGCCCGTCACCACGGCAGGTTTCGCCCAACAGGCGGTCCTCTTCGGCCAGAGCTACGACTTGGGGCGCTACCTCGTGGTCACCGCGGTGTTGGCCGCCCTGGTGGCGACCGGCGCCCTGGCGGCTCGGACGATCACCAGCGTCGGCCTGCTGGCAGCGACCTCCATGGCGGCGCTGTGGCCGATGGCGCTGGCCGGTCACGCCGCAGGCAGCCTCAACCACGACGATGCCGTCAACCTGCAGGCGGTCCACCTCGTGGGTGTGTCCGTCTGGGCCGGCGGGCTGGCCGCGCTGGTGTTCGTACGCACCCGACTCGGTGTCGAGGAGCTCACCAGCACCAGCAAGCGGTTCTCCGCCCTGGCGGGATGGTGCCTGGCCCTGGTGACCGTCTCGGGGGTGCTCGGGGTCTTGCTCCGGCTGCCGAACCTGTCGTCTCTCGCCTCGGCGTACGGCGCGCTGCTCGCCATCAAGGTCGTCGCGATCGCCGTTCTCGCCGGAGTGGGCTGGTGGCAGCGCAGGGTTGGGCTGGTGGGTCTCGCATCGGGGATTCGCGGATCCTTCGTGCGCATCGTCCTGCTCGAGGTGGCCGTGCTGGCCGTCGCGGCCGGGGCCGGCGTGGCCTTGAGCCGGACCGTGCCTCCGACGACCGGGCCGGAGCCTCGGCTGACGACCGCGCAGGCGTTCCTCGGGCACGAGATGCCTCCGGAGCTCGGTGCCGCCGAGTGGTTCACGCAGTGGCGGCCGGACACGTTCTGGCTGCCCGTGGCCGCGGCGATGCTCATCTGGTACTCGGCTGCGGTCATCCGACTGCGGTCCCGCGGCGACCGGTGGCCGGTAGGACGCACCGTCGCCTGGGCCTTCGGGTGGCTGCTGCTGGTGTGGGCCACGAGTGGTGCCCCCGGGGCGTACGGGCGCGTGCTGTTCAGCATGCACATGGTGCAGCACATGACGATCGCGTTGGCCGTGCCGACGTTCCTGGTGTTGGCGGCTCCCGTGTCGCTGGCCCTCCGCACCCTGTCACGGCGTGCCGACGGGTCGATGGGCCCGCGGGAGTGGCTGCTGCGGCTGGTCCACTCCGCCCCTGCTCGGCTGGCGGGGTCACCAATCGTCGCGGCGGCCCTGGTCGTCGTCAGCCTCGTGGCGTTCTACTACTCGTCGCTCTTCGAGCTCTCGCTGCGCACGCATACCGCACACCTCGTGATGACGGCGCACTTCTTGCTCAGCGGGTATCTGTTCGCCAACTGCCTCGTGGGTATTGATCCCGGTCCTCGACGGCCCGCCTACCCGCTGCGAGTGCTGCTGATCCTGGTGACCTTCGGCTTCCATGCCTTGTTCTCGGTGTCCCTGATGGCCAGCGACCAGGTGCTCGCGCGCGGCTGGTTCGAGCCCCTCGGTCGCACCTGGGGGGCGTCACTGGCGGACGACCAGTACCTCGGCGCCTCGCTGGGTTGGGCATTGGGCGACTACCCGTTGGCGATCCTGGCGGTGGCACTGGTGGCCTCCTGGGTGCATGCCGACCAGCGCGAACGGCGGCGGTACGACCGTCAGGCGGCACGCGACGGGGACCGGGAGCTCACGTCGTACAACGACTACCTCGCCCGTCTCGCCGCGGCCTCCGATTCCGGCTCCCCCCGGGTGCCGGCGCGCAGCTCGGCTGCGGGCAATGAGTCACCCGCCTCCGACACGGATCCCGCGTAGCCTGGCGGCTCCCCAGGTCGACCCGAGGAGCGCGACGATCAGGGCTGCTGTCCCGGGTGCGCTCCCCCACCGCATGGCCGGCGACACGGCATCGGCCAGCGGCAGGTCGGCCGCCAGGACTGCCGTGTCGCGCAGCGGGGCTCGCTCGAGCACCTGCCCGGACGGGTCGATCAGGGCGGTGACCCCGTTGGTGGATGCCACCGCCACGGCACGGCCCGTCTCCAGCGCTCGGACCCGGGTGATCGCGAACTGCTGCTCGAGCTGGGGGGTCCCGATGAAGCTGGCGTTGCTCGTCTGCACGACCACCAACCGCGCCCCGTCGCGGATCTGCTGGGGCAGCACGTCGTCATACGCCACGTCGAAACAGATCACGTCGGCGATGGGGGTGCCAGCCACCTCGAGCGGGGGGGTCGCGGTGCCGGGGAGCATGTCGCGCGGCACCTCGGCCAGACGCGGTGAGAGGCCGCCGAGGTAGCTGCGGAACGGGATGTACTCGCCGAACGGCACCGGGTGGCGCTTGGTGTAGCGCGACGACGTCGGCCCGCTGTCGTCCCAGACCAGGCCTTGGTTGAGGACTGTGCCGGGGGTCGGGCCGTCCACCATGCCGCCCACCAGGAGCGGCGCCCGTATGTCGTCGACGGCGCTCTGCACGGCCCTCCGGGCGATGGCATCGTTCGTCGGGTCGACTGCCGTCGAGTTCTCGGGCCACACCACCAACTGTGGCCGGGGTTGCTCGCCTTCCGCGACCTGTGCCGCCAGACCCCGGGTGGCCCGGACGTGGTTGGCGGTGACCTCGCGGTGACGATCCACGAGGTGGCGTCCGTTGCCCGGGACACCGCCCTGCACGACCGCCACCCGCATCGACGCCTTCGCGCCCGGATCCCAGGCCCACGGGATCGTGGCGGCGCCCAGGACCAGGACGGCCGCGCCGCTCATCAGCGCCGGGCGCCGGTCGGCCATGTCGGGAGCGAACCCCCGCCCCAGCAGCGCGGCCGTGAAGGCGAGAAGCCCTCCGACGGCAGCCACACCCAGGTATGGCAGGAGGCCCTCCCACGGGGTGTCGATGACCAGGAACCCGAGTCGTCCCCACGGCAGGCCGCCGAAGGGCCAGGACGATCGAGCCGTCTCCACGGCCACCCAGACCACCGCGAACCACGCGGCGGACAGCGGGAGGTGCGCGGTGAGACGGACGGCGACACCCAGCACGGCGAACCAGCCCGCCTGGACCAGGACGACGGCGATCCAGGCACCCGCCCCCATGGACTCTGCCAACCACACGAGCAGTAGCCCGTGGAACACCAGTCCGAACGTGGCACCGACGACAGCGCTGTCGCGTACGGAGCGCCTCCGCAGGGCGACCGCGAGCAGCAGCGGTCCGAGAAGCCCCATCGGCCACAGGCCGGCCGGTTCGAACGCAGCGACCAGGCACGCCCCACCAGCCCCCGCCAGCAGGACGGCGCGGAATCGCCCGGTGCCGCGACGCGGTCCTGATGTGGAGGGGGCTTTGACGACCCGGCGGCTGGCCACGAGGGGCATTGAACGACCGGTCACAGCGGGGTCTGCCAACCACCGATGAACCCCTGCATCGAGGCGAGCGCCACCGACCAGGCGCCGCTGACCTGCGCGAGGCCGATCAGCACGAGGAAGAAACCTCCCGCGCGCGACACGGCGCCCATGTGGTCCCGCACCCACGAGAAGGACCGGGCGCTGCGGTTGAAGGAGACTGCGGCAAACAGGAAGGGGAGCCCTAGACCCAGGCTGTACACGAACGTGAGGAGCGCACCGCGACCGGCCGTCGCGGTGGTGGTGGACAGGGTGAGGACCGCGGCCAGGGTGGGCCCGATGCACGGAGTCCAGCCGATGGCGAAGAGACCGCCGAGCACTGGCGCGCCGGCGAGGCCCAGGCGTGGAGTCATCGAGGGCTTGTAGGTGGCCGTCAACAGCGGGATCCTGCGGAAGGCCCCGATGAAGACCAGGCCCATGAGGACGGTGATCACCCCGGAGACTCGCACGAGCAACTCCTGGTGCTGGACCAGCAACCGACCGAGCTGTCCGAACGCGGCCCCATAGGTGGTGAAGACCACCGAGAAGCCGAGCACGAAGAGCGCCGTGCCGAGCACGACCCTGCCTTGGCGCAGGCCCGGCGCCGGCCCCATCCGGGTGGGTGCCGGTTCGGACGTCCTGATGGACGCCGGGTCGGCCAGACCGGAGACGTATCCGAGGTAGACGGGCACCAGGGGCAGGCAGCACGGCGAGAAGAAGGAGACGAGCCCGGCCAGGGCGGCCACGGCGAGGGCGAGGATGATGGGGCCGGAGAGCACTGCGTCCTGGACGTTGCCGGCGAGCAGGACGACGGGCATGGTGACCTCAGAGATCGACGACGGGCACTACTATGAGCGATAGTACGACGTGGTCCACGACGGCCAGGAAACGGGTGAGCTGAATGCGGCAGCTGGGACAGCTGGAGGCGGTGGTGATGCAGCGACTCTGGTCGGTCGATCGCCCCGTGTCCGTGCGCGAGGTCTTGGAGGACCTGCAGCGCGAGCGCGACATCGCCTACACCACGGTGATGACGGTGCTCGACAACCTGCACGGCAAGGGATTGGTCAGGCGCGAGAAGCAGGGTCGGGCCTACCTCTACGCTCCTGCCCTGTCCCGGGAGGAGCACACGGCAGGACTGCTCGACCAGGTGCTGTCCCAGAGTGGGGACCGCGGAGCGACTCTGTTGCACTTCGTGGGCCACATGTCCGAGGACGACCTCGCAGAGCTGCGCTCAGCGCTCGACCATCGCGACCCCTCCGACGCGCCCGACACCGCCCGATGACAGCGCCTCTGGTGCTGGCCCTGTTCGCACTGGCCACGGCAACCCTTGCTCCGCGCTACCTCGTTGCGGCGAGGTGGGTGGTGCGGAGCCCCAGCGGCGGCATCCTGGCCTGGCAGGCGGTCAGTGTGGCCGTGGCGTCCTCGACCATCCTCATCGGCCTCACCCTGGCGCTGCCCATCCTGCCGGTGGGTGCACAACTGACCAGCCTGGCGCGGACGACACACCTCGATGTCACCGACCACTACGCGACACCGGCGGGCAACGGCCTTGCCTTCCTGGCGCTTCTCGCCGCGGCGGCCATGACGGCTCGAGTCGTTGTCCTTTTCGCACTCGCGCTGCGACGTGCGTCTCGGGAGCGTCGGGCGCAGCACGAGGCGTTGCGCCTGGTGGGAACTCCGTCCCCCGAGGGCTACACGGTGATCGACCACGCGATGCCGCTGGTCTACTGCCTCCCCGGCAGGCACCGGACCGTGGTGGTCACCAGTGCAGCCCTGGCGGCGCTCACCGCCGAGGAGCTCGACTCGGTGCTGGCCCACGAACGCGGTCACCTGCGAGCCCGCCACGACTTGGCGTTGATCGTCAGTGGCGCTCTTGCCCGCGCCTTCGCCGGCATCGCGGTGTTCCGGACGGCGCACCAGCAGATTGCAGTGCTGGCGGAGATGCAGGCCGACGATTCCGCCCGAAACTGGCTTTCGCGTCGCGCGATGGCGACCGCGCTGGTCACGCTCGGCGCCACCGGAGCAGCGACCCCGCGCCCGTTGCCGTCAGGGACGACAGCCACTGGCTCCGTCACATCGCGGGTGGGACGACTCATCGGCGCGCCGGGGCGCGTCCTTCCTCGTCATCGCGCCGCGGTGGCGCTCGGCGTCCTGGCTCTCCTGGCGGCACCACTGGCGTTGGCGCTCTCGCCGGCGCTCGAGGCGTCCGCTCGGGATTGCTGCCATGTCGCGCTCCCGTCGGAGCCCGTCAGGCGGTGATCGTGGGTGACTGCGGCACCTCAGCGGCCGTGTGGACCTGACCGCGGTCTTGGCTCACCTGCTTCAGTGACCACCTCGTCCAACAACGCCTTGAGTGTTGAGTACGTCGTGGGACCGACGATTCGCGCGGCGATTCCACCGGCGCGGTCGACGACGACGGTGGTGGGCACCGCGGCCACGGCCACTGAGCTGCCAAAAGCGAGCAACGCCCGATCACTGTCCTCCGCACGCAGACTGGGATACGGCACGGCAAGGCGTCGTTCGAAGGCCTGCGCGGCGTCGAGACCGTCACGGACATTGATGCCCACGAACGACACGTCGTCGGCGTACTCCTCGGCGACCCTGATCAGGTCTGGCGCCTCCGTGCGGCAGGGCACGCACCACGAGCCCCAGACGTTGTAGACGGCGACCCGGCCGGCCATGTCCGCGCTGGAGAAGTTCGTGCCGTCCAGGAGAGCCCCCTCGAAGTCGGCCAGGTCCACTCGCTCCGCGACGGCGTACTGCTGGATGACGGCGTCCCCAGTCCCTCGGCCCGTGGTGGGCGGGTCTGCCCAACTGAGAGTCACCCAGATGGCGAGCCCCGACACGACGAGTGCCGCGACGGCCGGCAGGAGCCACCGCCGCCGGGGTGGCGCCGACCGCTTGGCCCGGTCGATGGCCCCACCGGCCTGGAGGTCGGGCGTCACAGACGTACCTTCCGCTATCTGATGCAGGCGGGCGGACCGCGCCTGGCTACTACGACTGATAGTACAAGCCGTGGCTCCGTCACCACCGTTGGCAAAGGACTGAGGAGAGGGTTGTTACTATCCGCCCTAGTATTTCGCGTTCGATGAGATCGGAGCTCCATGCGTATTCAGACCAAGGTGGCCGCATTCGTGGCCGTCCTGCTGGCGGCCGTGCTGGCGGCCCTGATCGCGGTGACCGTCCGGGGTGGCGAGGAAGGGCCTGCAGCGGCCGACACCCCTGCGGAGGAGTCGGCCCTGGTCAGGTCGGACAGCCATGTCCTGGGCGAACCGGGCGAGCAGGACGTCACCTTCGTGGAGTTCCTCGACTTCGAGTGCGAGGCGTGCGGAGCCGCGTTCCCCATCGTGGAGGACCTGCGTGAGAAGTACGCCGGCGAGGTCACCTTCGTGGCCCGGTACTTCCCGCTTCCTGGTCACTTCAATGCCGAAAGGGCCGCGCGAGCGGTGGAGTCCGCCGCTCGTCAGGGTGAGTTCGAGGCGATGTACCAGAAGATGTACGAGACACAGGAGTCCTGGGGCGAGGCCCAGGTGCCCCACGACGACCTGTTTCGCAGCTTCGCCGAGGACATCGGACTCGACATGGAGCAGTACGACGCCGACTACGCCTCCCCGGAGGTCAAGGAGCGGGTCCAGCGGGACGTTGACGACGGTCTGAGCCTCGGCGTCCAGGGCACCCCCACCTTCTTCGTCAACGGCGAACCGTTCCAGCCGGAGTCCGTGGAGGACTTCAGCACGGTCCTCGACGAGGCCCTCGCCGGGTGACCCGGGCATCCGTCGCGGCGCGCGGCGAGTCCCCCACGCTGGCGTGGGGGCTCATCGTGGCCGGCGCCGTGGGACTGGTGGCTTCTGCCGTCCTGCTGGTCGAGCGCATCCGGCTGGCCGCGGACTCGGGCTACGTGCCCTCGTGCAGCCTGAACCCGGTGCTGAGCTGCGGGTCGGTGATGGAGTCCTCACAGGCCTCGCTGCTGGGCTTTCCCAATCCGATCCTGGGAGTGGCTGCGTTCCCGGTCCTCGTCACGACGGGAGCAGCTCTCGTGGCGGGCGGCAGGCTCGCCCGCTGGTACTGGACGGGACTGCAGATCGGCGTCACCGCTGGTTTCGCCCTGGTGGGATGGTTGATGTTCCAGAGCCTGTACCGCATCAATGCACTCTGCCCCTACTGCATGGTGGTCTGGGCCGTTGTCGTGCCGACGTTCTGGTACGTCACGCTGCGCAATCTCGAGCAGGGGGTGCTGGGCCAGCGCGTCGCTCGAAGCCGAGGCACGCGACGCGCCAGGGAATGGCATGCTCCTGCGCTGCTCCTGGCGTTCCTCGCGGTGCTGACGCTCATCACCGTCCGGTTCTGGTCGTACTGGTCCACCCTGCTGTGAGGTGACCAGCCGCCCGACCGCGCGCAGGCACTGCTCTCGCACGCACCGGTGGGCGCGTGTCGACGCTCGGCCCTCAGTCTGGTCAGGGCCGCCGTGCTTCGAAGAGGGACCGCGGGAGCCCGTTCGGCGACTGTCGCGTACCGCGCGGCGCTGACGCCAAGGGGGTCAGAAGGTGGTGACGTGCACGTGGTCGTAATGGTTGGCGGTCACCGAACCGCGGTCCTCCATGCCTCGCCAACCCTCGCTCGCTCTCTGGACCGACCAGATGTTCCGGGCATGGATGGCATAGGAGACGCCGAGGGTCTGGTAGTTCTCGCGCACGAATTCCGCGACCTGCCATGCCCGGTCTCCACTCACCATGATGTCGACGGCGATGCCTTGAGCGTGCTCGCCGTCGCTGCGCAACGTGCCGTAGGTGGTGATCTCGGGGAACGCGGCGCACACGGCTTCGTGGACCGCCACGATGTTGGGACTCACTCCGGAGGGCACAGACGTGCCATTGGAGCAGGAGGCTCCCGCCGCCGGTCCGTCGGCGGCGTCGCCCGCGTCGCCCGCGTCGGCCTCCGGACGAGGTTTGCGGCCGGCGAGGTAGCCGCCCGTCACCCAGCGGGAGCGCCCGTCGATGACGAGCTCGTCGCGTCCGCGCATGGTCCGACCGGTCACGGTGACCCTGGTGAGCGCATCGATCAAGCCAGTCTTGCGAGCCTTCTCGCCCGGCCGTGTCCAGATGTTGAGCGGCGCGGTCGTCCACTTCTGGACGTCGGCCCTGCGTACGAGGCGGCGGGTCGCGACGGCTGCCGGAGACGGCTCCGACCGAGCGGGGCGTGGCGGCCTGCGGGTTTCGGCACGCGAGACGACCGGTCGGCGCTCGCCGAGCGGCGTGACGCTCGGCCGTGAGATTGCGCTCGGCCGGGGCGCGGGGTCAGCGGCGCCGGCCACTGGGGCGACTTCGCGAGGCGACGCACTGATTCCGGAGGCCACGGCGGCGCCGGTGGCCATCACGGCGAGCGAAGCCGCTGCGATGCTCACACGGAGCTGGGGACGGGAACGTGCGTCCCGCTTGTGGCGAGGGTCGGCCACGGCGGCAGTCCTTTGCTGGGGGGCATGGGATTCGCTTGCCCGGTCGAATCGACCGCAGGCGGATGGGTGGGAGGGCCATAACCGCCGGCAAGGCGGATGCCACCGCGATAACGAGGTGGCATCCAACCGCATCTACTATAGTGCATAGGAGATAGCGGTTGCCGAATCCGCTCGAGACGAGGGCGGGGCCATGGGACGAGCGGACACGCAGTATCGCGAGCGACTGCGAGTGCCGCTTCGATGGTGGATCCAGGGCAACCTGCTGGTGGCCAGCTTCTGGTTGGCCCTCGTGGTGGCGGTCCCCGAGGCGCTGGCGTGGGGCATCTCCGCGGCACTCGCCCTCCTCCTCGCCATGGGCCTGCGGACCTACGGGGGTTCCCGGGTCGTCGTGGAGGACGGTTGGCTTCGCGCGGGGCGCGCCAGGATCGAACTGGGTTTCGTGGGTCCGGCGCAGGCGCTCGACCGGACCAGCGCGCGGGAGGTGTCGGGACGGCTCGCAGACGCGAGGGCGTTCCTGCTGTTGCGCCCCTACCTTCCGGAGGCCGTACGGATCGAGATCAACGACCCGGACGATCCCACTCCATACTGGCTGGTGGGCTCCCGCAGAGCGCCAGCCTTGGCTTCGGCGGTCAACGAATCCAGGTACCGGTAGCCACTCCACCGCCCACCCCACATCGGGCTCGCAGAGCCCCCGGCGGCCCCATTCCCCCGACACCCGGCTGTCGTCGTCCGCGGCACGGCCGGCGTCGTCGACGCCGAGTACCTCCGCATGCGGTGGATTGGACACCTCCGCGCCGCCCACGACCTGCCCCACGACATCACCCAACACCGCCTGCTCCATGAGCTTCCCCAGCTGACGAGTGCCACCATCCATGTGAGTCCCCAGGCAGCCGGTGGGCTCGATCCCCAGCACCGAATCAGCCATCACTCGTCTCTTCGCTGACCCCTCATCGCCCGTCGTATCCGCGCCGCGGCCCAGCATGCGGTCCCGGCCGACCTAGTGGCTGGGTACACCTAGTCGCCCGGCCAGATCAGTTGCCCGCAGAGACCACCGTCCGCCAGGTCTGTCCGTCATCGAGGGACTCATGGACGCCGCTCTCGGTTGCGGCGTGCCATCGCCCAGCGACGGCATCGAGCGCTTCGGCCGGTCCGTCCAGCCGGCCGACCTGCTCCCACTGGGTGGCGTCGGTACTGACCATCACGGTGCCGTCGACACCGATTCCGACCAGCGGTCCGCCGGGCTGCCAGTCGATCGCTGTGAGCGTCGGAGCGTCGGGTACTGCTCGCGGTTCGCGGCCGTCCGTGGACCGGACGAGGGTCCCACGGTCCGTCGTCGCGTACACGGTGCCCGGGTCGGTGGGATTCGCGGCAAGGTCGTAGAGCGGCTGTGTGCTGATCGTGGTCCAGTTCGTCCTGTCGGTGGTCATCATGAGCGACCCGCCGGTGGAGTCGTAGGCATAGATCCGATCGCCGACCGGCTCGATGGAGTGCAGGTCGGCGTCGCCGAGGAGCGAAACCGTGTCCCATGTCTCGGCGCCGTCCGTGGACTCGATGAGGCCCAGGCTCGACGGAAGCCGTTCGCGCAGGTCGGGGTGTCCGGAGCCGAGAAAGTGGCCGGGGCCCGCGACGGCGAAGCCCATCGTGTCCTGCCATCGATCGGCTACCCGTTCGCGGGTTCCATCGTCGGCGATGCGGAAGACGCCGAAGTGGGAGGCCACGTAGAGAGTGCCGTCTTGCGGATCGACTCCGAGACCGTGAACGTGGCCCAACTCATCTGCGCCGGCGGCGTTCGGCGCGCCCGGCGGGGCGGGGCTGTCGCTCGTGCTGCAGCCGGACAGCAGCAGTGCGGCTCCGGCGGCGAGGGCTGTGAGGGTGGCTCGGGTGCGGACGTTGGATGGCATTGGGGTGCTCACTTCGCGAGGGTCGGGTGCAGTGCGGCGGGTCCGGTGACAGGGCGCCGAGCAGGATGCCGTCCACCGGCCGGGGGCGGTCACCCTCGACGGGTGCCCGCCCCATCTCGGTTCGGTCGAGAGCTGGCGCCGGGTCAGGAGCCGAGGAGCGTCTCCATGGTTTGGATCTCTGCGGACTGCGTGTCCACGACGTCCCCGGCGAGGTCGATGGCGGGCTGGTACTGGCCGTCGTCCTGCTGCTCCCGCGCCATCTCGATGGCGCCTTCGTGATGTTCGATCATCATCTCGAGCCACATGGTCTGGAACTCCGAGTCCGGGGCATTTTCGAGGTCGTCGAGCTCGTCGCCGGACATCATGCCGGGCATCTCGCCGTTCATCCCGTCCATGGAGTCGCCCATGCTGTCCGATCCGTGACCGGCGTTGGAGTGGTCGCGCATGGTTGCGGGAATCTTCTCGCCCCACTCCTGAAGCCAGTCACTCATCGTCTCGATCTCCGGGCCCTGGGCCCCGCGGATCTCCTCGGCGAGCTGCTGCACCTCGGGGTCGAGGGCGCGGTCGACGGTCAGGTCCACCATCGACAGGGCCTGGGCGTGGTGCTGGATCATGTCCGTCGCGAACGCGACGTCGGCGTCGTTGTGATCGGTCTCGGACACCTGCGCGGAGTTGTCGGCGGCGGGCTCGTCGTTGCCACATGCCGTCAGGGTGAGGGCAAGTCCGAGGGTTAGGGAGCCGAGCAGTACGGCGGGGTGGCGCGTGAGCGCGGTGGGTCGGGGGCAGCGCATGAGGTTGGTTCTCCTGTTCGAGGTCATCAAGGGTCAGGCAGGACGTGTCAGCACACTCGGGCAGCACTCGGCCTGGACGCGCCACAACGTGGTGGCGCAGCGTGGACCGTGCTGGTCGGCGGGCTACCTGCCTGTCAGCACCTGATGACCGAGAACCTCCACACCGCAGGTGGCCCCGCCCCGACCCGCAGCACGGCGGCCACGACCGGCCGCACGCGACCGGCAGGCTCGAGGACCGCCCACACCTTCGGCAGCCGTCCGCGGCGTACGAGGACCACGAGCAGGGCCACGGCGGCGCCGGCGAGCATCGCCACGCACAACATCACCATCCCGCTCATGCCACCCATGCCGCTCATGTCATCCGTCTGGTCTCCGGACTGGCTGGACGCACTCGGGGTGGTCCCGCCGGGAGAGTGCACCTCGTCGCTGGTGACGGGGGCGGGGTCGTGTCCCGCCATCACTACGGCCGTCGGAGGGGCCGTGTCGGCGGCATCGGTCCTCGGGCCTTGCAAGCTCACCCCGTGGGCGTCGATGCCGTGCATGCCCAGGATGCCGAGCACGATGGCGACCACCACCGGAGCGAGCAGACCGGGACGCACCCGGCCCCCGGAACGGGGCCGGATGCGCGGGCTGGTCACAATCCGATCGTACGGAGCACCGGTGGCCACCTCAGCCCAGGTCCTGCGTCCGCAGTCGCAGCGCGTTGCTGATCACACTGACCGACGACAGTGCCATCGCGGCGGCGGCGATGACCGGGGAGAGCAACAAGCCGGTGAGCGGGTACAGGACTCCGGCCGCGATGGGAATGCCGGCGGCGTTGTAGATGAACGCGAACACGAGGTTTTGCCGGATGTTGCGCATCGTCATGGCCGAGAGGCGCCGCGCCTTGACGATGCCCATGAGGTCGCCGTGCAACAAGGTCACGCCGGCGGACTCGATGGCCACGTCGGTGCCCGAGGACATGGCCAGCCCGACGTCGGCGGCGGCCAGGGCGGGGGCGTCGTTGACGCCGTCGCCGGCCATGGCGACGACTCGGCCTTCGGCCTTGAGGCGGGTGACGACGTCGGCCTTGTGGTCGGGAAGCACCTCGGCCTCGACCCGATCGATGCCGAGCTGTCGGGCGACGGCCTCCGCTGTGGTTCGGTTGTCGCCGGTGAGCATGACGACTTCGACGCCCTCCTCGCGAAGGGCGGCCAGGGCCTCTGCCGTGGTGGCCTTCACGGGGTCGGAGATGGCGAGCACGCCCACTACTGTGCCGTCGACGGCCACGAAGATGGCGGTAGTGCCACCCCGGCGCAGCCAGTGGGCCTGCTCATCCAGCGCACTGGGGTCCAGGTTGCGGCTGGTCATGAAGGTGGCGGAGCCGAGCGCGACGGTGTGTCCTTCGACCGTGCCGTGGACGCCGCGGCCGACGGGTGAGTCGAAGTCACTGACGTCGGGGATCACAAGGCCACGGTCGGTGGCCGCGGTCACGATCGCTTGGGCCAGCGGGTGCTCGGAGGCACGTTCGACTCCGGCGGCGAGGCGCAGCAGCTCACCCTCGGGTATCGAAGTGGCGTCATGGGTGACGATGTCGGTCACGGACGGACGGCCCTCGGTCAAGGTGCCGGTCTTGTCGACGACGAGGGTGTTGACCTTCTCCATGCGCTCTAGGGCCTCGGCGTTCTTGATGAGGACGCCCTGGCTGGCGCCGCGGCCGACGCCGACCATGATGGAGACCGGTGTGGCCAGGCCCAGGGCACAGGGGCAGGCGATGATGAGGACGGCGACGGCGACGATGAGGCCGTGGGCCATCTTCGGGTCGGGGCCGACAAGGGCCCAGACGATGAACGCGAGGACGGCTATGCCGATCACGGCGGGCACGAACAGGCCGGCCACCCGGTCGGCCATCCGCTGGATCGGGGCCCGGGAGCGCTGCGCTTCGGCCACCATGGCCACGATGCGGGCCAGCATGGTGTCGCGGCCGACCTTCTCGGCCGTGACCACCAGGGCGCCGGTCTGGTTGAGGGTGCCGCCGATGACGGTGTCGCCGGTGGTCTTGGTGACCGGCATGGACTCACCGGTGACCAGCGACTCGTCCAGCGACGAGCGGCCGTCGGCGACGGTGCCGTCCACGGGGACCTTCTCGCCAGGTCGGACCCGCAGGCGGTCGCCGAGCTGAACGTCCTCGAGCGCAACCTCCTCGTCGGTGCCGTCGCCGGTGATGCGGCGTGCGGTCTTGGGGGCGAGGTTGAGCAGGGCCTTGATGGCACCCGACGTCTGCTCACGGGCGCGGAGCTCGAGGACCTGGCCGAGGAGGACCAAGACGGTGATGACGGCGGCCGCCTCGAAGTACACGTCGACGGAGCCAGCACCCGCCGCGGCGACCATGCCGTCGCTCATCTCGGAGAGGTCGTTGCGGAACGCGGCGGGGAAGATGCCCGGCATCAGGGTGGCGATGACGGAGTAGATCCAGGCGATGCCGGTGCCCATCGCGATGAGGGTGAACATGTTGAGGTTGCGCGTGCGCACCGACTGCCAGCCGCGCACGAAGAACGGCCACCCGCCCCACAACACCACCGGGGTGGCGAGCAGGAGCTGCGCCCAGGCGGAGACGTCGGAGGGGATGGCGTCGTAGAGGGGGTCGATGAGGTGGCGGCCCATCTCGAGCACGATGACTGGGATGGTGAGGACGGTGCCGATCCAGAACCGGCGGGTCATGTCGCGCAGCTCCGCTGACGGTCCCATGTCGGCGGTCGCGGTGACCGGCTCGAGCGCCATGCCGCAGATCGGGCACGCGCCGGGCCCCATCTGCCGGATCTCGGGGTGCATCGGGCACGTGTACTCGACCTCCTCGGCGCCCGGCGCGGTCGGAACCGGCTTGCTGCTGGGTGTGCCAAGGAACGCCTGGGGGTCTGCGACGAAGCGTGCCTGGCAGTGCGCGGAGCAGAAGTGGTGGGTCACGCCCTCGTGCTCGGCGACGTGCTCGGTCGTGGCCGGGTCGACATCCATGCCGCACACGGGGTCCTTGACCGCTCCAGTTTGAGCGGTGACGTGCTGATGGCTGCTCATGATTCGATCATACCCCCCAGGGGTATATAGGCAACCCCTCGTTTGGTGGTTGTTGTGACGGGTGTGGGGAACAGACGGGGCGTGGGCGCACCTACCGTGCGGAGTCCTGCGGACAGAGGGATTAAGCGGTTGTCTGCCTGCTGGTTTCGACCTGCACGACTGGCGGGGGGCCATGCTGAAGCCCACCTTCCTGCCCAGGTTCCCGGCTCCGTCACGGGCTATTTGTGGCCGTGGCTGCCGGGCATGGTGAGCACCATGACGGCCATCATGGCGGTGCACAGCAGCGCGCCGACGATGGCTCCGGACCCTGCGACACCGGTCGCCACGAGCGCAACGGCAATCAGGATCATGGGGATGCAGCAGACGAGCATCATCAGCCCGTGTCCACCGCGTCCGCCATGTCCTGAGTGGCTTTCAGGCATGCCTTGCTGCTCGGCGATGGGGTCGCTCCCTCCGGCCGTCGAGTCGGCGGGCGTCGGGCCGGTGGTCACGTACGGCCCCGCCTGGGGGTCATGGTGCGGATGGTGGTCCATCGCGTGCGGTGTGTTCATCACATCCGTCCTGTCAAGGATGTGGGCACGTGGCCCAGGCGTGAGTAAAGCGGGCAGTGCCCGAGCGCGCCGGTGACGACCAGGTCGAGACCGGCCAGCACCAGCAGCACGTCGGGGGTGACGGCGAGGGCCGAGGTGGCTCTGGTCAGGAGCACAAGGCCGACCAACGCGGTCAGGGAGCCGAGGACGACGCGAGCTGCACGCTCGATAGGCGTGATGTTGATGCTCCAACGGGTACTCATGTCGTCCTCCACCTTCTTCCGGCCCTTCCACTTCGGTCTGCTTCCAGCGTGTCGGTCGCGGATGAAGGAGACCGCGCGCGTGTTGTGAAGGTTCGTTGAAGAACAATCCGTGCAGAGGACGGGCTCGGTCGTTCACGGGTGGTGACTGTCGTGCTGGGCCGGGTCGGGTGTCTGTACCGGGACGGGGCCTGGGGCCGGGTCGCCGCCGCTGATGGCGGGACCGATGACGAACGCGGACAGGGAGAACATGAGCGCGAAGACGGCTAGGGCGAGCCCCGGCGCCTTCCACGTGCCAAAGCGTCGGTAGATACGCCGGAGCAACGGCAACGAGAACACAATGCCCAGGACGGCGAACAGCGCGTTGCCGGTCGCGCCGGTCACGAACACGGCGCCCCCCAGCAGCCCCACGTGATGCAGCACGTGGGGTAGCAATCCCATCACGGCGCCGACAGCGGCCGTCACCGCATTCCAAGCGCTAGCCAAGACCCTCCGGACGCGGGGCTGCGGCTGCTCCTCGGGGGCTGCCCGACCGCCGGTCTCCGCCGTCTCGGGGGCCTGGGCAGGTCGAGCAGGGGACATGACTGGCCTGTCGCTAGGGGTGGGTCGGCAAGCGGTCCGTGCCGACGCGGTACCGCGTCAGCGGACCGACGAACGAAGGACCGCGCTACGTGTGTTGTATTCGTCCTCGTCGATCTCACCGCGAGCGAAGCGCTGGTCGAGGATGTCCAGGGGGTCCTGGCGCAGCGAGGGATCCTGGCCGCTGCTCTTGCTTCCGCGGAAGAGGACGACGACCGCGACGATCACCATCGCCCAGAACGCGATCATGGCGATGGTCATCACCAGCCAACCGCCCCAGCCTGCGCCGTCGTGGTACCAGCCCATCATGGTCCTCAGCTCCTTCGTCTAGTCGTGGTTCCACCCTCGCCGGGCTACCCCGTGGTGGCGGTCGCGGTCGTGTGAAGGTTTGCTGAAGATGCGGGCCGGGGCGGTCTCGCCGACGCCCTGATCGGTGCCGGGATGCCACCATGAGCGGTATGGCCGAACGTGGAGGTACGGGCAGCGATCCGCCAGCAGCCCCCAGCGCAGGGCCCCGACCTCCGTCCGGTTTGCGAGCGCTGGTCGTCGAGGACGAGAAGGAGCTCGCCGAGCTGCTCGGCAGCTACCTCGAGCACGACGGGTTCGAGGTGACGGTGGTGCACGACGGGCTCGACGCCGTGGAGGCGGGGCGCAAGATCGACCCCGACGTGGTCGTCCTCGACCTGGGCCTGCCGGGCCTGGACGGAGTCGAGGTCTGCCGCCAGCTGCGCACGTTCTCCGATGCCTACCTCGTGATGCTGACCGCACGCACCGACGAGGTCGACACCCTCATAGGGCTCTCGGTCGGAGCGGACGACTACATGACCAAGCCTTTCAGCCCCCGCGAGCTGATGGCACGCGTGCAGGCCATGTTCCGTCGCCCGCGCCCCGGCGCGACGGTCGCCGCGGCCCTGGACGGTGCTCGCCACTTCGGGGCACTGACCGTGGATGCGCTGGGTCGTGACGTGTGGTTGGACGGCGCACCGGTCGCGTTGACGCGCACCGAGTTCGACCTGCTCGCCACCCTGGCCGAGCACCCGCGGATGGCGTTCAGCCGCCAGCAGCTCATCGAAGCCGTCTGGGGGCCTTCCTGGGTCGGTGACGAGCACCTGGTCGATGTGCACATCGGCCACCTGCGCCGCAAGCTCAACGACGACCCGGCCGAGGGCCATTACGTGCGCACGGTGCGCGGCGTCGGCTACCGGATGGGTTCGAGTCAGTGACCGACCCACCGGTCGCTGCCACCACGAGTGGCGCCCGATCGCGTTTCGCGGCCCGCCTCCTGGTCGCACAGGCGCTGGTCCTGGTCGCGGGTGCCCTCACCACGTGGCTGGTGGCCTCCCTGGTCGGCCCCACCATCTTCACCAACCACCTGCGCGAGGCCGGCGACAACCACACGACGGAGGAGACAGGACACCTGGAGGAGGCGTTCGCGTCGGCGCTGCTCGTGTCGATCTCGCTGGCACTGCTCGCCGCAGTGCTCGCAGCGCTGGCCGTGTCGTGGTATTTCAGCCGCCGGGTGCAGCGCTCCATCGACAGCATCGCCGAAGCCGCGTCGCAGATCGCGACCGGTCACTACGGCGCGCGAGTGTCCGACCCGGGCCTGGGTCAGGAGTTCACGACGCTGGCGCTCAGCTACAACCAGCTGGCGGAGAAGTTGGAGACGACCGAGGCGACACGGCGAAGCATGCTCGGCGACCTGGCACACGAGATGCGCACCCCACTGGCGACCATCGACGCGCACCTCGAGGCCGTCGAGGACGGCATCCGTCCCCTCGACGAGCAGACGCTGGGCGTCGTCCGGGGTTCCACAGCACGGTTACGGCGCCTGGCCGAGGACATGGCCGCGCTGTCCCGGGCGGAGGAGGGACTGCACCTCACCCTTGGGCTCACCGATGCCGTCACGGTCGCCGCGACCGCGGCTGAGACGGCTCGGGACCGTTTCGTCGCCGCAGGTGTGCATCTGGACACCGACCTCGTGGACGCCGGCCGGGTGCGAGTGGACGCAGAGCGGATGGGGCAGGTGCTGGGTAACCTGCTCGACAACGCGTTGCGACACACGCGCGCAAACGGGACCGTCACGCTGACGTGTCGTCGCATCGAGGACTGGGTGGAGTACCGCGTCTCCGACACCGGCGACGGGGTGTCCGCCGCGCACCTGCCGCACCTCTTCGACCGGTTCTACCGTGCGGACACCAGCCGAGACCGGCGCCGTGGAGGTTCCGGTATCGGGCTTGCCATCGCGAAGGCGCTCGTCGAGGCGCATGGTGGTGGAATCTCAGCGACCAGCTCAGGCGTCGGGCACGGCAGCACATTCACCGTGCGCCTCCCCAGCCAACCGTAGGCAAACTGTCCTTGCGGCGCTATGCAATCCGCGCGATCAAGACGGTTGATTCTGCAGGCAACTTGTTTGCGGACTCTGACCGCGTGCACGTCCCGCGAGCTCGTTCCACTCACCTGCCGCCGTGGGTCGGATCGACGATCTCGCCACAACTCAGGGCGCGGCGGCGTGTCTATCAATCGGAAGCTTCTAGCTGGTCGCAAGCGACCCTCGCGACACGAACAGCGCTCGTCGCGTGTATGGCTCGTAGGCACTGCGACGAGGAGACTGGGCCGGCGGGCCGGTGACAGGCTCCTGCGACGCCGAGATGACTAGTATGGCACCCGTGTGGCGGTCTCCGATGACGCCCACCTCAGGGCTTCGAGGAGAGTCGTGAACGACAAGAACTACTTCCGGGCGTGGGTCGTGATCCTGGTACTCACGACCGTATTCATCGTCGCGGAACTGCTGAACGACGGGCCGTCACTGTGGGACGTCACGCACATGCACCTCTTTGCCCCGAAGGGGGATGTCGTCAGCCTTCCCTGGTGAGGCGAAGTACGAAGACGGCATGACGCACCCGATCGAAGCAAGGCATCGGCCACCGCGTCCGGACCTCGTGCCGGAAGCGCGATGACTTCCATCGCCTACCTGCGTGTTCGGATCGGTGAATCGGGTCGCGCCGCACCGAGGGTCGACCCCGTGATGTTCTGAGTCAACCGATCGCGAAATGGGACGTCTTCTGGGGACTCAGGAGCCTTCTACTGTGGCAGCGATTCTCGTTCTTGCCCGTCGAGCACCGAGCCCCTCCATCACGTTTTCGCAGGTCAGTGGTGAGGCCCTCGGTGAGGTCTAGGAGGCAACGTTGGTCGGTCGATCCCCGATAGCACTCGGTGTCGCATGGCCAGCATCCAGAAGCTGGCGCGCTACCGACGCCTCGGGGCGGGAGCACGCGCGGCACTTCGACCGGAAGATCGACGCCCAACGGTGTCTGGACGAAGGTCACCGCCTCGATCGGCACCGGCCAGTACGTCGACCCGAACGCGGGGCGCATCACCTTCGGTGAGTACGCCGAGCAGTGGCGGGCCGCTCAGGTGCACCGGCCCAACAGCCAGGCGCACGTCGAGACGATGCCGCGCCGGCACGCCTGCCCGATGTTCGGCGAGACGCTCGCACATCGACATGTCGCGTAAACCCTAAGCTCTGATTCGTCGATTTGCCGAGCACTGCAACTGGCTGTCGAGCTCTCGAGGCCAGGGGTTCTTCGACGACGGAAGTCATGCACAGTCGCGGCATCGAGTGCTCGTTTCCAGAGGTTCGAGGCTGACCTTGAGATCAGCGTCGCGGACCCTCAACAGTCCGCAGACAGTCCGTAAGAATTTCGAGGACCTGGTCGACGGCCTCCCGGGTCCGGTCGTCCGAGTCCGGCCACAGGTGGCTGTAGGTGTCCAGCGTCTCGGCGGCCGACGCATGTCCGAGATGGGTCGCCCGTCCCGGAGCTCGGCGTACGGGCGAATGACCTCCTCTTCACCCTCGACGGTGGACCGATCAGGCGTCAGGCATTCGGACACAAGTGGCGTCCGGAGGCCAAGAAGGCAGGCCTGGCTCTCGGCACCGGCCTCCACTCGCTGCGGCACTACTACGCGTCCCTGCTCATCCGCCACGGCGAGAGCGTGAAGACCGTCCATGGTGGCTGACGCGGGTCGAGGCGCACCGAGCGCGAGCGCGCCGGGCCGAGACGGCACGCACGCCCTCAGAGCTGCACTCGCACGGCACTCGAAGCCGCACACCCCCCACGCCTTGAGGTCCCGCCCCCGCGACTATGCATCCCATCGCCACAGGTCAGCTTCCGCTCCACCGCCGCCGCAGCGAAACGAAGCCCGCGGGCCAGCACACCTCATGCACTGCCGGCCTCACCAGCGACGGTGATGTCCGTCCCCGGCCCTAGGGGCCGCGCTTCTGGGCCGTGTGATGGGTCTGCACAAGCTGACGGCCGGGGACGGGTACACGTACCTGACCCGGCAGGTCGCGGCCCACGACGCGACCGATCGTGGCCACGCCGGGTTGGCGGACTACTACTCGGAGAAGGGCGAGTCCCCCGGCCGCTGGTGGGGTACAGGCCTGGCGGGACTTGGCATGGAGACCGGGACCACGGTCACCGAGGCCCAGATGACGAACCTGTTCGGCCAGGGCCGCCACCCGGACGCCGAACTGCTCGAGCGCGCGGCGCTCGGAGCGGGGCGTCCACCGCGAGAGGCGGCGCGGGCCGGTGGCCTAGGTCGGGCATTCGCGGTCTACGAGGGCGCCGCCCCGTTCCAGCGGGCGGTGGCCCGACGCCTCGCCGACTACAACAGCGAGCGCGGGCAGCATTGGCAGACGCCCGTGCCCCCCGAGGTGCGGGCCCGGATCCGCACCGCAGTGGCCGACGAGATGTTCACGACCGAGCACGGCCGGGCCCCGCTGGACGACCGGGAGCGCTCGGGCTTCCTGGCCCGGGCGTCGCGGCAGCAGACCACCGCGGTCGCCGGCTACGACCTCACCTTCACGCCCGTGAAGTCGGTGTCCGTGCTGTGGGCGCTGGCCGAACGGAACATCGCGGACCAGGTCGAGGCCGCGCACCACGCCGCGGTCGAGGAGACCCTGGCCTACCTCGAACGCGAGGTGCTATTCACCCGCCGCGGCCGGGGTGGCGTACAGCAGGTGAAGGCGGCGGGCCTGATCGCCGCGACGTTCACGCACCGCGACGCCCGCTCCGGGGACCCCAATCTGCACACACACGTCGCTATCAGCAACAAGACCCAGGACGCCACCGGCGCGTGGCTGGCCGTCGACGGGCGAATGCTGTTCAAAGCCAACGTCACCCTCTCGGAGCGGTACAACACCCGCCTCGAAGGCGAGCTGGTCGCGCGTCTCGGCGTCCAGTTCGCACCCCGCGAAGAACAGCCCAACACCGAGGGCAAGCGTGCGGTCCGCGAACTCGTGGGCGTCGAGCCGCGCCTGTCGCAAGCCTGGTCGAGCCGGTCCATCGCGATCGAGGGACGCCGCCGCGAGCTCGCCCTCGACTTCCAGGCCAGGCACGGCCGGCCCCCGACCGCAGTGGAGTCCTACGCCCTGGCCCAGCAGGCCACCCTTGAGACCCGACAGGCCAAACACGCCCCGCGCAGCGAGGACGACCAGCGCGCTGTCTGGCACGCCGAGGCGGTCCGGGTCCTCGGCTCCCCCGCCCAGATCGGCCGAATGGTCGAGGTCACCCTCGGCAACCGCACCGCCCGCCAGCGCGTCACCGGCGCGTGGGTACGGCAGGTCTCCGAGCAGGTCGTCGACACTGTGCAGGCCGAGCGCGCCACCTGGCAGGTGTGGCACCTGCGCGCCGAGGCCCACCGACGCATCCGAGCCGCGGGCATCGACCTCAACGACGTCGACCGCGCCGCCGAACGGATCGTGGACCGCGCCATCACCCACCACTCGATCGCGTTCACCGAGCCCGACCCCCTCACCCGCCCCAGGGTGGCACCCTCACCAGCAGCGCCGGTTCCGGCGGCACTGACCCGTGACGACGGCGAGTCGGTCTACACCGTCCACGACTCCCAGCGGTTCACGTCCCAGACGATCGTGGACGCTGAACAGCGCCTCGTGGCCACCGCACGGCCCCCCGCGCACGGCCGCGGCGGACGCCGGATCAGCGACGTCCGCGTCGGCATCGCACTGGCCAACGCCGCCACCACCGGCACCGTCCTCAACGCGGCACAGACGGCCCTCGTGCGGGAGCTGGCGACCTCAGGGCACCGGCTGCAGCTCGCGCTCGCACCCGCCGGGACCGGGAAGACCACCGCCCTGCGAGTCCTGGCCGCGGTGTGGCGCGACGGCGGCGGCACCGTCGTCGGGCTCGCCCCCTCCGCCGTTGCCGCCCGCGAGCTGCGCGACGCCCTCAACCCCGACGACGCTGCCGCGAGTCCTTGCGACACCCTCAGCAAACTGGTGTGGTCCCTCGACGCCGCCCACCAACCGCCCGCCTGGGTGGCCGGTATCGGCCCCCGGACGCTGGTGATCATCGACGAGGCCGGCATGGCCTCCACCACCGACCTCGACCAGGTGGTCGCGTACATCATCGGACGCGGCGGCAGCGTCCGCCTCGTCGGCGACGATCGGCAGCTCGCGTCCGTCGCCGCCGGCGGGGTGCTCCGCGACATCGCCACCACCGTCGGGGCAGTCACCCTCACCGAGGTGGTCCGGTTCACGAATCCCGACGGGAGCCGCAACCACGCCGAGGCCGCCGCCACCCTCGCCGTCCGCGACGGCGACCCCGCCGCGCTCGGCTACTACGCCGACCACCGTCGGATCCACGTCGGCGACCTCGCCAGCGCGACCGACCAGGCCTACCGCGCCTGGGCCGCCGACCGCGCCGCCGGCCACGACAGCCTCCTCCTCGCGCCCACCCGCGAACTCGTCGCCGAGCTCAACACCCGCGCTCGCACCGACCGCCTCGCCACGGCCCCTTCCGACGACCCGACCATCGGTCACTCCCCCGCCGACTCCCCGGAGGGATCCCGCGACAAGGAGTCCGCGCTCCGCCTCGCCGACGGCACCCTCGCCTCCGCCGGCGACACCATCGTCACCCGCCGCAACGACCGCACCCTGCGGATCAGTCCCACCGACTGGGTCAAGAACGGGGACCGGTGGACCATCCGCGCGGTCCACCCCGACGGATCGCTCACCGTCATCCACCACAAGCTGCGCCACACCCTGAGGCTCCCGCGGGACTACGTCGCCGCCGGACACGTCCGGCTCGGCTACGCCACCACCATCCACGGCGCCCAAGGCACCACCGTCGACACCACCCACACCGTCCTGACCGGCGAGGAGGACCGCAGGCTTCTGTACGTCGCGCTGTCCCGCGGCCGCACCAGCAACCACCTCTACCTCGACGTCGGCACCGACGGCGACCCCCACACCCTGATCCGCCCCGACGCCGTCCTGCCGCCCACCGCCCTCGAGCGGATCGCCGGCGTCCTGGCCCGCGACGAGGCACCGGTCTCGGCGAGCACCGCGCTGGCCACCCACACCGGCATTGCCGCCCAGCTGCGAGACGCCGCCGCCCGCTACCTCGACGCCGTCACCTTCGCCGCCGAGCGAACACTCGGCGAGTCCAAGCTGCAGGACCTGAACGAGGTCGCCGACACGCTCATCGTGGACCTCACCGAGGCTCCCGCCTGGCCCACCCTGCGCTCCCACCTTGCCCTGCGCGCCCTCGACGGACACGACCCCACCCACCTGCTGCGCAACGCGCTTCAGAAGGGAGGTCTGCGCGACGCCGTCGACCCCGCTGCGGTCCTCGACACCCGCCTCGACACCGGGTTGGCCGCCGGACCCTTGCCGTGGCTCCCCTCCATCCCCCACGCGCTGGCTACCGACCCCGACTGGGGCCCGTACCTCACCGCCCGCAGCACCCGCGTCGTCGACCTCACCCACCAGCTCACCCGCGACACCACGGCGTGGACCCCCGCCACCGCACCCGACTGGGCCCAGCCCCTCCTGAATCCCGACGCCGAGTCGCTGCGCACCGCGATCGCCATCTGGCGGGCCGTCCACGACGTCTCCGACACCGACCTACGTCCCACCGGCCACCCGCAGGCCGGCGCCCCCGGCGACCACCAGGCCGGTCTCGACCGTGCCGTCCGGGCCACCAGACCGACGTACCCCTACCGCCAACGGAGCTGGTACCAGACCCTCCCCGACGCGGTCACCTGCGACCCGTGGAACGCGACGCTGTGCCAGCGCCTGTCCCACCTCGATCGGGCGGGGCTCCCAGTCGACGCGCTGCTGCGCGACGCCCTCGCCGCAGCGCCACTACCCGACGGTCACCCGGCAGCCGCGCTCTGGTGGCGCCTCCTCCCCCACCTCGGCCCCGCCACCCTGCACGGCGGCCACCGCTCCACCGACCTGCTGCGCCCCGACTGGCTGCCAACCCTCACCCGCCACGTGCCGGGAGACCTGGGCCGGAGCCTCCCCGACACCCCCGCGTGGCCCGCCCTGGTCGCCGCCATCGACGAAGCCTGCACCCGCCACCACTGGGCCCCGGACGACCTCCTCCGAAGTGCCCTTCACCCCTTGCTCACCGACCTCCCCGCCCACGAGCTCGCCGATGCTCTCGTCTTCCGCATCGCTACCCTCACCGACCCACCCGAGGAACCCGACGACCCGGCGCCGCCACTGCTCGAGCGCGACGACCACGCGTGCACCGCGTCCATCGAGCGACGCGACCCCGAGGTAGGCAGCGCGCGGACAGCACCGCCGAAAGGCCGACCCGACCTCGCCGCCACGCCACCTGGTGACACGCAGCACCTGGCACCGCGGACGTCGCCACCGGGCATACACCCGCTCACCCGATCTCGGACAGTGCAACTCCACGAGGCCGCCGTCGCCTACTACTCCCGCTGCTATCCGAAGTCGTGGGCGCCCGCCTACCTTCACGACCGCCTCGGCACCGACCTCGCCGACCACCCGCACCCGATGGTCGGGTACGCACCCCCCGGCCCCACCAGCCTGCTCCGGCACCTGACCGCCAATCTGGGGGCCACACCAGATGAGCTCGAAGCCGCGGGACTGGCCAGACGCCGCGAGGGCGGCGACTTCGTCGACGTCTTCCGGGATCGCGTCATGTTTCCCATTCGCGACAGCCACGATGGCCCGATCGCGTTCGTCGGGCGACGGAACCCCCGCAAGGCCGACCATGACTACGCCGGACCGAAGTATCTAAACACCCGCACCACGCCGGCGTTCACCAAGGGCCACGCGCTGTTCGGGCTCGGCGAAAACATCAGCGCACTCGAGTCCGGAGCACTCCCGGTGCTCGTTGAAGGACCCCTTGACGCCCTTGCCCTCACGCTCTCCAGCGACGGCGCCGCCGTTGGGATCACTGCCCTCGGCACGGCGTTGACCGCAGGACAGGTCGACCTGCTCCGCCCCTACTACCGCGACGACCCCACCCACATCACCCTCGCCACCGATGCCGACCACGCCGGCTGGACTTCTGCACGACGCGCCTACTGGCACCTCACGACCCGGGGTGCCGATCCCACCTACCTGACACTTCCGCCGGGCCTTGACCCCGCCCAGTTCCTCCAACAGCACGGACCCGCCCATCTCGAGCACGCCCTCGCGAATCGGCGACCCCTCGCTGACGTCATGGTCGACCAACTCCTGCTCGACCACCCCGACTGGAGCAACCCCGCCACCCGGCTCACCCTCACCCGCGAGACCGGACGCATCATCGCGTCCCGCCCGCCGCTTGCCTGGCCTCCCGCCATCGACCATGTCACCCAGCGCCTGCACCTCGCCCCCGGTATCCTGCATCTCGAAGTACTCGACCAGAACGAGGCACGGCTCAGAGATGCGGACACCTATCTAGCCGATCGCCTCGCTAACATCCGAGGCTCGCTGCAGGCACGTCCCCGAACCGCCACAGGCTCACTGGCTCGACTCCTTCCCGCACCAGCCAGCCGCCCAGGAACGGACAGAACTACGTCCGAACCGGCGCCTGCGCTCGGGCCGCCCACTCCGTAAAGCTCCCAAGTGCACGCCCACAAGGCGACACGATTTAGAGGCGCGGGTCTGGGCACGAAGGCGGCGAAGACCGCACGTCCGGAGCGACTCTGCGGCGGGGGCACGGCCCTCAGCGTCGTCGCGAATCGACACGATCGGGGTGGCGTACAGGTCGGGCACAATGCCAGCGTGACGTCCTTGCCCGGAGGGGCCCACCCGGAGTTGCGAGTCCAGCTCGTCGCTGACACCTCCAGTGTCCCGGGAGCGCGCAGGTTCGTCATCGACGGGTTGCGGCAGTGGGGCCGCGAGCATCTCGTCGACGACGCCGCCCTGTGCGTCACCGAGATGGCGGCGAACTCCGCCCTGCACAGCGGCAGCCCTTACCTACGCGTTCGGTTGCGTGACGTCGAGCCGGGCGTGCGGCTCACGGTGGAGGACGCGGGCGGCATGGTCCCGCTCGCGGCGGTGGCCCCGCCACCTGTCGAGAGCCAGGGCACCACCGGTCGCGGCTTGGCGATCGTGTCGGTCCTGGCGGAGTCCTGGGGGATCGAGGAGCGCCTCGATGGACGAGGCATATGGGCCGAACTTGCCGGCGACGGCGTCGAGCACGACGTACGCCCGCCGGTAGTGGAATACCGCGAACGCGCGGCACCGCAGCAGGTCGTCCTGCCCGCCGACTGGGCGAGGGTGAAGCTACTTCGGTGCCCGGTGCAGCTCGCACTCCAGATCGACCAGCGGCTCGACGACCTGGTTCGGGAGCTCCAGCTCATCGACTACAACGAGGGTGCGACGCCACCGCGGGAGCTGGGTCTGCTCATCGAGCGACTGGTGACCCGCCCTGCCTTTGCGCGCCACCTGGGTCGTCGCACCGCCCTGGACGCCGCCGCAATGGGGATGGAGTACGTCGACATCGAGATGACACTTCCCCGTGAGATGGCCGCGACGCTCCGTGAGTTACTGGCCGCCGACAACCTGGCTGATGAGATCAGCGAGACCCACCAGCTGCTCACGCTGCGGTCCACTCCGGAGATGGTGTCGCTGCGCACCTGGTTCACCTACTCCATCGTCAGCCAGGCGGAGGAAGAAGCGGAGCCCGTGCCATACGAGGAGTGGCTCCGCGAGCGAGGCTGACGGCCACACCACCATCGGCCACATGCCCCCGACTCGTCCCTCTCCCGACGGGATCGGCGTCAGAGACCCGTGGGTGGAAGAAGTGGGCAGCGCGCTGCCGAAGGTGACCGCACGAAAACGACAGGCGGAACGTTCGGTATCTGCGGCAATAGGACGACGCCGCCTTCGCGGCTACTTGGACTAGGTCAGGCCGAAACTAGTTGTGCAGCAGACCCTCCTACTGTCCGCGGCAGGCGTGCACGTACGCGGGCGGAGAAGCGCCCCTTTCGGGGACCTGGATCGGTGGGCCGAGCCGGAGAGGTGGGACGCTGGTAACGGCCAGTCGGTGGCCGATGACCTCGGGAGGGTGTCCGTGGAGTTCTTGACGAGCCGCTCGAATCCGGCTTTAACGAGCATCGCATTCGCCGTCGGCGCCCTCGCGGCTTGGCTGGTCCTGTTCGGGGTCACGCGCGCAGGCGCCGACACGGACAAAGCGTTCGTCGACAGCGCACCGTTCCAGACCTGGGTCGGCGTCGCCGCGTTGGCAAGCGTTGCCTTCATCGACACGCTCGTTGCCGGGATCCGCGAACTGCACGACGAACGCCTCCGCGCGAGCGAGCCGTCCGCAAAGGCGTACGTCGGGCTCTACCTGCTGTTTGCGGCAATCGTCGTCGTCACGCTGCTGGGCGGTGGCCGGGGCGGGCCGGAGGTGCCCATCGAACACTGGCGGTTCATCGCCCTCGCGCTGCTGCTACTCGGCGCCGCTGGAGCAGGTCCCTGGATCGTGCTCGTCTGGGCCTCGCATGCGCTTTTAAGCCGGTATCGCGCCGAGATCCCGAGCCTCCATGCCCCCGCTTCCGACGCGCGCTCGGTCGCGGACCTGGACGGCATGATGGAACGATTGCTCGACATCAGAAGCGACATCGCGGCAGCGGTGGGACGGCTCCTCGCCCTTGTCCTCAGCGCCGTCCTGCTGTCCGGGGCACTGCGCGCCGCGCTCGTTCCGGACCCGCTCAGTGAGGCAGAGTTCCCCGCGTCGGCGGTACTGGTCTACGGGGCGTTCTTCACTGTCGTGCTCTCCTTAGTGGTGCTGCCACTGATGATGTCGTGGCGACGAACCGCAACGATGCTGCTCAACCGCGCATATCCCCGCAGCGTTGCCATCACCGCCGACGACGCGGCGGCGAAGGACCGGTTGCTCGCGGTCCTCGATCTCAACGGCTCTCTCTTCAGGTCTCCCATTGCGTTGACCAGTCTGGCGGCGCCGCTGGTGACCAGCTTCCTGGCCGTATTCATCCCGCAGATCGGCAACTAGCTGTTCTGCGACGCTCTGTCGCCTGCCTCCCATCGGATGGTCCGCTCATCCGGGATGGCGGCCCGTGCGGCGGACCACGATCGATGACGTGGACGGCGCCGACGAGGTGAGTTCGGACCTCCTCATCGAGAGGGCGCAGGAAGCCCTCGACGGCGGGGACTGGCTCACCGCCAAGCAGATCTGCGCTGATAGCCAGATGGTGGCTGTGCGTCTTCTCGCCTCAATGCTCCACTGTCGAACTCAGCGAGGGTGTTGTCGTCCATCCGCAGTAGGTGCGCATGCTGAGGGCACAGCGGAAGGGAAAAGGTGTGCCGTCGCTCGCACTCCGGCGCTTGGACCGATGGACTGACTTCGACGGTGGCGCGACCTATAACGAGGGCCGGATCTAGACAGTCGCCAGCAGCGCAGAACAAGGGCTCCGACGCCGGGAGTCGTCTGGTGTGCCTTGACAGTGCACTTAGCAGTGGAGGATAAGTGGTGCACGGGAGTGCCGGCGACCCCTTCCAGTCCCTAGCGGATAGCCCGCTCCGAGACGCAGTCCGCGACGGGAAGCGGTGGTGGCGATGTTCGGATCCCAGGCGCTCGAGACGGCGATCGGGTTGGCGACCCTCTTCTTCATCCTGGCTACGGGCGCATCCGCGATCTGCGAGGTGATCTCGCGCTGGTTCAGCAAACGGTCGACGGATCTAGAGCGGTGCATTGGTGCACTGCTCTCGGGGATGGACGCCAAGAAGGCGAAGGATGAGGGCAAGAGGGCGAAGAAGGCGGGGAAGAAGGCCGTCGAGGACGAAGGCAAGGAGTGGGGTGACCTGGATCCGACCTACCAACACGCGCTCGATGCGGTGAAGAACACGTCGGTCTGGCTGGCAGCTGAGGCAGCGGCGGGGAAGAGCCTGTTTCGCCGGACCAAGAGCAAGGGTCCTAGCTACCTTTCATCGAAGGCCTTCGCTGACGCCGTCATCGAGTACATCTCGCAAGTCGAACCGAGCGATGAACGGCCGGTATCGGAGTCGTGGCCGGAGAACCTAAAGGTTCGCCTATCGGCGATGATCGCAGAGGGCCGCGATGACCTGCTCGAAGTGAAGGCGGGTCTGGAGACGTGGTTCGACGAGTCGATGGCTCGGGCCGAGGGCTCGTACAAGCGGTGGGCCACCCTGGTCCTGTTCTTCATCGGCTTGCTGCTGGCTGGGGCGGGGAACGTGTCGGCAATCGATGCGGCGCAGGATCTGTGGACCGATCCGGTCGCGCGGGCCGCGGTGACCGATGCGGCGGAGAAGTACGTGACGGACGCATCAACGAACCCGACATCCGACTCGGTGGACTCGGTGGACGAGGCGACAAAACTCGTTGCGAAGGTCGGGTTCCCGGTCGGCTGGAACGCGGAGGCGAAGGCCGTCTGGGTCGAGGGCAGCGATCCCAAGGTCTTCGGTTCGTGGTCCGAGACGCGGGCGCAGTTATGGGTTGTTCTGGGGTGGATCCTGACGGCGCTGCTGGTGATGCTCGGTGGCCCGTTCTGGTTCGACCTGCTGACGCGACTGGTTGCGGTGCGAGGATCGGGCGCGAAGCCGGACCCGGCAGCGAAGGATGACGGGTCGGCGACGAAGACGCTGACAACGGGGGCGGGCGAGGGAGTTGCCGGGACGACCGGGAAGAAGAAGCTCGACCTGGCGACCGGGATTGTCGAGGCGGAGCCATCAGCGGGGATAGCCGCTAAGGCTGGTGAGAAATCTGGGAAGACGCTGGTGTCGGTTGGGCGTGGCGGTTGGCGGCTTGAGCTGACACGCCACTGATGCGCTCGTCGGAGAGGTTGATCATGCGCCTGAGCGGCGCTGACCTCCGATGGCGGCTCTAGGAACGAACCCTTGCTCCTGCAGGGCCAAGAGAGTAGGCATGACCCAGACTTGGGGGAGGCCACATGGTCATAGTGCTTGATGTGCCGTCGGCGCAGGCCCAGCGCACCGCGGTCCAACGACGGAAGACACTGGCCGCGATTGCGGCGGGCTCACCTGCGAGGGCTGCACCCCGCAAGCAGCGCCAGGCGCGCCGCGCATACGTCACCGATCACCACCCGGAGTTCCTCAACGAATACGACCGAGAGGGAATCTGGGGAGGCCGTGACGAAACCCTCTGGTCCAGCTTCCTGACCCGCGGTGCGCGGTGCGCGCGAGCGGTAGGCAGGGTAAGCCTTGCCGGTGCGCCGGAGGAGACCCGAGCTGAAGGCACCGGCTTCTTGGTGGCGAACTCGGTCCTGCTCACAAACCATCATGTGCTTCCCGACGAAGGTGTCGCTGGCGCGTGCGTTGTCGAGTTCGACTATGAATACGACGAGGCCGGCCGTGAAAGAAGAGCGCAGATTTTCGAGCTCGATCCCGCACTGATGTTCTTCACGAGTGGTGAGGACCGCCTGGACTACACCCTGGTGGCCGTGAAGCCAGGTGCACGCGGCGCACAGCCGGGCGCCTCCCGAGGATACCTCCCACTGATCGGCGTCACCGGTAAGGCGAGCAACGGCGAGCCGCTGAACGTCATTCATCACCCGTCCGGCGGCAGAAAGAGGATCACGATCCGCAACAGCCAATTGCTTGCCGCTGACGAACTCACCCTGCACTACACCGGTGACACCCTCGGCGGCTCGTCCGGCTCTCCGGTCTTCAACGATCAATGGGAAGTCGTTGGGCTGCATTTTGGCGGCAAACCCAAACGCGACAGCCGGAGGCGTGCCCTGACCGTGACGGGCGAGATTTGGACTCCGGACATGTCGCCCAGCCTGAAGGACTATGACTTCAACGCTGCGAAAAGGATCAGCCGGATCGTCGCCGACATCGCAGCGCGGCGCCCACGCAAACAGGAGGTCAAGATGCTGCAGCAGGCCGTTCTGGAACAAGGAAAGAGGATCGCGCCATGAGCACCTCGACGACGGTGGTGTTCATTCATGGCCGCAACCAGCAGGGCAAGAACCCGGCCCAGCTGCATGACAAGTGGGTCGCCGGCCTCAACTATGGGCTGAGCGTGGCCGGGCATGACGCCCTCGCCAAGATGCGGACCGTTCTGCCCTTCTACGGCGACCTGCTGCACTTGAAGGAGCTCGAGGCGATCCAGTCGGGCGCCGACATCGATCTGGAGTCGCTGCACGATCAACACATGGACCCGTTGATGCCCGAGGACGTGGCCGAGGCCGAGAGCGACATACTTCGCTCGATGGCGGAGCAAGCCGACGGGGTGGACCCGGAGATCGACGACGAGGGCCCCTGGGAGAGGATCCTGTCCGTTCCGGGTGCCCGGAAGCTTGCCAAGCTGCTGGCTGACCACACCAAAGCCGACCAGGAGATCATCGAGGCGACGCTGCGCGACGTCGCGGTGTACCTGCGCTACGCGCGCGAGGCGGTCCTGGACGCCCTACGCGCAGGAATCCCCGCCGAGGGCCAACTGCTCATCGTCGCGCACAGCCTTGGGTCCGCCGTCACCTTGGACCTGCTGCAGGACCAGGGCGTAAGGGAGCGGACCCAGGCCCTAGTTACAGTCGGCGACCCGCTAGGTCTCGAGGGCGTCTACCGAAACCTTAAGGAGCCGGGGCCGGCACACCCCGGCGTCCCGGCATGGCTGAGCGTATGGGACCGCAACGACTTCGTCGCCCTCGGCCACCCGATTGCCGCGCGCTACGGCGGCCCGATTAAGGAGGTCCGTGTGACGAACCCGGCCAGCGAGGCGCATTCGATCTCGCACTATCTAAGTCACCGCGAGGTTGGCGCATGGCTCGGTCCCCTCCTGTGAAGGCTGCCCCACTCACCCGAGGCGCCCGCCGAACGGCGCCGCGTGCCCCAACTGAGTCGCGGTTCCATTCTCGAGGGTTACGACGCTGGTTCTGAATCGCGCATCGTGGTACTCGCGCACCGGGGGCACGCGTTCTGTCTCGATGTGAGCCGCACTTTGCCTGACCGCGCCCTTGCGTGCGACCCGCCGGTGGCCATCAGCTTTGCCGGATCAACCTCTTCGCACGACGGTTTCAGGCGGCTACTAGACGATTCCAGTAGGTGATCGGCGGGCAGCTCTCTATGCGGCTGCCCACCGGCTGTTCTGGTGTGGCTCTCTTTCGGTCTGCGGCTCGCCGGTCACCGTGACGAGGCGTGGCTCAAGAAGGGACTGCCGCGTCGAGACACAGCTCGGCGTCGGCGAGGGAGTCCGAGTCCGTGTGGATGGCGCGATGTCCTGGCGCAGGAACTTGAGAAGCGACGGTGAACCCCCAATGGGCGTTATGAGCTATCGGTCCCGCGGACGAGCCGGCTCCCTCATGAGCGTGAAGGCGTCGCCGTTCGAATAGCTGAGCATCCCTCCGCAGCACCCTTCGCCGGTCCGTCTCCTCCCATTGGGAATTTCAGTCTCTGCGTTGGCCGGATTCGGAGATACGGTTGAGCTCCAAGCGATCGCGATTGGCCACAGCCGTGAGTAGAAGAACTGAGAACGGAAACCTCCGGGCACGAGCGGCCGACCTAGACTCACTAGCCGGTCGGCTCGCCGAGTCCGCGGTCCGACGTTTGCTCTCGATCCCCAGCACCCAGCGGTTGAGGTAGGACGTGGGCCGGGCAGCTGCAGCATCCTTGACCGCCGGGTGCGCATTGGCCGTCGCGTTCGGCTTGGTGGGCCTGACCTACTGGCTACAGGCGTTGCAGAACAGCCCAACGGACTACCGCGCTGCTCCAACCGAGCGCGAGTCGTCGCCAACCGCTTGGACAGGGTTCCCGCGCCAGGTTAGTGCTGGTTCGGGGCAATCCCAACTGAGGTGCCGCCCGAGTTCTGGCACGTTTGTCCCCAGCATGGTCCTTCTACCGCGATTCAGAATGAGCGCGTCAGCGCTCGCGCTTAAGCGTGATTTGCAGAACGTGCCCGGCGTTCCACCGATCTCCATCGCTGGGAAGCAGGCTTTCGCCTGGGATCTTTACGGAGCGAAGCCAGGATCCGCGCAGGGCAATGTCAAGCTCAATGCGCACACCTGGTCGGACGGTTCAGCCCTCGGGAACGCTCTGCTTCGACGGCTCGAGGTCGGCGACCTCATGGTTGTACGAGGATCCGAAGGCGAGCGGGTCTGCTATCGCGTGCGAGAAAAGGTACAAGTCGCGATCGCTGCGATTCCTCCAGGTGTGTTGGCGCGCTTCTACTCCACTTCGGGACCACCTGAGCTCACCGTTTTGGTGTGCTCCGGCACCCGGCTCGGCCCGGGCCGGTGGACACACCGGACGTTGTGGTTCGCCAAGCCTGTTCAGGGCGCCAAAACTCGAACCTCTCCGCGCTGAGTGTGCCAACTAGCTTGGTGTGACGGGGCATTCGTCGGTGGTGTTGGGGCCCACGCCCCTGCGTGACTGCTGGCGCTGGGCAGCGGCGCGGACTCTGCACGGAAGAGGGCGCCGGTGGGCTTGGCGGAAGCCAAGCTTGCGGCTACGGCGCGGCTCCTTCCGGGCCGGGGGAGCTGATGCGCGTGAGGTCCCGGACCGCAAGGCGGTTGCCATTGGGCAAGTTGCCCCTGGTTGGCTGCTGTCCTGTTCTGATGACGTCCGCCGCAGAACCGGGCAGCATGAAGCCCACCAAGGGAGGTCTGGATGAGCGAGATGAGCATCAGCGATGGGTCGCCAGGCGAGGAGCGCGTGGATGCACGCCACCAGATTGAGCTCGTTCGCGAGCAGGTGCGGCACGAAGTGACCTCCCGAGACCCGGCGACCAGGCACCTGGGCGCACCGGTGGGCGACCGCATCGAACCGGGCGCCGACTTCAGGTTCACCGACGACGAGATGGAGACCCTCCGCGCCTCGGTCCCGGCGCGGCTGCGAAAACACCGCGCAGACCGCGACCGTGACCTGAAGGTCGCCGAACTCGTCGGGGCGCGCGACACCGACTCGGTCCGCGCCGCATTGGACACCCTGACCGCCCTCGACATGCAGGTCGACGACGTGTGGGCAAGCTGGCTCGCACAGGATCCAGAGAACAGGCTGCCCGGCGACTGGGACCGCAGGGTCGACGACGTCCACGCGACGCAGGAGCGCGCGACACGGCGACAGGCCCAACGAGACCGCTTCTCGCTGGTCGCACTGGCCATCGCCTTGGCCTCGCTGGTGCTGTGCTTTCAGTGGATCGTGGTGTGGGACGGCAGCGGGGCGGCGTACCTCTCCGCATGGGCGTCGGCAGTGGCAGGCTCATTCATCGCCAACCATCGGCTGCGGGGCCGGATGAGCGCCGAGCGGCTCTGGTCGATAACGCTCTTGCCGCCACTGGTGCTGACCGTCGCGCTGTCGGTCTGGATGCTCAGGGACGAGCTCCGCAGCGCGAACGACGAGATCTGGCTGGCTGCGACTGTGCTGCTGGTGCTCGCCTTGCTGATCCTTGCCGTGACGCTCGACGGCCGGCGACCAGTTCGTCGCTTCGCTACGCGTCGACGAGTCGATCTGCCTGCCGATCTCGAGGACCCCGAGTACGCCAAGCGTCTCGGCGACTATCTCGAGGAGCTGCGAGTAGCAGTCCTCAACGAGTCCTTCGCGAAGGTCGACAGCGCCCGCCTGTGGCAGCGATGGTTCATCATTCTGGGCGCTTCTGCTGCACTCCTGTCTGCCGGCGCCGGTGTCACCGGCCTATCAGGGCAGGTGGCGGAGCTCGCAGCGATCAGCGCACTCGTCGGCGCTGGACTGTCAGCGACCGTGACCTTGCTCAACCCGGCTGGCCAAGCGCAGCAGGCATCACAGGTGGGTGCGTCGTGTGGAAGCCTCGCCGAGGAGATCGACGTGCTGATCCGGATCGACTTGCCGCACACGCTCCGTAGCAGCGGATCGCTCGCTGAGGTGAGAGACCACGTCGAGACGATCAGCACACGCTTCGACGAACTCCGCGAGGTGCCGCAGCGCCCACGGCTGTGGAAGGGCAACACAGCTCCAGCCGGCCAGGACGAGTAGCGAACCCACGAGGAGCGCAGCAGATCAGTTGCCAGTGCACGGCAGCAGTGCTCCATCCGGGCAACCTTCGGCCGGCTCCGGGTTGTCCGGCTCCGGGTTGTCCGGCTCCGGGTTGTCCGGCTCCGGGTTGTCCGGCTCCGGGTTGTCCGGCTCCGGGTTGTCCGGCTCCGGGTTGTCCGGCTCCGGGTTGTCCGGCTCCGGGTTGTCCGGCTCCGGGTTGTCCGGCTCGGTGCCGGGCGACGGTGACTGCGATGTCCCTGGCCCGCGAGGCTGCCCATTGGTCGTTGCGAACACACCGAAGAGGATCGCGATCGCCAGCGTGGTAGCCATCGCAACCGCGTTGATGGCTACCGCCCATTGCCACAACGCACGACGGTCCACGAGATCAGGGTGCTGCACCACGAGTTCCGCCGCCACTGAAAACGCACATTCAGTGGCGGCGCGTCGTCTGCGTGAGGTCAGGCCGTGATGCCCGTGTCGCCTCGATCGTCACCGAATCGGCGCCCGCAACTTCATGGTCCAGTCGCGGGCCATCCTCGAGTTCAGGGGACGGCTCTTCTAGTTTCCCCCCGGGTTGTTGCACGGGGTTGCGATTCGCAGACACAGCATCGTCATCCCCGATTGTCACGATGGCAGGGGCCTCAGCAGCCCGTCTCGCGCCGCTAACTGCTGCCGCGCGGGAATGCTGTTCATCCCGCAACGCGGGTGAGCCAACCAGTCGATCGGACGGCGCATCAAGACCGATACGGGCCTCGTCCTGACCCGTATCGGGCGGCTTCTGACCGTTCGCACCCTCCGAATCCAGCACAGGTAGCTGCTCAGCATGGGCAGCCCTCGCACTCATAGAAGCCCCGTCCTGCTTGACAGGAGAGCCTTTCAGCCCGGCCGGGGGCCGTCTGGATCGGGCGACGGTGCGTTGGGAATTCGGCGGGGGCACGTCTGGAGTAGGCGGGGCCTGGCGCGGCCGTCACCGGCCATCTCACGCGCATGTCATGAGGTGCTGTCCGTTCGAGAATTGCGTCTGCCTTCGCCATGTTCCGCTCCTCTACTTCCGTCCCGTGCCCACCGACGGGAAGACGTATCGCAGGGCCTCCGGGGAGAGCAGGTCACGCAGAAAGTACGGCGTGCCGCCACGCATCTCCGGGGTGACCTGGAGGTGTCCGTCAAACCCGTGGTTGGCAGCGGTGCGCAAGTCGATCGGTACCGCCCGGGGGTGCTGCTGCCAACGCCCCAATACGTCAGGTGGAATCTCGCTGGCGAGAACGTATGGTGTCCCTGCGCGTTCGGGCAGGAAAGTGTTGCGCGCGTCGACCTTGCCCGCCGTGTCCCCGGCCCGCTCGCCGAGCTTGATCTCGACGTCGAGCCTGGGCAGCGAGATGTCGAGGTCGCCGCCGCGCGTTCCGTCCGGGCGGTAGAACTGCACGTCGCGACGGATGCCGTCCCAGCCAAGCTCGCTGGGGTCGAAGCCCAGTGGCCGCTCGGTGACGGAGCGGGTCTCGGGGTCAAGGCTGCGGACGGTGATGCCGGGATCGTCCAGGATCGCCCGCGCGATGCGGACGTCGCCAATCTGTCGCTGAAGTGAGGCACGTGTCTCGGGGTTGGTAGTGAGGACGCGACGGAGATGGAGACCGAGTTCGGCCTGGTTGAGGTCCGTCCGGGCGATGACCACCTTGGCGTTTGTGATGCGCACCGAGCGAGGCGCGAGGAAGCTGGGCGAGCGCGTGGCCCCCCGCAGCCCGACGATCGAGGTCCCGATGTCGAAAAGCCCGGTGGCATAGTGGCCGCGACTGATTTCCTGCGCACCGCTGCTCACGCCCATGGCCGCGAGCGGGATCGCGATCTCCGGGGCGAAGACTGCGACCGGGGCCAGCACCCCGCCGATGGCCATGTTGAGTCCGAGCTCACCCCAGCTGAACTCCTCTTGGGCGCCTTCGGAGATGGCGATGCCCTGCCGGACGGCGTTCAGCCCGCCTCCGACGAGCGCCCCGATAGCGACGATGCCGAGCACCGCGAGGAACGCGAGCTCGCCACGGGGGTCCACTAGGTCGGCGGGGTCGTGCCGCACGTAGGCGTAGGGGTTCGGGCTGTCGCTGGCGCCTGCAGGGTCCGGACTAAGGAAGGCCCCGTGCCGTGGGTCGTAGAGCCGGGACCGGGTCAGATAGAGGCCCGCCTCCGGCAGCCACCGCATCCCCGCGAAGGACGGCTCGAGTCCGACGTTCGAGGTAGTCAGCGGTGTTCCGCCGGCGTCGGTCATCGTAGGCGTGCCGAACGGGTCGAACTCGTGGGATTCGACCAGCCCTGCCTGGGGCTCCCAATAGCCCCGCACGCTCCCCGAGAGGTCCACCACCGGCGTCAGCGAGCGGCCGGCGACGTGCACGAGCAGAGGTGCGCCGGTGACGGGCTGCGGTGAGTACTCTCGGACCGCTGCTCCGGCCCTGGACTCGAGCAGGAGCCGATCGCCGAGATAGTGAAGCTGAGTGGTGGTGCTCCCGGTGACACCCAGCACCACCGGCCGTCCCAGGGCGTCGTAGTCCAGCTCGAACACGGCGGTGCCGTCAAGGCGCTGGACCGCGCGGATCCTGCCGAGCGCGTCGGCGACGTAGCGTCGGCCGCCGTCCGTTTCGCGGATGCCGTCGGCCTGGTGGGTGACCGGCTCAGGACCTGCTTGGGACAGCCGGTGGCCGGGGAGGTGCGAATAGGCGACAGGGGCTACCCCGTCGACCTGCCGCGCAACCCGTTCATCCCCGTCGTTATAGCTGATGTGCTCCCACCGGGCAGCCGAGCCGACCGCAGTCGTCGCCGCCGTGGCGATCTCTGCGTCCTGCGCGGCCTGGTCCCCGGGGGCTGCGGACAGGCTGAGCGCGAAGTCGTCGGCGATCCCGTCCACCCGGTCGAGCCCGTCGTGCTCCCACAGGCGCTGCGCGTCCCGCTCGACCGCCTGCTCGAGCCCGCGGCGGCCGTCCGCGTCGAAGCGGTAGTCGAAGCTCTCCACGGGTTGCTGCTGGCTCTCGTAGGCGAGCCGAGTGAGGCGGCCACCGAGGTCGTACGTCGCCTCCGCGGTCAGCTCACCACTGACCGTCACCTCGTCGTAGCGGTCCAGCCCTGCCGGCTCGATCTCGGCTAGGACGGCGGGTCCGTCTCCCAGGGAGCCGGAGGCCAGCCGCTCGACCCGCACCGGGAACCCGTTGTCGGCGGTGGTGATGCGTTCGCGTCGGCCACTGGGCCAGCTCAGCTCCGTCTGGCCCGTGGTGTCGTCGTGGGACACGTCGACGCTGACCCCGTCCAGGCCTTCGGACACGAGGCGGCCGAGGCTGTCGTAGGCGCGCGTCGTGGTCGAGGACCCGGTCGAGGCGCCGACCAGCCGATCCAGCCCGTCGTATGTGTAGGTGATAAGTGGGACGGGCATCAGGCCGCCACCCTGGGCGTCCACGGAGTGCAGCCGTCCGGCCGCGTCGTAGGTCATCCGGACCCGGGCGCCGCTGGCGAGCACCTCCTCGGCCAGGCGACCGTCCGCTCCAAAGGAGCGGCTGCTAGAGAACCCCGGACGAGTGACCTCCAGCTGCCGGCCGACGCCGTCGTATGTCATGGTGGTGACCTCGCCGGCCGGGTCGACGTACGTCTCCAGGCGGCCGGCCGCGTCGTAGGCCCAGACGTGGACGACCTGAAGCCCCAGCTCGTCGCGGGTCACCGACATCAGCTCGCCGGTCGGCCCCACCACTCTACGCTGGACGACCCCGAGCGGGCTGGTGACGGCCACCGGCACGTCTCGGTCGTCGTAGACGACAACTGTGGAGTTCCCGAGCGGATCGGTCGAGCGGACCCTGCGCCCCCGCTCGTCAAAGGCGTGCTCCCACGCGTGGCTCACCACCCCCGCGGGCGTCACGTCGCGGCGTTCCACCCGGGTCAGGCGGTCCAGACCCGAGTAGGTATGCACGGTGGCGTTGCCGACGGCGTCCCGGCGCTCCACCAGGCGCCCCAGCGCGTCGTGGACGAAGATGGTGGTAGCACCTCGCGGGTCGGTCACGGCGGTTCGGTTGTTGTCGCCGTCATAGCGGTAGGTCGTCACGCTGTCGACCGCGGCCGCGGGGTCGTCGGCGAACACGGCGACCGTCTCCTTGGTGAGGCGTCCGCGCTCGTCGTAGTCGTAAGCGGCCAGACGCAGCAACGCTGCGGTCCCGTCGCCGCGGTCACCGGTGACGGACTCGGAGACGAGCAGATCGTCCCTGCCCCACTCGTATTCCACGATGCTGCCGTTGGCCGAACTCACCTGGCTGAGGCGACCGAAGCCGTCGTAGGTGTAGTCCACGCGGAGGTCAGCTGCTGGCCCTGTGCGGTGGATCACCCGGCGTCCCGAGGTGTCGTACACGCTGGTCTCCCTCAGGCTGGTGCCGTCGCTGCCCGTGGAATCCTTGTGCAGTAACATCCCCCGCTCGTCGAATTGCTGGGTAACCCTGGTGCCGAGGGCGTCAACTACGGAGACGGGCATGCCCCGGTAGTCGACGCGCTGGGTCACCGCGCGCGGATGCTCGGTATTGGCTGCGAGGACAGTCCGCAGCACGTTTCCGAGTGGGTCGCGGTGGATCGAGTCATTGATGTCGGAGCCGGCCAGGATCGGGTCCGTGTAGTCGCCGGCGGGACGGGTGATGCCGACCACGTCGCCGTCCGCGTCCCGGTCGATCGTCACGGCCGCCCGAGCGCCCGCCACTGCCACGGTCTCCTGACGGCGTACCCGGCGGTGGCTGTCATAAGCGTAGCGGCGCTCGCCGCCGGTCGCGTCATGGGCCGCCACGACGTCTCCGACTGGGTCGTAGCGGAACCGCTCCACCAGGTCGAGGCCGGTGACGTCGTGGTGCACCTCGCTAAGTAGGCCAAGCTCGTGACCGGAGGTGCCGTAGTGCAGCTCGGTCCGGGTCCCCTCCGCGGTGACGACCGCTGTGCACTGACCCCGAACATTGAGCTCGACCCACAGCGTGCTGCTCTGCGCCGAGCCGTCGTCGAGGGTGGCGTCGGGGAGACGGATCTCGCTCAGCCGACCCGTCGCACCCGGCGTCCCCGCGTCCAAGTCGTAGAGGTAGCGCGTGACGTTGCCATCCTCGTCGGTGACCGAGCGCGGTAGCTGGAAGGCCGGCTCGTAAGTGCCGCGCCACATGATCCGGCTGGGGTCGGGAAAGCCCGTGCGGGCACGGACCTCGCGGCGCAGTAGGAGACTGCGCCGCCGTGGGTCCGCACTCGCGTGGTCATAGGTTCGGTGCTCCTCGCGGCCGTCCGGGTACCGCACCATGGTCCGGTTGCCCGCTTCGTCGTAGTCGAACTGATGGACTACCACCCGGAACGACCCGTCGCGGACCAGACGCAGCCGGTGGTCTAACAGGTCTCCGAACCCGTTGAACGTGGATGTTGTCACCGCGAGCTCCGGATCAAGCACCTCGACGCGCACGGCGGGGACGCTGCGAAACTCGGGGAGACGCGGCGTGCTCTGGAGCTGCGTGTAGCGGTATTGATAGGCGAACTCGCCGCGCACCTGGAGCGTCACCCGGCCCCACGACCACGACGCCGGGTCCTCCTCATAGGTGTTTAGCACCAGGGTGTCGCCGTCCGAGGAGACGACCTCGACGATGTTGTGCCGCATCTCCTCGGGAAGCCAAGGCTTGTCGTAGCGATAGTGCCGGAGGGCCACCCCGTCGGTGTCCACGACTTCGACAAGGTGCTCGATGTCCGGGTCGTGCCAGTAGACGACGCTGCGTCCTGCGTGGTCGAGGACTCGCTCGAGCAACCCGCAATCGCCATACTCGAAGTGGAGGAACCTGTCGTCGTCGTCGCGGACCTCCTGGACCCGGCCCGAGCCGTCGTAGGAGTAGCGCAACCGGTTGCCGTGCCGGTCGACGACCTCGATCAGCGGAATCCGCGCCGCTAGCGGCCACCCGGCCGGCTGGGCGTAGACGTGCTTCAGGCCGCCCACGCCGTTGTGCGCGTATCGCACCGCGGGACCGGCGTCGCGCTCCAGCCGAGCCAGGGCGCCTGCCGGCGAGGAGAAGCCACCCCCGACCGGGAGGTAGTGCTCCTCGTGCAGCTGCCCGGTCCAGCGCGCCACCGAGCCGTCGGTGAGCTCCCGGACGTAGGAGTTGTGGTTGTGGTCCCAGCCGAAGCCGAATGGGCCGAAGTAGGCCGCGCCGCTGCGGTAGGTCCGGGTGAGGGCGAGCTCGATCGTCGCCGTCTCAACCGCGAGGTCGCACTCCACCACCACGAACGCGCCCGAGAAGAGCTCGACCGGGTCGCCGTCCAGGACCCGGCTGCGCGGCTCGGTCCCGCCGTGGTGCGTGTCCGGTGCGCCGTCAGGATGGTCGCGGGCCTCCTCGTTGGAGGACGCGCTCCCCCCTTCTCCGGGAGTGCGGGCTCCCTCGCCGCCCTGCACCATCTGCATCCCAGGTGGCACCTGTGGGGCACCCTGCGCCGTGGCGGAGTCGCCCGACCCGCCAGCGGGCGGCACGTCGGCGGGCGTGGACGAGGGCCCGGGGATCGGCGTCGTGACGACCTCGCCGCCGGGGCCGATGCACCCCTCGTCACGTCCGGCTGCCAGCAGGTCGTCCAGGGACCCGCTGGTGCGCTCGGTCAGCGGCACGTCGGGGTCGCGGGCCGCGAGAAAGCTGATCATCTCGCACGCGGTCTGGGTCGCGTACTTGTCCCCGTGGTTCAAAGTGATGGTCTGCCCGTTGGGCATCGTGACGGTGATGGGCTCGGCGCGCTCGGCGACTACCGACCACTCGGTCATGACTGACTCACCTGTGCGCTCGCGGCTCCCTCAAGCACGGCCCAGACATGGCGCTCGTCGAGGGAATGGCAAGCGGCGCCGACGGCCTGCACGGCCGCCTCCTCCACGGTGGCGGCCGGGACGGTGACCGAGCTGCCGGCGCATGCGACCGCGACGCCCCCGCCGGCGTGCCAGACGAGGTCGCCCCGCTCGAGGACGAAGCTCGGCACGGTCCACCCCGTGCCGTCCTCGGAGCGCTCCGCGCTTGCCGCGATCAGGCGCCCCAAATCGGCCCCCAGCCGGCGGTGCTCGAGCTCGTCCAGCGCAGACCCGACCACGCCCTCGATGTGCGCTGGTCGTGCCGGGTCGGTGAGGAACCGCGCCACCCGGCAGAGCCTTGTCCCGCCCTCACTGAGACGGAGCGGGTTGATTTCCAGCGAGTCGTCGAGCCACCGCTGCGCGACGACCACCACGGAGTGACCGCGGGCTCGGTCCCCTTCGAGGTGCCAAACGCCGAGCACCTCAGCCACGAGGTCGGGGCAGCGCTGCGAGAGCTGCCGCAACCTCCGCGCGACCGATTTCAGCTCCTCGGCAGCCACCGAGTCGCGGGACACGTTGAGCGCGACGACCGCCGGGGCCGCCTCGTGATCGTGGCCGAAGCTCGCGCGCCAGACGCTGGCGACGTGCCCCTCCTTCGCTCCCCACAGCTCGGTGGGGCCGCGGCCCGCGCCGTACTCCTCGGCCACGTGACGAGCGGCTCGAAGGCTCTCCTCAAAAGTCAACACTCCGACCGAGCGGGCCGCGCTCACGAGACCGTCGAGGTCGCTGACTGCCTCATCCAGCCTCGGAGCGAGCCGCTCCCACGCCTGGGGCGTGAGGGCCGGATGAGGAAGCAGGCCCAGGGGCGCCACTCCGTGGAAGGATCGCCTGGCCGCGCTCTCCACGGTGGCCGTGGTCGAGCCGCCGACCTCGAGCCGGTCGGGACCATAGAGCGAGATGCCGTCCACCGTCGTCACGTCCTGGGCCTGTGCGCTCGGCCGTCACTCGGCGCTGGACGTGTCGTCGTCGTCCTTGCGTGGCCTCGCGGGCGGGGCATCGGTGTCCCTATTTCCACCCAACTTATCGCCGTCGCGCAGGGTCATGCCCAAGGAGCCGAGCTTGAGGCGCCGGATGTCGGCAGCCGGGCGACCGCTCTCTCGGGCGATGTCGCCGACCTGGAAGCGAAGCAGGTCCTTCTGCGTAAGCTCGCCCGGCTTGCGGTGCAGCCGGTCCGCCACGGCCTTCGCGACGTCCTTCGGCAGCGTCACCGGCTGCGCCAGCAGGTCGCGGCCTCGGCGCGAGCGGCTTAGGACCCCCTCGACCTGTTTCGCGAAGAGGTCCGTCTCGACGAAGGACGATGAGGCAGTGCGGAGTCGCCTCGACGTCACGTGCTTGGTGAGCTCGTCGCGGATCGCGTCGGAGATCGCGTTGGCGCGCACGACCGAGGACGCGGCGGTCATGGGCTCCTGATCTCCGCAGCCCTCGCAGTCACCGCAGCCGCAGTCCTGGTCCTCGGCGGCAACGAGCCCCGCTCCCTCCTCAGGCCGGGCTCCCCGGACTGCTTTGAGAGCTGCCGTAGTGCGACCGACGGCACCCACCGCACGCGAAGCGGGCAGCACGGCTAGACCAGGTGGGAGATCGACGACGCTGATGCCTTTGTTGAGCCACCGCTTGTCGGGCCCGCGGTCGCAGCAGCACAGTCCTCTGGTGGTGATGACCAGCGAGGTGCGGGTGCCGACCTTGCGGATGGGCTCCTCCGAGCGCAGCTGCACTTGCACCTGGCGCCGAGCGAACCCGGCCCACTTGTCGACCTCGTCGGGGCAGTCGACGCACACGCCGCTGTCCTCGAAGCATATGTGCCCGCTGGCCTCGGCGTGGACCGTGACGACCCGCCGGTCGGGCGAGACGGTGACGCCGGTGGATCCGTGTGCGTCGCTCTGGTTCACGACGTCGGAGGTGCTGGTGATTCCGAAGCCGGTGGGCGCGTTGTAGACCACGTCATCGACCGCATGGGTCCGGTAGCAGAGGTAGGTCACGTCCCAGCAGGCTAGGAAGCACGCCTCTCGGGTGGTCGTGCCGTCCGGGGTGTCGTTGCGCGTGGGGACGTGCGCGGCCGCCGTGGCCAGGTCGGTCACCTCCGAGCGGTACTCGTAGTCGAGGATGTCTGTCTCGGCCAGGTGTGCCGTGTCGAGCCGGGCGGAGATGCAGTAGTCCGGTGCGTCCTTCGGTGCCGCGACGACGAGGAAGAACTCCTGGATGCCCTCGACCTTGCGCGGTCCACGGACGAAGCCCGACGGCTCCTCCAGCACGTGGGGGCGTGGCTGCACGAAAAAGACGGCGCGGTTGGTGCCCACGTGATAGCTGTCGAGCAGGTGGTACATCTGCGAGAGCTGGGTGGTGAACGACTGCGTCTCGCGCCGCTCGGTGCCGACCTCGGTCGTGCGCGTGGTCTGGGAGTCCTGCGTGTTCACGCTCTTGGTGCCCCACTGGCCCTGATTGGAGCTGGAGTAGGTGAAGCCGCCGCCGGTTCCCGCGTACTGCCCCTGGGCGCCGAAACTGGTGCTGCCGCCCATGTCGACGTCGAGGACCTCGAGGGACTTAGTCGTGCCGCCCGACTTGCCGACGTTGATCGACTCGATCGAGCGCGACGAGCGCTCCTTGGTGTCAGTCGCCATCTCGTATAGCTCCCGCTTCTTCGGCTCGAAGTCCAAGAAGAACGGGTATCGGTCGAGCGCGGTGTTGTCGGAGTCACCGTGGGGTCCGACGACCATCTGCAAGATGGCCCCGGTGCAGGGGTAGTAGCTGCTCAGCAGTTCCGTAACGCCCTCGACCGAGGTGACGTCGACCCCGTCCCAGTCGATCTCGCCCTGGATCTCGTCCTCGAGGGGCTGGTAGCCCGTGATCGTGACGGTTGCCTTGAGATAGGTGATGTCGTAGTCGGGGTACTTCTGGAAGTCGTCGTCGGGCCGGTACTTGAAGATCGCGATGCTGCTGTGCCACTTGGGGGGCAGCACGTCGTCGCACACGACCCGGTCCATCATGTCCTCGGTTACACACACCTTGGTCCAAGGGATGTCGATCGGCAGGCCGAGTTGGAATGCGGTTGTCATGGTTCCCCCCGAAGTTGACCGGCTGTGGTGTGACGCTAGGCAAGCCCCGTCACCCGCACGTCACGGCCGTGTCACCTCTCTGCCGCCGTGGCGTGGTCCAGACCGTGACTAGGAATGCCCGAGTCTGAATGGACATCGAAGCGCGTCCGAATGGACAATTCGGGGAGGCATTTGCTTCGGGGGCCGCTCGCCAGCACTCAGCATCAGCTGACGCGGTGTGCAGTCCCGCTCGGGAGGGAACGGCCGATGCAGGGATACACCGATGGAGTCCCGCTCCGTGCAAGCGTTCGGCTATTGGGCGGATTTGAAGTGATGGTCGAGGATCGAATCGTCGACCTGCCGGTCAGTGCCCAGCGTCTTGTGGCCGTGCTCGCCCTTCATCACAGCTGGCCGCGGAGCCGGATCGCTGGCACGCTGTGGCCGCACAGCTCCGAACTCAGTGCACTCAACTGCTTGCGGACGACGGTGTGGCGCGTCAACCGGGCGGCACCGGGGCTGATTCGCAGCGGAGTACGCGCGATTGAACTGCATCCCAAAGCGTCAGTCGACGTAACTGAAGTCGCTGAACGCCTGCGCGCCGTATTGGGTCCATGCTGCTCCAGCGACGACCCGTGCGATGCGTGGGACGTCGGCGACCTCACAACGGAGGAGCGGTCGCTCCTTCCGGAGTGGGACGAGTGCTGGCTGGCACCCGAACGCGAGCGTCTCCACCAGTTGTGGCTTCATGGGCTTGAAGCGCAGGCCAATCGGCTGCTGAAAAGCGGCGCTTTCGGTCGCGCCCTGGACCTCGCCCTCGCCTCAGTGGATTCCGATCCCCTGCGAGAAAGCGCCCATCGCGTGGTGATCGCCATTCACTTGGCTGAGGGCAACATCGCGCAGGCGAGGGCGGCCTACAGCCACTGCGTCAGGGTCCTGGAGGAGGAGTTGGGGGTGGAGCCCTCGCCTCAAACCCGAGCCATGCTAGTGGGCCGGCGAGCCAATTATTCCTACACACCTGAGCGAGGTGAGTGACTAACGAGAACCTGTTCAATATCTCAGTACGCGGCGGTGCGCCGCCGTGGCGCTGCTGTTCCGTCGAAATGACGCGCTGTCAGCTGAGTTGCCTGGTGCTAGTTGGCTGGCCCCTTCGCTGGCTCAATTCGAGGCGCATGGACAAACGGCACAGATCCGGAACCGGCAGCGCGAGAGACCGCAAGCTGACGATCGTGATCAGGATGTAGAGCCACACGAATCAGGAGGTGGTTCAATTCCTAGATGGAGGCAGTAGTCGCGGTCCTTGGAACCTTGCTCGGCGGAGTGCTCGGGGCGGCAGGAACGCACTTCAACCAACGGTCGGCTCAAAGGCACGCCTCGGACGAGCGGCTTGCCAGCCTACGCAGGGTTGCCTATCTGGATTTCCTGTCCTCTGTCCATGAGATGTTCGAGCTCGCCGGAGCCATTCATCGAGATCAACGCTCTGGTGACGTAGGGGTGGGCGAAGCGTCCCTACGGCTGAGGAGCGTGCCGTCCGGCTCCGGCCAACGTGCGTTAGAAGACGTGCGGCTGGTCGCATCAGACGACGTAGCCGCGACGGCCGCCGAGCTTTGGGCAATCATGCGTCGGGAGCCCGCCCCGACCGGTTCTCAACCCAGCTGGTCGCAATTCGTCGAGTGGCGCCCTCGGTACTGGGCGGCCCGGCGTGAGTTTCTTGATGCCGCGCGCCGGGACATAGGACTTGCTGGGCTCGATTGGTCGAGCGCGGCCGTGAGTTGAGCGGATGTCATGCAAGTTCGTGGAGGCGTCGGCGAATTGATCCAAGGGGCGCGCTTGCGCGGAGAACTCTCCCTTGCTGACTTGGCGCGCACGACCCACCTCAGCGTTGAGGAGCTCTCCGCGATTGAATCGGGTGCGAAGGACCCGGCGTTCTCCCTCGTGCAGGAGCTGGTCGAGGCTTCGGGCTCGAAGCTCATCCTTGGGATCAAGCCAACTGAGACCGCGGACGAGCATGACTTCACGGTCGGCCTCCTGGACGCCGTGTCCAACTTGCTGTTCCTCACCAGTCCTCACGACAGTTACCCGGTAGAGGTCGCTTCGACGTGGATCTATGTGGCGCTCGGGCTTCAAACTCAGAGCTGGCAGTTGGTCCACAGCGCGCAACTGGCCTATGCCTTGGGCCACGGCGCGCCTCTGATGCCGACGGTGGCTCGGACTGTGTTCGAGAACGTCGCGACGACCCACTGGCTATCGGAGGATCCGGCTGAGCGACGGATGACTGTGATACGTGACGCGAATCGCAACGCCAAACTTCTCAGGGACCTCGAACCTGAGACCTATGCACGTCGAATGGCTCGCTGGACTCAAGCGTTCGGTGACAGCGACCCGTTCGGGCGCCTGCCACCGTTCGAACAACGACTTGTCCCGCCGATGACGGGTTGGTATGCCAAGTACCGCATCTTGTCTCGATCCGCGCACGCGAGCGCTGACGCCGCGGAGGACGTCTTGGTTCGGGAGAACGGTGCACTCATCACAAGACATCGACTGCAGTCCGGCGGACAACTACTGGCGTTCGCAGCGGTGAATCTGTGGTTCATGGCCCATCGACTCGAGTTGGGCTTCCCGCAGGCTGGAGCTCCAACGCAACGAACCGCTTTGGGCTTCGATGGCGACGCTGGCAGTTTCGTGGCCCTCGGAAAGCGCATCAACGAGTTCATTGCCATCGACCCTCATAGCGAATCGAAGACTTTCGATGACGTGATCATGCTTGGGCCTTGACCAGCCCGCGAGACCCGCTGTAGACGCCTCGACCGTCTTGGCACAATGCGCGCGTCGGGGCCACGGCCTGCCTCAGGACATCGTCCGACGGCGGTGATACAAGTTGATCTACTCGCTCGTACGTCTAGGCGCCTAGGTGACCCGTCCCTGGCTTGGCTGTTCGCGGCGGAAGGACACACTTTCACCCGCGCGGATCGCGGCAGAGTCGGACGGACAGGAAGGGGGTACGTACCGACTCCAACTCACGAGTCAACTCGGCCCAAGGGGCGTCTTCAGTGGCCGTCCAACTGCTTGGGGTTGGCGCCGTCCGTTCTGGTGCTGACGAGCTACGCCATCACGTCACCTACGACAGCAACTTAAACGGCAGCATCGCTAGGTGGATGGCACGCTCGGGGTCATCGGCACGAACGTAGGTGTAGTCGCTTCGCCTCGCCGGGTCTGCGGCGGTCAGGGTTCGTTGGCACTGTGGATGCTCACTGACAGCGTCCACGGCCTTTGTGACGACGTCGGTGAACTGGCCGCCCTTAACGAACAGCAGCAGCGCTGCCTTGGTGTCCCGCCACACTGTGTAGCTCAGCAGTTGGTTGATCGCCTTCGTTACTGACGCGGGCCCGTTGTAAAACTTGCACTCTGCGATAAAGACGTTGCGGTCGCCCTTGCGGATCAGGATGTCCGTCTTGCCGGAGCCATTGAACAGCTCGCCGCCTGCCTCGCCGGTGTAGTTGACATTCAACTGTGCGAGCAACAGATTGCGGATTTCCTCCTCATCCTGGTCACCTGTGGGCAGGCGCTCAAGGATTGTGGACATGTTGACTACGTCGGTGAGCACTTCGTCAAAGGTCTGCGCTTCGAGTTCCGGCTCGGGCTCGAACGGCGTGGCCGCCCTTGGAGGCAGGCGAACCTTGCGTCGTTCAGCCTTCACGGGCGCAGTTGCTGTCGGATTCCGCTTGATCGGAAAAGGCAGGCTCGCCGCGAGGTCACGGCGCTTCAATTCCTCTTGCCGCCACCGCTCGACGGCGTTACGGACTTGCGTACGCATGCGCTCGTTGTGCGGGGCGACGTCCCTGTTGTTGTAGCCCAAAAAATGGTCTACCTGACTCTTGAACTGGTGGAACCAGTGCTCGATGGCCTGTGCCCCTGCACCGGCATCGCCGGTCCATGTGCCTTGCACCCCGCTACGCCCTACCGCTCCCTCGAGCGGCATACCTGGAGCGCCCGAGTGCGAGTAGTACGTCAAGAGGTACGGGTCCCCTTCGACTGGCGCTGTGACTGTGATCTGCACGTGGGCGGTATGCACTTGATTGCCGATGACATCTCGGGTCACGACGGTGTCGAGTTGCTTCGGCTCCGTCGTCGATGCGTCGTCCCACAGCACCGTCGCTGTGCCGAACTCGTCTAGGTGCGCGTCGATTAGGACGTCGATGTCTGTGGTCAAAATCGTGTCAATGTCGACGCGCTTCAGCGCAGTTAGAGCTTGCTGGACACGGGTGCGTGCCTCATCAGGGATAGCTTGACCCGCAAACAGGTTTTTGTTCCCCAGCATCATGAAAAGCATGGTACGTCGACCAAGTGGTCCATCGACGTTGCTGTCGGCCCGACGTCGGACCCCGCGCGCGTCGCACGGCTTCGACCGCGTAATGCCACGGCTTCGAGCTCATGGGATTTCAAGCCCGGCAGACGACGAGCCAGTTGAGCAGCAGGGATGCGTTGCTGGTCCTCGTGTCGGCGACTTTGCCACCTCCGCGCTTGGGCCGCACGACTCGGTAGTTGGCCGTTCGACGATGCTTCGATCGGCCGCGTCGATCTCGGCCTTCCTCGATGCCGGTGGAGCCGCCGCGGCGTAAGTCTCGACCCAACACTCGGTTGGCCGGCGGAATCTGACCGGTGGCGGCGGCTAACCTACCTTTGTTGAGATCCAAGCCGAATGAAGCTAGTACGGGAGCAGTATGCCGAGCGATGTGCGCGAACTTCGCGTCTTCATGGCGTCACCTGGTGACTTGAGCGATGAACGCGACGCTCTTCGAGCCGTCGAGCGGCGGATGAACGCAACGTTCCGCGAGCGCGGCGTACGTGTGTCCATCTTTGGTTGGGAAGAAGTCCAACCCGAAGCCGGACGACCCCAGGAACTCATCAACCCCCTTGTTTACGAGTGCGAGATATTCGTCGGATTATTGAACATGCGATGGGGGTCGGAAACCGGCACGCACAGTTCAGGGTTCGAAGAGGAGTTCGAGATTGCGTTGGCGCGCCGCTCAGAGGGTCTGAACCCAGCGATCGGGATGTTCTTCAGGGAGGTCGCAAAGGAGCGGCTTGACGACCTGGGGCCGCAACTGATTGCAGTTCTGGAGTTCCAGGAGCGCATTCGCCGCGATCGACTTGCGCTGTACAAGTTCTTCAAGAATGCAGATCATCTCGCCCTTGAGATCTACGACTTCCTTACGCCATACGCCCTACAGTTGGTTCACGAGGTGGGTTCGAAAGCCCCAGACGGGGCTACTATGTCTGGGGCGACGCCAGCAGCGGGTGAACCTATTGAGATGGCGTCATCTTCTGAGATCGCCGAGCCTGCTGGGGCCGAGAAGTCCGTAAATCCCACCGGTCGGCATGAAATCGACTCGGCGCAGCGTCAGATCCTTGAAGCCTTCAAGGAGTTCTCGGGGATGTTCACAGGCGACGGCACACCGAGCGAGGCCGCGCGCGACCGAGTTGCTCTCGTTGGAACCGCGTTCACGAAGGACCACGGCTTGCTGGGGACCCATCACGTGAACCGGCTCTACAAGGAACGAGCGCAGCTCGATCTGACCATGGGCGAGGCCCGAGAGTGGTACCGCACCTACTTCGCTAACGTCGGCACTGCGAAGCGCAGTGAGCGGACCATCCCGATCTGGGGGCTCATCGATGTCAGCGATATCAAGGATCGGTTTGACTCAGAGTTAGGTTCTCTGGTGCAGGACGATGACGACTCGATTGCCCGAGGTGTCCTTCGGTTCCTAACAACGAACTCTATCCGTCCAAAAGCGCTCTGGGATTCCGACGAGTGCGAAGGGTCAGCGGGAGGGTCCGAAGTGTCGAGGACTGATGAAGAAACGTTTGAGGAGACCGTCCAACGATGGTCAGCACTATTCGAGCACTTCCCTGTAGTCGAAGTGGCCCTTAACTATCTGACCGAACTGGCGACTGTCGAAGATATTCCGCTACTAACGGCGATTGCGGCCGAAGGTACGATCGATGAAGATTCGCGACGAGCCGTCACCGCCCTAGCGAGAACCATGTCTGGCGACTTCAGCAGTACCGACGATCTGGCGCCAGGGAAGTACCAGTCCGATACAGCGGCGGTTCGCGGACTACTCGTCGACTCCATGCCGGCTCTAGATTCCAGCCAGTGGGACGTGTTGCTCTCGGGCACTCAGAAAGACGTCTCAATCGCCGCGGCGGTCCAGCTCGTGCAGCACGACGAGGTCACCGATCAACAGCTCAAGTCGGCTATCGAACTCGAGAGCCCGACGGTCGAAGCCGCCGTGGTCGAGCGGGGGGCGCGCGACTTGGACTGGGCTGTCGCGAAGATCGCGAAACTGGCCGAGATCGACAAGTACGCAACCGCGCACCTGGTCTGCCGACTGCTGGCCGCCTCAAGCCCGCCGGGACTCCTTGACGATCTCGGCGCCAAAGAGACCTTCACTGTCTCTTGCTGGATAGCCCGAACCATCCAGGATCCATCCGGGTACCTCGAGGCAGCACGCGAGGTTCTCGACGGCGAGGCAGAGTTCCTGAACGACCGAGTCGCCCCCCTGCTCGCGGACTACCGCTCGATCGCTCAGCACATGACTGCGAGCGCGAAGGCGGCTGCATGCGGTGTCCTCGCCGACGAGGTGAACGCCCAGAGGGTTGGATACCACGATCTCATCCGAGTAGCCGACGAGCTACGGCGCGACCACTACCTTTCACGAAGACCCGCCTCGCAAGCGCTTGTGAAGATGACAGCCCGGCTTGCGCGGCCTTTTCCCCGCCTCAGCGACCTGTCTGCATTCGACACCTACCAAGCAATATTGGAGTGCGAGACGATCCTGGCGAGCCCCTTCGCGGAGTTCGTTGTACCGGTTTGGCGTAAGAGCAGCATCCCTCAACTTCAAACGGCCGCTCAGACTTGGGAACTGCGGCAGGAAGAGACGGCTGATGCGGTGCTTGAGGAGGCGCTGTACGTTGACGACGGGACAGTTCGCATGGCGGCGATGGACCAACTGCTCGCTCGTTGGAGCAACGAGCAGCTTACTGACCTGCTCAACCGCTACGACAAACAGTCGCGCCCGTACTGGTACAACATCATCGCCGCCCTGGATGAGCATCTATACGGATACGCGTCTTCCATGATTGATGCGCCGGAGTAGGCCCCCCCCACCCCCCCCACCTCAGGTCACATAGTCGTAAGGCTGCAGAGGTCAGTAGTCTTCCGGACCGATCCGAACTCCTTCAGATAATTCGCGTCCACGCTTCGAAATGTCCAAGCCAAGGTTCGGCCCTCCTCGACTAGTCCCGGGGGCCGGGCTGCTTGACACGCAGACCCCACGCCTAGCCACTCCCCGAGTGCTGAGGTAATTCGCCCGCCGTCGCGGCGTCAACCTCTCGAAGATCCGCGGGTCGATGGCACTGAGGCTTGACTCCCCTCCGAATCGGCGCTGAGCCCCGTGTTCTCTATCGGCGGTGCTGGGTCTCGATCAATGGTGTCTTGCTCTAGCGCGTCGGACGGTCGCCTCCTAGACGCATTCCGCCCGTCTCGTTGCGGCAATCACGACGGTCCTGGCTCGAGGCAAGGGCGCCCATTGTGGGCGCGGTGGGCGTCGTATGCCGCTTCGGTATGCATGCCCTTCCAGCTCAGTGCGAGTACTGTCCTCCGCCTGCCGAGCCAAACTGCGCGACCTTCGGCGGACATCGAGAGCGGTACGTGTGGATCGGACGACGCCAGTCATCGCGGGCGCAGGGCAGCGTTGTCAATCTGACTGCTTGAGCTTGTGACGTCGTCTATGAACTGTCGGGTTCTGATCTGATGACTCCGTTGACTGGCGTGTATTCCGTCGCGATCATGGCGCGGTCGTCTCGAGTGCTGTCCCGGTTGGCAGCCCGCTCCGAGTCGCTCGCGGATGCGTTCGAGGAACGCTGTCAGGCAGTGGCGTTGCCAGTCCTCGAGAGCGGCGGGGGTGGCGGCGTATCTCGTGTAGTACCGAGCGGCCGCAACGGCGGCGAGCTCGTGGACGAGGTGGGGGTGGGCGGGCCAGCATTCCGGGATGCCGGATCGGGCCAGATTCCATAGGTGCTGTTCGTTGATCCAGATTGCGACGTCTTCCAGCCACCACCACAGCTCTTGGCGAAGCGCTCCAGAGCAGCTCGCTGGATCCCAGGGCTTCGGCAGGAGGGCGCAGGTTTCCATCTCGATGTCCGTCTCAGCCGGCGTCGTCGACTGGCGTTGGAGGGCGCTCATGGCTGCACGCAAGGTCTGCCCGGGCTCGGGGAAGGGCGCCACCATCGGCGCTGCGTTCCGGTCATGAGGCCGTTGCCTCTCCGGGGACGGTCTCGGGGTCGTCACGTCGGGCTGGTTTCCCTCGTCGACCGCGAACGCGCGTTCACCGCGGCAGCCCAAGACGTCGCGCGTCGCCACCAGAGTCCGCGGTCTCGCTCCTGCGGCCGAGTGCCTGCCAGGCGTCGCGACGGGCATCGTGCTGGGCGGAGAGCAGTTCGGCTCCTCGGCCGTTCTCGATGCAGCGGTCGAGGGTGGCGATGATGGGTTCCCGCGTCTCGGACAGCACGAGTGCTTGGCGGTCGGGGATCGCGCGCAGCTCGCCGGGCTGCAGGACAGGTACCTCGGTGGGACTCCACGAGCGTGACGTTCCGTGTCCGTGACGGGTGTGGCTGGCTCGCATCAGGGTGGTCTGGCCGATCAGGTCGGAGAGCTCGCGGTAGAAGTGGATGTCCTTCCCTCCGCCGAACACGACCAGGTTGTTGCTCAGGCCGTAGATGGTGCGGGCCTCGTCCTCGCCGTAGCAGACGACGAGCTGTCGCCATGTCTGGGCGGCGAGGAGGAACGACAGGCCCAGGGCGCGCTCGTTGGCCATCCGGGTGGCGAGAGTCGGGACGGGCGCGGTCGACGGGAGCTCGTCGAGGCAGGCGAGGAACGGTGGACAGAGGCGGCCCTGCTCGGCGGTCTCGCCCAACTGCTTGGCGGTGTCCAGGATCTGTTCGGTGACAGCAGTCATCAGCGGTGACGCGGACGCGTACGGGTCCTCACGTCCAAGGAGGTAGATGGTCCCGCCGGCGCGGATCAGGTCGGTGAGGTCAGTGGCCGGTCGGCCGGGTGAGGGTACGCACCGTCGACGGATGTCTGCTTGGAAGAACAGCGCCAGAGCCTGCTGGACGGTGGTGATGGTGTTTCCGGCCGTGCGCTCGTCCCCCTGCAAGGCGCCACGCAGGAGCCCGTCCCACAGCGGAGCCGCCCCGGGGTTGGTCCGCAGGATCTCCTCGGGCTCGGGATGGTGATGCGGGTTGGCGACCCATGTCAGCACCACCTCGAGTCCGAGCCCACCGATCGCGGCGGCGTGGAAGTAGGCCTGCAGGACCTTCGCGCACTCCCCCGCGTAGAACCGGGCCGCCTGGTCGCCACCGCCGATGGCGGCCCCCTTCACGGTGCCGGCGGCGAACGCCTTGGCTCGCCGTTCGGCGAGCATTGAGTCCTCACACCCGATGATGGGATCCCACACCAGCTCGGGGACTCCGGGAGCGAGATCGAACGGGTCCAGGACTGCCACCGGTCGACCACCTTCCTGGCGCGCGGCCAGGGTGAGGAACAAGTCGTCGGGCTTGGTCAGGGTGACCAGGGCAGCGCCCGGGGCGTCGAGAAGCGCGGGGACCAACACGTCGAGGGTCTTGCCCGACCCCTGCGGCCCGATCGCACAGGTGGTGCGGTCGTACGGCACCCAGAGGTCCTTGCGGCGAAGTCCCACTCGGCCCAGGCGCCAGCCCACGTCGTGGGGATGGAACCGGCCGCGTGACCTGTGTGTGCGTCCAGACGGCCTCCCCATCGGTCGCTCCTCCCCCGCGACCACGGAACGCGCAGATCCGGTCAGGCGCGTTGCTCGTCTACTGCCGTACAGGTCGGGTCGCACGACCGCGGCCCTACGCCGCAGGGCCGCGGCGCCCAAAGCGGCCCGTGCCTGAGCAGCGGTCGCCAGCCCCCGGTGACCGCTGAGCCCCAGGGCCGCCCGCATCCAGCACGTGACCAGAACGACACCCGCTACGAGCGACACCTCGGCGACCGCCGTCGCGATCCACAGCACCGGGTCACTCGGCAGCCGGTCGGCCGACGCCTGTGCAAGTCCCACGCCGAAGCGTCCCTGCGCGAGACCGACGAGCGCGGCGGGAGTCTGTCCCGTGGGCCAGGCGAAGGCCGCTCCGCTCAGCCAGCATGCGAGCCCCTGCACCACCAGTGGCGTCATCGCCGCGATGAGGAGGCCGACCAGGGCAGCCAAGACCGGGAGCTCCCACGTCAGCGGGACGGGGTGCTCGCGGAACCGGTCGTGTCGACTGCGCTGCATGCTCATCCGGCGGCGCGGTCGATGACCTGCCAGCGGTGGACCGGGAGGTCTCGCGCCCCCCGGATGTCAGGTACCACCGCCTCCACGTCGCTCGGCCAGTCGAGCCGTCCTTGCAGACCGTCCCACCCGTCGCTTCTCCGGGGTGCCGCCGTGAGCGGGCGCCCGCCGGGGGGTCTCGTCACTAGGCCGAGACGGCGACACCCGTCGGGCTCCAGCTCCCGGGCGACATGGCCGCTGGAGGTGACGATCGTCAGGTCGTCTGCGCGGACCTGCCGATGAGCCACGAGTCTGGCGGTGGGGACCGGCACCGTGTCCACGGTGTCGATCACTGTGAGTTCCCGGGAGGAGGGCGCGACGAGAGCGCGGTCGACGTCTACAAGAGGGAGGACCACGACCGAGCGGACCGTCATCAGGTCGGTGTACTCGTGGGGCCGGGTGGCGAAGATGCGTGCCGTGCGGCGTGGATCGGCGATCCACCAGCGGGTCAGGTACCGGGCCAACGTCGTCTTTCCCTGGCCTGGGTCGCTCAGCAGGACCACCACCCGGTCGGTCGTGGTCTGGACATGTACGGGTGAGCCGTCCATGCCGTGCCCGATGCTCACCTTCATACCGGGAGAGGCGGGGAGGCCGTTGCCAGGTCGGACAGCCGACGGTGAGTGCGGCAGCGGGGCGCCCCTCATGGGAGCAGGTCAGGGTCGGTGGCGGCGTGACCGTGGACCGAGACGTGGACGTGGTCGAGGTGGTCCAGAGTGGGGCTGCTGACCCCGGTGGGGTGGGAGTAGGTACGCCAGCCCTCGGCGTCGCGGTCCGGGGACCAGATGCGGGCGTCGAAGATGACGTACGTGACGCCGAGCTCCGAGGCGCGGGAGCGGACCCAGCGGGCGATCGCCCATCCGGCCTCGTTGCCGGTCGCGGTGTCCCACCGGTCGATCATGATGTCGACGGCGCGGCCGGTCTCGTGGTCGCTGGGGTTTGGCCGGTCTCCGAGGCCTCCGACGGTGTGGGGACCGAACACGGTGAGCACGCACCGCATGACCCGCAGCGCGTCGGGGGTGAGGCCAGCCTCGGCGGCACCGCCGGCGGTCGCGCAGTCGGTCGGCACCGGCGCCGACGTCGGGGGCACGCAGGCTGGACTCGCGGTCGTGGTGGGGGCGGCGTCCCAGGTGAAGGTCGCGCTCAGCAGCCGGTGGTCGGAGTTCAGGATCCGGGTGGACTGCGCGGTCGGGGTGGCGGTCGCGGTGGGATAGAAGAGGTAGTCGATGGTGCCGCCGCCCCGGTGGGTTGGTTCGCGGCCGAGGACGTCCATGGAGGTCTGCATCCCGATGCCGGCTAGGACCGCCCGGGGACCCCACGGGTCGTGGGCCGTCCACTGGGAGTTGAAGTCGCCGGCCACGAACACCGGCCCCCGTGTCGCCAGCCTCGTCACGACGGCTGCGAGGGTGCGCATCCCGGCCGCGTAGAGGCGCTGGCGCAGCGGGTTGGGTCCGTGGACGACGGGGTTGATCATGTGGTGCACCGAGACCATCGACACCTGGCGGCCGTCGGGATCCTGCAGGGTCGCCCAGGTGGCGGAGCGTCCCGCGTCCCACCGTTGGGGACCGTCAGGGACCAGGAGCTCTCGGCCCCCCGCGGCCAGGCTCCACCGGTCGGTGCGCCACAGCACCGCCGTGGACCGGGTCTGGCTCGCGGGAGCCGTGGGCGGGGCGCGGAACGCGGCGTATCCCGGCGGTGTGATCTCGCGGTCACCCCGAGGGCTCATCTCGTTCAGGGACACCAGGTCGGCGCCGCCGGCCACCGTCGTCTGGAGGTCGGCGCGGAAAGCGGCCGGCAAGAGGCTGGCCTTGATGTTGGCGTGCGCGATTGTCAGGGACGAGGCACTGGCGTCCGCACCCGGGGGCGGCGGTGCGGCGTACACCCGCGGGCCCGGCGCGCCGGACGGTCTGGTGAGCGGGGTGGTGAGCCGAGTGGTGAGGGAGGGTGCCGCGCCCCAGAGCCGTGCGGTGAGGGCAGTGGCCAGCGGTACCCACTGCTCGTAGGCGTCGCGGTACTCATCGGCCGGCCGTTGGACGGCGGCGGCCGCGTCCGTGACCCGCATGGTCTGCCAGCCCGGGACGGCGACCAGTTGGGTGAGGAACGAGGTGGTGGCGTGGGTGACGTCGCGGACCTGCTCGGCACTCCCCCACCCCTGGGAGGGGCGTTGCTGCAGGTATCCCAGGGAGTCGCGGTCACCGTGCGCGAGGTTCCGCAGCCGGGACTCCTGGTAGCCGGCGGCCAGGACGACCACGGCTGCGCGCGGTGTGTCCGTCGTCGCCGGGTGGCCACGAACGGCGGCGACGGCTTGCGTGGCTACCTGCACCTGTTCGGTCGTGAGGTCGACACCGGCGATCGCCTCGATCGCGGTGTCCGGGTTGGTGTCGTTGGTGGTGCACGCGGCGGCGGCGGGGGTGGGGCGGGTGCCGGCGATCATGGCCACCAGGAGCACGGGACCCAGCAGCCCGAGGATCACGATGGGTGCGAGGAGGAGCAGCGAGCGGGGCGTCATGGCGGTCGTCATGGGGCGGCCGCGATGGCCTCGTTGGTGTAGGTGAGCTGCTGCTCGAGGGGGGTGAGGAGGGTCTGGACCTTGTAGCGCTGATCCCCCACCATCCACAGGGCGCGGCCCTTCTCCTGCATGGCCCATCCGGTGACGATTTGTTGCTGCATCGGGGTGAGTCCGAGGAGTCCGCCGAGCTCGTCGGCCACCTTGGCGTCTTGGCCCATCAGGATCCGGATGTCGGCCAGGTTCAGCAGGTCCTTGGCGATCTGCACGGCCTGGCTGCCCTCGTCGCCGGCCGAGAGGGGATCCGAGGGCTTGTGGTAGGTGACGAGCTGGATGTCGCCGTCGGTGCGGGAGAGCCGCAGGTTGGCGTCGAGGGTCTTGACGGCCTCGGTCCCGAGCCGGGTCTGCATCCAGGCCTCGTCGCGCAGCACGATGCGCCGATCCCCGGGTGCGGCCAGCTCACGCGCCCCCTGGCCCCACGAGCTCAGGCACATCAAGGCGATGGCGAGGGCCGCCTCGTTGCCCTGCTCGCGCAGCGCACGCAGGGACAACGACTGGATCGGTGCCCGCCAGTTCGGCCGGTAGGTCGACTCGGTGTCGAACATGCCCTTCAATGACCCCTCGCACAGGGCGCCGAGGGCGTCGCGCAGCGGACGGGTGGAGTCGTAGAAGTGGTGACGTGAGTCGTAGCGGCATCCGCGGACGAGGTCGTCGGTGGGTTCGTCCAGGGCCGCCCAGACCAACGGGACGGTGACGTCGCGCAGGCGGGTCTGCGCGCGGGTCCAGCCGGTGAGGTCCTGGAGGACCTGGTGGATCACGCGTTCCTCGGTCGGGGTGAAGGGGACGCCTTGGGAGCCGACGAGGCCCCGGACAAGGGTGAGCCACCGGGAGGTGACTACCTGGATGCGCCGGTGGAGCTCGGCACGGTCCTGGGCCTCCCAGTCGACGGCGAGGGGTCCGACGTCGAGGGGGTTGATGCGCCCGGGGAGTCCCGGCCCGATCCGGTAGGGGGTCACGTCGAGGGCCAGGCAGATGTCCTCGTACTCGTCCTTGACGTCGCCGAGGACCAGGGACCGGTGGCCGAAGCGGATCATCCGCAGCAGGAACGCCTTCACCAGGGCCGACTTGCCGCGACCTGGTTTGCCGAAGATGAAGACGTTCGGGTTGGTGACCGGGATGGCGTCGTCGAGGACCCACCCCATGGGGTCGCAGTAGAAGCCGCCACCCGACAGCACGTTGTAGCCCATCGGGGCACCGGTGGGTGGGAGCCCGTCGCCGGCGATGAGCGGCCACAGGACCGGTGTCTGCTCCGAGGTCATCAGGTACCGCGGCAGCGGGGGCAACGTCGGGGCCCAGCCATGTCCGGTGCGGTGCCGTCCGCGGGGCGAGACCCGATAGGGGAAGAGTCGGTCCGCCGGCGGGTGTGGGGCTGGCGGCGGTGTGCGCGGCATCCGGGTGCCGAAGTCGCCCAGCAGCTCGTCGAGGGACCGGGCGGACGTCGCCGGCCGTCGGGTGGTGGTGCGGATGCGGCGAGCAGTCGTCATCGGCGTCGCCCGCTACCGGGTGCGGCGTTGCGGTAGGCCGACGCCCAGCGGAATGGTGGCGGCGGCGAACGCGGCGTCGTGGGATCCGTCCAACGGCAACGGAGTGAATCCGCAGAGCCGCACCGACGCGTCGAGTCGTCGTCCGTAGTCGGCGGTGTCCCAGCCGGCGGGGATGGTGATGGCGAGCGCGGAGCTGACCCGGACCAAGGAGCGGCCCCGCTCGAGCTTCTCGTCGGTCTCGCGCAGCTGCTGGGTGGCGCGACGATCGTGCGCGCGTTCGACCTTGCCGACCTTGCGTCGCATCTCGGCACCCATGGCCGCCGACATCTCGGCGCGACCGGTGCTCCTGTCCGCGGCGCGTGGGGAGATCGGGGTGTAGAAGACGGTCAGGGAACGCCGCTCCCCCACCCGGGTCGGCACCAGGGCCCGGGCCAGGGCGCCCATCCGGACCCCCCGGCGGGGCAGCAGGATGGTGGTGGACACCGACCGCCAGTCCCCGTGGGCGTAGGCGCGCATCGTGGTGTCGGCGGTGGCCGGGCCGGCGGCCGCGACCGGGACCCCCGCTGCGACGGTGTGGTCGCGCATCGACTGGAGTTCGGCGTCGGCCAGGGCCGGCGCGTCACCGGGTTCGAACCCCGTCCGGATGGCGACCGCGAGGTCCGCGCTGTTCATCCAGGTGACGCCGGTGCAGCCGATGGCCCCCAGCAGACGGGCCTCGACCTCGGCCAGCGTGGTGTACAGGATTCGTGCCCGTCCCGGGACTCCTCGTCCCGCCCGGCGGGCAGACCTGCCGACGGCGTCCTCGTGGACGACGACGGTCACGAACGCCTCGGTGCGGACGGCGGCGCCCTGCATCGCCGCGTCCACCTGGGCGTGGATGCGGTGCGAGAGCTCCGGTTCGTCGTCGCGGCGGTGGTCACGGGTCCACTGGGCACGTGCGGTGCCGTCGTCGGGGACGGTGCGGACCTGCAGGGCGAGGAGATGCAGCTCGGTGCCGCCCGAGGCCGCCTCGAACAGCTCGGCCAGCCCGGCGCCCATCCGGTCGCGCTCCTCCTCATCCGCCATCCCGATCCCCGGATGGACGATCCGGGCGGTCGCCGCCCACGTGCGTCCCGCCAGGTTCTGGACGATCGCGGGCCTGCCGGGCCGTCCCGCCCACGGCGGGCCGTCGTGGATGACCACCCCCGCCAGCACCCCGGGGAGGTCGGCCTCCCCCGGGTCGTCGATCCGCCCGGCCGCGGCCTTCGACTGCCAGCTCGTCCATCCCGCCGCGTGGCCGATCAGGTGTCGAAGCAGGACGCCGATCCACTGCGCCGCCGACCAGCCGCGGACCGGGACACAGACGAGGACTGCCGCGAGCACCCAGGCGGGGACCAGGACCACCAGGGCCAGCCACCGGCCCACCGCCATCGCCAGCCACACCGGGAAGGCGGCGGTCAGCACCAGCAGAAGCTGCGGACCGGTCAGGCCGAGGAACCAGCCCTGCCGGTCCCGCGCAGCCGAGGTGCCGTACACCGTCATGGCAGCACCACCACTCCCTCGCCCGCCCCCTCGCCCGCCCCCTCGGCCGCCGTGTTGGCCGCCGCGTCGAGACCCCCGGACCCCGGCCCGGGCCCCGTCCGGCCCAGCGGGGTGGGGAGGTGCGCGACCCCCGGTCGTGCCGCCTCCCCGCGAGCCGTCCCGCCCGCGTTACCGTCCGGTCGATCGCCGGGTTCATCGAGCGCGGCACCCGTGCCACCCCCGTCAGCACGCGCGTCGAGTCCCCCGACGTCCATGCCTCCCCCCAAGTTGCTGCCTGCACCGGCGCTGCTGTCGGCACCCGGATCGGGATTGGGGTCGGGATCGGGGTGAGCCTGCATCCGTGTCCGGAGGGGGCTCCCACCCGCGCGCTGCCTCGGCGCGGTGGTGTCGTAGTAGCCCTGGGCACCGAATCCGCCCTGGCCCATCACGTCAACGCCGACGGACGCGCCGTGCTGGGCGACAGCGCCCATCGCCCGCATGCCGCCAGCCACGACTCCGCCGAGGGGGACGAACGCGGCGACGGCCCCCGACTGGAACCGGTTCGCGGTCTCCGCGTCCGCGGAGTCCTCACTCGCCGCACGCCCATCCCCCGCCGTCTGGGTGGCCGCCCCGGACCCAGCCCCACCCGGCGTCCGCCCGCCGAGCAGACCCCCGAGGCCACCGTTGGCGGTCATGGCCGAACGGAACGACGCCCCGGAACCGGTGCCGGGATCGACGAACGCCAGCAGCCGGAACAACACCATCGGGCAGAAGCAGGCGATGACCATGAGCACGCAGCCCACCACCGCCATCCCCACCTGGCTCGACTGCGCCACCGCCTGCGCCGGGTCCTGGATCCGGGCCACCGTCTCAGCCCGCTCCGCCGCCCCGCCGGCGCCGACTGCGAACCCGCCACCGTCGCCACCCGCTGAACCGGTCTGGTCGGGGAACGCGGCGCGGGTGATCTGGACCCCGAGACCCAGGACCAGCGCCAGCAGGGGCGCGGTCAGGCAAGCGGCCAGGAACCAGCGGATCGACTTCCACATCCAGGCCCGGGTGCCGTCTCCGAGAGTGCCCGCGGCGGCGACGGGCATCGTGGCCGCCAAGACGAGCAGCGCGGCCTCCCGCACCAGCATGATCACGATGAACCCGAACCCTGCGGGCAGCAGCAGGAACAGCGCACACATGCCGAGCGCGGTCGCCGCGACCGTCCCTCCGACCTGGTCGGGCCACCCGGCACCCGCCGGGTAGCCCGTGAAGTCCTCGATCCCGAGGAGGACGTCGAGGAGCCCGGTGGTGAGTTTGGCGCACGCCAAGACGATCCCCGTGAACACCGCCACCCAGCACGCCAGGACGGCGCCGTACTGGACCAACCCGACCGCCAGCGTCCCCAAGGTGGTGCCGTCGCGCCGGATCGCGGCCAGTCCGACCTGCCCCAGCCCGATGACCAGCGCCACGACCAGCGAGATCCACACGGTGATGCCGTACAGCGGGGCGAGACCCGGGTCTCTCAGGTCGGGTGTGAGGAACCGGTCCAGGATGGTGAACACCGTCTCGAGCAGCCACATGCCGGCCGACCACAGCGAGATCATGGTGGCGGTCCACGCATCCGCCAGCCCCTCCTGCGCCCGGTCGCCCAACCAGTCCAGCGGGTTCCAGTCGACCATCGGGACCAAACGGAGTGTGTCGGTCAGTCGGTCCATGCGGGCGCCTCCAGCCACAGGTACCCGGCGTCCAGCGATGCCGGGGTGCCGGGCCACAGGGACGGAGCCGGTGCGGGCTCCGGACCGGGTCCGATCACCCACCTGTCGCCGTGCCAGATCATCCGCTGGCAGTCCGCCATCGCGACCCGATGAACCCGCGGGGAGCCGGAGCCGATGGTGGCGGTGACGACGAAGTCGACGCACGGCACCACGAAGTCGTCACCGACCGTGCCCTTGATGAACCCCATCGCCGGGTCCAACCGGAGCTGCATCTCGGGGGCACCGGTGGCCGGCAACCCCGCCGCGCTCAACAACATGGCCACCGCCACGACCCCGGACCAGTTCTCGGCCGTGGGTCCCCCCGGCGCCGCCCACGCCGCGATGACGTCCTGGGCTCGGCCGACCACCGCGGGCTCCAGGGCGGCCCGGTCGATCGCGACCAGCTGCGCCAGCGCACCCTCCGGCGTGTGGGGGAACCCGGACGGCACCCCGGCAGCCCCGACCAGACGAGAGGCCGGCAGCGCGAGCGTGGTGGCGGACTCGGTGCTCAACGACCCGGGTTGGGCATCCACCAGTGAGGCCGGTGGTAGCGGTGCGGCGGCCATCGCGTCCTCATCCGACCCGGTGAGCGATATCCGCTCGGAGGACGGCGACTGTTGGGGTCGTGTGGCGTCGACATCCCACAGCACGACCACCGAGGTCACCACCCCGTAGGCCAGAGCCAACACCACCAAGGCGGTCGCCGCGAGCAACACCTGCAGCCTGCGGCGCGTCCATTCCTGCGGTGACGACGGCAGCCGCCACCGTCGCCGTCGTGCCCCTCGAACCTTCTCGGCAGACATCAGCAGCCCTGCCCGGTGATGGCGACCAGGACCCCGTAGATGACGACATAGGCCACCGCCGCCAACACCGCCCACACCAGCCCCGAGGCGCCCATCTGGGCGGCCCGGCCCATGGAGCCGATCTTGCCGACGACCATCGCGCCGATGGAGATCAGCGCCCCGGCAAGGATGAGGCCCAGGACGCCGTACTTCACCCACCCCAAGATCAGGTCGGTGTAGGTGTCCACCCCCGGAGGGGCCTTGGCACAGACGTCGTTGATCACGCCGTTGCCCTGCACGAGGATGGTTCGCGGTGTCATGGAGTGCTCCTAAGGCGAGGCCAGGACCCTGCGGCCGGGCGCGGACGTGTCAGGTGGGAAGTCAGTGCCAGCAGCCGCGCAGCGGCGGACAGCAGCGTGTGTGGCAACGGGCCGGGACCGAGCTCGGCAAGGCCCCGTAGGCGTGGGACGAAGACCACCGCGTCGCGTTCGTGTAGTCGTCGGATTCGCGGACCCGCCACAGCCAGCTCGCGGGCCCCGCTCCGGCGGGAGCCGATGAGGACCAGCAGACATCCGTCTGGATCAGCGGCCGCCACCACGGTCTCGGTCTGGCTCAGTCCGGATGCGGTGGCCCGCGACACCACCACGTCAATCATCGGGGTCATTGAGGCTTGCCAGCATCTGGGGCAAGCGTCGAGCTCGCGTCGCGTCCATCCGACGTCGACGACGGTGAGGTCGACCGGGGCGTGGTCGAGAGGCATCGGCACGTCGGTCGGGGTAAGCGCCGAAGAAAGCACCCGGTCCACGACAACGCCGCCACCGCGGCGGCCGCGGTGCCAGCCTCCTGCGCTACCGAGCTCGACCCCGGTGGTACCGGCCAGACCCGACCACACGGGGGCCGCCGCGTCGAGAACCCGCACCGTCTGGTCCTCGCACGCAGCCGCGTCCGCCACAGCGAGGGCGATCGTGCTCGCGCCCGCACCGGCATGTCCTGCGATCACCCGGATCCAGAGGCCCTCAGGGACCCACGCGGCGCCACGCGCCGGAGCGTCCGATCGGTCGGGGGATCCGCCGACACGCTCCGACCGGGCCATCGCAGCGGACCTCAGCTCGCGGAGGGTCAGGCCGTGCACCGCGGGCACGGCGGGCCGCGCCGACGCGGAAACGTGATCAAGGGGCATGTCGCCGAAAGGCGACCCGGATCGGCTGAGAACGGACATCGGGTGTTCAGGACACGTCGGCGAGATAGTCGCCGGCGACCGCCTGCAGGCGTCTCACCACGGCGTCGCGTCGCCGCCGGATCGTCCGCAACGCCAGCCCGTGCCGTTGCCCCACTGCCAGGTACGCCGCCTCACGCCCGTCGATGACATGGGCCGTCGCCATTAGTTCCGACACGAGCTCCACCTCGTCCTGGCCCAGCACGCCCCTCGCCCGCGCCCAGTCCAACAAGTCAGTGAGATCAGTAGCCGCCTCCACAGCCGGGTCCGGGTCCGCGCAACCCACCTGCCTGCCGTTGAGCCGGTGCCAACGCCATTCGTCGCTCCGTTGCGTCACCAGCTGCGCGTGGATGTGCGACCGGTCCGTGTCCAGCGACTGCAGGGACACCACATCCCGGTTGGCCATGTATCCGTCCCCGACCCCCAGGGCCCGGGCCTTCGTTCTCCGCAGCAAGAAGCGGGGCGCGCACGGACCCAGGTTTGGAGCTGAGCGCTTGACCTCCTCCCACAGTGCGGCCAACACGTCATCCAGTTCGCACCGGTCGCGCACGTCGACGGCGATCCGGACCAGGCCGTCCTGAAGTAGGAACGCGACAGCCAACGCTGCGTCGTCGTCGTCGCCACCCCGACTACTGCCGATAGCAGCGAGCGCAGCGACCGCCAGGTACGACGCCTCAGCACGGTCCCGGCGCCACACCTCGAGGGCCTCCGCCAGGCTCGGATGCCCAGCCAAGCGAGGATCGGCGTGCCTCCATGCCTGCCACTTCCCCGACGCGTCCAGCTGATCAGACAAGTGCTCAAGGATCGGGCGGCGGGTTGGCAGAACGTTCATGCGAAGCCTCCAGGATGTGCGCGGACTCAGTCCGCCCACTCCACGAGCGCCGCCTCACCACGAGGCTCACCACCGTCGCCATTACCTCGTCGATGGCCTGCCCGGCACGCGTTGCGACCTCACCACCGGACTCACCACAGCGATACCTCTTCCCCCTCACTGGAGCGGGGTGGGATACCAAAAGCGCGGCGAGATGCGACACCGCCGCGTCTTCACCACCAAGTTGGGCTGCGTCATCGGCCGCCGGCTGCACTTACCGGATCTGCCGAGATGAGGACGGCCGGGAGGAGCGCGCAGTTCGCGTCCGTCTGCTCATTCCGAACGTCAGTTGTCCGAAACCGCCGCAGTCTCAAGGTCTTTGGACAAGACTTTGCCTCATTCGCCGCGGCCGATCCGCGGTCTAACTAGAAGGATTGCTACGTGCCCGGTCTGCCCGCCATTCGGCGCCGCCGAGTCGTTATTCAGCCCGATCGTTGGCTCCGGTTGGGAAGGACGCCGTTGCTCGCCTCCCTGTTGCTAGTGGGGCTCACTGCCTGTGGCGGAGAGTCGAAAGCGGTTCAGAATTCAGACACTAGCCGGGCAGAACAGGCCGCCACGGCTGAAGCGAAGCAGAAGCCGCGGCAGCTTGACCCAGTCGACGCGGCTGAAGCAGATGACGAACGAGACTGGGCTGTAGGCCAGATCGAGCTGCATCCCCGGGTCGACGGCTTGAAGGGTGAGGGAGCCGCTCAGGCGGCGGCCGATGTCGTCCAAGGCGTACTGCAGCAGTACTCAGCGAGCAACGCTGCCGTCGCGTTTGGCGTCTACGCCGAGCCCTCCCGAAGCCGTGCGTGGCTACTCGAAGCGACACGCGTCATGACCCCTGATGCGGCAAGTGGTTGGCGAGAAGCCGCATCGAAAGCTACGAAGGCTGACGAGAAGGTAGAGGCCGGCTCTCAGTTGTCCGAGGTCCTCTGGAGTCTTACCACCTACAAAGCGTTCGACAGCGTGGACGACCTACCGACTGGAAGCACGCGAGCATTTGAGAACCGACGCCTGAATGCCCTGAACGTCGATCTGGCGGCTGATGGTCGACTCCATGTGACCGCAACGGTTACAGCTCGGTTGAATGAGTCCAAGAAGTCCTGGAAGTTTCGCCACAGCATGGAGTTTTGGATGGTGGGTTCTGGGACTGACTGGAAGCTCGATGGCTGGAATGGCACGTACGACGCCACGAAGAGGCTCTAGCTGTCTGACCGAACGGGGCGCACTCGAGTGACGTCTTCCGGATCTGCCCCGATCCTGCTGACTTGCCGTGCGACCCGTATGGACCGCCATTGCGCAACAAGACGCCTGCATCGACTCGCCGAGTCGGCCGGCGTGAGGCTCCCACGAATGCATCCCCACATGCTGCGGCACACCTTCGTCACCACGATGCTGGACGCAGGCGTGGACCTACGCGACGTTCAGATCGCTGCGCGTCATGCGGACCCACGCACCACCATGCGCTACGACCGAGCTCGCAAGAACCTGGACAGACACCCCAACTACATCCTCGCCCCCTACATGGCATCCGGCACTTAGCTGACGGCCCAACGTCCTTTCGGCGGCAGATGCGGACGACGCTGGCGAGCGAGCGTGGACGGCTTGTGCCGCTCATAGACAGGGAGGCGGGGCGGGAGCACAATCGACGAACAGCCCTAGGGAAGGGGCACCGCATGTGGACCTGGATCATCATCGGCGGCACCATCATTGCGATCATCTTGCTGCTAGCGCTCTCCGGACGTACGGATAAGACCCACAATTGGCCAACAGGCGGGACGGGCGGCCTCGGGGGGTAAGGCCCGTCGAACCTCTCCCCGCCATGGGGGCGCCGCCGCGGTGTGCTGAATGTCCGTCGTGTAGCAGCGCGCTCATCGGCAAGAGTGCGGATCGCGGCAGATCCGGATGCTCCGTCCGGGCTGAGAGTCGCGCCCGGAACGATGTAGAGCACGGCCGCTCTTCGCTTGCAATCGGTACGCAGGTCCGGGTTTACGCTCGACACATGACCAAACCAGTGACCATCTCAGAGTGGGGTGGCGACGTGCCGCCGCCGTGGGTGCCTGTCGATGCGTGCACGCTGCCGACGGTCGAGCAGCCGGTGCGCGTCGCGGAGTTCGATGCCCTATTCGCTCAGACGTTGGCCCACATCCAGCAGGACAGCGCAGTGGGCGCCCGGTTCGTGCTGACCGGGGGCGCGGACCTGGTTGAGCGCGCGCAGCGGCTGGCCGACCGTGAGACTGGGTGCTGCTCGTTCTTCGCTTTCACCATCACCCCGACCGGCGCAGACTCGGTTGTCATGGATGTCGTTGTTCCGGACGAGCGTGCCGAGGTACTGACCGCGCTGGTGCAGCGAGCGCAAGAAGCACGGACGGGCGCTGCCGAGGCACGGACGGCATGACGGTCACCCATTCCCCCTCCGCTGAGCCCGAGGCGCCTCAGGGGCTCCGGGCTGGGCAGGTTGCCGAGGCGGCAGGCGTGAACCGCGAGACGCTGCGCTACTACGAACGCCGAGGCCTCCTCGCCGAACCCAGCCGCAGCCCGGGCGGGCACCGGCTCTACCCGACCGAGGCCGTCACCGTCCTGCGCGTCATCAAGGCCGCCCAGCGGCTCGGGTTCACCCTCGACGAGGTCGCCGACCTGCTGGAGATGGGCCGCCACCGCCACGGCAGCCGCCCCGACGCGGGCCTTCAAGCACAGGCGAAGGTGAAACTGGCCGAGATCGAGGACCGCATCGCCGACCTCCACACCATCCGCGACAACCTTCAAACAGCACTCGATGCGGGCTGCGACGACCTCACTGTCTGCGCCAACACCGAGTGCTGCCCCCTGCCGTTCGTCCAGATCACCACCCGCCCCACACAGACAGGAACCCTCTAGTGGCCCTGCGTGACCGTCACCTCGTCGGCGCCGGTGCCGCAGCCTGCGCCGTGTGCTGCGCCGCACCCGTCCTCGGCATCCTCGGCCTCGCCGGAGCAGGCGCCGCAGCCACCGTTGCCACGTTCGCCTTTGCCGGAATCGTGTTCGCCCTCGTTATCGGAGTCGCCGCCCTCGCCGGGGTCCTGCTGCGCCGTCGCTCCCAGAATGCGGCCCTCGCCTCAGGTGCAGCGTGCAGCACGACCCCGACCGGACCCGTGGCCATCGACCTCACCACGGGTCCCGACCGGGCCTGACCAACAGCGCTGACACACTTCCTGCATGCTCATCGCCAAGTCCCTGCTGCTCTTCGCCCTCGCCGCCGTCGCAGAGATCGGTGGCGCCTGGCTGGTCTGGCAAGGAGTGCGCGAACACAAGGGCTGGATCTGGATCGGGGCAGGCGTCATTGCCCTTGGCCTCTACGGCTTCGTGGCGACCCTGCAGCCCGACGCCAACTTCGGTCGCATCCTCGCCGCCTACGGCGGAGTCTTCGTCGCCGGGTCGCTGGCCTGGGGCATGGTCGCTGACGGATTCCGGCCCGACCGCTACGACATCGCCGGAGCACTCATCTGCCTCGTCGGGGTCGCCGTCATCATGTACGCCCCACGGGCCTCTGTCTGACTGCGAGCCAACCAGACAAGCCGACAGCGGGCCATCCGGATCTCGGCAGATCCGGACGCCAGGCTCGCATTCTCGCTGCGGACCGCAACAGGCCTTCTGGTGAAGCATCACGCGGTTGCCCCTGGCTCGGCCAGCGGGCACCGGTGCCTACGGCAGCGCGGACGCTAGCTTGCCAGCCACCGGCGTTGTTCGAGTATCTGCTCCGTTCGGGGGGTGGGGTCGGCGTCTACGCGATCGATGACCTGGTCCGTGACCGTTTCGTCAGCAGTTCCGACACCGTCGGCTTCGTCGACAGCCGCCAGGTCCAGTCGAGGTTTGTCCTCGTCCGGCGCGGCCGTGATGGCGACCTGGCAGGCCCACCGGGCGGTCACGGTGTCACCGTCCGCGAGCGTGCGGTTGACGATGAGGTGGGCGAGGTCGACGACCGCGTGGCTGAGGTAGTGGTCCAGCGGGGTTTCGGCTAGCCATCCGTAGCCTCTCCTGCGGAGTTGGTCGAAGGGGCGACCGCTCACCAGAGAGAGGGCTTCGATCATGTCGTTGAGACCGTCCGCACCTCGTGCTTGGCCGCGGGCCCGGAGGCGACGAAAGAGGTCGGCGGCCACCAGGATCTGGGGATGCAGCTCGTAGGTTGCTACCCCGCGCTGTCTGGCGGCGTCAGTCTTGCTGGCATCCGGCAGCCAGGGCTCCCCGTCGGGTCGGTCTCCGAGGAGCCGGCGGGCGTCGCGCGCCCGATTGTGCACGGTGGCCTCGCTCCATCCGAGTGCGACGGCCGCTCGCTCGGGCGTGACGCCGTGGTCTTGGCAGGCGAGGAAGACGATGAACTCCGTGGTGCCGCCGAGGTTGGCGATCTCCTCGGGGCGGGCACCCCACGCCTCGACCGCCACCGGGCCCAACACCTGGACACGAGGGCGCCGTGCGTCGGGATCGGTCCAGGCGGCCACATCGGCGTCGAGCCCCGGGTCGAGCGCCTCGATCTCCGATCGCACCGACGGGGGGACGTCGGGAGCGAGCGCCTCCAGATCTTCCACGGTCGTCGCGGCCGCGGACAGATACTTCTCGTCTGGTTCGGGGAGCATGGACCCGCCCGTTCCGCCCGTGGCGGAGCGCGGCTGCGTGAACTCAGATCGGAGGGAGCCATCGACCGACATGAACTGGGCTACAGGGGAGTCCTGCGTCGCCGGCGGCATCGGTTGGTCCTCTACCCCCCGCAGGGAGGCCATCAGCTCGGCCATGGCCGCGGCCTCGTCAGTCGGCAGCGTGGACGGCTGCAGCGTCACTCCCCACGCGGGCAGGTATGCAAGTCCACCGTCGGTCAGGTCGATCACCGGCGGCACGTCCCGCGCCGTGTCGTGGTGGACCACGATGAGCCGAGACCGGTCGCGACCGCCGGCCGCGTCGACCAGGTCGGCGCCGGGCTGGCCGTGCACGATCAGGACGACGGGCCCGGTGCTGTCTGCGACCATCGCGTCCCTGCGCAGGTCCAGGAGTTCCTTCCCGAGGTTGTCCGCGGCTTCGGCCGCATCCCTTGCGACCCGGAGGCCGAGTCGCCGGGCCGGGTCGTCGTCCAGGACGCGGAGCCGGGTCGGGTTGAGGCCGGTGGTCTCGGTCGCGAAGCCGTCTGTGAGGAGCACCTCCGTGCCCTCCGCCCAGGCGTTCAGGGCAAGCTCGGCCACCCAGAACCGCACCATGTCCTCGACCACGGCACCGGGACCGGCCACCCCGACCACGCCGATGGCTTCCAGGTCGAGCAGCCAGGTCCGTTCGTCCTCGTCGAGGCCGACCGAGACGAGCGCGGGGTAGGGGGCGGGCTGGGTGCGCAGCTCCGGCTCCAGGATGGTCTGGCGTGGGAGCGTCCATGTCGCGTTGTCGTCGGTGGCGTCCCACCCCTCGGGCGGTCCCCCGTCGGCCGGGGCGACGAACAGCACCGACAGCTCGTCGGCCCCGATGACCGCAGCCCCCAGGTTCGGCAGCTCGCGGCCTGCGATCCGCTGTGAGGCGGCCAGGTGCCGGAGGGCAAGGTCGATGAACTCGGTTGTCTCCATCGTCTCGGCTCCGGCCTCGACGATCGTCCGCTCGACGCCGACCAGGCCCGGTGGCGTGGCCGCGATGGCACGTCCGGAGCGACGCTCGCGGAACTGTCGGCGCCGCAACATCAGCAGCATCGCCAGCGCGCCACCCGAGAGGCATACGGCGGACGCCAGAACCGCCCGCAGTGCTGTGACCCCACGATCGTCCCCGCGCTCGCCCGCAGCAGGGGCCGCATGCGTGTCGCCGGCAGCCTCGCTCGAGCCCTCGGACCCACTGGCGTCGTCGGACGCCGCCGACGGGGCCGCACTCGAATCCCCGTCTCGCCCCGTCGAGGAGTCAGCGTCCGACCCGGTGATCTGCTGGTGCCCCTGTCGGGCCTTCCCGGCGTCGGTGCTCTCCGGGGTGCGCTCGTCCGACCGGGACGGCCGGGCGTCCAGTCCACCGGTCGCCGCCCCGGCAGTCGGGCTGGCTAGCCGTAGGGACTGGCCAGGGATGATGACGTCGGGGTCGTCGCCGATCAGCGCCCGGTTGGCCTGGTACAGCTCTACCCACCGGTTCGGGTCCTCGAGGTGGTCCTCGGCGAGACGCCACAGACTGTCCCCGGGCTGTACCTCCACCCTGTTAGGTGGTGCCGTGCCTTCGGCCGCGGTGGGGGTGGGCTCCACGGCTGGGGGGTCAGCGCTCGTTGCGAACGGGGCGTGTCCCTTCGGCGGGTCAACGGGGAGGTAAAGGCTCCAGCCCGCCTGCAGGGTCTCGACCGTCGAGAAGACGCCGTCACCCATGTCCCGCCCCAGGTTCAGGTCCGCGATCTCGCGCCACCGCTCCCCCGCCCCCAAGTGACGTTCGGCGAGCCCCCACAGCGTGTCGCCCGTGGTAACGATCACGGTGGTGACCTGGCTTGTCGGCGAGGCGTCGGCGTCTGCCGTGCCGGGAGAAGCAGGTGGCCTCGCCGGCCCACGGTCCGTTGCCGATGACGCCAGGGAGGGCTCCGTCGGATGAGCTGTCTGGAGCAGAGAGGGACCATGAGCTGAACTGGGAACGGCGGTCGTGCCAGCCGCGGGAGGGCTGCCGTCGGCGGGGAGGCCACCCGAGGCGAGCGCCGCGCCGGTCACCCCGGCCGCGACCGCACTGTGCACGAGAGCCCGGATCAGTCGCTGCTGCCCACCGGTGACGATCGGCAACCTGGCGGCCGGCACGCCGCGGAGAGCTGCCGGGATCTCCCACAGCACGCACGCAGCCAGCTGGGCCCAGAACAACCAGGCGAGGACGGCGAGCACGCCAAGGACGGCCGCATCGGACAGCAGCCCCAGTGCCGCAAAGCCACCCGGGGGGTACGGGTTACCCACCCACAACACCAGCACGAGCGGCACTCCGACCAGAAGCGCCGCCAGTACCAACAGGGCGCCTGCTGCGCGGACCCACTTCACCATGGTGTCTTCCTCCCTTCGCTCCCCCGGCCGTCCCCAGCCACTACAAGCGGCTCAGCCCGTCCTCCTCCTGACGCGTCCCTGCGATTGCCCCACGCGTTCACGGAGGCCCGGTGATCGCGGTCGCCGACCCCGTCTCGTTGACGGGCAGACGGTGAATACCCAGGACCCCCAGGAACACGGTCGGTTCCCCGCCAGTGGCGGTCACCCGCACCTGGAGTCCCCGGACCTGCACCGTTCCCGACCATCCAGCCCTTCGCAGGATCTCCTGGGCCCGGGCCGCGGCGGTCTCCCCGTCGACGCTCTCGACGCCTGATCGGGTTCCGCGCAGCTCGTCGGCACCGGCACGCGCGGCCTGCTCGGCGGCCCGCTTGGCCTCCAACCGGGCATCAATCACGTTCCCGCCATCGAACACGAGCCCGAGCAGCAGCACGAAGACGCTGGCCGCGGACAGCAAGGTCCACACGGCGGCAACTCCGCGCTCGTCCCTGGCCCGCGTCGCGCGGCTCATAGGTCTCGGTGCCGTTCGATGGGGACCACGGCGTCGGCGCGGAACACCTTGGTGCTGGGAATGCCGAAGCCGGCCACGTCGCGGAGGTCGACATAGCACGTCACGGTCGCCGCGACGTGGCCGCCTGGCCGGAAGTCGGTGCCGGCGAAGCTGACCTGGAGTCGCACGCAGGCCCTGCCCCGCGACGCCAGCGCCTCGGCCGCGGCCGCTCGTCCCGCCACCTGGCCGGACTCGAGACCTTGTTGAAGGGAGGCAGCTCGGGCTGCCGCGTAGGCCGCGTCGTTGACCTGCCCGCGGGCGTCGGTATACCGGCCGCCCGCCACCACGACCAGCACGAACACCATCAGCAACGGCGTCATCAACAACAGCTCCACCGCTGCGGCGCCGCGCTCGTCGCCTCGACGGGGACGTCGAGGCAGCACCGGCACCGGCACGGACGGGCTCGCAGGGGATGTGATGGCGTGTGTCACGGGACGAACCGTTCGGTGGGGACCGTAGCGGTCGCCGAGACGTGCAGGTCGACACCAGGAACGAGGCTCAGCACATTGCCGCTCACGGTCACGGTCGCCGCCGTCGGACCGCGCGTAGCGGTGGCGGCGCGGTGAGTGACCTGGGGGTCGAGATCGGCGAGGTAGTCCAACGCGGTCTCGCGGCCCGCGGACTCGGTGCCGTCCCAGCTTGCCGTCGCTACCGCCCCCTCACGGGCGGCAGCGTTGATCACGCGGGCGGCCTCTGCGCGAACAGCCCACTGGATCAACAGCAGGCACATCAACATCAGCAGCGGTGCGGTGAGGAGGAACTCCACCGCCGCAGCACCCCGATCCCCGCGGCGGCGCGAGAGGCGCGCTCCGCAGGCACGAACCCGGCTCCCCGGGGACCCGATCGGGGCCACCGCGGTGGGCCTCCCCCTGAGTTGCGTGGTGGGCATGGTCAGCCGCCGTTGAGCTTCCCGCTCTGCGTGTCGACGTACGTCTTCACCGCCAGCGCCACGGCGGCGCAGATCCCGACGGCGGCGATGATGATGAGCAGCCACTCCACTGCCGTCGCGCCGCGTTCGTCGCGTGCTTGAGCGTGCCGGGCGACCAGGTGGTGTCGGGTCGCCTGGATCCAGGCGAGGGTCCCCGCTAGTTCTGTCATCGTGCTGCTCCTTTGTGTCGTGAGGGTGCCCCGTCAGGTGGAGGTGATCAGGTACAGAAGTCGGGGCGCGAGGATGTACAGCACGCCCACGCTGGCCATGAGGATGAGGTTGTACTTCATGGACTCGGTCGCCTGGTCCGCCCGTGCGCGGGCATCGGCCAGTCGGGCATCGCGCATGGTCTCCGCGCGGGCGATGAGGGTGGCCCGGATCCGGCCGCCTTCCTCGTTGGCGAGGTTGAGGGTGCTGCGGAGCTCAACGAGCTCACCGATGCCGTACCGCTCGCCCAGCCGGCCCAACGCCTCCCACGCCGTGACTCCGCTGACCCGTGCGCCCTCGACCGCGTCCCGCAGCTCGAGGAAAGCGCGTCCCGTGCCTATCCCAGCCGCGGCCGGCTGTGCCTCGGCGTGCCCGCGCCCGGCCTCCATCGACATCACGACCAGATCGAGGTAGATGGCCAGAGCCCGACGGAAGTCCTCGCGCTCGCGGCCCGCCGCTGCGCGGAGGTCGACGATCGACAACGCCACCATCAGGACCGACAAGAGCAGCCCCACCACAGGAGCCACAGCAATCGGGATCCCCAGCTCGAGAGCACGCACCAGGACCCACAAGACGAAGGGCGCCAGCAGTCCGGCCACCGCCACCCCGAGGGTCTTTGTCAGCCACTCCTCCAACGTGTGTCCGGCGACCGCCAGGTCGCGTTCGAACCCGAGCAGCTGCCTGCCGCGGCGGTCCCGCAGCTGCTCGGCCACTGACCCAGCCGCCCGCTCGAGCGGTCCGCGCGCGCGATTACTGTCCCGGTGGGCGCGACGCCCCGCCCGGGCACGCTCGTGCTCCCACCGGGCAGTCTGGGCCACCAGATCCGGGGTCGGCGGCACCGCGAGCAGGTACAACCTGGCGATACCGAGCCCCGCCAGGGCGGCCAGCAGCACCACCCCGCTCAGCCCCGTCAGGCTCGTCATGACCCGACGACCCGCGGCTTGTAGGAGGCCATCTCGGTGACGACCCCGGGCTCGCCGAGGAACCGGGGCTGGGGTTCCGGGGCGGCCAGATGACGCAGCCGGACCAGCAGTGCGAGGTAGGCGGCGGCGATGGCGGCCAGGATGACCTGCCCCACCGCGGTCCCGTACGGCGCCACCCATCCGGGCGCGACCACGACCGTGACCGCTGCGAAGGCCAACAAGATGCCGGCGACCTGCTGGGACTGGCGCCGCAGCGAGTTGCGTTCGTGCAGCACCGTACGGCGTTGCTCGAGCTCGCTGCGCGTGCTGGTCGCCAGAGCCGTGAGCACCCGGGACAAGCTGCCGGCGCGCTGGCGCGCGTTGAGGGACAACGCCGCCACCACCAGGTCCGCGCCCGGATCATCGACATCGTCGGCGAACAGCGCCAGCGCCTCTGGGAGCGGCACCCGGGCACCCAGGCGGTGCACCAGATCCCGCAACGGTCGCTCCAGCAGCGGCGGAGTGCCGTCGAGAGTAGCCGGGATGGCGTACTCCAACCCGGAGGCCGCGGTCGCGGTGTCTCGCAAGGATTCCGTCCAAGCCGCGATGGCCTCGATCTTCGCAACCCCGGCGCGTTCGGTGGAGCCGGAGCCGGAGATCTTCGGCCACAGGAACACCACGGCCGTGGCCACGGCCCCGGCGACCGGCCAGCGGGTCAACAGGGCCACAACGGCACCGGCCAGGAGAGCGATCCCGCCCAGTCGGAGGTCGGCCGTGGGCAGGCTGCGTGCCGCCGGGGTGATGCGGCGTCTTGGAAGCAGCGATCGCCCCCTCAAGAGACGGACCAGTCCGAGGCAACCGAGCAGGGCAGCCACAACGAGGAGCAAGAACAGCGCCATCATGCCCAGCCCCCGGCGGACGGCCCCGGGTTCCACCCGGCGTCGACAAGGTCGTTCTCGCACATAATCTGCACCGCGGCGCGTCGAGCAACCCGACCATCCGCGTCATAGCCCCAGATCTCATTGGTCTTCAGCCCGTACTCATCGGCACCCGCCACCTCGCGCACCGACTCGACCACCCTCCGCTGCCCACCCGTTGCGGTGCGGAGTCGTCTGATGAAGACGATGAAGTCCAAAGCACCGGCCACCAGGCGGGTGGTGGCCTCGACAGGCAGCTTCTCCGGCGCCTGGAGGGCATAGGTGGTGATCTTGTGGACCACGTCGACCGAGGAATTGGCGTGGATGGTGGACAGCGAACCGTCGTTGCCCTGCATCATCGCGTTCAGCATCGTCACGACCTCGTCGCCCAGCACCTCACCCACGATCACCCGCGACGGGTTCAACCGCAGCGAGTCGCGGACCAGATCGGCCATCGTCACCGCCCCCACCCCCTCCGCGTTCGGGAGCCGCTCCTCCAACGGCGCACAGTTGGGGTGCCGATCAATGTCCTCATGTAGGCCGAGTTCCAAAGACCGCTCCACGGTGATCAGCCGTTCGGCAGGGTCGATCTCGGCCGCCATGGCCCGCAGCAGGGACGTCTTCCCCGCCGACACGGCCCCGGCGATCATCACGTTCTTCCGGGCCCGGACCATGGAACCCAGGAAGTCGGCCAGGTCCTGGTCCATGCTGCCCAGCGCCACCTGGTCCTTCAGCCGCATCTTGGCGTACCGGTGCTTGCGGATCGAGACCAACGTCCCGATCCCCGACACCGCCATTACCGCGTACAGCCGCGACCCGTCCGGCAGCCGCAGGTTCACCCGCGGATTGGCCACGTCGAACGCCCGTGCAGATAGACCCTCGTGCGCGGCAAGCGTTTGGATCGTCTCGTTCAGGTCCTCATCAGACGAAGTCACCGGAGGCAACTTCGCGGTGCTCCCGTCCGCGTACTCCACGAACACGTGCCGGAAGCCATTCACATCGATGTTCTCGATCTCGGGGTCCTCGAGCAGCTGCTGCAGGCTGCCCGCCCCGAACAGGCGCGCCTCCAAGGCATCAACGAGGTCCTGCCGCACCTCCCACGCCAAAGGCTGATGACCCGCCTCGACCAGACCACCGTCGTACTGGGTGACCACGGCCTGGACCAGCTGCTTGCCGTGCTGGATCTCGTCATCGCCGCGCAGGGCCGGACGACCCGTGCGGCGTCGCTCCTCAATGGCCCACTGACGCCGCTCCCCGACCTCGCTCTGCAGGCGCCGGACCAGCAGCTGGTCGACTCCGCGGGTCTCGAAACCAGGGCGCGCGTTCACGACGACCCCACCGAGTCGTCCGGGTGCGCCCCCGCCGGTGGCAATGCCGCCCGCCCGGCAACCGCCGTCACGATCGCATCGACGACCGTGGCCGCCGACCGCACGAGCGGAGTTCGTGTCAGCCCTCGGCCCTCCTCACCCCGCTCCAGACGCGCAACACCAGCGGGGTCCCACGCCACCCACCCCACGGAGCCCACCAGCGGACCAGCCGGCGAGTCCGCCAACAGCCGCCGGACGTCGGCGGCATGCCGGCCCCCGGCTCGCCGCAAGGTCACGACCACCGGCACCACCACCGGCGGACGGCCCCGCGTCGCGGCGATCGCAGGGATCAGACGTGCGAGACGCTCCCGCAGATGCACCACGGCACCCACGTCGGCGCGACCCACGACCACCAGCACGTCAGCCGCCGCAGCGACGGACACCGAAGGCGAACTCGTGTGGATCCGGCCCAGATCCGCCACCACATGCGTCGACGACGCGTGCAGCGCCGCCGCCAACGGGGACCAGTCCGACATCCCCGCCGCCTGTTCGGCGCTCATATGCCCCGGGATCACACCAACGCCGTCGGTGAACCGGTGGGCGTACGCCGACACCAGATCCGGTGCGTGCGATGTCCGCGCGGCGGTGGCCACGGTCAGCACCGTCGGCGTCTCCGGCAGAACGTCCCGGCCACCTGCTCGACACCGCAACGCCAGGTCCCCGCCGTATGGATCGGCCTCCACCACCACCGTGTACTCACTGATCGCAGTGGCCAGCGCCAGCGCGGTGGTCGTCGCTCCCGGTGCACCCCGGTCACAGCACACCGCGACGAACATGTTTCTACTCCCCCGTCACCGAAGCCTGGACGACTGTCACCCGACCAGCGGCGCTGTACGCCGCGACCTGGTCTGCCTCCGACTCAGAGACCAGCAGCGAAACCACGACCGAGCCGTCCACCGCCTCCCGTACGTCGTGGACTCGGGCGCCGGAGGTCAGACTCGACGGACTGTCCAGCGCCTCCTCGTCGCCGGCATCACCGGCAGGTGGGACGGCCAGCACATTCACCATCGACCCCGCGCTAAGCGTCGCCGGCACCCGCCCGACCTCCAGCCGAACCGCCACCACCCGATCACCCAGCCCGGGCACCGGCTCCGACGTCAGAGCCCCGCGAGTCAGCACTTGCCCAGCAACCAGGCCGTTCACCACTCGCATGCCCAGCACCTCGCCCAGTTCCTCGATCGGAACGGCGTCGCTCACCCCAGCGACCTGGGCCGAGGCCAGGTCCTCCTCGCCGATCATTTGACCGGCGGCAACCTCACGATCCAGGACCAAGACCTCGGCGGTGCTGCCCTTGGTCATGTACAGGTAGCCCGCACCCAGCCCCATCACAACGACGAACAGCACCGTGCCAGCCCACTGCCCGTATTTTCTCGCTCCGCTCGGCAGGTGCCGGTCTGCCCTATCCACCCGCGCACCCGCGGCCGCCGGCTCCGTCGCACGGCTGCGCTGAGCACGCTGTTGGGTCGTCACCGGATGACCACTGTCTGCCGCTGCAGAACACGAATCGTGGTGCTCTCACCGGCCACCGCCGCGTGTTCGCCGAGCGAGCCGTCGGGGCTCGAACAGCGGCCCGTGCAGCTCCACGCCACCGAGTAGACGATCCGCGCCGACACGTCCCACGTGTCGCCCGTGGGGTCTTCCATGTCCGTGTAGGTGTAGTCGCACGTCGTTGGCGCGTCCTCCGGAGTCGATACAGTCCACGCTCGCCCGGCACCGGCGCAGAACTCGACATCCCCGTTGCCCATGTCCCACTCCACCCGGGTCGGCGTCGCGGACAGCGTGACCCGCGCGCCGCCCGCATCCACGCTCACGGACACGTCGTGCCACTGCTTCTCGGGGATCCACATCCAGTTCTTGTAGTTGACGTAGGAGTGGAAGCTGGGAGGGGGCGCGATGGACGCATGCGCCGTCTCGAACGGCGCCCGCTTCAGCAGATCCTCGGCCACAGTGGCGGCAGCGATTACGGGCTGGGAACCGGGAAGGAAGAACGTGTTCCCCAGGACTGCCACTGAGGGGTCACACGTCCAGATACTGCCCTCGGTTGGGTTGTGTCCGCGCCATAGCGGATCTCCTGCGGGAGGCTGCGGATCGAGTTGAAAGGCGTAGCACTGCTGAGAGGCAATCCACACAGCGCCGAGGTCGATAACGCACGGTATGGAGGCGCCAGAGGCGTCCTGGCACCCGCCACCATTGGACGAGACTGGCGTCGTACCGGCTGTAGCCGTTTCCCCCTCCCCAGGTATCTGCCCTTCGAGGCATATACCGCCTGGCCCTACCGGTCCGTCGCACGAATCTGCCACAGCTGGTGTGAACTCGATCTGGGCCCATAAAGCGATCCCGATGATGATCAGACCCGTCAGGCGTCGCATGAGACCGCATCCTTCAGCTGGGTTCGGGCAACCATCCAGTCCCCGTCCTCAGGCTTGGCCATATGTACCGTGAATGGTGTGATCCGGTGGTCCGGCTTAGTGCCCCGCAGTTCCCTTCCGTTCTGCGTGACAAGCAAGCCCCTGTAGTCGGTGCATTGGTAGATCACGACAGTGCCGGTGCCATCAGAACCAAGGCGGATGAGCGTCGGCTTGGACCAGATGGGCTTGATGGGCCGCTCAATGCGAATCCCCTGAGTTACCGAGTCCTCGAATACCGAGAGCGTCGCCTGCCATTGCATGTCGTACTCGCGGATAGTGGCTCGAGCCTCCGCTGAGTTGTCTCCTACACGCCACGCTTCGTTCGTCCGCTCGGCGTACTGCTGCCAGCGGTTAAGTGCGGCTTCGTAGGCGTCGATCTGCTCGGCAGTGAACTTCTCGTGCCAAGCTGGCGGTTCCGAGGGCGTGGACGGGTCGACAGCGCTTGGGGCCTGCGTGGGCAGTGACGTCGGTTCCGCTCCTGGGTCAGAAGCCTCGGTGGAGCACCCGCTTGCAGCGCACAGCACCAGAAGCGCGACGACGCCAGAGAGTGCGAGCTTCATCATTCCTCCCCGAGACCGCTCAGCTCGCGGCTGACAGGTGTATCCACCAGTGTCACCCAAGAACGGCCGAATAGCGCCGACGAATTTTTGGGCGCCCGCTGGCATTTCACGACCTCAGCACTCCCGGAGGCGAGGAAGCACGGCCTGAAGCTGCTGAAGTTGAGGCGTGCGCTGGGCAAGCACATGAGGACCACCCCCGCCATCCGTCCGGGACACCTGCCCACCAGAAAACCTGACCGTCCGGCGGCCGTCATCTCCGGCGGTCCCTTCTGGGGATAACCCACCTCGCTCCGCACCTGTGGACGCGAACTGGCGCTCCGCAGCTGCGGCACATGCTTCGCGGATTCGTTGCTCGCACACTCTGATCGGGGGCATCCGGTCGGGTGATTGCGCAGCACCGGCGGCTCCTACTCGCGGGGCACCTCCGACTCCTGGACGACTCTGGCCGCCGCAAAACTCTCAACCAGATCCCGCCGCCACCACCAACGCCGTCCCCTCCTCGTCGCTGGTGCCTTGGACGTCGATGCCAGGTGCCGGAGCCAGTTCTCGGTGACTCCCACGACCAGGGCCGCCGTGGTGGTGTCCAGCCAGACATGGCCATCGTCCGGGGGCTCCTCGGGCTCTCGTCGGGCGCGGGCGTCGCGGCGCTTCCTCGCCGCGTCTCGCTCCGAGCGCCACTCCACGGCCCACCGCTCCGCACTCGCACGCTCAAGACTTCGTTGAGCTCGGTCCGTGCGTGCTGCACGCACCTCGACCTCCCCGGCACGAATTGCTCGATCGAGAGTGCCGTTGCTGCAGCCGGCCAGCTGCTCGATCTCGGCGTAGGAAGCCCACCGGCGGTGATCCTCCGACCTCTGCTCCGCAAGTCGTTCCAGGTCCTCCGCACGCATCCAGGCCACCCCGTTGTGCCGGACCACCGGGAACCGCCCGGTGTGCGACCCGGCGGCCACATATGCCTCGGCCAGTCCCAACCCGTCGGCGGCCTCGGCCGCACTCACCCAGCCGGTCGGGTCAGGCGGCACCCGAGTTCGTGCACCCATACTCAGATCACATCACGACGCATGCGTCACCGCGACGTCATCCAGCCGGGACACTGGCGGACGCGGTGAAGATTTCGTTGGTGACTGCCGGCGCAAGATCGGCGCGCGCAACCGTGGCGAGCAAGCCTTCTGGACGTCGGCAGCACGCAACGTCCGCGGCGACAAGTACCGTCCAGCGCGTGACGTCCCGTGTCTACCGTCCTGACGAGCGACCCGACGTCGAGGTGCGTGTCGATGGCGAGTGGCATCCCGGCGAACTGCGGATGTGGCACCACCGCGAGGACGGCTGGTGGGCCAACGTGAACTGGCGACCCAAGCCTGGCATGACCTTTCTGGACACGGTGCGCGAGGAGGATGTGCGTCTCGCCCAGGCCGGGCCGCGTCGCTGAACAGAACCGCAGACCAGCACCGGCCCAAGCATCACCTGTGCGCCCGCCTACCTGCTCGGACTGCTCGGTCGCCCCCGGCCGGTGCCGGGATCGTATGGCCGTGACGGACCTGGCTGGTCGGCTCGAGTCGCCTGGGCACGTCCCAGGACAGATGATGCAGGAGTCGTTCTGTTCTGCTCAGCGACCGTGTCCCACGCCGAGGGCGGAATAGCCCCCTCCAGCAGGGACTCGACGATCCGGGCGAGAGAGTACGTCCGGGGCTCGGGAACCAGATCGAGAGCCACCCACGCATGAGCGCCCTGACCCGCAAGCCACGAGCTGAAGGCCAACAAGGTTGCTGCCGGGGTCCGAGCCTCATGCGGGGCACGGCGCGTCAGGTCACGCCACAGCGACATGTGCAACGCGGCGTTCTCGCTATTCATCGCCATCCAGGCCACGTCCCGCAGCGGGAGCACTTCCATGTCCACGAGCAGCCGCGCCGCCACCACCGGTGTCACGGGCACCTGGTCGGCCAGGAACCGACCGACCGTCCTGTCGACCCACCGGGCCTCCTGCTGATTTCCCCGTCCCTGCCGAATCTGGTGCTCGACGCGGGCGTCCGGCAGATGCGCTGCCACCGCGGCAGCCTCCTCGCTGTCCCCCTCCAGGTCTCGTCGCAGCTCATCGCGGGACGCGACCGGCATCCGCCGACCAGCCAGGGCGAGCTCCGCGTCCGCCCACATGCGGGTGGCCCCGTCGATACGGCCGCTGACACCCGTCACGAGGTCGGTCCACATCCCCGCGTCCACCCACAGGCTCGGTCCGAGGTGCGTTCGACCGGTGAAGCGCCGAGCCAGCTCGACGCTAATGCCTTCAGCGGCCTCACGGTCCGTGGTGAAGCACACCAGAGCGGCTCCCACACCGTCACGCAGGAACGGCGCGGCGAGAACCGCTGCGCCCTCCGAGATGTCGTGGGCGCCGTACGGCTGGTCCAGCCTGGCCCACGGACCCGACCCGTGTCTGGGCGCCAGCACGACGGACTCCTCGGGGACGAAGCCGAAGACATGCGGAATCACCGCGATCAGCTCGGATGGTCCGGTGACCTGCAAGGGATGATCCACGGGGGCCTCCAGTCTCCCGGCCGAACCCCGTCTCCGGTTCGACTTCGGGACCTCCAGAAGCGTCCTGGCCCATGCCAGGGCGGACATCGGTATCGCGAAAGCCTCCCGGGTTCCGGCGGCCCGGCTCCCCGTCGCTCCCCCGAAGGTGCTCGCCCAGGTGCCGTGGCACGTAGGTTCCGATCTCGTGCGTTGCGCGGCGCCCTGCACCGGTCACCCCCGCCCAAGGGCACCGTCCAGGGCGACCACGACAGAGCCGCCCGGCCTCCGCGGTCGGAGGCCGGGCGGCTCCTCAGAAATCAGAACCAGCAGGTGGACCAGAGGCCGGCGCTGCGGTTCATGGCCTGCTTCTGGGCGACGCGGTAGTTCGCGGTACGGCGGACCGGGTCGTTGCGGTAGACGTAGACCTTCGAGTGACCGGTGAAGATCTGCGCCCGGCCCACGTCACGGTCCTTGCGCTCGACGTAGCGCAACAGGCGCTGGTAACGGTCCTTGTCGGCCTGGCTGGGGTCGGAGAACAGCACGACGGTCGACCCGACGGGTGCGAGGGACTCCATGCTCTCGGTGGCCTTGACGGCACCGCACTCACGACGGCCGTACTTCTCGGGGGTGTCGATGCCCAGGATCCGCACGTCGCGGATCCCGATGCCCCGGATGCGCACCTTCAGGGTGTCGCCATCGGTGACCTTGACGACGTTGCCGACGTTGCGCTTGACCGGACCGGAGCCGCTGGTGTTGCCGGTGTTGCTGGTGCCTCCGTTGTTGTTGGGCGGGGGCGTGCTGGTGCCACCCCCGCCGCCGGCGCCCAGGCAGGGGCACGGGAGGGACTCACACGCACGGCCATCGCCCTCGGAGTCAAGACCGTTCGGGTCGGAGGGGTTGTTGTTCAGGTTCGTCTGGGCGGCTGCCTGATTCGGGAAGTCGCCGCAGTCGAGGTCCTTCACCGCCTGGGCCGGCGCGGTGGTGGTCAGCAGTGCCGCAACGACGGCGGCGATCGCGATGAGGGTGCTGAGGAATCGGCGCATGGTGTGGTCCCCCGGGACGTGTGGTGGTTGGGCTGCGATGACCGTACGAGCAGAAGCCGACTCTTGTCAGGAGATTCCTGACACCCGTTCGACTCCGCCGTCCCGGACGCTCCCCGGGTCTCCTGACGTCGTCGCCTGACCGAGAGGGCGCGCCGCACTCCGCCTTTCGGGTCATGAGGAAGGCACCGAATCCGCGACCGGGCTCCCGGGGCGCGCGATGAGTGGAACGACCTACGGGGACCACCAGGAAGCGGCGGCCGCCGCCCTCAATCGACTCGTCACCGGCGAGGCGCTGCCCCTCACGGCGGCGGACGTTGACGACAGCCTGGCGTGTCGCGACATCGTCGTCGGGGCGCTGCGACAACGCCTCTACGCACTTAGGGTGGAGGGGCGTCACCCTATGACCGTGCCTCCCGCGCGGGTCGGTGCCGCCCGGCTGCCCGACGTCGCACGGAACCTCACCACCTGGCTGGACCGCATCGTCGCCGAGCTCCCGACACTGCCGCCCGCCCAGCGACGGGCTCCCACGGACGTGCTGAACCCCCGCGCCGGTGGCGAGGCCGCGCGCTTGTGGCGAGAGGCAGCCGTGGAACTGCTGACCGGCAGCCACGCCCTCGACGCAGCGCCGGAGCGCCCGTGGCTACGCGACCCCGGCGGTGGCTGGTACCTCGTCCACGACGTCGCGGTCACGCTCGAGGCAGTGCTGATCCTCGACAGCCGGCTCGACGAGGTCGGCCTGCTCAACACCCACCACCGTCCCCCCAGCACGCTCGACCTCGACCAGCGGCGCCTGCTCGCCTCCCAGTGCGCCCGCGTCGCCACCTGGTACGCCACCAGCGACACCCCGGACCGCGCCTCCCCAGCGACCCGACCCAAGCCGCGGGTCTCCAGCCCGGTCTACACCGTGCACGAAGCTGGCGACCTCGCCGCCGCACAACGACAGCTCGCGCGCTACCTGCGGCCCCTGCACGGCAGTGACGCCTTCTACGACGCCGAACCCGAGATCGACACCCACACCGTCCGGATGGTCGTAACCAGCCAACACGCCCTCACCGAGCGCTTCGAGCACCTGTCCCGTCAGACGCCCGGCGCCGAGGAGCTCGCCGCGCACTTCGCTCAGCGCCGCGAGATCCTCGGCGACATCCACTCCCACCTACGGCGGCTCGTGGACCTCGAACCGCAGGGACGCAACACCGGCGCCTGCTGGCAACAGGTCGAGCTCAGCACCGCCGTGGCCCGCCTGCTGCGCACCACACCCACCCTGACCCTCAGCACCGCCCAGTGGCAGGACCTCGCCACCGCCACCCACGAGGTCACCCAGAACATCGCCACCACGATGCGCCGCGAGCTTCTCCGGGACACAAGCAACCTGCGCATGGAGGACGCCACGCGTCAGGTCGGCCGCACCCGCGTGCATCGCCGCCACCCCCTCGAGCGCAGCCTCACCGACCTCGTCAACCTGCCCCCACCCTCGGCACCCATCGCCACCTACATCAGCCCCCGGCAACGCGCGGCGCTGAGCACCACGCTCGCGGTAACCCCCACCGGACACCGCGCCCCCAGCCCGTACCCCGCGCCCGTCAACCTCCCGGTCAGCCGCGCGCGTTAGTCGGCAGCCACCGACGCTCCACGGCGGCGCCGGCACTGCAGATCCACGGAGGAACGACCACAGCCAAGACAACCCGCCCTCAACCACTCACCAAGGAGACGTCCCATGACCACCAAGAGAGAACTGCCGGTCTATCTCAGCCTCGAACAGGCCGCCGAGGTGCTGTCAGTGTCCACAAAGACCATCCGACGCCGCATCAGTGACGGCACGATCCCTGCCTACCAGTGCGGCCGCAGACCCATCCGGATTCGCCTCGACGACCTCGAAGCCGCCCTGCGGCGAATCCCCTCCGCGCGCTGGTAACCCCTCATTCAGTGGACACGTTGGGGACACGGGGCCAAAACAAAACCGCCTCTGGACTGCTGTTTTCGCAGGTCAGAGGCGGTTCATGGTTGGTGGGCGATACTGGGTTCGAACCAGTGACCTCTTCGGTGTGAACGAAGCGCGCTACCACTGCGCCAATCGCCCGCTGTGCGGTGCCGGGGAACTCTAACGCATCGCGGCGGACGAGTCGGAATCGCCCTGCTTGCGCAGCGCAGCGACGGCCTCGGGCCGGTTGTGGAAGCGGCGGTAGCTGTAGACGATGAGGCCCACCGCGATGCCTGCTGACGCAATCTGGGTGATCCCGGTCCACAGGTCGCCGGGCAGCCACCACCGGTCGTCGAGCGGCCACCACTCCGGCGACGGCGGGTGGTAGATCCAGAGCACGCCGCAGGCCACCAGGATCAGGGCCCCCATGACGGACGCGACGATGCGCGGCCATGTCTCCACACTCTCGGCGGCACCGCGCATGGCGGCGACGCGGACGGGCTCGACGCGCCGCTCCGCCCAGTCGTACTGCTGGGACAACAGGGCTAGACCGGCGAAGATCCCGAGGAGACCGGGTCCGGGCAGGAAAATCGCCGCAACTCCCGCCACCAGCAGGACCCAGCCGAGAGTCTCGAGCACCACTCGCTTGGCCGCGCCACCCCCCGGAACGCCCATCAGGAATTCTCCCTGCGTGTCTCCGCGGCTAAAGTCTGCCGCGCCTGCTTTGCTGCGCTCACGTGATGACCCTACGGGCCTTGCACAACGTGTGTCGTAGCCCTCCTCGGACAGGGTCGTTGAACCCACGTCATAGGTCGGTACCCCCGCCGTCCTACCACCGAGGAGGGTCCGAGCGGTCGGGCACCTTGAGAGAGAGTGGAGACACATGCGCAGGATCACCGCTGACGTCGCTGTCGACGTGACGATGTACTGCCGGGACCTCGATGGTCACCGCTACGAGCTGGACACCGTTCTCGGCTATGCCCGGTCTGACGCCTTCGCCGTGACCATGACGTTCGGCGACGTCGAGCCCCTCGTCACCTGGACCTTCGGCCGCGACCTCCTGATGCGCGGCATCACCCACCCGACCGGCGAGGGCGACGTGCGGATCTGCCCGTCCCTCGACGACGACGGGACCGCCATCGTGCAGATCGAGCTCTGCAGCCCCGACGGGCACCTGCTGCTCGAGGTGCGCACCGACGAGGTCACCGCCTTCATCGGCCGCACCGTCGACGTGTGCCCGCCCGGTGTCGAGGCCGATCACGTCGACGTCGACCAGATGATCGCGCAGCTGCTGGCGGTCTGACCCGCCGCGCGCCCGCCTCAGCGGGCGTCGTGCTGGGCCACCCACGAGGAGTGGAGCCCGGCGTACACCGTGCCCTCCTGCGCGGCCAGCTCCTGGTGCGGTCCCCGCTGCACCACCCGCCCACGGTCGACCACGATCACCTCGTCGGCGTTCTCGGCGGTCGAGAGCCGGTGGGCGATGGTCACCGAGGTGCGCGACTGCATGAGGCGCTCCAGGGCGCGACCGATGCGCATCTCCAGCTGCGGGTCGACGGCGCTGGTGGCCTCGTCGAGCACGAGCAGGTCGGGGTCGGCCAGGTGGGCTCGCAGCAGGGCCACCAGCTGGCGCTCGCCGGCCGACAGCGACTCCCCGCGCTGGCCGACCTTCGTCGCCATCCCGGCGGGAAGGGCGTCGAGCCAGTCGCGCAGGCCCAGCTCGTCGGCCGACGCGAGGATCTCGGCCTCGGTCGCGTCGAGCTTGCCGTAGCGCACGTTGGCGGCGATCGAGTCGTCGAAGAGGAAGCCCTCCTGGGGCACCAGCACGACGCTGCGGCGCAGCGACGCCGGGGCGATGCGGCGTACGTCGAGACCGTCGAGCAGCACGCCGCCCTCGACCGGGTCCATGAGCCGGGTCAGCAGCTTGGCGAAGGTCGACTTGCCCGAGCCGGTCTCCCCCACGATCGCCACCCGGGTGCCGGCGTCGATGTGCAGGGAGACGTCGGACAGCACCGGCGGGCCGCCGGGGTAGGCGAAGGTGACCTCGTCGAAGGTCACGTCGATCGGCCCACGCGGCAGGACGAGGCCGTCCGGGCCGGGGTCGACGAGGTCGGCGGGCGTCTCCAGGATGCCGATGACCCGCCGCCAGCTGACGATGGCGTTCTGCGCGTCGGTGAGGATCTGGGTGCCCATCTGGACCGGGCCCACGAAGAGCGTCACGAGGAACGCGAACGCGAGCACCTTGCCGGCCGTCATGTCGCCCGTGAAGCCGAGCAGCACCCCGACGATCAGCACGCCGGCGTTGGCGAGGCCGGCCGAGATGCCGCCGAGCGAGAACGACACGACGGTGAACTTCTGCGCGCGCGTGCTCGCCGTCTTGAACTCGTCGATGGCCGCGTCGATGCGGCCCTGGGTGCGCTCCTCGACGGCGTACGAGCGGACGGTGGCCGCGCCGACGACGGGCTCGGAGATGGCGCCGAGCAGCACGCCCACCTGGTGGCGGACGACGCCGTAGGCCTCGGACAGCTTGCGCTGGAAGTAGCGGATCGAGATGAAGAGCGGCGCGAAGCACAGCCACACGACGAGGGCGAGCTGCCAGCTGTAGATCACCATGATCACGGTGGCGACCAGCATCTGGCCGATGCTGACCACGAAGATCAGGCCGCCGAACACGAGGAACTGGCTGACCTGGTCGACGTCGCTGGTGACCCGCGAGACGAGGGCGCCGCGACGCTCGGTGTTCTGCGTGAGGAGCGGCAGGTCGTGCACGTGGCGGAAGGCCTTGATGCGCAGCGTCGCTAGCCCGCGCTCGGAGGTCGCGAAGAGCCTGCTGGTCATGGCGTACGACGCGAGGCTGGTGATGGCGAGCACCACCGCGCAGCCGATGCCCAGGGCCACGACGTAGTCGAGCTGTGGGCCGTCCGGGCCGTTGAGCCCGCGGTCGAGGGTCTGCTGGACGGCGATCGGCACGACCACCTGCCCGCAGGCGGCGACGATCGCGAGGAAGAGCGTGAAGCGCAGCCCCTCGCGGAGCTCGGGCGAGATCTGCATGCCGCGGCGGATGGTCTCGATGGCGCCGATGTCCTCGCCGGTGTCCATCCGGGTGCCGGCGGCGGGGTTGCGGGTCGTGGTGCTCACGGGGCGCCTCCGGCGCTGCTCGGGGTGGCGGCGTCGTCGTGGGCCGCCTGCTCGTAGGCGTTGACGAGGCGGGCGTAGTCGGGACTGCGGTCCAGGAGCTCACGGTGGGTGCCGCGGTCGGCGACGCGCCCCTCGTCGAGGTGCACCACCTCGTCGGCGAGGCCGATGGTGGCCTTGCGGTAGGCGACGACCACGAGGGTGGTGTCGGTCGCTCCTTGCCGCAGCGTCGCCAGGATGCGGGCCTCGACCTCGGGGTCCACCGCCGACGTGGCGTCGTCGAGGATCAGCAGGCGGGGGCGACGCACCAGCGCGCGGGCCAGTGAGATGCGCTGGCGCTGCCCTCCGGAGAGCGACGTGCCCCGCTCCCCCAGCTGGGTGTCCAGGCCGTCGCCCAGCGCGGCGACGAAGCCGTCGGCCTGCGCATCGCGCAGCGCGGCCCACACCACGTCGTCGGGGATGTCGGCGCCGAGGGTGATGTTGCCGCGGACGGTGTCGTCGAAGAGGAAGGCCGTCTGCGGCACCAGCGCCACCGCCCCCGCGAGCTGGCCGCGCGCGAGGTCGCGCAGGTCGACCCCGTCGACGCGCACGGACCCGGCGTCCGGGTCGACGAGCCGGGTCAGCAGGTTGGTCAGGGTGCTCTTGCCGGAGGCGGTCTGCCCGACCAGGGCGACCGTCCGGCCCGGCTGCACGTCGAAGGACACGCCGTCGAGGAGGCGGGTCGCGGGGTCGTAGGCGTAGTGCAGGCCGTCGACCTCGAGGACGGCGCCGCGACCGGCCGTCGGCAGGGTGGCGGCGCCGTACTCCATGGACCCGGTCGCCGCGATGACCGCCTCCGCGCGGCGGTAGCCCACGACCGAGCGCGGGAACTCGCCCAGCAGCCAGCCGATGGCGCGGATGGGGAAGGCCACGATGGTCAGGAGGTAGGCGACGGTGACGACGTCACCGGCGTCGGTCTGGCCGCTGATGACCCGCGCCGTCCCGACGGCCAGCACGATCAGGACGCCGATGTTGGGCAGCGAGGCCAGGGTCGGGTCGAAGGCGGCACGGATGCGGCCCGCCCGGATGTTGACGTCGCGCAGCTCGTGGGCCTTGGCGCGGAACCGGTCGGTCTCCTGGGTCTCACGGCCCAGCGTCTTGACGACCATCGCGCCGTCGAAGGACTCGTGGGCGATCTCGCTGACCTCGGCGCGCAGCGCCTGCGCGTGGGTCATCAGGGGCGAGGCGAGCCGCTGGTAGGCGAGGTTGGCGACCACCACGGCCGGGAAGACCAGCAGCCCGACGACGGCCAGGACCACGTCGGCGAGCAGCATCTGGATCACCGCGATGACCATCATCACGACGGTGCCGAGGGCCATCGGGAGCGGGGCGATCGGGGCCCAGGCGGCCTCGACGTCGGAGTAGGCGTTGGAGAGCAGCTGCCCGGTCGGGTGCCGCTGGTGCCACTCCATGGGCAGGGTGAGGTATTGCCGGGTGACCGCGCGGCGGGTGTGCGCCTGCATGCGGAACTGCATGATGCCGGCGCCGAGCCGGCGCGCGACGATCCCCACGGCCCGCAGGATCGCGACACCCAGGAAGAGACCGAGCACGGCCCAGAGCATCTCGGCGCCGATCTCGCCGGTCTCGAAGGCCGGGATCACGACGTTGTCGGTGGCCCAACCGAGCACCCAGGCGTCGGCGACGGTCAGCACGGCGAAGAGCACCGAGCCCACGGTGGAGAGGATGAAGATGCCGGGCTCGCGCCGGATGGCGTGGCCGAGTACGGCGAAGCCCTCCCAGGTCGTCGATCCCCGGAGCTCCGCGTCCTCGCCTGCCACCTGTGTCGCCCGCCCCCTCGTGTCCATGATGTCGCCCGATGTGTCGTCGGGGCGGTTGCTCGTCGCAACCATCCCGACAGGTCAGGCTATTCCCCGCCACCGACAGCGACCCAATCGTGCAGGGGCATCACCCGCCCGGCCCTAGGGTTGGGCGCATGAGCCTCGCCCGAGCCGAGCGGCACGCGCTGGCCGACACCGCCCTCGCCGTCGGACCCGACGCCCCGACCCTGTGCGGCGACTGGTCCGCACGCGACCTGCTGGCCCACCTCCTGGTGCGCGAGCACAGCCCGCTGGGGGCGGCCGGGATCGTCGTTCCTCCCCTCGCCGGGCTCACCGAGCGCGCGATGCGGCGTACGGCGACCGCGGACTTCGACGACCTCGTGGACCGCTTCCGCCACCCCCGCCTCACCCCCGTGGCCCTCAAGCCGGTCGACGACCTGGTCAACCCCGTCGAGTTCTTCGTCCACCACGAGGACCTGAGGCGCGCCCAGCCCGGTTGGGAGCCACGCGAGGTCACGCGGCACGACCACGACGTGCTCTGGAAGGCCCTGCGACTGATCGGCCGCGGCCTGGTCGCCTCGGCGAAGGTGCCGGTGCGGCTCGAGCGCACCGACACCGGCGAGACCGCCACCCTGCGCCGGGGGGACGAGCCGGTGACCGTGCACGGCCTGCCCGGGGAGCTGGTGCTCTTCCTCCACGGCCGCGACCAGACCCGCGGCGTCGACCTCACCGGACCCCTGGACCGGATCGCCCGGCTCCGCGGCGCCGACCTCGGGACCTAGACGAGCCGCAGCCGCGACAGGAACGCCCGGGTGCGCTCCTTGCTCGGGTCCCCGATCACCTGCTCGGGGCTGCCGGTCTCGTGGATCACCCCGTCGTGCAGGAAGCACACGGTGTCGGCCACGTCCCGGGCGAAGCCCATCTCGTGGGTGTTGAGGACCATCGTCACGCCCTCGGCCTTGAGGTCGGTGAGCAGGTCCAGGACCTCGCCCACCAGCTCCGGGTCGAGCGCCGACGTCACCTCGTCGAGGAGCATCAGCCGCGGGTTGGCGACGAGCGCCCGGGCGATCGCGACGCGCTGCTGCTGACCGCCCGAGAGGTCGTCGGGCCGGGCCCGCGCCTTGGACGCGAGGCCCACCCGGTCCAGCATCGCCAGACCGCGGGCACTGGCCTCCTCCTCGGGAACGCCGTGCACCTTGCGCAGCGCGAGCGTCACGTTGCCCAGCACGGTGAGGTGCGGGAAGAGGTTGTAGGCCTGGAACACCAGCCCCATCCGGGCCCGGACCGCGTCCGCGTCGACGCGGGGGTCGGTGACGTCCTCGCCCTCGAAGGTGATGACGCCGTCGTCGACGGTCTCGAGGAGGTTGGCGCAGCGCAGCAGGGTCGACTTGCCGGAGCCGCTGGCACCGATGAGCACCACGCACTGCCCGCGCGCGACCGACAGGTCGACGTCGTGCAGCACCACGTGCTCGCCGAAGACCTTGCGGACGCCGGCCATCTCCAGCACCAGCTCGCTCACAGCATGCCTCCCGCTCCGTGGAAGCCCTGCTTGCGGGCGTACCGGTCCGTCAGCCGGGCCATCGGGATGGTCAGGCAGATGAAGAGGAAGCCCGCCACGACGTACGGCGTGTAGTTGAAGTCGCGGGCCGTCTCGATCTGGGCGGCCCGGATCGCGTCGATCACGCCGAGGACGGCGATCAGGCCGGAGTCCTTCTGGAGCGAGACCAGGTCGTTCATCAGGGGCGGCAGCACCCGCCGCCACGCCTGGGGCAGCACCACGTGGCGCAGCGTCTGGGCGTAGGACAGGCCCAGCGACCGTCCCGCGAGGCGCTGGGACGGGTGCACCGACTCGATGCCCGCCCGGAAGACCTCGGCGACGTACGCCGAGTAGGACAGCACGAGCGCCGCACACCCCCAGAAGAGCGCCGACGTCGGCAGCCCGGTCAGGTCGAGCGCGGGACCGCCGAAGCCGAGCAGGAACAGCACGAGCAGCAGCGGCAGCCCCCGGAAGACGTCGACGTAGACGGTGCCGAGCAGCCGCAACGGGAACGCCACGGGGCCCCGGACGGTCCGCATCACAGCGATGGTGAGGCTCAGGATCACGATGACGATGGCGCAGACGACCATCACCCGGATGTTGAGCCAGAGTCCCTCCAGCACCGCGGGGAACGAGTCGACGGCCTTGTCCCAGTCGAAGTACGTCTCCTTGACGCGCTCCCACCCGGGCGAGGTGACGACGAAGGCCGCCACCACCCCGAGCAGGACGATCGTCGAGGTGGCGGCGATCGCAGCACTGCGGCGCGTCTGCCGGCGACGCCAGGCGTCCCGCTCACGCTGGACCTCCGACGGCTGCCAGTCGGTCTGCGCAGCGCCGGTGTCCTGGGCCGGCATCAGGAGAGCTCGGGAGCGCCCTGCTGCGCCAGCCACTCGTCGGCGAGCTGGTCCAGGGTGCCGTCCTCGCGCAGCGCGTCGACGGCCTGCGAGACGCAGTCGGTCAGCGGGCTGTCCTTGTCGAGGACCGCACCGAACTGCTCGACCTCACCGTCGGGAAGCGGCAGCTGGCCGACGATGACACCGTCGTCGAGCTGGGCCGCGACCATGAAGTAGGCGGTGGGGAGGTCGACGACGATGCCGTCGATCTGGCCGTTCTTGAGCGCCTGCACCGCCTGGTCGTTGGTGTCGAAGGCGGCGGCCTGCTCCGAGGTGCCGATCTGCTCCTCGATCGCGTTGTAGCTCGTCGTCCCGACCTGCGCGCCCAGCTTGGCGTCGGCCAGGTCGGCGATCGCGGTGGCGCCGTCGATCGCGCTGCCGGCGTTGGTGATGACGGTCTGGCGCACGTCGTAGTAGCCGCTCGAGAAGTCGACCGCGTTGCGGCGCTCCTCGGTGATGGAGACCTGGTTGACGTCGAAGTCGAACTTCTTCTCCCCCGGGCTCACCACGGCGTTGAACGGCACGACGACCCACTCGACCTCGTCGGCGGCGTACCCGAGCTGCTCGGCCACCGCGTAGGCCACGGCCGACTCGTAGCCCTCACCGTTGGTGGGGTCGTCGTCGACGAACCAGGGCTCGTACGCCGGGGAGTCCGTGCCGACGGTCAGCACGCCGTCGCCCAGCGTCTCGAGGGACTCCTTGTCGCACGAGGCGGCCTCGGTGGTCTCCTCCGACGTCGAGCTGTCGGTGGCCTCGTCCGCCTCGTCGCGGGGGGCGCCGCAGGCGGTCAGGAGGACGGTGGCGGCCAGCGAGGTGGCGATGAGGGGCCGGGTCAGGGTGCGCATGGCGAAATCGTAAGTCCGCCACCCCCCGCAGCCGCACCGTGGCCACCGTGTGAACCACTGCGGTGGTGGTGGCCGGGTCGCCTCAGCGGACCGGGTGCCCCGCGGCTGCCAACCCCGCCTTGACGTCACCGATCCGCAGGGTGCCGAAGTGGAAGACCGTCGCGGCCAGGACGGCGTCGGCCCCCGCGTCGACGGCGGGCGGGAAGTGCTCCACCGCTCCCGCGCCGCCACTGGCGATCACCGGGATCGACACCGCCCGGCGCGCGGCCGCGATGAGCTCGAGGTCGAAGCCGTCCTGGGTGCCGTCGGCGTCCATCGCGTTGAGGAGGATCTCGCCGGCACCCAGCTCGGCCGCCCGGGCCGCCCAGGCGATGGCGTCCAGCCCGGCGCTCCTGCGCCCGCCGTGGGTGGTGACCTCGAAGCCGGAGTCGGTGCCCGCGGAGCGACGGGCGTCGACGCTCAGCACCAGGACCTGGCTGCCGAACCGGTCGGCCACCTCGGCGATCAGCTCGGGCCGGTGGATGGCGGCGGTGTTCATCGCCACCTTGTCGGCCCCCGCGCGCAGCAGCCGGTCGACGTCCGCCACGCTGCTCACTCCCCCGCCGACCGTCAGCGGGATGAAGACCTCCTCGGCGCAGCGCGAGACCACCTCCATGGTGGTGGCGCGCCCCTCGTGCGAGGCGGAGATGTCGAGGAACGTCAGCTCGTCGGCACCCTCGGCGTCGTACGTGCGGGCCAGCTCGACCGGGTCCCCCGCGTCGCGGAGCTCGGTGAAGTTGATGCCCTTGACCACCCGGCCGCCGTCGACGTCCAGGCACGGGATGACGCGTACGGCGAGGCTCACTGCTCGCGACCCTGCTCGCCGGCCGGGCGGGTGAGGGCCAGGGCGTCCTCGAGGGTGAAGCGGCCCTCGTAGAGCGCGGTGCCCGCGATGGCGCCCTCGACCCCGTCGGGGACCAGGCCCATCAGCGCCTCGATGTCGGCCAGCGTGGTGACCCCGCCGGAGGCCACCACGGGGCGGTCGGTGGCCGCGCACACGTCGCGCAGCAGGTCGAGGTTGGGGCCCTGGAGCATGCCGTCCTTGTTGACGTCGGTGACGACGTAGCGCGCGCAGCCCTCGGAGTCGAGGCGGGACAGCACCTCGTAGAGGTCGCCGCCCTCGCGCGTCCAGCCCCGGGCGGCGAGCGTGCGGCCACGCACGTCGAGGCCGACCGCGACCCGGTCGCCGTGCTCGGCGATGGCTCGCGCGCACCACTCCGGCTGCTCGAGCGCGGCGGTGCCGATGTTGACCCGGCGGCACCCCGTGGCCATCGCGGCGGCCAGCGACTCGTCGTCGCGGATCCCGCCGCTCATCTCGACCTTGATGTCGAGCGCGCCCACGATCTGCGCCTGGAGCTCCCGGTTGTGCCCGTGGCCGAACGCCGCGTCGAGGTCGACCAGGTGGATCCACTCGGCACCGGCGCGCTGCCAGCGCAGGGCCGCCTCGATGGGGTCGCCGAAGCGCTTCTCCGACCCGTCCACGCCCTGCACGAGCTGGACGGCCTGGCCGCCCTTGATGTCGACGGCGGGCAGCAGCTCGAGGTAGGGGGCCATGGGTCCGATCCTAATGGGGACGTACCCGGTGGCTTTGGGCCATGGTGGTGCCTGAGTCCAGCCGGTGGGTGAGCACTCGTCGATCCCGATCCTTGAGGTC
>NZ_PZYY01000064.1 GCF_003047265.1 Nocardioides terrigena | reverse complement strand
AACTAATAGAGCTCCATTCGATTTAGCAGAGGCTGAATCTGAATTAGTTAGTGGATTTATGACAGAACACGCAGCGGTTATATTTGTATTCTTTTTCTTAGCTGAATATGCAAGTATTTTATTAATGTGTATTTTAACAAGTATTTTGTTCTTAGGTGGTTATTTATTACAATTTGATTATATTTATTGATTTGATTTATTAAATTCTATTTATGCTAATGTGTTTAACATAGAATGAATTGTATCATCAGAATATTTTGCATTAAGAGAATTATTAACTAGCTCTTCTGTAGATGGATTATTATCTAGTGTAACTTTAGGTATAAAAAGCTCAATAATGGTATTTATTTTTATATGAGTTAGAGCGTCTTTTCCTAGAATACGTTTTGATCAATTAATGTCATTCTGTTGAACTGTATTATTACCTATTTTATTTGCATTTATAATATTAATTCCATCTTTATTATATATGTTTGGAATCTTCTTTATAAATATAAGTTTATTCTAAATATATATTTATTATAAACAATATGGAGTGCTTATATTTTCTTTTATAGTAAGAGGGTAATTCACTCTTTAGCCTTTAAAAAAAATACGCTCTT
>NZ_PZYY01000063.1 GCF_003047265.1 Nocardioides terrigena | reverse complement strand
ACCCTGGAGCCGCGGGGCGCTTGGGGGGGGGTGCAGGGTAGGTATAGGGTAGGTATAGGGTAGGCGCGTGAGGCGCTCCAGGGTAGGTATAGGGTAGGCGCCCTGGGGCAGCTATAGGGTAGCTACAGGGTAGGTACAGGGTAGGTACAGGGTAGCTTTAAGGTGTAGGGTAGGTATAGGGTAGCCTTAAGGTGTAGGGTAGGTGTAGGGTAGGCGGCAGCGAATTTTGCGGAGCTCTAGGGTAGGTACAGGGTAGGCCATGTGCGTGGGCGGGCGTCGGGTCGGCCATCGGGTTAGGGTAAGGTTGGAAAGACAGACGTCGAGCCGCTCATATATGGGGGCGGGTACAGGGTAGGTATAGGGTAGGTTAGGTATAGGGTAGGTATAGGGGTGGCATGGTGTATAGGTTGGGCAGGTGGAAATAGAAGAGTGTGTTTTCTTCCTTTTCTTACTCTTTCTCCTTTTACTCCCTTGTTTTCCATTTTCTCTTTTCCTTTCGCTAGCATTTCGATGCATTTCCCTCTCGTTGTATGAGTTATTCGTGCTGACATGCGTCGGCCTGCTCAGGCGGATGCCCAGTTCCCCTACGCCGGCCCCTCCCTTTCCTCCCACACGGTGG
>NZ_PZYY01000062.1 GCF_003047265.1 Nocardioides terrigena | reverse complement strand
AGAGTGGGAACGCCTGCTGGCGGAACTGAGGAAAATACCGGGCATTCGCATCGGAGTGCCGATGAAGTGTCGCTTTTTTGTCGAAGCGGTACTGTGGATTTTGCGCACGGGAGCCCAGTGGCGGGTACTGCCCGTGCAGAATGGGCGTTGGAACAGTGTATTCAAGCGTTTTTCGCGGTGGAGCAAGTTGGGCGTCTGGAGTCGGATACAGGATGAGTTGGCGCAAGGCGCTGATTTGCAGAATGTTTGCATCGACAGCACGATCGCTCGTGCCCATGCCTGCGCAGCGGGCGCGGGCAAAAACAGCGCTGATGACGAGGCGCTTGGCCGCTCGCGTGGCGGGTTCAGTTGCAAGATTCACGCACTCACCGACAGCTTGGGATTGCCTATCAAGTTCATTCTGACGGGTGGTCAAACGGCGGACATCTCGCAGGCATTGCCGCTCTTGCAGGGCATCAAGGCTGACGCGCTGCTGGCCGACAAGGGCTACGACGCCGACGCATTGCTGGCTTGGCTGAAAGAACACGAGATGGAGGCCGTCATCCCGGCAAAAGCGAACAGAAAAGAGCAAAGATCGTGCAATTGGTGGCTCTATAAGGAACGGCATGTTGTGGAATGCATGTTC
>NZ_PZYY01000061.1 GCF_003047265.1 Nocardioides terrigena | reverse complement strand
GCTTCTTTATTACCTAAAAATACTATCTCTTCATTTAATACTGTGTCTAGTACTTTCACTTGAATAGATCTATTTATTGACATTTTTAATAGGCTTTCAGGAGAATGCTTTTTACCATATAAAGAAGTTTCTTCACCTTTACGTAATACAGCGATTTCCCTCATCTTTAATTTAGCCTCTTCTGTATGTTTACGTCCCAGACGCTTTAATCCTATAGATGATTTGGTAATTTCAGTATGTTTAGCCCCTTCACGAGAATAAGCTATTTTTAATATATTATACTCAGGTTCCAATAAATCAATATAATATTGCTCTCTTTCTATTAAAGTATCAATATCACAATATTCTAGAATATCTATACTAAAATTTTCATAGCCGTATTTTAGTATGGCACTGTAAATAGCACTATTTCCTTCTGCTAGTTTACGCTGAATAGAATTTGTAGAATAATAAATGCTAAATCTACCTCTAATCGATTTAGCTGAACCTATATAACTTTTATTTGTAATTAGATTATTTCAACGGTATATACCTGATTTATTCTTATTTTCCTTATAAAGAATAAATTTGTCCCTTTCTGCATTAGAATATGTTTTTACGGGAACTATGTTATTATTAATTGTATTTTTCATGGTCTAAAGTTTCAAAATTTATACCCTTGT
>NZ_PZYY01000060.1 GCF_003047265.1 Nocardioides terrigena | reverse complement strand
AGATAATGCCGGGATAGTAATACGGGGACCAAAGTCCCCGCCCATCACATCTAACGCAAGGGTTAGACGATTCAACTGATACCTCGAAACTAACCGAGATTATTTGTTGATTACTTTACGACCACGGTAGTAACCGTCAGCAGTTACATGGTGACGTAAGTGAGTTTCACCAGTTGTTTATCTACTGAAACTGCTGCTGTTGTTAATGCATCATGTGAACGACGCATATCACGACGTGAACGAGATTTTTTATTTTGTTGAACAGCCATTGGCTATACTCCTAGATCTAGTTTTTCTTTAAATTAGCTAATACAGCGAACGGGTTAGGTTTTTTCGCCAATTCTTCAGGCAATTCGCCAAACACCTGTTCACTCACGGACACTTCACAGTGTTCTTCACTATGCATCGGGACTAGAGGCAATTCGATGATAAATCCATCTTCGATCATATCTAGTAAATTTACTTCACCGAACTCGTTTACTTCGATTGGTTCATAAATTTCGGGCAAATTGTCCGCCTGATCCATATTGGACACCGGACTGAAACAAAACGAACAGTCAAGCGTTTGTGTAAACGGGTTACCGCATCGTTGGCCCCATAATACACTTTAAACCCGAAAGTAGCCGCTGCTCGAATACGATCGGTACTTGAATCAATCACGGTAACC
>NZ_PZYY01000059.1 GCF_003047265.1 Nocardioides terrigena | reverse complement strand
CTGAATGAATTACTTCAAAATAAAGATCCTAATCAATTAGAACTTGCAAAAGCAGGGCTAGAACTGACTAATGAATTAGTTGGTAATATTGCTAGCTCGGTGCAAACTGTAGATGCATTTGCAGAACAAATATCTAAACTAGGTTCACATTTACAGAATGTGAAAGGATTAGGAGGATTGAGTAATAAATTACAAAATCTACCAGATCTAGGAAAAGCAAGTTTAGGTTTGGACATTATCTCTGGTTTACTTTCTGGAGCATCTGCAGGTCTCATTTTAGCAGATAAAGAGGCTTCAACAGAAAAGAAAGCTGCCGCAGGTGTAGAATTTGCTAACCAAATTATAGGTAATGTAACAAAAGCGGTCTCATCTTACATTCTTGCCCAACGAGTCGCTTCAGGTTTGTCTTCAACTGGTCCTGTCGCTGCATTAATCGCATCTACAGTTGCACTAGCTGTTAGCCCTCTTTCATTCTTAAATGTAGCTGATAAGTTTAAACAAGCTGATTTAATCAAATCATATTCTGAACGCTTCCAAAAATTAGGATATGATGGAGATCGTTTATTAGCTGATTTTCACCGTGAGCCAGGAACTATTGATGCTTCTGTAACAACAATTAACACTGCTTTAGCAGCTATCTCCGGTGGAGTTGGAGCTGCAAGCGCGG
>NZ_PZYY01000058.1 GCF_003047265.1 Nocardioides terrigena | reverse complement strand
GGAAGGATCGCTGCGCCGCAGCGATATCTACCGCATGGCCCGCGCCCTGGTTGAGCAGTTCATCGCCGGCTACCCGTGCGCGCCGGCCACCATTACCCTGGATCTCGACCACACCGACGATGCCACCCATGGCCAACAAGCGCTTTCCTTTTACAACCATCATTACGGCCACCATTGCTACCTGCCCTTGCTGGTGTTCGAGGCGAACTCCGGCGCCTTGGTGACCGCCGTGCTGCGTCCCGGCAAGCGCCCGACCGGGGCAGAGAACGCCATGATCATGAAGCGCGTGCTGGGCTTGTTGCGGCGGCACTGGCCACAGACCCATATCCTGCTGCGCGGCGATGGTCATTTCTCCAACCCCGAGTTGATGCGGTTGATCGTTGCCGATGGCAACGCCGATTTCGTCTTCGGCCTGGCGGGCAATGCCGTCCTGTTGCGCCAGGCTGAGGGCTTGATGAAGAATGCGCGCGGGCATCTTGCCCTGCGCCGGTCTCTGGCCGATCAAGGTCTGGGGCCTGCCGTTGCTGCAGTACGCCTGTTCGGTGACTTCGAGTATGCGGCCAAGTCCTGGCCGCAAGCCTTTCGGGTGGTGGTCAAGGCCGAAGTCCTGCCGGGCAGCGGCGGATTGCCGGACAAGGACAACGAACGCTTCGTGGTGACCTCGCTGCGAGGTCCATCACCCCGCAC
>NZ_PZYY01000006.1 GCF_003047265.1 Nocardioides terrigena | reverse complement strand
GGCACGAAGCCAGTCAGCCGAAGGGTCACACCCGCAGTCGCCAACCCACAGCCCAGCACCATCAGGCTGCGAAGGGAATCCTCACAGTCAGCCGAGGAGAGCCCGTCGTCGGTCATGCGCCCACACTAGGACGCCAGCGGCCGGCTACTCCCGTCTCATCAACTCCCGTCCGTGCCAGTTGCGTGAGATCGAATGAGACGGACCCGCCGCGGCCACACTGGTGCGCGTGAAGCCAGACGATCAGGCGCACCCAGGAGGAATTAGTCGATCGGCTGGGTCGTCGGCTCCTTGATGTAGGTAATGCCGAAGGCCTTGACTTGGCGGTACTGCTGAATCTTGGCGGCAATGTCGAAGGTGTCGTTAGAGACGAATTGGAAGATATCGAGGCCGCGGCCGAGATTGATGCGCCAGCCGGAGTTGGCGCGGATCGACCGGTCGTGGATGGTGTCGCTGAGCTCGACGTCGAGGGTGATGCCCGCGACGGCTGCGGCCTGCTTGACGCGTAGCAGGAACTCCAGTTGCTTCTGGACCTTCTCGGGGCCGTCGGAGGACTCGGTGGTTATGAGCTTGAGCTTGACCTCGTCGGCCGGGTCCTTGACCGCGGCTAGCGCTTCCATGAACTCCATCAGATTGCGCGCCTGGTGGAACTGGCGGATGTAGGGGTCGGTGAGGGTGATCTCGGTGGCCCCCCGCAGATACGGGATCAGCATGGTGGCGTAGGAGACGCCGCGCTGGTTCTCCTGGTATTCGCGGTGCCCGGCGTACAGCTCCGGCTTAACGGGCGTGCCCGCAACCCCGTCGGCCGCGCTGGCGGTGGCGCCGCTCCCCTCCTCGCCGGTTGAGTCGGTGGCGTCGGCGCCCTCGGCGTGGCGGGTGCGGTGATAGTGCGTGGGGTACTCGTCTTCTTCGAGGGTGGTGACAGGGTGCCAGCCGCCGTCGTTGTCGAGGTAGCCGAACTTGACCTCGGCCATGGTGGCGTCGATTCGGAGGATCTGGTCCTTGACGCGCTTGCGGCCCTCGATGGCGAACCGCAGGGTCTCCTCGATCTCCTCCTGGGTCGCTTCCCCGTGGGGGTAGAGGATCTTCATCAGTCCGGAAAAGGTCTTGTGGATGCCGTCCCGGTCGCGGGTCGAGATGTCCGAACCCAGCGTGAAGTGCTGCTGGTAGCGGTCGGAGTAGTCCGCGTTGCGCATCGACTTGAGGACTTCGGCAATGTAGTCGACGACGAAGCCGTAGCCCTCGGAGAACATCTCTCCGCGGATGGTGTCGACTTCCCAGCCCGGGATGAAGTGGTGGAGGCGGTCGAGGTACGCCGCGTCGTGATAGCTCTCGGGCAACTCGTCGAACAGGTCGGAGTGCTTCAGCATGTACGGCACATTGTGGGACGTGTTGCCGACGAAGACCATCGACGCTTCTGCGCCGAGCGTCTCCACACCGCGCGAGAACGACTTGTTCGCCATGTAGTTCTTCATGATGTCGACGAGCGCCTTGTCGGTGCGCTTCTTCCTGCCTGCGAACTCGTCGAATGCGACGACGTCCCAGTATCCGACCAGGCCGATGCGACCGTTGGAGTTGTTCACGAAGAGCTTGGGGACGGTTACCTCTCCCCCGGAGATCAGCATGCCGTGGGGTGAGAACTCCGAGAAGATGTGTGACTTGCCGGTGCCCTTGGGGCCGAGCTCGACGAGGTTGTAGTTGCGCTCGACGAACGGGATCAGGCGAACGAGCTGGATGAGCTTGGCGCGACGTCCGAACAGGGCAGGGTTGAAACCGATCGACTGGATCAGCAGGTCGATCCACTCGTCGGTGGTGAACTCACGGCGCGAGGTGGTGTAGCTGTCGAAGTCGAAGTTCGAGAGCTGAATCGGCTTCAGCGAGCCGAGTTGCCAGGGCACGACGCGGGCGTCGTCGAAGTGGAAGTAGTCGATGTCGCAGATGCACCAGACGCCGCCGACGAGGAGCTTGGGGTGAGCGTTGATCGTGGCCGACTCCACGACTACTCCCTTGATGCCGAGGTTCGAGAACTCTGCCTCGTACCGATCGTCCTTGTCGTTGAGAGAGACAGAGACCTTGTCGATGATCTTGTAGCGCCCGCGTTCCTTGATCGTCGACTTCACCAGCTCGGACTGGTTCCGTTGGACGTAGTGGTCGGCGAGGATCTTGCGCACCGAGTCGATGCCGGCCTGGATGGTGGCTTCGTCGTCCGAGGCCGCGTACTGGCCAAGGAGGTACTCCAGGACGTAGGAGGGCACGATCGCGTTGCCCTTGACGGCCTTGACGAGGTCCTTGCGGACCACGAGGCCGGCAAAGTGCTGGTTGATCTTCTTGTCGAGCGCCGTCTGCTCGGGGGTCTGATCTTCCGTCTGCCCCTCGATGGTGCCGTCGAGGAGGTCGGCGGCGATCACGTCAAGATCGGTCTCTTCAGTCATGTCGGCCGCCCTTAGAAGTCGAAGTCCGAGGTGAAGGAGCGCTTGAGGGTGAACATCGCCTTCTCGTACACACGCCATTGGTTCGTGTTGGGAATGAGCTCCTCGAGGCGGAGCTCGACGGCGCGGTTGTTGTAGTCGTTGGCGTCCTGGTTGAGCAGCAGTTGGACGCTCTGGTAGCGGTCCCGCTGCTCGGGAGAGGAGGAGTCGAAGGTCAGCACCGGCGGCGGGTCGTTGGAGATCAGCGTCTCCCCCACGTACAGCCCCGCGCGCAGCACGCGGGCCTGCACCTTGTCGCTGACGGGCTCCGCCTGGAATAGCTTCACGACCAGCTGGCCGGTGGTGATCTTGTCGGTGTCCGGGAGAACCTTCACGTTGACCAGGCGGGTATCGCTCTTGCGCTTCTTGTTGATCACGAGCACCGGTACGACGATCTCCTGCAGAGTCGCACCGCCGTGGACGAATCGTGTTCCCCCGCCAGCGAGCTTGAGGCGGTGGATCGACTTGGGAATCTGGACCTCGATGTCGCCGTCGAGATTGAGTTGCTCAGCGGTGAACGTGGCGAAGGCGTCGTCGACCTTCAGCCCGTGACCGAGCACGTAGCGCTTGTTGGCGACGAGAATCTTGTCGCCGTGTGCCTTCTCGGAGAGGAAGAACTGCTCGGGCAGTGCCTCGTCTTGGAAGAGGAAGCCGTGGTCGGCAGTTACGAAGATGTTGGTGGCGTTGGCGTTGGCGGTCTTCTTGACCAGGTCCACCAACTCGGCCAGCGCCAGCTCGGCGGCTTCGAACACCCGGCGCTCGGTGCCCGGCTTGTCGCCGATCGCGTCGATGACGTCGTGGAAGATGTACAGAACCCGGTTGTTCTTGAACATGTCCCGCCGCTCGTCGGCGGTCAGGGCTCGGAAGGTCTCAGCCTGGATGGCACTGCCGCCCACGGCCTCGAGCACCTTCGAGCGAGGGCCCACCCCGTTGGTGGGCAGGCCGTCGGCGAGCACGGTCTTGCCGTCAACGGAGTGTTTCAGAGTGCGGTGCGGCAGGAGCGCGGCCATGCCGAGCTGGGTGTAGCTCGGCAGGACGCCGAGGACGGCCTCGAGGTCGGCGTTGAACCGGTCCTCCTGGCGGATGCGGGAGCGTAGCTCGTCGGCGACCTCGTATCGGAGGGCGTCGGAGACGATGACCACGGCCTTCTTGTCCTCGCGGAGCAGTTGTTCGACGTAGTCGCCGTAGAACAACCGCTGGGAGCGCAGGACGACCGACTGCCAGCTGGTTGCTGCGTCGACCTGCTTCTGCCAGGCGTTGCCGAGCTCGTAGACGAACTTGTTGGTGTACGTCTTCTCGACGAGGTCTCGCAACGCGTCGAGTGGGTTCGGTCCCTCGAAGGAGCGGCGCGCGTAGGTGAACTGGCGGTAGAGCTGGTCGATGCGGAACCAGTCGTTCCGGTAGCGCTCAAGTCCCTCGTCGAAGGCCGAGATCGTGAAATCGATCGTGCTCAGCCGCGACAGCAGGTCGGCGGCCGCGTCGATCGCTGCATACAGCTGGCGGTAACCATCGATCCACACGCTGCTCTGGCGGGCCCGGACGACATCGGCCACCTCACGAGCGGTGACAGTCTGTTCCGTGACCGCTCGAGCAAGGTCCGCAATGATCTTGCGGTCGGTCTCCTCGAACAGGTCATCCGCGACGAGATCTCGGAACGTCGCGTTCTCGATGCTCGCCGTGTAGTCGAGGTCTGCCGATGCCTGCTTGGCGAGAATCGACATCGCGGCTTGGCTGCGGCGATCGTTGCGGAAGCTGGCGAAGTCGAGCTGAATGTTCTGCAGCCCCCCAGGGCGGTCGGACTTGAAGCCTCCGAGAGCCGCGCGGAACATCCACAAGACGAAGTCATCGACACTCGGTGCGGTCGACTCGTAGCCGTAGATCGAAGCCGCACCGAGCCAGAGAAAGTCCGCGAGCTCGAGATCGCCGAGGGCGTTGTACTTGGAGTGCTGGCCCTTGGATTTCTCAACCAAGAGCGTCCGCATGATCTCAAGGAGGCTGTGCTCCTTCTGCCCGAGCACCACCGCGGACATCTTGGCGCGAAGGCGGGCCACGTCATCTTCGGCCGTGAGCAGACCCTTGAGGGTCTCGACGCGCTTCCCCGCGTTGAAGAACTTCTCGTGCCGCGCCACGACCGCGTCGATGCCTTCGGCAGTCAGACCGAGCTCTTCCGAGACCAAGGAGCTCCGGTCTGCGGTGAAGACGCCGTACGCGAGTTCGAGATCCAAGAGCCAGTTCCCGACGCCCGCCGGCAGCGGGCCCGATCGGTAGATCAAGAACTTGTCAGCGGGCTGCTCGTGCAGCAGTCGGTACTTGACGGCGTACTCGTCGTTTGCGACCCGTAGCGTCGTGACACCCGGCAGGCCAAGGCTGTCGACGACGGAGGCGTATTGACCCTGCGGGTCGTGCCAGAACACGACTCGGCGGTCAACGAAGCGGCGCTCCAGGTGCGGCTTGATGTTGGCGACGTCACTCATTCGCTCGCCTCCAAGCCGGCGATCTTCTTCAATGCGCTTCCGAGCTTGGGGTAGTTCGTCTTCACTCCCTCGTCGAGGTCGATGGCGACGTTCCGCGAGGCGAGGGGGTAGAGCACGTCGTGCTCGTACTCATCGAGCTCCAGCAAGACCTTGCGCAGTCGGTCGGCCTCCTTCGCATTGCTGGAGCGGTCGGCGTGCTCCAGGCTCGCCTTCAGCTTGGCCTGCAACTCTCGTAGGTACTCATTGAGCACCGTCGACACAGTCGATGGCGAGTAGCGGTGCATATAGATGAGCGCGTTGAACGAGCCCTTGGGGCTAGAGAACAACCAATAGATCGGCCGCTTCTTGTACCGCTGGACGTGATCCTTGTAGAAGGACTTTACGAAGTAGTCGCGCAGGTTCTTCGAGCCAAGAGACTCAGTGACGAACCGCAAGTTCTCCTCGAAGTGCTGTTGGCCGAACGCCGCGCGAAGAAACGTCCGGAACCTCTCCACGATGTCGTCCTCGAACCACTCGCCATCCACGATCGGAATCACGTTGTCGGTATCGGGCATGAACGTGGGCGACGGGACCTTCGCGAGGTAGTCCTGCAACGTCGCGCCCTGGTCAGCGAGGATCAGCCCGGGCTCGTCCAGGCTGTAGCGCCCAAACATGCATCCGACCGCGTACGACACGAGGTCGTCGATCTTGGCCCTCGTATCGAGTTCAATCCTGATCCCGCGTTCAAACTTGCGAAACTCAAACTCTGGGTTGTTCCGTAGGGTGACATCTTCAGGTGTAGGTGCTTCAGCCATTCGTGCCGGGAGCGACTCTGCCGAAGCAACGAGCCTGTTGTTTCGTTCCTCTAGCTCGGTCATACGTGAGATCCGCTTCTCCCAGTCGCCACGCACCCTCTCGATTGACGCCTCGACACTCCCCCCGTAGTGGGCTACTTGATCCCGCTCGAAGGTTCGATCAAGTTCGGTAGTACTGAGATCTTCGTCTGAAATGCCGATCAGTTCCTCGACGTCTCCGACCAGATCTGGATCCGAACGCAGCATGGCGGGGAGCGCCTCGAAGTTGCCGATCTTGAAATGAGTACCCGGGTTGAGGAGTAGGGAGATCTCTGCAACTGCCCGGGTGTTCAAGAACGCGAGAAGCGCATGGCGGTCCTCCAGCTTCTGGGGGAACACCGAATTTGCAGAGGCGTCGAACGCGTACTCGGCTCCGTATGCTCGCCCAACCACGGACCCGATAGACACATCCGACCAACTGACGGATGGGGCAAAGAACTTGTCTACGTTCCGCATCGTCGCTGTAGGCCGCAGGTTGAAAAGCTCTTTGCCGTCGTGGCGCCAGTCAAGAACGAACTCTCTGTTGCCCGACCACTTCCGGTACGGACCTCCCTTGTTGATCGGCACCCACGGCCCATTGGAATCCTCTGTGCGAACGTCGCGGGCGCCGACCTCCCACCAGTACCGGAGAAAGCGTCCGTTGTCGGACGTCGTGATGCCATTCCCTGAGGAGAAGCGCTTTCCAATCGGACCGCAGCGGCTGAAGGCGTCGGCGACCTCGCGGTCGACCCAGTATGCGAACGCCTTCCCTGGCAGTGACTCGATCGCATGCTGCGCAACAAGGTATGAAGCATGTGAGTGATCCAGGAATAGGTCCCTGATCTCCTCGGGCGTCCTGACACTGGAGAAGACGTCGTACAGCTTGCGGTAGACGCCGACGGACCGGTCGTCGTGACCGCGGGTGGCGGCAAAGGCGACCGTTCCATAGTCGACGCCGAAGATTCCTCGCCCTAGGTGCAGGAGGGACGAGATTGTCGAACGACCCAGGAGGTCCTTGCGAAAGTTCGCCGCATCTTGATTGAACATCCAGCTGGCGAGCGTGATCATCGCGAACACGCCGCCTTCAGGCACCAGTGACGCCGCGCGCTCGATGAACATCGTCATGAGGTCGGATTTCGCGGCCGGATACTTCTCCCTGGCGAAGCCCGCGAGGAGCGGACCCATGTTGCTGCTGCCCATGTAAGGCGGGTTCGCGACGACAACTCCGTACCGAGGAAGGAGGAACTCTGCTTGGTAAACCAGCCGGTGTGCCCGCTCGATGGTCTCAGCCCTCAGCAACTCGTCCCCGTGGTCGAAGGTCGCCAGATGGGCGGCCAACTGCGACGTGATGTCGGGGTCAGGCTGGATCAATGAGCCGAAGGTGTCCGCCTCGGCAAGCTGATTCCAGAAGGCCTCTTCAGCGTGGCGATCCCCATCCTTAGTGCGGAGGAAGTCGAGTTCGTCTGGACTGAACGAGATGGGCTCCAGCACGCAGATGTTCGGCTCGACCTGCTTGGTGAAGAACGTCCGCTGTCTGGCGCGGGCCTTCATCGTGAGCGCGAACGCGGCGAGGGCCCCTGCGCGCGGGTCGATCTCTGTGCCGTAGAGGTTGTTTGTGAGGATGAGGCTAGGAATCTCGGCGGGGCCGTATCCCTCCTCCTCGTAGATCGAGTACAGGAGGTCGAACGCGTAGGTGAGCATGTGGCCCGAGCCGCAGGCTGGGTCGATGGCCTTGAGGTCCTCGGGCTTGGCGATCCTGAGGAAGTCTGTCACCTCCTCGACAGGGGCAAGGTAGTACTCCATTTGGTCAACCAGGCCAGACGACGGTCGGTTGAGCAGCCAGAGTCGGCCTAGGGAGTTCTCCACGAGGTAGCGGACGATCCAATGCGGGGTGAAGAGCTGGGTGGCGGCGGGGATCTCTCCGGCGCCCGCCTTCTTACTCTTCTTGAACCCGGCGAATACCTCGTCCTTCCGCTCGGCAATGTAGAACTGGTAGAGCCAGCCAATAACCTCGACGTCCCTGCAGACCTCTTCGGTAAGTACCTTGACCGAGCGGTTAAGGACTGAGTCGTCGGCGAGCAGGTTGGCCGGGATGAGCAGCTCGGTGTAGTCGCCCTCGCGCTCGAACATGAAAGGCATGGCGCGGTTCCAGTGTCGGCAGTAGTCGGCGAGCAGGAGTGCATATGCCTCGCCCTGGGGGCTGGCGCTTGCGCGCGTGCCGTCAAGAAGCGCGGCGACCGCTGTACAGGTCTTTTGACTCGCGACCTCGGTGTCGATAACTCCGCGCTTGGCTTCGGCGAGGATCTCGGGTTGGCCGACCTCGACGCCGGCCTGGGGGGAGACGACGCCGATGCCGGTGTAGCCGTTGGCATCCATGAAGCGAAGCGCGACGATCCGGTTGAACCAGGTGTAGGCGACCTTGTCTGCGACGGCCGAGCGACCCTCATCGCCGCCGCCGGCAGCGGTGACGGCCCTCTCCAGGGCATAGACCGCCTTGGCCTGCTCGACGCGCTCCGATGAGCCTGGGGCGAGCACGGCAGCGACGCGGGCGGTGACCTCGCGGATGAGCGCGGTACGTGCCCAGGTCGCGAAGTTCTTCAGCGGTGCGGTTTCCATCAGAGGGTGATTCGCTTTCCGTCGTTCAAGGTCTCAATGAGCGCGCTGCGCAGGGCGGTCAGGTAGTTGTCGACGTCTGCCTCGGTCTCGAGGACTCCAGACGCACCTGGCACCAGGACGGTCTTCACAGAGACGGTCTGCTTGACCGGCTCTGGATCGGGGCTCGGGGTCGCCGGCGACGATGCGAGTAGGTCGAGTAGCCCCGGGTACTCGCTGGACTCGAAGTTCGAGCCGATCTGCTGGATGAGCGCGACCTGGTTCTCGGTGGCGATCCGGGCGAGCGTCTGGTCGATCCGCTGGACGGCGCGCTGCTGGGCCTCCGGTGTGGCGGCCGCGTAATACGCGGTGTCGGCGAGTTCGCTGCGGCGGCGCTCCACGGTGCTGGCGACCGCCGCCCGACTGTCCGCAACAACACTGTCGATCTGGCCCCGCAAGGCGTCAGTTGCTTGCTTGAGCTGGGCCATCTTGCTGCCACGGAAGGCGTTGGGGTCGGCGAGCGCAGTCTTGATGGCCTCATCGCTGCCCGAGGGCAGGTAGTTGAGATTGCTGGCGTGGGTGGTGAGGAGACCTGCGGCGTCGTCGTAGATCGTCCGCTGTGGTCCGTTGACGAAGGACTGGATCGGGTCGATCACGTGGTCCTTGGCTTCGAGGAGGTCGTCGCCGAGGTCGAAGTCGTTGAGGTACCAGTCGTCGCTCTTGCCGACCGCCTGTTCCAGCAGGTCGATCGGGCCGCCGAGCTGCTGGACGAACGGGTAGCGCGAGACGTTCAAGGCGGCCCGCAACTCGTCGAGCTTGCCCTTGAGCTTGTCGCCGCCATGGCGGGCCAGCTCGAGTGGGTCCTTGGGAGCGCTGGGCTCGTCGAAGAAGTCGATGCAGAACTTGCGGAACGTTGCGACCTTGCGCTCGTCGAACGTCTTCTGCGCCGCGATGACCTGGTGGCCGTGCTTCTGCGTGTTTCGCAGCGCGGTTGCGATTTCGGTCCGCTTGAGGACGTTGCCATCCATCGTCAGCGTTACCTTCGAGGCGCCGACCAAGGAGGCAACGATGACCTCGATCGAGGCGAGGTCCCATCCGTAGGGCTTGGCCTGGAAGGTGTCGACGATCGTCTTCATCGTTACCTGTTCGCCTTGGCCGGTCTTGCGCAGGATCGTCGAGAGGACCTCTTGGGCGGCCTGGTCGATCTTCATCAGTGCGTCGGCGTCGAAAAGGCCGCTGTCGGGGTTCGCGGCGCCCGCCACCTGCTGCTCGCTGTAGGTGATGCCGCCGAGCAGCTTGAGCTGGGTGTAGGTGCGGCTGATGAGTTCCTGGAAGCCCTCTGTCACTCGTCCGAGTGCGTCGGTCGAGCTGGCGGGGACGTCGGCTGCGTTGATGATCAGCCCTGCCTTGCCGACGGCGGTCTGGATGCGTTGGGCGAGTTCCTTCTCGCGTTCACGGTTGAGGGTCGCCTTGGTTTGGAGGATCTGCTCTTCGATCGCTGAGAGTGAGCTGGTGCGCTTGCGCTTGATGTACTTGTCGGTCTTGAGAAGCAGCCGCAGGTCGGTCAGCACGCGCTCGTCGGGGTCAAGCACCACCCGCAGCTCGTCCTTGCCGGCGCTGTGCATCCGGGTCTCGTCCGCGGTGTAGGGGTAGTCCGGGGTGATGAAGTGGGCGGAGAGTTCCTTCTGCTGTCCGTGGACCTGGTCGTCGAGCTTGAACCCGAACGGGAAGTCCTGGCCGTTCTTGGCGTAGCGGATCTTGTTGGTCCTGATGACTTCGACCGAGAGCACCTTGAACAGCTGGGAGCTGACCTCGGAGGCGTCGATGTCGACGTTCTTGATTTCCTCCTCGATGACCTGCTCTTCGTTGGTGAGGTACTCGTAGACCTGGCCGTTGCGCTGGATGTAGGTCTGCCTCTCCAGCTCGGCGAGCGCTTCCTTGACGTCCTCGGCCAGCGCCGGCAGATCGAGCCCGAAGCGGTCGTAGACGAGCACGGTGAGGTTGCGGGCGGTGGCTTGGAAGCTCTCGACGTACTTGACGAGGAAGAGTGCCTTTAGGAGCCGGATGGCCAGCTCGTTGTCGAGGTTGCGCTCGGCGACGAGGATTTGCTGCTGGGCCTGTGCCTTGAGCGAGGCGCGGATGCCTTCGAACATGCGGTCAAAGGTGGCCAGCGTTCCGAGCTCGCCGGTGCCGACGACCTTGGCGACGTCCTGGACGACGCCGAGCATGGACCGCTCACCGACGGAGCTGTTGCGGCCTTCGAAGGCGTTGTGGTCGGAGATCCCGATAATCGCGGCCTGGAAGAGTGGGAACTGGTAGCTGACGAATGGGTAGGTGCCGACGAAGTGCTCTTCGTCGGTGTAGTTGCGGTACTTCTTCGCGCCGTCGACGAAATCGAACAGTGTCTTGAAGTTGGCCGACTCGAAGGCGTAGATCTCTCGGAGCGCGGCGGCTCCGTCGTCGTTCTTCTCGAGCAGGCGCTTGCGGATGACTTCCTCGACGTCGGCGCTGGTGAGGTGGACGCGGGTCTTGAACCGTGCCTGGATCTTGGAGAAGTCGTTGCCCTGCTGCTTGGTGCGGTCACCGACGACCTTGTCCATGTCCTCCTGGGAGGTCACGAAGACCCAGGCCCGGCCGCCGCACTTGGTGTTGAGGCTTTCGGCGATGGTCTGGAGGTTGAGCATCAGGTGGGTGTTGGACCCGATGAACTGGCCGACCTCGTCGACGTAGAAGTTGAGGCGGAAGCCGTCGGGCTGCTGGTCGAGCCATGCCTTGACCTCGTCGGCGAAGTCCTCGATGGAGACCGCGTAGGACTGCTGGTACTGCTTGATGATTCCGTCGGTCGCCTGGCCGTTGATCTCGGCAAAGGCACGGTCGATCGAGGCGCCCTCCAGGGCGCTTTGCTCGCGGCCCTGGCTCCACGGGATCTTGGCGATCTGCTCGAAGGCCTCCTTGAACGCCTCGTACTGGCCGCGGGTGTCGAGGTCGCGCTCGAAGCGGGCGACGTGGCCCTGGTTGCCGTAGTAGCCGCGGCTCTCGTCGAAGACCTTCACGAACACCTTGAGCAGCGCGTCGGCCTGGTCCTTTGTGATGAGGGTGGCCTTCTGGTCGATGTTGAACAGCAGGCTCTTGGCCGCGATGCGCTCGGCCTTGGTCAGCAGCGCGGGCAGGAACGATCCGGTGGCCTTGGAGCGAAAGCTCTCCGAGACCTGGCTGCGGTCGAAGTCCTGGCCTTCGACGTCGCCGAGCAGGTGCGCGAGCATTTTGAGCAGGTGTGACTTACCGGAGCCGAAGAAGCCGGAGATCCAGACACCGTTGGCGTTGGTGTAGTTGGTGTAGGCCTCCAGCAGGAGCTCGAGGCCCTTGGCTGCCTCGTTCGTCAGGACGTACTCGTCGACCTCGGTGCTCAGGTGTGCGGCGTCGTCGGCCTTGATGACGCCTTCGATGGGGCGCTGGACGTCCTTGGCGAAGGTCTGGTTCAACAGCATCGGGTCACGCTTCCTGTTCCAGGATGTTCTTGGCTCGGTAGTACTGGTCGTCGGTCAACGTGTTGAACAGGACGAGACTCGACCCGAGCGAGTCTGACTGCCGGTAGTCGCCGGGGAAGAACATGAGCATCGGCCTTCCGGTCACCACGCTCTGCAGGTTGTTGAGCACGTTGTGGGACCGGATGTAGGGGAAGACCTCGCCTATGCCGGTAAGGAAGACGATGTCGAAGGCGCCGTCCTGCACCTTGGCCTGCAGCGCCGGGGCGAGGTGGAGTTGCGGGTCGAGCATGGCCTGCAACATTTCGCGCAAGTCGTCCTTGTCGTGGTCGGGCTCGAACGCGAGCACTCGCTCCCAGACACCGCGTCCTTTGAGAATCTCCACCGACAGGTCGTAGAGGTTGACCTCTCGCACGGTGATGCCGTGCTTGGTCGAGAGCTTGGTCTTGATCCGCTTCTTCGCCTGCGCGACCGCGAGGGAGGCCTCGGGCGGGAACGGGTAGATGAAGAACGGGACTTCGTTGCTCAGTCCCTCCATACGAAGGAACCGCTGGCTGCTCAGCACGGCGAGCAGGTGCGCTTCTTGTGCGTTCAGGTCCATCGTCTTCATCAGGCTGCGCTCCGGGTGGGGAAGAAGCGGATGTCGCTCGGCGTGCGGAGATTCAGGAGAGCGAGGAGTCGTTCGGACAGGACGGCGGGCACGATGTGCCCGGACTCCGAGAGCAGCTCGGCTTCCACAAGCATCTTGAACACCGTGGATCGCAGCTTCTGCATGGTTGAGTCCTTGATCGTTGCGAGCTCGTCGTGCCACAGGGCCTTGCTCCGGATGAAGCCGTCGAAGTCCTCGTAGGCGAGTGTCGGTGCTAGCAGCAGGAACCGCTCGCGCAGGACCTCTTCGGCGAACTCCGCGATGAGGCTGTAGCGGCGGCAGGCCGCCACCCACATCAGGTGGCCGCGCTCGGTGGCCGTGAGGTCGCCGAGGAGCTCGAGCTCTGGCTCGGTCAGGGCCGAAAGGCGCTTCACCGTCTCGCGGACGAGGCGGACGCCGCTGCGGTGCGTGCGAGCCTGGAGAAGGTTGTCGGCCACGGCTCGGTCACGGGCCTTCTCCCAGTCGCGTTCCTCGAGGTAGGCGGGCGCCAGGAGGGCGGCCTCACGGGTTAGGAGCGTGCCGGTGGTGAACGACAACGCATAGCGATCGCTGGTCTCGGCGTCGGTCACGGCTGGCACCTCCTTACTGGCGTCTCGGGCAAAGTCGTTCAGGCTATCGGGGACCGGCGACAGTTCTGTCCTGTCGGGCGACAAGTCAGCCGGTGTTGCTCGGTTCATCTGAGGTAGCGGCACCGCCGCGGCGCACCCATTCGTCGACCTCGCTGGTCTGGAACTTCCAGAGCCGGCCGACCTTATGGGCTGGCATGGCCTTGTCGGCGATCCAGGCGTAGACCGTGTCCTTCGTGACGCCGAGATGGGCGGCGATGTCCTCTGCGGACAACCACGGTTCGGACACGACGCGTCGACCCTTCCCTCGGCGAACCGGCTTTAGCCGGGTGTGTCCGAGCGTAGTCGAGGATGAGCCTGGTTTCGGCCGGTTCAGCAGAACCAACGGCGTGTCTTGCGGCCGCCGGCCCGCTGTCCGTCACCGGCGCTCCGGCCCGGCAACCTGACCAGCTCCCACGACACCCGGGGCGCCCGCTGCCGAGCTGGCGAAATGCTCTCGCCCATCTGATCGCTCCCAAGGTCCGGGATCACCTAGGTGACCAAGCAGAGGAGGACCCAATGAGCACTTCACCCGCGGAGCAGCCGGGCTCGGGCATCGTCACCTTCACCCAGCAGGGCGACCGCGCCCTCGATCGCCTCGCCGCCGACCTTGTCGACCACTGCGACGGCTCCATCGCCAGCATCGCGGACGTCCTCGAGCAGGTGCTGTCGGCCGACATCGCCGAGCTTGCCGACAAGCTCGGTGAATCCCTAGTCGCCGACGAGGCCGGCCTAGCCCCCGAGAGTCCCGACCATGCAGCCCGTCGACGCCTCGGCGCCGACCGGTCCATTGCCGGCGGCGCACCTCCCCCGCCACCCCGGATCGGCCGTTGACGCGCCGGTCACACGCGCGAGAGCTCCTCCTGCCGAGTGAGCTGACTGCCACCTAGACTGACCTAGAAAACCCTCTAAATCTAGGTGAGTCTAGGAAGGTGGCGCTGGTGGATCAGAGCCCATACACGCCCGGTGCCGGCCACAACCCGCCCGTCCTGGCAGGACGAGACGGCCTTCTCCGTGACTGGCATTTGGTGCTCAACGACATTGTCTCTAGCGGCCGCGTCCGCGCACAGGACATGATTCTTGCCGGCCCGCGCGGCGTGGGGAAGACCGTCACGGTGAGCGCGTTCGCGGACCTGGCCAAGGAGCAAGGTTTCGAGGTGGTCAACCTCCAGGCTGTCTCGGGCCACGCTGGTCTGGTAGAGGCGCTGCTCCAACGCGCTCGCACCCGTATGGCCGAGGAGGCCGGCCCGTGGCAGCGCGCCCGCAAGGCCTTCGAGCGGGTCGGTGGGGTCAACCTGAGCATCGCGGGTATCGGTGCCGGTATCTCCACTCGCCCATCAGACGCTCCCGCAGCAGGCTTGGACGCGGGAACGCTCGCTGACGCCCTGGCCACGCTGGCGGCTGAGGTCCGCAAGGACGCCCACAGCGGGGGCCTGCTGATCACCGTCGATGAGCTCCAGGTCGCCTCTGGCCCTGACCTCGCCCTGCTCGCGGCGACGCTGCACCGACTCAACGTCGACCACCCCTCCGCGCCGGTTCTCTTCGCCGGCACCGGGCTGCCCTTCACTCCCGATGCGCTCCGCAAGGCTGGCGTGACCCACCCTGATCGCCTCTTCGTGCTGGAGCCCATCCCCCTCACTCTCCAACCCGATGACGCCCGCTACGCCGTGGTGGAGCCAGCACGCCGGGTCGGTGTCGCGTGGACCCCCGAGGCGGCGGCAGTCGTGGTAGAGGCCAGCAACGGCTACCCGGCCCACCTGCAGCTGTTCGCCCACGCCATCTGGACATCCGCGCCCGGGCCCGACCAGATCACCCTCGGCGACGTCGAAGCCGCACTCCCCCGGGTTGCCGACATGCTCGAGCGCCGCACCCTTGGCCCCCGCTGGGACCGAATCAGCGATCGACAGATGGAGTTCCTTGCCGCCCTCGCTCTGCACGGCGGGCGCGCCTCGACAGCGGCGATCGCCAAGACTCTCGGTCGCTCCCAGCAAGAGCTGTCCTGGCTCCGTGAGGAGCTCATCGAGGAGGGCGACGTCTACGCACCCAAGCGAGGCCAGCTGGCGATGGCGGTCCCGCTCTTCAACCGCTTCGTTCTGAGCCACTACGAACGCACACGACCCGAGGCAGCGACCGAGCTGCTGAGCTTGCAGGAGATGATCGCGAACGCCGGGCTGGATCCCTCAGCAGCGCACGCGGGTGGGGACATGCTGCGCCTAAGCGAGCAGAACGAAACCCGCCAGTTGCCACCGCCCAGCGCCGGATCTGGGCGGCCGCGTTCCTGAGTGGCGGCGCACCTCTACCGAACGGTGTTGGCATACATTCAGTTACACAACGCAGCTGAGTAACGGGCTTGGAGCGGGCCGACACGGACCGCGATAGGCGCTAGATGTACCCGGCCATCAGGTTGGTAGCAGTCGGCTGATCGGCGGTTTGCCTCCGAGTGCGCTGTGGCGGCGTTCAGTGTTGTAGTGCTCCAGCCATGGTGCAAGGGCTGCGGTTCGCTCGTCGTTGCTGGTGAAGACCTGTCGGTAGGCCCACTCGGTGGACAGGGTGCGGTTGAGGCGTTCCACCTTGCCGTTCTGCCACGGGCAGTGTGGCTTGATGAACCTCTGCTTGATGTCGTGCTCGGCACAGACAGCTCGTAGCGACCACTTGTAGGCCCAGGCGTTGTCGGTCATCAGCCGCTCGATACGAGTGATCCCGTGGGCGGCGAAGTAGTCGATCGCCCGTGCGAGGAACTCCGCACAGGTGGGGCCCTTCTCGTCGGGCAGGATCTCTGAGTAGGCCAGCCGGGAATGGTCGTCGACCAGTGAGTGGACGTAGTCGTATCCGGGACCGTTGATGCGGTCGCGTGGGATCGCGCGGCCGTGAACGCGCCAGCCCCCGCCGTCGGGGATGCGGCCGATCTTCTTGACGTCCATGTGCACCAGCTCGCCCGGACGCTCACGTTCGTAGCGCACGGCGGTCTGTTTCGATGACCGGATCACCTCACCGGTGATCGGGTCGCACTCGCGCAGATAGGGCACGTCGTGGCGGCGCAGGATCCGCGACACCGTCCGCGCCGGTACTCCGACCTTCGCGCTGAGCACGTCGGGACCGTCACGATGCTCGGCGCGGGCAGCCAGGACCTTCTGCTCGACTTCATCGCTGGTTCTGGTGGGCATCGAGTGCGGTCGCGAGGACCGCGTCACCAGACCGGCTTCGCCTTCGCTGGCGTAGCGGTCGATCCAGGTCTTCACGCACTTGCGGGACACACCCATCGCGGCGGCGATGTGGGCTTGCGGCCAGCCGTCGCGGTGGCGCTGGACGATCAGCCGGCGACCGTGAACGGTCAAACGGGCACTACCGTGGGACACGAGAACCTCCGGGTTGGAGTGGGCCTTAGACAAGCCACATCCCATTCGGAGGTTCTCGTTCGTTCAACCAGGCTCGCCGCTACCAACGTCCTGGCCGGGTACAGCTAGAGCTGGCGGCTGGCCCGTCGCAACATGGGCCCTGTCACGTCGGGCAGCAGCGCGGCAAGGGGATACGGCGGCGCGACATCGGCCAAGCTTGTCGAGCAACTCGGAGTCGTCTGACGTCAGTGTCTCCGTCGTCGGGGCGCAGTAGGCGTTCCACTCGCTGACCCCCGCGGCGAGCCGGCGATAGGCCTCGACATCCTGGGGGCGTTGAACCACGCAGGGCGGACATCGCGAACCCGCCGCGCGATCAGGGCCCCTTTGTCCTCGATGGCTTCTCAGTCTCCCGCCTCGCAGGAATGGAGGGGACCCTGCGGTTATCCACAGCCGGCCGCCGGCGGCCACGCGTCCGCCCGCGAGATCCGGGAGACTCGAGTCAGCGACACCTCTCGGCAGGAAGGACAACCCGGTGGACGACAACGACCAGCTCGAAGCGGGCGGACACGCGGCGGCCGCCCGCGAGCACGTCTACGGCTTCAACCGCGCCACGATGTGGGAGCGCGACCAGATCCCGGCCGAGACCTCCGACCAGCTGGCGGAGTTCGCCGACCTCGCGGCCGCGCTCCCCCAGGCCTTCTCGCAGCTCTCCAGCAGGCTCGAGCAGGCCCTGACTCACCAGGTGCTCAGCATGGACTCGATGACCGACGAGTCCGACCCGGCCATGGCGATCGGCGTCGCCCGTCTCGTCCTGGAGGAGGCCCGCGGTCTCGCGGTCGACCTCCACAAGCACCTCAACGCCGCGCGGAACGCCACCGCGCACATCATCAGCCAGGGCGCCGACGACGGGCAGGAGTCGATGTCCTGGGACCAGCCCTGACCCGGCTCCACTTGAACATCGCGAGATTTCTTCGCGTCGGGTGATCGCCCCGACGGGTCGACCTTCCTTTGGTGACTGAGAGATGACCCCGGTCCACCAAGGAGCTGCCCGTGAGCACGCCCACCGATTCCCCGTCCGTCACGGCCAACCGTGACCCGGTTCAGGAGGCCCGCGCCTACCTCGAGCTGGCCGTGGCTGCGCTCGATCGACTCCGCGAGGTACTGCCGCCTCCCACCGCTCCCCGGCCCGAAACCGGAGACGGTGAGTCGGCATGACCACCGACACCACGCTGAACGCCGCCGACGCTGTGTTCGAGGCCGAGCAGGCCGTGAGCAGAGCGTGCTGGGTCGTGGAGGAGCTCCAGGAGACGATCGCCTCCGCACTCCGCGTGCTCGACGACGCCGAGCTTGACTCGGCCAAGGCCAAGCTGTCCGAGCGCGGCTCGTTCTACCTCGAGGCCGCCGGCGAGCACCTGGGCCGGCTGCGCACGCGGTGCAACGACATGCCGGACCTCACCCACGACCTGTTCGCGCACCTCCACCGCGCATCGCAGTCGGTCACCGACGCCCGCACCCTCCTCGACCTGGCCGACACCTCCGATCCCGTCATCGCCAGCGAGATCGCGCAGCTCAAGCCGCGCATCGCGGTCGTCGGCGAGATGGTCGCTCTCGCAAAGCCGGTCGCCCAGCTGGCTGCCCAGCACGTCGAGACCGCGCACCAGGCCAGCCGGGACGTCACTGCCTTGGGCCTGCTGGAGCCGGTCAGCCTGGAGCGAAGCATCGCGACCGCCGGCAAGGAGCTCGGCCGCGCCGACGAGGACGTGCGCCTGCTCGGCAACATCGTCGACCACGCCGCGGCCAGCGCCCGTGAGTCGGCCGGGATCGCCAGCGAGATCACCGACAGCGCCCGCCGACGGATGTCCGAGCGGAGCCGGGACCCGATCCCGAGCGCATCGTCGCTCCCGACGCCCCGGTCCCCGAGTCGGTAGAGGGAGCCATGGACCTCGACCAAGGCAGGTCATGGACGGGCAGCTGACGATGGCCGCGAAGACGCTGGCCCGGTGGTGCTACGCCCGTGGCCTCGACGAACGACTCCTCGGCCGTGGTGAGCAGCTGCTCAAAGCGGTCGTCGACCAGGCGCTCGGTCAACCGGCGCCGGCGCACCTCGAGCGTTTGCTGTGGCGACAGACCGCCACGCTGCTGCGTCAGCGACGCGACTGGGACCGTGACCACCAAGTGAGCCCACCGACGCCCGCGGCGTGCCTGCCCTGCGTCGTGGCGGTCGACCAGTGCCCCACCCACGCCGGCCGGCGATGTCGTGCCTGCGGTGGCCAGCTGCACCGCGTCGTCGTCGACGAGGGCTTCGACACCCATCCGTGCTGCGACCGCCCCGGTGAGCATGTATCCCTGGCGGTCGTCGAGCACACCGCCCAGCTGCTGGGAGCCACGCTGCTGGCACAGCCGACCTGACCTGCCCGGGGCGCCAACCGGATCAGCCGAAGTGATCGCTCCCACAGCTGGTCCGCACTTAGGAGACCAAGGAGGACTGGCGCAGCCGGTGCCGGTCCACGGGATCCATGGGAGTTCAGATGAGTGACGCCGCTCGCGAGGAAGCCGCGCTCGAGGAAGAGGCCCGTCAGCACGCCGAGGAGATCAGGGCCACCGAGGAGGCCGCCCAGGCCGCGGCTGCCGACACCGGCCCCTCCCCCGACGCCGAGATCGCGCAGGTCCACCGGTCCGGTCGACAGCACGACCACACCGACACGGCCGCCTACCTGCGGCCCCAGCTCGGCCGCCGCCGCGGCCCGCGCCGCTAGGAGGTTCGCGATGGCTACCGCGCTCGCATCATCGGATGCCCGCCGCATCATCGGCCGTACCACGGTCCGCTGGGTCGACTGCTCTCACAAGCTGGGGTCGCTGCCCTGCATGAACCACAAGCCGCACGAGGGCAACGGCCGCGGCTGCGTGCACCACTCCACGTCCGGCTTCCAGGACGACGAGTAGCCCGCGGACCTGCAACGCCCAAAGAGTGTCCTCAGCCGTGCACCAGGTGCAGCCGCGGCCGCTGAGGCTGCTCGACGGCCGTCTCCAGGCGCTGCAGCCGCTCGAGCGTCATCGGCTGCCCATGACGCCGGAGCAGACCAGCCAGCACGGAGCCCAGGCCGAGGGAGACCACCAGCTGGTCGGCAGCGGCCTCCGACCAGGCCTCGATCCGCCAGACGGCCGCTGGCACCAGGTAGGTCAGGGCGATCACCGCACCGCCGAGGACCCCCGGAGCGGCCCGGCCCTCAGCGACCGACTGCACGATGCAGATCACCCCGACGACACCCCGCAGCGTCCACGCCAGCCGCATGAACGGAAGCCAAGCGAAGGCCCGGGCCACGCCACGGAACATCCCGACCACCAGCCGCCACGGCGTCGTCGCCGCCAGCACAGCGAGCTCCAGCCGCGGCCGGATCGCTCGCCACCGGCCGACAGCATGAGCCATCGCGGCGGCCGCCTCCGCAGTGGTCACTCCCCCGCGGTACATGGCCTCCACCAGCCCGGGAGTGACCACGACCGCGCGATCCGCGATCGCCACAGCCACCGGGGTGCTCGGACCCTGACGTCGGCGCACGAACAGGGCACCGACGTCGATGCCGCGGCCGCCCAGCTCGGCGAGCACCGGCGCCATCACCTGGAGCTCAGCTGCGGTCGCGAGACGGGACAGGGTCAGCGTCGCGATCGCCGGCACCTCGAACTGGCCGAGCGCCAGCGCAACGAGCAGGCCGACGGCGGCCAGGAACGCCACCAGGCCGAGCGCCGGCGGGAGCAGGGCGCACACCACCACGGTGAGGACAAAGCTCACCAGCAGCGCCGGCGCCAGCGTCACCACCCTCAGCACGGTCATCGGGAACCTCATCATCACGACCCTCTCCATCTGTCAGCACTAGTGCGAATCTCTTGACTTTGCCCGCGGTGATCGTCCGGCGATCGCCGTACGACATAGGCGAACGAGACCAGTTTGTTCCCAGCCGCCGACACGACCCCGAGTTATCCACAGCCCGCCGCTCAGCGGAGCGAGGACCGACCCGGACGTGGGTTCATGGGCCAGACCGACCTCCGACCGAAAGGAACACCCGTGGACACCCTCAACGCTGACGGCACTTGGGACCGCCTCGGCTCGATCGCCCTCCTGCTGCACCAGGCCGCCACCCAGGTGTGGAGCGACGCCGACCGGTCCGCCGCCGACTCGCCGCTGCACGACCTCGGTCTCGGCGTCTATCTCGCGCACTCCCAGGCCAGCGCCCTGCTGCCCGACGACTACGAGCTGCCCAACGTCGACGAGGACGCGGAGCTCGAGGAGCGCACGCCGCTGCAGCTGCTCACCGACGCTGAGGAGCTGACCCGTCCCCTGCCGCTGCACCGGCCCGACCTGGTGCACGGTTCCCAGCTGGTCGTCGACCTGTGCGACCTCATCCGGGAAGCCCGCGACCTTGGCTACTGACCTGCGGCCGGCGTACGCCGACATCGACGAGGAGCTCTACGACGTCGACCAGATCCCGATGACCTCGCGTGACGTGCGCAGCGTCGGCGAGATGCTCTTCGACGTCGACTACCTGGCGCGCCAGCTGCTGATGGACGTCGACGGAGACGCGGCCGGCACGCTGCTGCGCAGCTGGCCGACGATGGTCGCGGCCGCCGAGGACCTGTGGGCATCCCTGCCCGGTCGACGACCTGGCGTCGACGAGCGCGACCGGCCCATCACCAGCCTCTCCGCCCAGGCCGCCACCATCGAGGCCAGCCTCTCCGGCCGCACGGCGTGGCCAGGGCAAGGCCCGACCAGCCCCCGCATCGACCAGATGACCCAGACATTCCTCAACGCCGCCTCGCTGGTCCGCCGCTACGGCGCCGAGATCCGCCACGAGCAGCCGGACGCTCACCGCGACCTCGAGGCAGCACGCACCCGGATCATGCACGGGCTCTACCTCACGGCCCACGCCGTGAACGTCGCGCTCCACGAGCACGGCCGCGACCGCGTCAACGACGCCCGCAGCGCCGGCCGACGGATCCACCTGGCACAGCGCCACTCCCCCTACGCGATCGCCCCCACCGGTGTCTGGATCGACCGGATCTCCGCCTGCGAGAACACCGCCCGCAGCTACCTGACCGACCGGTTCGCCCAAGCCCTCGCCGGCGAAGCGATGCGCCCCGCCGAAGACCCCGGCCGGCTGGCGCAAGCACTGGCCAACTGGGACATCCAGACCCACCGCGCGCTGGCCCGCGACCTCGAACCTTCCAACATCCTGCTGATCTCCCGCACCCAGGGGCTGATCGCCGGCGCGAGCATGGTCCTCGTCGACGCGGCCGCGACCGCCGGCGTGCTCGAGCGTTGCGATCGCCTGGTCCCGGCCATCGCCGACGCAGGGCGGTCCTGGAGCAACCTGGCCAGCCGCTGGGGTGACCTCGCTCCCCCAGGAGCCCGCCTCGAGGAGCCGCTGGCCCGCGCGGCCGCGGAGGTCCGCGCCGCGTACCGCCAGGTCACCCACGACAAGACCACCCTGGCCAGCCCCGAGGTCATCGCCCGCCGCCCAGGGCTGCCCCAAGCCGTGCGCGCGACGCTGCGTGCGATCGAGGCCGGGTCTGAGCTCGCGGTGGTCGTCGCCGAGAAGGCCGCCGCACCCGACCTCATCGGGCCGGCCCGAGCCCTGTCGCGCCGGGCGCACAACGATGTTGAGGCCGGCATGGCCACCCCGCCGGCCGAGGGCGACGTCGTCTGGGTCTCCCCCACCGACATCTTCGCCAAGCGCCTCGTGCCACTCCCCCCGCCTGTCGCGGAAACCCTGCGCGCGGCCAGCGACGCCACGATCGACGCCACCAGCTCGGCCTCAGCGGTGGCCACACTGCATCAGCGCGAGGCCATGGCGGCAACTCATGACGGGGACCCTGGGTTGCGGGGCAAGACCGTGCCCGAGGCCGGACGCCCACCAATCGCGACGTCCACCGGGCCGCGGCGGTGACCCGCACAACGCCTGTCAAATGCGGCCGGAGAGAACACTGCCACCCAGCATGCAGAGGGCCACATTGGCGTCAGAAGCTGCAGATGAAGGAAAAGCAACCCGCCAGGCCGAGACCACCAACCTCATCTTGAACACAGGAGCCGGCCGCACCGCAGCAACTACTCTCAGGAACATGGGGCGAATCAAGGGGCACTACGAGTGGGATGACGACGACCTCACCCCAGGCCATAAGAAGGAAGGTGGCCTCCACCAGAACCTCTTCGACGGCGATGGCAACCTCAAAGGAAGCGCCCGCTTCATCCCTGACGACGAAACCGAGTCCGACGAGCTCGTCATCACAGAGACCGTCTACGTTCCGATCGAACAGCGTCGGAAGTCTCGCGAGCAGGAGGAACTCGAGGAGGCAATCGCCGCCATCGTCTCCCACCTGATCGATCGGGGAATAGCGCGAGCGAAGCCCATCCTCGCGCAGTGGTACCGGGAGACAGCCCGGCCGGCCTTCGACGCCCAACGAGCCAAGATCGTTGCGCGGCGCGCACGCGGAAAGGCGCGCAAGACCGGCGTGGTCGAGGTAGCCAACGTTGAGCCAGGGCAGGAAGTCATCGAGGCGCCGGCCGAGGACCGACCGGACATGTCGCGAGCCGAGGCGCAGGCTCGCTACTTAGCTGCCCTCGCAGCCCGTGCCTACAGCGATGAGCAGATGAGACTGGTGGCGAGCGCCAACATCGGCGACAGAGAAGGCGACGGCATTGCCGAGCTCGAGCAGTCGCTGGCGGAACTCCCGCCAGCTCAAGTAAGAAGCTTGCTCGAGGCCATGGCGACCGATCCGACCATGCTCCGCGAGGACACACTGGCGGAGTTGGCAAGCATCCTCGGGCGACGAGACCCGTCGCCCGCCGAGAACGTCCGACGGCTTCATTGAAGGCAGCGCGCAGAACCTCCGGAATCGGTCTCTCGTGTCGGGCGCCTGTGCTTCCCTTGCAGCACCGCCAAAACGGGCGGGCCTGAACAGAGAAGGACCGGCAGGATGGGCTACGCCTATCGCTTGCAACCCGCCCACCGACGGAAGCTTCGTCGGATGCGGGAGCTCGTGGACGCTGCGGACGGATCACTCACGCCTGATGAACTTGCCGCCGCGGAGGAGTACCTCTCCCTCCATGCTTCCTGCGAGGCGTATCTGCAGGCCCAGATGACCCAGACGGCTCCGCCAGAGCGACCTCGCTGCGCACAGGGCTACGGCAAGCGGGGCAAGGTCACCGCACCCGTCCAGACGAAGGTTTGCCCGGTCTGCAAGAAGCAGAAGTCGGTGCTCTCCTTCGACGACGAGCTGGGCAAGTGCATCAAGTGCAAGTACAAGAAGACCAGCAGAGGCACCGTCAAGGGGAAGAGCGGCGGCGAGACGAAGAAGCCCGCGCCCACTCGAACCCGGAAGTGCCCAGTGTGCTTGCAGAGCGTGACCGTCACGCTGAAGGCGGGCGACTGGACAGTGGAAGCCCACACCAAGCAGACGCGCGCGGGCGTGACCGAGTGCAGCGGCGGCGGGCAGGTCACCTACCACGAACGGCGGGACGCCATGGATCGCCTCGTTCCCGGCAGCTTCGAGGGAGGCAAGAGGCGGTAGTCGTCCCAGGCCTCTCGGACGGCGCACACCGGTCCCCATCGCCGCTCCTCGCCGACGGGAGGGATCGGTTCAAATCCATTCGTTGCGTTAGTCAACGCACAGGTAGGATGGGCCTACCGATGCCCAGGGACCACCGAGGTTCAGGGCCGGCCCCTACCGAAGGGACAGCACATGCCGCTGCCGACGTTCGCTCCGCCCGCGACACCCACGCATAAGTCCGACACCCTCACCCGCACCCAGGCCGCCGCCCGGCTCGAGCTCAACCCTGCCGGCGTCGACAAGCTCGTCCGGGCTGGGATCCTGAGCACGCCGATCACAGCCACGGAGGTCGAGCACCTGACCGGCCGTGACCGGCTCCTGGTGACGTCGGGCGCCCTCACCGTGCTGCGCACCGATGCACGGGAAGAGGCCGACCGCACGAAGTACCCCGCCGACCCCCGCCGGTGGATGGGCTTCCACGTCGAGCACAGTGACGACGAGCTCGAGGCCGCCAGCCTCCGGTGGTGGCGCTCCGACCCCGCCAAGGTCGTCGACAACGAGCTGTTCGTCGTGACCGTGGCGACCTTCCCGGTCGCGGCCTACCGGATCCTCGAGCGAGCCGACAGCGTCACCAGGGCCGACGAGGACGTCCCGCGGCACCACTACGCAGGGCAGCTCCTCGCACGCGTTCACCCCGGTATGTCGGTGACCTACCCCCAGAACACCCCGGGCCACCTGCGCCGGATGGCCAAGCAGATTATGGAAAGCCGCATCGTCGTCTCCAGCGGCGGTCCGATCGGCTACCTCGAGCCGAAGGCGACTTAGTGAGCACCACGACAGCCCACAAGGCAACACCGGACCCTGGCTCAGGTCAGTGCCTGCTGTGCGGAGCGCTCGCCGGTCCGACCCTCGAGCACATCATCCCGCAGACCCTGTGGAAGCGGTTCGGCATCGACCCCAACCGCGAGGACCTCGCTCAGTTCTGGACGACCCTCTGCGATGCGCACAACCAGGCGACGAGCGCCCTGCACATGCGGCCCGACATGATGAGTCTGATCGAGACGGGCGCGCCCGTGACCCGCAAGACGCTGGACCACCTCGGCGACTGGGCGGTCTGGGTCACGCTGCTCTTCGCCCTCGAGCGCGGTTCCGGGGTGCTGGGCGCCGAGGCCAGCAGGGAGTTGCTCCTGCGACGCTTCAGCACAGGCCACGGCGGCACGCCCAAGGGCGTTCGGGTATACGCCGCGCGGGTGGCCGACTACGTCGGGCCCGCTGATCCGCCCAGGGTCCCCTACGCCCTCGCGCTCCACGGGGACTCCCGGGTCTACCTCGACGCCCTCCGTCGACCGAGCGGTTTCAGCATCCAGACCGGGCCGATCAACGCCTCCGAGTCCATCGGCATCGGCAAGGTCGTGCTGCTGGTCGTCGGCCGCACCTACCCGTCGGGACCGGATCACGACGACCGCCTGGACCGGGCCGCAGCTCAGGTCGGGTTGGAGCGCATCCGCCCGCTCGGCGCCGCACTCCCGGCACTGAACCCGGCCCGGATCAGCATGACCGACGTGAGCAAGGTCTTCACCGTGATCCCGTTCGGCGCCGACATGTCCTTGATGCCTGAGCGGATCCGGGCCCTGCCTTCTCTGTAGCGCCGCCCAAGAACCATGGCCCGGGCTGCCTCGTTCTGTTCTCGCCCGGCCAAGGGGCCCGGCGTGCCACGATTCACCCGTGGGACTCTTCAAGCGCAGCGAGGCCGTCCGGGCCAAGAAGATCGGGGCTCATGCCCGATACGTCGACGAGGACGTCCAGCGCATCGACCTCAAGGTCACCAGCATCGACGGGGAGACGGCGACGATCGACCTGAGCCTCGACCAGACCCGTCAGCTGGTGATCGACCTGACCAACGCCTACGGGGCCTGCCGGCCGGCGCTCCTCGACCAGCAGCAGGTCGACCGGATCACCTCGTTCTTCGGGATGCGCTGATGGTCCGCTACGAGTACGACGAGGAAGCCAGCGCGGCCGAGCACATGGACGTGGTGTACGAGGTGGACGATAGCCAGGCACCGGTCTCGAGGTGGGTGGACGCCATGCGTCGCCTCAACACGATCAACGACCCGCTCGCCCGCAAGCTCATCGCATTACACCGCGACTGCGGATCCGGCTCAGGAGTCTGCGACGACATCGACGACGATCCCGACCCGATGGATCGCCGCGCCGGCTGGGGCTGCGAGACGACCGAGATCATCGCCTCGCACTTCGACATCGAGTACCCGCGAGGAACGGCGAGCGATCCCCCGTGAGCTCGCACGACTCCAACGCCCGGCTCGTCGACCTCATCCGTGCCGGCCTGAGCCGCGCCGACCAACTCGGCCGCGCCCGGGTCCCGCTCAAGCACTACCCGGCCGAGGAGCAGGAAGAGCTCCTCACACTCCTCCACGCCTACCTGTGGGACACCGCGGCGCCCTACGACGACGGCTGGCACCGCTCCCCCGGCAACATCATGACCCTGTGGGCCGAACTGCTCGAGATCGGCACCGAGACCCGCCACCGGCTGATCCCGCTCCGCACGGACCTGGTCAAGGTCCTCACCCAGCGCGGCCTGGGCTACCGGACGCACCCACGGTCGGTTCCCGTCCTGGTGCGGGAGTACAGCGGCCCCATCGAAACACCGGTCCACCCCGGCGACCCGCGCGAGACCTCGAGCACGATCGCCGTCGGAGCTTGGGGAGCCGGTTTCGGCGACGCCGCTACGAATCGCAAGGTCGAGCTGGCCGCTGAGGCCGCGGTCCAGCATCACTACGAAGCAGCAGGATGGGACGTGACCCGCGTCGCCCACCTCAAGTGTGGATGGGACCTGACCGCAATCCGCAACGACGGCCAGGAGCGTCACATCGAGGTCAAGGGCGTCTCGAGCTCCATGCCCTCGGTCCTCCTGACGCGCAACGAGCTGCGCACCGCCGAGACCCACACTGCGTGGCTCCTGGCAGTGGTGACCAACGCGCTCACCGACCCAACGCTGGCCGAGTACGACCGCAAGACCGTAGCCGCGGCCGCGGATCCGACCGTCTACCGCGTCAACCTCGCCCCGTGACGCCGATGGAAACGCGAGTCGTTGCCGTCGACGTCGGCTCGGTTCGGAACAACTTCGCCTGGGCCGCTCTTGACCTTCCCGGCCGACGACCGGTCGGCGAGGGTGGCAGCCATCCCGAGGGCGCAGCCCTCGCCGTGCTCGAGGCACTCGCCGGCGGCGTGCCCGTGGCGCTCGGGTTCGAGGCTCCCCTGATGGTTCCGGTCAGTCCGATCGGGCCCGTCGACGGATGGAGGACCCTGGGGCAGGCGCGCCAGGGCGAGACCGTCGACGGTCGCTCCAGGCCCTGGTCGGCCGGCGCCGGCAGCGGCGCCCTGGCCACGGGGCTGGTGCAGATGGCCTGGGTGCTCGAGCGGGTGGGCTCCGGGGTCCCCGGGCTGCGGTGCACCACCCGGCCCGACCCGTGGCTGGCCGGCGACGCAGAACTGTTCGTGTGGGAGGCATTCGTCTCCGGCGCCGGAAAGCCCGTACCGGCGGGGATCACCCAGCACGCAGCTGACGCGGCCGCGGCCGCCGACACCTTCGCCGACCGCCTCGAGGACGGCTCCCTGAGTGCCTCCGACGTCGTCTGCACTCCAGCTTCGTCGTTCAACCTGGCAGCCGCGGCCGCGGCGTACGCCGGTCTGGCGATCGCCAGCAACGAGCTCCGCGACCAGGTTCAGGTCTACCGCACCCGCCCGGCCCTCCTGTAGGTCACCCCGGGCGGCCGCGGCTGTTCCAGAATCTCCACCTCGAACAGCACGATCCGTTGCTTGGATCCGCACGCCCGCGCGAGGGCGCGCCGCTCAGCATCGGTGGCGACGAACAGCGTCAGGCCGCGGAGCCGCTCGAGGACCTCGGCCGAGATCCTGCTGACGACCGGGCTGATCACCCCCTGCGGCATGTCGTGGACGAACAGCGGCACGCCCATCGCCCACTCCGGGGCCGCGTCTCGCACGCCGACGTAGCCTCGCGCCTCTCGGCGAACGAGCTCGACCGCCGGCGGCGTGAGTGCCTGCTGGCGGGCGAGCTTGGCCGCGATCGCCGCCAGGTGGCGCTCACGCTCCGCGTCCGCGAGTTCGTCGTACTCACGCCGGCGCTCCCCTGCATCCAGTTGGGCGCGTTCGGCGTTGACGTGCGGCCGAGTGGTCCACACGATCGGCGCTGGGAGGGGAAGGAATGTCACGGATCTGCCCGGGACGACCTGGTGCGTTCTGACCGTGCCGGCCAGGACGCCGGCGACTAAGACTCCGAGGCCCACGGCGGGCACGACCGGCCCCCACCAGCCGTGGCCAGGGCACGGGCCAGGAGCGCCGCCGTCGTTCTCACAGCGCCGACTCGGGCACCACCGCTCACGGAACACGCTGGTCCCGTCGACGACCTCGGCATCGGTGGCTGCGGCCTGCGATGGCTCGGTGGGCTGGGAGATCTGAATCGCGGGTACTGCTCCGATCCACGGCCGGTCATGATCGGTGACCCAGCACACCGGCACCCCGGAGGCCTCCATCCTCGTGGTGCGCTCGCGCAGCTCGTCAACGGTGATCTGTGCCAGCTGTGCCTCCCATGCCATCCGCCTCGTGCCGTCGGGGCTGGTGGCAAGCACGTCGGCCCGCCAGCCCTCGCCGGCGACCTCGAGTTCGGCGTACCAGCCAGCGTCGCGGATCGCCGAGGCCAGCTGCAGCTTGAGCAGCCGGTGGGCCATGGTCTCGCCGACCAGCGAGCACGTCGACGCGGCCCGGTCGTGGGCGAAGAACCTCAGCCCCTTTGGCGAGAGCTTGGCGTGGAGCCCATGCCCGCACTCGCGACACGTCAGGGGCGCGCGTGGTCGCGCTCGGTGGATCGCCTCCCAGGGCGTACCTTCGCCGAGCGGGTCAACGGTTGCGTCGAGCACGCCTGCCGCGGCGTGCTGCGCCGTCAGTGGCACGAGGGAACTCTGCCGCACAGGACTGACAGAAGTGGGCGGATCAGTTGCGGTTGAGGCCGTGCCGGCGTGAGTCGAGGGCGTACTTGTAGTGGCTTTCGGCGGCGTCGATCTCGCGGGTGGGGGTTGCCGGGTCGAAGACCCGCAGCACCGACAGGCGGAAGCTGGCCGGGTCCAGGTTGCGGAGCTCCACGTTGCCACCGTGGCCGTTGGTCGCGTAGGCGGCCCAGCGCTGGAGGATGTTCTCGGCGCCGTCGGCCTTGCCGACGTAGTGGCGGCCGTCGCGGGTGTCGGTGATGAGGTAGACCCCGATCACTGATGAGAGGGCGGTGCGCCATGCGGCGTAGCGGTGCTCTCGGATGACGGCCTGCAGCTGGGGGTAGTCCAGCGTGAGGGCGTCGAAGCCGGGGAACCTCACGGGCTCGGCGTCGGCGATCTCCATCACCGGATACGCGGCCGCGGTGGTCGCGTTGATCCTCCAGGTTCGCGGGGAGCGCCACTGGATCACCAACCGGTTCCGCAGGTCGCTCATCAGTTCCGACGGCTCGAGGTGGAAGGTGCGAAGCAGCCCGTCGTGCGCGGTCTCGCCGTGATTCACCAGGACCGACCACAGCCGTGCGCGGTCCCCACCCTCAGGCCGGAACACGATCCAGACGCGGGGAGGCGCGGCCGGGAAGGTGCGGGTGTTGGCCGACTGGACGCTCGTATAAGCCAAGATCTCGGCGTCGGAGGAGTCGCCGTGGATGCCCACTGTGCCGTCTTCGTGCTCACGCCCGTAGGCGTGCCGGATGACCAGCGCCTCGGCCGGGTCGAGGCCAGCGCTGGTGATCACTGAGCCGAACGTGAGCGTCATCGAGGGCCTTCCGTTCTAGGTGCGGCGGCCGGCGCCGCGGCGATGCTGACCAGGATGTCGTGGCCGAGCGAGGGATCGACGGTGACGTGGAGGCCGAGATCGGTGATCCGGCCGTCTTGCGGATGCCAGTCGCGGTCTGCACGAGTGCGGCCCAAGAGCGGGTCGAGGGCGTCGATCGTGGGCTTCCAGAGCGTGAGCCAGTTGCGCTGCGGGCCGACGACGAACGCCAGCTGCAGATGCACGGCGCCGGTCGGGATCGTGGCAGCGTCGACCACCGCGGACCGGACCTGCTCCTTGAAGGCCGTGGTCGCGGCCGACGCGGTCGTGCGCACGGTGTAGGTGGCGCTGGGTGCCGCACTCTCGGCCGCGGGGGCGACGAGTACCCGTGAGGTGTCCGCGTGCCGCTTGCTGCACCACACCGTCACCAGGTCCTCGTTGCGGGGCCGGGTGGCCAGTGGGAAGGCATAGTTGTCCAGGTCGGCCATGTCGATGAGGTCGCGCCCGGCTGGCAGCCCAATGTCGAGTCGGAGCGCCCAGGGGCCGAGGACCATGGCGGGCGCCAGGAGCTCGGCGGTGTCCTCGAGGTATTCGCGCAACCGGACCTGGTCGGGGTCGGTCGCCTTGTTCCAGCTGGCCAACCGCGGCGCCTTTCGGAGGGTGAGGTCCTCGCCTTCCGGCCGCAAGTACCACCGGGCGACGGTCACGGCCGGTGCACCGCGCCGGTCTGGTCGACCCACCACACGTCGATCTGCGCCGCGGCCAGTGATCCGGCCGTCTCGGCGTGCAGGTCGCGGTAGCGCGGGAAGTCGGGCAGCGCGATGACGCTGCCCCAGGTCGGCTCCTTGCCACGCAGGCGCATCGCCGCGAGCACCGCCTGGGAGTACCAGTGGCCGGCCTGCGTGCTCGGGCTGGTGCGCTTGAGCTCGCCTGCCCGGGCCGGGTCGGCGTAGCCGCGGCTGGGGAACCCCTTGACCTCAACTCCGACGGTCTGGCCGTTCCGGGCGGCGATCACGTCGATGCCGTGCTCCTTGGTCGCGGTGTTGGCCACCGACAGGATGCGCCACCCCTCGGCTGCGAGCGCGGTCACCAGGGATGCCTGGACGTTGGCCTCGGTATGCCACTCCCCCGCCAGCTCCGCTGGCTTCCCCTCGACGGGATCCTGCGCGGGTGCCGGAGCAGCTAACGGCGTGGCCGCGCCGCGGACCGCCGGCGGCTCGGTGCGCGGCTCGACATCGCCGGCGACCTCATACCCCAGGGCCGCCAGGTGTCGGCGGGCGGTGTTGGACATGAACTCCGATCGCGGGATGCCGGTGGCGAGCTCGAATGCCTGGATGACCGGGAACCAGGTGCCCTTCACCTTCACGGCGTGCTGGCGGATGGCGTCGGGCGCGACGTCGGCGAGGCGGCTCTCGACGTCCTGGCGGGCCAGCTCGTAGCGGTGGCCGTTCAGGGTGAACCGGATCGACGTGCGGCCCTGAGTCTCCATGGCCAGAAAGTACGGCAACCGGCCGACACGAGGAGACCGGTGTGCCGCACTTCTCTCCACCTTGGGCGCTACCTCACGGGCGGTAGCGCCCCTCGATGATCCGGATCGGGTCGCCCATGCCGGCGTCGGTGTCGATCAGCTCGCGGTCGCGGCACCACTCCGCGACCGTGAGGACCGAGCCGAGCGGCCAGACCAGGCGCTCGGCGAAGACCTCGACCGGCACCTCGTCATCGACGGTCGGGCACAGCTCGTCGTAGACCGCCATGAACCGCGCGACCGTGGTCGACGGCATCGGGGTGACCCCGGCCGGCATCTTCATCTTGTCCATCTCAGTGCTCCTTTCGTGAGCACTCCGATGAGCGCTCACCATATGTATCGGCATTTCGGCGCCCCAAACCCCGATCGCGCCTTTGGGAGTACTTCGACTGCCCGGCGACCGGGATGCCTGCCCGTGTGGCGGGTCCGCGGTCGGCCGCGTTTCTACCCTTGGCTCGAGCGCATACGGGAGCAGCTGCGGCCGGACTGGCGGATTCCTCTCTCTGCGTCGACCGCGAGGGTCGATCCTCAGCTGGAGAGGTCCAGGCGCAGCCGGCAGTAACGGGTCAGATGCCGCCACCGACCGTGCTCAAACGCGGTGTCCGCCTCAACCTCGACGATCACCGTGGGGGTCACCCGGGTGATCGCAACCGGCTCGCGGCTGAAACGCCCCAGCTGACGGGTGCTGAGTTCAGCCGGCCACGGGTGGTCATCGGTGCCGACGAGGACCGCTGCGAGCTCGGCCGACTCCCTAGAGCTGAGCGGATGGGTCGCGCCGGCCACCCTCAGTGTGCCAGCGGCATCTCGGAGGCCAAGGATCAGCCGAACTGGTTGGTCGACGCGACCGATGACCGCGCCGACCGTGGCCTCGCGGGTGTTGCGGATCCGGAACTTCACCCACCCCCGCTGACCAGGCAGGTAGCGCTGCCCGGCTCCCTTGGCGACCAGGCCCTCCACACCGACTTCGGCCGCGGCGTACTCCGTCAGCCAGCGCTGCGCCTCCGCCGGGTCCGCGGTCTGCGGCGTCAGCTGCATCGGCGGCTGCCACGATCCCGCCAACTGCTCGAGCACTGCCCTGCGATCGCGCAGCGGCTTGGTACGCAGGTCGACGTCGCCTGCAGCCAAGACGTCGAAAGCCAGGAAGGAGGCAGGTGGGAGGTCCGCCCGCGGCCCGCGGCGGCCGCGGTATGCCAGCCGCGGGGCCAGTGCCCCGAAGTCGAGTCGGCCGTCCCGCCACACGACGAGTTCACCGTCGATCACCGTGCCCGGCTCCAGCTGCTCGAGGGCGGCTTGGACGATCTCGGGGAACCCTGCCGCTAGGTCGGCGCCCTTGCGTGACCACACCCGGCACCCGGCGCTCGTGCGCTCGAGGATGGCCCGGTAGCCATCCCACTTCGGTTCGTAGACAGTGCCGCCCAGCAGGCCGCCGACCGCTGGCAGCGTGGCTGCCGGCTTGGCCAGCATCGGCTCCCAGGTGGTCGGCACCCATTCAGCGTACGAAACCAACGCCGCCCATCACTTCGAACATGTGTTCTACGCTATGGGCCATGGCGGGCGGCGGCTACGGGCGCGGGGCGGGCATCCCCTTGAAGGACCGCGTGCGCGTCGACCGAGGCGTCCACCAGGAGCCAGCGCCGACGGCGAGCGCAGCCGGGCCCGAGCACCCGGGGCGGCACTGCTGGGTCAGCGTTCCCGTCGACGCGTCACAACCACGCCCAGGCCTGCTCCTGGAGTGGCGGCGCGCCGACCACCTCTGGGAAGGCCGAGTCGTCTACGTCGCGCAATTGAGGCCCGGGCGCTGGGCCACGGTCGAGGAGTGGATCCCGGCCGAGCTGCTCACCACCGAGTGAGCGGCGCCGTGTCTGCCAACCCGCCGAAGAACGACGCATGGCGGCCGTACGGCGACGTGCGGTTCGTGCTGATCCGGAATCCAGGCCGGCTCAAGCCGTCCCGGGGGCTGGTCCTGGGTTGGTAGCGTGAGGGCCGGCGATGGGAGGCCCTGGTGGTGTGGCATGACGACGCGGCACTCAAACCGGTCGTCAAGATGGACTGGTTGCGGAGGGAGGACCTGATTCCGGTGCCGGTCGATCCGAACTGGACCGGCCCTGGCAGCTAGGGCTCAGCTGGCCCAGTTGAGCAGGTCGGGCGCAGCATCCAGCACGCGCTCGACACTCACGGTCCACATCCAGTCAACGCGGACGGCCGCCGCGGCCGGGGGCTCAGCGGTCAGGGTGATCATCGGTGTTCTCCTTGTTCGTTTGCGTTCCTGGCGGCGACCTCGAGCACGCCTTCGTACTGTCAGCAGCGTAGGTGGCGTTTGGACGGAACCAGGGTTATCCACAGATTGCTGCAGATCGCCTCAGCGACGGGGGGCGGCGACCGGGGCCACTGAGCCGGGGACGCCGCTCCGCATGGAGCTCACGGGGCCGGGAATGAACGACTCGTCGAGCTCCCCGGAGGCACCATCGGCGGAGGTGGCCGCAGCGTTGGCGTGGGTGGTGAGGTCGGTGATGACGTCCTGGGCGCTTGTCACCATGCTGGCCTGACCGAGCCGCACGAGCTGGTTGACGCCGGTAGACGCCGCGCTGCTGACGGGGCCGGGGACGCCCATGACAGGTCGGTGCAGGTTGGTGGTCCAGTGGGCGGTGTTGAGTGCGCCGCTGCGCAGTGCGGCCTCGACGACGACCGTTCCCTCAGACAGGCCGGCGACGACCCTGTTCCGGGCCAGGAAGCGGGTTCGGGTGGGTCCGGCTCCCGGGGGTGCCTCGGAGACGACAAGGCCGCGTTCCGCGATCGCCTCGAGCAGCTGGGCGTGTGCGGCCGGATAGGGCCGGTCGACGCCGCCGGGCAGGACGGCGATGGTCGGGCCGCCGGCGATGAGGGCGCCGCGGTGCGCCGCCTGATCGACGCCGTAGGCGAGGCCGCTGATGACGGTGTGGCCCATGGTGGCGAGGTCGCGGCTCAGCTCGGTTGCCTGCTTGGCGCCGTAGCTGGTGGCGGCTCGCGATCCGACGACCGCGACGGAGTTGCCGGCGAGCTGACGCAGGTCGTGCGCTCCGCGGACCCACAGGCCGACGGGTTCCCCGCCGCGTTCGTGGAGGGCGCCGGCGTTGCGGAGTGCGCCGAACTGGGTGGGCCACTCGGCGTCGCCAGGGACGATGAAGCGGATGCCGCGGGCGGCGGCCTGCTCAAGCACCTGGGCGGGGTCGACGCGGCCGAGCTCCTGGGCGAGCGCGAAGCCCCAGTGGGATTCGACGTCGCCCGCGGCCTCGAGGTAGCCGAGGACCTTGCCGGCGCCGAGCTCGCTGACCAAGCCGGTGACGCGGAGGTCTCCGGGCTCGATGGACCTGCTGAGGGTGACGCGGCCGAGTCGGTCAACGTCGTCGACGTCGATGCGGGTGGTGCTCATGACTGGCCTCCCCACAGCAGGTCGAGGTCGGGTTCGTGGATGACGTCGAGGCGCTTATCGGGGGCATAGGCCGCGGGCTCGGGCACGACGAGGCGGCGCAGCTGGCGCTCGGTGGCGCTGGGCTGGGCGTCGTCGATCGGGTCGGTGTCGTCGTAGTTCATCGCGGTGTCCCCTTCTCAGCGGCCCGGGGCGGGCCGGTCGGCGGTTGACTGGGTGCGCGGCAGGTCCCGCTGCTGTTCGGGAGGCTTGGGCACGAAGGACTCGTCGAGCTCGCCGGCGAGGTCGCGCATCTGGGTCTGGTATCGCTCCCACTCGCGGGGGTGGATGCCGTTCTGCAGGGCCGAGGCGACAATGGCGGCCATGGAGTACGGCCGGTCCGCGGGCACCTGGTCGAGGGCGCACCAGGCCTTGGCGCCGTCGCCGTGCAGCCAGCTGGCGAAGCCGAGCATGGAGGCCGGCGCTGCGCGGACCTCGTCGGGGGCGCGGCGGGTCAGGTCGTTCCAGAGGGCCATGTGGGAGGTGTGGTTCTCCCGGCTCATGTCCTCCCACAGCGCGTCGCGGGTGCTGATCGTCTCCAGGGCCACCAGCATCCGTGCGCCGTCGACATCGGAGATCCGGTTGCCGTCGGTGTGGAACTGCTCGAGCCGGTCCAGTGCCCAGCCCCGCTCGACGGCGGGAGTGCTGCCCGCGGCCGCGGCCCGGGCCGCGCGGATCAGCTGGGCGATCGGCTCACGGTCCCCGACCATGGACGCGGCCAGAGAGGCCCGGCTGGCGGCCGGCTGGGCGGCGCCGGTCAGCACGGTCGCGGCCGCGATCCGCTCGGCGGTCGCCGGGGTCTGAAGTCCGGTCTGGCCGGTGTTGAACTCACGCCACCGCTCCCCGTCGGCCCACAGCCGGATGTGGGTGGTGATGCCCACGGTGTCGAGGCGGTTGGACAGATGCTGGCTGGCCAGCTCGGCGCTGCGGCGGTCCTCGGTGAAGCAGAGGATCGCCAGGCGCGCTCCGGGGCGGGCGTGGCGGCCGTAGGGGCCGCGGAGGGCGTCCCAGACCTCCTCGCGGTCGGCGGCCGTCTTCGGCAGGTCGACGCGGGTGATGGGGAGCCCGGGCCGGAAGGGTACGAGGACGATCGACTCCTCAGGCTTGAAGCCGAGGACGTGCGGCACTGCGGCGAGCAGCTCGTCCGGGGACTGTACGACGAGATCCATCGGAACCTCCGCGCGGTCAGCTGGCCTGGGCCGGGCGGGCGGCACGCTCGATGCGCGCGGAGACGTACTTGAGCGAGACGCCGACCTCGCCGAAGCGGTTGTCGACGACCACGACGTCCTTGGTGCGCTTCTCGCCGGTCTCCTTGTCCGGCCAGCTCTCCGTGCGCTCGAGGCCGTGGACGAAGATCGGGTCGCCGGATCCGCAGCTGTCGTGCACATGCGTGGCGGCCGAGCAGAAGATCTTGACGTTGTGGGCAGTGGGCTCGTCGTTGACCCACTCCCCCTCGTCGTTCTTTACGCACCGGTTGACCAGGACCCGGCAGCTGACGAAAGGCTTGTTCTCGCGGGTGTAGAGCAGCTCGGGAGCCTCGGCCAGGTTGCCGGCGAAGGTGATGGTGGTGGACATGACTTCCTCCTCGGTGACTGCGAGACGTTCGGATCGGTCCCGCAGTCACCTAGGTCCCATCGGGGGCCGGCAGCGATCACATCGGCCGAACTTGTTCGGATCCGCTCGTGCTCGCGTGGGACTGCTCAGCAGGGCACCAGGTAGTCGAAGCGGTACATGAAGACGACGACGCGGATGCCCTTGTAGGTGGTCCGCCTGACGCCGGAGAGGTGGTAGTCGCCGACCCGGCACTCCGAGCTGGCCAGGTGGTTGTTCAGCCGCCACTGCCGGTTCTTGAGGGAGCGGTAGGACTTCGTGAACCAGCCGCGCTTGACCAAGCAGCCGCGGAAGGTGTGCCGCATGCCGTCGTGGGCGTAGGAGGTGTCGAAGACGCTGTCGGAGGACCAGATGACCATCCGGCAGCCCATGTCCTCGACGGGCTCAGCCGCGGCCGCCGGCGAGGTGGCGGTCAGGCACAGTGCGGACGCCAGGACCGCGGCGAGGGTGGCCAGGACTGCTGGGTGGGTTGAGCCGCGTCGAGCGCGGCGGGGTGATCTGGACATGCGTTCCTCCTCGGTTCGGGCGGGACGCAGGCCGGCCCCGCAGTCACCTAGGTCCGCGAAGGGGTCCGGGGCGATCAACGAGGGCGCAAAGAAGCGCCCCGACCGGCTCTCGGGTACCGGATCGGGGCGCTGAGAAGCACGCTAGGCGTAGGCACCGACACAACCCGTGCCGGCGGCCAGCTGACCTACCGTGCCGGCCGGCGCCGCGGCGGCCGGTTGCTGAGCTTCTGCGGAGGCGGCGGCAGCTCGCGGCCCAGCCGCCGGCGGGCATCCTCGGCCGCAGCGATCACGGCTTCCTGGGCGAACGCGGAGCGGGCGAGCATCCGGCCGAGCTCCTGACGGTCGGCCACGAGCGCGTCTTCGACCGCCTCGATGGTCGCGGCCGGCAGGTCGTGCTTCTTGTTGAAGCTCTTGCGGGTCACGCTGACCAGGGCGGGATGCTTCTCGCCCGCGGCCGCGAGTTCGGCCCGCTGCTGTGGTGAGCGCCGGGTGTGCAGCTCGAGCGCCTGGGCGAGCCAGCCGACGAACGAGCCGGGCGAGTCGACATCGGTGTCCAGGTCGGCGATGTAGGCCGATCGCGCGAGGTCCCACACGCCGGGCTTCCAGTAGATCCCGACCGGGGTCGTGGTCTGGCTCGTCACCTGATCACTCCCCTGGTCTCACCCGCCGGCGTCGAGCCGCAGCGGCTAACACCAATGCCGCTGCATTCCCGGTCGGGGCCCTGCGCCGCCGTTCCCACCCTCGCTCGATTCCTTTCGTTCAGCCAGCTACGAGGTGCAGCTGCGCCGCGCCGCCGCATCAGAGTCCGCGCCCAGTGAGGCTGGGTTTTCCCCACCCTCACCGGGTGCCCACCTTTCCACAGGTCCGCCCTGTGCCCCGGTAGGCGTCGGCCCCCGCTAGGAGACTTGCTTCTGTCAGTTCTTTCTATTCTACTCACGGAGGACAGCCGCATGACCGACACCATCCAGACCACCGCCGACACCGCCGCCGAGGCCACCGACGCCGTCCAGGCCGAGGAGTTCCTGTACCTCGACCCCGCCGACATCATCATCGGCACCAACGTCCGGGCCGACCTGCGACCCGACCACAAGGAGTTCCGCAAGTCGATCAAGGAGCGCGGCGTTCTGGAGGCCGTCACGGTCTACCGCAACGAGGACGGCCAGTACGTCCTGCTGCGCGGCCAGCGCCGCACCGTGACCGCCGCCGAGGTCGGCACCCCCACCGGCCTGATCCCGGCCCGCGTCGTGCCCCAGCCCGCCGACGCCGACCGGATCGGCGACCAGATGGTCGAGAACATCCACCGCGCCGGGATGCGCGAGGCCGAGATCGTCGCGGGCGTGGAGCAGCTGGCCCTGCTCGGCGTGAGCGCCGCGCAGATCGCCAAGCGCACCAGCATCGACCGCCCCACCGTGAACGCCGCCCTGGCAGTCACCAAGGCCGACCAGACCCGCAACCGGCTCGACTCCGGAGACCTGACGTTGGAGGAGGCCGCGATCTTCGCCGAGTTCGAGCACGACCCCGAGGCCGTGCAGCGCCTGGAGAACACCAAGCGGTGGGGGCGCTCGCTCGCCCACGAGTCCCAGCGGCTGCGCGACGAGGCAGCCGAGCGAGAGGCCGACGACGCCGAGGTCGAGCGACTGCGCGCCGAGGGCCTGCCGGTGCTGAGCGCCGAGGAGGTCGCGGAGGCCGACGAGGTGCTGCGCATCCAGGGGCTGGTCACCGAGGACGGCGAGCCGCTGCCCGAGGAGGAGTGGCCCAACGTTCCCGGCGCTCGCGTCCAGGTCGTCAAGGAGTGGGTCTACCCCGAGGACGCGTACGACGAGGAGAGCGAGGACAGCACGGACGAGGAGGAGGACGACTACGAGCCCGCCGAGCCCTACCAGCAGTACATGCCGGTGTGGGTCGTCACCGACCTCGCCGCCTCCGGCCTGCGTCGTCGCGGCGGCGGGTCCGGCAGCACCACTACCGACAGCGGGGACGAGACCGAGAGCGAGGAGGAGGCCGAGGCCCGCCGTGATGAGCGCCGCCGCGTGATCGCCAACAATAAGGCCTGGGCGAGCGCCGAGACCGTGCGCCGGGAGTGGCTGACCGGGTTCGTGGCCCGCAAGACGGCCCCGAAGGGTGCCGAGGCGCTGATCTGCGAGGCCGTCGTCACCGGCCACCACTCACTGAGCAAGGCCATGGACCACCGGCACCCGATGCTCTTCACCCTGCTCGGGATCGACGTCCCGACCGGCTACGACGGCGCGGGCCACGACGAGTGCCACAAGATCGCGACCAAGGCGAGCACGCCGAAGGCCGCGACCATGACCACGCTCGCCGCCGTCGTCGCCGCGTGGGAGGCCACGACCGGCAAGCACTCCTGGCGCAACCCGACCTCGTGGGACGCCCGCGTGCTCGGCGCGCTCGTGGAGTGGGGGTACCAGCCCAGCGAGGTCGAGCGGATCCTGCTCGGCGAAGAGCCGCAGTCGAGCATCGAGGCCAGCGACAGCGCCGCCTGATCGGCTCCCCCTCCCCTACCTGAGGGCGGTTCTTCCTGTGGAGAACCGCCCTCAGTGGAATAGAAACCATAGAATGGTCTCAGTTCGTTTGATTCCGACACGGGAGGACCCCGACATGGCCCACGAGATCGAGACCCACGGCATGCAGGCAGCAGCCGTCTTCGCCCGCAAGGACGCATGGCACCGCCTGGGTACCACCGTCCGCGACCGCGCGTTCACCGCCGAGGAGGCCATGAGGCTCGGCCACCTGGGCGGCTGGGACGTCCGCAAGTTGCCGCTCACAACCGCCGAGGTCAGCGGGGGCGGCGTCACCGCGATCGAGGTCCCCGGCTTCGCCACGGTGCGCACAAACCCGTTCACCGGAGCACCCGAAGCGCTCGGTGTCGTCGGCGGCGGCTACACCCCGCTGCAGAACGAGGACCACGCCGAGTTCCTCAACCTGCTGGCCGACGAGTCGGGCGCGATCTTCGACACCGCCGGGTCGCTGCGCGGCGGTCGGCAGGTGTTCATCACCATGCAGCTGCCGGACTCGCTCACGGTCGGCGGCACCGACCGCGTCGACCTCAACATCGCCGCGCTCAACAGCCACGACGGGTCCAGCGCGTTCCGCATCCTCGTCACCCCGGTCCGTGTCGTGTGCGCGAACACCCAGAGCGCGGCCCTGCGCAACCACGAGTCGTCGTTCTCGATCCGGCACACCCGCAACGCCAAGGCCGCCGTGCAGGCCGCCCGCGACGCGCTCGGGCTGACGTTCACCTACGTCGACGCGTTCCAGGTTGAGGCCGAGCGGCTGATCCAGGAGACCATGACCGACGCCGCGTTCGACGCCCTGATCGACGCCACGTTCGGCAAGGCCGAGGCGAACGCCACCAAGCGAGTCCGCGAGACCGAGAGCCGCCGCCGCTCCCGGCTGCACTGGCTGTTCGCCGACGCCGACACCCAGACCGGCATCCGCGACACCGCGTGGGCCGGCTACCAGGCCGTGGCGGAGTACGTCGACCACTACGCCCCGGTCCGCACCAAGGGCGACGAGCACACCGCCCGCGCCACGCGGGTGCTCACCAGCGACGACCCCGACCGGATCAAGCGCCGCGCCTGGACCGCGCTCGCCCCGGCCTGATCGTCCCGCTAGTTCCTCCGGTGGCGGGCTGAGACCCCGAGTCCGGCCCGCCACCGGCCCAACCGAAGGAGGAGCCATGACCGACACGACCACCCACGCCAGCGCCGCACCGACGACGCCCGACAGCACGCCTGTGGAGTGGCACGCCGTGGACGCCGACGACCGCTGGCCGGGTCAATGGAGCGCGCACACCGCCAGCGTCCATGCGCACGGGCGCATCTACCTGATCCGGATCACGCCCGGTGACCACGCGACCTACCTCGCGCCGGGGTTCTACGCCGACATCGACGGCGGCTACGGGCAGCGCTGGGGGATGCGCACCGGCACGCTCGACGAGGCCAAGAGCCGCGCAGTCGAGGACGTTCTGCGATGAGCCAGCCGACCGTCGCCGACATCGAGGCCAGCGCCGCCAAGGACCGGCACACCCTCAGCGAGACGGCCTGCGACCTGGTCGTCATCGAGCACCGGCTGCGCGACGTACGCCGCTGGACCCCCGAGACCGCCCGCGCCCACCTGGACGCGGCCTTGTCCAGCGTCGCCACGGCGCTGGACGCCCTGCACGCCGAGCACACCCACCGCACCCCCGAACAGGAGCAGTCATGACGAACCACGACGCAGCTTCAACCACGACGGTGATCAGCGAGCGCGACCAGCGCCGCATCCGAGCCGCCATGTCCGCGATGCCCTACGCCGCCACCGAGCGGGTGCCCAAGCCGTGGGTCGCCATGGGCGATGCCGTCGACGCCGACGCCGTCGTGGCCTTCCTGGAGGGCCTCGCGAAATTCCTGGGCGAGGTCGCGGCCGAGAGCGACACCGGCGCCGCCTGTTCTCCCTCGAGGCCGACGTGAAGGCGTTCCGCCGCCTCATCGGCACCGCGCCCACCGAGGTGACCCCGTGAGCGCGCACATCGAGTGGCTAGCCGCTCGGGAGACCAGCGTCCAGGTCTTCACTCCCGGCGAGGACTGGGCGGGTGCCGGTGAGCATCGTCAGCCGGTCCTGACGCTGGCCGGTGACGACGTGGTGGCGATCCAGGGCACGCCCGCCGAGTTGCGGGCGCTGGCCGCCCGGATCACCGCCGTGGCGACCGCCGCATCCGGGCGGCTCGACCTCGCCGCCCGGGAGGACCAACCCGCATGAGCGACGACCCCGCCCTGCGTGCTCTGGAGGCACTCGCAACCCCCGGCCCCTGGACACCGGACGGTGACAAGATCCGCGCCACCGCCGCCGACGCCCTGCTGCCCGACACCATCGTGGTGGCCTACTACACCGGGCACGACCACCGGCTCGGCCTCAAGACCACCGGCCATGCCGCTGACGTCGAGTTCATCGCCGCCGCCCGTGACGCGCTCCCCGAACGCCTCGACCGACTCGACCGCGTCCGCGATCTTCACGCCAAGTGGCGCGAGCAGTCGCCGGTTGATGCTGACGGCTACCTCGACCTGTGGGAGACGCTCGGTCGACTCCTCGACGGCGAGCCCGACTGACCCGGCAGCCAGAAGGCCACCCGTAGCGCTCTCCGCTGCGGGCGGCCTTCTGCATCGGCACGCTCTCACCAGAGCGTCAGTTGCTCGCCCAGCAGTTCCTGGAGCCGCGCGAGGTCGTCGGCCACCAGCTGCGGGTCCTCACGCGCCAGGTCGCGCAGTTCCCGCGCACGCCGACGCGGTCCGCGCGGGTCGGCCAGCGGGCTGTAGGGGAGCCGTCGCTGCACCGACCACTCCCGGCGATTCTGCGCCGCGCTCGACACCACGACGTGGTCCGGCGAGATCCGCTGACATAGCGGGTTGTGACAGCGGTGCCCGAGCAGCCGCGCCTCCGCGAGCGCCGGCGCGCCGTGCATCACCGCGAACGCGAACCGGTGCGCGATGATCACCCGCCCCGGCGCGTACCAGAACCTGCCATGGCCACCACCGTCCGTGCGCTCGCGCTCAGACCGACCGGACACCGCGCCGGTCCACCACAAGCACTCACTGCCCGGAACCGTGGCGACCTTCGCCCGGTACCGCACGAGCACCCCCGGATCGCTGATCGCGGCCGCGACCGCCGTGAGGCCGGCGTCATCCAGCCGACGAACCGGCACCCGCTCCCCCACTCCCAGCGGTCGCCAGCGCCGCGCCGTCGCCGCCCTGGTCGCCATCGTCGGCCTGGGGCTCGCTGGCGAGCCGCCGCAGCCGCGTCGCCTCGCGCACGGTCACGGTCTCGCCGCACCACTCGACGGCCTCGCCCAGCGACAGGCCCTCAGCCTCGGTCAACTCTCGCAGCGCCTCACCGGCGCGCTTCTCGGTCTCGGCCACCGCCGCGTCGCGCTCACCGATCGCGACCATGACCTGCTCGGCTAAGTCGATCACCCGGCGCTCTCGCTCTTCGCGCTCCTTGCGCCGCCTCTCGGCCATCTCCCGCGCCGTACGCCGCGCCTGCTGCTTGATCGTCTGCTGACTCATCCGGTCCTCACTCGTGTCGACATGGACTCTGACAGTCACCTACGACATTTCCCGGACCTCGAGCGATCACTGAACCCCAAAACCTTCAAACCGCTCCCCCAGCCGATCCAGCGCAGCCCGTCCAGCCACCTGATCCAAACCCGACGCCTCAGCCGTCACCGACGGCCTTCAGCGTCCCCCCAGATTTCCGCGAACTCCCAAGTGCCACACACCTCTTGCATTCTCGGTCTGCCGAATAGAAAGAACACAGCAACAATCTGGCCGGAAGTGATCGCACAGCCCGCCCGCGCGCACGTAGGTGACCGTGACGATGAGCCTCCACAAGCTGACGGCGGGGTCGGGGTACGACTACCTGACCCGCCAGGTCGCAGCGATGGACGCCACCGACAAGGGCCACACCGGACTGGCGAGCTACTACACCGAGAAGGGCGAGACCCCCGGGGTGTGGCTCGGCTCCGGCATGGAGGGACTCGAGGGACTCGACGCCGGCGACATCGTCACCGCCGACCACATGCAGAGCCTGTTCGGCTCCGGTCACCACCCGCTGGCCACCCAGCAGACCAAGGACCTGGACCTGCGCATCGGCCGCGGCGGCGTCGACCGGCCGACCGACGCGGACTACAAGACGGCCCGCCAGCTCGGCACGCCGTACAAGGTCTACGAGAACGACATCAGCCCGTTCCGGATCGAGGTCGCCAAGCGCATCGCGGCCCTCAACGAGGCCGCCGGCCTGCCGGGTGATTGGCCGGTCCCCGCGGCCGACCGGGCCAAGGTCCGCACCGAGGTCGGCACCGAGTTCTTCCGTGCTGAGCACGGCCGCGAACCCGCCGACGCACGCGAGCTGGCCGCCGCGATCGCCAAGCACTCCCGACCGAGGACCAACGCCGTGGCCGGCTACGACCTGACCTTCTCCCCGGTCAAAAGCGTCTCGGTGCTATGGGCGATCGCCGACCCGAAGACCGCCGCGGTGATCGAGCGGGCCCACCAGGCGGCGATCAAGGACGCCCTAGGCTTCATCGAATCCAAGGCCCTGTTCACCCGCCGGGGCACCAACGGCGTCCGCCAGGTCGACGTCCGCGGCCTGATCGCCACCGCGTTCACCCACCGCGACTCCCGCGCCGGCGACCCCGATCTGCACACCCACGTCGCGGTGGCGAACAAGGTCCAGACCCTCGACGGCAAGTGGCTGGCCATCGACGGCCGGCCGCTGCACAAGGCGGTCGTCTCGGCCTCGGAGACCTACAACACCGCGCTCGAGCGGCACCTGATCGACGCCCTCGGCGTGCGGTTCGAGGAGCGGCCCAACGAGGACGCCCGCAAGCGGCCGGTGCGCGAGATCGTCGGCGTCGACCCCGAGCTGAACCGCCGCTTCTCCAAGCGCCGCGCCAACGTCGAGGACCGCCGCAAGGTCCTCGCGGCCGCGTTCCAGGCCACCCACGGGCGGCCTCCCACACCGGTGGAGACCATCCAGCTGTCCCAGCAGGCGACGCTGGAGACCCGCGAGGCCAAGCACGAGCCGCGCTCGCTGGCCGAGCAGCGCGAGACCTGGAGCCGTGAGGCCATCGAGGTGCTGGGCACCCCGCAGCGGGTCAAGCAGATGGTCCACGGCGCACTGAACCCGAAGGGCGCAGCGCGGTCGCTGGCCGACTCGGCCTGGTTCGCCAAGACCACCGACCGGATCGTGGCGACGATGGAGGGAGGCCGCAGCACCTGGCAGTACTGGCACGTCTACGCCGAAGCCCAGCGGCAGGTCCGAGGCGCCAACGTGCCCACCAACCAGGTCACCCAGGTCGTCGACCTGCTCGTCAGCGAGGTCCTCGACGGCCGCTCGGTGAGCATGGCCCGCCCGTGGGACACCATCAGCGAACCGTCCGAGCTGCGGCGCGCGGACGGGGCCTCGGTCTACACCCAGAGCGGCGCCGAGCTGTTCACCTCGGGCAAGGTGCTGGCCGCCGAGCAGCGCCTGGTCGAGGTCGCCGGCCGCCACGACGGGTACGCCGTCGAGGCATCCTCGGTCGACCTGGCGCTGCTCGAGTCGACCGCCAACGGCATCACCCTCAACGCCGGACAGGCCACGCTGGTCCGCGAGATGGCCACCTCCGGCGCCCGGCTCCAGCTGGCGATCGCGCCCGCCGGATCCGGCAAGACCACCGCGATGCGCGCCTTGGCCAGCGCCTGGACGGACGGCGGCGGCACCATCATCGGCTTGGCTCCCTCAGCGGCGGCCGCCGACGCCCTGCGCTCCCAGATCGACACCCAGACCGACACCCTGGCCAAGCTGACCCACTCCCTCGAGCAGGCCCGCGAGACGGGAGCCGCGATGCCCGCCTGGGTCGCCGGCATCGACTCCTCCACCCTCGTGGTCATCGACGAGGCGGGCATGGCCGACACCCTCTCCCTGGACACGGTGGTGTCCTACATCCTCGAGCGCGGCGGCAGCGTCCGCCTGATCGGCGACGACCAGCAGCTCTCCGCGATCGGCGCCGGCGGCGTGCTGCGCGACATCCGCGCCACCCACGGAGCACTGCAGCTGACCGAGCTCGTCCGGTTCAAGGACCCCGCCGAGGGCGCCGCCTCGCTCGCGCTGCGCGAGGGCAAGCCCGAGTCGCTCGGCTTCTACCTCGACCGCGACCGGGTCCACGTCGGCGACCTGGCCACCATGACCGAGGACGTCTTCGCGGCCTGGCAGGCCGACCGCGCCGAGGGTCTGGACTCGATCATGCTCGCCCCGACCCGCGACCTAGTCAGCGAGCTGAACCAGCAGGCCCGCGCCCACCGGCTCGAGGGGATCGACCCGGCCGACGTCGCCGCCAGCGGGCCGGTTCGCCGGCTCGCCGACGGCAACGAGGCCTCGATCGGCGAGCTGATCATCACCCGCGAGAACGACCGTCGCCTGCGGACCTCGGCCACCGACTGGGTCAAGAACGGCGACCGCTGGCACGTGCTGGAGATCCACGACGGCGGCGAGCTCACGGTCCAGCACACCCAGCACGGGCGCACCGTGCGGCTGCCCGCTGACTACGTCGCACGGTCCACCGAGCTCGGCTACGCGTGCACCGTGCACACCGCCCAGGGCGTCACCGCCGACACGATGCACGGCCTGGCCACCGGCAGCGAGTCGCGCCAGCAGCTCTACACGATGATGACCCGCGGCGCGCACGCCAACCACTTCTACCTCGAGGTCGTCGGCGACGGCGACCCGCACTCGGTGATCCACCCGACGCTGGTCCGGCCGCTCACGCCGACCGACATCCTCGAGTCGATGCTGGCGCGCGACGACACCCAGCGGTCCGCGACCAGCCTGCTGCGCGAGCAGGCCGACCCGGCCACCCGGCTCGGCGAGGCCTCCCAGCGCTACCTCGACAGTCTCTACGTCGCGGCCGAGCACCTGCTGCGCCACGACACGATCGCCGGCGCCGACGGCACCCCGGTCAACGTGGTCGACGCCCTGGACAACGCGGTCGAGACACTCGTCCCCGGCCTCTCGGAGGAGGCCGCCTGGCCGACCCTGCGGGCGCACCTGCTGCTGCTCGGTGCGGCAGGTGAGCACCCGGTCGACGCGCTCCGGGGTGCCGCCGGCGACCGGGAGCTGGAGACCGCGCACGACCGCGCCGCGGTCCTCGACTGGCGCCTGGACGCCTCGGGGCTGCGCAACGCTGGCGCCGGCCCGCTGCCGTGGATGCCTGCGGTGCCGGCCCGGCTGGCCGACGATCCGCACTGGGGCGCCTACCTCGCTCAGCGCGCGCACCTGGTCACCGACCTCGCCGAGCAGGTCCGCGCGCGGGCGACCGACCATGCCGCGCTGCCGGCATGGGCCCAGAACGGCCTGCGGCCCGAGGCCGCCACGGTCGCCAACGTCGAGGTCTGGCGGGCCGCCATCCAGGTCCCGGTCGGCGACCGGCGACCGACCGGTGCACCGCAGCTGCAGAAGGCCTCCGCGACCTGGCAGCGACGGCTCAACCGCGCCGTCACCGGCGACCACACGCCGGCGCTCAAGGAATGGCGCCAGCTGCTCTACTCGCTGGCCCCGCAGGTCCGCGACGACGAGTTCACCCCGCTGCTCGCCGAGCGGCTGGCCGCGATGTCCCGCGCGGGCGTCACCGCCCACGAGCTGCTGCGCACCGCCACCGCGGCCGACCACCCGGCCGGGCCGCTGCCCGACGAGCACGCCGCGGCGGCCGTGTGGTGGCGCATGGCCCGTCAGCTCACCCCGGCCGTGGCCTCCCAGATCGGCGACGGTTCCCACGGTGAGAGCGTCACCACCGAGTGGACTCCGCGACTCGCGGATCTGCTCGGTCCCGAGCGCGCCGCGAGCATCCAGGCCAGCACCTGGTGGCCCGCGCTGGTGTCGAACGTGGACCACGGCGTGCAGCGCGGCTGGCAGGTCGAGGCCCTGCTGGGTGCCGGCCGGGCGATGCCGAGCGACGGCTGGGAGGGCGTCGACGAGTGCCAGGCGCTGGTCTGGCGGACCTCCATCGCGCTGGAGACCGCTCCCGACGAGCACGCGCACGAGTACCACTTCGACGAGCCGCCGGCAGACCTGTGGGACGGGATCGAGCCGGACCCGGCGACGCTCGTCGACCACGCCACCGACACCGACTGGGCCGACTGGCCGCTCGCCGAGGACCGCGGCCCGTACGACGAGCACCTGGTCGACGCGCCCGCCGAGGCCCTGGTCGACGTCGATGCCGGCGACCTGGTCGACGTCGACGAGGACCAGTTCGTCGAGCCCGACCTGACGCTGGCCGCCTACATCCGCGACCTCGGCGGCAGCCGACTGGAGCCCACCGACGCCGACCTCCGGGTCATGTACCAGCGGGCCGAGGAGTGGCAGTCCTCCCCCGTCACGCGGGAGCGCATACTCGAGATCAACGACATGGCACAGGCCTTCTTCGAGGCCCGGTTCACCGACTCGTGGGGCCGCGACTACCTCACCGGACGGTTCGGCATCGACCTCGCCGGCGACGAGCGGTTCCGTCCCGGTCAGGCGCCAGCCGGGTGGACCAACCTGGTCGACCACCTGCGCGGCGGCGGTGTCAGTGACGCCGAGATGGTGGCCACCGGCGTCGCCACCGAGGCCAGCACCGGTCGCCTCATCGACCGGTTCCGCGACCGCGTGATGTTCCCGGTGATCCACCAGGGCGAAGTGCTCGGCTTCGTCGGCCGCCGCCGGCCCGACCTCACCGACGCCGACAAGGGCGGCCCGAAGTACCTCAACACAGCCGACACCCCGCTCTTCCACAAGGGCGCCCAGCTATTCGGTGTCGTCGACGAACTGCTCGCCGAGGGTGCGGTCCCAGTGATCGTCGAGGGCCCGATGGACGCCGTGGCGGTCACGATCGCCAGCCACGGCCTCTACCTCGGCGTAGCGCCGCTCGGCACGTCGCTGACCGATGAGCAGGCCGCCCAGCTGGCTGCCGTCGGCCGCGACCCGATCGTGGCCACCGACGCCGACCTCGCTGGCCAGGTCGCGGCCGAGCGGGACTTCTGGATGCTCACCCCGCACGGCCTCGACCCCGGCTTCGCGCGGTTCCCCGACGGCCTCGACCCCGCCGACCTGCTCGCCCAGCGCGGGCCCGCCGCGCTCACTGCCGCGGTGGCCAGCGGCCAGCCCGCCTTCCGCTCGCTCGGTGACCAGTTGCTCACCGAGCGGCTGGACAACCTCGCCCCGGAGCAGGCACATCTGGCCGCCATGCGGGTCATCTCGGCACGTCCCAGCCGCGCCTGGGAGCCGGGCGTCAACCAGGTCCGGGCCCGGCTGCAGTTCTCCCAGTTGCAAGCGCGACGGGACCTGCGCGACGCGATCAAGACCTGGGATGCCGACCCGCGGAAGGCGGCACTGGCCGAGCTCCACAAGAGCAGCGAGGTTCGCGCACGGCTCTCGGCCGCGGCCGAGAAGACCCCGGCCGAGCGGTGGGCCACCTTGGCTCGCGAGCTCGACCCGCGGCTGCTCGAGCAGGGCGACTGGCCGGCCACCGCCGCGATGCTGCAGCAGGCCCACGAGCAGGGTCACGACGTCGGCGCCGCCACGCGCGGCCTGGTCGCTGAGAAGCCCCTGGGCGACAGCCCTGCCCGTGACCTGCGCTACCGGATCGTGTCCCGCCTCGAGATCCCGATCGACACCGGCGAAGGCACCCCGGCGCCGACCCAGTCGCCGGGCGTGGCACGAGATCGGCAGGACGTGAACCGTCCGCGGCCGCCCCGCCGCGGTACTCCTCGCCGCTGACCCGCTCCGGAAGCCCGCAGGCTGGCGTCACGGTAAGACCAGCTGCACGATCCTGTGGTCGCGGTGACAGCGGCCTCCGCAGCCGGTCTCGTCGATCAACGTCTTGGCCTCCAATGCACTATCAGCCGTCTGGTGCAGGGACACGGCTCCGTGCCGGTACCTGACAGGCCCAGAAGGTCTGCACGCCACCAACGCGATAGCTCCTTCGCCGGAGACCCACGGAGCGTCGTTCCAGATGCACTTCGCCATCGTCAGAAAGGTCCTGTGCTTACGTGAGCAATTGTGCTGCCGCCAAACTGGTCCCAGATCGGTTGGAGTCACGATCGTCATCCTCACGCAGCGAAGAAGCCAGGGTCTACCCAGGCCGCAGCCGACCGGATGGACTACGTCGGCTGCCAGCCGCTGAACGGGCCAACGAGGTCGGCCCGGCTGCTACCAGAGGTGTTTCGCCGCCGCGTTCGAGAAGTCACCCAAGGCGACGGCGCATGGCTGCGAGCCGCGCCTGCGGCTCGGGGTGGGTTGCGAACCACCGCCGCTCCAGCCGCGACCACGCGGGGCCGCCGTCGGGCGTCGGCCACGCCAGGCTTTTCTCGTAGAACCGCATCAGCTCCGCGGCCGCGTCCAGGTCGCGAGTCAGGTCGATGGCGAAGAGATCGGCGGCAGCCTCCTCGCGCCGGTCGAAGGTGAAGCGGAGACCGAGAAACGCCACGGCCGCACTCATCGTGGCCAGCAACGAGGGGCCGGCCAGCTGGGGCGAGGCCACAAGAGCAGCTGCAGTGAGACCAGCGCCTGCCAACACGAGGAGTAGGTAACCGACCAGCCACGAGTACCGCGCCGCCGCCGAACTGCGCTCGCGGCGGATGACGTGGCCGAGCTCGTGGGCGGCCAGGCTCTGCACCGCGCCGACGCTGAGGCCGGTGAGCGCGGCCCGCGCGAACACCACGGTGGGGGGACGACCAGCCCGGAAGCGGGTCACCGCGAGACCACCATCGCCCGCGGTCGCATCGGCTTCCCCGGCGACCGGGGCGCCCAGGATCGCAACGACGTCGGTTGCCGGAGGCGGGACGTTCGCGACTGCGGCGACCGCGGCCATCGCCGCGGCGGCCCGCTGCTGCAGCATGACTTCGACCGGGCTGGTTTGCCCGCTGGTGCGCCAGCTGACCGACCAGGCGAGCAGGACCTTGGCAAGCGCCACGATCAACAGAACGGCTCCGCCGAGGTAGGCGATAGCCACCACGATGAGGAGCGCTGAGGTCAGCTGATCCGGCATCAGTTCTACGCCTGGGTGGTCGACGGGGCGAGAACGCTCAGAATGGCTCTCCCACAACGAAGCGGTGTGTGACTACCCGCTGGCAGGGGTTTCCGTTCTCTCAGCGGCGTTCTGACGCCGTCTTGTGCCCGTCGTGCCCACTTCATGGCGATGCAGTGGGCGCGAGCTCCACGTCTGGGGTCGCCGACGTCGACGGGATTGCGCGGTCCTCGGCCGCTCGGCCGCGGGCGGCTGTCGCAGGCTCCTCGAGGTCCTCGGTCGCCCCGACCATCTGACGCTGCTCCTCTGTGCTCGGTACGCCGTAGCGGCGATCGGCCATGGCCTCGACCTGTGCAACGGCGTTCCACACGTCCTCACCCGAGCCGTGGGAGTAACAGGCGTTGACGTGTTCGCGCGCGTGGCCGAGCTCCTTCTTGCTTGAGCGCGGGTGCTCGCCGAGAGCCTTGAGGGCGCGCTGGGCTCGGCGGATGGCCTCGGAGCGTTCGTTCATATGCATCACTCGCGGGGTCCCTTCTCGGTGCGGGTGCGCGGCTGAGCGCCGCCCAGCTCGTCGTCGTGGATCTCGCCGGTGTCGAGGTCGACGAGGCCGAGCCGCGGTGGACCGTCCGGCGACTTTTCGTGTGCCCGCCGGTTGACGGGCAGAGCGTCGATGTCTTGGGCAAACGTGTTCTCGCGGCGCTGTCGGCTGCCGTCGGCCAGGTGCTCGCTGTGGCGCGGCTTGGCCGGCCAGCTCTTGTGCTCGTCGTCGCAGTGGGTGCGCAGCCTGTTGCGCATCCGGTCGGTGAACGCCGGAAGGCAGTAGCGGTGCCACTCCTCGAGCGCGTCGCTGGTCATCGCCAGGCCGGCCCGCCGGCGCTGGTCGGCAAGGACGGCGATCTCGTGGACCAAGTGCGGGTGCAGAGGCCAGCAGCTGGGGATGAGCCCGGAGACGTCCCAGGTGTACTCGCGGTTGAGCCAGATCACGACGTCCTCGAGCCACTCCCACAGGTCGTGACGCAGCTCGGGGTCCAGGCAGGTTGCCGGCTCCCAGGGCCGCGACAGCAGCCCGTGGTTGCCGAGGGCCTTCTTCTCCTCCTCGGTGCCGTTGATGGCGATGTGGAGCTCGCGGTAGGCGAGCCGGACGTGGCCCCCGGGGACGGGGAACGGGAAGACCATCAGCGTGGGTGCCGCCCGGCGGGTCTGCTGCTCGGTGGTCACAGTTCACTCCTTGCGTGGTCGGTCTCGTCGTCGACGAAGCCGAGACGGCGTGCCTCGACGAGCGCCGCGGTGGCTCGGGCCTCGGGGGTGATGACCATGCGCCGGTCGTTGGTGAGGCGCTCGCGCAGCGCCCGCTGGTCGGCCAGCAGGCGTTCCCCTGCCTTGCCTTCGACGCAGCGGTGCAGCTTGGCGATGATCGGCTTGCCGTTCTCGGCGACGACCAGAGCTTGGCGTTCGGGCAGTTGCCGGACTTCCTCGGGCCGCATGATCGGGATGTCGTCGCCGGAGAAGCTGCGCCCACCGCCACTGGCTCCGCCGGTGGAGTGGGTGACCCGCCCGATGCGGACCGTTCCGAGGAGGTCGGAGATCTCCTGGTTGAAGGCGACGTCCTTGGAGCCGCCGAACATCACCAGGGCGTTGGTGAGGCCGAGCAGTGCTCGGGCCTCGTGCTCACCGAAGATGCTGGTCAGCTGGGGCCGAGTCTGGGCGGCCCAAATGAACGACAGCCCCAGGGCGCGCTCGTTGGCCATTCGGGTACGGAGGGTCGGAAGCGGCGCGGTCGACGGCAGCTCGTCGAGCACCGAGACCAGGGGCGGGCACAGCCGGCCGCCCCACGGGGAGCTGTTGGCCAGCAGCAGGCCGGTGTCCAAGACGTGCTCGGCCACGGCGGTCATCAGCGGGCTGGCCGAGGCGTAGGGGTCTTCGCGGCCGAGCAGGTAGATGGTGCCGCGTCGACGGATCACGCCGGCGAGGTCGGTGGCGGGACGTCCGGGGCTGGGAATGCAGCGGCGGCGGATGTCGGCCTGGAAGAACAGCGAGACCGCCTGCTGCACCGTGGTGACGGTGTTGCCGGCGGTGCGGTCGTCACCGTTCAGCGCACCGTGCAGGAGGCCGTGCCAGAACGGCTCAGCGTGCGGGTGCCGCCGCAAGATCTCCATCGGCTGGGTGGCTGCGGTGGGGTTGGCGACCCACTGCAGCACGTCCTCGAGCGTCCTACCGGTCAGCGCCGCGGCGTGGAAGTAGCCCTGCAGCACCTTCGCGGACTCGGCGGCGTAGAACCGCGCAGCATCGTCGCCGGTGCCGCCGGTGATCGCGCCCTTGACGGTGCCGGCGGTGAAAGCCTTGGCGCGCCGCTCGGCGACCTTGGGGTCCACGCAGCCGGCGATCGGGTCCCAGATCAGCTCGTCGACGACGCCCTCGGCCAGTCCGAAGGGGTCGAGCACCACGCACGGCCGGTCGTCGCGGGAACGCTCGGTCAGGCTGAGCAGCAGGTCCTCGACCTTCGTCAGTGTCACCAGGGCGGCACCCGGAGCGCCGAGCAGCGCAGGGGTGAGCAGGTCGAGGGTCTTGCCGGATCCCTGCGGGCCGATTACGCCGGCGGTGCGGTCCCACGGCACCCACAGCTCGCCGCCTCGCGGCTCGTGGGCATCACCGATGCGCCAGCCCACGTCCCAGGGGTCGAACCTCAGCTTCATCGCGCCACCTCGGGAACGGTGTCCCCGCTCGGGGCGAGGCAGCGACGGCAGATCACCGCACGGCCGTGGCGTTCTTCTGCTCGGCGACCGAGGAGCGGGAAAGAGGCGTCGGACAGCAGGTCGCGCGCCTCGCAGAGGAGTTCCACCTGGCCGGCAGCCACGTAGTAGTGGCGCTCGACGAGGACCGGCCGGTGTCCGCGGCGGCGACAGCTGATGCCGCTCCGACGGCGGCCGCAGGTGCGAAGTGACGGGTTGCCGTGCAGTGGGGTCTCGTTGCTCATCGGTCTTCCTTCGTTCGGCGGCCGTCCAGGAGCCACGGGCTGAGGCCGTGGCCCAGCTGCGGGCCGGGTTGTTCGGTGAGGTCGCCGGCGGTGCGCTGGACCGGTGCCGGTGTCGCGGCGGCGTGCTTGCCGTAGAGGTCCGGGCGGACGATGCCGGCGACCTTGCGGAGCCGGGTGACGCCGAGCAGCTTCTCGGCCTCGGCTGCGGTCGCCATGCCTCGCATGCGGCCCGGGCCCCAGCGCTGGTAGGCCCGCGCGCCGAGCCAGATGGTCGCGGTGAGCAGCGCGACCTCGGCCAGGGCGAGGCTGACCCAGACCAGGCCGCTACCGGCCAGACCGTCGGACGTGGGGCTCGGCAGCCCGGCGTCGGCGTGTCCGCCGAGGACGCCAGGAAGGCTGGTCCAGAAGGCGGTGCCGATGGGTGAGGGGAACGCGCCGGCGTTGGCGTCGGGCCATGTCCATCCGGCGCCGGCGAGCAGATTGGCGACTGATCGTCCGAGCTGGATGCCGATGACACTGACGAACAGGGTCGCCAAGGCCACCGCTACGGGGATCTCCCAGGTCCACGGGTAGGGGTCTCGTCGTCGCTCACGCTGCATCGGTCTCGCCACCTCCAGGCGGTCGTGGGTCGTTGGGCCTCGCTGGTCACCTATGTGCCGTCAGTGCTCCGGTGCGATCACACGGCGCGGCTCGGGCGTGATGCGTTCTCTGCGAGCCAAGCCGAGGGATCGACGTTGTCGGGGCCGTAGATGGAGCCGTTCTTGAGGTGGACCTCGAAGTGGAGGTGGCAGCCGGAGACGTTGCCCTCCTTGCCGATCTGGCCGATCGGCTCGCCGGCTGCGACGGTCTGGCCGCGGCTGACGCTGACAGTCGCCATGTGGGCGTACCACGTGGTCAGGGACCCGGCGCCGGTGGTGACCTTGACCAGCTGCGGCCCAGCCCAGGAACGCTGGGTGGTGTCGATCTCGATGGTGCCGGCGTGGGCGGCATAGACGGTGGTTCCGCAGGGTGCGGAGAAGTCGGTGCCGGTGTGCCACTTGGACCAGTACGCGCCGGTCTCGTGCCAGTTGTGGTTGTCGGTTCCGACGTACTGCGCGGGCACCGGATAGACGACCTCGTCGCAGGAGGCGCCCTCGAGGCCGACCGGCTGGACGGAGGCGCCGGGCTTGACGTTGATGTGAACATGGTCGAGGTGGTTCTCGGTAGCGCTCCCCCGGTCCTCCATCGGCCGCCAGCCCTCGCCTGCGCGGGCGACCGACCAGATCCGCTGGTACCAGATGATGTAGTCGATGCCGAGCTTCTGGGCATTGGCCTTGGCGTAGGCGGCGAGACGGTCGCCCTGCGCGCGGCCCGCCGCACTGAGTGGCACCATGAAGTCGGCCGCGAGCCCGGCCGGGTGGCCGTTGGGGTCGGTGGCGCTCTCGCGGTAGCCGCCGACGGTCTTGATGTCGAACATGGGGCCGAGGATGTTGACCAGCTGGGTCAGCTGCGGCTTGACCGGGCCGAGGTTGTACTTGGCCTCCGCGGTGTCGGAGTCGACTGCGCACCCGGCGCTGCTGCCGGCGGTGGTGGCGGTCACCAGCGGGTGGTCAGCGATCTTGCTGGCCTGGGTGCTGGTGTCGACCGCGGCGCTGGCCCAGGTGAGGTTCGCGCCGTAGACGTGGTCGATCGGCGCGTCCTGCTTGGGCTCCTTGCAGGGGTCGGCAGAGCCGCCGAAGGCGTTGCTCAGCTCAGGGGTCAGTGCGCAGTGCGAGGAGTTGTTGCCGTCCTTGCCGTCGTTGAAGTCGCCCAGGATCACCGCAGGGGTGCCGGTGCCGGCGAGCTCGGTCATCGTGGCCAACTGGCGGCGCAGCGCCTCCTGGCGGTGCCCGGCGGCGTTTCCTTGAGTGTTGGCCGGGTTGTGGATGCTCCAGACCCAGATCACCTGCCCGGTGGTCGTCGAGGTCAGCTGCACCAGGGGCATGCCGACGTCCTTGCCGCCGAAGTACGGGATGTCGACGAGGCGCCTGTCGGTCTTCTCCCACTCGTTGCGGTCCCAGATCACCCGGTTCTGTGCCTTCCCGCTGGCCGGGTAGATCCCCCACTTGGCCGCGTACTGGTTCTCCAGCGCCTGAGCCTGCGGGCCATGCACCTCCTGGAGGCCGGCGATCGTGACGCCGGCGTTCTCGATCGTGCGCATGGCGCCGGGCAGTCGCTTGTCCCAGGTGTCGTACCCGGGCCGCTCCCCCGGCTTGTCGGTGTGGCCGGCGCCGAGCAGGTTGAGGGTGCCGACGGTGATGGGGTTGACGGTCTCGCCCTGGCAGTTGGCGACGTTCGTGGTGGAGCCGTCGTCGGGCAGGTCCGGCAGGTCGCCGCCGAGCAGATCGGTGATGTCGCCGGCGACGTCCTCCCACTGGGCGTAGGCGTCGGGGTAGCCCGAGCGCTGGACGGCCTGCACGGCCTGGGTGAGCGGCATGTTCTGCCAGCCGGGGATGTCGAGGAGGCCGGGGTTGCCGGTGTGCTGGGCCTGGCCGAAGAACGCGCGGGCCGCGAGGACGGGGTTGGTGATCTCGGCCCGGCTTCCCCAGCCGGCCGAGGGGCGCTGCTGGAACAGGCCGCCGGAGTCGCGGTCACCTCCGGTGAGGTTGACCAGCTTGGACTCCTGGATCGCGGCGGCGATCGCGATCTGCAGCCCGTAGCGGGGAATCTCGAGGTCGCGGGCGACCTGGGCGATGGTGATCGCGTCGCGGGCCTGCTCGGCGGTCATGGTCGGGTAGTTGGACGCGAACCGCAGCCGCATCAGCTGGGCGAGCACGTCGCCGGCCGGCGGCTCGGCGGACGTCCGGGCGGTGGTCGCCGCGGGCACGATCCCGTCGGTCGTGGTGGTGGTCTCGGGCGCGCTCTCCGGGCCGGCGCCGTTCATCGCGATGCGAGCCGAGAGCCAGTGGTGATCCGACACCATCGTGCCGTCCCAGCCCTGCTCGAGACGGGCGCCCTGGTGGTGCGGGAAGAAGATGAAGTCGACGCCGTGGTTGTGCCATCCGTAGCCGGCGGCCTTCATCTTCGCGGCCGCCGTCCAGGGGATGTCGGTGTAGGAGGCCTGGGTGTTCGTGTCGCCGCCGATCAGCACCGGACCGTGGGCGGCCAGCGAGTTGCGCAGCTGCAGCAGGATGTCCATTCCGGCGCCGTACTGCTGGGGCCGGGTCAGCGGCGGGTTGCCGTGCTGCTTCGGCCAACGGTGCGGGTTGGTCATGTGGTGGGTGGAGACCACCGAGACCACGGAGCCGTCGGCGCGGCGCAGCATCACCCATGTCGCGAAGCGGTCCCACGTGACCGGACGCCCGTCGTAGAAGGTCTTGTCGTCGTCGACGAGCTGGACCCGGCCGCCGTTGACCTTCGTCCAGGTCGAGCTCTTCCAGAGCACGACGTTGCCCATGGCCTGCTCGGCGCCGGTGCCGGTGCCGGCCGGGGCTGCCACCCGGAAGGCCGAGTAGCCCGGCGTGGCGGCTTCGATCTGCTCCAGGCTCCAGCCGCTGGCCTCGTTGAGTGTGACGAACTCGGGGTTCTGGGACAGGACCTTGGGCATGGAGGCCCGGAACCCGTCGAGGCCGGAGCGGCGCGGGATGTTGGCCTGCGCCATGGTGATCTTGCCGTTGACCGGGCCGCCCACCGGGCCGTCGATGGCTCCGAGGTCACCGAGCTCGGTAGGCACGGTGCCTTGGCTGCTCTGGGTGCGGCACTCGGCGGCCGCGGTGGTCGTCATCACCACCATCAGCGTCACGAGGAACGGCAGCCCCATGAAGATGATCAGGACGGGCAGTCCCGCGAGCAGCAGCTTCTTCATGACAGGTCAGTCCCGAGGTCGCGCGCGCTCAGGCGGCGGACTCGATGGCCTCGTTGGTGTAGTAGAGCTTCTTCTCCAGCGGGTGGAGCACCGTCTGGACCTTGTAGGTGGCGTCGCCGATGCACCACAGGGCGCGGCCCTTGTCCTGCATGGCCCACCCGGAGACGAGGTCCTGGGCGATCGGGCCGAGCCCGAGCATGGAGTCGAGCTCGCGGGCGACACGGGGCTTCTGGGCACCGAGGATCTTGATGTCGGCCAGCTCGAGGAGGTCCTTGGCGATCATCGCGGCCTGGGAGTCGGCGTCGCCGACCGAGAGCAGGTCGGAGGGCTTGTGGAGGTTGCAGAATTGGATGTCGCCGCCCTTGCCGGCCATGCCGCGTGAGAGGCGCAGGTCGGCGTCGAAGCTCGCCACTGCGGCGGTTCCGAGGCGCATCTGCTTCCAGACCTCGTCGCGCACCACGATGCGCAGGTCGCCTGGCTCGGCGATCTCCCGCAGACCACGCCCCCAGGAGTTCATGCACAGCAGCGCGATGCCCACGGCCTCATCGCCCAGGCCGTCGAGCCGGGAGAGGCTGAACGACTGGATCGGGGCCCGCCAGTCGACCTCGATGTTGGTGAAGTCGTCGAAGAGGCCGGCGAGGGTGCCGGTGACCAGCTCGCCGAGCGCGTTGCGCAGCAGTCGGGTCTCGTCGAGGAACTGGCGGGTGTTCGCGTACTCGCAGGCCCGGACGAGCTCCTCGGTGGGGTTGCGCAGCAGGTCCCACAGCCGCGGGATGGTCGTCTCCTGCAGGACGCTGTTGCCGGCGGCGTAGCCGGTGAGGATCGCCAGCGCGTTGCGCACGACGTCGCTCTCGTCGGGGCCGAACGGCACCCGGCGCTCGTCGTCGATCTTCATGCTGCCGACCAGGCCTCGGACCAGGACGAGCCACCGCTTGAAGATGATGGTGGCGCGGCGCTGCGCCTCCTCGGCCGAGAGCTTCTCCCACCCGTCGCCGAGCGGCCCCATGGACAGCGGGTTGACCCGGGCCCAGAAGCCGGGGGCGATGACGAACGGTTCGACACCGAGCGCGCGGCACAGCGACTCGTACTCGTCCTTGACGTCGCCAGTGACCAGGGTGCGGTAGCCGAACGGCATCATCCGGGTGCAGAACGCCTTGGTGGTGCCGGACTTGCCACTTCCCGGCTTGGCGAACTGGAAGATGTTGGGGTTGGTCGCAGGTACGTCGTCGCGCAGCACCCAACCGAACGGGTCGCAGTAGAAGCTGCCGCCGGAGAGCTGGTCGACGCCCATCTGGGCGCCCGTCGGGGGCAGGGCGGGAGCGGAGACGAAGGGCCAGAACACCGGGGCCTGGTCGCTGGTCATCCGCCAGGCCATCGCCGGGGCGGTGGCGGCGGCCCAGCCTCGGCCGCGGCGGGTGGCACCGCGGCGCGGCGCGTAGCGGAAGAGCCGGGGCTCCTTGGCCTCCGGGGCGAGCGTGGGGATCGTGGGCAGGTCGTGCCCGAAGTCGGAGAGAAGGGCAGCCATGTCGCGGCCGCCACGGCGGTTCCGGCGGGTGGTGGTCATCAGGCGTCTCCGCTCCGGGTCAGGCTCGTGCCGAGGGGGATGGTGGACGCGGCGAACCCGACGTCCTGGGCGAGGTCGAGGCGCAGCGGTGCGAACCCGGCGCGTCGGACCGAGGCGTCCAGGCGGCGCCCGAACTCGGTGATCCGCATCGACTTTGGGACGGTGACCGTGCACACGCCGTAGGGCCGGGTCAGCGAGTTGCCGCGGGCCAGCTTGGCGTCCAGGCCGCGGGCCTTGTGGGCTTCGTCGCGCTGCTTGGCGCGGGTCTTGCGGCCGAGCTTCTCGTTCATCCCCTCGGCCAGGTCGGCGGCCCACTCGGCGTTGCCGGACTGCCGGTCGGCCTTGGTCTGGGAAACGATCGGGTACGCGACGACGAACGATCGCCGCTCACCGAACTCGCTGGGGGTGAGGATCGGTGCCAGGGCACCCATCGCGACGCCGCGGGTCGGCAGCTTGATGGTGGCGCTGACCGAGTTCCAGGCGTCGTGGCTGTAGTGCCGCACTGCGGCGTCGGCACCCGAGGGGCCGGCCACCGCCCACGGGACGTCGGCGTTGACGCTTGGGTCCTTCTCCCGCAGCGAGAGGGCCTCGACGATGCCGGCGCGGTCGCCGGGGGCGAATCCGGTCCGGCAGGCCAGCGCGAGCTCGGGGCTGGTGAGCCAGCGCACCGTCGTCATCCCCATCGGGCCGCGCAGCTGGGCCTCGATCTCGGCCATGAGCAGGTAGAGCTCGCGGCAGCGGCCCTCGAAGCCGCCCCCGGACTCTTTGGCCGACCTCGCGATCCGGGTCTCCGGGACCAGGATCGTCACGAACTGCTCGGTGCGCACCGATGCCTGGGTGAGGCCGTGGGCCAGGTCGCTGTTGACGACCTCCGACAGCTCCGGGGCGTTGGGGCGACGGTGGCGGTTGACCCACAGGTCGCGCTCGGCGCCGTCCTCGGGGACGGTGCGCACCATGAAGAGGATCTCGTCGACCTTCTCTGTGCGACCGGCGACGTCGAGCAGCCCGGCCAGGGCCTCGCCGTAGCGGGCGCGCTCTTCGGTGTCCTTCATGCCGATGCCGGGGTGCACGATCGAGGCCGTGACCGCCCAGGTCTTCATGGCGTGGTCCTCGATGATCGCTACGCGCTGCAGCTGCGAGCCGTGCGGCGGGCCGTCGTGGATCTGGACGCCCTGGAGGACCCCGGGCAGGTCCGGGGTGTCGAGGTCGTCGCCGCGGCCTTGGGTGGCCTTGGCACGGAACGAGGTCCAGCCGAACAGGCCGCCGACGGCGTACATCGTCGAGGCGAACACCCAGCCGGTGGCCGAGCGGCCGCGCACCGGGATCACGGTGATGGCCAGCAGGAACACCCAGACCAGGGCGAACAGAAACGCGGAGAACCACGCTCCGCGGCTGATTGCCCAGAACGCCGGCAGGCTGGCCAGCGCCAGGAACATCAGCTGGCCTCCGGAGAGGCCGAAGAACCAGCCGATGCGGTCGCGCTGGTAGTCGGCGTAGGTGGTCATCGTCGGCTTCCCTTCTGGTCAGTGAGGTCGGTGGGTGTCGATCGGCGCTCGAGGTGGGGCGGTCGGCGCATCGGTTACACCGCCACCGGTGGGATGCCGCCAGCTGCCGCGCCGGCGCCGCCGGCACCTACTGCTGCTCCCCCGCCGCCGGCGGCCGGGGTCTTGGGAGCGGCGTCAGCTCCTCCGCCGCCCTGGCCGCCGGGTCCGCCGCCGGGTCCGCCGCCGGTCGGCAGCGTCGGCGGGGTGGGCGGCGCAGGAGGCGTGGGCGGGGTCGGCATCGACGATTCCTCGTCGCTCGGGTCGCCGTTCTGCGACCCGGGGTGGGTCCCGCCCTGGCCGCCGGACTGGCCACCGGACTGCCGTCCACCCAGGCCGCTGAAGTCGGGGCCGTAGGTGCTCTGGCCGACACCGGCCTGGTTGGTCTCGTCCGACATCAGCGAGGTCGCCTTCGCGCCGGCGGAGTTGATCCAGCCCATGCCGGTCGACAGGGCCTGGCCGACCGGGCCGAAGCTGCCTAGGGCGCCCTGGGTCGACTTGCTGAACCGGTCGCCGGTCGAGGCTTCGGCGCTCTGCTCGCCCGAGGAGCGGCCGTTGGCGTCGGTGCTCGACGCAGCCGACGAGCCGCCACCTGCGCCGCCGCCGCTGAGCAGGCCCTGGAGGCCGCCCTGGATGGCCATGCCCTGGCGGAACGACGCGCCGCTGGGGGTGCCGGGGTCGACGAAGGCCAGGAGCTTGAACAGGGACAGCGGGGCGACGACGCTGATCAGGATCGTCATCACGGCCGGCAGCGCGGTGCCGAACGCCTTGGCGGTGTCCTCGGCCAGGTGGGCGGCGACTCCGTTGGCGAACTGCACGCCGATGCCCAGCACCATCACCATCAGCACCGGGGTGAACGCCGCGGCGTGGAACCAGCGCAGCGACTTCCAAAACCAGGAGCGGGTGAACTCCGAGACCAGGCCGGCGGCCGCGAGCGGCCCGGTGGCGGTGAGCACCAGCAGGGACGCCGCGCGTGCCAGGTAGACCAGGACGTGCCCGATGGCGGCCAGCCACAGGAAGATCCCGAGGAAGGCAAGAGCGGTGGCCACGCCGGCGTCGGTGATGTCGTCGATGCCGAGTCCGCCGAGCGGGTCCCAGTCGGGCCAGGTCTGCACCTTGAGCAGCGACTTCATCAGCGCCTTGGTCAGCGCCCCGCAGGCCGCGATGATCATGACGCAGTACCCGAACCAGCAGGCGCACACCAAGACGAACTGGCCGGACCCGATGAAGGCCCGGGCGAGGCTCTTGCCCTCGCGCTTGAAGGCCGCGGCGCCGAGCTGGATCATCGCCAAGATGACCACCAGGGCCAGCGCCAGCCACAGGGTGAAGGCGTAGACGTCCTTGCCCGGGCCGTCGGCGCTCAGGTCCGGAGTCAAGAACAGCTCACTGAACGTGAGCACGATGCGCAGCACGAACAGGCCGGAGTTCCAGATCGCGAGCATGGCCGCGGTCCAGGCGTCGGCCGCGGCCTTGGCGATGACGTCGCCGATGGCCTCGAACGGGTTGGGGATGTCGGCCAGCCCGGGGATGCCGCCGCCGAAGAGGTCACCGACGTTCGGCAGACCGGGGATCTCGGGCAGCCCAGGGACGCCCGGAAGCCCGGGCAGTCCGCCGATGTTGCCGCAGATCGCGTCGAGGATCCCGCAGCCGTCGGGGAGCAGATCTCCCGCGCCGTCGAGAAGGTCGCCGGCACCGTCCTTCACATCGCCGGCGGCGTCCTTGCCGCAATCGATCGGGTCCTTGGCGCAGTCGACGGCGTCGCCGCCGAGATCGCACAGGGCGTCGGGCCCCGCGCAGCCCATCTTGAGGTTGCGGGCCGGCCAAGTGCCGCTGGTCGCCACCGGGGCGACTGGAGCGAGGTGCGTCGTGCTGGCGGCCGGCTCGCCGGCCGCTGCGGCGGGAGGCTGGAGGGTCGAGGCAGCACCGAGGAGCGTGGTGAGCACCAGGAGCGCCAGGGCGGCGATGCCGAGTCGGCTCGCCCCGCGCACGGCGGTGATGACGGTGCTCACTGGGGAGCTCCGTTGATCCGGATCCAGCCGGCCTTCTCGAACTCGGGGGTGCCGGGCGCCACCGCCTGCGGCTGGCCCTCCGAGACCAAGTGCTCGATGTCCGCTTCGCTGCCCTGGACCAGTCGCCAGTCACCGTCGAGCCACCGCATCAGCTGGGTGCCGGCGTAGAGGCTGTCCTTAACCTGGCCGCCGGCGGTGGTGAGGGTGACGTAGCTGAGCAGGTTCACCGCGTAGTAGCCGGTGTCGAGCTCCTCGAGGGTGTAGGCGACCGGGGTGACGGCGTACGACGCGGGGGCGGGCACGTCGCCCTCCTTCGCGACGCCGGCCTGCTGGCGGCGCAGCGCGACCGCGGCGCGGGAGCGCTCCTCGAAGACGGCCTTGTCCTCGGGGTTGGCGTAGAGGCGGGCGACAGTGACGGCCTGGTCGTAGTCGAACCCGAGCTGTGCCTTGGCCAGCTCGACCTGCAGCGCCACGGCGCCCAGGTCGGTGGCCGGGAATCCGGTCGGGTAGCCGTCGACCTGGTCGTCGCCGATCGGGATCACGACGCCGTCGGCCGGCGCGGTGTCCGGTGCGACCTGCTCGACCGATGCGTTCTCGACCGTCTGGCTCGAGTTGCCCCCGCCGGTGGCGTCGGGGCCGCCGGAGTCGTCGTCGGCCCGGGTGCGAGCACCGAGCCAGACGACGGTGGCCACCATGCAGGCGATCGCCACCAGGATGCCGATGCGCACCAGGGTTGCCCGCGAGTCGTCGTTGCCGGTCGTCAGGTTCTTCATCAGTGGTCCCCTTCGATGTGGTCAGGGTCAGTGGTGTCGTCGGTCGACCAGGTGCGCCAGCCGGCCTCGTGGGCCAGCTGCGTGCCGGGCCAGGTCGCGGGGGCGGGTGCGGGCGGGGCGCCGGGGGCGACCATCCAGCGGCCGCCGACCCACTGCATGCGCTCGCAGTGGGCGAAGGCGATTTGGCCTTCCTGCTTGTAGGAGGCAGTGACCTTCATCAGGACGCAGACGGTGGTCCAGTCGGGCCCGTCGGTGCCCTTCACGAGCGCGGCGGCCGGCTCGAGGGAGACCGAGGAGCTGGGGTCCTTGACCTCGCCCATTCCCGTGCTGGTCAAGAAGGCCTGGACGCTGGCGGTGATCCACCACTCCTCGGCGCGGACCCCGCCGGGCAGGGCCCAGGCGTTGTAGACCTCCGCCGCCGTGGTCAGGCTCATCGACTGCAGCACCGCGAGGTCGACCTGCGCGAGCTGCCCGATCGCGCCCTCGGGGGTGTGCGGGAACCCGGTCATCACGAACGCCGGTCCGTTCACACCGGTGCCAGCCGGGACCTTGATGACGGGCGCCTTGGCGCTGGTGGTCTCGGCCGGGAAGGCGGCGCTCTCGGGAACCGCCAGCATCGGCTCGGCCGCTATCTCGTCGCGGTGCACGGCACCTTGGGCCACCGTCGACCGATCGGTCTCGCCGGTGGCGACGTCGGTGTTGGCGCTGGCTTCCTCGCCGATCCCGGCGACGGCCAGGTAGACCGCGTAGGCGAGGCCACCGAGCAGGAGCACAGCCACGACGACGGCGGCGACCAGGATTCCGAGCAGGCGGCGCCGGCCCCACTCCGTGGCGCCTTCGGCCTTCTTCGTGGCTGCGCGCCGCATCAGATGCAGCCCTTGCCGAGGATCCCGTTGAGCATGCCGGGCAGGACCAGGTAGGCGATCGCGCAGGCGAACACGACCACCACCGAGATCACCCCGACCTTGGAGGCGTGCGGCAGGGAGAACACGCGGCCGGCGATGATCGCGCCGATGGCGATCACGATGCCGAGGCCGAACAGGACGATGACGCCCCAAAGCACGTAGCTGGTGATCTCGTTGGTGGGTCCGACGGCACCCGGCGGCGCCTTCGGGCAGACCTGGGCGGCCATCGGGAGGAGAGCGGTCATGACGTCCATGGGTGGACTTCCTTTCTGGGTTTGCTGACCCGGTGCGGGTCAGGCGCTTTCGCTGGTGTCGGTGAGCAGGTGGGCGGGCTCGAGCAGCTGACGGGCTGCCGAGATGAGGGGGGCCGGGACGGGCCGGGAGTCCAGGCCGTTGACCGCTATCTCGCGGTCCTCGGGGATCTCCACGCACCGGTCCGCGACCAGGACGCGACGTACGGCGGGGCCGCCGGCGTGCTCGAGGCCCCGGGGCCACTTCTTGCGGCGCGGCCCACGCACGGCGAGGGCGATCTGCTCGGGCTGCCAGTGGTTAGCCAGCAGCTCGAGCGCGACCGAGGCGCGGCGCATCCCGGGGACGGTGGCGGTGGTGACCAGGACGATCTGGTCGGCGGTGCGGACGGCCTCGGCGAGCCAGCAGTCGGTGGCCAGCAGCTGACCGGCTTCCCAGCCGACGTCGAGGATCGTCAGCTGGGTCTCGTTCTCTGCGTCGATCGGCAGCGGGATCTCGTCGACGCCGGCGAGGACCTCGCTGGCCCGCTCGAGCAGAACGTGGTCGCGCTTGCCCTGACGCCAGTCGGTCGGGTGAAGGCCGAGCTCGGCGGTACTTGCCGCGGCGAGACCAGAGGCGGTGACCGAGCAGCACTCGATCACCCGGACCGGGGCGGCGGCGGCCAGGCCGGCTGCCAGGGCGATGGTGCTGGCTCCCACCGACCCGGCGCATCCGAACACGGCGATGGTGTGCTCCCCCGCGGCTGGCGACCAGTCGCCCGCGGCGGCGGTGCCGCGGCCGCGGGGTCCCTTGCCGGTGCCGGCGCCGGCGCCGGCGCGGAACTCGCCGGCGTTCACGGCGTCCCAGGCTCGCTTGAGCTCGTCGACGCCGACCGGGCGGCTCGAGGTCTGGGTGCTCACTTGGCCTCCCCGATACCGCCGCGGCGGAACTCGAGCGCGGCACGGACCTCAGCCGGTGTCAGGCTTGCCAGCTCTGCCTTGGCGGCCTGGACTTCGTGCAGTTGGGCGACGCAGCCGGTGAGCTGCTCGATCGCCTCGATCTCGCGGCCGGCGATCGCGAACAGCTCGGCGATCTTCTCCGGCGTCCGGCACTCGCCGTCGTCCTGGGTGTTTGTCATGGGCTTCACCACCTCCAGTCGCCTATGTGTCGTGGGGCGGTGGGAGCGATCACGGTTGCGGTCATTCGTCATGGCCGAACTTCCTTGGGACGGCCGCGGCGAGGGCGCGCATGCTGCGCGAGCCGTGGCGACGGACGGTTGCCTCGGACACCCCGACCCGCGGCGCGACCCGGCTGGACACCTCGTTGCTGAGCAGGCCGCCGTAGCCGCGAGCGAGGTTGCGGGTCTCGACTCGGTCGGCCTCGTCGACCAGGCACAGCAGCAGGTACCGGTCGGCCGGGCTGATCACCTGGTTCTCGCAGGCCCACGCCAACAGCTCGAGGAGCTCCTCGGTAGCCGACGGCTCCTCCTGCTCGGGACCGGCGTCGGCGAGGATCTCGGGACGGTGGAACAGGGCGCCGGCAACCCGTTCGGTCGGCATCGCGGCGGCGCTCCACGCTCCTGCGTCGCCGTCGGCCAAGTCGCCGGACGAGAAGGACTCCACGAGGGTGGTGTTCGCCCACGTGCGGTCGGCCCGGGAGACGTAGAAGAAGTCACCGACCTCGCGGAGGACGCCGACGCGGGTGTTGATCAGGATGTTCGCGGCAACCTTGCGCAGCCGGCGCCACTTGAAGGTCCGGACCTCGATCCACAGCTGGGAGGCCACGAGCTCGTCGATCCGCTCGACGGCCGACCAGGAGCCTGCCGCGACGGGCTGGCTGTCGCGAAAGACCTCGCGGGGAGGGAGGGTGCTCAGCCAGCCGGCCAGCCGACACGCGCCGGGCAGTAGGCACTTGGCGAGCGCGGCCGCAGCGGCGATGTCGTCGCCGCCATCGGGAGCCGCCAGCATGGCCAGCGCCAAGAGGACCTCGTCAGAGGCTGCGCTGCCCACCGAGGGCAGCCAGGCCCGGAGGTCGTCGAACTCCTCGACGACTCCAAGCCGTGGATCCGCGGCCGCCCAGGCCGGCCACTTCTGGCGGGCCTGGTCGAGCAGTTCGCTGTTGTCGTCGAGGCCGAGCTGGTCACCCACACTCATCGCACTCGCTCCTTTCGTCCGTGGCTGTGCACGGCAGAAAGGTCGCGAGCGGGCGTCCCCGCATCCGTCCCCCCAAACCCCTGATTTGGAGGGGGGACGCAGAGGGGGGAAGCGCGTTTCCGCAGGTCAGAGGGCGTCCCCCCGAAAGTTGCAGGAACTTCTTGACCAGGGTGGCGCGAGGCCTGTTTGTCGAGATGCGCCGAACGTTTCCAACCGCGACGCACCTACCTCCTCAACACCGAACCGGTAGGGATTCGCTCCGCGGCAGCGCCTTGGTGACAGGCGGACGGGTGACCGCGCGGTTCGACCACGCCGTGTCGCTGCGCGTTGCTACCTTGAGCCGTCCGTCGAACAGTGGAGTCGTCCGTGAAGCACCAGCTGCAGTTGTTGAGCCCCGGTGCCTTTCAGTCGATGGCCGCTGCGCTGGCGATCGCCGAGTTCGGCCCAGGTGTCCAGGTCATGGGCGCTGGCAAGGACGGCGGCCGCGATCTGTACTTCGAGGGCAACCTGAAGTTCGCCTCAGCACTCGAGACCTCAGCAGACACCTTCAGCGGTTACACCGTCTTCCAGGTCAAGCACCACGACAAGATCTCCGACTCGGAGACCACCAATGCCTCGTGGTTGTGGGGAGAGGTCAAGAAGGAACTCGACGCCTGGGCTGAGTGGGATAAGAAGGACCCGCGGGATCCCCTGCCTGATCAGCTCGTCTTCATCACCAACGTCGCACTCACGCCCGTTCAGAACACGGGCGGCCACGACGCCATCCGCAGGAACATCAGGGCCTACCGCGACAGGCTCAACGACCCCAGCCGCGACATCGACGATCAGGATGCAATTCTCGATAGGGTCCAGCGGCGCAAGCGGATCGCGCACATCAAGACGATCCGATTCTGGGACGGCAACCAACTCGATGCTCTGTTGAGCACGCAGGAAGGCGTGCGCCGCCGGTTCGACGCCTTCTTGACTGCCAGCGACGTCTTCACCTTCATCTCTGAGCTCACGGGCAACATCGCCGTTAAGGACAGCGAACCGGTTCTGCTCGACCAGGCACGCACCGAACTCCTCTCCGACGGGCTGGTGTACTTCGACGACGCCGGTGACCGCGAAAACCGCGGCATCCCGGTGCACGAGGTCGCCATCGATCTCCCCGTGACCTTCCCGGGCGGAGGCCACAGGAGCACCGTGCTGCGGCATGTCTTCGAGCGGGGAGACAACCTCCTAGCCCGAGACATCACAGCTGTGGACGGGCCGCGCCACATCGTCCTCACCGGCCAGCCGGGCAACGGGAAGACCACGATCTCCAAGCTGATCGTGCAGGCATACCGGGTTGCAGCGCTCAAAGGCTCCACGGCACTAGCGGCCAACCACGACACCGTGATCACCGGGACCGAGGACGTGCTGCGGAGGCTGGGGCACCAACTCCCGCGGCACCGGCGCTGGCCGCTGCGCATCGACCTCGCCGACTACGCGGAGGAACGAGGCCACAAGCTCGACGAATCGCTGATGCGATACGTGGCCGAACACATCAGCAAGAAGTCGAACCATGGCACCGTCACTCCCGCCACGCTGACCTCCTGGCTGCGCGCTTGGCCCTGGCTAGTCGTATTCGATGGCCTGGACGAGGTCACCGAGCCAGAGACGCGGCGCACGGTGATCGAGCGCGTCGTGGAGTTCGTCAACAACGCAGAGGGGGACCGATGCGACCTACTTGCCGTCATCACGACCCGCCCGGTTGGCTACACCGAAAACATCGACCCGACGTCGTTCGAAACCGTCGGACTCGACGACCTGACACCCGCTGAGGCCGTCGCCTTCGGAACTAAGGCCGCCCAAGTACGCCTTAGCGGCGACGAGGAGCGGATCGGCAAGGTCGTCACGGCCCTTCGGAACGCTGCGCAGGATGAGAACCTCGTCAAACTGCTGCGGACGCCGCTGCAGGTCCTCATCCTCTCGATCATCGTCGACGGCGCGGGGACCATCGCACCAGACCGGTATAGCCTGTTCTGGAGTTATTACGACACCGTCGTACGACGAGAGCGCAACAAACCGACGATGGTCCGTACGCTCCTGACCAAGTACGAGCCGTTCATCCACCAGCTTCACGAGCGCGCCGGCTTCGTGCTTCAACAGCGCAGCGAGACGGCCGACCACTCCACGGCCGTCCTAACAGAGCCGGAGCTGCGCGAAATCGTCTGGCACATCCTCAACGACGCCGAGTTCAAGCCCGACGGGCACCACTCCGACGTCCTGGACTCGATCATTAGGTCTGCGACACAGCGACTGGTCCTGATCGCGCCCCGGAACGACGGCTTCGGTTTCGACGTGCGCTCACTCCAAGAACTCATGGCGGCCCGGCGAATCAGCGACGCGCCCCTTGAGACCCTGATCAACCGGCTACGTCTCCTGGCCCCCAGCCCACATTGGCGCAACACCTGGTTGTTCGCGACAGGAAAGATGTTCGCGGAACCTCGCGCCCACGAACACCAGGCCGTGGTCGAGCTCATCGAGACGGTCGACCAGGAAGCTCCCGAACGGTTCGGATCGCATCTACCGATCGGCCCCGAGGTAGCTCTCGACGTCCTCGACGACGGTATGGCGCGCGCATGGCCGAACTGGAGCCGCCGCATCTTGGCTCACGGGCTCCACGTACTGGACGCGCCCTCTGCGTTCAACCTGGACCGGTCGCTACGCATCCTTCTGCGCTACGCCGACAGTGGTGCCGAACAACGAGACGCAGTAGCGCGAATGATGCGTGAGGGCCTCACAGCCACCGCAAACCGTCTGACGGTCGCCAGCGCGGCCGAGATGGTGTCCGCCATCGAGCACGATCTGCAGGTCAACGAGCGCACACTGGGACTCGGCTTGGTCCTGAACCAGCTGGCCAGCACTCCCCACCCCTGTCCGCCGGGCGTGGACTGGACCGCCTTCGACGACGAGCTCGACACCAGCCCCCACCCCGCCGCTCTCGACCCTGTCATCCGTGGCGCTGCCGCCGCGATGAAGGCAATCAAGGACGAGGTCTTCGTCGAGCAGCACGAAGCCGACCTCATCGCCTGCCTGAACATCCCCGAGGCGGCAGCAGTACTGAGCGCAGCTGTCGCTTACGTGCTCCCCGGCGACGTGTCACTGTTCCTCCAACTCAGATCCGTGCTCTCGCAGCGCTTCCGCGCCCCACTCGCCGACTGCATCCTCGGCTGACTCCCTGCCGGACCACGCGGCCGTCAGGCCACCGCTGTGTCGAGGGCGAGCTCGCAGATCGGCGGACCCCAGACCGCCAGGAGGGCGGCACCCAGGTCACGTGACGGGCCACCTGGCACCCCGACGGCGAGCGTCTAGGTCCGCGCGATCTTCTATTCATCAGCGCAGGCGAGCCACCCCATGCTCTACTTCTCACGAGCCCCAGGTGACCCGAGACGCCTGGGGCTCTTTCACGTCCAGCAGCGGCAGCACGAGCAGCTCCGCTCGGCGGGCCCGGTGCCTCGGGGCGCGCTCGGGCAGCGAACGACACAGGTCCCCTTGCTGCTGTGAGGACGGGGACCTGTGTCGGTGGTCGGTCGGCTAGTACAGGGTCACTGGGTCAGCACCTGGGCCTCCCCGATGCGGATCGGGAGGGGCTCTGTGGCCAGGTCGAACTCGATGGTTCCGGACTGCCCGCCACCGGTCCACTCGACCACCCAGTGACTGGCCGCGGTGACCTGGTACGCACCCTCGGGCTGGTCGGTCGACATCTTCGCGTAGCGGTGCCCGCAGGTCGGGGAGTCCTGCTTGCCGTAGTGATCGGCGTACGGCGTCCCCTTGCCGGTGCAGGTCACCTTGGTGCCGTCGCCCATGTTCCACACGATGCTGGAGACGCTGGCGGTGGCGCTGACCGAGACCGGCCCTTCGCTGGCGGACGCGGTGATCGGTCCGAACGTGTCATCGGTCGGGCTGTCGACCCACATCCACACCGGCAGACCAACGAGTCCGACCCGGTTGGGGCCAGGCTCGGGAACGATGCCGATCCTGATCGGATCCAGGTCCATCGACGCGATCGCGCGATTGGCGAGAACCACCGGGTCGATCGTGACCGTGCCGTTCTGGATCCAGACCGGATCCCATGAGGAGCCGGGGGGCGGCCAGTAGCAGATGTGCCACGCACCATCCTCATTGGTCTGTCCAGGGGGCGGCAGTGGGCCCTCCCCACCCGGATCCCAGACGTCGCCGACCCAGCACTGATGGCTGCTGCTCCATACCGACCCGCCGGGGCCAGTGCACGGGATCTCCCTACCGTCCGAGGTCGAGCAAGTCGACGAGCCACCGGTGTCACCGCCGTCACCGCCATCGTTGCCGCCATCCTCGTCGTCACAGACAACTTCGCCGGTCACCGGGTCCGCTGTGCAGTCAGCGCTCGCGGCGGAGGCGGTGACGAACACGATGACGAGCGACCCTGCCAACGCCACCAAGAGGGCAATGAGTCTCCTCAGCATGGCTGGTCCCAAAGCAGGTCCGAGTCGGAGACCTTCCAAGCACCCTTGTCCTTGACGAGCGTGTACTCAACCGGGGCGGGGTTGCGGAGCGGGTCTCCGTTGGGGTCCGTGAAGTCCGGTTGCCGGATCGCCCCGTCGTTCTTCCAGGTGACCTTGGTGCGGTCCTCGCAGTCGATGATCAGAATCGAGGTCCCGCGATTCCGCGGCTCGTCGAGCGTGTGTGCGTACTCCCCGGTCACCGTGACGTTTTCATTCATCATGCTCGCGACGGTGTGCTGCAAATGCAGAAACTCCTCACCGGTCGCGACCGGGTTGAGCGCCTTGAAGTTGATGTCCCGCTTCCGGTAAGCGAGGTCGCGTACCTCGAGGTACATCGCCAGCTGGGCCGCCGCCTTCTCCTCGGGGGTCTGCGGCGTCGGCGCAGTGCTCGTCGGGCTCGAGCTCGGCGTAGCGGTCGGGGTGTCCTCGGCCTCGGGGTCGGTGCCGTCGTCCGAGCAGCCCGTGAGGGTGAGGGCGAGGGCGAGGGCCACTCCCCCGAGTGCGGAGTGGTGCTTCCTCATGCGGTGTCTCCTCCTGTGTTGGGCGGCGCCATGACTGATCGCTGGCTGACGTCGGTGGCGATGTGCTCGAGGTGTTCTTCGGCGGCGTCGACGAGCTCGGCCAGCGAGCCGTTGTCGGCGGGGTCGATGCCGAATCGCTTGTCGGCGTCGTAGAGGGTGCGGACGGTGTCGCGGACGAAGACGGCTCTGGCGACGCGTCGGGCGTCGAGGTCGGGGCGGTCGCCGCCGGCCGCGACGTAGCGGCCGGTGAGCTCCTGGTTGAAGGTGGTCATGTGCTGGTGCTCCCTTCCCGAGTCAGCTCGCGAGCCAGCCGTGGGTACTGATGATGGTCTTCGTGCGCTCCGACAGTTCCATGGGGGCGTCGCCGTCGTCGGACCGGTTGCAGATCTCCTCGCGGAGGATCCGGTCGGCCTCGAGCTGGTCGCCCTCGGCCTTCATGACGTGGGCCAGGCACAGGCGGGTGCTCTCGCCGTCAGGGTCGGCCCGGTTGGCGACGTAGGCGGCGGAGCGGGCCTTGACCAGATCGCCTGCGGCGAGAGCCTCGGTGACGACGATGAGGGCGACGTCGGCGATCCAGCCTGAAGCCATGAGGTCGACGCGGTCGGGCTCGTTGACGAGCCAAGACCATCCCTCTTCACGCAGCTGGCTGAACGGCTTCGCCTCGCCGACCAGCTCGAGCGCGGTGCAGAGGTCGGCGACGCCTTCCGCGCCGCCCCGGGCCTGCCCGCGCTTGCGCAGTCGGAGGAAGAGGTGAAGGTCGACCAGGAGGCCGTCGTCGACCTGGTAGACGTTGACGCCGCGGAGCTTGGTGGCAGGGGCCTTGTCGGCGTGGGGCAGGTGGGGCTCTCTACTTGTGGGGTTGGTGCCCAGCCATTCGCGGACGGTGTTGGTGTAGTCGCGCACCTTGCCGGGGGTGATCCCGAATGCCTCGCCGATCTCCTCGCGGGTGGCTCCGTGCTTGCGGTGCAGGGCCAAGTACGCGAGGAGCTCGGTGAAGTAGGGCTTGCGCTTGGCCAGGGCCTTGCCGTGGGTGCGCGCGGTGACCGGACCGAGCAGGCTGAGCCGTGGACGGTCGCAGTCGGTCGAGAACCAGTCGGCGATGTCCTGGTCGAGAGTGGGGTCGCTCTGCTCGACCTCGGCTCGGACGTGCTCGGGCACCTTCGGCGCCAGCGTCTCGAGGTCCTCCTGCACGATCGCGCTCTGACGGATGTAGTCCGCGTCGTCGCCCTCCAGGAGGGAGGACAGCGGCTCGTCGACGGTGTCCGCGGGGGTGTTGCGCGGCAGGGTGTACTCGCGGCGCAGTGCCCCGGACTGGTCGGTGTAGGCCTCCCAGCCGTCGGTGACGGTCTCGTCGACCGGCACGGGGACGTCCTCGGCGACCTCGCTCTGTGCGTAGACCAGGGCGCAGCCGCGGGCTTCGTCGCTGGTGAGGCCGACGGCGATGAGGTTGAGGCCGGCGTGCTCGAGGACGACGCGGCCGGTGTTCGTCATGTGCAGGACGGCGCCCGGTGTGTTGGGGCGTTCGCCGGCGACGACGATGGAGGTGGCGGACTGCCCGACGTGGTTGGTGACCAGCTGCAGCAGCTGCTCAAGGTCCTCGGGGTCTCCGGCCGCCGCGTCGAGCAACAGCATCCGGGCGGGCCAGGTGTCGTCGTCGACGCTGCCGGTGCGCGCCGTGGACGCGTCGGTGTCGTGTCGCTTCGCCCGGTCGACCGTGGTGACGGCGGCCGCGAGGGCTTCCGCGGTCGCGGGTGACCCGGCTGCTCCGGTCGGGTAGTAGCTGATCCGCTCGTCCATGGCGACGGCTTCCTCAGCCACGCCGATGCAGTCGACCTGCACGCGGCGCGACCACGGGTTGACGGCCAGCTGCGCGGCGAGGTGGCGGGCGAAGTCCCGGCCGTAGGTCGGGTCGCCGCTGATGGTGAGGGTGGACAGCTCCTCGCAGTTGAGCAGCCACGTCTCGCCGGTGTCGCTCATGCCGATGGTGGCCAGAAGCGGGTAGGGCGGCTCGACGTTCCCTGTGTCGGGGCCGAGCCTGTCGACGGCGGTGTCCGTGCTGACGTGCCAGTGGGTCTGGTCCGGGCTGCCCACCCAGGGCGCCGGGACGGCGGCCGGCGCGCTCAGGTGCAGGGTCAGCTTGCCGTGCCCGAGCTCCACGGCGGCGAGCGGCGGCATCGTGGTGCCCTGCGCGCCGACGGCGGCCGCGAGGCGGCGCAGCGCCCCGTCCGCGAACTCCACGGTCGCCGCGGCCGCGGCACCGGTGGCGTTCAGGGTCATCTCGACCGGCGCGAGCTCCGGAGGCGGCGCGGCGATCGCGCGGCCGGGCGTCCGGTTCCGGTAGCCGGCGCGGCGGCGGGACCGCAGGGCCATGAGCAGCGCCCCGGACAGCAGGACGCCCCCGCCGGTCAGACCGGCGAGGACCCACGGCGCGTCGAGGATCGAGTCGTCAGCGTCGTCGACCTGGTCGACGTCGGCGGCCGGCGCCGCCGGCTCCTCGGCTTGGGGCGGCGCGTCGGGCACGGCCGTCTCGGGTACCTCGGGCACCTCAGGCTCGTGGGCGACCGGCGGCTCCTCCTCGGCCGGCGGGTCGACGGGCCGCTGGTCCTCGGGGCTGGCGGGCGTCTCGGGCTCGACGTCGCGCGGCTGCTGGTGCCGGGTGTCGTCGTGACTGCCCCCCTGGTCGGCGCCGGGGATGTTGAGCTTCCAGCCGACGTCGATGACGTCGGGGTCGGTCAGCTGGGCCCCGCCGGGCTGGGTGATGCCGGTGGAGGCCTGGTAGATCTCGGGCCAGCGGTCGGCGTCGCCGAGCTGCTCTTGGGCGATCTCGCTGAGGGTGTCGGTGGGCTGCACCGTGTAGTCGTGCGCCGGTGCCCCGCCGTTGACCGCGGGCAGTTTGAGTACCCAACCGGGCTCGAGGAAGCTCGGCTGCGCGCCGAGGAGGTCGCGGTTGAGTTCGACGAGCTCCTTGTAGCGGGCACCGTCGCCGAAGTGGTCCTCGGCGATCGACCACAGGCTCTCCCCCGGCTTCACAGCGTGGTCGACGGTCTTGCGCTGGCGCTCCTGCTTCGTCTCGACCTTGACGTCCTGCTGGGCGGGTGCCTGGTCGGCGGCACCGGCGTTGACATGTCCCACCGTCACCGGCGCCGCGGCGGCCGTGGTGATCGTGGCTGTCTGGGCGGCGATGGGCGCGGCGATGAACAGCAGAGCGGCGAGGCCGATGAGGCCGCGTGCTGCAGCCTGCGGCCGGCCCAGGCCCGGCAGCCGGGGCGCCTGGACCTTGCGGAGCCGTGCGATGGCCTCCACGACCAGGCTCAGCGCCATGAAGGCCCACGCGACCCAGCCGATCACCTTGAACAGGCCGAGGACGAGGGTGCCGTCGTCGGGCGCCATGAGCGCATTCTTGATGCCGCCCAGGGTCGGGACGTGGTCCGGGATTGGGCTGGCACTGATCGCGAGGAATAGTGCGGGCAGCCCGAGGACGATGCCGAGTACGGCGACCAAGGCTGCGAGGCCGGTGAGCCGCTGGCCCAGGGTGGGATGGGTGGGCGTGGTCATCTCTCGATGCCTCCTTCGGCGCGGATGAGCCGCGCGGACGCCTCCCCGGTGACCTGCATCGTGTCCAGGCCGATGATCCCGAGGAACTTGCTGGTGTATGTGTCGGTGGTGGTGACGATCAGGGTGTCGCCGTCGACGACGCGGACGGTTCCCTCCACGCCGGCGGCGCGGAGATAGTCCATGGCGGCCGTCTTGGCGGCGGTGAGGTCGACGCGGAGGTCCTCGCCGCGGACTGCGGTCGAGCCCTGAACCTCCTGGGCGCCGGTGCGGGCGGCCTGGGCGGCAGCGCTGCGGGCTTGCTGCTGGGTGTGGACCTTGCCGCCGAGGTCGACGGCCATCCCGACGAGGATGATCATCGCCAGTGCTGCGGTGGCGAACCAGACGCTGATGGAGCCGCGCTCATCACGCGAGCGCCGCGTCGTGAGACTCCGGATGCGGGCGGTCATCATCGGCGCTCCCGGTAGGCGTCGACGGGGCTGCTGGCGGTGGCGGTGATCGTCCGGGTGCCGGGCAGGCCGGGGATGCTCAGGTCCGCCACGTCGACCTTGCAGGTCACGGTGGCGGTGACCTGGGCGGTGGTTCCCAGCGGGGCGTTGAAGGCCGCAGCGTTGATCGTGATGTTGGTGGTCGTGCACTGCAGGCCCTGGTCGTGCAGGCTGCTGGTGGCCGCGGACTTGCCGGAGGTGATGGCCTCGCTCTGGGTCCGCTCGATGGAGGCCGCTCGTGCCGCCTCGTAGGCGGCTGCGGCCACGGACTGCTTGGCGATCTCCACGCGGCCGCCGAGGATGATCATCGCCACGAACAGGCCGAAGGCCGGGACGCCGATCGCGGCCTCGATGGCCACCGACCCGCGCTCGTCCCGGCGCCGGCGGCGTGCGCTGGTCCGCCTCGTCTGCCTGGTCATTCGGTGAGCCTCTCGACCGGGACGCTGGCGCTCTGGGTGACGGTCACGTGCCAGCCGGGGATGACGCTCATGGACTTGCCCGTGACGGTGATCGTGGCGGTGGTCGTGGTCCGTGATCCGGAGACGCTGGTGGAGGTCATCACGTCGGAGCCTCCGGCGTCGTGGAGGAACGTGTTCGCCGTGGCCACACCGGCGTCGCGGGTGCCGTTCTCGCTGCCTGCCTCACGGGCGCCCTCCTGCGCGGCCGCGAGCGCTACCTGCTTCGCGTGGTAGTAAAGGGCGCCTTGGAGGCCGAGGAACATCAGCAGGAACAGCGCGGGCATCAGGAAGACCATCTGGATGGTCACCGACCCGCGCTCGTCCCGGCTGCGGCGGTGGAGGCTGGCGAACATGGCGGCCTACTTGATCTTGGCGGACTCGCTGGTCACGAAGAACTTGATGGCCGCGACGACGATGCCGACGATGACGATCACGGCGCCGGCCCACAGGACCTGCTCGATCGTGACGGAGCCGCGCTCGTCGCGCTGCCGGGTGACGCGGTCCTCGAGGGAGGCGAGCGAGGTCAGCGCCGCCATCTGGAGGGCGATGAAGAGCTTCAACATCGGGGTTCTTCCTTCCTGGTTGTTCGGTTTGCGGTCTGGGTGACCCTGGTTCTTTGGGGTCGGTGTTAGGTCGGTCAGGTGGTGAAACGGAGCAGGGAGGGGGTGACGAGGATCGCCATGAAGACGATGCCGAGCAGGCTGGCTGGGATGTACATGCGCTCGGAGGTGGCGTTGGCCTTGCCGACCTCGGCGCTGAGCATCGCCGACCGGAGTGCGGCGGCGCGGGCCCGGAGGTTGTTGTAGATCTGGGCTCCGTCCTGGCCGGACTGCTGCATGATGTCGGCGAGGTCATCGAGCTCGGGGACGGCGAGCTCGTCGGCGAGACCGTGCAGGGAGTCCCAGGGTGCGCGGGTCATGTAGCGGGCGCGGCGCAGCTCGCTCTCGATCCGCTTGAAGACCCACTTGTCGCCGACCTCGGCTGCCGAGCGCAGCGCCTGCTGGCCGCTGGATCCGTCGCGGACGCCGGTGGCCACCATGTCGATGTAGGCGCCCAGGGCGCGGCTGAACTCGATGCGGGCCTTCTTGGCGTCGTCGGCGGCGTTGTAGTTGGGCATGAACCAGAACAGGGCTGCCAGGGCCAGCGAGCCGAGCGTCGGAATGGCGAACGGCAGCGGGAGGCCGATCAGAGTGAAGAAGGCGGCCAGCAGCGGCGGCATGATCAGGCCGAGCAGTGCCCAGACGACCTTCTCGCCGTGGAACCGGGTCTCGCTGATCTGCAGGATGGCCAGGTCCTTGCGAGGCGTGTGGGCCCAGGCGCCGCCGGGCAGGTTCTTCATCGCCCACAAGCCGATCCGATCGACCGCCGAGCCGGCGCCGGTGTCGACGTCGAGGCCGGGAGTGTTGCGGCGGGGCACGACGTGGTCAGGTGAGAGACGGTCCAGCGCGTCGACCAGGTCGGGGTCGGAGGGCGCGAGGCGCCATACGAGCAGGGCGAGGGCCAGTCCGATGAGGGTGCCGCTGGCGAGCGCGATCTGCAGGCCGGTCATGCGAGCGCTCCTTCCTTCTCGCCCGGTGCCGTGCGCTGGGCGGCGCGGTGGGCGTTGCGGGCCTGGAGGTCGAGGAACCGCGGGAGCGGCTTGGCGACAGCCATCCGGCGCATCCACAGCAGCGTGGCCACGTAGGCCGAGAGCAGGACGGCGAGGATGACCTGGCCCAGCGGGGACCCGTAGGGCTCGATGTAGTCCCCGGTGAAGGCGAGCATGCCCAGCACACCGAGGGTGATCACGGTGACGGTGCGGGCGGTGGTGCGGGGCTTGGCCTGGTCGGCGGCAATCTGGCGGCGAGCGCGCACGTCGGAGGCGACGGTCTCAGCGAGGGCGTCCAAGGCCTTCGACAGTCCGGCCTGGCCGCGGCCGCTGGCGGCAAGGATCAGCTGGCTGGCGACGACGTCGCCAGTGGAGTCGTTGAGGTCCTCGGCGAAGGCGCGCAGCACGTCCTCGGTGCTGGCGGTGTTGTTCCACAACCGGGAGACCATCAGTCCGACCTCGCGCTCGATCGGCGCCGGCGCGGACTGCAGGGACTTAATGAGCGCCGAGCGCAGGGACTGGCCGGCGGTCAGCTTGCCCGACAGGGACCGCGTCCACTCCTCGAGCGCCTCGAGCTTCTCGATGCTCGCGGCCGCCGGCGGGGGCGTCAGCAACAGCGGGATACCGACGATCCCGGCCGGGACGAGCACGATCGCGATCACCCAGCCGGTCACCAGCGCGACCAGGAGGCCAGCCACGGCACCGCCGACCATCAGCATCCGGGTGCGCCGGTCGAGCCGGACGAACCAGTTCCCCAGCCGCCCGAACGGGGTGACGGTCCGGGCGGGCCGCGGCGGCTCGGGCGGCGCGGGGATTAGCGCGTAGACCATCCCGATCAGACCGATAACGATGAGCGCCCCGAAGACGGCGGGCAGGAACGCAGTGCTCATGAGGTGGCCACCCCCGGGTTGGCCTGGGACTCGGCCTTGTACGCCTCGAGGTCGAACCCATGCCGCGCCAGCTCCTGGGCGAGGAAGTTGTCGAGCTTGCCGGTCGCGACGGCCTGGCCGAGCTGGTTAGGGGCGAAGATCGGGGTGGTGGCGTATCCCCTGGCGGCGTCGATGCTGGGCTGGACGACCAGGACCTCCTCGACCCAGCGCTGCTTGCGGAAGGTGCCGTCGGGATTGGCGACGACCTCCGAGCGCAGGTACATCACGATGTCGATCGCGGCGGCCAGCTTGCTGATTGCCAGCTCGCGGGTGACCTGGGGGCCTTTCTCCATGGCGCAGGAGACGAGCTTCTCGATCGTGTGCTCGGCACTGCGGGCGTGGGTGGTGCTGATCGAGCCCGGCCCGGACTCCATGGCCTTGAGCATGTTCCAGACCTCCGGGCCGCGGACCTCACCGACGATCTGGCGGGCGAGGTTGAACCGGAAGGAGTGGTGGATGGCCTCCTCGAGGCTGAACTCACCGGCCTGGCGGCCGTCGATGCCGACCTCGCCGGATCCGGGGCGGTGCTCCCACGCGTGGACGATCTTGTGGCGGTCGACGAGCTCGTGCAGGTGCAGCTCGAACTCGGTCTCGAAGGTGCCGATCATCTCCCAGGGCGGGATGCACGAGCACAGGGCCCGGACCCAAGTGGTCTTGCCGCTGCCTTGGACCCCGGAGACGACGATGCTCTTGCCCGCGCGCACGCAGGTTGCGACGAAGTCGGCCAGGACCGCGCTGCACGCCTTGCGGTCGTAGACCATCTCGTCCATCGACACCTCGCGCATGCTGTGGCGACGGATCACGACGGAGGTGTAGGCCATCACCCAGGAGCCGGCCGCGAGCCGCGCTCCCCCGGGCAGCCGGAGGTCCAGGTGCGGCCGGGCCTCGGTGAAGGGCCGGTTCTGCCGTGCGCCTAGGTCGGAGAGGAACTCGCGCAGCTCGTCCTCGGAGTCGGCGATCGGGGCGGCCTCCACAAGGGTGCCGTCGACCAGCTCCAGCCACACCGAGCAGACCGGGCCGCGGGCGATGACGATGATGTTCTCGACGTCCTCGCGCTCGACCAGGGGCTGCAGGCGGCCGAGCCCGAACAGGGCGGCGTGGAGGGCGGACTTGAGTGCCTTCTCGTGGTCCTTCGTCCACGGCGGACGGCCGGTCGAGACCAACGTCTCGGCCTCGGATTTGATGAGCTCCTCGATGACGTCGAGGCCCATCTGCTCGCGGTCCTCCTCGGTGACCCGACCACCTTCCTTGTCGAGCCGGGCGGTCAGTCGCGACGAGATCTCAGCGCGGTATTGCGCGATCAGCTCCCAGTCCAGCTCGACCTCGCCATCCGTGCCGCGGGTGTCTTGGTGCTCCTCCGGTGCGGGCGCCACAAGCGGGCGCAGGCTGAACTCCGAGCGGGCGCGGCCAGGCAGCTGGCCCTCGCCTTCGCTGGTCCAGGCGCCGGCGAAGATCGGCAGCGAGGTCGGGTCGTCGTCCTCGACGACCGGCGGGGGCGGCGGGGTGCCGTTGGAACCGCGTCCTCGGGCGAACGGCGAGGTCTGCTCACGGTTCGCGGCATGGCGGGCCTCAAGCCACTCGTCTGCGCGCAGCGGGTCGCGGCCGTTGGTCTCCGGGTGGTGTCCGTTGGTGCTCATGCGTGGCCTCCGTTCGTGGGAGCGAGGGCGGCCTGGTTGGCGCCGAGGATGGACTGGATTGCGGCGGTGCTGCCCCGGTAGCCGCGCCGCAGTCCGGAGGACTCGAACTTGCGTGGCTTGCGGGCGCCGTGGGAGTAGACCTCGGCCACCTCGGGCTCCCAGTCCACGGAGGCGACCACGGGGATCTGGAGGGCCTTGGCGATCTGGCGTGCGGTGTAGGGCCGGACTCGGGCGCCGGTGGGAAGCGAGGGCCAGCGTCGCTCCTCGTCGACGAGGAGTCCCCCGAGACGGGAGAGCCCACCGACCGCGGCGAACTGTGCCCGCAGGGTCTTGGCCCAGCTGGTGGCACCGGCCAGGGCCGGCAGCGAGCTGCGGGTGACGAGCAGGGTCAGGTCGGAGGCAGCGATCAGCGGCTGGGGCCAGCCGGCGAGGCCGAGTCGTCCGGCGTCGACGATGACGTCCTGGCCGTTGCGGTCGAGGGCGCGCAGTTGCTCGGTGAGCGGTTCCCACAGGGGCAGCAGGCTGGGGGCCTGCTCGTGGGCCCGGATGCCGGGTAGGAACCAAGCAGACCGCTCGGCCGGCGCCTCGGGGTCCAGCAGCAGCGTCTCCCGGGGCAGCGCGTCCGCCAGCGTTCCCTCGCGCAGGGAGAGAGCGAGGTTGATCAGGCCGCCGGTCGGCTCCTGGGCGCCCTGGAAGTAGCCGGCGAAGACCGATGAGGATCCGGTCGGGTCTGCGTCGACCAGGAGCACGGGTCGGTGCCAGTTGAGGGTTAGCCCGAGCGCCGTGGTGGACACGCCGGGCGAACCGCTCGCGGAGGCCAGGACGATCACCGCCATGCCTCAGCGCTCCCGGGCGTCCAGGACGAGTGCGACCCGTCCGGTGGCAGCCCGGGCAGCCAGTTCGGCCGCCTCGGCTTCGGGCACCGCGACGTCGACGACGGTCTCCCCCGTCTCCTCGACCCGGTTAACACCAACGACGGTGGCCTCGATGGTGACCGGCTCCCTGTCGGTGATCTCGCCCTGGTCGCCGGGCGTGGTGACGATCCGGACGACGTCGCCGCCGTAGAGCGGCTCTGACGGCATCTGCGCGGGAGTAAGGCTGATGCCTACCAGGGACTCTCCCTCCCCCGGCACCAGGTTGTCGGTGACTGCCTGCGCGGTGAGCAGAGTGCCGGCCCACAGGTCGACGGCAGCGCGGCTGCCCTCGAGCTCGGCCTTCTGGCTGCCGGGGACCGGGGTCAACGCCGGGTCGACGCTGACCCGCACGACGGCGAGGTCGCCGGCCTCGATGGTCTCGCCACGCTTGATGTCGTTGCTGACGACCAGGACCTCTTGGGTGTCGTTAACCGAGGTGAACGCGAACGCGGTCCCCAGGCCGCCGGCAGCGACAAGAGCCGCGCAGAGTGCCAGGACCCAACGCCTGCGGCGGCGCCTCAGCCGTGGGAAATGGTTGTGGTCGGGAGGTGCCTTGATACTGGCGCCAACCTCGTCCCGTGCTTGTTGAGCAGTGTTCATCGACATGGATCCCCGAGTCCTCTCTTGTCTCGATCACCTACGTGTCAAGACGTGCCGGGAGCGGTCATCGCGAGCCCGACTCGATAGCAACACACTAGTGCATTTCTATCGAGCGAATCGTTATCCACAGCTGACCGATTCCGAGATGTCATCGCCCGAGTCCTGACCGGAAGTGGTTGCGTGGCCCAATCCCCCCGATGGGACTGAGCGCTCGCACGCACCGAACATCCAGGTCAATGGGACCACAAATCATGCGGACTTTTCGGGAGGAATATCTCCCTGTGGATTACGGTCAACTCGGCGCCAGGCGCGCCCGTCTACGGCGCTAGACCTACCCGCGCCGCAGACGCTGCTGCCGGGCTTCCTGGAAGGCCGCGGCGACGACGTCGACTGTGTCCCCCAACCCACGCGCGAGACTCTCAAGCTGCCTGGCTGCTGGGAGTCGGGTCCAACGGCCTTGCTCCCAGGCGTAGTAGGTCGGCACAGCCACGTTGACGGCCGCAGCCAACTCGGGCACCGTCAGCCCCGCCTTCAAACGCAGTGCTCTGAGATCAGGAACCTCACCCTCCATGTGAATTAGACGAAGGGTCGGGATGTCGAGCGCTCTGGCAAGCTTGACCAAGAAGTCCGGCCGAGGAACCGACGCGCCCAGCTCCCAACGAGATATGCGCTCCCCACCGGCGGCACCAACTAGACGCGCCAACTCATGCTGGGTCAGGCCCGCCTTCTCGCGAGCGGCGCGCAGCACTGAGGGGTCGATTCCGGAATCCATCGCTGACAGACACTAGTCGGAGCAAGCGGGAGCCCTCGCCGCGAATCTCCCCACAAGTTGAGCGACCTACGTGATACCCGCGCTGGGCAGAGGGCGCTGGGACACGCCGCTGACTTGAGGTGGAGCGTGACAACGACGATGCCTACCGGTCCTCTCGAAAGGCGTGGGCCTCATCAAATCCGGACACCCGCAGGTAGCACCGCCTCTGAACCGCGCCTGCCTCGTACTGTCGGTGGCGACTCGTACCCTCAAAGAGCCGAGGCTCTCCAGATTCCTCGGCAGAAGCGAGGTGACCGGGTGGGAAGCGGTAAGCAGGTCAGCCGCAGCGCGCACATCGGCGATGCTGGTATTGCCCTTATCCACCAGCGGGTCAGCGCCATGGATCACGTCTGGCACGAGCGCACAGTCGACGCCGGGATCGATGGCACGATCGAGCTGCGCGATCCTGCGACGGGCGAAGTCAGCAACTGCCACCTCCAGGTGCAAAGCAAGGCCAGCGACAACGACTTCCCCGGTGAAACCGCCGACCGGTTCCACTACGACTGCGACGAGCGCGACCTGGACTACTGGATGAAGTCTTCAATGCCCGTCCTGCTGGTCTGCTCACACCCCAAGCGGGGCGAAGCCTGGTGGGCGCACATCCAGTCCTACTTCGCGGATCCCGCCCGTCGCGCCAGCGGACGTGTGGACTTCAACAAGATCACCATGTCCCTTGAAGGGGACGTCTCCGACCGGCTGTTCGCGGTTGCGGATCCTCACGGCCGCGCGCACACGCCCGTCGCTGATCTGCGTGATGAAACCCTGGAGTCGAACCTGCTGCCTGTGACGATGCCCGACGTGTTCTGGGCATACGACGCCGCAGTCACACTCCCCCGGAAGGTCTACGACCTACAGCGCGAGAGCAGCCTCGACATCCAAGACGACTTCACCCTCTTCGGCGGCCGGCTGCTGACGTGGAGCCCCGTCGAGGACACCGCGCTGGCGGGCGCGGTGAACGGTGACCCGACGATCGAGGCCACCGGCGAACTGCTCGACGGCAGCCCGGACAGCGAGCGAATACTGGTGCGCTTGCTCAACAACGCCTTCCGGCAAGACCTCCGCGATGACTGCGCCTTCCACGGCAAGCGCCACATGCTCTACTTCCGCGCCACCGACGACCTGTCGCCACGGAGCTGGAACACTAGCGGCACCCATTGGCGCTCCGTCTTCAAGCCGCACGCCAAGAAGACCAACCCATCGCAGGTCAGCTACTACAAGCACGCCGGCCTCAAGTGGCAGTTCCTCAACCTCGACGACGAGTGGTTCTGCGCCCTCACGCCCGACTACTACTACTCGATCGACGGCTACCGCGAGTCACGGTTCACAGCCCAGTACCTGAGCGGCATCAAGCGGCTCGAACGTAACCCCGCTGTGCTCGGCGAGACCCGCATGTGGGCCGCCATCCTCGCCGGTCGCGAGGGCGGCCATGACAGCTTGTTCAGCCAGAACGAGCGCATCCTCGACTTCGGCAAACTCGTCACCTTCGACACCGACCGCGGCATCGACGAGGCGAAGTGGAAGCGAGCGGCAGAGGCGTCGGATCCGACCGATCCTCTGGCTGACGGGGAGCTGGCGGAGACGGCATGAAACTCACGTTCATCGAAGAACCGGACCTGGAATTCGGCAACGGCAGCCGCCACATCGACCCACGTAGCGGCATCAACAACTACGGTCCGGCCGACCTGAGCCATACCGGAGTCCGGACGATCCAGATCGGCATCGTCGGCACCAAGGAGGCCATCGATGGGGTCAAGGCATGGCTCGACCGCTGCCGCGAACCAATTGCACCCAAAGAAAGCCCGCTATCGCACCTCTACTTGCCGTTTCCTGGGTTCCATACCAGCGTCGGCTTCCGCTCGACGATCATCTGGAACGGGCGGTTGGAGCGCACACTCGACAAGCGAGCCCTGGAGAACATCGCAACGCTGAGTCCGCTGCAGGCTGTGCAGAAGGGCGTCGAACTGTACGAGGCCGAGCTGAGAACGCTCGATGAGGAACCCAACTGCGACGTGATCATCGTCTGCCGTCCCGACGATCTGCCGGAACGCGAGGAGCCGAAGACCAACCCTGACCGACCGTGGGAGCAACCAAGAGCTGCGTCTATCGGCTTCGACTTCCACGAACTGCTGAAGGCACGCTCGCTGAGCGGTAGTCGTCCCATCCAAATTATCCGGCGCGAGACCTGGGACCCGACCTACAAGCCGAAGGGCCGCGACAGGCGACGCCAGCAGGACGAGGCAACCAAGGCCTGGAACCTGCACACGGCGCTGTACTACAAGGCCGGCGGCGTGCCATGGCGGATGACCCGCCATGTCCGGGACCTCACGACCTGCTACGTCGGCGTCGCCTTCTACCGGAGCACCGACAACGAAACACTGCAGACGAGCGTGGCGCAGGTTTTCAACGAGCGCGGCGACGGCGTGATCGTCCGTGGCGCCCAGGCCACTCAGTCGAAGGACGACCGACAGCCACACCTCACCGGCGACGACGCCAAGGACCTCCTTGAGCAGTCGCTGGCCCGTTACCGCATCGAGCACAAGACGGCACCCGCACGCGTCATGCTGCACAAGACCTCTTCGTTCACGCCTGAAGAGTTGGAGGGCTTCCGGGCTGCCGCCGAGGCGGAGCGCCTGGCCATGCTCGAACTCGTCTGGATCCCACGCGAGGACTCCCCCCGGCTGTTTCGGCAAGGCGAGCAGACGACCCTACGAGGCACGCTCCTGTCGCTCACTGACACCCGGCACCTGCTCTACACCCGTGGGAGCGTTCCGTTCTACCGGACTTACCCAGGGATGTACGTGCCGTCGGCACTCCCCTTCCGCCTTGTCGACGTGCAGTCGAGCGCGGCCGAGATCGCGACTGAGCTGCTCGCGCTCTCCAAGATGAACTGGAACGCCACCCAACTCGACGGACGGGTGCCCATCACGCTGCGCACAGCTGACTCGATCGGCCGGATCCTGAAGCACCTCGGCCCGAATGAACGCCCGGCGCCGCGATACGCCTACTACATGTGACTTGGCTCGGTGGGTGTAGCTGGGTTTGAGCTCGTCGCTTCTTCGGATCGCATCGGCCAGCACAAGACGGCCAAGCATCGAGAGGTGCCCGCTCCGAGCCGCCGGCGAAGTGCGCGCCGCCCTCCGCGAGTTCACGCACAGCCTCAACACCCCAGACAGCGTTAACGTCCTCGCAGCTCGGCCCCGCCTCGCCGAGGCACCCGCGACGTCCCCAACGCGCCCAACGGCACCGAGGCGGTAGATTGAGGCCGAGGACGTCTTCGTAGTTGAACGCCCCTGAAGGGCCGACAATCGCTCGGCTGTTACAAACGGGATACAAATCGCCTGAACGAATCGGAGTTTGCGCAGGTCAGCATGGGTCACTTACTCAGTACTACGACCTGTAGTCACTTCTAGAGCTCGAGCTCACGCCGTTCGAGCAAGAGGGCTCCGGCTATGCCGGGGCCCTCGTTGCATCTCGGTATCGCGACGCGGGCACTTCCGCCCGTCGCAGGCAGCGATCCGTTGCAAATCGCTTGATAACCGGGCTACTCCGCGCATCGTCCGCCATCCGGGTAGCGCGCTTCCCGAGGCTTGTCGTGGTGCGCCTGGGCGCTGCCATGGCTCTCAATCACGACAGATCCCGGGGCACCCCAGAACCTCCACCAGGCCCGGGGCGATTCACTTGCAGAGCTGATCCCCGAGGGACTGCTGGCGGGCCGCCGCACCACCGGAGAACAGCCTCAGCCGCGCACTAGGCGAAACCGCGGCAGCAGCGAGTCCCCGGGCCACCCTGGACGCGACCGTGCCATTCACCAGCTACTGGTCCTCGGGGTCGCCGGCGATCTCGCAACCTGAGCAACCGTCACGTCGCGATTCCCTGCTCCGGCGTGATGGGAAGCCCGAGGCACCTGAGTCCCACCTCAGTGATCTTCCGGGCGGTGTCCGCCCGGGACCTGGTCGGTAGGGCGAGGTGGCTCACGGTGAGCCGCACCAGGGCTTCGGCGGCGTCGGACACCTCATCCGCCCGCAAACCGGCCACGTGGGAGGTGAGCCACCGGGCCAGGGAGCCGGAGGCGAGCTCCAACAGCTGCGCAGACGTGGTGAGGAGGGGGAGGATGCCCGTCGCGGGTGGTGGGGAATCGCGGTTGGAGATCAGGACCGCTCTGAGCAGGGGACTGTTCTCGGCTTCCTCCAGCACGAAGCCCACCGACGCCGCGAGGCCGCTTGAAGCGTCGGAGCCGTGATGCGCGAGCACGTTCTCGATGCCCTCGATGAAGCGCGCCGCCTCCCTCAGGACGACGGCTTCCCCCAAACCGGGCTTGTCGCCGAACTCCTTGTACAGCAGTGCGCGCGAGACGCCGACCGCCTCGGCGATCTCGCCCATGCGCACCCGCTCCCAGCCCCGCTCAGCGATCAGGTCGTGGGCAGTCTCGAGCACCGCTGCACGAACGTGCTCGCGGTAGCGCTCTCGCATGGAGGGGGACGACACGGTGGACAGAGTATCGACAATGTCCGACTGCGGACACGCGTCAGATGGGCCGCGTCATGACATTCTCAGCGCGGTGCCTTAGGTTTGAACAAAAATCACTAGTTGTCTTCAGGAAGAAGCCGCATGGTCAACTCGAGCGACACTGAAGTGGTCAAGTACCCGCACCGACGCGGCGGGCACTGCGGCTCCGGAGCCATGCGGGACCTCCTGGAGTGGGCCGGACTCGGTTGGGAGGGCCCCCCTGACGAAGGCCTCGTCTTTGCCCTGAGCGGCGCCTTGGATCTCTCCTACGTCAGGGACGCGGCACTCATGCCGCCGGTATACCTCGTGGGGCGGGGAGGCGACCTGGAGACGGACCTCCCGACGCGGCTGGGCGCCGAGGTCTCCGTGCATGCGACGGATGACCCGCAGGAGGGCTGGGCGTGGGTGCGCGACGCCGTACGAGACGGCCGTCCCGCCTTGGTGTGGGCCGACATCGCGGAGCTTCCCTACCTCCGCGTACGCCTGCAGATGAGTCGCCACGACATCGTCGTCATCGGTTATGACGACGAGCAGCAGGTCGCGCACGTCGTCGACAACGACCGGGACGAGGTGCAGCTCGTGCCCTACTCGGCACTGGCCCGAGCCCGCTCCTCCCAGGGGTTCCCGGTCCCGACGCGTCACACCTACTTCGACATCGCCTGGCCCGACCGGCTGCCCGACCTGGCCGAGATCGCGCAGACGGCGTTCGCCCAGGCGGCGGAGGCGATGACCACCTCCACCGGCAGCTCTATCGTCACCGGGAGGGATTCGGCCGTCGGGGCCACCGGGCTGGCCGCCGTCGACCTCTTCGCCGAGGACCTCGCTGACTGGCCGGGAGTCTTCCCCGACGACATCCTGGACCTGGTCCTCCAAGGACTCAGCGCCTTCGTCGAGAAGGCCGGCACCGGCGGCGGGCTGTTCCGCCGACTGCTGTCCAGCGGCGCCGCCGACATCGCGCGCCTGACCGGGGACGCGCGGGCGAACGAGGTTGCCGCCGCCGCGCACCTGTGCGCGGAGACATGGTCCCTGGTCGCATCGCTGGCCCGTCAGGACGGCCCAGCACGAGGACGGGTGGAGCAGGCAGCTCGCTCGGCCGCCGTACTCCCCTCGCTCGAGCGGGACCTCGTCACCGCCCTCGAGATCGCAGGGGCGCGCCAGGACCTCCGGACCGGCGCCTGATGAGGGGCGAGCTCGACCCACGGGAGGCCCTCGACCCGAGCCGGTTCGTCGACAGCAACCACCCCGACGTCCGCGACTTCACCGAGTCCGTCGTGCGGGGTGTCCGCGATCCGCGAGAGCGCATCGCGCTGCTGTTCGCGGCCGTACGCGACCGGCTCCGATACGACCCCTACAGCGTCACCGCCGAGCCCCGGGACTACCACGCCAGCGCGATCCTCGACGGTGGCCCCACGTGGTGCGTGCCCAAGGCGGTGCTGCTCACCGCGAGCCTGCGCGCTGCGGGAATCCCGGCCGTACTCGGGTTCTCGGATGTGCGCAATCACCTCAACAGCGCGTCTCTGCTGGAGCTGATGGGGACCGATCTGTTCGTGTTCCACGGGTGGAGCGCGGTGTACGTCGACCAGCTGTGGCGCAAGGGGTCGCCGGCCTTCAACTCCGAGCTGTGCCGTCGCTTTGGCGTACCTCCGTTGGAGTTCGACGGGTCGCGGGATGCGTTGCTCCACGCAGCCGACGGCGCCGGCCGACGTCATATGGAGTATGTCCGCGAACGAGGCATGTTCGTGGACCTGCCGTTCGACGAGCTCATGGCGACGCTGTTGCACACTTACGGTTCCGCCATGGTTCGCGGCTCCGACACCCCGCGCCCCCAGGATCCCCGCTTCCGGGCGTGAACGCCCAGTTCATTACGGCGGCGTGTCTGCTCCGCGCAGCTCGCACACCATCGAGGTGAGGGTGTCCTCGAGCCGCCGACGACCCACCTCGATGGCACGGGCCGGCTCCAGGTCCCGCAGGTCGTCCAGCGGGATCGGCGGTCCGACGAGCACGCTCACACGTCGTCGCCACCCCCAGCGCAACTGCCCACTGTAGGCGGGCAGGATCTCCTGTGCCCCCCACTGGGCCACCGGCACGAGCGGTACCGATGCCTCCAGAGCGATCCGCACCGCCCCCGACTTCATCGTCATCGGCAGACCGTCCTCCCGCTTGGTGATGGAACCCTCGGGGTACACCAGGAGGAGCCGCCCGTCGCGCGCCGCGCTCACAGCGTTGTCGTACCCCGCGCGTCCCGCGACGCGGTCGACCTCGACGTGGCCGGCAGCACGGAACCACCTGCCCACGACCGGCCCGCTGAAGAGGCTGTCCTTGGCCAGGAACCGCGGCACCCGCCCCTCGGCCAGCACCATCTCCGCGACCAGCAACGGGTCGAGGTGCGAGACGTGGTTGGCGGCCAGCACCGCTCCGCCCACCCGGGGGATGCCCGCGACCCCGCGCCAGTCCGGGCGACGCAGCACCACCAGGACTGGCTTGCAGACCGCCACCGCCAGCCACCAGGCGAGGCCACGTCGGTCGTTATGGATCGGGCGGCGCTGGACGGTCGAGGTCGTTCGCATCTCAGCCATTGTAGACATCAATGGCCGTTTCGTCTCTCGTGAGGACAAACATGCAAGGATGTTTCGATGCACTGTGGTCCTGGAGCCCGAGGAGCCCCCGATGAGTGATGCGCTGGTAGGCGACCACGACACCGAGCCCCCTACCCCGGGCCGCGAGATGCGTCTCGACGGGGGCACGGCGTCGACGCTGGATGCATGGATCCGGTCCATGTCGCGGCCCGCGCCGACGGCGGTGGGCCGCCTGCCCTCGCACTCCCCCACCTGCGCGGGATGCGGCAAAGAGAACCCCGCCGGCCTCGCCCTGGAGGTCGACGCCACCGAGCACGGCGTGAGCGCCGTGCACCGCTTCGACCATCGCCAGGAGGGGGCACCGGGGATCACCCACGGCGGTCTGGTCGCCGCCGCCTTCGACGACCTGTTTGGGTTCCTCCTCTACCGCGTCGGCGAGCTCGCCGTGACGAGGTCGCTGACCGTGGAGTACCTCCGTCCGGTGCTGCTGGGGGTGGATTACGAGTTCACCGCGCATGTCCGGGACCGGGCGGGACGGCGGCTCCACGTGAACGCTGCAGCCGCGGACGAAGGCGGCCGGCAGGTCGCGACAGCGCACGCGACGTTCGTCATCGTTGACGTCGAGCACTTTGAACAGGGCAGTCCCGCGAAGCGCTCGTGACTCACTCGCCAATGAAGGGCTCCAGCTCGACCGCCGGGTCGAGGTGGATGCCGTGGGCGGCCAGGGCGTCCTGAAGAACCAGGGTGACGTGGCGCGAGAGACGCCGCACCATCAGGTCCAGGGTTTCGTCGCGCTGGTCGAGCCACCAGATGACTGTGGCGTCGACCATGCCCATCACGCCAACCAGGATGCCCTCAGGGAACGACTCGTCCCCCGATTTGGTGTACCCCCGTGCCGCTGCGGCGATCTCGTCCAGCAGACGCGAACGACCCATCCGAGCGCGGTGCAGGGTCCGACTCTGCCCTCGAGCCGCCAGGAAGCGGTAGAGATGGGGGTGGGCGTCGGCCCAGGTCGCGCAGGCGTGCACCAGCCCCTCGACGACCTGTGCGGGCGTTCCCCGCCGAGCGAGGTGCGGGCGGACCCGCTGGATGAGGTCCTGCGCGGCGAGGCGGACCACTTCGTTATCGAGGTCCTCGCGGCTGGCGAAGTAGCGGTAGACGTGCGGCCTCGGGATCCCAGCCCGCTCGGCGATCAGTGCCGTGCCGGCGTCCGCGCCCCTCTCGTCGACGACCTGCAGAGCAGCGTTGGCCACGTGGCGCCGCCGGCGGTCGCGGACCTCATCATCGCGGGAAGACCGGCGCCGCACCGTGGAATCCACCCATCGCCCTTCCTCGACCACAGCCGCAGCCTATGCCCGGGGGCGCCGACGACCGGCGCTGACCGAGCGGCGCACAAAGGAACACCTTGTACCCAGCACCCGCATCATGGTCGAATGGGTACACCCTGTACCCGCTCCGCTGGAGGCTCCCCATGACCACTCGCCGCTCCCCTTGGATGGACGACGACCTCGACGACGTCCGTGACCTTGCGCGCACGTTCTGCGAGAAGGAGGTCAAGCCGCACATCGAGACCTTCATCGCCGACAAGCACGTCGACAGGCAACTGTGGAACCGCGCTGGTGACGTCGGTCTGCTCTGCCTGTCGATCCCCGAGGAGTACGGCGGCGGCGGTGGCACTTTCGCCCACGAGGCCATCTTGATCGAGGAGCAGGCACGGGTCGGCGACAGCTCTTGGGGGGCGTCTCTGCACAACGGGATCGTCGCCCACTACCTGGTCGGCTACGGCACGGAGGAGCAGAAGCAGCAGTGGCTGCCCAAGATGGCGTCCGGCGAGGTCGTCGGCGCGATTGCGATGACCGAGCCCGGGACCGGCTCGGACCTGCAGAACATCAGGACCAAGGCGGTGCGCGAGGGTGATGAGTACGTCGTCAGCGGCTCAAAGACTTTCATCACCAACGGCTCGCAGGCCGACCTGGTGCTCACCGTGGTCAAGACCGATCCGGACGACAGCGCCGCCGGCATCTCACTGATGCTCGTCCCCGCCAACGCGGAGGGCTTCTCCCGCGGGCGGGTGCTCGACAAGATCGGGATGAAGGGACAGGACACCTCGGAGCTCTTCTTCGACAACGTCCGCGTCCCGGTCACCAACCTGCTGGGCCTCACCGAGGGCCAGGGCTTCGTGCAGCTCATGCAGCAGCTTCCCCAGGAGCGGCTGCTCGTCGCGGTCTCCAACGTCGCTGCGATGGAGTTCTGCCTGGCCGAGACACTGGCCTACGTGCGCGACCGAAGCGCCTTCGGACGGCCGATCTGGGGGTTCCAGAACACCAAGTTCAAGATGGCAGAGGTCGCCACAGAGGCTCGCGTGGCACGGTCCTTCGTGGACGAGTGCATCCAGCTCCACGTCGGCGAGGGTCTGGATATCCCAACCGCCGCCATGGCGAAGCTGTGGTGCTCCGAACGAGCGCAGCGCGTCGCCGACACCTGCCTCCAGCTGCACGGAGGCTACGGGTACATGAACGAGTACCCCATCGCCCGGATCTGGGCCGACATGCGCGTCTCGCAGATCTACGCCGGCACCTCCGAGATCATGAAGGAGATCATCAGCCGGTCCCTGTGAGGACTGACCCCGCTCCGGCGGCACCGCCGGAGCGGGAGCCGGCGGGCCGGGTGTTGTGCGCCGAGCCCCGCCGGGAGCCTCCGCGTTGGGCGAGAGCACAAGACGCCCACTCCACCGACGTGACAGCCTCGACAGTCATCGTCTGAAAGGAGTGACATGAGCCAGCGAGTCGACTTCGTCTACCGCGTGTTCCTCCTCGCCGAGAGCCCGAGAACCAAGATGCACCGCATCGAACGGCTCGATGACGTCGGTTTCGCCATGTTCATCAAGATGCACCACGCCCTGATCGACAGTCACGCCGAGATGACGCTGCACAGTTGGTCAGCTCGCGGCCGTCAGTTACTCCTCGCTGCTCCTGGCTTCGATGGTGACCCCCGTGGGTCTCGCATCCGTCGGCGCTCTGCTGCCCGATCCCTTCAGTTTCAACCTGGTCGTCAGCGGCGTCTCCAGCCCGACGGAGGACTCCTTCTTCCGCGGCAGCCGTCTCGGGGGGATGAACCCGGCATCGCCGCAGCTCGACGCCGCCCACCCTCAACCTCACCCTGCTCTCGTACGCCGGAAGCAGCTGACTGCCTGCACGCAGATCCGTCAGATCGGCGGAACTGCCGGTCCGCTGCGCCGCTCGCGTCGAACCCCTCACCGAAGGATCCACATCCCATGACCTCGACCCACTACGACGTGCTGATCATCGGCTCCGGCTTCGGCGGCTCGGTAACCGCCATGCGTTTGGCGGAGAAGGGATACCGCGTCGGGGTGCTCGAAGCGGGCAAGCGCTACGACACCGACGACCTGCCCGCCTCGTCCTGGGACACCCGTCGGTTCGTCTGGGCGCCACGGCTCGGCTGCTTCGGCATTCAGCGTATCCACCTGCTGCGCGACGTCGTCATCTTGGCGGGCGCCGGGGTCGGCGGAGGGTCGCTCAACTACGCGAACACCCTTTACCAACCCCCTGCCCCGTTCTTCAACGATCCACAGTGGGCGCATATCACCGACTGGCACGCCGAGCTGGACCCGCACTACCGGACGGCACGGCAGATGCTGGGTGTCACGCAGAACCCCCACGTGACGCCTTCGGACGAGGTGCTGCGCGAGGTCGCGCGCGACATGGGTGTGGAGCACACCTTCACGCTCACCCCCGTAGGCGTCTTCTTCGGAGAGCCCGGCAAAGAGGTGCCCGACCCGTTCTTCGGCGGGGCGGGGCCGCGCCGCACCGGCTGCACCCAGTGCGGGTCGTGCATGACCGGGTGCCGGGTCGGGGCGAAGAACACCCTGGACAAGAACTACCTGTACTTCGCGGAGAAGCTCGGGGCTGAAGTACGCCCCCTGACCACCGTGGTCGACGTGCGCCCGCGCAGGGGAAGCGGGTACGTCGTCGACGCCGTCCGCACCGGCAGGTCCGTACGCCGGCGCCGCAACCGGCAGTCATTCACGGCCAACCAGGTCGTCTTCGCAGCGGGCACCTACAACACCCAAAAGCTGCTCCACCGACTCAAGGCCACTGGCTCCCTGCCGTACATCTCCGACCGGCTAGGCACGCTGACCCGCACCAACTCCGAATCAATCCTCGGGGCGAAGTCCCGCGATCGATCCAGCGACTTCACGCGTGGCGTGGCCATCACATCCTCGATCCACCCCGACGAGTTCACCCACATCGAGCCGGTGCGCTACGGGAAGGGCAGCAATGCCATGTCCCTGCTCCAGACCGCCCTCACCGATGGGGACGGCCGCGGCCCCCGGTGGTGGCGATGGCTACGGACGATCGCGACCCAGCCCTCGCACCTGACCTGGTTCAGTCCGCGACGGTGGTCGGAGCGGACGGTGATCCTGCTGGTGATGCAGACGCTGGACAACTCCATCACGGTGCGGTCGAAGAGGAACCTCCTCGGTCGCCACACGATCACCTCGGGACCCGGCCACGGAGCACCCAACCCCACCTGGATCCCCGTCGGCAACGAGGCCACCCGTCGCGTCGCCGAAAAGATCAACGGCGTGGCCGGCGGATCCACGGGGGAGATCGCCAACATCCCGATGACCGCTCACTTCATCGGCGGGTGCGCCATCGGGGACTCCCCGGAAACGGGGGTCATCGACCCCTACCACCGCCTCTACGGCCACGACGGGATCTTCGTCGTCGACGGCTCCAGCATCTCGGCGAACCTGGGCGTCAACCCCTCGCTGACGATCACCGCACAGGCCGAGCGGGCCGCCTCCTTGTGGCCCAACAAGGGCCAGCCGGACGAACGTCCCCCGCTGGGCGCCGACTACCAGCAGATCTCCGCCATCGAGCCGGAGCGGCCGGCCTTCACCCACCCGGAAGCGTCCGTCGCCGAGGGCGGCCAGCACCAGAGGTAAGCCCCAGACTGGAGACGACCGCGAGCGGCGTGGCGCTCGCGGTCGTCCCGGATGGCTCCGTGGCGCGAGATTACGCCGGTGGCATCAGCTGCGACCGACCCGCTCCAAGTAGGCCTGACGCGCCGCGGTGTCCACGCGGTCGAGGAAGACCGTGTCGGTCCCGAGCATCGCCCCGAGCTGGGTCGCGATCCGCTCGGGAACGAACTTCATCGCCGCCACCATCGTCCCGGCGATACGCGTGACTCGCACGAAAGGCCGCGGGCGCTCGATGAGATCCGCCGTGGCGCGCGCGATCTCCTGCGGCTCCGCGTTGCGCATGCCCTTGGCTCCGCTCGTCCCCGAGACCAGCTCGGTGTTGGTGAAGGTCGGACGCACCGTGGACAGGGCGACACCCGACCTGCGGTACTCCTGCCTGGCGGCCTCGGTGAACCCGATGACCGCGAACTTGGTCCCGCAGTACGTCGCCAGCCCCGGGACCGGAAGCTCCCCGGCCAGTGAAGCCGTGTTGATGATGTGACCATGTCGCCGGGGCAGCATTCGCTGCAGGGCGATCTTGGTGCCGAAGATGACGCCCAGAACGTTGATCTCCACCTGCCGGCGGGTGACCTCGTCTGTCTCCTCGTGCACGTGCCCCGTCGGCATGACGCCCGCGTTGTTGATGAAGACGTCGATCGGCCCCAGTGCCTCCTCGGTCACGTCGAGAAAGGACGCGATGGAGGCAGGGTCGGTGACGTCCAGGCGCACCGCGACGTCGAGGTCGAGCTCCTCGGCGGCCACCTTGAGCTGGAGCTCGTCGATGTCCCCGATGGCGACCCGATGACCGCGCCTGATGAGCTCCTCCGCGGTGTGATAGCCGATCCCCCGGGCGCCCCCGGTGATGGCGACCACTCGTCGCTTGTTCATTGTCGTCATGGTTCCTCTTCCTTTCAGAGGCCGAGTCGCTGCCGCAAGCCACGACCGGCGGCCAGGCGCAGCACTCGGCCGGCGATCGCCGTACGCCGGGCGGAATACGGGTACCAGGTGAGCTCTTTGGTGGCCAGCGGAATCCGCGGCTCAGTGATCGCTTGGACGCGGCAGTACTTCCGCAGACCCTGCGCGCCACCCAGGCGTGCACCCAGGCCTGAGGACTTCCAGCCGCTGTGAGGTAGCCCCACGGCGAACAGGTTGCTGAAGACGTCGTTGACGTTGACCGCACCTACCTCGAGCTGGTCGGCGATGCGCCGGCCGCGGGAAACGTCTCGTGTCCACACGGTGGCCGAGAGCCCGTACTCGGAATCGTTGGCCAGGGCCACCGCCTCGGCCTCGTCGGCCACCCGCATGACCGGCAGCGTTGGCCCGAACGTCTCCTCGGTCATACAGACCATGCTGTGGTCGACGTCGACGAGCAGCGTGGGAGCGAAGAAGTTGCCCTCGTCGCCCCGCGCCCCGCCGACCAGCACGCGCGCACCGGACTCCTGGGCCTCCCGCACATGCCGCTCGACCGTGTCCACCTGCGTCCGGGTCACCATGGCGCCGACGTCGTCGCGGGCTCGAGAGCCCTGCTTCAGCGCTCCGAGGGCCGCTTCCACCTTCTCCACGAACCGGTCGTAGACCGCGTCCACCACGTAGACCCGCTCGACCGAAATGCAGACCTGACCGGAGTTGAAGATGCCGCCCCAGACGATCCCGTGCGCCGCCCGATCCAGGTCGGCGTCCTCAAGCACGATGGCAGCGTCCTTGCCTCCCAACTCCAGGCTGACCGGCTTGAGCAGCTGAGCACAGCGAGTGGCCACCCGACGACCCGTCGCCGTCGAGCCCGTGAACTGGACGAAGTCGACAGCCTCGACCACCGCTTCTCCGGTCTCCCCCGCCCCGGCAACGTGCCGCAGGACCGGCGGGGCGCCGATCTCGTGCCACCCCTCGATGACGCGCGCGCAGGTCAGCGGGGTCATCTCCGACGACTTCGTCAGCACCGCACACCCCGCTGCGAGCGCGGGCGCTGCGTCCATCAGGAAGAGGGTGATCGGGAAGTTCCACGGGATGATCAGTCCGACCAAGGGGTAGGGCCGATAGCTGCGGGTCAGCCGCTTCGGGAGGCTGAGTAGTCCTCCTGCCCCCACTCGTTCGGGGGCGAGGAACTCCTTCGCATGGTCGGCGTAGAAGGAGATGAACTCGCACGAGCCGGTTGTCTCCACCAGCGCGTCCGGGCGGACCTTGCCGGTCTCTGAGACGAGCAGGTCAGTGAGCTCAACGGTGTGGTCGAGGATCCAGCCCCGCCACTTGCGCAGCCAAGTGGCGCGCGCAGCGGGACCCATGTCGCGCCACGCGACCTGTGCCTCGCGCAGCTCCTCGGCGGCGGCGCGCACGCGGTCGCGGTCGACGATCGGGATCGATCGGAGTGCTTCGCCGTCGGCGGGACGACGGATCTCCAGGGTGGGTGCGGACGGGGCGTTCATGAGACTTCCTCGAGGTCGGTGACGGTGCCCGGCAGGGCCTGGTTTGCTGCGCCGTCAGACGACGGCCGCCGTGGGAAGCGGTCGGCCTTCGGCAGCGTGCGCGGGACAGCGGTCGCGATGTCGCTAGCGAAGGAGTACGGAGGCGGGGTGATCCCGTGTTCGCGACACCAGCCACCAGGCTCACGCTGGCTACGCCGCGGGATGCCGTTGGACGGCTCCTGCTGTCGCGGGATCGGGAGAAGCGGGGGCAGCTCCTGGCCGCGCTCGGCCTCGAGCTCGTCGGCGTCCTTCTCCTCGGACATGCCGATCGGGCCGACCCGCTGGGCGTTGAGGAACTGGCGGACCACCGGCTCCTCCGACGACGGCAGCATCTCGCGCGGGCCGAACACGGCCAGGTGCCGGTGGTAGAGCAGCCCGATGTTGTCGGGCACTTTGCGCGCGGTGTTGCCGTCGTGGGTCACGATCAGGAACGTCGCGTCGATCTGCGCGTTGAGGTCGATGATCAGCTGGTTGAGGAACGAAGTACGGACCGGGTCGAGGCCGGAGTCGGGCTCGTCGAAGAGCACGATCTCGGGGTCCAGCACCAGGGCGCGGGCCAGGCCGGCGCGCTTGCGCATGCCGCCGGAGATCTCACCGGGCAGCTTGTCCTCGGCACCGAGCAGACCGACGAGGTCCATTTTCTCCATGACGATGTCGCGGATCTGGGACTCGGACTTCTTGGCGTGCTCGCGCAGCGGGACCGCGACGTTGTCGTAGAGGCAGTGTGCGCCGCACGAAGTCGTCCACCTTCTGGTTGCACCCGAGGAGCAGGAGTGCCTCGTGATCGGCGTAGAGGAAGACGCCCCGCTTGTCGGGGTGCACGATGTCCATGGTGCGCCGTGCCTGGTGGTGCAGGATGCGAAACTAGCCAGTCCAGGTCTGCTCGACTCAACAATGACGCGCAGGTCTCCGACGGGACTGTTGGAAAGCGCGAGTTCCGCGTCGGGGGGTAGTTGTCGACTTGTGGAAGCCCACATCCACGCCTGACGTCCGCCCGGACGCACCACGAGCGGCGGCCGCAGCCCGGCGTCTGCCGCCAGGTGTCGGCACGATTCCTCGAGCGACTCCACAGCGTCCTGCTCCTCGCCCGCAGCCAGGACGAACGCGGTGTGGTAGCCGCTCACGGGGTATCCGCCTAGCTCCGATGAGAGCCACTGGCTGTCCAGGACCTCACCGTCCAGCACCCGGGAGACCGTTTCGATCCAGCGAGCGTTCCGCCCGATCTCAACGCGACGGCGTGCCTCGTGGTAGACCCGGCTGGTTTCGTTGATGGAGCGATCGATCCAGTCGGACGCCGGACAAGCGACCTGCTCCAGTCTGCGCCTCACGTCCATCAATGAGCTCAGACCTCAACGACCGTGAGGACGCCGGCGGCGTGCTGGGCACGGAGCACCTTCTTGTCGAACTTGCCAACCGACGTCTTGGGCACCTCGGACACGAAGCACCAACGCTCGGGCAGCCACCACTTGGCAACCTTGCCCTCCAGGAAGTCTCTCAGCTGCGAAGGGGCCACCTTGGCGCCCTCCCGAACCACGATCACGGCGAGAGGGCGCTCCTGCCACTTCTCGTCCGGCACGCCGATGACCGTCGCCTCCAGCACGTCGGGGTGACCGGCGAGCAGCAACTCGAGCTCCACCGAGGAGATCCACTCGCCGCCCGACTTGATGACGTCCTTCGCGCGGTCGGTCAGGGTGACGAAGCTGCGATCGTCCATGCGACCGACGTCTCCCGTCCGCAACCACCCGTCGTCGAACTTCTCCGCGTCCTCATCGCCGACGTACGCCCCGGTGATCCACGGGCCACGCACCTGGATCTCCCCGACCGACTCACCGTCGTGCGGCACCTCGTTGCCCTCGTCGTCCACCAGCCGCAGCTCGACCCCGGCGACCGGCCGGCCCTGCGAGGCCCGCAGCGCCCAGTGCTCCTCACCGCTCACCGACGCCGGAGGCCGTGCGATGGCAGCCAGCGGTGAGGTTTCCGTCATCCCCCAAGCCTGCACGATCTGCACGCCGTACTTCGCCTGGAAGACCTGCATCAGGTGCAGCGGCACAGCCGACCCTCCGCATGCCACCAGCCCCAACGAGGAGATATCGTGCCCGGGGTTGGCCTCGAGGTAGTTGAGCACGTCGCTCCAGATCGTCGGCACGGCACCGGCGACCGTGGGGCACTCACTGGAGATAAGGCGGACCAACGGCTCTGCCTGGAGGAACCGGTCGGGCATGACCAGGTCGGCTCCGGCCATCAGAGCTGCGTAGACCAGCCCCCAGGCGTTGGCGTGGAACATCGGGACGATGGCCAAGATCGCATCGTCACCGCCGACGCTCAGCCCGTCGGCGGCGCACGCCGCCATCGAGTGGAGGTACGTCGACCGGTGGCTGTACGCAACGCCCTTCGGGTTGCCCGTCGTGCCCGAGGTGTAGCACATCGCCGCGGCCGAGAACTCGTCGACCTCCGGCCAGTCGAATGTCTCCGGCTGGCCGGCGATGAAGTCCTCGTAGGCCACCACGGTGACGCCGTCACGCTGCAGCGGCGCGAGGTCGACGCCGCCCGTCACCACCACCGTGCGCACTTGGGCGAGCTGGGGCAGGACCGCCGCCAGGAGGGTGGCCAGAGTGCCGTCTACGAGCACCACCCGGTCGTCGGCATGGTTGGCGATGTAGACCAACTGCTCCGGGGCCAGGCGAGGATTGAGAGTGTGCAGGACCGCGCCCATCGAGGGCACCGCACAGTAGGCCTCGACATGCTCCTGGTTATTCCACATGAGGGTCGCGACCCGCTCGTCGCCCGTCACGCCACGGGCGCGCAGGGCGTGAGCCAGTTGCGCCGACCGGCGACCCACGTCCGCGAACGTGCCGACCTTGACCGAGCCGTCCGGCTGGAGCGTACGGACACGAGCGGTAGCGTGCACGCGCGAACCGTGCCGCAGGATTGCGGCGGTCGTGAGGGGGATGTTCATCATGGTGCTCTGCATCGAGGTTCCTTCGGGGTAGTGGCGCGATTCGGAGCCTGGGACACGACAGCTGGCCCGCGTCGGGTGGGCCAACAGGCGGGACATCAGGATGCGCGGGCGGCCTTGAGCTGGGCCCGGTCGACGTCGAGCCCCCGACTGATCGCCTTCCTGGCCTCCATGAAGTCCCGCGGTCGATTCACGCAGTCCGCGGCCAGCAGCCGGCCCTGCTGGAGGTAGTAGCAGGTGAAGTCGCGATCATCTGTGGGGTCGCCACTCAGAACGAGCTCGTCGTAACCGGTGTTCAACCCCGCTATCTGCAGCTTGAGGTCGTACTGGTCAGACCAGAACCACGGCAGCGCTGCGATAGGGCGCTCCTTACCGCACAGCGTCGCGGCTGCCGTCTTGGCCTGTTCCCCGGCACTGGGCACAGACTCCAGCCTGACCAGTCGGCTGTAACGAGCCATGCGGTGGCTGGCACAGTCACCGGCGGCGACGATTCGAGGGTCGCTGGTGCAAGCCAGGTCGTCAATCACGATTCCGTCCTCGACTAGCAGGCCAGCATCGGCGGCCAACTCGGTGTTGGGAACCAGGCCCACACCGACGATCACGAGGTCGGCAAGGATCCGCTCTCCACCCGCCAGAACCAATTCACGGACGCGGTCGTCGCCGGCCATGGCGTCGACAAGGGCGCCCGTCCGGACAACCACACCGGCATCGCGGTGAACGCGCTCGTAGAACGCCGAGACCTCAGGTGCCGTGACCCGCTCGAGCACGCGCTCAGCGGCCTCCAGCACCGTCACCTCCAGACCGAGTGCCCGCAGGGACGCGGCTGTCTCCAAGCCGATGTATCCACCGCCGACGATCACGGCGTGGCGACCCGGGGCCGCCCAAGCCCGGATCGACGCGACGTCCGCGAAGGTCCGGAGGTAGAAGATCCCCGGCAGATCGATGCCGGACACGGACAGGCTGCGCGCCCGGCCCCCCGTGCACAGGGCGAGACCGGCGTACGCCATCGTCGTGCCGTCGCTCAGCACCACCTGTTGCGCCGCACGATCGATCTGCGTGACCGTCCCCTGCACGAGGCGGATGTCGTGCTTGTCGTAGAACTCCGCCTTGCGGATGGCGAGCTCTTCCAGGCTGCTCTTGCCAGCGAGGTAGGCCTTGGAGAGAGGAGGACGTTGATAGGGCAGCGCCGGCTCGTCACCGACCACGACGATCTCTCCTGCCCTACCCTCCTGCCGGAGTCCGGCCGCCACCTGGACACCGGCATGGCTGGCACCGACGACCAGCGCCCTCCCCTCGGTCACGCGTCGGTCTTCGGCGTCAGCTGGACCATCAGCCTGCTGATGCCGCGCACGAAGTTGGACTGGACGTACTCCGGTTCGTCGACGACCTCGATCTTGTCGAAGCGCGGCAGCAGCTCCTCCCACAGGATTCGCAGCTGCATCTCCGCCAGTCGGTTGCCCATGCACCGGTGGACACCGAAACCGAAGGAGATGTGGTTGCGAGCGTTGCGTCGGTCGATGATCAGGTCGTCCGGCCGGTCGAACACGCGCTCGTCGCGGTTGCCCGAGGCATACCACATCACGAGCTTGTCTCCCTTGCGGATGAACTGTCCGTTGAGCATCGTGTCCTTCTTGGCCACGCGGCGCATGTAGGCCAAGGGTGTCTGCCAGCGGATGATCTCCGAGACCATGTTCGGGATGAGGTCGGGGTTGGCCTTGAGCTTCTCGAACTGGTCGGGGAACCGGTTCAGTGCGAGGACACCGCCGCTCATGGAGTTCCGCGTGGTGTCGTTGCCGCCGACGATGAGCAGGGTGAGATTGCCCAGGAACTCCATCGGACGATCGATCAGGTCCTTGGTGTCCTCGTTGCTCTGCAGCATCGTGATCAGGTCGAAGCCCGGCTCCTCGCCGGCCGCGAGCCGCGCCTCTTTGTCGCGCCACAGGGCACTCAGCCCTCGCGCTGCGTCGACGAACCCGCGGAACACCTCATCGTTGTCCGAAGGACCGCCGTTGGCCTGCTCCATAGAGCTAGCCAAGTCTGACCACTCGACGAGCTTTCGGCGCTCCTCGTAGGGGAAGTCCAGCAAGGTTGCCAACATGCGCGCAGTGAGCTCGATCGAGACGCGGTCGACCCAGTTGAAGGGCTCACCGATCGGGAGATCGTCTAGCACCTCTTGGACGCGCGAGCGGATCAGCCCCTCCATCTCCCGCAGATTCTTGGGAGCCACGACGCCCTGGACGGCAGCGCGCTGGCGGTCGTGCTTGGGCGGGTCCATCGCAATGAACATGGCGACATCCATGAACCGCGGAGGCTCGCCGATGATAATGAAGGGCTCCGCCGAGAAGGTCTCATGGTCCTTGTCGACTGCGACGATATCGGCGTGCCGGGTGACCGACCAGAAGGGACCGAAAGGGCTCTTGGCCTGAAAGTGCACGGGGGCCTCGTTGCGCACCCGCTCGAAGTACTCCTGCCACCTGCCCTGCCGGTACAGGAACGGGTTGCTCAGGTCGATATCGGCGAGGGCGACCTCCTCCACGGGGGGGATGGGCTCCTCGACGAAGATCTTTTGTCCATTGGTCCGTGTCACGAAACGACGGGTCTTGTCGTATAGGTGCGCCCCACGGATCTGCATCTGCATAGGGACGACGGACTGAACTCGCTCAGTCACGGCGTCGGTCACGGTAGTCAGGGTCGTCATGACGCGGTCTTCCTCTCGTCGGTCACATCTGGAATTCGGGGAGTCGAACGACGAGGCCGTCCCAGTTCTCGCTCACGCGCATCTGGCACGCCAGACGAGACGCCGGCTCGCGCTCGGGGTTCATGGCGAGCATCTCCTCCTCGACCGGACCTGAACGGCCGACCTCGGCGACCCACTGGTCATCGACAATCACGTGGCACGTGCCACACGCGGCCTCTCCGCCGCAGTCGCCGTCGACCCCGGGCACCATGTTGTCGACCGCGATCTGCATGAGGGACGCACCCTCCTCAAGGGGTGCCTCGCGCTTCTCTCCGTCGTGGGAGATGAAGGTGACATCTGACATGAAACAGCTCCTTGCTTGAACGTGAGTCAAGTGTTTGCGCTCCGGTGGCGCTGTGGCTATGGTCACCCGCGTCAATATGTTGTGATTTCGGCTCAGGAGGCAGGATGAAGGCTCACGAGCCCGGGGTGCCTCCGCTGGCGTTCGTCCAGCTCTTGAACAGCGACGCACTCGAGCCCGACGCCGTGGCCCACTTTCGTCGGATCATCGACCACCAGGGGACGTCCGAGCTGGATCTGGTCCGGCACGACCGACAGGTGCCGATCCGCTGGTTCCGCGAGGTCTACCCCGACCTCGACCCCGAAGGCGCCACCCACCTCGGGCTCGCATTCGCCGAGAGGGCCCAGCTGACCTCGTTTGGTCCCTTGAGCCTTCCCCTGGTCAGCGCTGGATCCGTCACCGAGGTCTTCGAGCTGCTCGGGTACCTGCCCGTCATCTCCGGGGCCCTTCGCCCCCACTTCCACCAGGGCCAGCGCAGCCTGACGGTAGGCCTCAGCGGCCACACCGGCGACCCCGATCTCGACTGCCTGGTCATCACCTACGGTGGCGCGGCTTTGCTTCGACTGCTCGACATGCTGGCCGGCACGCTGCCAGGCGTAACACTGCACCTGGCCTGGAAGGCCCCCCAGTTTCCGGAGGGCTACATAGATCTCCTGACCGGACGTCTGGCATTCGACGCGCATGCATCCTTCATCGACGTGCCCGCCGAGACGCTTCAGGCCCGCTGCCGATTCCCAGACCCGCTTGCTTACCGCCTGGCCATCGCCGAGCTGAGCCGCACGCTTGAGCGGAACACCAGTGCCACCAGCGTTACGGAGAGCGTGAGGCGACTGCTCGAGGAGGATCCCGGGCGTAGCAGCAGCCAGGAGGTCGCAGCACTCCTCGGCGTCTCCACCAGCACCATGAAGAGACGACTTGACGACGAGGGGACGACCTTCCGGGAGGTTCGACAATCCCTACTACGCGAGAGGGCCATCGTCCGACTGCTCGACCACTCCCTGACGATCAGTCAGATCGCCGTCGATCTCGGCTACAGCGACCTGCCGAACTTCTCTCACGCCTTCAGGCGCTGGACCGGGCAGTCGCCAAGCGAGTTCCGCAAAGTGGGTCGACGCGGACCGGGGTGAGGATGCGCAAGTGAGGAACGCGCCCGTCATGGCCATCGATAGCCAGCTCAACAGAACTGCGGCGTGGGACCTGGGGCAGGCCACCCGCAGGAAGTGAGCATCACGTGGTGACGAATCGAACTGCGAGCCTGGTGGGCCCGCGCAACGAACTGTTGGTCGACCATGTCGGATCACCAGACAGCTCGATCCGCGATACGCGGTCGATGAGTTCCGTGAGGACGGCGTGGGCTTCCATCCGTGCCAAGGGTGCTCCGACACAGAGGTGTGCGCCGTGACCGAACCCGACGTGCATCTTGGGGTTGCGGTCAGCGCGGTAGGTGTTGGGATCCTCGAACGCAACGGGGTCTCGATTCGCGGCACCGAAGGAGAGAAGCACCCTTGACCCTTTGGGAATTTTGACACCAGCAACATCGTAGTCGGCGCGCCGTGTAGCGGTACAGATTCTGGATGGGGCTGGAGAATCGCATGTGCTCCTCGATCGCCATCGGAATCAGGTCAGGGTTCTCCCGGACGCGGTCATACTGCTCTGGGTTGCGCGCAAAGGTCTCGAACATCCCGCCCAACAGGTTCGTCGTGGTCTCGTTCCCAGCAACAAGGAGCAGCATCGATCAGGACCAGCTCCACCCAAAGTGGATCCACCCGGTGATCGACCGTCTCGCCGACGCCGGGGTTCCCGTCGACAAGTGCTGCCAGGTCCTCGGGGTGTCGCGATAGGCCTACTACCGCTGCAAACGCCGTCCCACATCGGCGACGCAACTGCGCCGCCACTGGCTGACCGGTCTCATCCGGGAGGTCGATGTCGCCTGACGCGGGAGCTACGCGTATGGCCGCATCCACGCCGAGCTCACGGAGCTGGGCGGAGCGCTCTTCGCCGACCGTACCTGCCTTCCACTTGCCATCAGCCCGCACTCTCCGCGACTTGCAGCAGGGACGCCAGAGCGGTGTCGGGGTCGGCCAGTAATTTGCGCTGCGGCGCGAGGTTGGCCCCGATGGCCCTCTTGCTAAACATGAATTCCTGCGGCCTGTTGACGCAGTCGGCCGCGATAATTCGGCCTTCGTTCAGGTAGAAGCAGGCGAAGTCGCGGCCCACGCTTGGATCGCCACGCAGGACCACCTCTTCATAACCGGCGCTCAGACCAGCGATCTGGAGCTTCAGGTCGTACTGATCCGACCAGAACCATGGCAGTCCGGAGATCTCCTTGTCTTTGCCACAGATCGTGGCGGCGACCGTCTTTGCCTGCTCCACTGCGTTCGGGACTGACTCTAGACGCAGCCGACGGCCATAGCGGGCATCGAAGTAGTTGGCGCAGTCACCCGCGGCGTAGATGTGGGCATGATCGGTTTGGCCATGACCGTCGATGACGATGCCATCCGACACCGCGAGCCCGGCCTCCTGGGCGAGCTCCACGTTTGGGACGACACCGATCCCCACGATGGCAAGATCCGCTTGCAGTACCTCGTCGCCTGCGAGCAGCACTCCACGTACGCGATCGCCGCCCTCAAGCGCGAGGACCTCGACGTCCGTGCGAAGGTCAATGCCTTCTTCACGATGAATCCGCTCGTAGAACGTCGAGACCTCGGGTGCGGTCACTCGCTGGAGCACGCGCCCGGCCGTCTCGAGCACGGTGACGGTGAGGCCCAGCTGACGGAGGGAGGCTGCTGTCTCCAGGCCGATGTATCCGCCGCCAATGATCACGGCGTGCTTGCTCGTCGGCAGGTCGGCCTGGATCCCCTGGATGTCGGCGGCACCCCGCAGGTAGTGCACTCCGTTGAGGTGGGCGCCAGGCAGGCTCAGTCGCCGTGGGCGTGCCCCTAGGCACAGGGCCAAGTGGTCGAAGTCGAGGACTTCCCCGTCCTCCAGCTCGACTTGGAGGGCGTCCGGGTGCAGCTTCACCACGCGTGCTGGGCGAAACCTGACTTCCTGCTTGAGATAGAAGTCCGGCTTGCGGATGAGGAGCTCGTCAGGACTGAGTTTCCCGGCGAGGTAGGCCTTGGACAACGGCGGGCGTTGGTACGGCAGCCCCGGCTCGTCGCCAAGCAGGAGGATCTCCCCAGTCCAGCCGTCCTGGCGCAGGCTGGCGCACATTTGGGCGCTGGCATGACTGGCTCCGACGATGATGACGCGAGCTGTGCCCATGAGTCTCTCGTCCTCGTGTCAGCCGTCGGACTTAGGCGTGAGCTGCACGATCATCCGTCCATAACCCCTCACGAAGTTGGACTGGACGTACGTGGGTTCGCCGATGACCTCGATCTGGTCGAACCGGGCCAACAGCTCCTCCCAGAGGATGCGCAGCTGCATCTCGGCGAGCCGGTTGCCCATGCAACGGTGCACACCAAACCCGAAAGACATGTGGTGGCGGGCGTTGGCACGATCAATGCGGAAGGCGTCGGGGTCGTCGAACTGGGCCTCGTCGCGGTTGCCGGACGCGTACCACATGATGATCTTGTCGCCCTTGCGGATGAACTGTCCGCCAAAGTGCACGTCGCGCGTCGCGATGCGACGCATGTAGGCCAGAGGGGTCTGCCAGCGGATGATCTCCGAGACCATGTTGGGGATGAGGTCGGGATTGGCCTTCAACTTCTCGAACTGATCCCGGTTCTGGTGCAGCGCCAGCACCCCGCCAGACATGGAGTTCCGGGTGGTGTCGTTGCCGCCGACGATCAGCAGCGTCAGGTTGCCGAGGAACTCGAGGGGGCGCGAGATCATGTCCTTGGTTTCATCGGAGGACTGCATGAGGGTGACGAGGTCGAAACCCGTCTCCCCCTGCTCCCTGCGCGCAGCCTTGTCGTGCCACAGAGCGATGAACTCCCGAGCGAGCTCAGCCGTCGCCTTGAAGAACTCGTCCTGGTGCGTGATGCCGCCGGTGCCCTCCGTGGTGCCGCTGATCGCATCGGACCAGTACGTAAGCTTGCGGCGCTGCTCGTAGGGGAAGTCGAGCAGCGTCGCCAGCATGCGCCCCGTGATCTCGATCGAGACCCGGTCCACCCAGTCGAACGGCCGGTCGGTCGGCAGGCTGTCTAGCACCTCGACGATTCGCTCCCGGATGAGCGACTCCATCTCCTTGAGGTTTTTGGGTGCGACGACACCCTGGACGGCCTTGCGCTGGGTGTCGTGCCGCGGCGGATCCATGGCGATGAACATCGCGATCTCCAACGGGATGTCCCCCATCACGATGACCGGTTCGGCCGAGAAGACCTCCGCATTGGTGTCGACGGCCCGAATGTCCTCGTAGCGCGTGATCGACCAGAACGGACCGAACGGGCTATCGGGCATGTAGTGGACAGGGGCCTCCTCGCGAAGGCGCTTGAAGTAGTCACGACTCTTCCCTTGCCGGAACAGGAAGGGATTGCTGACATCAAGCTCGGCGAGCGGCACGTCCGCCGCGTCCGGGATCGGTCGTTCGGTGAGCACGAGCGGCTTGCCCTTGCCGGCGAGACGCTGTGCCTTCTTGGCCATGTGCGCGGCCTGGACTTGCCGCTCGGCAGGCACCGTTGCCTGGACCTTGGTCTGCACCGAGACCATCGCGCGCTCGAGCACGTTCTTCTTCGTCTTCATCTCGTCCGCCTATCGTGAGGTGTGTGTCGTCCGTGGATCACATCTGGAACTCGGGAAGGCGGACCTTCAGCCCGTCCATGGCTTTGGAGGCGACCAGCTGACAAGCCAGACGAGAGTTGGCCTGACACTCGGGCGACATCTCGATCATCTGGCTCTCACGATCGCTGCGCGTTCCGGTCGTCGAGATCCAGTCGTCGGTGATGATGATGTGGCAGGTGCCACACGCGGCCTCGCCACCGCAGTCGCCCTCGATGCCAGGAACAGCGTTGTTCGTGGCGGCTTCCATCATCGATTGGCCCTCGACGAAGTCGATCGTGTGAGGAGTGCCGTCGTGCTCGACAAAGGTGACGGTGGGCATTTCTCGTTCCTTTCGCAAGGGGTGCTGCGCGCGTGGGACGCGGCGGGCTGTTCGTGCTGATAGTCGGAGTCAACGTGACGAGCACCACCGCCGTCTTATGCAGGGACGCCAGATATGCGCCACGACTTTGTCGAGCGAGCCAACTGCCGTCCCACGGCAACCAGGCGGGGGCGATGAGCCTGGAGCGCTTTTTCTCAAGCAGCGCTGTACGTCCGGCGTGACACGGCGACGGCCTCATCGAAGGACAGCGATCCATCGACATCCTTCGACCCACGAGCCACGCCCTGCCGCTTTGGAACCCTGCACAGTCGCATTCGCTATTTCTGGCTCTAGGCCTCTAGGGCCGCGTGTGCCGAACGCCACATCCTTTAGTGATCACGCACGACCGTGTACCTCGAGAAGGAGAGACGATGTCGCTTGTCACCCCGGCACCGCCCGTTGACGTCAGCGGGTTCGACGCCGCCATCGAACGGTTGTCCACCGGCGCGAAGGCGTGGGCCGCGATGAGCCTCGGGGAACGTGGAGAACTCATCGCTCGCACCCACGACTCCGTCGCTCGGGTGGCTGAGCGTTGGACCCGCACCGCTCTCGACATCAAGGGCCTCGACCCCAAGTCCGCTCTCGCGGGCGAGGAGTGGTTGAGCGGGCCGTACGCGACGCTGGCCGGGTTCGGCACCGTTGCCCATTCCCTCGCCACCTTGGCGGGCGGCGTGTCCCCCATCGGTTCGATCACCCCTAAGAAGGCACCGGGCGGCCGGCTGGCCTGGCGGGTGCTTCCGCTCGACTCTCGCGAGGCGTTGCTGTTTCACGGCTTCTCCGCCGAGGTGTGGACGCTGCCTGGCGTGAGCGAAGCCGACGTGCGCACCGACTCCGGCGCTGATGCCAGTCGAACCGGTGTGTCCGGAGGGGTAGGGCTTGTCCTGGGCGCGGGCAACATCACCTCCATCGGCCCACTCGACGTGCTGACCGAGCTGGTCGTCCACCACCGCGCGACCATCCTCAAAATCAATCCCACGTTCGCCAACCTGTTGACGGTCTACCGACACGCACTCGCGCCTCTCATCGAGGCCGACCTCCTGCGTGTGGTTCAGGGTGGCGCGACCGAAGGCGCCTATCTGTGCAACCACGACGGCATATCTCATGTCCACATCACTGGCAGCGTCGAGACGCACGACGCCATCGTGTGGGGACGCGGGAAGGACTCGGCCACGCGGCGCCGGGAGGGGCGCCCCGTGCTCAACAAGCCGATCACCAGTGAGCTCGGCGGGGTCTCGCCCGTCATTGTCGTGCCCGGCGAGTGGACCCCGGCCGACCTGCGATTCCAAGCGGAGAACATCGTCTCGATGCGGCTCCACAACGCCGGCCACAACTGCTGCGCGGCACAGATGATCGTGATCGACGCCGCCTGGCCCCAGCGTGAGGAGTTCGTGCGCGAACTTCGCGCGGCCCTGACTCGGGTACCGTCGCGCGCCCCTTGGTACCCGGGCAGCGACCAGCGGCTGAAAGACGCGGCACGTGCCCACTCGGGGGCAGAGACCTTTTCGGACGGCGACCGGCTGCTCATCCAGGTCCAGCCGGACGAAGTATGCCCGCTCATGCGCACCGAGTACTTCGCTCCGGTCCTGGGGCTGGTGGAGCTGGACGGCGGCGGCGCCCGCGGCTTGCTCGACCGTGCGATCGAGTACGTCAACCATGAGCTGGCCGGGACGCTGAGCGCCAACATCCTCATCGCACCTGCCGAGCGTCGCAATCTCGGCGCGGCCTTTGACGAGGCGGTCTCCCGGCTGGACTACGGAGGGATTGCCATCAACACGTGGACCGGACTCGCCTTCCTCGCCCCCACCGCGACGTGGGGCGCTTTCCCGGGGCACACCCTCGATGACGCCCAGAGTGGCATCGGAATCGTGCACAACGCCCTGCTGATGGCTCACTCCGAGCGGACTGTCGTGACCGGGCCGTTCCGTCCGTTCCCGCGGTCGGTGCTCAACGGCGAGATGGCGCTGTTCCCGAAGCCGCCGTGGTTCGTCACCGCTCGCAGCGCCGCCAGCACCGGACGCAAGCTCAGCGGGTACGCGAGCGGTCCCTCCTGGGCCAAGCTGCCGAGCATCTTCGCCTCGGCCTTCCGCGCCTGATCAGCCCTCCACCAACGAACGGACACTCTCATGACTGACAACTTCGACTACGTCATCGTCGGCGCCGGTTCCGCCGGCTCTCCCTTGGCCAACCGGCTCTCGGCGAACCCCTCCGTCCGCGTGCTCCTCCTGGAAGCCGGAGGCGAGGCCAAGAGCCCCAACATCGCCATCCCGGCGGCATTCTCCGAGCTCTTCAAGTCCAACTACGACTGGAACTACGAGACGACACCGCAGCAGGGGCTCGGCGGCCGAACCATCTACTGGCCCCGTGGCAAAGTGCTCGGCGGCTCGTCGGCCATGAACGCGATGATGTGGGTGCCGGGCTTCGCCGCGGACTACGACACCTGGGCTGAGCTGGCAGGTCCCCAGTGGAGTCACCGGGCGCTGGCCTCCACCTTCGCCTCCACTCACGTGAGCGTGCAGGAGCAGCGCGACCCGCGCGAGATGACCAGCGCCTTCCTCGACGCCGTCCAACAGGCGGGGTACCAGGTGGAGACCCCCAACGGTGAGGAGCCGAACGGTTTCACCCGCACCCGGGTGACGCAGTCCAACGGCACTAGACACAGCTCGGCGCGGGCCTACCTCACGCCTATCCGCAAGAAGCGCGAGAACCTCACCATCCGCACCGAATGCCACGCCACTCGCGTGGTGTTCGCGGGGCGTACGGCCACAGGCGTGGACTACAGGGCGAAGGACGGCTCTCTCCTCACCGCACACGCCTCGCGCGAGGTCATCCTGTGTGGCGGCGCGGTCAACACCCCCCAGCTGCTCATGTTGTCGGGCATCGGCGATCCCGAGCAGCTGCGCCGCCTCGGCATCGACGTCTTGGCTGCATCATCGGAGGTCGGCGCCAACATGCGTGACCACCTGGTCAGTCTCTTCGCCATCGGCGTCGACGGCGAGACGCTGAAGGACGCCACCGGCGTCTCCCAACTGATCCGCTTCCTGCTGAAGCGTCGGGGCATGCTGACGTCAAACATCGCCGAGGCGTACGGGTTCGTCCGCACAGACCCCTCGCTGGCCCTGCCGGATGTCGAGATCCTCTTCGCGCCGGTCGCGTACGTCGAGGAGGGTCTCAACGGGATCCCGGCTGACGGCCTCTCCGCAGGACCGATCCTCCTCCGGCCGGAGAGCCGAGGTGAGATCCGGCTCTCGACCGCCGACCCCCTGGCCAAGCCCATCATCGAGCCCCACTATCTCTCGGACCCCGAAGGTAGCGACCGGGCAACGATGCTGCGTGGCCTCGACATGACCCTGGACATCCTCAGCACCCCTGCCATCAAGAAGTTCGCCACCGGCGCATACATCGCACCGATGGGTGGCGAGAAGTTGTCGCGCGAAGACCTCCTGCTCGCGGCCCTGGAGCAGACGTCACACACGCTCTACCACCCGACATCGACCGCCCGGATGGGGCTCGACGACGCCTCCGTCGTCGACCCCGAGCTCCGCGTTCGAGGCGTCCACTGCCTCCGCGTCGCGGACGCCTCGGTGATGCCTGAGATCATCCGCGGCCACACCCACGCGCCATCGGTCGTCATCGGCGAACGGGCCGCCCAGCTCATCGCGAAGGGATGATGCCGGTGCGCCGTTACCGTTGCAGCGAACGGCGCACCTGAGGAGTGCTTGGACCTCCGAACCCAGGTGGACCGCAGACGAATCGTCGTCACTTCCAGCCGTCGCGGACCACCCTGTCGCCAGGCACATCCCATCCAGACGTGAGTGCGCTGCGCACGACCATCGCCCACCGTCTTGGGTCGATTCTGGCCGACGACGACCTGAAATGCCTGCTCCCAGAGCAGTGAGCACGGTCCAAGATCACCATGGCGCTCCTCAAGGACGAAACTCCCCCGATCAGAGGGCGACGGTCTGAGCATCACCAATCCTCGAGCATGGACGTCAGCGACCGCACGTTGCATGACGTCACAGGCCGAGGTCGCGGCCGATGAGCTCCTTCATGATCTTGTTGGAGCCGGCCCAGATCTTCGAAACGCGGGCATCGCGCCAGGCCCGACGCGGTGCTCGTTCATGAAGCCGTAGCCACCGTGCGGCTGGACGCAGTGGTCGAGCACTTCGTTCTGCAACCTGCGAGGTCCACCACTTGGCCTTCGCGGCGTCGACGGGGGTGAGCTCCTTCTTGGTGTGCGCGATGACGCACTGGTCGACGTAGGCCTGGGTGACCTCGATCTGGGTGACCAGCCCCGCGAGGAGGAACTTGTTGTGCTGGAAGGAGCCGATGCTGGCACCGACGGCCTTGCGGTCGATCGTGTAGGCGATGGTCTCGCCGAGGATCTGCTTGACGTGCGCGAGGTTGGAGATCGCGCAGCCGAGCCGCTCCTGCGGGAGGTTCTGCATCATGTGGATGAAGCCGTTGTCGAGCTCGCCGACGATGTCGTCGTCGGTGACGCGCACGCCCTCGAAGAACCTCTCGGCGGTGTCGGACTCGTGCTGACCGACCTTGTCGAGTTTGCGCCCGCGACCGTGACCCTCGGCGTCGGTCGGGATCGCGAAGAGCGTGATGCCCTTGGCCTTCCTCTCCGGCGAGGTACGCACGGCGGTCACGACGATGTCGGCGGAGTAGCCGTTGGTGATGAAGGTCTTGGAGCCGTTGATCACCCCGCGGCGCTGCGCAGCGCGGCGAGGTCGGAGCCCCCGGACGGCTCGGTCATGCCAATCGCCAGCAGCAGCTCGCCACTGGCCACGCCGGGCAGCCATCGCTGGCGCTGTTCCTCGGTGGTCAGCTCCACGACGTACGGCGCGACGATGTCGGCGTGGATGCCGACACGGGAGGAGAGCGCGGCGTTGACCTTGGAGAGCTCCTCGGCCATGACGGCGTTGAACCGGTAGTCGCCGGCCTCGGCGCCGCCGTACTGCTCGGGATCTCCAGGCCGAGGAAGCCCTGCTTGGCGGCCTCGAGCCAGAACTCCCGCGGCAGCGCCTTGTCGATGGCGTACTGCTCGACATGCGGCACCACGGACCGGTCCAGGAACTCCTTGACGAACCCTCGGAATGACTCGTGGTCCTCGTCGTAGATGCCGCCGCTTCATGTCGATCCCTGCTTCCCTCTCAGCCGAGCTCGCGCTTGAGGATCTTGCCGGTAGCGGTCATCGGGAGGGCCTCGACGACCTCGACGATGCGGGGGTACCTGTAGTTCGCCATCTGCTCCTTGCCCCAGGCCACGAGGTCCTCGCCGGTGGTCGTGGCGCCTTGGTTGAGGATGACGAACGCTTTGACCTCCTCGCCGCGGGACTCATGTGGGACGCCGATGACCGCGGCGAGCGAGACGTCCTCGTGGGTCATCAGGGCCTCCTCGATCTCTCGCGGGTAGACGTTGTAGCCGCCGCGGATGATCATGTCCTTGGACCGGTCGACGATGTAGTAGAAGCCGTCGGCGTCCTTGCGGCCCAGGTCGCCGGAGCGGAACCAGCCCTCCTCGTTGAGTACCTCGGCGGTCGCGTCGGGCCGGCCGTGGTAGCCCTTCATGATGTTGTGGCCCTTGATCGCGATCTCGCCGACGGAGGTCTTGCCGTCCTCCTCGATGCCGTCGGGGACCTTCTCCCAGCTGTCGGCCTGCAGCAGGCACATCTCCACGCCGGGGATCGGCAGGCCGATCGAGCCGACCCGCTGGGGCTGGCCGTGCGGGCTGAACGAGGCGACCGGGCTGGTCTCGGAGAGGCCATAGCCCTCCAAGATCGTGACGCCGAACTCTTTCTCGAAGTCCTTGTGCACCTCCACCGGCAGCGCGGAACCGCCGGCCACAGCGACCCGGAGGTTCCTCGCGAGGGCCTCGACGTCGACCTCGGGGGTCAGGGCACCGAGTAGGCCCCAGTACATGGTGGGGACGCCGGCGAAGAACGTCACGCCCTCCTTCTGCATGAGCGCCAGCGCGGGCTCGGCCTCAAAGCGGGGCAGCATGACGACCGTGCCGCCGTAGGCGAAGCCGCCGTTCTGGATGACGGTCTGTCCGAAGGAGTGGAACAGCGGCAGCACACACAGGTGTGTGTCGGGCTCCTCGGCGCTCGCCCCGAACAGCGCCTCGCCGGACAGCGCGTTGTCGCGCATGTTGCGGTGCCGCAGTTCCGCCCCCTTGGGCTGGCCCGTCGTTCCGGAGGTGTAGAGGATGACCGCGGTATCGTCCTCGTCGGTCTCGACGGTCTCGAACGTCGGCGGCTGCGACCCGATCGCCTGGAACAGCGTGGTGGTGCCCTCGATCGGCGAGGCCGCAGCTGGATCGGCGGTGATGACGAAGAAGTGCTCGCAGCCCTCGGTGGATTCGAAGCCCTCGTGGCCGGCCTGACCGATCGGCAACTCCGGCGTGCCCTGGAAGCACAAGTACGCCTTCGCGTCGGAGTCGGCCAGGTGGTAGGCCACCTCGCGCCCCTTGAGAAGCACGTTCAGCGGCACCACGGAGGCACCGGCCTTGAGTATGCCGAAATAGACGATCGAGAAGTACGGCAGGTTCGGACAGCTGAGCGCCACCTTATCCCCACACCCCACACCACGCTCGGCCAGCGCGCCGGCGACCTGGTTGGCCAGACCGTTGACCTGGGCGTAGGTCAACCGGGTGTCGCCGAAGACGATCGCGGTGCGCTCTGGGAAGGACTCCGCACTCGACTCGAGCAGAGTCGCGAGGTTGTAACTGGACAAATGAACTCCCAAGGACGAAAGAGACCGCACACTCTGCACGGGCGCGTCGGCGCGACTCCCGCTCGGGGATTCACCGGACGTGGCGATATGCTCTCGCGGCCCTCACGTGCGTTCGTGGCTCTCGACGCCAAATCCGGCCGGCGGGGTTGGACCGCTCGACAAAAGTGCAGGCGCCGTGTCAACCACGCCAAGAATCGCGCTCACCGTTGTTCCGACGTCCAGGGTGATCGCTCGTCGCGGCTGGCACGGTAACGCAGGCCACCCCAAGGTCCTGTCCCGAGACCGGGTCGCAAGCAAGCTAGGAGAAGGAGGCCACCTTGGCGACCCAGGGCGCAGCCGGCGCACATCTCTTCAGAGCCTGCCGCGCCTCGGGATCAGTGTGGACGTTGCGTCAATGAACACCTCCCACGACCGGCTCGTGGTCGTCGGCGCCGGACTCGCCGGGCTTCGCGCTGCTGAGACGGCTCGTCTGGCTGGCTTCACCGGATCGATCACTCTCGTGGGGGCCGAGGAGTTGCCTCCTTACGACCGTCCCCCTCTGTCCGAGTCGGTCCTGGCCGTGGGAGTGAAGACGACAGTTCAGACATTCCGTACCGTCGAACAGCTGTCTCGAAAGCTGGGCGTCGAGTTTCTCGGCGGACGACAAGCAACCGCGTTGCAGTTTGCCCGGCGCACACTCGAGCTCGACGAACGCGAGAGCCTCTGCTAGGACCGGCAAATCATCGCGACCCGAGCCCATCATGACCGGTTCGAGGGTTCGGACGCATCTGGCGTGACGACGCTGAGAACCGCGGCTGATGCATACATCGTGCGCTAGGCACTGGACCGGCGCGCTCGGGTCGTGGTGATCGGTGCTGGGCTGATCGGTTCCGAAGTCGCCTCAGCAGCTCGCGCACGCGGTATGTCGGTCGTTCTCCTCGACGTCCAACCGCTCCCGCTAGTGCGCGCCGTTGGACTGGAGGCTGGACGCATCTGCGCTGCCCTGCAGCGACAGGCCGGCACCGATCTGCGGGTGGGTGTCGAGGTCGAGGCGCTCGAGAGTCACCGCGGGCACGTCGCCGCCGTCGCTTTGCGAGGCGGCACCACGCTGGCTGCCGACCTCGTTGTCGTCGACCGCGGCGCCCAACCGGCGACCAGATGGCTCATCGACTCGGGCATCATGCTCCACCCCAACGACGGGGGCATCGTGTGCGGTCCCGACCTTCGCACCAGCGTGCCCGACGTGTTGTGCATGCGGTGACGTGGCCCATGCCCCCTGGGCATCGATCGGCGGCGACCTGCTGCGCTTGGCAAATTGGACCAGCGCCGCCGAGCAGGGCGGCGTGGCCGGTCACAATGCAGTCACAGATGGCTCACCCATCACACTCACTGGGATCCCGTCAGTCTGGTCGAACTGGTACGGGCACCGGCTCCAGTTCGCCGGGTTCCCGCACTGCGACGAGACGCTGGCCCTCGGCAACCCCGGTCCCGGATGCATCGTTCTCTATCGCCGCGACTCCACACTAGGGGCGGTGTTCGCGATCGACCCAGGTGCCGTCGTCTTGGGGCTACGCGAGTTGATCGGCGTACCCGGTTCATGGCACGACGCGGGGTCATGTGTCGGGATGGGGCAGGCGGCATCGGCGCCGCGGACTGCCTGAACGCGGCTCAGTCTCCGGAATGAAAAAGCTGGTAATGCCGCAACGCCACCTCGAGATCTGCGCCCAGTTTTGCGATCGGAATGGCAAGCACTCCTTCAGCCTGCCCGAGGCGGTACCGGACAGTGTTGCGGTGCACAGAGAGCGTCGACGCCGCCTCATCCACATTGCGCCCGTGGTCCAGAAATGCCGCGATCGTCTCGCGCAACTTCTCCATGGTGCCGTCGTTCTCCGCTAGCTGGCCGAGAACACGCGTGACGAATCGGTCGACTCGGGGGCTGCAGGCCAGAAGCGCGCTGAGCTCGACGTCCTCATAGAACGTCACCCTGGATTGTCGCGGGTCACGTGGTGCTCGACAGACGATCTCGTGCGTGGCGACGGCATCCTCGTGCGACATGATGAAGCCGTCGAGGCCCTCGGCGGTCACGCCGACCGAGATCGACATGTCCGTGCTGCTCAGGAGTCCGTTCAACTCGTTGAGTCGGCGTGCGTCGAAGGTGCCGACCATCCAAGCCCAAGCGCGGCCCTGCCCGGGATGCACGACAAGTTGACGGCCGGCCCCGACGGCCTCGGCGGCCTGCCCCGCCAAACGCTCCAGGGTGACATGGTCAGCATGCGCTCCCTCGAGGACCAGCGCGGTCTGCTTGAGCGTCACTGGATAGCCGCCGAGATGGGCCGAGATCCTGCGTGGGTCTGAAGCGTCGCCCGTAAGTACCTCGCGGACGGCGCCGAGCAAACGGATCTCGGGTGTAGCGCTCTGCTTCGACCTCGTGGCGTGGTAGATGCTGGTGGAGACGTCGATCGCGGCCTGGATCCACGCACCTGCCCGGTCCCAGAAGTAGATCAGCGCGTCGCTCTGGCTGCACACCTCGGGCGAGATCTGCTGAATCACTTCTGTTCCGTAGGCCCACACATCTTGCTGAGCCACGCGGTAAATCTTGATGACCACCTCAACCGGCAGTCCGGCGGCAGCGATCTCGACTGCCAACGTGCGACCGCTCTCGACCAGCCTGAACTCGAACTCGGGCTGGGCGAAGTTGTGCAGGAACGCCAGCCAGTGCTGCTCGACCGCACTGTGGAGCGCTGCGGCCAAGCGCTCGTCTCGGGCTAGTTGCGGGATCTCCGTCGTGATCGCCGTATAGGTCCGATCAACCCATTTTCGCACCATTTCAGGTTGCGCCTCGGCGCCCAAGAAGCCGGCCAGCCATGTGGCCAAACCCGTCTCCATCTCGACGCTCACCACATCACTCCTCTAGCCGCGCCGCCGCCGCGTGCGGTGACCCTCGTCACAGGATACCGAAGGCGTGACGCTGGTCGTTTGCTCGAACTGGCAGCCGTGGAGACCCAGCCGCAGGCTGCACCCCTGCCGTTCATGGTTTCCTCCTACACGTATCGCTCTGCGAGCACTCCTCACCCGCCGCCGTGACTGGGATGTCGACATCGACTCCGCGGTCCGACTCCGCTCAGGCCCGATCCGCGGGTTCGCATCTCTACCCATTCAGTAAGTCAGCCACTCACCATCCAGTCCCACGAAGGAGTACCCGTAAAGGACCGACCGAAGCCGAGCCGCGCAACAGTCCTCCACAATCTGATCGAGGAGATCCTCGCCCGAAACGACGGGCAAATCCCCACCAACATCGAAGGCACCGACACCTACTTCAACAACGTCGATGACCTCGCGAACGCGCTGCTGCTCCGCTGGCACACCCGCCTCGTGGCCTCAATAGAACGCGGCCTCGTCGACGACCCTGAAGACCGCAGGGAGGCCGTCATCGAAGCCTGGCGGCACGCCTCCCGGATCTACTCGGGCGTCCGCAAAGTCGTCGACGAGATGGCCGAAGACCCGCCCACCGACGTCGTTGCCCACGCCGTGCCGGCCACCGCCCGCAACGACTGGGCAGCCATGGCCATCGCAGCCGGACTGGCCAGCGGCATCGACGAGCCAGGAGCTCGGGTCGGCCAGCGCCTCGAACTCGAGGCGAGACGACGCAACCTCACGGAACAGAGCACGGCCAACAAATCTCTAGCGCGATCATTGCTCGGCAAGGTCCAAGCAGCGCTCATCGGCTGAGAAATCGCCGCGAAAGCCCGGCGCCATTCCCCCTCCTGGCGAAGCCGGCCGCTGCCACCGCGCGACATGCTGAGCGTCGTCCCCGCATCCGTTACACAGGTGGTACAAATGGAGGACCAACGTCGACATTTGCGCAGGTCAGCATGGGTCAGTCAGTCAGTACTACGACCTGTAGTCACTTCTCACGTATTGCTCGAACTCGCTGGTTGGCGTCGACGTGGGCGTTGGCAACGGCCGAGGCTGTCGTCGGTCGGGTGGCACCAGCCGAGCGTCTTCGCCGGAAGAACCGGGAGCTTCACAGCACTCCTACGCCGACCAGTGGATAGTCTCACCACGTGGAAGGGATCTGAACCGAAACCCCTCTGGATGCCATCAAGTACATCGCAACAGCTACGGTCTCGGGCCGGAAGCTACCGATTCGCTCGGCGGGGTGAGGAATTCGCCCACGCTTCCAGTCTCAGGATACCCGTCATTAACGAGTGAGAGAGCCTCCACGAAGCCCGGGGCGATTCGGGTGGGTTTAGCCGCACGTCGACTTGCTCTGATCTGACGGCCCGCCTCGGCGTGACCCTTGGCTGCGGCTGTGCTCGTCACCGACCCTTCCTGCGGTCAGGTTGGTGCCGACTGGTCCGCCCTCCGGGCATTGACCATAAGATCGATGCGGCCCTGCTGGACGACGTCCTCGTGCTGGTTGACCAGGGTGAACCAGCGTTGCAGGATCCCGCTCTGTCCTGACGAACTCTTGCGCGTCGCCAGGATCTCCACACTCGCCCCCAGAGTGTCTCCGCTCCGGATGGGCGCGACGAACCGCCACTCATCTACACCGAGCAGCGCGACTGAGCAACCTTCAAAGACCCCGATGCGCGAAACGAGACCCATCGCGATCGACATTCCTAGGAGGCCATGTGCGATCGGCCCGCCGAAGCGGCTGTGCGCTTGTCCGACCGCATCGGTATGCACCGGGTTGGTGTCCCAGCTCCAGCTGGCGAACATCATCACGTCGGCTTCGGTGACGGTCCGGCGCTGGCTGTCGAAGACCTGGCCCACCTCGAAGTCGTCGAAGACCCACTCCATGGGCTGCTTCACAGCCGATCCCTTTCTGTGGCGTCACCGGCGGCGGCCGGCTGACAGTCGTCGAAGCAATCCTTATGTCATCAAGGTGCGATGTCGTGCCTCAGAGTTTTCGACGAGTTGCCCCTGCGATACGAGTCACTAGGACTGACCTCGGCCCACCGCGTCCAAGTTGCCAGCACTGAGACGCGCATGGAAGCCGGCCGTAACGCTCGCGACGTCGACCTGCAGTCGCGGCCGACCTCCCGCCGACTTTTCAGTGCTGTCAAGGACCCATGCGCGCGGCTCAAAGCACCGCGTAGGTGTAGAACCCCGGCCAGTCTTGCGGCCCAGCAGCCCAGCGGTCCTCATTGGGTTGTGTAGCCGCCGTCGAGGACGAGTTCGGATCCTGTTGCGAAGGATGATTCGTCGGAGGCGAGGAAGAGAGCGCCGTAGGCAATCTCTTCGGGCGTGCCCATCCGGCCGAGTGGTGTCGCGGCGATCAGTGCCGGCTGGAACTCGGCAGGCACTTCCTCCTCGACCATGCCGGTGTCGATGACGCCGGGGTGGATGGAGTTGATCCGGATGCCTTCGGGTGCGTACTGGATCGCTGCGGTCTTGGTGAGGATGCGCACGGCGCCCTTGGTGGCCTGGTAGGCAGCAGCGGCCCCGCTGCCGATCAGGCCATAGATCGAGGAGACGTTGATGATGGAGCCGCCGCCGGATCGGCGCATGGCCGGCAGGGCGTGCTTCATCCCCAGCCAGACGCCGGTCTGGTTGACCGACACGATCTGGTTCCACTGCTCAAGCGATGTCTCCTCCACGCCCGCCATGTTGAGGATGCCGGCGTTGTTGACCAGAATGTCGAGCCGGTCGAAGACGTCGAGGGTTTCGGCAACGGTTCGCTCCCAGTTGGCCTCGTCGCTGACGTCGAGGCGGGTGGCTAGCACTGAGGCCCTAGCATCGCGGAGTTCCTTCTCCACCGTGGCCAAGGCGTCCTCGCGGATATCGGTGATGACCACCGACGCTCCTTCGGAGGCGAACAGCCGTGCCTCCGCCGCGCCTTGCCCACGGGCGGCTCCGGTGATGATCGCGACCTTGCCGTCCAATCGATGTGCCATGACTTGCCGTCCTAACTTGATGTGAGATCCGCAAGCGCCTTCGCGCGCTGGGATTGGACCGTTCGAGGGAGTGACTGTGGTGAATCAGGCTGGGAAGTTAAGCCGCGGCTTCTGAGACTGAGGCCCGCTAACTAATGCACGGTGAGCGCCACGTACTTGGTCTCGAGGAACTCCTCGAGCGCCGAGTGGCCGCCCTCCCGACCCAGGCCCGAGGTCTTCACGCCCCCGAACGGTGCTGCGGGGTCCGCCATGATGCCGCGGTTGACCCCAACCATCCCGACGTCGAGTCGTTCGCTGATGCCGATCGCGCGTGACAGGTCCCGTGTGAATAGGTAACCGGCCAGCCCGTAGACGGTGTCGTTGGCGAACTCGATCGCTTCGTCGACCGAGTTGACGGTGAACAGCGGTGCTACCGGGGCGAAGAGTTCTTGACAGGAGAACTCCGGCGCCTTCTCCCGCATCCGCAGCACGGTGGGTTCGAAGAAGTAGCCGTCGCCACCGATCGGCTTTCCCCCGATTAACAGTTCGGCCTTTTCGCCGACGATCGACTCCACGGTCTCGGCGGTGGCGTTGCGCTGGTTTTCGGAGATCATCGGTCCCACGTCCACGCCGTTGCGGTAGCCGGGGCCGACCACGAGGGTGCGGGTCTGCTCGAGGAATCGTTCGGTGAACTCGTCTGCGATGGCTTGATGCAGGATGATCCGGTTGGCGGCGACGCAGGCCTGCCCGGCGTTGCGGAACTTGGCGGCGATGGCTTGTTCGACGGCGTTGTCGAGGTCGGCGTCGTCCAGGACGATGAAGGGGCCGTTTCCGCCGAGCTCGAGTTGGACGCTGGTGATGTTGCGGGCGCTTTGGCGCAGCATTAGCGAGCCCACCGCGACGGATCCGGTGAAGCTGACCTTGCGCAGTCGCTGGTCCTGCATGAGGCGTTCGGAGAGTTCTGCCGGACGCGTGGTGTGGACGAGGTTCATCACCCCGGCAGGGAGCCCCGCGTCGACCAGGGTCTGCATGAACAGGGCGGCGGTGAGCGGGGTCTGTTCCGCGGGCTTCATGATGGCCGTGCAACCGGCCGCGAGTGCCGCGGCCGCCTTGCGAACGGGGATCAGGACCGGGAAGTTCCACGGCGAGACCAGGAGACTCGGTCCGACCGGCTGTGTGGTGGTGATGATCCGGAAGTCGCCGCGCGACGCCCGTGCGTAGGAACCATGTACGTGGGCCGCCTGTTCGGCCAGCCACTTGACGAAGTCGAGGGTGAGGGATACCTCGCCCGCCGCCTCTGCGCGGGGTTTCCCGGCCTCAAGCACCATCACGTCGATGAACGCCTCCGCGCGGTCGGTCAGCAGCTGATGGACCGTGTGCAGAAGGTCCGCGCGAACCCGAGGTGCGAAGTCCGCCCAGGAGCCCTGTGCGGCGTGGGCCGCGTCCAGCGCGTCCATCGCATGCCTCGCGCGACCGTCTGAGACGGCGGCGAACTCATCTCCGGTCGCGGGGTCGACCACGGCGAACGTATCGGCGAGGTCGACCCATTCACCGTTGATGTGGATGCCAGCATGCACAGTGTGGCGTCGTTCCGTGCCGGGAAACTGAATGGTGATCGTGCGGGACACGTGCTCTCTGCCTTTCCTGCGGGAGGGCGGTGGACGACGGCTTAGGCCGGTGACGATCGATTGGCGGCGCTGGCGCGCTCTGGCGGAATGCCCGCGTAACCGTTCGGGACTCCCTGGGCGCCCAGGCCAAGGAGGTCCCTCGGCCCGGGCCGCGCGTCAGGCCAAGGACGCCTCGCGCACTTTGTCGAACTCGAACCCGCGGAAGCCGTCGCTTTGGACGTCGGCGAGCTGGGCGCGGTAGTTGACGAGCCCACCCAGGAAGAACATGACCGCGCGCTTCTTGCCCGGGATGTTCGCCCCGAAGATCCACGAATCGGCCTTCGGGAAGAGGGTCATGTTGGCGATCTCGATGCAGGTGGCGGTCCAGCCGTCCTCGGCTTCCCGGGTCGGTTCGACGGTTCGCGCGCCGTTGCGCTCGGCGTGGCTGATCAGTTCGCTGATCCACTCGACCTGCGTCTCGATGCTCGGTGGCAGGTTGGTGAAGGGGCCGTTGGGTCCGAGGATCATGAACATGTTCGGGAAGCCGGCCTTGGACACGCCGAGATAGCTGGTCGGGCCGTCTTTCCAGTGCTCGTTGATGTGCTGCCCGCCGCGACCGCGCAGGTCGATAGCCCGGTAGTTGCCGTCGACCGCGTCGAAACCGGTGGCGAGGACCAGGACGTCGAGCTCGTGCAGGACTCCGTCGGAGGTGCGCACGCCGGCTGGTGTGATCTCCTCGATGGGGTTCTCCTTGATCGAGATCAGCTCGACGTTGTCCCGGTTGAAGGTCTCGTAGTAGCCCTCGTTGCACAGCGGGCGCTTGGCGTAGAGGTCGACCGGGGTGAGCTTGCGCGCGGTCTCCGGGTCCTCGACGATTTCGGCGATCTTGGAGCGGATAAACTCCGCGGCCGCAGCGTTCGCCTCCGGGTTGGTGGCGATGTCGCAGAATGTGCCGAACATGAACCGGAAGCCGTTGCCCTTGTCCCAGTTCTCCTGGAACACCCGGCGCCGCTCCTCCTCCGAGACGCTCATGGCCTCCACGGCACTCTCCTCGAAGCCGAAGGCGACCACGGAGCCGCGGACCTGATCCCAGATCGCGTCGAAGTTCTGCTTTGTCTGTTCGACCTCCACCCGGTCCACGGGACCGTTGCCGGACGGCACGATGTACTGCGGCGAGCGCTGGAAGACGGTGAGGTGGCCGGCCATCTTGCCGGCGGCGACGATGAACTGGGTGCCGGTCGACCCGGTGCCGACCACGCCGACGCGCTTGCCGGTGATGTCCAGGTCGTCGGGCCAGGCGTTGGTGTGAGTGATGACGCCCCGGAAGCTGTCGATGCCCGGGATGTCGGGGATGTTGGTCTTTGCGAGCAGACCCAGGGCGTTGACGACGTAACGGCTGGTGAACTGCGTGCCGTCAGCGGTGGTGACGGTCCACAGGTTGGTGTCCTCATCGAACACGGCGCCGGTGACCTCTGTGTTCAGCTGGATGTCGCGGCGCAGGTCGAAGCGGTCCACGACGTGGTTGAGGTAGGCCAGGATGTCGGGCTGGTCCAGGTAGCGGGCGTGCCAGTCGTAGTCCTGCAGCAGGTCCTTGTCGAAGGAGTAGCGGTAGACGAAGCCCTCGGTGTCGGACTTGGCGCCCGGGTACTTGTTGAAGTACCAGGTGCCGCCGATACCGCCACCCTTCTCGAAGGCCTTCACGGAGAGGCCAAGCTCGTTGCGCAGCTTGTGGAGCATGTAGATGCCGCCAAATCCGGCGCCGATCACGATCGCATCATGGTGTGTGGTCATGGAGGTCGCTTCCTTCTGTTACGTGTGGGACCGGTGGGTGGTCAGCGGCGGTACCAGGCGCCGACGCGGGCGAGTTCCGCGTCGGCCTCCGGGGCCCGGCCGGCAAGGATGGGGAAGACGTGCTGCATGCCGTCGACGACGGACAAGGTCACGTCGACCCCGGCTGCGGTGGCGCGGTCGGCGAGCCGGGTGGAGTTGTCCAGCAGCGTCTCCACCGATCCTGCGGTCAGGTAGAGCCGGGGGAAGCCGGTGTAGTCGGCGTACAGCGGGTTGGCGAGCGGGTCGTCGGGCTTGCTGGTCTCGCCGAGGAACATTCCCGACATCCCTTCCAGGATTTCGCGGCTCACCAAACCGTCGGTGGCTGCGTTGCTGACCAGGGTGTCCCCGGCGTGCTCCATATCGAGCCAGGGCGAGAACGCGACCACCGCACCGGGCAGCGCGGTGCCGTCCTCGCGGAGTTTGAGCACGGTGGAGATGGCCAGGTTGCCGCCGGCCGAGTCCCCGGCGGTGACGATGCTCCCCGACGCATAGCCCCTCTCCAGGAGCGCGCGGTAGACCGCGGTGGCGTCCTCGATCTGTGCGGGGAACGGGTGTTCTGGGGCTCGTCGGTAGTCGAGGACCAGGGCGATCGCGCCCATGGCCTTGGCCAGGTGCCCGGCGAGCTTGCGGTGGCTGGCCGCGGAGCCGACCGCGAAGCCTCCCCCGTGGGTGTAGAGGACCACCTTCGAGGTGTCGGCCTCGACCGGCAGCGCCCAGATGCCCTCGACCCCACCGAGGGTGTCGGACCGGTACGTGACACCTTCAGGCTCCAAGGTGGGCTGGTGCCACTCGTCGAAGAGGCTGCGCAGCATGGCGATGGACATCTGCGGGTCGGCCGCCATACGACCGGTCCAGTCGCGGTAGAGCGCCTCCAGGTAACTAGCCTCAGCGGAGATGGTCATTGCGTCGCCTTTCGCGTAAGAGTCCCAGGAGTGCCCTGGGCGACTGACATGCCTCAGTGTGTGATGGGCGCAACACCGATGGGTGTTCCGATATGAAACGCCGCGGCAATCACCTCGACACCTCCGCGCAACCGGGAATGCTCCGGGCGCCGCATCCAAGGGATCGCCGATTATTGCTTCACGGGTATCGATAGGGTCGCCATTGTGTATTGGACTTTCTGAATCCCCGGTGTGATCGTGGTCATATCGCCCGTGCGGGGGAGACAGCTCTTGGAGGTCGAGGACATGAAGGCGTACGCAGTGCTCGAGGGCACCAAGGAGATCGCCGAGATCACCCTCCCGAGGCCCGCGCCGGTCGGTTCGGAGGTGGTGCTCCGTGTGCTGCACGCCGGCGTGTGTCATTCCGACACCCACCTGCTCGAGGGCGGTTACGACCTCGGCACCCAGGGCATGATGTTGCTGAAGGACCGCGGAGTTCCCTACCCGCTTGTACTCGGCCACGAGGTCGTCGGCACGGTGGCACAGGTGGGTCCCGAGGCATCCCCCGAGCTCGTCGGACAGACGTTGCTCGTCTTCCCGTGGATCGGGTGCGGGGAGTGCTCGACATGCCGCGACGGTCACGACAACGCCTGCGGCAACGGCCGGATGCTCGGCGTGCAGTGCCACGGGGGCTACGCGGAGTACATCTCGGTGCCACACGAGAGGTACCTCGTCGACATCAGGGGACTCGACCCGGCTTGGGCAGCCACGCTCGCCTGTTCTGGGCTGAGTTCCTACAGCGCGGTCAACAAGGTGAGCCACGTGGACCCGGACGAGCCGGTCGTCATCATCGGTGCCGGCGGGTTGGGACTGACCGCCATCGCCATGCTCCAGGCGAGAGGGCATCGCCACACCATCGCGGTGGACCTGTCCGAGCCGAACCTCGAGATGGCCATGGAGATGGGCGCCACCAGGACCGTGCTCGCTGACTCCCCCGCCCTGGCCGCCGCCATCGTGGAGGCCGCTGGGGGCCCAGTCGCGGCGGTGATCGACTTCGTCAACGGGACCTCGACGGCCATCCACGGCTTCGATGCGCTGCGCAAGGGCGGCCTGCTCGTCCATGTCGGGCTCTTCGGCGGCGAGCTCACGATCCCCACCGTCCTGCTGCCGCTCAAGATGCTCACGCTCCAGGGCAGCTACGTCGGCAACCTTGCCGAGCTAGAAGAACTGGTCGATCTCGCCAAAGCTGGGACTGTGCCGCACATCCCCATCATCAGCGGTAGACTTGACGCCGGCGGGGTCGCCGACTCGCTCGCTCGACTGATCGAGCGGAAGGTGGCTGGACGGATTGTGTTGTCCGCGGACCAAGCGCCCGCGCCGGTGAGTTGAACCCCCGGAGGAATGCAATGGGGCAACTATCGGCGATCCCTAACCTAGACGACCTGCGGCAGGCCCGGGACTTGCTGTTGCGTCAAGGTCCGCAGCGATACAGCGAGGCGACCGGATCCGTACGGGACCCGATCCTGCGCAGTTGGCGGCGGGCCGCCAGCCAGGCGGTTCCGACCGAGAGGATCGCGCTCCACTACCTGGACCCGCGCGGGCGCTCGGAGCTGCTGTGCCGCTCCGCGGGTCCGGTGCTCGATCGGCTCCAGGAAGACCTCGACGGGCTCGGCGTCGCGATCTTCCTCAGCGACCACCAGGGCCGAATCTTGTCCCGCCGGGCCGGCAGCAGGGCCGAGCGCAACAAGTTAGACACCGCATGCGCCGCCGAGGGCTTCGACTTCTCCGAACGCGCGATCGGCACCAACGCGATCGGCACCGTATTGGAGGACAAGTCCGCACTGTTCGTGCGCGGCGGTGAACACTTCAACGATCTGCTCGAGCCGTTGACCTGCGCGGGCGCACCCATTCGCATGGCCCACACCGGCCGTGTGGTCGGCTCCCTTGCGCTGACCTGCGCGGCCGAGACCACCAACCCGATGATGCTGACCCTCGCGGTGAACGCCGCGCGGCAGCTCGAACAGGTGATGGCCGACCTCGACGGCGGACGCAACCGGGCGCTGTTCGCCGCCCTGGCGCCCAGGTCTGGCCAGCATCGGGCGCCGATGGTGGTGCTGACCTCCGACGCGGTGCTGTCCAACACCGCCGGGCTGGAGTTCGTCACCCCCGAGCAGCACCCGCTGCTCTGGCAGGCCGTGAGCGGTCGATGCTGGAGCGCGGACCCGCAGACGATTGAGCTGGACCTGCCCGCCGGGCGCGTGCTCGCGGTGGCACATCGGATCACGGACCCGACCGGCGACGCCTTTCGGCTGGAGTTCCGCCACCAGTCTCATTCCCCCCCGGCATCCCGCAGCGCTGACGCTGCACCCCCCGGGTCCCTGCATCCAGTGCCTGCGATCGATGACCGGTTGCACTACACCGCCCAGCTGTCCGGCCCGATCGCCCTCGACGGCCTCCCCGGCACCGGGAAACACCACGTCGCCTTGCGGATTGCTGCGCTCGACCCGGACCGCCCCGTGCGCGACCTCGACCTCGCCGGCCGCGACCAGACCGACCGGAGGTGGTTCACCGAGGCCACGAACACCCTGACCAGCGGCGGCCAGGTGATCCTTCGTCACCTCGAGGATCTGCACGCCGGCGCGACCACCGAGCTCAAGGCACTCACCTGTATCGCCACCACCGCTCCGGATGGCACAGGAACCGGACCCGGCCGGCTGATTCTGGTTGCGAACCTCAAGCAAGCACCCGACGAGGTAGCCGAGCTTGTCCGGCACACCGCGACCATGGTGTGCCTGCCCGAGCTCGTCCACATGAAAGAGCACATCCCCGAGGTCGCCCGGGCCATCTTGTCCGGCCTGCCGGGCATCGCACCGAGCACCACCTTCTCATCCGCGGCTCGGCAGGCGCTGATGACGTTCTCCTGGCCGGGTAACTGCCGTCAACTGCGCCAAGCAATGGTCGAGGTCGCGGCCTCGAGGCCTGGTTGGCTGATCCAGTTGGAGCAGCTGCCCATCTGGCTTCGTGATGCGGCTCGGGGACGCCAGTTCAGCGGGTACGAGCGAGCGGAGCGCGACGCGATCCTAGCGGCGCTTGAGGAAGCCGGCGGCAACCGCTCCAAGGCTGCCGAGCTCTTGGGCATCGGGCGGACCACCTTGTACCGCAAGATCCGGTCACTCCATATCGAATGCCCTGAACAGATGGCCCCCTCCCACAACCCGTCGGCTGAGGGCGGCTTCGGGCTCAACGAGGGGTAGCCCCTGCCCTACCAGGCAGTCCGCGTCGGCCATCTGCCGCCGCACCGCGTGAAGCGCCCGATCGGTGTCGGGGCGACTTCACGCCGCGGCAGACGTACACCTGGACGGCCACCAAGAGGACGCTGCCGTGCGGGTTGTGTCTTCGTCGCACGGGGGCCGGGGTCACCTCAGGCCCACGAAACGAAGTCACTGACCAGTGGCGGCGCGGTCTGCCTCTGGTGCGCTCTGGAGACAGCAGACCGGCCCTCACCGGCCGGGCGATGAAGCGCGCCGGCAGCGCGGGATGGCCTCGCATTCTGGGCGTTCATCTCTGCGAGCCGGAACAAGGCTGCCCCAGTGCGGGGTGATGGTTTTGCCGACGGGGCTGTTGGCGCTGGGGTGTAGGCGATGCGGACATCGAAGGCCCGCAGCGCGGCTATACGGCCCGCGATGTTGACCGGGACGGCCTCGACCCGTCGATGATCTGGTAGCGCCGCTGCCCAAGCCTGGGAGCGGTGTCAGGCGCGTCAGCTTCTCGACAGGAGGAGCCGAAATCTTCGGGTACGCCGTCGCTCCCTCAGGCCGCCGTGGGAGGTCGTTCTGGGCAGTTGTCAGTTGGTCGGTCTGTCACAGCAGAGTCCTTGTTCGTATCTTCCTCCGGCCTGTCAGACCGGTCGGTGCGCTGGCTCGTCGATGGGGGAGATGGTGGCGGCGGCGGTGACGTTGCCGAACGTGTCGAGCATCCGGGAGCCGTGTTCGAGACCGTCGGGAGCCGGCACGACTGTCAACCGTTGCGGCCCCACGGCTGGCGCCTTGAGGCGATAGGCGAACTCCCGACCGATCATTCCGTCGCCGTGCCGGCGGTGCAGCTCGCCCATCAGGAGCGCCTGCAGGGGGCCGTGGATGACCAGCCCCGGGTAACCTTCGTGGTGGGCCCAGCCTAGGTCGTAGTGGATCCGGTGGGCGTTGTAGGTGAGGGCGGAGAAGCGGAACAAGAAGGTCTCGTCGGCGACCAGCCGGATCACCGGCTCGGCTTCGACGGCTGGTCCGGGATGGTTGAGGGTGCCGGGGGTGAGGTCAAGGCGGCTGCCGGTGTCGCGGTAGACGATGTCGTTCTCCTCGACGATGCAGACCTCGCCGGCCTGCATGTAGGTGTGCCGGATCTTCACGAACGTGAGCGCGCCGGTGCGGCCTCCCTTGACCACAGTGCCGAGCACCTGGGTGGTCCGCTCGCAGGCCTCGCCGGTGCGGAGTAGCTGGTAGGTCCGGACCCGTCCGCCCGCGAACATCCGCTTTTGACCAGGCCCTGGAGGCGCCGGGATGCCGTTGGAAGGGTGACCGTCGGGCCCGAGATCGCGTTGAGCGGGCGCGTTCAGCAGCTGGGTCCAGTGCCACAGTTCCGGGAGCGTGCTGCCGAGGGGGTCTTCGAGGTCCAGTAGTGCGGCGAGCGCCTCCTGCTGCGCGACGGTGATCAGGCCGCGACGTACTGCCGTCTCGGTCATCAGGTGTGCTCCGCGCGGGTCAGGATCGAGCGAGCCCGAGCGAGCACCGGGGCGTCGACCATCGCGCCGTCCACGACGCTGACACCGCCGGCTGCGGCCCTCAGTGCCCGGCGCGCCCAGTCCGTCTCCTGGGCCGAGGGCGCGAAGGCGGCAGCGACCGGGTGAATCTGGGCCGGGTGGATGCACAGCTTGCCACCGAAGCCGCTGCGCCTGGCAGCGGATGCGTCGGCGGCGACTAGCTCCTCGCCTCGGACACTTGCGGTGACGCCGTCCACGGGAGGGGCGCTGCCGGCAGTGCGGGCTGCGAGTACGAGCTCGTGGCGGCAGTGTGCGATGAGCGGTCCGTCGGGGTCGGCGTCGAGGTCGGCGGCCAAGTCGAGGTGACCGATCCCGAGCCGAACCACCCCTTCGACGGCGGCCAGCTCGGCCGCGGCGCGGATCCCGCGGGCGGTCTCGACCAGCGCCATCATCGGGATACCGGGGAGCGCCTCGACGACCGTGGCCAACGACTCGGGAGTCTCGGCCATGGGCACGAGGACGCCGCCGAGGTCTGCGCCGACCGCCGCGAGCGCCGCCAGGTCGGCGAGGTGGGAAGCGGTACCGGGCGCGTTGACCCGGACCGCGGCGGAGTGGCCTTCGGCCAGCCAGTTGATAACCGCGCTCCGGGCGGCCTGCTTGGCGTCGGTGGGCACGGCGTCCTCCAGGTCGCAGACCACCACATCGGCTCCGGCGCTTGCGGCCTTGGGAAACCGCTGGGGCTGGTTGCCGGGTACGAAGAGCAGCGTCACCGCCGAGGCGAGGTCGACGCTGCCACCGAACATGCTCATGGGGCGACCGAGTTGCGCTGGACCAGCTGCTTGGCGATGACGTTGCGCTGGATCTCGTTGGTGCCCTCGCCGACGATCATCAGCGGCGCGTCGCGGAAGTACCGCTCGACGTCGAACTCGGTGGAGTAACCCATCCCGCCGTGGATGCGGATCGCGTCGAGGGCGATCTCCATCCCCACCTCGGAGGCGAAGAGCTTCGCCATCCCGGCCTCCATGTCGGCGCGCCTGCCCGAGTCGTAGACCTGTGCGGCGTGCAGGGTGAGCTGCCGGGCCGCGGTGAGCTTGGTGGCCATGTTGGCCAGGTAGTGGCCGATCGACTGGTGCTGCCAGATCGGCACCCCGAAGGACTCCCGTTCCTGGGCGTAGGCCAGCGCGTCCTCCAGCGCGGCCCGGGCGACACCGAGCGCCCGGGCCGCGACCTGGAGGCGGCCGACCTCGAGGCCGCGCATCATCTGGGCGAAGCCCTGCCCCTCGACGCCGCCGAGCACCGCGTCACCGGGGACGACCATGTCCTCGAACACCAGCTCACAGCTCTCCACACCCTTGTAGCCCAGCTTGGGCAGGTCGCGGGAGATGGTCAGCCGGTCACCGACCTCCTCCTTGTCGACCAGCAGGATCGAGACCCCCTTGTGGGCCGGGGAGGCGTCGGCGTCGGTCTTGCAGAGCAGCGCGATCAGGCCGGAGCGTCGGGCGTTGGAGATCCAGGTCTTCGAGCCGTTGACCCGGTAGGAGGAGCCGTCGGGGCGGGCTGTGGTGCGCATGTTCTGCAGGTCCGAGCCGCCGCCGGGCTCGGTGAGCGCCATGGTGGCGCGGAGCTCACCTGTGGCCATCCGCTTGAGGTACTTCTCTTTCTGCCCGGCCGTGCCGTAGTCCTGGAGCAGCTTGGCGACCACGGTGTGGCCGCCCATCGCGCCAGCCAGGCTCATCCAGCCGCGGGCCAGCTCCTCGGTGACCAGCACGTAGCAGGCCGTGGAGACTTTCCCGTCGCCCCAGGGCTCGTCGATGGCGAGCCCGTAGACGCCGAGCTTCTTCATCTTCTCGATGTGCTGCTCGGGGTAGGTGTTGGCGTGCTCGAGCTCCTGGACGGTCGGTTTGACGTCCTTGTCCACGAAGCGGCGGACCAGCGCGACGATCTCGCGCTCCTCCTCGGGCAGGTCTTCCAGGTTCGTCATGGCGTGGTTCCTCTACTCAGGGGGTGACGAGGGTGAGCCGCTCGGCCACGCAGGCCGGGCGTTCCTTGCCCTCGATCTCGATGGTGTACGTCGTGGTCAGCTGGAGGCCGGCTCCGGTCTCCCGGATCTCGTCCAGGGTCACCTGGGCCCGGATCCGGCTGCCGACCGGGACAGGCGCGGGGAACCGGACCTTGTTGAGGCCGTAGTTGAGCCCCGAGGACCCGAAGCCGAGTTCGTAGAGCTCCGCACCGAGGGGCACGGTGAGCGCCAGGGTGAGGAACCCGTGGGCGATGGTGCCGCCGAACGGGCTCTGTTTGGCGCGCTCGGTGTCGACGTGGATCCACTGGTGGTCGTCGGTGACCTTGGCGAAGCCGTCGACGCGCTCCTGATCCACGGTCAGCCAGTCGGTGACGCCGAGCTGCTGTCCGAGCAGGCCGTTCAGCTCCTCGGCGGTAGCGATGACTCGGGCGCCCATCAGGAGACCCGCTCGAAGATGGCAGCTAGGCCCTGACCTCCGCCGATGCACATGGTGGCCAGCCCGTACCGGCCCTCACGCCGGGTGAGCTCGCGCGCCAGCGTGCCGACCATCCGGGTGCCGGTGGCGCCGACCGGGTGGCCCAGGGAGATGCCGGAGCCGTGGACGTTGGTCCGCTCGTGGTCGGCTTCGGTGAACTTCCACTCCCGCATCACCGCGAGGGCCTGCGCGGCGAACGCCTCGTTGAGCTCGATCACGTCGATGTCGGCCATCGTCAGGCCGGCCTGTTCGAGTGCGCGGGCGGTGGCGGGGACGGGGCCGATGCCCATCGTCCTCGGCGGTACCCCGGCCACCGCCCAGGAGACCAGCCGGACGAGCGGGGCCAAACCGTGCTGCTCGGCGGCGTCACGGCTGGCGACCAGGCAGAGCGCGGCGGCGTCGTTCTGGCCGCTGGCGTTACCGGCGGTCACGGTGGCCTCCGGGTCGACCTTGCCGAGGATTGGCCGGAGCGCGGCGAGCTTCTCCAGGGAGGCGTCGGCGCGGGGGTGCTCGTCGGTGTCGACGACGATCTCGCCCTTTCGGCTGCCGATGGTGACGGGGATGATCTCCTCGGCGAAGACGCCGGACCGCTGGGCGGCGACGGCGCGCTGGTGGGAGGAGAGGGCGAGCCGGTCCTGCTCCTCGCGCGAGATCCGGTACTCCTTGCGGAGGTTCTCCGCGGTCTCGATCATCCCGCCGGGCACCGGGTAGTGCTTGCCGCCGGCGGTCTCGCGGGCCCGGACCAGACCGTCGTGCATCCGCATGCCGCTGCGCGCGGCGCCCCAGCGGGCGTCGAGGGTGTAGAACATCGCGTTGCTCATCGACTCCACCCCGCCGGAGACCAGTACGTTGTTGGCGCCGGATCCGACCTGGAGGACGCCCTGGATCACCGATTGCAGGCCGGAGCCGCACCGGCGGTCGATGTGCATGCCGCCGGTGGTGACCGGCAGGCCGGCGTCCAGCGCCACCACCCGGCCGATCGCGGGTGCCTCGCTGTTTGCGTTGCAGTGGCCGAGGATGACGTCCTCGATCACCTCGGGGTCGATCCCGGTCCGCTCCACCAGGCCGCGGAGGGTCTGGGCGCCGAGCTCGGCGGCGGTGAGGGGGCGCAGGCTGCCGCCGTATCCTCCGACGGGGGTCCGGACGGGCTCGCAGATGACGACATCACGCATGGCTTGCTCCAGGGGTTTGAGGGGGCGTGGAGTCACATGAACCGGCCGCCGGTGACTTCGAGCACCGTGCCGGTCATGTATGACGACAGCGGCGAGGCGAGGAAGAGGGCGACTCCGGCGACCTCGTCGGGCTCGCCGGGGCGTTGCATCGGGATTTCGGCCATCTTCTGGTCCCATGCCTTCTGCGGCATCGCCTCGGTCATCGCCGAGCGGATCAGGCCGGGCTGGATCGCGTTCACCCGTACGCCGTGGTGGGCCATCTCCTTGGCGGCGGCCTTGGTGAGGCCGACGATGCCGGCCTTGGCTGCGGAGTAGTTCGTCTGGCCGACCATGCCGACCTTGCCGGAGAGCGAGGAGATGTTCACGATCGCCCCGGACTTCTGCTCCCGCATGATCGCCGAAGCCAGCCGGGTGCCGTTCCAGCAGCCCTTGAGGTGTACCGCGATGACCTGGTCGAAGTCGTCCTCGGTCATCGTCCGCATGGTGGCGTCGCGGGTGATGCCCGCGTTGTTGACCACCACGTCCAGGGAGCCGAACCGCTCCACCGAGGTGTCCAGCAGCCGCTGCACCGCCGAGGCGTCGACCACGTCGCACTCCACACCGACCGCGACATCCTCACCGCCCAGCGAGGCGGCGGCCTCCTTCGCCTTCGCGCCGTCCAGGTCGCCGAGCACCACGCGGGTGCCCTCGGCGACGAACGCCCTGGCCATGGCCAGGCCGAGGCCCTGGCCGCCGCCGGTGATCACGGCGGTCTTGTTCTCGAGCAGGATCATCAGGCACTCCTGGTGTCAGGGCGGGTGGTTGCGCCGGTGTCGATGACACCGGCGTGGGCGAGTCGGGTGATCTCCTCGGCGGTGAGGCCGAGGTCGGCGAGGACCCAGTGGGTGTGCTCCCCGGGCGCGGGGGCTCGTTCGACGGGGCCATGGCTGCCGTCGACGGCCAGCGGGCCGGCCGGGGCCAGGTGCGGGCCGACGCCGGGCTGGTCGAGCTCGGTGAAGAGCGGTCGGTCGGCGAGGTCGGCGGCGACCTGATCGAAGGTCCGATACACGGCGAGGAGGATCCGGGTGCCCTCGAGGGCCGCGCCGACGTCGGGCAACGTCCTGGCGGCGAACCAGGGCTCCAGCAGGGCGCTGATCAGGGCGCGGTGCTGGTAGCGGACGCACTCGAGCGAGAAGTCGGCGTCCAAGGTGTTCTGCAGCGCCGCGATGGTATCGGTGAGCCCGGTGACCTCGAGCAGGCTGCGCCAGTGGCGGTCGGTGAGGATGACCAGCATGATCCGTCGGCCGTCGGCGAGCTGGAAGTCGCGGCCGTAGGTGCCGTACACGTGATTGCCGTCGGGGCCGCGGTCGATGCCGCGGGTCTGGGCCTCGGTGAGGAGCCCGAGCGTGCCGGCGGTGGAGAGTGCGACGTCCTCCAGCGCCAGGGTGATGGTGGCACCCTCGCCGGTCTGCTGGCGGCGGTGGACGGCTGCCAGCAGCCCGGTGGCCAGGTAGAGGCCGGCGGCGATGTCCCAGGCGGGGAGGACCTGGTTGACCGGTGTCCCGCCGCTCCCGGGGCCGGTGACCAGGGGGAACCCGGTCTCCGCCTGGACGGTGTAGTCGACAGCGGGGCCACCGTCGGGAGTGCCGATGAGCCGGACATGGATGAGGTCCGGTCGGCGCTCGCGGAGCGCCTCGGCGGCCAGGGGTCCGCGGTGAGCGCCGTTGGTGACCACGATGCCGGCGTCGACGGCGAGGTCGGCGGCGAGCGCGGCACCGTTGGGAGTGCGGAGGTCGACCGCGATCGCCTGCTTGCCCTTGTTCAGGCCCGCCCAGTACATCGAGGTGCCGGTCTCCGAGAGCGGCAGCCGGGTCCGGTCGGGCGCACCACCGGGCGGTTCGAGGCGGACCACGTCGGCGCCGAGCTGGTGGAGCACCAGCCCGCACAGCGGGGTGGCGACGTAGCTGGAGAGCTCCAGGATCCGCAAATTGCTCAGCGGCGCGATCATCGAGTTCCCCCCACACAGGCGGGGCGGGGGGCCAGGAAGGCGGCCGGTGCGGCGTCCAACTCCAGAACCTTGAGCAGCTCGGTCTGGGCGGCGTTGTCGGCGGTGGCAGCGGCGTCGAGCTCGGTCCGCGGGTCGGCGATCAGTCGGCGGGTGATGGCGAGGTCTTGGGCCATCCCGGTGACCCGTTCCCTGGCTCCCCCCTGGTCCGCGAGGTGGTCGGCCAGGCGCCGGTCGTGGCCCTGGTGGGCGTCGAAGGTTTCGGGGGTGACCAGGAGCCGGCGGGTGCGTGCCCAACCGTTCCGGCGGGTGATCGACCACGTGAAGCCGATGTCGGCGGTGAGGCCCAGCTTGACGAACACCGCGGCGAACCACGCGGACCGGACGGTGAGCACCAGGTCGCGCGACGAGGCCAGGCCGACGCCGAGGCGGGAGGCGCCGCCCTCGACGGCGGCGATGATCACCGGTCGGCCGCGGACCATCGCCGTCACCAGGGCGGTGAGGCTCGTGTACCGGTTCGCGAGGCTGGCCGGGGCGACGCGTATCCCGGCGATAGTGCCGCCGGCGCAGAGTTCCGCACCGGCGCCGGTGCGCGGCGTCACCGGAACCGTCGGGTCGGCGGCGCCGCCCTGACGGCGCGCCCACAGGTGGTGCTGGTCGGCCGCGTTGAGGGCGTTGCGGAGGCCTGGCCGGTCCAAGTCGGGCTCTGCGACCGCGCCGTGGTTGACGACGCGGAGACCGTCGTACGGGTCAACCACGTGCGGCCCGCACCATCTGCTTAGCAATGATCAGCCGTTGGATCTCGCTGGTGCCCTCGTAGAGGCGGAACAGGCGGGCGTCGCGGTAGAACCGCTCGACGGCGACTTCCCGCATGTAGCCCATGCCGCCGTGGATCTGGACGGCCCGGTCGGCGACTCGGTCGACCATCTCGGTGCAGAAGAGCTTGGCGGCCGAGGGTGCCTGCCAGCGGTCGTCGCCGGCGTCGTACGCTCTGGCGGCTTCGGTGACCATCGCCTTGGCGGCGTAGTGCTCGGTCCAAGAGTCGGCGAGCATCGCTTGGACGAGCTGGAAGTCGGCGATCAGGGTGCCGCCCTGGCGGGTGCTGACCGCGTACGTGACGGACTCCTTGATCAACCGCTCGGCAAGGCCGGTGCACAGGGCGGCGATGTGCAGGCGGCCCTTGGCCAGCGACCGCATCGCCGCGGAGAACCCGGCCCCCTCCTTGCCGCCGATGAGGCAGTCGAGCGGGATGCGCACCTCGTCGAAGGCGACCTCGGCGGTATGCGCGCCGCGCTGGCCCATCTTGTCGTCGGAGGGACCGACGGTGACGCCGGCCAGGGTGGCGTCGATGGCGAAGACGCTGATCCCCTTGGTGGCCTCAGAGACGTCGCCGGTGCGGGCGAAGACCATGAACACGTCGGCCTCGGGGGCGTTGGTGATGAACCGCTTCTGGCCGGTGATCAGGTAGGAGTCGCCGTCCCGCACGGCCCGGGTGCGCAGGCCGCTGGGGTCGGAGCCGGCCTCTGGTTCGGTGAGCGCGAAGGAGGCGATCCTTTCGCCGGCGGCGAGGTCGGGGAGGTACCGCTTCTTCTGCTCATCGGTGGCGAAGTTGACCAGCACCTGGCCCGCGATCCCGTTGTTGGTGCCGAACATGGACCGGAACGCGGGGGTGGTGCCGCCGATGACCTGCGCCAGCTGCACCTCCTCGCTCATGGTCAGGCCCAAGCCGCCGTACTCCTCAGGCAAGGCGTAGCCGAAGAGCCCCATCCGGGCAGCCCCGGTGCGGATCCGGTCAGGGATCTCGTCGGACTCCTCGATCTCCGTCTCGGCGGGGATGACCTCCTTGGCGACGAAGGTCTCGACGGCCTCCAGTACTGCGGCGAACTCCTCGGGCTCCATTGGTTCCTCTTCCTCGGGGTTGTCTCAGCCGACGACCAGGTCGTGCCGGAGCCGGGCGATCTCCTCCGCATCGATGCCCAGGCGGGTCAGGACCGTGTCGGTGTGCTGACCGAGGGCGGGTACGTCGCCCATGGCCAACTCGGTGTCGCTGAAGGTCATCGGCGGCAGCACCGCCTGGATCCGGCCAGCCTCGGTGCCGATCTCGCGCCAGCGGTCGCGGGCGGAGAGCTGTGGGTGGGCGACCAGGCCGGCCATGTCGTTGAGCTGGGCGGCCGGAACGCCAGCGTCGGCCAGCCTCTGCTCGAGCTCGGCCGTCCCCCAGCCGCGGGTGCGCTGAGCGACTGCCCCGTCGATCTCCTGGCGGTGCCTGACCCGGAGCTGGTTCGTGGCGAACCGGGGGTCCTCGGCGAGCTCGTCGTCGCCGAGCACCTTGCGGCAGAGCAGGTCCCAGCCGCGGTCGTTCTGCACGCCGATGAGGACCTGACCGTCGCGGGTCGGGTAGGCATCATACGGCGCGATGGCGGCGTGGCTCAGCCCCATCCGAGGGAGTTGGTGGCCGGCGTACATCTGGACGTACATCGGGTGGCCGAGCCATTCGACGGTAGCGTCGAACAGCGAGACATCGACGACCGCTCCGGCCCCGGTGCGCTCGCGGCGGAACAGGCCAGCGAGAACGCTGGTCAGCGCGTAGAGCGCGGCGGCGATGTCGGCTGTGGGGATCCCGGTCTTGGTGGGCGTCTCGGGGGTGCCGGTGATCGAGATCAACCCGGTCTCGGCCTGGACCAGCATGTCGTAGGCCTTCCGCTGGGCCTTGGGGCCTGCGGTGCCGTAGCCGGACAGGTTGACCACCACCAGCCGCGGATGGGCGGCACGCAGGAGCTCCGCGCCGAGGCCGAGCCGCTCGGCGGCGCCCGGAGCGAGATTCTGGACGAAGACGTCGGCGGTGCCGATCAGTCCAGTGACCAGCTCCCGACCGCGGGCCGTCTTGAGGTCGAGGGCGACCGACCGCTTGCCGCGATTGAGCCAGACAAAGTGCGAGGCAATGCCGTTCACGTAGGAGTCATAAGCCCGCGCGAAGTCACCTTCCCCCACGCGCTCGACCTTGATCACCTCGGCACCGAGATCGGCGAGGTGGCGGGTTGCCAAAGGGGCGGCGACGGCCTGCTCGATCGCGACGACGCGGACCCCGGCGAGGGGCAGCCCGGCGAGGGGCAGCCCGGCCTGCTCGCCCGGCGACTGCGGGACTTCGAAGCTCATACCCCTGATGGTCGCAACCTTGTTCTATACTCAGCAACGTCTAAGTCGGTATGGCATTGATGCTGGCCTGCAATCAATTCCAGTGAGGCATGATGGATCTGCACCACATCACCGCGTTCCTCGCGGTCGCCGAGGAGCTGCACTTCGGGCGCGCAGCCGCCCGGCTCCACATGGCCCAGCCCCCGCTGAGCCGGACCATTCAGCAGCTGGAGCGACGGCTCGGCACCACGCTCTTCGACAGGACCACGCGGACGGTGCGGCTCACTCCCCAAGGCCAGGCGCTGGTGGAGCCGGCGCGGCGGATCGTGGAGTCGTTCGCCTACGCCCAGCGAGCGGTGGCCTACGCCGGGCGCGGCGAGATCGGCCGGGTGGCGATCGGCTTTGCCGGCCCCTCCTCCCACTCACTGATCAGCGCGCTGGCGCAGACGGTGCGGCGGGTGCAGCCGGGCATCGAGCTGGCGCTGAGCTCGACGCTCTACGGCGGCGAGGCGCTCAGCAGGTTGTCCCAGGGCGACCTCGACCTGGCCATCGTTCGCTACGACTCAACATCCCCGGCGATGCAATCGCGGGTGGTGCGCGTCAACCATTACGTGATCGTGGTGTCGGAGTCCCACCCATTGGCCGAGCGCGAGTCGGTACGGATGGACGAACTGGCCGACGAACACTGGATCCTGCTCGAGGCGTCGCGGGGGTCGTCACTGCGGGAGACCACGCTGCAGAAAGCGAGCGATGCCGGCTTCGCGCCCAACATCGCCCAGCAGGCTCCCGACACGTGGACGATCATGGCGCTGGTCGCGGCCGGGGTGGGCATCACCCTTACCATCGACACCGCCTTCACCAACGTCACCACCACCGGGCTGTCGGTGATCCCGCTGGACCATGGCCAGGAGGTCGCGGTGAGCCGGCTGGTCTGGCGCGCCGACGACGACTCCCCCGCGCTCCGCCGGGTACTCGAGCTCTCCGAGACTGCGCTGCCGACCCCGGAAGGGTACGCCGAGTAGACACTCGTTCCGCCGCGAACGTTGCCCGTCCGGATCGATCGTCACCGTCGCGACACAGGCCTTGCGGGTGAACAAGATACGATTCAATCGAGGACCATGCCCGCCCAGCCGCGGACGAACACCTGTCGGCGGGATCAGGCTACACCCGGTCAGCCTTCCCCGATCGTGATGTCAGTCCTCCGCGAGGAACTGTGTGCTGTGGAACGACTGCGCCAACGGGATGAGATGGTCGCGCGCGAGGGCCTGGTGAGCTGGGTGCTCAAGGTAGGCGTAGAACGCCTCAGCGTCGGGGAACTCTGAGACCAGCGCGTAGTCGGCGTTCGTCGGCCTTTCGCCGAGATCTCGGCCGTGGCGGGACCGCCGAATGAGCTCGATCTGACCTGGCAGGGCCGCCAGCGCCGCGTCGAACGCCGCCACTTGTTCTGTTGTCGCGGCGTCCTTGAACTTGACGGTCACACAGTGAATCAACATCGGCTACTCCTTGGGGTGGGCGCCCGGGGGGGTGCGGTCTCGAAGACGGTGTCGACACCCGAGACGACAAGTTCCCCGCAAAGCAGGGGCTCCAGCAAGCACACAACGCGTGGGTCAGTCTCGACCATCGAGCTCCATCCTGTCAGCGATCCATCCCAGAACCCACGGCGAACACACCCGAGGACCGCACACGGGAGCCTGGTCCTCACCTCGACGACATGCCGGGCAACGACCACGGCAACCACGTACAGGCCACTGCTGGTCGACGGCCCCGGACTAGCTTGATCGCCGGCAGAAGGGCGAGGCCATCTGCAGGGGGCGATCCGGTCACTGAAGCGCCGCAAGCGACGCGGAGCTGATCGCTCGCTGGCGCTTGGGGCGTCCACGAGTACTGCGCGGTAGATGGCGTCACAGATATGCCTCCCAAGTGCCTCGAAGTGATACAGGGAACAGTTCGGAAGGTTCCCTACGCTCGGAGCCCAGGGCGTGGCCAACAGGCGCCCCGCCGCGATACTGAGGAGCCAGGGGTATGACCGCAGTTGACATCACCCGCGTCGTCACCGACGTGAACGTTGACGGGAAGGCCGTGTTCAGCTCGGTCGGAGCGCCGCGCAGCGCCGAGGCTGGCGGGATGAACATCTACAACGTGTGGGGTACCCCCGACGACGGTTCGGTGACCGTCGGCCGCGGCGGAACCGTCGAGCCTGTGCTGTTCCCGTTCTTCCCGGACGGGAACGGCACCCGTTTCTGCGTAGTTCACTTCCCGCCGGCGTCGGAGGCCGACCACGGCGAGGAAGGAGCCGACCCGGAAGCTACCCAGCCGGGCCTGATCGGTGCGTTCGAGGCCGATAACCCCGGCATGCACATCACCGACTCGATTGACTACGGCGTCTGCCTGTCGGGTGAGATCTACCTCGAGCTAGACGACGGTGCGGAGCAGCGGATCACGCCTGGAACCGTGGTCGTGCAGAGGGGAACCCGGCACGCATGGCGCAATCGAGGTACGGAGGTATGCACCATGGTGTACGTCCTGTGCGGCGCGAAGCGGGCGTGAGCCGCCAGACCAAGTACCTGGCGCTCACCGTGCATTAGTTTGCGGGCCTCAGTCTCAGAAGCCGCGGCGCAACTTCCCAGGCTGATTCACCACATTCACTCCCTCGAACGGGCCCAATCCCAGCGCGAACGCGCTTGCGGATCTCACCGGGGCTCGAGCGGGACCCTGGTGTGCGTGCCCTGATGAGTTGGCCCTTGCGCTCTCGCCAAGAGTCGCCAAGTGTCTCACAATGAGACGCACTGGAATCCCCTCGACGGCGCACAGTGGAGGCGTCAAGAGACGCTCGTCACATAATGGAGGCATGGCCTTGTCGATGGGGATACTCGCCGCGGATGACCCGGGCGCAGATGTGCGGCCGATTATCGCGCGGTCGTGGTTGAGGTCCACCGCATGCGGTGTGGTTCAAGCCTCAGAGCTGCGGCTTCCCTACGACGAGGACATCGATGACGACAGCCGGCTCATCAGGACGGCTCAGCCGGTGCTGGAGCGTCTCATGGCCACGATGTCCGACACGCGGTACAGCCTGCTGCTCGCCGATCCGGAGGGGCGGCTCATCCACCGCTGGGTGGGAACGAAGTCGCTGTACGGGCCGCTGGACAATGCGAGCATCGCTCCGGGATTCGGGTTCGCCGAGGAGCATGCGGGCACCAACGGGGTCGGGACCGCGCTGGAAGAAGCGAGGGTTGTCACGGTCAACGGCACCGAGCATTTCACCGAAGGCCTGCATCCCTTCGCCTGCGTCGGTGTGCCGATCCGCAATCCCATCCGGGGAAACATTGAGGGGGTCTTGGACTTCAGTTGCTTGTCCAAGGAGTTCAATGTGCTGATGACGCCGCTGCTGGTGGAGGTCGGCAAGCACATCGAGACCAGATTCGGCCAGCAGGCCTCGGCATCCGAGGCGGCCTTGCTGGAGTGCTTCGTACGGACGTCTCGCCATCATCGCGGACCTGTGGTCGGTATGCGGCCGAACGTTTTCCTCTCCAACACGGTCGCTGCGGAGCAGATCAGCGCTACCGACAAGGCGGTCCTGTGGGACGTGGCCAGCACGTACGCACGGCGTGGCCGTCGCGACGGTGTCGTCGAGCTGTCCACTGGGCGGTATTCGTTCCAGATCGCCGTGGACGCCGATGGCACGGAGCCGGGCGGCGGAGTGGTGCTCAGCCTTCGTCCGGAGACCGTGGTCCAACCGCCCAGACCTCTTTCGGGGTCTCCTCGGCCGGCCGTTCTGCGTCCGGCCAGTCGCCCTTCTGCCCTACACGGGAAGCCATATCGCGCCGGACGGGGGACGTTGGCCAAGGCCTCGCAACCCAAGTCGGGGCGCAGTCCGCAGTGGAAGAAGTTGCTCGACCGAATGGAGGCTCTGGCCCGGGTCTCCGAACCCGTCGCGTTCACCGGCGACGACGGATCAGGCAAGCTCTGGGCGGCAAAACGGCTCGCGGCCATGCGTGGCGGCGGTGTGCGGATTTTTGATGCCGAGCTCGAGCGAGGAGCGTGGCAAGGCACGCTGATCGACCGTTGCCGAGGCGCCCTCGCCGCAGGTGAGTCGGTCATCATCCGCCGGATCGACAGACTTACCGTTCCAGTCCGGACGGAGCTGGGTGACCTGGTCCGTCATTCCGAGGAGCGAATGAGGTTGACGGTCACCTGTACCGAGGATCCCCGGGACACGGTGGTTCGCGCGCTTGCCGGGTTCGCCCATCAACTCTGGATTCCCCCGTTGGCGCAGCGCCTGGACGACGTCGTCGACATCGTCCCGCAACTCTTGGCGGAACTGGAACCCGACCGGGTGATGACTTGTGCGCTGCCTGCGCAACAGGTGCTGATGCGCTACTCCTGGCCAGGCAACGTGACCGAGCTGCGCGATGTGCTGGCCGCGGCGCTGGTCGAGGCAAAGGGCGATCAGATCGAGGTCGCGGACTTGCCAGCGTGGCTGATGAAGCGCGCACACCGTCGGCAGCTGACCCCCTTCGAGCAATCTGAGCGGGATCTCATCATCGATGCGCTGGCCAGTGTCGGAAACAACCGGGCGGAGGCGGCCCGGGTGCTCGGCATCGGCCGCGCCACGCTGTATCGCAAGCTCCGGGCACTCGGTATCCCGCACGGCCCGGAGTTGACTTGACGGTCTACATCTAGAGCCGTTCGCGGCCACGTTCGGTGCCGACCGGAGCCGTGGCTACATCACCCGGCCAACAGCCGTTGGCCGCCCCGACAGGACAGTGACTGGCGTGGCTCGGCCGGGCTGCACTCCTTGAGCCAGCCGCGATGTCGCGACTGGCAACGGGCGTTACCCGGCGATGAGAGGCCAGAGCCCTCGCGGGCCCGCGGCCGCGGCCGCTGCGGCGAGCCGTCGATCCCAGTAGCCGACGGACCCGAACTCGCCGCGCCAGGCGAGCGCGGCGCGGGTGAATCGGTGGAGGTCGTGCTCGAGCGCGGTACCAATGGCGCCGTGGACCTGGTGGGCATTGCGGACCACCGTGGTCGTGGCGTGACCAGTGCATGATCTGGCGACCGCGACTCGGAAACCGAGATCATCGGTGGACCACCCGTTCTGCACCGCGGCCACGAGCGCCGCCTCGGTCGCGGCGCGTGCCAGTGCGCTTTCGGCCGCCATGTCGGCGATCAGATTCTGCACCGCCTGGAACCGTGCCAACGAACGGCCGAACTGGGTGCGGGTGGTTGCGTGCTCGCAGGAGAGCATCATCGCGCGGTCCAGCGCGGCGGACACCTGGATGGCGCGAGCAAGAGCACCCTTCAAGCGATACTGCTTCACCAGGGTGTCGTCGATCGGCGTGCCCCTCAATGACCCGGTGTCGACCGTTACGCGATCACGCGGCTCGCCCACCAGGTTGGTGCCGGGGATGATCTCGTCGAATGCGGATACGTCGACATCGGCGACCAGCCAGGAGTCGGCGGAGCGCCACAGGGTCACGATGCTCGCGGCGGTGCTCGCCCACGGAACCGCGCGCGCGACACCTGAGGAGTCGAGCTCTGCGACGGTGCGCAGCCGGTCGTCGACCGGGAGCGAGGCCGCCTCGAGCAGTGCACCGGCGAGCAGGTCGTGCTCGGCGAGCGGGATCCGGACTCCGGCTCCTGCCGCCGCGGACAGCAGCTGGGCCGCCTCGAGCCAGCCAGCCGCACTGCCACCGGATTCGGCCGAACCGGTGAGCCGGGAGAGTCCGAGCTCACTCAGGCTCTGCCAGAATGCCGGGTTTGGTGTGCCGGCGGAGTTCTCGCCGGTTGCCGCATGCTCCGCGAAAACAGCGTGCATCATGGTCGACAGGTCGCTGTCGACGCCGGGAATGGTCGTCATCGCAGTCCCAATCCCCGCGCGATCACACCGCGCAGAACCTCGTTGGTTCCCCCACGGAGGGTGAAGCCGGGGCGCTGGTCCAGTCCGGCGTTCACCAACTCCCGCCATCCGGCCTCATAGGCAGTCTCGTCGCCGCTCAGCAGAGAGGCGGCTTCGGCGATGTCGCCCTCCGTGCTGGTGCCGAGCACCTTGACCACGGCAGCCGCGACGTCCGCCGGCTCGCGACGCTCGAGCGCCCCGGCCACCGCCGCCGACATCTGATGGAGCCCGGCGATGCGTCCGACCAGCCGTCCAAGGTCGGGAACGTCGTCCATCGCAGTGAGCTGCGTCAGCAGCGGGAACGTCGACAGGAACCGCTCGGGGCCGCTGCGCTCGAAGGCCAACTCGGATGTCACCTGCTCCCAGCCCTGGCCGATGGTTCCGAAGACCTGGGTGTCCGGGACGAGGACATCGGTGAGAAAGACCTCGTTGAAGTGGTGGGACCCGCTCATCGAGATGATCGGCCGGACCTGCACGCCGGGTGAGTCCAGGTGGATCAGGAACTGGCTGAGGCCGGCATGGCGATTCGCCGGATCGACGGGCGAGGTGCGTACCAGGGCGATGAAGGCGTGGGCGCGGTGTGCACCGGAGGTCCAGACCTTCGACCCGTTGATCAGCCAGCCGGCGTCCGTCTTCGTCGCGGTGGAGCGGACACTCGCCAGATCCGAGCCGGCGTCGGGCTCACTCATGCCGATGCCGAAGAAGATCTCGCCACGCGTGATGCCGGGCAGGTACCTCTGCTTCTGCTGCGTGGTGCCGTACTTGAGCAGTGAGGGCACGATCTGGCGGTCAGCGATCCAGTGCGCCGCCACCGGAGCACCTCCGGCGAGCAGCTCCTCGGTGACCACGAAGCGCTCGACGAACGAGCGGTCGTGGCCGCCATACTCTGACGGCACGGTCATGCCGATCCAACCCTGAGCGGCGAGTGCCCGTGTGAAGTCCTCATCCCACGCGGAGAGCCAGCAGTCGATGCTCGGCCGGTAGTTGCCGGCCGAGCGTTGCTCGGCCAGGAACCGCCGGACCTCGCGACGCAGGTCCGCGGTGCCCACGGCATCTCCGGTGGTGGCAGGGACGAGCCGAGTCAATCCGCTCACTTGCTACGCCACCTGTCCAGTCGTTGCTCGTGCTCGGGGTCCAGGTGCGCGAGTGGTTGCATCGCAGCGGCCATGCCGAGCACCGATTCCAGTGCGCCTGTGCGGGACTCCTGGAGCAGCCGCTTGGCCATGCGCAGCGACTCGCTCGGGTTCGCGGCGATGCGCTCGGCAATGCCGGTTGCGGCGGGGAGCAACTCATCGTGAGGGGTCAGGGTGCTGACCAGGTTCCATTCCTTCGCGGTGGCGGCGTCGATCCGTTCGCCGGTGAGGGTCATCAGCGCAGCGCGCTCGTAGCCGATGGCGCGCGGCAGGAACCAGGTGCCGCCGTCGCCGGGGATCAGCCCGATCGTGACGAAGCTCTCGGCGAAGAGGGCACGGTCGGAGGCGATCCGGATGTCGCACATCATCGCCAGGTCGCAGCCGGCGCCGATGGCGGGGCCGTTGACTGCGGCGATGATGGCGACCTCGAGCCGTTCGAGCGCCCGGGGGATGCGCTGGATCGAGTTGACGTAGGCCCGTCGCTGATGGCGTGGGTCGAGTCCAAACATGCCCTGCCGGTCGGCCATCTCCTTGACGTTGCCGCCGGAGGAGAAGATTTTGCCCGCGCCGGTGAGGACGATGGCACGGGCGTTCAGGTCCCGATTGGCTTCATCGACGGCCCGCTCGAATGCTTCGATGAAGTCCGTACCGGTGATGGCATTGCCGATGTCTTGGTTGTCGATGGTCCACGTCTGTACGTGCCCGGAGGTGGTGATGTTCAGGGTGGGTTTCATGTTCGGCTGCCCTCTTGAAGTGTCCGGATCGGCTGGAACGAGCCCGCGGCCCGATGTTGTTGGAAAAAGCCGGGTCCCGGTTCGGGATCGAACTTCTCGGTCATGTTGCGGACCTCGGCCATGGCGGGATCGAATGCCCGGGCACGTTGTCACTCATGGTGGTCTTGGTCCTTTTCGGTGTCCGTTGTGCGGTGATCAGGAAGGGAGTTGCAGCGACTTGATCTGCAGGTACTCCTCATAGCCATAGGAGCCGAGCTCGCGGCCGAAACCGGAGTTCTTGTAGCCCCCGAACGGCGCTCGCGGGTTGTACGCGCCGCCGTTGATGTCCATCTGCCCGGTGCGGACACGCCGCGCCACCGCGATCGCCCGGTCCTGGTCACCGGACCAGACCGCGCCCGAGAGCCCGTAGGGAGTGCAGTTCGCGATCCGAACGGCGTCGTCGTCGTCCTCGAACGGAAGGACCACCAGGACGGGTCCGAACACCTCCTCCTGCGCGATCTCGCTCCTCGGGTCGACGTCGGCGAGGATGGTGGGGGCCAGGAAGTAGCCGACCGGCAGCACCTGCTCCGAGCCTCCGGTGACCACGCGGGCGCCTGCGGTCGTCGCGCGGTCGATGAAGCCCCGGACGGTCTCGAACTGGGAGGCGGAGGCCGACGGTCCGATGCGCGTCGAGGGGTCGGTGGGGTTGCCCACGGTGAGCCTGGCGGCGGCTGTGGCGGCGAGGTCGAGGGCCTCGTCGTAGCGGCTTTGAGGCACGAGCATCCGGGTCCAGGCCATGCAGGTCTGTCCACCGTTGAGGAAGGCGTTGCTGACCCCGACCTTCACCGCGGTCGCCAGGTCGGCGTCGTCCAGGATGATGTTGGCCGACTTGCCGCCGAGCTCGAGGGCGACCTTGCTGACGGCTGTGCCGGCGAGTTCGGCCACGCGAGCACCGGCACTGGTGGAGCCGGTGAAGGAGACGAAGTCGACCTCCGGATGCGAGGCGATCGCCTCACCGACCACACGGCCTGGCCCCGACACCAGATTGACAACGCCGGGTGGGAGATCGGCCTCGGCGAGCGCGTCGAAGAAGGCGAACACCGACAACGGTGCCTCGTTGCTGGGCTTGAGCACGATGGTGCAGCCGGCCGCGATCGCGGGGACGAGTTTGGCCACCACCTGGTACAACGGATAGTTCCACGGGGTGATCGCGCCCACCACGCCGTAGGGTTCGCGCAGGATCAGCGAGTTGCCGATCCGTTCTTCTGCGACCGGCTGGTCGAGGACGTCGAGGATGCCGCGGGCCACAGACAGCGGCACCTTCGTCTGAACACCATCGGCGATCCGGGTCGGGGCACCCATCTCCTCGGTGATCAGGGCGGCGATCGTGGGCAGGGCACGCGTGGTGGCCTCGATGATGCTCGAGACACGGCGCCGGCGTTCGGTCAGGTCGACATCGGGATCGAAAGCCCGGCGAGCGGCGGCCGCGGCGGCGTCAACATCGGCGGGGGTGCCATTGGGGACGTGGCCGATCACTTGTTCGGTGGCCGGATTCACCACCTCGATCACACCACTTGCCGCGGTGGGAGCGACCCAGTGGCCGTCGATGTAGAGCTGGTTGCGTTCGTGCATAATCTGTTCGCCTCTGTCTTTGGATGGGTTCACATCACGATGCTGGCGCGGATGTCGCGCTTGCTCTCCGCGGCGGCGAAGGCGTCGTTGATCTGGTCGAGGGGGTAGGTGGCCGCCCCGAGCCGGGAGAGCGGGATCTTGTGCTGCCATTCCTCGAGGAAGGCCAGGGCGCGTGAGAGCACGTCGGGCTCGTAGAGCGACACCCCGATCATCGTTTTGTTGCCGAAGACGAAACGCGATGGGTCGAAGTCGAACGTTCGACCTAGGTTGATGTTGCCGATCTCCACGTAGCGGCCGTGCATCGCGAGCAGCTTCAGCCCCTCGTCGATGGCGGCAGGGATGCCGACCACTTCGACGACGACGTCCGCGCCCCGACCGGAGGTCCAGCTCCTCACGCGCTTGGCCCGGTCCTTGGCCTCGGTGACGTCGGTGAGATCGATGACGTGGTCGGCGCCGAAGGCGGTGGCGAGTTCCAGTCGCTCGGCGACACCGTCGATCGCGATCACGGTGCGCGCCCCGCGCGCCTTGGCGACCGCGACCGCGTAGAGACCGAGTGCTCCGGCGCCCTGCACCACCACGGTCTCGCCGAAGGTCTGGTTCGCGCGTTCCAGACCGTACATGACCTGGGACAACGCGCAGTTTGCGCCAGACGCCAGCTCGTCAGGGACTGAGTCGGGGACCTGGTAGAGGGTTGCGCCGGCTGGCAGCAGGAAGTAGTCGCCGTAGCCGCCGACGAAGTGGGGGGGCTGTTCGGCGTTGCCCAGCATGGCCATCGAGAGGTGTTCGCAGGCGGTGCGCTGGCCGCGTAGGCAGTAGTGGCACCGGTGGCAGGAGAAGAAGTAGGGGAAGACCACCCTCGTCCCCTCCTGCAGCGGGCGGCCGTCGGAGTCCGCGGAGACCCCGTCCCCGAGCGCGGCGATCTTGCCGACCATCTCGTGGCCGAGCACGGTGGGCAGCTGACCGCCGAGTCCCTTGGTGTTGAACGCGCCGTGCCAGGCGTGCAGGTCAGAGCCGCATATGTTGGTGCGGATCACTTTGATGAGGATCTCGCCCGGGCGCACCTCGTCGAGGGTGGCGTCGGTGAGGGTGAAGGGCTGGTTGGGTGCGTCGAACCGGGCGATGCGGCCGGTAAACATGGGGGTCCTCTCGGATGGTCGGGAGCCTTGGTGGAGATGGCCGCACTGCGGAGCCTTCTCGGGCTCCGTCGAGCGGACAGCTGTCACATAGATGGACGGCGGGTGGCTCAGTTGGCGCCGCGTCGCCCGACGCTTGCGGTGCGGACGTATCCGGCGGACTTGCCTTCCGCGAAGTCGGGCAGGGTGGTGGCGTTGGTGATCAGGTACAGCACGTCGTTGTCAGGTCCGCCGAAGGTGGCGGCGACAGCCCAGGCGTCCGGGACGAGGATCTGGTCGGTGATCTTCCCGCCCTCCTCGACCCGGTAGAAGCCGCTCTCGGGGCCTTCGGTCAACGCGTTGCCGTACCACACGCCGCCGTCGGAGTCGACGGTCATGCCGTCCGGGCTGTGGGTTTCGGGAAGTTCCGCCCAGGTCCGGTAGTTGATCAGGGTGCCGTCGGGCTGTCGATCGTAGGCGGAGATCTTGTGAGCGAAGGTCTCCGAGAGCAAGAAGGTCTTGCCGTCGGGGTGCAGTTCCGCGCCGTTGGGGAAGAGCACGTCGCCGGGCGCGGTTGAGACCTCGCCGTTGGGGGTGACGTGGATCAGGTTGGTGGGGCGCGGCTCTGCGCCGCCGGCCAGGTCGAACCCGAAGTTGCCGATGTAGGCGTGCCCGTCGACTACCCGCATGTCGTTGGCGTCACCGCCGCAGAAGGCGGCCAGGTCGGCGTGGACGGTGGTCGTGCCGTCGGCCGCGCGGCGGAGCAGCTTGTGGTCGTGCTGCGACACGATCAGCATCGAGCCGTCAGCGAGGAAGCCCAAGCCGGAGGGCGACGTGGGCACGTCTGCGATCTTCTCCCAGCTGCCGTCCTTGGCGTCCATGACGATGACCCGGGTGTTGAAGAAGTCGCTGAGGTAGAGCCTTTCGTCGTGATAGCGCGGTGACTCCAGGAATCCGTGGCCGCTGCTGAGCTCGTTGAACTTGTGGTCGGTGGGCATGTCTTTCTCCTTGATTCCGAATGTCTGGTCTGTGTTAGGGGTGGGGCTGCGGTTCACAGGAACTCGCTGCGGAGCAGCTTCTTGTCGAACTTCCCGACGCTCGTCTTGGGCAGTTCGTCGATGACTTCGAACCGGTCTGGGACCCAGAACGATGGGAATCGCTCCTTCAGATGGGCCTTGAGTTCATCGACGGAGACCTCCTCGGCCACGACGATGAAGGCGACAGGTCGTTCGATCCACTTCGGGTCCGGCGCGCTGATCACCGAGGCCTCGACGATCTTCGGGTGACCGATCAGCGCGTTCTCCAGTGCCACCGACGAGATCCATTCGCCGCCGCTCTTGATCAGGTCCTTGGCACGGTCGACGATGGTGAGGTAGCCGTCGGACGTCATCGTGGCGATGTCACCGGTGCGGAACCACCCGTCCATGAAGCTGGCGGCGGAACGAGGATCGTCGTAGTAGTCGCGGATCACCCACGGCGCGCGGACGAGGACCTCGCCCGGCGTCGTCCCGTCCCACGGCACCTCCCGCTCGTCGTCGTCGACCAGCTTCAACTCAACCAAGGGCAGTGGCTGCCCTTGCGAACCGAAGATCTCGAAGCGGGCCTCGTCATCCAGGTGCTGGTTTGCGGTGGTCAGGCCGCAGAAGGTGAGGACCGGTGAGGCCTCGGTCATCCCCCAGGCCTGGGTGACGTGAATGTCGTGGTGCTGCTTCCACCACTTCATCTCCCCGATCGGTGGCGCCTGACCGCCGAGCCACAACGTGTGCAGCGACGAGATGTCGTACTTCCCGGGATACTGCTCTAGAGCGCGGCGGACCAGCATGCCGACAGTCACCGCGCCGACCAGGACGGTCGGCTTCGCGTGGTCGATAATGGCGAGGTAGTCAGTGTCCACCGGATGATCGCCGGGCAGCACGATGGTGGCCCCCTGCAGGACACAGGCGAACGGCATGCCCCAGGAGTTCACGTGCGAGAGCGGGGTGACGAGCATGTACCGCTCGGCCTCGCTCACACCGATCGTGCCGGTAGTGCACAGCCCCAGTGCATGGAGCACGGTGCTGCGGTGGCTGTACACCACACCCTTCGGATCGCCTGTGGTGCCGGAGGTGTAGCACATCGAGGCCGCCGTGTTCTCGTCGAGGTCCGGATACTCGTACGCCTCGGGAGCTGCGGCCATCAGGTCGGCGTAGGAGTGCACCGGCACGGGTAGCGTGCCCTCTGTTGGGACTACGCCATTGAGCTGGATGATGGCCCGGACGTTTGCCAGCCGGTCCCGGAGCCGCTCGAGCAGCGGAAGCTGGTCCTTGCTCACGAGCAGGACGGTGTCCTCGGCATGCGCGATGATGTAGGCGATCTGCTCGTCGGACAGTCGGGTGTTGATGGTGTGCAGCACGGCGCCCATACAGGGCACGGCGTAGTAGGACACCAGGTGTTCGGCGGTGTTCCAAGCCAGCGTCCCCACCCGGTCGCCGCGCCTGACCCCGAGGTCGGTCAGCACATTCGACAACCTGCGGGCCCGGCGACCAAGCTCGGCGAGAGTGAACGTGTCGAAGCCGTCGTCGGTGCGGGCGATGACCTCCTTGTGCCCGTAGAGGTGTTCAGCGCGCCACAGCATTGTCTTGATCTGTAGCGGCGCATCCATCATCAGGCTCTGCACGGTGCGGCTCCTTGTGTGGATGGTCGGCAAATCCGGTGGTCGGTCCATGGCGAGGCCAAGATCCCTGGATGGTGCCCGGAGATGCGGGGTGAAGCCGCCGGTGACGGCTTCACCCGCGCGTGGATCAGGCCTTGACGAACTCCGGGTATCCGTTGGCTGCGGAGGTGTTGACCTCGTCGAGGTAGGCGGGCAGGCCGGCCGGCCACATCAGCATCTGCACCTTTTTGCCGGGGATGTTCGCGGCCATGTACCACGAGGCGGCCCGATCGAACAGCGCCAGCTCGCAGACTGCGTCGATCTTCTGCTGCCATGTCTGCTCGGCCTCGCCGGTTGGCTCGATGCGGGTCACGTCGCTCGTGAGGAGGTGGTCGACGAATCCGACGATCCAGTCGCCCTGTGCCTCGGCTGCGGTCGGACCATTGCAGAAGCCGGATGGGCTCTGGGGGCCGTAGACGAACAGCAGGTTGGGGAATCCCGCGGTCGCGGCCCCCAGTGCCGTGTGAGCACCGTCGGCCCACGAATCTGCGACCGACTGTCCTTGGCCATTGCGGATGTCGACGGCGGTGATGCCGCCAGTGACGGCGTCGAAACCGGTGGCCAGGGCGATGATGTCGAACGCGTGCTCCACCCCGTCGGAGGTCACGATGCCCTTGGCGGTGACGTGGTCGATCGGGTTCTTGCGGAGGTTGACCAAGTCGACGTTGTCCTGGTTGTAGATGTCGTAGTAGCGCTGCTCCAACGAGGGTCGCTTCACCCCGAACGGGTGCGGCGGATCAGTCGGGGCCAGGTCCTCCCACAGCTCCTTGTTGTTGATGCGCTGGCGGGTCTTGTCCCGCCAGAAGTCGTAGAAGGCGCGGTTGCTGTCTTCGTTGAAGAAGATGTCGTTGAAGTTCCCCAGCCACGGCACGAAGCCGCCGATCTCCCACATCCGCTCGAACTCGGCGTCCCGCGCCTCGGTGGTCACGTCGGGCACGCCCTTGTCGAGGAAGTCGAAATCGAACCCGGCGAAGGTGGTGTTGCGCTTCGCCATCCGATCGGCGTAGGTCGCCTTCTCCTTGGCGTTCTCCTCCTCGGAGATCTGGCGCTGACACATCGGTAGGGCGATCATCGGGGTGCGCTGGAAGACCGTGACCTGGGCGGCCACGGGGGCGGACTCCTGCGCCACCTGCACCCCGGAGGCACCGGTGCCGATCACGGCAATGCGCTTGCCGGTGAGGTCCACTCCTTCCTGCGGCCAGCGCGCGGTGTGGTGCGCGATGCCTGCGAAGGACTCCAGGCCGGGGATCTCGGGGATGTAAGGCTTCGAGCCGAAGCCCGTGCACATCAGCAGGTAGCGCGTGGAGATCTCGCGGATCTCGTCGGTCTCGGAACTCTCGGCGGTCACCATCCAGCGCCGCGAGTCCTCGTCGAATCGGGCCGCGGTGATCCGGGTGTTGTAGCTGATGTCGTTCGACAAGTTCAACTTGTTGTCAACGTGCTGGAAGTAGGCGCGGACCTCTGACCAGTCGGGGTACAGCTCCGAGAAGTTCCAGTCACGCCACAGCTCTGGATCGGAGAACTGGTACATAGGGCCCCAGGTGTCCACGCGGGCGCCGGGGTAGCAGTTCCAATACCACACGCCGCCCAGCCCTGCGGCAGACTCCACGGCGTGCACGTTGTGCCCCCGCTTGCGCAGCTCGTTCAGCTGGTACAGGCCGGCGAATCCAGCGCCGACGATCAAGACGTCACGTTCTTCGGTGCTCACGGGCGGTTCCTCTCGTTGCCGGTTCGGCTATGGCCCAAGATGATTGCTGCGTTGATCGCGGTCAGGTTGTCTCATTGGGAGACACCGCCTCGACCTGTCCACGAAGGGCGGAGCGCTCGGTAGTTTCTCGCTGGTCGCGCACCTTTCATCGTCTTGGACCTCGAGTCCTGGTTGCCGGGTTAGCTCGCCACGGCGTCTCATAGCGAGACACGTTCGGCGAAGGTGGACCGGTGCAGGCTGGTCACGAACGTCACCAAGCCCTCAAGGAGGACGACCATGTCGATCGAGAACCCCTTCTACTCCCCGGAGGCGCAAGGGCAGTACGAGATGCACTCCATCGGTCGCTTCGACTTGGAAGAAGGGGGGGTGATCCCGGAGTTGCGACTCGCGGTCGCCACACGCGGCACGCTGAACGCCGACAGGAGCAACGCGATCCTCATCCCGACGTGGTTCTCGGGCACCCACCAGACCTGGGACCAGATCTACATCGGTGAAGGGCACGCACTCGACCCCGAGAAGTACTTCATCATCGTGGTGAACCAGATCGGCAACGGCCTATCGACTTCGCCCCACAACACCGACGACCCGTCGATCGCCATGTCGAAGTTCCCGAACGTGCGTATCAGCGACGACGTGCGTGCGCAGGAGCAACTACTGCGAGAGGTGTTCGACATCGAGAAGCTGGCGCTGGTCGTCGGCGGTTCGATGGGCGCCCAGCAGACGTGGGAGTGGGCCGTGCGCTTTCCCCACAAAGTGCTCCGGGCAGCCCCCATTGCCGGCACCGCACAGAACACCCCGCACGACTTCCTGTTCACCCAAACGCTGCTCGATGCCATTACCAGCGACCCCGGTTTCGCAGCCGGCGACTACGCCACCCACCTCCAGGTGCAGGCTGGTCTGGGCCGTCACGCCGACATCTGGGCTGTCATGGGGCTCTCGACGGAATTCTGGAAGTCAGGATTCTGGAAAGACATCCCGATGCTTAACGGCGAGACGACCGATGATTTCACGACATTCCAAGCCGGTTTCATCCGCGCGCTGTTCCAGCTTATGGACCCCAACGCGCTGCTCGCCATGGGTTGGAAGTGGCAGCGTGGCGACGTCGCGCGAAACACTGGCGGTGATCTCGCAGAGGCCCTGGGCAGAATCACCGCTAAGACCCTCGTGATGCCGATCGACAACGACATGTTCTTCCCTGTCGCCGACTGCGCAGCCGAGCAACAGCTCACGCCAGGGAGCGAGCTGCGTGTGCTGCCGTCGATCGCCGGCCATCTCGGACTGTTCGGCTTCGAGCCGGCGTACGTCGAACAGGTCGACCGGAACCTCGCCGAGCTCTTGGCGACCCCTATCTGAGTCCCTGCGCCCTCCTGACCTCATGACCCCGGCGGTCGAACTTGAGGGGTGGCCCGGACACCTGACGCAACACAGCGCGAGCAACGTGACCCCGTGGACTCCTTTGGCACCTCTGCATCTGTCGACAGCTCTGACTACGCCCGACGCCCAGGATCGACACGCATGCCGACTGCGGCTCACCTGGCACGGCCAGCGCGAATTGGCCACCACTAGGGCGGACCGACGCGGCGTCGTCCGCGAGGTGCTGCAGTCCTGGTCGCCGGGCGGATCCGGCGAAATTCGCGTCCTGCTGGCCGCCTTCAACGCCGACCTCGACAACCAGCTGACCCCGAACCCGCACGAGCAAGGACAAAGCCAGCCATGAGCACGACGGCCTCGCCAGGCCCGAGCAACGCCCGCTCGTCGTCGTCGTCCGGTGCTGGAACTTCGTGCAACTGACACGTCGCTGTTGCCCAGCCGATATGTAGGCCGTTCCTGTCAATGGGCAGGGTGAGGCGCCCGTCCCGGTTGTTGGGGCGGGCGCCTCGTGCTTCGTCGTCCGTGGCTGGTGTCTGAGCGTGTCGTTCGACGCGCGGTCAGGCTGATATGCGCGGGTTGGTTACCGCAGGACGGGCTGTTCGGCTGGAGCGGATCGCGTGTCTAGTGTCGAGCGTCGCCGGCCCGTGGGGGGTCGGTTGCTCATAGCTGTTTCGCGGGTCGCTCCTCGCGCTGCTGCCACCGCGTGGTCGACGAAGCAGATCAGGGAGTGGGGTTTACTCCTCGAGCACGGCCAGTGACCAGCACCAGCCGGCCAGCTCGCGGGCGATCGCGACGTTCGCGACCGTGTGTCGCTTGTGCCTGGCCCTCATGGTGTTCCACCGGTGGTGCAGTCGCCGGTTGCCCTCGTCACCGCGGGCTCGGGCAGCGGGTCCTGCCAGCTCCCACCGGTCCCGCATGGTCTTCCCGACCCGATGGACCGGCCGGTGGTGCCAGGCCGACTCGACCAGAAGTCGACGCAGGTGCGTGTTCCCGGTCTTGGTGATCGAACCCTGCACCCGCGACACGCCCGAGGAATGCTCCGATGGGACCAGCCCGACGAAGGAGCCGATGGTCTTGCCGGTGAACCGGTCCCAGTCGCCGACCTCGACAGCCAACGCGAACCCCGTCAAGGTACCGACCCCTCGTAGGCATCCCAGGCGGTGGACCACCGGGGTGAACTCGCAGTCAGCGGCCATCTGGGCGATCGCGTCGTCGAGCCGGTCTCGTCGGGCCTTGACCGACAACACGGCGTCGTAGTCGGACTCGAAGGTCATCCTGGTTGCCGCGGACCCGAGCTCGCGCCCGGTCTGACGCAACCACTGGTCGTGGATGCCGGTCCAGGCCTGCCCGCCGGAGTACACGAACCCTTGCCGCAGCAGCAGCTTCGACAGCCTGTGCCGGGCCCTCATCAGGTCACCACGCGCGTCCTCACGCGCACGGACCAGATCCCGTGCCGACTCCTGCTCGATGGTCGGCACCGCTACCGCTGTGAACTCGTCCAGACGCAACAACCTGGCCAGGTGAACCGCATCCTTGGCGTCGGTCTTGACCCGATCACCAGTCGGCCGTTGCAACTTTGACGGCGCCACCACCTCACACCGGATCCCCGCGGCGTTCAGCGACCGCGACAGCCCGAACCCAGTCGGCCCGGCCTCATAGGCCACGGCCACCGGTCCGGACAGGTTCTGGATCCAGGATCTGACGTGTTCGTGCGAGGGAGTCAGCTTCGCTTGGACCAACTCGCCCGTCACGCCATCGATCGCCGCTGCCGCGACCGATCGTGCGTGCACGTCGAGCCCAACACTCGTACGCTCTGTAAACACCGGGGCCTCCCACAACTGTCGGATAGGCCGAGCAGGCGGCCCCTGCTCGGTAACCCACGAATCTGTGAGTGAGGCCCCGGCCCGCAACCACTCAGACCGAGCGGTCAGGCATACCGTCTAGTTCACCATGGCTGGGTGGACATCACCGACAATGAAACGGGTATCGTGACTCAGGCAAGTTCCGAGACAAGATCAATGATGTGACGCAGCAGCGGGACCGCGATCGACTGCTCCTCGGCGGTGAGGGATGTCCAGGCCACCGCCAACCGGTCGGCAACCAGGCCGCGCTTGGCGGCGAGGAGTTGCTCCCCGCGTTCGGTGAGCGTGAGTACGCGTCGGCGTCGATCGTCCGCGGCTGGGATGCGGCGCAGCAGGCCGGCCGCTTCCAGCCCGGCGGCCTGTTGGGTGACCGTGGGTTGGCTCAGCAGCGTGTATGCCGAGATGGCGGCGATGCCCTCGCGACCGCAAGCCTGCACGGCGTCCAGCAGCACCAGCTGTGGCACGGTGACGTCGTCGAAAAGCGGCTGAAGTCGGCCCCTGGTCCTTCGAGCGACTGCGAGCAGGGCCAGCACCGCATCGGCGAACTGTTGCCCGTCATCGGTCGTCGTCTGGTTCCGTGCGCGGTCGACGCCGACCGCTTCGCCATCAGCACCCATACGCGCTCCCCTAGGTCGATGCCGCTGACTGACAGGATCGGCCGTCGAAGGCGGATCGGCAGTCGCGTGTGCCGCCACGCTACCGGCCGCCGCCGGCGGCTACCGCTCAGCAAGGCGTCAGGCGAATGTCTGCGTGCTCACTGGGCAATGTTGCTCATTGGGCAGGCCCGGTCATACTGAGGGAGTGGATCGTGGGTTGCGGGACCTCAAGCGGGAGGCGACGGCACAGGCGCTGGCTGAGGCGGCCTTCGAGCTGACCCGTGAGCGCGGGTTGTTCGGGTTTGTCACTGCGGACGTCGTGGAGCGGGCGGGCTACTCCCGGCGCACCTTCGCGAACCACTTCTCCTGCAAGGAGGAGGCCGTCGCCGCGGTCGCGTTCGGGGGTGTCGACGACGCCAGCGCGATCCTCGCCGACCTGCCAGAAGACCTGCCACTGCTCGATGCCCTGTTGTCCGTCATGAGGGATCAGTTCACCGCGGACACCTTGGTGAGGATGCGCGAGCTGATGGCCATGGCACGGCAGTACCCAACCCTCGAGCCCTACGTCCTCAGCGTTCAGCAACGCATGCGTCACACCGCCCAAGAGCTCTTGGGATCCGTAGCCGGGGACCGGTACCCCGCCATCTACGTGCCGCTGCTGTTCGGCGCCGTCTACGGCGCCGTGATGGCCGCCTTGGAGGGAACTCTCGACGTGCACCTGGACGGCGAGAACGACGCCACCCCCGCATCGATGGACTACGCCTCGTTCCTCGATCTCACCTTCGACTACCTGCGCCACGGCCTCTAGCCACCGCCGCCCGCCCCTCAAGGAGACCCAGAACCCATGTCCACATTCTTGTACCGGCTCGGACGAACCGCATTCGGCCGGCCGTGGCTGTTCATTGCCGGTTGGGTGGCGGTCCTCGCCGCGGTCGTCGGTGCCGTGGCCATCAACGGGGTGAACGTCAGCTCCGAGATGAAGATCGAGGGCACCGAGGCCCAGACCGTGCTCGACCGCGTGGCCGATGAGCTTCCCGCGGCGTCGGGGGGCCAGGCCAGCGTCGTGTTCACTGTGCCGGACGGTGAGCGCCTCGACACGCCGGAGCGTCTTGCGGTGATCAGCGGCACCGTCAGCGACGTCTATGACCTCGAGAAGGTCGTGAACCCCCTGGACGCCGCTCTGGGTGCCGGGGAGCAGGGCGGACCGGGCACTGATCAGGAAGGTGCACCGGCCGATCCCTCAGCCGGGTCGGAGCAGGGGCAGGCGCCTCCCTACCAGCCGCTGGTGGTGGACGGGGCCCCGGTGCCGGGCGTGTTGGTGTCCTCGGACGGGCAGGTCGCGCTGTTCCAGTTCCAGTTCACAGTCGCCTCGACCTCGTTGACCGATGACGACGTCACCTCGGTGGTCGAGGTGGTGGAGCGTGCCGAGCAGGGAACCGGGATCACCGTGCTCCCAAGCGACTCGCTCAAGGCCATCGAGATCCCGGTCGGTATTGGTGAGGTGATCGGTCTCGCCGTCGCCGCTCTCGTGCTGGTGCTCACCCTGGGTTCGCTGATCGCGGCCGGTCTGCCCCTGATCACCGCGCTGGTCGGCGTCGGCATCGGCGTGGGCGGGGCGTACGCGCTCTCCACGGTCGTCGAGATGAACTCCGCCACCCCCGTCCTCGGCCTCATGGTCGGTCTCGCCGTCGGCATCGACTATGCGCTGTTCGTCGTCAACCGGCAGCGACGGTTGATTCTCGATCGGGGACTCAGCGCGCAGGAGGCAGCGGGCAGAGCGGTCGGCACTGCGGGCAGTGCTGTGTTCTTCGCCGGCCTGACCGTCCTCATCGCGCTGACCGCTTTGACGGTGATCGGCATCGCCATGCTGTCCACGATGGCACTCGTCGCGGCGTCCACGGTCGCCTTGGCCGTGCTCATCGCCCTGACTCTGCTGCCCGCCCTGTTGGGGCTGGTCGGGGAGCGGATCTGCTCCAACAAGGCCCGAGCCCAACGCCGCGCCAAGGTGGAGGCGGAGTCCCACAGCGTCGCCGACCACTGGGTCAAGGGCGTGATCAGGTTCAGGTGGCCCGTCATCGCCGGCGTGGTCACGATCCTGGGCGTGATGGCGATCCCCGCGGCCAGCATGAACCTGGGCATTCCAACCGGCGAGACCGCGAACCAGGACACCGCCGCACGGCAGAGTTACGAGGCCGTCTCCCAGGGCTTCGGTGAGGGATTCAACGGCCCCCTCCTGGTCACCGCAGAGCCCACCGGCTCCACAGACCGCGTCACACCCGAGCTGACCGCCAAGCTCCTCGCCGAGTTCCAGGGCCGAGACGACATCGTGCTGGCCGCCCCGGTCGGCGTCAACGAGGCCGGCGACCTGGCCGTGTTCAGCGTCATCCCCACTTCCGGCCCCAGCGACGAGGCCACCAGCGACCTCGTGAAGTCGCTGCGCGAGCCCGACAACGCCATCGCCCAGACCAATGATGTGCAGCTCGGCGTCACCGGGTTCACCGCCATCGGCATCGACATGTCCGACAAGCTCGCCGACGTCCTACCGCTCTACCTCGGCATCATCATCGTCCTTTCCGTCCTGATCCTGATGCTGGTCTTCCGCTCGATCGTCGTCCCGCTCAAGGCCACCGCCGGCTTCCTGCTCAGCATCCTGGCCACCTTCGGTGCCACCACCGCCGTCTTCCAGTGGGGCTGGCTCAGCAGCCTCTTCGGGTTCGACACCGGCGGCCCGCTGATGAGCTTCATGCCGATCATCGTGACCGGCATCCTCTACGGGCTCGCCATGGACTACGAGGTCTTCCTGGTCTCCTCCATGCGCGAGGCACACATCCACGGCCAGCCAGCCCGCCAGAGCGTCGTGCATGGCTTCGACCAGGCCAGCCGCGTCGTGGTCGCCGCCGCGATCATCATGGTCGCGGTGTTCTCCGGCTTCATCTTCAGCCACGACATCATGATCAAGCAGATCGGCTTCGCCCTCGCCGCCGGCATCCTCATCGACGCCTTCATCGTCCGGCTGACGCTCGTCCCGGCTCTCATGGCCGTCTTCGACGAGCGAGCATGGTGGCTGCCCCGCTGGCTCGACCGCCTGCTGCCCGACCTCGACATCGAGGGCGACAAGCTGCTGACCATGCTCAACCAGCAGGCCGAGGCCACCGACCGACAAAACATCGAGGTCCGCAACTGAGGAACCGTAGCGTCCAGAGACGAACGTCGGGGGCGCGTCCTGGAGGCCCCACCACACCGACCCGGACCGCCGGCAGGGCCCGAACGCGATCGACCGCCAACCTTTGGCGCCTCGATCACCGAGGATCGCTCATCCAGGATCTCGGCGGTACTCGACCCAGCGCCCGAGCATGCCCTCCGTCTCGCCGCGCAGGAACGCGATGAACTCCGTCGCCTCGGCCAATCGGTGGCCACCGCCGTTCGCGCCGAGCTCGACGGCCGCGGACTCCACCACGGACTCCCACTGCTGGAGAACCGGGATCCAGGCGGCCACGATCATGCCGCACACGTCGCCCTCACAGACCCGGTAGAACTCGGCCCTCCTCCCGGGTTCCCTCTCCTTGACCACCATCCGTGTCGCGGTGAGATACCGCACGGCCCCCGAGATTGCGGCCGGACTGACCCGGACCCCGTCCGCGAGCGCGGCGGCGGAGTAGCGGTCAGCGTCGTCGGCGAGCATGTAGGCCAACACCCTGGCGGGCATCCGTGGGATCCCGGCCTCGTTCAGGATCAGGGCAATGCGCTCGACCACGCGAAGCAGCCCCTCGCTCTCGTCCTGCCAGCGGCTCGGCATCATCTGCTCAGCATCGCTCATCGCGCCAGGCCCATCCGGCTGTCCCGGTTGGGATACCGATCGCGGCCCCCCGGGGCCTGTGCCGGGCCGCCGATATCGTCCCCGCACCCGGGAATGCCCGTGTCTGGCGCGGTCGCCGACGCCGGGCGTCCGGACGCGGCCGGAGCATGCGACCTCCACGTCACCTGAGCTGCTACGTGTCCAGCTCCCCCCACCGGACCAATCCCGCCCCCCGTGCGGTTTCCCCGGGCACTCCAGCCACCCCGAGCAGATTGGCCGCAATCCAGCGTGCTGGCGTCGGCGTCCCGCCGCAGACACGTCCGACCCGCGAGGTCCCAGCCATCGAACGGCCCGGGACTTGGGGCAGCCGTCAGAGAACCGCCTGCAAACCGCAGATCCTGGAAGCGTTCGGGCTGTCGGGGTCTGTTTCAAGGTCGGTGCCAGCCCCGGCGCCTCCAGGTCCGGGACCGGGCGGAACGGGCAGGCCCGTCGTCGAGCTGCGCTGGATCGCGTTCGCGGAGGTACTCCTCAAGGTCGCCCAGCCCGCGGGCGATGTCTCGACGCAGCCTGCGTTCGGCAAAGAACCGGAGGCGGGGCGCAGGATGGTCGCGAACCCACTCCGTATACATGAACTGCCCCATGCACCAGCATGCACCGAACGCGACGCTGCCAGCTACCAGCGTCCACCACACGACTGCCAAGACATCCCACACGGCGTTCCCCAGCTGTTGCCATGCCAGCCCGTACGGATTCCCGTATCTCACCTCACCCACCTCCAGCCGTGGCGGCCGAACCCGGGGATCGCGATCGCCCGTAGGTAGCGGTCGGCGCCAGCCTACGCCGAAATACATAGGAGGAAAAGGGTAGATGCGGAGGGTCCAGCCGCCCACGGCGCTGCGCCTCCCCTGCAAGGCATGCTGTTGGATACCGACACCGATACCGATGGCGTTGTCGCCGGGCGTTGCCGTGTCTGGCTGAGCGAGTTCGGAAGACCACCAAGAGTCGGCGCACCCAGCGGGTCGCTCCGCTTTGAGTCGTCGTTGCCCCGATGTCGGGGGGACCACGTATTCAGCCTGGTTGCCCTTTGAGCACCATCGTCCGACACTGTCAGGATGACGGCACCGGCCTCGAGGCGGTGACGCGGTCGCTGACCAGCGACGCACAGGCTGGGCTTCATGAGGAGTGCCACGCCACGGCGTGTCGCGTCCGCTCTCCGAGCCGCCAGTCCTTCAACGGCGACCTTTGGACGGAAAGGCTAGGCAGGTGGGGTATGGAGCAACCTTCTGGTGGAACGGCGGCCGTGGGAGCGGCGGCCGTGAGCCCGGTCCCAGGACGACCAGGGCGCCGGCCGGGGCACAGTTCGACACGCGAGGAGATAGCTCGGGCAGCCCGCGAGCAGTTCGCCGCTGGAGGCTACGATCGCGTCACGCTGAGGGCGGTCGCAGCACAGGCCGGCGTGGATGCCGCCCTCGTAGCGTACTTCTTCGGCTCGAAACGAGAGCTGTTCGACGAAGTCGTCAACCCTTCTTCTGATTCGTCCGCGCTCATGGCTCGGCTCCTGGACGGGGACCAGAGGCTCCTCGGCGAGCGCTTGGCAAGACTCGTGATCGAGGCACTCGATGAGACGGACCGACGAGAGCGCATCCTCGGAACCATCCGCACCGCGGCGGTCGAAGCCGACACCGCTCGCATGGTCGGCGAGAAGTTCACCACTGAGCTGCTGGAACCGGCCGTGTCCCAGCTCGGGGTCGCGCAGGCACCATTGCGCGCCGCGCTCGTGATGTCGCAGATCCTTGGCCTCGCCTTGGCTGCCCACGTCGTGGGCCTCGAGGATCTGACCTCGGCCAGCCAGGACGAGCTGGTGGCCGCGCTTGCTCCCACGTTGCAGCGCTACTTGGTCGGCGACATCTCCTGACTGGCGTCCGGCTGTCCCCAAACATCGCCCACTTGCGATCTGCGGCGGGTGGAACTGCTGAGCCGCCGCACCCGGAGCAGTAGCGCTTATCCCGGCGCCGCTCCGGCTCTGGCCACGCGAGACATCACGGGTGCGCTCGCCGTCGCCCAAGCCGTTATGGTTGGTACATGCAATCAGTTGGATCGGAGACCGACCTGACCTCGGTGGAGTCCATCGAGCAAGAACTGACTCTTTTGGTGCGTCGTGCCCAGAAGGTGCACTTGCGCGGCGGCCCGACAGAGCAGGTCGTGGAAAGGGCCGCCTACGGGATCCTCGCGTGGCTCCATGACACCGGCCCACTGCGGTCTAGTGAGCTCGCAGCGCACTTCCACCTAGACGCCTCGACGATCAGCCGACAGGTCGCGGCCCTGGAGCAGGCCGGCCTTGTCACGCGCGAACCGGACGCCGATGACCGGCGCGCTCTCCGGCTGCGGCTCACCGAGCACGGCCGAGGCGTGTTGACGACGACGCGGGCGGAACGACGCGGCGTCGTCCGGGAGCTGCTGCGGTCGTGGTCGCCCGAGGATCTGGCGCGCTTCGCGTCCCTGCTGGCGGCGTTCAACGCCGGCCTCGACGAGCATCTGACCGGGGATCCGCACACCGCGGAAGGGGGCCAGCGATGAGTACGGCATCCTCCCCCGGAGCCGGTGCCCCCGGGGCACCCGGCGAGCAGGTGATGCCGGAGCTGACGCACCGGCAGATCCTCACTGTCCTGGTCGGGCTCATGCTCGGCATGCTGGTCGCCGCCCTGTCCCAGACGATCGTGGCCACCGCGCTGCCCACCATCGTCGGCGAGCTCGGCGGTCAGGACCAGCTGGCCTGGGTCGTCTCGGCCACCCTGTTGACCTCGACCGCATCCACTCCCATCTGGGGCAAGCTGTCGGACCTGTACGGCCGCAAGATCATGTTCCAGTCCGCGATCGGGATCTTCCTGGTCTCCTCACTCGCCGCCGGGTTCGCCCAGAACATGGGGCAGCTGGTGGGGTCCCGAGCCGTCATGGGACTCGGCGTGGGCGGGCTGATGGCACTGTCCCAGGCGATCATCGGCGACGTCGTCAGTCCCCGCGAACGCGGCCGCTACCAGGGCTACATCGGCTCGGTCTTCGGCCTGGCCACCGTCGCCGGGCCCCTGCTGGGTGGCTTCCTGGTCGAGCACCTCTCGTGGCGGTGGACCTTCTGGGTCGGGATCCCCATCGGCATCGTGGCCCTGGTGGTGACCGAACGGGTGCTGAAGCTGCCGTTCCCACGCCGCCGGCACGCCATCGACTGGCTGGGGGCGTTCTTCATCGTCGCCGGGATCAGCGCGCTGCTGCTGATGCTCTCGCTCGGCGGCAAGGAGTTCGCCTGGAACTCGGCCTGGACCTACGGGTTGACCGCGGTGGCGCTGGTCATGCTGGCGCTCACGGTCTGGCAGGAGCGCCGGGCGGCCGAACCGATCATGCCGCCGCGGCTGTTCGCCAACCACACCTTCGTCATCACCAGTCTGGCCGGCTTCGTCGTCGGGGTCGCCATGTTCGGCGCCATCATCTTCTTGCCGCAGTACCTGCAGATCGTCAAGGGTGAGTCCCCCACCGCCTCCGGCCTGCTGACCCTTCCGCTGATGGTCGGCCTGCTGGCCACCTCCATCGGATCGGGGCGGCTGATCACCCGCACCGGCCGCTACAAGATCTTCCCCGTCGTCGGCCTGCTGGTCGCCGCCGTCGGCCTGACGCTGATGAGCCGACTGTCAGTGGACACCTCGCTGTGGCTGGCCGGCGTTTTCATGTTCATCACCGGCGCCGGCATCGGCATGGTGATGCAGGTCCTCGTGCTGGCGACCCAGAATGCGGTGCCCCATGCCGACCTCGGCGTCGCCACCTCCGGAGCCACCTTCTTCCGATCCCTGGGCGGCGCGATGGGAGTCGCCGTCTTCGGCGCACTCCTCACCCACCGGCTCCGCGACACCATCCCCGCGCAGCTGAAGGCGGCCGGGGTGAGCGCCGACCAGATGCCCGCCGGGTCGGCCACCCAGGGCAGCCCCGAACAGATCGCGGCGCTGCCCGAGCCCATCCATCTCGCGGTCACCACCGGGTTCGCCGAGGCGCTGCAGACCACCTTCCTCGCCGCCGTACCGTTCGCGATCCTCGGCTTCGTCATCCTGCTGTTCCTGCGCGAAACCCCGTTGCGAGAGACCCGAGGACACAGCTCCGGCGAGGATCTCGCCGCCGCGTTCGAGACCTCGGTCGACCCCGACGCACATCTCACCAACGAGGAAGACGGCCCGCGGCCCGAGAACCCCCCGCCCCCGGGGAAACCACCCCACCGTCGCTAGGCAGGCCCGGTCCCCCCGGCGTCCGCGCCCCCGTCGGCTGCGAGGATGCGCAGCGCCTCGTCCGCATGGGCCTCCATCCGCAGCTCACTACGAACCACCCCCCGCACGCGCTGGTCGGAGCCAATCACGAAGGTGCTCCGCCGCGGCGGCAACCCGGGAAGATTCCGCTGCGCACCGTAGGCGGAAGCCACGGTCCCGTCGGCGTCGGAGAGCAACCGGTACCCCAACTCATGCTCGGCGTCGAACTGACGCTGACGAGCCACGGAGTCGCGGCTGATCCCGACCCTGGTCGCACCGGCCGCCTCGAACTCCGCAGCCAGGTCACGGAAATGGCAGCTTTCCGCGGTGCAGCCTCGACTCATCGCCAACGGGTAGAAGAACAACACCACCGGCCCGGCCGCGAGCAGCCGACTCAACCGGACCGGAGTCTCATGCTGGTCGGACAGTTCGAAGTCCGGGGCAAGGTCACCGACTCGCAGCCCAGTCATCGACGACTCCCTCCGGTCCGGGCGCTTCGGTCGGGTCGTGGTGCAACGGCGGGCTCAGTCGAGGTCGAACAGCGGGCCGGTCAGGGTGAGGCCCAGGTCCGGGCCGGCCCAGCCGAACAGGACCAGCACCATCAGCGCCGCCCCGGCCAGCGCCAGGTCCTTGAGGAACTGGGTCTGTTCCATCATCCGCTGCTGAGGATCTTCGACGCCCCAGGGGCCGTGCATGATCACGGCCGTGGGAACCAGGAAGACCACCAGGAACAGGGCGCCCAGGTCGCCCCAGGCGCCCAGCAGGACCATCAGTGCGCCGGCCACGATCAGCAGCCCCGTCCCGAAGACCGCTGCCGGGGCGAGCGCCTGGGGAACCCCGCGAGAGGCGGTGTACTGAGCCATCATCTTGGTCTGGGTCAGGTGCCCGAATCCCGACATCAAGAACAACATGGCGAACAGGAGGCGCCCCACCAACACGACTACGTCCACGGTCAGCCACCAGACCTTCCACGCCGGGTGCGGAGCATGACGACGGCCGCCTGCCCCAACTCCTCCATCCTAGATCAGAGATGTACGAATAGTAAGTACTTCTCGTAAGTACTCTGGGATGTGTCCGTCGTGGCCGCGACATGACTCCAGCGAGCGTGGTTGTCCGACCGAAAGGTTCCTCGCGACGAACCGAAACGTCATGATGGACGGGTGACCGAGCAGAGCGGCACCTCCGGACAATGGCCGCCCGGCCACTGCCTCGGCCTGCAGCAAGCGCTGGAGCTTATCGGTGGCAGATGGACGGGCAGCATCCTGCTCGCAGTGCTCTCGGGATCTCGGCGGTTCAGCGACATCCGCGTCGCCGTTCCTGGCGTCTCGGATCGGCTGCTGTGCGACCGGCTGCGCCGGCTCGAGGCCGAGGGACTCCTCGAGCGTCACACCACCACGGAATCGGGCCTGGTCGGCTATGCCCCGACCGAGGCGGCGCAGGCGCTCGTGCCCGCGCTCCACGCGATCTTGGACTGGACCACGCGATGGAGGGATGACACCGGGCACCAATCCGACGCCGGCAACGACCGCTGAATCCAGCCCCACCCTAGGTGTACCTAGGGTGGGGCCGCGCCGCTCACGTCGTTAGCGACCGCTAGGGCGACTCGTCCCAGCAGAATCCGGCCCACTCCATGAGGGGTCACGCAACCCGCCCGCGCCGCAGTGGCCCGCCATCCGATGCGGATAGTCCGTAAGAACTCTCACCATGGCCTCACCTGCCTCGCGAACGCGCTATCACCGTGCAGAGCGGCGATCCATACCCGTCTTACATACATTCGCGCATGCATGTAAGGTCTCAGTGTGCCCACCCAAGCCAGGCGACAGGAGGAACGCTCCGCAGCCACTCGTCGCGTGCTGCTGGAGGCCACCGTGGCGTGCCTGGTCGAGCTGGGCTACACCGGCACCACCAGTGCCGCGGTGGCCGAGAAGGCCGGCTTGTCACGAGGCGCACAGCTGCACCACTTCGGGACCCGAGACCAGCTGGTGGTCGCGGCGGTTGAGCATCTGGCGCAGAAGCGCCTGCGGCGGGTGCGCGAGGCGTTGGCCGACCTGTCCCCGGCCACGACTCAAGGGGCGAAGCGGCCTCGGAGTCGGATCGAGCCGCAAGAGGCTGCGCTCGGGCTGCTGGCAGAGGCGCTTTCGGGCCCGCTGTACGCCGCCACCCTGGAACTGTGGGTGGCCGCCCGCTCACATCCCGATCTGCGAGCCCAGTTGATCCCAGCCGAGGAGCGCGTCAACGACGAGCTTGCGCGGATCTGTCGCACCTACCTTACCGACGACCCGGTCAAGATCCGACTCACCCTCGACCTCCTCCTCGGCAGGGGGGTCAGCGGCCTGCTCACCTCCCACCCAGGCCACCGCCAAGAACAGGTCCTCGCCGCCTGGGCCCAACTCCTGAGAGGCCGTCCATCCCATGACTGACCTGCCATCGATGCTTGCCACGTGGGCTGAGAAGTTCCGCCCGCACCGGGAAGGAGTCGACCTGCCGCCCCACCACGAGGAGTGCCTTGGCTGCGGACCCGACAACCCGCACGGCCATCACCTCCAGGTTCGCCGCCATGGCGACGGCGTCGTGGCCGACCACACCTTCGACAACCGGCATGTCGGCGCTCCCGGCATCGCCCACGGCGGCGCAGTCGCCACGGTCATCGACGACCTTTACGGATTCCTGCTCTACCTCGTCGGGACACCAGCCGTCACGCGCCAGTTGACGGTCGAGTATCGAGCTCCAGTGATGATCGGCATCTCCTACCGACTGCAGGCACAAGTGCAGCGCCACGAGGGGCGCAAGTTGTTCCTCGTCGCCAGCATCGCCGGGCCTGATGGGTCCGTAGTAGGAACATCAACGGCGGTTTTCGTCGCGGTGGGCATCGATCACTTCACCCGGGAACGGCAATGACCGCAAGTGTCGAGGGGAGGCAACCAAGCGCTCGCCCCCCTCGACAACGGGCCACGGAAGACGGCGCCTTAGGAACGTCTGGCTGGTCAGCATCCATCGACACAATGGTGAAGGGTGGGAAGTGACATGACCTGGGTCGCGAAGGAACGCCGCTCCTTCGCAGCTAGTTTCCGCGATGCAGATCCCGATGCGCCGACGCTCTGTGACGGGTGGACGACGCGACACCTACTCGCACATGTGGTCCAGCGCGAGCACGCGATCCTGCGCAACATCTGGGACCAGGTGACCACCAACTCGCCGGGCGAGGAGCGCTTCATGCGGTCGCTGGTCACCAAGGCCGGCAGCCCCCACGGATATGCCGCCCTGGTCGACACGTTGGAGGCAGGACCATCCCGACACTCGTTGATGGGTCGGTTCGATGAGACCTTGAATCTCCTCGAGTACGTCGTCCACCACGAGGACCTGCGCCGCGGATCCGGTCCGGTGCCGCGTCGCACGCTCCACGAGGAGGAGGTCCGGGAGCTCTGGCGCCGTGCAAGGCCGATCCTCACGAGGGCCTACCGGAAGGCGCCCGTCGCTGTCCGGCTCGAACCGGACGACAGCGCGCTCACCGCGATCGGTAAGCACTCGAGCGGAGTCGTCCTCTCGGGCGCGCCCCTCGAGCTCGTCCTGCACGCTTTCGGAAGGCGCCAGGCTGCGGACATCGGGATTCAGGGCTCAGCCGACGCAACGCGCTCCTTCGCCGAGTGGTCAGCGCAAAAGTGAGGTCCAGACGATGACGCGCGACCGCAGTGACGCCGTGGTCATACCGAATGGTCCTTGGGGGTAGCGAACTAGGCCGGAGAAGGGCCTGGATCTGCCAGAGCGCGGTCTTCCGTACTTCCATCACTTCGCGAACTGGCGAAACGCGTCGACTCCCGGGCACTTACGACCAGCGAACCCATTCCCTTCAGCGGGCTGTTCAACAGCGCTCGGCAAGGTCCGTTGAACACTCATGGGCAATCCGGTGTGAGCGAGCCCGCGATACGACACGCCGGCGGGAGCCACACCTGCAGGCGTCGTGTTCACCGTCCGTGCCAGCGCGAAGTCCCGTCAACGCGCCCATGGTCCAGACAAGTTGACCATCAATTCTCCCTCTGACTGTCGAGCCTGATCGCCATGTGGTGCGGATCCGGGAGGCCACCCCACGTGGCAGCCCACTGGGCTATGGACTCGATCACCGGCGTCAGCGACTGGCCCTTGGGCGTCAGCATGTAGCGCGGCACAGGTCCAGCGGCCGCCGTGACACGCTGCACCACACCCTCGCGCTCCAGCTCGCGAAGCCGTTGGGCGAGCAGCCGGTCCGTGAGCCCCGGAATTCTCGAGCGAATCTCACCAAAGCGCTCTGCTCCGTCGAGCAGTGCGCGGATGATCGGGCCGTTCCAGCGCCGCCCAATCAGCTCGACCGCGCGGTGAAAGACCGGACAGTAGTTCTCCCTCTCGTCCACGCTCTCCAACCCCCTTTCGTCGCGCCGGCTCCCAGAACCCTTGCCATGCCGTTCCCGGAATGGTAATCCTAGAGTCACTTACAAAGAGTAAGTAAGGACTGGACACCAGGGAGCTCTCATGGACGTTCTGGTTCTCATCGTCCGGATCCTTGTCGCGCTGCTGTTCCTGGGCGCCGGGATAGCTCACTTCAGCCAGCGCGAGATGATGGCCGGCTACGCGGTCAGCAACTGTGTTCCGGCAGCCGGGCTGATGGTGGACATCTCCGGCGCGGTCATCATTCTTGGTGGCCTCATGGTGGCCGTCGGTGTCTGGCCCGACCTGGGGGCCCTACTGCTGGTCGGCTTCCTGGTGCCGACAGCGTCGCTGATGCACGACTTCTGGCGCGAGACCGACCCTGCGAGCAAGGTGAACGAGCAGACCCAGTCTTTCAAGGAGCTGTCCCCCACGGGCGCCGCGCTTGCCCTGTTCGCCTTCTTCGCCTCCCCGGGCGACGAGCTCGACCCGCTGGTGCCCGGCTCGGTGCTCACGCCGTGACCGGCTCGCTGGCAGACCTGGCCGACCTCCCCGCTCGAGGCGGTGTCAGGCCGCGCACCACGCCGAGCAATCCGCACACCCAGCTCGACCAACAGCCTCACGACGATCGGCCGCGCAGCCTCCTGGAGAAGCGGCTCGCTCAGTTGCCGGGGGTGGTCTGGCGCCCCAGCATGATCTCGGTGCCGGGAGCCCGCGCCCTGACCCTGCCGCCGGAGGCCGCGCATGGGCCACCCGAGGCCTTCATGATCGGCACCGAGTTCGCCCACCTGCACCCCGCACCGGACCAGTCCCTGCACCTGGTAGTACCGCCCGATGTTGCTTCCGGCCTGATCCAGGCAGGCTGGGCAGAGCTGCACCCGGTCGCCCGCCGCGGCCTGATCACCTCCGGTGCCGTGATGGTCTACGCACCCCGCGACGAGGAGGAGGCAGAGGTGGTCTGCCAGATCGTGACCGCGTCCTTTGAGTACGCGCGGAACGCCCCGGCCTGACCGGTCATCATGACAGAGGACCGGTGTGCCCGGCATCCGGGCCGGTCGGGCCCGCGCCCAGCCGAACGAAGCTGGCTTAGGCCCAGCCCGAACGAAGATCGGAGTCGACCATCATGCGCATCCACGAGCTTGGCCACCTGGTGCTCTACGTCCGGGACCTGGAGCGCTCACGGCGGTTCTACCGAGACGTGCTCGGCTGGGATGAGGTCCGCGGGGAGGTGCCACTGCCGGTCCCCGCGGCGGCGTTCTCCTCCGGCCGTACTCACCACGAGCTGTTGCTCATCGAGGTGGGCTCCGCCGCGGCGGCGATGCCCCCGGGACCCCGGCTGGGCCTGTACCACTTCGGCCTGAAAGTCGGCGACAGCGACGACGAGCTGCGCGAGGTCGTGCACCACCTCACCGAGCACGGAGTAGACATCAAGGGCGCCAGCGACCACACGATCACCCACTCGCTCTACATCGCCGACCCCGATGGGCACGAGATCGAGCTCTACGTCGACGTGATCCCGACCGAGGAATGGCTCGCCGACCCCTCGTTGGTCTTCGCCCCGATCCGTCCGCTACGCCTCTGACCTTCCCTGAATGCCTGAAGCATCGCGGGCGGCACCAGCCGCACACGAGCGCACGTCACCCAGCCTGCGACCGGGTCGCCACGTTTGCCGGGTCAGCCTTGAGCGCTGTGAGTTCCCCGCCCGGCGGCCTTGTCGCTCATTGTCCGCGGCCGGTCGCTGTGCTGTCTCACGTGACCTTGTGACCCCTCGCAGACCCTGTCGTCTCCGAGCGAAAGCTATCGGGCATCAGCGGCCCTGTATCAAGCCGCTTGGCGTCGGAGGTGTTGAAGGGCGTTGTGCCTGGCGACGTCACAGGGGGCGATTCGCCCAGGGACTCCAATAAGCGGCAGAGTTGGCTAGCAATGCCCACTCCGCGGGGCTGCGTCCAGGTCATGACTCGTTACAAGCGTGGTACAAATAGTTCCTCAACTCCGACGTTTGCGCAGGTCAGCATGGGTCAGTCAGTCAGTACTACGACATCTAGGATCTCGTGGATCACGACAACGGCCCTTGACCTGCCCAAACGTAGGCCAAGGGCCGTTCTCGTCGGCCGATCAGGTGCCGCCGCGCCCGAATCGCAGCGAAAGGTTGCTAGCGCGTAACGGTCAGGACGACCGACTTCGGTGTGCCTGTTGTCGTGTTGTAGGAGATGGTCACCCGGGTGTTGCGGCTCGGGCGCTGACGGGTCGTGGTGACCGCGAAGCCCACACTGCTGGCGCCTTCGGCAAGGTAGGCGGAGCTGGGATTGGCAGTCAGACGCGAGCTCGACTCGCTGAAGAGGAACATGCCCCCCTCCGGGGCAGGACCACTCATGGTGATGGTGCCCGCGACAGTCGACCCGTACTTCACCGAGGTCGACCGCAGGGTGACCGCCGCGACCGTCGGCACGGCGACTGCGGATTCCAAGACCTTGACGGTGTAGGCGCCGTCCGCGCCAGAGACCGTCCTGATGTCGAGGATGTTGCCGGGATAGACCTGGTTGTCGGCGGTGTACGTCAGGAACCCGTACTCGCCGGCAGGTAGCACGTCAGTCGTGAACCGCTCAAAGCTGTTGGCCATCGTCACGCTGTTGATCGACGTACCGGAGCCGTCGGGGTTCACCCGGTAGAGGCCGCCGATCTGGAGACCCCCTTGCACACCGAGGCCGAGCGCTGGGCCCGCGGCGGCGATCTCCCCGGTATAGGTCTTCCCGCCCGTCGCGGTGAACCTGAAGAAGTCGTAGTCCCGGCCCGCACTGGTGCGCGGGAACGGGTTCGGTGCTTGGCAGATCGCCCGCGTCACCGTGCCGCCGACCGTCACCGGCGCGGCAATGCTCGCGGAGAAGTCGAAGTCGCCGTCGGGCTCCCACGCGTCTGGCGCGCAGCCTGCTGGGACGGCTCCGAGAGCCGGAGCGGTGATGACGGTGGCGGCCATACCCGAAGCTACGAGAACGGTGAGGGCTCTGAGTGTTCGCATGTCAGCAAGCTAGTGTCGCGATCCGACGTTCGACAGGTGTCCGATGGTACTAAGACTCCCCTCCCGTGGCCGTGCCATCGAGGCGACGTGAGTGGGTCATCGAGTCCCAGCGCGAGGACCGCCAGGTCGATGTAGGGGCGAGCCGAGGCAGAGCCCAGCGCAAAGGCTTCGTCGGCCTCCCGCGCGAACATCGCCGTACGTTCCTCGTCGGTGTGCAGCGCGATCGCACGGATCGGTGCACCGCTGGGTCCTCACCGCCCTGCGGGTTGAGGTCGCGGACGGCGTGGATCAGCCTCATCTCTGCCTCGCCACGATTCACGATCGCCACTCGGGTGTACATCCTGGGGCTCCGGACCCGACGGCCCACTCACGGAGTCGTCGTCGCGAGACTGTCTCAGAGGTGAGGTCACTGCTGCCCGAGATTCGGGGCGCGGTGGAGAAGTGACCGATCAGTATCCGGCCTTTTGAGGACTCCCCTGCAGGAGTCACCGCTCCCGCGGTGACTGCCGCGCGGGTGGGCTGTTGCAACGGCCCATCCGCGCCGGACTTCCCCCACCCGCGCGTGGCGGCCGTGGCTGGAGGGGTGTCCCGGCTCGGGTTGATGCTCGCCGAGCGCGTGCTGGTCGAGTGCGCGGCCGACGCGGTCCGGGTCGGCCGGGGCTTCGTCGCCGAGGACCCTGCGTTCGCGGACCTGTGCGATCGCCTCGGCATCACCTTCATCGGCCCGAGCGCCGAGGCGATGCGTCGGCTCGGTGACAAGATCGGCTCCAAGCTGCTCGCAAGGGAGGTCGGCGTGCCGGTCGCGCCGTGGAGCGGCGGCGCCGTCGAGACCCTCGAGGACGGATTCGCCGCGGCCGACCGCGTCGGCTACCCGCTCATGCTCAAGGCCACTGCCGGCGGCGGCGGTCGCGGCATCCGCCGGGTCGACTCCGCGGCCGATCTCGAGGACGCCTACCAGCGCACACGCGACGAGGCCGAGCGCGACTTCGACAGCGGCGTGGTCTTCCTCGAGCGCCTCGTGACCAGGGCCGGCGTGCGTGCTGCTGAACGACGTTGAGCACGTTGCCATCGGGAGAGCGGACGAAGAAGCGAGTCGCGCCCCATGCCTCGGTGGAGGGTATGCACGATCTCGTAGCCACGCTCCTGTGCTTGGCGGTACCGGACCTGGCGAGGCTCAGTCCAGCGAGACGCACTCCCCCAGGTCGTGCTCTCCGTGTGGACCCGCCCTCCGGACCTCCGACCCTGGTGGGTCTCACACCCGAGGGTCATGCTGTGACTGTGTCCAGGGATCGTGATGCGAGGGCGGCGGTGACGCGGAGTCGGCGGGCGGGACTGCCCCCGCGTTGGTTCATGGTGGTCTTCTGGCATGGCCATCGCGCGCTGCTGCGCGTGACCCGCGGCCGCTTGGGTCTGTGGCGGCCAAGACCGGGCCGCTGGGGCGCGATGCGGCTCACCACGACGGGCCGAAGGACCGGAAGACCCCGGCAGGTCGTCGTCGGCTACTTCGAGGACGACCGCAACCTGGTCACGATGGCGATGAACGGGTGGGGTGCCGCCGAACCCGCCTGGTGGTTGAACCTGAAGGATCATCCCGACGCGATCGCCCAGACTCGCGACGGATCACGACAAGTCCGCGCGCACCGCGCACAGGGAGAGGAGCGCGAGCGGTTGTGGTCCCGCTGGGCCGAGATCGACGACAACCTCGACGCCTACGCCGCGCTGCGACCAACGGAGACCGCCGTGGTCGTGTTCGAGCCGCGCGACACCGCCGGGGCCGGCGCTTGATCCTGCGATGGTCGTGACCGACGGTCTCGAGCACGACCGTTGAGCTCGTCAGGAGGACGACGCGGAGGACGGCGTGAGCCGCAGCAGCCGCCCGGCGCCCTCGTCCTCCAGGAGCCAGATCGCGCCGTCGGGTCCCTCTTCGACCGCCCGGATCCGCTCGCCCATGTCGAAGACCTCAGTCTCGCCTGCGGCCCTGCCGTTGAGTTCGACGCGGACCAGCGCCTCGCCCGAGAGGGCGCCGAGGAACGCGTCGCCCTGCCAGTCCTCGAAGAGATCACCGCCGTAGATGAGCAGGCTTCCCGGCGAGATGCTCGGGGTCCATGACCTCGCCGGTGCGGCGTACCCGTCACCGTCCGCGTGGTCGGGGATCTCACCGCCGCCGTAGTCGCTGCCGCCGGAGACTTCGGGCCACCCGTAGTTGGCGCCGGCCTCGATGAGGTTGAGCTCGTCACCGCCCTCGGGGCCCATCTCCGAGGACCAGAGCGTCCCGTCGGGGGCGAACTCGAGGCCCAGCGGGTTGCGGTGGCCCCAGCTCCAGATCTCTGCCCTGGCTCCCGACTCGTCCGCCATCGGGTTGCCCGGAGCCGGCTCGCCCCCGGGAGTCAGGCGCACGATCGTGCCCAGTGTGTTGGTGGTGTCCTGGGCCGGGTCCCCGAGCTGCCGGTCGCCGGAGGACACGAAGAGGTTCTCCCCGTCGGGCGAGAAGGCGAGCCGATGGCTGAAGTGACCCGCACCGTCCGTCTTGGGCGTCTGCCTCCAGATGACCTCGAGGTCCTCCAGGCTCGCGTCGTCACCGCTCGTCTCGAGGCGGGCACGGCCCACTGCGGCGCCTGCTCCCCCGTCGCCCGCCTCGGCCCAGCTCAGGTAGACCAGCCCGTCCTCGGCGTACGTCGGCCCCGGCAGTACGTCGCCGAGCCCGCCCTGCCCGGCGTCGACCACCTCCGGCGTGCCCTCGACCTCGACCCGCTCGCCGCTGTCGGCGTGACGCAGGTGCAGGGTGCCGTTGCGCTCGGTGACGAGCAGATCACCGCTGCCCGGCAGGAACGCCATCGCCCAGGGCTCATCGAACTGGTCGACCTCCTCCACCGCGAACGGCCAGCCCTGGTCGCCCGCACCTGTCGCGGGCCCGAGGTCTCCGGAGGCGGCAGTGTCTGCGGAGCAGGCTGTGGTGACCGCAGCCAGGACTCCGGCAAGGGCGACGATCACTGACTTCATGCCTCCATCCTGCGCGGAGGTGCCAACACGGGGCGCGCTTCGCCACCCTGCCTGGGCATCACGTCTAGCGGCGCGTCGGCACCCTGATGCTCGCACGCGCCACAGCCGGACGTACGACATCGGTTCCCGCATAGCGCACGACCACCGGCTTCTTGCCCGGACGGACGCCGCGTACGACGACCCGCGCCTTCCCGCTGACGAGCTGAATCTCGGCCGCGCGCCCTCCCACGCTGACCGTCATCGCTCCATCCGGCTTCGACGCTCCGGGAGCGCGTACGCGAACGTCCACAGCGACGCGTTTCCGCGTGGCGTCGGTGCGCACCTTGATCTCGGGAACGGTCGTGACGGGGGTTGGGACGGCCACGGATTCCGTGGTGCTGCGGTAGTGGCGCCGAGTCAGCGTGATCTGGACGGACAGGTTGCGGCCGAGGTCCGCGCGCCGGACCGTGTAGGTGGCATTCGTGGCCTTGGCGATGCGTCGGCCGTCCCGGAGCCAGGCGTAGGTGGCCGACGCGTCGGAGGGCCGGACGCTCCCGCCCCGGACGACGAGTCGGCGCCCCACCTGGGGCGTGCCCTTCACACGGGACGGGCTGGTGATCGCGACGGGCTTGGCGAGGACGGGGGTGGTCTCCGGCGCGGTCGAGGTGTACTTCCGGTATCCGCTCGCGCGTGCGGTGGTGCGTGCGCTGATGGGCTTGTCGATGTGCTTCCGGCTGAGCACGAGGGACGCCCCGGTGGCCCCGGGAAGAGCGATCCCGTCGGCATACCACTGCGTCGTGACCTTGGAGGGTTGGGGCGACCACGACGAGGTCGTGAGGGTCAACGTCTGGCCCGCTTCCGGAACGCCTTGGATCGTCGGCAGTGCCGTGGGCTGGAACGACCCGGGCGCAACGGGGGCGGTGGCGAGGACTGCTCTTCCGGCGGTGTAGCCACTCAGCTCTGCCGTCACCTCGGCGGTGAGGGTCTTGCCCTTGACACTGGGCGTGGGCACGTAACCGGGCGCGGTGGCGCCGGGGATGGCGGCGCCGTCGGCGAGCCAACGGACGGTGACGCTGGTGGGTGTGGGCGTCCACGCGCCAGCGGCCACCTCCAGCGGAGCACCGACCGCAGCAGATCCGACGATGGCAGGAGCTGTCGTCGGCTCGACCACGCGGTCGTTGAAGTGGATGAACCCCGTGGGCCAGCCCCCGCCGGACTTGGTGACGCGCCGCCAGTGGAAGTCACCACCCCAGTAGTCCTCGGAGACGATGATCTCGGTGTCGGAGATGACCTGCTCCACGATGGCGACGTGGCCGTTGGCACCTGCCGGATTCGCGTGTGACTTGTACCAGGCGACGGATCCGACAGTGGGGGTCTGGTCGGTGATGCTCGCCATCGCCACGCCCCAGTTCGAGGCGTTGCCGCTGCCGTCCCAGGGCCGGGCGTTCGGCATCCCGGACTGGATCAGCCGGTAGGCCACGTAGTTGGTGCAGTTGTGCCCGGCATACATGCGCCAGTACGCCGTGCTCGACGCCTGGCGGTAGCCGGCGTGGCCGTATCCGGCCGCCTGGCACTCGGCGTACCCGGAGCACAGGTAGGTCGACGTGGCCAGGTTGAGCCTGTCGACGGTGGTCGGCGTGACGAGCAAAAGGAGCGCGAGCGCGCCGGTGGCCAACTTGGTCGCCCGCCCGGCACGCCGTACGACGCGCTGGAGCGCCCGCAGCTCCGCGCGGGGGCGCTGTGACGGCTGTGACCAATGAGGCTGTTGTTGCACAATGAGCGATCGTATGGGCCCTGAGTCAAGCCCGCCACGCCGATGAGTGAAGATCAATAGTGTAATTCGCCGATCACCGGTGGCCCTTGACCTCACGTGCGCCTGAGGGCGGAGGATCGAGGCATGAACGATGTCCAGGAGTTCCGGATCACCCTCACCGTCGATGACTTCGACGCCGCCGTGAAGCTCTACCGCGACGGGCTCGGCCTGCCGCAGATCGCCGACTGGAGCAGCGAGCAGGGCCGGGTGCTGCTGCTCGATGCCGGACGCGCGACGCTGGAGCTCTTCGACGATTCGCAGGCCGCGATGGTCGACGACCTCGAGGTCGGTCGGCGGGTCTCCGGCAAGGTCCGGTTCGCGCTCCGGGTGGCGGACGCGGACGTCACGGCCACGAGTCTCGTCAAGGCCGGAGCCACGCCTGTCGCCGACGCCGTCGACACGCCTTGGGGTGACCGCAACGCCCGCATGGCCGCGCCCGACGGGATGCAGCTCACGCTCTTCACACTGGGAGACGGATGACCGGCGGCCGCGTGCCCGGTGCCTGCTGCGTGTCCGACTACTTGACCTCCGAGCGGCGCAGGAAGAGCAGTCCGACGACCAGCGGGAGCGCGATCCAGATGCCGGTGGTCGAGGCCAGCATCGCCCACTCCCTCGCCGTGTCCGTGTCGTTCTCGAAGAGTGCGACCTGCGTGTAGTTCCAGTCGATCCACGGCTGGAGGTCGGCGAACCACGGGCGCACCTGGGCGAGCAGGGCGAGGATGCCCGGCAGGACCAGGGAGACGACGAAGTAGCCCACGATCGCTGCGGCGGAGCTGCGCAGGACTACACCGAGCGTGAAGCCGATGGCCATGCCGACCAGGTTCCCCAGGACGATCTGCGCCGCGGCTGCGAGGGAGACGTCCCAGACCGTGTCGAGGCCCGTGATCGTGGACCCGAGCAGGTTGCCGACCGCACCGACGGCGAACGCGACGGCCATCGAGACGACCCCGACAACGACGGTCGCCAGCGCCTTGGCCCCGATGACGCGGCCGCGGCTCGGCACGAGGGTGAACGTCGTGAGCCCGCTGCGCTGGCTCCACTCACTGGTGACGCCCAGGATCGCGATCATCGGCAGGATCACCGACATCGGGAAGCCGATCGCCGCGGCGAAGTTCCCGTAGGCGATCTCGTTGTCCGGGGCGAAGACGAGCACCGCCCCGGTCGCGACGACCGACAGGACACCGATGCTGACGAGCATCCAGAAGCCGGAGCGGGTGTCGAACATCTTGCGGAGCTCGATCGTGACGAGCCGGGCGGTCGGGATGGGACGGACGGTCCGTCGGGCCGGCGTTGCCCCGATGGTGTCGGGAGAGGTGGTCGTGGCGGTCATGCCGCAGCTCCTTCGCGTTGGGTGTCGGCAGTGAGGGACAGGAACATGTCTTCGAGCCCGGCGCCCTCGGCGGACCGGAGCTCGGTGAGGGCGATGCCCGCTGCCAGGGCCACGGCCCCGACCCGATCGGAGGCGGCGTCCGTGCGGACCGAGCCGTCCCCGGCGAGCGTGCTGGGGATCCCGGCCTGCTCGAGGGCGTGCACGAGGTCGCGCGGTGAGGTCGACCGGACGAGCGTGCCCGCTGCGGCCAGCAGCTCCTCCTTGCTGCCCGACGCGACGATCGTGCCGTTCCCGATCACGACGAGGTCGTCGGCGATGACCTCGATCTCGTGCAGCAGGTGCGAGGACAACAGGACGGTGCCGCCCTGGCTGGCGAAGCCCGTGAGCAGGTCGCGCATCCACCGGATCCCGGCAGGGTCGAGCCCGTTGGCCGGTTCGTCGAGGATCAGCACCCGGGGATTCCCCAGCAGCGCGGTGCCGATGCCCAGTCGCTGCCGCATGCCGAGGGAGTAGTTGCGCACGCAGCGCCTGGCCTCCGACGGCGTCAGGCTGACGAGCTCGAGCATCTCGTCGACGCGGCGGCGGGGCAGACCCATGGTGTCGGCGGCGAGCGTGAGGATCTCGCGTCCGGTGCGCCCGGCGTGCTGGGCGGAGGCGTCCAGGAGCACGCCCACCTCGAGGCCGGGGTTGGGGAGGTCGGCGAAACGCTCTCCGTTGATGGTCGCGGTGCCGGACGTCGGGACGGTGAGGCCGACCATCACGCGCATCGTGGTGGACTTGCCGGCGCCGTTCGGGCCGAGGAAGCCGGTGACGCGACCGGGCAGGGCGGTGAAGGAGACGTCGTCGACGGCGGTGAAGCCGGCGTACCTCCGGGTCAGTGACTCGACAGTGATCATGCGACAACCCTCGCCGCGCGGTGGCGTGCGCACATCGGTTCGACGGCCAGTCCTGACCCGGCCGAAAGGACTGGCGACCGGGCCGGGATCAGACTTTCGGCCGGTCCCCCGGCGGCACTCCATCCCTACGCTGAGGGGGTGAGCAACCCACTGCGGTCCCTGCTGGAGGAACCCCGACCCTCGCACCCACCGGCGCGGGTACGCCGGGACTGGGCGCTGCTGGCGGTCGTGACGGTCTCCGGGGTGCTGGAGGGAGTCCTCCGTGAGGACATGCCGCTGCGGGGGCTGTCGGTGGTGCTGGCGGTCGGACTGGCGCCGCTGCTGCTGTGGCGGCGTACCCACCCGCTCGCCGTGGTCGCGACCGCCTTCGGCGTGACCGCGGTCGTGGACATCGGCCTGATCGCATCCGACGCACCGGCGCTCGACATGTACACGATGGTGTATCTCCTGCTGCTGCCCTACTCACTCTTCCGGTGGGGTTCCGGGCGGGAGGCGGTGGCGGGTCTGGCGATCATCCTGGTCCCGGCGGTCATGTCGCTCGTCGTCAGCTGGACCGGGGTGGCCGACGCGATCGGCGGGGTCGCTGTCCTGGTCTCCGCCTTTGCCCTGGGCTGGGCCGTGCGTTCCCAGCAGGGCGCCCGGGAGCGGGGGCTCGAGCAGGCGAAGTCGGAGGAGCGGGTCCGGCTGGCGCGGGAGCTGCACGACACGGTGGCCCACCATGTCTCTGCCATCGCCATCCATGCCCAGGCCGGGCGCGCCCTTGCTGCGACCAGCCCGTCGTCGGCGCTCGAGGCGCTGGAGGTGATCGAGGTGGAGGCGTCGCGCACGCTGGCCGAGATGCGGGCGATGGTCCGTGTGCTGCGCGACGAGGCACCGGCCGACTACGCCCCGCAGCCCGGTGTGGCCGACCTCGAGCGGCTGTCCGGGTCCTCGCCTGCTGGACCGCGAGTGGAGGTCAGCGTCACGGGTGACCTGGACGCCCTCCCGGTGGCGATCGACGCCGCGGTCTTCCGGATCGCCCAGGAGGCGGTCACCAACGCCCTGCGGCACGCCCGGAACGCCACCGTGATCGACGTGTGCGTCTCCGGCGACCGGTCGACGGTCAGCCTCGTCGTCCGTGACGACGGTGACCCGGGCGCGGCCGACACCGCCCACACAGCGGGATTCGGGATCACCGGGATGGTGGAACGCGCGCAGCTCTTGGGTGGCGCGTGCCGGGCAGGTCCCTGCCCCGGTCGCGGCTGGGCCGTCAGCGCGACCCTGCCGCGCCAGGTGTCGGCGTGAGCATCCGGGTGCTGGTCGCCGACGACCAGGACCTCGTGCGGACCGGACTGCGGCTGATCCTCGGCACCCTGGACGGCATCGAGGTCGTGGGCGAGGCGCGCGACGGACAGGAGGCGGTGCGGCTGGCCCGCGAGCTCCGACCCGACGTGTGCCTGATGGACATCCGGATGCCCGTCCTCGACGGCGTCGAGGCGACCCGGCAGCTGGCCGGGCCGGGCGTCGAGGACCCGGTCGCGGTCGTCGTGATCACCACCTTCGACCTCGACGAGTACGTGCACGGTGCCCTGTCGGCCGGCGCCACCGGCTTCCTGCTGAAGGATGCCGGACCCGAGCTGCTCGGTGAGGCGATCCGGGCGGCCACCCGAGGTGACTCGCTCATCTCGCCCAGCATCACCCGCCGCCTGCTGTCGACGTTCGCAGGCACGGGTCGGGCAGCTCCTCCCGCCCAGCCCCTCGACCCGCTCACCGAGCGCGAGGAGCAGGTGCTGCTCATCATCGCGCGGGGTCGCACCAACGCAGAGATCGCCGCCGAGCTGCACATCAGCCTCAGCACGGTGAAGACCCACATCGGCAGCCTCATGGCCAAGCTCGGCGCCCGCAACCGGGTGGAGATCGCGATGTGGGGATACGAGACCGGCCGGGTCCGGGACTAGGACCCGACCTGCTCGGCCAGCACCCGCAGCGTGCGCGCCAGGAGCGCGGAGTCGTCGCCCGCCCGGGTGGCGGCCACGAGCTCCATCCGGCTGCGCGTGACGAGGGGGCGGTAGACCGTCCCGGCCACGACCAGTGCCGAGGTCGGCTCCGGCACGACGGCGACCCCGAGGGCCGCGGCGACGAAGGTGACCAGGGTCGAGGTCTCGGCGACCTCGTGGCGGACCGACGGCTCGAACCCGGCGTCGCGGCAGAGCGTCGTGACGGCGTCGTACATCGCGGAGCGGCCGTGCCCGGAGTGGACGACGAGGTCCTCGCCACGGAGGTCGGCCACCCGCACCCGGCTCCGGCCGGCGAGCCGGTGGCCCTCCGGCAGCGCGACGACGTACCTCTCCTCGCGCAGCGGGGACAGGACCACGTCGGCCGCCTGCGCGAGGTCGCCGAACGGTCGCATCAGCGCGAGGTCGATCGAGCCGTCCCGGAGGGCGTCGAGCTGGTCCGGGCTCAGCATCTCGCCCCGGAAGGCGAAGTCGACGCCCGGCAGCCGCTCGCGCAGGGCCCGCGCCAGGGCCGGGAGCAGGGAGTACGTCGTCGACCCGACGCAGCCGACCACCAGCCGGCCCTCCAGCCCGCTCCCGATGCGCACCGCCTCGTCCCCCGCGGCGTCCACCGCCTGGAGGATGGCCCGGACCCGGACGAGGTAGGACTCTCCGGCGGGCGTGAGGTCGACCCGGCGGGTGGTACGCCGCAGCAGGCTCACCCCGAGCTCGTCCTCGAGCTGCTTGATCTGCTGGGACAGCGGCGGCTGCGCCATGTGCAGCCGCTGGGCCGCACGCCCGAAGTGCCTCTCCTCGGCGACGGCCTGGAAGTAGCGCAGGTGACGGAGCTCCATGAATCAAGACTCGCACGATATTGATCGTGGCGAAATGGATACTTCCCGATATCGCTGGCAGCGCCTACGGTCGAGGCATGACCGACATCGTCATCTGCGAACCCGTCCGCACCCCCGTAGGCCGGTTCGGCGGCGCCCTCGCCTCGCTGTCCGCCGTCGACCTCGCCTCCCACACGCTGCGCGAGCTCGTGCGGCGTACCGGCCTCGGTGAGGGCGACGTCGACGACGTCGTCCTGGGCAACTGCTACCCCAGCGGCGAGAACCCCGCGATCGGCCGCATCGCCGCCCTTGACGCCGGCCTCGGCACCGGGGTCCCCGGCCTCCAGCTCGACCGCCGCTGCGGGTCCGGCCTCCAGGCCGTCCTGTACGCCGCGTCGCAGATCGCCAGCGGCGCCGGCAGCCTCATCGTGGCCGGCGGGGTGGAGTCGATGTCCAACGTCGAGCACTATGCGCTGGGGTTGCGGACCGGGATCCGCAGCGGCGGCGTGGAGCTGATGGACCGCCTGGTCCGCGCCCGCGAGACGGCCGGCGGCAAGGACCACCCGGTCCCCGGCGGCATGCTGGAGACGGCCGAGAACCTGCGCCGCGAGTACGACATCTCCCGCGAGGAGCAGGACGAGCTCTCGGTCCGCTCCCAGCAGCGCGCCGGCGCCGCCCACGAGGCCGGCCGGTTCGCCGACGAGCTCGTGCCGGTCACGGTCCCCGGACGCCGCGGACAGCCCGACGTCGTCGTCGACCGCGACGAGCACGCCCGGCCCGACACCACCCTGGAGCAGCTGGCCGCGCTCCGGCCGGTCCGGCAGAAGCTCGACCCCGGGTCCACCGTCACCGCGGGCAACGCCAGCGGCCAGAACGACGGGGCCGCCATGTGCGTCGTCACCACGCGCGACGAGGCCGAGCGCCGGGGCCTCCGCCCACTGCTGAGCCTGAGGTCGTGGGCGGTCGCGGGCGTCGGCCCCGAGGTGATGGGCATCGGCCCCGTCCCCTCCACCGCCGCCGCGCTCGAGCGTGCCGGCCTGACCCTCGACGAGATCGACGTCATCGAGCTCAACGAGGCCTTCGCCGCGCAGGTGCTCGCCTGCCTGCGCGAGTGGAAGGTCGACCCGACCGACGAGCGGCTCAACCCCAACGGCTCCGGCATCTCGCTGGGCCACCCGGTCGGGGCGACCGGCGCGCGCATCCTCGCCACGCTGGCCCACGAGATGCAGCGTCGTGAGGCGCGCTACGGCCTCGAGACCATGTGCATCGGTGGGGGCCAGGGCCTGGCCGCCGTCTTCGAGCGCGTGTCATGAGCGCCGTCACCGTCCACCACGTCGTCACCGGCCCCGAGGACGCCCCGGTCGTCGTGCTCTCCAACTCCCTCGGCTCGACCACGAGCATGTGGGACGCCCAGGCCGACGCGCTCGCCGAGCACTTCCGGGTCGTGCGCTACGACACCCGCGGCCACGGGGCCTCGCCCGTCCCCGCCGGGCCCTACGACATCGACGACCTCGCCGACGACGTGGTCGCCCTGCTCGACACCCTCGGTGTCGAGAAGGCGCACGTCGTGGGCCTGTCGCTCGGCGGCATGACGGGCATGCGCCTCGCCGCCCGCAACCCCGAGCGCGTCGACCGGCTCGTCGTGCTGTGCACCGGCGCGAGGCTGGACCCGTCCAGCGCCTGGCACGAGCGCGCAGCGACGGTACGAGCCGGCGGGTCCGGAGCCGTCGCGGAGGCGGTCGTGTCGCGCTGGTTCACCGCGCCGTACCTCGAGGCCCACCCCGGCACCAGGGCCGAGTGCGAGGCCGTCGTGGCCGGGACCCCGGCGGAGGGTTACGCGTCATGCTGCGAGGTGATCGCCACGATGGACCTGCGCGACGACCTGGCCCGCATCGAAGCGCCCACGCTCGCGATCGCCGGCGCGGACGACCCGGCCACTCCCCCGCCCCACCTCGAGGCCATCGCCGCCGGCGTGCAGGACGGCCGACTCCTCGTCGTACCCGACGCCGCGCACCTCGCCAACGCCCAGCAGCCGGAGGCCATCACCCCGGCGATCATCGCCCACCTGATCGGAGCACCCGCATGAGCATCGACAAGGTCGTCCCGAGCGCGGCGGACGCCGTCGCGGACATCTCCCCCGGCGCCAGCCTGGCCGTCGGTGGCTTCGGTCTCGTCGGCATCCCGTGGACCCTGATCGGCGCCCTCCTCGAGCAGGGCGCCGACGACCTGACCGTGGTGTCCAACAACTGCGGCGTCGACGGCGCCGGGCTGGGCCTCCTCCTCGAGAACCGCCGCATCACCCGCGTCATCGCGTCGTACGTCGGGGAGAACAAGGAGTTCGGCCGGCAGTACCTCGCTGGTGAGCTCACCGTCGAGCTGACCCCGCAGGGCACGCTCGCCGAGCGGCTGCGCGCCGGAGGTGCCGGCATCGGCGCCTTCTTCACCCCCACCGGCGTCGGGACGATGGTCGCCGAGGGCGGGCTGCCCTGGCGCTACCACCCCGACGGGAGCGTCGCCCTCGCCTCGGAGCCCAAGGAGGTGCGGACCTTCCACGGCACCGAGATGGTGCTGGAGGAGTCGATCGTCACCGACGTTGCGCTGGTCCGGGCGGCCAAGGTCGACCGGGCCGGCAACTGCGTCTTCTACGCCTCCGCCCGCAACTTCAACGTCCCTGCGGCGATGGCCGGGCGGCTCACCATCGTCGAGGCCGAGCAGGTCGTCGAGATCGGCGAGATCGACCCCGACGACGTGCACCTGCCCGGCGTGTTCGTGCAGCGGATCGTCGAGCTGACCCCCGAGCAGGCCACCCAGAAGGACATCGAGAAGCGCACCACCCGACCCCGCGAGGAGACGCGAGCATGAGCGAGCGCAGCGAGCGAATCAGACAACACAGTGCGACACGTGCCTCATGTGCGCACGGAGCGAAGCGAGTACGTGCATGAGTTGGACGCGAGACGAGATGGCGGCCCGGGCCGCGCTCGAGCTGCACGACGGCGAGTACGTCAACCTGGGCATCGGCCTCCCCACGATGATCCCCGGCCACCTGCCCGCGGGCTCGACGGTGACGCTGCACGCGGAGAACGGCATCCTCGGTGTCGGCCCGTTCCCCTACGACGACGAGGTCGACCCGGACCTGATCAACGCCGGCAAGCAGACCGTGACCGTGCTGCCCGGCGCGTCCTTCTTCGACTCCTCGCTGAGCTTTGCCATGATCCGCGGCGGCCACATCGACACCGCCGTCCTGGGTGGCATGCAGGTCTCGACGACCGGGGACCTCGCCAACTGGATGGTCCCGGGCGCGATGGTCAAGGGCATGGGTGGGGCGATGGACCTGGTCAGCGGCGCGCGGCGGGTGATCGTGCTGATGGAACACGTCTCCCGCAGCGGTGCCCCCAAGCTCGTCACCACGTGCGACCTGCCGCTCACCGGACGCGGCATCGTGTCGCGGGTGATCACCGACCTGGGCGTCCTGGACGTCGCGCAGGACGCCTTCGAGCTGGTCGAGCTCGCTCCCGGCGTCACCGTCGAGGAGGTCTCCGAGCGGACCGGTGCGCCGGTGCGGGTCCCGGTCTGACACCAGGGTCAGCGCCCGTGGTCCGCACCCGTGTCCGCTCGCGGGTCCACGCGCCACCCGTCGGGTGACCTCGCCGAGCGGGTCCGGCGTCTCGAGGACCTGCGCGCCATCGGGGGGACCCGGACGACTCAGGAACCGCCCGGGACGTCCGGACGGTCGAGGGCGAACACCGCGGGTGGGTGTCCCCATTCGTCGCGGCCCAGGCGCGACAGCGGCTGCAGCGCAGACATGTCCGGGAGTCCGTCGGCCGCCAGGGCCGTGCGGAGCACGGTGACTGCGAGCACGTCGCCGAGGACGATCGTCGAGTCGCCGAGCTCGATCACGGAGTGGAGCCGGCACTCGATGGAGGCGGGGGCCTCAGCCACGCGCGGCACGGACACCATGAGGCTCGGCTCGAGCCGGATGCCGAGCGCCTCCGCCTCGTCCACCCGGGGATCGAAGCGGGCGCTGGACGCGTTGACCGGGTCGAGCATCGGCGCTGCAGCGAGGTTCACCACGAACTCGCGCGTCTCGCGCACGTTGCGCAGCGTGTCCTTGTCCCCGACCGAGGTGAACTGCACGATCGGCGGGTTGGCACACGCGACCGTGTAGAAGGAGTGCGGCGCAAGGTTGCCGATGCCTTCGGCCGAGCGGGTCGAGATCCAGGCGATCGGCCGCGGCACCACCGTGGCCGTCAGCAGCGGATAGATCCGGACCGCAGGGTCGTCGGTGGCGAAGACTGCGCGTTCGTGGGTCATGCCGGCGGCCTCAACCGAGCACCAGCACGCGCGGGTCGTCGCGACCGAGCAGCTGCCGCGCGGTGGCCACGTCGCCACGTGCCAGACATCGGCGTACCTCCGTCGAGGAGCAGCGCTGCCCGGCGGCCTCCACCAGGTCCACTGCCTCGACGCGGAAGCCGTGGGTGCGACCGAGCCCGACGAGCCGCGCGACATCGCCCTCTCCCCCACGGCCGCACCTGAAGTTGTCGCCGAGGACCAGCTGCCGGACACCGAGGGCGCCCACCAACCCGCTGGACACGAAGTCCGCCACCGACTGCGCGGCCAGCGAGACCGTGAAGGGCAGGACCACGACCGCGTCGATCCCGAGCGACAGGGCATGGCTCACCCGATCGTCGATCGACATCAGCTGACGGGGAGCGGCCCCGGGGGCGAGGACCGCGAGTGGGTGCGGGCTGAAGGTCAGCAGCACCGCGGGCAGGCCGAGCCGCCGCGCGTGACCGACGGTCTGACGGACCAGTGCCTCGTGACCGCGGTGGAAGCCGTCGAAGACGCCGATCGTGACGACCGATCCGCGGGGAAACGTGTCGGCCGGCGGCCATCCGACGTAGGCGTGGCGACGGTCGAGGGCCTCGGGTGCGAGAGCGGGAACAGACATGGCGTCCTCCGGACGTGGGATTCCCGGTGGCCGGCGCGGGGGGATCGCCGGCCACCGAGAAGTCGGGTCAGACTTCGGACCGAGGCTCCAGCTCGAAGTCGTAGGTGGCCCGGCGGGTGCCGGTCCCGTCGTCCTGCGGGTCGATGATCAGCTCGGGCTTGGTCGCCTCGGCGACGTCCGACTCGAGCCACTCGCCGCCAGTGAAGTAGAGCTGGGTGGTGACCGGGCGATGGCCCTCGGCGCGCACCTGGATGTGCAGGTGCGCCGGTCGCCAGGGGTGCCAGCCGGCCGCCTCGATCAGCTGTCCGGTGGGTCCGTCGGTCGGGATCTGGTACGGCGCGGGCTGCACCGTCGTGATCGCGAACCTGCCCTCCTGGTCCGTCACCACGACGCCCCGCAGGTTGCCCTCGGGCACGTGCGGCGCGAAGCCGGAGTAGTAGCCGTCGGCGTCGGCGTGCCAGATGTCGACCTCGGCACCCGGCAGCGAGGTGCCGTCGACGTCGCGGACCTGGCCCTCGAGCACGAGTGGCGTGCCCTGCTCATCCTGACGACGGGGCAGCTCGCACGTCGAGGCGAGCCGGACCTGGTCCGGCAGGTAGTAGGGGCCGAGGATCGATCCCTTGGTGCCGCGCTGGGAGCGCGCGACCTGGTCCTCGACGGCGTGCTCGACGAACACGTCCATGAAGAGCGGCCACTCGCCGCCCTCCCCGACAGCCATCAGCCATGCCTTCGCGGCCTGGAACTCGGGATAGGTGACGTCGTGGTCGTGGATGGCGTCATGCACGCCCTGGAGGACGGCGGTGACGACCGCGGCCACCCGCTCCGGCGGGGTGTCGGCGACGTCGCGGGTGCTGGCAGCGGCCCTGAAGTTCTGGCTCGCGTTGGCGCCGGCACCGGCTGCGGTGGGTGATTCCTGGGTGGCAGTCATGGCGTGACTCACTTCCGGTTGAGGATGCGGCTGACATCGGTGGGGTTGACCAGGTCCGGCACGGTCCAGCCGTCGAGGTCGTACTCCGACATCATCGATTCGGCGAAGCCCTTCATCGCCTCGGTCTCCCCCTGCGCCTCGGCGGCGAAGAGGATCTCGGCCTTGACGTTCTCGTGGTTGCCCGAGTAGTTGCGCTCGTAGAGCTCGTGGCGGCCACCGAACTCGGAGCCGACGGCGTCCCAGAGGGCCTTCATCACCTTGACGCGGTCGACGGCGTCGTAGCCGTTCGAGCCCCGCACGTACTTGTCGAGGTAGGGCCGGACCTCCGGGGTCTTGAAGTCGATCGCGTTGGAGTTGAGGTAGATCAGGCCGGACGCGACGTCCTGCATGATGATCTCCTTCACCCGGGGATAGGCCTCGATCATCAGCTGGCGGTAGACCAGGCCGTAGTCGAGCTTCGGCAGCACGGTCCCGTTCGGGCCTTCGTCGGGGTTCAGGGCCATCGCGTCGGCCAGGGCCCGGAACGTGTTGCGGTAGCCGATGACCTCACCGACACGGGTCTGCACGCCGCGGAAGTCCTTGCTGCCCGTCGCCTCCAGCGCCTTGAGCAACAGGCCCGCGATGAAGTCCAGCTTCACCGAGAGCCGGATGCAGCCGTGGAAGGTGAACCGGGGGATGAAGCCGGACTGCGGGAAGAAGCCGTTGATCTTCTCCGGGTCGCCGTACGCGAACACGTTCTCCCACGGCACCAGCACCTTGTCGAAGACGAAGATGGTGTCGTTCTCGTCCATCCGGCTCGACAGCGGGTAGTCGAACGGGCTGCCCATCACGTCGGCGGCCATCGTGTACGACGGTCGGCAGATGAGCTTGACGCCCGGGGCGTCCATCGGCACGGTGCAGACGATCGCGTACTCCTTCTTCTTGATCGGGAGTCCGTAGTGCGCGATGAAGTTGTAGTTGGTGATCGCCGAGCCCGTGGCCACCACCTTGGCGCCGGAGACGATGAGACCGGCGTCGGTCTCCTTCTCCACGCGCATGAACACCTCGCCCGCCTCGTCCGGGGGCAGGTTGCGGTCGACCGGCGGGTTGATGATCGCGTGGTTCCAGTACAGGAGGCGCTCCTGGCTCTCCTTGTACCAACGCTTCGCGTTGTCCTCGAACGGCTGGTAGAACTCGCTGTTGCCGCCGAGCGTGCCCAGGAAGCTGGCCTTGTAGTCGGGGCTGCGGCCCATCCACCCCCAGGTCTGACGAGACCACGCCTCGATGGCGTTCTTGTCCTGCACCAGGTCGGCGGAGCTGTGCGGCGCCCGGAAGAACGGGTGGGTGAAGCCCCCGTTGCCGGTGTCGGTCGGCACCGTCAGCACGCCCGTGCCCTTGACCGCGTCCTCGTGGAGAGCGTCGTAGAGCCGGGCCGTCATCCGCACCGGGTTGCGGAAGGCCGGGTGCTCGGTGACGTCCTTGACGCGCTCGCCGTAGATCCAGATCTCGCGGTCGTCGCGGATCGACTCGATGTACTCGTCACCGGTCATCGGTCGGACGTCGTTGGGTCCTTCCGTCACCGTGCTGAGCTGGCGTTCCTGTGTGGCGGTCATGTGTGTTCCCTTCGGTGGGGGTGCGACGTTGCGGGGGCAGGTGTTCAGGCGGAGGTCGACACGGCGGCCGACGTGGCCAGCGGGGTGAAGGTGGCGGTCGCGTCGAACCAGCCGTGGTCGGGGTTGTCGATGGACCCGTCCCAGTGGATGCCCGTCTCGAGCGGGCTCAGGTGGCGGAACGCGCCAGCGTGGAAGAGCAGCGGGTCGCGGCCAGGGATCTCGACCTCCGCGACCTCGCCGATGACGATCAGGTGATCGCCGCCGTCGTAGGTGCGCCAGGGACGACACGAGATCGTCGTGGCCGTCCCCTCGAGCACCGGGGCGGTCGGCCCCACCAGCCAGGCGGGCGCCTCGACAGCCGGGCGGCCGGCGAAGTGCCAGGCAACGTCGAGCTGATCGGCAGCCAGGACGTTGATGGCGAATGACTTTCCCTTGAGGAAGTCGCACGCCTTCGAGTTGCGAGCCAGGGTCACCTGGGCCAACGGGGGGTCCAACGACACCGCGGTGAAGGCGTTGACCGTGGCGCCATGGGGTTCGCCCTCGGCATTGCGGCAGGTGACCACGGTGACGCCGGTGGCGAACTGACCGAACGCGTCTCGAAGCTTTCGCGAATCCATCTCAGCCTCCATGTACGCTCTGCGTACGCTTTGCACGCTTTGCGTTCACCAGACTGTGGCCGCTGTCACACGGTCACGTCAACAGGTGAGACCATCCCCATCCATACCCAGATGCGCACGATTGGACGGCCCTGCCGATGAGTGAGCCGAAGGACGAGGCCAACGACCGCGACATCATCCAGAGCATCGAGCGCGGGTTCGCGGTGCTGATGGCGTTCGACGCCGACCTGCCCGCACCTTCGCTGGCGGACCTGGCGGCGAAGACCGGGCTGTCCCGCCCCGCGGTGCGGCGAATCCTGCTCACCCTGCAGAAGCTCGGCTATGTCGCCTCGTCCGGGTCGCGATGGTCCGTGACCCCGCGGGTGCTCACGATCGGCCAGCTCTACGCGGCGACCCACGACGTGCCGGAGGTGTCGCATCCGCACCTCCTGCGCCTGGCCGAGCTGACGCACGAGTCGGCCTCCTTGTCCCAGCTCGACGGGACGGACGTCGTGTACGTCGCGCGCGTCCAGGTGCGTCGGGTGTTGAGCGTCAACGTCGACGTCGGGAGTCGACTCCCGGCCCACGCCACCGCGATGGGTCGCGTGCTCGTGGCGTGGGCGGACGCCTCGGTCGTCGAGGCGGTCATCGCCGCGGGCCTGCCGGCGCTGACCCCGACCACGGTGACCGACCCGGTGCGCTTTCGTGACGAGCTCCACGAGGTGCGACGGCAGGGCTTCGCCGTCGTGGACGGGGAGCTCGAGCCCGGTTTCCTGACTGCCGCCACCCCCGTCCGCGACCCGTCGGGCAACGTGGTGGCCGCGCTGGCCCACTCGACCTCGCGAGGGCGGACGGACGCGCAGCACGTGATCGACGAGGTGATCCCACACCTGCTGGAGGTGGCCAGTGCGATCACCCGCGACCTCGCCCTCGTCAGCACCGGTCGCCGGGCCCTCGACGCCGGGGCACGTGACGGCTTCTTCTGACGGGACCGCTCCGGCCCCGAACCGGCCACGCGCCCGCACCGTCCGGGCCAGCAACGCGGAGTCGTCGTCGCCGGCGCGGTCATTGATCGGTCGTACCTCTCAATCCGCGGTAAATGAGTCCTTGTGCTGGCTCAATATTCAGACCTACCGTGAACCAATCGCCCGCCGGGTGAGCGGTGTCACCACTCGGGGCGAGCCCTGGACGGCGCGACAGCCGTGACAGCCGAGACGAGGGTCAGGAGAGACCGGTGGAGCTGCGACACCTGCGCTACTTCGCCGCCGTGGCGGAGACCCGCCACTTCGGCCGCGCGGCCGAGCGGCTCCACATGGCGCAGCCGGCACTCTCGCAGTCCATCCGCCAGCTGGAGACCGAGCTCGGCACCCCGTTGTTCACCCGGACCACACGCCAGGTGCGGCTCACCCCGGCCGGCGAGTTCCTGCAGGGCGAGGTCGCACGGATACTCGCGGCTGTGGACGACAGTGTGCGAGGTGTACGCCGCATCGCGGAGGGTCGCCAGGGCCTCGTCCGCGTCGCCTTCACGGGGAGTGGGGCCCACACCCAGCTCCCCCGGATCGCCCGCATCGTCAAGCGCGAGCTGCCCGGACTCGCCCTGGAGATTCACGCCGACCTGCTGACCCCAGCCCAGGTCGACGGGCTCACCGACGGTCGCCTCGACGTGGGTGTGCTGCGACCGCCCATGGCTGGCGAGGGACTGCACCTGCGGGTCATCGAGTCCGAGCCGCTGGTGCTCGCCGTGGCGGCCGACCACCGCCTGGCCACCGCGCCGAAGGTCTCGATGTCCGACCTGCGCGCCGAGCCGTTCGTCCTCTTCGCCGGGACCAGCTCCGCCGTCAACGACGCGGTCCTGCGCAGCTGCCGCACGGCCGGCTTCGTGCCGCACCGCGAGCACGAGGCCGCCGGCATCTCGGTGCTGCTCCCGCTGGTCGCGGCCGACCTCGGGGTCGCCCTCGTCCCTGCCTCCGTCCGGGCCGCACCGCTCGCCGGCGTGGTCTTCCGCGACGTCCCGGACGCGGCCACCGTCGAGCTCGCCGTCGCCTGGCGCTCCGACGAGACCAACCCCGCCGTACTGGCCGTCCTCGAGGTCCTGGCCTCCGCCGACCGCTCGGCCGCCTCCTCCACCGACCCCTCCACCACTCCCGATGACTCCACCACCAGCCCCGCACATGAGGTCACCTGATGAAGATCACCCACGTCGAAGCCATCCCGTTCGCGATTCCGTACGCCAAGCCGCTCAAGTTCGCCAGCGGTGAGGTGCACGTCGCCGAGCACGTCCTGGTCCGCGTCACCACCGATGAGGGGGTCGTGGGAGTGGCCGAGGCGCCGCCTCGTCCCTTCACCTATGGCGAGACCCAGGCCGGCATCATGGCGGTGATCGGGGGCATCTTCGCCCCGCAGGTCATGGGCCTCGACCTCATGGAGCGCGAGCAGATCCACGCCCAGCTGTCGCGTACCGTCGGCAACCCGACCGCCAAGTCCGCGCTGGACATGGCGATCTGGGACGCACTCGGCCAGTCCCTGGGCTACAGCGTCACCGATCTGCTCGGTGGCTACACGGACCGGATGCGCGTCTCCCACATGCTCGGCTTCGACGAGCCCGCCGCCATGGTGGACGAGGCGGAGCGGATGCGAGACACGTACGGCATCACGACGTTCAAGGTGAAGGTCGGCCGTCGTCCCGCCAGCCTCGACACCGCCGTGGTCCGGGCGCTGCGGGTCGGGCTCGGCGACGACATCGAGCTCTATGTCGACGGCAACCGCGGCTGGTCCGCCTCCGAGTCGGCTCGCGCGATGAAGGACATGGCCGATCTCGGGCTCGTGTTCGCCGAGGAGCTGTGCCCCGCCGACGACGTGGTGGGCCGGCGCTGGCTGGTCAAGCAGCTCGACGTGCCGTTCATCGCCGACGAGTCCGTCGTGACCCCGGCCGAGCTGACCCGCGAGATCCTCGGCGGCTCGGCCACGGCCGCCAGCATCAAGACTGCCCGGACCGGATTCACCACCAGCAAGCGGGTGCACCACCTCGCCGAGGGTCTGGGGATCGAGGTGGTCATGGGCAACCAGATCGACGGCCAGCTCGGCTCGCTGTGCTCGGTCGCGTTCGGCTCGGCGTTCGAGCTGACGTCACGTCGCCCCGGCGAGCTGTCCAACTTCCTCGACATGTCCGACGACCTCCTGGCGGAGCCGCTGGACATCCGCGGCGGCGAGCTCGTCGTGCGGCCCGGTCCCGGTCTGGGCGCCGTCATCGATCCGGACAAGCTCGCGCACTACCGACAGAGCTGACGCACCACCCGCACCCCCATCCATCTCCCCCACCTCCCCCACGTCGAGGAGCACCATCATGAGCAGCACGATCGACGAGACCGCCTCGGCGGCCTCCTCCGGAACGAGCGCGACCGAGCGGTTCCACACCGACAAGTCGCCGTACGACGCCGTCAAGGACGTCCCCGCCGAGCGCGTGGACGCGCTGGCCCGCGAGGTCCTCGACGCCGTCTACGCCACGGTGCGCAAGCACAAGGTCACCTACGACGAGTTCAACGCCCTCAAGGCGTGGATGATCGGCGTCGGGGAGGACGGCGAATGGCCGCTGTTCCTCGACGTGTGGCTCGAGCACGTCGTGGAGGACGTCAACACCGAGCACCGCGAGGGAAACAAGGGCTCCATCGAGGGCCCCTACTACGTGCCCGGCGCCCCGGAACAGGGTGCCCACGGGACCATCCCCATGCGTGACGGCGAGGGCGGCACCCCCCTGGCGTGGTCCGGCCGCATCACCTCCACCGACGGGAGCGCGCTCGGCGGCGCCAAGGTCGAGCTCTGGCACGCCGACGCCGACGGCTTCTACTCGCAGTTCGCCCCCGGGATCCCGGAGTGGAACCTCCGCGGCAGCTTCACCACCGGTGAGGACGGCACGTTCGAGATCCACACGATCCAGCCCGCGCCGTACCAGATCCCCACCGACGGCTCCTGCGGCAAGCTCATCAAGGCTGCCGGATGGCACGCATGGCGCCCGGCGCACCTGCACGTCAAGGTGTCCGCACCCGGGCACGAGCTCCTCACCGCCCAGCTGTACTTCCCCGGTGACGAGCACAACGACGACGACATCGCCTCGGCGGTCAAGCCGGAGCTCGTCCTCGACCCGACCACCCACGACGACGGCACGGCCAGCGTGCGCTACGACTTCGTGCTCGACCCGGCGAAGGGCTGATCACGGTGCTCTTCCTCGTCCGGATGGACGTCGCCCTGCCCGACACCCTGGTCGGGCATGAGCGCGCCGACCTCCTCGCCCGCGAGAAGGCCTACAGCCAGGAGCTCCAGCGTGCCGGTTCGTGGCCGCACATCTGGCGGGTCGTGGGCGAGTACGCCAACTACTCGGTCTTCGACGTGCGGTCCAACGACGAGCTGCACGACCTGCTCTCCGGCCTGCCGCTGTTCCCGCACATGACGATCACCGTGACACCGCTGGCCACCCACCCCAGCGACGTGCACGCCTGATCAGCCCGCAGGAGGCTGGCACGCCGTCGCCGGCTCTGACACGTTGGTGACGTGACCTCCGAGGCTGCCCCGACCGTCGCCCCGCGGGACTGGCGAGCCGAGCCGGCGGACGTGCTGCTGGCCGACGGCACGATCGCCGTGATCCGGTCCGCGACCGCGGAGGACCGCGACGCCGTCCTCGAGCTGCACGAGTCGGTCTCGGAGGACACGTTGCGGCTGCGGTTCTTCTCCCCCAGCCGTGAAGCCGGTCGGCTCTACGTCGACCACCTCTTCGCCCCGGACAACACCGCGTCGGCGGCGCTGGTCGCGCTCGTCCGCGGCCGCGTCGCCGGGCTGGCGACCGCCGAGCTGCTCTCCCCGGACAGGGCCGAGGTGGCCTTCCTGATCGCCGACCAGGACCGGGGCCGCGGTCTGGGGAGCCTGCTGCTCGAGCACCTCGCCGCCCTCGGCCGGCGCCACGGCGTCAGCCGGTTCGAGGCCGAGGTCCTCGGCGACAACTACGGCATGCTGCGCGTCTTCCGCGCGGCCGGGTTCGCTGCGACCCGCAAGACGGTGGCCGGCGAGGTGGAGGTCGAGCTGCGCACGGACGTCTCCCGCGAGGCCGTGGAGGCCGCCGACCGGCGGGAGTGGAGTGCCGCAGCACGGTCCCTCCGCCCGCTGCTCCACCCGACCAGCGTGGCGGTCGTCGGCGTACGACGCTCCGCGGGCGGCTTCGGCCACGGCGTGCTCGAGGCGATCCGCAGCTCGTCGTACGCCGGGTCGCTCCACGTGATCCACCCCGAGGCGGACCTCATCGACGGCCTCCCCACCACCCGCAGCCTCGGCGACCTCGACGGCCCGGTCGACCTGGTCGTCGTCGCCGTTCCGGCCGACGGGGTGGCCGACGTGCTCCGCGACGCGGCCGCCAACGGCGCGGGCGCCGCCGTGGTCGTCTCGTCCGGGTTCTCCGGCACCGGCAGCGACGAGCGGCGCCTGGAGCTGCTGGGGATCGCCCGCGCGCACAGCCTGCGCCTGGTCGGCCCCAACTCACAGGGCGTCCTGGACAACGGTGACGGCCTCAACGCGACGCTGCTCCACGACGTGCCCGAGGTCGGCGGCCTGGCGGTGGCCTCCCAGTCCGGCGGCATGGGCTTCGCGCTGCTCGACCTCGCCCGCGACGTGGGCCTCGGCGTGCAGTCCTTCGTCTCCCTGGGCGACAAGGTCGACGTGTCCAGCAACGACCTGTTGGCCGCATGGATGGACGACGACGGCGTCGCGGCCGGCGCGCTCTACCTGGAGTCGTTCGGCAACGCCCTCAAGTTCGCCCGCACCGCTCGCCGATTCGCCGAGCAGAAGCCGCTGCTGGCCGTGATCGGTGGCCGGTCCCGGGCCCGTCGGGACCCGACGGTCGCCTCCACCGTCGGGGTGGGCGTCGATGCGCTGCTCGACCAGTCCGGGGTGATCGCCTGCCGGACCGGCGCCGAGCTGACCGAGACCGCGCTGCTGCTCGTGGAGCAGCCGCTCCCCGCCGGGCTCCGGGTGTGCATCGTCTCCAACACGGGTGGCGTGGGCGCGCTCACGACCGACCGCGCCGACCTGCAGGGCATGATCGTCAGCCCGACCTCCGCCGAGCTGGCCGCCGCGCTGCGCGCCGAGGTCCCCGGCGCGGTCGACGTCCGCAACCCGGTCGACCTGGGAGCCGATGTCACGCCCGGGCAGCTCACGGCCGCGCTGCGTGGCGTGCTCGAGGCCGGCCAGGCCGACGCCGTCCTGGTCCTGCTCGTCGCCAACCGGCTCACCGACCGCGACGCGCTGTTCGCGGCCGTCGGGCAGGCGCGGCCCTCGGGCGCAGACGTCCCGCTGCTCCTCGTCACCCCCGGCGCCGCGTTCGACGCGGCTCGCGGCCTCCCGGGCGTCACCGTCTTCCGCACGACCGATGCGGCGACCGGGGCACTGGGTCGGGCCATGCGGTACGCCGCGTGGCGACGCGTGCCGGCGGACCGGCCGGAGGTCGAGCTCGGCACCCGCGGTGTCCACGCCCGGACCTGGGTGCGAGCACGACTGGCCGCACGCAGCGGCGAGCCGGAGTGGCTCGCGCCCTCCGCGCAGACCGAGCTGCTGGCGCCGTACGGCATCCACCTCGTCGGCCGGCTCGCCGCCGGACCCGAGGAGGCGGAGGCGGTCGCGGCGGAGATCGGCTACCCGGTGGCCGTCAAGGTGGCCGACCCGACGGTGCTGCACAAGTCCGACCGCGGCCTGGTCCGGATCGACGTGCGCACCGGCAGCGACGTCGCCGACGCCGTACGGAGCTTCGCCGAGGAGCTGGGCCACGACCGCGTCGACGTGCTGGTGCAGCCGCTGGTGCTCGGGCACGTCGTCTCGGTGGGCCTCGTGCGCGACCCGCAGCTCGGCCCGCTGGTCGGGGTCGGCGCAGGGGCCCCGGGACCGGTCGGCACCTGGGCCGAGGAGGTGCTCCTGCTGCCGCCCGTCGAGGCGGCCGACGCCGCCCGCGCCGTGCGTGCCCTCCGGATCTGGCCGCAGCTGGTCGGCCACCACGGCCTGGAGGAGGTGGACCTGGCACCGCTCGAGGCGCTGTTGATGTCCGTGGGTCGGCTCGCCGTCGACGTGCCCCACGTCGCGGACCTCACGCTCGAGCCCGTGGTCCTCACCGCGCACGGGATCTTCTGCGTCGACGTGAAGGTGCGCATCGCCGAGCCGCCCGAGCTCGACACCGGCGTCCCGCGGCGGCTCCGCTCCTGACGACCGTGGCTCAGCCGGTGACGCCGAACCTCTCGACCCGGATCGCCTCGGCACCCATGCCCGACTCGACCAGGAGGTTCTCGGCGAACTCGGCGAACCGGGCGGAGCCGCAGACGTACGCGACGTCTGCACCGGCAAGGAGCGGGGTGATCTCAGCCTCGGTCGGGGGGCCTGCCGGTCGGTCGCTCGTGGGATGACGGGTGAAGGCGATCGCGGCGCCCGCCTGCGCGAGCTCCTCGGCGTACGGCAGCTCCTCGGGGCTGCGCCCGACGGCCATCACACGAAGCAGGTCCGAACGGCCGAGGTGTCGCGCCGCACGCAGCATGGCGACCGCCGGTACGACGCCGGTGCCGCCGACCAGGCACACCGCCGGGGTTTGGGTGTCCCACCTGAACCAGCGCCCGATCGGGCCGCGCAGCTCGAGGACGTCGCCGACCTCGGCAACGTCGGCGAGGAACTCCGAGACCTCCCCGCCCGGCAGCCTCTCGACGAGGAACTCCACGAGCGGGTCGCTGTCGTCGGACGCGACCGAGTAGGACCGCTGGGCCGTGTAGTCATCGGGGGCGCGCAACCGGATGAGGTAGTGCTGTCCGGGCCAGTGGCGTTGCCGGTCCTCGATGTGCATGCGGAGCCGCACGAGGTGCGGGGCGGGGAGGTCCTTGGTGATGATGCGCCCGGTCGTCCACGCCGTCGCACCCGTGCCGCCCGGCTCGAAGGACTCGTCCCCGCTCACGGATCACCCTGGTAGCGCTGCTCGAGCCACGGGTCCCCGCGGTCGTGGTAGCCGTTCTGCTCCCAGAACCCGGGGCGGTCCTCCGCCGTCAGCTCGAGGCGGCTGATCCACTTCGCGGACTTCCAGAAGTAGAGGTGCGGGACCAGCAGCCGCACCGGGCCTCCGTGCTCCGGGGTCAGCGGTCGCCCGTCGTACTCCCACACGACCCACGCCTTGCCGCCGGTGACGTCGGCCAACGGCAGGTTGGTCGTGTAGCCGGTCGTGGAGTGGGCCATCACGAACCCCGCCTCCGCCTGCGGCCCGACGGCCTGGAGCAGGCTGTCGACCGACACCCCGCCGAACACCACGTCGAACTTCGACCAGGTCGTCACGCAGTGGATGTCACCGCGGTACGTCGACCCCGGCAGCTGCTGCACCTCGTCCCACGTCCAGGTCGTCGGCCGGTCCACGAGACCGTCGACACCCAGGGTCCAGGACTCGCGGTCGATCCGCGGGGTGGCCTCGGCCGTCAGGACCGGCCAGTTGCCGCCGACGTCGTACTGCCCGGGAGGCAGGCGGCCCGCCGGGCCGTCGGGTCGACGTCGGAAGAAGCCTCGCGTCACCGGCATCGGGCGCCTCCTCGTGGGCGGTGTGGGCCGAGGTCGTGCTCGACGGCAGCCTACGCGGGCGCGACCTCACTCCTGCCGCACCACGACCCGGGTCCCGCTCGGGACCACCACCACGTCCTCCTCGTGCGACGCGACGTCGAGGAGCACCGCGAAGATGTCACGCATCGACACGAAGCCGGCGATCTTGTCCTCGTCGACGACCGGCAGGTGCCGGATCTCCGCCTCGAGCATCCGCCGCGCCGTGTCGAGGATCGGGTCGTCCTGGTGGGCGGTCACCAGGTCGGTGGTCATCATCTCGGCGGCCGTCACGTGCTCCGGGTTCGCCCCCTGCGCGAGGTGGTTGACGACGTCGCGCTCGGACACGACGCCGGCCAGGTGGCCGTTCTCGACGACGCCCACGGCACCGATGCCGTCGGCTGCGAGCGACTCCGCGACCTCCCGCAGGGAGGCCTCACCGGGCACGGTGGCCACCGGCCACACCATGATGCGGGCGACCACATCGGTGGGGTGCATGCTGCGTCTGCTGCTGGTGTACATGGTGGCCTCCACGGGTCGATGCCCTGTTGCTGATGGCCCCAGCCTCCACCCTCGACGGACCCGGGATCAGGGGACTTGGTCCTCAGCGGGTGGACCGAACTGCTCCCGGCACCGGGGCGATACGTTTGCTCCAGTCGCGACCCCCGTCACGCGACACAGGACGTGAGGAACGCCGTGTCCGCTCGAGAGCCCCTGTGGGCAGACTCCTACGCACCCGGGGTGCCCCTGCACCTCGACTACGGCGACACCACGGTGCTCGACCTGTGGGAGCGCTCGGCGCAGCACCACCCCGACCGGCCCGCGCTGGACTTCCTGGGCCGTGGGTCGACCTACGCCGAGGTCGACGACGAGGTACGCCGCGTGGCTGGCGGGCTGCACGCACTCGGCGTACGTCCCGGCGACAACGTCGCCCTGGTCATGCCCAACTGCCCGCAGAACGTGATCGCGTTCTTCGCGGTGCTCCGCCTCGGCGCCGCCGTGGTCGAGCACAACCCGCTCTACACCGCAGCGGAGCTCCGGCACCCCTTCGTCGACCACGGCGCCCGGGTGGCGATCGTGTGGGACAAGGTGGTGCCCGTCATCGAGGCGCTCAGGGCCGGTTCGGCCCTCGAGCACGTGGTCGCGGTCGACATGACCACCCGGCTGCCGTGGCGCAAGCGACTCGCGCTGCGCCTGCCGATCCCGAAGGCCCGTGCGGCCAGAGACCAGCTGACCGCCCCGGCCCCGCAGGCCATGCAGTGGGCCGAGCTGGCCTCGGCAGCACCGCTGGACGAGTCCCACCCCCGCCCCGGCAAGGACGACGTCGCGCTCCTGCTCTACACGTCCGGCACGACCGGGGTGCCGAAGGGGGTGCCGCTGCTGCACCGCAACCTCGTCGCCAACGTGGTCCAGGGCCGCGCCTGGGTGCCGGGGCTGCAGGAGGGCAAGGAGTCCTTCCTGGTGGCGCTGCCGTTGTTCCACGCGTACGGCGTGACGGTCAGCGTGCTGCTGGGCGTGGCCCTGGCCGCGAGGCTGGTGCTGCTGCCCAAGCCCGAGATCGGCCTGATCATGGACGCGATCTCGCGCCAGGTGCCGAGCTTCGTGCCCGCCGTACCTCCCCTCTACCAGCGCATCGTCGACGAGGCGGAGCGCCGCTGGGTCTCGATCACCGGCATCCGCTATGCCCTGTCGGGCGCTATGCCGCTTCCCGCCGCGCTCGTGGAGCGCTGGGAGTCCGCCACGGGCGGGCTGCTGGTCGAGGGGTACGGCCTGACCGAGACGTCACCGGTCATCGTGGGCAACCCGATGTCCGGCGCGCGCCGCCCGGGCGCGATCGGGGTGCCCTTCCCCGACGTGGAGATCCGCATCGCGGACCCCGAGGACCTCGACCGGGAGGTCCCCCTGGGTGAGCGCGGCGAGCTGCTGGTGCGCGGCCCGCAGGTCTTCTCCGGCTACCGCGGCCTGCCCGAGGAGACGGCGGCCGCGTTCCACGACGGGTGGTTCCGCACGGGGGACGTGGTGACGATGTCGCCGGACGGCTTCCTGACGATCGTCGACCGGATCAAGGAGATCATCATCACCGGCGGCTTCAACGTCTATCCCTCGGAGGTGGAGGGGGTCATCCGCACCCATGCCGGGGTCGTGGACGTGGCGGTGGTGGGCCTCCCGCATGAGGACGGTGGCGAGGAGGTGGTCGCCGCGGTGGTGCTGGTCGAGGGGGTCCCCGTGCAGCCGGAGGAGCTGCGGGCACACACCCGGCAGGAGCTCACGCCCTACAAGGTGCCGCGCCGGGTCGTCTTCATGGACGACCTGCCGGTCAACCCGATGGGCAAGGTCCTGCGCCGCGAGGTGGTGGCCCGGATCCGGGATCTCTGAAGTCCCGCCCTCGGCGATGTGTGGGCCAGATCACGTCGGGCCGGGAATGAACCAGGCAGGTGAGCGCTTCTATTACTTGAAGCGTCAACCAATCCCCCTGTCTGGAGTCCCCATGTCGTTCTTCCGCCGCAAGCCCAAGACCACCGCCCCCGCGGCCGCTGCCCCCGCCGCCGTGGCCGTCGTCGAGAGCGGCTCCGTCGTCACCGGCGACTACGCCGTCGACGCCAGCCACAGCCGCCTCGGCTTCTCCGCCCGCCACGCCATGGTCACCACCGTGCGCGGCGACTTCACCGACTTCGACGGCACCGCCCACGTCGACGCCGAGACGCCCGCCAACTCCAGCGTCCGCCTGACCATCCGCACCGCCAGCATCAACACCGCCTCCGCGGACCGCGACGGCCACCTGCGCTCGGGCGACTTCTTCGACAGCGAGAACCACCCCGAGATCACCTTCGCCTCCACCGACGTCGAGCGCGACGGCACCGACTGGACCATCACCGGCGACCTCACCATCAAGGGCATCACCCGCCCGGTCACCATCCCCTTCGAGGAGAACGGCACCGCCGTCGACCCCTTCGGCAACACCCGCGTCGGCTTCGAGGGCGCGACCACGATCAACCGCAAGGACTGGGACCTGACCTGGAACGCTGCGCTCGAGACCGGCGGTGTCCTCGTCTCCGAGAAGATCAAGCTCGAGTTCGACGTCTCCGCGATCAAGAGCGCCTGACGCTCGTCCAGGTGTGCTCGCACCTCGTCGAGGAGCGCGCGGAACGTCGCGCCCTCCTCGACGGTGGGGGTGCCTACTGCCGGGCCATGGCGGCCCGCATCTCGCTCTCACTGTCGACGATCAGCTCACCGGACACGTCGACCGTCACCGTGTGCAACGTGCCGGTGAAGCGGTACGGCGACGGGTAGTCCGGCGTCACGGGCGACCCCGGGTTGGCTCCACAGGTGAGCGCGCCGGGGTTGAGCATGAACGGCGTGGTCACCGGCGTGTCAGCTTCTGCGACCAGCCCGCCGTCGATGTAGAGCTGCAGTCGTCCCGGTGCGCCTCTCCCGTTGGCCATGTCGGGCTGGCCTGTGGGCTCGAACTCGAAGCGCAGCTCGTGCTCGCCGCTGGGGAGCGGGTCGGCGCTCGAGATCTTGTGCAGGCTGCGTCCCACGTAGTTGTGGACGTAGTGCAGCCGTTGGTCCTGCACGAACAACGAGTACCCGCCGGCCGCCGTGCCCTGGCTGATCAGCACCCCCTCCGCACCGGTGTCGGGAAGGTCCACCTTCGCGGTGATGCTGTGCGGCCGGTTGAGCACCCGCGGGGCCGCCCCGAACGGGACCGACTGCGTGCCGGGCCGGTAGACGTAGCGGTCGCGCGGCACCGCAGCCTCGGGCTTCTCGGCCAGGATCCGTGCTATCCCGCTGCCGTCGACCGGAAGCACGTCGTACTTGCCGGCCTCGACGTACCACAGGCCGATCAGCGCGATGAGCTTGTCCCGGTGGTCCGCGGCGAGGTCGCGGGTCTCGGCGAAGTCCTCCGCCACGTGGTAGAGCTCCCAGCCTTCGGCATCCAGCCGGGAGAGCTCGTCCGCGGAGATGGGTTGACCGAAACCCGCTCCGGCCTCGGTGAACGACGGACCCGGCCACGGGCAGACGGCCCGCCAGCCGTCGTGGTAGATCGAGCGGTGGCCGAGCATCTCGAAGTACTGCGTGCGATGCCTGCTCGCGGCGTTGGGATCGCGCAGGGCCTCGGCGAAGCTGACACCCTGGATCGGCGACTGCGTGACGCCTCGGATCGTGGCGGGTGGCTCGATCCCCAGCAGGTCCAGCACGGTGGGCACCATGTCGATGACGTGCGCGTACTGCGTGCGCACCTCTCCGCGGGCCTCGATGCCCGCGGGCCAGGACACGATGAACGGGTCGGCGGTGCCACCCCGGTAGGTCTCGCGCTTCCATCGGCGGAACGGCGTGTTGCCGGCCCACGTCCAGCCCCACGGGTAGTGGTTGAAGTGGTTGGGTCCACCGATCTCGTTGATCAGGGCGAGGCTGTCCTCCAGCGGCTCCTGGGCGTTGTTGAAGAACTGTGCCTCGTTCGTGGTGCCGGTCGGTCCGCCCTCGGCGCTGGCGCCGTTGTCGGAGACCACCATCACGATGGTGTCGTCGAGCACGCCCTGGTCCCGCAGGAAGTCCAGCAACCGGCCCAGGTGGTGGTCGGTGTGGCTCAGGAACCCGGCGAAGACCTCCATCATCCGGGCGTACAGCCGGCGTGCCTCGGCCGACTGGGAGGCCCAGTCCGGGACGTCGGGGTCGTGACGCGAGAGCTCGGCGTCCGCGGGGACGATCCCCAGCTCCTTCTGCTTCGCGAACACCCGCTCGCGGTACGCGTCCCAACCGTCGTCGAACCGGCCGGCGTACTTGTCGATCCACTCCTGGGGTGCGTGGTGGGGCGCATGCGTGGCGCCGAAGCAGAGGTGCAGGTAGAACGGCTTGTCCGGGTCGACCTGTCGGGAGTCGGCGATGAACTCGATGGACTTGTCCACCAGGTCCTCGCTCAGGTGGTAGCCCTCCTCCGGGGTCCTCGGCGGCTCGACCTGGTGGTTGTCGTAGACCAGGTCGGGGTACCACTGGCTGGTGTCGCCGCCCAGGAACCCGTAGAAGCGCTCGAACCCGCGGGCCAGCGGCCACCGGTCATAAGGTCCGGCGGCGGTCTCCTGGTTGCTCGGGGTCAGGTGCCACTTGCCGACCATGAATGTGTTGTAGCCCTCGCCCACCAGCATCTCGGAGAGGAAGCCGTTCTCGAACGGGATGATCCCGTTGTAGCCGGGAAAACCGGTCGCGAACTCGGTGATGCAGGCCATGCCGTTGCTGTGGTGGTTGCGACCGGTGACGATGCACGAGCGACTCGGCGAGCACAGGGCGGTGGTGTGCATGTTGTTGAACCGCAGCCCGTCGCCGGCCAGCGAATCGAACGTCGGCGTCTCGATCGGGCTGCCGTAGCAGCCGAGGTTGCCGAAGCCGGTGTCGTCGAGGACGACCATCAGCACGTTCGGGGTCCCGGGTCGGGACCGTGTCGGCCTCGGCCAGGCGGGCGACGACTCGTCCGTCGTACGACCGATCGTCCCCGGGAACGCCCCGCCGGGCGCGTACTCGTTCAGTGCCATGAGAGGCCCTTCTTCTGGAGGAGGTGGCGCCAAACCGGCGCCGAGGCTTGTGCGATCAATCGGCTCTCGTCACGGGGTGACCTCGCGTGCCTGACCGACCGTGTCGACCACCGGGTGCCTGGGCGGGGTGAACAGGATTCCCAGGCTCACCACCAGCACCCATGCGGGAAAGAGCAGCTGGATCCATCGGTGCTCCCCGGCAGACAGGAACAGCGTGAGCGCCACCAGGTACCCGAGGTAGGAGACCCAGCGCGGGATCGCACCCGTGCGCATCCCGACGGTGCTCACCGAGAGGGTGAAGACCGCCGCCATCCGCATCGCGTACACGGAGACGAGCACCTGCGTGCTGCTGCGGCCGAACGCCCACACGTCAGGGTCGGCGTTCGGCCCCTCCACCATGCTCAACAGGCTGCTGGTGGTGACGGCACTGATGAAGATCATGGCGAGGAAGAGCAGCCCGCTGCCGAGGAACACGGTCGAGAACAACCGGTCCTCCATCGCGCCCAGCTGGTCACGGACGACGCCGATGAACCACAGGAACGCGATGCCGGCGAACGGCACCAGGTTGAGGCTCGTCCGGATCAGACCCCGCCGGTCCGCGTCGGACTGCAGCGACGTGAAGCTGCCGCCGGACACCGCCATGCGCATCATGACCATGGCCGTGATGAGCAGCACCGCGAAGACGATGCCTGCCACTGCTGCTGCGCGTCGGCTCCGCCACAGGCCCCGGATCACCTCGGGCGGGTGTGCACCATCGACCATGGAGCACCTCCGCGGCGTGGCATGGGGAGAGATGGAGCAGTGCGATCGCCGGTCGAGCCCGGGGCTGCTGGGCGATCCGGGTGAGGGGCCGACGCTCAGGTCGGCCCCTCACGTGGTGGAGCGGCTCAGCGACGGCGGTCGCGGCGGTCCTCACGACGATCGCCACGGTCGTCGCGGCGGTCCTCACGTCGGTCACCTCGGCGGTTGATGCCGTGTGCGACCACGACGGCCCCGCCCACTGCGGCAACGGTCCTTCTCCTGCGCCTGGCTGCCATGGGCATGTCAGTCTCCTTCCTCGTCGGCTTCTGCGGCGTCGGCCTCGGCGGCCGCGATCACGGCCTGGATCGGGATCCGTCCGCTGGCGGCCAGCTGGCCACCGGCGCGACGGACGGCCGACCCGAAGGGTGCGGCCCACAGGTTCTCCCACACCAGGACGGCGGCCGAGCTGCCGGGTTCGATGGTCTCGACGAGGTCGATGACGTCCTGCTCGCTGAGCAGCATCGCCAGCTCCGTCTCGTAGGCGCGCAGCTCCCCGATCTCGCTGTCCTCCATGTCGGTGACCTCGAGGACCTCGAACCCTCCGTCGAGGTCCTTGGTCAGGAAGATCAGGTCCAGGACGCGGATCAGCTCGCGGTCGACGAGGTCCTTCAGGATCGGGGCTATCTCGCCGGTGAGCTTGGTCTCCGGGAACTCGACGACGATCCAGTCGACCGGGCCGAGCTCGTCGATGTTGATGCTCATGCATGACTCCTCTCGTGCTGGGTGTTCCGCAGACCAGGGGGTTCGAGGCCCGCCTCTCAGGTATCCCAGCGCGGCGGACCGTTGGCCAAGGGCCGAAGGTCCCGTCCCCCCTGTGCCCGGGGCCCGACCACCTACTGGCGCGCCATCACGACGCGGAGCCGCTCCTCGGGGGTGATGAGGTGGTCGGCGTCCTCGGCGTCCTCGCCGAGGTCGATCTGCACCCAGTTGACCCGTCCGGTGAAGATGCTGGACTCACCGGCGTAGTCGGTGCTGACCGGGGAGGCCGTGTCGCGGCCGATGTCGGCGGTCTCGTCGGCGGAGAAGACCAGGGGGACCGTCGCGTCGACGCGACCCTCGCCGACCTTGGTCCCGTCGACGAAGAGCTCCACGGTGCCGCCCTTCGCCAGTCCCCCGCCGTCGTAGCCGAACTCCATCCGCACCTGGTGCGTCCCGGCCGGGATCGAGGTGTCGCCCTCGACGATGAAGCGCTGAAGCCCGAGCAGGTTGTAGCAGTACCTGGGCCTGCCGTCCTTGGCGTACAGGCTCCAGCCGGCGAACGCGCCGCCCTGAGCGATGATCACGCCCTCGGCCCCTGACGCCGGCACCTCCACCTCGGCGGTCACCGCGTGGGACTTGTTCTTGATGTTGAGGATGGAGGCCTCCGTCAGCCGCCCCATGCCGCCGTACAGGGTCTGCGTGTTGCCCGAGACCAGGACCGGGCGGCCCGCCTGACCGGCGTCGAACCGCTCGATGCGACGGTCGTCGAGCGGCAGCACGTTGTACTTCCGCGCCTCCGTCATCCACAGCTCCTGGAGCTCCGCGAGCCTCTCGGGGTGCTCGGCAGCCAGGTCGTGCGACTGGCTCCAGTCGGTGGTGGTGTCGTAGAGCTCCCAGACGTCCTCCTCGAGCGGGGGAAGGGGCACCATCACCCACGGCGTGCTGTGCCGGGTCACCGCGGTCCACCCCTCGTGGTAGACGCCGCGGTTGCAGAACATCTCGAAGTACTGCGTCTTGTGGCGCTCCGCGGCGCGTGCGTCGTCGAACGAGTACGCCATGCTCACGCCCTCGATGGGCCGCTGCTCGACGCCGTCGACGACGGTCGGTTGGGGCAGACCGGCGGCCTCCAGCACCGTGGGGACGACGTCGATGACGTGGTGGAACTGCGCGCGCACCTCCCCCTTCGCGGCGAAGCCGCCGGGCCAGTGCACGATGGTGCCGTTGCGGGTGCCACCCCAGTGCGAGGCGACCTGCTTGGTCCACTGGTAGGGCGTGTCCATCGCGTGGGCCCAGCCGACCGCGTAGTGGTTGTAGGCGGTCGGGGTGCCGAACTCGTCGATCCGGGACGTCACGAACTCGGGCGTCTCCAGCGCGTCCGCGCCGTTGAAGATGAACATCTCGTTGAACGACCCGTTGACGGTCCCCTCGGCCGAGGCCCCGTTGTCGCCGATGATGTAGTAGACCAGCGTGTCGTCCAGGGCGCCGAGGTCCTCGATCGCGTCGACCAGCCGACCGATGTGGTGGTCGGTGTGCTCCAGGAACCCCGCGTAGACCTCCATCTGCCGAGCCAGCACCGGCTTCAGCTCCTCCGGCATGTCGTCCCATGCGGGGATCTCCTCGTGGCGCTCGGTGAGCACGGTGTCGGGCGGGACGACGCCGAGCTCCTTCTGCCGGGCGAGGATCTCCTCCCGCAGCGCGTCCCAGCCGGCGTCGAAGCGGCCCTCGTACTTGTCCGACCACTCCGTGGGCACGTGGTGCGGCGCGTGTGTCGCGCCGGGCGCGTAGTAGACGAAGAACGGCTTGTCCGGCATCAGTGACTTCTGCTGGCGGATCCAGCCGATCGCCCTGTCGGTCATGTCGTCGGTGAAGTGGTATCCCTCCTCGGGGGTCGTCTCCGGCTCCACCGGCGTGGTGCCCTCGTAGATCCCCGGGTAGTACTGGTTGGTCTCGCCACCGACGAAGCCGTAGAAGTGCTCGAAGCCACCGCCGCCGGTGGGCCACGCGTCGAACGGCCCCATCGGGCTGGTCTGCCACACCGGCACCTCGTGACACTTGCCGAACTGCGCGGTCGAGTACCCGTTGAGACGCAGGGTCTGCGCCAGCGGCGCGCACGTGTTCGGCCGGACCGAGCTGTAGCCGGGAGCCGAGGTGGCCAGCTCCGTGATGACGCCCATCCCCACCGAGTGGTGGTTGCGACCGGAGAGCAGGGCCGCGCGCGTCGGCGCGCAGAGCGCGGTGGTGTGGAACCGGTTGTACTTCAGCCCACCGGCCGCCAGCCGCTCCGCCGTGGGTGTCCGGCACGGTCCGCCGAAGGCGCTGGAGGCGGCGAAGCCCACGTCGTCGAGCAGGATGACGAGTACGTTCGGCGCCCCGGCAGGGGGGCGTATCGGCTCGATCGGAGGGAACGCGGCCGCGGGGTCCTTCGCGTCGAAGGGAGCCGTCCCCTCGTAGGCCTCGTCGGGGACGGGAAGCGTGTGTCGGGGAAGCTGTGCGGTCATCGGTCTCTCCTGGTGAGGGCGGGGCGTGCGGCCTTTCGGGCGTGGTGCAGGACGACGGTGGTTGCGAGGGGTTCCGCGTGGCGCGTGCTCAGGCCCGGTCGACGTAGATGACCTCGACGGCGTTGTTCCCGTAGCCGAGCCGGTTCCACGGGGGCACCTCGGGTTGCACGTTGCCGGCGGCGTCGGTCGCCCTCGCCCGCAGGGTGTGGCGGCCGACGCCGATCGCGTCCCAGGTGAAGCGCCACTCCTGCCAGTGGTGGTCGCTGGTCGCGGCTTCGAGGTGCGCGGGCTGCCAGTCGCCCTCGCCGGTCAGGCTGACCTCGACGCGGGTGACAGGACCGGTGCCCGACCAGGCCTTCCCCCGGACCGTGTACGTCGCCCGGTCGAGGACCGAGCCGGGCTGCGGGTCGGTGATGCGGGCGCGTACGCGCATCAAGGAGACGGGCTCGTGGGGGCGGTCGGGCCACTCGTAGATGTAGTGACCCGTCTGGAACTCGCCGGAGAACGGCTCGGTGAGGACGTCCAGGCGCTTCAGCCACTTCACGGACGCGACGGCGTACCAGTGCGGCACGATCAGCCGGAACGGAGCGCCGTGGTCGCGACCGAGGGGCCTGCCGTTCATCTCGTAGGCGATGAGGATCCCCGACTCGGGATCGGTGGCCTGCTCGATCGGGAGGGAGCGGGTGAAGGCCAGGTTGTCCTGGTCGGTCTCGGGCAGGATCGCCTGGAGGTGGTAGGGACCGTGGTCGGCTCCCTGGGCGAGGAGCTCGACCCCCCGCGCGTCCGGCGCGACCTTGGCCAGGACCTCGTGCAGGGGGACACCCGTCCAGCGCGCCGTCGAGACGGCGAAGTCGCCCCAGGGCTCCCCGGTGGGCAACGGCCGCATCTCCAGGCGACCGTTGCCCGCGCACTCGAGGGTGACGGTGGCGTCGTGGGCCGGCATCGCCCGCAGGTCGTCGAGGGTCAGCCTCGTCGGGGCGCCGACCGCACCGCCGATCTCCAGGACACCGTCGTGCTCCGGGACGGCGAAGTTGCTGCGCACGTAGTGCAGCTCGGTGGGGGTGATCTCACCGTGCAGGGCCTCCGGTGGCGCCTCCGCGTTGTACGGCGCGGGGTTGATCATCACGAGCGACGCGCGGGCCGCCTCGAGATCGTCGGCAGCAGTCATGGGTTTCAGCCTTCCTGGGGACGGGTGGCGACGGGGACTCTCAGAAGTCGGAGTCGTCGAAGGTGGGTTCGCGACCGTCGTTGAAGGCACCGATGCCCTCGACGCGGTCCGGATGGACGGCCGATCGCCAGTGGGCGTCCATCATGATCGCGATCGCCTGCTCGACCGGTTGGCCCTCGCCCAGCTGCACCGCACGCTTCACCGACTGCACGGCGGTCGGTGAGTTGGCGGAGATCTTGTCGGCGATGCGCAGCGCTGCCGCCATCAGCTCACCGGGGTCGTGGAGCTCGTTGACCATGCCGAGCCGGTGTGCCTCCCGGGCATCGACGGGGTCCCCCGTCATCAGCATCTGCAGGGCCTTGCCACGGGGCAGGAGACGCGGAAGGAGAGCCGGCGAGCCGCCGCCGGCCGCCAGTCCGAGCATGGCCTCGGGCTGCCCGAAGGTCGCGTCGGTCGAGGCGATGATGAAGTCGGTGCTCTGGGCCAGCTCGCAACCACCGCCGTACGCGATCCCGTTGACGGCGGCGAAGATCGGCTTGCGCAGCTGCCGGACCGTGTAGAGGGTGCGGTCGAAGGCCTGGCGCTGGCGCAGCCAGTCCTCCTTGGTCATCGCCTTGCGTTGCCGCAGGTCGCTGCCGACCGAGAAGGCGCGCTCGCCGGCGCCGGTGAGGACGACCACGCGCACCGCCGTACGAACGGCGACCTCCTCGACGACCGCGGTCAGCAACGCGCCCATCTCGGTGGTGATCGCGTTGTCGGCGTGCGGCCGGTTCAGGGTGATCCGGGCGACCCGGCCCTCGGACAGGTAGTCGAGGAGCACGGGCGCCTCGGTCTCCTCGACGTCGGGGGCGGGCGGCCCGAAGTCGAGCGCTGCCCAACGGTCGGTGGGTGGTGAGCTCATCGTGCGTCCTCTCTGTGGATCAGGTCAGGTGTCCAGCTCGGCGAGCCAGCGCAGCGCGCTCAGGCTCGGCGCGAAGCAGTACTCACCGCCTCGGGTGGTCACGAACGGCGGCAGGTCCTGGAGCTTCCGACGGATCGGGCGCTGCGGGATCGTGAAGCTGCCGGGTTCGTGGTGAGGGCCGACGAGGGGGTCGGACTCGAGCGGGGCGCCGATGAAGATGCCGTCGTTGAGCCACTGCGTCTTGACGAACTCGAACTGACGCCTGAGGTGGGCGCCGGCGAAGACGAAGACGATGCCCCGGTCGACGCCGTCGTCCTCGGTCACCCCGTCGGGCAGCATCGGCCCGTAGCTGGTGCCCCGCCGGATCATCCGGTGCAGCCGGACGTCCACGCTGCCCTCGTCGTCGAGGGCGTCGCGCGGGTTCGCCCTGCGGGCGTGGGCACCCACCGGGCACTTGAACCCGCGAGGGTCGTCGCCGAAGCCGAAGTCGTTGTTGCGCCGCGGGTCTCCCCCGAGCTCCGGGTCGTCCGCGTCGGGCGAGACCGCAAGGGGTGCGCCGCTCTGCCAGCGCCCGACCATCTTGGCCCCGAGCAGGTCCTCCTCGGCCCGGGTGGCCGCCCTGGCGCGAAGATAGCTCCGGTAGGCCGCCACCCTGGTGTGCAGCTTGCGGAACACGATGTAGGTGCCGTTGCGTCCCAGCACGTCGGGGCTCGGCATGGGCGGCAGCTCTCCCGTCTCGTCGGGATAGCCGAGAATGATCTCGCCGGCCCGCAGTGGGCGCTCGCGGGCATCCGTGGCAGGTCGCCCGCTCCCCTCCACCGCAGGCTGGCCGATGCCGTCCTTGAAGCCGAACGACGTCCGCCCCGTCGCGAGCTGGTAGCAGTCCTGTTTCCAGATCAGCTCGATCCCGGGGAGCTCGGTCTGGGCCGCGCGGGCCTTCTCCGCGACGGCCGCGAGCTGCTCCTCGTCGGAGGACAGGACGGCGATGGCGACGTGCACGGCGTCGGTGCCCAGGGGCTCCTCCCACCGGTCGGGAGCGCTCTCGCCGGTGTCCCCCAGGATCTCGGCCCGGGCCGCCATCCCCTGCCGGAACTCGGGCGCGAAGGTGTCCAGGGACTCCTGCGGCACCCCGAGCGCCTCGAGCCCGCGGTAGGTGAAGGCGACCGTCAGCGAGGTCGCGCCGGCGCTGTCGGCACCCCCGGCCGGATTGGCGATCCGGTGCAGCCGACGGACGAGCTCACGACCGTCGGTGCGATCGACGATGCGCAGGAGCAGGTAGGTGCCGACGTAGGGAGAGGGGCGTTCGTACAACGCGCCGGCCTGGATGTCCTCGAGCTCCAGGGCCACGTCCGGGGTGCCGTCCACTCGTGTCACGTGCCTTCCATGCTCAGTGGTGCTCGGGCGGCTCGGGCGGGTCCGGGTTCGGCGGCGCCAGGTGAGGGAATGCGACGGTGCCCGGACGGGTGGCGCCGTCGACGCCGTCGCGGATCGTGGGTCCGCGGCCGGCGTTGACGAGCTGGGTGAAGATCGTGTCCATCACGTCGTCGTTCAAGGTCCTGCCCCCGCACGTCGCGTGCGGCTCACCGCGTCGGGCGGCCAGCTCGATCTCGAGGAACGACCCCGTCTCCACGTAGGGCTTGGTGACGTCGAGGACGAGGTGGTCGGCGAGCACCAGGTCGGTGAGCGGGTGGCTGCCGTCCTCGCCGACCGGCCAGTCCTGCGTGCCGTCGAGGCCGTCCCAGAAGGCGAGGTTGGCGTCCAGCCGGGCCCGGAAGGCTCCCGCGTACGAGTCACCGAGGTGGAACGCGTCCTCCATGTTGTAGAGGTCGCGGATCTCCAGGTCCCGGTTGACCGGATCGAACTCCTTCGGGGCGAGCATCATGTTCTTGACCTCCGGCCGGCCCACCCGCTCGATCCGGACGTTGAACTCGCCGCGGGTCAGGGTCTCGGCGACGACCCCCACGAGCTCCCAGCCCGGCAGGAAGCCGGTGTCGAGCTCGATGACCAGGCCCAGCACGTTCTTGCCGTCGAGGAAGATCGATCCGTGGTCGGTGAACGCGAGCTTGCGCGTCGCGATCGTGGCCAGGGCAGCACGGGCATCCATGATGAACGGGTCCCACCGGACGCCGGCGAAGACCCTCAGGCCGCGCCCCTCACCACCGGCCTCGTCATTGACGAGGAAGGACACCTGCTCCCCGCCGGGCGTCACGCACGTCCCCCGTTGCGTGTGGTCGCCCGACCCGTCGGGCACGTGCTCCGGCGTGTCGAAGACGCAGTCGAGCACCACCTCCTCGTCGCCGGGGACGAAGCCCCACCCCGACGCGTCGTTCGAGGGCGTGAGCGGTCTCAACCGGAAGCGGTACAGCAGACCGGCGGAGAACAGCGCGTCCGGCCCCGCCATCGGCAGGGTGTTCAGGACCAGCACGATGCGCCCCGGGGTCTCGGGACTCGGGAACGCGTACACGTCCGTGATGTCCGCGATGGGGTCCGAGAGGGCGCGGGGGCCGGAGATGTGGTCAGACACCGCGGCACCTCCCCGCCCGTACGCCGCTAATCGGCGGCCTCGTCCAGCAGGGGCTGCATCGCCGGGTGTCCCAGCGCCTCGGCGGCCTGCGGGTGGTCGAGGACCTGCTGGAACGCGGCGTTGACGCGCTGCGCCTTGCGGATCTCCTTGACCGTGCCCGGGTAGTTGCGGGCGTACGCCGCGGCCGTCTGCTCGGCGCCGAGGACGAAGGCTCGCACGGCTGCCAGGTCCGGGAGGCCGTCGTACCCCTCGACGTGTCCGAAGATCACGTCGAACAGGGCCAGGGTCGGTCCGGAGGTGAAGAAGTCCTCCATGTAGGCGTCCCACGGCCCGTCGAAGCTGGTGATGAAGGCGAGCCGGGTGTCGTCGTCGAACAGCACGAACCGTGCCTCGTGGATCGTCTTGATCGCCATCCCGTAGTCGCCGGGGCGATAGCCCGGTGTCCCCTGCAGCTCCAGGAGGGCGGCCCGGAGGGACGGCCCCTGGCCGTCCAGTACCCGGAAGAACAGGCTGAACTCGCTCGTCGGCCCGACCTCCAGGCCGGGAGTCGGGGTCCCCGTGTCTTCTGTCATCGTGCGCTGCCTCCACGCTCCCCCGCACCGGTGGCAGCACACCGCCACGAGCGGATCTCCAGGGCTGGAGATCCCCAGCCGCTGTCGACACTAGGCGGCCCCGTCGCGGGTCGTCCCCACCCGCTTAGGGTGAGGCCGCGAGTACTTGGGGAGAACCGCGACCGGGCGGCCCTGACCGGATTATCGTGGGCCCACGGTCACCAGTGCGGCGCCCACGACCGTGCTGACCCCACGGCGCTCCGGAGATCCGAGGGACACCGTGGCCGTACCCATCCCAGCGCGCGGCGAGCCCGGAGGCCTGTCCTGGGTCTCCGGCGTGCTGATGCTCGGGGTGCTGGTCCTCGTCGACGTCGTGCTCGGGCGCCAGCTCAACGGCGCCTACGCCGGCGCGGCCGTGCTGACCGCGATCAATGCCGACCTGCGTCGTACGGCGGGCGTTGCCGGCCTGACCGTCGTGGCCTCGATCGCGTCCGGCGTCTGGAACGACAACCTCGGCGAGCGCGACTGGGCCGTCCGTTTCGCCACCTGCGTGCTCATCTGCGGCCTGGCCCTGCTGGCCGCCCGGGCCAACACCGCCCGCCGCGAACGCCTCGTCCGCACGACGACCCTCGCGCAGCGCGTCCTCGACGCGCTGGCCGTGGAGCTCACCGGCGCCCGCACGGTCAAGGACGTGGCGGAGGGCTTCGTCGGCCACACGATGGGCGCCCTGGGCGCCACGTCGGCCATGGTGCTCACCCTGGACGCCGACGGCGTGCTGAGGACCCTCACGTGGCACGGGCGGTCCGGGAGCGGGGCGGACCACTACCAGGAGGTCCCGCTCACCAGCGACCTGCCGGGCGCGGTCGCAGTGCGCGAGGGCAGGGACGTGCACTACCGGTCGGTCAAGGAGATCGTGGCTGCCTTCCCCGACCTGGCCGGCTACTACGCCACCGACCGTTCCCTGCACCTCCTCCCCCTCCACCGCGACGGCACGACGTACGGGCTCCTGGCCATCACCTTCCCCCCGGACCTCTTCACGCCGCACGAGGACGGGTTCCTCCACTCGCTCGCCGGCGCCCTCACCAGTGCCGTACGCCGCGGCGTCGAGCTCCAGGACCACGACGCCGCCACCCAGCGCACCGTCCTGCTGGCCGAGGCCTCGATGACCCTCTCCCGCAGCCTCGACATGGACACCACGGTCGCGGAGGTGGGTCGACTCCTGGTGCCGCGCTTCGCGGACTGGTGTTCGTTGCAGCTCCTCCGCGACGGCCGGCTCGAGACCGTGTCCCTCCAGCACCGGGACCCTGACACCACGGAGTGGGCACGCTCGCTGATGGGAGCCTTCCCGACCCGGATGGACGCACCCGCGGGGTCCGCCCTCGTCGCGCGTACCGGGCAGACGGAGATCTACCCGTTCATCCCCGCCGACCTCATCGAGGCGTCCGCCACCAGTCCCGAGCACCTGGAGCTCCTCCGGGGACTGGGCCTCACCAGCGCCATCATCGTGCCGCTCGTCGGACGCGACGGCGTGGTCGGGACGCTCACGCTCATCCACGCCGAGTCGGGCCGACGCTACGGCGAGGAGGACGTCGCCTTCCTCGAGGCCGTGGCCGACCGGGTGGCCGTCGCCCTGGACACGGCCGCCACCTTCGAGCACCAGTCCGAGCGGCTCGCCGGCGTCACCCTGGTCGCCGAGGCCGCGCAGCGGGCCATCCTGGCGCCCCCGCCGGCCCGGGTGGGTCCGGTGGCGCTCTCGGCCCGCTACCTGTCCGCGGCCGTCGAGGCCCAGATCGGCGGTGACCTCTACGAGATCGTCGCCGGCCCCTCGTCCGTGCGGATGCTGGTCGGCGACGTGCGGGGCAAGGGTCTGGGCGCGGTGCGCACGGCAACCGTGGTGCTGGGCGAGTTCCGGGCGGCCGCCGCCAGCACCGGAGACGTCGCGCACGTGGCGCGGGAGATCGACCGCCGCATCGTGCCGTACCTGCCGGACGCCGAGGACTTCGTGACCGGGATCCTGGTCGACATCCGTGCCGACGGCTGCTTCGACGTCGTCTCGTGCGGCCACCCAGCGCCGGTGCTGCTGTCCTCCCGGGGCGTGGTCGAGGCGATCGCCCTGGACCACTCACCGCCGCTCGGCCTCGGCGTCGATCCCGTGGTCGGACGCGGGCGGCTGACCCCCGGGGACCGCCTGCTGCTCTTCACCGACGGGCTGATCGAGGCCCGCTCGCCCGACGGCGGCTTCGTCGACCCGGCGCCGTTCCTGCCGCTGGTCGGCCGGTCGGACTTCGGCACGGCACTGGACGGCCTGCTCGCGTCGCTCAAGGAGGCCGCGGGCCACGCCCTCGACGACGACCTGGCCCTGCTGCTGGCCTGCTACGACCCCGAAGGCGCGACGTCGGCATGACGCAGGACCACGACGCGGGCCGGAGCGAGACCCCGGAGGAGCGCGCCGACCGCAACTGGATCGACCTGCTGCAGGAGCTGCGGGTCAGCCAGACCGGCGTGCAGCTCCTGGCAGGCTTTCTCGTGACGCTTCCCTTCCAGTCGAGGTTCACCGACCTCGAGGTCTTCCAGCAGCGGTGGTACGTCGGGTTGCTCGGGCTCGCCTTCCTCACCGTGGGGGTGACGCTGTCGCCCGTGGCCATCCACCGACGCCTGTTCCGGGAGGGCAGCAAGCCCGACCTCGTCCACGCGGCCCACCTGCTCACCGAGCTGGCCCTCGCCCTCATCGCCCTGCTGCTCGCGGGCATCGCGTTCCTCGTCGTCGACGTGGTGCTCGACCGGACCGCCGCGGTCGTGGCCGGCACGCTCTCGCTGCTCGTGCTCCTCGTGCTGCTGGTCGGTCTGCCACGCCTCGTGGCACTCCGGGCGGGCTCGCGCTGACCCTGTGTACGGTGGCTCTCTCGTCACCTGTCCATCGGTGGGCGCGCGCTTGACGGACTCGAACACGTGTTCGATCATGGGTGCATGTCGTCCGCCCGCTCCGTCACCCCGCTCGACCCCGGGCGTTCGGTGGTCGAGCAGCTGCGCGAGCGCATGGTCGCCATGGAGGGCCGCACCGCTCGTCAGCCCGTGGCGACGTTGCCCGGCCTCGCCGACCTCGTGACGCTCGAGGCCGGATCGACGTACGCCGTCGACTCCGCCTCGCTCGCCCTCGCGCTGGCGGCCGGAGCCTCCCGGGCCGGGGAGTGGATCGGATTCGCCGGGTGCGCCGACTTCGGTGCCGAGGCAGCGGCCGAGCTGGGCATCGAGCTGTCGCGCACCGTGCTGGTCCCCGACCCGGGCGAGCACTGGCTCGAGGTGACGGCGGCGCTGGTCGACGTGCTCCGGGTCGTGGTGCTGCGACCCCCGGCCTCCGTGGACGAGAAGACGGCGGGGCTCCTCGACTCGCGCCTGCGGACGCGCTCCTCGGTGCTCGTGGTCCACGGCGATTGGCCGCGGGTCGAGGCCAGGGTCGGCGTCGAGGCCTCCGACTGGGACGGTCCGGCGTCCGGCACCGGGCACCTGCGGGAGCGTCGCGCCCGCGTCGTCGTACGCCGCGGAGCGCGGCCACCGCGGCGCGAGGACCTGACCTGGCCGGGGGTGCACCGGGTCGAGCCACGCGTCGACCGCCAGGTGCGCGAGATCCGACGCGCATCCGGGTGAGCCTCCGATGAGGGTCATGGTGGTCTGGTGCCCCGACTGGTCGGTGGTGGCCGCGCTCGACGAGGCCGGACGCTCCAACCGCTCCCCCGCCGCCGTCCTCTCCGCCAACGTCGTCGAGGTGTGCAACGGCCCCGCCCGCAGCGAGGGCGTACGGCGCGGACAGCGCCGACGAGACGCCCAGTCCCGGTGCCCCGAGCTGGTTCTGCTGCCGGCCAACCCCGACCGTGACGCCCGGGCCTTCGAGCCGGTCCTGGCCCTGGTCGAGGACCTGCGTCCCGGGGTGGCGGCGCTGCGCCCCGGCCTGCTCGCCGTCCGAGCCCCCGGCAGCTGGTACGGCACCGAGACCGCGGCCGCCGCGACGGCGTGCCAAGTCCTCGTCGAGGGGGGCGTCTGGGACGTGCGGGTCGGCATCGCCGACGACCTGTTCACCGCCGAGCAGGCGGCTCGCACGGCCGACGTCCAGTCGTGGGTCGTCGTCCCGGCCGGCGGTTCCGCGTCGTTCCTGCGCGGCCTGCCCGTGCACGTGCTGCAGGACGACGGAGCGCGTGGACGGGACCTCGTCGGCCTGCTGCAGCGGCTGGGCCTGCGCACGCTGGGCGACCTGGCCGACCTGCCGGGCGACGCCGTCGAGCACCGGTTGGGCAGCTACGGCGCCGAGGTCCGGCGACGGGCCCGAGGGGAGGACCGCGCCCTCTTCGCCGCCCGCACTCCTCCCCCGGAGCTCGACGCCGACGTGTCGTTCGAGCCGCCCCTGGACTCGGTCGAGGCGATCACCTTCAGCGTGCGCACCACCGCGGAGCGGTTCGTCGACCAGCTGGCGCACCACCAGCTCGTCGCCACGGGGGTGCGCGTCGAGGCCGAGTCCGACGGGGTCGTCTGCTCGTCCCGTGCGTGGCTGCACCCGCGCCACTTCGGCGCCCGCGACCTGGTCGACCGGGTGCACTGGCAGCTGCAGGGGGCAGGAGTCGGTGGCTCGCTCCGCGCGCGCAAGCAGTCCGGCACGGTGCGTGCCCCGATCGACCGGGTCAGGTTCGTGCCCGAGGTGGTCGAGCCGGCGGCCGCCCACGGCGAGGCGCTGTGGGGCGCGGCGTCCGACGACCTGGTCGAGCGGGGCGTAGCCCGGGTGCAGGGCATGGTCGGCTTCGACGCCGTACGCCGCCCGGTGCTGCAGGGCGGTCGCAGCCCCGCGGCCCGGCAGTCGCTGGTGCCGTGGGGCGAGCGCGCGGTCGACCTGCGCCCGGTCGACCGGCCGTGGCCGGGCCGGGTGCCGGGTCCGGCCCCGGTGCGGGTGTTCGCGACACCACCGGTCGCCGAGGTCGTGGACGACGCGGGCCGCGAGGTGTGCGTCACCGACCGGGGCGTGGTCACCGGCGAGCCACGGAGGTTCCGGGTCGGGAGCGGCTCCGGCGGGCAGGGCCTGCCCTGGCAGCCGGTGACCGCCTGGGCCGGACCGTGGCCCACCGACGAGGGCTGGTGGTCCGGAGGGTCCGGCCCCAGCGCCCGCTTCCAGCTGGTCGGGGCCGACGGGCGGGCCTGGCTGCTGCTGCGTGCGCCGGACGGCTGGTCCCTGGAGGCCGGCTATGACTGACCGACGTCTCGCCGAGGGGGTGCGCTGATGGGCTGGAACAACCCCGCCATGCACTGGAAGGAGCTCGAGCGCCGGCTGAGCGGCCTGCCGGGGGCCGACGACGCGCCGGTCTCCCGACGCAAGCGCGCCTCCACCGAGGCCAGGTCGATCGAGCGGCCCGCGGCCGTGACGCCGTACGCCGAGCTGCACTGCCACAGCCACTTCAGCTTCCTCGACGGGGCCAGCTCGCCAGCCGAGCTCGTCGAGGAGGCCGTGCGCCTGGGCCTGCACGCCCTCGCGATCACCGACCACGACGGCTTCTACGCCGCGCCGATGCTCGCCGAGGCCGCGGCGGCGTACGACCTGCCCACCGTCTTCGGTGCCGAGCTGTCCCTCGACCTCACCTCACCGCAGAACGGCGTGCCCGACCCCGAGGGGAGCCACCTGCTGGTGCTGGCCCGGGGGGTCGAGGGCTACCACCGGCTCGCCGCGGCGATGACCGACGCGCACCTGCGCGGCGACGAGAAGGGCCGCCCCCACTACGAGCTCGACGACCTGGCCGAGCGCGGCCGCGGCCACTGGGCGGTGCTGACGGGGTGCCGCAAGGGCACGGTCCGGCAGGCGCTCGCCCAGGGCGGTGAGACCGCGGCGGCGGAGGCCCTCGACCGGCTCACGGCGCTGTTCGGGCCCGAGCACGTCCTCGTCGAGCTCTCCCCGCGCCCCGGCGCAGACGCCACCAACGAGTCGCTCGCCCGGCTCGCCGGCGCCCGCGGGCTCGACGTCGTCGCCGCCGGCAACGTCCACCACGCCACACCCCAGAAGCACCGGCTGGCCTCGGCGATGGCCGCGGTGCGGGCTCGCCGCAGCCTGGCCGAGCTGGACGGCTGGCTCGACCTGTCCGGCTCGGCCCACCTGCGCAGCGGCGCCGAGACGGCCGCGGCACTCGCGGCACACCCCCATGACCTCGGACGCAGGGCGGTCGCGCGCAGCGTCTCGCTCGCCGACGAGCTGGCCTTCGACCTGCGCAAGGCGTCACCCGCGTTGCCCAAGCGGCAGATCCCCGACGGCCACACCGCCGACTCGTGGTTGCGGGTGCTGGCCGAGCGGGGCTTCGCCGAGCGGTACGCCGGGGTCCCCCACGAGCACGAGGCGCGCGAGCGCCTCGAGCACGAGCTGCGGGTCATCGCGGACAAGGACTTCGCCGGCTACTTCGTCATCGTCCACGACATCGTCGCCTTCGCCCGCGAGCAGCGCATCCTGTGCCAGGGCCGGGGATCCGCGGCGAGCTCCGCGGTCTGCTACGCCCTCGGGATCACTGCGGTCGACGCCGTCTTCTACCGGCTGCCCTTCGAGCGCTTCATCTCGGCCCACCGTGACGAGGAGCCCGACATCGACGTCGACTTCGACTCCGACCGGCGGGAGGAGGTCATCCAGTGGGTCTACGACACCTACGGTCGCCGCAACGCCGCCCAGGTCGCCAACGTCATCACCTACCGGCCGCGGATGGCGGTGCGCGACGCCGCGAAGGCGCTCGGCTTCTCCCCCGGGCAGCAGGACGCCTGGTCCAAGCAGATCGACGGGTGGCAGTCCGTGGTGGCCGGGGACCAGGGCGACCCCGCCGCCCACGACGTCCCGCCGTCGGTCGTGGCGCTCGCCGAGGAGCTGATGGGTGCGCCCCGCCACCTCGGCATCCACTCCGGCGGGATGGTGCTCACCGAGCGGCCGATCGGCGAGGTCTGTCCGATCGAGCGGGCCCGGATGGAGCGACGCACCGTGCTGCAGTGGGACAAGGACGCGTGCGAGTCGATGGGCCTGGTGAAGTTCGACCTGCTCGGTCTGGGCATGCTCGGCGCGCTCGACCACATGATGCGACTGGTCGCAGAGCACCTGGGCGAGCAGTGGGACCTCGCGACGATGCCCAAGGAGGAGCCCGCGGTCTACGACATGCTCTGCCGGGCCGACTCGATCGGGGTGTTCCAGGTCGAGAGCCGGGCCCAGATCGGCACGCTGCCGCGACTGCGCCCGCGCGAGTTCTACGACCTCGCCATCGAGATCGCCCTCATCCGCCCGGGCCCCATCCAGGGCGGGGCGGTGCATCCCTACGTACGCCGGGCCACCGGGCAGGAGCCGGTCACCTACGACCACCCCGAGCTCGTTCCCGTGCTGGAGCGCACCAAGGGTGTGCCGCTCTTCCAGGAGCAGCTGATGGCGATGGCGGTCACCCTGGGCGACTGCAGCCGCGACGACGCCGACCTGCTGCGCCGCGCCATGGGGTCCAAGCGCGGGGTCGAGCGCATCGAGTCGGTCAAGCAGAAGCTGTACGCCGGCATGGAGCGACGTGGGATCACCGGCGACCTGGCCGACTCGATCTACGTCAAGATCCTGTCCTTCGCCAACTTCGGGTTCGCCGAGTCGCACGCCCTGTCCTTCGCGCTGCTGGTCTACGCCTCGTCGTGGTTCAAGCTGCACTACCCGGCGGCGTTCCTGGCCGGCCTGCTGCGCAACCAGCCGATGGGCTTCTACTCCCCCCAGTCGCTGGTGGGCGACGCGCGGCGGCACGGCGTCGACGTACGTCGTCCCGACGTCACCCGGTCCAAGGCGCAGGCCGACCTGGAGGCGGTCGTGACCGGACCGGTCGCCGCCACCGGGATCGACGGGTGCTGCCGGCCCCGGTTCGAGCGCGTCGAGTGGGTGCCGGGCACCCCGGACCCGGTCCCCGCCCACCGGCGGGACGGGGCACTGGCCGTGCGGCTCGGGCTCGACTCGGTGCGCGGCATCGGCCTCGAGGTGGCGCGCCGGATCGTCGCCGCCCGCGATGAGGCGCCGTTCACCGGCATCACCGACCTGTCCCGCCGGGCGGACCTGACCACCGGTCAGCTCGAGGCGCTGGCCACGGCGGGCGCGTTCGAGGCGTGGGGACCGGACCGCCGGAAGGCCCTCTGGGCGGCGGGCTTCGCCGAGGGCGCGGAGCACCTGCCCGGCACCACCCCGGCCCCGGCGGCGCCGACCCTCCCCGGCATGAGCGAGCCGGAGATCACCCTGGCCGACCTCTGGGCCACGGGTGTCTCGCCCGAGCGACACCCGGTCGATCACCTGCGCGACGACCTGCGCCGCGCCGGAGTCCGCTCGGTCGACGAGCTCGCCGACGTCGAGCACGGCCGGCGCGTCCATGTCGGCGGACTGATCACCCACCGCCAGCGTCCCGGCACCGCGATGGGCGTCACCTTCCTCAACCTCGAGGACGAGACCGGCATGCTCAACGTCGTGTGCTCGATCGGCGTGATGAAGGCCCACCGGCACGCCGCGCGCAACCGCGTGGCCGTGGTCATCCGCGGGCGGCTCGAGCGCAACGAGGGCGTCACCAACCTCGTCGCCGACCGGGTGGAGGCCATCGACGTCGTCGTGCCGGGGGCGGGCGCCGTGCTGCAGGCGCGGGCGTCGTCGCGAGACTTCCGCTAGCCGCGCCCGCGCCCGCGCTCGGCGCTCAGCCGTTCGGCGCGGGCCGCAACATCACCGTCCAGGTGCTCGCCATCCCGGTCGTGTCGTCGGTCTGGGCGTCGAGACCGCCCTGCGGCCCGGTGGGCCCCGCCACGCCGGCGTCGGTGACGAGGGTGAGGACCCGGCCGCTGCCCTCGCCGGTGGTGGAGTCGCGCACGACCTCCTGGGCGGGACCCGTCAGGGTCGTGACGGAAGACGACTTGACCGCCCAGTAGGAGATCCGCCAGGCCCCGTCGTCGACGTTGTCGACGACCGGCGTCCGGTGGGTCGCACTGGTGCCCTGCTTGGCGGCACCGGCCCAGGCCCCCACCGGGTCGTCGGGGTGCGCTCCGCGGTAGACCAGCAGGGTCGCCGCCGCCTTGGTCCGGATGTCGACCGAGACGGACACCTGGTCGCCGGCGTCCCCGTCCTGGGCGACCCGGGACCACGCGGTCGTCCTCGACGTGCCGTCGACGACGGGAGCACCGAGCTGGCTCCACCCCTGGCCGGGACCCGTCACCACGGTCTCGGGGCGGTTCTCGGTCAGGAAGAGGAGCATCGCGTCGCCCTGCTCCGTCGTGGCGGGCACGGTCACCGGGAAGGTGAGCGCGTTGCGGTTGACCGAGCTGGCTCCGACCGGTGTGATCTCCCCCGGCTGGGCGACCCCGGTCTCGACCTCGACGGACCGGGTGGTCGCGTCGGTCGCGCCGAACGGGTCGGTCACCGTCAGCGTCACGTCGTAGGCACCCGCAGCCCCGTAGGTGTGGCCCGGCGTGCTCCCGGCCCCGGTGTCGCCGTCGCCGAACGACCACGCGAAGTCCAGGTCGTCGCCGTCAGGGTCCTGCGAGCCGGAGGCGTCGAACGTGCAGGCCAGCCCGTCACAGCCGGAGGTGAAGGCGGCGACCGGGTCGCCGTTGGCACGGATCGCACCGACCACGACCGTCGAGGTCGCCGTCGCTCCCGCGTCGTCGGTGACCGTCAGGGTCACCTCGTAGTCGCCGGGTGCGTCGTAGGTGTGGGTGGGCGCCGTCCCGGTGCCCGACGTGCCGTCCCCGAAGTCCCACGAGAGCTGGAGCGGGCCGCCCTCGGGGTCGGAGCCGCTCCCGGTGAACCCGCAGGTCAACCCCGTGCAGGACCCCGCCGCGTCGGCGGTCGGCGGCTGGTTGGCAGCGACGGTCCCCTCCCCGGCGACGATGGTGCGGTAGCGCCACGTCCCGTCCGCGCTGAGGGTCGTCGGGTCTCCGGTGACGCGGCCACCCGCGAACGGCACGGAGCGCAGCGCTCCGTCGGCCGAGGAACCGTAGAGGATGCGGCCGCCCGCGAGGGTCATGCCGGCCACGGCGCCGAAGCCCACCCCGCCCGCGTCGGCGGTGAACGTCTGGGCACCGACCACGCGGCTCTCGGGGGTGAAGTAGCGGTAGAAGAGCCGGTCGTCGTTGAAGACGGTGTAGTAGATCCGGTGCGTGCCGGGGTCGTAGAAGGTGCCGGTGAGGTTGGCGATCGCGAACGGGATGCGCTCGCCGGTGTCGGGGTCGTCGTACAGGTTGACGGTCTGCTGGCTGCCCACGGCGCCCGTGGACGGGTCGAACGAGCGACGGTAGAAGCCCCCGTCGGGCAGGCCGTAGTAGAGCGTCCCGTCGACCAGGAAGCCCCCGCGCAGCCGCGACCAGTCGATCGCGGTGTTGACCGGGCTCGCCGCAGCGGTCGGCGCGCCGGTGGCGTCGACGGAGCGCCGCAGCAGGGCGCCTTCGGTGGCGGTCGGGTCGCCGGCCGCGGGGTCGACGATCTCGATCGCGTTGATCAGGGGGTTCTCGGTGATCGCGCGGAGGTCCACGTCGATCCCGTCGGCGTCCGTGGTGATCGGGAACGACCGCATCGTGCCGCGGTTGTCACCCGCAGCGGCGACGATGTCGAACCGGGACAGCCTGGTCGCGCCGTCGATGAGCACGTCGAACACGCGAGCGCCGACCGTGCCGGTGCCGTCGTACTGGTTGGCGAAGTAGAGACGCACCTCGACCGCTCGACCCGGAGCGACCGGGAAGTTCCAGTCCTGGTTTCCGTAGCGCTCCGTCACGAACACCTCCGGCGGGGTGCCGTCCGGCACCGTGCTGTCGACGGGCACCGCAGAGCCCCAGCCGGCAGCGCTGCCTCCGCTGACCACCCCGTTGTCGGTGCTCCACTCCGGGCCACCGTCCCCGGGCTGCAGCGCCGGTCCGCCGGCGTTGGACCGGAAGAGCACTCCCGCCCCCGCGCCGGTGGTGCGCTCGGCGAGGAACAGGTCGTTGGGCAGCCGGGCCGCCTCCACGGCCGGCACCGTGGTGCCGCCCGCCAGCGGGAGGAACGCGATGCGCGCGTGCCTCTCCCCGCCCAGCGAGTTGGTGTCACTGCCGACCCAGAGGCCCTGGGACGTCGCGTGCAGGGCCTGCGCCCCGACCCCCCGCGCTCGTCCCGGGTTCCACGAGAGCGGCAGGCCGTTGACCGGGTCGAGAGCGGCAATCCCTTCGCGCGGGACCGCGCCGGGCCCGGCCTGGTCACCCTGGAAGGAGTTGTTGGACCAGCGCTGGTGGCCGCCGACGTAGACAGCGCTGCCGGTGATCGCGACGCCGTAGAGGGTGTCCCCACCGCTGTAGTTGGCCCACGTGGGGTCGTTGCCCGACGACGACGTCTCCCAGCGCGTGGTCGTGTCGCACAGGGTGCCGCTCGTGGCACCACCGGCGAAGGCGCCGGTGGTGTTGACGGCGAACCAGCTGCCGTCGGGTGCGAAGTCGACGTCGCGCATGAACGTGTCGAACACAGCAGCGCAGTTGTTGTGCGCCCGGTCGAACCGGTTGGTCGCCCACGGCGCGACTGTCGCAGTCGGACCGCTGGTGTCGAGCATCGCGATCTGGACCCGCGGCTGCCCGCCGACCGTGGCGAAGTTGCCCACGGCGACGAGGCGGCTGCCGTCGGCGCTGACGTCGAACCGCTTGATGACCGTCCCTCCTCCACCGCCGTTGGCGGGGTCGTAGACGCCCGTGAACGGGACGTCGAGGCTGGACGACACGGCCCCGGTCGAGGCGTCGAGCACGGCCAACCGGCTGCGTGACGTCGTCGTCGCGCCCGACCGGATGCTGGAGAAGCTGCCACCGACGTAGAGGCGCGACCCCCGGACCACGACCTCGTTGACGCCGCCGTTGGGCACCGCGTTGAAGGAGCCGACGACCGCGCCGCCGGCGGTCAGCTTGACCACCCGCCGGATCGCGCTGCTGCCGCCGACGGAGCCGAAGCTGCCCCCGACGTAGATGTGGGTCCCGTCGGTGTCGAGCGAGTTGACCGCCCCACCGAGGTTGGGGTTGAACGCGGTGTCGATGGCGCCGGTGGTCGCGTCGAAGGCGAAGATGCGGTTGCGGACCAGGTCGTCACCGGTGTTGGTGAAGGTGCTCGCCGGGCTGACCGAGGTGAAGGTCCCGGCCGCGATGATCTTGTCGCCGATCTGCGTCACCGCGTTGACCGAGCCGTTCATCACGTGCGGAGTCACGTTGACCGGGTCGTCGGACACCACCTGCTGGCCGTGGTCGGCGTTGACCGCCACGGCCGGCGTCGGCACCGCCGCGCCGGCGGCGAGGAGGAGCCCGGTCGCGAGCACCGCCCCGGCGGACCGTCCGCAGGACCGGCGGGTCCCGAGTGGATGGGTGGCCTGGCTGTGGGCCTGCATCGATCCTCCGCGTGTGGCAGCGCCGTCCCCCATAGGCCGACTGTCCGCTCGACCCTAGGAGCCGATCCGGGCGCGGACATCGTCGAAGGTGGGTATGTACGTCGCCCCGCCGGAGGACGCCCGGCGGGTGCCGCGGAGCGGGGCTCAGAGGATGTAGAGCATCTCCTGGTAGGTCGGCAGCGGCCACAGGTCGTCGGCGACGAGGGTCTCCAGCGTGTCGGCCGCGGCGCGGACCGAGGCCATCGCGGGGATGACCGAGTCGCGCATGAAGGTCGCGGCCTCGAGCAGGTCCGCCGGGTGCTCGTGGTCGATGGCCGCCGTCAGGTCGGCCAGGCCGGCCCGCAGCTCCGTGATGTGGGCGCTGATGGTCTCGAGTCCCGAGGGGTCGGCGTCGATGCCGGCCCCCTTCAGGGCGACGACGTTCTGGGCGAGCTCGGTCTGGTAGCGCGTGGCGGCCGGCAGGATCGTCGTCGTACCGATCTCGAGGGTCAGGTTGGCCTCGACCGCGACGGCGAGGACGTACTGCTCCGCGCCGATCTCGAAGCGGCTGTGGGCCTCGTGCTCCGTGAAGACGCCGTACGTCGAGAACAGCTCGATGGCCTCGGGCGAGATCAGCTCGGGCAGCGCGTCGACCGTCGTGCGCAGGTTCTTGAGCCCGCGCTGCTCGGCCTCAATCGGCCACTCGTCGGAGTAGCCGTTGCCGTTGAAGATGACCGCCCCGTGGTCGGCGACGATCTCGGCGAGCAGCGTCTGGACGGCCTCGTTGAAGTCCGTCCCGGTGGCGACGGCCTCCTCGAGCGTGGTGGCGCAGTGGTCGAGCGCCTCGGCCATGATCGTGTTGAGCATGACCATCGGGCCGGCGACGGTCTGGTTGGAGCCCGGGGCGCGGAACTCGAACCGGTTGCCGGTGAAGGCGAACGGCGACGTGCGGTTGCGATCACCCGGGTCCTTGGTGAGGTTGGGCAGCGTGTCGACGCCGATGGTGAGCGTGCCCTTCTCCTTGGAGCGGGTCGCGCCCCCCTTGGCGATCTGGTCGAACACGTCGGCCAGCTGGTCGCCGAGGAAGATCGAGATGATCGCCGGCGGGGCCTCGTTGGCGCCGAGGCGGTGGTCGTTGGACGCCGAGGCGACCGAGACGCGCAGCAGGCCGCCGTACTTGTGCACGGCGCGGATGACCGCGGCGCAGAACACGAGGAACTGGGCGTTGTCGTGCGGGGTGTCGCCGGGCACGAGCAGGCTGCCGAGCTCGGAGCTGCCGAGCGAGAAGTTGACGTGCTTGCCCGACCCGTTGACACCCTCGAACGGCTTCTCGTGGAAGAGGCACTCCATGCCGTGCTTCTTGGCGACCGCCTTGAAGGTGGTCATCAGCAGCTGCTGGTGGTCGGAGGCCTCGTTGGCCCGCTCGAACATCGGCGCCACCTCGAACTGGCCGGGCGCGACCTCGTTGTGGCGGGTCTTGGCGGGGATGCCAAGCTTGAAGAGCTCCCGCTCGGTGTCCATCATGAAGCCGAGCACGCGCGAGGGGATCGCCCCGAAGTAGTGGTCGTCGAACTCCTGGCCCTTCGGCGGCTTGGCCCCGAAGAGGGTGCGGCCGGCGTTGAGCAGGTCCGGGCGGGCGAGGAAGAAGTGGCTGTCGACCAGGAAGTACTCCTGCTCCGGGCCGCAGTAGGCCACGACGTTCTCGGGGTCCTGGTGGCCGAAGAGCTGGAGCACCCGCCTGGCGTGCACCGCCATCGCCTGCTGCGAGCGCAGGACCGGGGTCTTGTGGTCGAGCGCCTCGCCGGTCATCGAGATGAAGATGGTGGGGATGCAGAGCGTGTTGCCGTTGGGGTTCTCGAGGATGTACGCCGGGCTCATCACGTCCCAGCCGGTGTAGCCGCGCGCCTCGAACGTGTTGCGCAGGCCGCCGTTGGGGAAGGACGACGCGTCGGGCTCACCCTGGGTCAGGGTCTTGCCGGAGAACGACGCGAACGCGGTGCCGTCGCCGACCGGGTCGAGGAAGCTGTCGTGCTTCTCCGCGGTCAGGCCGGTCAGCGGGTAGAAGACGTGGGCGTAGTGGGTCGCGCCCTTCTCCAGGGCCCAGTCCTTCATCGCCGACGCGATCGCGTCCGCGACGTCGGGGTCGAGGGGCGTGGACTTCTCGATCGTCGAGAGGACCGACTTGTAGACGGCCTTCGGCAGCCGCTTCTGCATCACGGTGAGGCTGAAGACGTTCTCGCCGAAGATCTCGCCGGGCTCCTCGCCGGGGTCGAAGGTGATCGGCGGCGGCACGAAGGCCTCGACGGCGGTGATGGCAGACAGTCGGACCGGGTTCGCGCTCACAGCAGGCTCCTCAGGCGTACGCCGCTCTCCGCGGCACTGCGGCGACCGTACGGCGGCCACATGTCGGTCTCGTTTCGTGGCGGTGACGTCCGGAGGCAGGGACGGGACTGTGTCGGAGGACACACAGGGACGCCCGAGGGCACCCGCGGCCGCCGCTAGGGTCGCGGCATGGGAGTCGACGGGAGGGACCACCGGTGACGGCGACCGCGACCACCCCGGCGGTGGAGCCCGAGCAGACGGGGCGCTCCCGACAGATCGTGCTGGTGCTCGCCCTCTGCGGCACCGCGGTCTCGCTCATGCAGACCCTGGTCGTGCCGCTGCTGACCGACTTCCCCCGGCTGCTCGGCACGACGCCGGACAACGCCGCGTGGCTGGTGACGGTCACGCTGCTCACCAGCGCCGTCGCCACCCCGATCCTGTCCCGCCTCGCCGACATGCACGGCAAGCGCCGGATGATCGTCGTGTCGCTCGTCGCGCTGCTCCTCGGGTCCCTGCTCGGAGCGGTGAGCGACACGCTCGCGCTGCTGATCGTGGCCCGGATGCTGCAGGGCTTCGCGCCCGCCCTCATCCCGATCGGCATCTCGACGATGCGCGACGAGCTGCCGCCGGAGCGGATCGGCGGCGCCGTCGCGCTGATGAGCGCGACGCTGGGCATCGGCGGCGCCGTGGGGCTCCCCCTGTCGGGGGTGATCTACGAGGCGTTCGGCTGGCAGGCCGTCTTCTGGGGCAGCGTCGTCATGTCGGTCGTGATGCTCGTGCTCGTCCTGACGGTGGTGCCGGAGTCGGGTGTGCGCACCCCCGGCCGCTTCGACTGGCTCGGCGCGATCCTCATGTCCATCGCCCTGACCGCCCTCCTGCTCGGCATCTCCAAGGGCGGCGCCTGGGGCTGGACCTCCCAGTGGACGGTCCTGTCCTTCGTGGTCGCCGTGCTGGTCTTCGCGATGTGGGCCCCGTGGGAGCTCCGCACCGGCGAGCCCCTGGTGGACCTGCGCACCTCGACGCGTCGGCCGGTGCTGCTCACCAACATCGCGTCCCTGCTCGCCGGCTTCGCGATGTTCACCAACCTGCTCGTCGCCACCCAGCAGCTGCAGATCCCGGTCGAGACCGGCGTGGGGTTCGGGCTCGGGGTGACCGAGGCCGGGCTGGCCATGCTCCCGGGCGGCATCCTGATGGTCCTGATGGCGCCGGTGTCGGCCTCCATCACCCGCCGCTTCGGGGCCCGCATCACCCTGATCGCCGGCCTGGGCATCACGGGCCTCGGGTACGTCGTCCGCGTGCTGCTCGACGCCTCCCTCGCGCAGCTCATCCTGGGCGTGGCCGTGGTCTCCGTCGGCATCGCGGTGAGCTTTGCAGCCATGCCGGTGCTGATCATGCAGTCGGTGCCGATCAGCGAGACGGCCGCGGCCAACGGGCTCAACACCGTCGTGCGCTCGATCGGCACCTCGACGTGCTCGGCGACCGTCGCCGCGGTGCTGACGGCCGGGACCGTCGCCGGCGGGCTCTACCCCTCCGAGGGCGCCCTGCACTCGATGAGCTGGCTCGCCGCGGTCGCCGCGTTCCTCGGCGCCGGGGTCGCCTTCCTCATCCCCGCCCGCCTGTCGCCCGTGCTGGCCGCGCGTGCCGCGGGACCCGTCGTACGACCGGCTCCCGCGCGCGGCGACTCGGTACGCCGCGCGGACTCCGGCGCCGAGGTCGTGGTGCGCGGCCGGGTGCGTCGCACGGACGGCCACGCGGCCCGGCTGGCGGTGGTCTCGGTGCTCGAGCCGAACGGTCGCCAGGCGGACTGGGCACGCGCCGACAACGACGGCCGCTGGTCGGTCGTGCTGCCCGGTGCCGGGGAGTACCTCGTCGTCTACGCGGCCGAGGGGTGGGCGGCCCGCTCCGAGCTGCGGCACCTCTCCCCCGAGTCCGCGCCCCTCCTCGAGATCGACCAGCGGCTCACGGTGGCCGGCGTGGTCTCCCGCGGCGGCTGGCCGATCGACGATGCGCTCGTCGTGCTCACCGACGCCTCGGGCGAGTCCGTGGGGGCGACCCGGACCGACGACGAGGGCCACTACGAGCTGGGCCTCCCGCCGCTGGGGCGCTACGTCCTCACCGCGCTCGACCCCCGCACCGGGACCGCCGAGTCCGAGGACGTCGTCATCAGTGCCCAGCGGCGGCGCTTCAACGTCGTCCTGCCCGACCTGCCGGAAGGTGCCGACTGACCCTTGCTGCCGGTGGTCCCCCTCCCTAGGGTGCGAACGAGGGGCCGCGCGGGCCGCTCTGGGCGAGGAGGATGTCGTGGGCGACCGGGAGAGCTTCGACTACATCGTGGTGGGGGCCGGCAGCGCCGGCGCCGTCGTGGCGGCGAGGCTGAGCGAGGATCCGGGCACCTCGGTGCTGCTGCTCGAGGCGGGCGGCGAGGCGGTCGGTGACGAGATCACCATCCCGGCCGCCTTCCCCAGCCTCTTCAAGACGAAGTGGGACTGGAACTACACGACCAGCGAGCAGAAGCAGCTCGAGGGCCGTCGTGCCTACTGGCCACGGATGAAGGCGCTCGGCGGCTGCTCGTCGATGAACGCGATGATCTACATCCGCGGCCACCGCGCCGACTACGACGCCTGGCGCGACGCGTACGGCGCGACCGGCTGGGGGTACGACGACGTGCTCCCCGCCTTCGTCCGGTCGGAGGGCAACACCCGCCTGGGCGGGCCGTTCCACGGCCAGGCCGGGCCGCTGCACGTCGAGGACCGGCGCTACACCCACCCGCTGACGACCGCGTGGGTCGAGTCGGCGGTGGCCGCGGGCTTCAAGCCCACCGACGACTTCAACGGCGCGGAGCAGGAGGGCGCCGGGCTCTACCAGGTGACCTGCCGCAAGGGTCGCCGCTGGTCGACCGCGAACGCCTACCTCGACCCCGCCCGGGACCGGCCCAACCTCACCGTCCGCACCGGTGCGCTCGTCGAGCGGATCGTCGTCGAGGGCGGCCGCGCCGTCGGCGTGACCTACCAGCACGGGCCCACCACCCACACGACGTACGTCGACGCGGAGGTCGTCCTCTCGGGGGGCGCGGTCAACTCCCCCCAGCTGTTGATGCTGTCGGGCATCGGCCCCGGCGCGCACCTGCGCGAGGTCGGCGTCGACGTCCTGGTCGACCTCCCCGGGGTCGGCCAGAACCTCCACGACCATCCCGCCGCACCGCTCGTCTTCCGCACCCGCGGCGTCACGGACCTGGCGGACCACAACAACCTCGTCCAGTTCGCCCGGGCGAAGGCGACCGGCACCGGCCCGCTCGTCTCCAACATCGGCGAGGGCGGCGGGTTCTGGCGCACCCGCGACGACCTCGAGGCCCCCGACCTGCAGGTGCACGTGGCTCCGAGCGGCTTCTACGACAACGGCCTGCACGAGGCGACGAGCCGCAACGTCACCGTGGCACCGACGCTCGTCAGCGTGCAGAGCCGCGGCACCCTCCGCCTGCGGTCGCGCGACCCGCGCTGGCACCCGGACATCGACCCCGGCTACTACGACGACCAGGCCGACCTCGACGCCATGGTCGCCGGCGTCCGCCGCCTGCTCGAGACGGTCTCCACCGGGCCGCTGGCCGAGCACGTCACCGGCCCCGGGCTGCCCACGATGGAGGGCTGGGGCGACGACCCCACCGACGCGCAGATCGAGACCCACCTGCGTGCTCACACCCAGACGCTCTACCACCCGGTCGGCACCTGTGCGATGGGCGGTGACGAGCGAGCCGTCGTCGACCCCGAGCTGCGGGTGCGGGGCGTCGAGGGTCTCCGCGTCGCCGACGCCAGCGTGATGCCGGTCGTCCCGCGCGGCAACACCAACGCCCCCTCGATCATGGTCGGCGAGCGCGCCGCCGACCTCCTGCGCGGAAAGGCCTGACATGACGACCCCGGACAAGCTCGAGTCGATCAACCCCGCCACCGGCGACGTCGTCGGCATCCACACCGTCGACGACACCGCCTCCGTGGACGCGGCCGTCGCCCGCGCCCGGCAGGCCAGCCACTGGTGGGCCGGCCTCGGCTTCGACGGCCGCGCGGAGGTGCTCGGCCAGTGGCGCGGCGTCCTGACCCGCCGGATGGCGCAGCTCGGTGACGTCGTGCACCAGGAGACGGGCAAGCCCCACGGCGACGCGCAGCTCGAGATCGGGCTCGCGATCGACCACCTCGCCTGGATCGGCTCGCACGCCCGGAAGGTGCTCGGTCGTCGGCGCGTCTCCCCCGGCCTGCTGCTCGCCAACCAGGCCGCCTCGGTGGAGTACCTCCCGCTGGGCGTCGTCGGGGTCATCGGCCCGTGGAACTACCCGGTCTTCACCCCGATGGGCTCGATCGCCTACGCCCTCGGCGCCGGCAACGCCGTGGTCTTCAAGCCCAGCGAGCTGACGCCCGGCGTCGGCGTCTGGCTGGCCGAGAGCCTGCGCGAGGTGGTGCCGGACCACGACCTCCTGCAGGTCGTCATCGGCGGCGGCGAGACCGGCGCGGCGCTGTGCCGGGCCGACATCGACAAGCTCGCCTTCACCGGCTCGACCCGGACCGCCAAGGTGGTGATGGCCACCTGCGCCGAGAACCTCACCCCGGTGCTCATCGAGGCCGGCGGCAAGGACGCCATGCTCGTCGACCACGACGCCGACGTGGACGCCGCCGCCGACGCGGCCGCCTGGGGTGCGTTCTCCAACGCCGGCCAGACCTGCACCGGCATCGAGCGGGTCTACGTGCACGACCGGGTCCACGACCGGTTCGTCGCGGAGCTGACCCGTCGGGCCGGCACGATCCACGCCGGCACCGACGCGGAGGCACAGATCGGGCCGATGACGATGCCGAGCCAGGTCGACGTCGTACGCCGCCACGTCGAGGACGCGCTGGCCCGGGGAGGCCGGGCCGTGGTCGGCGGGACCGACGCCGTGGGCGACCGGTTCATCCAGCCGACCGTGCTCGTCGACGTGCCCGAGGACTCCGCCGCGGTCCGCGAGGAGACCTTCGGGCCGACCGTCACCGTGCGCCGGGTGCGGGACATGGACGAGGCCGTCGAGCTGGCCAACGCCACCCGCTACGGCCTGGGCGCGGCGGTGTTCTCCGCGGCACGCGGGCCGGAGCTGGCCCGTCGCCTGCGCTCGGGGATGACCTCGATCAACTCCGTCGTCTCCTTCGTCGCCGTCCCCGGTCTGCCCTTCGGCGGCGTCGGCGACTCCGGCTTCGGACGCATCCACGGCCCCGACGGGCTCAAGGAGTTCACCTATGCCAAGGCCGTCACCCGGGTGCGGTTCAAGCCCGTCCTCAACCTGACCACCTTCGACCGCACGCCCGAGCAGGACAGCGCGATGGCCTCGCTGCTCACCGCCCTGCACGGGCGCGCGACCCAGCTGCCGAAGGTGCCCCGGCGTCCCATCGCCACCCTGCGCGAGCGCAGCGGCCGGGGTCCACGACCGTCCGGGCGGTCCTGACCGTGCAGACGATCGGCAACATCCTGTGGCTGGTGCTCGCGGGGTTCTGGCTCGCGATCGGCTACGCCATCGCCGGGGTGCTCGCCTTCGTGCTCATCGTGACGATCCCCTTCGGGATCGCGTCCTTCCGGCTGGCCGCCTTCGTCCTGTGGCCGTTCGGCCGGACGACGACCTGGCGTCGCGACGCGGGCATCTGGTCGGTGATCGGCAACGTCGTGTGGATCATCTTCTTCGGCTGGGAGCTGGCCCTGCTGCACCTGGTCACGGGTCTCCTGCTCATGATCACGATCATCGGGATCCCCTTCGGCATCGCCTGCTGGAAGATGATCCCGCTGTCGCTGCTCCCCCTCGGGCGCCAGATCGTCCCGCTCTCCAGCGTCTCCCGGGACCCGTACGGCCTCCCTCAAAATTGAGCAGGTTCGCGCCGTGGGCGCCCCACCCGGCCATTCATCGGGAAACATCGCGCCATGACAGAGGTGACCGTCGACTGGCGGGCCGTGGCCATCGACTCGCTGAGGGCCGCGGCCGACGACTTCGCGGTCCGCGCGCAGCTGCAGGAGACGTCCCGGGACAGTGCGCGGCCCGGGACCGGCCGGCACCACCACCACGCCCACTCGGCCACCCTGTGGCGCCTGGCCGAGCAGAGCCTCCGGGCCCGCATCAGCGAGCTGGAGCTCCCCTCCGCCCCGTGACCCGGGCGGGTCCCTAGGAGGCGGCGGGGTCCGGCAGGACGTCGCGCCAGGAGTGCTCCGGCACGAAGCCGACGAGCTCGCGCGCCTTGTCGATGGAGTAGAAAGTCTCGTCGCGGCTCATCTCCCGGCGCAGCTCCACCCCGTCGTAGAAGCGCGCGCGGATCTCCTCGGTCGTCGCGGCCACCGACATGTCGGCGTTGGCGACGTTGAAGACCTCGTAGCCCAGCCCGTCGGTCTCCAGGCACCGTTGCACCATCTGCGACAGGTCCCGGGTGTCGATGTAGGCGAAGACGTTGCGACGCCGCAGCGCCGGGTCGTCGAGGAACGCCGGGAACATGTCGGCGTACTCGTGCGGCTCGATGACGTTGTTGATCCGCAGGCCGTAGATGTCGGCGCCGGTGCGGGCGTGGAAGGACCGCGCCGTCACCTCGCCCGCGACCTTGGACATCGCGTAGGAGTCCTCCGGGACGGTCGGGTGCTCCTCGTCGACCGGCAGGTAGAGCGGGCGCCGCTCCCCCTGGGCGAAGCAGATCCCGTAGGTCGTCTCCGAGGAGGCGAAGACGACCTTGGGGATGCCGAGCCGGGTGGCCGCCTCGAGCACGTGGTAGGTGCTGAGGACGTTGGTCGCGTACGTCGCCGAGTCCGCCTCGCGCAGGATCGCGGGCACCGCCGCGAAGTGCACGACCGCGTCGTACGACGGCTTCTCCGGCAGGTCGAGCTCGTCGAAGGTCGCCAGCCCGGCCAGCGCCGAGTATGTCTCCCCCGCGTCGGTGAGGTCGACCCGCAGGTCGGCCACGTCGGGGTGCCCCAGCGGGACGAGGTCGGCGTTGGTGACCTGGTGGCCCTGGGCTGCGAGGAAGGGGGCGACGTGCTTGCCGGCCTTGCCGCTGCCTCCGGTGAAGAAGATGCGCATGGCTCACCCAACCAGCCCCGGCGCCGGATCCTTCCCCCCGGGGTCAGCGGGGACCGTGCATGCGGCGGACGGGCACCAGCTCCACGGCACACCGCGCCAGGTGCAGGACCCCCCGCGAGGTGGGACCGAGGGCCGGGCCGGGAGTGCCGTCCGAGGTGCGCGACACCATGAGCACGGTGCCCGGCCCGACGCTGTCCATCAGTGCCTCGGCAGGGGACGACCGCACCACGTCGACACGCACGTGGACCTCAGGGTGCCGCCGACGGGGCACGACCAGGTGCTCCTCGACGAGTGCCGTCAGCCCGGGCACCCAGCCCGGGTCGTGTCCCCGCGGGGTCGGTGGGTCGCGGCGGGACCCCTGCGCGCGACCGGCGTGCACCACCTCGAGGTCGCAGTGCCACCGCTCGGCCGCCGCGAAGCCCTCCTCCAGCAGTGCCTCGTCCTCGTGGGGCGGCCACCTGAGCCCGACCACCACCCGGCGGATCACCGTGTGCCCCGCATCCGGCGGCACCACCGCCACCGGACACCCGGCTCCGGCCGCGACCACCGTCGACAGCGACTCCGGTCGCCACCGGTCGGTGGGGGCCGTCGCCGAGGCGCCGACCACCAGCAGCCCGGCGGACTCCGCGTGCGCCACCAGGGACTCGGCAGGCGGACCGCCGAGCAGGGTCGAGGTCACCGGCACGAGCGGAGCCTCCGCGGCCGCGACCTGCCGGGCCCGGTGCAGGACACCCACCTCGGCCTCCTCCAGCGTCCCGGCCGGCCGCGGCGTGCCGGGACGGAGGACGTGGACCAGCTCCAGCGAGGTGCCGCGCGCGGCCGCCTCGCGAGCGGCGTACGAGACGGCGACCTCGGCGTCCCGACCGGCGGCGACGCCGACCACGACGCGGTCCCGCCGGCGCGAGTCCCCTCCCCCTGCGGGGGGACTCACGCCGGCGGCACTGGGTGATGAAGGCGCACCGAGCCGCGTCGGCGACCGGTGTCGACTGCTGGCTGCGTGAGCCGTGGGCATGATCAACTCCGGTCATCTCACGGAGCGGTGCTCGGCGTGGACACCCTCCCCCGCGGGCTCTCGGTGTCCGACCGAACGGGCGCCTATCCACACCCGGGGTCGAAGTTAGCAGCCGTCCTGCCGGGCAGGAAGAGGACCAAAGTCCCTAGTTGTCCGACCCCGGCGAGGGCGTAGCGTGGAGGCACTGAGGGTCACGAGTGTGTCGGCACCACCGCGCGGCATCGCCTTCTGCACACGCGGCCACGATCCGGACGACGGCGCAGGCGGGAACCAGCCAGTGGACCAGCAACCGCTCCCTCCCTCGGCGGCCTGCGTCGAGCTGCTCAACCTGGTCCTCGACAGCCCCGACGTCACCGACTTCATGCACCAGCTGGCGGTGCTGGCCGCCGCCATCGTGCCCGCCACGCACTGCGGCATCACGCTGCACCGCGCCGGACAGGTCGCCACCGTGGTCAGCAGCGACGACGTGGCGACGCGGATGGACGAGGTCCAGTACACCCGCGGGCACGGACCGTGCCTGGAGGCCATCGCCCGCGGGGTCCGCGTCGACGTGCCCGACATGTCGCTCGAGGAGAGGTGGGGCGACTACGCCGGCCACGCCGTGTCCCACGGCATCCTCAGCGTCGTCTCCGTGCCCCTGAGCATCGACGGCCACCCCGTGGCCGCCCTCAACCTCTACGCCACCGTCCCCCACGCCTTCACCGACCGTGACGTCGCCCGGGCCGAGGCGTTCGCCGGCCAGGCGGCCACCGCGTTGACCATCCTGCTGCGCCACGCCGGTCACACCGTCCTCGACGACGAGCTGCGCGAGGCGCTGGCCACCCGGGCCGTGATCGACCAGGCCCTCGGGATCCTCATGGTCACGCGCAGGATCACCTCCCACGACGCGTTCGAGGTCCTGCGCCATGCCTCGCAGACCACCAACCGCAAGGTCAGCGTCATCGCCGCCGAGCTCATCGAGACCATGACCGGCCACGCGCCGCAGCCGCCCCGGCCCCTCGCCGGACGGCGGTGACCCGCCCGCACGACACGGCAGGGCGTCCGCTAGACAGAGGGGGTGGACACAGGGGCGCCGAGCATCGGGGAGCGGGACGGCTTCGTGCGCGTCCGCGGGGCACGCGAGCACAACCTCCGTGACGTCGACGTCGACCTGCCGCGCGACGCGATCGTCGCCTTCACCGGGGTCTCCGGATCCGGGAAGTCCTCCCTCGCCTTCGGCACGTTGTACGCCGAGGCACAGCGTCGCTACTTCGAGTCCGTCGCGCCCTACGCCCGTCGCCTGCTCCACCAGGTCGGCGCGCCCCACGTGCAGGAGATCACCGGCCTGCCGCCCGCGGTGGCGCTGCAGCAGCGCCGGGGGGCGGCGAGCTCACGGTCGACGGTCGGCACCATCACCACGCTCTCCAACCTGCTGCGGATCCTGTACTCGCGCGTCGGCACCTATCCCGCCGGCGCCGAGCACCTGGCAGCGGAGGCCTTCTCCCCGCACACCGCCGCCGGCGCCTGTCCCGAGTGCCACGGCCTCGGGGTCGTGCACGACGTCGCCGAGGACCTGCTGGTCCCCGACACGTCGCTGAGCATCCGCGACGGCGCGATCGCCGCGTGGCCGGGCGCCTGGCAGGGACACAACCTGCGCCGGATCGTGAAGAACCTCGGCATCGACGTCGACCGCCCGTGGCGCGAGCTGTCGCCCGAGCACCGGCAGTGGCTGCTCTTCACCGACGAGCAGCCGTCGGTCCTGATCCGGCCGCAGGACAAGGGCGGCGGCGGGGGCCGGGACTACCACGGCACCTTCCGCAGCGCCCGCCGGCACGTGCGCCAGGTGCTGGCCTCGTCGCCGAGCGAGGCGATGCGGGCCAGGATGACGCCGTTCGTCCGCAGCACCCCCTGCTCGACCTGCCACGGCAGCGGGGTGCGCCCCGAGGCCCTCGCGGTCACCTTCGCCGGGGCCTCGATCGCGGAGGCCAACGCGCTCCCGTTCACCGAGCTCGCCGACCTGCTCCGCCCGTCGGTCACCGAGGACGGCGACGACGTCGCCGGACGCATCAGCGGCGACCTGGTCGCCCGGATCGGGGTGCTGCTGGACCTCGGTCTCGGCTACCTCTCGCTGGGCCGCAGCTCGACGACGCTGTCGCCCGGCGAGGCGCAGCGCCTGCGGATCGCCACCCAGCTGCGCTCGGGACTCTTCGGCGTCGTCTACGTGCTCGACGAGCCCTCGGCCGGCCTGCACCCCGCCGATGCCGAGCCGCTGCTGGAGGTGCTCGACCGGCTCAAGGCCGCGGGCAACTCGCTCTTCGTGGTCGAGCACGACATGGACGTCGTACGCCGTGCCGACTGGGTCGTGGACATCGGGCCCGCCGCGGGCGAGGGCGGCGGCCGGGTGCTCTACTCCGGACCGATCGCCGGGCTGGAGGAGGTCGCGGAGTCCCCCACCAGTGCCCACCTCTTCGGTCGGGCCGAGCGGTCCCAGCACGATCCCCGCACACCTGCGGGATGGATCCACCTCGGCGGCGTCTCGCGGCACAACCTCCAGGACGTGTCCGTCGACCTCCCCCTGGGGACGCTGACCGCGGTCACCGGCGTCTCGGGCTCCGGGAAGTCGAGCCTCGTCGTCCAGGTCCTGGCCGAGGTCGTCCGGCGCCACCTCGGCCACCCACCGGTCGACGTCGTGGACGAGGAGGAGGACCGGGACGCCGCGACCGGCGACCTCGACGTCCGCGAGGTCTCGGGCATCGACTCCTTCGACCGTCTCGTCGTCGTGGACCAGCGGCCCATCGGCCGCACGCCCCGGTCCAACCTGGCGACGTACACCGGGCTCTTCGACGCGGTCCGCAAGGTGTACGCCGCCACCCCCGAGGCGCGGGAGCGGGGCTACAACGCCGGGCGCTTCTCCTTCAACGTCGCTGCGGGGCGCTGCGAGACCTGCCAGGGCGAGGGCTTCGTCTCGGTCGAGCTGGTGTTCCTCCCGAGCACGTACGCCCCGTGCCCGACCTGTCACGGCGCGCGCTACAACGCCGAGACCCTCGAGGTGACCCACCGCGACCGGACCATCGCCGACGTCCTGGCCATGTCGGTGGACGACGCCGCCACGTTCCTAGCCGACGTGCCGACGGCCGCCCGCGGCCTGCAGACCCTGCGCGAGGTCGGGCTGGGCTACCTGCGGCTCGGGCAGCCCGCGACCGAGCTCAGCGGCGGCGAGGCCCAGCGGATCAAGCTGGCCACCGAGCTGCAGCGCGCCAACCGCGGCCACTCGCTCTACCTCCTCGACGAGCCGACCTCGGGCCTGCACCCCTCCGACACCGACCTGCTGATGCGCCAGCTGCACCGGCTGGTGGACGCGGGCAACACGGTCGTCCTGGTCGAGCACGACCTGGACACCATCGCCACCGCCGACTGGGTCGTCGACCTCGGCCCCGGCGGCGGCGACGCCGGTGGGCAGGTCGTCGCCACCGGCACCCCGCACGACGTGGCGGCGGCCGGCGTCGGGGTCACGGCGACCTATCTGGCGCGTCGCCTCCAGTCGTAGCTCAGCGGCCGTCGAGCAGCGGCTGGGCCGGGTCCCACGTGGTCCCGTCGCGCTCGTCGCGGCGCCGCCGCGCGATCGCCGAGAGCGCCTCGAGCACGACCCGGTTGGCGAGCGCCGCCGTGATGTCGGCGTGGTCGTAGGGCGGGCTGACCTCGACCACGTCGATCCCGACGACCGGCAGCTCGAGGCAGATGCGGCGTACGGAGTCGAGCAGCTCGCGCGCCGTCAGGCCGCCGGGCTCCGGGGTGCCCGTGCCGGGCGCGTGCCCGGGGTCGCAGACGTCGATGTCGACCGACAGGAAGACGCCGTCGCACTCGTCGGTCGCGATCGTGAACGCCTCGGTCAGGACGTCGGACAGCCCGCGGTGGACGATCTCGGTCATCTCGTAGGACCGCATCCGCTGCCCGGCCATCCAGCCCAGGGTCTCCGGCCCCGGCCAGTAGCCGCGCAGCCCGACCTGGAGGAACCGGTCGCCGCGCAGCGCGCCCGACTCGATCAGCCGGCGCATCGGCTGGCCGTGCCCCCACAGCGAGCCGAACTCGATGTCACCGGTGTCGGCGTGCGCGTCGAAGTGGATCATCGAGACCCGTCCGTGGCCCAGCACGTTGGCGACACCCTTGGCGTCGGGGAAGGCGATCGAGTGGTCGCCGCCGAGCACGACCGGGATGGCGCCGGCGCGGGTGACCTTCTCCACGGCCGCCTCGAGCACCCCGAGGGCCTTCTCGATGTCGCCGGGCGGCATCTCCACGTCGCCGGCGTCGAGGACCTTCAGGTCCCTCAGCCCGTCGGTCCGCAGCGCGAGCGACGGACGGGACCCGTCGTAGGCGAGGTAGTCGGTCATCCGGATCGCCTGGGGACCGAAGCGGGTGCCGGGCCGGTGGGAGGTGCCGCCGTCGAAGGGCGCACCGACGACCACCACGTCGGCACCGGCGTACGACGCCTCGTCGTCCAGGTCGCAGGGGGCGACGCCGAGGAAGGTGATGTCGGGGCCGTACTGCCCGCCGTACCTGGTCATGCCGTCATGATGCTCGCGTGCCGGGACCCTGACCAGCCGGCTCGCCCTGGTGCACGTCGAGGTGGAGCAACCGGCTGGCCAGGTCGACCCCCGGTCCGAGCAGCAGGATGACCGCGACCGTGCCGACGCCGACGGTCGCGCCGAGCAGCCAGCCGATGAGCGCTCCCCCGCCCTGCACGGCGCTGTAGCTCCACCGGAACGGCACGGGCGGGTCCCAGGCGAGCGCGGCGGCCTCGGCGGGGCCGGCCCCGGTGTGGCTGCCGAGGTAGACCGCGATCCCCACGGCGAGCACCGGGAACGCCCCGGCCAGCAGGAGCAACCGGGGGCCCAGGCCGTCCGGGGTGTCGAGCACGTCGACGAGCAGCGACACGGTGACGCCCACGACGACCACCTGGACGACGGTGCCGACGCCGGGGAACACCCGTCGTACGGCGGCCAGGGCGACCAGCGTGACCCCGACCAGCAGGTTGGCGACCCAGAAGGCCAGCCCGGTGGCCAGGGCGATGCCGTTGACGAGGGTGGAGTAGCCGTCCGAGCCCAGGTCCGCGGTGAGGAAGAGGGCGACACCGGCACCGAGCACCACACACCCGACCAGCAGCACGAGCAGTCGCCCCGGTGCGTACGTCACCGGCCCAGCATGACAGTCCGTGCACCGCTCCGGACGGCGCAGGGTCATCCGAAACGTGGGATGTGGAGGTCCTCCGGGACGGGCAGGCTGGGCGCGACGGGCCTGGAACCAGGCATCCTGCCGTCACGACTCAAGGACTGACATGGACTCGATCACTTCGGACTTCGGAGAAGTCCTCCTCTGGAGCTTCTGGTTCTTCATCTGGTTCGGCGCCATCATGGTGTGGTTCCGCTGCCTCTTCGACATGTTCGGCGACACCACGCTCAGCGGCTGGGCCAAGGCCGGATGGGCCATCGTGCTCGTCTTCCTGCCCTGGCTGGGCGCCCTGATCTACCTGATCGCCCGGGGCCGCAGCATGCAGGACCGCCAGGCGGCGGCCGTGCAGAAGCAGATGGACGAGCAGGCCAGCTACATCAGGTCGGTCTCGGGCACGCAGGCGGCGCCCGACCAGATCGCGAGCGCGAAGGCCCTGCTGGACGCCGGGACGATCGACGAGAGGGAGTTCGCAGCCCTCAAGGCCAAGGCACTGGCCTGAGCCCGGCCGGCCCGCCGGTCACCCGGCGGGTCGGTCACTCAGGACGTGCTGGGACGACCGGCCTCGAACCGAGGTCGGGGCCGGTCCCCGACGGTGGGCCGGTCGACGACGGCGTCGGGCCGGCCCATCGAGTTCAGCACCCGGGCGGCGTGGACGGCGGACCGGTAGCGCCACCGGTCGACTCGGGTGACGGACGGTGCGATCGGTCGCTGCTTCAACGTCTGCTCCTCGGTGCGGATGGCATCGCTGGGGTTGCGCTGCCGAGGCTAGGGACGGGCCCGGGGACCCTGAAGGGCCGAAGGTCCCGACTCCCGTCCCTCGTGGAGGTAAGGGGACCCTCTGGAACCCCCTCGGACGTGGGGACGCGTCTCACCCGGAGCGGATGAGGCGCCCTCCACGAGCGCGGTGCCACCGTGGGCCTCCACCCACCTGGAGGTCACCCACATGGCACTCGACACCCTCATCGTCTTCGCCGGGGTCTACCCGGACCTCGACTCCGCGGAGGCCGACTACGACCTGGTGAAGGCCCTGCACAACAGCGCAGGGCTGATGGATGCCTACGACGCCGCGGTCATCCACCGTCGTGAGGACGGCAAGGTCAAGATCACCCGCAAGCACGAGACCCCGACCCGGGTCGGCGGCGTCCTGGGCGGTGGCACCGGGCTCGCCACGGGCCTCGTCGTCGCCCTGTTCCCGTTCGCCGCGATCGGTGGCGGCCTGCTCGCGGCCACGACCGCCGGCGGCGCGATCCTGGGCGCCGTGGCCGGCCACGCCGCGGCCGGGATGAGCCGTGACGACCTGAAGGAGCTCGGCGAGTCGCTCGACAAGGGCGAGGCCGGCCTGGTCGTCGTGGGCGTGATGGACATGGAGTCGCGGATCGAGGAGTCCATGCAGCGCTCGGAGACGCTGGAGAAGAAGGAGCTCCAGGCGGACGTCGAGGCCCTCGAGCGCGACGCGAAGGACGCCGTCGACCAGTCGTGAACGGGAGAGCGTGTCAGCCCGCCTCCCGGGCGACGGCCAGCAGCTCCGCCATGGACGCCGCGATGCCGTCGGCGAGCACGTTCAGGTCGGGCGTCGTGTCGTAGTCACCGGTGATCCCGAAGGTCAGGGTGTCCCGGTAGGAGAACATGGCCACGCCGATGCGCACCCGGTCCGCGATCGGGACGTAGGGCAGCATCTCCTGGACCTCGCGCCCCAGCGCGTACAGCGTGCTGCGGGGACCGGGCACGTTGGTCGTCACCGTCGCGACCTGGCGCTGCGGCAGCCGCATGCCGAGGCGGATCCCCCACGACACGGGCGGGAACGGGCCGTACTCCGCGACCGTCGTGACGCTCCCCCCGGCCTCGGGCTCGTGCCGGGCCCGCAGGCCGCGCACCCGCTCGCGCACGGCCTGCAGCCGCTCGTGGGGGTCGGCGAGGTCCACGGGGAGGTAGGGCAGCATCAGCGAGACCCGGTTGTCGGGGATCGACTCGGCCCCGGGCTCGCGGGTCGAGACCGGGACCAGGGAGCGCAGCGCGTGCGCGTCGGGCTCCTCGCCACGCGACAGCAGCAGCTGCCGGAAGCCACCGGTCACCGCGGCCAGGGCCACGTCGTTGACCGTCACGCCGTACGCCGCCCGCACGATGCGCACGTCGGCCAGCGAGATGTCCGTCCACGTGTACCGACGGCTGCCCTCGAGCGGACCCGTCAACGACGTGCTCCGGACCGGGCGCAACGCGGACGACATGGACAGCAGCCCCCGCGCCGTCTCGGCCGTGAGGCGGGCCAGGCGGCGTGGGTCGGCGAGCGAGCCGGCCACCGCGCGCACGGCCGGAAGCGGCGAGGTCGCCAGCTCCCAGGCCGCCTGCGCCGTGACGGACAGGGTCGACGGCTCGGGCGCGGGCACCCAGGTGTCGGGCACGGGCGGTCGCGGCGTCCGGGTGGGATCGAGCACCAGCTGGTAGAGGTCCGTGCCGGAGACGCCGTCGACCACGCTGTGGTGCAGCTTGGACAGCAGGGCCCACCGGCCGTCGGGGAGACCCTCGCAGAACCAGTACTCCCACAGCGGGCGGTCGCGGTTCATCCGGCGCGACATGACCCTGCTCATCAGGCGGCCGATCTCCTGCGGGCCGCCGGGCTGGGGCAGCGCCGTGTTGCGGATGTGCCAGCGGATGTCGAAGTCGGGGTCGTCGACCCACGCCGGTGCCGCCAGGCCGAGCGGGACCGTGCGCAGCTTCTGGCGGTAGCGCGGGATCAGGACGAGGCGGCCGGCGATGAGCTCGACGAACTCCTCGAACGGCGGCGCCGGCCCCTCGAAGACGGCCAACGAACCGATGGCGAGCGAGGCCCGGGGGTCCACGTCCTCCGCGTCCAGGAAGGCGGTGGCGAGGGGGGTGAGTCGCTCCATGGGGTCTCCTCGGTCGTACGACGGGCGCGCGCCCCCAGTCTTCGCGCGGCCCCTCCCCCCGCACCAGTGCCCTTCGGCCCTGTCGGGGACCCCGCGGGCGTCCTAGCGTCGAAGGGACAGGAGGACGTCATGTGGGCAAGGACGGACGGCAGGCACAGGGTCCTGCTCGGGCTGCTGGTGTTCAACGCGCTCAGCGCCACGATCGGCGGCATCGCCCTGATGACCACCTGGATCCCCGAGCAGCCGGAATGGGTCCGGGCCACCGACTTCCCCAGCAACTACCTTCCCGGCGTGATCCTGATGGCGGTCGTCGGCGGCAGCTCGCTCATCGCCGCGATCGCCCAGGTGAAGGACAGCGACGGCTGGCCGCTCGCCAGCATCGTGGCCGGGACCGTCATGGCCTACTGGATCGTCGGCGAGCTCGCCTCCATCAGGGCGTTCCACCCGCTGCAGGTGATCTACCTGGTCACGGGCGTCCTCGTGGTGGTCCTGACGCCTAGTACCCGTCCTCCGGGTCACCGTGGACCGTGACGGCGTAGATCACGAGGACGTCGAGGATGATCATCAGCGAGAACCACCACGGGTTGGCGGACAGGAAGACGAGGTTGGTCAACGCGCTCACGATGGCCACCACGACGGCGACGATGCGCGCCCACGTACGCCGGAAGAACAATCCGTACCCCGTGAACCACATCGCGACCGCGAGGGCCATGTGGGCGAATCCCCACAGCCGGTAGTTGGTCTGGAAGAGCAGGTCCGACTCCCCCACGAGGTACTGGTCGTCCTCTAGCAGGGCGACGAAGCCGCCGAGGAAGTGGAAGCCGCCGACCAGGAGGAACATGAACGCGGCGAAGGCGATCATGCCGCTCCAGAACCTCGGGTCCTCGTCCTCTTCCGGACCTCGGGTGGTCTTCGGTGGGGTGGGGGTGGTGGCCATGGCGGTTCTCCTCTCCCGGCGCTGTCTCGTCACCATGGCACCGCGGCGGTCTCCGGGGATCACCCTCTTGGGGTGAGGGTGCTGCCGCCGGGGAGGAACAGCCGGTGACCGCCGCGGCCGGCCTTGGCCGCCAGGTAGTCCGCGTTGACCGGTGACAGGTGCAGCCCCGTCGGGACGCGCCTCGCGACGCCGATGCCGGCGGCGCGGAGCTGGTCGGCCTTGTCGGGGTTGTTGGAGAGGAGGTCGACCCGGTCCGCGCCCAGGCCGAGCAGCATCTGGGCGGCCACCGTGTAGTCACGGTCGTCCTCCCCGTAGCCGAGGGCGACGTTGGCCTCGTAGGTGTCCAGTCCGGCGTCCTGCAGGGCGTAGGCGTCCACCTTGTTGTAGAGCCCGATCCCACGCCCCTCCTGGCGCAGGTAGAGCAGGAAGCCCCCGACGCGGCTGATCCGGTCCACCGCCTCCTGCAGCTGCGGCCCGCAGTCGCACCGCTCGCTGCCCAGCACGTCGCCCGTCAGGCACTCGCTGTGCACCCGGACCAGCGGCACCTCCGGGGCGGGCGGCCCCAGGGCCAGGGCCACGTGCTCGCGTCCGTCGTGGAGCCCGTCGAAGGTGAAGAGCCGCGCCTCGACGCTCGACCCGTCCCGCAGCCGGACCGGCAGCGGCACCTCCCGGCGGACCAGGGCCGGGACCGGTCGACGGGGCCCGACGGCGCCCGTCACGACGGCCCCTCGAACCGTGCGGAGAGGGCGTAGCGCAGCAGGACGACGTCCCCGATCTGGCACGTCTCGACCAGCCGGGCCCGGTGCGCGGGGTTCCACGGGAAGTCGCCGTCCCCGACGAAGCGGCGGGCGTGCGAGCTGCCGACGAAGAAGGGGGCGACGACCAGGTGCAGCTCGTCGGCGATCCCGGTGGTGAGGAACTGGGTGTGGACCCGCCCCCCGCCCTCGACCATGAGGCGTCGTACGCCGCGTGCGTAGAGGTCCTCGGTCAGTCGCGGCACCTCCACCGGCTCACCGCCGTCCACGACGGTGGCCACCGCGGCCAGCCGACGACGTGCGGCGGGCACCGAGCGGCTCGCGCAGTAGACGATCTTCTCGCCGTCGCCGGCGGCGAAGAAGTTGCTGCAGGCGTCGAGCCGGGCGTGCTCGGTGACGGTCACCTTGGTCGGTGTCTCCTCCAGGCCGAGGCTGCGGCGCTGGAGGCGCAGCCGGGGGTCGCGCACCAGCAGCCGGGGGTTGTCCGCACGCACCGTCGCGGCACCGACCATGATCGCGTCGCACCCGGCCCGGACGTGGTCGACGCGGTGGAGGTCGGCCTCGTTGGAGAGCACCAGCCGCTCCGGGGTGGCGCCGCCGAGGTAGCCGTCCAGCGAGACGCTGCAGCTGAGGATCGTGTACGGACGCTCAGCCACGGGACACCACCGGCACGGGTCGGGATGGTCCGGCGGCCAGCTCCCGCGTGGCCAGCAGCACGACCAGGCCCGGGAGGTTGGCCACCAGCACCAGCGCGCCGTACGCGACGGCCGTCGCCACGCCCTGCGCGGCGCCCGCACCCGCGGCCGCGAAGGACCAGGCGGCCATGCCCTCGCGGGGTCCCCAGCCGGCGAGGTTGAGCGGCAGTCCCGCGGCGACGAGGACGAGGACGGCGAGCGGCAGCAGCTCCGCCGGGGGCAGGGTGACGCCGACGGCCCGCGCGGCGACGACGAAGGTTGCCACGTGGCCGGCCGTCGCCACGCACGAGGCGACCACCACGCCGGGCCACGCCCGGCGTACGAGGAGACCGCACCGGACGTCGTCGTGGACGGCGGCCAGCAGCCGACCGGTCCGGGACGGGCGCGGGTCCCGCGGTCGTCGCGCCACCAGCGCGACCGCCAGCAGGAGGGCGAACGCGGGCACGGCGACCACCGGGACCACGCCCTGCAGCGGTGACGGGAGCACGAGCAGGACCACCACCGCGAGGACGAGCTGGACCACCTGCCCCGCGGTGCGCTCCCATGCGACGGCGCGCAGCGCGGGGCCGGTCGCGCCGACGGCCCGACCGTGCAGGACGCCCCGGTGCACGTCGCCGAGGATCCCGCCGGGCAGGACCGTGTTGAGGAACTGGGCCCGGTAGCAGGACGCCACCGCCGCGGGCACCCCGATACCCACGCCCAGCCCCCGCGCGACGAGGTGCCACCGCCAGGCACCGGCGACGGTGATGACGAGGGCCAGCACGGCGCCCCAGGCCAGCGTCGTGGCGTCGAGGGCCCGGACCCCGGCCACGAAGGGACCGCTGCCGGTCTGCCGCACGACGGCCACCAGGACCACCACGCCCCCGAGGGAGCGCCACGGCAGTCGGGACCAGGTCGGGGTCGTCATGCCGCCACCTCCCGGAGCACACGCCCGACGCGGTCCGCGGTGTCCGCCCACGACGCGAGGCCCGTACGCCGCTCGCGCGCGGCCTGGCGGAGGCCGGCGCGCCGGTCCGCGTCGCAGAGCCAGAGCCGCAGCGCCGCGGCGAGGGGCGGGATGTCACCGGGCGGGACCAGGAGGCCGGGCTGTGCCCCGCCGGGCGCGGCACCGAGCGCCTCCGGCACGCCGCCCACGTCGGAGGCGATCACCGGGATGCCTCGGGAGAGGGCCTCGGTGACGACCATGCCGTAGGTCTCCTTCCGGCTGGGCAGCACGAGCACGTCCGCGGCCGCCCAGCGGCTCGCGAGGTCGTCCCCGACGAGCGCCCCTGTCAGCACGAACCGCTCGTCGAGGCGGTGGTGCCGGGCGTCGCGCCGCACCCGGTCGGCGTACCCCGGCGACACGGCCAGGGAGCCGACGCACGTGCACCGCCACGGGAGGTCGGCGACGCGCGACAGCGCCGCGACGAGCACGGCCTGGCCCTTGTCCGGCGTGACCGCGCCGACGCAGAGCAGGGCACCGCCGGCCTCCGTGCCGTCGACGCGGGGCACCGGGTCCACCCCGGGACGGGCGACGTGGACGAGGCCGGGGTCCAGGCCGTAGGTCGCCAGCAGCCAGGACCTCGCCCACGCGCTCGGCGTGACGACCGCGGCGGCGGCGCGCACCAGGGCACCCTCCTCCGGGTGCAGCCCGCCCGCGGCGTCGAGCCCCAGCGGCATGTGCATCAGCACGACGACGCGCAGCCGGTGGCACGCGGGCACCACGACCGTCCCGAGGGCCGACGCGACGAGGCCGTCGACGAGCGCGACCGACCCGTCGGGCAGGGCACCCAGCTCCCGCTCCAGCGTCTCCCGCTCCGCCTCTCCGTCGTCGGGCCAGGCCCCGGCGAGCTCGACGAGGCGCACCGTCCACCCGGTCGCCTCCAGCTCCTCGACCAGGCGCCGGTCGTAGGTGTTGCCTCCGCTGGGGCGCAGCGGGTCGTGGATCCCCTCGGGGACCAGCACGTGCACCACCTCGCCCGACGTCACAGCGACCGCTCGTAGCTCGCCCACGCGACGTGGGACTCGTGCAGGGTCACGACCAGGCCGGTGACCGGGACCGCCGGGCCGAGCGCCCCGGCCCGGATGCCGGCGGCGAGCCGGTCCGCGACGTGCCGGGCCAGCACCTCGGTGGTCGTGTTGGCGCCGGCGAACGCCGGCTCCTCGTCGAGGTTGCGGTAGGACAGCTCCCCCACGACGGAGCGCAGCAGCTCGGTCGCCCGGCCGATGTCGACGAGGATCCCGTCGTCGTCGAGGTGCTCGCCGCGCAGCGTCGCATCGACGACGAAGGTGGCGCCGTGCAGCTGCTGGGCCGGCCCGAAGACCTCGCCCGCCAGGCTGTGCGCCACCATCATGTGGTCGCGGACGGTCACGCCGAACACGGGACCTCCACGGTGTCGTAGGTGACCGCGTGGCACAGCGCCGGCAGCGTGCGGGACACGAGGCGGGGCATCACGTCGGGCAGCGTCTCGAAGGACGACTCCCCGGTGAGCAGGCAGTCGAAGGCCGGGTCGCGGAGGAGCTCGAGGGCGAGTGCCAGCCGGTCGCCCGTCGTACGACGCGTCCGCCGGGCAGGCGACACCGTGCCCACCTGGCTGGCCCGGACGGAGAGGCGCCCCGAGTGGAAGGCGCCGCCGAGGGAGACCGACGTGGCGGCGTCGCCGTACCAGCTGAGCTCGATGACCGTGCCCTCCGCGGCCAGCAGCTCCAGCGAGGCCTGCAGGCCCGCCGACGTCGCGCTGGTGTGGAAGACCAGGTCGCGACCACCCTCGGCGCGGTCGGGAAGGGCGAAGTCCGCGCCGAGGGCGGTGGCCACGGGTGCCCGGCCCGGGTCGACGTCGACCAGCGTCACCGTGACGCCGGGGATGCGCGCCAGCAGCCGGGCCACGCTGCAGCCGACGGCACCGGCGCCCACCACCGCCACCCGGTCGCCGACCAGGGGTCCGGCGTCCCACAGCGCGTTGACCGCGGTCTCGACCACCCCCGCGAGGACGGCCCGGGCCACGGGCACGTCGTCCGGCACCACCGTGACCGCGGTGGCCGGGACGACGTACGCCGTCTGGTGCGGGTGCAGGCAGAACACCGTGCGCCCGAGGAGCCGGGACGGACCGTCCTCCACGACGCCCACGTTGAGGTAGCCGTACTTCACCGGGCCGGGGAAGTCGCCGTCCTGGAAGGGGGCGCGCATGGCGTCGTGCTGGCTGAGTGGCACCCGGCCGGCGAAGACCAGGCTCTCGGTCCCCCGGCTCACCCCCGACCGGAGGGTCCGCACGGTGACCTCGTCGGGCCGCCGCCGGGGCAGCGTGCTCCGCCGGATCTCGCCCGCGCCCGGCTCCGTCACCCAGAAGGCCAGCGCCTCACCGCCCGTGCGACCACCCATGCGACCACCTCGCGTCCGCTCCCTCGGCCCGCCCCGGGTGAACCGGAGCGTCGCCGTCCTCGTTGCACGACGTGAACCTCCCTGCGTGACCTTGAACGGAGTGGCCGTGCCCCTGGTTCAACGCCCTGTCGTGTCCCGTCCTGTGTCGTGGTGGTCGAGGGCCGCCTCCGCCACGGTGGGGGTGCTGGTGACCGGGCTGGCGGCGGCCCTGGTCGTGGCGGTCCTGGCGGTCCCGAACCGGCTCGAGGACGTCGAGCGGACGTCGTTCGTGCGGCTGCCGGCGGAGGCCATCGTGTTCCTGGCGGTCGTGCTCCTGCTGCCCCCCGCGATGCACCGGCTGCGGACCGTGCTGGTCGCCACCGCGTGCGTCCTGCTCGCCCTGGTCGCCGTGTCGACGCTGCTGGACATCGGGTTCTTCCAGGTGCTGAACCGGCCCTTCGACCCGATGATCGACTGGCAGTACGCCGGGTCGCTGGTCGAGACGGTCCGGGGCTCGGCCGGTGGCGCCTGGGGCGAGGGCCTGCTCGTGGCGGCGGCGGCCCTCCTCCTCGCCCTGGTCGTGCTGCCGCCGCTCGCGGTGCTGCGGGTCACCCACGCCGCCGAGCGGCACCGACGCGGCGCGCTGCAGGCGATCGCGGGCCTCGCCGCCGTCTGGCTGGTGCTCGGCGTGCTGGACGCGCGCACGGGCTCGGGACCGGTGGCCTCCCACCGGGCCTCCGCCTACGTCTACGACCAGGTGAGCCGGGTCCCGTCGGTCCTCCGGGACCGGCGCGAGTTCGGGCGAGCCGCCGAGGCCGACCCGGCGCGCGACGTGCCGGCCGCCGACCTGCTCACCGGGCTGCGCGGCAAGGACGTGCTCGTCGTGTTCGTCGAGAGCCTGGGCCGGGTCGCGCTGGAGGACCCCGACATCTCACCGGAGGTGGTGGACGTGCTCGACGCGGGCACCCGGCGGCTCGAGCGGGCCGACTTCGCGGCTCGCAGCGCGTTCCTCACCTCCCCGACCTTCGGTGCGGGGAGCTGGCTGGCGCACGCGACCCTCCAGACCGGGCTGTGGGTCGACAGCCAGCAGCGCTACGACCTGCTGGTGACGAGCTCGCGCCTGACGCTGACCCGCCTCTTCGCGCGGGCGGGCTGGCGGACGGTGGCCTCGGTCCCGGCCAACACCCGGGACTGGCCGCAGGGCGCCTTCTACGGCTTCGACCACCTCTACGACTCGCGCAACGTCGGCTACCGCGGTCCGCGGTTCGGCTACCCGAACATGCCCGACCAGTACACCCTCGACGCCTTCCACCGCCTCGAGCTGGCGCCCGCCGACCGACGACCGGTGATGGCCGAGATCGACCTGATCACCAGCCACGCCCCGTGGTCGAAGGTCCCGCGGATGGTGCCCCCGTCCGAGGTCGGCGACGGCTCGGTCTTCAAGGGCATGCCCCGCACGCTGGAGTCGGAGGCCGACATCTGGCCCGACCCGGACCGGGTGCGGGCGGCGTACGCCGGGGCGGTCGCGTACTCGCTCGAGGCGCTCGTGTCGTTCGTGCTGACCCACGGCGACGAGGACACGGTCGTCGTGATGCTCGGGGACCACCAGCCGGCCACCATCGTCTCGGGACCGGACGCCGGGTTCGACGTGCCGGTCGCGGTGCTCGCCCGCGACCCCGCCGTGCTGGCGGCCGTCGACGGCTGGGGCTGGGGCGAGGGGCTCCGGCCGGACGCGGATGCCCCGGTGTGGCGGATGGACGCGTTCCGGGACGAGTTCCTCGCGGCGTACGGCCCGGACGGCCACACTGGAGTCCTGCCTGCCGGGGCGCGTTGAACCGGTGCCGCCCCGCGGGCGTATCCCCGGGAGGAGGCATGCATGCCCGAGGACGAGGTCGCGCTGATGCGACGGCTGCACGAGGAGCACGCGGACGTGCTCTGGCGCTACTGCCTGCGCCTGGTCGGCAACGACCGGGCGCACGCCGAGGACGTCACCCAGGAGACGCTGCTGCGCGCCTGGCGGCACCGTGACGTGCTCGCCGGCCCGCCGCCCTCCGTGCGTGCCTGGTTGTTCACCGTCGCCCGCAACATCGTCATCGACGACTGGCGCAGCCGCCGGTCCCATCCCGAGACCCCCGTCGCCGACGTGCCCGAGATCCGCACGACCGACGACGCCAGCGACCAGCTCCTGCTCTCCTGGGTGGTGGCCGAGGCGCTCACCCACCTCTCCGCCGACCACCGCTCCGTCCTGCTCGAGTGCTACTACCGGGGGCGCTCCGTGGCCGAGGCCTCCCAGCGCCTCGGTGTCCCCGAGGGCACCGTCAAGTCCCGCACGCACTACGCGCTGCGGGCGCTGAGGCTGGCGCTCGAGGAGATGGGGGTGAGCGCGTGACCTGCCCGTTCGCACACGACGGCGCGGCGTACGTCCTGGGCGCCCTGAGCCCCGGCGACCGCCTGGCGCTGGAGCGGCACCTGCCCGGCTGCGAGAGCTGCACCCGCGCCGTGCGCGAGGTCGCCGGCCTCCCCGGGCTCCTGGACCGGGTCGACGCCGGCCTGCTCGAGCACCCGCCGGCCGACGAGCCGCTGCCGGACACGCTGCTGCCCGCCCTGACCCGCTCCGTACGCCGCAGCGGGCGGCGGCGCACCCTCGTCGCGGCCGGGCTGGCCGCCGCCTTCGCCGCGGTGGCGTTCGGCGTCCCGGCGCTGCTGTCCGGCGGGGACGACGGCCGGGAGCCGTCGTCGGTCGCGCCGTCCCCGACCGCCACCGAGGCCCCGGTGCCGGACGAGCCCATGAGCCCGGTGGGCGACGTCCCGGTGGAGGCGACCGTCGGGCTCGAGCAGGTCACCTGGGGCACCCGGCTGCTCCTGACCTGCACCTACGAGCCGGAGTCGGTGGAGTACGAGCTGCCGCCCACGGTGGACTACACGATCGTCGTGCGGACCCGCGACGGGCACACCGAGCAGGTGGGCAGCTGGCGCTCGGTCGGGGGCATGACGATGCGGCTCACGGCCGGGACGTCCTCGGACCGGGACGACATCAGGTCAGTGGAGGTGCGCACCACGTCCGGCCGCGTGGTCCTGCGACTGCGCGCGTGAGCGCAACGGGTTGTCGTCGCGCAGGAGCATGGCGCCCGTCACGATCGCCACCACCTCGGCCACGGCGGCCGTCCACACCGCCCAGCCCGACCAGCTCTCCTCGACCCCGAAGAGGCCCACGGTCGCCGAGATGACGAAGGCACCGAGCGTGGAGAGGCCGAAGCCGACGGCCAGCAGCGGGGGCACCCAGTGCCGCCAGACGACCAGCAGCACGGCGATCACCGCGCCGCCGACCGCGTTGAGCAGGAAGGCGGGACCGACGACGTCGGCGTCCCGCATCCCGTCGAACCACAGGACGAGGTGGACCCCCGCCGACACCAGCACGGCCGCGGCCGCGATCTCACGGATGACCATCACACGCTCCTGCCACGAGGGACCCTCACGAGGGTTCTCACGAGGGGTTTCTCACGAGGAGGTACGACGGGGCGCACCGCGGAGTTCATCCCCCGGCGTGCTTCTCCGCCACGACCGCCAGCTTGCGGACCCGGCCCGAGCCCAGCCAGTCGCTCCAGAGCCGGTGCGCCGCGAGGAGGTCGTCGGCGGTCCGGTCACCGACCTCGCCGGCGATCGCCGAGCGCCCGGCCCCGAGCTGTGCCACCAGCCCGGCGGCGACCCGCTGGTGCGAGCGGGTCTGGTCCTGCATCCAGCGCAGGTCCAGCCCCGCGTCGCCGAGCTGGCCGAGGAGCTCGGCCAGCGGGACCGGCCACACGGTGTCGGCGGCGGGCATCGCCTCGCGCTCCTCCTGCGTCAGCGGCAGCCCCTCCTCCACGGTGAAGGCGAACCGTCCCCCGGGCGCGAGCGCCCCGGCGACCGCGCTGACCAGCGGCACCTTGTCCTCGAAGGCGAGCATCGTCTCCAGGAGCAGCACCACGTCCACGTCCGTGCCCGGGACCGGCGGGACCTCGGCGACGTCGAAGCGGCAGCCCAGGCCGGTGGCGCGCGCCCGGGCGACCTCGATCGCGTCCGGGCTGCGGTCGACACCGCGGTAGTCGCACCCCAGCTCGGCCGCGACCAGGCGACCGGGGCCGGCCACGCCGCAGCACAGGTCCAGCACCGAGACCCCGGGACCGACCGCGGCCGCGCGGGCCAGGTCGAGGATCCCGGTGCGGGTCATGAAGCTCTCCTGCCCGACGAACTCCCCCGGCGGGTAGGCCGCCACCCGGGCCGTCCGCAACGCCGCGTCGTACGCCGTCCGCTCGACCTGCCTCACGGTGACGCCAGCCCGGCACCGGACGCCACCGCGGCGACGGCGTGGTCGGCGCGCCGGTGCCACAGCCAGCCGACGTCCCGCCCGAAGGACTCGGCGAGCAGGAGGGCGGCGAGGCCGAGGGCGGCGTACGTGCCGGGCAGGTCGGCGACCGCCCAGACCAGGGCGATCCCGGCGACGGCGGTGACGACCTTGCGCCAGTAGCGCGGCGGCAGGTCGGCGCGCATCCACGGCAGCACCCAGCCGGCCACCGCGAAGGCGTAGCGCACCACCCCGATCGCCAGCACCCACGCGCCGACCTCCGCCGCGACCTGCACGCTGAGCACGAGCATGAGGAAGGCGTCGGCCTCTCCGTCGAGGCGGGCGCCGAGCGGCGACACGGTCCCGGTGCGCCTCGCCACCCGTCCGTCCACGGCGTCGAGGGCCAGCGCGACGACGGCGAGCGCCACCAGTACCGGCACGGACGACCGCGCCACGAGGGCATCGGCGACCAGGACCTCGGTGACCAGGGCGGCGACGCCGCACGCCAGCGTGGCCCGCACGAGGGTCACCACGTCGGCCGGGCCCCACGACGGGACTCCGGCCCGGCGGGCGCTGCGGTCCGCAGCGGTGCCCAGCACCGCCGCGCACGCGAGCCCCACCGCCGGGCCGGCGACCCCGATCCCGGGGAAGAGCGCGAGTCCACCGAGCAGGACGACGAGGCCGGTGACGGCAGCGAGCAGGCCGGCGCGGACACCGATCACGAGACCTCCCTCCCGAGCCCTCGCCGGTGGAAACGGACGTTGCTAGCGTTCGGTTCACCGGACAGCGGGAGGTGGCATGACGACCGAGCCCGTCCGTGCCGCCCCCGACTGGCTCGCGCTGCGGGAGCCCGCCGACGCGGCGGCCCGCTCGACCGGGCTGGTCGACCTCCTGCGCACGCACCTGCCCACGGACGGGCTGTTCGTCCACGACCTCGGCTGCGGCACCGGCTCGATGGCCCGCTGGCTCGCACCGCGGCTGGCCGGTCCGCAGCGCTGGGTGCTGCACGACCGCGACGCCGAGCTGCTCGCGCACGCCGCGGCCCACCCGCCCGTCCCGCAGGTGGAGACGCGCCACGACGACATCACCCGCCTGGCCGCCGACGACCTCCTCGGTGCGTCCCTGCTCACCGCCTCGGCGCTCCTCGACATGTTCACCGGTGAGGAGCTGGACCGGTTCGTCGCACTGTGCGCCGGTGCGCGGTGTCCCGTGCTCATCACCCTCAGCGTCGTGGGCACCGTCGAGATCGACCCGCCCGACCCCCTCGACCGGCGGCTGACGGAGTCGTTCAACGCCCACCAGCGGCGAGTCCTCGGCGACGCCCCGCTGCTCGGTCCCGATGCCGCAGGGACGGCGGTGGACGCCTTCCGGCGGCGGGGGCTCGAGGTCCACACCCGGCCCAGCCCCTGGCACTTCGGACCCGAGCAGGCGGACCTCGCGGTGGCGTGGCTCGACGGCTGGGTGGGGGCAGCGATCGAGCAGTCACCGGAGATCGGTGAGGAGGCGGCGGCCTACGCCGCCCGGAGACGGACGGAGCTGGCCCGCGGCACGGCCGCGGTGACGGTGCACCACGTGGACCTGCTCGCGCTACCGCCCGGCGCGTGACAGGGTCCAGCCCGGCACCCGGTCGGCGTACCGCGCCAGCACCGGTCCGACGACGGCAAGAACGATCACGTACGCCGCCACCACCCCGCCGAGCCGTCCCTGCGCGACCCCGGCAAGCCCGATGATGATCAGTGAGAACTCCCCACGGATCACCAGGACGGCTCCGGCGCGGGCCCGGCCGGGCGCCTGCGCGCCATCGCGACCGGCAGCGTAGGCGCCGGTGACGAACTTGGTGACGATGGTGACCGCGGCCAGCGCCAGCGCGACCGGCAGGGCCGGGAGCAGGTCGCCGGGGTCGATGGCCAGCCCGATGGCGACGAAGAAGACTGCTGCGAAGAAGTCACGGAGCGGAGCCATCACCTCCCCCGCCCGCACGGCCGTCTCCCCCGTCAGGGTGAGACCCACGAGAAAGGCACCGACAGCCGCGCTGACGTGCACCAGCTCGGCGAGGCCTGCCACCACGAGGGTGAGGGCGAGCACCCGGAGCAGCAGCTGCTCGGGGTCGGGGTGGCTCAGCACCCGTCCCACACGGTGCCCCCACCGGTAGGACGCCGTGAAGGCGACCGTCAGGGCCGCGACCGCGAGCGCGACGCCGGCCAGCGCCTGCCACCAGGTCCCTCCTGATGCCAGCACCGCCAGCAGCGGCAGGTAGGCGGCCATCGCGAAGTCCTCGAGCACCAGGACCGACAGGACCGCGGGTGTCTCGCGGTTGCCCAGCCGGCCCAGGTCGACGAGCAGCCTCGAGATGATCCCGGACGAGGACACGTAGGTCGCGCCCGCCAGCGCCACCACCCCCGTGAGGTCGAGGCCGAGGAGCCAGCCGGCCACCGCCCCGGGGGTCGCGTTGAGCACCAGGTCGAACAGGCCGGACGGCACGTGGCGGCGCAGGGTGTGGGAGAACTCGGTGACCGAGAACTCCAGGCCCAGGGTGAGCAGCAGCAGCACCACCCCGATGCTCGCCGCCCCCTCGATGAACGGCTCGGCACCCGGCAGCGGCAGCAGGCCCCCCTCGCCCAGGGCCAGGCCACCGAGCAGGTAGAGCGGCACCGGTGAGAAGCCGATGCGCCGGGCGAGACCACCCAGCACCGACAGTGCACCGAGCAGCAGCCCGAGCTCCAGGAGGAGCCGGACGGTGGGCTCCAACCTCAGCCCCGCTCGATGATCTCGGCCAGCTGTGCGAGGCCGTCGCCCGTGCCGATCGCGACCAGCACGTCACCGGCGCGGAGCACGTGGTCGGGACCGGGGGCGGCTGCGACCTGCTCCCCGCTCACCACGGCGACGATCGACGCGCCGGTGCGGGTCCGGGCCCGGGTGTCGCCGAGCGGACGACCGACGCACGCGCTGGCCGGCGGCACCTCGATCCGCGCCGACTCCAGTCCCGGGATCTCCTTGGACAGGTCGGCGAAGCGTTGGGTGATCCGGGGTGCCCCCAGGATCTGGGCGAGGGCCTCGGCCGCCTCCTCGTCGAGCCGGATCGAGTGCCGGACCCGGTCAGGATCACGACGGTCGTAGACCACCAGCTCGAAGTCGCCGTTGCGCCGCGCCACGATGCCGACGCGGTCCCCGTCAGGCATCGTGAAGTCGTAGCGCACCCCCACGCCGGGCAGCAGCATCTCGTTGACGTCCACGCACCCATCCTGTCCGACGTCGAGGGTCTATGGGGCGTCGCCGCGTCAACCGGTCCGGCGGTGGATGGTCTTGTAGGTCAGGTAGGCCGCGAGACCCTCGGGTCCGTACTCGACTCCGAGGCCCGAGTCGTGGCGGCCTCCGAAGGGTGCCGCGTGGTTGGACGCGAAGAAGTTGAGACCGACCGACCCGGTGTCCATCCGCTCGGCCACCGCCTGCGCAGCGTCGGGGTCCGTGGAGAAGACCAGACCGCCGAGGCCGAAGGGCGTGTCGTTGGCGATCGCGACGGCCTCGTCGACGCCCTCGTAGCGCAGCACCGTCACCACCGGTCCGAAGATCTCCTCCCGGGCCACCCTCATGTCGGGCGTGACGTCCGCCAGCACGGTCGGCTCCACGAAGTAGCCCGTCCCCGGCACGGCCCGGCCGCCCGTCGTGACCCGGGCACCCTCCTCGCGCGCCGACTCCAGGAATCCGGTGACGACGTCGCGCTGGGCGGCGGTCGCCAGCGGTCCCACGACGGTGTCGTCGTCGAAGGGGTCACCGAGCCGGGCTGCGGCCACCGTCCGGGTGACCATCTCGACCACCTCGTCGTACCGCTCGGCCGGGGCCAGGATGCGGGTGGAGATGTAGCAGGTCTGGCCGCTGTTGCGCATCGAGGACCGGATGAGCACGGCGGCCATCGCGTCGAGGTCGGCGTCGGGCAGGACGACGGCCGAGGACTTGCCGCCGAGCTCGAGCGTCACCGGCCGCAGCAGCTCGCCCGCGGCGGCTCCGATCCGCCGGCCCACGGCGGTCGAGCCGGTGAAGGCGATCTTGGCGGTCAGCGGGTGTCGCACGAGCGCCTCGCCGACCGCCCCGCCACCGGTCACCAGGTTGACGACCCCCGCGGGCACCCCCGCAGCCTCGGCGGCCTCGACCACGAACCGGATCGACAGCGGCGTCGACTCGGCCGGCTTGAGCACCGCGGTGCAGCCGGCGAGCAGTGCGGGTGCCAGCTTGACGACCATCAGGTTGATCGGGAAGTTCCACGGAGCGATGAGCACGCAGGGCCCGACCGGCTCGCGGCGTACGACGGACTCGGCACCCCCGGCGGGGAACGCGCGCACGTCCTCGCGCTCGAGCCCGGGGGCGAGCGAGGCGACGTGCCGCAGGATGCCCGCGGCGTTGGCGGCGGCGCCGGACGTCTCCGCCACCGGGGAGCCGTTCTCACGGGTGTTGGTCCACCCGAGCGGCTCGGCCCGCTTCTCCAGCTCGTCGGCCATCCGCAGCAGGTGCTCGGCGCGCTGGGTCGGGGTGAGCCGCGGCCACGGCCCCTCCCGGAACGCCCGGTCGGCCGCCTCCATGGCGGCGTCGACGTCCGAGGGGGTCGCGTCCGGCACCGAGCCCCACTCCTCCTCGGTCGCGGGATCGATGACGGGCAGCCTCGCCGTGCCCGTCGACGGGACCCACCGCCCGTCGACGTACAGGTCGTCGACCCTCGTCCAGGGCAGGTCGTGACCGGGCCGGTGGTGGGTCACCGCAGCACCGTCGTCTTCAGCAGGGCGTTGGAGCGCTCGAGGTCGGCCGTCGCCATGGCGACGGCGGCCTCGGTGAGGAGCTCGGGCACGATCTCGGCGGCCAGCCGGTCGCAGTAGGTCGCCGGGTCCATGCCGAACCAGCCGGACGCCAGCGCGATGCCTGCGTGGTCGAAGCGCCACAGCCGGTCGGCGTCGCGCACCAGCGCGTCCTCGAGGGACTTCGCCTCCTTGCGGGTGTCGTGGCCGTCGATGATCGCGACGACGTCCTCGACGAACGCCGGGTCGAAGCCGAGCGGCGGCAGGACCTCGCGGGCGATCAGGCAGCCCTGCCGCTCGTGCTCGAAGCGGATCTCCGCCCGGCGCCAGTCGCCCGAGAAGCCCTCCGAGATGATCCGGTCCTCGTCGACGCGTCCCCAGCCGGTGTCGTGCAGCAGGATCGCCACCCGCACCAGCAGGGCGTCCGCGTCGGGGTGGGCGGCGCAGAGCCGCTCCGCGTAGGCCAGCGAGATCGGCAGGTGGATGTCGTTGGACCGGGTCCGTGACTCGGGCACCACGGACTTCCAGATCGGGTCGAGGTCGGTGTCCGCCGACGGGGTCATCGAGATCGGGGACACGTCGACGGGCCCGGAGGCGGGCACCGGGACGGGCGGCAGGGGGTGGGTCATGAGTGTTCTCCTGACGAGGTGACGGTGATCGCCTTGAGCTGGACCGACGGGTCGGCGGCCTGCTCGGCCGGGATGCTCGCCCGGGCGGCGAGAGCGGCCTTGACGGCCATGAAGTCGAGGGGCGCGTTGACGCAGTCCGCCGCGATGATCGCGTCGCCGCGGTAGTAGAGGACCGAGAACTTGCCGCGCTCGTCGTCACGCCGGACGACCGTGCGGGTGTGTCCCGTGGACAGGCCGGCGATCTGGAGCTTCAGGTCGCCCTGGTTGGACCAGAACCACGGGATGCCCTGGTAGTCCTCGGGCCGTCCGGTGATCGCGTAGGCGGCCACCTTGGCCTGCTCCACGGCGTTGTTGACGCTCTCGAAGCGGACCCGGTCGCCCTCCGGGGCCCCCGGGACGGGGTTGGGCAGGTTGGCCACGTCGCCGACCGCGACGGTGACGCCGTCGGAGGCGATGGCCCACCGGTCCACCGTGATCCCGTTGTCGCAGGCGAGGCCGATCGACTCGGCCAGCTCGGTGTTGGGCACGACCCCCACCCCGATGAGCACGAGGTCGGCCCGGATCGTGGTGCCGTCGGCGAGCTCCACGCCCGCGACCCGGTCGCCGCCCGCGACGATGCGGCGTACGTCGGCGTCGAGCACGACGGAGATCCCCCGCGCGCGGTGGTGCTCCAGGAGGTACGCCGAGGTCTCCTCGCCGACCGCGCGTCCGACGAGCCGCGGGCCGGCCTCGAGCAGGGTGACGGTGCGCCCCATCCGGGCCAGGCTCGCAGCCGCCTCGATGCCGATGAAGCCGCCGCCGATGACCACGACGTCCTTGACGACCGGGGCCCGGGCCTTGAGCTCGAGCGCGTCGTCGGCGTTGCGCAGATAGAGGACGCCGGGCAGGTCCACACCCTCCAGCAGCAGGCGCCGTGCCCGGGCGCCGACGGTCAGCGCGAGCCGGTCGAAGGCGAACTCCCGCCCCGACATCGAGTGCGCGACGCCGCTGCCGTCGGAGCGCTTGTCGATGCGGATGATGCGCTCGTTCTTGACCACGTCGATGCGGTGCTCGTCCCAGTACTCCTGGGTGCGGTAGATGAGCGACTCCTTGGTGATGGCGCCCTGGAGGTACTCCTTGGAGAGGGCGGGTCGCTGGTAGGGGCGATGGTTCTCCTCCCCCAGCAACGTGATGGGCTCGTCGTAGCCCAGTGCGCGCAGCGAGACCGCGAGCTGCACCCCGGCCTGCGACGACCCGAGGATCAGCAGTCCTGCCGCGTCCGACATCTCACACCTGCGTCTCGGGGGTCGTCACGTGGAGGTCCATGTCGTCGCTGACCTTGATCTGGCAGCACAGGCGAGAGGTGTCACGGCGGTCCACGGCGGCGCCCCACAACATCTCGTCCTCCATCTCCTCCATGGCGGGGAGCTGGGCGAGCTCGGCCTCGTCGACGAAGACGTGGCAGGTGGCACAGGACAGCGACCCGCCACACTCGGCGACGATGCCGGGCACGCCGTTGCGGACGGCGGTCTCCATCACGGAGTCGCCGACGTTGGCGGCGACGACCCGGGACTCCCCGGAGTCGTCGGTGTAGGTGATCGTGGGCATGCTTCCTCCTCAGATGAACTGCCGGCCACCGTCGACGACGATGGTCTGGCCGGTGACGAAGCCGGAGTCGGGTCCGGCCAGGAACAGGGCGGCGCCGACGATGTCCTCCGGCTGGCTGGAGCGGCGCAGGGCGCCGCGGTCCACGCCGTACGACTCGGCACCCTCGATCAGGCCACGGCTGGCCTCGGTGAGGGTGAAGCCGGGCGCGATCACGTTGACGTTGATCCCGCGCGGACCGAGCTCCTTGGCCATCGCCCGGGTCAGTGCGACCACCCCGCCCTTGGAGGCGACGTAGTGCAGCCAGTGCGTCGAGCCGCTGTAGATCGTGGCGGACGAGAGGTTGACGACCCGGCTGCCCTCCCCGAGGAACGGGCTGGTGGCCCGGACCATCAACCACGGTCCCTTGAGGTTGACGCCCATCACCCGGTCCCACTCGGCGGGGTCGATCTCCTCGAGGGGGCCGCGCGTGACCGTCCCGTAGATCGCGGCGTTGTTGACCAGCACGTCGATGCGGCCGCCGCCGAGCTCCGCCACCTCGGCGGCCAACGCGGTGGTCGACTCCGGCGACGTCACGTCGACCACCCCTGACCAGGCGGCCTCGGCTCCGGCCTCCTCGAGCAGGGCGCGCGTCTCCTCGACGCCGGCGGCCGCGATGTCCGCGACCGCCACCCGGTAGCCCCGGGAGGCGAAGCCGAGCGCGAAGCTGCGGCCCAGGCCCCCGGCGGCACCGGTCACGAGGACGGTGCGGCCGGAGCCCTCCAGCTGGGACGAGGTCATGTCAGTCCAGGATCTCGACACGGCCGGTGTTGCCGTCGACCCGGACGCGCTGGCCGGTCCGGATGGTCGTGGAGCCGTTGCCCGTGCCGGTCACGGCGGGCAGGCCGTACTCCCGGCAGACGATCGCGGCGTGGCTCATCATCCCGCCGATGTCGGTGACCGTGGCCTTGATCTTGCCGAAGATCGGTCCCCACGACGGCGCGGTGATGGTGGCGACGAGGATGTCGCCCTCCTGCACCTCGCCGAGCTGGTCGGCCGAGTGCACCACCCGGGCGATGCCCTCCACCACGCCCGGCGACGCGGCCATCCCGGTGATCGACCCGTCGTGGCCCTCCTCGCCGTCGGCCAGCCACTGCTGCACCTGCTCGGTGGTGATGCCGTAGAGCATCATCGTGAAGGGCTCGGTGATCTCGGCCGGCGGCGTGTTGAGCGCCGGCTGGGGCCGCGCCGTCGACAGCGCGTCGATGATGCCGCGGCGGCGCTCGATCTCCGCGGGCCAGTAGTGCGGACCGGTCGCGTCAGCACCGACCGCCCAGCCGGTCACCAGGTCGAAGATCGCGTCGCGGACCTCGCCACGGGTGAGGTAGAGCATGTCGTGGCGGTCGCCCCAGAAGCCGGCGTCCACGAACACCTGGCCGAGCTCGCGGACCTTGCGCCAGAAGACGCCCATCGTCCAGTGCTCGATGTAGAAGTTGTGGTTCTCGACGTAGGGGTACGCCGTGGCCGCGAGGCCACGCTTGGCGTCGAACGCGGCACGCTGCTCCTCGTCGAGGAGGTCGCGGTACTCCTCCACCACCCGGTCCTTCTCGGCGATGAGCTGGTCGACCGGACGCATGATCTCGTGACCCTCGCCCAGACGACGGATGTAGTCCTTGATGTAGCCGAGCGGGATCTCCTGGTGCTCCAGCCAGTACTTGTCGTGGCCGTAGAAGCCGTTGCCGACGGTGAAGTTGAACCACGGGTCCTGCGCGGCCTCGTACTGCGCCACCCACGCGGTCCCGCCGTCCGCGGCGGCGATGCGGGCCAGGGTGCCCTCGACGTCGTCGGTGTCGGAGAAGGCGGCCTCGAGGCCGTGCTCGACGGCCAGCTTGGCCAGCTTCTTGAGCTCGTCGTCGGGACGGAACAGCTCCATGTCGACGCCCTGGACCATCTTGGCGATCGCCAGGTCCGGGATGCCGGGGAAGACCTCCTTGCAGAAGCCGAAGAAGTCCAGGTAGGCGAGGTAGCCCAGGTTGAGGAACTCGAAGTGGTACTGCCAGTTCTGGTAGCAGAGCTGGATCAGCCGGTCGTAGTTCTCCATCAGGACCTCGGAGCCGTCCTTGGCCTTGCCCGTGACGATGTCCTCGAAGGGCACCATGTCGGGCAGCGAGGAGAAGCTCAGCGCCTCCATCTCGTCGATGGTGGCGCGCACCTTGATCTTCCACTGCTCCAGGAGCGAGTCCCAGTTCTGGAAGTAGTGGCCGGCACGACGCTCGAACTCCGGCACCCGGGCCGCGACCTGCTCCGGCGGCACGCCCACCGGCGACATGTAGAGGTAGCCCAGGTGGATCTTGAACTCGATGCCGTTGGCCGGGGGGATCAGCAGGTGCCGGGTGTTGTACTGCCCCAGGCACTTGACCGCGAACTCGCCGCCGATCGTCTCGAACGGCTTGAAGACCGCCGGCCAGTGCTGGCTGTCGCAGAACCAGAACTTCTCGTCCTCGGCGCCGCTGAGGTTCTGGAAGACCAGGTTGTAGGGGTAGAGCTTCTCCCACCCCTCGGCGCCCTCGGGCACCGTCAGCTGCGAGGGCTTCGGGAAGGACTTCATCGGGGCGGTCACGGGCTGGGTCGGGGCGGCGGTCATGAGGGGTTCCTGTTCGTGAGGGATGCAGTGATGCCCGAGAGGAGGCCCGTGGCCGGGCCTAACGTGCTGGGAGTGCTGGGAGTCGTCGTGGCGGCGGGGGCGCTGTGGACGGTCTCGGGGCGCGACTGCAGCAGCAGCAACCCCTCCCCCGGCGGCAGGTCGGAGTCGTAGGCCCACTCGATGTCCTGGGGGCAGCCGTAGTGCTTCTCGGCCCGCTTGGCCATGGTCGCGACGGCGACGACCTCGTCGTCGGTCAGGCAGCGCCGCGTGCGGCGTTCCGGGTCGACGGGCACCTCGACCAGGTCGCCCGCGGTCGCGTCGGGCACCAGCTCGGCGTGCTTGTCGCCGATGGTCTCCGAGACGATCGACAACATCACCTTGTCGAGCAGGATGTTGTCGGGCGTCACCTGTCCGCTGACGACCATCTCCCCCACGCCGTACGACGCGTCGATGGTGATCTTGGACCGGTCACCGGTGGTGGGGTTCATGGTGATGGCGACCCCGGAGACCGAGGAGTTGACCATCTTCTGCACGGCGACGGCCATCGAGAGCCCCAGGTCGGGGATGTCGTTCCTGAGCCGGTAGATGATCGCGCGGCTCGTGTAGAGCGAGGCCCAGCACTCGCGGACGTGGTGCAGCACGCTGTCGAGCCCCGTGACCCACAGGTAGGTGTCCTGCTGGCCGGCGAAGCTCGCACCGGGCAGGTCCTCGGCGGTGGCCGACGAGCGCACGGCGACGGGAACCGGCGAGGAGAACCGGTCCTGGAGGGACTGGTAGGCGGCCACGATCGCGGCGCGCACCGGCTCCGGCATCGGCCGCGACGTGAGGTGGTCGCGGATCGTCGCGGAGGCCGCGTCCACCGAGGACACGTGGTCGGCGTCGAGGGTGGCCAGCTTGTGCGAGATCTCGTCGCGGATGCCGGTCGCGTCGACGAACGCGTCGTACGCCGCCGTGGTGATCGCGAATCCCGGGGGCACCGGCATCCCGGCGCCGGTCATCGAGACCAGGCTGGCGCACTTGCCGCCGAGCAGCTCGACGGTGGGGTCGCCGCCCTCGTCGAAGAAGCGGACGTACGGAGCGTCGGTCGTCATGACACCTCCCAGGTGACGGGCACCGCGACGGGTGCGCGGAAGGACAGGTTGTCCCCGAACTCGATGGGCTCGTCGGCCAGCTGCAGCCCGGGGGCGAGCCGCGCCACCTCCTCGACCACGATGCGGGTCTGGAGCTTGGCGAGCATGTTGCCGAGGCAGTAGTGGATGCCGTAGCCGAAGGCCAGGTGGTCCCGGGCGTTGGCGCGGGTGACGTCGAAGTCCTCGGCGTCGGCGAAGTGGGACTCGTCGCGGTTGGCCGACCCCATCACGAGCAGCAGCTCGGCGCCCTGCGGGATGTCGACACCGCCCACGACCGCGTCGCGCAGGGCCTTGCGACGCCAGGCCACGATCGATGGGCTGTAGCGGAGCACCTCGTCGATGGCCGGTGCGACCTTCGAGGGCTCGTCCCGGACGAGGTCCCACTGGTCGGGGTGGTCGAGCAGGACCCGCAACGTGTTGGAGATCAGGGTGGTGGTCGTCTCGTGCCCGGCGAAGAGCATCGAGTAGCAGATCGAGGCGATCTCGTGGTCGGTGATCTCCTCGCCCGCGTCCTGGGCCCGGACGAGGTCGCCGACCAGGCTGTCGGGGTGGGTCTCGTGCGCCGACGTGACGAGCCGCTGGCACTCCTGCCAGTAGGCCACCAGGTGGTGGGCGTGCGGCACCTGCTGCTCGTCGGTGAGGTCTCCCCACGTCATGGCCGCCCGCGAGTCCGACCAGGTCTTGAACTGCTCGACCTTCGTGGTGTCGGCGCCGATGAGGGTCAGGATCGTGACGGTCGGGACGTCGTAGGCCAGGTCCCGGACGAGGTCGCCGCGGCGGTCCTCGTGGGCCAGCAGGTCCTCGACCATCCGGACGACGTGGGCGCGGATCGAGGGCTCGAGCACCTTGTAGCGGCGCGGGGTGAAGGCCTTCTGGACGATCTTGCGGATGCGGGTGTGGTCGGGAGGGACCCGGGCGGAGAGGCCCGAGTAGGCGGTGAACCCGCCCTCCTCCATGATCCGTCGGGCCTCGGCGCCGCGCTCGCGGACCGGGGCCTGCGCGTTCTCGCTGCTGAAGGTCTCCCAGTCCTCGAAGACGGCCTTGACGTCGTCGTAGCGGCTGACGACCCAGTAGCCCACGCGCTCGTCGTACATGACCGGCTCGTCGGCGCGCAGCCGGGCGTACGCCGGGAACGGGTCGGCCTGCTCGAAGGGCTGGTAGCCGTGGTGGACCGGGCATCCGCCGCCGGTCGGTCGGGTGTCGGTGGACGACATCGCGCCTCCTGGATCTGCGTCACGCACCGGATCTCCGGCACCACGCCATAGTGGCCCCCGTCACAGGCACCCACAACGCGCGACTTCCGTCAGACGGAAGTCGACCCTCAGGACCGGCGCGGCCTCAGCACCAGTCCTCCCCCGCCCGGTCGGGCGGCGGCCTCCTCGATGCGCCCGGCCACCCCGAGGAGGGCCGGGAGGTGCTTGCGCAGGTTGGCCGACTGGGTCGAGAGCAGCACGAGTCCGAGCCCCGCGATGCCCCCGCCGGGGAGCCGTACCGGCACGGCGATGGAGCACGAGCCGGGACGCATCTCCTCGAGGGTCACCGCGTGGCCCTGCTCGCGGACGAGCTGCAGCTCCTCGGCCAGCCGCACCGGGTTGACGTGCGTCCGGGTCGTGGACTGCTCGAGCGGCCGGTGCAGGTAGGCCTCCCGCACCCAGTCCTCGTCGAAGGCGAGCAGCACCTTGCCGACGGCAGTGGCGTGCAGGGGCAGGCGGCCCCCGACCCGGGAGGCCCGAGGCACGCGCTTGGTGCTGTAGAGGCGGTCGATGTAGAGCGCCTCGTGACCCTCGCGGATCGCGATGTGGGTCGTCTCCTGGGTCAGGGAGTAGAGGTCCTGGAGGTGGGGACGCGCCGTGTCGCGGAGCTGGCGCCCGGCGTTCTGGCCGACCTCCCACAGCCTCAGCCCCACCGCGTAGCGGCCCTGCGCGTCCTTCTCCAGGGCACCCCACGAGACGAGCTCGCCCACCAGGCGGTGCGCGGTGGGCAGGGAGATGTCCGCCCGGGCGGCGAGGTCGGTCAGGCTGAGGGCCCCGTCGCCACCCTCGTACGCCGCCAGCAGGGCGAGCACCTTGGACGTGACCGTCCGGCCGTCACCTCGAGTCGCGCCCACGCGGGGAGCGTACGCCCGACGGGCGCTCAGCCCAGGGCGATCCGCTGCGGCATGACGTCGACGGACGCCACCGCGGCCAGCACCCGGGCCATGGTGCGACCGGCGTCGGTCAGCAGGTGGTCGTGCACGCGGCTGGCAATCAGGCGGTGCGCCTCGTCGCGGGTCAGGCCGAACCAGTCCATCACGGTGTCGACCCCGTGCGGGGTGAGTCGCCAGAGCTTGTCGGCGTCCTTCATCAGGGCGTCGTCGAGGTGCAGGGCCTCGCGGCGCGAGTCGTGGCCGTCCACGATCTCGATGATGCGGGCCGTGCGTGCGGGGTCCGCGCCGACCTCGGCCAGCACGTCGGCGGCGATGAGGGCGCCCTCCTTCTCGTGCCGCAGGACCAGGTCGGGGCGGCCGCCACCGGGGGCGATCGCCTGCAGGACCTCGTCCCCGGGCACCTTCGACCACCCCGTGTCGTGCAGCAGGACAGCCGGCAGCACGACCTCCGGGTCCGCGTCGGGATGGAGGTCCACCAGCGCCCGGGCGATCCCGTACGAGTAGAGGGTGTGGGCGTCGTTCGACCGGACCTTCAGGTGCGGCTCGGCCAGCTCCCAGATGCGCCGATGGGCCTCGGTGAGGTCGAGGACACCGACCTGCTCCCCCTGCGGGATGCTGCCGGACACGTCGGTGCCGAGGTGGTTGGCGAGGGGCGTCAGCTTCGGGAGCACGTCCCGAGTGCACCCGACCACCCGGCGCCGCGCAAGCCGGGGCTTCCGGGGAGCGGAAGTCAGCCGGTCGGCCAGCCGGTGTAGCCCTCCGCGAGGTACGTCGACCCGGCCGTCGAGGCGACGAGCGAGGCCAGCTCGCCCTCCTGGCGGCGTACGTCGAAGGGCGTGGCGTCCGGGAGGCTGTGCAGCATCGTGGTCATCCAGTACGAGAAGTGCTGGGCCTTCCACACCCGGCCGAGCGCCCGGGTCGAGTAGTCGTCGAGCAGGGCAGGGTCGTCGGCCCGGACGGCGCGCTCGAGCTCCTCGGCCAGGACCCGGACGTCGGCGAGCGCCAGGTTGAGGCCCTTGGCGCCGGTGGGCGGGACCGTGTGCGCCGCGTCGCCGGCCAGGACCATCCGGCCGTGCCGCATGGGCTCCTGGACGAAGCTGCGGAACGGCAGCACCGCCCGGGAGGTGATGGGGCCCTGGTGGAGGGTGTGCCCGTTGGCGCCGAGGCGCGACTGGAGCTCCTCCCAGATCCGGGCGTCGGACCACTCGTCGGCGTCGGCGTCCGGGGGGCACTGGAAGTACATCCGCTGCAGCGTGGGTGTGCGCTGGCTGATGAGGGCGAAACCGGTCTCCGAGTGGTTGTAGATCAGCTCCGGCGCACTGGCCGGGGCCTCGCAGAGGATGCCGAACCAGGCGAACGGGTACTCGCGGAAGTACTGCCGGCGCTCGGGCTCGGGCACCGCCCGACGGCAGGTGCTCCGCGACCCGTCGGCCCCGACGAGGAAGTCGCAGCGCAGCTCGTGCTCGGCACCGTCGGCGTCGGTGAACAGCACCCCCGGTCGGGCCGACTCGACGTCGACGACGGACACGTCGCTGACGCCGAAGCGGACGTCGCGCCCCTCGCGCAGCTGGAGGTCGGCCAGGTCCTTGAACACCTCGGTCTGCGGGTAGAGGTGGCAGGAGGCGCCGACCAGCGCCCGGAAGTCGATGCGGTGCCGCGCTCCCCCGAAGGCCAGGTCGATGCCCTCGTGCTCGTCGCCCTCGGTGAGCACCCGGTCCGACGCCCCGGAGTCGACGAGCAGCCGGACGCTGTCCTGCTCAAGGATCCCGGCGCGGTGGGTCTCCTCGATCTCGCGGCGGGTGCGGATCTCGACGACGACGGACTCGATGCCGGCGAGGGCCAGCAGGTGGCTGAGCATCAGGCCGGCGGGCCCTCCGCCCACGATGGCGACGGGGGTCCTGGTCAGGGTGCGAGTCATGCCCGCAGTCTCGGCGCCCGGGGCCCTCGCGACCACGCCATCCTTCCGCTCAGCGGAACCGGACCCTGACGGTCGTGGTCACCCGCGCAGACCGGAGGCCACCCGTCGCTCGGGATCGACCCGGTCGAGGATCGCCTCGCCGATGGCCGCGAGCTGGTCGACCTGCTCGGGGGTCAGGGCGTCGATCACGCTCGCCCGCACGGTCGCCACGTGGCCCGGCGCGGTCTCACGGACCTTGTCCCATCCCCCGGGAGTGAGCCGCGCATTGGTGGCGCGGGCGTCCTCGGGGCACGGGAGCCGCTCCACCAGGCCCCGCTCCTCGAGCCGCTTCACCACGTGGGAGAGCCGCGGCAGGGTGGCGTTGGTCTGACCGGCCAGGTGGGTCATCCGCAGGGTGTTGTCGGGCGCCTCCGACAGCATGGCCAGCACGAAGTACTCGAAGTGCGTCAGCTGGGCGTCGCGCCGCAGCTGGGAGTCCAGGACTCCCGGCAGCAGCTCGAGCACCGCCGCAAGGCGCACCCACGCCGTCCGCTCGTCGTCGTCCAGCCAGCGCACGTCCACAGGAAGCTCCTCGAAGGTTGTTTCCACAACCGTACCGGTGTACCGTATTGGTTGAAGCAACAACCAATTACCTCGGAGGCACCTCGTGGCACACGTCAGCGTCAGCGGCACCAGCACCACCGCGGCGGCCGATGCCCTCATCGACCCACGGCACCCCTTCGCGGCGCACCTGCGCAGGACCGCCGCCGCCGAGAAGGCCGCGCCTCACCGGGCCTGGACGCCGGCCGACGGCCCGCTGCCGAGCCTCTACCTGAGCCACGGCGCGCCGATGCTCTTCGAGATGACCGACTGGATGACCCAGCTCGGCCGGTGGGCCCGCAACCTCCCCAAGCCACGGGCGATCCTCATCGTCTCCGCGCACTGGGAGGCCGCGCCCACGATGCTCAGCACCAGCCGGCCGGCCGAGCTCGTCTACGACTTCGGCGGCTTCGACCCGATGTACTTCCGGATGCGATACGACACCCCGGAGGCCACCGACCTCGCCACCCGGGTCGCCGCCCTCATGCCCGACACCGAGCCCCTGCACGAGCACCGCACCCGCGGGCTCGACCACGGGGCCTGGGTGCCGCTGAAGATCATGTACCCCGACGCCGACGTCCCGGTGCTGCAGCTGAGCATGCCCACCCACGACCCGGCACGACTGCTCGACCTCGGCCGCCGGCTCCGGTCGTTGCGCGAGTCCGGGGTGCTCGTCATCGGCTCCGGCTACATGACCCACGGCCTGCCCTACCTCGACTGGTCACGGCCCGAGGCCGTGCCCGGCTGGTCCGCGGACTTCGACCTCTGGGCGGCCGACGCGCTCCAGCGAGGCGACGTCGACCTGCTGTCCGACTTCCGCGGCAAGGCGCCCGGCATGCCCTACGCCCACCCCACGGTCGAGCACTTCACGCCGCTCTTCGTGACCCTGGGAGCGTCGGAGGACCCCACCGCGCCCCCGACGACCACGATCGACGGATACGCGATCGGGCTGGCCAAGCGGTCGTTCCAGGCGGCCTGACCGACACTCGACTCAGTCCGCGCGGCTCGCCGCCAGCGCCCGCCCGATGCCCTGCGCCGCCACCTGGAGGGCCGCGACGTGCCGCGGCCGGTCGTTGCGCAGGCTGGGCACCACGATCCCCAGCGCGGCGACCACCGCCTCGTCCACTCGGACGGGCACGGCCACCGAGCACGCACCCAGACTCATCTCCTCGACCGTCGTGGCGTAGCCCTCGCGCCGCACGCGGCCCAGCTGGCGACGCAGCGTCCCCGGCTGGGTGATCGTGTACGGCGTGATGCGGCGCAGGTCGGAGAGCACCACGGTCTGCACCTCCGCGGGCGCGTGGGCCAGCAGCACCTTGCCGACCCCGGTCGCGTGCATCGGCAGCCGTGAGCCGATCGCGCTCACCACGGGCACCGACGCGTTGCCGGCCAGCCGGTCGAGGTAGAGCACCTCCGCCCCGTCGCGGACCGCGAGGTGCACCGTGGCCAGCGTCGCGCCGTACAGGTCGTGGAGGTACGGCGACGCCAGCTGCCGCAGCCCCGTCTGCACCGGGGCGAGCAGCCCGACGTCCCACAACCGGCGCCCCACGACGTACTCGCCGGAGGGCCGGCGGCTGAGTGCTCCCCACTGCACGAGCTCCCCCACCAGGCGGTGCGCCGTCGGCAGCGGCAGCTCCGCGCGCTCGGCGAGCTCGGACAGCGACAGGCTGCGGTGCTGCTCGTCGAAGGCGCCGATCAGCGCCAGCACCCGGCTGGTCACGGTGGCGCCCGGGGTGGAGACGTTGCCGGCCATCCGCCCATGCTCGCACGTCGCTTCCACTCAGTGGAAGGGAGACGGTGCGAGTGGTCACGCGCGGGCCCTAGCGTGCTGCCCGTGAGCGACACACAGATGGTCACCCAGGCCGAGATGGACGGCGAGATCGCCGCCATCGGCGCGGCGTACGAGAGCGCCGTGAGCGCCGGGGGTGCCGAGGAGACCCAGCCACGGCTGGACTACCCGCCCTACCGCAGCAGCCTCCTGCGCCACCCCACCAAGGACCTGCACCACGCCGACCCCGAGGGCGTCGAGCTGTGGGCGCCGGCCTTCGGCCACCGGGACGTGGGCACGCTCGAGGCCGACCTGACGATCCAGCACGGCGGTGAGCCGATCGGCGAGCGGACGGTCGTCACCGGTCGCGTCCTCGACGGCGACGGCCGGCCCGTACGACGCCAGCTCGTCGAGATCTGGCAGGCCAACGCGGGCGGTCGCTACATCCACAAGCGCGACCAGCACCCGGCGGCGATCGACCCGAACTTCACCGGCGTCGGGCGCTGCCTCACCGACGACGACGGCACCTACCGCTTCACCACGATCAAGCCCGGCCCCTACCCGTGGAAGAACCACCGCAACGCCTGGCGGCCGGCGCACATCCACTTCTCGATGTTCGGCACCGAGTTCACCCAGCGGATGGTCACCCAGATGTACTTCCCCGGCGACCCGCTCTTCGCCCTCGACCCGATCTACCAGTCGATCGTCGACCCCCGGGCGCGCGAGCGGCTCGTCGCGACGTACGACCACGACATCACCCAGCACGAGTGGGCCACGGGCTACCGCTGGGACATCGTGCTCACCGGCGCCCACCGCACCCTGATGGAGCCCGAGGAGGAGCACGCATGAGCCGCGCACCCGGTGACCTGACCCCCACGGCGGGGCAGACGGTCGGACCGTTCTTCCACTACGCCCTCCCCTACCCCGGCGACAGCGAGCTGGTGCCGCCCGGGCGCGCCGACGCGGTCCGCCTCCACGGCGTGGTGCGCGACGGCGCCGGCGACCCGGTGCCGGACGCGCTCCTCGAGATCTGGCAGGCCGACCCGTCGGGAGCGATCGCGCAGGAGCCCGGCTCCCTGCGCCGCGACGGCTTCACCTTCACCGGATGGGGCCGGGCCGCGACCGACGCGACGGGCCACTACTCCTTCTCGACCGTCACTCCCGGGGCGACGGGCCCGGGGCAGGCGCCCTTCGTCGCGGTGACCGTCTTCGCGCGCGGCCTGCTCAACCGGCTCTTCACCCGGGCCTACCTGCCCGGAGACCTCGACGGGGACACGCTTCTGGCATCGGTGGCGGAGGACCGCCGGCACACGCTGGTCGCGGTCGCCGACGAGCAGGGCTACCGCTTCGACATCCGCCTCCAGGGGGAGGGCGAGACCGTGTTCCTCCGCCATCCGCGACACTGACGTCCATGGCGGACCTCTTCTGGCCGGGCGACGAGCGCGCCGGCGACCTCCTCACGGACGCGGCGTTCCTGGCGGCGATGGTCGACGTGGAGGCCGGCTGGCTCTCCGCGCTGGTCGGCTCCGGCGTCGCACCGGAGTCCGCAGCCGCTCCCGACCTCCACGCCCTCGTGACGCCGGACCTGACCGGCCGCCTCTCCCGCGACGCCGAGGGAGGCGGCAACCCGGCGATGCTGCTGGTCGCCGCGCTGCGTGACGAGCTCCGCGAGTCCGCGCCCGACGCCGCCGCCTGGCTGCACCGCGGGCTCACCAGCCAGGACGTCGTCGACAGCGCGCTGATGGCCTGCTCCCGGGATGCGGTCGCCACCCTCCTGATGTCGCTGCGCGAGCAGGTCGACCTGCTCGCGCGCCTCGTCGAGGAGCACCGGACAACGCCGATGGTCGCCCGCACCCTCACCCAGCACGCCGTTCCCACCACCTTCGGCCTCAAGGCCGCCGGTTGGCTGACCGGCGTCCTCGACGCGTACGACGACGTGGCCGCGCTGGTCCTGCCCGTCCAGGTCGGCGGGGCCGCCGGCACCATGGCCGCGACCGTGGAGCTGGCCGCCGGGCTGCCCGACCCCGTCGAGGTCGCCCACCAGCTGTCGGTCGAGCTCGCCGAGCGCCTCGGGCTCGCGCCGTCCACGCCGTGGCACACGTCGCGCGCCACCGTGACCCGGCTCGGCGACGCGGCCGTGCGGTGCACCGACGCGTGGGGCCGGGTCGCCGGCGACGTCCTCGCCCTCGGCCGGCCCGAGGTCGGCGAGCTCTCCGAGGGCGCCGGCGGTGGGTCGTCGACGATGCCGCACAAGTCCAACCCGGTCCTGTCCACGCTGGTGCGGCGCGCCGCGCTCACCACCCCCCAGCTCGCCGCGACCCTGCACCTCGCGGCGGCCGAGGCCACCGACGAACGATCCTCCGGGCCCTGGCATGCCGAGTGGGCGACGCTGCGGACCCTGCTGCGCCGCGCCGTGGTCGCCGGCGACCAGGCCACCGACCTGCTGGGCGGCCTGGTCGTCCACGCCGACCGGATGGGCCGCACCCTGGACGCGGCCCACGACGACGTCCACGCCGAGCAGCGCAGCCTGGCCGACCTGGCCGGACGCGCACCGCGCGGCGACTACCTCGGCGCGACCGACGCGTTCGTCGAGGCCCCCCTGGCCCGCGCCGCAGCGGTGCTGGCCGACCCCGATCCGACGACCCCCCAGGAGATCCCGTGATCCCCAGCATCACCGCCGTGCGCCTCACCGGCGCCCGGCACCGCACCGAGCTCCCGCTCCTCGTCCTCGGCCCGTCGCTCGGCACGTCCGCGACGACGCTCTGGTCGGACTGTGCGGCCGGGCTCACCGACGCCTTCGACGTGCTCGCCTGGGACCTCCCGGGCCACGGCCACAACCGGGCTGTGCCCGACGAGCCCTTCACCACGGCCGAGCTGGCCGAGGGCGTGCTGCGCGTGGTCGACGACGTGCTGGCCGAGCGCGGCGACACCGGGGGCCGGTTCTTCTACGCCGGCGACTCGGTCGGCGGTGCGGTGGGCCTCCAGCTCCTGGCCGACCGCCCCGGGCGGGTTGCCGCGGCCGCCCTGCTCTGCACCGGCGCGAAGATCGGCGACGAGGCGATGTGGACGGGCCGGATCGCCCAGGTCAGCATGTCCGGCACCCCGGTGATGGTGTCCGGGTCGGCGGAGCGCTGGTTCGGTCCCGGCTTCCTCGAGCGCCACCCCGAGGTGGGCTCCGCGCTGCTGCACGCACTGCAGGAGGCCGACGACGAGGGTTATTCCCAGGTGTGCTCGGCCCTCGCCACCTTCGACGTGCGCGACCGGCTCGCCGACATCGGCGTACCCGTGCTGGCGATCGCCGGCTCCCACGACGTGGCCACCCCGCCCGACCTGCTCCGCGCGATCGCGGACGCCGTGCAGGACGGGACCTACGCCGAGCTCGACGGTGTGGCGCACCTGGCGCCCGCGGAGTCGCCGGACCAGGTCGCCGCCCTGCTGCGCCGGCACTTCCTCGGCGAGGAGCCGGCCGACCCCCGCGACGAACTCACCGTCCGCGAGGTCCGCGACGCGGGCATGGTCGTGCGCCGCGAGGTCCTCGGCGACGCGCACGTCGACCGGGCCACGGCCGGCGCCACCGACCTGACCCGGGAGTTCCAGGAGTTCATCACCGAGTACGCCTGGGGCGGCATCTGGACCCGCCCCGGCCTCGACCGGCGCAGCCGCTCGCTGATCACGCTCACCGCCCTGATCGCCCGCGGCCACCACGAGGAGCTCGCGATGCACGTGCGGGCCGCCCGCACCAACGGGCTGACGGTGGACGAGATCAAGGAGGTCATCATGCAGACCGCCATCTACTGCGGCGTCCCGGACGCCAACACCGCCTTCCGCATCGCGCAGCAGGCGCTGGCCGACGAGGCCTGAGGCGTACGACGCACCGGTGCTCGCGTAGACACGCGGACACAACCCGGGCGGCCGGCCGCACGCACGCTCGGCCGGGCTAGCGGTCGGGCACTTGTGTCCGCGTGTGTACGACGGCGTACGACGCAGCAGTGCCCGGCCGCCGGGTCTCCCCAGCGGCCGGGCAGTCGTGCGTGTCGGTCAGCGCACCCCGGCCGGGATCCGCGCGTCCTCAGAGCCCGCGGGCCGCTTGAGCCCCAGCACCTCCGTGGGCACGTCGCGGGTCTCCCGGGCGGTGGAGGCGGAGATCGCCGCGATGACGGCGATGACCGCGGTGAAGGCGGAGATCACGACCCAGCCGCCCTCCTGGACGCCGCCGAGAGCGGTCACGATCGTGGGCGCGAAGCCCGCCATCAGGAAGCCGAGCTGGGTGCCGATCGCCACCCCGGAGAAGCGCACCCGGGTGTTGAACATCTCGCCGTAGAACGACGGCCACGTCGCGTTGGCGGCGGCGTACCCGAAGGAGAAGGTCAGCACCGCGAGGCCGAAGGTGAGCAGCTCGTTGTCGCGGCTCATCGACAGCAGGTAGAAGGGCATCATCGCCGCGCTCGACAGTGCGCCGTAGATGAAGACCGGCTTGCGCCCGATCCGGTCGGCCAGCCGGCCGAACATCGGCTGGGTGAAGAGCGCCACCACGTTGGCCGCGACCACCAGCCACAGGGTGATCGACTCGTTGACGCCGACCTCCACGCCGTACGCGATGGCGAGGTTGCCGAAGACGGTCGAGACGGCGGCGATGAAGGCGCAGCAGATCACGCGCAGCACGTCGCGCCAGTGGTCGCGCAGCAGGTCCAGGACGGGGAGCTTGGAGATCTGGTCGTTGGCCTTGGCCTCCGCGAACGACGGGGGCTCCTGGAGGCTGCGCCGGATGAAGTAGGCGACGAGGACGACCAACGCGCTGAACCAGAACGGGATGCGCCAGCCCCACGTGTACTTGATGTCGTCGGGCAGGGCCACCACCGGGATGAACACCAGGGCGGCGAGGATCTGGCCGCCCTGGGTCCCGGTGAGCGTCCACGAGGTGAAGAAGGAGCGTCGGTCGTCGGGGGCGTGCTCGAGGGTCAGCGAGCTCGCGCCCGCCTGCTCGCCGGCCGCGGACAGGCCCTGGAGCAACCGGCAGAAGACCAGCAGCGCGGGGGCTGCCCAGCCGATCCGGTCGTACGACGGGAGGCAGCCGATCAGGAACGTCGAGAAGCCCATCAGCACGAGGGTGAACATCAGGACCTTCTGTCGGCCGACCCGGTCACCGAAGTGGCCGAGGATGACCGCACCGAAGGGCCGCGCGACGTACGCGAAGCCGAACGTGGCGAACGACATCACCAGCGCCGAGGCGTCGTCGTCGGGGAAGAAGACGTGCGGGAAGATCAGCGCCGCGGCGGAGCCGAAGATGAAGAAGTCGTAGTACTCCACCGCGCTGCCCATGAAGCTGGCTACGGCGGCCTTGCGCGGAGTCTTGCCGGTGGCACCGGGGTCGGTGCTCGTGTCGGTCGTGCTCGGTCCCTCCATCGGGGATCCTCCTTCGTCGTCAGTCTCGCGCAGGCAGGCGCCAGCGGTCGAGCGGCCGGGCGGCCGTTCGGTGAGGTGTGTGTGGGAGTGCGGGTCAGCCGCGGTCGGTGGCGAGCTCGCGCAGGTGGGCGAGCATCCGGTCGGGATCGGGGTCGATCCCGGTGATGAGCCGGAAGGCGTCGACGGCCTGGTGGGTCGCCATGTGTCCTCCGTCGAGCACGGCGCACCCGGCGGCACGGGCTGCGCGGAGCAGCGCCGTGTCGAGCGGCCGGTAGACGATGTCCGCGACCCACAGCCCGTCGTGCAGCAGGGCGGGGTCGAGCGGGAGGCCGGGGTGGTCGGCCATACCGGTGGGCGTGCAGTGCACGAGGCCCTCGGCGTGGGGCAGCAGCGCGGGGAGCTTGTCGGGGTGGGCGCTCTCGACCCGCGCCTCGGAGAAGCGCTCACCCAGGGTGCGGGCCAGCGCCGCACTGCGGTCCTCGTCGAGGTCGACGACGACGAGGTGGTCGGTGCCGAGGGTCAGCAGCGCATCGGCGACGGCCACCCCCGCTCCCCCGGCACCGAGCTGGACGACCTCGCGGACCGACTCGCCCGGCAGCCCGGTGCGGACCGCGGTGGCGAAGCCGGTGGTGTCGGTGTTGTATCCGACCGCACCGTCGTCGGTGAAGACCACGGTGTTGACGGCGCCGAGGCGCGCGGCCGTCGGGTCGAGGCGGTCGAGGTGCTCGATGACGAGCTGCTTGCACGGGTGGGTGACGTTGAGCGCGTCGAATCCGAGCAGCCGCGCGTGGGTGAGGATCCGGCCGATGTCGGCCGGCTCCAGGCCCAGCGCGGTGATGTCGATGGTGCGGTAGACGTAGGCCAGGTCGTGGGCCGCCGCCTCGCGCATGTGCAGGGCCGGGGTGAGCGACGGGCCCACGCCGGCGCCGACCAGGCCCACGAGGTAGGGGTGCTGTTCCATCGCTGACTCCTAATGAACTATCCAGTACGTACGTGAAGGACATCACACCGCCGCGCGAGGCGTCAAGGGTTTCCGTGACGTCGATTGTTAGTTACCCAACCGGTCGGTAAAGTAAGCAGCGTGAAGCCAGCCCACCGCCCCTCGCAGCGCGCGGCAGCCCTCGACGCCGCCCTCGACCTGCTCCGCACCGGCGCGCGACTCTCGCTGGACTCGGCGGCCCGGGCCGCCGGCCTGAGCAAGCCCGGCCTGATGTACCACTTCCCCACCAAGGAGGCGCTGGTCGTGGCGCTGGTCGACCACCTCGTCGACGACCACGAGCGCACCTTCGTGGCGCTGCTGCCGGGGGACGGGTCGGACCCGTCGCCCCGCGAGCGCATCGACGCCTACCTCGAGTGGTCGGTCACCCACGCGCACGACGCCGCCGACCTGGTGGCGCTCAGCGACCCGGGCCTCCGGGAGGTCATGGCCGCCCGGTGGGCCGAGCGGTTCCGGCCCTGGCTCGACGTCCCGACCGAGCTTCCCGCCGACGAGCGCGCCCGCCTGCAGGCGGTCCGGCTGCTTGCCGACGGCTGCTGGCTGGCCGACGCGACCGACATCCTGCCCGTCCCGGCCGAGGACCGCGCCGCCCTGCTCGCGACCGCCCGCCGGCTCCTCGCGGGAGGCGACGCATGACGAAGTGGTACCTCCTCCTCGCGGCCATCCTCTGCGAGGTCACCGGCTCCCTGTCCCTCAAGGGGGCGCTGGACGAGCCCACGCTGTACGTCGTCGTGGCCGCCGGCTTCGTGGCCGCGTTCGCCTTCCTCACCGCCGTCCTGCGCCGGGGCATGCCCATCGGGGTGGCGTACGGCGTGTGGGCCGCGCTCGGCGTCGCACTCACGTCCGTCCTGTCGGCGGTCCTCTACGACGAGCCGTTCACCGGCCTCATGGCCGCCGGGATCGCTCTCATCATGGGTGGCGTCCTGCTCGTCGAGCTCGGCTCCCACTCCCGCACGACCACGCACGGAGCGGCCTGATGGCGTGGCTCTTCCTGGCGGTCGCGATCGGTCTCGAGGTGGCCGGCACCCTCGCGCTGCGCATGGCGACCACGGGCCGCCGGGCCTGGTACGCCGTCGTCGCCGTCGGCTACCTCGGCGCGTTCGCGGCACTCACCGCCACCCTGTCCGAGGGCCTCGGGCTCGGCGTCGCCTACGGCATCTGGGCGGCGGCCGGGGTCGCGCTCACCGCCGTGGCGTCCCGCCTGCTCTTCGACGAGCCGCTGACCCCGCTCATGGGTGTCGGGATCGGCCTCATCGCGGGCGGCGTGCTGTTGGTCGAGCTCGGAGCGGCCAGCGCCGGCTGATCAGTGCGGGCGGGTGATCAGCGCTGCGTGAGCCAGGCGACGACCACGTCGCCGAGGATCCGCCGGTGCCGCTCCTTGACCTTCTTCGCGGTCATGTCACGGCCGAAGAGGTAGCCGAAGGTTGCGTTGTTGGCGACCTGGAAGACGCAGTAGGAGCTGATCAGCATGTGCACGTCGATCGCATCGACGTCCTCGCGGAACTCCCCCGACTCGCGACCGCGCGCCAGGGTGTCGTCGAGCAGCGAGGCGACCGGCCGGCTGAGGTCGCGCATCGACTCGACCTGGCGCAGGTGCGCGCCCTGGTGGATGTTCTCGATCGACACCAGGCGGATGAAGGCCGGGTGCGCGTGGTGGTGGTCGAAGGTCAGCTCGGCGATGCGGCGTACGGCCTCGACCGGCGGCAGGTCCCCGGCGTGGATGGACTGCTCGGCCTCCCGGATCCCGCGGTAGGCCTCCTCGAGCACGGCACGGTAGAGCTGGTCCTTGCCGCCGAAGTAGTAGTAGATCATCCGCTTCGTCGTGCGCGTCCGCTCCGCGATCTCGTCCACGCGGGCCCCGGACAGCCCCTGCTCGGCGAAGACCTCGGTCGCCACCCGCAGCAGGTCGGCGCGGGTGCGCTCGGCGTCACGGAGGCGTTCGGGCTGCGCTGCTTCGGCCATGCCGCAGAGCGTAGTGGGCACTCCGGAGGGCTGGTCACCGGACCTCAATGTATGTACCGTTTAGTTCAATCTACGACTGGAGCATCATGCGGACCTCGATCGCCACGGTGTGCCTCAGCGGCACCCTGACCCAGAAGATGCAGGCCTGCGCCGACGCCGGCTTCGACGGGATCGAGGTCTTCGAGCCCGACCTCGTCGCCGCACCCCAGTCCCCCGAGGAGATCCGGGCGCTCGCCGACCGCCTCGGCCTCACCCTCGACCTCTTCCAGCCGTTCCGCGACGCGGAGGGCGTGGACGCCGCGACGTTCGCCGCCAACCTGCGGCGGGCCGAGGCCAAGTTCTCCCTCATGCAGCGCCTGGGCATGGACACGATGCTCGTCTGCAGCAACGTCGGCACGGCCACCGTGGACGACGACGCCACGTCGGCGGCCCAGCTGCGGGAGCTCGGCGACCTCGCCGCGGCGTACGACGTGCGGCTGGCGTTCGAGGCACTCGCGTGGGGCCGCTTCGTGGACGACTACCGCCGCGCCTGGCGGATCGTCGAGCTGGCCGACCACCCACAGGTCGGCGTCTGCCTCGACAGCTTCCACATCCTCTCGCGCGGCCACGACCCGAAGGAGATCGAGCAGATCCCCGGCGAGAAGGTGTTCTTCCTCCAGCTCGCCGACGCGCCCCTGCTGAGCATGGACGTGCTGTCGTGGAGCCGGCACCACCGGCTCTTCCCGGGCGAGGGCGGCTTCGACCTGGCGGCGTTCCTCGCGCACGTGCTCCGCACCGGCTACGACGGTCCCCTGTCGCTCGAGGTCTTCAACGACACCTTCCGGCAGACCGATCCCGACCGCACCGCGCGGCAGGCGCTGCGCTCGCTGCGCTGGCTGGAGGACCAGGCGGCGGGTCGCCTCGGGAGCGAGGCCGGGTCCGGGCTCGCACGCCTGCCCGAGGTGGCGGAGCCGTCCGGGCTGGACTTCGTCGAGGTCAGGGCCGAGGACACCGGCGACGTCGAGGTGGTGCTCGAGCAGCTGGGCTTCACGTTCCGCGGCCGGCACCGCAGCAAGGCCGTCGGACTGTGGACCCAGGGCGGCGCGCGGGTCGTGCTCAACGAGCAGCAGGCCCGCGACCTCTCCCCCGCCATCGCGGCCGTGGGTGTCGAGGTGGCCGACCCCGCCACGTCTGCCGCGCGTGCCGAGCGCCTGCTCGCACCGACCGTGCACCGGAGGACCTACGCCGGCGAGGAGCGGCTCGCGGCCTTCTCCTCCCCCGACGGGACCGAGGTGTTCCTCGGCCGCGTCCCGGACGGGCCCGACGCCACCTGGACCGAGGAGTTCCGGCTCGGCGGGACCGCGAGCGGGCCGGAGCTGGTGACCCACGTCGACCACGTCAACCTCGTGCAGCCGTGGCAGCACTACGACGAGGCCGTGCTCTTCTACAGCAGCGTGCTCGGCCTGGCGCCCCAGGCGCCGCTGGACGTGGCCGGCCCGGTCGGTCTGGTGCGCAGCAAGGTGATGCGGTCGACCGACGGCAGCGTGCGGCTCGCCCTCAACCTGCTGCCGGCCGGGCTCGTCACCGGGCTCCCCCAGCACGTCGCCTTCGCGTGCGACGACATCGTCGCGCTGGCCGAGCGGGCGCGCTCCCGCGGCCTGCGGTTCCTGCCCGTGCCCGACAACTACTACGACGACCTCGACGCCCGCTTCGACCTGGACCCCGAGTTCCTCTCGACCCTGCGCTCGCTCGGCCTGCTCTACGACCGCGACGCGGGAGGCGAGTTCCTGCACTTCTACACCGCGACCGTCGGCCAGGTGTTCTTCGAGGTGGTGGAGCGCCGCGGTGCGTACGACGGGTACGGCGCGCCCAACGCGCCCGTGCGGCTCGCCGCGCAGATGCCCGGCTGAGCGGGTCGCGCAGGAGTCAGGACTCCCAGAGCTCGACGACCTCGCGCAACGCCTCGACGTACCCGTCGACGCCCTTGCCGATGACGGCGGCGTCGGCGACCTTGCCGACGTACGACAGGTGCCGGAACTCCTCGCGGGCGTGGATGTCGGAGATGTGCACCTCGACCACCGGCGCGGTGAGCACGACGAGCGCGTCCATGATCGCGATCGAGGTGTGGGTGTAGGCCCCGAAGTTGCCGACGACGGCGGCGCCGGACTCGAAGGCCTCGTGGATCCAGTCGATGAGCTGGCCCTCGTGGTTGCTCTGCCGGCAGTCCACCTGCAGGCCGAGGCGCTCGCCCTCGGCGACGCACATGGCCTCGACGTCGGCCAGGGTGGCGGTGCCGTAGACCTCGGGGTCGCGACGGCCGAGCAGGTTGAGGTTGGGCCCGTTGAGGACCAGCACGGAGCGGCTCACGCGGCCAGTATGTCGCGCCTCGTCACCCGTCCCAGACGACAGTCAGCTCGTCGCGCTGCCCGAAGCGCTCGAGGTGGACCTTGACCACTTGGGCGAAGCGATCGAGGTCCTCCCCCTCGGGGACGGAGACCTCGACGGCGAGGGTGCCGTCCTGCGGAGTCATCGAGATGACCTGGCCGCCCTCCCAGCGCAGGACGGTCGCGCCGTCCTCCTCGGTGGCGGGCCCGCGCTTGGCCCAGTGGCTGGCGAGCTGCTTGGCATAGCGCTCCGGTCGGTCGGTGGCCATCTGGCCGGTGATGGTCTGCATGGGGTCGATCCTGCCCTGCGGGGGCTGGTGCATGATCGGGCCATGTCCGAGCAACCGCGAGCGGGCCGACGAGCCCGGCGCACCGACGTACGCCGGCTGCCCGAGCTCCAGGTCGACGACGTCGCGGCGCTCCACGCGATCCTGGACGCAGCGCTGCATGCCGCCGTCGGCATCCAGGTCGACGGCCAGCCGTTCGTGCTGCCGATGGCGTGTGCCCGCGACGGCGACCACCTCCTGCTGCACGGCTCGACCGGGAGCCGGCTGATGCGAGCACTGGCCTCGGGGGCGGCGGTGTGCGTCAACGTCACCCACGTCGACGGGCTCGTCTACGCCCGGTCGGCGTTCGAGTCGAGCATGCGCTACCGCAGCGCCACCGTCCTGGGCACGGCGACCGAGGTGCCCGCCGACGACCGGCTCCGCGCCCTCGAGGTGCTCACCGAGCACCTGCTCCCCGGCCGCTGGGCCGAGCTCCGGGCCCCGTTGCCGAAGGAGCTGGCCGCCACCTCGGTGCTGCGGGTCCCGCTCGACGAGTGGTCGGTGAAGGTCAGCACGGGCTTCTCCGAGGACCCGGACGAGGACCTGCACCAGCGTGTGTGGGCGGGCGCCGTGCCGCTCCGCACGATCCTCGACGCTCCCGTCGATGCGCCCGACCTCGACCCGGGACTCCCCGCTCCTGCCCATGTCCGGGAGCGGCGGCCGCCCGGCTGACGGCAGGATCGACACCGTGCGCACACCACCGGCGGTCGAGGAGCTCCGCGAGACCCTGCGGTCCCTCGGTTGGGTGACCGACCTGTTCGTGGCCGGATCCGCAGCCACCGGCGACCACCGGGACGGCGTGAGCGACCTCGACCTCGTCGCCCTGACCGACCGCCCCCTCGACCGCCATCACCGCTCGACCATCGTCACCCTCCACCGGGACCTCGACGCCGGCGCGGCCTCCGGGGCGAACCTCGGCTGCACCTACGTCGCCGCCTCGACGTTGTCCGACGTCCCCGCCCGTCACCCCACGTGGACCCACGGCGAGCTGGTCGAGCGCCCACTGTCGGGGATCGTGCGGGCGGAGCTCGTCAGGCACGGGTTCGCAGTCCTCGGCCGTCCGCCGCAGGAGGTGCTGCCCCGCATGAGCGACGACGAGGTACGACGTGCGGCGCAGGCCGAGCTCAGCGGTTACTGGGCAACAGCAGCACGCCATCCGTGGTGGTGGCTCGATCCGTCGTTCACCGACCTCAGCCTGACCTCGATGGCCCGTGGCCGTCACACCCTCGCGACGGGCGACCTCATCACCAAGACCGCCGCCATCGACCGGGTCCACGCGCCGGCGTGGCTACGGGCTCACCTCCATGCTCGGCGCGACGGCAGGGCCGTGCAGTCACCGCGCCTGCGCACGGCGTGGATCGCCTGGCGCGACGCGCGCCGCACCACGACCGCCGCCCACCAACCGCGTCCTCCGCGGTAGCCGCGCTACCTGCTTGCTCCCCCGACGCCATGGGAGACGACCTGCCACGTACATCGCCAGCTCCAGGAGTGACCCCAGCACCCCGACGGGTCCATGATGTCTCCAGCGACTGTCGAGGAGACCGCCATGACGATGACCCGGACACCTGAATCGACCGCGACGCGCAGCCGGTGGGCCTTCCTGACCGAGGGACCGCCGATCCGCAAACCGGTGTTCTTCTCGTCGGTCATCGGCGTCCTGGTGATGGCGACGTGGGCGATCTTCGCCCCCGAGCAGGCCGAGACCGTGATCGGCGAGGCGGTGGCCTGGGTGGTCGACTGGTTCGGGTGGTTCTACGTCCTGCTCACCACGGCGGTCCTGGTCTTCGTGATCTACCTCGCGGTCTCCCGCTACGGCTCGATCAAGCTCGGACCCGACCACTCCAAGCCCCAGTTCTCCACGTTCGCCTGGGCCTCCATGCTCTTCGCCGCCGGCATCGGCACGGACGTGATGTTCTACGCCGTCGCCGAGCCGGTCAGCCAGTACATGGTCCCCCCGACGGGCGATCCCGAGACCGTGGCGGCCGCCCGCGAGGCGACGGTGTGGACCCTGTTCCACTACGGGGTGTCGGGCTGGGGCCTCTACGCCCTGATGGGGATGGCGCTGGGCTACTTCACCTACCGGATGAACCTGCCCCTCGCGGTGCGCTCGGCGCTCTACCCGATCTTCGGCCGGCGGGTCGACGGCGGACTCGGCCACGCCGTGGACACGGCCGCCGTGCTCGGCACGATCTTCGGCGTCGCCACCAGCCTCGGCATCGGGGTCGTGTTCCTCAACCAGGGGCTCAACATCCTGTTCGGCGTGCCGGTCGGGCTGGGCGCCCAGATCGGCCTCGTGGTCCTCGCGGTGGCGATGGCCGCCGTGTCGGCCACGACCGGCGTCGACAAGGGCATCCGCTTCCTGTCGCAGCTCAACGTCATCCTGGCGCTCGGCCTCGCCGCCTTCATCCTGGTGACCGGCCGTACGACGTTCATCCTCAACGCCGTCGTCATGAACGTCGGCGACTACGTCCAGACCTTCCCCCAGAAGACCATGGAGACCTTCGCCTTCGAGGGCGCGACCGAGTGGATGTCGCTGTGGACGCTGTTCTTCTGGGCCTGGTGGATCGCCTGGGCGTCCTTCGTCGGCCTGTTCCTGGCCCGCATCTCCCGCGGCCGGACGATCCGGCAGTTCGTCGCCGGCACGATGATCATCCCGTTCACCTACATCGTCATGTGGATCTCGATCTTCGGCAACGCCGCCCTCGACCGGATCCGGGGCGGGGACGACGCCTTCGCCGAGGAGGCGCTGGCCTCCCCCGAGGCAGGCTTCTACTCACTGCTCCAGGACTACCCGCTGGCGAACGTCGTCATCGCCATCGCGGTCTTCGTCGGTCTCCTCTTCTACGTCACCTCCGCCGACTCGGGCGCCCTGGTGATGGGCAACCTGTCGTCCGACCTGCGCTCCGTACAGGACGACGCGGCACCGTGGCTGCGGATCGTCTGGGCGTCGGCGACCGGCCTGCTGACGATCGCCGTGCTGGCCGTCGGTGGGATCTTCGCGCTGCAGTACGCGACGGTGATCTTCGGCCTGCCGTTCGCCTTCGTCATCGTGCTGGTCATGCTCGGTCTCACCAAGGCGCTCCGGGTCGAGGGCCGGCGCGTCGGCGCGGTGACCCGTGCCGTGCCGGTGGGCGTCTCCGACGTTCGGGCCCAGGCCCATGCCGATTCGTCGTGGAAGGCCCGGCTGGCACGCGCGGTGAACTTCGTCGACGTCGACGCCGCGACGGCGTACCTCGACTCCGTGGTCCACCCTGCGCTCACCGACGTCGCCCGCGAGCTGGAGGCCCGCGGGGTCCCGGCCGAGGTCACCCAGCTGGCCGGCGGAGACGTGGACGACGAGGACGGCGGGCTGGCCTGGGTGGAGCTGCGCACCCTCGAGACCGAGGACCCGTTCGTCTACCGGGTCCAGGTCCACCTGTCACCCGTCCCGACGTACGGCGGGCGGATGATCGGCGACCGCGACCAGTACGCCCGGCTGGAGGTGCACACCGTCGGTGGCGGACAGGACTACGACGTCATGGGCTACACGACGACGCAGGTCATCCACGACTGCCTCGACCACTACGAGGGGCACCTGGAGTTCCTGCGGCTCGCGTGAGCCGGATTTGGTGATGCCGGCAGGTCGCATCCGCTGTAGCGTCGAAGGCCCTGGAGATCCTCCGGCCGGACGTCTGGAGAGGGGCTCTGATGCGACGACTGGGCTGGATCCTCGCCGCCACGGCGCTGCTCGCGATGGCGCCCGTCGTGACCCACGCCGAAACCATGGCCGGGACCGACCCCGCCGCACGCGTCGTGCCCGTCAACGGCCTCGTCCTGCACTACTCGATGGAGACGCTGACGCAGGGGACGATCCCCGACTCCTCCCCGAACGCCCTGCACGGCCGGGTGGTCGCCGGATCGGGCACGGCTCGCCTCGTCACCGGTCTCGCGGGCTACGGACGGGCGCTGCAGCTCACCGGCACGCAGCACCAGTACGTCGACGTCCCCCGGTCGCCGGTGCTCGACGTCAACACCTACTCGCTGGCCGCATGGGTCCGCTACACCGGCGTCCAGAACGACCGCACGCTCGGCCGCTGGGAGGTCCTCGAGAAGGCCGGCGCCTACTGGATGAACGTCCGGACCAACGGGCTCGTACGGGTCGGCGGGTTCTACGGCGGGTGCGTCAACGCCAACTGGCAGTACTTCGACAGCACCCGGGCCCTCCCGGTCAACCGCTGGAAGCACGTGACGACGACGTACGACGGAGCCTGGCTGCGGATCTACATCGACGGACGCGCTGCGGGAGCCCGGCGCGTGACGGGCCGCACCTGCGTCAGCGGTGAGCCGCTGGCGGTCGGGGCGAAGAACAACCCGTCGAAGGGCCTGCTGGAGGCGTTCTGGGACGGGCGCCTCGACGAGGTCCGCATCTACGGCCGGGCGCTCACGCTGGCGGAGGTCGGCCAGCTCGCCGCCCGGCCCTGACCGGCGTCAGCCGGGCGCGGGGTCCTCGTCGACCCGGTGTGCCCAGTCCGTCATCTCCCGCAGCACCGGCGACTTCGGACGCACGTCGGCCCACCCCCGCAGCAGCGGCCAGGCCAGGTCGGTGCGGTGCAGCTCGATCGCACCCCACACGGCCTTCTCGAGATCGTCGTCGTCGAGCTCGTGCGTGGCCCGACCCGCGGGGCCGACCAGGCGAGCCACCTCCGACCGCAGCGCGGACACCCCGTCGCCCGCCGGATCGTCGAGCGCGATGTCGAGCGCCGCCTCGACGACGGCCCAGGTGGGGACGGTGTTGGAGTTGGCCAGGACCACGACCCCGGTCCGTCGACCCGGGAGCAGCACGAGCCTCGACCCGAAGCCGGGGTCCGCTCCGCTGTGGCTGACGGCCCGGTGGCCGAGGTGGGCGCCCACGGCCCAGCCGAGTCCCGCCGCCTCGTCCCACGGCGGATCACCCACCGGCACCACCGACCGCCACATCTGCTCGAGGACGGCCGGGTCCAGGTGGGACGGCTCGAGGAGCGCGAGCATCCAGCGACCCATGTCGTCCACGTGGGAGTGCAGGGTCGAGCTCGGGGCGTGCCGCCGGCTGTAGGGGTAGGCGTCCCCGGGCACCGTCAGCGGGCGCCCGACGTGCGGCGAGGCGGCCAGACGTGTGGGCACCTCGGCACGCAGGAAGGTGCTGGTCCGCATCCCGAGCGGGTCCAGGACCACCCGCCGGACGGCTTCCTCGAACGTCGTACCCGTCGCCCGAGCCAGCAGCAGCCCGAGCAGCTCGAAGCCGGCGTTGGAGTAGGAGTACGCCACGCCGGGTTGCGCGCGCAGCTGCCACGGCGACAGTCTGCGGGCGAAGTCGCTGAGCGCGTCGTCGCCCAGCTGGGGGTCGTGCCAGCCGTAGTCCGAGACGTCCGGGAGGCCACTCGTGTGGCTCAGCAGGCCGCGGGCCGTGATCTCGGCCTCCCGGCCGTCGGCCAGCGTGAGCTCCGGGATCCGGTCGACGACCGGGGCGTCGAGGTCGAGCACCGGGTCGACGCCGTCGCGGGGCACCGCGAGCGACACCACCGCGGTCGCCACGAAAGGCTTCGACACCGACGCCAGGTGGAACATCGTCTCGCGCGTCACGGGCCCACCGGTGCGGACGTCACGCACACCGAAGCCCTGTGCGACGACCTCGCCCTCGCGCACCACGGCCACCGCCAGGCCCGCCACCTCGTGGGTCCCGACGAGGGCCTCGAGCAGCGGCCAGAGCCGCGTCTCCACGTCGGCCCGCAGGCGCGTCGTACCCGCATCCACGTCCCGACCGTACGCGCCTCAGCCGCCATGACTGCCCGAGATCCCCGACGTACCACCCGGAGGGGATTGCCGCGGCCCCGCGGCAGTCCTTAGGTTCGAGAGCACGGGCCGCGGCAACGAGGCCGCGCCGGGAGGGAACCGTCATGAGTCGTCCCCGCACCATCGCCGCGATCACCACCGCGCTCGTCGTCGCCGCTGTCGGGGCCGCTGCCGGTGCCGGTGCCCAGGCCAGCGGGCCGGGCGGCATGGAGCACGGGCCGCGCCCACCCGAGCGGCCCACCAAGGTCGTCATCATCGTGGTCGACTCGCTGAGCCGGGAGATCGTCGACACCTACGACATGCGCAACGTCGAGACGTTGATGCGCGACGGGGTCGACACCCCGCGCGGCTACCTCGGCCACACCGGATCGGTCACCGTGGTGACCCACAACGTGATCACCTCGGGCCAGCTCCCCAAGCACATGGGTTGGACCGACGAGGGCTACCGCGACGTCGACGGCCTCCTGGGCGACCCGGAGCCGGACAACCCCGACCAGCTCTACATCACGAGCAACGCGACCACGGACCTCCTCACCCTCCAGGAGGCGGCGGGCTACCCCAAGCTCGCCGACTACCTCGGCGCCGCCGACCCGGACGCCAAGACGTTCACCATCAGCCCCAAGGGGTACGCCGCGTACGCCTTCGGCGGTGCCGGGTCGGACTCGATCATCACCTTCGGCAGTGGCCCCGAGTGCACGACCGGTGGATCGTGGCGCAAGCCCACCGGCGTCAACGTCCCGTCGTACATTCTCGGCGAGCCGTGCAGTCGCTTCTGGGTGCACAGCGGCTACCCGGCCTACGCCTACGACACGGCCAAGCTGCCGGCCGTCCTCTACCCGCTCGACAGCGACCGCTACGTGACCGGCAAGGACCCGGCCCACCAGGGCGGCGACGTGTGGGCCGCGGACGCCGCCGTCGAGGTCATGCGCAACGACCCGTCCTGGAACGGCATCTTCGTGAGCCTCCCGGGCGTCGACAAGGCGGCGCACATGTGGGGTGGCACGTCCGACCCCGGCCCGACGGGCGCCGACGGCGACCCGATGACGCACATGGCCGCGGCCACGGCCGAGGCGGACCGCCAGGTTGCCAAGATCCTCGCCGAGCTCGAGGCGCAGGACGAGCTCGACAACACCCTCGTCGTGCTGACCTCCGACCACGGGTCGGTCGCCGGGGACACCTTCCACGGCGAGCTCGTCGCCGAACCCAACTACGGCTTCTTCAACTGGTACTACGGCGACCCCGAGAACGACGAGGTCTACGACAGGCCGCAGGCGGCGCTGCAGCCCCTGGTCGACACCGACAACATCGGGCTCACCTACAGCGACTCGATGCTGCGGGTGTGGCTCAAGGACCAGTCCCCCGCGGCGGTGAAGGAGGCGGCCGCAGCGATGCGGACCATGGCCGATGTGACCGCCGTGTGGCGCCGCGACGGTGACCACTACGACCGCGTGTCGCGGATCAGGTGGGACAGGATGGACGCCAACGGCGAGCGGTCCTGGTTCGGCAGGAAGGCCCAGGAGCTCGTCGACACCCAGGCGGCGGACTACGGTCCGGACCTGATCGCGACCCTGCCGGACAACACGACCTACTCCGTCGCGGGTGACCACGGTGGCATCCAGCGTGCCGCGCAGCAGGTCCCCATCGTCTTCGCCGGCGCAGGCCTGTCCGCGAAGGACCTCCGGGCGGAGGTCCGCTCCGTCGACATCATGCCCACGGTTCTCAGGGCAATGGGGATCGAGCCGACCTTCCCGATGGACGGAGTGGCCTACAGGTTGCCCTCGCGCCGGTAGTGACCCGACCGGGCCGGGTGACCTCGGCGTCGACCCCGAACGCCACCTCGCCGTCGTCACGGCGGTGCGTCGCCAGCGCCCGGAGGACCCGCAGGTCACGGACCCCGCTCGCGGGGTCGAGGTCGACCACGACGCAGCGCGGGACGAGCCCACGCACCCGCACCTCCGCCGTACCGATCGACAGCCGGCGGCCGACCCATCCGTCCTCGACGCGGGCCGGTTCGTCGCCCACGTCCAGCTCGAAGGTCGCCCGGAACCGTGCCGCGTCCACTGCGGTGCCGAGCACGTCGGACAGCCGGTCGAGGGACGCGCTCGTCACCAGCGTGACCGCCGCCCCGTAGACGACCTCGCCGGGTGCTGCGCGGGCGAGCACGACGTCGCGGCCGAGGTGGTCCGAGTACGCCGCCGCCCACGGCCCGTCCACGACCTCCAGCGCGGCGGTCCGACCCCAGTAGTCGACCTGGCGCACCTCCCCCGTCGGCCGCGGAGCGCCGGACACCGTGCCCGACGGCAGCTCCGTGGTCAGGAGCGTGCCGTCCCACGAGGCGGAGGTCAGGAGCAGGGTCGGGTTCTCGACCGTGCGCAGGCAGCGGTCGGCTGCTGCGTCGACCAGGCAGAACGCCCGGTCCCCCACCGGGCCGGCCTCCGTCAGGGAGACGGCCTGGTGGGTCCGATGCCTCGCGCCCTTCAGCGGGGTGAAGCCGATCCGTACGACGTGCATGCCGCCACCCTGACACGGCACCACATCCGTGCAGACCGGTCCAGACCAGCGAGCACGCCCCTCCGAGTGCGCCCATCATGGAAGCGAACGAGGTGGGGCCGATGCCCGAGAACGTCCGCGGCCGGACGGTCGCACTCCTGACCACGTTGGCGGTCCTCTACGGATGCAGCCAGGACGCCGCCAGCCCCTCGGAGGAGCCCGCCGGTCCGGAGGACCAGGAGTCCGGGGTGGTCTCCGACGCCCCGGTGTCCGGCACCTGCTGGACGGCCCCGGAGGAGGCCTTCGCCTTCGACTTCTACTTCGACGACCTCTCCCAGGAGGTGCCGTGCGACGAGCCGCACACCACCCAGACGGTCTCCGTGCTCGAGCTGGACAGCCCCACCCCGCGCAACGCCGATCGCTGGGGCGACTGGTGCGTCGACCAGGTCAGTGCCTACGTCAACATCCGCACCGAGCACTGGGTCCCGTTCAGCGCACTGCTCTACCTGCCCAGCAAGGAACAGGTGGCCGACGGCGCCTCGTGGCTCAGGTGCGACTCGGGGTTCCCCACCAACTTCGCCTCCACCGACATGCAACGCGTCGACTTCACCCACAAGAACGCCGCCCAGGACCACGCCGAGCAGCTCCAGGCCTGCCTCGACCGGCCGCCCACCGTGACCGACCAGTCGCTGGTCGACTGTGCTGCTCCACATGCCTACGAGTCCACCGGTCGCGTGGCCGCCCTCACCGGGCTCAGCGCCTTCCCCTCGGCCGGCCAGCTCCGACGCGCCGAGCGGCAGTGCCGCGAGGGCCTCCCGCCCGAGCAGTCGTCACCCGACTTCGAGACGGTGGCCTCGTGGGACGCCAAGGAGCAGTTCCAGTCCGGCCGGTACTTCGGCGTCTGCTTCGTCCACCGGACCGACGGGTCGCCGATGGACTGAGCGACACCATGTGCTCGGCCGCGGGGGCTAACCACCGGACCGGGTGCGACCGCGCCGGACCCGCCGCACCAGCAGAGCGAGCATGAGGAGTCCCAGCGCGGCGACGACGAGCAGCTGCCACCAGTACCAGGTCCACAGCGCGGTCGAGGCGCCGAACAGCGCCAGGTCCGGACCGGCCCGGAGCGCGTCGGCCGCCAGCTGCAGGCACGACGACTGCATCCGGTGGTGCACGGCGATCAGGGACCGCGACCCCTCTTGCGTGGCCAGCTCGGCACCGGCCGCGAGGGAACCCCCGTACCCCCGGGTGGCGGTCGGGACCACGGGGTCGTCGTCGAGCCAGGCCGGCGGGCAGCCATCCCAGTCGCGCACGCTGTGCGGGGCCAGCTCGGTGCCGTCCGGCGCGAGGAGCCGCACCGTCACGTCGTCGCGTGTCCCCTCCAGCAGCGCGAGCGTCCCGTCCGGGGAGACGCTGGCCTCCAGGCGCATGTCCGGGTCGCCGACCCACGGTCCGTCGAGGTCGAGGGACCGGCTGCTCGCCTCCCCCGTGGCCACGTCGGTCGTGGTCACGAGGACCGTGCCGTCGGAGGGTTCGTCCTCCCATCGGACCGTCACGGCCTCCCCGGAGGCGAGGAAGCCGGCGGGCGCCCCGGCACCCACGGCGGTGAGCTCGCCGGAGGAGACGTCCAGCAGGCGCGGCAGCAACCGGAGACCATGCCCGCCGTCGCCGAACCTCGCCAGGACCGTGTGCCCGTCGGGCGACCAGTGGACGGCGCTGTTCGTGTCGATCTTGAGGCTGACCTCCCCGGGCTCGGTGCTGTGGATCGTCTGCCCGAGGTCGTCGAAGACCCGGACGTCCCCGGTCACGAGGTCGTGCACCGCGATCCTGCTGTCGTCCCAGTCCCCCGGTCCCGTCAGCAGGAGGGCCCCGTCGGGCGACAGCACGTTGGGGCCGTAGGGCAGCTCGTAGACGTCACCCTGCGAGGTCACCCCGAGCGGGCGCATGTTGCCGAAGTCGTTGTCGCGGAGCGTCGCGGCCAGGGGTCCGGGCCGCTCGGGCAGCTGCGGTGACGGCCGGTCGAAGCCGATGCGCTGCGGGTAGCCGTCGAGCAGGGACGTCGGACCGGACGCCGACGACGCGGGATGGCGCACGACCGAGGACACCACCGTCGAGGTGAGGACGACCCCGACCACCACGCCCAGCGCCACCAGGCCGGACCGTCCCCGCGACGCGGGCCTCCGGCGGGTGACCGGCCTCGGACCTCGCATGGCCGCACCGTAGGAGGACGCCGGGCCGCCGGTGCGGATCCTGAGGGCCTCTCCCCCGGATGGCGTACGCCGCCTGCGTGAGGGGTCGCGCGCCCGCTCCACGTGCGAGCATCGCGAGGTGGAAGAGTCCGCGACGAGGACGCCACCGCGGGCGGCGGTGCTCGGGCTGGCCCTTGTCCTCGTGACCGTCCTGGCCGCGGTCCGCCTCTTCTCCGACGGTGAGCCCCAGGCGTCCTCGACCGGCCCGGCAACCCGACCGTCGACCACGGCGTCCCCGGCCGGAGAGGTGGTGTCGCCCTACGAGTCGCCGCGACCCGCGCTGCCGGACGAGGCGGTCGACGGCATCCGCTTCGTCGAGGTCGCCGCCCGTGCGGGGCTGGGCGACGGCGCGGGCGAGGGGGACGCAGGGCCGACGGCAGCGCAGGTGGATGCCGGCGCGGCCGTCGTCGACCTCGACGACGACGGCGACCTCGACCTGCTGCTGACCTCGTCGGGCGGTGCGAGCGGTCTCCACCTCAACGAGGGTGGTTCGTTCACCGACATCACGGCCGACGCAGGCCTGACGGGGCTCGACTCGGCGACGGCTCCCGCCTTCGCGGACATCGACGCCGACGGTGACCTCGACCTGTTCCTGGGTGGTCCGGGCAATCGCTTCGGGCGCCTCCTCGTCAACGACGGCGCCGGACGGTTCACCGACGAGTCGACCGCGCGGGGGGTGGTGGGGCGCCCCGACGACGAAGCGGTCGGCCGCAGCATCCGCGGCGTCGACTTCGGCGACGTGGATCGTGACGGGGACCTGGACCTGGTGGTCACCGACTGGAACCCCGGTGCCGTGATCGCTGCCGACGTCGCGCGGGGCGAGGCGTCGGACCGCAACAGCGGGCAGTGCAACCGGGCCGCCACTACCCGGCGTGACCTCGCGGCGGGCCTGGTCCAGCTCACCGGCGACACGCGCCTGTTCCGCAACGACGGCGGACGGTTCACCGACGTCACCCGGCCCTGGGGCCTGGCCGACCTCGGCATCTCGCTCGCGTTCACACCGCAGCTGGTCGACCTCGACGGAGACGGGTGGCTCGACCTCGCGGTCACGGGCGACGCCTGCACGTCGCGGCTGTTCCGCAACCGGCGCGGCGACCGGTTCGTCGACGTGACCCGTCGAGCGGGGGTCGGCACGGACGAGAACGGCATGGGCTCGGTGATCCGCGACCTCGACGGCGACGGACGTCCGGACTGGCTGGTGACCTCGATCGCCTACCCGACCCGGGACGGCACCTGCCCCGCCGCCGGGCACTTCGCGGGATGCACCGGCAACCGGGTCTACCTCAACCGCGGTCGCCTGCAGTTCGAGGACGGGACCGACGAGCTGGGCCTGCGCAACAGCGGATGGGGCTGGGGGGCCGCGGCCGCGGACTTCGGCAACGACGGCCGTCTCCAGGTCGCCGTCACCAACGGTCGCCTCGGTGGCGAGACCGTCGACCCCTCGGACCAGACGGAGGTCTACTACGCGGCCTTCACGGGCGACCCGACCCGGTTCTTCGTCCGCGGCCCCGACGAGGTGTTCACGGACGCGGCCGACCGCGTCGGGATCCGTGACGAGGAGGTCTCGCACGCCCTCGTGGTGTTCGACCACGACCGCGACGGCCGCCTCGACCTGCTCGTCGCCAACGCCGGCGCCGCGCCGTACCTCTACCGCAACGTGAGCGCTCCCCGTGGCCACTGGATCGGCGTCCGGCTGCGCGACCCCGCGACCCCGGGCAACGCCCAGGGGCTCGGGGCGCGGGTCGAGGTCACGTCCTCCACCGGCGCGGTGACGACGCAGTGGGTCCACACCTCCGGCTCCTACGAGTCGCAGCACCCCGCGGAGACCCACGTCGGACTGGGGTCGGCGACGGCCGCACGGGTCCGGGTCTGGTGGCCCGGCGAGGAGCGGCCGCAGGTCGTCAGCGACCCCGCTACCGACCGACTCGTCACCGTCACCCGGCGTCGCTGACGCGCTACTGTCGGCGAACCATCCGAAGGGGGAACTCCCGTGGCACACATCGACCTTCCCACCCAGTCGCCCGGCATCCGGGGCCTCTTCGAGTTCCGTCCCGAGACCGCGCGGCCGCTCGGGCAGCTCGCGGAGGTCCTGCTACGAGGCGACAGCTCCCTCGGGCGGGGCGAGCGTGAGCTGATCGCGGCGTACGTGTCCTCGTTGAACGACTGCCACTTCTGCATGAGCTCCCACTCGGCGTTCGCCGCCCTCCAGCTGCCCGACGGGTGGTCGGTGGTCGACGGGGTCCTCCACGACCCGGAGTCGGCACCGATCGGCGACAAGCTCAGGTCCCTCCTCGCTCTCGCGGCCGAGGTGCAGCGCGGCGGGACGGCGGTCACGCCGGCCACCGTGGCCGCGGCCCGGGAGTCCGGCGCCAGCGACGTCGAGATCCACGACGCCGTCCTCATCGCGGCGGCGTTCTGCATGTTCAACCGGTACGTCGACGGGCTGGGCACGTGGGCGCCGCACGACCGTGCCGACTACCTGCCGATGGCCGAGCGGATCGTCGAGTCCGGCTACACCACCTCAGGCTGAGCCCGGCTCCTGCTGCTCCATGAGCAGCCAGGTGCCGTCGACGTCCTCCAGGACGAAGACGTGGTCCAGGACCTCGGGGCCGCTGCGCCCCCGGCCGTGGATGCCGAAGCGCGGCACGGCCTGGGGATCGGCCGGGTCGCGCACCAGCACCACCTCCATGGCGTCGAACTCCACGCCGTCCGTGGCCGCCTCGTCGGGGAAGGACTCGAGCCGCGGACCACCGACGGCCGAGGCGGCCAGCCCGCGGTCCTCGGTGCTGGCTGCGTCGGCCTCGATCATCAGGTCCGCGACGAGGTCGTGGGCCATCCGGTCGGCCTGGGCGGCGGCTTCGTCGCCCACGACCGTCCTGACGTCGTCGGACACCGTCACCGCGGGCACGGCACCGTCCGGGACCTCGACCGCTGGTCGCCCCTCCAGCACCCCTGCCTCGATCACGGCCCCGACGGCCGGCTCCCGTGCGGGCAGCCCGGCGACCACCAGCGCGACGACGGCGACAGGGACGACGGCTCCCAGCACCACCGGGGACAGCCGCGCCGGGACGGGCAAGCCCCGCTCGGCCGCCACGGTCAGCACCGGGCGGACCATGCACACCAGCACCAGTCCGGACAGGACGGCCACCTTGGCGCCGAACTCCGTCTGCATCGGCGCGACGAGCAGGGCGCTCGCGAGTCCCACCGACGCACCGAACACGACGCGCGGGCGCGCACCCCGCGGTGTGGTCATCGGGTCGGTGATCATGAACAGCATGAAGATGACGACCTCGGGTGAGGTCACCACGACCCACCAGAAGTCCGCACCACAGACCGGGGTCACGCTCCAGCGCGCCGAGATGCAGTGGCCCGTGGCGCTGACGACACCCAGGGAAGCGGCGAAGACGGCCCAGAAGGCGAGCGACATGGGCAACAGCCCCAGCCTCCGGGTCACGGTGAGCGCGCCGGCGAGCAGGATCGCGTAGACCGCAAGCATCTCCAACGACATCGGCCCCCACCAGAAGTCCAGCGGGTTGACCACGTCGGTCCCGAGCAGCAGGAAGCACACCACCAGGCCGAAGTTGGACGGGTTGATCACCGGCCGGCCCCGGAACCGCACGAGGTGCTTGGACAGCAGGGCGAGCCCGGCCGTGGCGGCGAAGATGTACCAGCCCTGCATGCTCCACCAGTCGCCGTGCTCGGTCCCGTTGACGCGAAGGACGAGGGCGACGCCGTTGCCGGTGAGCAGGGCGCTGGCCGGCCAGACGATCTCGCGCCGCTCGTGGAACAGCAGCGACATCTCGATCACCGCGCAGGTCGCGAGACTCACCAGGATCTGGGCGATGGAGAGCTCCCAGGCGAGGAAGACCTGTCCCATCACCTGGATCGACGTGATCGTGGCGGCCAGGTGGAGCCGCGGGTCGCGCAGCGACGGCAACCGGACGGGGTACTCGGCACCACCGACCCGGAGCATCGGCGGCGGCGGCGGAGCCACGGTCGTCGCCATCGTGGCACGGTAGACCCGTCGGAGCACCGCCGTCCCGCGCGCCGGGGCGCGTACCCCAAAGTCGGGAGGGTCGACCCGAGTGGCGAGCAGACCGGACTAGGGCCTTCCGATGAGCCGCAGCAGGGTGCCATCAGGGTCCAGGAGGGCGCCGATGCGGAGCCCGGACTCCTCCTGACGGGGCGGATGGAGTCGGGGGAACCCCCTGGTGGACTCCGGCAGCCCTGTGTCGAGACACACCCGGTAGAAGGCGTCGACGTCATCGAGTCGCAGGCAGCACCCGAAGGAGCTCTCGGCGGGGTCGAGGTCAGGGAAGGGAAAGAACTCCAGCACTGCCTCGCCGCGACCTAGGATCATCCAGCCCTCGTCCCGGTACGTCTCCGCGAAGCCCAGCCGACCGTAGAAGGCTGACGTCGCCGCGAAGTCGCGCGAGGGGAGATTCGGGGTTGCGGTGTCGGGCATTCACACACGCTAGGTGAACAGCGAGCCCGTGCCGAGTCCACCCGAAGTCCGCTCATCGGCTCGTTGCGCGTACCGCAGCGGAAAGGGGATGCCGTGACCGTGGGTGGTGGACCAGACTGCCCCGATGGCTGAGGTGAGACCGGCGACAAGTGCCGAACCGGCTCAGTGGCTACTTCGTGCAGGCGTCAGGTGGTGGGACCTCGTCCGGTACGGCGCACCGGGCTTCGACGCCTACGTACGCGTCGCGTTCAACCCCGAGCCGCTCGCGGCAGACGCTCGGGACGAGGATCCCGATGAGGACCGTCTCCGGCTGGCGCTCGAGGTGCTGGCTCGACACACCGGCACGCCGACGACGGCGTACGCGGCGATCTGGGAGGGCTGGTCGAGCGGACTCCCGTCCCTCACGGCACCTCGGGTGCCCGTCCCGAACAGGACGATGCTGCTCTTCACCGGGCCAGTCGACTCGATGAGGGACGCGCCGGCCCTCGCGTGGCAAGGCGCCGGGCGGGTGAACCAGGAGCCCCACCTCGTGTGGCCCGACGACCACGCCTGGTGCGTTGCCTGCGAGGTCGACGAGGAGATCGAGTTCACGGTCGGGTGCGACGAGCAGACGGCGCAGGCCCTCGCGGCCGCGATCCCGGGTGCGGTCCGACGGGTCGGCTACGGGGATGCTGCGCCGCTCTACCGCGACGCCCATTGACTCGTCCACAGATCACTCCGCGCCTCTTGATCTCGAACATGCGTTCGAGAGAGAATGGGGGCATGGCCACCCCGACAGCCCCCACCGATCCCCAGGCACCCCCTGGGATCGACGAGCTGTCGGCCCGCGACCTGCTGGACGTCGCGACCGCCCGACGCCGCGTACGTCGCCTCGCGGAGGTCGACGAGATGCTCCTCGCCGCCCAGTGGGCCGCCCTCCACGGCCAGCCGCAGGACGCCAAGGACCCGATGACCCACCCCGGTGGTGACGGCACCCCGGAGGTGCGGGAGTACTGCCTGGCCGAGCTCGCCATGGCCCAGGAGACCCACGCCCTGACCACGCGGTCGTTGATCGCCGACACCCTCGACCTCATCCACCGCCTCCCCCGCACCTGGGCCATCGTCCAGGCCGGCGACTGCGAACCGTGGGTCGCACGCCGCGTCGCGGTCATGACCCGCCCCCTGCTCGCCGAGACCGTCGGGCTCGTCGACACCGCCGTCGCCCGCGCGATCGCCGGCCACGCCCCGTCGACGGTGTTCGCCATCGCGCGGGCCAAGATCATCGAGGCCGACCCCGAGACTCACGCCGCCGAACGCGAACGCATCCGACACGAACGCTACGTCCGCCTCTCCCGCGCCGACGAGTTCGGCTACCGCCACCTCATCGCCCGCGTCACCGCCGGCGACGCCGCCTGGATCGACGCCATGGTCGACCGCGTCGCGGACATCCTGGTCCGCACCCACGGCCACGACCACAACCACGACGAGCTCCGCGCCCTGGCCCTCGGTTGGCTCGCCCGACCCGTCGACCTCCTCAAGCTCCTCCTCGAACACACCGACCCGGACCCTGATGAGGAAACCAACGAAGGCAGCCCCGAGGACGACCGGCCCGCGTGGGCACCCGAGGACCTGGCTCACACCGTGGACCGGATCTGCGCGCTGTCCGCCCGCACGCTCGCCTCCCTGCGCGGCCGCGGAGTCCTCTACGTCCACGTCACCGACCAGGCCCTCCGCACCCGCACCGGCATCGCCCGCGTCGAGGGCCTCGGACCCGTTGACATCACCCAGCTCGCCGACCTCCTCGGCCACGCCGACGTCACCGTCCAACCCGTCCTCGACCTCCGCGACCGACGCCGCACCGACGCCTACGAACACCCCGAAACCACCAAGGACCACGTCTGGACCCAGACCGGCGGCGACGTCTTCCCCTACAGCCCCCGCACCGCGACCCGCCGCGACGTCGACTTCGACCACAGCACCGCCTATGACCCCACCGGACCACCCGGCCAGACCGGACCCCACAACAGCGGCCCACTCCGCCGACGACACCACCGCTGGAAGACCCACGGCCGCTACCGCTGCCGCACCATCGGACCCGGCAGACACCTCTGGCAAACCCCCCACGGACTCAGCTACCTCGTCGACCACACCGGCACCCGCCGACTCGACGACAACCAGGCCGACGTCATCCTCACCGCACCCGACGGCGTCGAGATCTACGTCCCACCCGTCCAGCTCGTCCTCGCGTCGGCAGTCATGTCCCCTGACCCGGACCGAGCGTCCGGCGCAGGTGCGCGGCCACCCGGGGCGAGGTCGTGAGGGCGACGGCGCGGCTGGCGGCCTCGGGCGCCGTGGTCCGGCCTAGCTCGTGCTCGCACAGCGCCCGCAGCACCCAGTAGGGCTGGTAGCCGGCGACAGCGTCGTCGCCGATCTCGCCCGTGAGCTCGTCGAGCAGCAGGAGCGCGGCCGCGGCGCCCTCCACCTCCCGGTGGGCCGCGGCCCGAGCGACCGCCGTACCGGTCGTGGGCGCCAGCCGGACCAGGCCGTCGTACAGCTGCGCGATCGCCGGCCAGTGCGTCTTCCCGGTGGCGCTGCGACGGTTGTGCAGCGACTGGATGGCCGCCTGCAGCTGGTAGGGCCCGATGCGGCCACCGGTCATCGCCCGGGCCAGGTGCGCCTCGGCCTCGGCGATCAGCTCGCGCGACCAGAGCGAGACGTCCTGCTCGGCCAGCGGGACGTAGTCACCTGACGCGTCCCGCCGCGCATCGTGCCTGGCGTGCGAGTGCAGCACCAGTGCGAGCAGCCCGTGGGCCTCCGGCTCGTCAGGCAGCAGCTCGGCGAGCAACCGGGCCAGACGGATCGCCTCCGGCACCAGGCCACGGCGGGCCTCGTCGAGGCCGTCGACGTCGTCCCAGCCGGTGCCGTACGCCGCGTAGACCGCGTCCAGCACCGCGTCCAACCGCTCGGGGAGCTCGTGCCGCTCGGGCACTCGGAACGGGACCCGGGCATCCCTGATCTTGGCCTTGGCGCGCACCAGGCGCTGCCCCATCGTCGTCGGCGCCACGAGGAAGGCCGGTGCCAACCGCGCCGCGTCGAGGCCGAGCACCGCCTGCAGGATCAGCGGGCTCCGCATCGCCGGCGCGATCGCCGGGTGCGCGCAGGCGAACATGAGCCGGAGCCGGTCGTCGCTGATGACGCCGCCCGAGAGCTGCTCCGACCTCTCCTCCATCGCCCGGGCGAGCGCCGGCAGGGCCGCGCGGGCGACGTCGCGCCGACGTCCCGCGTCGATGAGCGTGCGCCGCGCGGCCGTGAGCAGCCACGACTCGGGTCGCTCGGGCACTCCTCGCTCCGGCCAGGTGGTCAGCGCCGCGACCAGCGCGTCGCCGAGGGCGTCCTCCGCGGCGGCCAGGTCCCCGGTGACGGAGGCGAGATAGGCGACCAGGCGGCCGTACGACGTCCGGGCGACCTCGTCGACGACGGCTGCCGTCGTGTCGGTCACGCACCCGGGGGTGGTAGGAGCGGACGCACCTCGACCGAGCCGTACGCCGCAGCCGGGCAGCGCTCCGCCCAGTGCAGCGCCGTGTCGAGGTCGGGGGCGTCGATGACGAAGTAGCCACCGAGCTGCTCCTTGGTCTCGGCGTACGGCCCGTCCTGGACCGTGCGACGCCCGTCGCGCACCCTGACCGTCGACGCCGTCCACGGTGGTTGCAGGCCACCTGCTCCGGCCAGCAGGCCGCTCTCGGTGAGCGCCGCGATGTAGCCCTGCCACGACTCCCAGTAGCCGGCGCTGCGCTCGATGTCGTCACGTGCCGCGAAGGCGGCGTCGTCCTCGGCAGCGAGGATGAGGTACTGCATGGTGACCTCCCGGTCGTCTCGTGAACGTACCTGCGGCGTGGGGCCACGCCCATCGTTCTCCTTGCAACGCAGACGCGCGAGCCGCACCGACTTCGACATCCGCCTAGGGTGGTCGCCGATCCCCCATGAGCCCCTCCCCCACCGAGCCCACCGAGCGCACCGCGCCCACCGACCCCGGCGCCCGCAAGCTGCTGCTGGTCGTCGACGCGCCGTCGCTGCTGCACCGCAACCACCACGCGCGGGCCCACACGCGCATCAAGGACCGGGCGGGCCGCCCGGTGTGGGCGTTGCACGGGATGCTGCGCCAGATCCTGGAGTCCATCGACCAGTTCGCGCCGGACGCAGTGATCTTCGGCCTCGACGACCGCACCGGCTCCGAGCGGCGCGACTTCTACCCCGACTACAAGGCGGGGCGGGCGGAGAAGGACGCCGAGCTCGTCGAGCAGCTCGAGCGCGCCGGTGCCCTGCTCGACGCCCTCGGCCTGGCCACCCTCACACCGCCCGGTCTCGAGGCCGACGACGTCAACGCCTCCGGCGCCACGTGGGCCGAGCGGCACGACTGGAACTGCGTCATCATCACCTCCGACCGGGACGCCTTCGCCCACATCAGCGACCACACGCAGGTGCTGCGCCTCATCAACGGCGGCATCAACGGCTCGCCGCTGCTCAACCCGACGCGCCTGCACGCGATGTACGGCGTGCCCGCCGCCAACTACCTCGAGTACGCCGCCCTGCGCGGCGACGCCAGCGACAACCTGCCCGGCGTGACCGGCATCGGCGAGAAGGCCGCCGCCGCGCTGCTCCTCACTGCGGGCTCGATGGATGCGGTCTGGGCCGACGTCGACCACGACGACGGGCGCTCGCTCGTCGCGGCGCTGGACGCGCTGGCCGCCGAGACCGGGGGTCGCCGCACCGGTGCGGGCGTCGTACGCCGTCTCGCCGCACCCGGCGCCCGCGAGCGCTACGACTTCAACGTGCGGATGATGTCCGGCCGTGACGACCTCGACCTCGGGCTCACCCCGGACGTGCCCGGCACCCCCGGTCTGCTCCCCCTCGACATCGACCGGGTGAGCCGGGTCGTGGGCTTCCTCGGTGTCGAGGCCACGACCTCGCTCGCGGTCCGCGTCCTCACCGGCGACCCGGCGTCGCGCTCCGCGGCTCGCTGAGACCGGGCCCGGGCCGGGGTCCAACGTCCCGGGCATCCGGACCGACATGCCCTCCCGGCAGCCACCGCCGTCGACAAGTCTGGAGGTACCGGCAGCGATCGTCGCTGCCGCGGGCAGAGGAGATGCAGAGATGAACACCGCCGAAGCACCCCTGGGCACGATCGTGGCCGCCGTCGACGGCTCCCCGTCGTCGGACCTCGCGGTGGACTTCGCCGTCCACCAGGCCCGGCTCACCCGGCGCCCGCTGACGCTGGTGCACGCCCTGTCCCCCATGGACACCGTCTGGATCGCGCCGGTGGGCATGTCACCCAGCATGGGCACCGGGATCGGCCTCGAAGCGCTGGAGACCCAGGCCAAGGAGCTGCTCGCCGAGGTGCGGGCCGACGTCGCCGCCCGCGCGCCCGAGCTCGAGGTGCACGTGCTGCTCGGTTTCGGCGACCCCCGCCAGGTGCTGCTGGACGTCGCGACGCGCGCGTCGATGGTCGTCATGGGCTCCCGGGGTCGCGGCCCGGTGCGGTCCCTCCTGCTCGGCTCGGTGGCGGTGGGGGTCTCGCACCACGTGACCTGCCCGCTGGTCGTGATGCGTCCGACCGACGGGGCCGAGCGCTCCGGCGTCCTCGTCGCCGTCGACGCCACGGAGCGCTCCATGGCGCCGCTCGAGTTCGCCTTCCAGCACGCCTCGGCGCACGGCCTGCCCCTCACCGTCCTGCACGCCTACTGGGACGTCCGGCACGCGGCCGTGCACGCCCACGGCGACCAGGAGGGCGTGCACGCCGACGAGGACGAGCTGCTGCTGCTCGCCGAGATCCTGGCCGGCATGGCGGAGAAGTACCCCGACGTGGTCGTCCACCGCGCGCTCGCCACCGGCCTGGTCGACCTGGCCGTCATGGACGCGGCCGCGGACAAGGAGCTCGTCGTGCTCGGCACCCACCACGGCAGCGCAGCCGGCGAGATGCTCTTCGGCTCGGTGGCGACCACCGTCCTGGAGCACGCGAGCTGCACCGTCGCCGTCGTACCGCTCCACCTCAAGGACTGAGGGGCCTCACGGCTCCAGGCAGGCCGGGATCGAGTCCGTCGGGCCGGTCGGGCTGGCCGTGCGTCCCGCAGGGTCGTAGATCTTGACCCAGTCGACCGACGGGAGCCGGCGCAGCGTCGGCATGATCGAGCCCGCGACCGTCACCGTGGATCCTCCGCTGCTGCACCGACCGGTCAGTCGCACCCGCGCGATCCCGCCCGCGACGGACACGTCGGTGATGCCGGTCGCCCGGGACCTCACCAGCCGCAGACCGTCACGCCGCTCGCCGGGCAGCGGCCCCGCGAAGAGCCGGTCCATCAGGTCCGTCGCCGGGGTGCCGGGCCGCACCGGACGCATCACCGGGACGAAGAACGGCTCGACGTTGTCGACGAATCGGTCCCGGTCGAGGAGGAAGACACGACGCTGCACCGTGCGGAAGCCGGCCCGCACGTCGATGACCAGGCGGCTCGGGTCCTCGAGCGTGGTCACCTCGAAGGGCGTCCGCTTCGCCAGCCCGATGCCGTACGTCGTCACCGCCTCGAAGTCTCCGGCCCGCACGGTCGTCATCACGTTGGGCAGCGCGTACGCCGTGCGCCGCGGCACCGTCGGGCGGCCCCCGTCGTCGTGGGCCTGAGCGGGGTCGAGGACCACTCGCAGGATCGCGCGACCGGCCACCCGGACCGGCAGACCGGAGCCGTCGGCGACCAGCCGGTCGACGTACCGCACCCCGTGGCTCGCGGGCAGGTCGCCGTCGAACTCGAAGACGATCCGGTCGAAGCCGGGGTGGTGGGACGCACGGACGTCCACCAGGGTCGGGGTCGTCGGCGGGACGGCAGCGGCAACGCCCACGGGGCTCACGAGGCTCGGGGCGACCAGGCAGGCCGACGCGACGAGGACGGCGGGCAGGTTGATCGACATGGGTCCACGGTGGTCGGCCGGCGGGTGCTCGCGCCAGTGCCGAAGGTCCCGGGAGGGCGCGCGGGTCACCACATCGGGAACGGCCCCGGCGGGCGGCGGCGCTGCGGCAGGTGGGTCTGGCCGGGCTGCCCGTGGGAGCTCTCCCAGACGAAGGACGGGAGCGGACAGCCGCTGCGCGCGGTGATGTCGTCCAGGATCTGCTGGCGCACCTGCACGACGACGAGCCGGTCCGCGACGGTCCCGGCCCGCCGCAGCTGACGCGTCGACTCCGCCCACTGGCGCCGCAGCGCCTCGTCCTCGTCGGCCATCCCGGCCTGCACGAGGCGCGACGGGAGCAACCAGGGCTGCACGCTGCGCAGGACCCGCGACACCACCCAGGGCGAGGCGAGCGCGACGACCACGGCCGTCGCGGTGCCCGCCGGGCCCGCCACCTGCGAGAGTCCCGGGACCAGGGTCGGCACGACGGCCAGGGCCGCACCCTTGAGGACCGGGTACCGCACGTGCTCGAGGTCGTCCCGCAGGGTGAGGGCGATGAGGGCGCCGAAGACGGCCAGTGCGAACGCGACGGCGAGGATCACCCCGAGGTCCATCGTGAACGCGGTCGCCACCGCGGCCAGCAGGACGGTGATGGTGGCCACCACGCGCCACAGGACTCGGTAGGTGCTCATCGACGGTCTCCTCGCGATCGTGTCGGTCCCGGCCGGGGCCGCTCAGTGCTGGTCGTAGTCCCGGTCGCGGTCGTCGTCGTGGCCGTCCGGCAGGTGCTCGAGGGCGTCGGCCAGGGACAGGCGGAGGCGCGTCGTCTGGTGGTTCCACGCCGCGACCGGCGCCAGGGAGCGCTCCAGGAGGGCCAGCTGGCTGTCCAGGGCGGCGAGCTCGGCCCGGACCGCCTGGAGGCCGAGCCGTTGGGCGTGCACCTCCTGCTGCAGCACGTCCACCTGTGCGGCCACGCTCGGCAGCTGGTCCACCGAGCGCGCCAGGGTGGCGAGGGCATGGCGCAGCGGCGGGGGCGTCACGCCCACGACGGAGCCGCCCGCCGACGCCAGCCGGCGCGTCACCTCGAAGGCATGGGCGGTGAGGCCGGTCCCCTGCCCGGTCCCCGTGGCAGTCGTCTCGTCCATGGCGGTCCTCCCTCTCCCCTCGACCATGGCACCGCGACGCGGCCGTCGCACGGGCCGTTGGGCCCGTTCCGGGGGACCGTCGGGCCCTGCCGGCCGCCCGGTGCCTCCACGACGCTGGACCCATGGGCGAGCTCCAGCTGTGGCAGTCGCTCGGTGTCGCGCTGGCCATCGGCCTGCTCGTGGGTGCCGAGCGCGAGCGCGACCAGCCCGGGCGCACGGCCGGGATCCGCACCTTCGCCCTCGTCGCCGTCATCGGGTCCCTGGCCGTCCAGGTGCCGCTCGTGGTGGCCGCGGTGCTGTGCGCGGGCGTCGCGCTGCTCGTCGTCGCGGGCTACGTCGTCACCGGCGACCAGGACCGCGGCATCACCACCGAGACGGCCGTCCTGGCCACCCTCGGCCTCGGCGCGCTCAGCCACACCGACCCCGCCGTCGCCGTCGGTGTCGCCGTCGCGGTCACGGTGCTGCTGGTCTCCCGGGAGACGCTGCACCGCTTCGTCCGCGAGACTGTCACCGACCAGGAGCGCTCGGACGCCCTCGTCTTCTTCGTCGCCGCCTTCGTCGTGCTGCCGGTCCTGCCGTCGGGTCCCGTCGGGCCGTACGGCGCGTGGGTGCCGCAGCGCATCTGGCTGCTGGTCGTCCTGATCATCGCGATCGGCTGGGTCGGCTACGCCGCCACCCGGATGTTCGGCGCCCGGCGTGGGGTGATGATCGCGGGCCTGGCGGGCGGCTTCGTGTCCGCGACGGCGACCACCGGGGTGATGGCGGCCCGGGCCCGCCGCAGCGAGGTGCCGGTGCGGGCGGCCCTCGCCGGCACGCTGCTCGCCAGCGTCGCGACCCTGGTCCAGCTGGCCCTGGTGACGGCGCTGGTCGACCCCACCGTGACGGTCCGCCTGCTCCCCGCCGTGGTGGCCGGCAGCCTGGTGCTGGCCCTCGAGGCGTGGTGGCTGGGCCGGTCGGTCCACGGCGAGGACGACTCCACGCCCACCGGTCGTCCCTTCGCCATCGGTCCGGCCCTCCTCCTCGCCGCGATCATCTCCGCCGTGCTGCCCCTGGCCCTGTGGCTCCAGGACCGGTACGGCGCCGCCGGTGCAACAGCGGCGAGCGCCACCGCGGCGCTGGCGGACGTCCACGGAGCCAGCGTCGCCATGGCCACCCTGGTGCACAGCGGCGACCTCCCCCTCGCCACCGCCGTGGTGGCGATCGGGGCGGGCCTGGCGACCAACACCCTCGGCAAGGTCCTGGTGGGTGCGGCGGCCGGCGGTGCCCGTTTCGCCGGCGCGCTGCTGCTCCTGCTGCTGCCGGCGGTGGTCGTGGTGGGCGTCGCCCTCTCCCTCTCCTGAGGACGGGCCTCAGTCGAGCAGGACCCGCTCGCCGTACGACGGGACGACGGCGTTCCAGCCGAGGTCGTCGCGGATCCGCCGCACCAGCGCCCGGGCGGAGTCGGGCTCGCCGTGGACGACGTACGCCGTGCCGGGGGGCCGGGGCGCGCGCTCGAGCCAGTCGAGGGTCTCCCCCGCGTCGGAGTGCACGGAGAAGTCGTCGATCGAGACGACCTCGGAGCGCACCGGGATGTAGCGGCCGTGGATCTTGACGTCCCGCGCCCCCTCGAGGAGCTGCCGTCCGCGGGTGCCGACCGCCTGGTAGCCGGTGAGCACGACGGTGTGCCGCCGGTCCGGGAGCATGTGCTCGAGGTGGTGGATGATCCGGCCGCCGGCGGCCATCCCGGACGCCGAGATGATGATGCACGGGTGTCGCGGGTCGTTGAGCTCGCGGGACTCGGTCGGCGTGCGGGCGGCGTGCAGGTCCCCGGGGTCGAAGAGCCCGCTCGTCCGGGACAGGTCCGCGCGCACCTGGCCGCTGCCCTCCGCGATCGCCCGCTCGTAGACCCTCAGCGCCGCCAGCGCCATCGGGCTGTCCACGTGGACCGGGACGCGGGGTATGTCACCGGCCTCGGTGAGCCGCCGCAACGCCATCAGGACCAGCTCGGTGCGGTCCACGGCGAAGGCCGGCACGAGCACGCTCCCGCCCCTGCCGATCGTCCGCCGGACCGCGTCGGCCAGTCGCTGCGGGTCGGGCACCGGGTGCAGGCGGTCGCCGTACGTCGACTCGACCACCATCGTGTCGGCGGCCGGCGGGTCCGCGGGGGGCCGGAGCAGCGGGTGGTGCCGGCGCCCGAGGTCGCCGCTGAAGAGGACCCGGTGCCCGTCGACGGTCAGCGACACCGTCGCCGAGCCGAGGATGTGGCCGGCCGGCCGCAGCCGCAGGACGATGCCGCCGGCGATGGTCACGTCCTCGTCGAGCGGCACCGGCTCGAGCAGCGGCAGGGTGCGCTCGACGTCGGCGGCGTCGTACAACGGGAGGGCGGGCCGGTGCTTGGAGAAGCCCGTCCTGTTGGCGTACAGGGCGTCCTCCTCCTGGAGGTGGGCGCTGTCGCGGAGCACGATCGCGGCGAGCTCGGCGGTCTCCGGGGTGGAGCGGACCGGCCCGCGGAAGCCCTCCTTGACCAGGCGCGGCAGGTAGCCGGTGTGGTCGAGGTGGGCGTGGGTCAGCACCACCTCGTCGATGGAGGCGGGGTCGACGGGGAACTCGTCCCAGTTGCGCCGCCGCAGGCTCGACGGGCCCTGGTAGAGGCCGGCGTCCACGAGCACCCGGGCGCCGGCACCCTCCACGAGGAAGCGGCTCCCGGTGACGGTGCCGGCGGCGCCGAGGAAGGTGAGCGTGGGCTGGACCATGTCGATCACCCCAGGACCAGAACGGCGGCGAGGAAGTAGATCACCAGTGAGAGCAGGTCCTGGATGACCGTGGCGAGCGGACCGCTGCCGAAGGCCGGGTCCCGGCCCGTCCGGGACATGAGCACCGGCAGCACGGCGGCGACGACGGTCGCGACGCTGCACGCGGCCACCAGGGCGATCGAGACGGTGAGTGCGATGCCCGGGTCGCCGAGGACGGAGAGGATGGCGGGATAGCCGACCGCGGCCAGCAGGAGCCCGAGCAGCGGACCGGTGAGCGCCTCCAGCCGGATCGTCGAGCGCAACGACGTGCCCACCGACAGTCCGCGTACGACGAGCGCCTCGGTCTGGGTGCCCACCGCGTCGGCGAGGTAGATGACGCCGGGGATGAAGAACGCGAGGCGCACGTCGGCGGTGAGCCGGCCCTCGAAGAGTCCGACGAACCAGGCGGACAGCGCCGCGCCGGCGAGGCCCAGCACCAGCCACGGCACCCGGTGCCACAGCCGGTGCGTCACCGGCTCCTCCATGGCCACCCGCGCGGTGTGCGACGACGCGAGATAGCCGCCGAGGCGGGCGAAGTCCTCGTCGTGGGCCCGCAGCAGCAGGCCGAGCAGCCGCGACGAGGGGACCAGCCCGTGGAACAGGCCGTCCTCGTCCACGACGGCGAGGCTCGACTCCCCGTGCCGGACGGCCTTCCAGGCCGCCTGCTCGCTGTCGTGGCCGAGGGCGACGACGGGCGGGTCGGGGTCGAGCAGCTCCGCCGCAGTCGTCCCCGGCGGCGCCGCCAGCATCCGGGCGAACGGCACCAGGCCGAGCAACCGCGACGGCGTGCCCGGCTCCGTGCACACGGCGACGTCCGCCACCGAGTCGTGGGCGCCCGCGCGCAGCCGCACCAGGACCTCCTCGACGGTGTCGGCGAGGCCGCACACCGGGATCCGCAGGGAGACGTACTGGTCGACCGGACCGGGCAGCTGGGGCAGCGGAGCGGCCTGCGCGGGCGTGGGGTGGGCGGTCAGCACGGGTGGCTCCTCGCGGGAGGTGGGACCTCCACGATCCCGCGGGCGACGCCCGGCTCCTAGGGACCAACGGCCCCCGTCGACGGAGTCGCTGGCCTCTTCATCGCCCGCCCGGTCACCGCGATGCTGGGCACAGGACATCGACGAGGAGGACCCCATGTGGGCGTTGCGGTTGCCGTCGTGGAAGAGCGAGCCGGAACTGGTCGAGGTGCCGGTCCCGGTGCCGGGGCCGGGTGAGGTGCTGGTGCAGGTGGGCGCTGCCGGGGCGTGCCACTCCGACCTGCACCTGATGCACGACTTCGAGGCCGGCGCCCTGCCGTGGGAGCCGCCCTTCACGCTGGGCCACGAGAACGCCGGCTGGGTGCACACGCTCGGCGAGGGCGTCCGCGGCCTCGAGCCCGGCCAGCCGGTCGCCGTCGTCGGCGCCTGGGGGTGCGGGCAGTGCCAGCGCTGCCTGGGCGGCTACGAGACGCTGTGCGCACGCCCCGACCTGGCCCCCGTCCCCGGCGGTGGAGGCGGGCTGGGCATGGACGGCGGGATGGCGGAGTACCTCCTCGTCCCGGCCGCGCGGCACCTGGTGCCGCTTCCCGACGGGCTCGATCCCGTCTCCGCCGCGCCGCTCACCGACGCGGCGCTCACGCCGTACCACGCGGTGCGCCGCTCGCAGCACAAGCTGGGACCCGTCTCGACCGCCGTGGTCATCGGTGTCGGCGGCCTGGGCCACCTCGCCGTCCAGGTGCTCAAGGCCACGACCGCAGCCCGGATCGTCGCCGTCGACCCGCGGGAGTCCTCCCGCGACAGTGCGCTGCGGGGTGGCGCCGACCTCGCGGTCGCCCCCGGCCCCGACGCCGTGCAGGAGATCCGCGACTTCACCGGCGGGCTGGGCGCCGACCTCGTGCTCGACCACGTCGGCAGCGACGACACGCTGGCCCTCGCCGCCGCCGTGTCCCGCTCGCTCGGCGACCTCACCCTCGTCGGGATCGGCGGCGGCACGCTGCCGGTGTCGTTCTTCTCCCTGCCCTACGAGACCAGCGTGCAGACGACCTACTGGGGCAACCGCCACGAGCTCGTCGAGGTCCTCGACCTCGGCGCCCGCGGGCTGCTGACCGCCGAGACCACGCTCTACACGCTCCATGACGCCGCCCAGGCCTACCTCGACCTGACGCACGGCACCGTCACCGGGCGTGCGGTCGTGGTCCCCACGGACGACTACCGGGCCTGACGCGTTGCCGGACCACAGCACCATCGACACTGCTCCGGAGCACCACCACCACCACGCCGTCCCGGTCGCGGAGGTCGTCGCCCGCCTGGGCAGCCACCGGGACCGGGGACTGGAGGAGCCGGTCGCGGTCGACCGCCTCGCCCGCGACGGGGCCAACACCCTGCCGGAGGCACGGGGCGACTCGCTCGTGCGGCGCGTGCTCCTCCAGTTCCACAACCCGCTGATCTACGTCCTCCTGGCGGCCGCGCTGACGACGCTGCTGCTCGGTGAGTACGTCGACGCCGCAGTCATCATGGGCGTCGTCCTCGTCAACGCGCTGGTCGGCTTCGTCCAGGAGTCGAAGGCCCTCGCCGCCCTCGACAGCCTGCGGTCGATGGTCCGGGGCGAGGCCCGCGTCGTCCGTGCGGGACAGCGCCGCACCATCGCGTCCGAGCACCTGGTCAGCGGGGACCTCGTCGCGCTGGAGCCGGGCGAGAAGGTGCCCGCCGACCTGCGCGTCGTCGATGCGACCGAGCTCCTGGTCGACGAGTCCAGCCTGACCGGGGAGTCGGCGTCCATCCGCAAGGCGGACGCGGTGCTCGAACTGGCCGCCCGGGTGGCCGACCGGACCAACATGCTCTACGCCGGCAGCCTGGTGCGCGCCGGGACGGGACGCGGCCTGGTCGTGGCCACCGCGGAGCGCACCGAGCTGGGGGGCATCCACCGCATGGTCGGTGGGGCCACGGTGCTGGCGACGCCCCTGACGAGCAAGCTCGCGCGCTTCAGCTCGTTGCTCACCGTGGTGATCGTCGCGCTGGCGGTGGTGGCGTTCGTGGTCGGGCTGCTGCGCGGCGAGAGTGCCCCGGCGATGTTCACCGCCGCCGTGGCCCTCGCCGTCGGGGCCATCCCGGAGGGTCTCCCGGCCGCCGTCACGATCACGCTGGCGATCGGCGTCAAGCGCATGGTGCGCCGACGTGCCGTCGTACGCCATCTCCCGGCGGTCGAGACCCTGGGCAGCACCACGGTGATCTGCACCGACAAGACCGGCACCCTCACCACCAACGAGATGACCGTGCGGCGCGTGTGGACCCCCGACGGCGAGCTCGAGGTCACCGGCCTGGGCTACGACCCGGCCGGGGAGCTGCGTCGAGACGGGGTCCGGGCCGACCTGGACGGCGCAACCGGCCTGCGGTGGTGCCTGACCGCCGGGACGGACTGCAACGACGCCGGGGTCGTCCGCGACGGCGAGCAGTGGACGATCTCGGGCGATCCCACCGAGGCCGCCATGAAGGTCGTGGGGCTCAAGGCTGGACCGGCCGGGGCGCTCGACTCCGAGACGCTGCGGGTGGCCACCATCCCGTTCGACTCCGAGCGGCAGTACATGGCCACGCTGCACCATCGCCCCTCCGACGACCACCACCTCGTCCTGGTCAAGGGAGCCGTCGAGCGGGTGGCGGACCTGTGCGAGCAGTGGATGAGGGCCGACGGCACGGTCGAGCCGCTGGACCGGGCCGTCGTCGTGGACGCGGTCCACCGCCTGGCCGCCCGGGGGCTCCGCGTCCTGGCGACGGGGGTGGTGCGCGACGCGGACCCGGACGACTTCACGACCGACGGCCTCCACGGTCGCGTGGTGCTCACCGGCCTGCAGGCGATGCTCGACCCGCCGCGACCGGCGGTGGCCGCGGCCGTCGCGGCGTGCCACGCGGCCGGGATCGAGGTCAAGATGATCACCGGCGACCACGCCGCCACCGCGGCCGCCATCGCCGACGAGCTGGGACTGGACCACCGGCCGGCGGACCGACGTCGCGTCGTCACGGGTACCGAGCTCGCGTCGCTGCCCGAGGACGAGTACGCCGCGACCGTGGCCGCCGCGGGTGTCTTCGCCCGGGTCTCCCCCGGCGAGAAGCTGCGCCTGGTGGAGTCCCTGCAGTCCGCCGGCCACGTCGTGGCGATGACCGGCGACGGGGTCAACGACGCCCCGGCGCTGCGCCGGGCCGACATCGGCATCGCGATGGGTCGGGGCGGGACGCAGGTCGCACAGGACGCCGCGGACATGGTGCTCCTCGACGACGACTTCACGACGATCGAGGCGGCGGTCGAGGAGGGCCGCGGGGTCTTCGACAACCTCACCAAGTTCATCGTCTGGACGCTGCCGACCAACATGGGCGAGGGACTCGTCATCCTCGTCGCCATCGTCCTCGGGTCGGCGCTGCCGATCCTCCCCACCCAGATCCTGTGGATCAACATGACCACCGCGGTCGTCCTGGGGCTGATGCTGGCCTTCGAGCCCCGGGAGGCCGGCATCATGGACCGGCCTCCCCGTGCCCCGGACCTGCCCCTGCTCACCCGCACCCTCGTGTGGCGCACGGTCCTCGTCGCCGGGCTGCTGGTCGTGGGGTCGTGGTGGATCTTCGTCTCCGAGCAGGGCCGAGGCGTCGACCTGGCCGAGGCCCGCACGGCCGCGGTCAACCTGTTCGTCGCGGTCGAGATCTTCTACCTCTACAGCTGCCGCTCACTGGTCGGGCCCTCGTGGCGCCTCGGCTTCTTCTCCAACCCGTGGATCATCGGCGGGGTGGTCGTGCAGGTGGCCGCCCAGGCGGCCTTCACCTACCTGCCGTTCATGAACGCGGTCTTCGGCACCGCCCCGCTCGACGGCAGTGCCTGGCTGGCGATCCTCGGTGTCACGGCCGCGATCGCGCTCGTCATCTCCGCGGACAAGCTCCTCGCCCTCAGGATCGCGGGGAGGCACGGCCCGGACGGGTGACGAGCACGGGCCTCACGGGACCACGTGCTCGCTCTCGCGGATGTCGGTGATGGCCATGTGCCCGGGAGCGTGGCCGATCGCCAGGGCCGGACGGGACTGCATGACCGCCGCCTGCGGGGTCACGCCGCACGCCCAGAAGACCGGGACCTCACCCGGCCGCACCTCGACGGGGTCACCGAAGTCGGGGGCGTCCAGGTCGGTGATGCCGAGCTCGGCGGGCGACCCGATGTGCACCGGAGCCCCGTGGACCGCCGGGTAGCGCGAGGTCACCCGCACCGCGGTGGCCACCTGCGACGCGGCCATCGGGCGCATCGACACGACCAGCGGGCCGGACAGCGACCCGGCCGGGCGGCACGCGACGTCGGTGCGGTACATCGGCACGTTGCTGCCCTGCTCGATGTGGCGCACGGGCACCCCGGCGGCGAGCAGTGCGTCCTCGAAGGTGAAGCTGCAGCCGATCAGGAAGGCGACCATGTCGTCGCGCCAGCGCGCGGTCACGTCGTCGACCTCGTCGACCAGCTCGCCGTGCTCGTAGACGCGGTAGGCCGGCAGGTCGGTGCGCAGGTCACCGGCGAACCGGGGGCTGCTCACCGCCCCGGGCTCGGTCACGTCGAGGACCGGGCACGCCGCCGGGTTGCGCTGCGCGAACAGCAGGAAGTCGTAAGCGAGGTCGCGCGGCACGGCCAGGAGGTTGGCCTGGGTCCAGCCCGCGCACCAGCCCGAGGTCGGCACCCGGAGCCCGCCGCGGAACAGCTCGCGCGCCTCGGCGGGAGAGAGGGTGTCGGGACGGTCGGTCTCAGTCATCGGTGTCTCCTGTGGTGGGCGACGCGGGGGGCAGCGGCGGGGTCGACACCCGCCGGAAGGTGATGCGCTGGCCCGGGCGCACCTGCGCGGCCCGGGGCAGGTCGGCGGGCACGACGACGGCGATCACGGGGTAGCCGCCGGTGACCGGGTGGTCGGCGAGGAAGAGCGTCGGCTGCCCGGACGGCGGGACCTGCAGCGCGCCGCAGACCATCCCCTCGCTGGGCAGCTCCTGGTCCTGCATCCGCTCGAGCACGGTCCCGGAGAGCCGCATCCCGACGCGGTTGCTGTCGGAGGTGACCTCGTAGGGCTGCGACACGAGCGCCGTGTGCGCGGCGGGCGTGAACCAGTCCGCGCGGGGCCCGTCGACGACGCGCAGGGTGACGTCACCGTCCTCGGGCACCGGCACCGGCGCCACGTCGACGCCGGGGTGGGCGTCGGTGGCGGTGCCGACGGGGAGCCGGTCCCCGGGGGCGAGCGGCGCCGGACCGAGCGCCGCCAGGGTGTCCGCGGCCCGCGAGCCCAGCTGCTCCGGCACGTCGATGCCGCCGCGCACCGCGAGATAGCTGCGCAGGCCGGAGCGCGGCGTACCCAGGCGCAGGGAGGCGCCGTCGGGCACCCGGACGACGCCGTAGGCCCCGTGCTCGCGGCCGTCGACCGCCACCGGGCAGGGTGCCCCGGTGACCGTCACGGTCATGCACCCGTGGGCGACGACCTCCAGTCCCCCGAAGGTCACCTCCAGCGCGGCGGCGGACTCGGGGTTGCCGAGCAGCCGGTTGGCCAGCCGCAGCGCCGGGACGTCCGCGGCACCCGAGTGACCGACGCCGAGCGCTCCCAGCCCGGGGCGGCCCAGGTCCTGCACGGTGGTCAACGGGCCCGGGGCGACCACCTCGAGCCACGACGTGGAGCGGGCGGCCCTCCTCCCGAGCGGCATCACGCCGCCACGAACCTGACGCGGACGCCCGGCACCAGCAGGGCGGGCGGTTCGCGGTCGAGGTCCCAGGGCTGGAGCGTGGTGTGCCCGATGAGCTGCCAGCCGCCGGGCGACTCGCGCGGGTAGACACCGGTGAACTCGCCGGCCAGCGCGACCGACCGCGCCGGGACGCGGGTCCGCGGGACGCTGCGCCGCGGCACCGTGAGCCGCTCGTCGGCGCCGACGAGGTAGCCGAAGCCGGGCGCGAAGCCGCAGAACGCGACGGTCCACTCCTGCGCGGTGTGCGCCTCGACGACGCCGCGCTCCCCCAGCCCGGTGAGGCGACCGACCTCGGCGAGGTCCTCGCCGTCGTAGGTCACCGGCACCTCCACCAGCCCCTCGTCGGGCCGCTGCCCGGGTCGCGTCGCCGTGGCCCGGACAGCGCGACCCACCTGGGCGGGGTCGGTCCGGGTCGGGTCGATGCGAAGCATGAGGGTGCGAGCGGCCGGCACCAGGTCGACCACGCCCGCGGGCGGGTCGTCGACGAGCTCGGCGTACAGCGCCAGCACCTCGTCGAGGTCCGCCAGCTCGACCAGCAGGCCCGAGTCACCGCACGGAAGCAGCCTCATGCGACGTCGCCTCCGACGAAGGGGGCCACCCGGACGCCCGCCTCCTCGAGGCCGCGGCGTACGGCGGCCGCCATTGCGACGGCGCCCTCGCTGTCGCCGTGGACGCACACCGATCCGGCCAACACCTCCACGAGCGAGCCGTCGACGGCCACCACCTCGCGGTGGGTGGCCATCCGGACGCTGCGCTCCGCGACGTGGTCGACGTCGTGCAGGACGGCGCCGTCCTCGCGCCGGGACACCAGCGTGCCCTCGGGCGTGTAGGCGCGGTCGGCGAACGCCTCGGGCACGGTGGTCAGCCCCGCCGCCTCGGCGGTCGCGAGCCACACCGAGCCGGGCAGGCCCAGCACCGGCAGGGTCGGGTCGTAGCGCAGCACGGCCTCGACCACCGCCTCGGCCTGCGCCTCGTGGTGCACGATCGCGTTGTAGAGCGCGCCGTGCGGCTTGACGTAGCGCACCTGCGTGCCGGCGACCCGGGCGAAGGCCTCGAGTGCGCCGAGCTGGTAGAGCACGTCGTTGGTCAGCTCGTGGGGCTCGACGTCGAGGAACCGGCGTCCGAAGCCCGCCAGGTCGTTGTAGCCGACCTGGGCGCCGATCACCACGCCGCGCTCGGCGGCGCGCTCGCAGGTGCGGCGCAGCACCGTCGGGTCCCCGGCATGGAAGCCGCAGGCCACGTTGGCGCTGGTGATCAGCTCCAGGAGGGCGTCGTCGTCGCCGAGGGTCCAGGCGCCGAACGCCTCGCCCAGGTCGGCGTTGAGATCGATCCGCTGCTCGCCCATCACCACAGCGCCGCGATCCCGCTCAGGGAGTTCCAGCCGAGGTAGACGGTCAGCCCCCACACGAGCACGCCGATGACCAGGAGCCAGCGGGGGTAGCGGTAGCCGCGCAGCAGGTCGGTGCGGCGTGCGGCCACCCAGAGGATGACGGCGAAGCCGACCGGGAGGATGAGGCCGTTGAGGGCGCCGGCCAGCACGAGCAGGGTCACCGGGGCCTTGCCCAGCGCGAGGTAGACGACGGTCGAGAAGAGGATGAAGACGACGGTGAGGAGCGGCCGGCGGGCCTCGAGGCGCTTGGAGAAGCCGGCCAGGAACGACACCGAGGTGTACGACGCACCGATCACCGAGGTGATGCTCGCGGCCCACAGGATGATGCCGAAGACCCGGACCCCGACGTCGCCCAGCGCCGCCTCGAAGGCGGAGGCCGGCGGGTTGTCGACCGCGAGGGTCACGCCCCCGGCGACGACGCCGAGCACGGCGAGGAACAGCAGGACCCGCATCACGCCGGTCACCAGGATGCCGGTCACCGAGCCCCGGGTGATCTCGCGGACGTGGTCGCTGCCGGTGATGCCGGAGTCGACGAGCCGGTGGGCACCGGCGTAGGTGATGTAGCCGCCGACCGTGCCACCGATCAGCGTGGTGATGATGAGGAAGTCGACCTCGTCGGGCAGCACGGTCTGGCGCAGCGCCTCACCGACGGGCGGGCCCGAGACGATGGCCGCGTAGGTGACCATGACGATCATCAGCAGGCCCAGGACCACGACGATGCGGTCCATCGCCACGCCGGCCCTCTTGCTGAGGAAGATGCCGATCGCGATGGCCGCGGAGATCGCACCGCCGATCTTGACGTCGAGGCCGAACATCGCGTTGGCGCCCAGCGCGGTGCCGCCGATGTTGCCGATGTTGAAGACCAGGCCGCCCAGGACGACCAGGGCCGCCAGGAAGTAGCCGGCGCCGGGGAGGACCGAGTTGGCCAGCTCCTGGGCGCGCATGCCGGAGACCCCGATGACCCGCCAGACGTTCAGCTGCACGGCGATGTCGACCAGGATCGACACCAGGATCGCGAAGGCGAAGGCCGCCCCGAGCTCGGCCGTGAAGACGGTGGTCTGGGTGATGAAGCCCGGCCCGATGGCGCTGGTGGCCATGAGGAACATGGCGCCGAGGAGTGCCCCGCGTGCCGCCCCGGCCTTGGCCGTCGCGCTTGCTGGCTTGCTGCCTGTCGCACTCTGCTGGCTGGTGTCGTCGGTCATGTGTGGCCCATCTGTCGGTCCCGTGCGATGCCGGGAGAGGTGGTCCCCGTCACACCAGAGTGAGGGATTGTTGAACAATTCGTCAATACCCCCGTCCGATACTGTTCCCGCGTGACCACCACCGACTGGCTCGAGGAGCTGCAGGCCGAGCGCCCCCGACTGGGTCGCGCCAGCACCGCCGGAAGGGTCGCCGACGTGCTCCGCACCCGCATCACCGAGGGCCACCTCGCCCCCGGGACCAGGCTCTCCGAGGAGGACATCGGTGCCGCCCTGGGGGTCTCTCGCAACACGCTCCGCGAGGCGTTCAGGCTGCTCGGCCACGAGCGCCTCCTCGTGCACGAGTTCAACCGCGGCGTGTTCGTCCGCAAGCTCACCGTCGACGACGTCCGCGACCTCTACCAGCTGCGCCGCATCCTCGAGTGCGGCGCCGCGCGCCGCGCGGCCGAGCGCCTCGCGTCCGACCCGTCGTACGCCGATCGCTGGGCCACCCTGGTCGAGCCCGCCCGCGCGGCCGCCGAGGAGGGCCAGGCCGCCGCCGAAGAGGGGCGCTGGGTGGACGTCGGCACCGCCAACATGCACTTCCACCAGGCGATCGCCGCCCTCGCCGAGAGCCCCCGCGTCGCGGAGGCGATGGGCCACCTGCTTGCCGAGCTGCGCCTGGTCTTCCACGTGATGGCGGCGCCGCAGGCCTTCCACGAGGCCTACCTCCCGGACAACCGGAGGATCCTGGGGATGCTGGAGGCGCGCGACCTCGCCGGGGCCGAGGCGGCCATGGCGACCTACCTCGACGCCGCCGAGTCCCAGCTGGTCGAGGCCTACTCCGCGGGCTGACCGGGGCCCAGCTCCGCGGCCGCGCGGAGCAGCGCACGCAGGTCGTCCCAGCGCCGCGCCCCGAGCCGTCGGCGCCAGTCCGCCTCCACCTCGCCGATGAGGGCGTCCCCGTCCGCGACGGCGCGACGACCCTGCTCGGTCGGGCGCAGGATGCGGATCCGGCGATCACGGTCGTCCCGGACGCTCTCGATCAGTCCCTGCTCCTCGAGGGCGTTGGCGAACTCGCCCAGCGCCTGCTTGGTCATGCCCACCCGGTCCGCCAGGTCGGTGACCCGCATCCCGTCGACCGGTGTGAGGCTGAGCAGCCGGAGCTGGCTCGCACGCAGCCCGGTCGCCGCCCCGGCCCCGTCGGCGCTCCTCGCGACCAGGTCGCGACGCATGCCGTCCATGACGTAGCCGAGCAGGGCCAGCGCGTGGTCCGGGAGATCGTCCTTGACCGATGTCATAAGGCAACCTTACTATCGACGAAACGGTAAGGCTACCTGACAACATCGGGGACGACGATGGACGACACCACCGCAGCACCCACGCGTGGGGCCCGCTCGCGCGACGACCTCCCCGCCGCGACCGCCGCGACCCCGGCCGCCCTGCTCGGCACGGACGGGGCGGACACCGTCGCCGCCCTCGACGACCTCGTGCACGAGGCCCTCGGCCGCCACCCCGACCCCGGGACGACCGCCGTCGACACCGTCCCCCACGCCCTGGGCTCCCCCGCCACCGGAGGGGTGCACCGCGTGCACGGACGCGACACCGCGGGTGCCCCCTGGTCGCTCTTCTGCAAGGTGCTCCAGCACGTGCGCCACTGGTCCGGCCTGCAGCTGATGCCGCCCCCGATGGCGCAGCACTTCTCCGACACCTTCCCGTGGCGCTCCGAGCTCGAGCTCTGGGACCCGCGGGTCCTGGCCTCGCTCCCCCGCCGCCTGCGCGCCCCGCGGCTGCACCGGCTCGTGGAGCTCCCCGAGGACCGGGTCGCGATCTGGCAGGAGGACGTCGCCGAGCGCCCGCTGGTGTGGGACGACGCGGCCTACGCCCGGGCGGCCCACCTCCTCGGACGCTGGAACGCCCGCTCCACCACCGACGAGGTCCTGGCCGTGAGCGAGCTGCCGCCGGGCTTCGCGCTGAGGATGTACGCCGAGCAGGCCGTCCCGATGCGCGGGCTCGCGCCGCTGGCCGACGAGGCCCTCTGGAGCCACCCCTGGCTCGCCGGCGACCGGGACGTCGCGGAGGCCCTCCGCGGGTTCGGGGAGCAGATCCCCGCTCTCCTCGACCGCCTCGACGGCTTCACGCAGGCCCTCCCGCACGGGGACGCCAGCCCGCAGAACCTCCTCGCCCCGGCGGACGACCCGGACGGGCTGGTCGCCATCGACGTGTCCTTCCGCAGCCCGCACGCGCTGGGCTTCGACCTCGGACAGCTCCTCGTCGGGCTCGTCCACTCCGACGTCGTGCCCGCCGGCCGGTTGCCGGGGATCGCCACCGCCGTCGTCCCGGCGTACGTCGAGGGCCTGGCTGCCGAGGGCGTGCACGAGACCCCGGCCGCCGTGCGTGAGGCCTTCGCGACGTCCGCGCTGCTCCGCAGCGGCTTCGACGGCTTCCTCTACGGCGAGCTCGACGACGCCCGCGCGGGCGATCAGCCGAGCCCCGCCTTCCGCCAGCGCGTCGACCTCGCGCGCTTCCTCGTCGACCTGTACGACCGGACGGGCGTCAGCCCTCCTCGTCGGCGCGGATGAGGTCGCTGCCGTCGAGGGTCTCGGGGTCGTCCTCGTTGATCGCCTCGACCGCCTCGGTGAGCTCGGGCTCCGCCGCGGGGCGACGGTCGAGGTGGACGCCGGCGATCATGCAGCGCACCGACCCGCCAGCGAGCTCGATCGTGGGGATGTCGACCGCGACGATCTCGCACGACTCCTCGATCGCCGCGACCTGCTCGGGGCGCAGGCTGGCCCGCGCCCGCGCCGACATGGCCATGATGTAGCGGCGCCGGCCCTCCGGCGTACGACCGCAGAGCTCGACCGCATTGCCGGCGAACTCGCGGATCTGGTCCTCGGTCAGGTCCACGACGGTGCGGCCGTTGACCGAGAGGCGCTCGCGCACCTGGGCCCGGCGGTCGAGGTCGGGGATCATGTCGAGGGCGATCAGCGCGACGTCCGTGCCGATGCAGGCGATGACGTTGGTGTGGTAGACCGGCACGCCCTCGGAGTCGACGGCCTCGAAGGCCATCGGCTCGTAGCCGAAGTCCGTGCAGAAGCGCTCCAGCACGTGGGTGTCCGCCCGGTGGCTGCGGGCCGTGTAGGCCACCCGGGAGACGTGGTCGAGGACCATCGCGCCGGTGCCCTCGAGGAAGATGCCGTCGGGCTCGAGGCCGGAGTAGTCGACGATCGTCTGGACGCGGTAGGACGACTTGAGCAGCTCGAGCACGTCCGAGCGGCGCTCGTGGCGCCGGTTGGAGGCGTACATCGGGTAGACCGCGACCATGCCGCCGGCGTGGGTGGAGAGCCAGTTGTTGGGGAAGACGCTGTCGGGTCGGGTGTGGTCCTCGTCGTCGAAGACGTGGACCCGGACGCCGGCCGCCCGCAGCGCGGCGGCCAGGGCGTCCATCTCGGCCAGTGCCTTCGCGGCGGTGGCGTCGTCGGTCTGGCCCGCCGGGGCGTCGGCCTGGAAGGCGTTGTCGGCGGCCGTCGCCGGGTTGGGGGTGAACCGTTCGGCGCGGATCAGGATGACTGCGGAAGGGGCCTGTGCACTCACGGGAGCGCAATCTAGACCATGGACCGCGGTCCGGCCCCTTCCCTCAGACCACGTCGGCGTGCTGGCGGTGCGTGGTCCAGTGGTGCCGGGGTCGGGGGTCGGCCAGCATCACCGGGCAGACGGCCTCGCGCAGGACCGCCCGCGCGACCGGGCCGAGGTGCGACCCGGCCGGGACCAGGGGGTCGTGCCGGCCGATCACCAGCAGGTCGGAGGTGCGCGCGGCCTGGATCAGGGCATCGCCGGGGAAGGCGTGCCTGGCCTCGATCTCGACGGTGAGGCCCGTGGCCTCCTCACCGAGCCCGGAGAGCGCCTCGCGGATGTCGCTGGTGGCCCGCTCCGTCCACCTCTCGTGCTCGACGCGGGACACGATGATGTCGTCGTAGGCACCCGGGAACGACCAGGTGTGCAGCACCCGCAGCGTCGCCCCGCGACCGCGGGCCTCGTGCACCGCAGCGCGGAGCACGTTCTCGGCGCGCTCCGGCACGTCCACCCCCACGGTGACCACGGGGACGGCGTCCCCGGAGCCGGGCGGGCTCCACCGCGCCGGCACGGACACCACCGGGACGTGGGCGTGCGCGGCCACGCCGCTGGAGGTGGACCGGGTCACGACCCGCAGCACCCGGGAGAGCGGCCGGCGCTGGAGGACGACCATGCGGGTGTCCTTGGAGGCGGCCACGATGGAGGACACCGGACCGCCCCACAGCAGCTGCGTGGACACGGGCAGCCCTTCAGGCATCAGGTCGCGCGCCCGCTCCTCCGCGGCGGCCAGGACCGACCGGGCGGCGTGCTCGAGGTCGACGATGTCGACGAGCACCATCTCCGGTCCCTGGGCGACGTGGTGGAGCACGTGCAGCAGGTGCAGTCCGCACCCCTCGCGGACCGCCACGTGGACGGCGAGCTCGAGCGCCGCGTCCATCGGGTCGTGCCCGACGGCGACCAGGACGGGCGGGACGTCGTGCTCCGCGACGGTGTGGTGCTCGGTCATGACGGCCTCCGCTGCTCGGTGTGGGTGCTGCCTCCACGGTCCCGCTAGAGGGCTGCGGACCGGGAGGGTCGAAGGGCCCTTGACCTCACGGTCGGACGTCACCACCACTCCGGAGGCGACACCCCGGGGCCCGGTTTGCGGGGATCGGTGCCACGTCCGGGCCGGGTGTGCCTATAGCGTTGCCCACCGAGCACGCCGCCCGGTAGCAGCCAGGTTTGGGGATCAACCCCCGGATCATGTTGGGTGGAGTGAAATCCCAAGGATCGAACAAGGAGCAATACACGTGAACAAGACCGAGCTTCGCGACGCCATCGCCCAGCACGCCGACCTGACCAACGCGCAGGCCGACAAGGCCCTCGAGGCCGTGATCACCTCGATCACCTCGACCGTGGCCAAGGGCGAGAAGGTCACCCTCCCCGGCTTCGGCACGTTCGAGTCGCGCGAGCGTTCGGCCCGCACCGGCCGCAACCCGCAGACCGGCGAGACGATGGAGATCGCGGCCAGCAAGGCCCCCGCGTTCAAGGCGGGCTCCGCCTTCAAGACGGCCGTCAACGGCTGATCGAGCCACTTGGTTCCCTCCCGCTGGGACCTGAGTCACCACGTGACTCAGGTCCCAGCGGTCATTTCAGCCCCGCCACTCAGCCGTTCACGACGTGGCCCAGCCAGTCGGCGACCTTCTCCGGGTCGTACGACGTGGCCGCGGCGTAGCAGGCCAGCTCGGTGACGACCGTGCCCGGGTCGTCGGTCTGGCGGAACGGGCCGCACAGCACGGTGCCCTCGGCCTCCATGAAGGCCAGCAGCCGCTCGTTGACGACCTCGGCCACGCCGTCGGCGTACACCTCGAAGGTGCACATGCCCGGCTCGGCCGGGTGCACCCGCAGCCCCCGCGACGGCAGCGCGGCCGCCAGGGAGCGGGCCCAGTCGGCGTACTCCCCCATCCGGGGCAGCTCGTCGCGCAGGCCGAGCAGGGCGCCCACGGCGTACGGCGTCATCGCGAACAGCGTGCCGCCCATCCGCTTGCGCCACACCCGGAGCTCGTCGACGACGTCCTGGTCGGCGACGACGCAGGCGCCGGCCTGGGCGCCGAGTCCCTTGTAGAACGACACGTAGACGCTGTCGAAGAGCCCCGCGATCTCTGCGAGCGGGCGGTCGTAGAACGGCTGGGACTCCCAGAGGCGGGCACCGTCCAGGTGCAGCGGTACGCCGCGCTCCCGGGCCGCCGTGGACAGCCCGACCAGGTCGTCCCACGAGGGCAGCAGGCAGCCGGCGTCACGCAGGGGCACCTCGGTGAGGGCGGCGCCGAGCCGGCCCGGGACCGCCGCGAGGTCGGCGGCCACGGGGGTCCGCCGACCGGTGGTGAGGAAGTCCCACTCCAGGCCGTGCAGCCGACGCGGTCCGTCCTCCTCGTGGTGGACCAGGTGCGAGAGGTCCGGCAGCGCGACCCGGCGACTGCCGGACCGGTCGCACCAGATCCGCAGCACCGCCTGCTGGGCCAGCGTGCCGCTCGGCACGAACAGCGCCGCCGGCTTGCCGAGCAGCGCCGCGACCTGCGACTCCAGCTCGGCCACCGCGCCGCGCGAGCCGTAGCCGTCCCACTCGTCGATCCCCAGCTCCGTGCACGCGCCCGCGAGCCGGGCGAGGTCGTCGGCCGGCCGGGTGAGCCGCCAGAACACGGTGCGGTCGCAGGAGCGCGCGGCGGCGCGGAAGCGGTCGGGGAAGTCCGTCTCGTCGGTCATGCTGCATCGAACCATCCCGCCAGCGCCGGCACGCGTCGCACCACCAGCTGGTCGAGCAGCAGGATCGCGAGCACCGACAGGCCGAAGAGCGGCAGGAAGATCCCCAGCGTCACGAGACCGACCATCAGCAGCGGCGTCGCCCGCAGCGGCATCCGGCCGCGCGGCGCCCCCATCGAGCCGGACCGCGACGGGCGGCGACGCCACCACATCAGCGGCCCGGTGACGCAGGAGAAGACGATCGCCAGGCACATGAGCGTCGTCCCCACCATCGACCAGGTCCCGAACGAGCGGCCCTCGTGGAGGCCGATCCCCTGCGCGACCACCTGGGCGAGCACCGGGTAGTCGTCGAAGCCGTACGTCGAGACGACCTCGCCGCCGTACCGGTCGACGTGGACGGTGCGCTCGTCGGACGGGGCGTCGAAGGCGTAGCCGATCACCGAGAACACGCCCTCCTCGTCCGCCGGCAGGGCGATCGTCATCGGGTGGCGCAGGCCGGCATCGGCCGCCGCCAGGACCGCGGTGTCGAGGTTGGCCACGCTGCGCCCCTCCTCGCCGTCCTCGGGCGCCGTCGACCGCGGCACCTCCGACTCCCCCATCCCCCACGGCACCTCGACCGAGTGGCTGTGCGGGAGCGACTCGTCCAGCGAGGACGTCGGGTCGGACAGCGCGCCGTGGTCCTCGCTCCACAGCGACGACCCCTGGGCGGTGGCGAGCTCCTGCACCTTCGCCCCCCAGAGGCCGGTCCAGGGCAGCCCGGACACCAGCAGGAAGAGCAGCCCGACGCCGACGACGGCGCCGACGACGCCGTGGCTGGACCGCAGCCGCGCCCCCGGGGCGCCCTTGGCCAGCCGCCGGCGGCGGGCCTTCCAGCCGCGCACGAACAGGTAGTAGCCGGTCAGCGCCATCACGATCGCCCAGCAGGCGCCGAGCTCGATGACGAGGTCGCCGACGGTGCCGCTCATCAGCTCGCCGTGCAGCAGCACCGCGATGCCCGACACCGTGCGGTCGGGGTCGAGCGAGCCGAGCACCTCGGCGCCGTACGGGTTGACGAAGACGTCGCGGGCCGCGCCGTCGTCGGTGGTGACCGAGAAGACTGTGCTGCGACCGTCCTCGCGCGGCTCGGACATCGAGACCACGGTGGCGTCCGGATACGCCCGCTCGACGGCGGCGAGCTGGTTGGCGTAGGGCTGCTGGATCGCGGTCTCGCTGGGCGCCGAGACCGTCATCAGGTCGGGGTGCAGCAGCGGCTCGAGCTGGAAGCGGAACAGGTAGATCAGCCCCGTCACGGCGAGCACGAGCAGGATCGGGATGACGAGGAAGCTGGCGTAGAAGTGCCAGCGCCAGAAGGCGCGGAACATGCCGCTCGCTCCCGGTCGGGAGCGGCGGGCGGGCGCGGTGCTGCGGGCAGGACGGGGTGGGGCGGTGGTCATGGGTCTCCTCGAGGGCGTACGACGCCTCGACCGCCGCACGGCAGGCGTGCGGCGGGAGGCGGAGGGTCGGGTCAGGCGGCGAGGAGGGCCGGTGGACCGCGACGTACGACGCTGCCGCCGACGCGCTCGAGCGCCGTGCGGTGCAGGGGGTGGAGGTGCGCGACGGCGGGACGGAGCCGCCGGGCGGGGGTCAGCGGGACGAGGACGGCGACCAGCGGCGCGAGGACGGTGCGCACCGCGAGGGTGAGCAGGGACCAGACGGCCCGCTCCCCCACGGCCAGCCACAGGCCCACGAGCACTCCGGCGGCGGCGTGGGCGAGGAACATGGGTGCGTGGTCGAGCAGGGACGCCGGGTCCGGCACCGTCAGCCCGGCGGCGACGGGCGCCTCGACGGTCGCCTCGTAGTGGTCCTGCAGCGAGCCGACCCGGCCTCCGGAGCCGGTCGGGAGCGAGCCGGTGAGGGGTGGGGAGGTGTACGACGCCGCCGCGGTGTCGCCGGCTCCGTGGCCATCACCGTGGCCGGCCGTCAGGCTCAGTGCCCCGTGGACCAGCGTCTGGCCGAGCACCACGAGGCCGACGAGCAGGCGCGTCGATGCCGGCCGGGAGAGGAAGGCGGCCGCGAGCGTCGTCCCGGTCGCGAGCAGCAGCACGAGGGCGGGGACGCCGGGCAGCAACCCGCCCGCGGTCACGTGCCCCAGCGCCCCGACGAGGAAGGTGGCCACCGTCAGGACCAGTGCGCGCCCCCACAGCAGGAGGGGGTCGGCAGGCAACTGCACGCCGACATCCTGCCCCCGATGAGGGGGGCCGGCGCGCTCGGTCATGGCCACATCCTCCCATTCAGGTACGCCGGGCGGTGCGTCCGTCCTCGACCTCCTGGAATCAGCCGCTGTTCACGTGGAGGTCACCGTCCGGCCAGCCGGCACCGGTTGGGTCGGGTCAGCAGTCACCACCCACCACGGACCCAGCTCTCCAGGAGTGCTCGATGACCCTCAGTCCCGCTCGACCCGACGGCACCCGCGCCCTGCTGCCGATGCTCGGCCACACGCACGGCACTCGCAGCGCCGTCACCTGTCACCTGCGGTGCGGCGACGCGTGCTTCAAGGAGGTGCCGAACACGACGGAGACCACCTACTTCCGCGACGTGGCCGCCACGGCGCTGTCGCGTCGTACGGTCCTCGGCGCCGCGGCCGTCGGTGCCGCCACCGTCGCCTTCGCCCCGCAGACCTCGGGGCGCGCCACCGCCGCCCCGCTCGTGACCGCCCCCGGCAAGGCTCCGCGCCCGACCGGGCTGACCTTCGACGCCATCGGCCCGGTCGCCACGACGGTCGACGACGTGACGGTGCCGGGCGGCTACCGCTGGGACCCGATCATCCGCTGGGGCGACCCGGTCACGGCGAGGGCGCCGGAGTTCGACCAGGACGACCAGGACCACCGGGCGCAGGCCCAGCAGTTCGGCTACAACTGCGACTACCTCGACATCATCGTGACCGACCGCAAGGGCACCCGAGCACTGCTGGTGGCCAACCACGAGTACACCAACGAGGCCATCATGTTCCCGCCGACCATGTCGGCGGAGGAGAAGGTCCGCACCGCGTGGGCCGCGCACGGCATGTCGGTCGTCGAGCTGCGTCGCCGGCACGCGGGCGAGCCGTGGCGCTACGAGCGCACCGGTCGCCTCAACCGCCGGATCACCCTGGACACCGTCTTCACCGTCGACGGCCCGGCCGCCGGCTCGCCGCTGCTGCAGACCGCGCAGGACCCGACCGGCACCCGCGTCCGCGGCACCTTGAACAACTGCGCCGGCGGTACCACCCCGTGGGGCACGATCCTGTCCGGCGAGGAGAACTTCAACCAGTACTTCCTCGCCGCCGGCACCTCGGCGGAGGAGAAGCGCTACGGGCTGGGGGCGCAGGACGCCCGCGGCTGGCGCGCGTTCGACGATCGCTGGGACGCGACCAGGAACCCGAACGAGCCGAACCGCTTCGGCTGGATCGTCGAGGTCGACCCCGAGGACCCCCGCTCGACCCCGGTCAAGCACACCGCGATGGGCCGCTTCAAGCACGAGGGCGCCAACGTGATCGTCAACCGGGACGGCAAGGTCGTGGCCTACATGGGCGACGACGAGCGCTTCGACTACGTCTACCGCTTCGTCTCCCGCGACACCTACCGCCCCGGCGGGTCGAAGCGGGACCGCGCCCACAACAAGACCCTGCTGTCGCACGGCGACCTGTCGGTGGCCCGCTTCACCGGCGACGGCCTCGACGACGGTGTCAGCGACGGCACCGGCGAGTGGCTGCCGCTCACCGTCGGCGGCGAGTCCGTCGTGCCCGGCATGACCACCGAGCAGGTGCTCGTCTACACGCGCCTGGCCGCCGACACGGTCCAGCCCACCAAGATGGACCGGCCGGAGGACGTCGAGCCCAACTACGTCAACGGGTTCGTCTACGTCGCGTGCACCAACAACACCGACCGCGGCAAGGTCGGCAAGGAGGGCCCGACCGAGCCCAACCCGCGCAATGCCAACAAGGACGGCCACGTCGTCGAGATGATGCCGACCGGTGGTGACCACACGGCGCCGACCTTCGCCTGGAACCTCTTCCTCATCTGCGGCGACGAGGCCTCCGCGGGTCGCTACTTCGGCGGGTACACCGGACCCGTGTCGCCGATCTCCTGCCCCGACAACGTCGCCTTCGACTCGGTCGGCAACCTCTGGGTCTCCACCGACGGCCAGCCCAGCGCGATCAAGAAGTCCGACGGTCTCTTCAAGGTGCCGGTCGCCGGTCCCGAGCGCGGCCGCGTGCAGCAGTTCCTCGCGGTCCCCACCGGGGCCGAGACCTGCGGGCCGGTGGTCCACGACCGCGACGACTCGGTCTTCGTGGCCGTGCAGCACCCCGGCGAGGACGGCTCGTGGGAGGCCCAGCAGTCCTACTTCCCCGACTTCGTGGGCGCCGGCGGCACCCCGCGTCGCGGCCAGTTCGCCGGGCCGCGACCGACGGTCGTGCAGGTCACCCGCCGCTGACGCGGTCCCCCGACGGCACCGACGGTCGCGCTGGGCCCACGCTCACACGCTGAGCAGCACGAGTGAGCCCAGCGCGACCAGCCAGCTGATGAAGCTGCCGACGAGGAAGTACTCCGTCAGCTGGTGGATGCGCTCCTGCTCGCCCCGCGAGGACAGCTCCGGGAAGCGCAGCAGCCCCTTGGCCGCGACCACGATGGACGCGGCCGTGATCTGGCCGGCCAGCGCGAGGGCCAGGATGAAGACGCGCTCCATGGGACCGAGCAGCCGGCCGCCCTTGAGACGGACGACGGACGGGTCGGCCTCGATCGAGCCGTGCTCGTCGGGGTCGGCCGTCCCGGTCGCCGCGAGAACCAGCCGGACGATGACGTTGCCGGTGCTGAGCTGCACGAGGAAGGCGCCGACGAGGAGCAGCGCCCGGTCGGGGTCGAGCGCCGCGAGGGCCGGCAGCCCGCTGCCCTCGAGCCACGCACCCCACGCTCCGCCCGCCTGCCCCGCAGCCCCGGAGAACAGCACGGCCGACGCGAGCCCGCCGCCGAGGACGAGCAGGGGCACCCACACCGGGATGCGGTGGGCGAAGCCGTGGGTCACGGTCTGGCCCCACGCGACGACGAGGCCGGCGATGACGACGAGCGCGAGCACGTCCAGCGGCTCGGTCAGGCCGGCCAGCAGCCCCACCAGGACCGCCACGACGGCTCCGGTGGCCTCGGGCACGATGCGCACCGGCCGCACCGAGTGCGTCAGGTCGGCCACGGCCCACCCGATCAGCAGGACCGCGATCCAGCTCATGGCATCCCCCTCGTCAGGTCGTGGGCGGCGATGATCGCCGCGAGCCCGTCGGCGCGCACCCGTTGGGAGACCGCGGACGGGCTGATCCCGAGCGCCTCGGCCAGGTCGCGTTGTGACTCTCCGACCAGCAGACCACGCAGCACCGACAACGATCGCTCCGACAGGCCGCCGACCAGGTGGTCGCGCAGCACCAGCGCCGCGTTGACCGCCGCCTCCTCGCTGCCCGGGACGGCGGCGTCGTGCGCAGCGACGTACGCCGTGCGCAGCGAGCGCTCCCCCGGGCGGCGTTCGGCGTCCTCGACCCGCCCGATCGCGGCCCGGGCCGCCCACCAGCCGGGGCCGTCCTCCACGCGTGGCTCCTCGCTGAGCACCTCGATGCTCCCCCGGCCGATCCCGTGCCGGACGTCGGCACCGGGCAGCATGGCCAGGCGCACCGTCAGCGAGGCGTGCAGCGCGTCGCCGAGGGACGCGAAGACGCCCTGGTACTCGTCACCGACCTGCATCCGGACCGGGGTGGGCGGGCGCAGCTCGGTGTTGACCCGGTCGAGCACCGCCGCGAAGGTGGCGTGCAGTCGCCGACGGTCGGTGCTGCCCCGCGACCCGATCAGGTCACCGATGAGCGTCGTCGCTGTCATGGCTTCACCTCGCTGAAAAGAAGGTTATCACTTCACTTATGCCTGAGTGAAGTGATGTCCTTCAGCGCTGGTACCGACGCGGGGGTGGTGCGCTCACTCCCAGAAGACCTTCTCGACGACCGCGTGCGCCCGCCGGGTGGTCCGCAGGTAGTCGTTGAGCATGAGGTCGGACGTGCCGGGCGCGTAGCCGAGCACCGCGGCCACCGCGGCCCGCTCGCGGGCGTCGCGGGGCAGCTGCTCGGCGGGCTTGCCGCGGACCAGGGTGACGGCGTTGCGCACCCGGCTCACCAGCCGCCACGACGCGGCGAGGGTGTCGGCGTCCTCGCGGTCGACGATCCCGGCCGCGACCGCCGCCTCGAGGGCCTCCAGCGTCTGCGGCGTCCGCAGCCCCTCGACCCGGCCGGCGTGCCGCATCTGGAGCAGCTGCACCGTCCACTCGACGTCCGCGAGCCCGCCGCGACCGAGCTTGAGGTGGGTGTGCGGGTCGGCCCCCCGCGGCAGCCGCTCGTCGTCGACGCGCGCCTTGATGCGGCGCACCTCGACGATGTCGTCCTCACTGATGCCGTCCTCGGGGAAGCGCAGCGGGTCGATGAGCGCGGTGAACCTCGCGCGCACGCCCTCGTCCCCCACCACCGCGTCGGCGCGCAGCAGGGCCTGGAACTCCCACACGTGCGACCACTTGGCGTAGTACGCGGCGTACGACTCGACGGTGCGCACCAGCGGCCCCTGCTTGCCCTCCGGGCGGAGGTCCGCGTCCACCTCCAGCGGCGGGTCGGTGGCGGGCATCGACAGGAGGCGGCGCAGCTCCCCGACGACGGCCTGGGCGTACGACGCCGCGACCTGCGCCTCCACGCCGGGCATCGGCTCGTGCACGAACATCACGTCGGCGTCGCTGCCGTAGGACAGCTCGAAGCCGCCGTACCGGCCCATCGCGACGACGGCCATCCGGGTCGGCGCCGCGTCCAGCGACCGCTGTCGGCGGACCGCCTCCATGGCCACCCGGAGGGTGGCCTCGAGGGTCGCGTCGGTCAGCCGCGACAGCCCCTTGCCGACCTCGGCGACGTCGATCTCCTCGAAGAGCTCGCCGCACGCGATCCGGAACAGCTCCCGGCGTCGTACGGCGCGCACCGCCCGCGCCGCGGCCTCGGGCTCGTCGTGCCGCCCGGCGATGGCGAGCATCTCGGTGGTGAGCACCTCGGCGGACAGCGGCGCCACCGACTCCCCCAGCATCCGCACGCCCTGCGGCTCGCGCTCGAGCAGGTCGGTGGCGTAGCGGGAGGTGCCGAGGACGACGGCGAGCCGCTGGGCGACCTGTCCCTCGTCGCGGAGCATCTTGAGGTACCACGGCGTGGTGCCGAGGCTCTCGCTGATCCGGCGGAAGCCGAAGAGGCCGGCGTCGGGGTCGGGGGCGTCGGCGAACCACTCGAGCATGACCGGCAGCAGCGTGCGCTGGATGTCGGAGGTCCGCGAGACCCCGCTGGTGAGCACCTCGAGGTGCCGCAGCGCGGCGCGCGGGTCGAGGTAGCCGAGCGCGGCCAACCGCTCCTGGGCGGCGTCCAGCGACAGCCGGGCGTCCTCACCGGGGAGCTTGGCGACGGCCGCGAGCAGCGGGCGGTAGAAGAGCTTCTCGTGCAGCCGGCGCACCTCGCGGCGGTGGTAGCGCCACTGCTTGTCGAGCTGCACGACGGGCTCGGAGTAGAGCCCCACGGAGCGACCGAGCCGGCGCAGCGAGGCCTCGTCGTCGGGCACGACGTGCGTGCGCCGCAGCTGGTACAGCTGGATGCGGTGCTCCAGGGTGCGCAGGAACGCGTAGGCCTCGTGTAACGCCTCCCCGTCCTCACGCCCGACGTAGCCGCCGGCGGTGAGCTGGGCCAGCGCGCTGAGGGTGGCCCCCGAGCGCAGGGTCTCGTCGGCGCGACCGTGCACGAGCTGGAGCAGCTGGACGGCGAACTCGACGTCGCGCAGCCCGCCGGAGCCGAGCTTGAGCTGCCGCCGGGCCTCGTGGGCGGGGATGTGGTCCACGACGCGGCGGCGCATGGCCTGCACGTCGGCGACGAAGCCGTCGCGCTCGGCCGCCGTCCAGACCATCGGCGCGATCATCTCGACGTACGCCGCACCCAGCGCGAGGTCCCCCGCGACCGGGCGGGCCTTGAGGAGAGCCTGGAACTCCCAGGTCTTGGCCCACTTCTCGTAGTAGCCGCGGTGGCTGGCCAGGGTCCGCACCAGCGGCCCGGACGAGCCCTCGGGGCGGAGGTTGGCGTCGACGGGCCAGATCGTGCCCTCGGCGGTGTGGTCGGAGCAGACCTGCATCAGGTGGGAGGCGAGCTGGGTGGCCGCGCGGAGCGCCTGCGACTCGTCGGCCCCGTCTGCCGGCTCGAAGACGTAGATCACGTCCACGTCGGAGACGTAGTTGAGCTCGTGGCCACCGCACTTGCCCATCGCGACGACGGCGAGCCGGGTCGTGGCCGCGAGCTCGCCCACGCGGGCCCGGGCCACGGCCAGGGCGGCCTCGAGGGTGCCGGCGGCCAGGTCGGCGATCTCCGCCGCCGCGTCGTCGACGGAGAGGTGGTGGGCCAGGTCGCGCGAGGCCAGGCGGAGCAGGATCCGGCGGTACTCCACGCGCAACGCGTCGACCGCCTGGGCGTCCGGCAGGCCGGCGACGGGGGCCGGGTCGTGCGGGTCGGCGCCGACGGCCCGCAGCAGCGCCTCGCGCACGGCGTACGCCGCGGGGCGGGTGGTGCCGAGCGTCGGGTCGGTGAGCTCGCGCCAGTGCTCGGGGTGGCGGGCGAGGTGCGACGACAGGGCGGCACTGGCGCCGAGGACCGCGCACAGCCGCATCGCGGTGCCCTCGTCGTCGGCGACCTCGGTCAGCATCGCCTCCCGGTCCTCGACCTCGTCGGCCAGCCGGAGCAGCCCGGCGAGGGAGGCGTCGGGGTCGGCGCTGGCCGCCAGGTGGGTGCGCAGGGCGATCCCGGCGTCGCCGAGTCGCGCGATCCCGGCCAGCGCGGCCGCTCCGTCCTGGAAGCCGAGGCGGACCAGCTTGCCGGAGGTGGTCATGGCCGCTCCCCCGCGATCGCGGCGAAGCTGTGGGCCAGCGGCCGCCACGCGGCGTCCAGCTCGGCGCGGGCGGCGTCCACCTCCGCGAGCACGGCGTCCTGGTCGAGGCCGCGCTCGAGGTGGTCGGCGCGGTCGCTCTCGGCCCACGCCTGCACGATGGCCCCGTCCGCCTCGGGGTGGAGCTGGACCCCCCACACGCCGGGTGCGAAGCGGGCCACCTGGAGCTCGCCGGCCGCCGACTCCGCGAGCACGACGGTGCCGTCGGGGGCCCGGGTGACGACGTCGTTGTTCCACTGGATGCCCCGCGTCCCGGTGAGGCCGGAGGTGAGCGGGTCGTCGGCACGCGCCGGGGTCCAGCCGGTCGCCAGGACCCCGACGGCCTGACCGAGCGGGTTGCGCCGCACCTCGCCGCCGAGGGCGACCGCGATCAGCTGGTGGCCGAGGCAGATCCCCAGCGTCGGCAGGCCGGCGGCGGCCGCCTCCCGGACGAGGTCCTTGAGCGGCGCGAGCCAAGGCACGGTGGCGTCGTCGTTGGCGCCCATCTCGCCGCCCAGCACGACCAGCCCGTCGTACGACGCGAGCGCGGGCAGGGCGTCGCCGGCCCACGGCCGGCAGACGTCGAGCACCGCCCCGGCCTCCTCGAGCCACCCGCCGACGAGGGCGGGCGGGCAGGAGGCCTGGTGCTCGACGACGAGCAGGCGCGGGCCTGCAGGCTGCTCGTTCACAGCACCGGCAGCATCATGTCCCGCTCGTAGGCGGAGACCTGGGTGCGGTACTCCTCCCACTCCGCACGCTTGTTGCGCAGGAAGAAGTCGTAGACGTGCTCGCCGAGGGTCTCGGCCAGCAGCTCGGAGTCCTCGGCGATGCCGATCGCGTCGTACAGGCTCTTGGGGAGCGGCTGGATGCCCAGCGCCTTGCGCTCGCGCTCGGTGAGCGACCAGACGTCGTCCTCGGCCTCGCGGGGCAGCTCGTAGCCCTCCTCGATGCCCTTCATGCCGGCCGCCAGGGTGACCGCGAAGGCGAGGTAGGGGTTGCAGGCCGCGTCGATGGTGCGCAGCTCGATGCGGGTCGACTGGCCCTTGTTGGGCTTGTACATCGGCACCCGGATCATCGCGGAGCGGTTGTTGTGGCCCCAGCAGATGTACGACGGCGCCTCACCGCCGCCGAGCAGCCGCTTGTAGGAGTTGACCCACTGGTTGGTGACGCAGCTGATCTCGTTGGCGTGGCGCAGGATGCCGGCGATGAACTGGCGCCCGGTCCGGGACAGCTGGTACTCCGCGCCGGCCTCGAAGAACGCGTTGCGGTCGCCCTCGAAGAGGCTGACGTGCGTGTGCATGCCCGAGCCCGGGTGGGTGGTGAAGGGCTTGGGCATGAAGGAGGCCCAGATGCCCTGGCTCAGCGCCACCTCGCGCACCACGGTCCGGAAGGTCATGATGTTGTCGGCGGTGCTCAGCGCGTCGGCGTACCGCAGGTCGATCTCCTGCTGGCCGGGACCGCCCTCGTGGTGGCTGAACTCGACCGAGATGCCCATCGCCTCGAGCATCGAGATGGCCTCGCGACGGAAGTCCGAGCCCCGCGACTGCGCGGTGTGGTCGAAGTAACCGCTGCGGTCGACCGGGATCGGGTCGGCACCGGCGACCGGGGAGTCCTTGAAGAGGTAGAACTCGATCTCGGGGTGCGTGTAGAAGGTGAACCCCTTGTCGGCCGCGACGCCCAGCGTGCGCTTGAGGACGTGTCGCGGGTCGGCGTACGACGGGCTGCCGTCGGGCATCGAGATGTCGCAGAACATCCGCGCCGTCGCGGGGCCGTCGCCGCCGCCGCGCCACGGCAGGATCTGGAACGTCGACGGGTCGGGCTTGGCGAGCATGTCGGCCTCGTAGACGCGGGCGAAGCCCTCGATGGCGGAGCCGTCGAAGCCGATGCCCTCGTCGAAGGCGCCCTCGAGCTCGGCCGGGGCGACCGACACGGACTTGAGGAAGCCCAGCACGTCGGTGAACCACAGCCGGACGAACCGGACGTCACGCTCCTCGAGAGCGCGGAGTACGAAGTCTTCTTGCTTGCCCATGCGGGCAACTATGGCGCATCGGGCGAGCGCTACCCGACGGGGACCACCGGGCGCGCTAGCGGCGTGAACCCCCCGTCCCGGTCGGGGAGTCCGACCGGGGGCGCGGGGACGGGGCGGCAGCGGACGTCGGCGCGAGCACCCGACCGACGCGCCGGCAGTCGGCCGGTCGCGAGGTAGCGGGCGATGCGGTCGTCGACGCACGCGACGCCGCTGAGGCTGCCCGCGTGGGTGGAGCCCCCGACACCCTCGATCAGCACCGCGCCGGTGAAGCGGCGACGGAGCTCGCGGGCGCCGGCGATCGGGGTGGCGCCGTCGAAGGTCTCGTTGACGAGCAACGCCTCCCGGTCCGACGTGGCGATCTCGACGGCCGCGGCGGCCGGCGGTGCCGGCCAGGTGCGGCACGGGGCGTTGAACCAGCCGTTGGGCCACGTCAGGAACGGGTGCCGGCGGTCCTGCCGCTCGTTGTCGGCGAGCAGCGTGGCCAGGTCGGTCGGCCACGGGGCGTCGGTGCAGATGGTCGCGAGGTACGTCGCGTAGCCGTTGTCGCTGCCCGCGGTCGCGGGGTTGGCCGAGACGTAGGCCCGGCGGGCCTGCCGGGCGGTGCCCCGGGTGGTGATCTCGGAGAGGGCCGATGCCACGTCCGGCCACAGGAACCTGGCGTAGCCGGCGCCCAGCACGACGTCGGCGAGGTCGGCGGCACCGACCCCGCTGACGGGCCTGCGGGCCAGCCGCCGCAGCAGCCGGTAGTAGGTCCTCTCCACGCGGGCCGCCGTCCGGCCGAGCCGCACGTCCGCGTGCCCGCGGGCGGCCCAGCGCCAGAAGCCGCCCATGGACTTCTCGAAGGCGACGTTCTGGGCCGCGTTGGCGGCGTACCAGATGTCGCGGGGGTCGACGACGCCGTCGAGGACGAGCCTGTCGATCCGCTCGGGGTGCAGGGTGGCGTAGACCTGCGCGATGTAGGTGCCGTAGGAGAAGCCGTAGAAGCTGACCTCGTCGACCCCGAGGGCCTCGCGCAGGACCTCGAAGTCGGCCACCGTGTCGGTCGTCCTGAGGTGCGGCAGCAACGCCGCAGCGGCGGCCGTGCCGCAGTCGGCGGCGTACGCCTCGCTCCTCGACACCCAGGCGTCGACGATCGCGTCGGTCGAGGGCTCGTAGGGCGGGCGGGTGCCGATCTTGCCGATCCGGCGGTCGCAGGTGAGCGCCGGCCGGCTCTCGCCGACGCCGCGCGGGTCCATCCCGATCCAGTCGTAGGTGCGCCCGACCCCGCGGGGCACGAACTGTCCGTAGCCGGCGAGGTAGGTGCCGCTGCCGCCCGGGCCGCCGGGGTTGGTGAACATCACGCCGCGGTCCTTCGGGCCGCGGTGCCGGACCCGCGAGACGGCCAGCTCGATGGTCGGTCCGGTCGGGTCCGCGTGGTCCAGCGGGACGGTGAGCATCGCGCACCTCGCCCCGGACGCCCGGAGGAAGCCGTCACGGCAGCGTCCCCAGTCGATGGAGGGGGCGGCGGCCTGTGACCTCGCCGGTGCGGTCCGGGCCGTCGTGGGCGCGGCCGTCGCGCCCGGCGCACCGAGCAGGGCGGCTCCCAGGGCGAGCGTCACTCCGGCGGCCAGGATGCGTGCGGACATGGGGCTCCCCCGTCGACTCCGGGCACCGGTCGCGCCCATCCGCATCGTGGCACCCGGTCCTGCTCCAGGCCACCCCTCCGCTGGGGGCTATTCGGCCAGCGTGCTGCGCTCGACCTCGCTGACCGTCGGCTCCCCGAGGTTGCAGAAGACCTCGATCTCGATGGAGCGGTCCCCCTTGGCGAAGACTGCGTCGATGTCGTCGTCGGGCCTCGTCTCGAAGCTGATGGTGCGCCAGCCCTGCACCTCGTCGGGGCGCACGTCGAGGCCGATCGCGAAGGCGCCCTGGCAGGCGACGTCGATCTCGCCGAACTCCTCGGTGAACGTCCGCTCGACCATCGGGGCGGCGGGGTCGGGGCTGGCCCTACCCTCGCGCAGGTCGTTGCGGGCGGCCTCGTTGCCGAGCGGCCCGCGGTCGCTCAGCGTGGCTCCCACCCGGGTCACCGCGACGACGCCCACGGTCACGGCCACCGCCGCGACGACGATCCAGACGGCCACCAGGCCGGCCGGTCGCGCCCACGCCCGTCGACTGCTCACGCGTCCAGTGTGCCGCCCGCTAGGTTCGTGGCGTGGCGCAGGTGCTGATCATCGAGGACGACCCCCGCATCCGGCCCCTGCTCATGGCGTCGCTGGGCGAGCTGGGGTACGCCGTCGCGTCGGCGTCCACGGGCATGTCCGGGCTGTCGATGGCGGTCGACACCCGCCCCGACCTGGTCATCCTCGACCTCGGCCTCCCCGACGTCGACGGGACCCAGGTGCTGGCCATGCTGCGGGCCGTGAGCGACGTGCCGGTCATCGTGGCCAGCGCCCGCGACGACGACCCGTCGCTGATCGGCTGCCTGGACGCCGGGGCCGACGACTACGTCGTCAAGCCCTACACGACCGCCCAGCTGGAGGCCCGGATCCGCGCCGTGATGCGGCGTACGTCGACGACCGGCGAGCGCCCCCGCGCCACCGTCGTGGGGGGCCTGAGCCTCGACGTGCTCGCCCGCACGGCCACCCTCGACGGCCGGCTGCTCGACCTGAGCCCCCGCGAGTTCGACCTGCTCGCCCGGCTGGCCGAGAGCGCCGGCGACGTGGTGAGCAAGAAGGAGCTGCTCGTCGACGTCTGGCACCAGGCGTGGGGCGGGTCGGACAAGACGGTGGACGTGCACCTGTCCTGGCTGCGGCGCAAGCTCGGCGAGTCCGCCGCGGAGCCGCGCTACCTCCACACCGTGCGCGGGGTCGGCGTACGCCTGTCCCCTCCCGGGACCTGACGTGCGGCGCAGCCTGATCCTCACCGTGGCAGCGGCCGTCGCGATGGTGCTGCTCGCGATGCTGGTGCCGATGGCGATCCTGCTGCGCGACTACGCGCTGGAGGACCGGCTGGCCAGCGCGGCGCTCGAGGTGCAGGCCACCGAGTCGGTGGTGTCCGGGGCGGGCGACGACGACGGCGACGTGTCGGTCTACCTCGAGCGGATCAACGCCGACTCGGAGACCCTCACCACCGTGCTCTACCCCGGCAACCGTCAGGACATCGGCCCGCAGCCGGGCGAGGACGACCGGGTGCTCCAGGCGCGCCAGACCGGGCAGGCGCGGGTCGACGACGTCGACGGTGGCGCGCAGATCCTGGTCCCGGTCTCGCTCGGCGGGTCCTCGGGGGGTCCCGCGACCACGCCGGTGATCCGGGTGTTCGTGCCCGAGCCGGGCCTGACGTCCGGACCGACCACCCTGGCCTACCTCGTGCTGGCCGGCCTCGGCCTGGTGCTGCTGCTGGGCGCCCTGCTCATCGCCGACCGGGTGGGGCGGTCGTTCGTCCAGCCGATCGGTGGGCTGGCGACCTGGGCGCAGACGCTGGGCGATCGTCGTACGCCGCCTCCCGCGGCCTCGGGACCACGCGAGGTCCGCGACCTCGGCGAGGTCCTCCAGCGCCTCGTCGGCCGCATCGAGCTCTTGCTGGAGCGCGAGCGCGAGGCCGTCTCCGACCTCTCGCACCGGCTCCGTACGCCGATCACCGCGCTGCGCCTGCGCATCGAGGCACTGCCGGCCGACGAGGAGCGCGCCCGGCTCTCCGACGACCTCGACCGGCTCCAGGTGATGGTCGACCACGTGGTGAGCGAGGCCCGTCGCTCCGAGCGCGAGGGCCTGGTCGCAGGCACGCCCGCGCTGGCCCTCCTGGCCGACCGGGCCGCGTTCTGGGTGCCGCTGGCCGAGGACCAGGGCCGCGACTTCACGGTGTCGGTGCCGGAGGGGCCGGAGGTCCCGGTGCACGCCAGCGAGCCCGACCTGGTGGCACTGGTCGACGTGCTCCTCGACAACGTCTTCACCCACACCCCCGAGGGCGCGGGCGTCGCGGTGACGGTGGTGCGGCGGGACGGCGGCGGGCTGGTGCTCACCGTCGACGACGCCGGGCCGGGCTTCCCGGCCGGCGTGGACGTCGTGCGCCGCGGCGAGAGCGGTGCCGACTCCACGGGCCTCGGGCTCGCCATCGCGCAGCAGACCGCCACCGAGTCCGGTGGCGGCCTGTCCGTGGGTGCCTCGCCGACGGGCGGCGGGCGGGTGGCCGTGGAGCTGGGGCCACCCGCCTGAGGTCGTCCGGGTCAGCGGACCGTGACGCTCGACCCGCAGGTGGTGGTGCCGCCGACCTGCGTGGCCCGGAAGGCGAGCTTGTCCTTGCCGGCCGTGTTGCGGCGCCAGGTGTCGACGTCGACGTCTCCCTCGTCGTCGGCGGTGCGGGTGACCTTGAGGACCCGCTTGCCGTCGTGGCGCACGACGAAGGTCCAGCGCGAGTACGGCGCGACGCCCTCGAGGCCGGCGTCGACCTCGAAGCCGGCCTGCCCGGCGCGGCGCTCGCGGTCCACGCTGAGCTCGTAGCGGCCGGCACCGCAGGTGCCGTTGCGGTCGACGTCGGCGTGGGCCGGGGCGATCGCGGCGAGGGTGAGGGGCGCGGCGAGCAGGGCCGCGGTCCCGGCCAGGGCGGTGAGGCGGGTGCTGTTCTTCATGGCGTTCTCCTGGGGTGTGGGTCGGGTCGTGCTCAGGCGGCGAGGGTCGCCGTGCAGGTCTGGTCGCCCTGGGTGGCGGTCGCGGTGATCTCGCCGGTTGCGTCCTGGGGCAGGTAGGCGTCGACGTCGATCTCGGCGTCCTCGTCGGTGGTGCGGGTGCCCTCGACGAGCGCCTCGCCGTCGTGCTCGATGCGGACCTCCCACGTCTGTCCGGGCTCGTTGGCCTGGACCTCGAAGGACACCTCGGTGGTGTTGTCCTCGCGCTCGGTCTCGAGGGTGTACGACGCCCCGTCGCACGAGCCGGCCTGGCGGGCGCCGTCGTCGCCGGACTGCCACCAGACGAGGCCGCCCACGACGGTGACGACGACGAGGGCCATGACGGTGGCGATGACGATCTTGGTGCGGTTCACTGCGGTCTCCTTCGATTGGTACGACAGGAAGGAGACTCGTCGAGGGGTCGCTAAGCGCGAACCATGCGACCGTTAAGGCGGGGTTAAGGCTGCGGACCCCCGGGTCAGTGCGTGTCGGGGACGCGCTCGAGCTCGGCCAGCCAGGCCGCCGAGCTGGCGTCGCTGGGCATCCGCCAGTCGCCGCGGGGGCTCATCGTCCCGCCGGCGCTCACCTTGGGACCGTTGGGCAGCGCCGACCGCTTGAACTGGTTGGCGAAGAACCGTCGCACGAAGACCTCGAGCCAGTGCTTGACCGTGGGCAGGTCGTAGGCGACGTGGGCGTCCGCGGGGAAGCCGGGGGGCCACTCGCCGGTCGCCACCTCGCGCCACGCGTGCCACGCGAGGAAGGCGATCTTGCTGGGCCGGTAGCCGCGTCGTACGACGTGGAAGAGCGTGAAGTCCTGCAGGTTGTAGGGGCCGACCGAGTCCTCGGTGGCCTGCGGCTTGACGCCGTCCTCGACCGGGATGAGCTCGGGGGTGATCTCCTGGGTGAGGATCTCGCGGAGCACCTGGTTGGTGTCCTCGTCGAACTCCCCGTGCGAGATGACCCAGCGGATCAGGTGCTGCACGAGGGTCTTGGGCACGCCCGCGTTGACCGTGTAGTGCGACATCTGGTCGCCGACCCCGTAGGTGCACCACCCGAGCGCGAGCTCGCTGAGGTCACCGGTGCCGACGACGATGCCGCCGCGGTGGTTGGCGAGGCGGAAGAGGTAGTCGTAGCGCAGCCCGGCCTGGACGTTCTCGAAGGTGACGTCGTAGACCTTCTCGCCATCGGCGTAGGGGTGGCCCAGGTCCTCGAGCATCTGCTCGGCCGCCGGCCGGATGTCGATCTCCTCGAAGGTCACGCCCAGGGCGTTGCTCAGTCTCGTGGCGTAGGACTTGGTGGTCGCGCCGGTCGCGAAGCCGGGCATCGTGAAGGCGTGGATGTCGCTGCGCGGACGGCCGAGCCGGTCCATCGCCTTGGCAGCGACGATCAGCGCGTGCGTCGAGTCGAGACCACCGCTGACGCCGATGACGGCCTTGGGCGCACCGATCGCGACGATCCGCTGCTCGAGCCCGGAGACCTGGATGTTGTAGGCCTCGTAGCAGTCGAGCGCGAGCCGCTCGGGGTCGTCGGGCACGAACGGGAAGCGGTCGACCTTGCGCCGCAGCCCGATGTCGCCGCTCGGCGGCTCGAGGTCGAACTCGACGATCCGGAACTCGGTCTCCCCCGCACCGCGGCGGTTGTCGTCGAAGCTGCCCTGCCGCAGCCGCTCCTGCCGCAGCCGGTCGAGGTCGACGTCCGCCACGGTGTGCACCGCGCTCGCGGGGAACCGCTCCCCCTCGGCGAGCAGGTCGCCGCACTCGTAGACCATCGTCTGGCCGTCCCAGCTGAGGTCCGTCGTCGACTCGCCCTGGCCGGCGGCCGCATAGAGGTACGCCGCGGCGCAGCGCGCGCTGGCGCTGCGGACCAGCAGGCGTCGCTCCTCGGCGCGCCCGACGGTGATCGGGCTGCCGCTGAGGTTGGCCAGCACGGTCGCCCCGGCGAGCGCGGCCTCCGAGCTCGGCGGGATCGGGACCCACATGTCCTCGCAGATCTCGACGTGCAGGGCGAGCCCCTCGACGTCGCTGGCGCGGAACACCAGGTCGGGCCCGAAGGGGACCTCGTCGTCGTTGACCTCGATGTACTCACCGTAGGTGTCGTCGCCCGGCGCGAACCACCGGCGCTCGTAGAACTCGCGGTAGTTGGGCAGGTACGACTTCGGCGCGACGCCGAGGACCTCGCCGCGGTGGATGACCACGGCACAGTTGTAGACGCGGTTGCCACGGGCCAGCGGTGCACCGACCACGATGACGGGCAGCAGCTCGACGCTGGCCGACACGATGGCGTCGATCGCGCGTCGTACGCCGTCCAGCAGGGTGTCCTGCAGGAACAGGTCGTCGATCGAGTAGCCGCTCAGCCCCAGCTCCGGGAACACCGCGACCGCCACGTGCTCCTCGTGCGCCCGCCGCGCCTCCGCGATCACTCGCTCGGCGTTGGCCGCCGGGTCTGCGATCGCGACCGGCACGGTGATGGCCGCGACCCGCGCGAAGCCCTGGTCGTAGGCGGAGAAGAAGTCCACGCGGTCACTCTAGGGCGGCCCGTCACCCGCCCCTCCGCGCGGCGCGGGATCGAGTCCAGCCGCGGCGGGCGTCACGCCGCAGCGGCGGCAACAGCTGCAGCAGGCTGAGGACCACGAACACGAGCGTGTTGAACGCCACCCACAGGCTGAGCGCCTGGTACCAGTCCGTGAGCAGGACCGACGACGGCAGCAGGATGCCGAACGTGGTGAGGACCGGCAGCAGGGTCGCGGGATGCACCGTGGGACGGGGGACGTAGTTCCACCCCGCTCTGCGGCCGGTGACCATCTGGACGAACCCGGTCACGAAGCAGGCCTGGAGGTACGCGGCGTACGCGAGCTCGATGAGGACGGGCGCGGCCACCAGGCGGGCGCGCCATCCGACTGCCCACACGGTGACGAGACGTTCGACGAGGAACACCAGCCCGATCGCCACCCAGAAGGGCGACCAGCGGATGCTGTCCGCGGCCAGCAGCGAGATGGCCAGCAGCGCGAAGTAGGACCACAGGGCGATCACGCCGTAGCCCAGCATGAGCTGCTGGGTCCAGTACATCGCGGTGGCGCGCGTGAACCCGTAGGCGCCGATGTTCTCCAGTGCCCCACGGTGCCAACGCAGCCGCTGTCGCCACAGGTCGCGCCACCGGGTCATCACCTCGGTGGTGACCCGGCACCCGGGCGGTGAGGTCATCCGCGCGCCGAGAGACTTGAGGGCGAGCGTGAGCTCGTTGTCCTCGGTGAGCGCGAGGGTGTCGTAGACCTTGCCCGGCGGTCCCGGAATCAGCGTCCCTCGTGCCTGGGCGACCGCGGCGAGCGCGTAGCCGCGGATCACCGACGCCGTCCCGGTGAGCACGAAGACCCGGTCCAGTCGGCGAGCGACGATGCGTTGGTAGCGCCCGAACTCGTTGCGTTGGAGCTGACCCACCAGTCCGCCGCCGTCCTCGCCGAAGAAGAGCCCTCCCACGGCCATCAGGTCGGGGTCGTCCTCCAGCAGGCCGAGGGCGATGTCGAGGAACTCGGTGGAGATCGTGGAGTCGGCGTCCATCACCATGACGACGTCCCGTGCCTCCAGCCGGGACAGCAGGACAGCCAGCTGCTGGTTCAGGGCGCCGGCCTTCTTCTCGGTGTTGGCGACGGTCTCGACCACGTCGACGCCGTGAGCGAGGGCGACGTCCACGGTCCCGTCGCTGCAGTTGTCGGCGATCACCAGCACGCGGTCCGGACGCCTCGACTGGCTCGCGAGCGAGTCCAGGGTGCGGGCGAGGACCGCCTCCTCGTCGTGCGCGGGCACCAGGACCGTGCAGCGCAGGCGGGTCCCGGCTGGCAGGTCGTCCGCCCCGGCGACGAGTGCCACGGGCCAGGCCGGGGGGCGCTCGACTCCGAGCGCTCGCACCGCCACGGGGCCCAGGGTCCACCGACGGGCCAGCTTCAGCGGCGGGGGCAACGGGGGCGGCACCCGACGGTCCCGGTTGAGCACCTGCATGGCCGTGGCCGACTCCAACCCAGCCATGCCCACGAACGTGGCCCCGACGAGAGCGACGGCGGCCAGAAGCGCTGCCAGCCGGGGCGGACTGAACTCCACGTCGAGGGGCAGCAGGACGACGTCCGTCGAGTCCGCCGGACCCTCGGTCGTGGTCACGAGCCAGGCCGCCGTCCCCAGGAGTGCCAGCGCCAGTCCCAGGAGGCCCACCGTGATCCAGCCGAAGCGCGCCGCGCGCAGTCGCAGGCTCTCCACGTGCACGGCGCCCGTGTCCGAGGCCGCCGAGTCGTCCATGACCACTCATCCTGGGCGCGGGCCGACGGTTTCTCCTGGCCCAGATCGGGTGACTCCTGCGCTCCACTGCTCGGCGACCGGGCAAAGAACCCGGTTGACGCCCGTCCTAGCGTGCAAGGCATGGAGCTGAGCCCGTGCGTGACCGACGCCGACTACGAGGCCTGGCGCTCGGTCCGGATCGCGGTGCTGCCCTACGAGCGCTGCGAATCCGTCGAGGAGCTCCGCGCCCGCGAGTCATCCGACCGGCTGATGCTGGTCGCCCGCGAGGGCGACACGGTGGTCGGCTCGGGCATGGCGGACCGCGGCGAGTCCGCCGACTCGGGGGCGGCGGCGCCGCGGGTCCTGCCGGACCACCGTCGGCGAGGGATCGGCGAGGGGATCCTCCGTGCGCTGGCCGACCACTGCACGTCGCTCGGCCTGCCCCGCCTCCGCGCCAAGGTGGACGACGACGAGTCGCTCGCGTTCGCCCGCAGGTTCGGCTTCGTCGAGGTGGACCGGGAGGTCGAGCTGACCCGCAGTGTCGCCGGCGCCCCGTCGTCTCCCGCGCTGCCCGAGGGCGTGGAGGTCGTCACCAGCGCCGAGCGTCCCGGGCTGTGGGAGGCGTCGTACGACCGCTTCGGGCGCGAGGCCGTGGCCGGCTTCGCCGTCGACACCCCGCTCGACGTCACCCCCGAGCGGTGGGCGACGACCTGGCGGGGCGACCCGATGTTCCTGGCCGTGCACGACGGTGAGGTCATCGGCTGCGCGGGCCTGCTCCTCGACACCGACGAGCCCACGCGCGCCGAGAACGCGCTGACGGCCGTGCGCGGCGACTGGCGCGGGCGTGGCATCGCCGTCCACCTCAAGCTGCGCGCCCTGGAGTGGGCGGCGGCCCACGACGTCGACGAGGTCTACACGTGGACCCAGGACGGCAACGTCGCGATGCGCACCCTCAACGAGCGCCTCGGCTACACCACGAGCAGGACCAGCATCACCGTCTCGCGCGGACTCCCCCTCACCTGACCTGGCGTCCACAGATGCGCCCGCCGGGGTTTGAGCGGGATCCGCGGACGGAACAAGGACGTCATGGCTTCGCTCCCACCCGACCCGGCACTGACCGACCCGATGATGCGCGAGCTGCGCGAGCGCCACCCCGACGTCGACATCGTCCTGCTGCCCCCGGTGCCACCGCTCGACGAGCCCGTCGCGACCGCCGCCCAGTGCCACGCCCGCACCCGGCACGCCGACCGAGTCCTCGCCGCGCTCAGCGAGCGCCTCGACCGCGAGCCGACGACCCGGGCCGACTACTGGTGGGGCCAGGCCCACCCGGAGGTACGCCGCTGGGTCACCGCCGCCAGCTACGGCGACGTCGGCGACGAGGGCGCGGTCCCGCTCCTGCGCCGGCTGGCCAACACCCTGGTCCACCTCGGCTGGGAGCCCCGCCCCGCCGCCGACGGCAGCCCCCGGGTGCGCGGCGTGGCCGGTCCCTTCGAGCTCATCGCCGAGGCCACGACCGACGCCGTGTCGGTGCGGATCACGAGCGAGCCGCTGCACATCCCGGCCGACCTGCACGCCGAGGTCCAGGCCGGGACCCGGCCCGCGTCGGGGGCCGACGCATGAGCCTGCACGTCTATCTCGCCGCGCTGGCCCGCTCGGCCCAGGGCTGGGAGGACCAGGGCGAGGTCGTCCGGGGCGGCCGCAAGTCACTCGGCGAGGTCGACGCGTCCCTCCTCGGCAGCCGGGCCCAGCCCGCGGCCCAGGCGTTCATCGACACCTGGATGACGGAGATCAAGCGCCTCGAGGACGCCGCCGTCGATCACGGCGAGGCCCTGCGCGACGCGTCACTGCTCTTCCAGCAGTCCGACCAGGACGTCGTCGAGCGCAGCCAGCAGCTCATGACCTGGACCGACCGCAACGTCTCCCCGACCACGGGGGGTCTGGGATGACCACCATCATGGTGCCCGCCCACGTCTCCGCGATCGCGGAGATGGAGGCCACGTCCGCCGCATCCGCCGTCACCACGGGACTCCGCTCGACCGGCACGACCATGTCGGACGTCGCCGACTGGATGACCGCCCACGGCGCCCCCGACGACTGGACCGGTGACGCCGCCGAGGCCGCCGACCACGCCATGACCGGCTACGCCCGGGACACCGCCGCCGCCACGGCCGCCTTCACCCGGGTCGCCGCGGCCTGCGACCGCTACGTCGACCGCATCGTCGCGCTGACCACGGTCCGCGAGGGCCTGGTCTCCCGCCGCACCCGCCTCAACCAGGACATCGACGACCTGCACACCCGGATCGCGCAGTCCACGGCCGACGACGTCGCCGCGCTCGAGGCCCAGTCCCGGGCCCTCCAGGGCCGGGCCGACCGACTCGTCGACGACATCACCGCCCTGTGGGACGACGTCGAGGCCGCGGAGGACCGCCTCATCGAGGCCTTCCGGGCCGTCGACACCACGGGTGAGGGCGCCGATGCCGCCGACCGCGACACCACCGACGTCAGCGCGCTGCGCTCCGAGCTCACCGCCCTCGGCGGCGACCCGGACGCGATCAACGAGTGGTGGGAGGGGCTCACCCGGGCCGAGCAGGAGGCGCTGAAGATCAGCGACCCCGACCTCGTCGGCAACACCAACGGCATCCCGACCGGCGACCGCGACGAGGCCAACCGCACGTCGCTCGACCGCGACCTCGACCGCCTCACGGCCAAGCAGGAGGCCGGCGAGGACCTCACCCAGGCGGAGCAACGCCTGCTCGACCGGGCCCGAGCCGCCCAGACGTCCCTGGACATCCCGGCGGCCAACGGCCTGCCGGACGTCGACGGTGACGGCGTGGGCGATCCGGTCGACGTCAACCTGCTCGTCTACCAGCCCGGTGCCTTCGGCGGCGACGGCGCCGTGGCGGTCAGCTACGGCGACCCGGACACGGCCGACAACACCGCCGTCATCGTCCCCGGGATCACCAACGACGGCACCACCATCCCCGGCAACGCGGCCGACGCCTACACCCTCTACCAGCAGGCGATCCGCAACGGCGAGTCCGCCGCCACCATCGCGTGGATGGGCTACGACGCCCCCAGCTGGAACCCCGAGAACGCCCTCGACTGGCCGGGTGACGGACTCGACATGGGCAGCGTCGCCCGCGAGGACAAGGCGATCGAGGGCGGCGCCAGCCTCGCCGACTTCGTCGACGGGCTGCGCTCCACCGACGAGGGCGACCGGTCCCACCTGAGCGTCATCGGCCACAGCTACGGCTCCACGACGGCCGCCCACGCGGCCCACGACCACGGCCTCGACGCCGACTCGCTGACCCTCATCGGCAGTCCCGGCGCAGGCGGCAACGACGTCGACCACGCCAGCGACCTCGGGATGCCGGAGGGCAGGGTCTACGTCGGTGCCGCAGACAACGACTTCGTCACCTGGCTCGGCCGCGACGGCGACCTTGGCATGGGACGCGACCCGGCCCAGGAGGACTTCGGGGCCACCGTCTTCCCGGTGGCCCCCGGCGAGGAGTTCCACGCCGACGACCTCGGCCAGGGGGTCGACAACCACACGTCCTACTTCGACCCGAGCACCAACCAGCAGTCCCTCGACAACCTGTCCGCCATCGTCCGCGGCGACGAGCCCGAGGTGACGACCGGTCGCACCCAGGACGCCAACGACATGGCCCTCGACTGGGTCAAGGACGAGGTCGTCCACCAGGTGGAGAAGGAGATCGAGGAGGGACGCCAGGAGATCGAGGACATCTACGACGGTGGCCGGGACTGGGTCGGCGACCGCGTCGACGACTTCTCGGACCTGTGGCCATGACGCCTAGGGTGGCGGCCATGACGCGCATCGTGCTCGGGCTGGTCGTCGTCCTCCTCCTCGCGGCCTGCACCTCCGACGGCGGCTCCGACTTGGACGGCTCGGGAGACGGTCCCGACGCCCGGACCGTGAAGGCCGAGATGGACGCCGAGGCCGAGGCCGTCCTGCCCGATCTCGTCGGCAGGCTCGGGGGGCAGTTCAACGGCATGCAGGCGACGTTCCTCGAGCGCGGCGGCTTCGGCATCTGGGACTACACCGCCAGCGGTTCCCTCGTGAAGCCGTCGGGCACCATGACCGAGTCACTGGCGGCCGTCGAGGGCGTCCTCGAGGAGCACGGCTACGCGGTCGAGACCGACGACGCCCAGAGGCGCGTGACCGGCACCAAGGGCAACGTGACGGTCATCGCCCAGGCCTCGCTGCTCACCGCCGAGAAGAAGGGGTCGGGACTCAACGTCAGGATCGGGGTCAGCGGCATCCAGGACGGCGACGACTTCGCCGAGAGCGCACCCGCTGAGGACTACCTCGCCTTCGTGCAGTGACCACCCGCGTGACCGGCGCCACAGCGCCACCAGCGCGCAGCCGCACTAGCCTGACTGGTGGTCCGTGGACTCCATCGGGGAGCTGCGAGATGTCACGAGGAGAGCACCATGAGCGAAGAGACGGCGCCGTACGGCTCCGGAGCCCCGCAGGCGGCGGCCCCGGTCAAGAAGGTCCGCACCCATCACCTGCGTGAGATGAAGGAGCGTGGCGACAAGATCACCATGCTCACGGCGTACGACATGTACACCGCCGCCACCTTCGACGAGGCCGGCATCGACCTCCTGCTCGTCGGTGACTCCGCCTCCAACAACGTCTACGGCAACGAGACCTCGCTGCCCGTCACCGTCGACGAGCTCCTCCCGCTCACCCGGGCCGTCGCCCGCAGCGTCAGCCGCGCCATGGTCGTCGGCGACCTGCCGTTCGGCAGCTACCAGGCCAGCCCCGAGCAGGGCTACCTCACCGCCGTCCGCTTCATGAAGGAGGCGGGCGCCCACGCCGTCAAGCTCGAGGGCGGCGCCGAGATGGCGCCGGTCATCGAGAAGTGCACCCGCGGCGGCATCCCCGTGATGGCGCACATCGGCTTCACGCCGCAGAGCGAGCACACCCTCGGCGGCTACCGCGTCCAGGGCCGCGGCGACGCCGGCGACCGGGTCCTCGCCGACGCCCGCGCCGTCCAGGACGCCGGCGCGTTCGCCGTCGTCATGGAGATGGTGCCCGGCGACGTCGCCGAGCAGATCAGCAAGGAGCTGGTCATCCCCACCATCGGCATCGGTGCCGGCAACGGCTGCGACGGCCAGGTCCTCGTCTGGCAGGACGCGTTCGGCCTGCGCACCGGTCGGATGGCCCGCTTCGTCAAGCAGTACGCCGACGTCCACTCCGTGCTGCTCGACGCGGCGCGCGCGTACGCCGACGACGTCCGGGGCGGCACCTTTCCCGGGCCGGAGCACACCTTCTGACGGGTCCACCGCGTACCGTCGAGCACATGACGTCTCGGTCCGCCGTCTTCGTCCTGGCCGCCGCCCTCGGGCTCGGCGCGCTCGGAACGGTCCCGCCCGCCCTCGCCAAGGAGGCGGCCGGCAGCCTCTCCCCCATCCAGGCCGAGGCCCCGGCACCCCGCGCGAAGGCACCGGGACTGCGGGTGCGCACCGTCGTCGGCGGCTTGACCAACCCGTGGGACGTCCAGCCCATCGGCGGCGGCCGGTTCCTCGTCACCGAGCGGGACCGCGCCCGCCTCTCCGTGGTGCGCAAGGGCCAGCGGCGGACCGTCCGCTTCCCGAGCGCCAAGGTCTGGGTGAGCGGGGAGACCGGCCTGATGTCGCTGGCCGTCGACCCGGCCTTCGACCGCACCCGCCGCTTCTGGACCTGCCAGGGCTGGCAGACCGGGAGCAGCCAGGACGTCCGCGTGTCGCTGTGGAAGCTCAGCGACGACACCCGTCGGGCCACCCTCGTGCGCCACGTCGTCACCGGCCTGCCGACGACGAGCGGACGCCACGGCGGCTGCCGGGTGCTGCTCGACACCGGGTCCACAGCGTTGTACGTCGGCACCGGCGACGCCGCCGATCCCGCCAACCCCCGCTCCCTGACCTCGCTCGGCGGCAAGGTGCTGCGCGTCCACCGCCGCACCGGCCGGGCGCTGCCGGACAACCCGTTCGCCGACGCGGCCGACCCTCGCCAGCGCCTCGTGTGGACCTACGGGCACCGCAACGTGCAGGGCCTGGCCCAGCGCCCCTCCGACGGATCCGTCGTCAGCGTCGAGCACGGCTCCGACCGCGACGACGAGGTCAACGCCCTCTCCCCCGGTGCCGACTTCGGCTGGAACCCAGGCCCCGGTTACGACGAGAGCGTGCCGATGACCGACCAGTCCCTGCCCGGTGAGCAGACCGAGGCGATCTGGAGCTCGGGCAACCCGACCATCGCCACGTCCGGTGCGACGTGGGTCGAGGGCCGGCAGTGGGGCTCGTACGCCGGCACGCTCGCGGTCGCGGTGCTCAAGGGCGAGGAGGTGCTGTTCCTCCGCTTCGACGACGACCTGGTCCTGCAGCGGACGTCGGCCCCGGCGGCGCTCCAGCGCTACGGCCGGCTGCGGTCGGTCACCCGGCTGGCCAACGGCCAGCTCCTGGTCACCACCAGCAACGGCGCCGACGACAGGGTGCTGCGCGTCTCGCCCCGCTGAGACCTCCGACCCCGACCGACCTGCGACCGGGCGACTCAGGCCCAGCCGAGCCAGCGGGCGCCGGCCAGCACCACGGCGAACCAGCCCACCGCGAGCAGCGCCGGCAGCGCGGCGACCGCGCGCGGGCGGCGTACGAACCAGCGACAGCCCTGCACCAGCGCGACCGCCCACGCCAGCAACATCAGCGCGGTCACCCACCACGGGGCGGCGACCACCGTCGGCGTCGCCGCCAGCAGGAAGAAGGCGCACGCCAGCCCGATCATCCCCGCGAACGCCCACGGGGACGCGTCGTCGCGGCGGGCCGGGGCGGGACCGCTCAGTTGTCCGGGGTGCCGTCGACCGGGCCGTCGCCCGAGCCGGGGGCGTCGTCGTTCCACTTCGGGTCGTTGTCCCACTCCTCGTTGCGCTCCTCGACCTTCTCGAGCGCGCGGCCGGCCTCCTCCGCGGAGGAGTAGGGGCCGAGGCGGTCCGAGTTGCGGCAGCCGTCGTGGCCCTCGACCGTCTTGTGGGTCAGGCAGTACCAGTACTCCGAGTCGCTCATGATCGAGAAACTACACTCGCCGTCGTGCCAGCCCTAGCTCCTGCGGCGATCTCGCCGCGTCGTGCCGTCCCCGCCTCCATCCCCCGCCCCGAGTACGTCGACCGGCCGGCGCCCGCGCCCTTCGAGGGCAGCGAGGTCAAGGACGCGGACACGATCGAGCGGATGCGTGCCGCGTGCCGGCTGGCTGCCCAGGCCCGCGAGCTGGTGGGCTCGCACGTCGCGCCCGGCGTCACCACCGACGAGCTCGACCGGATCGGCCACGAGTTCCTCTGCGACCACGGCGCCTACCCCTCGACGCTGGGCTACCGCGGCTACCCCAAGTCGCTGTGCTCGAGCGTCAACGAGGTGGTCTGCCACGGCATCCCCGACTCGCGGGTGGTCGAGGACGGAGACATCGTCAACATCGACATCACCGCCTTCCTCGACGGCGTGCACGGCGACACCAACGCGACCTTCCTGGCCGGCGAGGTCGACGAGGAGTCACGGCTGCTCGTCGAGCGCACCCGCGAGGCCCTCGACCGGGCGATCCGGGCGGTGCATCCCGGCCGCCGGATCAACGTCATCGGCCGCGTCATCGAGGCCTATGCCAAGCGGTTCGGCTACGGCGTCGTCCGCGAGTTCACCGGCCACGGGATCGGCACGTCGTTCCACAGCGGGCTCGTCGTGCCGCACTACGACGACCCGCGCTACGACGACGAGATCCGTGTCGGGATGACCTTCACCATCGAGCCGATGCTCAACCTCGGCACCCACGAGTGGGAGATGTGGGACGACGGCTGGACCGCGGTGACCCGCGACGGCCGTCGGAGCGCGCAGTTCGAGCACACGCTGCTGGTCACGCCGTCCGGCGCCGAGGTGCTGACCCTCCCGTAGTTCACCCCGGCGTAACACCGCTACCCCTAGGGTGACTCGCCATGGACTCGATGTTCCACCACTACCCCGGGGGCACCGGGCCGGCGTACGACGAGATGTTCGACGCCGGCACCATGCGCCCGGCGTACGACCAGTTCCGCTCGACGCTCGACACGATGACGATGGCCGACCTGGCGAGCCGGGTGGAGGCGCTGCAGGCCAGCTATCTCGACCAGGGCGTCACGTTCGACATCGGCGGCGAGGAGCGGGCGTTCCCGCTCGACATCCTGCCGCGCGTGATCGAGCAGGACTCGTGGTCGACCATCGAGCGCGGCGTCCAGCAGCGGGTGCGGGCGCTCGAGGCGTTCCTCGCCGACGTGTACGACGCCGGGCAGGTCTTCACCGACGGCGTCATCCCCCGCCGGGTCATTGCCACGTCGAGCCACTTCCACCGGGCCGCGGCCAGCGTGCGACCGCCCAACGGCGTCCGCGTGCACGTCAGCGGCATCGACCTGATCCGCGACAACGACGGCGAGTTCCGCGTGCTCGAGGACAACGTGCGCGTCCCGTCCGGTGTCTCCTACGTGATGACCAACCGGCGCGCCATCGCCTCCGCGCTGCCCGAGACGTTCGCGCACCACCGCATCCGTCCGGTGGCCGGCTACCCGCAGCGGCTGCTGGCCGCGCTGCGGGCGGCCGCACCGGCCGGTGTCGCCGACCCGACCGTCGTGGTGCTCACCCCGGGCGTCTTCAACGGCGCCTACTTCGAGCACGCGCTGCTCGCCCGCACGATGGGCGTCGAGCTGGTCGAGGGCCGGGACCTGGAGTGCCGCCGCGGTCGCGTGATGATGCGCACCACCAACGGCCCCGAGCCGGTGCACGTGATCTACCGCCGCGTGGACGACGAGTTCCTCGACCCGGTGCACTTCCGCGGCGACTCGCTGCTCGGCTGCCCGGGCCTCATCGACGCGGCCCGCTCCGGCCAGGTCGTGCTGGCCAACGCGGTCGGCAACGGGGTGGCCGACGACAAGCTCGTCTACACCTACGTCCCCGACCTGATCCGCTACTACCTCGACGAGGAGCCGGTGCTCCGCAACGTCGACACCTGGCGACTCGGCGACGCCGACGCCCGCGAGGAGGTCATGGACCGCCTCGACGAGCTGGTCGTCAAGCCGGTCGACGGCTCGGGCGGCAAGGGCATCGTGATCGGGCCGGCGGCGTCGCGGCCCGAGCTCGACGAGCTGCGGTCCAAGGTGCTGGCCGAGCCGCGGAACTGGATCGCCCAGCCCGTCGTCCAGCTCTCCACCGTGCCGACCTTCGTCGACGGCAAGCTGGGTCCGCGGCACGTGGACCTGCGCCCCTTCGCCGTCAACGACGGCACCAAGGTGTGGGTGCTGCCCGGCGGCCTGACCCGCGTCGCGCTCCCGGAGGGCGAGCTCATCGTCAACTCGTCGCGCGGCGGCGGCTCCAAGGACACCTGGGTGCTGGCCGGCCCGACCGTCGCCCCCGTGCGTGAGGAGGTGGTCGTCCACGCCCACCAGGCCGAGCCGCCCAGCAGCGGTCCGGCGATCACCGACCTGACCGGACCCGGCGAGCAGGAGCAACAGCAGCAGCAGGCGCGCGAGAAGGGTGGGACCGCATGCTGAGCCGCATCGCGGAGTCGATGTTCTGGATCGGCCGGTACGTCGAGCGCGCGGAGGACACCGCCCGCATCCTCGACGTCCAGACCCAGCTCCTGCTCGAGGACACCTCCGGCTCGGAGGAGACCACCTGCCGCAACCTGCTCGCCATCATGGGCGTCGAGTTCGACCCCGACGCCCGCGTCGACACCCGGCTGGTGCTCGAGCAGCTGGCCTACGACGCCAACGCCCCCGCCTCGGTCGCCGCGGTCCTCGCCGCCGCCCGCGAGAGCGCCCGGCGGGCCCGCGAGACGCTCTCGGTCGCCATGTGGGAGGCCCTCAACACCACCCACCGCAGCGTGGTCTCGGGGCAGTTCCGGGCCGCGGGGCCGGCGTCCGGCTTCCGCTGGGTGCGCGACCGGGCAGCGCTGATCAACGGTGCCGCCGACGCCACCATGACCCGCGACGAGGGCTGGCAGTTCCTCATGCTGGGACGGTGCCTGGAGCGGGCGGACATGACGTCGCGCCTCGTCGCCACGGCGGCGTACGCCGGGGGCAGCGGCTCGCCGTGGACCAACACGCTGCGTGCGTGCGGCGGCTACGAGGCCTTCCTGCGCACCTACAAGGGCGCCGAGACCGAGCGGATGGCGGCCGAGTTCCTGCTGCTCGACCGGCTCTTCCCGCGGTCCGTGATCTTCTCGCTCAACCGGGCCGAGCAGTGCCTGCACAACCTCGAGGCCGGCGGCCGCGCCGGCTTCCAGAACGACGCCCTGCGTCTCATCGGCCGCACCCGTGCCGACCTGGAGTACCGCTCGCTGAGCGACGTCGTGGCGGACCTGCCCGGCGAGATGGAGAAGCTCCAGCGCACCTGCGCGCTGGCCACCGACGCGGTCACCCGGCGGTTCTTCGCCGGCTCCGAGGGCACCAACTGGCAGGGAGGGCGGGTCTGATGCAGCTCCGGATCATCCACACGACCGGATTCGAGTACGACGGCAACGCGCTCGCGTCGTACAACCAGGCGCGGATGACGCCGCTCACCGCCCCCGGCCAGATCGTCGTGCACAACCGCCTCGTGGTGAGCCCGACCCCGTGGACGGCGACCTACCGCGACTACTTCGGCAACGAGGTGACGTCATTCGAGGTGCTCGACCCGCACGACTCGATGACGATCACCGCGACGTCGACCGTGCACACCGAGCGGGCACCCTCCCCCGGGCCCGTCCTCTCGTGGGCGGAGATCGCCGACCCCGCAGTCACCGACCGGTGGACGGAGTACCTCGAGCTGCCGCCCCTCGTCGCTCCCCCCGAGGACGTCGCCACCACTGCCCGCGAGATCGCCGACGACAGCGCGACGCCCGGCGAGGCGGCACGCCGGATCTGCGACCACGTCCACCAGCAGGTCGCCTACATCCCGGGCACGACCGACGTCGCCACCCCCGCGGCCGAGGCGTGGGCCCAGCGCTCGGGCGTGTGCCAGGACATGGCCCACCTCGTCATCGGGGCGCTGCGGAGCATCGGCATCCCGACCCGCTACGTCTCCGGCTACCTCCACCCGCGGGCCGACGCCGAGATCGGCGAGACGGTGGCGGGCGAGTCGCACGCGTGGGTCGAGTGGTGGGACGACGGGTGGCAGGGCTTCGACCCGACCAACGACCTCGAGCCGGGCGACCGGTGGGTCGTGGTGGCCACCGGGCGCGACTACCTCGACGTGCGCCCGCTGCACGGGATCTTCCACGGCGCCGGCACCTCGTCGGTCTTCGTCGAGGTCGCCGTCACCCGACTGGCCTGAGCACCTCCGCACCTGTCATGCTCGGGCCAGCGAATGGGCTGGCCGGGCGACCGCGTTCCCCTCACGGGGGGACCGAGGAAGGTCCGGGCTCCACAGGGCAGGGTGATGGTTAACAGCCATCCGGGGCAACCCGCGGGACAGTGCCACAGAAAACAGACCGCCTCTCCCCACGGGGAGCGGCAAGGGTGAAACGGTGGTGCAAGAGACCACCAGTGCGCCGGGCGACCGGCGCAGCTAGGTAAACCCCACCCGGAGCAAGATCGAGCAGTGTGTGACCGAGGGCGGCCCGCCCGAGCGCACGGGTAGATCGCTCGAGGGGGCCGGCAACGGCTCCCCTAGATGGATGGTCGCCCCGCCTCACGGCGGACAGAACCCGGCCTACAGGCCAGCCCATTCGCCACAGGCCCCTGACCTGCGGAAACGTGAATCACACGCCCCTACTGTGGCGCTGCTGTAGGAGTGTTTTCGACTCGTCTGTCGGCCGCCGTCGTGCGCGACCGCCGCCATTCGTCGGTGTCGCAGCAGCGGAGGGGCGTGGCCCGCTGCCGAGCGCCATGTCGATGACGGCGCGGCTGCGGTCGTCCTCGTCGCCCATCAGATGGCCGTAGGTGTCCCAGGTCTCGACCGCCGACTTGTGGCCGAGCAGCGCCTGAAGGACCTTGATCGACAGACCGCCCCGGATCTGGACCGAGGCGAAGTAGTGACGCAGGTCGTGCGGGGTGGCGTCGGTGCCGATTCGTTTCGCCGCGCGCTGCCAGGCGCCGTGGAGGGTGCTGGTGCCGATGAAGGCACCGACGTCGGTGGTGAAGAGCAGACCGGACTCGTGGTGTCCGAAGTCCCGGACGTGCCGGCTGATCGCCTCGACCACGACGTCGGTTATCGGGATCGTCCGGGTCGAGGACTCGGTCTTGGGCGGACCCCACACCGGGTGATCGGCCCTGCTGGAGCGCGCCAGCTGTCGGTCGATGCGGATGGTGCCGAAGTCGAACGCGATCCGGTCGAGCGTCAGTCCGAGGATCTCTCCCCGACGCATGCCCGTGCCCGCGGCGACGGTGGCGACGGCGCGATAGCGCTCCGGCAACTAGTCGCGGAGTGCGACCACCGTGTCGGTGGAGATCGGCACCAGGGCCGCTTTCGACCCCGTCTTGGGCAGGGTGATGTCCACGCAGGCGTGGCCGGGATGACCCGGTCCTTGACGGCAGCCCTCAGCATGATCGCGAGGATCGAGTACCTGGCCGCCACGGTGCTGGGGGCCGACGATGCTTCCCACTCCTTCACGAGCGACTGGATGTCGGCGCGGTTGACAGCGTCCATCCGCATCGTGCCGAGGGTGGGCAGGATGTGGTTGGACAGGACGATGCCGTACGTCGACGCGGTGTTGACCACGAGCACCTGACGGCGGAGCCAGCGTTCTCCGTACGCCCGGACGCTCTCGCGTCCGGCGCGCGGATCGGCCCACTGCCCGCTGACGAGCCCGGCGGTCTGCTCGTCGAGCCAGCGTTGAGCGTCCTTCTTGAGGCTGAACAGTCGCCGGTGACATTTGCCGACCCGGTCGTGGAAAGACGCTTCGTACTTCTCGCTCGTCCTGGACTCCCCGTCCTGGGTCGTCCACTGGATCGTTCGTTTGCTGATGCGGGCCATCAGTGCCTCCGCGGTTCAGGAATGAGGGGTCGGGCTGCGAGACGCTGCTCGCGCATGAACTGGCGCACGTCGCCGGCGGTGGTCACCAGGCGTCGGCCGATCTTGAAGAACTGCGGCCCCTTGCCGATCTGGCGCCACCAGCGGAGCGTGTTTTCCAGAGTCTTCAGGATCTCGGCGACATCCGAAAGAGTGAGGAGATCCTCGTCGTGGCGCTGGTGGAACGGGACTGTGCTGCTGGTGACGGTCATGACTTCCTCCGATGGGTTGAATGGTTCTCACCCCTGACAAGCGCAAGGTCGGCGATGTGGACGGACACCCATCGCCGGTCATCTGCGAAAACCGGGGGCCTCAACAGCTAGGTGCGATTTCTAGCGTCACGGTGCAGCAGTCCCATCCGTGCAGCAGTCCCGAATGTCGGCCGACGCCAACAGGCGCCGGAATGGGTCAGGTCCACGCAACACTGACTCGTGCAGCAGACACAACGTCGTGAAGCGACACGCTCGGGGCTGGCATGCTCATATCGGATCGCTCGCTCGATAAGAATGCGGCGATGTCATCAATGTCGTTTCCGGGGGCGTCCAAACCAGGATGACGCTTTCCGCAAAGAGCGCATCCGGCAGGTTCTTCAGACAGACCTGGTCGAAGCGTCTGGACAGGGATCACTTGCGCGATGTGTACGCCGCAGTTGCTGCTCGTAGAACAGGATTCGACAACATGCTGTGGCGGGTGCCGGTTCTCAGTTTCACGGCCCAGGCCTTCTTGTTCTCGATCGCGCTCGCTCCGGATTCGAGTCGGGCGGCACGCATATTGACCTCGCTATTGGCGACTCTCATATTGTTCCTGAGTATCCACCTGCTGACGCGCCACCGGCAGGCTGAGATCGCCGACGGCGAGTGGTTGGGCAGAGTTGAACTCCTGTTCGCCACCGCGCCCGAGCTCATCGCATCGGGAGAAGAGGGTCCACGTGTGCCGATCCAGTGGCCGATGCATGGACCTGCCTGGCGGGTGTACAGAAACGGGGTCTCCCCGGACGCCGGACGAGTATGGAACTAGTTGGGGTATCGAGGCGGGTACGCGATCTGGTCAAAGGGTATGGCGCTCTTCGGAGTCGCGTCTCTGGTAGTAGCGGCACTGAGCCTCTTCGCTCCAGAACTTCTGTCCGACCCAAATGCTCCGACGCCGGTCCAGCACGACCAACACAGCTCGCGATAGGTACCGACTTCCAGGCTCTGTCTAGGTATGCGCGTAGATCGTCAACGCTCGATGACGGCATCATCACCGCAGGGGCTCACCGGAACGCGGCGATATGACGTCACACGTTAGACGCGCACGGACGAGATGGGCGTCCTCCTCGGGGCTCAGCGGCGCCGCCACACGGTGCGGCTTGTAGGGGCGTACTTCTTGTTCCCCGGGAACCGCACGGTGAGCTTGACCTTTCGGCCTCCCGGCGGCATGGCAGACGTGGGCAGGACGAGTACCGCACGACCGCGTCTCAAGGTGACGGCGCGGAACTTCCGCTTGCCGACCTTCACCACTACCTTGCCTCGTGGCACGCCTACCTTCGACTTTGCACGAACACGGAGGGTGGTCGCTCCCGGCCACCCACCGCGCACCTTCACCTTTAACCGAGGACGTTGGCGGACCCTGACCGGCAGGGTGCGCGAACGACCGTCGTCACCGGTCACGATCACCTCGTAGACACCGGGCCGCAGCGTGCCCGGCAATTGAAGGCTCAGCGGCCGGCCCGCTGACACGCTCGCGGTGCCGGCAAGCACGGCGGTCCCCGCCTTCCTCACCAGTCCCGCTACGTGGGTGGCCGACGAGCCGGCCACGACGATACGAAGTGCCTCGCCGGCCACGCCCTTGCGCGGCTTGAGACGGACGTCGGGGATGGCTCCGGCTCCGCCAAGGAAAGTCGCACCGTCCAGGGTGAGGGTGCTGGCGGCGGCCTGTCCGACCCTGCCCTGCAAATCCGTCACGCGCACGCCGAACGCGTGTGTCCCCGCCGCCAGTCGCAACACCTGGACCGGCGACGCATTGAGGATCTCGTAGGTGCCATTGCCGTCAAGGTCGAAGTCGTAGACGGCGGGACCGTCGGCGACGATCGCGGAGGCGGAAACGACTGTGTCTTGACCGGTGATGGACGGGCCGACGCCCAGCGCCACCTGGGGTGCCGCGGCCGCTTCAGCGACCACCTCCTCGAGCAGCTGGGCGACCGTGCCGTCGCTGCCGATGTCGAAGACGCCGCCACCGATCTCATCCGCGATGTCCTGGAGCTGACCTGTGAGCGAGGGATCCGCGCTGAGCCCGAACAGGAGGGCACTGTCAGCGCCGGCGACGGCGGCCGGTGTGGCGCGGCCGGCCTTGGCACCGACCGCTCGGGCGGCGACCACGCCCGAGGCCAATGAGCGCAGGTAGGCCTTGGTGCTTGTCGCGGTGTAGCCCGTGACGCTCTCTGGGTCGTGGGCAGGGGCGTCGCCCAGCACCGCGATGGCTCGGGTGCTCCCGGACGCCCACCCGGCACGTCCGGCCTGCACGATTCCGCTGTAGACGGCCTCTGGGGTGTCGCCACCCTCGTCGGCCACTAGGTTGACCAGTCCCCCTTGGAGGACGGACACGTTGCGGGTCAAGCCGACAACGGTGCGTGCCACGAACGAGTCGCCGTGGTCGCGGTACTCGACGAGGCCGACCCTGCTGCCGGGCGAGATCGCCAGCACCCGGTTTCCCAGTGCTTGCGCGGAGGCCACGGCGTCGTCGATGTAGTCCTGCATCGAGCCCGTGGTGTCGACGGCGATCATGATCTCGACGTCGCGCGTGCGGGTCGGGTTGAGTGACTCCTGCACCGCCGTGCGGACGATGGCTCCGAGTGCCTTGCCCTGTTCCTTCTTCTCCGCGTCCGTCTTGTAGTAGTTCTCGTGCTCCGCTTGGCCATACGTCCCAAAGTCACAGATGACATCGTTGTTGTGGCACAGGCTCATCGCCGTCGAGGGCTTCTTGGCGTAGTAGGCGTCCAACGAGTCGCGCATGCCTGGCCAGTTCCAGCGCAGCATCCCTTGGCCGTTGGCGCCCGCTCCCGTGGTGCCGGCCGCACTCGGCTTCTGGAAGGGGTCGCCGACCAGGTAGAGCGACGCCACGCGAGAGCCGATCGTGTCGTAGGTCCACCGCGCCGCCATCGCGCCCTGCGAATAGCCGACCAGCACCCACTTGGTGATGGGGCAGTAGTCCGGCTGGGCCTGCTGGAAGGTGCCCATCTTCCTGACGGCGGCCAGCACTCCGTTGTTAGCGCCCTGCCAGATCCTCGACTCGGTCGCGAACATCCGGGTGGCTTCGAAGTCGATGTCGACCGCGGGCGCGTCGTAGCCGTCGTCAGCCGACACACCCACGATGGGCACCCCGGCGAGCCCCTGCTCCCAGAACTCGGAGTAGGCGTACTCGCGCAGGAGCCGCTGGAGCGTCGGGCCCTCGAAGCCGTTCGACGCCTGACCCCGGTAGTCCTGCGCGCCGACCGAGCCTTCGCCAGAGCCGCGGAAGGCCATGATCGCCACGGGCGAGCAGCCCGGCCCGGCCGGCGCGACGGTCTGCGGGGCGGCCTGCGCCGCGCGGGCACCGGCAGGCGCGACGGCGAGGGCCATGGCCGCAACGGCCGCCCAGGTCGCGAGTCGACTCGCGAGTCCAGAGCCGCTCGACGGCTGGCGGGGCGTTGTCCTGCTCACATGAGCCTCCTAGGCTGCGACAACCAAAAGCGGCGCCCCGGGCGCCGCTCAGGGAAGGTATGGCGAGCCGCAGATGCCCATGAGCTCCGCTGGGCCTAGATCCCTCGCATTGGGGAGACGATCAATCAGAGCCGCACCGCCCTCGGTGCCGACCGATCGTAAGCGTCCCGTGGAGTGGTGGGGGTTTGGGGTAGGACGGCGGGGCTCCGCATGTGAGGGGGCCATCGGCGAGATCTTCGGTGTGAACGGCCAAGCACACATCGAAGAGGAGTTCACCGATGGCCCTACCCCAGTCTGCCCTGTCCGAGCTGCTCGAGGCGTTCCGTGCCGGTGACGGCGTGGATCTGATCCGGGAATCGGTTCGAGTGGCGTTGCAGGAGCTGATCGAAGCCGAGGCGAGCGAACGCATCGGCGCTGCACCGTACGAGCGCGCCGAGACCCGCGTGACCGACCGCAACGGTCACCGGGCCCGGCTGCCTTCGACCAAGGCCGGTGACGTCGAGCTGCGGATCCCGAAGCTGCGCAAGGGGTCGTTCTTCCCGGTCATCCTCGAGCCACGGCGACGCATCGACCAGGCGCTGTATGCGGTGGTGATGGAGGCCTACGTCCACGGCGTTTCCACTCGCAGCGTGGACGACCTGGTCGAGGCGATGGGCGTGGACGCCGGGATCAGCAAGTCGGAGGTGTCGCGGATCTGCGCGGGGCTCGACGAGCAGGCGCGTTCCGGACCCGCTCGCTGGAGCACATCGAGTTCCCCTACGTCTACCTCGATGCCACCTACCTGCACGTCCGCAACGCCACCTCACAGGTGGTGTCGATGGCGGTCGTGGTCGCCACCGGGATCGCCGCCGACGGTTCACGTGAGGTGCTCGGGCTCGACGTGGGCGACAGCGAGGACGAGACGTTCTGGCGCGGCTTCTTGATCGCACTCAAGCAGCGTGGGCAGCACGGGGTGCGACTGGTGATCAGCGACCAGCACTCCGGCCTCGTCAAGGCCCTCGAACGGTCCTTCCAGGGCGCCGGCCACCAGCGGTGCCGGGTCCACTTCGCCCGCAACCTGCTCGCCCACGTCCCCAAGTCCCACGGCGACATGGTCGCCGCGGTGTTCCGCACGATCTTCGCCCAGCCCGACGCCGCCGCGGTTAGCGACACCTGGGACGAGGTCCGCGACCAGCTCGCCAAGTCGTTCCCGAAGATCGGGCCGTTGACGGACGAGGCCAAGACCGAGGTCACCGCCTTCACCGCGTTCCCGCGGGCGCACTGGCAGAAGATCTGGTCCACCAACCCGCTCGAGCGGGTCAACAAGGAGATCAAACGTCGTGCCCGGGTGGTCGGGATCTTCCCCAACCCCGCGTCGGTGATCCGACTCGTCGGCGCCGTTCTGGCCGACATGCACGACGAGTGGCAAGCAGGCGACCGCCGTTACCTGTCCGAAGCATCCATGGCGCTGCTCTACCCCGACAGCGATACTGGTGACATCGCCGCGATCGACAGCGGCGAGTAGGCACCGAGGATCACCTCAAAGCCCACCACCCCGCGGGACTCTGTCGGCGATGTCGTGGGGTGACGCTGAGTCGTGACGAGTGCGTGGGAAACCCCTAACGTCAGACTTCGATCGCCTGAGTGGCGATCGCCACGGTGCACCCCGATCAGACTCCAGATATGCCTCCCTGCTGGTGGCCGGTGGCAGGTGTCCAGATCCGTGGCTCAGACCTCGCAGCGCCGCTCTATCTCGGCGACGCACTGGTCGCGTCCTTTGTCGCCGTTTGCCGTGTCGGGCCCGCGGTTGCCGGACAGGGTGTCGCGGCCATGTCCGCCGTTCATGCGGTCGCTGCCAGCGTTTCCGCGCAGCACGTCCTTGCCGTTCTCACCTTCGAGAACATCTCTGCCGCTGCCGCCGATGAGCAGGTCTGATCCGTCGCCACCCCTGAGGCGGTCTCTGCCGGCATTGCCCACGAGACGGTCCTTCCCCCGCCCTCCCTCGAGGACGTCGTCACCGCCGCCACCAGACAACCGAGCCGAGCTCGCGCACTCGAATGTCGGCGCTCCATCCCCGGGGTAGGACTGGGCACTGATGTAGTCGTTGCCGTCTTCACCGTTGATCCGGATGTCGCATCCGTTCGCGCTCAGGGTGTTGTCTTCTGGGTTTCCACGCAACTCCACGTTCGGTGCGGAAACGTGGGCGCTGTAGAAGTCCGCGATGGTGGCGCCGGGCACGTCGCCGACAGCGATCTGATTGTCGAGTTCGAGGCCGATGCCAATCTTGGAGCTCCACACCTCGAGGTAGTCACCGGTGTAGCTACCCACTGGGCCCGTGACGGGTTCCGTGATCGAGAGGGTCGCCATGTTGGTGTCCTCGATGTGGTCGTCGGTACCGTTGGCGAGCACCCGGTCGTAGTAGCGGCTGCCGACGTAGCGGTCCAGGCCGTGGTCCAGATCAGTGATGATGCTCTGTGCGAGCGATGTTGAGGCATCGACGGAGTCGTCGCCGCGGCCGGCGTCGGCGTAGATCTCGTCGCCAGCGGATCCCGTCACACAGATGAGGTCGTTTCCGTCGCCGGCATCAGTAGTTTTCGAGGCACCGGTGACGATGACGTCATCGCCGGGGGTGCCTAGAACGTCTGCGCCTGTGCCCACGATGGTTGCTGGTCGCCCTTGGCAGGTTTCCCCGATCGCTGTAGCGGGGGCCGCGGTCAGAAATGCCGCCGTCAGCAGCGTGGTCGCGGTGAGTGCGGTTGAGCGGTTGAGCATCGTTCTCCTCGGTTGGCCGACGCGGCCCATCGAAGACCTCGGGCCGTCTTGCTTGGTGACCGGCAGCGACCCGGCGGCCGATGTCCGGGTGGTTTGACGCCGCTGCTCGCGGATTGGTTGTCCGTCCGCTCGGGTGCGCCAGCACGCCCCCATTCGACCCGTCTGCCTTCGTGTCCAGGTGTGGCCACGGCGCCGAGCTCTGCCGATGTGCGCAGAACGGCGCGCCCCCGACGTGGTCTGCCAGGTCGCAGTCGTCGCACCGGCTACCGCGAGCAGCCGGTGCTCCCCAACGACACCCAGCTCAGTACATCCGAATCGGAACCTGGCCCCAGTCGGCCTGAGTGTGCCGAAGCAGTATCACTCCGGCACCGGGCCGGACCTCCGGCCGCCGCTGCCCGCGCCACCATTTCTCGACACGGTTGTTGCGGCGGTCACGAGCCGTGGCAGCTACTTCGGCTTCTCGCAATCGCGCTCTACCTCTGCGACACACCGGTCCCTGCCTGCTTCCCCGAAGGCTTTGTCGCGGCCTTGGCCGCCCAGGATCGTGTCGTTTCCGTACCCGCCCTCCAAGAGGTCAGCGCCCCTGTGTCCCTTCAGTACGTCAGAGCCCAGACCACCGGTGATGCGGTCGCTGCCGGGGCCACCGAGCAGCACATTGGGGTCGTTGTCGCTGGTGAGCACGTCATCGCCGGCGCCCCCCGACAGCCGGTCGTAGTCAGTACCTGCCCGAAGGTTGTCATCTCCAGCGCCGCCGAACGATCGGAGTCGGTCCTCGCACTGCGGCAAGGCCGGCGCCCCCGGGTACCAGATGTGCGACCGGCCCATGGTGTCGTCGCCACCGCCTCCGTACACCCTGAGGTCGCAACCCGTCACGGCGAGTCGGTTGTCCTGACCGGTGCCTCGGAGCACCACACGCAATGCCGCGGCGCTTCCATCTTGGAAGTTGGCGAGGTCAGCGGCGGCTACGCCGTCAACGAGGACCTCTCCGTTCATGCTGACGTCCAGGGGCGACCGCGCGCTGTGCACGGTGACGTGGTTGGCTCCCGACCCGCCGTCGTACCTGCCCTGGATGGCCCCTGGCGCGCTCATGACCCGCAAGCGTGTGCTGTCGTTGCCATCCCCGGTGAGTACCTCATCGTCGGCATCGTCTGCGTCGACCGTGTCCGCACCCGCCCCCCCGAGGTAGCGGTCAACCCCCGAGCCGAGCTGAGCCCAGGTCTGGCTAGTGGTCGCCGTGGTGTCGACGACATCGTCTCCAGGGCCTGCTTCCACCTTGACGAAAGACGAACCGTTGACCACGCAGACTAGGTCGTTGCCGGCGTCGGCCCTGATGACCGTGGACGATCCGGCCACGATCACGTCGTCGCCCGGTGTACCGGCGACTTCGGGACCAGTGCCGACAATCGTGGCCAGCCGGCCCTGGCAGGTCTCGACGCTGCCCGTGGCGGCTGGAGCCGCGGCACTGAGCAGAGCCCCTGTCAAGAGCGCTGTGAAAGCGAATGTGGACTTACGTTGAAGCAAGGTTCCCCCTGAGTGAGCTGCCCAACAGGGTGGTTAGGCAAACGTGTCGATGACCGTACGTCGCACGGGACGATCCTGTCTGTGACGCGCTGGGCTCGTGATTGGTTGTGATCCTTCGTGAGTTTGCAAGAGCCAGACAGCCCCAATGTCACCGTTCTCCCAGTTGCACGCGTTCAGAACGCCCGGATCTAATGGCTTCTACCGGGTCGGTTGATAGGGCAGGCTCGGTTCCGGTAGCGACTGGCGGGTCAGCACTCTTCGGATCTGGCCTTGGAGGTCTCGCGGCAGACCGTGCGCTCGTTGGTCGTGAGGAGGCGTAAACCCCTACTGGGATGTCGTGCCCCGTCGATGATGGTGAGCACTTGGACCATTAGATCGCTGGTAGTCCTCCTCCGCGCTGCTGACCATGGTGAGTCGAGGAGGAAGGCGAGGCGATGCTTTTCATCGGAGATGACTGGGCCGAGGATCACCACGACGTCGAGCTGGTCGACGACGAGGGCCTGGTGTTGGCCCGCAGACGATTGGTCGAGGGTATCGCGGGGCTGCATGCCTTGGTCGCCGACCACTTGCCCGAGGACTGGACCGAGCTGGAACCCGAGCAGGTCCAGGCGCTGGTCAAGGTCGGCATCGAGACCGACCGGGGACCGTGGGTCGCGGCACTGGTCGCGGCCGGGTACGGGGTCTTCGCGATCAACCCTCTGTCGGTGGCCCGCTACCGCGAACGTCACTCGACCTCGGGTGCGAAGTCCGACGCCGGCGACGCCCACGTGCTGGCCGAGATCGTCCGGCTCGATAGGGCTCATCATCGTCCGCTGGCTGGTGACTCCGAGGAGGCAGAGGCGATCAAACTAGTGGCTCGCACGCACCAGAGCTTGATCTGGGAGCGCAGCCGACATGTGCTGCGGCTGCGGTCGGCGTTGCGGGACTTCTTTCCCGCCGCGCTGGAGGCCTTCGCCGACCTCGACGCCCCCGAGGCCCTCGAGCTGCTGGCGGCCGCACCTGACCCCGAGCGTGCCCGTCGGCTGACCCGGCGCCGGATCGTCGCGGCGCTGCGTCACGCCCACCGGCGCAACGTCGAGGTCAGAGCCACCGAGATCGTGCAGATCCTGGGTGCCGAGCAGCTGCACAGATCGGCTCCGGTGCAGTCCGCGTACGCCGCGATCGTGGCCAGCCAGGTCGCCATCATCGAGACCCTCAACACTCAGGTCGACCAGATGGCGGCGGTGGTGGACGCGCATTTTGGCCAGCACCCGGACGCTGAGATCTACACCAGCCAACCCGGGCTCGGTGTGGTCCTCGCCGCTCGGGTGCTCGGCGAGTTCGGCGACGACCCCCACCGCTACACCGACGCCAAGGCCCGCAAGAACGACGCCGGCACCTCCCCGATCACCAAGGCTTCGGGCAAGAAGAAGATCGTTCTGGCCCGCTACGCCCGCAACCGCCGACTCGGCGATGCGTTGCAGCAATGGGCGTTCTGCTCGCTGCGCGGATCACCCGGAGCCCGGGCCTACTACCAACAGCTCCGCGCCCGCGGCACCGGTCACCAAGCCGCCCTACGCCAGCTCGCGAACCGCCTCGTTGGAATCCTCCACGGCTGCCTGAAGACCCACACCACCTACGACGAACACACCGCCTGGAGGCACCACATCACCAGCGCCGCTTGACGCCGCAGAACCTGGGATGTCTGCCGCGACCCACTCGCGGATCCTGCCGACGGGGCCGGCGGGGCCGGCGCCTCCCAGTACACCCGGCTCTGCGAACATCACCCCATGCGCAGCGCAGATCTCGAACCGGCGCCGGGCGGCGACTCATGATCTGGGCCGTCAGCACCATTAAGGACAATATCGCCACCCTCGAACGATTCGTGACCGGCAATCTGGCCGGAGGTGTCGATCACCTTGTGGTCTTCGTGGGCGACGGTGACCCGATCCTGATGGATTTCTTGTCAACGCACCCAAACACCACGGGCATTGCCGCGACGACCTGGTGGGGTACGAACCGACCCGGCGCTCTTAATAGCCGCCAGCGCATTGCAGCGAACGCCGTTCGGGCCATCGCGGCCTCGCTCGGCGACGTGGATTAGGTTTTCCACATCGACGGCGACGAGGTCGTCCAACTCGACCCTCGACGTCTCTCAGCGCTCCCGGCCGATCCTTGCCGTCCGGCTCGAGGTGCTGTAGTCGGTGGCGGTGTGGGATCCGGACCCATCTGCTGCGGTGCTCTTCAAGAGGCGGCTTCCAAAGGACGCCCTGAGACTGCTCGTTAAGCGCGGCTTGATCGACCGCGCCCGCAACGACCACTACTTCCACGGCCATGTCAACGGCAAGGTTGGTGTTCGTCCATCGCTCGACCTGTGGCTAGGTATTCATCGAGCCATCAACGCCGATCGCGAGTCGGGTGAAGCGTACGAGGCGCCGTGGCTGCGGCTTCTTCACTACGAGTCGTCCGGCGGGACAGAGTTCGTGCGCAAGTGGCGGAACTTGCTCAACTCGGGCACTCGGGCAGCGGTGCGGACGCCTCGCGGCGCGGTCGAGCAGTCGATCCGTGCCGCTATCGAGCGTGGGGACGCAGGTTTGGACGATCTGCGGACCATCTTCGAGAGGAACATCGCTGATGACGTCGAGACTTTGCTCGACCTCGGCTTGCTGGAGGAGACCCGTCCGCTCAGCTCGGCCACATCCCCCAGACGTACTCCGCACACAACAACCTCCTTTACCGGCTAGAGGCACTGGCCCAAGAAGACAAACGGGTGTTCGAGCCAGATCGAGACGAAGCAGAGGGTTCGTGCGTTGCTTGAGCGCAGCGCCGTCTAGCAGCGCCCGAACGCGACACGATGTACAGGGCCACATGCGGACGTCCGCAGCCGCGATGCGGTCAGCACTGCCCGGCGGCTCCTGCTGCGTGACACGTGATTATCCAAGAGCCGATCGACCCGCGAGACCGCGAGTGGGAGATCGACGACCCTGCCTCTCGCGTCCACTATTGGCGACGTTCGAACGCGCCATCGGGGGTGCCCTACGACCACATGGGGGTACGCCTGTCATAAGCACCGATCGAGCGGAGTCGCCGACGTAGCTGAAGTCCTGGACGACGACCCCGGTAGCCCCGGCGCGGGCCCAGAAGGCGGCTTGACGCCGTCACCGGTATTGGGTTTGGTCAGCAGTGACGGTCGTCGCGGTCCGCGAGCAACGGTCAACAACGGGCGACCATCGCTTGGTGTCGCGCCTTCTACTGTGGCACTACTGTGGCAGCGATTCTAATTCATCACCGTCGGCCACCACCGGCCCCAAACACGTTTCCGCAGGTCAGAGGCTTGCGCCGTGCATGACCGCCAACGGTCATTCCCCCGGGGATTCTTCCCGGCCTACAGGCCAGCCCATTCGCCACACACGCCTCTGACCTGCGGAAACAGTGGTGCGGACCCACAGGCGCATTGCGTCACGACGAATCGGCCACCCTCGGCGCAGGCGTAGCCCTCTTGCCGAACGGACGCTGTTCGAGACGCACTCGTGCCAAGGCAGACCTACAGTCGTGACGTGACCGAACTCCCCATTCTCGATGCGACTGACCAGCGCATCCTCGGCAGCCTGCTGGAGAAGCAGACGACCGTGCCCGCCACCTACCCCCTCTCCGCGAACGCACTGGTGTCGGCGTGCAACCAGAGGAGCAGCCGCGACCCCGTCACCGACCTCGACCAGCAGGCCGTCGAGCGGACCGCGAAGTCGCTCAAGGAGCGCGGGCTGCTGCGGATCGTATGGTCCGACACCGGGCGCCGGACACTGAAGTACCACCAGATCCTCGACGAGCATCTCGCCCTCGAGCCCGACGAGCGGGCGCTGCTCACGGTCCTGCTGCTCCGCGGCGCTCAGGCGCCGGGTGAGCTGCGCACTCGCACCGAGCGGTTGCACGGGTTCGCCGACCGGGGCCAGGTCGAGGACTGCCTGCGCCGGATGGCGAGCCGCCCGCAACCGCTGGTGTGCGAAATCGAGCGCCGGTCGGGCCAGCAGGATCCGCGCTGGATCCACCTCCTGGGAGCCGCGCCGGAGCAGACCTCAGGCGAACCCGGCCCAGCTGGGAGTGCCGACACGTCGCGCATCCGCGTCACGCAGATCATCGCCGACCTTCACGTACCCGACCTCCCCGCCTCCAGGAGCTTCTACAGCGACTACCTCGGGTTGGCCGAGGAGGAGTTCAACCTGGGCTGGGTGGCCCGCCACACCTCGCCGGCATCCAGGGCGACCCTCCAGGTGATGACCAGCGATGCCACGGCACCCGTGGACCCCGTGGTCTCGGTCATGGTCGACGACGTCGAAGCCGCCTACCGCCAAGCACAGGAGCGCGGGTACGAGATCGTGCATCCCCTGACAACCGAGGCATGGGGCGTGACTCGCTTCTTCGTCCGCGCTCCCGATGGCAACGTGCTCAACGTCGTTCAGCAGCACGCACGCTGAGGCGCCGTGCAAGCTCACGCGAACGCAGGCATCACCCGGTCGTGGATCAGCTGCAGCTGGGTGTCCACGTCGGGCACTCCCTCGATCTCCCGGCCCATGAGTGACGTGACCATGGCCTTGTCGACGATGGCGAGGATGAGGTGGTTGATCCCGGTGGACGTGATCTCCCGCTGCATCTTCTCCGCACACTCCTCGGGCGTGCCCGCGATGGAGAGCCGCTCGGCGATCTCCGGCGAGGTGAGCTCGATGCCCTTGGCCATGTCGCCGGCGCCGATGGCCTGGATGATCGGTGCCATCTCCTCGGGCTCGACGCCGTTGCGCCGGAGCTGGTCGTGCGGCATCGAGGACGCGTAGAGACCGACCATGCTGCGGGCCGCGTCCTTGGCGACCGCCGAGTCCTCCGCGCAGGAGAACACCACCCAGGCCCCGAGATCGAGGTCCTGCACGTTCTTGCCGGCACGCTCGGCACCGATGGTGCAGTGCTCCATCATGTAGTTGTAGGCCTCGCGGGTGTAGCTCAGCGCGTGGTGGCAGCCGTCGGAGAACTCCGCCGACACCTCGAACGACTTCGGTCCCTTCATCGCGCCCATCTTCACCGGCAGCCGGTCCTGCACCGGACGGGCGAAGGTGAACAGCCCCTTGTAGGAGAAGAACTCCCCGTCGTGGGTGATCGCGCCGTCGTCGAGGAGCGTCCGGATCACCTGGACACCCTCCTTGACGCGGGACAGCGGCTTGGTCTTCGCCCAGTCGATGTCGTACTGCGCGAGCAGCCCGAAGTTGCCGCTGGAGAGCACGACCTCGGCACGGCCGCCGCTGAGCTCGTCGAGGGTGGCGGCGGCCTGCGCGATCAGCGTGGGCTCGCGCAGCACCACGCCGGACACGCTCGGGCCCATCCTGATCTGGGAGGTCTCGGCGGACGCGGCCGCGAAGAGCAGCCAGAGGTCCTTCCACCAGGTCTCGTCCGCGGCGTAGACGCCGTAGAAGCCGAGCTCGTCGGCCTTCTTGATCGAGGCGAGGGACTCGCTGAGCGGGTACGTCGGGACGATCACATAGCTGAACTTCACTGTTCCTCCTGGGTGGGTTCGCTGCCCTGGTTCCTCATCGGTCGGCGGTGCCCGTGGTGGGAGAGGTGGACGGCACGGTGGGTACGGCGTCGCCCGCAGTGGCGTCGCTGCGCAGGTGGGGCCGGCCGAAGAAGAGGTAGATCGCCCCAGCCCCGACACCGACCGCGGCGGAGAGCGCGACGAGCCAGTTGTCGTACCAGGGGGCGTCCGGTGTGCGGGGCCACGCCATGTTGATCATCGCCAGCACGCCGTACGCCAGGGCGACCACGTTGACGACCATGCCCCAGGGGCCGAGGCTGAAGGGCCCGCTCGGACGCCATCCCTTCAGGCGCGCGCGGAGCGCGGCCAGGACGACCATCTGGAAGCCGAGGTAGATGCCCAGCGTCGCGAAGGAGATGATGGAGGTCAGCGCCTTGGTCGAGAAGATCGATCCGAGCACGATCACCGCGGGCACCGCGGCGGCCACCGCCATGGCGTACGGCGGCACGTGGCGCGTGGGCTGGAACGTCCGGAGCAGGTGCGAGAACACGATCATCTCGTCGCGGGCGTAGGCGTACATCAGGCGACTCGCGGCGGCCATCAGGCTGAGGGCGCACGACAGGAACGAGACCATGACGACGAGGAGCACGACCTTCGTCCCGGTGACGCCGAACGCGTCGTTGAGGATGGTCGTGACCGGGTCGGGGTCGTCACCGCTGATGACGGCCGCGTAGTCCTTGACGGCGAGCAGCAGCGACAGGCAGACGAAGATGGCGGCCGCACCCCCGACGTAGATGGTCATCCGCATCGCCCTGGGGATCTGCCGCGTGGGGTCCGGGACCTCCTCGGCGACGTCGCCACAGGCTTCGAAGCCGTAGTACTGGAAGATGCCGATCAGGGCTGCCGCCATGAAGGCGGAGAAGTAGCTGCCACCGTCGCTCACGCCCTGGGTGTCGAAGAGCACCGACAGGTTCTGGGCCCGCTCGGAGATCAACAGCCATGCCCCCACCGCGAGGGCGCCGAGGATCTCGGCGGTGAAACCGATGATGGCCGCGTAGGCGAGCCACCTGGTCCCCATGAGGTTGATGGCCAGCGCCAGCGCGAGCAGGATCAGCGCACAGACGACCGTGGAGGTGGTGCCGGCCGTGAAGCCGAGGAGCTGCGCGAGGTAGGGACCGGACCCGTAGACGACGGCGGCGATCGTGGTCAGCAACGCGATGAGGTAGACCCACCCGGTCATCCAGGCCCACTTGACGCCCCACAGGCGCCGCGCCCACGGGTAGACGCCTCCCGCCACGGGGAACTGCGACACGATCTCGCCGAACACCAGCGCGACCAGGAGCTGGCCGAGGCCGACGATCAGCAGCCACCAGATCATCGGCGGACCGCCCGTGGCCAGCGCGATCGCGAACAGCGTGTAGATGCCCACCACCGGCGAGAGGTAGGTGAAGCCGAGGGCGAAGTTGGCCCACGGGCTCATCTCCCGCCGGAACTCCGAGGTGTAGCCGAGCTTCTCGAGGTGGAGGTCGTCGTCGTGGTGGGGACCGGGCGCGCTGCTGGGCGGCATCACGCACCCGCTGGATCCGCAGCGGCCTCGACCTCGGCGAGGAGCTCAGAGCCGGTGACGACCTTGGTCGCGAAGTGCCGGTGCATCCACTCGAGGTGGTCAGCGCGACTGTTCATGATCCGCAGGCTGTCCCAGTTGGGGAACTCCTGCTGGAGCACCCAGCGCTCCATCAGGCGGGGGTCGACCTCGAAGACGTGCTCGTGGGTGGTGATCGCGACGTCGGACACCCGGGTCGGCTCGGGAGGCGTGACCTGCTCGGCGTAGCGGTAGCCGATGGGTTCCCTGCGCTCGTCACTCATGGGGTGGGTCCCGTCTCGTAGGCACGGTCGAGGAGGTACTTCCCGGGATTCATGATGTTGTGCGGGTCGAGGGAGCGCTTGAGGTCGAGCATCACGTCGAAGCCGCGACCCAGCTCGTCGGGCACCAGGTCGACCTCCCCCTCACGGCAGGAGCCGTGGCAGGCACTGATCGAGCCCTGGTGGGCGAGGGCCACGGCGGCGATGTCGCGCTTGGCCTTGACCCACATCTCCCAGGCGCGGTCGTCGAGCTGCTGCTCCCAGATGCCGACGTCGATCTCGGTGAGGTAGTCGACGCCGGTGTTGCCGGAGGTGTAGGTGAACATGCCCCAGTCGTCGAACACGTCCGTACGCCGCCGCAGGTCGGCGACGATCTCGTGCCAGGCCCTCGACACCGCGGGGAGCTGGGTGTAGTTGACCGCCGCGTCCTCGCAGTGCCAGCTCATCGGCACGACCTGACCGGACTTGGTCCGGCCGTGCAGGGGCGTCGCGTAGCGGTCGTGCCGCGCCGCCCAGTCGCCCTCGGAGATCTCGTCGCCGAGGTAGCGCGCGCCGTGCTCCTTCGCGATCCTGAACAGCCGCCTGCCCGCCGGCCGGACCTCGTCCTCGTAGCCGTACATGACCGCGCACACCAGCGCCCGCACGTCGCGCGGCTGCGGGATGTACGCCTCGTCGTCCCTGCGCAGGTAGGCGACCTTCCACTCGTCGAAGAGCACCGCTCCAGCGAACGTCGCGACGCCGGCGCGGGCGAGGGCGCCGACGCAGCGGTACGCGTCGTCGTAGTTGTCGAAGGCCCAGAACGGCGACAGCTCGGCCTCGGGCTTCGGGAACAGCTTGAGCGTGGCCTCGGTGGCGATCCCCAGCGTGCCCTGGTGGCCCATGAACAGGTGCTTGAGCTGGTAGCCGCTGGAGGACTTGCTGATCTTGTGGCCGATCCCGTCGCCGACGTGCATCACCTCACCGGTGGGGAGCACGTGGTCGAAGCTGAGCACCAGGTCGCGCGTGTGGCCGTACCGGGAGCCGATGAGCGACCACCCGCTGGTGCCGATGCGCCCGCCCACCAGCGAGCAGGGGTACGACGCGGGGTCGTCGGGGTAGAAGAGCCCGTGCGCCGCGAGCTGCTCGTTGAGCTTGAGCATGCTGATGCCGGTGCCGACGGTGACGGTGCGGTTCTCGAGGTCGAGCTCCTTGACCTGGTTCATCCGCTTGACGTCGACCACGATGCCGCCGCGGAGCGGGACGGCGCCGTCGGTGAGACCGGTGCCGCCGTCGCGCGGCACGATGGGCACCCTGAGGTCGTGGGCGATGCGGACGACGCCGGCGACCTGCGCGGTGCTCGTGGGGAGGACGGCGAGGTCGGGCAGCCGTTCGGACCAGCGGTGCACCGGGAACGGGGCCGGGACTCGGGCCCGGTTGTAGCGGTCCGGCTTGGACGTGAGGATCTGGTCGTCGGCCAGGACCGTGCGCAGCGCGGTGACGACCTCGTCGAGCCGTTCGGCCTGGATGGTCATGCCCCGTCGCCTCCGGGACCGCGCCGGGTGCCGCCGACCGTGATCCCGAGCGACTCGGCGAGCAGCTCGTGGATGTCGACCACGTCGATCTGCGCGTCGTCGCCGGCCTCGCCCAGTGGCCGCTCGGACCACGGACAAGCGCTGACGAGGGTGTCGACGCCGAGCGCCGCGGCCTTCTCGAGGCGGCTGGCGGAGATCGCCGCGGTGAGCTCGGGCTTCTCGACCGGGAGGCCACCGCCGCCGCCGGAGCAGTAGGACCACTGCGTCACCCGGTCGACGTCCTTGAAGTCCAGCCCGGGGATCGCGCGCAGGATCTCCCGCGGCTCCTTCCAGATGCCCTTGCGCTTGTTGAGCCGACACGGGTCGTGATAGCTGATCGACCGCTCCACCGGCACGGACGGCGTGAGGCGGCCCTCGCGGATCAGCTGGGCGAACAGCTCGACGACCAGCACCACCTCGATGTCGTAGTCGGCCCCGAAGTACTTCGGGTAGTCCTCGGTGAACGAGATGTAGTCGTGCGGGTCGAGGACGAGCACCCGCGTGGTCCCGGTGGAGCGCCAGTTGTCGAGGTTGTGCCGGGCGAACCGCTTCGCCTGGTCGACGTACCCCATCTCCGCGGCGGGACCTCCGCAGCACCACTGCTCCCCCATCAGCCCGAACTCGTAGCCGGCCTGCTGGAGGATCTGGGCGACCGCGCGCGGGACGGACGTGCGGTAGAAGGCCGCCTCGCAATCGACGAACAGCACCGTCTCCCCGCCGATCGGGAGGTCGAGGCCGTCGGACCAGTCGCGGACGTGCTCCTGGCTGATCGGGGTCTCGCCGAGGACCGGTTCGTGGGTCAGCTCGTCGGTACGTGCGTTCCACGTCTTCCAGGCCGGCTGGTGCACGCCGCTCTCGACGGCCAGCGCACGGACGGCCTTGACGACATCGACGGTGCGAGTGCGGAACCGGTAGAAGTCCCCGGTGAAGAGCGTGTTGGGACAGCGCAGCTCGCAGGCGCCGCACTGGGTGCAGTTCACGTAGTCGGCGGCGACGTCCTCGATCGTCAGCTCACCCCGGTCCATCGCGACGACGTTGGCGTGGAACGCCGTCGGCGTCCAGGACTCGTTGCGGGTCACCTGCATGACCGGGCAGACCTCGCGGCAGAACTTGTGGCCCGAGGAGAAGCAGTTGTACGACGCGTTGCGCCACTCCTCGGTGAACTGCTCGGTGAGCGTGGGGTCCGCGAGGGCGACGGGCTCGCGCGCGATCTCGTCGGGTATCTCCGTCAGCTCGACGGGGTTGTCGCGCATCCCTGGGGTGAACGGCACGGACACCGGATCTGCTGGGCCCTCCCGGTCGAGCTGCGTCATGCGGGACCTCCTGCGGACGGGGTGTGATGCAGGTCACAGTCTTCGCAAGATACGACTCGGCGGCTCCGTGCCACAAGGGGTGGCGGTGAACGTCATGCGTCCCGGACGCTGGTGGCGGCGGAGGTGCGCCTGCTCCCCCAGGAGCTCGAGGTCTCCGGGCCCGACGTCTGCGCTGACGAGAGCCCTGGAGCACGGCGGCGGAGCTGCCCGACGAGGACCGGCAGCGTGAGCACGATCCCGAGGCCGGCGACGGCGACCAGCCCGCCGCGTGGCCCCGCCACCGCCGAGAGCGGACCGGCCAGCAGCGAGCCGAGCGCGATGGCGCCCACGTTGAGCTGGTCGTAGATCCCGAACACCCGGGCGAGCGTCGCGCTGTCGGTCCCGCGCTGGAGCAGCGTCACCGCCGCCACCTCCGCCACCAGGGTCGTGCCACCGGCGACCGCGACGAGCGCGACGCCGAGCGCGGAGGCGCCGACCGCTCCCAGGACGACGAGGGTGGCGCAGAAGCCGAGGAGGGTCACGACCAGGACCGCGGAGGTCCGGTCGCCGCGGGTGAACCGGTTGACGACCAGCATCGACGCCAGGGCCCCCGCGGTCAGGGTGGCGTTGAGCAGACCGAGCGGGCTGTCCCCCGCCGGCGCCGTGTCGGCGAGCAGCACGATGGCCACGACCAGGTAGCCGTAGAGGAAGTTGTCGAGGACGGCGAGGCTCATGGGTCGGCGGATCTCGGGCCGACGGGCCACGGTTGCCACCCCGGCGACGAGGTCGCCCAGCCAGCCGGTCGGCTGGGCCCGCACCGGTCGATGGAGTCGCACGGGCATGGCTACGGTACCGGCGCCGACGAACAGGACGGCCGCGACGAGCACCGCGCCTTCCGTCCCCGCCCCGGCCAGGACGAGCAGCCCGAACACTCCGGGCCCGCCGATCCAGGTGACGTTCTCGACACAGGTGACGAGCGCGTTCGCCGCCGGCAGGTCGCGGTCCGGCACGCACTCCGGCGTGGCGGCGGCGAGCGCGGGGAACGACGGCGTCGCGGCCACCGCGATCAGGGCGGTGACGCCGACCATGGCGGCGACCGGCCACCCGACGACCGTCCCGACGACGAGCCCGAGCGCGAGGGCCGCTCGCACCCACGCGGCGCCGGCCAGCACGGCGCTGCGCGACCGGCGGTCGGCCAGGACGCCGGCGAGCGCGGAGCAGACGGCGTACGGCGCGAACGCCAGCGCGACGGTGACGGAGACCCAGACGCCGGACCGGGTCTCCAGCAGGACGTGGACGCCCACCGCGAGGGTGAGCACGAGCTGCCCGACGGTCGCCACGCCGTGAGCGAGGCAGAGCCGGCGAAACGCCCTGCTCGCCAGTGCCGACCGGAAACCCGGGGAGCTCACCGGTGGACCTCGCGGAGGGGCGCGAACCCGTTGAACCCGACCGAGGAGTACGTCGTGGTGTACGCGCCGGCCGCATGGATACGCAGCCGGTCGCCCGCCTGCAGGTCGACAGGCAGCTGGGGACGGTGCTGCTGGTAGAGGACGTCGACGCTGTCACACGTCGGTCCGGCCAGGACGACGTCTGCGGTCCGTCCCTGGAGCGGGCGCCCGACGCGGTGGGCAGTGATCCGGTAGCGGATCGCCTCCCCCATCGTCTCGGCCAGCCCGGAGAACAGCCCCACGTCGACGTACACCCAGCGCCGGCCGGCGCGCTCGGAGACGAGGACCACCTCGGTCTCGAGGGTGCCGGCGTCGGCGACGAGCACACGACCCGGCTCGGCCATGAGCGGCGGCACGTCCGGGCCGAGGTGGCGCCCGACCGCAGCCATGATCGCGGTGCCGAACGACGACACGTCCGGCGTCGGATCGGCGGCGTGCGCCGGAAAGCCTCCGCCGAGGTCGACGACGGCGAGGTCGGAGCCATGGTCTCGGACGAGCGTACGCAACCGGGCGGTCGTCGCCAGCGGCTCGTCCCACGCCGTGACGTCGTGCTGCTGGCTCCCGACGTGGAAGCAGATGCCCACCGGGTGGCCGTGCGTGAGCGCCCGGGCGAGCAACCGGCCGGCCGTCACCTCGTCGCAGCCGAACTTCTGGCCCAGCGCCCAGTCGGCGCCGGCTCCGCTGGTGGTGATCCGTACCAGCAGTGTGGCGCCAGGTGCCAGGTCGATCAGCTTGTCCAGCTCGGCGTCGCAGTCGACGGCAAACCTGCGTACGCCGCGGGCGTGGGCGTGCGCGATGTCGACGGCCTTCTTCACCGTGTTGCCGTAGGAGATCCGCGACGGATCGGGGTCGACGGCGAGGACGGCGTCGATCTCGCCGGGACTGGCGACGTCCCAGCGAGCGCCCTCGTCGAGGAGCACGTAGAGCACCGGCTCGGACGGGTTGGCCTTGACCGCATAGTGCAGGTCGACGCCGGGCAGCGCGGCCTGCAGCTGTCGGTAGGAGTCGCGGACCGTCGCCAGGTCGACGGTGAGCATCGGTGTGGTCGCAGCGCCCGTCGGGCCGACGCGCAGCTCGGCGTGATGCTGCTGCCGTGGGATCGGCGAGAGGGGCGGGGCGATCGACACCCGTGCCTCCCTTCGGTCCGTCGACGGCCCGCACGACGCGAACCGTCCTGCCCTAGAGGAGTCGGCAGACCCCGGCGGTGATACGCCCGACCAGCGGAGCGGGCGCGCCGGAGCGGGTCAGGACGAGGAGAGGCTCTGGGCGCCGATGACGGTGAGCATCTGGAGCTTCTCGTAGCTCTCCGTGCCGGGGTCGGCGGTGTAGACCATGAGTCGGTGCGACTGGTGGGGGTCGAAGAGCACTTGGCAGTTGAGGTCGAGCCGGCCGACCTCGGGGTGCTGGAAGCGCTTGACGTCGTCGGGCTCGAGGCCGATCTCGTGGTCGGCCCACAGGGTGCGGAACTCCTCGCTCTGCTCGAGCAGCAGCTCGGCCAGGTGGGCGGCTCGCGAGCCCGGTCCACGGACGGCGGCGATCCCGCGGAGGCCGGCGGCGTACATGCGGGAGAGGAACTCGTGGTCCTCGGGCACGTAGATGTCCCGGGTGGCGGGGTCGGTGAACCAGCGGTAGCCGTTGCTGCGCGCGGGACCTCGGTAGCGGGTCCAGTCGCCCACGAGGGCGACCTTGGGCGGAGTCTGGCGCAGGGTCTCGCCGAGCTCGGTGACGATCTCGGCCGGGGTGTCGGCGAGGCGGTCGAAGATCCGCAGCATGCCGGGGCTGACGTGCTCGCTGCTGGGGCCGCGGGCGGGCGGCTGGTGCCCGGCGAGGCGGAAGAGGTGGTCACGCTCGGGGACGGTCAGGTGCAGGCCCTGGGCGATCGAGGCGATCATCTGCTCCGAGGGCTGGGGACCACGCTCCTGCTCGAGGCGTGTGTAGTAGTCGGTCGACATGTGGCACAGGGCGGCGACCTCCTCACGGCGCAGGCCGCGGGTGCGGCGTCGCTGTCCGCGCGGCATGCCCACGTCCTCGGGCTGGAGCGCCTCGCGGCGACGGCGCAGGAACTCCGCCATCTGGCTCCGGTCGATCGTCATCATTTCTCCCTCTCCGGCGTGAACGAAGGCTGCCAGACGCTTCTACTCCGCCTGCATGGCCGGGTCGGCCGGGTCGTCGGTCGACCGACGGTCATCCGCGCCGGCGGGAAAGGTGACCCCGGCGAGCTCCACCGACGTCAGCCAGGCACGCTCGGCCTCCTCCTCGTCGCGCAGCGGCTTGTACAGCTGCTGCTCCGCCGGGGCTCCGCCCAGGTGCTGGAACCCGCTGGGACCGTAGAGGCGGCCGCCCCCGGCGTCGGGTGAGGTGGCGGCGAACAGCGCGGGGAGGCCGGCGGTCCGGGCGGTGCCGGCGAGGATGCCGCGCCTGGAGAGGACCCGGATCAGCCGCACCCCGACGGTGTCGCGCTCGCGGCCGAGCTCGGGTCGGGAGGAGAGCAGGCGGGTGGGGGCGATGCCGGGGTGGGAGAGGTTGCTGGTGATGCCCCACCCGAGGGCCTTGCTGCGGCGGTCGAGCTCGAGGCCGAACAGCCCGAACGCGATCTTGGACTGCCGGTAGGCCTTCATCCCGTCGTACGAGCGCTCCCAGCCCAGGTCGTCCCAGTGGATGCTCCCGCTGGCTGCGGCGACGCTGACCTGGGAGGTCACCCTGGCCCGGCCGGCCCGCAGCAGCGGCATCAGGTGGGCCACCAGGGCGACGTGACCGAGGTGGTTGGTCCCCATCTGCAGCTCGTGGCCGTCGGCGGTGGTCTGCCGCGCCGGCGGCGTCATCACGCCGGCGTTGCTGATCAGGAGGTGGATCGGGCCGCCCTCGGCGCGCATGGTCTCGCCGAAGGCGGCGACGGACCCGAGCGACGACAGGTCGAGGTCATGCAGGGTGACCGTGGCACCGGGGGCGGCGGCCCGGATCTCCGCGGCTGCGGCCCGGCCCTTGCCCGGGTTGCGCACCGGCAGGACCAGCTCGGCGCCGGCCGCGGCGAGGCGGTGGGCGATCCCGAGGCCGATGCCGTCGCTGCCCCCGGTCAGCACGGCACGCTTGCCGGACAGGTCCGGGACGGTGATGTCGATGTCGGTGCGAGGCATGGCGTCTCTCCTGCTGGTTGACGGTGGATGTCGGATGTCGAGCACCCAGGCCGTGGTGGACCGGGACGCTGTGGTGTCCACCGTCGCGCACATCAGCATCGACATTCAGGGAGCACCGATCCCCCCATCGGACGGAGCCACGCAGCCAGCGATCAGCCGCCGTCCTCGGTCAGGGTCGTGACGGGCAGCCAGTCGGCTCCGAGGAGCTGGGCGAGGTCGGCGAGGCCGCTGGTGTCGCCGCCCACGGTGTCGGAGGCCGCGGCGATCCGCTCCACCATCACCTTGCCGACCTGCTCCTCGACGGTGCCTTCGGCGTAGGCGATGTGCCACGGTGAGACCTGGTGGTCGCGGTGGGTGCGGCCGGTGACCTGCCGTCCGGCGATGCCGGAGAAGCGGGCCTGGTGGAAGACACCGACCCGCGGCTCCGTGCTCGCCCGGCGTCCGTCGGCCAGGGTCTCCCCGGCGTGCAGGCTGATCGAGGCGACCGTGGTGAAGACGCAGACCTTGGCCTGCCCGGTCTGGAACCGGAGCCGCTCGGCCTCGGGATCGAACCGGTCGCGGCCGTAGATCGTGGCGACCTCGATGCCGGAGTCGCGCAGCCGGTCGGCGATCGGGTCGGCGGCGGTCCCGACGAACTCCACCGAGCACGCCACCTGTCGCTCGGCCTCGACCTGCTGGGCGATCCAGGCGACCGTCGAGTCGACGCGGATCAGCCCGGCCTTCTGCCGGAAGCGCAGCAGTGCGGCCCGACCCTTGGCGACGTTGCGGCCGCGCCGGGCGATGTCCATCTCACGACAGAACTCTCCCCATTCGGCCTCGTACGCCGTCCGCTCCGCCGGCGTGAGCGCCACCGGCATCCCGGAGATGGGCACCGGCCCCCACGGCGCGGCCCGGTGCAGCATCGCCGGGGGCCGCTCCTCGTCGAGCCAGCCGCGCACGAGCTTGAGATCCGCGGCGCGCCGCGCCGGATCGGTGGTCCACGTCGCGCCGTAGCGTCCCCGTTCGACCCCGACGCCGTGGCGCTCGAGCGCGGTGGCGAACGCGTCCCCCGGTTGCGTCGCCGAGGTCCACTCCTTGATCGACTCCCCGAGCACCTGCGCGTACGCCGGTGCGAGGTAGGGCAGCTCGAGCGGCGTGTGTCCGGGCGTCGCGGTGGTCGCGATGACGAACGGCGCCTTGTCGTGCGGCTTCCCGTGTCCCGAGATCCGCGCCCAGAGCTTCCACCGCTTCGTCGTCGTACGTCGCAGCGCGTGGGCCTCGTCCGCGATGATCACGTCCCAGGTGTGGTCCGTGACCTTCTCCAGCCGGTCCCACGTGATCACGACCCACTCCAGGCCGCCGTCCCCCAGCGCGGTGATCGTGCGGCACCAGTGGCCGATGGTGATCGCGGCGGGCCGGTCGGCCACGACGAGCACCCGTCGCGCACCGCGGAGGTCGCCCACCGCCGTCGCCCCGAGAACCGCGGCGACCGTCTTGCCGACGCCGGGCTCGTCGGCGAGCAGGAACTGCCGTCCGCCCGCCTCGGCGCGCGCGGCGATCGCATCGGCCGCCTCGAACTGGATGCGCCGCGGCTCGAGCTCGTCGGTCGGCTCCGGGCTCGGCGTGGGATCGTCAGGATTGAGGGTGTTCTCGATGAACCGACCGAGCGTGTAGGGCCCCGGGGCGTAGGGCGCGAGGTGCACGGGCAGGGCGCGGCCGACGTACAGGTGGGTCTTGACGGCCGGGTGCCAGGTGGCGCCGTCGACCTGCGTCCCGTACGGGACGTCGAGCACCCACAGCCGCTCACCCGGCCCTGCAGCCGGCAACGGTCGCTGCTGCCGTGTGCCGCTCCGGCGCGCGGACGTGCTGCGCCGACGAGCACCGGATCGTCCACGACTGGCCACGCCCGGACGCTACCGAGGTCTCCTCCACGAACGGGGCCGGCACGCCCGCGGCCCGGGGTTCCAACCCTCGAACGCCTCCCCCGGGATGCGCCGTCGCACCTACGCTCCCTTGCATGACGGAGTACCAGGTGACGCGGTGGCGCGAGCTGCCCTCCATGGTCGCGGCCCGGGCCGACGACGAGACCGTGAAGTCCCAGCTCGCGACACGGTTCCAGGAGGCCATCGACGAGGCGGCGATGCGACTCGGCGACACCGGTGCGGACGACTACCTCGCCGGCTGGGAGCGGTCCTCCTGGACCGGGGCGACCGGCACGCCGACCGAGGTGCTCGACCGGGTCGTCGCCGAGCTGGAGGCGGAGTGGCCGGCCGAGCGGGTCGCCGGATACCTCGACGGGTTGGGCCGGTGAGCCGGCTCCCGGCGCTGCTGGGCGCGGACCGTCCGGTGCTCCTCGACGGCGGCATGGGCACCCTGCTCCAGGACAGCGGCCTCGAGGACGGCGCGCCCGGTGAGCTCTGGAACCTCGAGAACCCGGCCGCCGTCCGCGCGGCGCACGCGGCGTACGCCGAGGCGGGTGCCCGGCTGCTCACGACCAACACCTTCGGCGGCACCCGGCCGCGCCTGGACATGCACGGGCTCGGTGACCGGCTCGACGAGGTCAACCGGACGGCGGCGCAGATCGCCCGGTCGGTGGCCGACGAGCACGGACTGCTCGTCGCCGGCGACCTCGGACCGACGGGTGAGCTGCTCGCGCCGCTCGGGACCATGACGCCCGAGGAGGCACAGGCGCTCTTCGCCGAGCAGCTCACGGCACTGGTCGAGGGCGGCATCGACCTGGTCCTGGTCGAGACCCTGAGCGACCTCGGCGAGGCCGACGCGGCCCTGGCTGCCGCGCGGGAGGTCGCACCCGACCTCCCGGTCGTCGTGACGATGAGCTTCGACACCAACGTGCGCACCATGATGGGCGTCCGCCCGGGCGATGCCGTGACGCACCTCGCCGCGGCGGGTGCCGACGCCGTCGGCGCCAACTGCGGACGGGGTCCGGCCGAGATGGAGATCATCGCCGACCAGATGGTGCAGGCCCGCCCCGCCGGTCTGCTCCTGGTCGCCCAGTCGAACGCCGGTCTCCCCCAGGTGGTGGGCGACCACTTCGAGTACGACGCCACTCCCGGTGATCTGGCCGCGCACGCCTCCCGGCTGGCCGGGCTCGGGATCGACCTGGTCGGCGGCTGCTGCGGCTCGACACCGACGCACATCGCCGCCATCCGCGACGCGCTGGCCCCGGCCTGAGCGAGGCTCAGCGGTCCCCGGCCGTCGCCGGCGGGTCGAGGCCCACCACCCACAGCGTCCGGCGACCCGCTCCCCCGGGGGCCACCTCGGAGATCCAGCGCCCACCCCAGCGGTCCACCGGGAGGGGCGCGCGCTCGTGCCCGGTCGGTCGGCCCGAGCCGTCCTGGAGGACGTCGACGACGATCTCGTCCCGGTCGAGTCGCAGGCGCACGTCGACCGCCGTGGCCGAGACGTCACGCGCGGCCCCGAGGACGATCTCGCGGACGACGGCCGCGACGTCGACCGCCTGCCCGTCGGACACGCTCCGGTCGATCATCCCGGGCACCGCCAGCGTGGTCGCGAGGCCCGACCCCGCGGACACCTCGTCGAGCACCTGGGACAGCCGTTGCCGCAGTCCCGGCGGCGGCGACGGTGACTCGTCCAGGTCGAACACCGTCCGGCGGATGGCGAGGATGGTGTCGTCGACGGCGTCCACGCCTGCCCAGAGGCGACGCTTAGTCCGCTGGTCGCCCACCAGCGCGGCCAGGCCCTGCAGGTCCATGGCGATGGCGAACAGCTTGTGGACGACCCTCGCGTGCAGCTCGGCCGCGATCCGCAGCTGCTCCTCGACACGTACGTCGCGTGGCTCCCGGTCCGGCGGGGCCGCTCGGGGTGACAGCGTCACCGCTGCACCGACCAGGACGTGCTCGTCGTCGAGGCGTGGGGAGACCAGCATGTCGAACCAGCGATCGCCGTCCGGACCGTGGCACGGGATCACGACGGACAGCGGCGCGGGCAGCTGCCCCGCCAGCGCGGCGCGGACCGCGGCGGCGGCCAGGGCCGCGACGGGGTCCTCGCCTGCGCCCTCGCAGACCGCCAGGAAGGAGGTCCCCACCCCGGTCAGGTCCGGGTCCCCGCCGTTCTCGCGGGCGAAGCGCTCCCACGCCTCGTTCACGGCGACGACGGTGCCGGACAGGTCGAGCAGGGCCACCTCGGCGTCGGAGTGGGCTCCGTCGCCGGGCCGGTCCGGTCGATGCTGTGCGGAGTGGGTTGCCACGACACCTCGTGTGCTCCGGGTGGAGACGCGACCTGGGCGGCACCCACGTGGAGCGGGGGCCGTGCGTCACGGCGACCCTAGGCCCCGCCGGCGGGGTGGTCATCGCCCGAACCGGGCGAGGAGGGGCCGGGGGCCGTCACCTCGGGCCCCGCCCGCCACCACCGGCGAAGCGACGCTTCGGCGACGCGACCGGTAGATTCGGGCGGTGCCTGACACCCGTCCCCGCCGTACCTTCGCCGTCATCAGCCACCCCGACGCCGGCAAGTCCACCCTCACCGAGGCGCTCGCGCTGCACGCGCGGGTCATCACCGAGGCGGGAGCCGTGCACGGCAAGGGAGACCGGCGGGCCACCGTCTCCGACTGGATGGCCATGGAGAAGGCGCGCGGCATCTCCATCACCTCGGCGGCGCTGCAGTTCGTCTACCGCGACCACGTGATCAACCTCGTCGACACCCCCGGTCACAGCGACTTCTCCGAGGACACCTACCGCGTGCTGTCCGCGGTGGACTCCGCCGTGATGCTGGTCGACGCCGGCAAGGGGCTCGAGCCGCAGACCCTCAAGCTCTTCAGGGTCTGCGCGCTGCGCGGCATCCCGGTGATCACCGTGATCAACAAGTGGGACCGTCCGGGGTTGTCGGCACTCGAGCTCATGGACCTCATCCAGGAGAAGATCAAGCTGCGTCCCACCCCGCTCACCTGGCCCGTGGGCGAGGCGGGCGACTTCCGCGGCGTCCTGGACCGCCGTACCGGCGAGTTCGTGAAGTACACCCGCACCGCCGGCGGCGCCACCCGGGCCCCCGAGCAGCGGCTGGGCTCCGACGAGGTCGAGGAGCAGGACGCCCCGCTGTGGGCCGAGGCGGTCGAGGAGCACGAGCTGCTCACCCTCGACGACGCCGACCACGACCAGGAGCGCTTCCTGGCCGGGGAGACGACGCCGGTGATGTTCGCGTCGGCCCTGCAGAACTTCGGTGTCGCGCAGCTGCTGGACCTGCTGCTCGACGTCGCGCCGGACCCCAGCCCGACCGAGGGTGTCGACGGCTCGGTACGCCGTGTCGACGACGAGTTCAGCGCGTTCGTCTTCAAGGTGCAGTCCGGGATGAACAACGCCCACCGCGACCGGCTCGCCTACGCCCGGGTCGTGTCCGGGACGTTCGAGCGCGGCATGGTCGTCACCCACGCCACCACCGGTCGCCCCTTCGCGACCAAGTTCGCCCAGGCCGTCTTCGGTCGCGAGACGACCTCGGTCGAGCGGGCCGAACCCGGCGACATCATCGGCTTCGTCAACGCGCAGGCCCTCCGTGTCGGGGACACGGTCTACGTCGGCGACCCCATCGAGTACCCGCCCGTGCCCAGCTTCGCGCCCGAGCACTTCGTGACGGCCAGCGCCGGTGACATCGGCCGCTACAAGCAGTTCCGGCGCGGCATCGAGCAGCTCGACCAGGAGGGCGTGGTGCAGGTGCTGCGGTCCGACCTCCGCGGTGACCAGAGCCCGGTGCTGGCGGCGGTCGGTCCGATGCAGTTCGAAGTGGTCGAGGACCGGATGGCCAACGAGTTCAACTCCCCGATCAGGTTCTCCCGGCTCGACTACCAGGTCGCCCGGCGGACCGACGCCGCCGGAGCCGCGGCGCTGGCCGGGATGCGGGGGGTCGAGGTGCTCGAGCGCAGCGACGGCACCCGGATGGCGCTCTTCGTCGACCAGTGGCGCGCCATGGTCACCGCCCGGGACAACCCCGACGTGATGCTCGAGGCCCTCCCCGCCGGCGGCGGCTGACCGCGGTCCTCCGTCAGGAGGCCCGGCCGCTCTTCTCCTGGAGCCGGTCGATGTGCTCGGAGGCCTCTGCCTTGGTGAGGTCCGCCGACAGCTCCTCGCCGGCCTCCCGGGCCAGCGTGTCGAGGTAGCTGCGCTGCGCGCCGGTCATCGGCTCGTTGCCGGTCACCCACTCCTCGGGGTCCTTCTCGGTGGTGTTGCCCTCGGCTCCGCCCAGGGTCTCGGTCGTCGGGTCGGTCGAATGCATGTTCGAATCAGTCATGTCCCGAACCTACCCCGGTCGTCCGCCAGGTCAAGGGCCTCTTCACCCCTGGGGTGGGGGTCAGTCCCCCAGCCCTCTCCGCTCGGCCCAGAGGGCGGCCTGGGTGCGGTCGACGACGCCGATGCTGGCGAAGACGGAGGTGAGGTGCGCCTTCACGGTGCGCTCGGAGATGCCGAGCCGGCGGGCGATCTGCTTGTTGGCCAGGCCCTGGCGCACGAGCACCAGCACCTCGCTCTCACGCGGCGTGAGGTCGACCTCGGTCGCCGCCGCGTGGCGCGCTCCCAGCAGCTGCCGTGCCGCTCGCGGGTGCAGCGGGGACTCACCGCGGGCAACGGCGCGCACGCCCTCGATGATGTCGTCGGGGTCGGCGTCCTTGAGCAGGTAGCCGACCGCACCCGCGTCGAGGGCCGCGACGATGCGGTCCGCGTCGGAGAACGACGTGAGGACCAGGACGTCCGGCCCGCCCTCGGCCACGATCTGCCGGGTCGCGCTCACGCCGTCCGTGCCCGGCATCTGCAGGTCCATCAGGACGACGTCCGGTCGCGTACGGCGTACCTCCTCCAGCGCCGCGGCACCGTCCGCCGCGGTGCCCACCACCTCGAGGTCCGGCTCGCCGGAGAGCAGCTGCTCGAGCCCGCTGCGCAGCACGGCGTGGTCGTCGACGAGCACCACCCTGATCGTCATGCGCGCGTCTCCAGCCGTGTCGTCGTCCCCGCACCCGGGGCGGAGCGGATGGTGAGCTCGCCGCCACGGTCGCGCACGAGGCTCTCCAGCCCGCGTAGTCCGTAGTGTGCCGTGGCGTCGACGGCCACGGGGTCGAACCCGATGCCGTCGTCCTCGACAGTGAGCACGAGCGCGCGTCCCTCCCGGTGCAGGTCCACCGCCATCGTCGTCGCCCGGGCGTGCCGCAGGGTGTTGCGCACCGCCTCCTGGGCCACCCGCCAGACCAGCGTCGCCTCCTGCTCGCCGACGGGACCGAGCTCTCCGACGTGCACGTCGACCGCCACGCCGGCAGCGGTGACCGGTGCGCACAGGTCGTCCAGCGCGGCCGGCAGCGTGGCGGCGGTCAGGTCCGGGGGGTGGATCTCGACCAGCAGCGACCGCAGCGAGCGCAGGCTCCCCCGCAGCGACCGGGCGGTGTCGAGCAGCGTGGTGCGGGCCGGGCCGTCCTGCTCCCGGGCGAGCGCCGAGACGGCGAACGCCGACCCGGCCAGGTCCTGGACGACCCCGTCGTGGAGGTCGCGCGCGATCCGACGACGCTCCGCCGCCGACGCGGTCGCCGCACCACGGAGCAGTCGCTCGCGATCCGCGGCGGCCCGCGTGACCCGTCGGGTGAGCACCAGGATCAGGGTCGTCGCCACCGCCACGAGGAGCGCCAGCGCACCGAGCGTGATCTGCTGGAAGGGCGCGATGATGTCGGACTGGCGGTCCTCGATCCGGGCCAGCGTGTAGTACGCCTCGAAGAGCAGGGGCTCCCCCTCCGGCGTCATGACCTGGGTGTAGACCTCGACCAGCGCCGGTCCGCCGCGCTCGTAACGGTTCTCCGGCTCGTCCAGCTCGGAGACCTCGGCGTCGGAGCCGCCGTGGCGCAGGATGTCCAGCTCCTCCTCGTCCAGCGCGAAACGCTCGCCGATGAGCCGGACGTCGTCGGAGTAGACGATGGTGCCGTCGGCGGCCCACAGCTTGACGCGGCGTACGTCGCCGACCAGCAGGCGCTGCGTCGCGAGCCGGTCGAAGCGATCGAGTGCCCCCGGGTCGCCGGCGGACAGGCCCCGCGGCAGGCCCGGCTGGGCGACCGAGTGGGCGAGCAGGCTGGTCGTGGCCCGGGCGTCGGACAGCGCCTCCTCGTGGGCCGCATCGGAGGCGAGGAGACGGGCCCCGACCACGATCGCGGCCAGCGCCAGCAGCCCGACGGCCAGGAACAGCACCACCGGGCTCCGCAGGACGCGCCACCGGGACCTGGACATGGTCCGCCCAGTATGGCGAGGAACGGGCTCCGCCACGCGCGGAACCGGAGTCACCAGCTGATCGTCGCGACGCACCTGGCGCCCTTGCGGCTGGCGCGGAAGCGGAACGTGTCGGTGCCGGACAGGTCGATGGAGTAGCGCTCGACCTCGAAGGAGCCGCTCGGCGGCCGGGTCCGCGAGGTGCCGCGCGCCGAGACGCTGCCGTTGTGCTTCAGCACCCAGTCCCACCGCCGACCGGTGCGCGAGGTGTCGATCTCTGCGTCCACCTCGATCCGTCCGTCGTCCGACTCGGCCCGGATGTCCCACCGGGCCCCGTTGGTGCAGAAGCCCCGACGCTCGACGCGATCGTCGTCGTGCTCGAGCGCGCGCGCCGTACCGACGGGCAGCACGGACACACCGACCGTCGCCGTCACGACCACGGCCGTGGCCAGACAGGTGGGCAGCTTCGTCATCGAGGATCTCCTGGTGGGCGAGCTCCCAGCATCGTCCCCGCACCGTGCCGGCGCCATCGTCCTCTGGTACTACGACCATCCCGACGGCGCGAACACGCCGACACAAGATGTGGTCCCCCACTTCCTCGCGAGCCCTACATATGGTGTGCGACGCAGCTGGTTCGCGGCGTCAGCCAGACGTCTCGAGGCAAGAGGGAACCCGGTGTGAGTCCGGGACTGCCCCGCAGCGGTGAGTGGGAACGACAGCCGTCACACGCACTGGGTCGAGCGATCGACCTGGGAAGCGACGGCCGGTAGGGGTCGACCGGTGAGAGCCGGGAGGCGCGCCCGCGAGTCCGAAGACCTGCCAGCGCGCCGCACCCGTCGGGTGTGGCGGTCCGATGCCGCGCGGGACGGCTGACGGCAGGTACGACGCTGCGCCCACCCGGCGTACGTCGCGCTCCACCGTCACCCCCTCGCACGCCCGGACCATCCAGAGTCCGTCTCGCGAGGAGAGAGAATGACGGTCACCACCGACCTGCGCACCGGGATGCAGGTCCGCAAGAGGAACGGCGACGACGAGCCCGTCGACGTCAACAAGATCGTCCGCGCCGTCGACCGGTGCAGCGACGACCTGTCCGAGGTCGACCCCATGCGGGTCGCCACCCGCACGATCAGTGGCCTGTACGACGGCGCCACGACCGCCGAGCTCGACCGGCTGTCCATCCAGACCGCCGCCGAGATGATCGGCGAGGAGCCGCAGTACAGCCAGCTCGCCGCCCGGCTCCTGTCCGGCTTCATCGACAAGGAGGTGCGCAACCAGGGCGTCGCGTCGTTCAGCCAGTCGGTGGCCCTGGGCCACGCCGAGGGGCTGATCGGCGACGAGACCGCGGCGTTCGTCAAGGACAACGCCCGCAAGCTGGACTTCGCGATCGACCGGGACGCCGATCGCCGCTTCGAGTACTTCGGCCTCCGCACGGTCTACGACCGCTACCTGCTGCGGCACCCCTCGGCCCGCCTCGTCGTCGAGACGCCGCAGTACTTCCTGCTCCGGGTGGCCTGCGGCCTGGCCCGCTCCCCCGGCGAGGCCATCGAGTTCTACCGGTTGATGTCGCGGCTGGCCTACCTGCCGTCGTCGCCGACGCTCTTCAACTCCGGCACCCGGCACTCCCAGATGTCCTCGTGCTACCTCGTGGACAGCCCCCGCGATGACCTCGACTCGATCTACTCGCGCTACGCGCAGGTGGCCAAGCTGTCGAAGTTCGCCGGCGGCATCGGGCTGTCCTTCAGCCGGGTGCGCTCGCGTGGTGCGCTGATCCGGGGCACCAACGGGCAGTCCAACGGCATCGTGCCGTTCCTGCGCACCCTCGACGCGTCCGTCGCCGCGGTCAACCAGGGCGGCCGCCGCAAGGGCGCCGCGTGCGTCTACCTCGAGCCGTGGCACCCCGACGTGGAGGAGTTCCTCGAGCTGCGCGACAACACCGGTGAGGACGCGCGTCGCACCCACAACCTCAACCTCGCCCACTGGGTGCCCGACGAGTTCATGCGCCGGGTGGAGGCCGACGAGGTCTGGTCGCTCATCGACCCCGACGCCGCCCCGGAGCTGCCCGACCTGTGGGGAGCCGCGTTCGACGAGGCCTACCGAGCCGCGGAGGCCGAGGGCCGCTACGTGCGGCAGGTGCAGGCGCGTGACCTCTACGCGCGGATGATGCGCACCCTCGCGCAGACCGGCAACGGCTGGATGACCTTCAAGGACGCCTCCAACCGCACGTGCAACCAGACAAGGGACACCCCCGGCGGTCCGGTGGTGCACCTGTCCAACCTGTGCACCGAGATCATCGAGGTGTCCTCGGACGGCGAGACGGCCGTCTGCAACCTCGGCTCGGTCAACCTGGCGCGGCACCTGGCCGACGGCGGGTCGGTCGACTGGGACGCGCTGCGTGCCACCGTCCGGACCGCGGTGCCCCTCCTCGACCGGGTCATCGACATCAACTACTACCCGAGCACCGAGTCGGCCGCGTCCAACCCCCGGTGGCGCCCGGTCGGCCTGGGGCTGATGGGCCTCCAGGACGTCTTCTTCGCCCTGGGCCTGCCCTTCGACTCCGAGGAGGCCCGCGAGCTCTCGACCCGGATCTCCGAGGAGATCTACCTGACCGCGCTCGAGGTGAGCTGCGAGCTCGCCGAGCGGCACGGTCCGCACCCGTCGTACGACGAGACGCGGGCCGCCCGGGGCGTCCTCCAGCAGGACCTGTGGGACGTCACCGGGACGCAGACCGCGCGGTGGGCGGCGCTGCGCGAGCGGATCGCCGAGCACGGGCTGCGCAACTCGCTGCTCATCGCCATTGCCCCGACGGCGACGATCGCCTCGATCGCTGGCTGCTACGAGTGCATCGAGCCGCAGGTGTCCAACCTGTTCAAGCGCGAGACGCTGTCCGGCGAGTTCCTCCAGGTCAACACCGCCCTCGTGCGCGAGCTCAAGGCGCGGGGGCTGTGGACCGCCGAGGTGCGCGAGCAGGTCAAGCGTGCCGAGGGGTCCGTGCAGGGCGTCGCCGCGCTGCCCGAGGACGTACGCCGCCTCTTCCGCACGGCGTGGGAGCTGCCGCAACGCGCGCTGATCGACATGGCGGCCGCGCGGTCGCCGTACATCGACCAGAGCCAGTCGCTCAACCTCTTCATCGCCGGCCCCTCCATCGGCAAGCTCAGCTCGATGTACCTCCACGCGTGGAAGGCCGGTCTCAAGACCACCTACTACCTGCGCTCGCGACCGGCGACGCGCATCCAGCAGACGACGACGTCCGTCAACGACCCGGCCGCCGCTCCCCTGCCCGTCATCGACCCCCTCCTCGACCAGGACGCGCTCGCGTGCTCCCTCGAGAACCCCGAGAACTGCGAGGCCTGCCAGTGACCACGACCGACCACAGCACCGACCACAGCACCGCGACCGACACGAGCGCGACCAGGATGCTCCTCGACCCGGGGATGAACCTCACCCTGCGGCCGATGCGCTACCCGCACTTCTACGACCGCTACCGCGACGCCATCAAGAACACCTGGACCGTCGAGGAGGTGGACCTGCACTCCGACCTCAAGGACCTGCAGCGGCTGAGCGACGCCGAGCGGCACCTGGTGTCGCGGCTGGTGGCGTTCTTCGCGACCGGCGACACCATCGTGGCCAACAACCTCGTGCTCAACCTCTACCAGCACATCAACTCCCCCGAGGGCCGGCTCTACCTCTCCCGGCAGCTCTTCGAGGAGGCGGTGCACGTGCAGTTCTACCTGACCCTGCTCGACACCTACGTCCCCGACGAGAAGGAGCGGCACGAGGCGTTCGCGGCCGTCGACAACATCGCGTCGATCAAGGCCAAGGCCGACTTCTGCTTCCGCTGGATCGACTCGGTCTTCGACCTCGACGCGCTCGAGACCCGTGAGCACCGGCGCAGGTTCCTGCTCAACCTGATCTGCTTCGCGGCGGTCATCGAGGGCCTGTTCTTCTACGGCGCGTTCGCCTACGTCTACTTCCTCCGCTCGCGCGGGCTCCTCAACGGTCTCGCGTCGGGCACCAACTGGGTCTTCCGCGACGAGTCGATGCACATGGCGTTCGCGTTCGACGTCGTGGACACCGTCCGCGAGGAGGAGCCCGACCTCTTCGACGAGCAGCTGGCCGCCGACGTGCGCCAGATGCTCATCGACGGCGTGGACGCCGAGGCGCAGTTCGCCGAGGACCTCCTCGGCGGCGGGGTCGCCGGCCTCTCGACGACCGACATGCGCGCCTACCTGGAGTACGTCGCGGACCGGCGCATGCAGCGCCTGGGCCTCGAGCCGATCTACGGCTCGAGCAACCCGCTCGCGTTCATGGAGCTCCAGGACGTGCAGGAGCTGTCCAACTTCTTCGAGCGCAAGGTGTCGGCCTACCAGGTCGGCGTCTCAGGCTCGGTCGGGTTCGACGAGGACTTCTGATCCACGCGCTGTGACCTGCGGTACCGGGGACCGCAGGTCACAGCGGGCGCCACCCCGGCGTCTCCGCCGATTCGCCGGACCGGGGGCCGGCGCTCTGGGAGGATCCCGCCATGGCCTACGCCGGCGCCCCCGCCACCTCCGTCGCCTCGGCGGCCGCCCTCGGCTGCGCCGTCGGGGTGGTGCTCGGCTTCACGCCGATGCTGGCGGTCGTGGCCGTGCTCGCCGCCACCGTGGGGATGGCCCGGGGCGAGGGCTTGGCCGGCATCGCGGTGGTCGTCGGCATCATCGCCCTGTTCTGGGCCTTCGTCCTGCCGTCCGCGACCTGGCTGTCCTGACGACCCGACCCGAGCCTCAAGGCACCGGCGTCACTCCAGCGTGAACTCCACCGACCGGGTCGGGACGTCGGCCTTCGTCAGGGTGAGGGTGACGTCCTCGCCGACGGGCAGCGGCCGCGCGCTGACCACCGTCGCCTCGATCGCCGGCTCCTGCACCGTCGCGTCCCCGCGCCGGTCGTCCTTCTCGTCGGTCTCGAGGACCACGGCCGGGAACGACTCCCCCACCCGCGGGGCGAGCATCGCTGCCTCGACGAGGTTGAGCACGGCGTTCTGGTACTGGTTGGCCCGGCGTCCGGACTCGCGCATCGTGTCGGGCAGGTCGCCGAGCCTGGCCAGCACCCAGTCCGGGACCTCCTCGCCGGCGCAGAGCGCGACGCAGATCTCGAGGGCGTAGCGGTCGACGAGCCGGCGCAGCGGGGCGGTGACGTGGGCGTACTCGGAGGCCAGCGCGGAGTGCTGCGGCTGCTCGGGCAGGTCGCCGTTGAAGCCGACGTAGCCACTCCCGCGGAGCAGGCGCGTGCACGCGACGACCATCGCCGCGTGATGGGGCTTCGACACGTCGAGCGAGCGGATGAAGTCGGGGTAGAGCTGCTCCGCCGGCCACTCGATGCCGAGGGCGCGCGCGGTGCGGTGCAGCCGCTGGACGTCGTGGGGGTCGGCGGGCGGCAGGGTGCGCAGCAGTCCCACGCGGGCGTAGACCATCAGCGAGGCGGCGGCGAAGCCGGTGAGCAGCGAGATCTGCGCGTTCCACGTCTCGACGGGCAGCATCGTGCGGAACTCGAGGCGCCACCGGCCGCCCTCGTCGATGATCTCCTGCTCGGGCAGCGGCAGGGACACCCCGCCGCGCGCGGCCTCCCGGGCCAGCCGCAGCTCGCCCACCTCCTTCAGCAGGGTGAACATCTCGTCGGCGGTGCCGGCGTCGAGCTGCTCCTGCAGGGTGGCGTAGTCGAGCTTGGCCCGGGAGCGCACCCGGGCGCGCACGACGTCCACCTCGGTGCCCTCCCCGGTCTCGTCGACGCGGATCGTCCAGACCAGGGCCGGTCGCACCTCGTCGGGCAGCAGCGAGCCGGCCTCCTCGGAGATGGCGGTCGGGTGCAGCGGGATCTTGGAGTCCGCGCCGTAGAGCGTCTCCCCCCGCCGGTTGGCCTCCACGTCGACCGGGTCACCGGGGGTGATGAAGGCGCTGAGGTCGGCGATCGCGTAGTGGACGACGTACCCGTCGCCGTCGCGCTCGATGTGCATCGCCTGGTCGAGGTCGCGCGCCGAGGCCGGGTCGATGGTCACGAACGGCACGTCGGTCCGGTCGAGGTCCGGCATCCGGGGACGGGCCGCGGCCTCGGCAGCGGCGCGTTCCACGGCCTCGGGGAACGCGGACGTCACCTTCATCTCGGCCTGGATCGCGGCGATCCCTTCACGCAGCGTCTCGGCGGAGACGGTGTCGTCGCCGGTGCGGACTGTGATCACGCGGTTGCTGGGCATGCCCAGCACCCTAGCCAAGGCGGGCACGACCGAGCCCCTACTCTTGCCCGCGTGCTGATCCTGTTGCCGCCGAGCGAGGGCAAGACCGCTCCCCGACGCGGCAGGCCCCTCGACCTGTCCACCCTCGGGTCACCGGTCCTGACCCCGACCCGCGAGCGGGTCGTCGAGGCGGTGGTCGCGCTGGCGGCCCGTCCCGACGCCGCCGACCTGCTGGGCCTCGGCGGCACCCAGGCCGACCTCGTCGAGCTCGACGCGCGGCTGCGGACCTCGCCGACGACGCGGGCCGACCGGGTCTACACCGGTGTCCTGTACGACGCGCTGGGCTTCGACACGCTCTCCAGCGCGGCGAAGCGACGCGCGACCAGCCGGGTGGCGATCACCTCGTCGGTCTTCGGCCTGGTGCGCCCGGGCGACCGCATCCCGTCGTACCGCCTCTCCGGCGACGTCAGCCTCCCCGGCCTGGGACCGGTGGCCGGACTGTGGCGCGAGGCCCTCGGCGAGGCGGTCGAGGAGGCGGTCGGCCCCGGGCTGCTGGTCGACCTCCGGTCCACGATGTACGCCGCGTTCTGGCGCCCGCCGGCCGGGCTCGCGCCGCGGGTGGCCACCGTCCGCGTGCTGCACGAGTCCGGCGGCGTGCGCAAGGTGGTGAGCCACTTCAACAAGGCGACCAAGGGGCGGATCGTGCGCGCCCTGCTGGAGGACGGCGGCAACCCGCGCACCCCGGCCGCACTGGCACGTCTGCTGACCGACCTCGGCTGGACCGTGGAGGTCGGCGAGCCGACCACCCGCGGGACCCAGCTCGACGTCGTCGTCAGCGAGGTCTGACCGGGGTCAGAGCCCCGACTCCGCCGTGCGGACGAGGATCCGCTGGCACTCCTCGCAGCGCACGACCTCGTCGGCCGGCGACCGGCGGATCTGGACCAGCTCGGCGGCGTCCACGGTGATGTGGCACCCGCCGCACTGGCGGGCCCGCAGCTCCGCGGCGCCGATGCCGGTCTTGGCGCGCAGCCGCTCGTAGAGCGCCATCAGGTCCTCGGGGATCCCGTCGGCGGCGGGCGCTCGCTCGGCCTCCGCGGCCGCCAGCTGCTCGTCGATCTCCGCCCAGCGGGCGTCCCGGGCGGTGGCGAGCTCGGCGACCTGGGCGTCCGTCTCGGCGAGCTGGGCGGTGAGCCGGTCCAGGGTCGCCTGGGCCTCCTCGAGCCGCTCCATGATCTCGAGCTCGGCGTCCTCGAGGGTGCTGACCCGACGGTCGAGCGACGTCAGCTCGTGCTGCATCCGCTCGAGGTCCTTGGGGTTGGTGATGAGGCCGGCGTCCATGCGCTGCTGGTCGCGGGTGCGGCGGGCCTTGACCTGCTCCACGTCCGCGTCGGCCTTGCGCTGCTCGGCGGTGAGGTCGTCGACGACGATCCGGGCGTCGCGCAGCCGGTCGTCGACGTCGCCCCGACCGGTCTCCAGCTCGGCGATCCGGGCGATCTCGGGCAGCGCGCGCCGCTGGTGGCGCAGCTGGTCGAGTCGCGCGTCGACGGCCTGGAGGTCGAGCAGCTTCAACTGGGCTTGCGGGTCGGCTTTCAACGCTCTCCTCGGATGGGGCTGTGCTGGCTGGTGCTTGCGGAGGGGGTCCCCTGCTCGACCCGGAACTGCCAGGGATCGGTGCAGCGGGTGCTCACGCGCGCCTCGACCCTATCGCCCAGCGCACCGGTGAGGCGGGCCTGCACCACCGGCAGCCACGTCCACTCGGCCGCCCAGTGGGCGACGTCGACCAGGGCGGGCCCGTCGTGCTCGCGGAACTCCCCCGCGCGGTGGTGGCGCAGGTCGCTGGTGAGGTAGACGTCGACGTCCGACCCGACGAGCCCGTCGAGCAGGAAGTCGCCCGCTCCCCCGCACAGCGCCACGCGTCGTACGGGCCGGTCCGGGTCGCCGGACACCCGCACCCCGTGTGCGGTGCTCGGCAGCACGGCGGCGACGTGCTCGGCGAAGGCGCGCAGGGTGGTGGGCGCCACGGAGCCGGTCCGGCCGGTGCCGGTGGACGCCCCGTCCTCCGCCGGGAGGATGGGGGCCAGGTCGGTGAGGCCCAGGGCGAGGGCCAGCGCCTCCGACACCCCGCCGGAGGCCTGGTCGGCGTTGGTGTGGGCGGTCAGGAGGGCGCAGCCGCCCGTCACCAGGGTGTGCAGGGTGCGGCCCTTGGGCGTGGTGGCGGCGACCCCGTGGACGCCGGCGAGGAAGAGCGGGTGGTGCGTGACCAGCAGGTCGGCGCCCCAGTCGACCGCGTCGCGGGCGACCTCCGGCGTCGGGTCGACGGCGAGGAGCACGCGTCGTACGTCGGTCGCCGGGTCGCCGGCGGCGAGCCCGACCGCGTCCCACGAGTCGGCGGTGGCGGGCGGGTACCAGCCGTGGATCAGGTCGACGACCTCGGCGAGCGTCGGTGGGGTCGCAGGGGTGGACATGCGGGCAGGCTAGTTGACCTGCCGGTCCCGGCCGTCCCAGTAGGGCTGGCGGAGCTTGAACTTCTGGAGCTTGCCGGTCGCCGTCCGGGCGAGCACCTCGCGGAACTCGATCGAGGTGGGCGCCTTGTAGCCGGCCGCCTTGTCCTTGCACCAGGCGATCAGCTCGGCCTCGGTCACGTCCGACCCCTCGGCGAGCACGACGAGGGCCTTGATGGTCTCGCCCCACTTCTCGCTGGGCACCCCGATCACCGCGACCTCGGCGACCGCCGGGTGGGAGAAGAGCACGTCCTCCACCTCGATGGACGAGACGTTCTCGCCGCCGGTGATGATCACGTCCTTCTTGCGGTCGCTGATCGTGAGGTAGCCGTCGTCGCCGATGACGCCGCCGTCACCGGTGTGGAACCAGCCACCGTCCAGCGCCCGGGCCGACTCCTCCGGCTGCTCCCAGTAGCCCTCGAGGACGACGTTGGAGCGCGCCAGCACCTCGCCGTGCTCGTCGGTCCGCAGCCGTACGCCGAGCGCCGGGGCGCCCGCGCGCGTCAGCCGGGTCGCGCGCTCCTCGGCCGACAGGTCGTCCCACTCGGCACGGGTGCGGTTGAAGGTCAGCAGCGGCGACGTCTCGGTGAGGCCGTAGATCTGGACGAACTCCCAGCCCAGCTCCTCCTCGACGCGGACGACGGTCTTCGTCGGGGGCGGAGCCCCGGCCATGATGATCCGGACCCTGTCCCGCCCGGGGATCTCGCCCTCCCAGGTCTGGGCGGCCTCGAGGACCGCCGCGGCGACGGCCGGCGCCGCGCACATGACGGTGACGCCGTGGTCGCGGACCCGGCGCAGGATCTCGGCGCCGTCGACCTTGCGCAGCACCACCTGCGGGACGCCCAGACCGGTCATCGCGAACGGCATCCCCCACCCGTTGGCGTGGAACATCGGCAGCGTGTGGAGGTAGACGTCGCGGTCGGTGACGGCCGCGTGCATCGCGAAGGTGACGGCGTTGACCCAGATGTTGCGGTGGGTGATCTGCACGCCCTTGGGCCGGGCGGTCGTGCCGGAGGTGTAGTTGATGCAGGCCGTCGCGCTCTCGTCGGGCTCCCACGCGCGGGGCTCGACGCCCTCCGCGGCGAACATGTCGCTGTCGTCGCCGATCACGAAGCGGTGCTCCGCGGTGACGCCGGACAGGGCCTCGTCGAGCTCGGGGTCGACGTACAGGACGCGGGCGCCGGAGTGCTCGACGATGTAGGACACCTCGTCGGGGCGGAGCCGGAAGTTGACGGGCACGAGCACGCGTCCCGAGCCGGCCACGCCGAAGAACGACGCCAGCAGTCGGGCGGAGTTGTGCGAGACCACCGCGACCCGGTCGCCGACCTCGAGGCCGAGCTCGTCGAGCCGGGCGGCCTGCCGACGGGCCAGCGCCGCCAGCTCGGCGTACGTGAGGTCGCCCAGGGAGGGCGCCGGCTGGTCCGGCTCGTCGACCACGCCGACCCGGTCGCCGTAGACGGTCCGGGCGCGGTCGATGAAGTCCGTGACGCTGAACGGGACGAACATGGCACTCCTCATGGTCGGACGGGTCGACACTGCTCGCTGGTCGCCACTGTGGCACGCGTCACCCGGGCGTCGCGAGGGATCGTCCGCCGGAAGCGGCGGACGGCCGCCCCGGCGCGACGAGTGGCCGCATGAGAGACCTCTCATGGTCGTCTCATCGGCCCTCCATCAACGACCGCGACAGTGTCGACATGAGCTCGTGGGTGAAGACGCTGGTCGTGCTGGCACTGGTCGTGCCCATGACGGCGTACGTCGCCGGCTCCCTGGTGGCCTCGAGCTCGTACGAGCCGAGCGACCGCCGACCGGTGATCATCCAGGACGCGCCGTCGCAGGACTCCGACCGCGTACGCGGCACCTCCGGGCAGGGTGAGCAGGGCGAGCGGGGGGACGGGCGCGGCGGAGACCGCCGGGGCGCGGGCACCGGAGGAGGCACCGGCGAGCGTCCGCCGCCGACGTCGGGCCCCGCGCCCGACACCACGGCACCGGCGCCGGTCGGGGTGCCGACCACCGGCACGACCGCGACGACGCCCTCCTCACGACCCGCTCCGACACGCTCGCCGACCGGTCCCGGCACCGGTCGCGGCACCGGGCAGCCGCCACCGTCAGGCACCGTCGAGGATGATGACGCCACCGTCGTCCTGCCGCCACCCACGTCGGTGGACGACGACGACGATGACGATGACGACGACGGCCCGGAAGAGGACGATGACGACGAGGGGGACGACGACGGGGACGACGACTGATGTCGTCCGTGCGCCGCGCAGCGGCCCCCTCGCCCAGGTGTCGGTCCGCACCCGCATCACGGTGGTCATCTCCCTGCTGACCGCCATCGCCATGGCGGGGGCCGGAGGCCTCGTCTACGCCCTGGAGTCGGCCCGCATCGAGCGCGCGGTCAACGAGCAGATCGACCAGGAGATCGCCGAGTTCCGCGAGCTGCGCGTCGACCCCAACACCGGCGACCCGTTCGACGACGTCGGCCGCCGGCTCAACGTGTTCCTGACCCGCAACGTGCCCGACGACGACGAGATGCTCGTCAGCTACGTCGGGGGCGAGTTCATCGAGCGCAGCGCCAACCGCTACGGCCAGGAGTTCCTCGACGAGCCCGGCTACCAGGGCGCGGTCGAGGCCGGGGTCACCGACGGTGGCACCGAGATCATCCAGTCCGACCGCTACGGCGAGGTCTGGGTGACCGTGGTCCCGGTGCGCAACGCCCAGAGCTCCGGCGCGCTGATCCTCGTCAACTTCCTGGCCGACGAGCACGAGGAGCTCGAGCGCACGCTGCGTACCTACGCCCTCGTCGCGCTGCTGTCGCTGGGGCTGATCGCGACCATCGCCGGCTTCCAGTCCGGGCGACTGCTGGCCCCGCTGCGCGTGCTCGAGGAGACGGCCCGGGACATCACGACCACCGACCTGTCCCGGCGGATCCCCGAGCAGGGCAACGACGACATCACCGCCCTCACCCGCACCATCAACCTGATGCTCGAGCGGCTCGACTCCGGGTTCTCCGACCAGCGCCGGTTCCTCGACGACGCCGGCCACGAGCTCAAGACCCCGCTCACGGTCCTGCGCGGCCACCTCGAGCTCCTCGACCCCGAGGACCCGGACGAGGTGCGGGAGACCCGCGACCTGCTGCTCGCGGAGTCCGACCGCATGTCCCGGCTGGTGGGCGACCTCATCGTGCTGGCCAAGACCCGGCGCCCCGACTTCCTCGCCCCGGCGCCGGTCGACGTGGGGGCGCTCACCCCCGCGCTGCTGGCGACCGCCCGGGGCCTCGGTGACCGCGACTGGCAGCTCGACGCCGTGGCCGACGGCACCGTCACCGTCGACGAGCAGCGCATCACCCAGGCGGTCCTCCAGCTCGCCGACAACGCGGTCAAGCACACCGACCCCGGCGACACGATCGCGATCGGCTCCGCCCTCGCGGGCGGCACGCTGCGCCTGTGGGTCCGCGACACCGGCCCCGGTGTCCCCCACCGCCACCGCGCCGCCATCTTCGAGAGGTTCGGCCGCGGCGACGTGCGTGCCGGCGACGAGGGCTTCGGCCTGGGCCTGTCGATCGTCCGTGCCATCGCCGAGGCGCACGGCGGCTCCGTCACCGTCGGTGACGCGGACCCGCCGGGGGCCCGCTTCGAGCTCGTCCTGCCCACCCATGCCGAGGAGGCGTCCCCATGGCCCAGATCCTGATCGTCGAGGACGAGGAGCGGATCGCCTCCTTCGTCGCCAAGGGCCTCCGGGCCGAGGGCCACCAGCCCACCGTCGTCGGGGACGGCCCCGGAGGCCTCGACGAGGCGCTCTCGGGGCGCTTCGACCTGCTGGTGCTCGACATCGGCCTGCCCGGCATGGACGGGTTCGAGCTGCTCGACCAGCTGCGCTCCCAGGGCAGCAGGATGCCGGTGATCGTGCTGACGGCCCGCGACTCGGTCACCGACACGGTGACGGCGCTCGACAACGGGGCCGACGACTACATGGCCAAGCCGTTCCGCTTCGCCGAGCTGATGGCGCGGGTCCGGCTGCGGCTGCGCACGGCGGACGCCGCCGACGCCCGACCCCACGAGGAGGTGCTGCGGGTCGCCGGCGTGGAGCTCGACCGGCGCACCCGCCGGGTGACGGTGGCCGGCACCGAGCTCGACCTCTCCGCGCGCGAGTTCGCGCTGGCCGAGATCTTCATGCTCAACCCCGGCCAGGTCCTCACCCGCGAGCAGCTGCTCGACCACGTCTGGGGCTACGACTTCGACCCCGGGTCCAACGTCGTCGACGTGTACGTCGGCTACCTGCGGCGCAAGGTCGGCAGCGACACCATCGCGACCGTGCGCGGGGTCGGCTACCGCTTCCGGCCGGCGTGACCCGTCCCGGCGTCGGGGGGATCGCCGGGACGGGTCAGCCGCGGACCTTGAAGCCCGCGAGGCTCCCGCGGGGCTGACGCGCGAGCACGGGCTCGAGCGCGTCGACGACCTCGTGCGGGGCGGGCCTCGCGGCCGGGTCGTGCTGGAGCATGGCTCCGATGACCTTGACGACCTCGTCCGGCACCCCGTCGGGCAGCGCGCGGGGGGCGGCCGCCACCTGCGGAAGGCGCTCCTCGAGCGTGTCGGCCCGGGGTCGCGGGTCGTCGAAGGCCCGGTGTCCCGCGACCGCCTCGAAGAGGGTCGCGCCGAGACCCCAGACGTCGCTGGCGTACGACGGCTCGACCTCGCCCGGGTCGCACTGCTCCGGCGACATGTAGGCGTCGGTGCCGATGAGGTGCCTCAGCCGGCGGGCGTCCTCCTCCGGGCGGGCCACCGAGAGGTCGATGAGCCGTGCAGGCGCGCCCATGATGATGTTGCTGGGCTTGATGTCCAGGTGGGTCCAGCCGATGTGGCGCAGGTAGTGCAGCGACGCTGCCACGTCGATGGCCAGCGGGAGGTACTGCTGCTCCTGCAGCCGGCCGTAGCGGCGTACGAGGGACGACAGGCGCGGCCCGTCGATGTGCTCGAGCACCACGTGCGGGCGCGGCCCGTCGAGGTCGTGCCGCAGGCCGCGGACCACCACGGGGTGGTTGACCGCGGCCAGGGCGGCCACCTCCCGGCGCAGGCCGCGCCGGGAGGAGCCGTCGTCCACCTGGTCGGGACGGAGCAGCTTGACCACGACGGGTGAGTACGTCACCTCGTCGAAGGCGAGCCACGCCTCGTAGGCGGCTCCCCCACCGAGCTTGCGGACCGCGGTCAGCTCCCCGGTGATGGCGTCGCCCTCGGCGAGCCGCCAGCTCTGCTCCTCGCGTCCCATGCCGATCAGCGGCGGGTGTCGTTGCGGCTGCGGTCGTTGGTCTTGTTGGCCGACCAGTCGCGCTTCTTGTCACCGGCACCGTCGCGGGTCCAGTCACGCGTCTTGTCGCCGCGGCTCTTGTCGCGGTCACGGCTCACGGCGCTCACGCGGCTGTTGGTGTTGTCGTTCGTCTCCCGGCTGCGGGTGTCGCCGTTGGAGTAGTCGCCGTTGGTGTCGTCACCGTTGGTGTCGTCGTCGTTCGTGTTGCCGTTGGTGTCGTCGTCGTCGTCATCGGCGACCAGGACCAGCTCGACCGAGTCGTCGTCGCGCTTGAGGGCCTCGTCGGCGTTGACGGCCGGGGCCTGCATGCCGATCAGGCCGATGGCCGTGAGGCTGGCGACTCCGAGCAGGGCGGTGGGGATGATCTTCTTCATCGTGGTTCCTCTCGTCGGGGGCCGGTGGCCCCGGTGGACTGGGACCACTCTGGCGACGAGGTGTGAGGCGGCCATGAGCCGTCGATGAGACGGTTCTCATGCGGGCTGCTGCCCCACGGGACGTGGTGCGTCGGGACGGTTTCGAACCGCCGACCGCTCGGGTGTAAACCGAGTGCTCTACCGCTGAGCTACCGACGCGTGTCCGACCACCCTATGAAATGAGTTGAACCGCTGGCGTCTCGGGTCACCAGCGGTTCAACAACATGAACAATACGAGGGCCGCCCAAACGTGTCCCGCCTTTTTCACAGATCAGCCGAAATTCCCGCCCAGCCGTCTAGACCAGGTCTACCCCGGGGCCTACTCGAGGGCGGCGCGGAGCTGCTCGAGGTGCTGGTCGAGGTCGCGACCGTCGGCGTTGGCGTTGTGCACCGCCCACCGCAGCACCCCGTCCTTGTCGATGACGTACGACGAGCGGTACGGCGCGCCCTTGGCCTCGTTGAAGACCTCGTAGGCACGCGACACCTCCCCGTGCGGCCAGAAGTCCGACAGCAGCGGGAAGTTGAGCCCCTCGGCGTCCGCGAAGGCCCGCAGCGAGTAGACCGGGTCGCAGGAGATGCCCAGCACCTCGGTGTCGAAGGTCATGAACTCGTCGAGGCGGTCCCGGATCCCCGACATCTCGCCGGTGCAGATCCCGGAGAAGGCGTACGGGTAGAACAGCAACGCCACCGCCTTGACCCCGCGGTAGGAGGACAGGGCGACGTCCTGGCCGAACTGGTCGCGCAGCGTGAAGTCGGGCGCCTCCGCGCCCAGGGTGAGGCCCGTCATGGCCGGCCCTCGTCCCGGTCGTCGTCCCAGCCGGCCAGGTCGCGCTTGAGGACCTTGCCGGTGGCGTTGCGGGGCAGCTCGTCGAGGAAGACGATCTCTCGGGGCACCTTGTAGCGCGCCAGGTGGGTCTTCACGTGGTCCTTCAGCTCGTCCTCGGTCACGTCGCCCCGGCGGGCGACGAAGGCGCGCAGTCGCGTGCCGTAGTCGTCGTCGTCCACCCCGACCGCGGCCGCCTCGGCCACCGCCTCGTGGCCGACGAGGCAGTCCTCGACCTCCTTGGGGAAGACGTTCTCGCCGCCCGAGACGATCATCTCGTCGTCGCGCCCGTCGACGTACAGGCGTCCGTCCTCGTCGAAGCGGCCGACGTCGCCGGTGGCCATCAGGCCGTCGACCATGTCCTTGCTGCCACCGCCGGTGTAGCCCTCGAAGAGCAGGTTGTTGCCGACGAAGATCCGCCCCGACGTGCCCACGGGCACCTCGCGCCCGTCCTCGCCGTAGATCCGGACGACGGTCCCGTGCGGCGGCCGGCCGGCCGAGGAGGGCGCCTCGCGCAGGTCCTGCGGCGTGGCGATGGAGGCGTAGGCCACCTCGGTCGAGCCGTAGATGTTGTAGAGGTTGTCGCCGAAGTGGTCCATCCACGACGTCGCGAGCGTGCCCGGCAGCGCGGAGCCCGAGGCGGCCACCACCCGGAGGGTCGGCATCGGGTGCTCGGCGAGCACCTCCTCGTCGAGGGCGAGGATCCGCTGCAGCATCACCGGGATGACCACCAGCGACTCGCACCGGTGCTGCTCGACGGTCCGCAGGGCGTTCTCCGGGTCGAACCTGCGGTGCAGGACCACGGTGGAGCCCAGCAGCATCCCCAGCGCGAGGTGGGCGAAGCCCCACGTGTGGAAGAGCGGGGCAGCGATGTGCGTGCGCCAGCCGTGCCGCAGCGGCATCCGCGAGAGCATCGAGACGGCCGCGTCGATGCCGGCCTCGTTGCGCGGCGCGCCCTTGGGGGTGCCGGTCGTGCCGCTGGTGAGGATCACGATGCGCGCGTGCCGTCCCGGCGGGTCCAGCTCGGCGTCGTCGTGGCCGACGATGAGCGCCTCGATCGTCTGCGCCTGGTCCGAGTCGGTCCAGGCGATCAGCCGCTGCTCCACGTGCGCCTTCGCGAGCAGCCCGGTGAACTCCTCGTCGTGGATCACCACGGTCGGCTGCTCACGCTCCAGCACGTCCACCAGCTGGGGGCCGGCGAACGCGGTGTTGAGGTAGAGGAGGTCCGCGCCCAGCTTGGCCACCGCGATGGAGGCGTCCACGAAGCCGCGGTGGTTGCGGCACATGATTGCGACCGAGTCGCCCTCGCCGACGCCGAGCCCGGCCAGTCCGCGGGCCAGCGCGTTGCTGCGGCGCTGCATCTCGCCGAACGTGAGCTCGCCGAGCTCGTCGACCAGTCCGACCCGGTCGGGGTTGCGCACCGCCAGCGAGGCGAAGCCCCCGGCCGGTCCGGTCCCCCAGCGCACGACGGTGCGACCCAGCGCCACCAGCGTGCGGGGGCCGTAGGGCCGGATGACGCCCGCGCCACCGAGCACCCGCAGGGTCGTGGCCGCGTTGGACGCGTGGGCGCGCAGAGAGTTCACCAATGTCGGTCCTGGCGTGAGTAGGGGGCGTCGGGTCAGACGGGCGTCTTGGGAGCGACCAGCCGGCTCGCCTGCCAGTCGGCGCTCACCGCCGCCGTCGTCGTCTGCGAGAGGCCCGCGATCGGTGCCGCCTCGGCGACGTCCGCCGCGTCCACGCTCTGCGGCCGTCCGACCTTGGGCGTGAGGAGCCAGATCGCTCCACCGCCGACCAGGTCGGTCAGCGCGTCGACGAGCCCGTCCACGAGGTCACCGTCGTCCCGGCGCCACCACAAGATGACGGCGTCGACCACGTTGCCGTAGTCACCGTCCACCATGTCGGCGTCGATGGTGTCCTCGATCGCGACCCTGAGCTCGTCGTCGACGTCGTTGTCCCAGCCGAGTTCCTGGATGACCATTCCGGGCGCAATGCCCAGTCGCTCTGCGGCACCTGTTGCCGGGGCAGCTCCGCCACCCACCGTCGAGCTCACGCCACGCCTCCGTTCGTCATGTGGTCCGCACGAGTGCGGAAGTGGGTGGTAGTCCATCGGAGTTGCCGCTGAGTCGCAACCCTGCGCCTGCGTTGTCCCGCTGAACGGGCGTCCCCGTCCGATGATTGTGCGTACTCATGGGTAGATTTCGCAGGCTGGCGGTGCGTGACACGATGCACACGTGAGTGACGAGTCCAAGACCGCCGAGACCCCCTCCTCCACCGCCGCCCAGCCGCGTGCGGTCATCCACGAGGGGCTGCCCACGCAGCTGCCCGACATCGATCCGGACGAGACCGTCGAGTGGCTCGACTCCTTCGACGCCATGCTCGACGACAAGGGTCGCGAGCGGGCGCGCTACGTGATGCTGCGGCTCCTCGAGCGGGCCCGCGAGAAGCAGGTCGGTGTCCCCGCCCTGCGCAGCACCGACTACATCAACACCATCCCGCCGGAGCGCGAGCCGTGGTTCCCGGGCGACGAGGACATCGAGCGTCGCATTCGCGCCTTCATCCGGTGGAACGCCGCCGTGATGGTGTCCAGCGCCAACCGCAAGGGCCTCGAGGTCGGCGGCCACATCGCGACCTACCAGTCCTCCGCGAGCCTCTACGAGGTCGGCTTCAACCACTTCTTCCAGGGCAAGGACCACGAGGGCGGTGGCGACCAGATCTACATCCAGGGCCACGGCTCGCCGGGCATCTACTCCCGCGCGTTCCTCGAGGGCCGGATCACCGAGGAGCAGCTCTACCGCTTCCGCCAGGAGGTCCAGCACGGCGCCGGCGCCGGCCTCCCGTCGTACCCCCACCCCCGGCTCATGCCGGACTTCTGGGAGTTCCCGACGGTGTCGATGGGCCTCACGGCCATCAACTCGATCTACCAGGCGCGCTTCAACCGCTACATGCACAACCGCAAGATCAAGGACACCGCGCAGCAGCGCGTGTGGGCCTTCATGGGTGACGGCGAGATGGCCGAGCCCGAGTCGCTGGGCGCGATCCGCATCGCCGCGCGCGAGGAGCTCGACAACCTGACCTGGATCATCAACTGCAACCTGCAGCAGCTCGACGGCCCGGTGACGGGCAACGGCAAGATCATCCAGGAGCTCGAGGCCAACTTCCGCGGCGCCGGGTGGAACGTCATCAAGGTCATCTGGGGCCGCGAGTGGGACGCCCTGCTCGCCAAGGACGTCGACGGGGTCCTGGTCAACCAGATGAACTCCACGCCGGACGGTCAGTTCCAGACCTACTCCACCGAGGACGGCGGCTACATCCGCGACCACTTCTTCGGCATGGACCCGCGCCTGCGCAAGATGGTCGAGCACATGAGCGACTCGCAGATCGAGAAGCTCCCGCGCGGCGGTCACGACTACCGCAAGGTGTACGCCGCGTTCGACGCCGCGACCAAGCACACCGGCCAGCCGACCGTGATCCTGGCCCACACCATCAAGGGCTGGACGATCGACGCCCTCGAGGGCAAGAACGCCACCCACCAGATGAAGAAGCTGACCCCCGCGGACCTCAAGAAGTTCCGCGACCGGCTCTACCTGCCGATCAGCGACAAGGAGCTGGAGGAGTCCTACGAGAAGACCGGTGGGGCGCCGTTCTTCCACCCCGGGGCCGACTCTCCCGAGATCGAGTACATGATGGAGCGGCGCAAGCAGCTCGGCGGATCCCTCCCGCGCCGGGTGCTGCGGGCCGAGCCGCTCACGCTCCCGGGCGACAAGATCTACTCCGAGCTCAAGCAGGGGTCGGGCAAGAACAAGATCGCCACCACGATGGCCGTCGTCCGGCTCCTCAAGGACTGGATGAAGGACCCGGGGATCGGCAACCGGATCGTGCCGATCGCTCCCGACGAGTACCGCACCTTCGGCATGGACTCCATGTTCCCGAGCGCGAAGGTCTACAACCCCGGCGGCCAGCAGTACGAGTCGGTCGACCGCAAGCTGCTGCTGTCCTACAAGGAGTCGGCGCAGGGCCAGATGCTGCACGAGGGCATCTCCGAGGCCGGCGCCGTGGCGTCGGCGACGGCGGCCGGCTCGGCGTACTCCACGCACGGCGAGCACATGATCCCGTTCTACATCTTCTACTCGATGTTCGGGTTCCAGCGCACCGGTGACTCGATCTGGGCGATGGCCGACCAGCTCGCCCGCGGGTTCCTCATCGGTGCCACCGCCGGTCGCACCACGCTGACCGGCGAGGGCCTCCAGCACGCCGACGGCCACTCGCCCCTCATCGCGGCGACCAACCCGGCGGTCGTGCACTACGACCCGGCGTTCGCCTTCGAGGTCAGCCACATCATGCAGTCGGGCCTCGAGCGGATGTACGGCGCCGACGCGGAGAACGTGATCTTCTACATCACGGTCTACAACGAGCCCGTCAGCCAGCCCGTCGAGCCGTCCGACGTGGACGTCGAGGGCATCCTCAGGGGCATCCACAAGGTGAGCACCGGCGAGGGCGAGGGCCCGCGGGTCCAGCTGCTCTCGTCCGGGGTCGGCTACCCCTGGATCAAGGACGCCGCCACGATGCTCGCCGAGGACTGGGGCGTCACGGCCGACACCTGGTCGGTCACCTCCTGGAACGAGCTGGCCCGCGAGGCCGTGGAGGCCGAGGACTGGAACCTCCTGCACCCCGAGGAGCCGCAGCGCACCCCGTTCGTCACCGGCAAGCTCTCCGGTCACGACGGTCCGTACGTCGCGGTGACCGACTACATGTCGGCCGTCCCGCTGCAGATCGCCCGCTGGGTCCCCGGTGACTACTGCGTGCTCGGCGCCGACGGGTTCGGCTTCGCCGACACCCGACCGGCCGCTCGCCGGTTCTTCCGGATCGACGCCGAGTCGGTCGTCGTCCGTACGCTGCGCGCGCTCGCCGACGCCGGCGAGATCGAGCCGGACCTCGTCACCAAGGCCGTCGCGAAGTACCGCATCGACGACCCGACCGCCGTCAAGGACGTCAAGCAGGAGGGTGGCGACGCCTGAGGTGACCTACGCGCCGGTGCCCATCTTCTTGAGGGTGTGCACCGGCGCGACGGGCGCGTCGCCGGCCTCGGCCTGCAGCGGCACCAGGTCGGGCCCGTGCTCGAGCAGCGTCCGCCAGTGGTCCCGCTCGTAGACCGCGGGCTCGGTCGAGCGGATGAAGTCGTTGACGATCTTCACGAAGCGCTGGGGGTGGTCCTTGTGCGGGAAGTGTCCCGCGTTGGGGATGATCTCGACCCGGGCGCTGGGCGCGAGGGCCGCGGCGTTGCCCGCGTGCCGCACCGGGATGACCTGGTCGTTGCGACCCCACACCACGCACATCGGCATGGCCTCGGTGAGGTAGGCCCGGTCGGCCATGGTCACGATCTGTCCGCGCCAGTCGACGACGGCGCGCACGACGTGGCGGATCGCCGCCCGGGTCCGGGGGTCCTTGAAGGAGTCGTAGATGTCGGCGAGCTCGGTCAGGTCGCGCGCGGCGCGGACCCCGGTGGCGGCCAGGGCGCGCATGCCCGCCGTGCCGACGTGCCTGACCCCCGGCAGCGTCAGCAGCCCCATCGCCTGGTGGAAGCCGGGCGTCGTGATCGCCCGGATCGCGGGCGTCACCTCGGGACCCAGGCCGCCGGAGCCGACCAGGATGAGACGCTCGGTGCGCTCGGGGAACTGGTAGGCGAACTGCATCGCCACTCCCCCACCGAAGCTGTGGCCCACGACGCTCACCCGGTCGATGCCGAGCACCGTGAGCAGGTCGCGCATGCCGTTGGCGTAGCCGCCGACGCTGTAGTCCGCGCGCGGCTTGTCGGACTCGCCGTGGCCGAGGAGGTCGGGGGCGATCACCGTGTAGCGGCGCGCGAGCGAGTCGATGACCGGCGCCCACGTGGTGTGGTCGCAACCGAGCCCGTGGAGCAGGAGCAGCGCGGGACCGGAGCCGGTGACGACGTAGGCGCGACGGTGCCCGTGGATCGTGACGTGCCGGACCTGTGCCTGCACGGGTGCACCGCTGCTGCTCACCGGACCTCCTGGGGTGCTGGTGCTGCGCTGGGGGATTCGTGGTGCCGAAAGGGCGATTCAAGCAGAACCTGTTCCAGAAATGGTTCGGGAACCCCCTCCCAGAGGCAGTTTCGTCCCGATTTCGTTACCCGAACGGTGCCGCGGCCCGGCCGGCGCGTGACGGCTGGTGCGGGTGTGACTAGCCTCGGGCCATGGGCCGGGCGGAGCAGGAGAAGCGGGACCGGATCTCGGCCGCCCTGCAGCGCGCCACCGGCAGCCTGAGCACGGCCGCCACGGCCGCGATGTCGACCCGGATGACGTGGTGGGACGACCTGAGCGCGGAGGACCGCTCCTGGGTCGGCGTGATCGTCCAGGCCGGCGTGAAGGGCTTCGTCGACTGGTACGGCGACACCGGCGGCGTCAGCTCCGCTCCCCTGTCCGCGTCGGTATTCGGGGCGGCCCCCCGGGAGCTGACGGGGGCCATCAACCTCCAGCAGACCGTCGAGCTGGTCCGGCTGACCATCGAGGTGGTCGAGGCCAACATCGACGACATCCTCGGCCCCACCGACGCGCCGTCGGTGCACGAGGCGGTGCTCCGCTACGCCCGCGAGGTCGCCTTCGCCACCGCGGAGGTCTACGCCCGCGCCGCAGAGGTGCGGGGAGCCTGGGACGCCCGCCTGGAGGCGCTCGTCGTGGACGCCGTGCTGCGCTCCGAGGCCGACGAGACGGTGCTCTCCCGGGCCAGCGCCCTGGGGTGGGGCGCGCGAGGCGACGTCGCGGTGGTGCTGGGCCGGGTCCCCGCGCAACGCACCGAGACCGATGTCTTCGAGGAAGTACGCCGCACGGCCCTGGCCTGCGGCATGGATGCGTTGTGCGCCACCCAGGGCGAGAAGCTCGTGGTGATCCTGGGTGGGGTGGACGATCCCCACAAGTCCGCGCTGCGCATCGTCGAGCACTTCGGCGAGGGTCCCGTCGTGGTCGGTCCGGTCGCCCCGGACCTGTCCCACGCGCACAACTCGGCCCGGGCGGCACTGTCGGCCCACCGCTCCGCCACCGGCTGGCCGCAGGCGCCCCGACCGGTCCGCAGCGACGAGCTGCTGCCCGAGCGTGCCCTCGCCGGTGACGGCCACGCGCGGCGCAGCCTCGTCGACGACGTCTACCTCCCGCTCCTGGGAGCGCGCGGGACCCTCATCGAGACGCTCTCGACGTACTTCCTCCACGGCGGCTCCATCGAGGCCACCGCCCGCACCCTGTTCGTGCACCCCAACACCGTGCGCTACCGCCTCAAGCAGGCGGCCGAGGTCACCGGCCTCACCCCGACCCGACCCCGCGACGCCTTCACCGTCCAGATCGCCCTGATCCTCGGCCGCCAGTCCGGTCGCGAGTGACGACCTCCACATCTTTGTAGGGATCCCACAAAGAAAGGGGTCCTCTTTTCGTGGACGTCGACCCGGCGCGGCGGGTCCTCGACCCGCCAGTCTTGACGTGTGCTCGTCATCGTCGCTCCCGGCCAAGGTGCCCAGACCCCCGGATTCCTCACGCCCTGGCTCGAGGACCCCACGTTCGCCAGCCGGTTCGACTGGCTCTCCACCGTGGCGGGCCTCGACCTGGCCCACTACGGCACCGAGGCGGACGCCGAGACCATCAGGCGCACGGAGATCGCCCAGCCGCTGCTGGTCGCGACCGGCCTGATCGCCGCGCTCGACCTCTTCCCGCACCCCAGTGACGCCTTCCAGCGCGTCGGCGCGGTGGCCGGCCACAGCGTCGGCGAGATCGCGGCCGCGGCCGGCGCCCGGGTCATCACCGCCGAGCAGGCCATGGTGCTGGTCCGCGAGCGGGGCAAGGCGATGGCCGGTGCCGCCGCGCAGACCCCGACCGGCATGACCGCGGTCCTCGGCGGCGAGCGCGAGGAGGTGCTGGAGTCGATCTCGCGGCACGGCCTCACCCCTGCCAACGACAACGGTCCCGGCCAGATCGTGGCCGCCGGCACCATGGAACAGCTGGCGGCGTTCGCCGACGCTCCCCCGGCCAAGGCACGGCTGATCCCGCTCAGCGTCGCCGGCGCCTTCCACACCACGCACATGCAGCCGGCCGTGGGCCACCTCGCCGGCCTGGCCCGCTCGGTGTCCACCCACGACCCGCGCACGGCGGTGATCTCCAACCGCGACGGCCAGGTCGTCCACGACGGGCGAGAGGTGCTGGCCCGGATCGTCGGCCAGATCGCCGCCCCGGTCCGCTGGGACCTGTGCATGGACGCCATGCTCGACCTCGGCGTCACCGGCGTCCTGGAGATGCCGCCGGCGGGCACGCTCACGGGCATCGCCAAGCGCGCCATGAAGGGCGTGGAGACCTTCGCCCTCAAGACCCCCGACCAGCTCGACGACGCACGGGCCTTCGTCGACAAGCACGGCGAGCGCTCCGTCATCGAGACCACGCCGACCTGGCGCATGGTCGTCTCGCCCGGCAAGGGCATCTTCCACCGCTCCGCGGAGGCGACCGACGCCGACGTCCTGCCTGCCGGCTGCGTGATCGGCGAGGTCGCCAGCACGCGCGACCGGACCACGGTCACGGCCCTGCACGGCGGCCAGGTCGTCGAGTGGCTCGTCGAGGACGGCGACATCGTCTCCCCCGGCCAGCCCCTCGTGCGCCTGCACCCGCAGGGTGGTGCCGCCTGATGGGCGCCACGATCAGCACGACCACCGGTGCGCCCCACGCAGCGATCCTCGGCATCGGTGCCTACCGCCCGGTGCGGGTCGTCCCCAACGCCGACGTCGTCGACGCGATCGACTCCAGCGACGAGTGGATCCAGCAGCGATCCGGCATCAAGACCCGGCGCTGGGCGGGCCCCGAGGAGTCGGTCCAGATGATGTCGGTCGAGGCATCACGGATCGCCCTCGAGCGTGCCGGCCTCGACGCCAGCCAGATCGACTGCGTCGTCGTCGCCACCGTCAGCCACCTGCTCCAGACCCCCGCCGTGGCCACCGCCATCGCGCACGAGCTCGGCACCGGCCAGGCCGCGGCCTTCGACATCTCGGCGGCCTGCTCCGGCTTCTGCCACGGCATCTCGCTGGCCTCCGACTTCGTCCGCGCCGGCAGCGCCAAGCACGTCCTGGTCATCGGCGTCGAGCGCCTCACCGACATCCTCGACCTCACCGACCGCGGCACGGCCTTCATCTTCGCCGACGGCGCGGGCGCCGCGGTCGTCGGACCCAGCGACACCCCGGGCATCGGCCCGGTCGTGTGGGGGTCGGACGGCGAGCAGTTCGACCTGATCCGGCAGCGCGAGGACTGGCGCGACGTCGTCGGCAGCCCCGAGGTCCCCGGCAGCGGCGTGATGCCGCACCTGGTGATGCAGGGCAACCCCGTGTTCCGCTGGGCCTCCTTCGCCATGGCCAAGATCGGCCAACAGGCGCTCGACAGCGCCGGCATCGGCCTCGACGAGCTCGACGTCTTCGTCCCGCACCAGGCCAACATGCGGATCATCGACGCGATGGCCCGCTCCATGAAGCTCCCCAGCACCGTACGGATCGCCCGCGACGTCGCCGACCAGGGCAACACCTCGGCCGCCTCGGTCCCGCTCGCGCTGGACCGGATGATCGCCGAGGGCGAGGCCAGGTCCGGCGACACGGCTCTCCTGATCGCCTTCGGCGCCGGCCTCTCGTACGCCGCCCAGGTCGTCACCGTCCCCTGACCGACACCAGCTCCGCCAGATTTCCCCGTTTCACCACCACCGCAGTAGCCATCAGAAAGGAAGGCCCCATGGCCACCACCGAAGAGATCCGCGCCGACCTCGCCGAGATCGTCAACGAGGTCGCCGGCATCGACGCCGACGACGTGCAGCTCGACAAGTCGTTCGTCGACGACCTGGACGTCGACTCGCTCTCGATGGTCGAGGTCGTCGTGGCGGCCGAGGAGAAGTTCGGCGTCACGATCCCCGACGACGAGGTCAAGAACCTCAAGACCGTCGGCGACGCCGTCGCCTTCATCGAGCGCGCCCAGGGCTGACGGCCCCCGTCCGGTGGTCGGGTCCGCCCGGCCACCGGCAGTCGTCGCACCATCCTCCTCGAGAAACGGAAGACCAGATGAGCTCGACCCGCGTAGTGGTCACCGGACTGGGCACCACCTCCCCCGTCGGCGGTGACGTCCCCACCACCTGGCAGGCGCTGCTCGCCGGTCAGTCCGGCATCCGCCACCTCACCGACGACTGGGTCGACCAGCTCCCGGTCAAGATCGCCGGTCGCGTGGCCGTCGAGCCCTCCGAGGTGCTCGACCGGGTCAAGGCCCGCCGCCTCGACCGCTCCAGCCAGTTCGCCATGGTCGCGGCCGACCAGGCCTGGGCCGACGCCGGCCTGGAGGACTCCGGCCTCGAGCCCGAGCGCCTCGGCGTGGCGCTCGCCTCCGGCATCGGCGGCGTCACGACGCTGCTCGCCAACTACGACATCCTCCTCGAGAAGGGCGCGCGCCGCGTCTCGCCGCTCGCCGTCCCGATGCTCATGCCCAACGCGCCGGCGGCCAACGTGAGCCTCAAGTACGGCGCCCGCGCGGCCGTCCACGCCCCCACCTCCGCCTGCGCGTCGGGCAACGAGGCCATCGCGATGGCCATCGACCTGATCCGCCTCGGCCGCGCCGACGTCGTGCTGGCCGGCGGCACCGAGGCAGCGATCCACCCCCTGCCGATGGCGGCCTTCGCCAACATGATGGCGCTCTCCAAGACCGGCAGCGAGGAGGGTGGAGACCCCACCTCGGTCTCCCGCCCCTGGGACGTCGCCCGCGACGGCTTCGTGCTGGGCGAGGGCGGCTCCGTGCTCGTCCTCGAGTCCGAGGAGCACGCGAGGGCCCGCGGCGCGAAGATCTACGCCTACGCCCTGGGCGCCGGCATCAGCAACGACGCCCACGACATCGCCCAGCCCGACCCCGAGGGTCGCGGCGGCACCCGTGCCATCAAGATGGCCATGCGCGAGGGCGACGTCGACCCGGCCAGCGTGGTGCACGTCAACGCGCACGCCACGTCCACGCCCAAGGGCGACATCGCCGAGGGCCTGATGCTGCACGCCGTCCTCGGCGAGCACGTGGACCGGTGCGTGGTCACCAGCACCAAGTCGATGACCGGCCACCTGCTCGGCGGCGCCGGGGCCCTCGAGGCGATCGCCACCGTGCTGGCGCTGCACGACCGCACCAGCCCGCCGACGATCAACCTCGACGACAAGGACCCGGAGGTCGACCTCGACATCCCGACCGAGGCCCGCTCGCTCCCCGACGGCGACATCGTCGCCCTCAACAACTCCTTCGGCTTCGGGGGCGCCAACGTCGCCGTCGCCTTCGGGAGCGTCTGAACCACCCTCCGGAAGGACCCACCGTGACTGCCACCGCCAACCCGGCCAAGCCCGCCAAGCTCCCCCGCGAGCAGGACCCGCGCAACCCGGTCCACCGGCTCACCGCGCTCTTCGACGAGGGCACCCTCGAGCTGCTGACGCCCGACGACGACTCGGGCATGCTCGCGGCCACGGGCCGGGTCAACGACACCGCCGTCGTCGCCTTCTGCAGCGACGCCACCGTGATGGGCGGCGCCATGGGTGACCTGGGCTGCCGGGTGGTCGTGGACGCCTACCACCGTGCCATCACCGACGGTGTCCCGATCATCGGGCTGTGGCACTCCGGCGGCGCCCGGTTGGCCGAGGGCGTGCTGTCGCTGCACGCCGTGGGGCGCATCTTCCAGGTGATGACCCAGGCGTCCGGCACGATCCCGCAGATCTCCGTGGTGCTCGGCCCGGCCGCCGGCGGCGCGGCGTACGGCCCCGCCCTCACCGACGTCGTCATCCTCGGGCCCGAGGGGCGCATCTTCGTCACCGGCCCGGACGTCGTCCGGTCGGTCACCGGCGAGGACGTCGACATGCTGCGCCTCGGCGGACCCGAGCCGCACGGTCGCCGCTCGGGCGTGGTGCACATCCTCACCGAGTCGGAGGCCGAGGCCCTCGAGCGGGCGCGCACGGTGGCGTCCCTCCTCGGAGCCCAGCACAGCCTCGATGTCGACGCCGTCGAGGACCGCGACCTCGAGGCGCTCCTGCCGGAGTCCAAGAAGCGTGCCTATGACGTGCACCCCCTCGTCGAGGCGGTGCTCGACGACGGCACGATGCAGGAGCTCCACGCCCGCTGGGCCCCCAACATCGTCACCGCACTGGGCCGGTTCGGCGGTCGCACCGTGGGCGTCGTCGCCAACAACCCGCTGCGCCTCGGCGGTTGCCTCGACTCGCTGTCGGCGGAGAAGGCCTCCCGGTTCGTGCGCATGTGCGACGCGTTCGGGGTCCCGCTGATCGTGCTCGTGGACGTCCCGGGCTACCTCCCGGGCGTGGGACAGGAGTGGGACGGCGTCGTACGCCGAGGCGCCAAGCTGCTCCACGCCTTCGGCGAGTGCGTGGTCCCCCGGGTGACCCTGGTGACCCGCAAGACGTACGGCGGAGCCTACATCGCGATGAACGCGCGCTCCCTCGGTGCCACCCGCGTCCTGGCCTGGCCGGGTGCGGAGGTCGCCGTGATGGGCGCCGTGGCCGCCATCCGCATCCTGCACCGGCGCAAGCTGGCTGAGGTGTCCCCCGAGATCCGGCCGCAGGTCGAGGCCGAGCTGGCCGCCGAGCACGAGCGGATCGCCGGCGGCGTCGACAAGGCCGTCGAGATCGGCGTCGTCGACGAGGTGGTCGAGCCGAGTCGCACCCGCAGCGCCATCGCCGCGGCGTTCCGCCACGAGATCGACACCTCCGGCGTGCACCGCGGGCACCACGGCAACATCCCGCTCTGACCGGGTGTCGTCCGTCGCCGCGGAGCGCTCCGGACGCCGTACGACGCCCCGGCACTCGCGCGACCCCTGCGGCTACGCGACCGGCGATCCCTCCGGCGCCGCCGCTCCGGCCCGCTGGTGGACGGCCGGCGCGACCGTTGCGGCCGCGATCGCGGTGGTCACCGGCACGGCGAGCACCAGGCCGATGGCCGAGGCGAGGGTGCGGATGATCTCCTCGGAGATGAGCTCGTCGCTCAGCACGTCCAGCAGGGGCCGGTCGTACAGCGCGATCAGGAGGAGCGAGGCGAGCGCGGTCCCGGCATAGGCGAAGACGATCGTGTAGATGGTCGACGCGATGTGGTCTCGACCGATGCGCATGCCCGACGCGAAGATCCGAGCCCGTGACATCTCGGGCGCGGCCGATCGCAGCTCCCACACCGCCGAGCTCTGGGTGATCGTCACGTCGTTGAGCACCCCCAGCCCGGCCACGATGACGGCACACGTCAGCAGGCCACGGAAATCCAGCCCCGTCGCGTTGAGGCGCAGGTTCAGGGCCGACTCGTCACCGAGCCCGGTGAGCCGGGCGGCGTCGATGGCCACCACCCCCAGCGCAGCGGTGACCAGCAGCCCGAAGAGCGTCCCGGCGAGCGCGGTGGACGTGCGCACGGAGACACCGTGGGCGAGGTACAGCACCATGAACATGATCGCGCTGGACCCGACCAGCGCCACGAGCAACCCCGGCGCGCCGGTCATCAGCGCGGGCAGCATGAAGTAGCCCACCACTCCGCCGGCCAGCACGAGGCCGAGGAGGGCCAGCAGGCCGCGCAGCCGAGCGATCAGGCCGACGATGATCACGAAGACGGCCGTCATCACCGCGATGGGCATCGTCCGGTCCACACCGACGAAGGCGTACTGGGCCGCGCCCTCCTGCTGTGGGAGGGACGCCAGGACCACCCGGTCACCGACCTCGAGCACCCCTCCCGCCGTACCGGGGGGAACAGCCACCGTCGACTCGACGCCCGGGTCGTCGACCAGTCGCACACTGATGCGGTCGCAGCCCTCCGGGAACTCCCCACCGGTCTCCGAGGTGATGACGGGGCAGGCCTCGCCGATCTCGACCACCTCGGCCCGTGGGTAGGTGACGCCGTCGGCGGCGTACGGGCTGGCCGGGCGATCCCCGGAGGGCCACAGCACGACGAGCCCCACGATGGTCGAGAGACCTGCGAGCACGAGTCCGACCAGGAGGATCCTGGTCACCGGGCCGGACGTGTGCACCCGCAGCGCGCGGTGAGAGTGGTGGGCCCCCATGCGGCCAACCTCTCACACCGCGCCGGTCGTCAGACCACCTGGTGCAGCCAACGGACCGGAGCACCGTCGCCGGCGTGGCGGAAGGTCTCCAGCTCGTCGTCCCAGGGCTTGCCGAGGAGCTTGTCGATCTCGTTGAGCAGCGTCGTCTCGCCCAGCGCCGCCTTGACCACGGCCGCCTTGAGGCGGTCCTCCGGGATCATGATGTCGCCGTGCAGGCCGGTGACGGCGTGGTAGACGCCGAGCTCAGGGGTGAAGGAGAAGCGGGTGCCCTCGCTGGAGGGAGTCGGCTCCTCGGTGATCTCGAAGCGGAGGTGGTTCCACCCGCGCAGCGCGGACGCCACCGCAGCCGCGGAGCCGGCCGAGCCGCTCCACGAGAGCTCGGCACGGTAGGTGCCGGGCTGGGCCGGCTGGGGGGTCCAGTCGAGGCTCACGGCCACGCCAAGGACTCCGCCCACCGCCCACTCGATGTGGGGGCACAGGGCAGAGGGAGCTGAGTGCACGTAGAGAATGCCCCGCGTCCCGGGTCCGTCCGGGCGGGCGTGCGTGCGTGTGGTCACCGTGACCTCCTTGAGTACCGGCGCCCAGGTGCGCCTTCCCCAGCGGCCTGCAGCGGTCCTCAGTCAGTCGAGTGACACGTATGTGATTAGTGGCTCCATTGTGGCGGAAGTTGCGGGCGTTTACCAGTGGGACGCCACATGTCGCGCCAGTGGTTCAGTCCATCCGCTTCTCGAGCAGCTCGGCACGAGCGGCCGAGTCCGTGATCTCGTTGCTGTCGATGGCGTGGGTGCGGTGGAACCACGCGAGCGCGTCGGACTCGCGTCCGGCCGCCTCCAGGGTGTCGGCATAGGCGTAGCGCAACCGGACGACCCAGGTGCCCCGGCTCTTGGACTGCAGCGGCGCCAGCTCGAGGGTGCGCAGCGCGGCATCGAGCTGGCCCATGTCGCGACGGGCACCGGCCTCGACCAGGGTCATCTCGGCCTTGGCCTCCGGGGCGAAGTTGGCGACCGAGGGGCTCTTGGCGAGCTTGAGCGCCTGCTCGGGCTGGCCGAGGGCGCGGTGGCAGTCGGCCATGATCGGCAGGTAGTCCGTGGCGCCGTTCATGCGCTTGGCGGCACGCAGCTCGGAGAGCGCCTCGGCGTAGTGGCCGGCGGCGTACGCCGACTCCCCCACGGCCTCGCGCACGATGGCGATCCGGGAGGCACGCGCTCGCGCCGCGAGGGTGTGCTGGTACGCCGTCTCCGGGTCCTCGTCGATCAGCATCCCGGCCGCGGCCAGGTGGCGGGCGACGCGGGCGGCCAGCTTCTCGGGCAGCCCCTTGAGCTGCGCGGCGATCCCCCGGTCGAGCTCACGCCCGGTGATGTCCTCGGGGAGCGGCGGACCGTCGTACACGGCCTGGTCGACCGTGCGCGGGCCCTGCTCCTCCCGCGGCCGCTTCCAGTCGCCCTGACGAGGCTTGCGGTCACCGCCACGCGAGTCCCCGGTCCGGGGCCCACCCGTGCGGCCACCCGCGGAGCGGGAATCGCCCGAGCGGGACGACGAGGGCGGGCGCCCTCCACTCGCGGGCTTGCCCCCGCGCCCGCCGGCGGCACCCGAGGCACCTCCCCGGGCAGGCGGCTTGCCGCCTCCACTGCGGGTGGGGCGCTGGCTACGACGATCTTCGGCCACGTCGATGGTCCTTCCGGGGGTGATGACTCACTGTGCAGATGTGGGGGTGGTGCTGGGTGGTGCTGTGCCGTGCCGACGCACAGGCGGTCGCCCGAGGCGACCGGAGCCCACGCTACTGCCTGCAGCACAGGCTTCAACAGGGTGATGAAATGGGAAAGAGGGGCCGCCTGGTGGCGGCCCCTCTCCCAATGTATGTCCGGCGGCGTCCTACTCTCCCACAGCCTCTCGGTTGCAGTACCAT
>NZ_PZYY01000057.1 GCF_003047265.1 Nocardioides terrigena | reverse complement strand
TATAAACGTGAGCGACTAAATCTAATACTTTGTTTGAGTAACCGGTTTCGTTATCGTACCAAGATACTAATTTAACGAAAGTATCCGTTAATGCGATACCTGCTTTCGCATCAAATACAGAAGTTTCAACCGCACCGTTGAAGTCTGTAGAAACGACTGCATCTTCCGTATAACCTAACACACCTTTCATTTCTTCTTGTGAAGCGCGTTTAACTTCCGCACAGATTTCTTCGTATGTAGCAGGTTTTTCTAAGTTCACTGTTAAATCAACTACAGAAACGTTTGCTGTCGGAACACGGAAAGCCATACCGGTTAATTTACCGTTTAATGCAGGTAATACTTTACCTACCGCTTTCGCCGCACCTGTTGATGAAGGAATGATGTTTTGTGAAGCACCACGACCACCGCGCCAGTCTTTCGCTGATGGACCATCTACAGTTTTTTGTGTCGCAGTTGTTGCGTGAACTGTAGTCATTAAACCTTCTTTAATACCGAATTTATTGTGGATGACTTTAGCTAACGGTGCTAAGCAGTTAGTTGTACAAGAAGCGTTAGAAACGATATCTTGGCCTGCGTATGCATCGAAGTTTACACCATTAACGAACATAGGTGTTGCATCTTTAGACGGACCGGTTAAAACAACTTTTTTCGCACCTGCAGTAATGTGTTTACGTGCTGTTGCGTCGTC
>NZ_PZYY01000056.1 GCF_003047265.1 Nocardioides terrigena | reverse complement strand
TTCCGATCTGTGATGTTTGTTCGCCTGGTCGATAACCTGGTACAAACGCACCTGATTTCTTCAAATTATCCGCCGTATCACGAGGATTATATTGCATTCCCGTATAGAAGAATGCAAAGAAGATTACTGCCATTGTGAATAACACAAGATATAACGGTTGTCCTGGCTGTAATAATTGTGATAAGTCAAATAACCACTCAAGTCCTTCGCTTTGACCAAACCACTGCGTAATACTCGCAGGGAATAAAATGATACTTGAAGCGAAAATCGCAGGAATTACACCTGCCATATTAACTTTTAATGGTAAATGAGATGATCTAGCCGGTGCCATCATTCTGCCTTGCTGGCGACTTGCATAATTTACCACAATTCTTCTTTGTCCGCGTTCAACAAAGACAACAAAATATGTTACTGCAAATGCAATTATAGCTACTAATAAAAGAACAAGTGGAGAAATTTCGCCTTGACGAGCTTGCTCAATTGTCTGCCCAATCGTTGCTGGTAAATCTGCAACAATACCTGCAAAGATAATCAAAGAGATACCGTTACCGATACCGCGCTCAGTGATTTGCTCACCTAACCACATAAGGAACATTGTTCCCGTAACTAGGCTGATTACAGAAGTTACATAGAATAAGATACTTGGATTAGGAACTAATCCTTGTAACATATTCGGTAGGGCAATTGAAAT
>NZ_PZYY01000055.1 GCF_003047265.1 Nocardioides terrigena | reverse complement strand
ACAAATCTAACTATTTATATAATGGATCAAAATTCTAGCTTGGATGAAGTTGTAAGATTGGAACAACATTTTATTGACACTTTAAAACCAAGTTTAAATGTAGATTTAGTGGCAAGTAGTTCAGGTTATCATGAACCTATGAGCCAAGAAATAAGAGAAAGATTACGTAAACAAAGAGGTACTCCTGTATATATTTATAATGCAGAAGATTTCACTTTATTATATATATTTGAATCAAAACAACACATGTATGATTCAATTAATATTCATCATAAAACTTTAAATAATTGTTTAAATGGAGGTGCAATATACTTAGACACTTTCTTTTTATCTTTAGATCAAATAGAAGAATCTGAGAATATAAATTTATTAACTCTAGAAGAAATAAAAGAATTAATAAATAAAGCCCGTGATACATACGTAGTTAAACATCCAGCATCTCTAACAATATTAGCAGAATTTAAAGATGATTCTAGTAAAAATTTAGTATTTTCATCTTTAACTAGCTTAGCTGATCATTTGAAAGGAGATCGTAAAACTATTAGACAATATTTAAAGGGTGAGAGATCTGGTTATTACAGAGGAAAATGAAAATTTACATACAAAGATTAAATAGAATGGCATGGCCGGGTAAGGTAGAAATACTTTACTTTCTTTTCACTGTATGCTGGAATACCCTTAGAGCCTTTAAA
>NZ_PZYY01000054.1 GCF_003047265.1 Nocardioides terrigena | reverse complement strand
AGGATGTGTTCGGTCATTATTACTAACCCCGTTTAAACAGGATGTTAAATGGATGTTCATTTTTATTTAAGAAGAAAATTATGTCAGAAAATTTTGCTCAACTACTTGAAGAATTCCTTGCGGCAGAAGCTCGTTTAGGTTCTGTGGTTAAAGGTACTGTAGTAGCTATTCAAAAAGGCTATGTAATCGTTGATACAGGTTTTAAATCTGAATCATCAATTCCTGCTGAAGAATTTACAAATGCTCAAGGCGAACTTGAAGTTCAAGTCGGCGACCAAGTGGATGTAGTTCTTAAAGCTGTTGAAGACGGCTTCGGTGAAACAGTAGTTTCTCGTGGTGATGCAAAACGTAACGAAGCTTGGATTGCTTTAGAAAAAGCGTTCGAAGAACAAGCTACAGTTATCGGTTTTGTTAATGGTAAAGTGAAAGGCGGTTTCACTGTTGAATTAAACGGTGTTCGTGCATTCTTACCAGGTTCATTAGTTGATACTCGTCCGGTTCGCGATTCTTTAAACTTAGAAGGTAAAGAATTAGAATTCAAAGTTATCAAACTCGATCAAAAACGTAACAACGTAGTTGTTTCTCGTCGTGCGGTAATCGAATCTGAAAGCAACCAAGATCGTGACGAAGTTTTAGCGAACTTAGTTGAAGGTTTTGTTGTAACCGGTACGGTTAAAAACTTAACGGATTACGG
>NZ_PZYY01000053.1 GCF_003047265.1 Nocardioides terrigena | reverse complement strand
CGACGGTTTTTAGCGTAGTCAGCTTCAGTGTGACCTAACACAGCCGGTTTTTCTTCACCGTAAGAAACAGTTGAAACTTGGTTAGCACCTTTAGTTGCTAAGTAGTTTTTAACTGCGTCTGCACGACGTTGACCTAATGCGATGTTGTACTCTGGAGTACCACGTTCGTCAGCGTGACCAGCAACAGTTACTTTACCGTTTGCAGATGTTAAGTATGCAGCGTGTGCATCTAAAAGTTGTTGGTACTCACCTTCAACTGCGTAGCTATCGAAACCGAAGTACACAGTGTTGTAACGAGTTTGTAAGTCTTCAGCAGTCATACCGCCGAATTGACCTGCGTTTGCGTTAGCATTTGCGTTAGCATTGTCTGATGAGCTGCTGCAAGCTGCTAATACGAATGCTGGTGCCGCAATCATCAATACTTTAGCTAGTTTTTTCATTTGTTGCTCCTAAAAAGAATTTTATTTTATTTAGTCAAATACGGTGACCAAGCAGGAAACTTAAATTGTCCACCTGCTCCCGGCAAGTTAGCTTTGAAACGGCCATCTGCGGACACCAATTGTAGCACTTTGCTCGTACCTTTGGTAGAGCTATAAATAACCATAATACCATTTGGCGAAATACTTGGACTTTCATCTAAGAACGTTGAACTCAATACTTCCGTGCCACCCGAAGCGAGATCGCGTTTTACTACTTTATCACCG
>NZ_PZYY01000052.1 GCF_003047265.1 Nocardioides terrigena | reverse complement strand
ATTTTCCCTTGTTTTAATGAATATAGAGAGCTTAAGTTCTATGTGTCTGCTAAACATATAAGACAATCAGCAGGAAAACCTTTTATTAAGCTAATATATACTAAGCTAATTAAGGAATCTTCAGAGACTATGCACGAGACAATTAAAGGCATTTTGTTTTTAATTGAAGAGATAGTCCGATCATGGTAGTGATACTATGAGTTTAACACACCATCAATTGATTTATCCCCTATACTATTCTTTATGTATAGTCCAGTATTATTTGCTGCACGTTCAACAAAAGGAATAACTCGTTTATCTCCTACTGAAAGAGCTTCAGTAAAATTACCTGATGAAGTAAAGGAAGTATTAATAGGGATTTTACTTGGTGATGCCCACATAGTAAGAAGATCACCAACTGCTAATTCTAGACTAGTTTATGCTCAAACTGCCATAAAACATAAAGAATATTTTGATTATGTATTTAGTTTCTTTTTACCTTTTTGTGTAAGTGATTATAAACCTCAATCTAGACTAGTAGTGGATAATAGTACTAAAAAAACATACAGTGCTATATCTTTCACAACTATGCAACTCCCTTGTTTTAATGAATATAGAGAGTTATTTTATGATTTAAATAGAAAAAAAATAGTTCCCGAAAACATAAGAGAATTGTTAACACCTCGTGGTTTAGCTTTTTAACCTTCATAAATGGGTATCCCAAGT
>NZ_PZYY01000051.1 GCF_003047265.1 Nocardioides terrigena | reverse complement strand
GTGGCTGGTTACGCCTCTATTCATCAACTGAAGAAACAGAAAGCATTTTCGATTATCAGCCTTGGTTCTTAAAAATTAAGGGACAATGGCAACCAATCGAATTAGAAAGTTGGCGTTACCATAACAACGATTTGATTGTGAAATTAAAAGGTAGCGATGACCGTGAGAGCGCACAGTTGCTGACTAATGCCGAAATCGGTGTAGATCTATCTGTGTTTCCTGAATTGGAAGAAGGAGATTATTACTGGCACGATTTAATCGGCTGCCAAGTGATAAACCTTGAAGACTATAGCATGGGCGTTGTAACCGAATTAATGGAAACAGGTTCGAACGATGTTTTGGTTGTACGCGCTAACAGTAAGGATGCTTTTGGCAAGCAAGAACGATTAATTCCGTTCTTATATGAACAAGTAGTTAAAAGAGTAGATCTCGCCACCAAGACAATTACGGTGGATTGGGACGCTGGTTTCTAACCTCAGGTATGCGGTGCAGCTTTAACTTTAAGTAGTAAGAACATTTGAGGATAAATTATGTGGATTGGTATCATTTCACTGTTCCCCGAAATGTTTAAAGCAATTACCGATTTTGGGGTGACAGGACGTGCGGTAAAACAAGATCTTCTGCAAATTCAATGCTGGAATCCTCGCGATTTCACGTTTGATAAACATAAAACGGTTGATGATCGCCCTTACGGCGGCGGACCGGC
>NZ_PZYY01000050.1 GCF_003047265.1 Nocardioides terrigena | reverse complement strand
CCAAACTATCCGCTTCACCGGTATCCGCAGGCGGAACATAAGCGTTGTTGCTATAGGGTTTTACATTTTTACCTTGTGTCAGATTATTACTATAACGCGTCCAAGTTTGGAAAATCTCTTTCACTTTTGCAATATCGGCGGTATCTAAATCCAAGACGAGAAAATAGATATGTTTTTGTGCAGGGGTAACAATGCCGGCTTGGTGTTTACCATAAAAAGGATATTGGTTATGTGCTTGCGCAGTGAGTTGTCGTGATTCTAAAGCAAAAGCAGGAGCCGACAATAAGCCAGCTCCTACCAATGCGGTATTTTTTAGAAAATCACGGCGAGAACGGATTTCTGCCATCATTTATTCCTACCTTATTTCTCTAAGAGAACGCCTAATTGCGCCAACGGCTCGCCCAGTTGGTTTACTGCCTCGGCTAATGCTTTAACATCGTTTTTTGACAGTTTGTTATATGCTACGTAATCGTAACCGTTTTTCGCTTTATTGTGTTTTGCCAGTAAGCTATTGACCGTAGCAAAGCGAGCGGCGATTTCCGCCGAAAGCTTCGCATCGGTTTTGTCTAATTGCGGTTTAAAGATTTCATAGATTTTTTCCGCCCCCTCAATATTCGCTTTGAAATCGTAAAGGTCGGTTTTAGAGAAAATTTCCTCTTCACCGGTTACTTTAGTGGTGGACATCTCATTTAATAAATCCACCGCACCGG
>NZ_PZYY01000049.1 GCF_003047265.1 Nocardioides terrigena | reverse complement strand
TCGGTCCTCCAATTAGTGTTACCCAATCTTCAACCTGCCCATGGCTAGATCACCGGGTTTCGGGTCTATACCTTGCAACTCAATCGCCCAGTTAAGACTCGGTTTCCCTTCGGCTCCCTTATTCAGTTAACCTCGCTACAAAATATAAGTCGCTGACCCATTATACAAAAGGTACGCAGTCACAAGATTTCTCTTGCTCCCACTGCTTGTACGTACACGGTTTCAGGTTCTATTTCACTCCCCTCACTGGGGTTCTTTTCGCCTTTCCTTCACAGTACTGGTTCACTATCGGTCAATCAGGAGTATTTAGCCTTGGAGGATGGTCCCCCCATCTTCAAACAGGATTTCTCGTGTCCCGCCCTACTTGTCGTTAGCTTAGTACCATAATAATGTTTTCGGATACGGGATTATCACCCTCTACGATTGAGCTTCCCAGCTCATTCTCCTAACAAAACCATTATCACTAACAGGCTCTTCCGCTTTCGCTCGCCGCTACTTACAGAATCTCGGTTGATTTCTTTTCCTCGGGGTACTTAGATGTTTCAGTTCTCCCGGTTTGCCTTATTAAGCTATGTATTCACTTAATAATAGTAGATTCTTCATCTACTGGGTTTCCCCATTCGGATATCTTGGATTAAACGCTTCTTATCAACTCATCCAAGCTTTTCGCAGATTAGCACGTCCTTCTTCGCCTCTGATTGCCAAGGCATCCACCGTGTACGCT
>NZ_PZYY01000048.1 GCF_003047265.1 Nocardioides terrigena | reverse complement strand
CTAAAATCTTACGGTCGATTTCAACAGAAGCTTTTTTCAAGCCGTTGATGAATTTGCTGTAAGATAAACCGTTTTGACGTGCTGCAGCGTTGATACGTGCAATCCATAATTGACGGAATTGACGTTTACGTTGACGACGGTCACGGTAAGCATATTGACCAGCTTTAATTACAGCTTGGAACGCAACGCGATAAACACGTGAACGCGCACCATAATAACCTTTAGCAGCCTTAAGAACTTTCTTATGGCGTGCTCTTGCAATAACACCACGTTTTACACGAGCCATTATTAAATCTCCTAATGTATATAATTAACTAAAATTCACTAAAGTACGTTTTAACTTGACTCAACGCTTATGCGTATGGTAAGCACGCTACTACTAATACTTGGTCTGCTTTCGCTACCATTGATTTGTGGCGTAAGTGACGTTTACGTTTAGTGGTTTTCTTAGTCAAAATATGACGTAAGTGAGATTGTTTACGTTTGAAACCGCCTGAAGCTGTTTTCTTGAAACGCTTAGCAGCACCACGTACTGTTTTAATTTTAGGCATTGTTTTATAAACTCCGCATTGTTTTATCTAATACATAATAATCAGGCGAAAAATACGCTTATCGCTAACCGTCTTTTTACTTGCAAAGCACTAATTATCTCGAACAGAGCGTTACCGCTCATAGCCCTTTACGGCTAAAAAGCAAATCAGGCTGCGAAATGTGCCTGTAGATTGCTTTTGTT
>NZ_PZYY01000005.1 GCF_003047265.1 Nocardioides terrigena | reverse complement strand
CACACCAACTACGACGAGCACACCGCCTGGGCCCACCGCACTGCCACAGCAGACCCCACCGCCGCTTGACGGCCTAGACCCGTGGGATGTCTAGGTGGCCCTCGCAGGCCCTCCCTGCTGTGCCCCGGGCCGCCATACTCGAGTGGTGAGCAACCCCGCGATCATCCTGGTCTCCGGCAACCACCTCGACGTCCTGGAGCAGCAGTTCTCCCGCTACGCCCTCGAGTACGACGTCCGCTCCGCCGCCGGCGCGGCCGACGCCAAGCACCAGGCCCTCGACGTCCTGGACGCGGGCGGCCAGGTGGCGCTGTTCGTCATCGAGTCCGAGCTGCCCGACATGGCCGTCTACCCGGCCATCGCCAAGATCCGGCAGGCCGTCCCGACCGCACGCCGGGTCGTCGTCGCCCACTACGAGAACTTCCGCCGCGACGCCGAGGCCCTGCGTGCCGGCCAGGCCACCGGCAAGTACGACGCGTTCCTGCTCATGCCGCGCGGGGTCCGCGACGAGGAGTTCCACAGCGCGATCATCGACCTGCTCAACGACTGGGCGGCCACCGTCGCGGTGCCGGAGGTGGTGTCGGTCCGCATCGTCACGCCCGAGCACGACATCCTCACCCTGCAGCTGCGCGACTACCTCGAGCGCGTCGGGTTGCCGTGCGGCGTCTTCCACCCCGACAGCGACGACGGCCGCGACGTCCTCTCCCGCCACGTCGGCGAGCCGGACCAGTGGCCGGTGGTGGAGGCCTTCACCTCACCGGCGCCGTTCGTGCCCCGCACCACCCGCGACCTCGCGGTGACCCTCTACGGCCGCCCCGACGACATCGAGGTCGACCAGGTCGTCGACCTGGTGGTCATCGGAGCCGGCCCGGCCGGACTGGCCGCCAGTGTGTACGCCGCCAGCGAGGGCCTCTCCACCGTCGCTGTCGAGGGCGAGGCGATCGGCGGCCAGGCCGGCACCAGCTCCATGATCCGCAACTACCTCGGCTTCCCCCGCGGCATCTCCGGGATGCGGCTCGCCCAGCGTGCCCGCAACCAGGCGATCAGGTTCGGCACCCGCTTCTTCACCGGCTGGCCCGTCCTCGCGCTGGAGCCGGGCACCGACGGGAAGCCCCACGTCGTCCGCACCGAGGGCGGCGACGTGCACGCCCGCGCCGTGGTGATCTCGACCGGCGTGACCTACCGCCGGATCGGCATCGAGTCCCTCGACACCCTGGTCGGGTACGGCGTCCACTACGGCGCAGCCATGACGGCCTCCCGCGAGATGGAGGGCGCGGACGTCATCGTGGTGGGCGGCGGCAACAGCGCCGGCCAGGCCGCCGTCCACCTGGCGCGCTTCGCCCGCTCGGTCACGATCATGGTCCGACGCCCCGACCTGTCGGCCACGATGTCGCACTACCTGGTCAACGAGATCGGCTACAACCCCCGCATCGAGGTCCTCGGCAGCGCCCGCGTGGTCGACGGGGGTGGGGACGGACGGCTGGAGTGGGTGGACGTCGAGGACGTCACCAGCGGCACGACGCACCGCCGCGAGATCCGGGGACTCTTCCTGCTCCTCGGGGCCGACCCGCACTGCGAGTGGCTGCCCGACGAGGTCGCTCGCGACGAGCGCGGGTTCGTGCTGACCGGGCGTGACGTCCCCGCCGGGGCCTGGCGCGACGGTCTCCCGCCGGCCAACCTGGCCACGACGGTGCCCGGCATCTTCGCTGCCGGCGACATCCGGTCCGGCTCGATGAAGCGCGTCGCGTCCGCCTCCGGGGAGGGGGCGTCCGTGGTCTCCCTCGTGCACGACTGGCTCGGCTGACGATGCCGACGCCGATCTGACCTGCGAATTCAACACAACGGTTGACAACAGTCCGCACCGCGATCTACCTTTGTTCAACCGAACAGTTGAGAAAGGTGGGCGTCATGACCGACCAGCTCTCCCGGGTCTTTGCCGCCCTCGCCGATCCCACGCGGCGCGACATGGTCGCCCGCCTCACCGTCGCCGACGCGACGGTGGGCGACCTCGCCGCGCCGTACGACGTGAGCCTCCAGGCCGTCTCCAAGCACCTCAAGGTGCTCGAGGAGGCCGGCCTGGTGACCCGCAGCCGGGACGCCCAGCGCCGCCCGGTGCACCTGGAAGCCGAGGTGTTCGACCTGATGACGAAGTGGATCGAGCGCTACCAGCGACAGGCGGAGGAGCGCTTCACGCGCCTCGACGCCGTGCTCGCCTCCCTGCAGGACAAGGACATCCCCACCGCCGAGGAAGGAACCGCATCATGACCACCACCCAGGACCACCGCTACAGCGAGGCCGCCATCGAGGCCGACCCGACCGTCCCTGCCGTCCACATCTGGCGCGACTTCGCCGCCACCCCCGCGCAGCTCATGCGGGCCCACACCGACCCCGAGCTCTTCGCCCGGTGGATCGGTCCCTCCTCGCTCACCACCCGCATCGACCACTGGGACTGCCGCACCCTCGGCTCCTACCGGTACGTCGCCGAGCGCGACGGCGAGGAGTACGCCTTCCGCGGCACCTTCCCCCACGTGGGCGAGGACAAGATCGTGCAGACGTTCACCTGGGAGGGCATGCCCGAGGCCATCGCCCTGGAGACGATGACCTTCGAGGACCTCGGCAACGGCATCACCCGCCTCCACGGGTTCTCCCTGTGCGACTCGTTCGAGGCGCGCGACGGGATGCTGGCCAGCGGCATGGAGGTCGGCATCCACGAGGGCTACGCCAAGCTGGACGGGCTCCTGGCCGATGGCGCTGCCTGACGACCCGGCGGCGCGGCACCGCGAGGTGGCCGCCACCTTTGGACGGCTCGTCGACGGTGCCGGCTCCTGGCAGGCGCCGGCTCCCGTGGACGGGTGGACCGCCCGCGACGTGGTCGCCCACCTCGTCGAGTGGTTCCCCGGCTTCCTCGCGGGCGGCGGGGTCTCGCTCCCCGCCGGCCCGCCGGTCGCCGACGACCCGGCCGCCGCGTGGCACCACCACGCGCGCTCCGTCCAGGACCTCGTCGACGAGCGTGGCGACGAGTCCTTCACCCACCCGTACGCCGGCACGCACCGGCTCGCGGACGCCGTCGACCGGTTCTACACCGCCGACGTCTTCATGCACAGCTGGGACCTGGCCCGGGCCACCGGCCAGGAGCTGCGCCTCGACGAGGACTTCGCCGCCACCCTGCTCGACGGGATGAGGCCGATCGAGGACGTGCTGCGCTCCTCGGGCCAGTACGGCACCCCGGTGCCGGTCCCGGACGACGCCCCGGTGGTCGACCGGTTGATGGGCTTCATCGGCCGCGACCCGTACTGGGCTCCCCCGGCCGGCTGACGGCCGTCAGTCGAGCTCGTGCCGCCGGGGCGGGTCACCGCCGGGTCGGCTGACGGTCACCGCCGCGGCCCGGGCCGCGAAGGCCAGCACCGAGGTGCGCTCGGCGGCGACCAGCGCGCGCAACCTCTCGCCCGCACCGGGGCCCACGACGTCGAGCTCCCACAGGGCGTGCACGACCGCTGCCGTCACCGTGTCCCCGGCGCCGATGGTGTCCACCACCTCGACGGGGGGTGCCGGCACGGTGACCTCGTCGGCCTCGGCGTACCAGCTGACCCCGTCCCCGCCCATGGTCACCACCACCGCCCCGGCGCCGGCCGCGATGAGGTGGCTCGCGACCTCGCGGTGCGTCCGTCCCGGCCAGAGCACCTCCAGATCCTCGTCGCTCGCCTTGACGACGTCCGCGAGGCGCGCCATCTGCTCGGCCCGAGCGACCACCTCGTCGCCGGCACCGGTGATCGCCGGGCGAGCGTTGACGTCGAAGACCGTCAATGCACTCCCCCGCGACGCCTCGACCAGGGCCGCGACGTCGTCGGCCCCCGGAGCCAGAGCCGCCCCGATGGAGCCGTAGACCACCACGACCGGCGCCACGTGCGCGGGCAGCGAGACGGCGGGGACCCGCCACTCGATGTCGAACTCGTAGCTCGCCGAGCCGTCCTCGGCCAGCGTCGCCACCGCGGTCGCCGTGCGCGCGAGCGCCAGCGGGTCGACCGCCATCCGCACGTCGTTGTCGGCCAGGTGCCCGGCCAGCAGCCGTCCGTGCGCGTCGTCAGCCCACGCGCTCGCGAACCACACCTGGCGGCCCAACCGGCTCATCGCCACGGCCGCGTTGGCGGAGCTCCCGCCTGCGTGGTCGCGCTCGGTGCCGTCACGTCCCAGCACCACGTCGACGAGTGCCTCACCGGCCACCAGTGCCACCTGCTCCATGACGAGGTTCTACCACCTCCGCGCCTAGGCTGGCGCCCATGGAGCTCGCCCCGGTCGACCTCGATCCCCTCGACACCGACTCCGGCACCCCGCCGTACGAGCAGGTGCGCGTCCAGCTCGCGACCCGCATCGGTGACGGGCGCCTGCCCGCCGGCAGCCGCCTGCCGACCGTGCGCGCGCTGGCCGGAGACCTCGGGCTCGCGGTCAACACGGTGGCTCGCGTCTACAAGGAGCTCGAGGCCGACGGGCTCGTGGCCACCGAGGGGCGTCGCGGCACGCGGGTGACCGGTCGGGCAACCACGCCGACCGAGGCCCGGGAGGCCGCCGCGGCGCTGGCCCTCGAGGCGCGGCGCGCCGGTCTCACCCTCGCCGAGGCCACGCGGCTGCTCGAGCAGGGCTGGACGCGATGAGGTGGGTCGTCCACGGCGCCGGGGCCGTCGGTGGTGTGATCGGCGGCCACCTGCACCTCGCGGGCCTGCCCACCACGCTGGTGGCCCGCGGCGCGCACCTGGCCGCGATCCACGACGGGGGGCTGCGGCTGGACTCGGGTGACGGCATGCACCGGATCGTGGCACCGGCCACCGACACCGCCGCCGAGGTGGAGTGGACCGACGACACCGCCGTCCTGCTCGCCGTGAAGTCGCACCAGGTCGCCGCGGCCCTCGACGACCTGGCCGCGCACGCCCCGCCCGGCACGACCGTCGTCTGCGCCACCAACGGCGTCGCCACCGAGGTGGCCGCCCTCCGCCGCTTCCCCGCGACGTACGCCGTGTGCGTGATGCTGCCGTCCACCCACCTGGAGCCGGGGCTGGTGGTCGCCAAGTGCCATCCCGTCCCCGGCCTCCTCGACGTGGGCCGCATCCCGGCGGGGACCGACGACCGCACGGCGGCCGTGGCCTCGGACCTGCGGTCGGCCGGCTTCGAGTCCGTCGAGCGCGACGACGTGATGGCCTGGAAGCGTCGCAAGCTGCTGCTGAACGTCGGCAACGGCGTGGACGCATCCTTCGTCCCGGGGGCCGCCGCGGACGCGCTGGCCGACCTCGCCCAGCGCGAGGGCGAGCGCGTGCTGGCCGCCGCCGGGCTCACCGTGACCAGCGCGGAGGACGACCGGGAACGCCGCGGGGACCTGCTGCGCCGCCGCGACGACCTGCCCCCCGCGGGCGGCTCCACCTGGCAGAGCCTGCGCCGCGGCACGGGCGACACCGAGGTCGACTACCTGGCCGGTGAGGTCGTCCTCCTCGGGCGGCTGCACGCCGTGCCCACCCCTGCCTGCGAGGCCGTGGTGGCCGCCACCCACCGGCTGACCCGGACCGGCGGGGACCCACGCAGCCTCTCCGCCGACGAGGTCATGGCCGCGCTCCGGTGACGCCCTGTGGAGGAGCCGCACGGGCTGTCGGTGCGTCGTGCCAGTCTCACCCGGCACCACCACTGATCCCGGGGAGCTGACATGGACCATACCGACGAATCGACCACGATGCTGGCCAAGGTGCGCAAGCTGCTGGCCAAGGCCGAGGACCCGGCAGCGACGCCGGCCGAGGCCGAGACCTACACCGCCAAGGCGGCCGCCCTGATGGCGGCCTACGGCATCGACCGAGCCCTCCTCGCCCTGAGCGACCCCTCCCTCGACGTCGTCGGCGACCTGGTGGTGCTGGTGGAGCGCCCCTACGCCGCCGACAAGGCCGACCTGCTGGCCACCGTCGCGGCGGCCCTGGGATGTCGCGGTGTCCGCCGCACCCGCTACCCCGACGGCACCAAGGAGCTGTCCCTGCACCTCTTCGGGCACCGCTCGGACCTCCAGCGCGTGGAGATCCTCTTCACCAGCCTGCTCGTCCAGGCGCTGCACGCCCTGGCCCGCACACCGGTGCCGTCCTACGACCACCCGGCCGCGTTCCGGCGCAGCTGGCTCGCCGGCTTCACCCAGTCGGTCGGTCGCCGCCTCGACCGGGCCGAGGCGGCCGCGGCCGAGGACGCCGCCGACCGGTTCACCGAGCACGGCACCTCGAGCACCCTCGTCCTGGCGGACCGGTCCCACGCGGTCGTGGCCGCGCGGGACGAGACCTACCCGCACCTGCAGCAGGCCAGCGCGCGACGCCTCTCGGGCACTGGACGGCACGACGGGTGGGCGGCCGGGCAGCGCGCCGACCTCGGTGGCAGCCGGCTCGGCGGCTCGCGCAGGTCGTTGCCGGGGACCTAGGTGCTCCGGACGCACGACGGCCCGCCACCCCAGCGGGGTGACGGGCCGTCGATCGAGTGCAGTCAGCTCACTTGGAGCTGTCGTCCTCGGCCTCGGCGTCGGTCGCCGCCTCGTCCTCGGCCGGAGCCTCGGTCTCGGTGGTCTCCTCGGCCGGAGCCTCGGTGGCCTCGGTCTCGGTCGCCTCGGTCTCGGTGGTCTCCTCGGCGGGAGCCTCCTCCTCCGCAGCGGCCGGAGCCGGAGCAGCAGCCTGCGTCTTCTTCGTCGAGGCAGCCTTGGGGCTGTACGCCTCGGTCACCAGCTCGATGACCGCCATGGGGGCGTTGTCGCCCTTGCGCGGACCGATCTTGGTGATGCGGGTGTAGCCACCCGGACGCTCGGCGAACGTCGGCGCGATCTCGGTGAAGAGGGTGTGCACGACCGACTTGTCGCGGATGGTCTTGAGGACCTCGCGGCGGTTGTGCAGGTCTCCACGCTTGGCCTTGGTGATCAGCTTCTCCGCGTACGGGCGAAGCATGCGCGCCTTGGTCTCGGTCGTGGTGATCCGGCCGTGCTCGAACAGGCTGGTGGCCAGGTTCGCCAGGATCAGGCGCTGGTGGGCGGGGCTACCGCCGAGGCGCTTGCCCTTCTTGGGCTTGGGCATGTGATCTCTCGCTTCTCTCCGGCCGTGTCAGGTACCGGGGTAGACGTCCGCCGGAATCGGCGGACGGTTTTTGGATGTCAGCGCGAGCCTGGCGGCGGCAAGCCGCCAAGCAACCGCAACCCCAGTCAGACGCAGACCGCGGCGCGGAAGCGGGCGCCAGTGAGACGCCCAGCAACCACGACCACAGCCAGACCTCGAGTGCGGTACGGCAGCGAGGCGCCGGTGAGACGCCCCGCAACCGCAACCACAACGAACGTCAACCGCGGCGCGGCAGGCGTGGCGCCGAAGGCGACACGCTCGCGCAATTCAATTAGTACTGCTCGTCCTCGACGAAGGCGTCGTCGTCGTCGTCGTCGCCGTACGCCGCGAGAGCGGCGTGCGGGTCGAAGCCGGGCGCGCTGTCCTTGAGGGACAGACCCATCTCGACCAGCTTGGCCTTGACCTCGTCGATCGACTTCGCACCGAAGTTGCGGATGTCGAGCAGGTCCTGCTCCGAGCGGCTGATGAGCTCACCCACGGTGTGGATGCCCTCGCGCTTGAGGCAGTTGTAGGACCGGACCGTCAGCTGCAGGTCCTCGACCGGGAGGGCGAGGTCGGCTGCGAGCTGCTCGTCGACGGGCGACGGGCCGATGTCGATGCCCTCGGCCTCGACGTTGAGCTCACGGGCCAGGCCGAAGAGCTCCACGAGCGTCTTGCCGGCCGAGGCGATGGCGTCACGGGGACGCATCGACGGCTTGGTCTCGACGTCGATCACGAGCTTGTCGAAGTCCGTGCGCTGCTCGACACGGGTGGCCTCGACCTTGTAGGTGACCTTGAGGACCGGGCTGTAGATCGAGTCGACCGGGATACGGCCGATCTCGTTGTCCGCGCCCTTGTTCTGCACGGCCGAGACGTAGCCGCGGCCACGCTCGACGACGAGCTCGACGTCCAGCTTGCCCTTGTCGGACAGCGTGGCGATCTTCAGGTCGGGGTTGTGGACCTCGACACCGGCGGGCGGGGTGATGTCGGCGGCGGTGACGTCACCGGCACCGGACTTGCGCAGGTACATCACGACGGGCTCATCGTGCTCCGAGGAGACGACGAGGCCCTTGAGGTTGAGGATGACCTCGGTGACGTCCTCGGTCACACCCTCGATGGTCGAGAACTCGTGGAGCACGGAGTCGACCTTGATGCTGGTGACCGACGCACCCGGGATGGACGACAGGAGGGTACGGCGCAGCGAGTTGCCGAGCGTGTACCCGAAACCGGGCTCCAGGGGCTCGATGACGAACCGCGAACGGAACTCGTCGACGGACTCTTCCGACAGGGTCGGGCGCTGAGCGATAAGCACTGATTCTTTCCTTTCCGGACCCACCCACCATTTGACGGGCCCGAACTCACAGGATTGTTGTGAAAGGGAGGGACCGGTGGCCACCCGAGGGCGGCCACCGGCAAGGGATTACTTCTTGGAGTAGTACTCGACGATCAGCTGCTCGGTGATGGGCAGGTCGATCTGGGCGCGGGTCGGCACCTGGTGGACGAGGATGCGCATCCGGGTCGGGATGGCCTCCATCCACGCAGGCACGTGGCGCTCGCCGTGGGTCTCACGGGCGACGATGAACGGGGTCATCTCCAGCGACTTCTCGCGAACGTCGATGATGTCGTGGGCCGACACCTGGAACGACGGGATGTCGACCTTGTGACCGTTGACCAGGAAGTGACCGTGCACGACGAGCTGACGGGCGTGGCGGCGCGTGCGGGCGAACCCGGCACGGTAGACCACGTTGTCGAGGCGGCACTCGAGGAGCTGGAGCAGGTTGTCACCGGTCTTGCCCTGGCGACGGTTGGCTTCCTTGTAGTAGCGGAGGAACTGCTTCTCCATCACGCCGTAGGTGAAGCGGGCCTTCTGCTTCTCCTGCAGCTGGAGGAGGTACTCGCTCTCCTTGATGCGGCGACGGCCGTGCTGGCCGGGGGGGTAGGGACGCTTCTCGAAAGCAGCGTCGCCGCCGACGAGGTCGACACCGAGGCGGCGCGACTTGCGGGTGATCGGGCCGGTGTAACGGGCCATGGCTGGAAGTCTCTCTTTCTCGGGTGTCGGGTCAGACGCGGCGGCGCTTGGGCGGCCGGCATCCGTTGTGGGGCGTGGGGGTGACGTCCTGGATGGTGCCGACCTCGAGGCCGATGGCACCCAACGAACGGATCGCCGTCTCGCGGCCCGAACCCGGGCCCTTCACGAAGACGTCGATCTTCTTCATCCCGTGCTCCATCGCCCGACGACCCGCAGCCTCGGCTGCCATCTGCGCGGCGAACGGCGTGGACTTTCGCGAGCCCTTGAAGCCGACGGTGCCGGCCGAGGCCCACGAGATCACCGCCCCGGTGGGGTCGGTGATCGTGACGATGGTGTTGTTGAACGTGCTCTTGATGTGGGCTTCGCCCTGAGCGACGTTCTTCTTCTCCTTGCGGCGGACCTTGGTCGCGCGGCTCTTGGGAGGCATTCAGGTATCTCCTGTGAGGTTCTGGTCTGGAAGCTTCGAGTGAAGGGGCGGGACTCAGCGCGTCAGCGCCGGGTCACTTCGCCTTCTTCTTGCCGGCGACAGTGCGCTTGGGTCCCTTGCGGGTGCGCGCGTTGGTCTTGGTGCGCTGGCCGCGGACCGGGAGGCCCATGCGGTGGCGGCGACCCTGGTAGCTGCCGATCTCGATCTTGCGGCGGATGTCTGCCTGGACCTCGCGACGGAGGTCACCCTCGATCTTGAAGTTGGCTTCGATCTCGTCGCGAAGCTTGACCAGCTCCTCGTCGCCGAGCGTGTGCACTCGCGCGTTCGGGTCGACCCCGGTGGCGGCGAGCAGCTGCTGGGCGCGGGTACGGCCGATGCCGTAGATGTAGGTGAGTGCGATCTCGATGCGCTTGTCGCGCGGGAGGTCAACACCAACGAGGCGTGCCATGTGGCTTTCCTTGTCTGTACTCGCAGTGGTTTCTGGTCGTGTCGCGTCCCATCCCGCCTCGGGTGGGCTCCGGCCAGTGCTCCGGAGGTGGCTTCGGCCAGGGAGTGCCTGGCCTAGCGATCACGTTGTGGGGTGTTCATTTGTACGTCGGGTGCTGCGAGGTGAGCCTCAGCTCAGCCCTGCCGCTGCTTGTGGCGCGGGTTCTCGCAGATGACCATGACGCGGCCGTGACGACGGATGACCTTGCACTTGTCGCACATCGCCTTGACGCTGGGCTTGACCTTCATGAGAAGGACCTTTCGGATCGGCTGGTTACTTGTAGCGGTAGACGATCCGACCGCGGGTCAGGTCGTAGGGAGACAGCTCCACCACCACACGGTCCTCGGGGAGGATCCGGATGTAGTGCTGGCGCATCTTGCCGCTGATGTGGGCGAGCACCTTGTGTCCGTTGCTCAGCTCCACCCGGAACATCGCGTTGGGGAGGGCTTCAGTGATGACGCCCTCGAGCTCGATCACGCCTTCTTTCTTCGGCATGTCCTCCACAATCTGTTGGTCGTATGTCTACCGTTGCTGCACCGCGTCACCGAGGTGACGCGGGTGGCCCGGGAACCTCCGGTCCGGGTGGACCGGTGGACCTCGTGAAGCGGTGCCGTGGACCTCATCCCGGGCACGACACGAACCGCCTTTCAGGACGGTCGAGGCGTGATCCGGCAGCCGCGAGGCACCACGAAACGCAACCCACGTTGGGCCGACACGCCAGTTTAGTCAGTCGCTGTCTGAAAAGACCAATCAGCGCGGGCGCCTGCGGCTCCCCCGCACCCGTGGGCCGGTGGGCCGCAACGAACGGAGGTTGACCGCGGCGATCAGCCGCTGCCGGCGACCCACGGACTGGGACATCGCACGCCGCTCGGCATCGACAGTCTGCCAGTAGGACGCCGCAGCACCCGCATCGGGAGCACTCGGGCCGAAGACGAAGCCGTCCGCCCGGCGGGCCAGCGAGGGTGCCTGCTCGGACCCGATCGATCCGGACTGCTCGCGGCGGGTGACGGTCGGACCCAGGGGCACCGGCTGGCCGAGGTCGCGTGCGTGGTCGACCAGCTCGCGCCAGGCGCCCACGAAGCGCGCGGAGACCACGGTCGCGTTGCGTCGCCGGCGGCGGCGGAGCAGCTTGAGCCCGACGATCGCGCCGACCAGGAGGAGCACCACCAGCAGCGGGCCCCCGACGTACGTCACGACGACCCGCACCCAGCCGGGCAGGCCGGCCACGAGGGAGTCCTCGTCCTCCTCGTCGGCCTCCTTCTTGTCGGCCTTGCGCTCCTTGAGGTCGGCGTCGCTCTGGTCGCCGGCGTCCGACGGCGGCGGGATCGGCGCCGGGGGCGGGACGACCGTGCCGGTCATGGGGGTGTTGGTCTCGGGCAGCTCGTCGGCGGGCGGCTCGTCGGACATGAAGTCCTCGGTCGGCAGGGTCTTCCACGAGCCGTCGGCGGCGCGCACCTCGACCCAGGCCGAGACGTCCTTGCCCGTCACGACGCCGCCCTCCGGCACCTCGGCCCCGAGCACGACGCGGGCGGGCACGCCGACCTCGCCGGCGAGGAGGGCCATCGTCGCGGCGTACTGCTCGTCGTTCCCGACCATCTGCGGGGCCTGGACGAAGCCCTCCGACAGGCGTTGGACGCTGTGGCCGGGGTGGTAGACCTGCTCGGAGCGGCGGACCCCGTCGGAGTACTTGCCCTCGGTCCGCAGGTGTTGCGCGATGGCCCTGACCCGCTCGATGGGCGTGGTCGCCCTGGTCGTCCACTGCGCCGCCGGCGTCTTGAGGAAGGCCGTCCCCTGGGGCGCCGGCACGACGGCACTGGACGCGACGGTGGAGGCGTCGAGGCTGTCGTCGGGGAGGACGGCGGTGAAGGAGTAGGTGTCCCCCTCGGTCAGCCCGGTGGGGACGACGGCCGTCGAGGTGGCCAGGTTGTAGCGGAAGGACTCGGCCTTGCCGTCGGGGTCGCCGATGCGGAAGTCGAGGGACTGGAGCGCGCCGGCCGTCGGCAGCCAGACGCCGTCGTACGCCTCCCCGATGGTGACGGTGGCCTCGACCTCCTCCCCCTCGACGGGGTTGTCGATGGTCGACGACACCCGCTGGAACGAGTCGGCGGCCGGCTCCGGCAGTGCGTTGTCGGAGGCGCCCCACACCATGCCGTCGTAGTGGTCCATGGCCGCGAAGCGCACGCGCGTGCCCTCCGGCACGCCGTCGACGGTGAAGAGGGTGCGGTCGTAGACGTTGGCCGAGCTCTCCTGGCCGAGGGGGTCGACGTACTTGCGGAACCCCGCGAGGGGCGAGGGGTACTGCCCGATGTCGAACGGCGGCTCCACCCAGTTGCGCACCACGGTCCGGTCGCCGTCGTCGTCACCCATGACGAGCGCGGAGGCGGGTACGGCGAGCGCCGACGCCAGCGCGACCAGCCCGGTCCCGACGGCGAGGCGGCCCCAGCCGGACGTGCCTCCGTGCACCGTCGCGGACGCCCGCCGGGCGCGCAGCGCGAGCCAGCCCAGGGCCAGGCCGGCGAACGCCGCTCCCTGGACGAGGAGGGACTGCGGGTGGCGCACGCCGAGCAGGATGACCGCAGCGAGCACGGCGGTCATCCCGAGGACGGGCAGCAGGGCGGTGAGCCACGCACGCCGCAGGCGGAGGTGGGACAGCGACGTCCCCACCAGCCCGGCGAGGAGGCCGAGCAGCCACGGGAGCACGAGCAGCGGACCGTCGCCGTCGACCGGCGGCAGCGTCGTGAGGAGGTCCTTCCAGCCGTGGATCGCCTGGTCGACCAGCGTGGACATCGTCTCGGCCCCGGGGACGAAGGCCGTGTCGCCGACCGACCGCAGGCACAGGGGCCCGCCGAGCAGGAAGAACACCACGGTGAGGATGAGCACCGGGGCGACGAGCGGCCAGCCGAGCGCCCGGCTCAGGTGTGTCACGGCCATGGCAATGACGCTCCCGGTCAGGCCGATGACGAGGAACGCCCACCCGGTGAAGGAGGTCGCGAGACCGCTGAGGGCCACCGCCGTCAGCAGCAGGACGAAGACCAGGTCGACCGCGGCGTGGCCGTCCGGCAGCAGGTGGCTGGGCCGGGTGCGGGTCTGGGTGTCGACGTGACTCACTTGAGGCTCCACAGGAGGAGTCCGCCGAGGTCCTCGCGGGCAGCGAGGTGCAGGACGGGAAGGCCCCCGGTCTCGGTCACCCTGCTGGTGCCCTCGGGGTCGAGCACGATCGCGAAGCGGCGCACCTCGGGCGGGAAGGCCGCCGAGCCGCGGAGCAGGTCGGTGAAGGAGGTGTCCTTGCCGCCCACCAGGAAGAGCAGGCTGCAGTCGGGCGCGACCATCGTGGCCCGACGACTCGCCGCCACGATGCCGGTGTCGCCGAAGTCGGCACGGCAGACGGCATCGAGCGCCAGGTGGCCGTCGGTGCCGGTCGAGGCGGTGGCCCCGCAGACGAAGGACACGTCGAACTCGTCGAGCACGGCCCGGACCGCGATGGACGCGGCCACCGACATCGCGTCCTCGAAGACCTCGTCACTGCTCCAGGAGGCGCGCCGGTCGTCGACGACGAGGGCCGCGTGGCTGCGGCGGGTGTCGAGGTACTGCCGGACCAGCAGGGCGGACTCCCCCGTCGAGGCCATCACCTTGGCCGAGGAGCGCCAGTGGATGTGGCGCAGGTCGTCGCCGGGGACGTACTCACGCAGGGCGTGGAAGGCGAGGTCGCTCTGGGAGACCGCGTCGGTCGACACGCCTTCCAGGTCGCGGAGCAGCCCGGCGCCGAGCGAGTCCAGCGGCACCATCGGCGGGCGCACGAGCACCTCGCGCACGGGCGTCCACACCATGTCGCGCGAGAAGACGCCGACCGGGTCACCCCGACGTGTGGTGGCCGGCCCGACGCGGATGACGCCACGGCGCTCCGTACGGATGGTGAACGACTCCTCGTGCACTCCCCCGGCCGGCAGGGCTCCGATCCCGTAGCGGTGCGTCGACGACCCGACCGGGACCTCCAGCGTGGTGGGCAGGAGCCGCCGGGAGGCGATGTTGCGCACCACGACGCCGGCCGCGACCGAGTCGCCGGCGGCCACCCGCTCCGGCTCGAGCCGCAGGTCCACGTCGACCGAGGTTCGTCCCAGCAGGAAGGGCGCCGCGAGCGCGAGCAGCAGCAGGCAGGCGGCCGCCAGCACGGCCATCTCCCGCCAGCCCACGAGGGCGGCGAGGTACGCCGCACCTGCCCCGATGCCGAGGACCAGCCAGCCCGTGGGGCGGACGATCGCCAGCAGCTCCTTCACGCGCTCCATCAGCAGATCAGGCCACCCGGTCCGTGGGCGGCGCGACGGAGTCGAGGAGACGCCCGATGACGGTCTGCACGCTGACGCCGCTGAACTGGGCCTCGGCGTCGAGGAGCACGCGGTGCGACAGCACGGGCTCGGCGAGCTCCTTGATGTCGTCCGGCACGACGTGGTCGCGGGCGTCGGCCGCGGCCCAGGTCTTGGCGACCCGCACCAGGGCCAGGCAACCGCGCGGCGACAGGCCGAGCTTGACGTGCGGCTGGCGGCGCGACTCCTCGGCGAGCTCGGCGACGTAGCCGACGACGGCCGGGTCGACGTACACCTGGTCGGCGAGGCCGCTCATCTGGGAGATGGTGGCCGCGGTGATGACCGGGGTGACGAGCGAGGCGCGGTCGCGCACGGCCGCGTTGACGAGCAGCTCGACGGTGGCCGCGCGGTCGGGGTAGCCCATCGAGGTCTTCATCAGGAAGCGGTCCAGCTGGGCCTCGGGCAGCCGGTAGGTGCCGGCCTGCTCGATCGGGTTCTGGGTCGCGATGACCAGGAACGGCTTGCCGACCGAGTGCGCGACGCCGTCGACGGTGACCCGGCTCTCCTCCATCACCTCGAGCAGCGCCGACTGGGTCTTGGGCGATGCGCGGTTGATCTCGTCGGCCAGGACGATGGTGTGGAAGATCGGGCCGGGGTGGAAGTCGAACGTGCCCTTGTGCTGGTCGTAGACCGTCACGCCGATGACGTCCGAGGGCAGCAGGTCGGGCGTGAACTGGATCCGCGCATGACTGCCCTGGACCGTGTTGGCCAGCGACCGCGCCAGCATCGTCTTGCCGGTGCCGGGGAAGTCCTCGAGCAGGATGTGGCCCTCCGACAGCAGGCACGTCAGCGCCAGGCGCACCACGTGGCGCTTGCCCAGCACGGCCTTCTCCATGTTGTCGGTCAGCTGGTCGAAGGTCTGCTTGAACCAGTCGGCCTGCTCGTGACTGATCGTCATGCGTCTCCTTGGGTGATGGATGGATGTCCAGGGATCTCGGTGCCCGCAGTCCGGTGCTACCAGATGACCTGGTTGCTGAAGGCTTCCTGGTCAACCGCGTCCTGTGGTGGCGTCCTGCATTCCATCGAGACCCTGTCCCCCAGGAGCGACGCATTCCCGTAGTGGAAGTCCGACCGGCTGATGTTGGCGGCGGGATCGACTGCGAACTGGATCGGGCTGCGCCCTGGTCGGGTGATGTTGCAGGTGTAACGGCTCACGAATCCCGAGACGGTGAACTCGATGAAGGCGCAGTTGATCTCGGTGCACTGTTCGTAGTTCCAGCCGCGCGAGGCACAGGACGGACCGGTCCATGTGGGGTCCCCGTCGCGGCACGCGTCACCCTTCGCCAGGACGATGGCGGGCGGGGGTGGACTCTCGGTCCGCGCCGAGCCGTCGGCCGTCACGCCCGGGCGACCGTTGGCAGGGTCGCTGAGGGTCACCGTGATCGTCTCAGATGCCTCCCACCCCAGCAGCACGGACTCGCTCTGGACGGACCACGCACCGGCGGGTACCGAGATGGTCTGGTTGCGGTGGGCCGAGGAGATGGTCAGCCGCGCCGGGCGACCGTTGGAGTTGCCCTGGATGACCCAGCTCATGTATTCGCGCTGCGGCACCGGCTGGATGCTTGTGATGTGCTCACGCCCCAAGGGGCCGAAGGTCTGGACGCTTCGCTGGTCGGACGAGGTGCAGCCTGCGTCACTCCCGAGCTCGTTGCAGAGACGGAGCTGGACCGCCACCGGCGCGCCGTTGCTCGGAGCGCTCACGGTCCGACTCAGCCCCTGGCCTGTGGAGACCGCTCCTTCCCAGGCCACCTGGCCCGCAACGAGGATCGCCGCCCGTCCCTGCCTGCCTCGCGGGTCAGGCGCAACGGCCTCGACGCGGATCTCCTGGTCGACGCCGGTCGCAGTCGCCGACCACACACCCCAGTCGGCAGGTCTGCTCGATGCCTGGAAGGTCGCGGGCTGGCTGGCGCCGGACGTCTTCTCCACGTTGTGTGCCCGCACCGAGTAGGCGTACGTGGTGCCGTCGTAGTCGACACCGCCGTGCACACAGGTCGTGGCCTGCACGCGCACGCACCCGGGGACGTTGGCGGCTCCCCGGCTGGACGTGTAGGACAGCGTGTAGAGCGTCGGTCCGGGCCCCTCCGGCAGGGTCGAGGGCCACGAGATCCGGGTGGACGTGCGGTCGGACCCCGACTCCAGGTCGGTCACTGTCGGCGTCCCGGGAGGCAGCGGGGTCCCCAGCGACTGGAACGGCTCGGACGTGCGCGGCGGGGAGTAGTTGACCTTGTTGAGCGCCTTCACCGTGAAGGTGTACTGGGTGTTGTTGTCGAGGTTGCCCGCCACCAGCGAGGTCTGGGTGCCGGGCACCGTCTGCGGCTGGGCACCGAGCCAGGTGACGGTGTAGCTGACGACCTTGGAGGTCACGGTCGTGGGCGGGTCCCAGGCGACGGTGATCGTGCGGTCGCCGCGCGACTTCATGCGGATGTTCTCCACCCGTCCCGGCGCCGTGTCCGCGAACGCCGACTTGGAGACGTCGCTCCAGTCCCCCGGGCCGATCTTGTTGACCGCGCGGACCTTGAACGTGTAGGACTTCCCGTTCTCGAGGCCGCCGAAGTCGCACTCGTTGGTGCGGCAGGTGATCTGCTTGTTGGTCCCCAGCGCCTGGACCTGGTAGCCCGTGATCGGGGACCCGCCGTCGTCGGAGGGCGGCTCCCAGCCCATCGAGATCTTGTTGGACTGCAGCGCCGGGAAGGGCCGTGGCGGCCCGGGCGCACCCGGGGTGCCGCTGACCTCGAACTGGATCCGGCCCTCGGCCGTGCGTCGGGGGCTGTCGGAGTCGGCCACGTCGCTCATCACGATGCGGAAGGTCGAGGTGCCCTGGGCGTCCGGGCCCGCCTTGAAGGTGACCGACGAGCCACTGCTGCTCGCCGACACCCCCGCGCCGCTGATCGCGTCGACGGACACGACCGTGGGGTCGGGGCTGGAGACGCCCGGCTCGAGGTAGGCGGCCAGGTCGTAGGTCCGGGACTGGCCCGCCTGCAGGTCGTCGACGCGGATCGGCAGCAGGGACGGTGGCGGCGCGTCGTCGAGGCGGAAGCGGATCTCCTGGGCGTTGCTGTCGCCGGCGGTCACGGTGAGGACGGCGGTGCCGCCCTCGGTGGCGTCGTCGGCCGCGGCCACCTGCAGCACCGAGGTGCCGGTGCCGGTGACGGAGACCCCCTCGACCGGCTGCGTGAACGAGCCCGCGTAGGTGAGGTCGTCGGCGTCCGCCGGGTCGAGGGTCCACACCGTGCACAGGGACCCGAGGTCGAGGTCGTAGACCTGGCCCGACGAGATCGGGATCGTGGTCGCCGGACAGGTGAGCTCGGGGGTGTCGTCACCCACCTGCACGGGGATCGAGAGCAGCGCGGTGTAGCCGTCGGTCGGGTCCAGCGGGTCCTCGTTGCCGCTCGGGTCGGTCGCGGTCGTGACCTCGAGCAGCAGCGCGCCCGGGCCGCGGTAGTCGGCGTCGGTGTCGATCGTGAAGCCGCGCTCTCCGTCGGGCGCGGGCTGCAGGTTCGCGGGTGACGCGCTGACCGCGCGCTTCCCGGTCAGGCGCATGGACCCGCCCGAGGGGTTGGCGATGTAGTCGCCCAGCGACCCGGAGAAGCTCCCGCCGCGCTCGATCTCGATGAGCGCGTCGGGCTCGACGTACGGGATGCCGGTCCCGGTGGGTGGCACGTAGAGCGACGCCGTGGCGGAGGCACCGTCGGCGTCCTCGACGCGGAAGGGCACGACCTGGGGGGAGGCGGCCCGGTTGGCCTTGATGCGGTCGCCGTCGATGCGGGCGACCTCGGCGGCGCCCAGCACCTCGGCCACGACGAGGTCGTCGACGGAGCCGTCCGGGTCATAGGCGCCGTCGAGGACCCCCACCGTGACGCTCTCGCTGTCGTCGGCGCGTCCGAAGGCGTCGTACACGACCGGCGGGTTGTTGATCGAGGCAGCGGTCTCCAGCCTCATGACCGCCCGGGAGGTGTCGAGGCCGTTGCTGATGGAGTAGACGACGGTGATCGCGGCGGCGTCGACCCGCTCGGGCGCCGGCACCGTGACCAGGCTGGTCTCCCGGTCGAGCTCGACCCCCTCCGGCGCGTCGACGAGCTCGATCCGGACGTCGTCACCGGGTGCGACGTAGTCGTTGGCCAGCGGGTCGAAGGTGGCGGTGCGCCGCGGTTCGACGGTCAGCTGGTCGTCGACCGCCAACGGGCTCTGCGGCTCCTCCAGGGGCACGACGACGATGCGCACCGTGGCGGTGGCGACCCCTCCCTGGGTGTCCACGACGGAGTACTCGAACTCGTCGGTGCCCGCCGTGCGCGGGTAGGCCTGGTACTCGAGGAAGTTGCCGCCGAAGGAGAGCAGGCGGCCCTTGCGGGGGGCGGAGGTGATACCCGCGATGGTGACCGGGTCGCCGTCGGGGTCGACCCCGCTGCCGGGCAGGCGGACCTTGACCGTGTCGCCCGAGACGACGCGCGACTCCAGCGTCGGCGGCTCGGGGGCGGTGTTGGGGGCGTCGGCCGGCGTCACGACGACGGTGAGCCGACCCGGGGAGGTCTGCCCGGTGGTGTTGACCGCGACGTAGGGGATGGTGAAGCTGTCGCGCTCCGCGAGGCCGGCGGGCGCGACGTAGCGCACCGTGCGGCCGGTGACGAAGGCCTGGCCCACGTCCCCCTTCACGTCGATCGGCGCGACGACCTCGAGCTCCCCCGGGGACCCCTCGACGACGTCGCCGAACAGGGAGAGCCGGTCCCCGGACGGCGAGAGGTCGTTGTCGAGCACCGGCGCGGTCACCGAGGTGCCGGCACGCACCATCACCCGGTCCGCGGCCGTGATCGGCGAGTTGTCCTTGGGCACCGGGCGCAGGCTCACCGAGACCTCGCCCTCGACGCCGGAGCGCGTGCCGTTGCTGATCGTGTAGGAGACCAGCTGCGGGTTGGGAGCCAGCGACCCCTGCCGCGCGGAGATGCGCAGCCAGCGACCGTCGATGATCGCCACGTCGAGCTGGCCGGGGTCGTCGGCGACCGCACGCTGCACGGCCAGCAGCCCGCCGGCGGGGTCGAGGTCGTTGGCGAGCACGTCGACGATGGCGGCCGACTGCCCGTAGACCGTCAGCGCGTCGGGCATCGCGATGGGGTCGCGGTCACCGCGGGCCGGTTGCACGTCGACCCGGACGGTGCTGCCGTCGAGGGGCGCGTTGCCGTACGCCGCGTCGTAGTCGAGGAAGAACGTGCCCGCCTTGGACCCGGTGAAGGTGATGACGCCGTTCTCGGTGTCGGTCTTGACGACGGCGCCTCCCTGCCCCGGGAGCTTGCCGCCGAGGGCGAGCTCGGCGTCGGGGTCGGCCGGGTCCGAGCCGGGCAGGTCGTTGAGGAGAGGACGGATCTTGATCGGCTGCCCCACCTCGCCGCGTACGACGTCGGGCTCGGCCGTCGCGGCGAAGGCCTCCTGGTCGAGCTTGTCCTGGACCTGGAAGGTCATCGTGCGCCGGACCGGTGCGGAGCGGCCGTCGGTGACCGTGTAGGCCACCTGGACCGGCTCCCCTCCGTCGCGCGGAGCCGTGAAGCGCACCCGGCCGTCGGACGTGGTGCGGGCGACGGCGCCCGACACGTCCCCGCCGACGGCGGTCGCCGAGTCGAGGACGACGGCGTCCCCGTCCGAGTCGTCACGCCAGTCGGCGAGCACCGGCACCGACAGCGACCCTGCGGCGGGGACCCGCCACACCCGCGGCTTGTAGCCGGAGCGCGGCTGCGGTGCGCTGTTGTCGCTGGCACCCCGGACCGCCACGGTCACCGTGGCGTGCGCGGAGGTGTCTCGCCCGTCGTTGATGTGGTACTCGAAGCTCGTGCTCCGCGCGTCGTCGGGCAGGGAGAGGACGATGGTCTGACCGTCCGGGCTGATCTCGGCGCGGGCCCCTCCGGTGGGGTCGTCGACCTGCACGATGCTCAGCAGGCGGCCGTCGGGCGCGGAGTCGTTGTCGAGCGGGTGGAGGACCGTGGTGCGTCCGGGACGGGCTCCGTAGCGGTCCGGCTCGGCCTTGGGCGGGCGGCGGTCGCCGTTGCTCTGCTCCTGGTTCTCCTTGTCCTCCTCCTCGACCTTTTTGGAGGCGGTGAAGGCGTTCCAGTTGTCGATCCGCTGGGGCTGGAGGTCCTCGACGTCCCACACCGTGCCGGTGGTGCCGTCGTTGAGGACGATCTCGCCGCGGTTGACGCGCAGGGACAGGGTGCGGCCCTTGCCCCCCAGGTCGGACACCGTGGCCTCGTCGTCACCGCACCGGACGGCGACGTGGCCCAGGCCGCCGGACCACGCGGCGTACTGGCAGGCGCCGAGGCGCACGGGCTCGGCCGGCTGCCCGTTGAGGCCCTCGGCGAGGACGGATGCCTCGCCGCTGGTGAGGTCGACGCTCATCAGGCTGCCGCGGCTGGCGACCAGGACGGCGTCCGAGGCGGGCCCCGCCTGCTGCAGGACCGCGCCCTCGGGGACGGTGGCCGTGCCGCCGCCGAGCACGGCGAGCGCCCCGGTGGCGGAGTCGAGCGTGACGACGGTGTCGCCGACCGTCGTCACGGCGGTCGGCTCTCCGGCGGCCTCGGGGAGGTCCTCGGTGCGGGGCTTGCCGATCCCGTCCTCGCGAGGGACCAGGTAGGTGACGGTGCGCTCGGTGCCCGAGGTCACGACCACGGTGCCGGCCTGGCTCACCGCGAGCGCGGCACCTTCGCCGACCTCGTCGAGGGGGTCGGACTGGCGGTCGACCTCGCTGACGATCGACCGGCCCGTCACGGGGTCGACGCGAGCGGCCCAGACGGCGCCGGTCTCCGCGTCGACCGAGGCGAGCGTGCCGCCGGCGAGCTGGAGGTCGCCGCGGGAGGGCACCGAGATGGTGCCGCTCGGCTCGACCTCCGAGGTGGCGGGGTTGACCAGCTGGGCGGTGCTGGCGCGCTCGTCGACCGCGAGCACCGCGGCGCCGTCCTGGACGACGTCGAGCGGCAGGTCGTCGCGGTCGGCGAAGACCACCGTGTCGAGCTGGTTGATCGGCTTGTTGATGCGGCCGTAGAGACCTTCCTTGCCGTTGACGACCCAGATGCCGCCGTCGTTGAGCTCGGCCTCGTGGGCCTGGTAGCCGTCGGCCGAGACCGCGTAGACGAGCACGGCGACCGCGGCGATGGCGAGCGCGGTGTTGGAGGCGATGGCCGTGCGGTGCCGTCGCAGGAATCCCACCCGTGCCACTGGCAGCCCCCTACCGCGAGAATGAGCCCGTCCCCCGACGGCGCAGGATGGAGCCTAGGTACAAGCGCGCACGTCGGACAAGTTCGGCACAACCGGCACGCTGGGGCCCCGGGGGATGACACTATCGTGCTAGTCCGGATGGCACTCGCTTTCGTGAGGAGAGGCTCGTGGTCGTGGAGACCAGGTACGCCGCAGGGGACGGCGTCCTGCTGGGCGCGGGTGACCACTGGGTCCTCGTCACCGACCCGCACGACGACGACGTGCTCGACGAGATCTGGGTCGTGGTGTCCCGCTCGCGGGCGGCCACGGGCTCGGTGACCGAGGAGGTCCTCGCCCTCCTCGAGAAGGCGTTCGAGGGAGACCCGCCGGCACTGGCCGTGGTGGACCTGTCTGCCGGCGGCTCCGCCAGCCTCTCGCGCGGCCACGGCCACGTGCGCGTGCTCGGTGCGGACCGCATCCTGTCCCTCGACGGCGGCGCCGACCCCGTGGCTCTCGTCCCGACCCGTCGTCTGGTGGCCGGCGTGGTCGCCGCCTCCCGGGCGGAGATCCGGCCCCTGGCCCACAAGGTGGCCCCGACCTCCGCCGCGCCCGCCGTCCCGGCGCAGGCCGCCGCCCCCGGCATGATCGACGGCATCCCGGCCTCGATCCTGGCCGCCACCGGCCCCGCCGGCCCCCCACCCCCGCGACCACGGCGTCGCGATCCCGCGCAGGTGTCCGAGGACACCGGGTCGCTGCACGACACCACCGAGCCGGACCCGGCCTTCATGGAGCGCATCAGCGAGGGCGGCCACACGACGATCCGGTCGACGGACCCCGGGCAGCACGCCGGGGAGGACTCCGGTGCGGACTCCGGGGAGCCGGAGGTCGACGACCACGACGGCTCCACCGTGCACCGTCCGGGACCCGTCCCCCACCTGAGGCACGGGACCCACGAGACGGTGCTGGCCGTGAGCTGCCCCCTGGGCCACCTGACGTCGCCGTCGCAGCCCTCCTGCCGTGTGTGCCGGCAGCGGGTCGCCCCGCAGGAGCCGCGCCGGGTGGCCCGTCCCACCCTCGGTGGCCTGCGACTCCCGACCGGGGAGGTCGTGCCGCTCGACCGGGGTGTCGTGCTCGGTCGCAGGCCCGCACCGCTCGAGGGCGCCGGGGACTGGCCGCACCTCGTGCACCTGCCCTCCGACCACACCTTCGTGTCGCGCATGCACCTGCACATCGAGCTCGACGGCTGGCAGGTGCTCGCGCGCGACCTCGACTCGCGAGGTGGCACCATGCTCACCATGCCCGGACGCCCAGCCGAACGCATGCGCGCGGGCGAGGCGTACGTCCTCGACCCCGGCGCGTCGCTCGACCTCGCCGAGGTCTACGAGGTCCGCTTCGAGGTCGGCTCCGCGGCCGCCACGGTGGGCGAGCGGTGAGCGCGCCGGTCATCCCGGGGTTCCAGTTCGTCGAGCACCTCGGGAGCGGCGGTTTCGCCGACGTCTTCCTCTACGAGCAGCAGTGGCCGCGACAGCGCGTCGCGGTCAAGGTCGTGCGGCCCGACGTACCCCTCAACGAGCGCGAGAAGCAGCTCTTCACCGCCGAGGCCAACGCCATGGCCCGGCTCGCCGACCATCCCTACATCGTCTCGGTGATCACCGCCGGGGTGACCCAGGACGGCGGCCGCCCCTACCTCGTGATGCGCTACTGCCCGCCGCCCGACCTCGGGATCCGGGTGCGCTCCAACCCGATGCCCGTCGTCGACGCCGTCGCGACCGGCATCAAGCTGGCCAGCGCCATCGAGACCGCGCACCGCTCCGGGATCCTGCACCGCGACATCAAGCCCAGCAACGTGCTGGTGACGACCTACCACGAGCCCGCGCTCACCGACTTCGGCATCGCCGGCCACATGGCCGACATCGAGGGCGAGAGCGACGTGCGCATCTCCTACCCGTGGTCCCCGCCGGAGCTGCTCGACGGACGATCCAACGGCTCGGTCGCCTCCGACGTCTACTCCCTCGGCGCGACGATCTGGCACCTGCTCGTGGGTCGCTCGCCGTTCTCCATCCCGTCCGGCGACAACTCCACCCGGGCGCTGAGCGCCCGCATCCTGCACGCCGCTCCCCCGGCCACCCAGCGCCCGGACGTGCCCCCGGCCCTGGACAGGCTGCTGCAGCAGTGCCTGGCCAAGCAGCCCGCGCACCGGCCCCAGAGCGCCCTCGAGCTGGCCCGCAGCCTCCAGCAGGTCGAGTCCGCCGCCGGGTGGTCGCGCACCGCCGTGGCGGTCGAGGGCGACCGTCCCGACTCGACCGTGCGCGCCGTCGCCCCGGAGCCCGAGGAGGACCGGACGGTCATGAAGGCCGTCACGGTGATCTCCGCGTCGGGCCCGCGGCGGATCGCGACGGCCCAGGAGGAGCAGGAGGCCGAGGAGCAGGAGCAGTCCCGCGGCGTCTCCGGGGTCGTGTGGGCGGCGGCGGGCGTCGTCGCCGTCGCGGCCGCGGTGGTCGCCCTGGTCCTGGGCGGAGGTGACCGTCCCGACGACCGCGAGGCCGACGGACCGCTCACGCCCACGGAGACGACCCCGTCGGACCTGGTCCCGCAGGACCTCGGCACCGCCCCCTCGGTGACGGGCACCCGCACCGACGCGGGGGTCGTCTTCCGCTGGCAGACCACCGAGGAGCTCGAGCCCGGGGACACGTGGCTGTGGCAGCGCCTCGACTCCGGGGACTTCGAGCGCACCGACAAGGACCAGGTGGTCATCCGGACCCCGGACGACATCTGCGTCGAGGTGCGCCTGGTGCGGGGCAGCGACCAGTCCCCCGCCACCAACGAGTGCGTCCCCGCCGGCTAGGCCGACGGGGACGCGTTCACGGTGGGGCGGGGACGATCAGTCGTCGTCCCAGTCGCGACGAGGTCCGGTCGCGGCGTCCTGCTCCTCCTCCGTCATCCGGCTCGAGGCCCACAGCGAGAGCACCGCGGTGATGGCCAGGGTGGCCAGGATGACCACCAGCGAGAGCCAGATCGGGATCTCCAGCCAGGCGTAGTCGAGGGGCTCGCCACCGTTGATGAACGGGAGCTCGTTCTCGTGCAGCGCGTGGAAGAAGAGCTTCACGCCGATGAAGGCCAGCAGGAACGCCAGGCCGTACGACAGGTAGATCAGGCGCTGCAGCAGGCCGCCGATGAGGAAGTAGAGCTGGCGCAGGCCCATCAGCGCGAAGATGTTGGCCGTGAGCACCAGGTAGGGCTCCTTGGTGATGCCGAAGATCGCCGGGATCGAGTCGAGCGCGAACAGCAGGTCGGTCGTGCCCAGCGTGATGATCACGATGAACATCGGGGTGATCATCCGCTTGCCGGCGTCCTTGATGAACAGGGACTTGCCGTGCCACTCCGACGTGGCGGGGAAGCGACGCTCGATGAAGGCGACGAGCTTGTTCTCCTCGAACTCCTCGTCCTCGTCCTCCGCGCCTTCCTTGGCGAGCTTGAAGGCCGTGTAGACCAGGAACAGGCCGAAGATGTAGAAGATCCAGCTGAAGTTGCTGATCGCGGCCGCGCCGACGGCGATGAAGATCGCGCGCATGATCAGCGCCATCACGATGCCGATCATCAGGGCGTACTGCTGCAGCTCGCGGGGCACGGCGAACTTGGCCATGATGATGATGAAGATGAACAGGTTGTCGATGGAGAGCGAGTACTCCACCAGCCAGCCGGAGTAGAACTCCAGCGCGTAGGTGCCGCCGGAGGTGTACCAGACGCCGAGGCCGAAGATCACCGCCAGGCCGACGTAGATCGACAGGTACGTCGCGCACTCCCGCATGCTGGGCTCGTGCGGTCGTCGGCCGACGACGGCGAGGTCGAAGGTGAAGATGGCGATGGTCACCACGGCAGTGGCGATCCAGACCCAGGTGGGTACGTCCACGAGGTTTCCTCCGGGAGGGGTAGGGGGATGTGCGGGCACCGGCGCCGCCGCGTGGGGCGGTCACTCCGGAGGTCTCTTCCGCACCTGGGCCGTGGCCGCAGGGGCCGATGGCACCGGGAGCGGACCGAGACCCACGCCGTACTGACGACACCACCGCGGGGGAATACTCCCCTCCTGGTGGCCACAGTCTGGCACGGACCCTCGACCGGGGTCGAACCGTCCGGTCGACGGTCGGGTCAGGACCCGCCGTACGGCGCGCCGAGACCGGCGAGCCCCGCGGCGCCACCGTCCACGGCGGTGAGCACCCATGCGCCGGCGGGCGTGAGGGTGAAGGTGTGCTCGAAGTGGGCGGCCATGGAGCCGTCCACGGTGGCGACCGTCCACTCGTCCTCGAGCAGGTCGGTCTCCTTGCTGCCCAGCGTCACCATCGGCTCGACCGCCAGGGCGAGGCCCTCGACGAGGGTCGGGCCCTTGCCGCGCTTGCCGTAGTTGGGCACGTTGGGAGCCATGTGCATCTCGGTGCCGATGCCGTGGCCGGTGTAGTCCTCGAGGATGCCGTAGCGGCCCTGGCTGACGACGTAGCGCTCGATCGCATGACCGATGTCGCCGACCCGCCCGCCGAGGTGGGCGGCGGCCATGCCCCGCCACAGCGCCTCCTCGGTGACCCGGAGCAGCTCGAGGGTCTCGGGGGCGACGTCCCCGATCGGTACGGTGATCGCCGCGTCGCCGTGCCACCCGTCGACGATGGCGCCGCAGTCGATTGAGATGACGTCGCCGTCCCGCAGCACCCGGTCCCCCGGGATGCCGTGCACGACCTCGTCGTTGACGGAGGCGCAGATCGTCGCGGGGAAGGGCGGCTGGCTGTAGCCCTTGAATGACGGGATGCCGCCGTGGTCGCGGATGTGCGACTCGGCCAGCCGGTCGAGCTCGCCGGTGGTCACGCCCGGGGCAGCGGCCCCGCGCAGCAGCTCGAGGGTGCGACCGACGAGCAGCCCGCTGACCCGCATCTGCGCGATCTGGGCCGGCGTCTTGATCTCCAGGCCCCGGTTGGCGAACACCACAGGGCTCAGCTCAGGACTGGGGGACGACGTCGAGCGCGGTGAAGATGCGCTGGGTGACCTCGTCGACCTCGCCGAGGCCGTCGACCTCGATGAGGAGGCCGCGGTCGCGGTAGACCTCGACGAGCGGGGCCGTCTCCTCGCCGTAGATCTCCTGGCGACGACGGATGACGTCGGCGGTGTCGTCGGCCCGGCCGTCGGTCTCGGCACGCTGCAGGAGCCGCTCGACGACCTCGTCCTGGTCGACGGTCAGCACCACGACGGCGTCGAGCGCATGGCCGGTGTGCTTGATCATCCCGTCGAGCTCCTCGACCTGCGCGAGCGTGCGCGGGTAGCCGTCCAGCAGGAAGCCGGGCTCGGCGTCGGGCTCGTCGATGCGGTTGCGCACCATGAGGTTGGTGACCTCGTCGGGGACGTACTCGCCGGCGTCCATGTAGCGCTTGGCCTCGACGCCGAGCTCCGTGCCCTGCGACACGTTGGCGCGGAAGATGTCACCGGTCGAGATCGCCGGGATGCCGAAGTGCTCGGCGATGAACTTGGCCTGCGTGCCCTTGCCGGCACCGGGCGGCCCCATGATGATCAGCCTCATTAACGCAGGAACCCTTCGTAGTTGCGCTGCTGGAGCTGGCTCTCGATCTGCTTCACCGTGTCCAGCGCGACTCCGACCATGATGAGGATCGAGGTGCCGCCGAAGGGGAAGTTCTGGTTGGCGTTGATCAGCGCGAACGCGATCAGGGGCACCAGCGAGATCAGACCGAGGTAGAGGGCTCCGGGGAACGTGATGCGGGACAGGACGTAGGACAGGTAGTCCTCGGTCGGCTTGCCCGCCCGGATCCCGGGGATGAAGCCGCCGTACTTCTTCATGTTGTCCGCGACCTCCGTGGGGTTGAAGGTGATCGAGACGTAGAAGTACGTGAAGAAGATGATGAGGGCGAAGTAGATCGCCATGTAGAGCGGGTGATCGCCGCCGACGAGATAGTTGTTGATGAAGGTGATCACCGGCGACGAGCTCGTCTGGTTGAACTGCACGGCCATCGCGGGCAGGTAGAGCAGCGACGACGCGAAGATCACCGGGATGATGCCGGCCTGGTTGACCTTGAGCGGGATGTACGTGGACGAACCACCGAACATCTTGCGGCCCACCATGCGGCGGGCGTACTGCACCGGGATCCGGCGCTGCGCCTGCTCGATGAAGATGACGGCGGCGACCAGGATGAGGCCGATCACCATCACGATGCCGAAGACCCACCAGCCCTGGGTCACCTGGACCTGCCACAGGGAGCCCGGGAAGGTCGCCACGACCTGGGTGAAGATGAGGATCGACATGCCGTTGCCGATGCCGCGGTCGGTGATGAGCTCGCCGAGCCACATGATGACGGCCGTGCCGGCGGTCATGGTGATGACCATGGTCAGGAACGTCGCGGTGCTGTCGCTGTGCAGCAGGTCGCGGGTGCACCCCTGGAGCAGGTTGCCCGACCGCGCCAGCGCCACGATGCCGGTCGCCTGGAGGAGCGCGAGGCCGAGCGTGAGGTAGCGCGTGTACTGCGTGATCTTGGTCTGGCCCGCCTGGCCCTCCTTCTTCAGCGCCTCGAGCCGTGGGATGACCACGACGAGCAGCTGCAGGATGATGCTGGCGGTGATGTAGGGCATGATCCCCAGCGCGAAGATCGTCAGCTGGAGCAGCGCGCCACCGGAGAACAGGTTGACGAGCTGGTAGAGGCCGTTGGACTCCACGTCACTGAGGCACGCCTGCACGTTGGCGACGTTGACGCCGGGCGTCGGCACCTGGGAGCCGAGCCGGAAGATCGTGACGATCAGCAGGACGAACAGCAGCTTGCGCCGCAGGTCCGGCGTGCGGAAAGCGTTGGCGAACGCGCCTAGCACAGGATCGGCCTTTCGGTTACTGGTGCCGGGACAGGGTCTGGTCCCCGTCTCGGCGGACTACGCCTCCACACACCTGCGTGAAGGCCCGGGGAAGCCTAACAGTCGCCCGTCAGACTTCTGCCCCGGTGAACGATGAGGCCCGGCCCGACAGTTCCCACTGCCAGGCCGGGCCTGTGTACGTCGTGCGAGAGGACGAGCCTCAGACCACCGTGGTGGTGCCGCCGGCGGCCTCGATCTTCTCCTTGGCGGAGCCCGAGAACGCGTCGGCGGTGACCTGCACGGCGACCGAGATGTCGCCCTGGCCGAGCACCTTGACGGGCTGGCCCTTGCGGACCGCGCCCTTGGTGACCAGGTCCTCGACCGAGACGGCGCCACCCTGCGGGAAGAGCTCGTTCAGCTTGTCGAGGTTGACCACCTGGAACTCCACCTTGAAGGGGTTCTTGAACCCCTTCAGCTTGGGGAGCCGCATGTGGATCGGCATCTGGCCACCCTCGAAGGCGACCGGAACCTGGTAGCGGGCCTTGGTGCCCTTGGTACCGCGACCGGACGTCTTGCCCTTGGAGCCCTCACCGCGACCCACGCGGGTCTTGGCGGTCTTGGAGCCGGGAGCCGGCCGGAGGTGATGCAGCTTGAGCGTCATGTCAGTCGACCTCCTCGACCGTCACCAGGTGACGGACAGTGTTGACCATGCCCCGGATCTCCGGGCGGTCTTCCTTGACGACCACGTCGCCGATCCGCTTGAGACCGAGCGAGCGCAGCGTCTCGCGCTGGTTGGCCTTGAGGCCGACCAGTCCGCGCTTCTGCTGGACCTTGAGCTGCGCCATCAGGAGGACACCCCCGCAGCGGCCGCCGCAGCGGCCTCCTCGCGACCGGCCTCGCGGGCCTTCAGGATCGCAGCCGGGGTGACGTCCTCGACCCGCTTGCCGCGGCGAGCCGCCACGGCCTCGGGCTCCTCCAGCATCCGCAGCGCCTCGACGGTCGCGTGCACGATGTTGATCTGGTTGGACGAGCCGAGCGACTTGCTCAGCACGTCGTGGATGCCGGCGCACTCGAGCACGGCGCGCACCGGGCCACCGGCGATGACGCCGGTACCGGGGGACGCCGGGCGCAGCAGGACGACGCCCGCTGCCTTCTCGCCCTGCACCGGGTGCGGGATGGTGCCCTGGATGCGGGGGACCTTGAAGAATGCCTTCTTGGCCTCCTCGACACCCTTGGCGATCGCCGCAGGAACTTCCTTCGCCTTGCCGTAGCCGACGCCGACCAGACCATCGCCGTCGCCGACGATCACGAGGGCGGTGAAGCTGAAGCGACGACCACCCTTCACGACCTTGGCGACTCGGTTGATCGCAACGACGCGCTCGATGTAGGCGGTCTTCTCAGCACCCTGGCCCCGACCATTGTCGCGTCCGCGACGGTCGTTGCCCTGGCGCTCGCCACCACGCTGTCCGCGCTGGGCTCCGCTCATGAGATTCTCCTCTTTCGAAAAACTGGTTCGGCGATCAGAACGACAGTCCGCCCTCACGGGCGGCGTCGGCGAGGGCCGCGATGCGACCGTGGTACTTGTTGCCGGCACGGTCGAAGACGACCGCGTCGACACCCTGGGCCTTGGCACGCTCGGCAACGAGCTCGCCGACCTTCTTGGCCTTGGCGGTCTTGTCACCGTCGGCGGCGCGCACGTCGGCCTCCATGGTGGAGGCGTGGACGAGCGTGGCACCCTGCAGGTCGTCGACGACCTGCACGGTGAGGTGCCGGGCCGACTTGGTGACCACCAGGCGCGGGCGCTCGGCGGTGCCGGAGACGCGCTTGCGACCACGGACCTGACGACGCAGGCGCGACTTGACGCGTGCGGCGGTGTGCTTGTTGTTGGACAGCGAGATCGCCATGGTCACTTACCAGCCTTTCCGACCTTGCGGCGGATGTGCTCGCCGGAGTAACGGACGCCCTTGCCCTTGTAGGGCTCCGGCTTGCGCAGCTTGCGGATCTTGGCCGCGACCTCACCCACGAGCTGCTTGTCGATGCCGACGACGCCGAGCTTGGTCGGGCCCTCGGTGGTGAACGTGATGCCCTCGGGGGCGTCGAACACGATGGGGTGGCTGTAGCCGAGCTGGAACTCGAGCTGCGTGGGGCCCTTGGGCAGCACGCGGTAACCCACGCCCACGATCTCGAGCTTCTTCTCGTAGCCCTCGGTGACACCCACCACCATGTTGCTGATCAGGGTGCGGGTCAGACCGTGGAGCGAACGGCTCTCACGCTCGTCGTTGGGGCGGGTCACCTCGAGGACGCCGTCCTCGGACTTCGCCACCTTGATGGGCTGGGCCACGGTGTGGCTCAGCGTGCCCTTGGGGCCCTTGACGGTCACCAGCGCGTCGTCGATCGCGACGTCGACACCGGACGGGACCGTGATGGGGAGCTTGCCAATACGCGACATGCTTCTCTATCTCCTTCTTGGTCTCAGTGGTCCGGGGTCACCAGACGTAGGCGAGGACTTCGCCGCCCACGCCCTTCTGGTTCGCCTGACGGTCGGTGAGCAGGCCCTGGCTGGTCGAGATGATCGCGACACCCAGGCCGCCGAGCACCTTGGGCAGGCCCGTGCTCTTGGCGTACACCCGGAGGCCGGGCTTGCTGATGCGGCGCACACCTGCGATGGAACGCTCGCGGTTGCGGCCGTACTTCAGGGTGACGGTCAGCGTCTTGCCGACCTCTCCCTCGGAGGGCTCCTTGACGTCGAACGACGTGATGTAGCCCTCCTGCTGGAGGATCTCGGCGAGGCCGGCCTTCATCTTGCTGTAAGGCATCGACACCTCGTCGTGGAACGCCTGGTTGGCGTTGCGCAGACGCGTGAGCATGTCTGCGATCGGGTCAGTCATCGTCATGGCCGTGAGGCCCTTTCTCCACCGTGGTTTCGCGCCTGCATCTCAGGCGCGACCTGCAGCGATCGTTTTAGAAGGGGTGAGGAGGGAGGACAGGTCACCAGGAGGACTTGGTCACGCCGGGCAGCTCGCCCCGGTGCGCCATCTCCCGCAGGCAGATGCGGCACAGCCCGAACTTGCGGTAGACCGCCTTCGGACGGCCGCAGCGCTGGCAGCGGGTGTAGCCGCGCACCGCGAACTTGGGCTTGCGGGCGGCCTTGACCTTGAGCGCAGTCTTTGCCATGTCAGTTCTCCTTGAAGGGGAAGCCGAGCTGCTTGAGCAGCGCACGACCCTCGTCGTCGGTGGTCGCGGTGGTCACGACGGTGATGTCCATGCCTCGCGACCGGTCGATCTTGTCCTGGTCGATCTCGTGGAACATGACCTGCTCGGTGAGACCGAAGGTGTAGTTGCCGCGGCCGTCGAACTGCTTGGGCGAGAGCCCACGGAAGTCACGGATGCGGGGCAGCGCCAGCGAGAGCAGGCGGTCGAGGAACTCCCACATGCGGTCGCCGCGCAGCGTGACGTGCGCACCGATCGGCATGCCCTCGCGGAGCTTGAACTGCGCGATGGACTTGCGGGCCTTGGTGACCGACGGCTTCTGACCGGTGATCGCGGTGAGGTCCTTGATGGCGCCCTCGATCAGCTTGGAGTCGCGAGCGGCCTCGCCGACACCCATGTTGACCACGATCTTGGTGAGACCGGGGACCTGCATGATGTTCTTGATGTCGAACTCGGACTGCAGCGCGGGGATGATCTCCTCGCGGTAGCGGGTCTTGAGACGCGGGGTGACCTTGTCGGTGGTCTCGGTCATCTCAGATCTCCTTCCCGGTCTTGCGCGAGATGCGCACGGAGCGCTCCGCGGAGTACGTCGAGCCGTCGGGGCGACGCTTGGTGACCTCGTCGCGACGGAAGCCGAGGCGGGTGACGTCGTCACCCTCGACCAGCATCACGTTGCTGACGTGGATCGGGGCCTCGGCGGTGATGATGCCGCCGGTGTTGCCACCCTGGACGGCCTTGGTGTGGCGCTTGACGCGGTTGACACCCTCGACGATCACCCGCTGCTCCTCGCGGAGCACCGAGATGACCTTGCCCTGGGCACCCTTGTCCTTGCCGGCGATGACCTTGACGGTGTCGCCCTTCTTGATGTTCATGGTGTTCTTACCCATCTCTCACAACACCTCCGGGGCGAGCGAGATGATCTTCATGAAGCGCTTCTCGCGCAGCTCACGACCGACGGGGCCGAAGATGCGCGTGCCCCGAGGCTCACCGTCGTTCTTGAGGATGACGGCGGCGTTCTCGTCGAAGCGGATGTAGGAACCGTCGGCGCGGCGGCGCTCCTTGACGGTGCGCACGATCACGGCCTTGACGACGTCGCCCTTCTTGACGTTGCCACCGGGGATCGCGTCCTTGACGGTGGCGACGATGACGTCACCGATGCCGGCGTAGCGACGGCCCGAGCCACCGAGAACACGGATGCACAGGATCTCCTTCGCACCGGTGTTGTCGGCGACCTTGAGTCGCGACTCCTGCTGGATCATTGATTTCTCCTGGTTGTCGAGCTGGTTCTCGCCCTCTCAGCGGGGAGCGAGCCTGGCCGAACTGATGTGTGGAAGATGTAGCGGGAGGCCGAGCAGCACGAGGCTGTCGGTCTCAGGTCACTTGGCCTTCTCGAGGACCTCGACCAGGCGCCAGCGCTTCGTGGCGGACAGCGGGCGGGTCTCCATGATCAGGACCCGGTCGCCGATGCCGCACTGGTTGTCCTCGTCGTGTGCCTTCAGGCGCGAGGTCTTGCGCAGGACCTTGCCGTAGAGGGCGTGCTTCACACGGTCCTCGACGGTGACGACGATGGTCTTGTCCATCTTGTCGCTCACCACCAGGCCCTCACGGACCTTGCGCGAGTTGCGCGGGGTGCTCTCAGTCGTCTCGCTCATGCGCTTGCCTCTTCAGTGCTCGTGCCCGGGGTGGCGCGGATTCCGAGCTCACGCTCGCGCACCACGGTGTAGATCCGGGCGATGTCCTTCTTGACCGTGCGGAGCCGGCCGTGGCTCTCGAGCTGGCCGGTGGCCGCCTGGAAGCGGAGGTTGAACAGCTCCTCCTTGGCCTCCCGCAGCTTGGCCTCGAGGTCGACCGGGTTGAGCTCGTCGAGCTCGTGGGCGTTCAGCTTGCTTGTTGCCATCAGAATTCACCTGCCTCGCGGGAGACGAACCGGCACTTCATCGGAAGCTTGTGCATCGCGCGGCGCATGGCCTCACGAGCAGTCACCTCGTCGACACCGGAAAGTTCGAACATGACGCGGCCGGGCTTGACGTTGGCAACCCACCACTCGGGGGAACCCTTACCGGAACCCATGCGGGTCTCGGCAGGCTTCTTGGTCAGCGGGCGGTCGGGGTAGATGTTGATCCACACCTTGCCGCCACGCTTGATGTGACGGGTCATCGCGATACGAGCCGACTCGATCTGGCGGTTCGTGACGTAGTGACCCTCGACCGCCTGGATGCCGAAGTCGCCGAAGGCGAGCTTCGTGCCACCCTTGGCCGCACCGGTCCGCTTGGGGTGGTGCTGCTTGCGGTGCTTGACACGACGGGGCATCAGCATGGTCCTCAGCCCTCCTGTCCGGTGGAGGCGGCCTCACCGGCACCGGCGGTCGCCTCGGCCGGAGCCTCGGTCGCCGGAGCGTCGGTACGGTCGCTGCGGGCCGGACGGTCGGCGCGCGAGCCACGGCTCGGACGCTCGCCGCCACGGGCGGGACGGTTGCTGCCGCCGCGACCCGGCGCACCGGCGCGGGCAGCAGCCTGGGCCTGGCGCTCGGCACGGGTGCCGGCGACCTCGCCCTTGTAGATCCAGACCTTCACGCCGATGCGGCCGAAGGTCGTCTTGGCCTCGTAGAAGCCGTAGTCGATGTCGGCACGCAGCGTGTGCAGCGGGACGCGACCCTCGCGGTAGAACTCGGTGCGCGACATCTCGGCGCCGTTGAGTCGACCGGAGCACTGGATCCGGATGCCCTTGGCACCCGAGCGCATCGAGGTCTGCATGGCCTTGCGCATGGCACGGCGGAACTGCACGCGACCCGCGAGCTGCTCGGCGACACCCTGGGCGACGAGCTGGGCGTCGATCTCGGGCTGCTTGACCTCGAGGATGTTGAGCTGCACCTGCTTGCCGGTGAGCTTCTCGAGCTCGCCGCGGATGCGGTCGGCCTCGGCGCCACGGCGACCGATGACGATGCCGGGACGCGCGGTGTGGATGTCGACGCGCACGCGGTCACGGGTGCGCTCGATCTCCACCTTGGAGATGCCGGCCCGCTCCATGCCCTTGGAGAGCAGCTTGCGGATGGCGACGTCCTCGCCGACGTACGCCTTGTACAGCTTGTCGGCGTACCAGCGGCTCTTGTGGTCGGTCGAGATGCCGAGACGGAAGCCGTTCGGGTTGATCTTCTGGCCCATCAGGCACCCTTTCCGTTCTTCTTCACGGTCTTGGCAGCGGCGACCTCGGCCGGCTGCACCGCGAGAGTGATGTGGCTGGTGCGCTTGTTGATCCGGGTCGCACGACCCTGCGCACGCGGACGCCAACGCTTCATCGTCGGGCCCTCGTCGACCATCGCGACCGAGACGACCAGGTCGTCGGTGGCGAGGCCCTCGGTGGTCTCGGCGTTGGCGATGGCGCTCTCCAGCACCTTGTAGACGGTCTCGGAGGCGGCCTGCGGAGCGAACTGCAGCAGGGCCAGGGCCTCGTCGACGGGAAGACCGCGGACCATGTCGACGACACGGCGGGCCTTCATGGGGGTGATCCGCACGAAGCGGGCGGCCGCGAAGGCGCCCGGCTGGTCACCCAGCAGGGTCTCGCGGCGGGCGCTGGTGCGCCGGCGCTCGGTGACACTCATCGACGCTTCCCCTTCCGGTCTTCCTTGACGTGACCCTTGTAGGTGCGCGTCGGAGCGAACTCACCGAGCTTGTGACCGACCATCGAGTCGGTGACGAACACGGGAACGTGCTTGCGACCGTCGTGCACGGCGATGGTGTGGCCGATCATGTCGGGCACGATCATCGACCGGCGCGACCACGTCTTGATGACGTTGTGGCTGCCCTTCGCGTTCTCGGCGTCCACCTTCTTCTGAAGGTGGTCGTCGATGAAGGGGCCCTTCTTCAGGCTGCGAGGCATGTCGGTTACTTCCTACCCTTGCCGGACTTGCGACGACGAATGATCTGGGAGTCGGAGGCCTTGCGCTTGCGCGTGCGGCCCTCCGGCTGGCCCCAGGGCGACACCGGGTGGCGACCACCGGACGTCTTGCCCTCACCACCACCGTGCGGGTGGTCGACCGGGTTCATGACGACACCACGGACGGTCGGGCGCTTGCCCTTCCAGCGCATGCGGCCGGCCTTGCCCCAGTTGATGTTGGACTGCTCGGCGTTGCCGACCTCGCCCACCGTGGCGCGGCACCGGACGTCGACGTACCGCATCTCGCCCGAGGGCATGCGGAGCGTCGCGCGGCTGCCCTCACGGGCGACCAGCTGGGCCGAGTTGCCGGCCGAGCGGGCGATCTTCGCGCCGCCGCCGGGACGCAGCTCCACGCAGTGGATCGTCGTACCGACGGGGATGTTGCGCAGCGGGAGGTTGTTGCCCGGCTTGATGTCGGCGTTGGCGCCCGACTCGACGGCAGTGCCCTGCGACAGGTCCTTCGGCGCGATGATGTATCGCTTCTCGCCGTCGGCGTAGTGCAGCAGCGCGATGCGCGCGGTGCGGTTGGGGTCGTACTCGATGTGAGCGACCTTGGCCGGAACGCCGTCCTTGTCGTAGCGACGGAAGTCGATGATGCGGTACGCGCGCTTGTGGCCGCCACCCTGGTGCCGGGTGGTGATCCGGCCCTGGTTGTTACGGCCGCCCTTCTTGGGCAGCGGACGCGTCAGCGACTTCTCCGGCGTGGTCCGGGTGATCTCGACGAAGTCGGCCACCGAGGAGCCGCGACGGCCCGGGGTGGTCGGCTTGTACTTGCGGATTGCCATGTGTGATCAGTCCTATTCCGGCGGTCAGCCGACCTGGCCGAAGATGTCGATGCGGTGACCCTCAGCCAGGCTGACGATGGCGCGCTTGGTGTTGGCGCGCTTGCCGAGCCCGGTGCGGGTACGGCGGGTCTTGCCCTGGCGGTTGATCGTGTTGACCGAGGTCACCTTGACGTTGAAGACCTTCTCGACCGCGATCTTGATCTCGGTCTTGTTGGCGTCCGGACGGACGATGAAGGTGTACTTGTTGGCGTCGAGGAGCCCGTAGCTCTTCTCGGAGACGACCGGCGCGATCAGGATGTCGCGGTGGTCCTTGTGCAGGGTGCTCACTTGTCGTCCTCCTGGGCCTGGGAGCTGCTCGCGGTGCCGTTCACGAAGGCGTCGTAGGCGCCCTGCGTGAAGACCACGTCGTCGGACGCCAGCACGTCGTAGGTGTTGAGCTGGTCGACGGCGACGATGTGCACCTGCTGCGCGTTGCGCAGCGAGAGCCAGGTCAGCGCGTCGGAGCGCTCGAGCACCACGAGGAAGCGCACCCGGTCGCTGAGCGTGGCCAGCGAGGTGAGCGCGAGCTTGGTCGACGGCTTGTCACCGGAGACCAGGCCGTCCACGACGTGGATGCGACCGTTGCGGGCCCGGTCCGAGAGGGCACCGCGCAGGGCGGCGGCCTTCATCTTCTTGGGCGTGCGCTGGTCGTAGTCGCGCGGCTTGGGGCCGTGCACGATGCCACCACCGGCGAACTGAGGAGCGCGGGTCGAGCCCTGACGGGCGCGGCCGGTGCCCTTCTGCTTGTAGGGCTTGCGGCCACCGCCGCGAACCTCGCCGCGACGCTTGGTCGAGTGCGTGCCCTGGCGGGCCGCGGCCTGCTGGGCCACGACGACCTGGTGGATCAGCGGGACGTTGACCTCGACGCCGAAGATGTCGGCGGGGAAGTCAACCTTGACGGTCTTGACAGCCATGCTCAGGCCTCCTGCGTCTTCTTGGCAGCCGAGCGGATGACCACGAGACCGCCGCGGGGGCCGGGAACGGCACCCTTGAGCAGGATCAGGCCCTTCTCGGCGTCGACGGCGTGGACCGTGACGTTCTGGGTCGTGACGGTGTCGTTACCCATGCGACCGGCCATGCGCGTGCCCTTGAAGACACGGCCCGGCGTGGCGCAGGCACCGATCGAGCCCGGCTTGCGGTGGTTGCGGTGGGCACCGTGGGAGGCACCGACACCATGGAAGCCGTGACGCTTCATGACACCGGCGTAGCCCTTGCCCTTGCTGGTGCCGGTCACGTCGATCTCGTCGCCGGCCGCGAAGAGCTCGGGAGAGAGCTCCTGGCCCACGGAGTACGACGCGGCGTCGGACGTGCGGATCTCGACGACGTGACGACGCGGGGTCACCCCGGCCTTGCCGAAGTGGCCGGCCTCGGGCTTGTTGACCTTGCGGGCCTCGATCTCGCCGTACGAGACCTGGATGGCGTTGTAGCCATCGGTCTCGGGCGAGCGGACCTGGGTCACGACGTTGGTCGCAGCAGCGATCACGGTCACGGGGACGACGATGTTGTTCTCGTCCCAGAGCTGGGTCATGCCGAGCTTGGTGCCCAGCAGTCCCTTGACATTGCGTTCAAAAGTTCCGGTCATCGCAGATACCTCAGAGCTTGATCTCGATGTCGACACCAGCAGGCAGGTCGAGACGCATGAGCGAGTCGACCGTCTTCGGCGTGGGGTCGATGATGTCGATGAGGCGCTTGTGCGTGCGCATCTCGAAGTGCTCGCGTGAGTCCTTGTACTTGTGGGGCGAGCGGATGACGCAGAACACGTTCTTCTCGGTCGGCAGCGGCACGGGGCCGGCGACCTTCGCACCCGTGCGGGTGACGGTGTCCACGATCTTGCGCGCCGAGGTGTCGATCACCTCGTGGTCATAGGCCTTGAGCCTGATGCGGATCTTCTGTCCCGCCATAGGTCTCTCTCGTCCTTATCGATCTCGTACCCCGCCAGGAGGTACCGCGTTCTGGTCCTTGTTTCACGACACGGCCTCGTCGGGTGAGGCCGCACCGCCTGTCTCTCCACCACCTCCGCCGACCCCCGCGGTCGGGCGTGTCGCCGGTGTTGGCACGACACGAGACGCGAGTCTCGACGGTGTTGCGGGTGGCACCCGACCGGTTCGTCGGGCTGATCGGGCCTCCGCCAGACGATCGAGCCGGTGCGGCGCACGCAGAGCACTGAGATCGATCCGGGAGACGCGATTCAGTGATCAATGTGGTGCCGCATCCGTGCACGTGGTCTGGTGGGACCCGCCGGAGCAACCTGGATATCTTGGCAGAGATCCGGGAGTGCGCCAAATCGAAACGTCCGCGGCACCGGAACGCCCGTCCCGGGGCGCGGTGTCACCGGACCTGACAGGATTGGCGCACTCACGAGACGGGGGTCCGATGACCGAGCAGTTCCCGCCGCCCGGGTCCCCCGGGCAGCAGCCACCACCGCCCGGCAGCCAGCCCGCGGCGCCGTACGTCGCGTCGTACGGACAGCAGCCGGCGACGGTCCCCCGCCCGGCACCACCCGGGATGCTCGGCGCCGCCCACAAGCCCGGCGCGGTGCCGCTGCGCCCGCTCACGCTCTCGGACATGTACGACGCGGCGTTCCGGATCATCCGCTTCAACCCCAAGGCCACCGTCGGCTCCGCGGTGCTCGTCGCCGCGGTCGCCATGGCGATCCCCGTCCTCGTGACGACGTTCCTCAGCCTCGGCCTCGACCTGTCCCTGCAGGTCGACGACACCGGCGAGCTGAGCGGCGACGTCGGCGGGCTGGTCGGCTCCCTCGGGTCGCTGGGCCTCGGGACGGCCCTGCAGACCATCGGGCTCATCCTGGTCGGCGGGATGATCGCCCACGTGGTCGCCGCCGCGGCGATCGGCCGCCGTCTCAGCCTCGAGCAGGCCTGGGCCGTGACCCGCGGCAAGCGGTGGCGGCTCGTCGGCCTCACCGCCACGCTCGGGCTGACCCTCACCCTCATCATCGTCGTCTACGCGCTGAGCTGGATCCCGGTCGTGCTGCTGGCGGACGGCTGGCGAGAGCCGCTGGTCTACGGATTCGTCAGCGTGCCGCTGTTCGTGGCCTTCGTCGTGTGGTTCTGGGTGCGCATCTACTACCTGCCGGTGCCGGCGCTCATGCTGGAGCCGGTCGGGGTCTTCGGTGCGATCAGCCGGGGCTACCACCTGACCCGGGGCGCCTTCTGGCGCACCTTCGGGATCGCCCTGCTCACCGTGGTCATCGCCCAGGCAGCCGGGACGGTGCTCGCCCTGCCCATCAGCTTCCTCTCCCAGGCCGCGCTGCTGGGCGGCCTGCCGAGCGAGGCCGGGCTCCTCGTCCTCGTCCTGAGCCAGGCGCTCGGCTCCGTGGTGACCGCGGCCTTCGTGGCACCGTTCACCACCGCCGTCGCCTCGCTGCAGTACCTCGACCTGCGGATGCGCACCGAGGGACACGACATCACCCTCATGCAGCAGGCCGGGGTCATCGGCGCGTGACCCTGCTGGTGCCGGCCGAACCGCCCCTCGTCCCCTCGCCGGACGAGGGGCGCTCGCTGCTGCGCCGCGAGCTGCTGGAGGCCGACTACCGCGAGGACGACGTCCTCGGCAGGGTGCTCGACTGGGTGCGGCGACTGATCGTGCGGACGCTCGACGCGGCCTCGTCCGCGCCGCCGCTCTCCACGTTCTTCGCGATGCTCGTCGGCCTGCTGCTCGTGCTCGCCCTGGTGTGGCTGGTGACGCGCACCCGCGCCTCCCGCGGGGTACGACGGCAGGGGGCCGCCGCGGTCCCCGACGACACGGTGGGCGCGGACGAGTGGCGCGCGCGTGCCGAGGCGGCGTACTCCTCCGGGGACCACTCCACCGCCCTGGTCGACGGCTTCCGGGCGCTGGCGGTGCGCCAGGTGGAGCGTGGACTGCTGGACGACGCCCCCGGGGCGACCGCCCACGAGCTGGCCGTCGCCCTCCGCGCCCGGTACCCCGACCGTGCGCAGCACGTCGACGAGGGGGCCCGGCTCTTCGACCTCGTCCTGTACGGCGACCGCGTGGCCACCGAGGACCAGGCGCGATCGGTGCTCGCGCTCGACGACGAGCTGGCGGGCACCGCATGAGGGGGTGGTGGGAGCGCCACCGCACCACGGTGCTGATCGGCGCCGGCACGCTGGCCGCCCTGCTGGTGGCGGTGCTGCTCGGGACCGGCAACCGCACCTCCGCCAGCCACGACCCCGACAACCCCGGCGGCACGGGCGCCCAGGCGGTGGCGCGGGTGCTCGCCGACCAGGGCGTGGACGTCGAGGTGGCCCGCTCGGCCGCCGAGCTCGAGGACGCGGAGGTCGACGCGGGCACGACCGTGCTCGTCACCTCCCCCGACAACCTCGGCCGCAGCACCGCCCGACGCCTCCTGGCCCACGCGGGTGCGGCGACCGTGGTGGTCGCCGGCCCGGGTCCGGGGGCGGTCGCCGCGCTGGGCGTCGATGTCGAGGGCGCCACCGCGGTCCCGGACTCCCCGCGCAGCGCGGGCTGCACCGAGGGCGGCCTCGAGGTGCTGTCGGGCCTGGCGGTGGACGTGGACCTCGCCACCGCGTGGCCCACCACCGCCGGCTGCTTCGGCGGTCCCGACGGCTGGTGGCTCGCCTCCGCCGACGACGGCCTGCTGCTGCTCGGGGCCCCGGGCATCCTGGAGAACGACCAGGTCCTGCGGGCCGACAACGCCACCGCCGCCCTGCGCCTCCTCGGCGGGGACGACCGCCTCGTCTGGTACGTCCCGGACCTGGCCGACCTCAGCGGTGACGACGGCGTGAGCCTGCGCAGCCTCGTGCCACCGTGGCTGCTCCCCGCGGTGTGGCTCTGCGGCCTGACGATGGTGGCCGTGGCCTGGTGGCGCGGTCGCCGGCTCGGACGGCTCGCCACCGAGCCCCTCCCGGTGACGGTGCGGGCGCTGGAGACGACCCACGCGCGCGGACGTCTCTACCGCGACGCCGCCGACCGGGAGCACGCCGTGCACGCGCTCCGACAGCACACCCGGACCACCGCGGCGGCCCACCTGGGCCTCCCGCCGCAGGACACCGACGCCCTCGTGCGGGACGTCGCCCACGCCGTCGGCCGACCGGCCCACGAGGTGGCCGCCCTCCTCGACGACACCGCTCCCCCACCGCGCAGCGACGACGAACTCATCCGCCTGGCCACCGCGTTGGCCGAGCTCGACAGAGAGGTACGTGCCACATGACCGCAGGACCCATCGGGGCCGAGGAGGCCCGCGCCCGCCTCGCGGCCGTCCGTACCGAGGTGGCCAAGGCGGTGGTCGGCCAGGACGCCGCCGTGTCGGGGCTGCTCGTCGCCCTGCTGTGCGGCGGCCACGTGCTGCTCGAGGGGGTGCCCGGCGTGGCCAAGACGCTCCTGGTGCGCACCCTGGCCCAGTCGCTGTCCGTCGGCACCAAGCGCGTGCAGTTCACCCCGGACCTGATGCCCGGTGACATCACCGGGTCGATGGTCATCGAGGGACGGGCCGGGGAGCTCACCTTCCGCGAGGGCCCGCTGTTCACGCACCTGCTGCTGGCCGACGAGATCAACCGGACGCCGCCCAAGACCCAGTCGGCACTGCTGGAGGCGATGGAGGAGGGCCAGGTCTCGGTGGACGGGGTGTCGCGACGGCTGCCCCACCCCTTCCTGGTGGCGGCGACCCAGAACCCCGTCGAGTACGAGGGCACCTACCCGCTCCCGGAGGCCCAGCTCGACCGCTTCCTGCTCAAGCTGGTGCTCCCGGTGCCCGACCGGGAGGCCGAGCTGGAGATCCTGCGCCGGCACGCCGCGGGGTTCGACCCGCGCGACGTCGCGGCGTCCGGCGTCACCGCGGTCGCGGGACCCGACGACATCGCCGCCGGCCAGGACGCCGTCCGGGAGGTGCAGGTCTCCCCCGAGGTCACCGGCTACATCGTGGACATCGCCCGCGCCACCCGCGAGTCGCCCTCGCTCTCGCTCGGGGTGTCCCCGCGTGGGGCCACCGCACTGCTGCGCGCGGCCCGCGCCTGGGCGTGGCTGACCGGTCGCGACTTCGTGACTCCCGACGACGTCAAGGCCCTGGCCCACGCCACCTTGGCCCACCGGCTCGGGCTGCGTCCCGAGGCGGAGCTCGAGGGCGTGGACGTCAGCGCCGTGCTCGCCTCCGCGCTCGGCTCGGTCCCGGTGCCGCGCTGAGCATGACGATCACCGGGCGCGTCCCCCTCCTGCTGCTCACCGGGCTGGTGCCCGTCGTGCTGCGACCCGCCGCGAGCACCGTGTGGATGTGGCTGCTGCTCGTCGGCCTGGTGACGGCCGCCGACTGGCTGCTGGCGCCGCGACCCGCGACGCTCGAGGTGACCCGCCGCCCTCCCGGCACCGTCCGGACCGGGACGCCCGCCGACTCGCGCCTCACCGTCTCCGCCACCGGCCGGGGCGTGCGCGCCCTGGTCCGCGACGCCTGGCAGCCCAGCGCCGGAGCCAGCGACAACCGGCACCGGGTCGTGCTCCGTCCCGGTGCCCGCGCCCTGCTCACCACCCCCCTGCTCCCCCGGCGCCGCGGCGACCTGCGGGCCGTGGGGGTGACGGTCCGGGTGCCCGGGCCGCTGGGGCTCGCCTGCCGCCAGGCGACCCTCGACGTCCCGGGCACGGTCCGCTCGCTGCCGGCCTTCGAGTCCCGCAAGCACCTGCCCTCACGGTTGGCCCGGTTGCGGGACCTCGACGGCCGCGCGGCGGTCCGGGTGCGCGGCCAGGGCACCGAGTTCGACTCGCTGCGGGAGTACGTCCGCGGCGACGACGTGCGCTCCATCGACTGGCGGGCCAGCGCGCGCAACCGGTCGGTCGTCGTCCGCACGTGGCAGCCCGAGCGGGACCGCCGGGTGGTGCTCGTGCTCGACACGTCCCGCGTCTCGGCCGGGCGCATCGGCGACGTGCCCCGGCTGGACTCCGCGATGGATGCGGGGCTGCTGCTCGCCGCCCTCGCCGCCCGCGCCGGCGACCGCGTCGACTTCCTCGCCGGCGACCGCACCGTCCGGTCGCGGGTCCGGGCCGCCGGGGCCCGCGACATCGCGGCCCGGCTGCAGGAGGCGATGGCCGACCTCGAGCCGGTGATCGCCGAGGCCGACTGGTCGGCCCTGGCCGGCGAGGTGACGCGGCTCGGCCGCCAGCGGGCGCTGGTGGTGCTGCTGACACCGCTGGAGCCCGCGGCGGTCTACGAGGGACTGCTCCCGGTCCTGCCGACGCTCGTCCGCCACCACCGGGTGGTCGTCGCGTCCGTGCAGGACCCCGCCCTGGGCGACCTGGTGGGGACGCGCGGATCCCTGGACGAGGTGTACGCCGCCGCCGCGGCGTCGCAGGTCCTCGGCGAGCGCGAGCGCGCGGCCCGCGTGCTCAGGACGCTCGGGGTCGACGTGCTCGACGCGGACGCCGAGCGGCTGCCGCCGCTCCTCGCGGACCACTACCTGGCCCTCAAGGCACGCGGCCTGCTCTGAGGCGGCCGCGCACCTCAGGCCTGGGTGGCGACCCGGTCCTCGAGCAGGGCGGCGTCGACGTCGCCGGTGTGCCCGCGCAGGGCCGCGTTGCGCCCGAGCACGAAGACGTAGGCGAAGAACGCCATCTCGGCCAGGATCCCGATGCCCACCCGGGCCCACGTGGGCAACGACGACGGGGTCACGAACCCCTCGATGACCCCGCTGAGGGCCAGGACCGCGACCAGCCCGAGGGCGATCGTCCCGGCCGTGCGTCCCTCGTGGGCCAGCGACTGGGCCCGGGTCAGCGACCCGGGCTCGATCCAGGACCAGAAGAGCCGCAGCCCGACTCCCCCGGCCACGAAGACAGCGGTGAGCTCGAGCAGCCCGTGCGGGAGGATCAGTCCCCAGAAGTGCCCGGCGTGGTCGTGGCGCGTCATGATCGAGCCGATGATCGCCAGGTTGGCGATGTTCTGGAAGAGCAGCCAGACGACCGGTGCGCCGAGGATCCCCAGGGCGATGCAGAGCGCGGCGACCCAGGCGTTGTTGATCCAGACCTGCGCGGCGAAGTGCGAGGCGGCGTACTCGCTGTAGTAGCCCTCGAAGTCGGTGCTGACCAGCTGGTCCACCTCGTCGGGGGTGAGCAGGGACTGCTCCACGGCCGGGTTGCCGAGAAGCCACCACATCATCACGGCGATGACGACCACGTTGCCCGCGAGAGTCCCCAGCCACCACCACCGCAACCGGTAGAGGGCCGCCGGGAAGCGCTGGGTGAAGAAGTCCCGCACGCCGCGCCAGGTCGTCGCGCGGGTGCCGACGGTGCGCTGGCGGGCCCGGGCGAGCAGCGAGGACAGGTGCGCGATGAGGCTCGCGTCCGGCGCGGACGTGCGCACCACCGACAGGTGGGTCGCGACCCGCTGGTAGAGCTCGACCAGCTCGTCGCTCTCCGCACCGCTGAGGCGGCGCCGGCCGGCGAGCTCGTCGAGCCGTCGCCAGTCGGCCGAGTGCGTGAGCACGTAGGCGTCGAGGTCCACGCCGCCAGCCTATGCTGGCGGCGATGTCCGAGCCCGGCCCGACCTTTGCCAGCCTCACCGCCGACGACCACGTCACCGGCGAGGCCGTGGCCCTCGACCTGCCCCCGGCCAGCCTCGGCGCCCGCATCGTCTCCGGTCTCGTCGACGTGCTGCTCACCCTCGCCGTCCTCGTCGTCGCGATCCTCGTCCTGGGCATCGCGTCCCTGCAGTCCGACGGGGCCCTGGCGCACGTGGCCCTCATCGGCACGCTCATCCTCGTCTTCCTGGTGCTGCCCACGACGGTGGAGACGCTCACCCGTGGCCGCTCGCTCGGCAAGCTGGCGATGGGGTTGCGCACGGTGCGCGACGACGCCGGGCCGATCACCGCGCAGCACGCCTTCGTGAGGGCCCTCATCGGGTTCGTGGAGATCTACGTCTTCTCCGGGGTGCCGGCCTTCTTCTCCGCCATGCTGTCGTCCAAGGGCAAGCGGCTCGGGGACTACGCCGCCGGCACGTACGTCGTGCGCAGCCGGGTCCGGCTCCAGCTGGCACCGCCGGCGCTGATGCCGCCCGAGCTGGCCCGGTGGGCCCGCACCGCGGACATGTCCGCCCTGCCGACCGGGCTGGCCCTGGCGGTCCGCCAGTACCTCGGCCGGCAGGCAAGCCTGGACCCGCAGCACCGCCACGAGATGGGGGTCCGCCTCGCCGACCTGGTGGCGACCCACGTCGCGCCGCCGCCCCCGCCCGGCACCTCCCCGCAGGCCTACCTCGCCGCGGTCGTCGCGTCGCGCCGCGAGCGCGACCTGGTCCGGCTGCGACGCGACGCGGCCCTGCGCGACCGGCTCACCGCACGCCGGTGACTCCCGTCCGGTCGCGGCGTACCGTGGCTGCATGGTGATCGGCCTGCTGGTCGTCGTGGGGTGCACCGCGGTGTTCGGCCTGGTGGTGGGAGGGGCGTTGTACGCCGGCTCCCTGGGTCGCCTCGCGCGCCGGCACCGGCACCGCCCGCCGCAGCCGGTCGGACGCCCCCTCGAGCGCGTGGTGGCGGACCTGCACCGCATCCGCGCCGAGGTCCTCGCCCCGGTCCCCGGGGCGAGCAAGGTGCGACGCGACGCGACGCTCGCGGCGTACGACGACGTGCTCGCCGAGGCCTGCCGGGCGCTGGGCGTCCCCGACCACCTCACCGCGGTGCCCCCGGGCACCGAGCGGGAGGCGGAGCGCCTGCACACGGAGTGGCTCCTCGAGCAGGCGGGCGTGCCGGTCACCTCGCCGCGGTGACCCCCTCGCGGACCCGCAGGCCCCTGTCGACTCAGGTGCGCGTGTAGGTGAGGTCCGTGATCTCGCGGTCCTTCTCGAGACCCTTGCGCTCGAACCGGGTCACCGGCCGGTCCGCCCAGCGCTCGACCCGGCCACCGGTGAGCAGCGGCTCGGCGTCGAGCACCTCGATCATCTGCTGGGCGTAGTCGCCCCAGTCGGTGGCCAGGCGCCAGTGCGCCCCGGGCGCGAGCCGGCCGGCGATCATCGCTGCGTTGGGTCCCGTGACGAGACGGCGCTTGCGGTGCTTCTTCTTGTGCCACGGATCGGGGAAGAAGGTCCACAGCTCGCTGATGCTGCCGGGTGCCAGCAGGTGCTCCAGGAACCACACGGCATCCACCCCGCAGAAGCGGACGTTGTCGGCGCCGGCCTCCGCGACGCGCCACAGGCCGTCGGCGATCCCGGGCGTCCACACCTCGAGGGCCAGGACGTTGACGTCGGGGCGCTGCGCGGCCAGCACTGCGGTGGCCTCACCCACGCCCGAGCCGACCTCGACGACGAGCGGGGCGTCCCGGTCCGGCCACCACGACAGCAGGTCGAAGTCCGGGCGGTCGACGGCCTCGTCCGGGATCACCCAGTCGGCCTGGTGGGCGGCCCACCCCTCCGCCTGCCGCGGGGTGAAGCGGCTCCCGCGTCGCGAGTAGGTGAGGACCTCGCGCATCCGGCGACCGTCGTCGGTGAGCTTGTGGTGGGGACGGGCGGGGCGGGCGGGGCCCTGGGGCGAGTCGGACACGACGGCATTCTCCCAGCCGGGTCCTGGCCGGGCCTAGGTTGGGCCCGTGGAGTCGCTCATCCTGCCCGACGGCCGGCCGGTCCAGCTGTGGCTGGGAGGAGCCGACACCGGACCGGTGGTGCTGTTCTTCCACGGCACCCCCGACACGCGGTGGGCCGCCCGGTCCGGCGAGGAGGCGGCGCGCGAGGTCGGCGTCCGGCTGCTGTGCGTCAACCGTCCCGGCTACGGCCTCTCGGCACGCGCCGACTCGACGTACTCCACCGCCGCGGACGACGCTGCCGCGGTGCTCGACCTGCTCGGGATCCGCGAGGTGGCCGCCCTCGGCATGTCCGTCGGCGGCGGGTACGCCGCGACCTTCGTCGTCCGGCACCCCGGGCGCACCACGGCGCTCGGCGTCGTGGCGACCCTGCCGATGAGCGGGACCCCGCCCGAGGGGACGGTCGAGGACGCGATGGAGCGGGCCCGTCCCGAGTTCGAGGCGTGGGTCGCCCGGGTGCACCCCGACGACCCGGACGACGCGGCCCTCGCCCGCCGCTGGGCCGCCGCGCTCCCGGACCGGGACGCCGCGCTGGTCCGAGGAATGCCCGTCGACGAGGTGGCCGCCTCGATCCGCGAGGCGCTCGCCGACCACCACGGCTACCTGCGCGACGCGGCCCTGCTCTGCCGGCCGTGGGGCGTCGACGTCGCCTCCGTCTCCTGCCCCGTGCACCTCTGGTACGGCGAGCGCGACGGGCGTGCGCTGCCGGGAGCCGCGTGGTTCGCCGAGCGGGTCCCGCACGCCGAGGTGGTGGTGAGACCGGGGAGCACCCACCTGGCCACGCTCCTCGAGCACTGGCCGGAGATCCTGGCGGACCTCACCCGCGGATGAGGTCCGCAACGTGCAACGAGGCCCCACTCCCGAAGGAGTGGGGCCTCGCTGGTGAAGCCTGAGGATCAGATCACTTGGTGATCTTGACGACCCGGCCGGCGCCGACGGTGCGGCCACCCTCACGGATCGCGAACCGGAGGCCCTCGTCCATGGCGATGGGCTGGATGAGCTCGACCGACATCTCGGTGTTGTCACCCGGCATGACCATCTCGGTGCCCTCGGGCAGGGTCACAACACCGGTCACGTCAGTCGTACGGAAGTAGAACTGGGGACGGTAGTTGTTGAAGAACGGCGTGTGACGGCCGCCCTCGTCCTTGCTGAGGATGTAGACGGACGCCTCGAAGTTGGTGTGAGGCGTCGTGGTGCCCGGCTTGATGACGACCATGCCGCGCTCGATGTCCTCGCGCTTGGTGCCACGGAGGAGGAGACCGACGTTCTCGCCGGCCTGGCCCTCGTCGAGCAGCTTGCGGAACATCTCGACGCCGGTGACGGTCGACTTCTGCGAGGTCTCGCGGATGCCGATGATCTCGACCTCCTCGTTGACCTTGACGATGCCGCGCTCGATGCGACCGGTGATGACCGTGCCGCGACCGGTGATCGTGAAGACGTCCTCGACGGGCATGAGGAACGGCTTGTCGGTCTCGCGCTCGGGGGTCGGGATCGAGTCGTCGACCGCGTTCATCAGCTCGAGGATCGACTCGCCCCACTTCTCGTCGCCCTGCAGGGCGGGGAAGGCGGCAACGCGCACGACGGGGATGTTGTCGCCGTCGAACTCGTACTCGGAGAGGAGCTCGCGCACCTCCATCTCGACGAGCTCGATGAGCTCCTCGTCGTCGACCATGTCGCACTTGTTGAGCGCCACGACCAGGGCGGGGACGCCGACCTGGCGGGCGAGCAGCACGTGCTCACGCGTCTGCGGCATGGGGCCGTCGGTGGCGGCGACCACGAGGATCGCGCCGTCCATCTGAGCGGCACCGGTGATCATGTTCTTGATGTAGTCCGCGTGACCCGGGCAGTCGACGTGCGCGTAGTGGCGCGCCTCGGTCTGGTACTCGACGTGCGCGATCGAGATCGTGATGCCGCGCTGACGCTCCTCGGGAGCCTTGTCGATCTGGTCGAAGGCCGAGGCCTCGTTCAGGTTCGGGTACTTGTCGTGCAACACCTTGGTGATCGCCGCGGTCAGCGTCGTCTTGCCGTGGTCGATGTGACCGATCGTGCCGATGTTGACGTGCGGCTTGGTCCGCTCGAACTTCGCCTTAGCCACTGGGGCTCCTCCTGGTTGGGTTTGTACTTGAACTCATGGGTGTGGAACGGGGTGGTGCGGGGCCGAGGGCCCGGGGCGAACTACTCGCCGCGGACCTTCTTGACGATCTCCTCGGCGATGTTCGTGGGAACCTCGGCGTACGAGTCGAACTCCATCGAGTACGACGCCTGCCCGGAGGTCTTGGACCTCAGGTCGCCAACGTACCCGAACATCTCGGAGAGGGGCACGAGGGCGTTGACGACCATGTCCCCGTGACGCTCCTCCTGGGCCTGGATCTGCCCGCGGCGGGAGTTGATGTCGCCGATCACGGTGCCGAGGAAGCTCTCCGGGGTGGTGACCTCGACGGCGAACATCGGCTCGAGCAGGACCGGCTTGGCCTTGCGCGCAGCCTCCTTGAACGCCTGGTTGCCGGCGATCTTGAACGCGAGCTCGGAGGAGTCGACGTCGTGGTAGGCGCCGTCCTGCAGCGTGAACTTCACGTCGACCATCGGGTAGCCGGCGAGGACGCCGAACTCCATGGCCTCCTGGCCGCCCTGGTCGACCGAGGGGATGTACTCCTTGGGCACGCGACCACCGCTGACCGAGTTGACGAACTCGTAGCCGGCGCCGGTGCCGGTCTCCGGGTCGATGTTCGGCTCGAGGTCGATGACGACCTTGGCGAACTGACCCGAACCACCGGTCTGCTTCTTGTGCGTGTAGGAGTGCTTCTCGACCTTGCGACGGATCGTCTCGCGGTAGGCCACCTGCGGCTTGCCGACGGTTGCCTCGACGCGGAACTCACGCTTCATGCGGTCGACGAGGATCTCCAGGTGGAGCTCGCCCATGCCGGCGATGATCGTCTGGCCCGTCTCCTCGTCGGCCTTGACCGTGAAGGTGGGGTCCTCGTCGGAGAGGCGCTGGATCGCGGTGCCGAGCTTCTCCTGGTCGCCCTTGGTCTTGGGCTCGATCGCGACCTCGATCACCGGGGCCGGGAAGGTCATCGACTCCAGCACGACCTGGTTCTGCGGGTCGCAGAGGGTGTGCCCGGTCTTGGTGTCCTTGAGGCCCATGACGGCCACGATCTGGCCGGCGCCGACCGACGCGATCTCCTCACGCTTGTTGGCGTGCATCTGGTAGACCTTGCCGATCCGCTCCTTGCGGCCGTTGACCGAGTTGATCACGGACGTGCCGGCCTCGAGCTTGCCGGAGTAGACCCGGACGTAGATCAACTTGCCGAGGTGCGGGTCGGAGGCGATCTTGTAGGCGAGGCCCGCGAAGGGCTCGTCGTCAGACGGCTGGCGGACGATGACCTCGTCCTCGTCCTTGACCGAGTGGCCCTGGATGCCGTCGATGTCGAGCGGCGAGGGCAGGAACTTCACGACGGCGTCGAGCAGGGGCTGGACGCCCTTGTTCTTGAACGCGGTGCCGCAGAGGACCGGGTTGAGCTTGTCGGCGAGGGTCGCGCGACGGATCGCGGTCTCGAGCTCCTCGACGGTGAAGTTCTCCTCGCCCTCGAGGTACTTCTCCATGATCTCGTCGTCGGCCTCGGCCAGCGTCTCGATGAGCTTCTCGCGGTACTCCGCGGCCTGCTCGGCGAGCTCGGCCGGGATCTCCTCGACCTCGTAGTCCTCGCCCATCGTGGTCTCGCCGCGCCAGGTGAGGGCGCGCATGCCGACCAGGTCGACGACACCGAGGAAGTCGCTCTCGGCACCGATCGGGAGCTGGAGGACCAGCGGGGTGGAGTTGAGGCGCTCGACCATCATGTCGACGCAGCGGAAGAAGTCCGCTCCGGTGCGGTCGAGCTTGTTGACGAAGCACATGCGGGGGACCGAGTACTTGTTGGCCTGGCGCCACACCGTCATCGTCTGCGGCTCGACACCGGCGACACCGTCGAACACCGCGACGGCGCCGTCGAGGACGCGCAGCGAGCGCTCGACCTCGGCCGTGAAGTCCACGTGGCCGGGGGTGTCGATGATGTTGATCTGGTGGTCCTTCCACCAGCACGTGGTCGCAGCAGAGGTGATCGTGATGCCACGCTCCTGCTCCTGCTCCATCCAGTCCATCGTGGCTGCGCCGTCGTGGACCTCACCGATCTTGTAGGAGATACCGGTGTAGAAGAGGATGCGCTCGGTCGTGGTGGTCTTGCCGGCGTCGATGTGCGCCATGATGCCGATGTTGCGGACCTTGTTGAGGTCGGTGGTGATGTCGACAGCCACTGTTGGGTCTCAGTCCCTCGAAAAAGTTGGTGGGCGGTGGGAGGCGGAGCACGCCGCGCCTGCGACGTGCTCCACCAGCATCACCAGCGGTAGTGGGCGAAGGCCTTGTTGGACTCGGCCATCTTGTGGGTGTCCTCGCGCTTCTTCACAGCGGCACCGAGGCCGTTGGACGCGTCGAGGATCTCGTTCATGAGGCGCTCGGCCATGGTCTTCTCGCGGCGGTCAGCGGCGTAGCCGACGAGCCAGCGCAGCGCCAGCGTGGTGCTGCGGTTGGCCTTGACCTCGATCGGGACCTGGTAGGTCGCGCCACCGACGCGGCGGGACTTGACCTCGATGGCGGGCTTGACGTTGTCGAGCGCGCGCTTGAGCGTGACGACCGGGTCGGTGCCGGTCTTCTCACGGCAGCCCTCGAGCGCCGTGTAGACGATGCGCTGCGCGACCTGCTTCTTGCCGTCCTGGAGGACCTTGCTGACGAGCTGCGTGACGATCTGCGAGCCGTAGACCGGGTCGACGACGAGAGGGCGCTTGGGAGCGGGACCCTTGCGAGGCATTACTTCTCCTTCTTCGCGCCGTAGCGGCTGCGGGCCTGCTTGCGGTTCTTGACACCCTGGGTGTCGAGCGTGCCGCGGATGATCTTGTAGCGGACACCGGGAAGGTCCTTCACACGGCCGCCGCGCACGAGCACGATCGAGTGCTCCTGGAGGTTGTGACCGACACCCGGGATGTACGCCGTGACCTCGACGCCGCTGCTGAGGCGCACGCGGGCGACCTTGCGGAGGGCGGAGTTCGGCTTCTTGGGGGTGGTCGTGTAGACGCGGGTGCAGACGCCGCGACGCTGGGGCGAACCCTTCAGGGCAGGCGTCTTGCTCTTGGACACCTTGTCCTGGCGGCCCTTGCGGACCAACTGATTGATGGTGGGCACCGAGTGGTTCCCTTTCTTTGATGACTCTCTCGCAACGGCAACCTGCCGAGGCGGTCCGTTCGGGAACTGCCGCGTGAAGCGGTGGTGCCCGGCGCACGACGTGCTGTGCGCTGTCGTGGATGGGCGCCCGGCCCGTCCGGAACTGGACAGGCCTGAGGGCAGGCCAAACACGAGGAGTCAATCTACCGGCCGCCCCTAGGCGGGTCAAAACGCCATGGACCCCGCTCGGAGCCCACCTCAGCCGCCCACCCGGTCGGGCACCGCGGGGGTGCGGTGGGGGATGACGGAGATGCCCTTGGTGCGGGCGAACACGAGGGTCGCGAGACCCACTCCGGCGATGGTGAGCAGCCCTCCGAGCACCAGCGTCCACCGGGCTCCGAAGGTCTCGCCGATCCAGCCGATGACCGGGGCCCCGGCGGGCGTGCCCCCCATGAAGATCATCATGTAGAGCGCCATCACCCGCCCGCGCATGCCCGGCTCGGTGTTGAGCTGCATGTAGGCGTTGGCACTGGTGATGAGGGTGAGCGCGCTGAGGCCGATGAGCGGGGTGACCAGGGCGTAGGTGAGGTAGGACGGCATCAGTCCCGCGATCGTCACGACGGTGCCGAACACGAGCCCGGCGCCGATCACCAGCCGGTGCCGCACGTGGGTGCGACCGGCGGCGACCAGCGCCCCGGTGAGCGACCCGACCGCGAGGAAGGTGCCGAGCAGGCCGTACTCGGCCGGGCCCTTGCCGAAGACCTCGGTGGCCATCAGGGCGGACGTCATCTGGAAGTTGAGGCCGAAGGTGCCCGCACTGAAGACGATCGCGAGGATCAGCAGCAGGTCCGGCCGGGCGCGGACGTAGGCCACGCCCTCGCGGATCGCCCCCGGCCCGCGGATGCCCGGGACGGGACTGTCGAGGCGGCTGGCGTCCATGCCGCGCAGGGCCAGGACCGGGGCGACGTACGAGACGGCGTTGATGAGGATCACCCAGCCGGTGCCGACCACTCCCCCACCGAAGGCCGAGATCAGCAGGCCCGCGACGGCGGGGCCGACGAGCCGCGCGGCGTTGAAGCTGGCGGAGTTGAGGCCGACTGCGTTGGTGAGGTCGTCGGGGTCGACGATCTCGGAGACGAAGGACTGGCGCGCCGGGGCGTCGAACGCGGAGGCGGTGCCGAGCACGAAGGCCAGCACGTAGACGTGCCAGATCTGCGCGGTGCCCGTCACGGCGAGCACGCCGAGGATCGCGGCGGGCACGGCCATGCCGAGGTTGGTCAGCTGGAGCAGCCGCTGCTTGGGCATCCGGTCGGCGACCAGGCCGGCGAAGGGCGCGATGAGCAGGAACGGCAGGAACTGCAGCCCGGTCGTGATGCCGAGGGCGGCGCCACTGTTGGCGGTGAGCTGGAGCACCAGCCAGTCCTGGGCGACGCGCTGCATCCAGGTGCCGGTGTTGGAGACGACGCCTCCGGCGGCGTACAGGCGGTAATTGGGGTTGGACAGGGAGCGGAATCGGGGACTCGTGGTGTCTCCTTCGGGTCAGTCCGCCTGCGAGAGGCGGTCGAGGAGGGGGGCGGCGCGACGCAGGACGTTGCGCTCGTCGGGGGTCAGGTGGGTGAGCTGGACGGCCAGCCAGGCGTCGCGGCGCTTGCGGTCCGCCAGGACGACCTCGCGGCCGCGGTCGGTGAGCGAGACGATGACCACGCGGCCGTCGGTCTCGTGCGGACGGCGTACGACGAGGCCGTCGCCCTCCAGGCACGTCACGGTGCGCGTCATGGACGGCGGCTGCACGTGCTCCAGCCGGGCGAGGTCGCCGACGGTCTGGTCACCCCGCCGGAACAGCAGCCCGAGCACGGCCATCTGGCCGAGGCTCAGGTCGTTGTCGGGGTGCCGCTCGCCGGCCAGGCGGCGACGCAGGCGCATCACTCCCACGCGGAGCTCTGCGGCGAGCCCCGCGTCGGTGCGGGCAACAGCTGCTGTGGTGGGCATGTCGTGAGCATAACTCATTACCCATGCTAACTATTCCGCCGAAGGAAGCCCCCCCGCTCGAGGCGGAGAGGGGCGTCCGGGGGTCAGGAGAGCCAGCCGTTGATGGGCGTGTAGGCGAAGTAGACGACGAACAGCGCGGCCACGACCCACATCAGCGGGTGCACCTCGCGCGCCTTGCCGACGACGACCTTGATCAGGACGAAGGCGACGAAGCCCGCCCCGATGCCGACGCTGATCGAGTAGGTGAACGGCATCAGCACGACGGTCAGGAAGGCCGGGATCGCCAGCTCGACGTCGCGCCAGTCGATCTCGCTGACCTGCTGCATCATCAGGAAGCCGACCAGGACCAGGGCCGGGACGGCCGCCTCGGACGGGATGGCCGAGACGAGCGGGGTGAAGAACGTCGCGAGCAGGAACAGCACGCCGGTGACCACGGAGGCGAGGCCGGTGCGCGCCCCCTCCCCCACGCCGGATGCCGACTCGATGTAGGAGGTGTTGGACGAGACGCCACCCGCGCCACCCGCGATGGCGGCCACGGAGTCGACGACCAGGATGCGCTGGGCGTGCGGCGGCGTGCCCTCCTCGTCGTTGAGGCCGGCCTCGGCACCGATCGCCGTCATCGTGCCCATCGTGTCGAAGAAGTCGGCCAGCAGCAGCGAGAAGACCAGCAGCAGGGCCGCGAGCACGCCGCCCTCGATGGTGCTGAAGGCGCCGAACAGGCTGAACTCGCCGAGGGTGTCGAAGGTGGGCCAGGCGACCACGTCACCGCTGAGCGTCGGGACGCTCAGCGACCAGCCGCCCGGGTTGTCGGCGGAGGCCGCACCGAGGTCGGCGACCGCCTCGACGACCACCGCGACCACGGTCGTGACGACGATCGAGATGAGGATGGCGCCGCGGACCTGGCGCACCCAGAGGCCGACCATGAGCGCGAGGCCGAGGCAGAAGACGAACACCGGCCAGCCGACCAGGTGGCCGTCGGCCCCCAGCTGGACGGGCACGGTGGTCTGGAAGGCGTCGGGGATACGGGTGATGAAGCGGGCGTCGACGAAGCCGATGAGGGCGATGAACAGGCCGATACCGACCGAGATCGCGACCTTGAGCTGCTGCGGGACCGCGTGGAAGACCGCCTTGCGGAAGCCGGTCAGCACCAGCACGAGGATGACGATGCCCTCGAGGACCACGAGGCCCATCGCGTCGCCCCACGTGGACTGCCGGGCGATGGAGTTGGCGACGAAGGCGTTGAGGCCCAGGCCGGTGGCCAGTGCCAGCGGGAAGTTGGCGACACCGCCCATCAGGATGGTGAGCAGTCCCGCGATGAGCGCGGTGCCCGCCGCGATCGCCGGGATGCCGCTGCCGGGCTCGGAGCCGCCACCGAGGAACGCTCCCGTCGAGTCGGGCACGAAGCCGAGGATGAGCGGGTTGAGCACGATGATGTAGGCCATCGTCAGGAACGTGACGAGACCGCCACGCACCTCCTGGCCGACGGTCGAGCCGCGCTCGGAGATCTTGAAGTAGCCGTCGAGGCCCGACTGGGCGGACCGCTGCGCGGTCTGGGTCTTGTCACTCACGGGCGGCAGTGTGGCAGAAGCGCGTTGCGGCGGTGTTTCGGTGCCCCGGGCGAGCGGCTAGCGTGGCGGCGTGGACTTCAGGGACGAGCAGCCGACGCAGCACGAGATCGGCAACCGCACCTACATCGTGGCCGACGTGGCCCCGCTGGACGTCGACGGCGTCCGCACCGTCGAGGTGGGCACGGGGCTCTGGCTGCTCGCCTTCATCGGCCTCCTCCCGTTCTACGGCACCCTCGCCGACACCGGTCGCACCTGGTGGCTGTGGACCTGCCTGGCCGGCTTCGGGCTCGGCCTGTGCGGCCTCGAGTACGTCCGCCGCCGTCGCCGGGCGCGCTCGGAGCAGGACGCCGCACCGGACCCGGCGCAGGGCACGGCGTGAGCCTCCCCCGCACCCGGTGGGAGCTGGCCGGCGAGGGCAACCGCGGCTACGGCGAGAAGTTCGGCCGGCTCGTCGCCGAGGGCGCCGACGTCGACGGCGAGGCCCGGCTGGCCGACACGCTCGTGGCCCGCGGGGCCCGGATCCTCGACGTGGGGTCCGGCATGGGCCGGGTCTCGGCCGCGCTGGTGGCCCGCGGCCACGACGTCGTGTCGGTCGAGCCCGACGCCGCCCTGGTCGCCCAGTGCCGGGCGACCTACCCCGACCTCGAGGTCCAGCACGCCGACGTGCTCGCCGCCTCGCTCGAGGGTGGGTTCGACCTCGTCGTCACCGTCGGCAACGTGATGGTCTTCCTGGCGCCCGACACCGAGCGAGCGGTGCTGACCCGGTTGCGGGCCCTGCTCGCACCGGGCGGTCGGGTGCTCGCCGGCTTCCACCCGGTCGACGGGCCGGCCACGGCGCGCGACTACCCGCCGGAGGAGTTCGTCGCCGACGTCACGGCGAGCGGCCTGCGCGTGGACGCCCGGTTCGGCTCCTACGAGCTGCACCCGCCGTCCGACGAGTACGCCGTGTGGCTGCTCGCCCGCGACGACGCCCCGCAGGCCGCGACGTCGTACGGCCACGCGATGGGGCCGGGCTGAGGGACAGCCCTCAGAGCGTGTCGAACCCGTCGTCGGTCAGCGTGTCGAAGACGTGGTCCGGCACCGGGATCGGCTGCTGCTTGCGGGCCAGCTTGACCTCGGAGTGGGCGCCGCAGCCGTGGTCGACCGACACGACGCGACCGTCGTCGTTGGCGTTGCCGTTGGCGCAGACGCCGAACGTGCCGGCCAGGTGACCGGACAGGCGCACGAGGAAGCCGCACGACCAGCACGACTCGGGAGCGCTCTTGGCGAGGGCCGCCTCGGGACCTCCGTCGCCGGCGTACCAGCGCTCGGCGGCCATGTCGATGCCCTCCGGGGACAGCGTGCGGACCCGGCCGAGGCCGAGGTCCTGGGCGACCTGGCGCACCTGCGCCTTGGCGTCGGGGTCCAGCGGGTCGTCGCCGAAGGAGTAGGTCGGCACCAGGCGCGGGTCCTCGTCCTCGACGGGGAGCAGGTCGCCGGGCGAGAGGTCGCCGGGCTGGAGCCGCTCCTTGTAGGGCACCCACGGGGGCGCCACGATCGCCTCGGCGCCCGGGATGAGCACGACCTCGTTGACCGTGGGCTCGCTGCTGTCGGCCGCCCGGCTCAGGGTGACCGACCAGCGCCACCCGGTGTAGCCGGGGCGCGTGCAGGCGAGGAGGTGGGTGACGACGAGCTCACCCTCGCCCTGGGCACCGAGGTGCTCACCGACGTCGGTGGCGTCGGCGAGGTCGAGGACCACGGCGCGCGCGAGGTCGGCGGCCGCGGCCAGGGTGGCGTCGGGCGAGGTCTCGGCGAGGGCGATCACCGGCGAATCATGACAAACCCACGGGCTCCTGTCAGGTCGACCGGCCCACGGGGTCCCTGCTGCGTACCTGCGGACCACCCACACGGCAGGATTGGCCCATGACCGCCGACCACCCACCCCGCCCCGACGGGACCGGTCGGACGCGCCTCGGCGGAGCCGGCCGCGGGATGAAGGCCGCCGGCCGCGGGATGGGCCGTGGGGTCGCCGGAGCCACCCGCGCCACCGGTCGCGCCAGCCGCTTCACCATGCAGCAGGCCCGGCGCGCCTCCCGCGCCGAGGGCGCCGGCGACTCCGGCCTGTCCCGCCTCATCGAGCTGCACGCCTTCAACGCCGCGGGCGACGCGGCCGTGGCGATCTCACTGGCCGGGACGCTGTTCTTCCAGGTCCCCACCGGCGAGGCGCGGGGCCAGGTCGCGCTCTTCCTCGGGCTCACGATGCTCCCCTTCGCCATCGTGGCCCCGCTGATCGGCCCGTTCCTCGACCGCTTCAGCCACGGTCGCCGGTGGGCCATCGGCTCGACCATGGCGGTCCGCGCCTTCCTCTGCTGGGCGCTGGCCACGGCGGTCGCGACCGGCTCGGACTGGCTCTTCCCGGCCGCGCTCGGCGTGCTGGTGGCGTCCAAGGCGTACGGCGTGACGCGGGCCGCCGCGGTCCCCCGCCTGCTGCCGCCGGCGCTCACCCTCGTCAAGGCCAACGCGCGGGTGTCGCTGGCCGGCGTCGTCGGGGCCGCGCTCTCGGCGCCGATCGCGGTGCTCGCGTCCACGGCCGGGTCGGAGTGGTCGCTGCGCTACGCCTTCGTGCTCTTCGTGCTGGCCACGATCTGGGCCATCCGGCTGCCCGAGCGGGTCGACTCGAGCGCCGGCGAGGAGCAGCTCGTCCTGCTGCCCGGGCCGAGCGCCGGTCCACGGTCACGAACCCGCAACCGGCGGCGGATGCCCAGCGCGGTGGCGTTCGCCCTCAAGGCCAACTGCGGACCTCGCTGGCTGAGCGGCTTCCTCGTGATGTTCATGGCGTTCCTGCTGCGCGAGAACCCGATCGGCGAATATCGGCCCGAGGTGCTCCTCGGGCTGGTGATCGGGGCCGCGGGCCTCGGCAACACGCTGGGCATCGCCCTCGGCTCCCTGCTGCGGCGCATCGACCCGGCGCTGACCGTCGTGCTGGCCCTGGTCGCCGACGCGGTCGCGGTCCTGGTCGCGGCGCTGTTCTACGGGCTGCTGCCGCTGGTGCTGCTGGGCGTGACCGCCGGTCTCGCGCAGTCCCTGGCCAAGCTCTCGCTCGACTCGACCATCCAGCGCGACGTGCCCGAGCGGGTCCAGGCCAGCGCCTTCGCGCGCTCGGACACGTCGTTGCAGCTGGCCTGGGTGATCGGCGGCTTCGCCGGGATCGCGATGCCGCTCATGCCGCGCCTTGGCCTGGGCATCGCCACCGGCGTGCTCGTCGCCTGGGGCGCCTACGTGCTGCTCACGCGACCGCCCCGGGTCGGGACGTCGCCCGGCGGGGCCTGAGGGCCGCTACAGCTCGAGCTCGTCGGCCAGCGCCCGCAGCAGCTTGGCCGTGGGCCGGGCCGTCTTCGCCTCGGGGTGGCGACCGTGGCGGTAGGTCTCGCCCACGCCGTCGAGGAGCCGGATGAGGTCCTCGACGATGGCGACCATCGCGTCCGGGTCCTTGCGCTGGGCGTTGCGCTGGTTGCGCGTCACCGAGGCGGGAGCATCCAGGACCTTGACCTGGAGCGCCTGGTCCCCGCGGCGGCCCTGGGCGATGCCGAACTCGACGCGGGTGCCGGCCTTGAGGACCGTGACCCCCTCGGGGAGCGCGTCGGAGTGCACGTAGACGTCGGGGCCGCCGTCCTGGGACAGGAACCCGAAGCCCTTGTCGGCGTCGAACCACTTCACCTTGCCACTGGGCACGGCCTTGACCTCTTCATTCCTGCTTGCGTGTATCGATGGTCGCCGGGACAGGGGTCCCGAGCGCGCACAGACTATGGGTGCCGACGGACAACCCGCCATCGACATCCGCTATTCCGCGGCGAGCGCCTCGTTGAGCGAGCCGGAGCGGAAGCCGCGGGGGTCGATCCCGGCCTCGGCGAACCCCGCGGCGACCACGGCGGCCACCACCGCGTCCTCACCCCGGGCCCCCTCGGACAGCGGTCCGCGGATCAGGTCGCGGTCGAGCTCGATGCTGGCCCGGCCCCCGAGGTCGCGGACCCGGAGGTCGCGGCTCTCGAGGCCGAGGTCGTCCAGCGCGGCCCGGGCGGCCGCCTCGGCGCGCTCGACGCGGGCCAGCCGGTGCGGGGTCACCTCGATGCCGTAGGCCACCCGCGAGGAGAGGCAGGCGGCGGCGGGCTTGTCCCAGGTGGGCAGTCCCCAGCGGCGCGAGGCGCGGCGTACGTCGTCCTTGGTGAGGCCTGCGTCGAGCAGCGGCGTCACGGCGCCGCGCTCCGCCGCGGCCCGGATGCCGGGACGGAACCCCGCCACCGCGTCGTCGGCGTTGGTGCCGGTCGCCACGTGCGCGATGCCGTGCTCGTCGGCCAGCGGCCGGAGCGTCTCGATGAGCTCGGCCTTGCAGAAGTAGCAGCGCTCGCCGGAGTTGGCGCGATAGCCCTCGCGCTCCATCTCGTGGGTGCGGGGGGTCAGCAGCGGCACCCCCAGCGACTCCGCGAAGGCACGACCCGGGTCGCGCTCGACGGCCGGGAGCGAGTCGGAGTAGCCGGTCGCCGCGACGACCCGGTCGGCGCCCAGCGCGCGCACCGCCGCGGCCAGCAGGAGGGCGCTGTCGGCGCCGCCGCTGAAGGCCACCACCACGGAGCCGAGCTCGCGCAGCCGCGCCTCCAGGGCGGCCAGGCGGAGGTCGAGCAGGTGGTCGTCGAGCCATGCGGGGAAGTCCTCGAGCGAGTCGAGGACGACGTGGGTGCCCGCGTCGACCAGCTCGTCGCGGGTGCAGCCGCCGGTGAGCACCGAGACGCTCACGACGCCGGCGGCCAGCGCCCCCTCGACGTCGTGCACGTGGTCGCCCACGTAGACCGAGGCGCCCTCGTCCCGCAGCACGTCGGCCTTGCCGACCCCCCACACCTCGCCGGCCACCAGGTCGACGTCGAGCGCGAGGTGGTCGACGTGGCGCCGGGCGTTGGGGGTGAACTTGCCGGTCACCAGCAGCGTGCGGCCGCGGTGGCGGCGCACGGCGGCGAGCGACTCGTGCGCCCCGGGGAACGCGGGGACGGGGAGGATGGAGTGGTCGGCGTAGAGCTCGCGGAAGCGGGCGATGGCCGGCGCGACGGCCTCGGCCGCCAGGTGCGGGGTCAGCATGTGGTCCAGCGGGGGGCCCAGGCGCGAGGTCAGGTCCCCCACGGGCAGGTCGATCCCGAGCTCGTCGGCGAGCACGGCCAGGGTGGCGGAGAAGCCCGGCACGGTGTCGATGAGGGTCATGTCGAGGTCGAACCCCACCACGGGTCCGGGAGCGGGATCCGGGGGCTGCGACGTCATGCACGTCAGCGTACGGCGCACGGTGCGGCTGGCCGGACGACGCCCGCATTGATTCACCCCCGACCGCCTGACACGATGGGCCGTTCGCGAGACCATGGGCGCTCCTGCCCCTCCACTCCCAGCCGGATCCGGAAGCCTGCCGTGCCTCACCACCGACGAACCCGCACCCCGCGCGGCGGCCTCCGCCGTGCGTCGGTCGCGGCCGTGCTCGCCACCGTGGCCGCCGGCCTGTCCGCCGCATCGATCTCGGCTCCCGCGGTCGCCGACGGCGAGGGCGTCCCGGCGCTCCGGCTCGTCACCCTGACCGGTCCGGGGACGTCCGCGGGAGGGGCCGGCGCGGCCGGCCTGCTGGCCCGCCAGGACGCCGTGCTGGCCCGGGTGGGCAACCCGGCGACGACCTACCGCTGGACCACCGCGCTCAACGGCTTCGCCGCCCCGCTCACCCCCGAGCAGGTCGCGGCGATCGAGGCGGACCCCGAGGTCGAGTCCGTCGAGGTCAACGAGGTGCGCGCCATGACGGGCCGCCGTGGCACGGCCCTCGCGTCCGGCCAGGTCGGGCAGCCGCGCGCCACCGGCGGCGCCGGCGTCGTGATCGGTGTCGTCGACTCCGGCCTCGCACCCGAGTCCCCGCTGTTCGCCGGTGTCCCCGGCCTCGGCCGCGCCCCCCAGGACTTCTCCGGGACGTGCCAGGAGGGCGAGGAGTGGCCCGCGTCCACCTGCAACCGCAAGGTCGTGGCGTCGGGATGGTGGGTCGCCGGCTTCGGTGAGGACCGGGTGCGCAGCTCCGAGCACCTGTCGCCGCGCGACGCCGTCGGCCACGGCACCCAGGTCGCCTCGGTCGCGGCCGGCAACGCCGGGGTCAGCGTGCGGATGCAGGGCCGCACCGTCGGCCGGTTCGGCGGCATCGCCCCGCAGGCCCGGATCGCTGCCTACAAGGCGTGCTGGGGCGCCCCCGACCCGGGCGACGACGGCTGCGCGACCGCCGACCTGGTCTCCGCGATCGACCGCGCCACCGCCGACGGGGTCGACGTGCTCAACCTCGCCGTGGCCGGTCCGCCCGGCACCGACACCGTCGAGCGCGCCCTGCTCGGCGCCGCGGAGGCCGACATCGTCGTCGTGGCCGCCGCCGGCAACGACGGGCGCGAGCAGTACGCCGCCCACGACAGCCCGTGGGTCACGACGGTCGGCGCCTCGCTCGGGAGCACCTGGCAGGGCCGCGTGTCCGTCGCCGGCGGCCCGACCCTGACCGGTGCGAGCAGGTCGCGGCGTACGTCCGGACCCGTCCGGCTCGTCCTCGGCTCCGACGTGGCCGCCACCGGCGCCCGCCGCCGCGACGCCGCGCAGTGCCGCCCGGGCTCCCTCGACGCCGCCCGGACCGCGGGACGGGCGATCTACTGCGAGCGCGGCGGCATCGGCCGCATCGACAAGTCCGACGCGGTGGCCCGCGCCGACGGCGTCGCCATGGTCCTCGGCAACGTCCGGCCCGGCCAGCCCGTCGACGACTTCCACGCGGTGCCGACCGTGCACCTCGACGCCTCCGACGCGGCCCGCCTCACGCGCTGGGTCCGCACCCACGACCGCACCACCATCCGGATGTCCGGCATCGCGCCCTCCCCCGCCGCCGGCCGCACCGCCGCCTGGTCCCCGCCGGGCGACCCCCGCGCCGGCCTGGTCAAGCCCGACGTGGTGGCCGTCGGCGACGGCGTCCTGGGCGCCGTGCCCGGCGACCGCGGCTGGGCGCTCTTCAGCGGCAGCTCCGCGGCCACGGCCCGGGTCAGCGGCGCCGCTGCGCTGCTCCGCTCCCGGCACGACTGGCGGGCACCGGTCGTCCGGTCCGTGCTCGCCACCACCGCCGTCCCGCTGGGCTCCGACTCGGCCCTGCGCCAGGGCGCCGGTCGCGCCGGCGCCGACGTGCGGGGCGCACGGCTCGCGCTGGTGGTCGGCACCTCCCGCTACCGCGAGGCGCTCGAGGCGGGCTCGTGGTCGGACCTCAACCTGTCGTCCGTGATGGTCCGCGGCACCGGCACCGTCACCCGCCGGGTCACCAACCTCGGCTCCCGGGCGGAGTACTTCTCCGCGCAGGCCTTCGGCTTCACCCGACACCAGGTCCGGGTGGCGCCGCTGGCCGCCCGGCTGAGCCCCGGGGAGTCCGCGACCTTCAGGGTCACGGTCACCGGTCCGGGCACGCCGGGCGGGGTGGACGACGGGTGGATCCGCTGGCGGGGCGCCCGCGGCTCGGTCACCCGGATCCCGGTCGCCATCACCCGCTGACCGGGCGGGGGCTCACGCCTCCCGGCGTACGTCCATGGAGCGGTCGCCGAACGCGACCGTGTCGCCGTCGACCAGGGTCGCGGGCTTGCCCGGTGACAGCTGGCGCGAGACGCCCTGGCGGGTCAGGGTCGACCCGTTGGTGGAGCCACGGTCCATCACCACGAGGGCGCCGTCGGGCGCGGGCGAGAACTGGGCGTGCGTCTTGGAGACCGACATGTCCGCCGACGCGAGGGGCACCAGGTGCCAGACCGGCTCGCCGGAGCGGGGCTCGGGGCGCCGACCGACCAGCACCATGCCCTCGACCACGAAGGAGTGCCCGTCGTCGAAGGTCACCCGCCAGCGCGGGCCGGCCGGGCGGGCCGGAGCGGCGCCGTCGGGACGCGAGCGGACCACGGTGCGGCCCGGGTCGTCCGCCGGCGGACGCTGGATCGCCGGCTGCGGGGCGGGCTGGTGCTGGGCGGGCGGCTGCGGACGGGCCGGGGCGGGCGGTTGCTGGCGACCCTCGGGGGCCGGCGCGAACGCGGGCACCTGGGGGGTCGGGTACGCCGGGGCGCGCTGCGGCGCCGGGTGGGCCGGGGGCTGCTGGCGCGCGGGTGGCTGCTGGTGGGCAGGTGGCTGCTGGTGGGCAGGTGGCTGCTGGGGGGCGGCGGGGGCCTGCGGGGCGCGCGCCTCGGGTGCCGGCCGGGTGGGCGGCGGCGGGGCCTGGAAGACGGGGGGCTCGACCGCCGGGGCTGGGACCAGCCGCATGGCGGTGAGGTTGACGACGTGGCGCGGGCTGTCGTCGACGGTCTCGGCGACGACCTCCGCCGGTCGGACGTCGACCACGACCGAGGAGGCGAGGTGGTCGTGCCAGCCGCGGCGCTGGCGACCCGGGTCCTCCACGGCGGTCCAGGCGAGGGTGGCGAGGCCGATCCCGAAGGTCGGCAGCGAGGCTGCGGCCAGCACGAGCGAGCGGCCCAGGGCCGGTCCGACGCCGATCGGGGTGCCGGTGCCGTGGTGCACGACCCGAAGCCCGACCGCGGACTTGCCCGGGGTGTTGCCCGAGACGCCCGTCATCACGGCGAGCACCAGCCAGCCGATGACCATGGCTCCGCCGACGATGCCGGCGATGACCCACGGCTCGTCGCCGAGCGCCAGCCAGGCGCCGACGCCGATCAGGAGGTAGAGGCCCCAGGTGACCAGCCGGTCGATGGCGAAGGCATAGAACCGGCGCTCGAGCTCGGCGACGGGGTAGGTCGTGGCCGGGGCGTCGGCCTGCTGCTGCGTCACGTGGGGTCGGTCCTGCGTCAGGGGTTGGTGGTCTGGATGGTCACGCCGTCACCGAGGTCGAGGATGGCACCGGGGATCAGCGACACCGCGATGCCGGCCTGGAGGTCCTCGGGTGGGAGGCCGGGCTGCACCAGGACGGTGCCGTTGGTGGAGCCGAGGTCGGTGACCACGGCACTCCCGTGGTCGGCGCCGGCGCCGGGGCGGATCTCGAGGTGGGTGGAGGAGATCTCGTGGTTGGGGCTGGCGACGGTGACCAGCTGGGGCTGGTCGCTGGAGGCCAGGCGACGGGCCTCGGGGGCCCGGCCGACCACGATCGTGCGGTCGACCTCGACGACCTCGCCGGTCGAGAGGACCAGCTTGGCGACCGGACGGGACACGACGGCCGGCGCGAGCTCCTGACCCGGGACGCCGGGTCGCACGAACTCGTCGGCGGAGGGGCCGACCGTGGTCTGGCCGTCGTGGTCGTCGGCGACGTCGTCATCCGCCACGTCGTCGTCGGACCTGTCGTCGTCGAGCACGGGGGGCTGCTCGCCGGTGGGCGTGGGGTCGTCGTCGTCGGGAGCCCCGAAGGTCAGCGGCTCCCCCGCGTCGCTCCCGCCCGAGGCGGCCGACTCGATGGGTACGACGTCCGCGACGGGCCCGGCGTCGGGCTCCGGGTCGGCCTCGTGGTCGCCGGGGTCGGAGTCCCCGGCGGGCTCGGCCGGCAGCGGCTCGGGGCGGGCCGCCGGGTCGTCCTGGGTGTCGGGGCCGGTGTCCGCGACCTCGTCGCGATCGGCGACGAGTGCCTCCGGGGCGGGTGGCACGGCGGCCGCACCGTCCACCGACGCCGGGTCGCCGAAGACCAGGGAGCCCACCCGGGCGATGCCGGAGGTGAGGGCGAGGTCGGCCGGAGCCGCGCCCTCCAGGACGACGGTGCCGCCCGTGACGCCGTCGAGGGTGCGGTCGGCCCACATGGACTCCCCCGCCCCCGACACGGTGACGTCGCCGCCGGTGGTGGCGACGGTGACGGTCGCCTGGCCACGGACCAGCACCCGGGTGCTGTCGTCGTGCCCGACGAGCACGAAGCCCGTGAGCGTGCGGATGCCCCCGGCGAGCAGGCCGTCGAGCACCTCGTCGAAGTCGGCGCCGCCGTCCACCAGCTCCCAGAGGCCGGCGACGCGCGGGCGCTCCGCGGCGGGGAGGACCAGCGAGACGCGGTCACCGAGGACGGCGTACCAGTGCCCCTCGGACAGCTGTCGACGATGACCTGTGGACTCACTCACGGACGGGCCCCCAACTTGTCTTCGAGACTCGCGAGCTGGCGCTCGGAGTCGTATGAATCGTCGTGCACCAATCCCACCACATCGATGACGACGGCGGTGGCGTTGTCGCGACCCCCGGCGTCGAGCGCGGCACGCACGAGGGCGTCGGCGGCGTCCCGGGGATCGGGGACGGAGTCGAGGATGGCGGCGATGTCGGCGTCGGTGATCATCCCGGAGATCCCGTCGCTGCAGAGGAGGAGCCGCTCGACCGCGGGGAGCGGCAGCAGGAAGAAGTCGGGGCGCACGCCCTCCGGGCTGCCCAGGGCCCGGGTGATCACGTGCCGCTCGGGGTGGACCGAGGCCTCCTCGGCGGTGATCGTCCCGGCGTCGACGAGCTCCTGGACGACCGAGTGGTCGACGCTCACCTGGTCGAGCCGGCCGTCGGTGAAGCGGTAGATGCGGGAGTCGCCGAGGTTGGCGAGCAGCCACTTGGTGGTGCCGCCGTCGTCGACGAGCACGGCCACCACGGCGGTGGTGCCGGCGTGCCAGCGGGGGTGCTCGGCGCGCTGCCCGTCGCCGTACTCGACGATCCGGGCCTGCGACCGGGCGATGGTGTCGGCCACCTGCTCGGCGCCGCGGCCCGGGTCGTAGCCCTCCTCGACGAGCCGGGCGAACTCCTCGACCACGATCCGGCTGGCGACGTCGCCACCCGCGTGCCCGCCCATGCCGTCGGCCACGACGAACACCGGCGGCGCGACGAGGAAGGAGTCCTCGTTGACCGTGCGGACGTGTCCCACGTCGGTGGCGGCTCCGTGATGCAGGTCGACCGGCTTCATGCCCTGTCCTCACGCTCTCCGACGATGAGCCCCGGGGTGGGCTCGGCGAGTAGCGTAGAAGGGATGTCGAGGACACAGCAGGCGGCGCTCCCACGCACGCTCGCGGACCAGCTGCGTGGCTGGCCGGACGAGCGTCTCGCCCGCCTGCTCGCGGACCGTCCCGATCTCGCCACTCCTGCACCTCACGATTCCGCCCAGCTGGCCTCACGGGCAGCGACTCGCAGCTCGGTCATCCGCGCGCTCGACAGTCTCACGCGCCTCGAGCTCTCGGTGCTTGATGCCCTCGTGGTTGCAGGTCAAACCACATCGGAGCAACTGATCTCGATGGTGCACGCCGAGCCCGCCGCGGCGGCCGCGGCGGTCGCCCGCGTGGTGGACCTCGCGCTCGCCTGGGAGTCGCCCGGCGGGCTGCGTCCGCTGAGCGGGGTGTCCGACGCGCTGCGCGGCGACGAGGCCGCGGGGGTGAGCGGCCTGCGCCCGATGTCGCCGGAGCCACCCGACCCCGAGGACGTCGCCGCCCGCCTCGAGGCGCTCTCCCCCGCCGCGCGCGCCTTGCTCGCCCATGTCGACGACCACGGCGGCGAGGGCACCACCGGCAGCGCGCGTCGTACGGTCTCGCCGGCGGACGCCGCGACCCCGGTCGAGGAGCTGATCGCCCACCGCCTGCTCCTGCCCCGCGACGGCGGCACCCTGGTCCTGCCCGGCGAGGTGGGCCTGGCGCTGCGCGGCGGGCGTACGACGCGCACGCCCCGCGACGAGGTGCCCGAGGTCGCGACCACCGACCGCGACGTGGCGCTCGTCGCGCGCAGCGCGGCGGGTGAGGCCTTCGAGGTCGTCCGCCGCGTGGAGCTCGTGCTCGACCACTGGGGCCTGGAGCCGCCCGGCGTGCTGCGCGGCGGCGGGCTGTCGGTCCGCGACCTCAAGGCGACCGCCCGCGACCTCCAGGTCGACGAGGCCGGGGCGGGCCTGCTCGTCGAGGTCGCGTCGGTCGCGGGCCTGCTCACCGAGGGGGTCGACGAGGACGGCGAGGCCGTGTGGCTGCCGACCGACGCCTTCGACGCCTGGTCGGCCGGCTCGGTCGCCGAGCGCTGGGCCGCCCTCGCGCTCGCCTGGCTCGACACCACCCGGGTGGCCTCCCTCATCAGCACCCGCGACCCCGCCGGTCGCGCGTGGAACGCCTTGGCCCCCGACCTGTCCAGCCAGATGGCCCCGGAGGCACGGCGCCTCGCCCTCGAGGAGCTCGCCGCGCTGCCGGCCGGTGCGGCCCTGGCCACCGGCACCGGCATCCCGTCCATGGTCGAGCGCGTCGCGTGGCGACGACCCCGTCGCCCCTCCGTCCACCGCGACCTGGTGGCCGCGGCGGTCTCCGAGGCCGCGGTCCTCGGTCTCACCGGCGCCGGCGCACTGTCGGAGGCCGGCCGCGCGGTGCTCGCCGGTGACCACGACGCCGCCGTCGCCGCGATCACGCCGCACCTCCCCCACCCGGTGGACCACGTGCTGCTCCAGGCCGACCTCACCGCGGTGGCACCGGGTCCGCTCGAGGCCGAGCTGGCCCGGACCCTGCACCTCGTCGCCGACGTCGAGTCCCGGGGCGGCGCCACCGTCTACCGCTTCACCCCGGGCTCCGTGCGCCGGGCCTTCGACGCCGGCTGGACGGCGCTGGAGGTGCACGACTTCGTGGGCTCGGTGTCGCGGACGCCGGTCCCCCAGCCGCTGTCCTACCTCGTCGACGACGTGTCGCGGACCTTCGGCACGGTGCGGGTCGGGCAGGCCGAGTCGTTCCTGCGCGCCGACGACGAGAGTGCGCTCACCGAGCTGCTCCACCACCCCAGGGCAGGGTCGCTCAACCTGCGCCGCATCGCGCCGACCGTGCTGATCAGCACCGTGTCCGTCGACGTGCTGCTCCCCCGGTTGCGCGAGCTGGGTGCCGCCCCGGTCGTGGAGGCACCGGACGGCACCGTGCGGGTCGCCCGCCGCGACCTGCTGCGGGCCCGGCGTCCGCGCTCCGGGCGCAGCCGCGCGGCCGCTCTCGCCCGGACGCACGCCGGGGTCGCCGCCGTGGTGACCGCCATCCGCAGCGGCGACCGGGCCGTCGCGTCCCGTCCCGAGACGCCGACGGTGACCACCACCCCGACGAGCGCGCTGGCCGCACTCCGGGAGGCGATCGAGGCCGGCAGCACGGTCGTCATCGGCTACGTCGACAACCACGGCGCCCGTTCCGACCGCGTCGTCGACCCGGTCCGCCTCGAGGGCGGCACCCTCACGGCCCACGACCACCGCGCCGACGACGTCCGTGCCTTCGCCGTGCACCGCATCACGTCCGTCGCCCCGCTCCCGGCCCGTCCGTAGGCTGGGGACGTGGACTTCATCAGGTACGCCGAGGCGTCGGCGGCGCTGCTCAACGCGGACCTGGCCGACCCGGACGCCCTGGTGGCCCACCTCGCCGACCGCAGCTGGCTGCACGCGTCGGTCACCCCCGGTGACGTGGCCGCCCTGCAGGAGTTCCAGGTCGAGCTGCGGCCGGTCTTCGAGGCCTCCGAGGCCGGTGAGGTGCCGGTCGTGGTGTCTCACCTCAACGACCTGCTGGCCCTCCACCCGGTCACCCCGATGATCAGCGACCACGACCCGTCGCACCTGCACATGCACGTCGCCAACCGGTCGGCGTCGGTGGCCGAGCTGCTCATCGGCGAGTCCCTCATGGGCCTGGCCACCCTGGTCTGCGACCTCGGGGCGACCCGGCTCGGGGTGTGCCACGCCAGCTCGTGCGACAACGTGTTCGTCGACACCTCGCCCAACCAGTCCCGGCGCTACTGCTCCGACCGGTGCTCCTCGCGCGCCAACGTCGCGGCGTACCGCGCCCGCCAGAAGGCCGCCGCGAGCTGACCACGCGGCGTACGCCGGGTGCCCGCGTTGCGGGCCTCCGTAGGCTGGGGCGGTGAATGACGGCCCCCTGATCGTGCAGAGCGACAAGACCCTGCTGCTGGAGATCGACCACGAACGGGCCGCCGACTGCCGCAAGGCGATCGCCCCCTTCGCGGAGCTCGAGCGCTCCCCCGAGCACGTGCACACCTATCGGCTCACGCCGCTGGGCCTGTGGAACGCGCGCGCCGCCGGCCACGACGCCGAGCAGGTGGTCGACGCGCTGCTCAGCTACAGCCGGTACGCCGTCCCGCACGCGCTGCTCGTGGACGTCGCCGAGACGATGGCCCGCTACGGCCGGCTGCGGCTGGAGAAGCACCCGATGCACGGCCTGGTGCTGAGCAGCAACGACCGGCCGGTGCTCGAGGAGGTGCTGCGCGCCAAGAAGATCGCCGGCATGCTCGGCGAGCGGCTCGACGACGACTCGGTGGCCGTGCACCCCAGCGAGCGCGGCAACCTCAAGCAGGCGCTGCTCAAGCTCGGCTGGCCGGCGGAGGACTTCGCCGGGTACGTCGACGGCGAGGCGCACGCGATCGCCCTCGACGAGGACGGGTGGGAGCTGCGCACCTACCAGCGGGAGGCGGCCGAGTCGTTCTGGCACGGCGGCTCCGGCGTCGTGGTCCTCCCCTGCGGTGCCGGCAAGACCATCGTCGGCGCGGCCGCGATGGCGCAGGCCCAGGCGACGACGCTGATCCTGGTCACCAACACCGTCAGCGCGCGGCAGTGGAAGGACGAGCTCATCAAGCGCACGTCGCTGACCGCCGACGAGATCGGTGAGTACAGCGGGTCGGTGAAGGAGGTGCGGCCGGTGACCATTGCGACGTACCAGGTCCTCACCACGCGCCGGAAGGGTGTCTACACGCACCTCGAGCTGCTCGACGCACGCGACTGGGGCCTCATCGTCTACGACGAGGTGCACCTGCTGCCGGCGCCGATCTTCCGGATGACGGCCAACCTCCAGGCTCGGCGGCGGATCGGACTGACCGCGACCCTGGTGCGCGAGGACGGCCGGGAGGGCGAGGTGTTCTCGCTGATCGGGCCGAAGCGGTACGACGCCCCGTGGAAGGACATCGAGGCGCAGGGCTGGATCGCGCCCGCCGACTGCGTCGAGGTGCGGGTCACCCTGCCGGAGGGGCAGCGGCTGGCCTACGCCACCGCCGAGCCCGAGGAGCGCTACCGGCTCGCGTCGTGCACCCACAAGAAGATCGACGTCGTCCGTCAGCTGGTGGAGCAGCACTCGACGCAGCCGACGCTGGTGATCGGGCAGTACATCGACCAGCTCGACGAGCTCGCCGCGATGCTCGACGCCCCGGTCATCAAGGGCGAGACGCCCGTCAAGGAGCGGCAGCGGCTCTTCGAGGCGTTCCGCTCGGGCGAGATCTCGCTGCTGGTGGTCAGCAAGGTCGCCAACTTCTCCATCGACCTGCCCTCGGCGGAGGTGGCGATCCAGGTGAGCGGGTCGTTCGGCTCCCGCCAGGAGGAGGCCCAGCGCCTCGGCCGGTTGCTGCGGCCGAAGGCGGAGGGCAAGACCGCGCACTTCTACACGATCGTCTCGCGCGACACGGTGGACGCGGAGTTCGCGCAGAACCGGCAGCGGTTCCTCGCCGAGCAGGGCTACGCCTACCGGATCATCGACAGCGATGACCTCGAGGCGGACCCGGCGAGCTGAGGTGGGCACCGAGGGGACAGCACCGGCAGCACCGGGCCGCGAGGTCGTTCTGGAGACGGACCGTCTGGTGCTGAGGCCGTGGCGGGCAGGCGAGGCCGTCGTCCAGCGGGAGCTGTGGACCGAGCGCGACCCGCGGGTGCCTCCGCACCGCCGGATAGGCGCGGACGGACGACCCACGGTGGCCGAGCTCGAGGAGGCCATCCGCGCCGGCTCGCCGGCGTCCACGACCGGCTCGCCGCGCGCGACCGGTTTGCTGGCGGTCGAGCGGAGGTCTGCCGGCGACGTGATCGGGTACTGCGGGCTGGTCGACAGCGGGCGGGGTGCGGGCGACGAACCGGAGCTGGCCTTCGAGCTGTTGCGCCGGACCTGGGGGCAGGGGTACGCGACCGAGTCCGCGCTGGCGGTCCTGGACTGGGCGAGGTCGTCCGGTCATCAGCGCCTGTGGGCGACGGTGTGGGACTGGAACACCGCCTCTCGGCGGGTGCTCGAGAAGCTCGGCTTCACCGAGACGGGTCGGACGGTCGTGGACCCCGAGCGCGGGACGACGCTCGTCACCTCGAGGCACCTCTGACCGACCGGCCCGCGACCGCGTGTCGATCCCGGGCCCGCTCCCCCGTCACTCGGGTGAGGACATCAACGAGAGGAAGCCCATGAGCGAGTACGTCGTCCTGTTCCCCGCCGATGACGAGGCCGCCTGGCTGGCCGGCACGGATGCGGACCACCAGGCCACCTTCGACACCGACCGCGAGTTCGCCGAACGGCTCAGGGCGCGAGGCGGGGCGGTCACGGGCGGTGCCGGGCTCGACGACAGCAGCCGGGCGCGGACGCTCCGACGCGGTGCCGGGTCGGAGGTCCTCGTCACCGACGGGCCCTACGCCGAGACCGTCGAGCAGCTGTCCGGCTTCTACATCGTCACCTGCGACGACTACGACGCCCTGGTCGAGGCCGCGCAGGTGCTCACCCGCGCCCACCCGGTCGTGGAGATCCGGCCGGTCGACGAGTTCTGACCCTGACCTGGGCGGTCGGGGCTCGACGCGGTGGCGGGCGCATCACGACCCCCGGACGAGTGTGCGTGGATGCACCATCACCGGGCACCTTCCGGTGCTTCCACGCACACTCGTGGTGCGACTGGGTCTGGACCTCGGCGGTCGGGCGGACTCGCGGCTAGGGTCGGGGATGTGCCCGACCTCGCCGACCGCTGGCCGATCCCGGCGCTGCACGACGTACGCGACGCCCTCCTCACGGCGTGGGACCGCGACGGCTACCACGACCTGAGGCACCTCACCGAGGTGCTGGACCGCATCGACGAGCTGGACCGGGCGGGCGAGCGGTTCGACCGGGTGCCGGTGGTGCTGGCGGCGTGGTTCCACGACGCCGTGTACGACGCCCTCCCGGACGCCGAGGAGCGCTCGGCGCAGTGGGCCGAGCACGCTCTCCCGGAACCACCGGCCGCGGAGGTCGCCCGCCTGGTGCGGATGACCGAGCACCACCGGCCGTTCCCCGACGACCGCAACGCGTGCGTGCTCAGCGACGCCGACCTGGCGATCCTGGCGGCGCCGGAGGAGCGGTACCGGGAGTACACGCTCGGGGTCCGGCGGGAGTACGCCAGCGTCGGCGACGAGGACTTCGCCGTGGGCAGGGCGGCGGTGCTCCGCGACCTGCTCGACGGCCCGCGGCTGTTCGCCACCGACGCGGGGGCGCGGCTGTGGGAGGGGGCGGCGCGCGCCAACTCGACCGCCGAGATCGGCAGGCTCGAGGACCGGGCCTGAGGACCTAGGAGTCCCCGCCGAGCTGCACGTAGACCGTGTAGCGGTCGGGGCGGTAGACGGTGCGCGAGACCTCGACCGGCTTGTCGCCGAGCAATCCGCGTCGCGAGTGGCGGAGCACCGGGGCGCCGACCGTCAGCTCGAGCAGCCCGGCCTCCTCGGCGTCGGCGCCGTCGGCGCAGATGGAGTCCTCGGCCCAGTTGGGACGCAGGCCGCGGACCTCGAGGGCGTCGTACAGGCTGGTGGGCATCCCGCTCTGCAGGAAGCCGGGCAGCAGCACCTCGTTGAGGTAGGCGTCCTCGATGCAGACGACCTGCTGGTCGGCGCGGCGCAGGCGCTTCCAGTGGATGACCGCGTCACCCGGCGTGATGGACAGCGCGCGGGCGACGCCCGGGCCGGCCTGCTCGCGGCGGGCGAGGAGGGTCTGGGACTCCGGGAGCATGCCGCGGCGCCGGATGTCCTCGGTGAAGGAGGTCAGCTGGCCGATCCGGTGGCGCGGCTGGGCGACGAACGTGCCCCGGCCGGGGACCCGCTCGAGGAGGCCCTCCCCGACCAGTGCGTCCAGCGCCTGGCGCACCGTCATCCGGGCGACGCCGAACTGGGCGACCAGCTCACGCTCGGAAGGCGCGGCGGTGCCGGGCTCTGCAGCGGCGAGGAGGTCCCGGACGTACTCCCGCACCTGCACGTGCTTGAGGCTGCGCTCGGCAGGCCTGACGTCCACGGTGTCCACGCTAGGAAGGGTAAGTCGGACCGGAGGGTCGTGAACACGTTTTCGACAAGCGGATGGTAAAGGTCAGTCGGTGCTGATGGCCTTGAGCACGTCCAGCCGGGCCGCCCGACGGGCCGGCAGCAGGGCGGCCAGCACCCCGATCACCAGCGAGACGACCAGGAACATCGCGAGCTGGCTGACCGGCACGTCGATCACCTCGAGCCCCTCCTCGCGCAGCGCGTGCATGAGCGCGACCCCGAAGCCGATGCCCATCACCACGCCCAGGACGGCGCCCAGCACGGCGATCACCACCGACTCCAGCGTCACCATCCGGCGCAGCTGGGCCCGGCTCACCCCGATCGCCCGCAGCAGGCCGACCTCGCGGGTGCGCTCGATGATGGAGAGGGCCAGCGTGTTGACGATGCCGAGCACGGCGATCAGCAGGGCCAGCCCGAGCAGGGCAAAGATCATCAGCACCAGCTGGTCGATCGGCGCCCGCTGCTCCTCGGCGAACTCCTGCTGGTCCTTGACCGTGACGATCGGGAGGTCGGCGACCAGGGCCTCGAGGTCGTCCTGCACCGCCGCAGAGCCGTCGGTGTCGATGATCAGGAAGTTGTCGGCGTCGCGGTAGCCCGCGTCGATGAGCGTCTGCGGCGTGGTGACGGCCGGGAAGATCAGGATCGGGTTCTCGGCGTAGATGCCGACGACCTCGAGCTCGCGCGGCCCGTCGGCGAGCACGACGTCGTACGTGTCACCCACCGAGAGCGACTCCTCGCCGGCGTACTCCTCGTCGAGGATCACCGTGCCGTCGCGCAGCGCCCCCGCGGAGCCGTCCACCATGGTGAGGTCGATGCCCTGCTCGAAGGCCGCGGGGTCGAGCGCCGCCACACCCTGCGAGTCCTCCCCGGACCCGGTGATCGCGAAGCGCTGCGCCCACACGTGGTCGACGCCGTCGACCTCGGCCATGTCCCGCGCGATGCGCGGCGAGAACGGCTGGCCGAAGAGCGAGCTGACGACGTAGTCGCCGACGAAGTTCTCCTCGATGGTCTGGTCGACGCTGGCCTTGGCCGACGCCCCCACGATCGCCATCGTGCAGGCCAGCGAGAGGCCAATCATGAGTGCCGAGGACGTGGCCGTCGTACGACGTGGGTTGCGCAGGCTGTTCTGTCCGGCGAGCCGGCCCACGGTCCCGAAGAGCCGCGCGTAGACCCACGCGGCCGCCGCCAGGAACGGGTGGCTGATCACCGGGCTGGCCGCCGCGACGCCGAGCAGGACGAGGAGGATGCCGCCGCCGACGAACCAGCCGGGGCGGGGCACCACGTCCATGAGGCCGGCGGCGAGCGCGGCCCCGCCGGCGACGATCATCGCCACGCCGACGACTAGCCGGCGGTGCAGCGACGACTCGGGCATGGCCACGTCGTCGCGCATCGCCTGGATCGGCGCGATCCGGCCGGTCCGGTGGGCGGGCAGCCACGCGGCCACCATGGTCACGACGATGCCGACGGCGTACGCCGCGAGGACGGTGCGCGGGGCGACGATCAGCGGCTGCCCCGACAGGTCCAGGCCGAACTGGCCGAAGAGGGTGCGGATGCCCATCGCGAGCAGGATGCCCAGCCCGAGGCCGATGGTGGAGCCGACGGCGCCGAGGACGAACGCCTCGACCATCACCATCCGGGTGACCTGCCGCTTGCTGGCCCCCAGGGCGCGGAGCAGCGCCAGCTCGCGGCTGCGCTGGGCGACCAGGATCGAGAACGTGTTGACGATGAGGAAGCCGCCGACGACCAGCGAGATGCCGGCGAAGATCAGCAGGAAGGTGGTGAGGAAGCCGACCGCCTCCTGGATGGCGCTGGCGGCCTCGTCGGCCGCCTCGTCGCCGGTCACCGCCTCCACGCCGTCGGGCAGCCGCTGGGTGACGCTGTCCGCGAGCTCCTCCTGGCTGGTGCCCGGCTCGGCCGTGACCCAGATGTCGGTGAAGGCGTCCTCGCCCTCGAGCAGCAGCTCCTGCGCCGTCCGGGTGTCGAAGGCGGCGAAGGTCGCCCCGTTGAGCGAGCCCCCCTCGGGGAAGCCTCCGATGCCGACCAGCGTCGGGCGCAGCACCGCCTGCTCGCCACTGGTGACGAGGTGGACCTCCTCGCCGATGGTGTAGCCCGCCTCGCCGGCGGTCTTGGAGTCGAGCAGCACCTCGCCGGCCCGCTCCGGCTCGCGGCCGCCGATGACCGACATCCCCTCGAGGTCGTGGCCGGCGGGGGCGTCGTTCCAGTTGGCGCCGATGGCCGGCGGGCCCTGTCCGCCGACCACCTTGTTGTCCTCGTCCACGACGAAGACGCCGAAGGCGGTCACGTTGCCGTCGACGCGGGCGGCCCCCTCGACGCCCTCGAGCTCGCCGACGAGCGAGGAGTCGACGGTCCGGGCGGACGGCTCCGACTCCCCCGAGGCGCCGACCGGCCGCACGACGACGTCGCCGACCGTGGAGGCCATCAGCGCGGTGAAGCTGCGGCTGAGGGTGTCGCTGAAGACGAGGGTGCCGACGACGAACGCGACGCCCAGCACGATCGCGAACGTGCTCATCAGGAGCCGGACCTTGCGGCCCAGCAGGCTCTTGAGCGCGGTGCGGAACATCAGTCCGCCACCGGGGCGCTCATCCGGGCCATGACCTCGAGGACGCTGTCGCGGTCGGGGTCGCGCAGCTCGTCGACGACCCTGCCGTCGGCGAGGAAGACCACGCGGTCGGTGTACGACGCCGCCACGGGGTCGTGGGTGACCATCACGATGGTCTGGCCGTGGTCCCCGGCGCTGCGCCGGAGCAGGTCGAGCACCTCGGCGCCCGACTGCGAGTCGAGGTTGCCGGTGGGCTCGTCCGCGAAGACGATCCGCGGCCGGCCGGCGAGGGCCCGCGCCACGGCGACGCGCTGCTGCTGCCCGCCGGAGAGCTCGTTGGGCCGGTGGCCCAGGCGGTCGCGGATGCCGACCGTGTCGATGACCGAGTCGTACCACTCGCGATCGGGCTTGCGCCGCGCGATGGACTGCGGGAGCAGGATGTTCTCCTCCGCGGTCAGGGTGGGGACCAGGTTGAAGCTCTGGAAGACGAAGCCCACCTCGTCGCGCCGCAGCCGGGTGAGCTCCTTGTCCTTGAGGCCGCTCAGCTCCCGGTCGCCGATCCACACCTCGCCCGACGTCGCGTTGTCGAGGGCCGCGCAGCAGTGCATCAGCGTCGACTTGCCGGAGCCGCTCGGGCCCATGATCGCGGTGAACTCGCCCTCGACGAGGTCCAGGCTCACGTCGTCCAGCGCCCGCACCATCGCGTCGCCGGAGCCGTAGGTCTTGGTGAGGTTGCGCACCCGTGCCGCGACGGGTCGGTCCCCGGTGGTCGTCATGGTGGAAACGATCCCGCACACCTCCAACTCGTCGCCACCGGGTATCCCCCTGAGCCGCCCCCGACACCCACCCCGACACGCGTGCGCCTACGAACACCTGTTCGACCACGGGTGTATCGTCGTCGTGTGGACTTCCAGTCGACGCTCTTCGACACGGCCGAGGTTCCGGCCGTCTCCCCGCTCGCCCCCGACCGTCGGGTCCTCACCCGCGGCGCGTGGATCGACGTGCAGCGCAACTTCCTCCTCGCCCCCGACGACGTGCTCACCGCGATGGCCGACGTCGTGCCGTGGCGGGCCGAGCGCCGGCAGATGTACGACCGGGTGGTCGACGTCCCGCGCCTGGTCCACACGTACGCCGTCGGCGAGGCGCTGCCGCACCCGGTGCTGACCGAGGCCCGCGAGGCCCTCAGCGCGCACTACCTCCCCGAGCTCGGCGAGCCGTTCGTGACCGCCGGGTGCTGCTACTACCGCGACGGCCGGGACTCCGTGGCCTGGCACGGCGACACCATCGGCCGGGGCCGCACCCAGGACACGATGGTCGCCATCGTCTCGCTGGGCGACCCGCGCCGGCTGGCCCTGCGCCCGCGCGGCGGGGGTGACTCGATCGCGGTCACCCTGGGCCACGGCGACCTCGTCGTCATGGGCGGCTCGTGCCAGCGCACGTGGGAGCACGCCGTCCCCAAGGTGGCGAACGCCGGGCCCCGGATGTCGGTGCAGTTCCGCCCGCTGAACGTCTTCTGAGGGCAGGCGGCGCTCAGCCGGCGTACGCCTCGTCGTAGAGCCCGGCGAGGAGGTCGTCCTTCTCGGCGCTGAGGCCGCACAGGCTGACCTGTCCGTCGCTGGCGCTGACGAGGTAGGTGCCGCCCTCCTGGAAGTCGACGGCGAGCAGCAGGTCGACGATCTCGCGGCTGGGCGTCGAGACGCGCACCCGGTCGGTCTCGTCCTCCCCGGCGTACCAGGTGTCGACGTCGAGCGTCGCGGTCCCGTCGCCGACCTCGGTCACGGTGCCCTCGAAGGCGGTGTCCTGGGTCTGGAGCAGCTCCACGCTCGGGACGGCGCACCGCGCGTCGGCAGCGGCGGGCGTGACCTCCAGCGAGGTGACGCTGCCCTCCCCCGAGGTCACCGGGGTGACCTCGGTGGAGGGGTCGGGGCCGTCGACCCCGCGACCGCAGGCGCCCAGGAGCAGGGCGCCCGTCAGCACGGTCACGGCCAGGCCAGCGGTCCCCCGCGTCGTCCTCATGCCCTCAGATTCCCACACCGGGCAAGATCACCGGCGCAGCAGCCTCCACAGCAGGGCGAGGACCACCAGCGCGCCGACCCCCTGCTTCCAGTAGGCCCGGGCGAGCACGGGCAGGACGGCGCTGCCGAGGTCGAGGGCCTCCGGTTGGGCGGGCGGCTGCTGGGGTCGCGGCGGCGGGACCGGCCGCGGAGCAGGAGGGGGAGGCTCCGCGGCCGGAGGCCCGTCCTCGGCCGCCGCCGCGGGGGCGGCAGCCACCACCGGCTGCGGTACGTCGTCCGGCTCGTCGCCACCGGTCAGCCGCTGCTCGAGGCAGGCGACGAACTGGCCGAGCAGCTTGTCCGAGACGTCCTGCATGACACCGCGCCCGAACTGCGCGGGCTTGCCGGTGATCGCCAGGTCGGTCTGGACGGACACGTCGGTGGAGCCGTCCGCGTCGGCCATCGAGACCGTGACATGGGCGCCCGCCGTGCCGTTGCCGCGCTTGTCCTTGCCCTTGGCGTCGACGACGAAGCGCTTGGCCTCCTCGTCCTTCTCCACGAAGGTGCCGCTGCCGTTGTAGACGAGGGCGATCGGACCCAGCTTGACCTTGACCGACCCGGCGAACGAGTCGCCGTCCGCCGAGGTCACCTGGGCACCGGGGAAGCACTCCGCCACGGAGGCGATGTCCTCGAAGTGGGCCCAGGTCTCCTCGACGCCGGTCGGGACGGTGAACCGGTGTGTCAGCTCCATCCGCTCACGCCCCCGCGGCGGCGAGCACGGCGCGCCGGGTCAGGACCTTGGCCAGGTGGGTGCGGTAGTCGGCGGCACCGTTGAGGTCGGAGGGCGGGTTGGTGCCCTCGGCGGCACGGGCCGCGGCCGTGGCCACGGCGTCCTCGGTGGCGGGCTGCCCGACCAGCGCCTCCTCGACCGCGCGGGCCCGGAGCGGGGTGGACCCCATGTTGGTCAGGCCCACCCGGGCCTCGGCGATCGTGCCTCCCTCGACCCGCACCGCGGCGGCGACGGCCACGATCGGCCACTGGTGGGCGACGCGCACGAACTTCTCGTAGTGCGCGCCCCAGCCGGTGTGCTTGGGCACCCGGATCTCGGTGAGCAGCTCACCCTCGGCGATCGCGGTCTCGAAGAGGTCGACGAAGAAGTCGTCGGCCGCGACCGTGCGGGTCCCGCCGGGTCCGGCGATGACGAACTCGGCGCCGAGCGCCAGCGACGGGGCCCCCAGGTCACCGGCCGGGTCGGCGTGCGCCAGCGCGCCGCCGATCGTGCCGCGGTGCCGGATCTGGGCGTCGGCGAGCTGGTGCTCGGCCTTGACCAGGAGCGCCGCGTGCTGGCCGACCAACGGGTCGTGCAGCACGGCGTGGTGCGTGGTCATGGCGCCGATGACGAGGGCGTCACCGTCCTCGCGGACGCCGCGCAGGCCCTCGATGCCGCCGAGGTCGATGACCACCTCGGGGGCGTTGAGCCGCATCCGCAGCACCGGGAGCAGGCTCTGCCCGCCGGCGATCACCTTGGCCTCGTCCCCGTGCTGGGCGAGCGCCGCCAGGGCGTCCTCGACGCTGGTGGGCGCGAGGTACTCGAACTGGGTGGGGATCATCAGCTTGCTCCGTCCGTGCGGTCCGTCGTGCCCTGCATGCCGGTGGACTCGTCGAAGTGCGGCATGGCCGCCCCCTCCGTGTCCGTGGTGCCGCTGCCACCCACGTCGTGGATGGCACGCCAGACCCGCTCGGGGGTGCACGGCATCTGGATGTCGTTGATCCCGAGGTGCCGGATCGCGTCGACGACGGCGTTGACGACGGCCGGGGTCGAGGCGATGGTGCCGGCCTCGCCGACGCCCTTGGTGCCGAGGGTGTTGGTGGTCGACGCCGTCGAGTTGTGCTGCACGTCGAAGCTGATCGTGTCCGCCGAGGTGGGCAGCAGGTAGTCGACGAAGGAGCCGGACACCAGCGTCCCGGAGTCGTCGTACACCGCCTCCTCCCACAACGCCTGGGCGATGCCCTGGGCGAGGCCGCCGTGCACCTGGCCCTCGACGATCATCGGGTTGATGACGGTCCCGATGTCGTCGACGCAGGTGTACTTGCGCATCAGCACGCCGCCGGTCTCGGTGTCGACCTCCATCGCGCACAGGTGCGTGCCGTGGGGGTAGTTGAAGTTGACCGGGTCGTACGTCGCGTCGCTGTCGAGGCTCGCCTCGACGCCGTCGGGCAGGTTGTGCGCCGCGAAGGCGGCCATCGCGATGTCGGCCATGGCCAGGCCCTGGTCGGTGCCCCGGACGCCGAAGCGACCGGCGCTGAACTCGATGTCGTCCACCGAGGCCTCGAGCAGGTGGGCCGCGATCGGCTTGGCCTTCTCGATCACCTTGTCGGCGGCCCGGACGAGCGCCTCGCCACCGACGACGAGCGAGCGCGAGCCGTAGGTGTCGAGGCCGCGGTGCGAGACCTGGGTGTCGCCGTGCAGGATCTCGACGTCCTCGAAGGCGACCCCGAGGCGGTCGGCGACGATCTGGCTGAACGCCGTCTCGTGGCCCTGGCCGTGCGCGGAGGTGCCGGTGGTGATCTCCACCTTGCCGGTGGCGAGCATCCGCACGCTGGCGTACTCCCAGCCGCCGGCGCCGTAGTTGAGCTGGCCGAGCACCCGGCTGGGGGCGAGGCCGCACATCTCGGTGAAGGTCGAGACGCCGATGCCGAGCTGGATCCGGTCACCGGCCTCCCGGCGCCGCTTCTGCTCGGCGCGGAGGTCGTCGTACCCGAAGCTGGCCTTGGCCTTCTCGGTCGCGGCCTCGTAGTTGCCGGTGTCGTACTCGAGCCCGGCGACGGTGGTGAACGGGAACTCCTCGTGGGTGATCCAGTTCTTCTCGCGGACCACCAGCGGGTCGACGCCCACCTCGGCGGCCAGCTCGTCCATCAGCCGCTCGATGGCGTACGTCGCCTCGGGTCGCCCGGCGCCGCGGTAGGCGTCGGTCCACGTCTTGTTGGTGAGGACCGTCTGGCAGTTGAACTGGTAGGCCGGGAACTTGTAGATCGCGTTGAACATGAACGCGCCGAGCACCGGCACGCCGCCGCCGACGAGGGACACGTAGGCGCCGAGGTCGGCGGTGAGCTCGACCTTGAGGCCGGTCACGGTGCCGTCCTTCTCGGCCGAGAGGGTGAGCTTCTGCCACTGGTCACGCCCGTGGTGGGCGGTCATCAGGGACTCGGACCTGGTCTCGGTGTACTTCACCGGCTTGCCGAGCCGGCGGGCCACCGCGAAGGTGATCATCTCCTCCGGCGTCTGCTGGAGCTTGCCGCCGAAGCCGCCGCCCACGTCGGGCGCGATGACCCGGATCTTGGACTCGGGCACCCCGGTGGTCGCCGCGAGGGCGAAGCGCAGGATGTGCGGGATCTGGGTCGCCGACCACATGGTGATCTGCTCGCCGGTCGGGTCGACGACGGTCGAGCGGGGCTCCATGAACGCCGGGATGAGGCGCTGCTGGCGGTACTCGCGCTCGATGACGATGCCGTCGCCGCGGGCCTTCTCGATGGCCTGGTCGACGTTGCCGCCGGTGCCGGCCTCCTCCGAGTCGAACTTCCAGAAGGCGGACTTGTTGGTGCCGAGGTCGGGGTGCGCGAGCACCTCGTCCGCCGCGGACTTCTTGAGGTCCAGCGCGGCCGGCAGCTCGTCGTACTCGACGTCGACGAGCTCGGCGGCGTCCCGGGCGGCGGCCATGGTGCGGGCCACCACGACCGCGACGGTCTCGCCGGCGAAGGCGACCCGGTCGGTCGGCATCGGCACGTGCGTCGGGGCGACCTGGTCGGTGGTGATCGCCCAGGCGTTGATGCAGACGCCCTGGGCCTCGCCGAGGTCGGCGCCGGTCAGCACGGTCACGACGTTCTCGGAGGCCTTGGCGGCCTCGGTGTCGATGGAGACGATCCTCGCGTGGGCGAAGGGGCTGCGGACCATCGCCATGTGCAGCATGCCCGGGAGCGCGATGTTGTCGGTCCAGCGGGTGCGGCCGGTGATGAGGCGCTGGTCCTCCTTGCGGCGGCGGTCGCGCCCGATCTCCTTGGCGGAGGTGTCGGGGCGGTCCTCGACGGCGGTCACTGGGCACCTCCCGCGGTGCTGGAGGAGGCGTGCAGGACGCTCTTGACGATGTTGTGGTAGCCCGTGCAGCGACAGAGGTTGCCCTCCATGCCCTCGCGGACCTCGGCCTCGGTGGGCGACGGGTTCTCGGCGAGCAGGTCGACGGCCTGCATGATCATGCCCGGGGTGCAGAAGCCGCACTGGAGGCCGTGGCACTCGCGGAACGCCTCCTGCACCGGGTGCAGGTCGCCGCCCTCGTGGGTGTCGGCGAGGCCCTCGATCGTGGTCACCTCGTGGCCGCTGGCCTGGACGGCGAGCACGTTGCAGCTCTTCACGCTCCGGCCGTCGAGGTGCACCGTGCAGGCGCCGCAGTTGCTGGTGTCGCACCCGATCACGGTGCCGGTCTTGCCGAGCTTCTCGCGGAGGTACTGCACGAGGAGCATGCGGGGCTCGACGTCGTCGGAGACCTTTGCTCCGTCGACGGTGAGATCGATCCTGGCCATCGAGTTCCTGCCTTCACGTAGGTGACGGGCTGTGATGCCCGTCACGCTAGGTGCGCGTGGTTGGAGGAAGGTTGGAGTGCCGGAGGGTGGGGACTCAGTCGCCCACGCGGGCGGTGAGCAGGCGCAGGGTGGTCTGGAGCGCCGCGAACTCGGCCTCGTCGAGACCGAGCGCGTCCTTCATGTCGCAGTGGATCCGGGAGGCGTGCTGGCGCAGTGCGTCGCCCCGGTCGGTGAGCGTGACGACGACGAAGCGCTCGTCGGCGTTGTCGCGCCTGCGGGCGATCAGCCCGCCGACCTCCATCCGGCGCAGGAGCGGCGTGAGGGTGCCGTGGTCGAGCCGCAGCTCGTCGGCCAGGTGCCGGACGGTGCACGACCCCTCGTCCCACAGCACGATCAGCACGAGGTACTGCGGGTAGGTGAGACCCAGGTCGGTCAGCACCGGACGGTAGGCGGCCGTGACCGCGCGCGACGCGGCGTACAGGTCGAAGCAGAGCTGCTCCGAGAGCGCCGGGGCGTCGGTCCCCGACAGTGCCGGTGCGTCGGTCTCCGCCATGCGCCCATCCTCGCACGCCATGCGCTACCTTGTGCCCAATCCACTTGTGCGCGAGGTACTTGTCGATGCACGGACGGAGAAGAGGACCCCATGGACGCCACCCCCTTCTCTCCCTCCCCACCTCCCCGTGGCGCTCGGGTGCGGGACCTCGACCGACTGCTGGTGGCGGCCGGTCGGTCTGATACCGCCGCGTTCGCCGAGCTGTACGACGCGCTGGCGCCGCGGGTGCTGGGACTGGCCCTGCAGGTCCTCGGCGACCCGCGCCGGGCGGAGAAGGTCGCCGCGGAGGCGTTCCTCGAGATGTGGCGGACCGCCCCTCGCTTCGACCCGGCGCAGGGCAGCGCCCTCGCCCGGGCCATGGCCACCACCCACCGGCGTGCGGTCGACCGCCTGCGCTCCGACGCGCCGAGGGGTCGGGACCAGTCGTCCAGGCCGTCACTCCGGACCGCTCTCACGCTCCTGCCGGACGTCCGCCGCGAGGCGGTCGAGCTCGCCTACTACGACGGACGGACCCACACCGAGGTCGGGATGCTGACACAGGCACCCTCGGGCGCCGCCGCCGCCCGGATGCGTGACGGGCTGGCGCAGCTGCGCGACCTGCTGACGGCTTCCGTGATCGAGACGGCGTAGCACCGGCTCACGTCGGGGCGAGCGACGCGAGGTAGTCCCCCAGCCGCGCGTCGATCTCCTCGCGCGGGATCTCCCGGTCCCGGAGCTCGGCGAGCCACCCCAGGGCGATGTCGTTGGAGGCGCTGAGCTCCAGGGCTATGCGGTCGGGGTCGCGGAAGTTGAGGTGGTGGCCGAACTCCATGTCCCGGACCGGGGTGTGCTCGACACCGAGCTCCTCCAGCCGGTGCTGCCACCGCACCAGCTCGTCGCGACTGCCGACGGAGAACCCGACGTGGTCGAGCCCGGTGTGCAGCTCGGTGAACGCCCCGGGGTCGCCTCCCTCGTGCCGGACGAGCGCGAGCATGAACGACGTCGGCCGGTGGACGAGGATCCGGGCGTGGCCGAAGTCGGCGAGGCGGAGCAGGCCGAGGACGGAGGTGTAGAAGTCCTCGCTGCGGTCGAGGTCGGTGACCGACAGGCCCAGGTGGTCGACGACGCCGGAGAAGGCGGGTCCAGCCATGGCGGACCCGACGGCGACGGACCCGGCGGGGACGATCGCCGCAGCGTCAGGCACGGCGACCGTCCTCCCCCGTGGCGCGCGCATCCCGTCGTACGACGTCGCGGTGCGGCGGTTGCCGCAGCCCCAGCAGCGGCGGGTGCTGCCAGGTGTTGACGTAGGCCCAGCCGGGATGCCGGAGTGACCGGCCGAGCATCTCTAGGATCGATGTCGATGTCAGCACCAGGGCCTCCTCAGGACGACGGCTCACCGGTCGAAGGTCGCACCGGGAGCGACCGCGTCGCGTCCGGGGAATCCCTCACCCCGACCCCCGGGTTGGTGGGGCGCGAGACGGAGCTCGCCCGGATCGACGCCCTGCTGGCGGAGGCCACGAGCCACGGGAGCGCCACGCTGCTCCTCGAGGGCGACCCCGGGGCGGGGAAGACGACGCTGCTCGGCGCCGCCCGGTCCCGCGCGAGCGGCTTCACCCAGCTGACCGCGACCGGGGTCGAGTCCGAGTCCCACCTCGCCCACGCCGGCCTGCTGGAGCTGCTGCACCCGCTGCGCGACCTGCTGGCCGAGGTGCCCGAGGCACAGGCCTCCGCGCTGCGGGCCGCGCTCGGCTGGTCACCCCGGGCCGGTGCGGCGGACCGCTTCCTGGTCGGGGCGGCGACCCTCTCCCTGCTCGCCGCGGCCGCGGAGCGGCGCCCCGTCCTGGTGGTCGTCGACGACCTGCAGTGGCTGGACGAGGAGTCGTCGGTGGCCGTCCTCTTCGCCGCCCGCCGGCTGGGTCCCGACGCCGTCGCCCTCCTGCTGGCCGGCCGCGCGGGCTCGGTCCCGTCCGGGCTCGTGCACGACGTGCCCGCCCTCACGCTCGGCGGACTCCCGGCCCACGCCGCCGCGGGCCTGCTCCCGCACGCCACCTCCCCCGCGGTCCTCGGCCGGCTGATCGCCGAGACGTCCGGCAACCCCCTCGCCCTGCTCGAGGTGTCGGCGCGGCTGGACGCCGCACAGCTGCTCGGCACGGCCCCGATCCCCGACGCGTTGCCCGCCGGCGAGGTGGTGCGGCGGTGGCACGAGGCGGCGGTGGCCGGGCTCTCGCCCGGGGCCGGGCGTGCCGTCCTGCTGCTGGCACTGTCGGGCCCGTCGTCGGCGACCGGGACCGTCGCTGTCGCCGCCCTCGCCGGTCCCGACGAGGCCGCACGGCACCTCGACGAGGCCCGCGAGCGCGGCGTGCTCGTGCAGGAGGACGGGGTGCTCGCATTCCGACACCCCCTGCTGCGCAGCACCGCGCTCGAGCTGGCCACGCCCGCGGAGCGGCGGGCAGCGCACGCGGCCCTCGCCGAGGCGTTGCCCGCCGGCGACCGGGCCCGGACCTGGCACCGCGCCGAGTCCACGGTCGGCACCGACGCCCGGGTGGCCGACGAGCTGGAGCGGCTGGCGGAGATGGACCGGCACCGGCTCGGGTACGCCGCGGCCGCCGCGGCGCTGGAGCGCGCCGCGACGCTCACCGACGACCACGACCTGGCGGCCCGGCGGCTGGCCGGTGCCGCCCACGACGCCTTCGTGGCCGGCGACATCAGCCGCGTCCGCCGCCTGGTGGCCCGGGTGCTCGCCGACGGAGCACCCGACCGCGCCCGCGGCGAGGCGCTCTTCACGCTCGGGATGCTGGAGGAGTACGCCGGGTCGGTCCCCCGGTCGGTCGAGCACCTGGACGCCGCGTCCCTCCTGCTCGACGGCCCGCCCCTGGTCCGGGTGCTGGCCGAGCTGGCGGTGGCCCGCTTCCGCCTCAACGACGTCGCCGGGATGGTCGACTGCGCCCACCGGATCGACGCGGTCGCCGACATCGCGGACCCCGAGCAGCAGCTGCTCGCCGCCTTCACCGGCGGTGTCGCCCTCGTCCTCACCGGGGACCCGGTCGCCGGCGTGGCCCGGCTCGACGACGTACGACGGCTGGCGGACCTGCCCGCCCTGCGGCACGACGCCCTGGCGCTGCTGCTGATGGCGATCTCAAGCGCGTTCACCGGGCAGGTCGGGCACGCGGTGACCGCGGGCACCCCTCGCCTGGAGGAGCTGCGGCGACGGGGATCGGTCGGCGTACTGGTGCCGCTGCTGACGATCCGGGCCTCCGGCCGGGCCTGGCTGGGCGACCACACCGGCGCGTTCGCGGACGCGGGCGAGGCCGCCGAGCTGGCACAGCACCTGGGGTACGCCGCGGACGCCGCGGTCGCCGAGGAGATACTCGCGTGGCAGCAGGCCGCGCGGGGCCTGCACGACGACGCCCGCGCCTCGTTGGCCCGGGCCCGCACGCTCACCGACCGGGCGGGGACGACGACGGCCGCCGCGCACCAGGCCCTGACGGCGGCGTTCTGCGCGGTCTGCCGCGGCGACCTGGACGCGACGGTGGAGCTGCTCGAGGCGCGTCTCGGGATCGACGGTGGCGTGGGATCGTCGGGCGAGCCGCTCGGGGTCGCGCCTCTCCTGGTGGAGGCCTACACCGGTCTCGGGCGGACGGACGACGCCCGGGCGCTCACCGCGCAGTACGCCGCCGCGACGCCGGCGGCGGCACCCGCGCTCTCCCGCGCCCTGCTGCACCGGTGCGAGGGCTGGAGCGCCGTGGACGACGCCGCGGCCCGGGACGCGTTCGAGGCAGCCCTGGAGGCACATACGGCGGCCGACGACCCGTTCGAGGAGGCGCGGACCCGACTGGCGTACGGCGGGCGGCTGCGACGCACCGGACAGCGGATCGTCGCCCGCGAGCAGCTCGACGCGGCGGCTCGCGCCTTCGCCGCCATGGACCTCGACCACTGGTCCGACCTCGCCGCGCGGGAGCTGGCGGCCACCGGGGCCACGGCCCACCGCCGGCACACCCCCGGCGAGGCGCCGCTGACCTCCCAGGAGACCCGCGTCGCGCTGCTCGCCGCCCAGGGCCTCTCCAACCGCGAGATCGGGGCCTCGCTCTTCCTGAGTCCCAAGACGATCGAGCGACACCTCAGTAGCGTCTACCGCAAGCGGGGGTTCCGGTCGCGCACCGAGCTCGCCGCTGCCCTGGCCCGGCAGGCCCCTGACTGAGGCGGACCTCAGTCGTCGCGGACCGTGGCGCTGGTGCCGTCCTCGCCCTGCTGCTCGTCGATGCGGCGCTTGATCCGGCCCATGCCGGGGAGCTTGGCGAGCATGTCGTTGAGCTCGCGGGAGACCTCGAGCAGGTCGTGGATGTCGGGAGCGACCGTGCCCAGCGTCGCCATCACCGGCAGCACGTCCCGCTCGACGCGCTCGGTCAGCTCGGGCAGGTGGTCGATGAGCTGCACGAGGGCGGCGACCTCCTCGGGGTGGGTCGTCTCGGCCAGCGTGTCGAGGGTCGGCTGGAGCTTGACCAGCGACGGCTCGAGCGCGTCGAGCAACGGGACCGACCGGCTGACGAGCGCGTCGGCCGTGCCCACCACCGAGTCGGTGCGGACGAGGAGCTCCTCGGCCCGGTCGACGACGGAGTCAGTGTGCACGACCACGGTCTCGGCCTCGCGGGTCACCGCCTCCACGGCGTCGACGGCCGCCGAGGCGCGCACGAGGAGCACCTCGGCCTGGTCGAGCAGGGCCAGCACCCGTGGCACGGCCCCGAGGAGCTGGTCCACCTGGTCCGCGCCCTTCTCGATCACGGCGAGGAGGTCACGGGGTCCGGGGACGGGCAGGCGCATGAGCACTTCCTATCAAGCACCGCCTACCACCGGCCCGGAGCGGGGCGGGATCAGCGCTCGGCGACGGCCAGCCGGCCCCGGAGCAGGGCCTTGGCGGGGTGGTCGCGGAGGCCGAGGTGGTCGAGGCAGACCTCGACGACGTGCGTGTCGTAGGGCGCGAGCTCGCTGTAGCGCAGCACCGCTTCGGGGTCGGGGTGCGCGATCAGCGCCTCGCGCATGCTCACCGCCAGGTAGTCGCCCATCTCGACGAGGGCCGGGGCGTTGGTGCCCGGCAGCAGGTCGCCGCCGTACGCCGCCACGGCCCCACGCACGTCGCCGCGACGCAGCAGCAGCTGCACCTCGTCGATGTCGGTGACGACCGGCAGGGTGAGCCGGTAGGGGCGCGACGCCAGCTGTCCGCCGAGGGCGGCGCGGAGGTGGGAGACCTCGGCCTTGAGGGTCGAGGTGGTGACCGCGGAGTCGCCGTAGACCAACGTGTGGAGGTGCTCGAGGGAAAGGCCCTGGGGGTGCATGGCGAGCAGGGCCAGGATCTCGGTCTGACGCCGGCTGAGCAGCAGCCGGCGTCCGTCGAGCCAGGCCTCGGCGGTGCCGAGGAGCGACAGCGTCAGGCCGGGCTCGGAGGGCGCGACGGCGGTGAGGCCCGTACGCCGCCCGGTCGGCATCGCGGTCTCGATGAGGCGCGCCATCACGCGCGCCGTGGCCAGTCCGATCGGGTGGGTGCGGTCCCACGTGGTCGACAGGTCGATGACACCGAGCTGCTCGCCGCTCACCGGGTCGTGCAGGGGCGCGGCCCAGCAGACCCAGTTGTGCACGATCGAGGCGTAGTGCTCGGCGCTGAAGACCATCGACGGGTCGCCCGTGCGGCTGGCGATGGCCAGCGCGTTGGTGCCGACGCTGCGCTCGTCCCAGCGACCACCGGGCACGAAGTTGACGGTCTCGGCCTTGCGGCGCATCACCCGACCGCCGTAGGTCCACAGGATGCGGGTCTCGGCGTCGGTGATGGCGATGACCAGGTCGCCGTCCTCGGCGGTGCGCCGCAGGTCGGCCTCCACGCGCTCGACTGCGGTCTGGAGCGGCGACTGCCGCCAGTAGGCGGCGGTGTCCGACTCGTCGGCCAGCGGCGCCTCCGTGAGGTCCGGCGTGACCGCCCCGGTGGAGAGCTGCCAGCTGTCGCGGATCTCGGGACGCACCCGGTCGCTCGCCTCGTCGCCCAGCTCGACGAAGGCGGTCCAGGCCTGCACGGCCTCGAGCCGGCGGTCCCGCAGGTCGCGGTCTGTGCTCATGGTCCCTCGCGCTGTTCCGTGGGGCGACGGTGTGGTGTGACGACGGTCACGGTAGCGCGAGGGACCTGAGCGTGGGGCTCAACGGACGTGGATCACCTTGCCGTTGGGCTTGCCCTGCTCGGGCGGCAGCACGTTGACGGTGGCGTGGACCCCTCGCGACGTCCACTCGACGTCACCGGGCAGGGGCTGGGCCAGCCACGGTCGCGGGGTGTTGGAGCCCTTCTTGACCTTGGCGATCTGGCCGGCGAAGAGCTGGGAGACGAAGATGTCGCCCTTCTTGTTGACCGCCAGCCCGGTCGCGCCCACCAGTCCCTCGACGAGGAGCTTGGTCGCACCGGTCTTCGGGTGGATGCGGTAGACCTTCGACTGCGCCCCCGTGCTCCCGTCCTCCGGTCCGCCGGTCAGGGTCGACACGTAGAGCTTGCCGTCCGGGCCGACCTCGACGTCCGTGGGCACCGGCTCGAAGCGGTAGGTCTTGCCGACCGCACACGCGGGCACACCGGCCCCCGCAGCGATCTCCGCGGTCACCACCACCGGGACCGAGGGCAGCACCGCCACGGCCTTGACCTTGCCCTTCGGGGAGACGGACAGGATGTCGTTGCCGGCCGCGTCGGCGACGTACGTCGTCTCGCCCTTCATCGCCGTGGCGTAGGGGTGCGACTCGACGATGCCCGTGTAGCCCGCCGGCACGTCGGGCGGGATCTGGGCCTCACACGCGGCGTCGAGGCCCTCGAAGCCGTAGCTCACGGCGCCGTCGGGGTTCTTCTTCTCCTCGAAGGCACCCAGGTCGGCCATCTTGACCGCCTTGCCGTTGCCGCCGACGGCCCAGAGGAAGGCCTTGCGGCCCTTGGTCGTGGCGAAGCGCAGCGATCCGAGGTGCTCGGAGACCGCGCCGACCTCGGTGCCCTTCTTCTTGGCGGCATAGACGACCTCCGGCTTGCCACCGGGCGGGATCTTCATGAGCATCCCGGCGAAGTTCTGTGAGACGTACGCCGTGCCGTCGCGGGAGATCGCGAGGCTCAGCGGGCTGAGCAGTCCCTTGGCGATGGTCTGCGGCTTCGGCGCGGCGCGGTCGGCATCGTCGCCCGCGCTGGCCAGGGCGGGAGCGACGAGTGCGCCCGCGGCCACCACCGCGAGGGTGCATGAGGTGGCGAGCAGCCCGTGTCGGGGCATGGGGTCCTCCTACGAGTGGAGCCGGCTCCCTCCCGGATCCGGCACTCCGACCCACCTTTCTCTCAAGAAAGAGTCAAGGCATCACCAATTCAGGGTCAATGCGGGCCCGGTCAGCGGGGGGTGTGCGGGTCCTGGTGGATGCGGCCGCTGGACGTGGCCAGCCGGTGGCCGGTGCCGCCCCACTGCCGGGCGACGATCTCGGCGGCGATGGAGACGGCCGTCTCCTCCGGGGTGCGGGCGCCGAGGTCGAGGCCGATCGGGCTGCTCAGCCGGTCGAGCTCCTCGTCGGTGAGCCCGGCGTCGCGGAGCCGCTGCATCCGGTCGTCGTGGGTGCGCCGCGAGCCCATCGCCCCGACGTACGCCACCTCGGGCAGCCGCAGCGCGACCTCGAGCAGCGGCACGTCGAACTTGGGGTCGTGGGTCAGGACGCAGACCACGGTGCGCCGGTCGATGTGCCCGGCCTGGACCTCGGCGTCGAGGTAGCGGTGCGGCCAGTCGACGACGACCTCGTCGGCGTCGGGGAAGCGGCTGGTGGTGGCGAAGACGGGCCGGGCGTCGCACACGGTGACGTGGTAGCCGAGGAAGGACCCCACCCGGGCCACGGCGGCGGCGAAGTCGATCGCTCCGAAGACCAGCATCCGGGGCTTGGGGGCGAAGCCCCAGACGAAGACCCGCATCCCCTCGCCGCGGCGCTCGCCGTCGGGGCCGTAGGTGAGCGTCGCGTTGCTGCCGGCGGCGAGCAGGCCGAGCGCGTCGTCGTGAACGGCGTCGTCGGCGCGCGGCGACCCCAGCGACCCCTCGGCGTCCCGGTCGGGACGGACCACCATGCGGCGACCGAGCCACGCGGGGTCCGGGTGGTCGATGACGGTGGCGAGGGCGACCGGGCGACCGGCCGCGATGTCGGCGGCGATCGCACCGAGCTCGGGGAAGGTGTCGCGCGAGACCTTCTCGACGTACACGTCCAGGATGCCGCCGCAGGTGAGGCCGACAGCGAACGCGTCGTCGTCGGACACGCCGTACCGCTCGAGGACCGGCGCGCCGGAGTCGACGACCGCCTGGCCGAGCTCGTAGACCGCGCCCTCGACGCAGCCGCCGGACACCGAGCCGACGGCGGTGCCGTCGGGGCCGACCAGCATCGAGGCACCCGCGGGACGGGGTGCGGAGCTGAAGGTCGCCACGACGGTGCCGACGCCGACGGTCTCACCGGCCTCCCACCACGCCATCAGCTCGCCCAGGACGTCACGCACGACCGACCACCTCCACGAGCTCGGCGAAGGCCGCCAGCGAGTGGCCGGCCACGAAGTCGTCACAGTGCGGGAGGGCGGCCGCGATGCCACCCTGGACCGGCTCGTAACCGGCCTTGCCGCGGTGCGGGTTGACCCACACGACCCGGTGGGCGACGCGCTGCAGCCGGGCCAGCTGCTCACCGAGAAGGGCGGCGTCGCCGCGCTCCCAGCCGTCGCTGAAGACCACGACGACCGACCCGCGGGCCATCCCGCGCTGCCCCCAGCGGTCCATGAAGACCCGGAGGGTCTCGCCGAGCCGGGTGCCGCCGGACCAGTCGGGGACGGCCTCGCCGGCGGCCACGATGGCCCGGTCCGGGTCGCGGTGGTGCAGGGCGCGGGTGACGTGGGTGAGCCGGGTGCCCAGGGTGAAGACCTCGACCCGGGGCTGGGCGGTGACGAAGCGGTGGGCGAGGCGCAGCAGCGCGTCGGCGTACCCGCTCATCGAGCCGCTCACGTCGACCAGCAGCACGATGCGACGCGGGCGCACCCTGCGGCGGCGCCAGGCCAGGTCGCCGGGCTCCCCCATCCGGCGCAGCGAGTCGCGCAGCGTGCGCGACGCGTCGAGGCGGCCTCGGTGCCAGGGCTCGTGCCGGGCCGTACGACGCGTGGGCGCGGTGGGCCGCAGGGTCGCGAACATCGCGGCGAGCCGCTGCTTCTCGGCGGCGTCGAGGGTGGCCACGTCGCGGTGACGCAGCACGTCGGAGGTGGTGGCCTTGGCGCGGAGCACCTCGTCGTCCTCGTCGGCGTCCCCCTCGCCCGGCGCGTCGATGCTGGGCAGCGCGGTCGCGGCGGGGACCGGCGGTCCGCTGTCTCGGCGGCGCGGGAGCTCGCCGCGCGGGTCGAACCACGCCTCGAAGACCTGGTCGTAGCGGGCCAGGTCGTCGGGGCCGGCACACAGGGTGGCGCGGCCGGCCCAGTAGGTCGCGCGGCGGTCGTCGAGGCCGACCAGGGCGGTGGCCTCGAGGAAGGCGTGGGAGCGGTCCTGGGTGACCGGCACCCCGGCGGCGCGCAGGGCCCGGGTGAAGCCGAGGAGCACCGGGACCGCGTCGCCGGGGCCGGCGTCCCCGGGCCTCGTGGTGAGGGCGGTGCCGGTCACGGCGTGAGCATCCGGTCGAGCGCCTGGCGCACCCGGTCGGCGTCCTCGCGGTACTTCACGAGCGCGCCCAGGGTGGCGGCGGCGGTCGCCAGGTCGAGGTCGGTGGTGCCGAGGTGGTGCAGCGCCCGCGCCCAGTCGAGGGTCTCCGCAACGCCGGGCGGCTTGAGCAGGTCGTCGCGGTCCCTCAGCTGCTGGACGACGTTGACCACCTGGCGGGCCAGGGTCTCCGACACCTCCGGCGCCCGTGAGCGCACGATCTCGACCTCGCGCTCGAGGCCGGGGTGGTCGATCCAGTGGTAGAGGCAGCGCCGCTTGAGCGCGTCATGGAGCTCCCGGGTGCGGTTGGAGGTCAGCACCACGATCGGCGGCGTCGGCGCGCTGACCGTGCCCAGCTCGGGGATGGTCACCTGCCAGGTCGAGAGCACCTCGAGCAGGAACGCCTCGAACTCGTCGTCGGCACGGTCCACCTCGTCGATGAGCAGCACAGCCGGGGACTGCTGGAGCGCGGCGAGGACGGGGCGGGCGAGCAGGAAGCGCTCGTCGTACAGGCTCTTCTCGGCCTCCTCCGCGCTGCTCTCCGCGCCGGCCGCCTCGAGGGCGCGCAGGTGCAGGATCTGCCGCGGGAAGTCCCAGTCGTAGAGCGCCTGGGTGGCGTCGATGCCCTCGTAGCACTGGAGCCGGATGAGCGGCAGGTCCAGCGTCGCCGCCAGGGCCTCCGCGAGCGCGGTCTTGCCGGTGCCGGGCTCGCCCTCCAGCAGCAGCGGCCGCTGCATCCGGTCGGCGAGGAAGACGATCGTGGCGAGCTCCTCGTCGGCGAGATAGCCGGTGGCGCCGAGGCGTGCTGCGACGTCGGCGGCGGAGCTCAGACCGGTGTCCATGTCGGTCAGGCTACGACCTCCACGTTGGTCGGACGTTGGCGTCCGCGCTCACCGTCGCGGGAGCAGGTGCGCGGCGGTCTCGAGGAACGGCCGGCCCACCCGCTCGGCGCCGAACGACGTGACGTAGAGCCCGGTGGAGACGCGCTCGAGGAACGCCCAGGCCCGGACCCGGTCGCGGTCGGTGCCGGTGCGCTCGGCGACCAGGTCGCACCAACCGTCGAGACGCGTGCGCGCGTCGGGACCGGTCAGGTGCGAGCACCAGTCGCGCAGCACCACACCCGCGTCGTACGCCGGGTCTCCGCGGAAGCCGTCGGGGTCCACGAAGACGTACCCGGTCGGGGCACCCTCGCGTGGTGCCGTCACCGGCAGCGCGTTGCCCGGGTGGGCGTCGCCGTGGAGGACCACGGTGGTGGCCGGATCGTGCCCGGCCAGCGCGTCGGCGTTGTCCAGCGCGGCGCGGAGCACCCGGCGGTCAGTGGGCCGGCCGAGGCGCTCGTCGAGGTCGACCACCAGGGCGCGGAGGGTCACGGCCTTGTCCTCCCCCGGCGGGACGGCGTCCAGCGGCAGCCGCCACGCCTCCCGCAGGGTGTCGGCCAGCAGGGCGATCACCCGTTCGGGCGGAGCGCCGGACTGCGCGAGGCCGGGGCCCAGCGACTCGATCAGCACCGCGTCGTGCTCGGGGGCATGGCCGTGCAGGAGCGCGTAGCCCCGTCCCTCGGCCGCCCCCAGCACCCGCGCCTCGGCGACCAGGTCGTGGCCGGGCACCCCGACCTTGACCACGCGCTCCTGCCCGTCACGGGTCGTCGCGCAACAGACGTACGACGCGCTCCCGCCGGGCAGCGGGCGGCCCATCGCCACCTGCCAGCGCTTCTCGAGCGCGGCGAGGACCCCGGGCAGGTCGCGGTGCCAGGCCGCTCCCTCCTCACCCTGACCGGCCAGCTTGGCTTGGGTGAGCGGCTGCAGCCGAGGAACGGTCACCGGGTGTCCCGGTCGGCGCCCGTGGCGAGGTCCCCGCACTCGACGAGGGTGACCTCGTGCGCCGCCAGGTAGGGCTTCGCCCCGACGTCGCCGTGCAGCGCCGCGACGAGGGGCGCGAGGTGGTCGGCGCCGAGGAGGACCGGGTGCCCCGCCTCCCCGTCGTACGCCGACCGCGCGAGGACCGCACGCCCGGTCCCGGCCTCCAGCACCCGCGCCACGACCGGTGCGCCGACGTCGGGCAGGTCGACGAGCGAGACGAGCACCGCGTCGGTGTCGCCCACGGCGAGGAGCCCCGCGCGCAGGCTGGCGCCCATCCCCTCGTCCCAGTCGTCGGCGACGACCGCCTCCACCGGCAGGTCCGCAAGCAGGGTGAACGCCTCCTCGGCCCCGGCTCCCAGCACCACGAGGACCGGGGCGCAGCCGCCGTCGAGCAGGGCCCGGGCCGAGCGCTGCAACCACGAGGTGCCGTCGGCGTCGTGCACCAGGGCCTTGGGGGTGCCCATCCGGCGGCCCGCGCCGGCGGCGAGCAGCAGTCCGACCGTCATGGCGCCACCGTAGACCGGCGGCCACCGGCCGTGGATGTGGCTTTGGTGTCACCTGGTGACACCGAAGCCACACGATGCGGCACGATGAGCAGCTGCGAGCCGACCCGGGGGTGAGGGCAGCCACATGCTCCGGGTCGCGGACGAGGGGATGACGACGGATGACTGTCGAGGCGGACCTGGCTGGGCTGGTGGCGAACACCGTCAACGCAGACAGTTGCCCCTTCGTGCTCACCGAGGCGACGCACCCACACGATCTCGACGCGCTCGCCGCCCTGGGGAGGGCGATCGAGGCGACCCACACCAGGGCGGCCCTGGTCGATCCCGGGTTGGCTGTGGCGGCAGCCGAACAACCGCACGTGAGCCCGAACGGGCCGGCATCCGTGTTCGGCCTCTACGACGAGCTGGAGGACGACAGGATCGCCTGGTGGTTCCGGCAGCTGGCCGACACCCTCGCTGAGTGGGGGTGGTCGGGCGTGCTGCTCCCCCAACGCTGGGGGGACCGACCTGAGGACCGTCCGCACGCTGCGCCCTGGCTCGTCGTCACCATGGCCTTGAGCGGGTGGGCGCACCGTGCGCGCCAGGTGGTCGTCCCGCCCTGGACCGTGGACCCGGGCCTCGTCCCGGACGTGGTCGACCTGGCGATGGCGTGGACCGGTGGCGTCGAGGGTGAACTGTGGTTCACGCGGACCAGCCCCGCGCGCGGCGAGCCGGAGGCCGTGGCCCGGGCACTGCGTGCGAGGTTCGTCGAGCCCGACAGCCGGGGCTTCTCGGAGGTGCACCGCCAGGGCACCGACGCGGAGCGTCGGGTGCGGTTCTCCTCCTACGGCCACGTGACGCTCGAGGAGCGGTCGAGCCTGCCGCTCCCCGACCGCCTGGCCGCGCTGCGGCTGGCGTGGCAACCGTGGGCGGCACGCGTGGACCACGCCCGCTCCACCGGCGACGTCGGAGGCAGCAACCCGTCGTGGACGGTCGAGCTCGGACGTCGGAAGCTGGAGAAGAGCTACTACCCGCACGGCCGGCACCTCGACGACCGCCGGGTGCCCGACGCGTGCGTCGAGCAGGTGCTGACCGGCGCCCACCTGGACGCGGCCCGGGACCTGGGCCGCTGGCAGGTCGAGGAGGTGGCGACCGACCGCTACGTCGTGACGCACCCCGAGCCCTCCCGCTGGTTCCTGCCGGCTCGGGACGGCCGGCCGGGCACGCGTGTCGACCCCGACGTGCTCGACCGCGCCCGTGACGACTTCGGCGCGACGATCCTCGGCCCTCGCGACCTGTGAGTCGCCGGCGCGGCCCGTCAGGCCCGCGTCGCCACCGTCAGCAGGACCGCGGCGTCGGTGTCGGCATGCAGGTCGTGCCGGTGCTGCGGGATGACCAGGTAGTCGCCGGCGGTGCCCTCCCACATCTCGTCGCCCGCGGTGAGGCGGACCGTGCCGGCCAGGACCTGCAGGCTGGCCTCGCCCGGGGCGTCGTGCTCGCCGAGCGAGCGCCCACCGACGAGCACGATGAGGGTCTGGCGCATGTCGTGCTCGTGGCCGCCGTAGACGGTCACGGCGGCGCGTCCGCTGCTGGCGTCGCGGGCCTTGGCGAGCTGCTCCTCGGCCAGGTGGGTCAGGGAGGTGGATTCCATGGGTGTCTCCTCGTCGTGGGGTGTCACCGGCCCGGAAGGGCCGATCGGGGTACGTCGGGCAGAAAGGTCGGGATGTCGTCACGTGCGCGCTCGACGAGCTCCCAGCCGGCGGCACCGAGGGTGACCACCGAGACCGGGAAGATGCCGAGGTTCTCCCGCTCGACGTGACGCTCGAGCTCCAGCAGCAGGGTGAGGACGTCGCGGTCGAAGTCGGGGTCGAGGACGTCGAGGCCGGCGATGGCGGAGTCGAGGCCCCGGTGCTCGCCCTCGAGCTGGGCCACCTCGTCGGCCCAGTCGCCCTGGTCACGCAGCGCCGTGAAGATGCCCTGCTCCTCCCGGCGGACGTGCGGGTCGAGGTGCGAGGCCAGGTGCCGCAGCCGCTCGACGACCTCGGCGCGGTCGCCGGTGCGCAGGGCCGTGCGCACCTCGTGGGCGTCCACGAGGATGACGTCGTGCTCCTCCATGAGCTCGGCGATCGGGGGGACGCCGCGGCAGCCGCAGTACTCACACACGTCAGCCCACCCGGTCCCACCCGCGCCGCGACGGCGTGCTGCCGGGCTGGCCCGGCCGGGAGTCACGGGACCGGTAGACGATGTAGGGCCGGGTCAGGTAGCCGATCGGGGCACTGAACACGTGCACCAACCGGGTGAACGGCCAGAGCGCGAAGAGCCCGAACGCGACCAGGGCGTGCAGCTGGAACCCGATCGGCGCGTCGGCCATCAGCTCGGCGTCGGGCTGGAAGGCGAGGAACGAGCGGTACCAGACCGAGACACCCTCGCGGTAGTTGTACTCCCCGCCCAGGCTGAAGATCGAGCCCGCGATCGTGTTCCACATGCCCAGCACGATGGCCGCGCCGAGGAAGGCGTACATGACCTTGTCCATCACGGTGGTGGCCGAGAACACGGGGCCGACGGTGCGTCGCCGGTAGATCAGGATCGTCATCCCGACGAGCGCGGCCACCCCCGCAACGAGCCCGCCGCCCACCGCGACGTAGTGGTAGAGGTGGTCGTCGATGCCGATCGCCGCGGTCCACGACCGCGGCACCAGCAGCCCGATCACGTGGCCGCCGACGACGCCGAGCATGCCGAAGTGGAACAGCGGCGAGCCGAGCCGCAGCAGCCGGTCCTCGTAGAGCTGGGAGGACCGGGTGGTCCACCCGAACTTGTCGTAGCGGTAGCGCCAGACGTGACCGACCACGAAGGTCGCCAGGCACAGGTAGGGGACGATGACCCACAGGAAGACGTTCATCTCGGTGCTCCCACGGGGATGGTGGCGGGCGCGATGATCGGCGTGGAGCCGTAGCCCTCCAGGCCGACTTCCTCGGCCGGCGGCCCCTGCTCGACGAGGCGTCGTACGGCGTCGGCCTCGTCCCCCTGGAGGGTCGGCAGGGTGTCGCACAGGGCGACCAGCGCCCCGGCCCACGGGGACCCCGTCGTGCCGTCGTCGTTGCGCCAGCCGGTCAGCGCGAGCCGCAGCATCTCCACTGCCGCCCGGTGGTCCAGGAGCAGCCGCCACGCCGCGTCGGCGTCCACGGTCGCGCCGAACTGCAGCACCGCGCACAGGTGGTCGGGCAGCTCGCCGGTCGACTCGTCCCACTCGACCCCCGCCGCGCGGTAGGCCTCCTTGAAGTGCACCAGCGCCATCCCGCGACGGCGGGTGTCGCCGTACGAGAAGTAGGTGAGGTAGAGCGCGCACTTGCGGGTGTGGTCGAAGGTGGCGACGTACTCCTCCTGCAGCTGGCCGATCTCGGTGTCGCGCAGGTGGGCGATGAGGGGCGCGAGGCGTGCGTGGCCGGGCACCAGCGCCTCGACGGCGTCCAGCGATGCCACGAGCGCGGGCGTCGGGTAGTCGAGCAGCACCGACAGGGCTGCCCAGACCGGGCGTGCGGTGTCGGGCCTGGCATGCGTGCGGGTGAAGGGGAACATCAGTCGTCCTTCCGCGCCGGGAAGAGGCCGTCGGGGGCACCCTTGCCGTCCCAGTTGAGCAGGTTGACCCGCGACGCCTTGTCGCCCGGCGAGGCGAGCGTGTCGGACGTCTGCCGGTCCTGGAGCATCCGGAAGTTCTCCACCGCGACCGGCGTCGGGTAGCCCGACCCCTCGCCGAACAGGTCCTGCTGGCCGCCGCCCTGGTCCGAGACGGGGCAGTCGGTGGCCAGCTCCTCGAGGGCGTGCGCCTGCTCCGCGTGCGCCGACGGGATGACGTAGCGCTCGTCGTACTTGGCGATGGCGAGCAGCCGGAACATCTCGTACATCGTCTCCCCCGACATGCCCACGGACGCGGGGATGGAGTCGTCCGGGTCGCGTCCGAGGTTGATGTCGCGCATGTAGGAACGCATCGCCGCGAGCTTCTTGAGCACCCGGGTCACGGGCTCGGGGTCACCGGCGGTGAACAGGTTGGCGAGGTACTCGACGGGGATGCGCAGCGTGTCGATGGCGGCGAACAGGTTGCCGCGCTCCTCCGCGTCCTCGCCCGTGTCCCGGACGACGTCGACCACCGGCGAGAGCGGCGGGATGTACCAGACCATCGGCATCGTGCGGTACTCCGGGTGCAGCGGCAGAGCGACCTCGAACTTGTTGATCAGCGCCCACACCGGCGACTTCCGGGCGGCCTCGATCCAGTCGGCGGGGATGCCGGCCACCTCGGCCGCACGTCGTACGTCGGGGTCCTCGGGATCGAGGAAGCAGCCGCGCTGGGCGTCGTACAGGGCGTGCTCGTCCTCGATCGACGCGGCCTCGAGCACCTTGTCGGCGTCGTAGAGGACGAGGCCGATGTAGCGCAGCCGGCCCACGCACGTCTCCGCGCACACGGTCGGGATGCCGACCTCGATGCGCGGGTAGCAGAACGTGCACTTCTCGGCCTTGCCGGTCTTGTGGTTGAAGTAGATCTTCTTGTACGGGCAGCCGGACACGCACATGCGCCAGCCGCGGCAGCGGTCCTGGTCGACGAGGACGATGCCGTCCTCCTCGCGCTTGTAGATGGCGCCGGAGGGGCAGGAGGCCGCGCAGGACGGGTTGAGGCAGTGCTCGCAGATCCGGGGCAGGTAGAACATGAAGGTCTGCTCGAACTCCATCTTGACCTTGTCCTCGATGCCCCGGAGCATCACGTCGCGCACGGCGTGCTCCTGCGAGCCGCCGAGGTCGTCGTCCCAGTTGGCCGACCACTCGACGTTCATGTCCTTGCCCGTGAGCAGGCTCTTGGGCCGGGCGACGGGGAACGTGTCGGTCTGCGGTGAGTTGAGCAGCGTCTCGTAGTCGTAGGTCCACGGCTCGTAGTAGTCCTGGATGGACGGGAGCTTGGGGTTGGAGAAGATCGTGAGGAGCTTCTTGAGCCGGCCGCCGGATCGGAGCGCGATCCGGCCGTTGGGCTTGCGCACCCAGCCGCCCTGCCACTCCTCCTGGTCCTCGTAGGTCCGCGGGTAGCCGAGGCCGGGGCGGGTCTCGACGTTGTTGAACCAGACGTACTCGGTGCCGGAGCGGTTGGTCCACGCCTGCTTGCAGGTGACCGAGCAGGTGTGGCACCCGATGCACTTGTCGAGGTTCATGACCATGGCCATCTGCGCCATCACACGCATGTCAGTACTCCACCTTCGCGGTCCGCTTGCGGATCATGGTGACCTCGTCGCGGTTGTTGCCGATCGGGCCGATGTAGTTGAAGAAGTAGGACAGCTGGGCGTAGCCCCCCACGATGTGGTTGGGCTTCATCAGGATCCTCGTGAGGCTGTTGTGGATCCCGCCGCGCTTGCCGTCCCGCTCGGTGAGCGGCACGTCGATGAGCCGGTCCTGGGCGTGGTGCATGTAGACGGTGCCCTCCGGCATCCGGTGGCTGACGATCGCCCGGGCGGCGACCACGCCGTTGCGGTTGACCATCTCGATCCAGTCGTTGTCCTTGATCCCGACCTTGGCCGCGTCCCGGTCGGACATCCACACCGACTGGCCGCCGCGCGAGAGGGACAGCATGAAGAGGTTGTCCTGGTACTCGCTGTGGATCGACCACTTGTTGTGCGGCGTCAGGTAGCGCACGGACACGCCGAGCTCGTTCTGCTCACCGATCGGCGTCTCCCCGAACAACGCGGTCATGTTGAGGGGTGGCCGATACACCGGCAGCATCTCGCCCATCCCGAGGAACCAGTCGTGGTCGACGTAGAACTGCTGGCGGCCGGTGAGGGTGTGGAACGGCTTGTGCCGCTCGATGTTGATGGTGAACGGCGCGTAGCGACGACCGCCCGACTCGGAGCCCGACCACTCCGGTGACGTGATCACCGGGACGGGCGCGACCTGGGTGTCGGCGAAGGTGATCTGCTTGCCCTCGTGCTCGGCGGCGAGGTCGGCCAGCTCGGTGCCGGTGCGCTTCTCCAGGAACCGGAACCCCTGGGTCGCCAGGTGGCCGTTGGACACCCCGGCCAGGTGCAGCATCGCGTCGGCCATCTGCACGTCGGTCTCGACCTTCGGCTGGCCGTCCCCGGCGCCCCCGTGGACGACGCCGTTGCGGGTGCGGAGGATGTCCACCTCGCGCTTCACGTCGTACGCGACGCCCTTGGTCAGCATGCCGACCTTCTCGAGCAGCGGGCCGATGGACGTCATCTTCTCGAAGACCTGGGTGTAGTCGCGCTCGACGACCGCGATGACGGGCATCGTCTTCCCGGGCACCGGGTCGCAGCCGTCCGGGTGGTCGGGACCGAGCTTCCAGTCCTTGACCACGCCGTGCTCGGTCGCCATCGCCTCGGGGGTGTCGTGCCACAGCGGCTTGGCCACCACGTCCTTGCGGGTGCCGAGGTGGGTGACCGCGAGCTCGGAGAACTTCTCGGCGATGACCTTCCACGTGTCCCAGTCCGACTTCGTCTGCCACGGCGGGGCGATCGCGGGGTTGAACGAGTGGATGAAGGGGTGCATGTCGGTGGTCGACAGGTCGTGCTTCTCGTACCAGGTGGCCGCGGGCAGGACGACGTCGCTGAAGATCGTGCTGCTCGTCATCCGGAAGTCGATCGTGGTGAGCAGGTCCAGACGACCCTCGGCAGCCTCGTCGGGCCACGCGACGTCCCGGGGTCGCATCTCGGGCGGCGCCTCCACCGCGGTCGCCGCACTGTCGGTGCCGAGCAGGTGGCGCAGGAAGTACTCGTTGCCCTTGGCGGAGGAGCCCAGCAGGTTGGAGCGCCACAGCGACAGGATGCGCGGGTGGTTGTCCTCCGCCTCGGGGTCCTCCACCGCGAACTTCAGGGTGCCCGCCTTGAGCTCCTGGGCGACGTACGCCGGCGCCTCCATGCCCGCCGCGTCCGCGTCGTCGGCCAGGGCCAGCGAGCTGCGGTCGAACGTCGGGTAGCTCGGGCTCCAGCCCAGGCGCACCGACTGCGCCAGCAGGTCCATCACGGTCCGGCCGGCGAAGATGCCGGTGCCGGCGTCCAGGTCGTCGGCGCTGAAGGTGTCATAGCGGTACTGGCTGGTGTTCACGTACCAGTACGCCGTCTGGTTCATGTGGCGCGGCGGGCGGTGCCAGTCCAGCGCGAAGGCCATGTGCTGGAAGCCCATGATCGGGCGGATCTTCTCCTGGCCGACGTAGTGCGCCCAGCCGCCGCCGTTGCGGCCCTGGCAGCCGGTGATCGTGGTGAGCACCAGCATCGCGCGGTAGATCTGGTCGGAGTGGAACCAGTGGTTGACGCCGGCCCCCATCAGGATCATGCCGCGGCCCTCGGTGTCGATGGCGTTCTGCGCCCACTCGCGGGCCAGGCGCTCGACCTGGGCCGCCGGGACGCCCGTGTGGGTCTCCTGCCAGGCGGGGGTCGCGGGGTCCGTCGGGTCGTCGTAGCCCGTCGGCCACTCCCCCGGGAGGCCGTCGCGGGCGACGCCGTACTGGGCGAGCATCAGGTCCAGGACCGTGGTCACGAGCCGGTCCCCCACCCGCGCGACCGGTACGCCGCGGCGGTGCCGGCGGACCTTGCCGTCGGGGTCGTCGAAGCGGGGCAGCTCCACCTCGACGGACTCGCGGGTCCCGCCCTCGTGGTCGGCGTACATCGTGAGCGCCGGGTCGATGTCGCCCAGCTCGAGGTTCCACCTGCCCAGCCCCTCGTCACCGAAGCGGTGGCCGATGGCGCCCTGCGGGATGCGGACCTCGCCGGTGCGGGCGTCGATGACCGCCGGCTTCCACATGGCGTTCTCGGTGCCGCCCTCGGGGTGCTCGATGTCGCCGGCGACGAGGTACTTGCCGGGACGCCAGACCGGGGTGCCGCCGCCGCCGTCGTCGACCCGTTCCAGGCAGATGAGGTTCGGCAGGTCGGTGTACTGCTTGTTGTAGTCGGTGAAGAACGGCACGTCCTGGTCGACGAAGAACTCCTTGAGCACCACGTGGCCCATCGCCATCGCGAGGGCCCCGTCGGTGCCGGGGGCGGTGGTGACCCACTCGTCGGCGAACTTCACGTTCTCCGCGTAGTCGGGGGCGACGGCGACGACCTTCTGGCCGCGGTAGCGCGCCTCGGTCATCCAGTGCGCGTCCGGGGTGCGGGTCATCGGGACGTTGGAGCCCCACATGATGAGGTAGCCGGCGTCCCACCAGTCCCCCGACTCGGGCACGTCGGTCTGGTCGCCGAACATCTGCGGCGAGGCGTTGGGCAGGTCGGCGTACCAGTCGTAGAAGGACAGCATCGGGGCGCCGATGAGCTCCAGGAAGCGCGACCCGGAGGCGTAGGAGACCGGCGACATCGCGGGGATCGGGGAGAACCCGGCGATCCGGTCCGGGCCCCAGCGCTTGACGGTGTAGACGTGGGCCGCCGCGACGATCTCGGCCACCTCGTCCCACGACGCGCGGACCAGGCCGCCCTTGCCGCGCGCCTTCTTGTACAGCCGGGCCTGCTCCTCGTCCTGGACGATCGAGCCCCACGCGACCACGGGGTCGCCGTACTTCTGCTTCGCGGCACGGAAGAGCTCCAGCAGCACGCCCCGGACGTAGGGGTAGCGCACCCGGGTCGGACTGTAGGTGTACCAGCTGAAGGCCGCACCGCGGGGACAGCCGCGGGGCTCGTACTCGGGCTTGTCGGGGCCCGTGGAGGGGTAGTCGGTCTGCTGCGCCTCCCACGTGATGATCCCGTCCTTGACGTAGACCTTCCACGAGCAGGAGCCGGTGCAGTTGACCCCGTGCGTCGAGCGGACCACCTTGTCGTGGCTCCAGCGGTCGCGGTAGAACGCGTCCCCCTGGCGACCCCCCTTCTTGAAGAGCGCCCGGCCGTCCTCGGACGCGGTCGCCTTGGTGAAGAACGTCCGGCCCCCGATCAGCGCCGACGTGAGGGGGCCTTCGAGCGCTGTCATGCGGTCTCCGATGCGGTGGCGGTACGACGGACGACGGTGAGGGTCAGCAGGAGCGTCAGTGCGGCGGTGGCCGCCAGCAGCCACAGGCCGATGGCGTAGGAGTCGGTCTGGCCGTAGACGTAGCCCATGATGAGCGGCGGGACGAACCCGCCCAGCCCGCCCGCGGCGCCGACCAGCCCGGTGACCCCGCCCACCCGGCTGGGGTCGGTGGCCCGGGCGATGAGGGCGAACGTCGCGCCGCTCCCGGCGCCGAGGGCGCCGGCCATCAGGAGGAAGGCCACGGTCCCGATGCCCTCGAGCGGCGGGGTCCCGGCGGAGATCGCGGCGCAGACCGTGACGAGGCCGAACACGCTGGCGAGGACCGGGATCGGTCCGAACCTGTCGGAGAGCCAGCCGCCGACGGGACGCATGATGACGGCGACGACGACGAAGCCGGCCATCCGGTTCGCGGCGTCGGCCGGCGTCAGCCCGTGGGCGGTCTTCAGGTACGCCGGGAGGTAGACGGAGAAGGCGACGTACCCGCCGAACGCGACGGCGTACAGGATGCAGGCCTGCCACGTGATCGGCAGCTTGGCGTTGGCGACGAGGCGCGACGCGAGCGAGGTGGTGGGCACCACGCGGCCCGGGGCGTCGCGCAGCACCAGCCACGAGGCGACGGCGTACGCCGCCAGGACCGCCGCGGTGATGAGGAACGGCGCCGTCTCGCCCACGTTGGTGTAGAGCTTGACCGTGGTGAGGGCGCTGATCGCGGTGCCGCCCATGCCGGCGCCGAAGACGCCGATGGCCAGGCCCCGGCGCTCGGGCGGGAACCAGGCGTTGACGAACGGCACTCCCACGGCGAACGCGGTGCCGGCGATGCCGAGGAAGAAACCGCCGACGATCAGCAGGGCGTAGGAGTCGAGGGCGACGAAGGCGATGAACAGGACCGGCACGATGGTGATCGCGGAGATGAGCGGGAACATCACGCGACCGCCGTAACGGTCGGTCAGCGCTCCCACCACGATCCTCCCGAGGGAGCCGACCAGCACCGGGACCGCGACCAGGAGCGCCACGTCGGACTCGTTCAGCTCGCCGAGCGAGCCCGTCTCGCGGAACATCGGGCCAAGCGGGCTGATCAGCGCCCACGCCCAGAAGTTGACGGCGAATCCCAGCGTCGCCATGGCCAGCATCAGCGTGGGCGAACCGGCGCGTTCGCCGGTCGCGGAAAGAGCTTCGCCCGTGTGGCGTCGTGCGGATCGTTGACTCATCGAATCTCCCCTCGTGTCCCATGCCTAACGCCTGCGGCGCGGCCTGTCCACCATCGCGGTCGGTGCGGGCGCGTCACAGGGACCTACGTCCCCTCGGCACCGCCGGACGGCCCGGATCAGCCACGTCGTACCAGCAGCAGTCGCCACGCCTCGGGTCCACGCTCCAGGTAGTCCACGTCGAAGGCGCCCTGCTCCCGGTGCTCGAGCTGCGCCAGCAGGGGCAGCGGATCGTGCGGAGCGACCAGGACCAGTCCCGAGCCCGGCCGCACGGCGTCGAGGGCGCCGAAGATCGTCGCGTGCCGGATCGCGTGCGGCACCGCCCTGGCGTCCAGCTCGGGATGCCCCGCGGCGTCGGCCTCGTGGCAGCCGCAGGCGTGGCCGTCGCTGCCGCAGCCACCCTCTGCCTCGTCCCGTACGCCGGTCGCGGCGTCCTCGCCACCCAGCAGCTCGCGCAGGCCACCCAGCAGCTCCGCGACCGACACGTCGGGGCTGGCGACGAGGAGCGGGAGGACCTGGTCGTTCTCCTTGGCGAGGTGCGCCTCGAACAGCTCGCGCAGGGCCCGGGCGAGGCCGGCTGCGGTGACGGCCTCCGTGGTGGCCTCCAGGGCGTCGACCAGGGCGATGATCCGCTGGTGCTCGACCAGCATCGCCTCGACGAGCAGCCGGGCCGGCAGCATCTCGCCGGCGGCCCGGTACATCGTCGACTCCTCGGCCAGGGCGTGCGGCACGAGCTCGTCGCGGCACCACCGGACCAGGTCCAGGCGCACCTCCTCGAGGTCATCGGGCCGATTGGCACGGGCGGTAGCAGCCAGCGACTCGGCCTTCAGCGCGAGGGCACCCGCCATCTGCGCGTGGTGCCGCTCGACCGCCTCGGCGGCTCGCGCGTCGGCCTCGTCGGTGGCGATGGTCAGGTTCTCGGTCATGGTCCCTCTCCTTCGTCCGGGGGTCCGGGGGTGCGACCCGTGATTCTTTTTACTACAATCTACTCCGTGGAAAATAATCAGCGCTCCCGAGCCGGTCTCGGGCCGCGTCCCGCGACCCCCCGTCGGCCGCTGTCCCTCTCCCGGTCGGCGATCCTCGAGCACCTGCGCGCCCAGCCCGAGCCGGTCACCCAGGCCGCCCTCGTGACGATCACCGGGCTCCACGGCAACACGGTGCGCGAGCACCTCGACGCCCTGGTCCGGTCGGGGCTGGCCCGCCGCGTGCGCGCCGAGCCGAACGGCCGCGGCCGGCCGGCCTGGCTCTACGACGCCATCTCCGAGGAGTCCACGAGCGAGTACGCCGGCCTCGCGGCCGCCCTGGCCGCGTCCATCGCCCGCACCAGTCGGCACCCCGGCGAGGACGCCGCCGCGGCCGGCGAGGCGTGGGGGCACGAGCTCGCCCGCGACCGGGCCGGGGCGGCGCCGGATCCGGCGGCCGCCCGGGGTGCCGTTCTGGATCTCCTGGAGGACCTGGGCTTCGACCCGCACCAGGACGCGGAAGACCCGTCGCGCGTCCGACTGGCGCGCTGCCCGCTCCTCGCGGCGGCCCACCGGCACCCCGAGGTCGTGTGCGGGGTGCACCTCGGGCTCGTCCGGGGCGCACTGGAGGAGTACGGCGCTGACCCCGCCGGCAGCGACCTCGTGCCCTTCGCGGCGCCGGGCGCGTGCCTCCTCGTGGTCCCGCCCCTCGACGAAGCCCCCTGATGGCCGTCGCACGTGGCCGCGGCTTCTGGCCGATGCGCGACCTGCCGGTGGTGGGCTGGTTGGCGGCCACGGTCCTGGTGGCGCTCGCCCACCCCTTCCTGCCGGTGCCACGCTGGCTGCTGATCCACCTCCTGCTGCTCGGCGCGGCGACCCACGCCATCGTGGTGTGGAGCCGCTACTTCACCGACGCACTGCTGCGCACGCGGAGCGAGGACCGGGACCGGACGGGGCAGGACCGACGGCTGGCGCTGCTCAACGTCGGCGTGCTCCTGGTCGGCGTCGGCATCGTCAGCACCGTGTGGCCGGTGACGGTCGCCGGCGCGGCGGCCGTCGTGGGGGCGGTCGGATGGCACGCCCTCACGCTCGTGGCCAGGCTGCGGGCCGCGCTGCCCGGCCGGTTCGACCTGACGGTCCGGTACTACGTCGCGGCGGCGGCGCTGCTGGCCGTCGGTGCCGGGCTGGGCATTGCGCTCGCCCGTGTCCAGGCCGATCCGTGGCACACCCGCCTGCTGGTCGCGCACGCCTCGGTCAACGTCCTCGGCTGGATCGGGATCACCGCACTGGGCACCCTGGTGACGCTCGGGCCGACGATCCTCCGGACCCGGATCGCGGACGGGGCGGAGCAGGCGGCCGCCCGGGCGCTCCCCCTGCTGGTGGCCGGGGTCCTGGCCGCGGCCGCGGGGGCGGTCGCCGACCTCCGCCCGGTCACCGGGCTGGGCTACCTCGCGTACCTCGCCGGGCTGGGCCTGCTCGTACGCGGCCTCGTGTCGGCGGCCCGCTCCGCCCCGCCGCGCTCGTTCCCGGCGTACTCGGTGGCCGCTGCCGTCGTGTGGCTCACCGGCTGCCTCGTCTCCCTCGTCGTCGTGGTGCTGACCGCCGGCTCCTGGGCCGACGTCGACTCCCGGTTCACGTGGTTCACCCCCTTCCTCGCCGCCGGCTTCGGGGCCCAGCTGCTCCTCGGGGCGCTGTCCTACCTGGTCCCGGTCGCGCTCGGTGGCGGCCCCGGACCGGTCCGGGCCGCCACCACGGTGCTCGACCGGTGCGGGCTGCTCCGCGTCGCGGCCACGAACGCCGCCCTGCTGGTGTGCGTGCTGCCGGTGGCTCCCGCCGTCCGGGTGCTGGCGTCCACGGTCGCCCTGGTCTCCCTGGCGTCGTTCCTGCCCCTCCTCGCGCTCGCCCTCCGCGCGTCCCGGGCCGTGCGGTCGGGTCGACGCGAGCCGCCGCCCCAGGCGTCCCCGGTGGGGCACCGACGTCGCCAGGCGGCCCTCGGGGTGGCGGTGGTGCTCGTGGCCGCGGCGGGAGGCGTGGCCGTGGACCGTGGCCTGGGAACGTTCGTCGGCACACCGGTCGCCGCCCGGGCGACGCCGACCGGACACACGACCGTGGTCGAGGTCGAGGCCCGGGACATGCGCTTCCACCCCGCCTCCGTCGACGTGCCCGCCGGTGACCGGCTGGTCATCGAGCTGAGCAACACGGACGACGAGGACGTGCACGACCTGGTCCTCGACGACGGCAGCGACACCGGGCGGCTATCCCCCGGCGAGTCGGCCACGCTGGACGTCGGCGTGGTGGGGCGCGACGTCGCCGGCTGGTGCTCGGTCGTCGGCCACCACCAGATGGGGATGGCGTTCGCCGTCCGCGTCGTCGGCGGTACGTCCGGCGACGGTCCCGCCGCGCCGGCCGCGCACTCCCAGCACTCTGAGCACTCCGAGCACGAGGGGTCCGGCCCGGATCCCGGGACGACCCCCGGTTCGTCGTTCCGGCCCCACGACCCGGCGCTGCCACTGGAGCCGCAGGGACGCGTGCACCGGCGCACACTGCACATGCGCGACGTCGTACGGGAGGTCGCTCCGGGGATCACCCAGCAGCTGTGGACCTACGGCGGATCCGTGCCCGGCCCGACGCTGCACGGGCGGGTGGGCGACCGGTTCGTGATCACCCTGGTCAACGACGGCACGCTGGGACACTCCATCGACTTCCACGCCGGCGAGCGCGCCCCCGACGATGTGATGCGCACGATCCCGCCGGGTGGTCGGCTCGTCTACCGGTTCACCGCCGAGCGGGCCGGAGTGTGGATGTACCACTGCTCGACGATGCCGATGTCGGCCCACATCGCGAACGGGCTCTTCGGCGCGGTCGTCATCGAGCCGCGCGACCTCGCGCCGGTGGACCGGTCGTTCCTGCTCGTGCAGTCCGAGCTCTACCTGGGGCCAGAGGGTGGCGAGGTGGATGCCGACAAGGCGAGCGCCGAGGATCCGGACCTGGTGGTCTTCAACGGCTACGCCGACCAGTACGACCACCGGCCGCTGCGAGTGCGCGCCGGCGACCGGGTCCGGATCTGGGTGCTGGACGCGGGTCCCAGCCGGGCCACGTCGTTCCACGTCGTCGGGGCGCAGCTCGACGCGACGTACGCCGAGGGTTCCTGGCTGCTGCGCGGCGGAAGCGGTGGGGCTCAGAGCCTGGCCCTCGCTCCCTCGCAGGGCGGGTTCGTCGAGCTGTCGCTGGACGAGCCCGGGGACTACCCGTTCGTCTCGCACGTGATGGTGGACGCCGAGCGTGGCGCCCACGGCATCCTGCGGGTCACCGACTGAGGCGCGCAGGCGAGCCTCAGGACGAGCGGGCGGCGATCGCCTCCACCTCGACGAGCTGGTCGGGATAGCCGAGCACCGCGACGCCGAGCAGGGTGCTCGGGGCGTCGTGGTCGCCGAAGGCTGCGCGCACCACGTCCCACGCGGCCACCAGGTCGGCACGGTTGGGGGACGCGACGTACACCGTGGTCCGGGCGACGTCGGTGAGGCCGCAGCCGGCGTCGGCCAGGGCGGTGACCAGGTTGGCCATCACCTGCCGCGCCTGCTCGGCCACGTCACCGGGTGCGACCACGTCGCCGTCGTCGTCCAGCGGGCAGGCCCCTGCGGTGAACACCAGGTCGCCGACACGGGACGCGTAGGCGTAGGGCGCGGAGTCGGTCAGGGTCGGGGACCGGAGCAGCTCGACAGGGCTCATGGGGGCACTGTGCCAAACCCCCGGCCACCGGAGATGGAGCAAGGCCCCCACCCGGAGGTGAGGGCCTTGCTGGTGGAGCAGTGAAAAGTGAAGCAGTGGACTCAGAAGTCCATGCCGCCCATGCCACCCATGTCGCCACCGCCGCCGCCCATGGCGGGAGCCTTCTCGGGCTTGTCGGCCACGACGGCCTCGGTGGTGAGGAAGAGCGCCGCGATGGAGGCGGCGTTCTGGAGGGCGGACCGGGTCACCTTGGCGGGGTCGATGATGCCCTCGGCGATCATGTCGACGTACTCGCCGGTGGCCGCGTTGAGGCCGTGGCCCGGGGTCAGGTTGCGCACCTTCTCCGAGACGACGCCACCCTCGAGACCGGCGTTGATCGCGATCTGCTTGAGCGGGGCCTCGATGGCGACCTTGACGATGTTGGCGCCGGTGGCCTCGTCACCCGACAGGTCGAGCTTGACGAAGGCCTCGGTGCCCGCCTGGACGAGGGCCACGCCGCCGCCGGCGACGATGCCCTCCTCGACCGCAGCCTTGGCGTTGCGGACGGCGTCCTCGATGCGGTGCTTGCGCTCCTTGAGCTCGACCTCGGTGGCCGCGCCGACCTTGATCACCGCGACACCGCCGGCCAGCTTGGCCAGGCGCTCCTGCAGCTTCTCGCGGTCGTAGTCGGAGTCCGACTTCTCGATCTCGGCGCGGATCTGGTTGACCCGGCCCTCGATCTGGCCCTGGTCGCCAGCGCCCTCGACGATGGTGGTCTCGTCCTTGGTGATGACGACCTTGCGGGCCTGGCCGAGGAGCTCGATGCCGGCCGACTCGAGCTTGAGGCCGACCTCCTCGGAGATGACCTGGCCACCGGTGAGGATGGCGATGTCCTGCAGCATGGCCTTGCGGCGGTCACCGAAGCCGGGAGCCTTGACGGCGACCGACTTGAAGGTGCCCTTGATCTTGTTGACGACCAGGGTCGACAGCGCCTCGCCGTCGACGTCCTCGGCGATGATCAGCAGCGGCTTGCCGGACTGCATGACCTTCTCCAGCAGCGGGAGGAGGTCCTTGACCGTGGAGACCTTGGAGTTGGCGATGAGGATGTAGGGGTCCTCCAGCACCGCCTCCATGCGCTCGAGGTCGGTGGCGAAGTAGGCCGAGATGTAGCCCTTGTCGAAGCGCATGCCCTCGGTCAGCTCGAGGTCGATGCCGAAGGTGTTCGACTCCTCGACGGTGATGACGCCTTCCTTGCCGACCTTGTCCATCGCCTCGGCGATGGCGTCACCGACGGTGGTGTCGCCACCGGCGGAGATGGTGGCCGTGGCCGCGATCTGCTCGCGGGTCTCGACCTCCTTGGCCATCGAGAGCAGCTGCTCGGAGACCGCGGTGACCGCAGCCTCGATGCCGCGCTTGAGGCCCATCGGGTTGGCGCCGGCCGCGACGTTGCGCAGGCCCTCGCGCACCATGGCCTGGGCCAGCACGGTGGCCGTCGTCGTGCCGTCACCGGCGACGTCGTCGGTCTTCTTGGCGACCTCCTTGACCAGCTCGGCGCCGATCTTCTCGTAGGGGTCCTCCAGCTCGATCTCCTTGGCGATCGAGACACCGTCGTTGGTGATCGTGGGGGCGCCCCACTTCTTCTCCAGGACGACGTTGCGGCCCTTGGGGCCGAGGGTCACCTTCACCGCGTCGGCGAGGGTGTTCATCCCGCGCTCGAGGCCGCGACGGGCTTCCTCGTTGAAAGCAATCAGCTTGGCCATACTCAGCGATTTCCTTCGTGATGAGTCTGTGTGGGTGGCGTCGGTGGGCTGCCCGCGACGGACGACCCGCACGGACCGACGGACCATTCCCGTCGACGTGCGGACCTCAGCGATCACCGATGCCGAGTTGTCACTCTCCTGATGAGAGTGCCAGCCTCATGTTTAGCACTCGACCCGGGCGAGTGCAAACAGCTCAGGGCCCGACGTGGACCGTCGGCTCGTGCTCCACCGGGAAGTTCACCGACGACGCGATGAAGCACGCCTCGCCCGCCTCGCGGTGGATCCGCAGGGCCACCTCGACCTGGGACTCGTCGGCGACGGTCACCACCGGGCGCAGGAGCACCCGGGTGAAGTGTCCGCCGATCCCCTGCTGCGCCATGGTGCCGACGGGCGAGTCGGCGTACGACGTCACGACGACGCCGTGGGTGACCGCCATGTGGAGGTAGGACAGCAGGTGGCACTGGGCCAGCGCCGCGACGAGCAGCTCCTCGGGGTTCCACCGCGAGGCGTCACCGCGGAAGGTCGGGTCCGCCGAGCCCTCGAGCGCCGGCTTGCCGGCCGCCCGCAGCACCACGTCGCGCGCATAGTCCCGGTAGCCGCTCGTGCCGCTGCCCCGGTTGCCCTGCCACTCGAGGTCGAGGGCGTAGGTGTGCTCCATGCGGCTCACCCCAACCGGGCGGCGACGAGGTCGGCGAAGGGGTCGGCGTTGGCGGGGAGCACGTCGAGGTAGAGGCCGGGCTCGATCAGCTCGAGCTCGGAGACCACCCACTCGTCGTCGTGGAGCAGCAGGTCGACGCGGACGTAGTCGAGCGGGCGTCCGAAGCGCTCGGCCAGCCAGGCGTCCGCGAGCGAGGCGACCTCCGCGACCACCGGGTCGATCGGCACCGGCCGGGAGGCCCCGCCGAACTCCTCGTGCACCCGCACCTCGTCGCCGGCGGGCAGCTTGTCGACCTGGGAGACCACCCGGCCCCCGATGACGAAGACCGACACCTCCCCGCGGGTGCGCACCGACTCGACGAGCGGCTGCGCGATCCACGGCCCGCCGACCGGTGGGTACGTCGGGTGGCTGCGGAGGGTCTGGCCGAGGCGGGGGTCGAGCGGGTCCGAGACCACGATCAGGCCGGCGCCGCCGGCGCTGACGCGCGGCTTGACGACCGCCGTGCCGAATTCGTCGATCGCGGCGGCGAACTCCGTCGACGAGGACGCGAGGCGGGTCGGGACCGCCGGGAGCGTCCCGAGGTCGGCGAGGTAGGCCTTGTCGTGGTTCCACGAGAAGACGTCGGCCCCGTTGAGGAGGCGGGACTGGTCGAGCGAGCGGGTCCAGTCGAGGAACTCCCCGGCGCGCGTGGCGTAGTCCCACGTGGACCGGACGACGACCAGGTCCGCGGCGTCCCAGTCGACGGCGTCGTCGTCCCACGCCGCCCACGCGTGGTCGATCCCGCGGGCGGCCAGGGCGGCGTCGAGCGCCTCGCTGCCGGGCTCGCCGTGGGGCAGGTCGGCACACGTGGCCAGCAGGACGGTCACGGGGTCTCCTCCGGGGTCGCAACGGGGGTTCCAGCGGGGCTGGCAGCCGGGTCGGGCGAGCTGCCGTGGAAGTGCCCGGAGCTGGTGTCGCGGTTGGTGCCCTCGCGGTTGTCACCCTTCTCGATGACGACGAGGTTGTGGTAGCAGTGCACGGCCCGGACGTGGGTGTCGGTGTAGGTCGGCTCGTAGCCCTCGACGAGCAGCTCCTCGTGGTTGAGGCCGTCGACGAGGTCCTTGACCATGTCCATCGACGTCCCCCGGGCCCGTGGGTCGAGCTGGCCGCCCCAGGCGGGCCAGTACGACGTCTGGGTGTCCTCGATGCAGTAGATCGCGCCGTCGGGGAGCAGCGGGAAGACGATGGAGAAGGTCTCGCGGACGTGGGCCGGCACGTGGCTGCCGTCGTCGATGACGACCGTCGGGACGCCCCGCTCCTCGAAGATCCGGCGGAAGACGTCGGGGTCCGTCTGGTCACCGCGGTAGGTCACGATCGGGCCCTGGTCGATGAAGGACTTGTCCTCGATGTCGAGACCGACGATCGTCGCCCGCGGGAAGAACCAGCGCCACATCTTCAGCGACGCCCCGCTGCGCTTGCGCCGGGCGTAGCCGCCCACCCCGATCTCCAGCAGGGTGAACTCCCGACGGCGCAGGTGCTGCAGGTGGCGCTCGTAGTGCGGGGTGTAGCGGTGCACGCCCCACTTGTCCGTGCCGAACTCCTCGGCCAGCTCGGTGAGGGACATCGCCCGCAGCCGGCGCCGGCGCTCGCGACGCCGCTGCTCCGGTGTCGGCTCCGCCGTCTCGCTGGCGGGCGGTACGGCGCCCTCGGGCGTCGCGCCGGGGAGGCGGCGGCGCACGGCGGAGACGACCTTGTGCGGGGAGAGGGAGACCACGACGGAACCCTAACGACCGGGGGCCGGCCGCCCTCACCCCCCGAGGACGAGGGAGAGCGCGATGGCGGCCATCACGACGGCGATCACCCCGTCGAGCACCCGCCAGGCCGCGGGCCGGGCGAAGAGCGGCGCCAGGCGGCGCGCGCCGTACGCGAGCCCGAAGAACCACACGAAGCTGGCCAGCACCGCCCCCGCCGCGAAGTACCAGCGCCCGTCGTCGCCGTGCTGGTTGGCGATCGAGCCGAGCAGCAGGACGGTGTCGAGGTAGACGTGCGGGTTGAGGAAGGTGAGCGCGGCGGCCGTGGTCAGCACCGGGCGCAGCCCGACCCGCGCGCCCCCGGTGGCCGCGTGCAGCTCGCCGGGGTGCACCGCGCGCCGGAGGGCGAGGACGGCGTAGCCGAGCAGGAAGGCCGCCCCCGCCCAGCGGACCACGTCCAGGACCACCGGCACCCGCTCCACGATCGTGCCGACGCCGGTCACCCCGGCGAGGATCAGCGCCGCGTCGGCGGCCGAGCACAGCAGTGCGACCGCTCCCACGTGCTCGCGCCGGATCCCCTGCCGCAGCACGAAGGCGTTCTGGGCCCCGATGGCGACGATGAGGGAGAGACCGGTCAGGAAGCCGGCGAGCACGGTGGTGGGCACGGCCCGAGGCTAGGCGGCGCACGCCGTTCCGCCACCGCTGCGCCGGAACGAGGCTCGCGTCTGGTTTAATATAAGTAAGTTGGTTGACTTTAGACAGTGGGGAGCGTCATGGAGGTCATCGTCGTCGAGGTCCCGGAGCTGGGGAACCACGCACACCTGGTCCACGACGGGGCGCACGCCCTGGTCGTCGACCCGCCGCGCGACTGGCGCCCGCTCGAGCTCGCCGCCGAGGAGGCCAGCGTCCGCATCGCGGCGGTCGCCGACACCCACGTGCACAACGACTACGTCTCCGGCGCCCCGGCCCTCGCCCGACGGCACGGGGCCGACTACTGGCTCTCCGCCGACGAGCGGGTGCACGTCGACCGCCTGGGCGTGCGCGGGGGCGACATCCTCGGCGTCGGCGACCTGGTCGTCCAGGTCCTGTCGACGCCGGGCCACACGTTGCACCACCAGTCGTTCCTGGTGACCGATCCCGAGTCCGGGGCCCGCACCGTGTTCTCCGGCGGGAGCCTGCTGCACGGCACGGTCGGTCGCACCGACCTGGTCGACCCGCTGCTGAGCCGGATGATGGGGCGCGCCCAGTGGGAGAGCGCCCGCCAGCTCGGTGCCCTCGACGACAGGGTGGCCCTCCACCCCACCCACGGCTTCGGCAGCCTCTGTGCCGCCACCGTCCCCGGGGACGGCGTGCACGGCACCATCGGCGACGAGCGCGAGACCAACCCCGTGCTCCGGACCACGCGGGACACCTACGTCGAGGCGCTCGTGGCCGGCTTCGGCCCGGTCCCCCGCTACTACCGCCACATGTCCGCCCTCAACCGGGCCGGCGCGGGGGCGACGCCGGTGCTGCCGCCGAGCGAGGTCGACGAGGTCGCGGTGCACGCCGCGGTCCGCGCGGGTTCCTGGGTGCTCGACCTCCGCTCGCGGCACGACTTCGCCCGCGCCCACCTCACCGGCTCGGTGAACATCGAGGACTGCCCGCAGCTCGCGACGTACGCCGGGTGGCTGGTGCCGTGGGGCACCGACGTCGTCCTGGTCAGCGACTCCACCGACGACCTCGCCGCCGGGGTGCACGACCTCGCCCAGATCGGGATGACGGTGCGGGCCACGCACCTCCTCGGCCCGGTCGACACCTGGCTCGACAGCACCGACTACCGCGTCGCCGACTGGGCGACGTACTCGCGCAGCCCGCGTGGCAGCGTCACCCTCGACGTGCGCCTCGACGCGGAGTACCACGCCTCGCACCTGCCCGACTCGATGCACATCCCCCTGCACGACCTCGACGGCGCGATCGGGCGCCTCCCCGCGGGCCAGGTGTGGGTGCACTGCCGGAGCGGCTTCCGGGCCGCCATCGCGGCCAGCCTGCTCGCCCGCCGCGGTCGCGACGTCGTGCTCGTGACCGACGACTGGGACGCCATCGAGTCCATCGGCCTCCCGACCGTGGCCAGCCGCCCGGCGGCCTGATCGCCGAGGACGTAGGGTCGAGGACAACGACCCGCCCACCGCCTCCGCCGGAGCGCGGCCACCGGTCGAGAAGGCGGTCGCCATGCCGACGCCCACCCCGTCCCTCCCTGCGTCCACGACGGCGGTCTCCCGCGGTCCCCTCCGCCTCCGCCTCGTGACTCCGGCCGGAGCCGGCCACCTCGACGGTGGCTGGTGGCCACGGGGTCGCGACCTCGCCACCGAGGTCGCCGACCTGGTCGACCACTTCCCGGCCCAGGTCGGGCGGATCACCCGCGTGCTGTTCTCACCGCCCGACTGGGACGGCGCCGTCCCCCACGTGACGGTCACCGGGCGTCAGGTCGAGACCGGCGCGTTGCCGCACGACGACACGCACCACGTCGACGTACGGACGACGGACGGCACGACGCTGCGACTCCTCGTCGTGCCGCCGGACTTCAACGACGCGGACGGCGAGGAGGCCCTGCTCGCGGCCGCCACGCCCGGCAACTCCCACGCCGCCGCCGACCTCCTGCGAGCCGTCACCGACGAGCCCGACGTCGACCCCCGCGACCGGTGGCGCGACGACGGCAGCGCCGGGTGGGGCTACGAGACTGCCGAACCGTCCGGCTGAGACCCCTGCCCGGGTGACCGCGCCGGCGCGTGGTGCCCGAACGGCACCGTCTCGGCGTACCCGAGCGCGGCCAGCACCGACGGCAGCATCGCCGACGCCGTCCGCTTGTAGCCGTGGGTGCTGGGGTGGAACCGGTCCAGGCTGAACATCTCGTCGGGGTTGGTGATGAAGAACGGGCCGACCACGTGCGCCAGCGACACCGCGCGGGCACCGGTCGCCAGGGCGGCGTCGCGCTGGGCGGCCGCCAGCTGGCGTGACGCCCGGGACCCGAGGGAGCGCAGCGGCTGGGGCACCGGCCGCAGGGCGCCGAGGTCCGGGCAGGTCCCCACCACGACCGGGGTCCCCCGCGCGCCCAGCAGCTCGATCGCGTCGGTGAGGTGTCGCACCGAGTCTGCGGTGGGCACCCGGTGGGTCACGTCGTTGCCACCGACCACGACGACGGCGACGTCGGCGCGGTAGCCCGGCGGGAGTCCGGCCAGCTGCCCCGCCAGCTCGGAGCTCTCCGACCCGACCCGGGCCGCGGTGTGCAGGCGGACGGCGCGCCCGGTGCGCTTGGCGACGCGCCTGGCCAGGCCACCTCCGAGCGTGTGCTTCGGCGCGTCGGCACCGAGCCCGGCCGCGATCGAGTCCCCGAGGACGAGCAGCTCGACCGGGTCGCCGTACCGCTTCTTCCAGACCTTGTCCGCGTCCGGGGCTACCTCCCCGAGAGCGTGGTGGTTGATGCGGGTGCGGGCGACGGCGGCCTGGCGGGTGAGCAGCTCGCGCGCGCCGTACGCCGCGGCGCCGGCGATCGCGCCGAGGGTCGCCGCGCCCAGTCCCAGCCGTGCCCAGCCTCGCGCGGTCCCGCTCGTCGTCATGGGCGCTTTCAACCAGACGCGACCCAACGCCGGGCCAACGGCGGTCGAGGGGCGGCCGTCGGGGACGCGACGGGACTGGTCCGAACGGACGAGCGGAACAGGACTTCGTACTCATGTGCGGGCCTCCCGGAAGAGAGATGGTGAACGCATGACCACCTCCACCCCGCAGAGGGAACCGCACGACCACCGTCGCGACGCGACCGCGGTCCAGCTCGGCTGGTTGCGTCGCGAGCTCGCCGACTGGCAGTCCGCCGGCATCGTCGACGCCACCCAGGCCGCCGCCATCTCCGATCGCTACCGCACCGTCTCGGAGACCCGGCGCTTCTCGCTCGGGCGCCTCCTCCTCGCCCTCGGGGCGCTGTTCGTCGGCGTCGGCCTCATCTGGCTGGTCGCCGCGAACCTCGACCAGCTGCCGCCCCTGCTCCGCTTCGCCGTCGTGGCGGCGTTCTGGCTGGCCTTCCTCGTCGGCGGGGAGCTCGCGGCACCCCGGCTGACGCCGGGCGTGCTCGGCGCGCTGCGGCTGCTCGCCGCGCTGACCTTCGGTGCGACGATCTTCCAGGCCGCACAGTCGATGCAGGTGCCGGCCTACGAGCCGCTGCTCCTCGGGCTCTGGTCGGCCGGCACCCTCCTGCACGCCTACCTGACCCGCGCGGTGACGCCGCTGCTGGTCGGCATCGCCACCGGTCTCGTCTGGTGGATCTGGCAGCCCCTGGCCGGGGCCGGGAGCGGTGCCGGTGCGGTGCTCGCGATCGGCACGGCATCGGTGCTGGCCGTGTCGCTGGCCGTCGTGCACGACCGCGGGCTGGAGCGCTTCGCGGCCGTCTGGCGCACCGTCGGCTGCGCGCTGGCCATGGTCACCCTGTTCGCGGCGGCCATCCCCTACACGACCACCGACGGCTTCGAGTGGAACGTGTGGCTCGTCCTCGGCCTGGTCGCCGCGCTGGCCGCGGCCACCGCGGCGCTCGCCCTCGCCCGGGGCACCGCCCGTCTCGAGCCGCTGGGGGCGCTCGGCGTCCTCGCGTTCTCCGTGCTGATGGTGCTCTGGGACACCGGGACCGACACCTCGTCGGTGGACGCGGCCGACTGGGCGCACGCCGCCGTGGGCGTCGCGGCGTACGTCGTCGTGGCCGTCGGCCTCGCTGCCCTCGGCACGCTGCGCGACACCCCGGCCCTCACCGCGATCGCGATGACCGCCCTGGTGGTCTTCACGACCTTCCAGAGCTTCGCGGTCTTCGCCGCGATCATCCAGGGCGCGTGGCTCTTCGTCGTCCTGGGCCTGGTCTTCCTGGGCACCGGGTTCCTCTTCGACCGGGCCCGCCGTGGGATCTCCGCCAACCTCGAAGGAGCCGACTCATGAACCGTCTGCTCACCGTCGGGGTCGTCGTCGCCGTCCAGGCCGCCCTGGTCGTCGTCGGCGTCGCCCCCCAGATCTCGGCCCGTGCCACCGGTGAGACGCACACCTTCCGCGTCGAGCCCGTCGACCCGATCGACCCCTTCCGCGGGGCCTACGTGACCCTCGGCTACCCCGACCTGCGGCACGACCGCTCCTCCGACGGCGGGGGCGGGCAGGGCTCGATGGACGACGGCGAGAGCGGCGCGCTCTACATCGTCCTCACCGAGGAGGACGGCCACAGCGTGGCGACCGACTACCTCCGGGAGCGCCCGGACTCCGGCACCTACCTCGCCTGCGACGACTCCGTGTGGCAGATCCGCTGCGGCATCGAGAGCTGGTTCCTCCCGCAGGACGAGGCCGCCGAGATGGAGCGGGTCCTGCGCGACGGCGCGGTCGCCGAGGTGCGGATCGACTCCCGCGGCAACGCCGCGCTCATGGACGTCCGCGCTGAGTGAGCGCCCGCGGGGGGAGCTCAGCCCCCCGCGACCGCCGGGATGACCGAGACCTGGGTGCCGTCGGGGGTCGCGGTGTCGAGGTTGTCGAGGAAGCGCACGTCGTCGTTGCCGACGTAGACGTTGACGAAGCGGCGCAGGCTGCCCGCCTCGTCGAGGATGCGGCCCTTGATCCCGGCGTAGCGGGCGTCGAGGTCGTCGAGCACCTCGGCCAGCGTGGTGCCGGACGCACTCACCTCGGACTCGCCGCCGGTGTAGGTGCGCAGGATGGTGGGGATGCGGACGGAAACGCTCACGGGTGTCTCTCCTGGACGAATCAGACGATGCCGGCGGCCGTGAAGGCACCGTACGACGGGTCGATGGTCGCGCGCGGGCCGACGTGGTCGGAGACCGCGTCGAGGGTCTTGAGGCCCATCCCGGTGTTGATGACGACGGTCTCGAGGGTGGGGTCGAGCTGCCCGCTCTCGACGAGCTTCTTGAGCACGCCGACCGTGGTGCCGCCGGCCGTCTCGGTGAAGATCCCCTCGGTGCGGGCCAGGAGCAGGATCCCCTCGCGTACCTCGTCGTCGCTGATGTCCTCGACGGCGCCGCCGGTCTGGCGGCAGATGTCGAGCACGTAGATGCCGTCGGCGGGGTTGCCGATGGCCAGGCTCTTGGCGATGGTGTCGGGCTTGACCGGGCGGATCGCGTCGACGCCGGCCTTGTAGGCGACCGAGACCGGCGAGCAGCCGGTGGCCTGGGCGCCGTACACCTTGTAGGGCTTGTCCTCGACGAGGCCGAGGGTGATGAGCTCCTGGAAGGCCTTGTGCACCTTGGTCAGCTGGGAGCCGGACGCCACCGGGATGACGATCTGGTCGGGCAGCCGCCAGCCGAGCTGCTCGGCGATCTCGTAGCCCAGCGTCTTGGAGCCCTCGGCGTAGAAGGGACGGACGTTGACGTTGACGAACGCCCAGCCCTCCTCCTCGCCGGCGATCTCGGAGGCCAGCTTGTTGACGTCGTCGTAGTTGCCGTTCACCGCGACGAGGTTGTCGGTGTAGACGGCCGAGTTGACCTGCTTGGGCTTCTCCAGGTTGCTCGGGATGAAGACGACCGTCTTGATCCCGGCCCGGGCCCCGGCCGCGGCGACGGCGTTGGCCAGGTTGCCGGTCGAGGGGCAGGCGAAGACCTTGGCGTCGAGCTCGATGGCCGCGCTCAGGGCGCAGGCGACGACGCGGTCCTTGAAGGAGTTGGTGGGGTTGGTCGAGTCGTCCTTGACCCACAGGTTGTCGATGCCGAGCTCGCGGCCGAGGTTGTGGGCCTTGAGCAGCCGGGTGTAGCCGGGCTCGGTGTTCTTGCTCTGCTCGATGTCGTCGGGCACCGGCAGCAGCGCCTTGTAGCGCCAGATGTTGTTGGGCCCGGCGGCGATCTCCTCGCGGGTGACGACCGGGAAGTCGTAGGAGACCTCCAGCGGGCCGAAGCACTCCGGACACGCGTAGAACGGGCCGAGCTCGACCTCGTGGCCGCACTCGCGACAAGCGAGCGCCCGGGCGTTGCCGAAGGCTCCCTCGCGCAGGGTGTGGCCGGTCTTCTGGCTGGTGTTCTCTGCAACGGCAGTCATGACTCGTCCTCCTTCTCATCTACCCCGGGCGACTTTCGCTCCGGGACGGAATTGGCACCGTTTCCACGACTGCCGCGTGCGGCAGGAGGTTCGTGGCGGTTGCCGGGACGTCGTCGGGCCGTTCCCTCAGTCCCTCGTGATGAGGTCTCTAGGTTAGGCAGGTCGTCTCAGCATGTGCACATCGAGTCCACATGCTGGAGAGGCGTGCCGCACGCCACTCAGGAGGTGCGGGCGACGGCGTCGGCCGTCAGCTGGCGCAGCAGGTCGAGCACCCCGTCGGGACCGGGTACGACGACGTCGGCGAGCGGCACCAGGGCGGACTGCTCGTCGGACGCGGCGGCCACCAGCAGCGTCGGCAGTCCCTGCTCGCGGAGGGCGGCGACGGCCTCGAAGGCCTCGATGTCGCCGAGGTCGTCCCCGGCGAAGAGGAAGCCGCCGGCCGACTGCTCGCGCACGAGGGTCTCCACCGCGTGCCCCTTGTGCATGCCGTCCGAGCGGACCTCGATCACGTTGCGACCCGGCTCGACGACGAGGCCGTGGCGGGCGGCCAGCTCGCGCATCGGCGGCAGCAACCGCTCGAACGCCGCCGCCGGGTCCTCGAGACGACGGGTGTGCACGGCGACCGCCAGCCCCTTCTCCTCGACGTGCGCGTCGCCGGCGTCCGCACGACGCATCAGGCCGGGGAGCTCGCGCTCGAAGGTGGACAGGCCGTGCGGGGGTCGCGGGGAGATCACCCGGCGGCTGGTCGAGGACCAGCGCTCGTTGCCGTACTGACCGAAGAGGAAGAGCTCCTTGCCGTGGTCGCCGATGGCGTCGCCGACCTCGTCGAGACCGCCGAGGGCCAGCGCCTGGCGGGCCGGACGTCCCGTGACCACCGCGACCGCGCGCACGACGTCGCTCAGCGCGACGAGGACCTCCGGCGCGTCCGGGTGGATGTGCGCCTCGCTCGGCTCGTCGACGATCGGCGAGAGGACGCCGTCGAAGTCGAGGCCGACGACGACCTGGTCGACGGCGCGGACGACGGCGTCGTACCGCTCACGGGCCTCGGGGGAGGTGAACTCCATGCCCCTCAGCCAACCACGACCGGTTGAAGACCGGACAACCAGTCCCGTCCGTGGGGTCGTCGGGACCGGTCAGGCGGCGTCGACGGTGAGGATGACGGTGAGGCGGTCCATCCGCATCGGCACGACCGCGGGCGCGGTCCGCTGGATGCCCAGGTCGAGGGCGAGCAGCTTGGCCGCGGCCTCGAGGCGGGCCGGGTAGTAGACCGTGGAGGCCGGGATGACGCCCTGCCAGTTGTCCTCGCCCACGACCTGCCAGCCGACCTGGGTCGCCTTGGCGGCGGTGCCGGCGGCAAGGCCCTTGATGCCGGAGTTGTTGTAGACCTCGACGTAGACCTCGCCGCGCTGGACCTCGGGCTTGGGCTTGGGCTTCTTGGTCGGGGCAGGCGTCGTCGGGACGACCTCGGGGGTCGGGGTCTCGGTGGCGGGGGCCGACGCGGTGGTGATGCGCCGCTCCGTGGGCTCCTCGTCAGAGGTGGCGACGAAGGCGAAGCCGGCCATCGCGACGGCGATGATGCTGAGCATCACCACGGGCGACGGGAAGGCCACGCCGCGCTCGTCACGGCGGCGGGAGGAGGCGGAGGACGTGCGGGACCGGAGCGGGGAAGAGGCGGTCATCGGTCTGCTCAGAGCTCGAAGCCGAGGCGGCGGGCCGAGCGCTGGCGCTGGCGGGAGGCACGCAGCCGGCGCAGGCGACGCACCAGCAGCGGGTCGGCCTCGAGGGCCTCGGGACGGTCGATGAGGGCGTTGAGCACCTGGTAGTAGCGCGTCGAGGACATGTCGAACTTCTCGCGGACCGCCTGCTCCTTGGCGCCGGCGTACTTCCACCAGTGGCGCTCGAACTCGAGGATGTCGCTGTCGCGCTGGGTCAGGCCCGGCGCTCCCGGCTCGTGACCCGGCTCGTGCGCGCCGGTGTGCTGGACGGCGTCGGCCATGTCGGTCTCCCCTTCGAAGGAACTGCTGTGGCACCACTCTAGGTGACGAACCACAGCGATGTCATTCGCCTTCGGCGAGTCGCACGGGCTTGTGGCGTGTCGGTGCAGTAGCGACCCCCTCAGGGGTGCTGTGCGGCTCGCTAGGGTGAGGCCCGTGACCACTCCAGGCCGCGCCGACCTCGTGATCGTCGCCAACAGACTCCCCGTCGACCGGGTGACCAATCCCGACGGCACCAACGACTGGCGGCGCTCCCCCGGCGGCCTGGTCTCGGCCCTCGAGCCGGTGATGCGGGCCAACGACGGCGCCTGGATCGGCTGGCCGGGCGCCCCCGACGACGACCTCGAGCCCTTCGTCGAGGACGGGCTCCAGCTGGTGCCGGTCCACCTGAGCGCCCAGGAGGTCGAGGAGTTCTACGAGGGCTTCTCCAACGGCACCCTGTGGCCGCTCTACCACGACGTCGTGGCCAAGCCCGAGTTCCACCGCGAGTGGTGGGACTCCTACGTCACGGTCAACCGGCGCTTCGCCGAGAAGAGCGCCGAGGTCGCCGCCGAGGGCGCCACCGTCTGGGTCCAGGACTACCAGCTGCAGCTGGTGCCCCAGATGCTGCGCGACCTCCGTCCCGACCTGCGCATCGGCTTCTACCTGCACATCCCCTTCCCCCCGGCCGAGCTCTTCAGCCAGCTGCCGTGGCGCCGGCAGATCCTCGAGGGGCTGCTCGGCGCCGACCTGATCGGCTTCCAGCTCGCGGGCGGCGCGGGCAACTTCGTGCGCCTCGTCCGCCACCGCGTCGGCCACAAGACGCACCGCGACCTCGTCTACCTGCCCGACGGCCGGACCGTGAAGGCCGCGGCGTTCCCCATCTCCATCGACACCGCAGGCTTCGAGGAGCTTGCCCGCTCCGAGGCCGTCCAGGAGCGGGCCGACGAGATCCGCGAGGCCCTCGGCAGCCCCCGCAAGGTCTTCCTGGGCATCGACCGGCTCGACTACACCAAGGGCATCGTGGCCCGGCTGCGCGCCTTCGGCGAGCTGATCGCCGAGGGCGAGCTCGACGTGGAGGACGCCGTCTTCGTCCAGGTCGCCACCCCGTCGCGCGAGCGGGTCGAGCAGTACCGCATCCTCCGCGACGACATCGACCGGCTCGTGGGCCGGCTCAACGGCGACCTCGGGCAGATCGGCAAGCCGGCCATCTCCTACCTGCACTCCTCCTACCCGCGCGAGGAGATGGCGGCGCTCTACCGGGCCGCCGACATCATGGTCGTCACGCCGTTCCGCGACGGCATGAACCTCGTCGCCAAGGAGTACGTCGCCTGCCGCTACGAGTCCGACGGTGCGCTGGTGCTCTCGGAGTTCGCCGGAGCCGCCGACGAGCTGCGGCAGGCCTGGCTGGTCAACCCCTACGACATCAACGGCATCAAGCAGGCGCTGCTCGACGCGTTCCACGCCGAGCCCAAGGAGACCACCCGCCGGATGAAGGCGATGCGCAAGACCGTCGTCGAGCACGACGTCGCGGCGTGGGCCGACAAGTTCCTCACCGAGCTGGCCACCGGGCAGCACGAGCACGACAAGAGCGTGCGACCCGCCCGCCGCAGCTGAGCGGCGTACGACGGGCGCCCGGTGCCGCGTCCGGGCCCGCCTCAGCGGGTGGTCGGGCGGGGCAGCGGTGACTCGCCCTGCGCCATCATGATCTCCTCGATCGTGGTGCGCAGGTCCGGGCCGATCGCGCCCCAGTCGTCCTCGTAGCCGTAGACGTCGTGCAGCGCCTCGGTGGAGCGGTGCCCGGTGAGGATGTCGACGTCCCACGGCGTGATGAGCCCGGGGTGCACGACCCCCACGGCCTCGGAGACCTTGAGCAGGTCCCGGCGCAGCGACCGGACGTAGTTGGCCGCCCGCACGCTCTTGAGCTCGACGTCGAGGCCGAAGGTGTAGCGCGGGTTCTGCGTCGCGATGCCCACCGGGCAGTGGTCGGTGTGGCACTTCTGGGCCTGGATGCAGCCGATCGACATCATCGCCTCGCGTCCGACGTTGATCATGTCGGCGCCGAGGGCGAAGGCGACGACGGCGTTCTCCGGGATGCCGAGCTTGCCCGCCCCGATGAAGGTGACGTCGTCGGTGAGACCGGCCGCGGCGAAGCGCCGGTAGACCTGGCTGAAGGCGATCCGGAACGGGTAGGCCACCGAGTCGGCGAAGATCATCGGCGCCGCGCCGGTGCCGCCCTCGCCCCCGTCGATGTTGACGAAGTCGACGCCCCGGCCGCCCGCGGCCATCGCCTCCACCAGCTGGTCCCAGAGCGTCATGTTGCCGACCGCCGACTTCACGCCGACGGGAAGGCCGGTGGCGTCCGCGACGGTCTCCACGAAGTCGAGCATCGAGTCGACGTCGTCGAAGACGGCGTGCCGGCTCGGGGAGGCGCAGTCCTCGCCCGCGGGGATGCCGCGGATCTCGGCGATCTCGGCGCTGACCTTCTCCCCCGGCAACATGCCGCCGAGGCCGGGCTTGGCGCCCTGGGACAGCTTGATCTCGATGGCCCGCACCGGCGCCGACTGGACCAGGTCGACGAGTCGGGGCAGGTCGAAGCGGCCCTGCTCGTCGCGGCAGCCGAAGTAGCTGGTGCCGATCTGGAAGACGATGTCGCCGCCGTTGCGGTGGTACGGCGAGAGCGCGCCCTCGCCGGTGTTCTGGAAGCAGCCCGCCATCGCGGCACCCTGGTTGAGCGCCTCGATCGCCTTGCCGGAGAGCGAGCCGAAGCTCATCCCCGAGATGTTGACCACCGAGGCGGGCCGGAAGGCGTGCCGGCGGCCGCGGGCGGCCCCCATCACCTTGGCGCTCGGCAGGGTGATCTCGTCGTCGGCGTGCGGCATGGTCGCCGCGCCCGGGCCCATGAAGGTCCGGTGCTTGATGATCGGGTAGCCCTCGACCCGCTCCATGTCGTTGTCGGTGCCGAAGCCGAAGTAGTTGTTCTCCAGCTTGGAGCTCGCGTAGATCCACCGCCGCTGATCGCGGCTGAAGGGCCGCTCCTCGTCGTTGCTGGTGACGATGTACTGCCGCAGCTCGGGTCCGAAGCGCTCCAGGAAGAACCGCAGGTGCCCGGCCACCGGGAAGTTGCGGATGATCGCGTGGTTACGCTGGGTGACGTCGTGCGCGACGAGGCCGGCGAGGGCGCCGGCGCCGAGGGCGGCGAGGTTCCACTTCATGGGTCGTGTCTAGTCCTGACCCGGTCCGCGGGCAACATCCCCCGGGGCGTGGTGACCCGGCGTATCTTCGCCCCCATGGACCTCTTCCCCCCGAAGCCCGACCAGCTGGTCGCGGCGGCGGGCAACGTCGCCCACAAGGTGCTGTACGGCGGTCTGGCCGACCTGCGCCCGATGCCGCGCACCCTGATCGACGACGGGGAGCTGCGCGAGGTCTACCACTACCGGCCGGCGGCGACCGTCCACGAGTCGGGCGACCCGGTGCTGCTGGTGACCCCGCTGGCCGCGCCCGCGATCTGCTACGACCTGCGCCGGGGCTGCTCGCTGGTGGAGCACTTCGTCTCCCTGGGCCGCCGCACCTACCTGGTGGAGTACGGCCAGGTGTCCTTCCGCAACCGCAGCCTCGGCATGGAGCACTGGGTCGACGAGGTCCTCCCCCAGGCCATCCGGGAGGTGTCGGCGCACGCAGGAGGCCGTCCGGTGCACGTCGTCGGCTGGAGCCTCGGCGGCATCTTCGCGATGCTCACCGCCGCCGACCAGCCCGAGCTGCCGATCGCGTCCCTCACGGTAGTCGGCTCGCCGGTCGACGTGAAGAAGGTGCCCCTGGTGGCGCCGATGCGCCCCCTGCTCAACCTCACCGACGGGCGGGGCCTGCTCACCCGCAGCTACCGCGCGCTCGGCGGGATCCCGCAGCCGCTGGTCAACTGGGCCTTCACGGCGGCGTCCGTGCAGAAGGTCGTCACCAAGCCGGTGGCCGTCGTGACGCACCTCGACGACACCGACTACCTCGCCCAGCTCGAGGCGGTCGACCGCTTCACGGCCAACATGATCGCCTACCCCGGCCGGACCTTCGGCCAGCTCTACCACCGCTTCGTCAAGGGCAACTCGCTCGCGGCCGGCGCGATGGAGCTCGGCGACCGGACCATCGAGCTGTCCGCCATCACCGCCCCCGTGCTGGTCTTCGCCGGCGCCACCGACGGCATCGCGCCCGTGGCCGCCGTGCGCCCGGTGCTCGCCCTGTTGAAGGCCGCCCGCGAGGTCCGCTTCGAGATCGTGCCCGGCGGGCACCTGGGCATGCTCACCGGCCGGGCCGCCCGCGGCAGCACCTGGCGGGTCCTCGACGAGTGGATCGAGCAGTGGTCCAGCGACGACGCGCCGGCCCCGACCACGCGGCGTACGAAGAAGACGAAGAAGCGGAAGCTGGACGCCGCCCCGAAGACAGCGGGGCAGAAGGCGGCGAAGAAGCCGCCGGCGGTCCGCAAGACCACCACCCACAAGGCACCCGCGAAGGACGCGACCCCCGGCCCCGACGCCATCGGCGCCAACCCCACCCGTCGCTACGGCTCGGCCGGATCCCGCTCGCTCGGCACCTGAGCGGTCGCGCGGCCCTAGAGTCGCGGCATGGACGACACCGGCGGCACGCTGCCGCGCAGCGTGCGCTGGGGCTACGGGTCCGGGTCGGTCGCGACGGGTGCCTTCGGCACCGTGCCCGGCCTGATGCTGCTGCCCTACCTCACCGACACCCTGGGCATCGCCGCCCTGTGGGCCGGCCTCATCGTCTTCGCCCCCAAGGCGTGGGACGTCGTGCTCAACCCGGTCGCGGGCCGGATCAGCGACCGCACCGTCGACCCCGCCGGGCCCCGGCGCCCGTGGCTGCTGCGGGCCGGGGTGATGCTGGCCGGGGCCTTCGCGCTGATCTTCGCGCCCCCCGACCTGGGCTCGCAGGTCCTCGAGGCCAGCTGGGTGCTGGTGTTCTTCGTGCTGGCCGCGACGGCGTACGCCTTCTTCCAGGTCCCCTACGTCGCGATGCCCGCCGAGATCACCTCGTCGTACGACGAGCGCACCCGGTTGATGACCGCCCGCGTGGCGATCCTCGCTTTCACGATCATGCTGGCCGGCGCCACGGCTCCGCTCATCCGGGACGCCGTCGGCGGGCGGGACGGCTACCGCGTGATGGGCGTGGTGATGGCCGTCCTCATCGGCGTCGGCGTCCTGGCGGCCTACGTCGGCACCCGGCGCGCACCGATCGGCGCGGTCGCGGCCGGGGCGGGGTCGTTGCGCGAGCAGCTGCGGATCGTGGCCACCGCGCGCGACTTCCGGCTGCTGCTGACGACCTTCGTCCTGCAGGCGCTGGCCACCGGCTGCATGCTCGCCGGCGTCGACTACCTGGCCTCGGACGTGCTCGAGTCGAGCGGCGCCGCCACGATTCTCTTCGTCTGCTTCGTCGGCCCCGCGCTGGTCCTCACGCCGCTGTGGGCGCGGTACGGCGCTCGCGTCGGCAAGCAGCGCGGTTACACCGCCTCCTCCCTGGTGCTCGCGACCGGTGCCGCGACGGCGGTCCTCGCGCCGTACGCGCCGGCGGCGGTCACCTTCGCGGCGGTCGGACTGGTGGGCGTGGGCTACGCGGGGTGCCAGGTCTTCCCGATGGCGATGCTGCCCGACGCGGCCGCGACCGACGCCGCGCGGACCGGCGAGAACCGCGCCGGCGTCTACACCGGCGTCTGGACCGCGGGCGAGACCCTCGGGCTGGCGCTGGGGCCGGCGGTCTTCGCGGTCGTGCTGGCCCTCGGCGGGTACGTCTCGTCGCAGGGAGGCGAGGTCACCCAGCCCGGGTCGGCCCGCACCGCGATCACGCTCGGCTTCTCACTGCTCCCCGCCGCCCTGACCCTGCTCAGCCTGCTCTGGCTGCGCCGCTACACCCTCGATGCGGACGCCGTCGCCCGCGCGACCACGGAGGCCACGACATGAACCCCGCCGACATGAACCCGCTGGACCGGATGCGTGAGCTGCAGGCGGACGACCTGCCCGTCCACGGCGGCCGCACGCTCGCCTACGTGTACGACGGCGGCGACGCCGAGGTGGACCGGATCGGCCGCGAGGCGGTGGCGGCGTACGCCGGCTCCAACGCCCTCGACCCGACCGCCTTCCCCAGCCTGCTCCGGATGGAGAACGAGCTCGTCGGGGTCGCCTGCGGCCTGCTCGACGCCCCGGACTCCGCGGTCGGCACGGTGACGTCCGGGGGCACCGAGTCGATCCTGCTGGCCGTGCAGGGCGCGCGCGACTCCCGACCCGACGTGGAGCGGCCGACGATGGTGCTGCCCACCACCGCGCACGCGGCGTTCCACAAGGCCGCGCACTACTTCGGCGTCGAGGCGGTGCTGGTGCCGGTCGGCGCCGACTTCCGGGCCGACGCGGCCGCGATGGCCGCGGCGATCGACGACCGCACGGTGCTCGTGGTGGCCAGCGCGCCGTCGTACGCCCACGGGGTCGTGGACCCCGTGACCGAGATCGCGACCGCCGCGCACGCCGCCGGCGTCCGCTGCCACGTCGATGCCTGCATCGGTGGCTGGGTGCTGCCGTACGCCGCCCGGCTGGGGCGGCCGGTCACGCCGTGGACGTTCGCGGTGGAGGGCGTGACGTCGATCAGCGTCGACACCCACAAGTACGCCTACGCCCCCAAGGGCACCTCGCTGCTGCTGCACCGCGACGCGGCGCTGCGCAAGCCGCAGTTCTTCGCCTCGGCCGCGTGGCCGGGCTACACGATGCTCAACCAGACGACCCAGTCCACCCGCTCCGGCGGGCCGATCGCCGGCACCTGGGCAGTGGTGACCGCGATCGGCGACGAGGGCTACCTCCGGCTGGCCGCGCAGGTCTTCGAGGCCGTCGACCGGATCGTCGCCGCCGTGGAGGCCGTCCCCGCGCTGCGCGTCGTCGCGCCCCCGGAGTCGACGCTCGTGGCGCTGGCCACCGACGACTCGTGCGACCCCTTCACGCTCACCGACGAGATGGTCGCGCGCGGCTGGTACGTCCAGCCGCAGCTGTCGTACGACGGGCAGCCGGCCAGCGTGCACCTCTCGGTGAGCGCGGCGACGCTCGCCGGGCTCGACGACTTCACGACCGCCCTCGGCGAGTCGGTCGCCGCGGCGCAGGCGGCCGGGCCGGTCGCCGTGGACGAGGGCGTGGTCGCGTTCATCGAGTCGCTCGACCCGGCCACCCTGGGCGACGACGACTTCGACGGGCTGCTGGCCGCCTCGGGGCTCGTCGGCGAGTCCGCGGACGGGTCGCTCGCCCTGCCCGGGCGGATGGCCGGGGTCAACGCCATGCTCGACGTGGCCGCGCCCGCCATGCGCGAGGCGCTGCTCGTCGCCTTCCTGGACCGGCTGTCGCGGCCGGTTCGCTGAGGCCGGCGCGCTGAGGCCGGCGCTCCGAGGGTCCGCCGGACGACTCAGCGGGAGTAGGGCGCGAGGTAGCCGGAGACCATCCGGATGCCCTCCTCGACCAGCTCCTGGTCCCCCTCCAGGTCCTGGGCGTAGGCGAGCTGGAAGACCCGCTCGCCCACCTCGACGGCGAGCAGGGCGATCTTGGGCGGCACGTCGTGCGACAGCAGCCCGGCGGCCTCGGCGAACTGCAGGAGGTTCGAGGCGATCTCGACGCTGTGCTCGCGACCGCGCTCCCGGATCGCCGGGTTGTCGCGACCGCGCAGCCAGATCTCCACGAAGGCCGGGCGGCGTGCGTAGACCTTGGTGAAGGCCCGCATCGCGGTCTCGACGAGGGCCGGGAGCGAGAGCTCGTCGATACCGGCCAGGTCGGCCAGCAGCTGCTCGTCCATCTCGGCCCGGTCCCGCTCGACGAGGGCGAGGAGGATGTCCTCCTTGTCGTGGAAGTACTGGTACAGCGACGCGACCGGGACGTCCGCCGCCTCGGCGATCGCCCGGGTCGTCAGTGCATCGACGCCGCGCTCGAGCACGAGGCGGGAGGCGGCGTCCAGGATCTGCTCGACGCGTCGTCGGCTCCGCTCCTGGCGTGGCACGCGCCGGGTCGCGCTGCGGCGCGCGGCCACCCCGGTCCCGCGGTTCCCCTCCAGCATGCCCGCCAGTGTAGGACCGCCCGCCGGCCGCGCGCCGGGCCGCGGCCCCGCGTCGTACGGACCGGCTAGCGTCGTCGCGTGAGCACTCTGCAGGGACTGGTGGACCGGGGACTCGTGGCGGCCGACTGGGCGGAGGCGCTGGCCCCCGTGGAGGACCGGATCGAGGCGATGGGGCGCTTCCTGCGGGAGGAGATCGCCGCCGGGCGTGGCTACCTGCCGGACGGCGACCACGTGCTGCGGGCCTTCGAGCGCCCGCTGGCCGACGTCCGCGTGCTGGTGGTCGGCCAGGACCCCTACCCGACCCCCGGCCACCCGATCGGGCTGTCGTTCGCCGTCGCCCCCGACGTGCGTCCGGTGCCGCGGTCGCTGGCCAACATCTACGCCGAGCTGCAGGCAGACCTCGACATCACGCCCGCCCCGCACGGCGACCTCACCGGCTGGGCCGACCAGGGCGTGATGCTGCTCAACCGGGTCCTCACGGTCACTCCCGGCCAGGCCGCGTCGCACCGCGGCCGCGGGTGGGAGGAGGTCACCGAGCGGGCGATCCACGTGCTCGCCGCCCGGGGCGGACCGTGCGCGGCGATCCTCTGGGGCCGCGACGCCCAGTCGCTCAAGCCGATGCTCGGGTCCATCCCGTGGGTCGAGTCGGCGCACCCCTCCCCGCTGTCCGCGTCGCGGGGCTTCTTCGGCTCCCGCCCGTTCTCGCGCGTCGACCGGCTGCTCGAGGAGCAGGGCGGGACGCCGGTGGCCTGGCGGCTCCCCGGGTAACCGCGGCCGCTCGCTGCCGGTCGCCCGGCCCGTGGGTTCACACCCCGAGGCGCCCCGTCACTAGTCTCGGTGGGATGAAGGTCCTCTCGATCCAGTCCTCGGTCGCCTACGGCCACGTCGGCAACTCCGCGGCCGTCTTCCCGCTCCAGCGGCTCGGGCACGAGGTCTGGCCGGTCCACACCGTCAACTTCTCCAACCACACCGGGTACGGCGCGTGGCGCGGTCCGCTCATCCCGCCGACCGACGTGGCCGAGGTGATCACCGGCATCGAGGACCGCGGCGTGCTCGGCCAGGTGGACGCGGTGCTCTCGGGCTACCAGGGCGGCGCCGGCATCGCCGACGTCATCCTCGACGCCGTCGCCCGGGTCAAGGCGGCCAACCCGGCGGCGACCTACACCTGCGACCCGGTCATGGGCAACGCGACGTCGGGCTGCTTCGTCGACCCGGCCATCCCCCCGATCATCCGCGAGCGGGTCGTGCCGGCGGCCGACGTGATCACGCCCAACCAGTTCGAGCTGGGCTTCCTCACCGACACCGCACCCGCCGACCTCGAGTCGACCCTCGCCTCCGCCGACCGGGCGATGGCCATGGGCCCGTCGACCGTGCTGGTCACCAGCGTCCAGCGCCCGGACGCGCCCGCCGACACCCTCGAGATGATGGCCGTGACCCACGAAGGTGCCTGGATCGTGCAGACCCCGCGGCTGCCGATGAAGGCCAACGGCTCGGGCGACGTGACGGCCGCCCTCTTCACCGCGCACCTGCACTCCACCGGCTCGCCGGCCGAGGCCCTGGCCGCGACCGTCAGCTCGGTCTTCGACCTCCTGCAGAACACCCTCGACTCCGGCGAGCGCGAGCTGCGCCTCATCCAGTCGCAGGACGCCTTCGCGCACCCGCAGCTGCAGTTCGAGGTCAAGCAGGTCCGCTGACTGACATCACGGAGCTGTGTGTGGCTTCGGTGTCACCAGGTGGCACTGAAGCCACACAGAAGATCGGAGCCGCGTGAGAGATTCGAACTCTCGCAACCCAATTTACAAGATTGGTGCTCTACCCCTGAGCTAACGCGGCCTGCTGCGCGGACGCAGCGCCGGCAATCCTAGACGCCGGCCCCTGCGAGAATGCGGGCATGTCCCTGCTCGACCTGCCGCACCACGACGGCTCCCCCCTCCACGTCTCCGACGAGTCCCCGCGCCTCGGGGACGTGGTGACCGTCCGGGTGCGGACCAGCGCCGCCGATCCCGTCGACGCGGTGTGGCTGCGGACGACGTACGACGCGGAGCCGGTCTTCCACCCGATGACCGCCACCACGGACGGCGACACCACGTGGTGGTCGGGCGAGCTGCCGGTGCACAACCCGGTGACCCACTACCGCTTCCTCCTCGTCCGCGAGGGTGGCGACGCAGTCGAGGGACAGCACGAGCAGGAGTGGCTCACGGCGTCCGGCATCGTGGGCATCGACGTCCCGGACGCGACCGACCACATCATCAGCGCCTACTCCGCCGCACCGGACTGGGGTCGCGACGGCGTGGTCTACCAGGTGTTCCCCGACCGCTTCGCGCGCTCCGCCGCGGCCGACGAGCGGCCGACCCCGGAGTGGGCGATCGCGGCCGGCTGGGACGACGAGGTGATCTTCGAGCCGTTCGACCCGCGCACCCCGCTCCAGCTCTTCGGCGGCGACCTCGACGGCATCACCGAGCACCTCGACCACGTGGAGGAGGTCGGCGCCGACATCGTCTACACGACCCCGGTCTTCCCCGGCGAGAGCAACCACCGCTACAACGCGACCACCTTCGACCGGGTCGACCCGCTGCTCGGTGGCGACGAGGCCTACGAGCGGCTCTCCACCGCGGTGCACGCCCGCGGCTGGCGGATCCTCGGCGACCTCACCACCAACCACACCGGCGACACCCACGAGTGGTTCACCGCGGCGGCCGCCGACCCCACCGCCGCGACCCGGTCCTACTACTACTTCGAGCCGGACGGCACCTACGCGACCTGGATGGGCCACACCACGCTGCCCAAGGTCAACCACGGCGACCCGGACCTGCGGGCCGCGATGGTCGAGGGCCCGGACTCCGTGGTCGGGCGCTGGCTGCGGCCGCCGTACGACGTCGACGGCTGGCGGATCGACGTGGCCAACATGACCGGGCGCCTCGGCGCCCTCGACGTCGCGCACGACGTGGCCCGTGCCGCGCGACACACGGCCGCCGAGCTCCGCGACGACCCGCTCGTCATCGGCGAGCACAACCACGACGCCACCGGCGACATCGACGGCGACGGCTGGCACGGCACCATGAACTACTCCGGCTTCTCCTGGCCGCTGTGGTCCTGGCTGCGCGACCCCGCCACCCCGGCGCGGGCCTTCGGCCGACCGGTGCAGGTCCCCCGGCGACCCGGCGGCGCGGTCGTCGAGACGTTCCGCGCCTGGCACGCGGCCTTCGGCTGGCGGGCGACCTCCCAGTCGTGGAACATCCTCGGCTCCCACGACTCCGCCCGGATCCGCACCATGGTCGGCCGCGCTGACGTGCACCGGGTCGCGGCCGGCCTCCAGTTCACGATGCCGGGCGTCCCGATGGTCTTCGCGGGCGACGAGATCGGCCTCGAGGGCGTCACCGGCGAGGACTCGCGCCGCACCATGCCGTGGCACCGCCGCGAGGAGTGGGACACCGACACCCTCGCGGCGTACTCCCACCTCGCCCGCCTGCGCCGCTCCTACGGCGCGCTGCGCCACGGCGGGCTGCGCTGGGCCCACGTCGACGACGACACCATCGCCTTCGTGCGCGAGCTCGACGGCCAGCGCCTGCTGGTGGTCGCCCGACGCGCCGGTGGCGACGCCTTCACGCTGACCACCGCGGACCGCGCGACGCACCTGCTGGGGACCGAGCCGGGCGGCGCCGACCTCGAGGGGCCCGGCGGCGAGGTCGTCGTCCCGGCGACCCCCGGTGCCCGGCTGGACGTCTGGCGCCTCGACGGATGACCGCGCCCCACCGGGCCGCCGGGGAGTAGGTTGCCGACCATGGCCCTGCGCATCGTGGCGAGTCGTCCCGATCCGGCGATCATCAAGCTGCCGTGGTCGACGCCCCTGGAGGAGTGGACCGACGAGTACGTCGTCCCGCTCCCGCGCGGCCTGAGCCGTCACGTCGTCCGCATCGTCCGGCTCGGCAACCGGACCTACGCGGTCAAGGAGACGCAGGAGGACATCGCCTTCCGGGAGTACCGCCTGCTGCGTGACCTCCAGCGTGAGGGCCTGCCCGCGGTGGTGCCGCAGGGCGTGGTCGCCGGCCGGGTCGACGACCACGGCGAGGAGCTGCCGGCAGCCCTGATGACCGAGCACCTGCGGTTCTCGCTGCCCTACCGCAGCCTCTTCTCGCACGGCATGACCGCCGACAACCTGCCCAGCCTCATCGACGCCATCGTGGTGCTGCTCGTGCGCCTGCACCTCTCCGGCTTCTACTGGGGCGACGTCTCGCTGTCCAACGTGCTGTTCCGGCGGGCGGCCGGCGACTTCGCGGCGTACCTCGTGGACGCCGAGACCGGCGAGCTGCACCACGACATCAGCGACCGGATGCGTGACTACGACCTCACCGTCGGCACCGAGAACATCTTCGCCGAGCTGATGGACCTCCAGGCGAGCGGCACGGTGAGCGAGGACTTCGACAACTTCGCCGTCATCACCCGGTTGCGCGAGCAGTACGACAAGCTCTGGGCCGAGCTCACCAGCGAGGAGGAGTTCACCGCCGACGAGATGTGGCGCATCGAGAGCCGCATCGAGCGGCTCAACGACATGGGCTTCGACGTCGACGAGCTCGACATCGTCACCGACTTCGACGGCGACCGGGTGCGCATCCAGCCCAAGGTCGTCGAGCTAGGTCACCACCGCCGCGAGCTGCAGTCCCTCACCGGCATGAACGTCGAGGACAACCAGGCCCGGCGCCTGCTCAACGACCTCGCGTCCTTCACCGCCCACTACGACCTGGGTCGCGAGGACCGGCACCTGGTCGCCGGTCGCTGGATGACGCAGTTCTTCGAGCCGATCATGGAGATGGTCCCCCGCGACGCCCGCGGCAAGCTCGAGCCGGCCGAGATCTACCACGAGATCCTCGTCCACCGGTGGTACCTCTCGGAGCGGGCCGGGCACGAGGTCGGCATCTTCGAGACCGCCCGCGACTACATCGACACCGTGCTCACGAAGAAGCCCGACGAGCTGATCGCCGCCGACACCGACGTCGCGGGGAGCGGCGGGAGCGCGAGCGGGACCGGTGGCGGCACGGACTCCGGCGCCGCAGAGGACGCATGACCGCCCCGCGTCCTCTCGGCCCCGACGACATCGGCGCCTCGATCACCCTCAGCGCCGAGGCCTTCGGCGACCTGCCCGCCGACTTCACCCCGCCCTCGCCGGACACCTGGCCTCTGCCGGGCCGCCACTCGTGGGGCACGTGGGACGGCGACCGCCTCGTCGCGCGCGTGATGGGCCGCGAGTACCACTCCTGGTGGCACGGTCGGGAGGTCCCGACCTGCGGCATCGCCGGCGTCGCGGTCGCGGCGGAGAGCCGCGGTGCGGGCCTGCTCGACGCCCTGATGGCGACGGTGCTCGACGAGGGGCTGCGGGAGCGGGGCGAGGTCGTGTCGACGCTCTACCCGACGGCGCCCGCCATCTACCGCCGCTACGGCTACGAGATCGTCACCAGCCTGCTCGAGGTCGAGCTCGCGACCGACCGGCTGAGCCGTGTCAGCCCCGACCCGGCGGTCACCCTGCGCCGCGCCACGGCCGCCGACGTGGACGACGTACGCCGCCTCTACGCGACCTGGGCGTCCGCCCACAACGGCCCGCTCACCCGCACCGGCCCGTCCTTCCCCACCAACCCCGCCGAGCTGGTCGCAGCGTTCACGGCGATCACCCTCGCGGTGGTCGACGACACCGTGGTCGGCTGTGCGAGCTGGCACCGCGGCACCGGGTACGACGACAGCGCGACGATCGTGGTCGACGACCTGGTCTCGCTGCACGCGGGCGCCACCCGCTCGCTGTGGGCGATGCTCGGCAGCCATGCCTCGGTCACCGGCCGGGTGCGGCTGAGCACCTCGGGCGACGACCCGGTGCGGCTCGCGCTGCCCTTCTCCGAGTGGCGGGTCTCCCGGCAGATGCCCTACATGCTGCGCGTCCACGACGTGGCCGGCGCCCTCACCGGGCTGCGGCTCGGGCCGCTGGACGCCCGGGTCCCCTTCACCGTGGCGGGAGACCCGCTGGGCACGACCGACGGGGCCTGGGTGCTCACCACCGCCGGCGGGGTCTCGACCTGCACGCCCGGCGACGCGTCGTACGGCGGGCCGGAGCTGTCCCCGAGAGGGCTCGCACTGCTCGTGTCCGGCGCCCAGGCGTGCGCGGCGATCCGGTCGGCCGGGCTGATGGACGGCGACACGACCTCGGACCCCGTGCTCGACACCCTCTTCGGCGGCCGGCGCGTGCACGTCCGCGACTACTTCTGAGGGCTCACTCGACCACCCGGCCGCCCTGCTCCAGCCACCAGCGCGCAGCCGCCCGGACGTCCGCGGGCAGGTCCGGGGCCACGGCGATCCCGGCGAGCCCGGGGTGGCCGCTCATCCCGGCGGCGTAGATGGCGAGGCGCCGGGTCTCGGGGTCGCGCAGCCCGGTGTGGAGGACGTCCGCCGGGATGCCGCGTCCGGCGGACCCGGCCACGCCCAGCGCCGCGCCCCTCAGGCCGGGGTCGGGATCGGTGAACCATCGCTGCACCAGTGGGATGTCGTGCCCGTGCAGCACGCCGAGGAGCCGGCGCGCGCCGCGGGCCCGGATCCGGGGGTCCTCGGTCGCCTCGACCAGGGCGGCCACCCGCTGGCCGGCGGGGCCGGCGAGGACGGGGAGGCCGCTGAGCAGCATGTAGGAGGTGACGGCGCGCGTCTCCCAGTGGCCGAAGGAGATGTCGTAGAGCAGGCGCGCGAGCATCGGCTGCTCGCCGACACCCGTCTCGTCCCCGATCACCCGGGCCGCCGAGACGCACTCGCGCCACAGCGCGTTGGACTCGTCACGGCTCATCGTCGGCACCGGGGCGGCCGGCGGGAGCGGTCGCCCCGGGACGAGGCCGTTGCTCCGCCAGACGTCGCGTGGGACGAGCCGGACGAGGTGGGTGACCCACTCCTCCTGCGAGGAGCCCGCCTCGGTGGCCTCCAGGGCGTCGAGGAGCCGGGGCCCCACGCCCTCCCAGAAGAAGGTGCCGCTGATCTGCCCCATGTTCTCGATCGCCAGGGCGCTGCACCGGGCGACGTACTCCCGCTCGTCGACCAGCAGGGCGAGGCACCAGTCGAGGGCGTCGTCGGTGACCGCCTCGCCGACCGCGCTCATCAGGTCGCCGAGCCCCTGCGCGTGGGTGCGGGCCACCTCCTCCTGGGTCACCGAGAGGACGAGGTGGCCGTAGGCGCTGCAGCGGACGAGGGACAACGCCTCGTAGCGCAAGGGGTAGCCGTGGGAGACCGACCGGGCCAGCTCGGAGACCAGCCGGGTCAGCAGCTCGAGGCCCTGCCGCTCGGGCAGGCCGATGTTGCCCGGGGACGCGGTGGCCCGTGCCCAGCGCAGCCACTCGCCGCCCGTGACGGGGACGGCGCCCTGCAGCCGCTCGGTGAGCTGGGAGAGCTCGCGGACGGTCTCGATGCGGCTGCCCGGGTCGGCGTCGCGCGGGCTGACCTGCGGGAAGGTGCGGCACAGGATGTCGATGGGTGCCCGCAGCGACCCCTCCACCAGGCCGAGCGCGGACTCGTAGCCGTCGACCACCCGGCCGTCGCGCAGCTGGCCGGTCTCCATGCGGGACAGGCGGGCGGCGCTGGTCCCGAGCTCGTCGGCCAGGGCACGCAGCTGGATGCCGCTCGCCGAGGTCGTCCGGGCCATCCGCAGCACCCAGGCCACCCGCGCGGCGACGTCGATCTCGGGACCGTCGAGCGCGGTCGCGTCGTCCACGGTGATCGTGCGGCCCCCCGACATGGTCCGAGTATCACCACGGACCACCGACATCACCCCGACGACGCGACGTACGACGTGCCGGTGACTCCTCAGTCCGCCGCGGGCTCGGCGTACTCGAGCGGTGCGAAGTCGCCGACGACGAAGGTCCCGTCGGTCTGGAGCCGGACCGGCTGCACCCCGACGGGGCGGCCGTCCTCGCCGTAGGTCACCAGGCTGACGCCCGCGTCGCGCCGCGGCTTGCTGCCGACCGCGATCGCGTACGCCGCGCCGCCGGTGGTGCCGTTGGTGTAGGTCCAGCCGACCTGCCCGTCCTCGCCGAGCACCGCCTCCGGCCCGCGCTGGACGTGGGTGTGGCCACCGACCACGAGGTCGGCGCAGCCGCGGGCCAAGGTCTCGCGGCCGAGGTTGGCGTCGTGCACGAGCAGGGTGGCGATGCGCTCCTCGGAGGCGCAGGCCGCGTCGGCCAGCCGCTCGCCCACCTCGGTGAAGCTGAGGCCGGTCTCCTCGCGCCAGTCGCCGAGCCCGCTGGCGCGGGGGTCGTCCACGCCCAGGACCAACCCGCCGCCGGGGCCCTCCGCGGGCTCGCCGTCGAAGGTCGTCCAGCCCAGGTCCGCGAGGTAGCCGATGACGAACGGGCCGTTGTCGTGGTTGCCGGCGATCGCCCAGCGGTCGAGGTCGTCGAACGCGCCGTTGAGCGAGTCCAGGCTGAACGCCTCCCACGGCTGGCCGGTCGAGGTGTCGTCCCCGGCGTCCAGGACGGCCGTGGCCCCGCCCGCGACGCCGATCGCGCGGGCGACCGGGTCCATGCCGATGTTGTCGTGGCGGTCGCTGACGAGCAGCGCCACCGTCTCGCCCTCCTCGGGCTGGCGCAGCTCGAGGTCGGCGGCCGCCTCGGCCGCCTCGGCGTAGAACGCCTTGCTCTTGTCGTAGGTGCTCACCGCGCTGCCGATCAGGCGGCGGGTCTGGGTGGTCGTCGGGCCGGTGCGGACCTCGATGCCGTCGGCCTCGGAGGGCAGTGGCACGGCCGCGCCGAGGAAGGTGCCCAGCGGGATCCAGTCCTGCTCGGCCTCCTGGGTCTCCGCGTCTCCGTCCCACGGCTGCCAGAGGGCGAGCGGCAGGGCCACCAGGAGCACCCCGGCCACGGCGCCGCGGCGGGTGCGCAGCCCGCGGAAGAGCTCGCCGCGCCGGTGCGGTCCGAGGAGCAGCCAGACGGCGAGGGGCACCAGGCCGATGCCGAGGCCGCGGATGGCCGCCGACAGGGCGATGTCCCGGACCGCGGCCTCCACCTTGGCCACCTGCGCCTCGGGCTGGCTGGCGATGAAGGCGTAGCGGTCGATCAGCTCGTCGGCGGACCCGGCCTCGGTCTTGCCGAGCACGAGCTCGACGCCGACCGGCCCGTCGCCCTGGCGGCGTACGTCCGGCAGCAGCGGCCCGGTGCGCACCACCACGTCCCCGTCGAGGGTCGGCTGCACCGTCGCGTCGTGGCTGGCCACGACGATCGTCCTGCTCCCGGAGAGGAACAGGGTGACCGTCGCGACCACCGCGACGACGAGGCAGCCCACCGCCACGGCGACGGTGGTGATGGTGCGGGTGCGACTCACGCCCGGGCGCGCGCCTGCGCGATCGAGTACAGCGTCACCGACGCGGCCACTCCCGCGTTGAGCGACTCCAGCTGGTTGGCCATCGGGATCGAGACGAGCTGGTCGCAGGTCTCGGTCACGAGGCGGCCCAGGCCCTTGCCCTCGGAGCCGACGACGACGACGAGCGGGCCGTCGGCGAGCTCGAGGTCGGGCAGCGCGACGTCGCCGTCGGCGGCCAGGCCGACCACCATGCAGCCCGCGTCCTGGTAGGCCTTGAGCTGTCGGGTGAGGTTGACCGTCTGCGCGACCGGGATGCGGGCCGCGGCACCGGCGCTGGTCTTCCACGCCGACGCGGTCATGCCGGCCGCCCGGCGCTCGGGGATCAGGACGCCGTGGGCGCCGAAGCCTGCCGCCGACCGGATGACGGCACCGAGGTTGCGCGGGTCGGTGACCGAGTCGAGGGCCACGATGAGGGGCTTCTCGCCCATCTCGGCGGCACGGTCGAGGAGGTCGTCGGGGTGGGCGTACTCGTAGGACGGCAGGCGGGCCGCGAGGCCCTGGTGCACCGCGCCACCGGTCATCCGGTCCATCTCTCCACGGGTCACCTCCATCATGGAGTAGCCCTGCTCCGCGGCGATCTTGAACGCCTCGCGCAGCCGGCCGTCGCGCTCGGCGCCCTCGGCGACGTACACCGACGTGATCGGGATCCCGGCCCGCAGCGCCTCGACGACGGAGTTGCGCCCGGCCACCCACTCGGCCTCGGTCGACTTCGTCGTACGCCGCTTGGGACGGGTGGTCTCGGTGCGCCCGGAGCGCTCGGCGCGCTTCGCGTCCTTGTGGGCCTTGTGGTACGGCCGGTCCTTGGCCTTGGGCGTGGGGCCCTTGCCCTCGAGGCCGCGCTTGACGCGCCCGCCCGATCCGGCCGTCGGGCCCTTGCCCGTCTTGCGGATCGCGCCCTTGCGCTGGCTATTACCTGGCACGTCAGTGTCCTTCTCGGTGATTGAGGTGCGAGCTTGTGAGCCTCGAAATCCCTGGCATGTCAGATGCTCCACTTCGGCCCGGAGGGCGTGTCTTCGATCTCGATGCCGGCGGCCTTGATCCGGTCCCGGATCGCGTCGGCGCGACCCCAGTCCTTGTCGGCGCGTGCCTGGGCCCGGTCCTCGAGCAGTGCGGTGATGAGTACGTCGACGGCGCCGCGCAGCTGCTCGGCCTCGGCGCCGCTGCTGCCGTCGGACCAGCCGGGGTCGGCCGGGTCGAGCCCGAGCACGCCGAGCATGGCGCGCACCGAGGCCGCGTTGCCGCGCAGCGCGTCGGAGGGACCGTCGGCGAGCAGCTTGTTGCCCTCGCGGACCACGTCGTGGATCGCGGCGACGGCCGCGGGAGTCCCGAGGTCGTCGTCCATGGCCGCGACGAACTCCGCGCACCAGATGCCGTTCGCGGGGACCTCGCCGAGAAGCGCGGCCGCCCGCTCGAGGTAGTTCTCGATCCGCCGGAACGACGTGGCCGCCTCGTCGAGCGCCTCGAAGCTGAACTCCACGTGGGAGCGGTAGTGCGCGCTCACCATGTAGAACCGCAGCTCGATGCCACGCACCCGCTCCAGCACCGACGGCACGAGCAGCGAGTTGCCGAGCGACTTGCTCATCTTCTCGCCGGCCGTGGTGATCCAGGCGTTGTGCATCCAGTACGACGCGAAGGGCTTGCCCGCCGCGCGGGACTGGGCCAGCTCGTTCTCGTGGTGGGGGAAGCGCAGGTCGACGCCGCCGCCGTGGATGTCGAAGGCGGGGCCGAGGTACTTGCTGGCCATCGCCGAGCACTCGATGTGCCAGCCCGGACGGCCGCGGCCCCACGGGGCGGGCCAGGCGGCGGACTCGGGCTCGGTGGTCTTCCAGCCCTTCCACAGGGCGAAGTCGCGGGGGTCGCGCTTGCCGCGGGGGTCCGCGTCCTCCGCCGGCTCCATGTCGTCGAGGCCCTGCCGGGTGAGCTCGCCGTACGACGGCCAGGAGCGCACGTCGAAGTAGACGTCGCCGGACCCGTCCTCCGCGGCGTACGCGTGACCGCGCTCGATGAGCGTCTCGATGAGCTCGACCATCTCCGGGACCGTGCCGGTGGCGCCGGGCTCGTAGGTGGGCGGGAGCACGTTGATGCTGGCCAGCGCCTTGGTGAGCTCGGCGTGCATGGCGTAGGCGAGGTTGTACCAAGGGCGGCCCTGCTCGGCGGACTTCGCGAGGATCTTGTCGTCGATGTCCGTGACGTTGCGGATGAAGTGCACGTCGTAGCCGCTCGCGGTCAGCCAGCGGCGCAGCACGTCGAAGTTGACGGCCGAGCGCACGTGGCCGACGTGCGGCTCCGACTGCACGGTGAGTCCACAGACGTAGATACCCGCCCTCCCCTCCTCGAGGGGGACGAAGTCACGGACCTCGCGGGTCGCAGTGTCGTGGAGCCTCAGATTCACCCGGCAAGTCTAGGGGCGGCGCGTCGACACAACGATTCGACCGGGCGCTGTGACTCGTGGGACAGGTGGGGCATCTGCGGGTTAGCGTGGTCGGGTGGCCCCTTACCTGGTACGACGTCCGCTCCTCGCCGTCCCGGCGCTCGCCCTGCTCGCGGGCGCCCTCTCCCCGGTGACCGTGTCCGCCGCGGAGCCCGGTGCTCAGGGCGTTGCCGAGCGTCGCGCCGCCTCCAGCATCCAGCACACCTCGTGGAGCCGGGGCCGCGACTGGCGCGCCGGCACCATGCGCGGGGTCCGCACCGCCAAGGGCTCGCTGCTGCTCAAGAAGCCCCGCACCGGCAAGCTGCACGGCCGGGCCTACCAGGCCGGCAGCTGGACCTCCCCCTGGGCGTCGCCCGGCTTCGGCGCCACCGAGCTCATCCCGTCGTGGGAGGCCGTCACCACCGGCGACAGCGTCGTCAAGTTCGCCGTCCGGGCTCGCACCGCCGACGGCCGGACCTCCAGCTGGGACTCGATGGCCGAGTGGGCCCTCGACAACCCGGCCGTCCGTCGCCAGTCCCTGGCCTCGCAGTCCGACGACCTCGGCCGGGTCAACGTCGACACCTGGGTCGCCGCAGCCCCGGTCACCCAGTGGCAGGTGCGGGTGACGCTCTACCGCAGCGCCACGACCAAGCCGCTGGTGCGCGTCGACCGCGTCGGCGCCGTCGCCAGCGCGATCGCGCCGCGCGGCAGCACGCCCACGTCCGCGCCCGGCCCGGCGGCGGGCACCGTCCTCGACGTCCCGACGTACTCCCAGATGACCCACTCCGGCCACTACCCGCAGTGGGGAGGCGGCGGCGAGGCCTGGTGCTCGCCCACCTCCACCGCGATGGTGCTGGGCCACTACGGCCTCCAGCCCGGCCCCTTCCCCGCGGTCACGGCCGGGCACGCGGACCCGCAGGTCGACCACACCGCCCGGCTCGTCTACGACCACCGCTACGGCGGCACCGGCAACTGGGCGTTCAACACGGCGTACGCCGCGACGCTCACCACCGGCGACGCCTACGTCACCCGGCTGCGCAACCTGCGCGAGGCCGAGGACTACATCGTGGCCGGCGTCCCGCTGGTGATCTCGGTGGCGTTCGGCGCCCGGCAGCTCACCGGCGCCCCGATCTCGTCCAGCAACGGCCACCTGCTGGTGGTCGTGGGCTTCGAGGCCGACGGCGACGTGGTGGTCAACGACCCCGCCGGGGCCACCAACGGGGCGGTCCGCCGGGTCTACGACCGCGACCAGCTCGAGGACATCTGGATCAACGCCAGCGGCGGGACGACGTACGTCATCAACCGCTGACGCCGCACGTCACTCGTCGCGGACGCTGAAGTCCACGGTGTGCCAGCCCGTCGCGCCGTCGGGTACGACGTCCGCGATCGCGCCCGTCTGCACGTCGCCGTCCTTGCCGATCGCGCGCACCCGCAGCGTGTGGTCGCCGGGCGTGACGTCGACGGTGCCGGACCACTGCACCCAGGTGTCCTCGGTGGGGGCGGCGGCCAGCGAGACGCGCTCCCAGGCGCCGCCGTCGAGGGCGATCTCGACGGCCTCGATGCCGGTGCGCTGCTTCCAGGCCATGCCACCCACGTCGAGGGTGCCCGGGTCGACGTCGGCGCCCGAGCGGGGCACGTCTATGCGGGAGGCGATCTTGACCGGCCCGAGCTCGGACCACCCGCGCTCGGTCCAGAAGGCCGCGACGTCGCCGAAGCGCGTCACCTCGTAGTCGACGACCCACTTGGTCGCCGAGACGTAGCCGTAGAGCCCCGGGACCACGGTCCGGACCGGGAAGCCGTGCTCGATGGGCAGCGGCCGGCCGTTCATGGCGACGGCCAGCATCGCGCCGCGGTCGTCGGTGAGGGCGGTGAGCGGGGTGGCGCAGTTCCACCCGTCCTCCGAGGTCTGGAGGACGCAGTCGGCATCCCCTCGGACACCCGCCTCCTGGAGCAGGTCGGCGACGCGTACGCCGCTCCACCAGGCGTTGCCGATCAGGTCCCCGCCGACCTCGTTGGAGACGCAGTTGAGGGTCACCCACGACTCGGTCAGCCCCCGGGCGATGAGGTCGTCGTAGGTGAGCACCAGCTCGCGGTCGACCATCCCGTGGATGCGCAGGCGCCAGTCCTTGGGCTCGATCGCCGGCACCGAGATGGCTGTGTGGATCAGGTAGAAGTCGTCGTTGGGCGTCTGCCACGGGGTGACCTCCGCCAGTCCCGACGAGACAGCGGCCGGCACCTCGGGGAGCGTCACCTCGTCGAGGCGCAGCAGCCGCCGGCTCTCGATGACGTGCCGGCGACCGGCGCCGACGACGCGGCCGGCGACCGCGACCCCCACGGCGGCGACGCCGAGCACGCCGGCGACCATGAGGAAGACCCGCCGCTCGCGTGACTCCAGCTCGGGGTGCGACTCCCCCATCCGCAGCGGCGCGGTGAGTGCGGGGAGCAGCGCCACCCAGGTGAGGAGGCCGACGAGGACGGGGAGGACGTCGACCCCGCCCGCGCCCCGCTGGAGCAGCACCGCGACGACGCCGGCCGTGGCCAGGCCGAGCCACACCAGCTGCGGCTTCAGCCACGACGTGCGGGCCATCAGTCCGGCCAGGGCGAACATCGCCAGCAGGAAGAGCACGATGCCCCCGACCAGCAACGGCTTGTCGAGCTGGCCGACGAGGCTGATCGCCTGCTCGGCGAGGGCCCCGGGGGTGAGCCGGATGACGAGCTCCGCGACGGCCACCACGGGCGACTCGCGGATCGTGAGCACCATCGCCACGGCATAGCTCGTCGCCAGGCCCGCGATGCCGGTGACGATGCCCGCAAGCGCCCAGGGCAGGCGCGACGAGGGGTTCATGGGGCCATTCTGTCCGACGGCGCCTCACGGGAGGTCGGCGGACGACCAGGCGGCATGATGGGCCCCGTGACCCTCCCGCGCACCGGCATCGGCACCGACGTCCACCGCCTCGTCGAGGGCGTGCCGATGCACCTGGCCGGACTGTCATGGCCGGACGAGCCGCGTGGCCTCGAGGGCCACTCCGACGCCGACGTGGCGGCGCACGCGGCGTGCGACGCGCTCTTCTCCGCGGCGGGCATCGGCGACCTCGGTTCGCACTTCGGCACCTCGGAGCCCGAGTGGGCCGGTGCCTCCGGGGCCACCCTGCTCGCCGAGGCGGCCCGCCGGGTCCGCGCGGCCGGCTTCGAGATCGGCAACGTGGCGGTGCAGGTCGTCGGCAACGCGCCGCGGCTCGGCCCGCGGCGTACGGACGCCGAGGCGGCCCTGACCGCCGCCGTCGGGGCGCCTGTGTCGGTGTCCGCGACCACCACCGACGGTCTCGGGCTGACCGGCCGCGGTGAGGGCGTCGCCGCCATCGCGACCGCGCTGGTGGCCCCGCGCGCGTGACGCCCGCCGCGCCGCCACCGCTGTAACGCGCCGTTACGGGTGCTCCGGACCCCACCGGTGGGTGGCGAAGCTCCCGTAACAGCGCGTTACATGTGAGCCGTACGACGGCGGGCCGCTGGGGGCGGGTGGGGAACGAAAGCTGCCGGGCCGCGTCGTCGTACGCCGATCTGGTTCCCCACGCCGATCCCGCCGCTTCGCCGCGCGGCGTACGACGGCTGGCCGTGTCCGGCTGTGGCCACGAGTGTGCGTGGATGCACCTCCGGACGACCTCGGATGGTGCATCCACGCACACTCGTCGGGTCAGTCGCCCCACCCCAGCACGCGCAACCGGTCGCGGCAGGCAGGTGGGGAACGAGGGCCGCAGGGCCGGATCGCTGTACGCCGACCTGGTTCCCCACCGCCGACCCGCCGACCCGCCGCCTCCCTGCACATGTAACGCGCTGTTACCAGCGCTCCGCACCCCACCGACGGGCGGTGGAGCTGGTGCATCAGCGCGTTACATGCCAGCCGTACGACGTCCGGGCGCGGAGGTCACGAAACGGTCACGGCGAGGTCACGAGCCGACCGCGAGCCGGTAGCCCCGCTTGACCACGGTCTGCACCACCCGGGTGCCCAGCGCGGCGCGCAGCCGGGCGACCGCCATCTCGACGGCGTGCTCCGACCCGGCGGTGCCGCTGGGCAGGGCGGCGAGCAGCTCCGAGCGGGAGACGACGTGCCCCGGGTTGACGACCAGGGCGTGCAGCACGGCCAGGGGCGCGGGCGAGAGGTGGACCTCCACCCCGTCGACCAGCACCAGGTCGCCGTGCATGAGCAGGGTGTGGTCGGCGACCTCGAGCGACAGCCCGTCCTTGCGCGACGGCAGCTCGGTCTCGAGCAGCTTGATCATGGCCGCCAGCCGCGACCGCTCGGGCGTGATGCTCGGGACCCCCCACATCTCGAACGCCGCGGCCGTCACCGGACCGACGCAGGCCGCGATGACGTCGGCCTGGCAGGCCGCGATCACCTCGTCGCGGCGCCCTGTCACACCCGCCGCCTCCATCAGCGCGGCCACCGCGGGAGCGGAGGTGAAGGTGACGGCGTCGAGCTCGCGGTCCGCGATCAGGTCGACCATCCGGAACATCGGCTCGGGGTCCTCGGCGCTCTGCACCCGGTAGACCGTGACCACCTCGACGCGCGCACCCTGGCGCTGGAGCGCGTGGGCCACCATCGACAGCGACTGCCCGTGCTCCTGTACGACGATCCGCCGGCCACGCAGGTCGCGCCCCCGCAGGTGCGCGAGCACGTCCTCGAAGCACTCCGAGCCCGGCGACCACAGCTCGCGGATCCCGCGGCGCCGCAGCGCCCCGACGCTCTTGGGCCCGCGGGCCAGCACCTCGGCGGCCCCGATCGCCTCGACGAGGGCGTCGTGGAGGCCCCATGCCTCCGTGGCGTCGAACCACGTCCGCATGCCGATCCCGGTGGTCGCGACGAAGATGTCGACCGGCTCGGCGAGCAACCGCTCGGTGGCCGCGCGCAGCTCGGCGTCGTCGACCTGGTTGGGGTCCTGGGAGAGCGACGGCGCCCACTCGACGCGCGCCCCGCGGCGCTCGAGCAGCGCGATCTGCTCGTCCACCTTGCGGGCGGCGGTGACGCCGACCCGGTAGCCCTCGAGAGGTCGCGGGCTCCCGGCTGGAGCGTCTTCGGGGGTCACCGAGGAGTCCACCGCGGGCTCGGACAGCAGGGGACGCACCGTCACGCGACGGCCTGCTTGCGGCGGCCGACCAGGACGACGCCGTCCTCGACCACGACGTCGTACACGGGGACGCTGTGGGTCTCGTCGTCGAGGCAGCGGCCGGTCCGCAGGTCGAAGGCGTGCTTGTGCATGGGGCTCGCCACGAACGGCACCCCGGCGCGGGTGCCGACGATGCCCCGGGCCAGCACCGAGGCGCGGGCGAAGGGGTCGTAGTTGCCCAGCGCGTGGATCTCGTCGTCGTGGGTGCGGAAGATCGCGATCGCCTGGCCGTGCACCAGCGCCGTGACGCCGCGCTCCACCTCGAGGTCGTCGACGGGGCAGACCCGCTCCCACTCGGCGCCCATCACGACACCCGGGCCGCGTCGGGGGCGCCGACGGGGATCGTGGCGCCGAGCACGACCGGGCCCTCGCTGTCGGCCGGCTTGATCTGGCCACGCTCCTCGGTGAAGGAGATGGCCGGGTCGGGGGTGTCCGGCGCGTTGACGAACGACACGAAGCGCGACAGCTTGGCCGGGTCCTCGAGGGTGGCCTTCCACTCGTCGAAGTAGGACCCGACGTGGCGCGCCATCTCGGCCTCGAGCTCGGCGCCGAGGCCGAGCGAGTCCTCGACGACGACCTCGCGCACCCGGTCGAGCCCGCCCTCGAGGGAGTCGACCCAGCCGGCGGTCCGCTGGAGCCGGTCGGCGGTGCGGATGTAGTACATGAGGTAGCGGTCGAGGTAGGAGATCAGGGTGTCGGTGTCGAGGTCGCCGGCCAGCAGCCGGGCGTGGACCGGTACGGCGCCGCCGTTGCCGCCGACGTACAGGTTCCAGCCCTTCTCGGTGGCGATGATCCCGAAGTCCTTGCTGCGGGCCTCGGCGCACTCGCGGGCACAACCGCTGACGCCGCCCTTGAGCTTGTGGGGGCTGCGGAGCCCGCGGTAGCGGAGCTCGAGGGCGATCGCGAGGGCGACGCTGTCCTGGACCCCGAAGCGGCACCAGGTGGAGCCGACGCACGACTTCACCGTGCGCAGCGACTTGCCGTAGGCGTGGCCGGACTCGAAGCCGGCGTCGACGAGCCGGCGCCAGATCGCGGGCAGCTCCTCCATGCGGGCGCCGAAGAGGTCGATCCGCTGGCCGCCGGTGATCTTGGTGTAGAGGTTGAAGTCGCGGGCGACCTCGCCGATCACGATGAGCTTGTCGGGGGTGATCTCACCGCCGGGGATGCGCGGGACGACCGAGTAGGTGCCGTTGCGCTGGATGTTGGCGAGGTAGGCGTCGTTGGTGTCCTGGAGCTGGCGGTTGTCGGTGTCGAGCACGTGTCCGTTGAACTGGCTGGCCAGGATGCTCGCGATGACCGGCTTGCAGACGTCGCAGCCGCGCCCGGTGCCGTGCGCCTCGACGATGTCGTCGAAGCGGCGGTAGCCGTGCACCGCGACCACGTCGAAGAGCTCCTGGCGGGTGAGCCGGAAGTGCTCGCACAGGCCCTTGTCGACGACCTTGCCGACCGCGGCGAAGTGCTCCTCGATGATGTTCTTGACCAGCGGCACGCAGCTGCCGCAGGTGCTGCCGGCGCGGGTGCACTTCTTGACGTCCGCCACCGTCTCGCAGCCGTCCTCGGCAACCGCGTGGACGATCTGCGCCTTGGTGACGTCGTTGCACGAGCAGACCTGCGCCTCGTCGGGCATGCCGAGCTCCACGCCCCCGCGGCTGGCCGGGAGGATCAGCTCCTCCGGGTTGGCCGGGAGCGCGATGCCGCTCGCGACGAGCGGTCGCAGCACGCCGTACGCCGACGCGTCGCCGACCAGGATGCCGCCGAGGAGGCGGAAGGTGCCGTCCTCCGACTCGGCCACGACGAGCTTCTTGTAGACGCCCGCGACGGCGTCGGAGTAGACGAGCTCCAGGGCGTCGGGCGTGGTCGCGAAGGCGTCGCCGAAGCTGGCCACGTCGACGCCGAGCAGCTTGAGCTTGGTGGACATGTCGGCACCGGTGAAGGTGCCGGGGCCCTCGCGCAGGGCATCGACGACGACCTCGGCCATCGCGTAGCCGGGGGCGACCAGGCCGTACATCCGCCCGCCCGGGGCGGCGCACTCGCCGATGGCGAAGATGTGGGGGTCGGAGGTCCGGCACTGCTCGTCGACGAGCACGCCGCCCCGCTCGGCGAGGTCGAGGCCGCACTCGCGGGCGATCGCGTCCCGGGGGCGGATGCCGGCGGAGAACACCACGACCTGGGCGTCGACCGTGGTCGTCTCGGCCCCCTCCTCGGTCCCGGCGGGACGCACCCGCAGCCCGGTCACCGCCTCGTCGCCGGTGATGGCCTCGGTGAGCACGCCGGCGTGGACGCGGACACCGAGCTTCTCGATGTGGCGGACCAGGGTGGCGCCACCCGAGCCGTCGAGCTGCACGGGCATCAGCCGCGGCGCCATCTCCACGACGTGGGTCTCCAGGCCGAGCTGGACGAGCGCGTTGGCCGCCTCGAGCCCGAGCAGTCCCCCGCCGATCACGATCCCGCTGGTGGCGGACCCGCTGGCGGTCCGGATGGCCTCGAGGTCCTCGATGGTGCGGTAGACGAAGCAGCCGTCCTTGTCGCGGCCCTCGACCGGCGGGACGAACGGCGCGGCGCCGGTGGCCAGCACCAGCGCGTCGTACGCGATCGTCTCGACGCGGCCGGGGTTGGTGAGCGGCTCGGTGACGTTGCCGGGGGCCGGCGACACGTAGGTGATCGCACGGCCGGCGCGGTCGATCTCGGTCACCTCGGCGTCGAGGACCAGGGTGACGCGCGGGTCGTCGTACGCCCCCTCGGGCAGCAGCGACAGCTCGTCGGCGCTCTCCGCGGCGAAGAAGCTGGTGAGGGCGACGCGGTCGTACGCCGGGCGACGCTCAGCGCCGATCACCACGATGTCGTGGGTCTCGGTGAGGCCGCGCTCGATGGCAGCCTGGACGAAACGATGGCCGACCATTCCGTGGCCGACGACGACGAGGGTGGAGCGCGTGTGCCTCATGCCACGACGCTAGGTTCGCGATGTTGTGGTGGGTGTTACCTCATGTTTCAGGGAGGAAAACCCTCACTCACGTCCCTCACAGCTGGGTCGGCACGCCGACGCCCTCCGGGCCGCCGGACGCTGCCGGCGCGGCGGCCGGCGTGCGCGCCCCGCTGCGCTCGGCGCCGATGCCCGCCGCGACGACGAACCCGATCCCCGCCACGGCCAGCAGGTTGGGGACCTGGTGGAGCACGACCAGCCCGATGACCAGGGCGAAGGCCGGCTCGAGCGCCATCAGGGTGCCGAACGCCCCCGTCGTCAGGCGGCGCAGCGCCAGCAGCTCGAGGGTGAAGGGCACCACGGGCAGGAGGATGGCGAGGCCGAGCCCGGCGACCATCAGCTCCGGGGTGAGCTGCCCGACCAGTCCGGGGCCGGCGACCACGGTCGCGACGAGGGCCGCGACGGGCATGGAGATCGCGAGCCCGGCGATCCCGTTGACGGAGTCGCCCACCTTCTGGGTGAGCAGGATGTACGCCGCCCAGCAGACCGCGGCCGCGAGGGCGAACGCGACCCCCACCGGGTCGGCCGTCCCGGCCCACGGCTGGGTCAGGCAGAGGACCCCGACCGCCGCCACGAGCGCCCACGCGCGGGCGATCCCGTGGCTGCGGGCGATCGCGACGCCGAGCGGTCCCAGGAACTCGAGGGCGCTGGCGGTCCCGAGGGGCAGCCGGGCGACCGCGGCCATGAAGAGCAGGGTCACCCCGGCGGTCACGACCCCGAGGGCGACGCTCGCCCGGACCGCCTCCCGGTCGAAGAGCGCGGGACGCGGACGGACGATGACGAGGAGCAGCACGCCGGCCCAGAAGAGCCGGAGCCAGGCGGCGCCGGCCGCACCCACGTCGTCGATGAGACCGACGGAGGCGGCGAGGCCGAGCTGGACGCAGAGCATGGACGCCACGGCCATGGAGGCACCGGAGCGGGCGGGCGACGAGGTCATGGCACCAGTCGACACCCGCACCACCGTGTGCGTCCACGTGAGAATTCGTGACACATCGTTCACGGATCCAGCACAATGTCGCCATGGACGTCCGCCGGCTCCGGCTGCTGCTCGAGCTCTCCCGCCTGGGGTCGATGGGTGAGGTGGCGGCCGTGATGGGGACGTCCACCTCGAGCGTCTCCCAGGGCATCGCCGCCCTGGCCCGCGAGGCCGGCACCGCCCTGGTCGAGCCGGACGGGCGGCGGGTGCGCCTCACCCCGGCCGGGCACCGGCTGGCCGAGCACGCCGTGGCGATCCTGGCGGCGGTGGACGCCGCGCGGCTCGATCTCGACCCGACCGCCGAGCCCGCCGGCGTCCTGCGCGCGGCGGGGTTCGCGACCGCGATCGAGCGCTCGCTGCTGCCGACCGTCGCGGACCTGGGGCGGCGCCACCCGGGCGTCGACGTGCGGGTGCACGAGCACGAGCCGCTCGAGGCGTTCGACCTCCTGGCCCGGGACCACGTGGACCTAGCGCTCGTCTACGACTACGACATCGCACCCGCCGCGTGGCGACCCGAGTACGACGTGGTCCCCCTGTGGCAGGTCGAGTGGGGCGTGGGCATGCCGTCCCACGAGCCTCCGCTCCCCCTCGCGGCCTGCGCCGACCGCGACTGGATCGTGAACTCGCGGCACACCGCCGACGAGGAGGTGCTGCGCACGCTGGCGTCACTGGCCGGTTTCACCCCGCGCGTCGCGCACCGCATCGACTCCCTCGACCTGGTCGAGGGGCTGATCGTGGCCCGGCTCGGCCTGGCCCTGCTCCCCCTCGGTCGCACCACCCGGGACGGCGTCACGGTGGTGCCGCTCGCCGATCCCGGCGCGCGCCTGCGGGCGTACGCCGTGACCCGCCGCGGGCGCGACCAGTGGCCGCCGCTGCGGGCCGTGCTGGAGGGACTGTCCCGCCATCGCTGACACGCGGCGCGCTCGCCCACGTGCGCTTCGGGGCGACACTCCTCTCGGGGGCCGTGGCACGATAGGTCATGCTCACGTGAGGTTGAGGTTTGGAGGTGTGAAGCGATGGACCCCAGAGACCTGCTCCCGATGGGCGAGATCACCCGCCGCAGCGGCTTCGCGGCGTCGGCGATCCGCTACTACGAGGCCGAGGGCCTGATCGAGGCGGACCGCTCCTCCGGCGGCCAACGGCGCTTCGAGCGCAGCGTGCTGCGGCGGCTGGCCTTCATCCGGGCCGCCTCCAACGTGGGGCTCACCATCGGCGAGATCCGGGACGAGCTCTCCCGACTCCCGGGCAACAGGAACCCCACCAAGGCCGACTGGCACCGGATCTCACAGCACTGGCGACAGCGCCTCGACGACCAGATCGCGGCCCTCGAGCGGCTCAAGAGCGGGCTCGACGGCTGCATCGGCTGCGGGTGCCTGAGCCTGCGCAGCTGCGCCTTCTCCAACCCCGGGGACATCGTCGACGAGCAGGGTCCGGGCGCCCGGCTCCTCCCCGACACGCTTCGCCGGCCGCACCCCACCCGCCGCTGACGCGTCGGCCGACGGCACCCGGGGGACAGACTGGCTCCATGGCCCACCCCAACGCGACCCCCGAGCCGGTGACGGGCGAGCCCGGCTCCGACGAGACCGCGGCATCGTCCGCCGGGAGCGAGAGCCTGCTCACCGTGCTCGTCGCCCTCGGCGCCAACGTCCTCATCGCGATCGCCAAGTCGGTCGTGGCGGTCGTGACCGGATCGGCGTCGATGGTCGCCGAGGCCGCCCACTCGTGGTCCGACGCCGGCAACGAGGTGTTCCTCCTGGTGGCCGAGCGACGAGCGGGCCGGGACGCCGACGACTCCCACCCGCTGGGGTACGGGCGCGAGGCCTACGTCTGGTCCATGTTCGCGGCGTTCGGGCTGTTCACGGCCGGTGCCGTCGTGTCGATCTGGCACGGCATCACGAGCTGGAGCGACGGGGGCGAGGAGGTCGATTACACCTGGGCCTACGCCGTGCTGGCGCTCGCCTTCGTCCTCGAGGGCGTGTCCTTCCTCCAGGCCCGGCGCCAGACCCGCTCCGCGGCCGGGGTCGCCGGCCTGCACCCGCTGCGCTACCTCGCGCGCACCTCCAACCCGACCCTGCGAGCCGTCTACGCCGAGGACTCAGCCGCCCTCGTCGGGATCGTGCTCGCCGCGGGCGGGATCGGGCTGCACCAGGCGACCGGTGACGCCCGTTGGGACGCGGCCGGGTCCGTGCTCGTCGGGGTGCTCCTCGCCTGCGTGGCCGTCTTCCTCATCAGCCGCAACCGGGACTTCCTCGTCGGGCAGGCCGTCTCCCCGCAGATGCGCGCCGCCGGGCTCGAGGCCCTCCGGGACGACCCGGACGTGCAGCGGGTGACGTTCCTCCACCTCGAGTTCGTGGGCCCCGGCAAGGTTCTGCTCATCGCGGCGGTGGACCTGGCCGGAGACGACCCCGAGCCCGCCGTGGCCCGGCGCCTGCACGCGGTCACCGCCCGGATCGAGGAGCACGAGCACGTCGAGCGTGCCGTCCTCACCCTGTCGGCACCCGAGGACGAGTCCCTCGCCCGGGACTGACCGCCCTGCGCACACTGAAGGCAGTTCGCCGGCCGTCATCCACCGTCCACGCTCGGCGCGGCCGGCGCCGGGCATGAACTGCCTTCGTCGTGCTCGCTCAGCCGACCGGGACCGCGAGGTCCTCGCCGAGCAGGCGTCGTACGACGGGCTCGCAGCCGCCGCACCCGGTGGTCGCCCGGGTCGTCTCGCGACACGCGGCGTAGGACGAGCAGGCGCGGATCGCCCCCGCGCTGACCCCCGCGCAGGCGCAGACCTCGGCGTCGTCGGGCAGGCTGACCGGCGCCGAGGCCGGCTCCCCCAGCAGCAGCTGGCCGGGCTCGTCGGGGCCGAGCACCGTGCCCCGGTCGTAGAGCTGGGTGATGAGGCCGACGCGCGAGAGGTCTCCCACGAGCGCGGCCGCGACGATCCGGCCACCGTGCACGACGAGCGTCCGGTGCGAGCCGGCGATCGGGTTCGTCATCTCGACGACCTCGCCCTGCGCGTGCTCGGGGTCGCCGAGCACGGCCACGTCGAGGCCGGTGGCGCGCAGCCGGGCGACGCTGCGCGAGCCGTCGTACGCCGCGTCCTCGCCACAGAGCACGGCGGCCAGCACCCCGGCCTGCTCCCAGGCGGGCGGCACGAAGCCCGTGGTGCGGTTGCGGTGCTCGGCGCAGTCGCCGATGGCGTGGATGCGGTCGTCGGTGACCGAGGCGAGCGTGGAGTCGACGACGATCCCGCGGCGGACCATGAGGCCGGCCCGGCGCGCGAGCGCCGTGGAGGGCCGACCGCCGGCGGTGAGCACGACGAGGTCGGCACCCAGCTCGTAGCCGGTGTCGAGCCGTAGCCCCTCCTCGGTCATCGCGACCGCCCGCGACCCGGTGTAGACCTCGGTCCCGAGCCGGCGCAGGTCGCGGGCCAGCACCCGGCCGCCGGCGGCGCCGAGCTGGGAGGCCAACAGGTGCGGGGCGCCCTCGACCACCTCCGTCTCCACGCCGCGCACCGTGAGGGCCCGGGCGACCTGGAGGCCGAGCAGGCCGCCGCCGACCACGACCGCGCGCTGGCCGGGGGCGACCACGTCGTCGAGGCGCCGGCAGTCGGCGAGCGAGCGGAAGGCGTGGACCTTGGGGTGCAGCGAGCCGTCGCGGCGCACCAGCCCGCGGATCGGCGGCAGGGTGGGGATGGACCCCGTGGCCAGCACCAGCCGGTCGTAGCCGAGGCGCTCGCCGTCGACCAGCATCACCTCACCGGCGTCGCGGTCGACCTCGAGCACCCGGGCGCCGAGGCGCAGGTCGACGCCCCGGTCGGCGAACCAGGCGGCCGAACGCAGCGTCAGTGCGTCGGGGCCGTGGGTGCCCTCGAGGACGGCCGACAGCAGGATCCGGTTGTACGGCGCGTGGTCCTCGTCGGCGAGGACGGTGACCGCGCCGTCGTACCCGCGCGAGCACAGCTCCTCCACGAGCCGGACGGCCGCCATCCCGCCCCCGACGACGACCAGGCGCTCCCTCGTGCCCTCGATCATGCGCTCACCGCCGCCGCGCACACCTTGAACTCCGGCATCCGGGACGCGGGGTCGAGCGCGTCGTTGGTGAGCCGGTTGGCCCCCACCCAGTGGAAGGGCACGAAGACGGTGTCCGGCCGGATGGTGGCGACCACGTGGGCCGGCGCGGTCATCGTGCCGCGCCGGGTCGCCACGGTGACGGGCTCGCCGTCCACGGCGCCGATCCGTCCGGCGAGCATCGGGTGGATCTCCACGAAGGGCCCGGTGTCGGGCAGGTCGCGGACCCGCCGAGTCTGGGCGCCGGACTGGTACTGCGCGAGCACCCGGCCGGTCGTGAGGTGCACCGGGTAGTCCGCGTCCGGCACCTCGGCGGGCCCGCGGTGGTCGACGGCGAGGAAGCGCGCCCGGCCGTCGGGGTGGGCGAAGGCGTCGAGGAACATCCGCGGGGTGCCCGGGTGCCCCGGCTCGGGGCACGGCCAGAAGACGCCGTGCTCGTCGCGGATCCGGTCGTAGGTGATCCCGGCGTAGTCGGCCTTCCCGCCGGCCGACGCCCGGCCGAGCTCCTCGAAGACGGCCTCGGGGTCGGTGGAGAAGACACCCGGCGAGCCCAGGCGCGACGCCAGGCCCGCGATCACGTCCAGGTCCGAGCGGACGCCGGCGGGCGGGCTGATCGCCCGTTGCCGCAGGATCACCCGGCCCTCGAGGTTGGTCATGGTGCCCGTCTCCTCGGCCCACTGGGTGACCGGCAGGACCACGTCGGCCAGCGCCGCGGTCTCGGAGAGCACCATGTCGGCGACCACGAGGAGGTCCAGCGACTCCAGCCGCTGGGTCACGTGGGTCGCCCGCGGCGCGGAGACGACGATGTTGGAGCCGAAGACCAGCAGCGCCGACGGACCGTCGGGCTGCCCGAGCGCGTCGAGCAGCTCGTACGCCGAGCGCCCCTTGCCCGGCAGCGAGTCCGGGTCGACGCCCCAGACGCCGGCCACGTGGGCCCGGGCGGCCGGGTCGTCGATCATCCGGTAGCCGGGCAGCTGGTCGGCCTTCTGGCCGTGCTCGCGCCCGCCCTGGCCGTTGCCCTGCCCGGTGAGGCAGCCGTAGCCCGCGCCCGGCGTCCCCGGCATCCCGAGCGCGAGGGCCACGTTGATCCACGCCAGCACCGTGTCGGAGCCGGTGCTGTGCTGCTCGGCCCCGCGGGCGGTCAGCACCATGACCCGGGGCTTGCCGGCCAGCAGCTCCGCCAGCGCCCGGACCTCGTCGGCGGGCACCCCGGTGACCCGCTCGACCCGCTCGGGCCACCAGCCGGTGACCGACTCGCGGACCTCCGCCCAGCCGGTGGTGCGGGCGGCGACGTACTCCTCGTCGACCGTCCCGCCCGCCACGAGCAGGTGCAGCACGCCGAGCGCCAGGGCGAGGTCGGACCCCGGCACCGGCTGCACGAAGACGTCGGCGCGGTCCGCGGTCGGCGTACGCCGCGGGTCGATGACCACGACCTGCCCGCCGCGGGCCCGGAGCGCGTCGAGGTGGCGCGCGGCCGGCGGCATGGTCTCGGCCAGGTTGGAGCCGACGAGGACGACGACGTCGGCCTGCTCGACGTCGGCCAGCGGGAACGGCAGGCCCCGGTCCAGGCCGAAGGCACGCATCCCGGCGGATGCCGCCGACGACATGCACCAGCGGCCGTTGTAGTCGATCTGGGAGGTGCCGAGCGCGACCCGGGCGAGCTTGCCGAGCTGGTAGGCCTTCTCGTTGGTCAGCCCTCCCCCGCCGAACACCGCGACCGAGTCGGCGCCCCGCTCCGCGCGTAGTGCGGCGAGGCGGCCGGCCACCAGGTCGAGCGCCTCTTCCCACGAGACCGGGCTCAGCTCGCCCGTCGCGCGGTCCCGCACGAGGGGGGTGGTGAGCCGCTCGCGACCGCCGTACAGGCCGGCCGCGCTCCACCCCTTGCGGCAGAGCGCCCCGGAGTTGACGGGGAACTCCGGCCACTCCTCGACCTGGGGAGTACGACGCCCGGTCAGCCGCATGCCGCACTGCAGCGAGCAGTAGGGGCAGTGGGTGTCGGTCACGGTGTCCCCGGATCGGTCGGAGGGATGGCTGGGATGGGTGGAGGGGCCGGTCAGACGTCGGCGGTGGCGAACTCGGGTGCCCGCCCGGCCACGGTGACGCGACGGGTGTAGAAGAACCAGGTGGTCGCCAGGCACGCGACGTAGAACCCGGTGAACACCCCGAAGGCCATCTTGACCGCCTCGACCGGGTCCGTCACCCAGGGTGAGCCGAACGTCAGCGGGATCAGGAAGCCGCCGATCGCGCCCACCGCGCCGGCGATCCCGATGACCGCCGAGGACTCCTTGGTGGCCCGCGCCATGTCGGCCCGGCGGGTCGCGGGGGTCGTGGTGTGCTCCGCCTGGCGCTGCAGGATGAGCGGGATCATCCGGTACGTCGAGCCGTTGCCGATGCCGGTCGCGGCGAAGACGAAGAGGAACGCCGCGAGGAACCACGGGAAGATCGCCGAGTTGGCCTCGACCGCGGCCCGGGTGGCCTCGGAGTGGACGAACGTGCTCGGGTCGGCGGGGACCTCGGACGGCGGGACCGGGGTGAGCTGGCGCAGGGTGACGATCACGGCCAGGGTGCCGACGATCATCGCCACGAAGGTCCAGAAGGTCACCCGGGCGCCGCCGTACTTGTCGGCGAGCCAGCCGCCGAACGGTCGGGCGATCGAGCCCACGAGCGCACCGAGGAAGGCGTAGTAGGCGAAGTTGATGCCGATCCCCGGGACCTCGGGCACGGGCTGGTTCCAGAAGTTGATCTTGATCAGCAGCGGCATTGCGGCGGAGTAGCCGATGAACGAGCCGAAGGTGCCGATGTAGAGGAACGACATCACCCACGTGTGGTGGTAGCGGACCACGGCGAGCTGCTCGCGCGGCGACGACTTGGCCCCGGTGAGGTTGTTCATGAAGAGCCAGGCCGCGACGGCGGCCACGATCGCCAGCCCGGCGTAGACGTAACCGGCCCGCTCGAGGTGCAGCTCGTCCTTCGCCTGGACCAGCCCGAAGATCCCGGCGCCGCCGACGATGATCGGCAGGAAGAACTGGATGAACGCCACGCCGATGTTGCCGCCCGCGGCGTTGAGGCCGAGCGCGGTGCCCTTCTTGCGCAGCGGGTAGAAGAAGTTGATGTTGGCCATCGAGCTGGCGAAGTTGCCGCCCCCGAGGCCGGCGGTCGCGGCGATCAGGCAGAACGCCCAGTACGGCGTCCCCGGCGTCTGCACCGCCCACGCGAAGAGCAGCGTCGGCACCAACAGCAGCGAGGCGCTGATGACCGTCCAGTTGCGGCCACCGAACCTCGGCACGGCGAACGTGTAGGGCAGGCGGATCAGCGAGCCCACCAGGTTGGGGATCGCGACCAGCACGAAGAGCTGGGAGACGGCGAAGTCGAAGCCGATCCGCGGCAGCATCGCCGCGCTGACCGACCAGAGCAGCCACACGGAGAAGCCGAGGTGCTCGGAGAAGATCGACCAGATCAGGTTGCGGCGGGCGACGGGCCGGCCGACCGACTCCCAGAACGCCTCGTCCTCGGGGTGCCAGTCGTCGATGGTGACCCCGCCGCGCGGCGGGACCGGGGGGATGGCGACGGCGGTGGGGGCGGTGTCGGTGGTGGTGGACACGGGGGCTCCTCGGGGGTTCTCGAGCGGATGCCGTGGACGCTAGGCAGCCCACGTTTCGCGCCCCCGCCGGTTTGTTTCACCGACGTGTCAACTTGTCCTCACGACCTCACGGGCCGCACGATCACCCCGTGCCCGCCGCAGTCGTGATCCTCGCCGCCGGCTCCGGCACCCGTGTCGGGGCCGAGGTCAACAAGGTCCTGCTCCCGCTGGGCGACGCCCCGGTCCTCGCCTGGTCGGTGCGCGACGCGCTCGCCCTCGACGACGTACGACGCGTGGTCGTGGTGGTGCGCGACGGCGAGCAGGCCGCGGTCGGCGAGGCCCTCGGGCCCCACCTCGGCGACCACGAGGTGCTCGTCGTCACCGGTGGCGACACCCGCCACCGGTCCGAGCACGCCGCCCTGCGGGTCCTCGCGCGCGAGATCGAGCGGGGTGAGATCGACGTCGTCGCGATCCACGACGGCGCCCGCCCCCTCGCCGGTCGCGACCTCCTCACCACCACCGTCGCGGCCGCCCGCGAGCACGGCGGCGCGATCCCCGTCGTGCCCGCCCCGGGCCTGCTCACGACCGGCCTGGACCGGCTCGAGGGTCGGCTGGGGACGGTGCAGACCCCGCAGGCCTTCCGCGCCGGCCCCCTCCTCGCGGCGTACGGCGCGGCGGCCGGCGACGGCTTCGAGGGCACGGACACCGCGGCGTGCTTCGTCCGCTACGCGGGCGGCGACGTCGCGGCGGTGCCGAGCACCCCGCTCAACCTCAAGATCACCTTCCCCGAGGACGTCGCCCTCGCGGGCCGGCTCGTCGCAGCGCGACCCTAGAAGGGTCGCGGGGCCTCACCGGTGAGCGCCTCGAGGAGCGCTATCTCCTCGGCGGACGTGACCCGGCGGGCCTCCGGCGGCGCCTCGACGGTCTCGACGTCGTGGTGCTCGCGCAGGCGGGCCACGATGGCGGCCAGGTCGTGGCCCGGGAAGTCGTCGAGGGCCCGGACCACCGACGGCGGCAGCACCACCGGCGACGAGGGGGCCAGCAGCGACTCGCGGTCCACCGTCTCGCCCACCAGGTCCCCCTCGACGCGCTTGACCGTGTCGGTGACGGGGCGGACGGCGACCACGACGGCGTCGTGCGCGAGCGACCTCTCGACGCAGTCGGCGATGAAGGCGGCCGGCGTCATCGGGCAGAGCGCGTCGTGCAGCACCACGGCCTCGTCGGCGGTCTGCACGCTGGACCACGGGACCCCCACGTCGACAGGGGTCACCCCGGCGTCACCGAGGGCCCACGCGGCACAGGCGACGAGCGCCTCACCGTGGATCAGTGCGTAGGGCAGGGCTCCGCGCCCCTCGTCCAGCACCAGGCCGAGGGCCGGGGGCAGCTCACGCTCGTCGTACGGGTGCTCGCTCATGGTGCGTCCACCGTAGGACCACCGGCCGCTCCACGGCGACCCCGCCCCGGACATGCGACGAGGCCCCCGGCAGCGTGTGCCGGGGGCCTCGTCAGAGGTGTGTCAGGACCTGCTCAGGAGGCGAGGACCTCGTCGAGGATGGCCTCGGCCTTGTCCTCGTTGGTGTGCTCGGCCAGGGCCAGCTCCGAGACCAGGATCTGGCGGGCCTTCGCGAGCATCCGCTTCTCGCCGGCCGACAGGCCGCGGTCGCGCTCGCGGCGCCACAGGTCGCGGACCACCTCGGCCACCTTCATGACGTCGCCGGAGTGCAGCTTCTCGAGGTTGGCCTTGTAGCGGCGCGACCAGTTGGTCGGCTCCTCCACGTGCGCGGCCCGGAGGACGTCGAACACGCGGTCGAGGCCCTCCTTGTCGACGACGTCGCGGACGCCGACCAGGTCGAGGTTGCAGGCCGGGACGCGGACCACGAGGTCCTGCTGGGCCACGATGCGGAGGACCAGGTATTCCCTGTCCTCTCCCTTGATGGTGCGCGTCTCGATCTCCTCGATGACAGCAGCCCCGTGATTCGGGTAGACAACCGTTTCGCCGACGGTGAAAGTCATGTACTTGTACCCCTCTTTCTAGGTGACCATCTTAACACGCGTTCCGAGGACCTCCCTCATCGTTTGTGCAGGTCAGAGGCCCTCTCGGGGGTTGACAGACTGTGGATCGTGTGGTGCGGGCCGCCCTGTGGGCGGGCTCGGGGAGGCCCGTGACGGGCCTCCCCGACGGTCACGGATCGGTCCGGATGTCCCCACCGATCGGCCGAAGTGTCCGATACTCGGGGCATGTCGACCCAGGCCGAGACCGCCCGTCGCGGCTCCCGCTTCGCCCGCACCCTGCCGGTGCTGCTGGTGCGGGCCGCCCACCCCCGGCAGGCGATGCTGACGGCCCTCGCGATGGGTGCCGCCGCGGCGCTGGCGGGGCGCCCGCTGCGCGAGATCGGCCTCGTCGCAGTCACCGTGCTGGTCGGGCAGGCGATCCTCGGCTGGGACAACGACCTGGTCGACCGGGAGCGCGACGCACGGCACGAGACGCCGGGCAAGCCGGTGGCCGCGGGGCTGCTCGAGACCGGGACCGTGTGGTTCACCGTCCTGTGCGCGGCACTGCTCGTCGTACCCCTCTCCGTGTCCGCGGGGGTCGTCGCCGGTGGCGCCTACCTCCTCGCGGTGGTCGTGGGCCTCCTCGGCAACCGCCTGCTGCGCGGTGGCGTCCTGTCGTGGCTCCCGTGGGCGGTCCAGTTCGCGCTCTACCCCGCCTACCTGGCGTACGGCGGGTGGGACGGCCAGGGCAGCGACACGCCCCCGACCGTGGCGATGACCGTGCTGGCCGCGCTGCTCGGCGTCTGCGTCCACGTGCTGCGGGCGCTGCCCGGGCTGGTGCCGGACCACCAGGACGGCCTGCGCCACCTCCCGATGCGGATCGCGCTGCGCACCGGCGCCCCGCGACTCCTCGTGCTGGCCAGCGTCCTGACCGGTGTGGTGGTCGTCGCGATGCTGGTTGTCGGGCAGGCCGTCGGCCTGACCTGACTCGGCGCTAGGCTGTGCGCCATGCAGCTCCGACGCTCCTTCGCGCTCACCGCCGCCGCGCTGGCCCTCACCGCGCCGGCCCTGACGTCGTGCGGGTTCGACTACGCCACCGACCGGTACTACACGCCCGCCAACGGCGCCAACAACCGCGACGGCGCCGTCGACGTGCTGGGCGCCGTGGTCGTGTCCACCGAGCCCGGCTCGGGCACCTTCATCGCGTCGCTCTCCAACAACTCGACCACCGAGCCGGCGACGTTCACCGAGCTCGGTGCCACCGAGGGCGGCGACGTGACGGCGGCCGAGTTCGAGCCCGTCGAGATCGCGCCCGGAGCGCTGGTCAACCTCGCCGAGCCGCCGGCCGACATCCAGGTCACCGGTGAGTTCGAGGCCGGTGACTTCGTCGAGGTCAGCCTCGGCTTCGACAACGGCGAGAACACCGTCGTCGAGGTCCCGGTCGTGGACAACCACGGCTACTTCGAGGGTCTCGACGGGGAGCCGCTCCCGGTCGAGGAGAGCGCCGAGACCGAGTCCTCGCACTGATCCCGCCCCGCACGGAGGAGATCCACCCATGACGTACACCCTGGTCCTGCTCCGCCACGGCGAGAGCGACTGGAACGCCAAGAATCTCTTCACCGGCTGGGTCGACGTCGACCTCACCGACAAGGGCCGCGCCGAGGCGGTGCGGGGCGGTGAGCTGCTGGTCGAGGCCGGGCTCCTCCCGGACATCGTGCACACCTCCCTCCAGCGCCGCGCGATCACCACCGCGCACCTCTCGCTCGACGCGGCCGACCGCCACTGGATCCCGGTCAAGCGGTCGTGGCGGCTCAACGAGCGCCACTACGGCGCCCTCCAGGGCAAGGACAAGAAGCAGACGCTCGAGGAGTACGGCGAGGAGCAGTTCATGCTCTGGCGCCGCTCCTTCGACACCCCGCCGCCGCCCATCGAGGACGACGACGAGTACTCCCAGGTGGGCGACCCCCGCTACGCCGGCCTCGGCGCCGAGATGCCACGCACCGAGTGCCTCAAGGACGTCATCGCCCGCTTCCTGCCCTACTGGGAGGCCGAGATCGTGCCCGACCTCAAGGCGGACAAGACGGTGCTCGTCGCCGCGCACGGCAACAGCCTCCGTGCCCTCGTCAAGCACCTCGACGGGATCTCCGACGAGGACATCGCCGGGCTCAACATCCCCACCGGCATGCCGCTGGTCTACCGCCTCGACGAGTCGCTGGCCCCCACCGTCCCCGGTGGCGAGTACCTCGACCCCGAGGCCGCCGCGGCCGCGGCCGCAGCCGTCGCCAACCAGGGTCGGTGAGTCGTCGGCGCTCGCGCCGACGACCCTCACCGAGATCGAGCGGGCCCGCGACCGAGGAACGAGGTCGCGACGGCGGGTCGAAATCCGGTCAGCCGACCCGGCGTACGACGCTCAGTCGTCGTTGCGGTTGAGCTGCTGGCCGGTGACGACGAAGACCACCCGGTTGGCCACCGACACGGCGTGGTCGGCGATCCGCTCGTAGTAGCGGCCGAGCAGAGCGATGTCGACGGCCGCCTCGACGCCGTGCGACCAGTCGTCGCTGAGCAGCTGGGCGAAGGAGCGGCGGCGGAGCTGGTCCATGATCTCGTCGTCGCGGCCGAGCTCGATGGCGGCCTCGACGTCGCGGTCGCGGATGATCGAGTGCACCCGGCGGACCATGTCCTCGGCCACCTCGGCCATCCGCTCCAGGGTGGGGCGGATCTCGTCCGGCACGGCCACGTTGGGGACCCGGAGGCGGGCGATCTTGGCGACGTGGACCGACAGGTCGCCCATCCGCTCGAGCTCGCTGACCATCCGCAGCGCGGAGACGATCATCCGCAGGTCGCCGGCCACCGGCTGCTGGAGGGACAGCAGCGCGAAGGCGTTGTCCTCGATCCGCTCGCGGTTGGCGTCGACGGCCTCGTCGGCGCTGATGACCTGCTCGGCCACGGCGGCGTCGCCGCTCAGCAGCGCCTCGGTGGCGCGGCGTACGGCCACCTCCACCTGACCGCACATCTCGGCGAGATCGGTGAAGACGGCATCGAGCTGGTCATGGAAGGCCTCACGCATGACCCGCAGCCTAGGTGGCCCCAGGTGCCCTCCCGACCGCCTGCGGTGAACGCGTGGTGAACTCTGGGCACAGGACTGGCGCCATGGCGTCCAGGGGCGGATCGTGGCCCCGCGACGTGCGTACGATCGACACGTGGACCCGACGACCCAGGCAGCGCTGGCTGCCGTCATCGGGGCGATCGTCGCCGGCGGCGCCGTACTCGCCTGGCACATCAGCGACCGACAGCAGCGCCGCCTGCCGCACGTCGACGAGCCCCTCGTGCCGCCCGGCGTGGCCGCCGTGCTGTCCGTGCTGCGCTCCTCCGCGGTGGTCGTGGACGCCGACGACCACGTGCTCAAGGCCTCCGCGCCGGCGTACGCCTTCGGCCTGGTGCGTGGCAACGAGATCCTCGTCGAGGACCTGCGCGACCTCATCCACGTCGTACGCCGCGACGGCCAGATCCGCGAGTCCGAGATGGAGCTCGCCGGCGACCGCTCGTCCGCCCGCACCGTGATCGCGCGCGTCGCTCCCCTGGGCTCGCGCCTCGTGCTGGCGCTGGTCGAGGACCGCACCCGCGAGCGCCGGGTCGAGGCCGTGCGCCGCGACTTCGTGGCCAACGTGAGCCACGAGCTCAAGACCCCCGTCGGCGCCATCCGGCTGCTGGCCGAGGCGGTCGACGAGGCTGCCGACGACCCCGAGGCCGTGCAGCGCTTCGCCCGCCGGATGCTGCACGAGAGCGACCGGCTCTCCCGGCTGGTCCAGCAGATCATCGAGCTGTCGCGCCTCCAGGGCGACGACCCGCTGGAGATGCCGGTGCAGGTGCGGCTCGACGACGTCGTGGCCGCCGCGGTCGACGCCAGCGCCATCGACGCGGCCGCCAAGGACATCACCCTGGTGACCCGTGGCGACCACGAGCTCGAGGTCTTCGGGTCCGAGGAGCAGATCGGCGCCGCGGTGAGCAACCTGGTCGCCAACGCCGTGCACTACTCCAACGGCGGCTCCCGGGTGCTCGTCTCCACCAAGTCGATGGGCGACACCGCGCAGATCTCGGTGGTCGACCAGGGCATCGGCATCCCGGCACGGGAGATCGACCGGATCTTCGAGCGGTTCTACCGCGTCGACCCCGCCCGCCACCGCTCCACCGGCGGCACCGGCCTCGGGCTCTCCATCGTCAAGCACGTCGCGGCCACCCACGGCGGCGAGGTCAGCGTCTGGTCGGTCGAGGGCCAGGGATCGACGTTCACCCTGACCCTCCCCCTCAGCTCGCAGTCGAGCACCCGGCTCGCCGGGCCGACCGCGCCCGTCACCGTCGTCGCCCCCCGCGACACCTCCGGTCGACGCCCCACGAGCCCACCCCCCATCCGCCCCGGCGCCGCCGGAGACACCAACCAGGAGGTACGCCGATGAGCACCCCACGATGTTCTTCGTCTCCCCCGCTTCGCTCCTCCGACTCACAACACCGCGGGGACCCCGCGTGACCCGGGTACTCGTCGTCGAGGACGAAGAGAGCTACAGCGACGCGCTCGCCTACATGCTCCGCAAGGAGGGCTACGAGGTGGCGATCGCCGCGGACGGCAACAGCGCGCTCACCGAGTTCGAGCGCAACGGCGCCGACATCGTGCTCCTCGACCTGATGCTGCCCGGCCTGCCCGGCACCGAGGTCTGCCGGGCGATCCGCCAGACCTCGAGCGTGCCGGTGATCATGGTCAGCGCCAAGGACGACGAGGTCGACAAGGTCGTCGGCCTCGAGCTCGGCGCCGACGACTACGTCACCAAGCCCTACTCGCCGCGCGAGCTCGTCGCCCGGATACGCGCCGTCCTGCGCCGCGGCCACGAGCCCGACCTGGCCCCCGACACCCTCGAGGCCGGGCCGGTCCGGATGGACGTCGAGCGCCACGTCGTCACCGTCGGGGGTGCGGAGCAGCGGTTGCCGCTCAAGGAGTTCGAGCTCCTCGAGATGTTCCTGCGCAACCCCGGCCGGGTGCTCACCCGCGGGCAGCTCATCGACCGAGTCTGGGGCTCCGACTACGTCGGCGACACCAAGACCCTCGACGTCCACGTCAAGCGGCTGCGCGCCAAGCTCGAGCCCGACCCGAGCGAGCCGAAGTACCTCGTCACCGTGCGGGGGCTGGGCTACAAGCTCGACCTCTGAGCGGTTCGGCGGGATCTCGTCGTACGACGTCCGAAACCCGCTCGCGGGGACGTCATGCGCGTCCGTAGTCTTGAGTCATGACCGTCACGCAGCACGCCGAGCCCCAGGCGCCGACGCACCCGGCGTGGTTCCCCGCCGCCGCGGGAGCCATCACGCTCGTGATGTGGGCGTCGGCGTTCGTGGTCATCCGCCACGTCGCCCACGACATCAGCCCCGGCTCGCTCGGCGCCGGCCGACTGCTCGTGGCGGCGCTCGTGGTCCTGCCGCTGGTCCTCCGCCGGGGGTGGGTGCAGCCGACCCGCCGCGAGTGGATCCTGCTCACGGCCTGCGGCGTCGGGTGGTTCGGCATCTACAACCTGGCCCTCAACGAGGGCGAGCGCCGCGTCGACGCCGGCACCGCGGCCATGATCATCCAGATCGGCCCGATCATCGTGGCCTTCCTGGCCGTGTGGATCTTCGGCGAGGTCCTCCACAAGTGGCTGCTGATCGGCATGGTGATCGGCTTCGCCGGGGTCGCCGTCATCGCCCGGGGCTACTCGGGCGGCGGCGAGGGCGACGTGGTCGGCGTCCTGCTCGTGGTGGTGGCGGCCGCGATGTACGCCGTCGGCGTACTGAGCCAGAAGTCGCTCCTGCGCCGGATCCCGTCGGTGCAGGTCGTCTTCGTGTCCTTCGTGATCGGCGCCCTGGTCTGCCTGCCCTTCGCCCACGACCTGGTCGACGTCGTCACCGAGGGCGGCGCGACCCTGTGGTGGACCGTCTACCTCGGCGTCTTCCCGACGGCCGTCGCGTTCACCACGTGGGCCTTCGCGCTGACGCACACCGACGCCGGCAAGCTCTCCCTGACGACCTTCCTCGTCCCGGCCATCACGACGCTGATCGCCTGGGCGCTGCTCGACGAGGTGCCGCCGGCCCTCACCTTCCTCGGCGGGGCGCTGGCGATCGTCGGGGTGCTGCTGACCCGGCGTACGCCGCCGCGGCGCGCGCCGGCGGTCTAGGCAGGCGGTTCGGGGTCGGTCCCGGCCTCGAGCCAGCCCCGGAAGGCCTCGAGGTTGCGGGTCGACTCGCCCCGCGAGATCCGCCACTCCCACTCCTTGCGGATCGAGGTGGCGAAGCCCAGCTCGAGGATGGCGTTGAAGGACTCGTCGGCGTGCGTGAGCACCGAGCCGAGGAGCCGGTCGAGCTCGTCGTCGGTGACCGCGGAGAGCGGCAGCCGGGCGTCGAGGTAGATGTCGCCGCTGTGGTCGACGGCGAACGCCACGGCGTACATCCGCAGGTTGCGCTCGAGCAACCAGCGGTAGACGCGGGCGTGGTTCTCGTCGGGATTGCGGCACACGAAGGCGTGCACGCCGAGCGCGTGCTCGCCGACGTCGAGGCGGACGGGGGTCTGGAGCTTCTTCTCCCCCGGCAGCGTCAGCGAGAAGACGCCGGGGCGGTCCTCGACGTACTCGATCCCGTTGCCGTCGAGGTAGTCGCGGATGGTGCCGGCGATGGCGGGGTCGCTCACACCGTCATCTCATCACGCATGAGGGTGCGCGCCTCCCGGTAGGCGTGGAGGGTGCGCTCGGCCGTCCGGTCCCAGGAGAACTCGCGGGCGTGCTCCAGCGCGCCCTGCCCCAGACGGGCGGCGAGGGCCGGGTCGTCGATGAGCCGGCGCAGGGCCGCGGCCCAGTCGCGCGGCTCGTGGCCGTCGACGAGCAGGCCGCTGCGACCGTCGGCCACCACGGTCGTCAGGCCGCCCACGGCGGCCGCGACCACGGGGGTCCCGGTGGCCTGGGCCTCCGCCGCGACCAGCCCGAAGGACTCGTTGTACGACGGCACGGCGACCGCCGTCGACGCGGCGCACCAGCGGGCCAGGTCGTCCTGGGCGACGGGCGGGACGAAGCGGACCACCCCGTCGAGGCCGAGGTCGGCCGAGAGCTGGGCGAGCGACTCGGGGTGCTCGAGCCCGCTGCCGGAGGGGCCGCCGACGACGGGTACGACGAGGCGCGAGCGCAGGGACGGGTCCTGGTCGAGGAGCACCGAGACCGCCCGGAGGAGCACGTCCGGGGCCTTGAGCGGCTGGATGCGGCCGGCGAACATCAGCACCACCGCGTCGGCGGGCAGGTCGAGCGCCCGGCGGGCCTCCGCCCGGTCCATCGGGCGGAAGACGTCGAGGTCGACGCCGGGGTGGATCACCTCGACGCGCGAGGGGTCGGCGTCGTACAGGTTGATGAGCTGCTTGGCCTCGAGGTCGGTGTTGGCGACGAGGAGGTCGGCGGCCTGCACGACCTGCTCCTCGCCGATCAGGCGGGCGGCGGGCTCGGGGGTGTCGCCCTCGGCGAGCGCGTCGTTCTTGACCTTGGCCATGGTGTGCATCGAGTGCACCAGCGGCACCTGCCACCGGTCGCGGGCGAGCGCGCCGACCTGGCCGGAGAGCCAGTAGTGCGAGTGCACGACGTCGTAGTGGCCCAGCGGGTGGGCCGCCTCGGCGCGCAGCACCTCGCGCGCGAAGGTGCACAGCTGGCCGGGCAGCTCGGTCTTGGTGAGCCCCTCGAACGGGCCGGCCGCGACGTGGCGCACCAGCACGGCACCGTCGGTGCCGGGCACCTCGACCACCGGCGGCAGCGCCGAGGACGTGGCCCGTGTGAAGACGTCGACCGCGATGCCCTGCCGCGCCAGGCGGCGGGACAGCTCGATGACGTAGACGTTCATGCCGCCCGCGTCGCCCGTCCCTGGCTGGTCGAGCGGCGAGGTGTGCAGGCTGATCATGGCGACCCGGTCCACGCGACGTCCTCTCCTCAGGGCGCCCGGTCACGGATCTCGCCACACGAGAGGGGCGCCAACCGGGCACAACACCGTCAGGGTGTCAGCGATTCCCGCCCCGGCGCCTCACCCCGGCGAGGGCAGCTCCGCTCCGGCGTACGACGACCGCCGCGGCCACGCCGACGGCCAGCGACAGCAGGGTCGCCAGCAGCGGGAAGTCGACCTCGAACCACGGGTAGACCCGCCAGTGCAGGAGGTAGATCCACAGCGACGACGCGGCCACGACGCCGACGACGGGGGCGACCAGGGCGGGCAGCCGCACCTGCGGCACCCAGGTCAGCGCGAGCAGCCCGAGGGTGACGTAGACGTGCCGGTCGAGGCCGCCGACCGAGAAGAACCCGGGCACCAGGGCCAGGACGAGCCCGGAGACCACCAGCCGCTGGCGGGTGGTGCGGGCCTGTGACATGGCCCACCCGAGCGTGAGGAGCCACAGCACGCCGTGCGCGCGGTGGACGTGGTCGCCGGGCATGCCGACGAGGTCGTAGCGCGTGGGGAGCAGCACGAGGGTGAGCACCACCGGGGTGGCGAACGGGTGCCGTCGGGTGGCCCGGTCGACGGCCGGCACGGCGAGGATCGCCGCCAGCACCAGCACCGCCAGGGTGAGCGCCTCGATGAACCAGTAGCTCCACCGGGGCTCCGACCAGCTCCACTCGGTGAAGGCGGTCAGCAGCGCGGCCTGCTTCCACGTGATGTCGCGGGAGACGGCGGCCACGGCCCCGATGACCAGCACCGAGGGCACGACGACGCGGGCGAGCCCGCGCAGGATTGCCCGGGTCCGCTCGGTCCGCGAGCGGGCGCCGAGCTGGAAGCGGCCCAGGTTGAAGCCGACGATCGCCAGCAGCACGTGCGCGCCCCCGAGGAGCGTGAAGAGGTTGGCGTGCGAGCCGACGATGGTGACGATCGCCAGCGCGCGCAGAGCCACGTTCGTCTCGACCGCGACGCCCCGCCGGCGGCGGCCGGGACGTCGGTCGTCCGCCGACGCGGCCAGGGCGGCGGCGGGCATTGTGGGCCAGCCGGCGGGGAGGTGGCCGAGCAGCTCCTCGAGCCGCAGGGACACCTCGACGTAGGACAGCGAGTCGCCGCCGAGGGCCACGAAGGAGTCGTCGGGCGTGGCCTCGGGGCGGCCGAGCAGCCGGGCCAGGAGGGCGGTCACGTCGTCGGCGGTCGCCGCGCGTCGTACGCCGGGCGCGGACGCGGGCGTCCCGGTCACGGGCGCCAGGGCCGCGAGCGCCCGGTGGTCGACCTTGGCGTTGGCCAGCCGCGGCAGGTCGGGCAGCACGACGACCTCGACCCCGGTGGGGGCGAGCCCGGCGGCGTCGGCGGCCGCGCGGCGTACGGCCTCGGCATCGACGGGACGCGCGCCGTCGACCACCCCCACGACGATGCGGTCCCCCGCGTCCGCGACGGCGCCTACGGTCCCGGCGAGCGCCAGCGCGCGCTCGACGCGGTCGAGGTCGATGCGCAGGCCGCAGACCTTGGCGATCCGGCTGGTCCGGCCGACGACCTCCCAGAGCCCGTCGGGGCGGCGGCGGGCCAGGTCGCCGGTCCGCAGCGCGTCCACCGTGCGGCCGGCCGCGAGCTCGGCCGGCGACCCGGCGTAGCCCATCATCACGTTGGGGCCGTGGAAGACGAGCTCGCCGACCCCTGGCTCGAGGCCGTCCAGATCCTCGACCGGAGCGAGCTCGAAGGTCGTGCCGGGCAGCGGGCGACCGATCGACTCCGGCGCCGCGAGGGCGAGGTCGGGCGGGAGCACGCTCATCCGTGCGGTGGCCTCGGTGGCGCCGTACATCACGAAGAGGTCGAAGCCCCGGCGCTGGCCGAGCTCGGCGACCGCGCGCACCCGCTCGGGGGCCATCCGGCCGCCGGCCTGGGTGAGCGCGCGCACGGACGGCACGTCGCGGTCGGCGAAGCCGGCCCGCTCGAGCAGCTCGAAGGTGTGCGGGACGCCCGGGATCGTGGTGACGCCGTGCTCGCGGACCAGGTCCCAGAAGCACTCGTCGACGACGGACAGCTCGGTGAGCAGCAGCCCGGCACCGCGCAGCAGGTGGCTGTGCAGCACCGAGAGGCCGTAGCAGTAGTGCAGCGGCAGGGTGGTCGCCGCGAGGTCGGTGTCGCGGATGCCGAGGGTCTCGGCGATGGCCGCGGCGTTGGCCAGCACGCCGTCGCGGGCCAGGCGGACCAGCTTGGGCGAGCCGGTCGAGCCGCTGGTCGAGAGCAGCAGCGCGAGGTCGGGGTGGAGCGCGTGCCGGGACTCCTCCGACCGCCAGTCGCGGCCCCGCGGGCCGGCGACGACGTCGGGTGCGTAGGCCTGCTCCAGTCCCGGGGCGGCGGCCGGCGAGGAGACCAGGACGACCTGCTCGGCGGCCAGGGCGGCGACGTACTCGACGACGGAGTCCACGTCGTTGCCCGGCGTCAGGAGCACGAGCCGGCGACCCCCGGCGTACGTCGCAGCAACCTCCTCGACCCGGCGGGCGAGGTCGGCGTACGAGACCGTGCCGTCGGCGGTGACCAGGGCCCGTCGCTCGCCGAAGGAGGCGAGGTGGGCGATGAGGGGCGCCGGGGTCGGGCGCACCTGGGGGGCGGTGGTCACCTGCCAGACGATAGAAGGTAAGGCTTACCTTTGCCAGTCGGTGTGGCTCAGGCCTCGCGGGTGCCCTGGTGGAAGCGTTGCTGCCAGCCCTGGGGGGTCCGCACCCAGATCGAGCTGCGCAGCACGCTGCCGTCGTCGGTGATGCTGCGCCACAGGAGCAGGATCGAGTCCGGCGAGAGCCGCTCGGTCGACACCACGTCGAGGGTGGTCTCGGTGCCGAGCGGGCCGATCTCGGCCAGGATCTCCTCCCGGGTCCACAGCCGGCCCGACTGGCCGATCTCCTGCCACTCCGGGTGCAGCAGAGCGGCGACGGTGGCGCGGTCGGAGCGCACGACATCGGTCAGCAGCGAGCGCTCGAGGGCGATCACCTGCTCCTCGTCGGAGAGCGCGGGCTCGTGGCCCGCCTCGTCGAGGTCGCTGAAGAGGTCGGGCTCCTCCTCGACCACGGTCGGTCCCGACTGCGGGACGGTGCTCACCGCGGCGCCGGCGAAGCCGGGACCCGGGTCGGCCACGCGGCCCGCCTGGTACGCCGACGCAGCGGCGTTGGCGCGCTTGTCGGCCGCCTCGTTGAGGACGTGACCCGAGTGGCCCTTGACCCACTCGAACTTCACCCGGCCCCGACGACCCTCCATCGCCTCGTCGAGCGCCTTCATCAGCTCGACGTTCTTCACGGGCTGGCCGCCGCCGGTCTTCCAGCCCTTGCGCTTCCAGCCGGCCATCCACTTGGTGACGGCGTTGATCACGTAGGTGCTGTCGCAGTAGACGTGCAGCTCGTCGTCGACGTGCGCGGTCTGCTGGAGCAGGTCGAGGACCGCCATCAGCTCGCCCATGTTGTTGGTGCCGCGGGCCCAGCCGCCGGACGCCCAGCAGTCGTCGTCGACGTACCACGCCCATCCCGCTGGTCCGGGGTTGCCGAGGGCCGAGCCGTCTGCTGCCGCGATGATCACGGCGCACATCCTGCATCATGGCGCCATGACCGAGACCCACCACTCGACCGACCAGCGCACCCGGACCGCCGTCGTGACCGGCGCCTCGAGCGGCATCGGCGCCGCCACGGCGCGCGCCCTGGCCGCCGCCGGCTTCCACGTCCTGTGCGCCGCCCGCCGCACCGACCGCATCGAGGCCCTCGCCGAGGAGATCGGCGGGCGTGCCGTCGCCTGCGACGTCACCGACGACTCCTCGGTCGCCGCCCTCGCGTCGGCCGTCGCGGAGGTGGGCGACGGCGCCCTGCACGTCCTGGTCAACAACGCCGGCGGCGCCTTCGGCTCCGACACGGTCGACGAGGCCGACGTCGAGGACTGGCGCGCGATGTACGACGTCAACGTGCTCGGCCTGCTGCGCGTCACCCAGGCGCTGCTCCCGGCCCTGCGGGCCAGCGGCGACGGGCTGATCCTCAACGTCGGCTCCACCGCCGGCCGGGTCTCCTACGAGAAGGGCGGCGGCTACACCGCGGCCAAGCACGCCACCAAGGCAGTGACCCAGACGCTGCGCCTCGAGCTCAACGGCGAGCCGATCCGGGTCAGCGAGGTCGCGCCCGGCATGGTCCACACCGAGGAGTTCGCCCTGGTCCGCTTCGGCGGCGACCAGGCAGCGGCCGACGCGGTGTACGACGGCGTCCCCGACCCGCTCTCGGCCGACGACGTCGCCGACGCCATCGCCTGGGTGGTCACCCGGCCGGCCCACGTCAACATCGACGAGCTGGTCATCAGGCCGCTTGCGCAGGCCGCTCAGCACAAGGTCCACCGGATCCGCTGACGCGGGGGGTCCACACGGTCCGCTGACGCGGGGGTCCACACGGTCCGCCGACGCGGGGGTCCACCGGGTCCACGGACCGGACCGGGGGTCCCTGCGTCGTGCCAGACTGCACCCGTGCAGACCATCGGACTCATCGGCGGCATGAGCTGGGAATCCAGCCTGGTGTACTACCGCGACCTCAACGTCGGGGTGCAGGAACGGCTCGGCGGGCTCTCCTCGCCCAAGCTCGTCCTCAGCACCGTCGACTTCGCGGAGCTGACCCACCTCGAGGACGACGAGAAGTGGGACCAGATCGGCACCCTCCTCGCCGACGCCGCTGTCGGCGTCGAGCGCGCCGGCGCCGACTTCCTGATGCTGTGCACGACGACCTTCCACAAGGTCGCCGACCAGGTCGCCGAGGCCGTCGACATCCCGCTGCTGCACCTCGCCGACGTCGTCTCCGACGCGTGCACCGCGGCGGGCATGGACAAGGTCGCCTTCATCGGGACCACCGTCGCCATGAACGACCCGTTCTTCATCAGCCGGATCGCCGACGGCGGCCCCGAGGTGATCGTCCCGGACGCCCGGCACCACGAGTGGCTCAACGACGCGATCTACGGCGAGCTGGTGCACGGTCGCATCGTCGACCGGACCCGCAGGCGCGTGGTCTCCCTGATCGACGAGCTGTGGGACGCGGGTGCCGGCGGGGTGCTGCTCGGCTGCACCGAGCTCGAGCTGCTCATCCGACAGGCCGACACCGAGCTGCCCGTCTTCCCCTGCACCACGCTGCACGTGCAGGCCGCGCTAGATCGCGCCCTGGCCTGAGCGCCGGCGTCGGCGTCGGCTGACACGCGCACCTGCGCACGTGCGCAGCTCTGAGATGGGGCCAACACCCCTTCCCTGCGCACCTGCGCAGATCTGAGGCGGTGACGACTCCCCTCACCTGCGCACTCGCGCAGCTCTCAGGCGTGGCCCACACGCCTTCCCTGCGCACCTGCGCAGCTCTCAGGCGCGGCCCACACCCCTTCCCTGCGCACCCGCGCAGGGAAGACTCCGGGCGGCCTCGGCATAGCTGCGCACCCGTACAGGGAAGCGCCCGTGGTCTCTCTCCATAGCTGCGCACCCGCGCAACTGAGTCTCACGCCGCCTCCCATACCTACGCACCCGCGTAGGGAAGCCGCGATCCGGCCGCGCCACAGTTGCGCACGTGCGCAGGGAAGGCCCCACGGTGCCCCTCCATGGCTGCGCACCTGCGCAACCACCTGAGCAACACCCACCTACGGCTCAGCGGCTCGCCTCGCCCCCACCCTCGAGGACCAGGCGCGCGAGCTCGGCCAGGTCGGAGGGCAGGGGCTCGCAGACCTCGGCCGTGCGGTCGCCGATCTCGAAGCGGTAGAGGTACATGTCGGGCATCGGCTTGCGCGGGGCGACCCCCGCCAGGTCGACGCGATCGGCGAGGTCCGCGACGGCGGCCGCGCGCGGGTCGTCACCGGCGAGGGCGAGGTCGACCTCGCCCTCGGAGGTCCGGCCGGCGAAACCGCCGCTACGACGCACTCGCACCACTCGCGCGCCCGACGCGGGCGCCTCGCCCGGCGCCCGCCCCGGCGATCCCGCGGGCGTCACCCCCACCTGCTCCCACGCCCCCCGCACGGCCTCGGCCCGGTCGCCGTCCCCGGCGGCCGCGACCGTGGCGGCGGCGAACGCCGCGAAGTCGGCGCGGGGTGAGACGTCGCCGGAGGTGAGCGCGTCGTACCAGACCTGGCCGGCGCCCTCGAGGCTCGTGCCGCCGAGTGCCACGGCGGCGAGGTGGAAGGCGCGGTTGGGGATGCCGGAGTTGATGTGCACGCCGCCGTTGTCGTCGGTGGTCTCCACGAAGCGGTCCATGTGGTCGGGCTGGGGGTCGCGGCCGAGGCGCGGGTCGTCGTACGCCGTGCCGGGGGCGGCCATGTCGCGCAGCCCGCGGGCCTGCACGGCCGGCAGGAACAGCTCCTCGCCGATCAGCCAGCTGCCCGACGCGGCGTCCTGGCCGAGGAGTCGCTGCTTGAGGCAGATGGCGAAGACGTCGGACACCGACTCGTTGAGCGCGCCGGACTGGCCGCGGTAGACCAGCCCGGCGGTGGACTCGGTGACCGCGTGGGCGAACTCGTGGGCCAGCACGTCCACCGGCTTGGTGAACCGCTCGAAGATCTCCCCGTCACCGTCGCCGAAGACCAGCTGGGTGCCGTCCCAGAACGCGTTGTCGTAGTCGCGGCCGTAGTGGACGGTGATGCTCACCATCGCGCCCGCGTCGTCGTACGACGTGCGCCCGAGGCCCTCGGCGAACATCTCAAGCGTCGCGGTGATCCCCGCCGACGCCTCGTCGACGGCGACGTCGCCGGACTCGGGGGTGCCGGGGGTGCGCACCGGCCGCCCGGGCAGCACCTCGCGGTTGCCGGCGGTGTGGACCGTCCAGGCCGGCTGGTCCGCCGAGGCCGCAGGAACGGCGGAAGCACGGGCCGAGGCCGCCTGCTCCCGGCGGGCCCGGAAGGCCGCGTCGGCCGCGAGGGCGTCGCCGGACCCGATCCGCTCGAGCACGTAGGGCGGCACGAAGGTGCAGGACGAGGCAGTGAAGGTGCAGGACGGGGCGGTGGGCCGGGTGGTTCGGGTCTCCCGAGAAGAAGTCATGGGTCAGGCCTACCCCACCGGACCGACAGCGGGAAGGGCCAAGCACAAGGGCCGGCAGAAGGGCTGCACGTCACACGCCGCCGAATCGGGCCCACGGCCCGGCGCCACTAGACTCGACGACGGCCCGGCTCCGGGTCACGGGCGCTGTGGACACCGCGCCCCGACATACCCCAGCGAAAGCGACGTCGTACTGCCATGCCCCAGAAGCGCTCCGACCTCCGCAACGTGGCGATCGTCGCCCACGTCGACCACGGCAAGACCACGCTCGTGGACGCCATGCTCCGCCAGGCCGGCGCCTTCACGGCCCACCAGGCCGAGAGCGTCGCCGAGCGGGTCATGGACTCCGGCGACCTCGAGCGCGAGAAGGGCATCACCATCCTCGCGAAGAACACCGCCGTGCACTACGCCGGTCCGGCGGGCGGCGGCGAGCCGATGGTCATCAACATCATCGACACCCCCGGCCACGCCGACTTCGGTGGCGAGGTCGAGCGCGGCCTGTCCATGGTCGACGGCATCGTGCTCCTCGTGGACGCCTCCGAGGGCCCGCTCCCCCAGACCCGCTTCGTGCTCCGCAAGGCGCTCAACGCCGACATGCCGGTGATCCTGGTCGTCAACAAGACCGACCGCAGCGACGCCCGCATCGCCGAGGTCGTCGAGGAGACCTACGAGCTCTTCATGGACCTGCTCGACGAGAGCCACAGCCAGGACGCGCTGGACTTCCCCGTCGTCTACGCGTCGGGTCGCGCCGGCATCGCCAGCCTCACCGCCCCCGAGGACGGCACGATGCCCGAGGGCAGCGACCTCGAGCCGCTCTTCAAGACGATCCTCGAGACCATCCCGGCGCCCGTCTACACCGAGGGCGCGCCGCTGCAGGCGCACGTCACCAACCTCGACGCCTCGCCGTTCCTCGGCCGGCTCGCGCTGGTCCGCGTCCACGAGGGCACCCTCAACAAGGGCCAGACCGTGGCGTGGATGCGTCGCGACGGCTCGGTCAAGAACGTCAAGATCACCGAGCTCCTCGTCACCGAGGGCCTCGAGCGCCAGCCCGGCCAGAGCGCGGGCCCCGGTGACATCGTCGCCGTCGCCGGCATCCCCGAGATCACCATCGGCGAGACCCTCGCCGACGCGGAGAACCCCGTCGCGCTGCCGCTCATCCACGTCGACGAGCCGGCCATCTCGATGACCATCGGCACCAACACCTCGCCGCTGGTCGGTCGCTACAAGGGCGGCAAGGTCACGGCCCGCCTGGTCAAGGACCGCCTCGACCAGGAGCTCGTCGGCAACGTGTCGCTGCGCATCCTCCCCACCGAGCGCCCCGACGCGTGGGAGGTGCAGGGCCGCGGCGAGCTGGCGCTGGCCATCCTCGTCGAGCAGATGCGCCGCGAGGGCTTCGAGCTCACCGTCGGCAAGCCGCAGGTGGTCACCAAGGTGGTCGACGGCAAGGTGCACGAGCCGTTCGAGCGCCTCACGATCGACGCCCCGGAGGAGTACCTCGGCACGATCACCGAGCTGCTCGCCTCCCGCAAGGGCCGCATGGAGTCGATGACCAACCACGGCACCGGCTGGGTCCGGATGGAGTTCCTGGTGCCGGCGCGCGGCCTCATCGGCTTCCGCACCGAGTTCCTCACCGACACCCGCGGCACCGGCATCGCGCACGGCATCTCCGAGGGCTACGAGCCCTGGGCCGGTGAGATCCGCTCGCGCACCAACGGCTCGCTGGTGGCCGACCGCAAGGGTGCGGCCACGGCGTACGCCATGACCAACCTGCAGGAGCGCGGGATCATGTTCGTCGAGCCGACGACCGAGGTCTACGAGGGCATGATCATCGGCGAGAACTCCCGCGCCGACGACATGGACGTCAACATCACCAAGGAGAAGCAGCAGACCAACATCCGGTCCGCCACCTCCGACAACTTCGAGAAGCTGATCCCGCCGAAGAAGCTGTCCCTCGAGCAGTGCCTGGAGTTCTGCCGCGACGACGAGTGCGTCGAGGTCACGCCCGACTCGGTCCGCATCCGCAAGGTCGTGCTCGACGCCAACGCCCGCGCCAAGACCGCCTCGCACGCCCGCAAGGCCTCCAAGTAGGACCGCTGGCCCGGTGACCGACCTCTCCGACTCCTCCCGCCCCGCCGCGGGCTCCGGCGACCTCGCCGGACGCCTGGCCGCGTGGCTGGAGGAGCTCGGCCTGGCCGACCAGCTCGCCGCGGCCGGCCTGCCGACGTACGAGCGCGACGACGACGGCACCGTGCGCTGGACGGACCCCGCCACCGGTGACCCGCTCACGGACGAGCGGCTCGCAGAGCTCGATGCGCTCCTGCGCTCGGAGGGCGAGGACCCCACGCACGCGGTGCCGATCGCCCTGGTGCGGCTGCGCCGCGAGGGCAGGGTGCGGGCCGCGCTGCTCGACGGCGGCTGGGTGGACTACGCCGAGGTCGGCCGCCTGCGCGGGATCTCCGAGAACGCCGCCCGCTTCGCCCTGCACAAGGCGGCCGAGCGGCGTGCCGTGCTGCTGGTCCAGGACGAGGGCCGCACGCTCGTGCCCGCCTTCCAGCTCGACGAGCAGGGGCAGGTCCGGGCCGAGCTGGTGGCGGTCCTCGAGCCGCTGCTCGCGTCGGGCACCGACCCGTGGCGGACCTGGGCCTGGCTCGCCAACCCGGCCGCGCTGCTCGGCGGCGCGATCCCCCACGAGGCCGCGCGCGACCCCGAGGAGCTGCCGCTCGTGCAGCACGCGGCGGTCCGGCTGGCCGAGCGGGCACGCCCCGCGTCCCGCTGACGTACGACGCGCGCGCCGGCGGCGCTGTCAGTCCCGGTCGCCCGGGTGGATCCGCCGGATGTTCGTCCACCCCGTGTAGCCACGCTCCTCGAGGAGTGCGAGCAGTCGCGCCGCGCACGGCACGGACGTGAGGAAGACCGAGTCGAGCAGGACCGCGAGGTCGTCCGGCAACGCCTCCTCGCCCCATGCCTCGTCCGGAGCCTGGTCGAACTGCGCGGCCAGGCGGTCGGCGACCCCGTCCAGCCGGGGGTCGTCGGCGGGCCACCGGATGACCTCGGCGAGGTCGCGGTAGAGCTCCCGCACGGACGGGTCGTCGAGCTGCTGGTCCTTCATCTCCATGTAGAACGGCATCCGGTCCGGCAGCTGGGCGACCACCAGGATCCAGGCGTCGCGCTCGGCCTCGACCATCACCTCCGGCACGCCGACCCCGCGGAGCCGGTCCAGGTAGGCGACCGCCTCGGGCGGCAGCGCCAGGCTGTCGCCGGCCGCCAGCCGGGCGATCCGCGCCCGGTGCTCCTGCCGCTCGCGGATCTCCGCGCGCAGCCGCCGGTCGATCTCCTCGACCGCGGTGGCGAACTCGTCCTCGTCGGCCCCCAGCAGCTCGCGGACCCGTGACAGCGGCACGCCGGCGTCGGCCAGGACGCGGATCCGGACGAGGTCGACGACGGCCGCGGCGTCGTACCGCCGGTAGCCGGAGTGGTCGCGCTCGGGCTCCGGCAGCAGGCCGGTGGCGTGGTAGTGCCGGACCGCCCGCACCGTCACCCCGGCGTACGACGCGAGCTGGCCGATCGTCAGCATGGCCACAGTCTGGCGTCGCTCACGCGATCCGGCGACGGTAGGTGCGCATCGCGAGCGCCTGCGCGACGACGAGCAGGCCCACGCACCAGGCCACCGCGATCCACCCCTCGGTGCCGACCGGCTGCTCGGCGAAGAGGTTGCGGATGGTGTTGACGATCGGCGTGACCGGCTGGTGCTCGGCGAACCACTCCACCGGGGCAGGCATGCCCTCGGTCGGCACGAAGGCGGAGCTGATGAACGGCAGGAAGATCAACGGGTAGGAGAAGCCGCTCACGCCGTCGACCGTCTTGGCGGTGAGCCCGGGAATCACCGCCAGCCACGTGAGGGCCAGGGTGAAGAGGACGAGGATCCCCAGGACGGCCAACCACGACAGCAGGCCGGCGCCGGTGCGGAAGCCCATCGCCACCGCGACGAGCACCACGAGGACGAGCGAGACCAGGTTGGCCACGACGGAGGTCAGCACGTGGCCCCACAGCACGGCCGAGCGGGCCACCGGCATCGACTGGAACCGCTCGAAGATGCCGCTGGAGACGTCGGTGAAGAGCCGGAAGGCGGTGTACGCGATGCCGGACGCGATCGTGATGAGCAGGATCCCGGGCAGCAGGTAGTCGACGTACGCGCCGTCGACCTCGATCGCACCGCCGAAGACGTAGACGAAGAGCAGCAGCATGGCGATCGGCGTGACGGCCGTGGTGATGATGGTGTCCGGGCTGCGCAGGATGTGCCGCAGGGACCGCTCGAGCAGCACGGTGGTGTCGTGCACGACGTGGGTGGTCATCGCTGGGCTCCTTCGTCCGGGGCGCTGCCGCCCACGATGGCGAGGAAGATGTCCTCGAGGCTGGGCTGCTTCTCGACGTACTCGACGGTTGCCGGCGGGAACAGCTGCCGGAGCTCGGCGAGGGTCCCCTCGGCGATGATCCGGCCCCCGTGCAGGACGGCGATCCGGTCCGCGAGGTGCTCGGCCTCCTCGAGGTGCTGCGTGGTGAGCAGCACCGTCGTCCCGCCGTCGGCGAGCTCACGCACGGTCCGCCAGACCTCGTTGCGCGACTGCGGGTCCAGCCCCGTCGTCGGCTCGTCGAGGAAGAGCACGGGCGGGTCGCCGATCAGGCTCATCGCGATGTCGAGGCGCCGCCGCATGCCTCCGGAGTACGTCGCCGCGCGCCGGTCGCCCGCGTTCTCCAGGTCGAAGCGGGCGAGCAGCCCGTCCGCGATCCCGCGCGGGTCCGGGAGGCGTCGGAGACGGGCGACGAGCACGAGGTTCTCGCGCCCGGTGAGGATCTCGTCGACGGCGGCGAACTGCCCGGTGAGGCTGATCGACCCGCGGACGTCCGCGGCCCGGCTCGCGACGTCGTACCCGTGGACGGTGGCGGTGCCCCCGTCGGCGTGCAGCAGCGTGGACAGGATCCGCACGATGGTGGTCTTGCCGGCCCCGTTGGAGCCGAGCAGGGCGAGGACGGTGCCCGGCGGGACGCTCAAGTCGACGCCCCTGAGGACGGTGGTGTCGCCGAAGGACCGGGTCAGACCGGTGATCTCGATGGCTGGGGTGGTGGACATGGGACCAGCCTCCAGCCCTGACGCTGCGTCAGGGTCAAGCCCGAAACCCGGGCCTGTGGAGGGGTCAGTGCTCGCGGCCCACCCGGGCCAGCTGGAAGCGCTCGTTGGAGTGCACCGCCACCCCCATGAAGGCGACGCCGACGACGAGGGCGTCGGCGGCCGCCAGCTGCGGGACGAGGTCGGTCAGCGGCAACATCGCGACGTGCAGGAGGAACAGGACCGGCACCCAGCGCGGGACGGTGCGCGCCCGGAGCATCCCGACGGCGAGGAGCACCTCCCCGAGGTAGAAGCTGCCGACGAAGACGAGCGTGAAGCCACGCAGCCCCGGGTCCTGGCCGAGCAGGACCATCTCCGACTCGTCGATGATCCCGTGGGCGGCCAGCGCCTGGAAGAACACCAGCAGCGCGCCGTACGCCGCCATGGCCAGCGTCGCGACGCCGAGCACCGTGGTGCCCGCGTAGCCGAACCGGCGACCGCGCCGGGGCAGCGTGTAGACGAACGTCGGCAGCCCGAGGCCCATCCCGACGGCGCAGAAGAAGAAGGCCGCCGCCGCCATGATCCAGCGGCCCCCCTCGACCTGCGCGCTCTGGAGGAGGGCCATGTCGTCGGAGCTCATCGGGAGGCTCAGCGTGCCGAGGACCAGGGCGACCGCACCGCTCGCCAGGGCCGCCGCCGAGTACGGCAGCCAGTGGTCGTCCATGGTGCGCAACGTAGAGGTGACCAGACGAGCCGCGAGGCGGGTGATGGGCAAATGGCTCGGACGGACTACGCCGCCTAGGGTGATCGGCAGCGTGACCACCGTCACCGGTACAGCCCACTCGTTCCAATCCTCAGCCACATCCCCGGGAGGACCACCGCATGACCGCCAGCCGCGTGCTGCCCACCGAGGAGGCGCGAGACCTCCTCGCCCTCACCCGCGAGATCGCGACCCGCGAGCTGGCCCCGCGCTCCGCGGAGGCCGAGGCGACCGAGACCTTCCCGCGCGACGTCTTCACGATGCTGGGCCGGGCCGGCCTGCTGGGACTCCCCTACCCCGAGGAGCACGGCGGCGGCGGGCAGCCCTACGAGGTCTACCTCCAGGTGCTCGAGGAGATCGCCGCGGTGTGGTCGTCGGTGGGTGTCGGCGTCTCGGTGCACGCACTGTCCTGCTTCGGTCTGTACTCGTTCGGCACCGACGAGCAGAAGGCCGAGTGGCTGCCCGACATGCTCGGCGGCGACCTGCTCGGCGCCTACTGCCTGTCCGAGGCGCACGCGGGCTCCGACCCGGCAGCGATGCGTACGACGGCCCGGCGCGACGGCGACGACTACGTCATCAACGGCGCCAAGGCGTGGACCACCCACGGCGGCCACGCCGACTTCTACAAGGTGATGGCCCGCACCTCCGACGACCGCAACGGCATCTCCTGCTTCCTCGTCCCGGCCTCGACCCCCGGGCTGGTCGCCGACCCGCCCGAGCGCAAGATGGGGCTCACCGGCTCGGCCACCGCCACCATGCGCTTCGACGACGTCCGCGTCCCGGCCTCGCGCCGGCTCGGCGAGGAGGGCGAGGGCCTGCGCATCGCCCTCGCCGGTCTCGACTCCGGCCGCCTCGGCATCGCCGCGGTGGCCGTCGGCCTCGCCCAGGGCGCCCTCGACGCCGCGGTCGCCTACGCCCGCGAGCGGGAGACCTTCGGCAAGCCGATCATCGAGCACCAGGGCCTCGCCTTCGTGCTGGCCGACATGGAGGCCGCGATCGTCTCGGCCCGCGCCACGGTGCTCCACGCCGCGCGACTCCGCGACGCCGGGCAGCCGTTCTCCCGCGAGGCCTCGATCGCCAAGATGGTCGCCACCGACAACGCCATGAAGGTCACCACCGACGCGGTCCAGGTGCTCGGCGGCTACGGCTACACCCGCGACTTCCCGGTCGAGCGCTACATGCGCGAGGCCAAGGTCATGCAGATCTTCGAGGGCACCAACCAGATCCAGCGGATGGTCATCTCGCGCTCGCTCGCCAGGGACAACGCCGGCACGATCCGCTGACGCTTGTTCGGTGGTTGAGGTGCGAGCGCAGCGAGCCTCGAAACCCCGCCCTCGGTGGTTGAGGTGCGAGCGCAGCGAGCCTCGAAACCCCGGGACAGGTCGTACGACGCTCAGCGGACGTAGCGGTCGACGGGCTCGCCCCGGCGCCCACCGGACAGCCACCAGGCGGCGAGCACGCCGCCGATCGCGCCGAAGAGGTGTCCCTGCCAGGAGATCCCGGGCTGGCCGGGGAGCACGCCCCACAGCGCCCCGCCGTACGCCATCAGGACCGCGATCCCGACCAGGATCTGGCCCGGCCGCCGGGTGACGAAGCCGCGGACGATCAGGTAGGTCAGCCACCCGAAGACCAGGCCCGACGCCCCGAGGTGGACGGTCCCGACACCACCGAAGAGCCACGTCCCGACCCCGGCGACGACCCAGACCAGCGTCGTGACCGCCGCCCACCGGGCGACACCGGAGAGCAGGATCAGGAAGCCGAGGACCAGCAGCGGCACGCTGTTGGCGATGAGGTGCCCGAAGCCGGCGTGCAGCAGCGGCGCGAACGCGATCCCGCTCAGCCCGTCGCTGTAGCCCGGCCGAATCCCCTCCGCGTCGAGCCGGTTGCCCAGCAGGGTGTCGACGATCTCCGCGACCCACAGCACCGCCACGAACCCGAAGCTCCACACCCCGGCCTGGCCCCAGGACGGGGACGTGCGGGTGAGGGCGGGCGTGGTCATGCCATCGAGAGTACGAGGCTGCCGGGAACGGCAGCGATCAGCGCGACCGCCGCAGGTCGGGCACCAGCGCGAGGAGCCCGAGGGCCGGGAGCACGGCGAGCGCGGCGAGGCTCCCGGGGATCCCGATGACCTCGCCGAGCCCGGCGACCACCGCGGAGCCGACGCTGCCGCCGACGAGGAAGAGCAGGGTGGCGATGCCCAAGGCCACGCCCCGGACGTCGGCGTGCACCGCGTCACCCACCAGCGCGGTGAGCGCGGGCTGGCCGAGGCCGAACGACACGGTCGCCAGCGCGACCGCGATGCCCACCGGGACGGGCGCGACGAGCTGGGTGCCGAGCGCGGCGAGGAGCATCGTCAGGGCGGCCACGACACCGCTGACCGCGAGGCTCCAGGAGCCCCCGATGCGGTCGAGCAGCGGGCCGGCGAATCGCGGGACGAGCAGGGCGATGACCGCGCTGGGCACGAGCAGCAGCCCGACCTCCCACGGCTCCCAGCCCGCGTTGACCAGCACGGCCGGGACACCGATGAGCAGGGCGAACCACGACGCCGGGATCGACGCCGCCGCGACCGCCGAGCGGACCACCTTGCCGTTGCGGATGACCGCCATCGGCAGGAAGCCGTGCGGCTTGCGCCGCACCCGCATCGCCACGAGCGGGGCGCCCAGCAGCAGCATCAGCGCCCCGGTGACGGCGATCGCGAGCCCGCTGGTCGGGGACTGCACGAGCAGCACCAGCCCGCCCGAGGTGACGGCGACGAGCACGGCCCCGATGATGTCGAGCCGCGCGCCGGTGCCGCCGCCGGCCAGCGCGTGCCAGAGGAACGGGATCACGACCACGCCGAGGATCGGCAGCGCCATCACCGCGCGCCAGCCCAGCGCGTGCTCGACGACCCCGCCCACCAGCGGCCCGAGGCAGCTGATCGCCGCCGCGACCCCGGCGAGCCGGCCGAGGGCCAGACCGCGCACCGACCCGGCGTACCGCGCGCTCAGCGCCGCCACCCCGAGCGTCGGCACCGCCGCCGCGCCGGCGCCCTGGAAGAGCCGGGCGACGAGCAGCACCTCGAAGGTCGGGGCCAGGGCCGCCGAGAGCGCGCCGACCGTCATCAGGGTGATGCCGAAGACGAGCGGGAGGCGTACGCCGACCAGGTCGCTGACCCGGCCGTAGACGGCCGTCGTCACGGCGAGCATCAGGACGTAGAGGCTGATGCTCCACGCGGCCGTCCCGACGCTCACCCCGAGGTCGGGCGCCATCAACGGCAGGGCGACGGCCGCCGACGACGAGCCCATGCCGGCAAGGCCGAAGAGGAGACCCAGCAGCACGGACACCCGACGGGAGTCGTCGGGTGCCTGCACGGGGGTCGTCACTGTCTGGGCCACGTCCGGTCGCAACACCTCCCGGCGTGGCCGCATTCCTCACTGGGTGTGTCCCTATTCGGGACGACGCCGGCTCCCCTTCACCACTGCCCTGACGGACGTGTGGTTTGGTCGCCGTCCGAGCGCCACTGGGGTGGTCTTACCTCGGTTCCGACCCAGTGTCCCAGTGCTGCAGGGTGGCGGTCAGCTCTTCCCCGGCCCATCCGGGTGCAGACGCGGTGCGGGCGTCAGGCGGCCACATGTTGTGGCGGTGAACTGCGCGGTGGTGGTTCGGTGTAGCGGGCGAGGTTGATCGCGGCGTTGACGTCGCGGTCGATGGCCAGACCGCAGGAGTCGCATCGGTAGGTGCGGTCGGCCAAGGTCAGGTCGGCCTTGATGCTCCCGCAGCCGGAGCAGGTCTTGGACGACGGGAACCAGCGGTCAGCGATGACGAGCTCGGTGCCGTACCAACTGCTCTTGTACTCGAGTTGCCGGCGCAGCTCTGCGAACGCAGCGTCGGAGACCACCCGTGCCAGCCGCCGGTTGGCGAGCATGCCGGCGGTGTTCAGGTCTTCGACCACGAGACAGGCGTAGCCCTTGGCGAGGTCGGCGGTGATCTGGTGCAACAGCGCCTTCCGTACCGCAGCGACGCGGGCGTGGAGCTTGCCCAGACGTCGTGCTGCCTTCTTGCGGCCGTTGGAGTCCCTCTTGGTTCTCGAGTACCTCTGGTTAGCCAGCTTCAGGCGCGCTTGGGCTGTGTGGAGCGCTTTCACCCCCTCCCAGGTTCCTCGGAGGTTGCCGTGTTCGTCGGCGGCGAGCGCGAGGGTCTTCACGCCGAGGTCGACCCCGACCCGGGCCCGGTGGCGGCCGGTGGTGGTGCGGCGGGCCGGGTGGAACGGTGCGGCGACGCCGGTGACCGAGACGACCCAGCGGCCGCGCTCGTACCGGAACGCGGCGGCGTAGGCGTGGAAGCGGCCCTGCTGAAGCAGCCGACGTAGCCGGCGGGTGGACTCGCGGACCCCGAGCTCACCGAGCTTGGGGAACCGCATCGCCTTTGGTCCGGTCGGACGGACCGGTGGCGCGGCACCCTCGGGGTACTTGGCGCGGAGCCGGAACGCCGGCGTCGTCTTGTGCCGGGACTTGAACCGCGGGAACCCGACCACCCTGCCGGCCCGTGCGCCGTTCCGAGAGGCCGCCCAGTTCGCCAGCGCCTGGGCGGCGTGCACGGACGCGGTCTCGAACACATCGGTCGACACCTCGCCTCGCCACGGCAGACCCCGGCTGCCGTCGTGGTTGACCGGCGCGTCGACCGCGCGGCCGTCCTTCCAGGCGTTCATGTGGTTGATGAAGGAGACCTTGCTCCACGACAACGCCGGCGTCAGGTCCTCCTCCGGCACCCCGTAGGTGCGTTCGGCGGCACGCTGGTCGAGGTTCGCCTTCACCCGGGCCAGGTGATGGTTGAACGCCAGCCTGGACGCCCCGGCATGCGCCAACAGCCGTTGGTGCTGCTCGCTGGTGACGTCGAGGGTGAACCGGAACGTCGTGGCCCGGGTCAACGCCACACCGGTGTGCGAGACCAGCGCGGCATCGGCGGTCCTTCCAGCAGCTACGGGCATGCCCCTGATGGTGCCGGTCGGCACCGACAAAGACCGCGAACCCGCGGTACCGCTGACCGGCAGGTGTGGAGGGCGCTCTGCTTCAGACGGCGCGGGAGAGTGCCTGCACGAGCTCGTCGTGCAGATCGGCGGCCTGGCGAAATGCGTCCGCCAGCTGCGTGCCGTCCTCGCGGACCGCCGCGTACTGAGCAGGCCATGCCCCGCACGGTGACCGTGCTCGTCGTCAGTGCAATAGGGACACACCCAGTCAGACGTCGGTGACGCGCAACCCCGCGTGGCACTTGTAGCGCCGGTTGATGGCGATCAGGTTGGCGGTCAGGGCCTCGACCTGGTGCGCGTTGCGCAACCGTCCGCCGTACACCCCGCGCATGCCGGGAACGACGTCGGCGAGCTCCTGGACGAGCGTGGTGGCCTCGCGGTCGTCGCCGAGGACGAGGACGTCGGTCTCGACGCGCTCGACGGCCGGGTCCTCGAGGAGGACGGCCGAGACGTTGTGGAAGGCGCCGACGACGCGGGACTCCGTGAGGATCGCGGCGGCCTGCTGGGTGGCCGACCCCTCCTCGACCTGCAGCGCGTAGGGCCCCTGCTTGTCGAAGCCGAGCGGGTTGACGCAGTCGACGACGACCTTGCCGGCCAGGGTGTCGCGGAGCGACTCGAGCAGCTCCCGGTGCCCGTCCCACGGTACGACGACCAGTACGACGTCCGCGGCGGCCGCGGCGTCGGCGTTGCTCGCCCCGGACACGGGAATGCCGAGGGCCGAGGACAGCTCGGCGGCGGTCGCCTCGGCCTTGTCGGCCGTGCGGCTGCCGAGCACCACGGTCAGCCCGGCGGTGGCGAAGCGCCGGGTCAGTCCGCGCCCCTGGGGGCCGGTGCCGCCGAGGACGGCGATGGTCTGGTCCCCGATGCGAGGGGCGGTGGATTCGGCGGGCATCGTGGTGTCGTCGGTCACGCCGTGAGGCTAGCGCCCGCCGCCCCAGAGGGATCCGACCCGCCATCCAGCGGCCGTGGCCCCGCACCACCCGCAGGTGTGTTGTCCAGCCCCTCCCCGCGAGACACCGTGGAGGGCATGACCAAGCGCATCGCATTCCTGACCGCATCCGAGGGCATCGAGGCAGTCGAGCTCACCGACCCGTGGGACGCCGTCACCGGCGCCGGCCACACGGCCGAGCTGCTGTCCCCCGAGTCCGGCGAGGTCCAGCTCTTCAACCACCTCGACAAGGCCGAGACCCGCTCGGTCGACACGACCGTCGCCGACGCCTCCGTCGACGACTACGACGCCCTCGTCCTCCCCGGCGGTGTCGCCAACCCCGACGCCCTGCGGATGGACGAGAAGTCGGTCGCCTTCATCAAGGCGTTCGTCGAGTCGGGCAAGCCCGTCGCCGCGATCTGCCACGCCCCGTGGACCCTCGTCGAGGCCGGCGTCCTGTCCGGCAAGCGGGTCACCTCGTGGCCGAGCCTGCAGACCGACATCCGCAACGCGGGCGGCGACTGGGTCGACGAGGAGGTCGTCGAGGACGGCAACCTCATCACCTCGCGCAACCCCGACGACCTGCCCTCCTTCAGCAAGGCCCTGCTCTCCGCCCTGGGCTGAGCAAAACCGGAGATCAGCTGCTGCGGCCGCCGGCGACCAGCCAGCGGCCCAGCAGCGTCCCCTCCTCCTCCAGCAACGAGTGGGGGGTCAGTGACACATCGAGGTCCGCGCCGGCGGTGATCCGGGTGAAGTCCCCGCCCAGCAGCCGCGGCACGATGGTGAGACACAGCTCGTCCACGACCCCGGCCTCGAGCGCAGCGGCGAAGAGCCCCGGCCCGCCCTCGCACAGCTGGTCCACCCAGCCCCGCGCGGCCAGCCGCGACTTGAGTTCCACGAGGTCCACCGCGTCCTCGCCCAGCACGAGCACCTGCTCGTCCCCGAGCAGCGACCGCGACTCAGCGAGTCCGGAGGCCGACGCGGTCGTCGCCATCAGGATCCGGCCCTCGGGGGCCTCGCGCAGCGTCTCGGGCACCTCCCCGGAGCCGGACACGACGACCAGCGGGATCTTCGGGACGTCGTACCCCTCGTCACGCAGCGTGCCCGCCCCCACCACCAGGCAGTCGGCGTTGCGCCGCAACGCGTCGAAGACCCGCTTGTCGACGGGGTTGTTGATGCTCTTGCTGAGGCCGTCGCCGCCCTGCGCGGCGCCGTCGACGGTGCTGACGAAGTTGACCCGCAGCCACGGCTCGGCCAGCGGCGCGTAGGCCTGCGTCAGCTCGTCGTCGCTCAGGTCGGACAGGTGCGGCAGGGCGAGAGGAGAGGTCACACGTTCCATCCTGCCGCCTACAGTCTGGGACGTGATCACCCTTGCGGACCTCGCGGCCCTCTCCGCGCAGTACGGCGACGCCTGGTCCGCGCCCGTCGAGCCCGTCGTCATCGACAGCCCGGCCGGTGAGGTGGTCATCGGCGACGGACCGGTGACCCTGATGGGCTGCGTCAACCTGTCCCGCGACTCGACCTACCGCGAGAGCGTGGCGACGAGCCCCGACGACGCCGTCCGGATGGGCCGCATCCAGGCCGCGCAGGGCGCCGCGATCATCGACCTCGGCGCCGAGTCGAGCAACGCTCAGGCGGCGCGCGTCTCCCCCGAGGACCAGGTCAAGGCGCTGGTCCCGGTCGTCGAGCAGCTCGCCGCGGAGGCCGTCGTCTCCGTCGAGACCTACGAGCCCACCGTGGTCGCCGCCTGCCTCGACGCCGGCGCGCGCATCCTCAACATGACCGGCCGTGAGCACGAGGACGCCATGCTCACCCTCGCCGCGGAGTACGACGCCGCGGTGGTCATCTGCTTCGGCGAGACCGCCAACGTGCGCGAGGCCTCCGACGTGCCACCGGACGCCGACCCGATGCCGGTCCTGCTGGAGCACTTCGGCGCGCGCATCGAGCGGGCGCGCGAGCTGGGCGCCACCAGGGTGGTCGTCGACCCCGGGATGGGCTTCCACTACGGCAACCTGGTCGACCCGCTGACCCGCTCGCGGCACCAGACGCGGGTGCTGTCCCAGACCTTCCGGCTCCGGCCGCTGGGCGTGCCGGTGTGCAACGTGCTGCCGCACACCTACGACATCTTCGGCGACGAGTTCCGCAAGGCCGAGGGCTTCTACGCCGTCTTCGCGGCCCTCGGCGGCACCCACCTGCTGCGGGTGCACGAGGTGCCCCACCTCCGGGTCGTGCTCAGCGCGCTGCGCGCCCTCGAGGTGCGCTGAGGCGTCCTCAGCGGCGCAGCAGTGCCCCGAAGCGCTTGTTCATGTCCTCGACCGCGTCGGCGGCCGCCGCGGAGAACGGGCCCATGTCGACGAAGCCGTGGATCATCCCGTCGTAGCGGACCTGCTCGACGGTGACGCCGGCGGCGCGCAACGCCTCGGCGTACGCCTCGCCCTCGTCGCGGAGCGGGTCGAACTCGGCGGTGACGACGAGCGCCGGGGCCACCTCGGAGTGGTCGCCGTGCATCGGCGCGATCCGGTGCAGCTCGGCGGCGAGGTCGGTGTCGGCCGGCACGTAGTGGTCGCTGAACCACTGCATCATCTTCGCGGTGAGGAAGAGGCCCTCCCCGTTCTCCGTCTTGGAGGGGTAGTCGCCGACGCCGTCGGTGGCCGGGTAGATGAGCATCTGGGCGGCGAGCACGTCACCGAGGTGCTGGGCGACGACGGCCGAGAGGTTGCCACCGGCGCTGTCGCCGCCGACGGCCAGTCGGTCGTCGCCGCCGAGGTCGGCGAGGTGGGCCGCGGCCCACTCGGTGGCGGTCAGCGCGTCCTCGAGGCCGGCGGGGAACGGGTCCTCGGGCGCCAGCCGGTAGTCCACGCTCAGCACCGCGATGTCGGCGTCGCGGCAGATCCGGCGGCAGGTCTGGTCGTGGGTGTCGAGGTCGCCGACGACGAACCCGCCGCCGTGCAGGTAGACCAGCGTCGGCCACGGCCCGTCGCCCTCCGGCTTGTAGAGCCGCGCGTCGCGCTCGCCCGCACCGCCGGGCACCGTGAGCTCCTCGACCGAGCCGACCGGCACGACGTCCTCGGGCTTGACCATGTCGACCGCCATGACCCGGAAGCCCTGCCGGGCCGCTGCGGGCGTCCCCTCCTCCATCGGCGGGTAGCCCGCCGACTCGATGAAGGCGAGCATGTCCTTGAGCTGCGGGTCGAGAGGCATGGCGTCAACCTAGCGGCGCGTCAGCGCAGGAAGCGGCGGATCCCGCTCAGCAACGCCGAGGCGTACGCCGCGCGCCCGCGCGCCGACGTCATCCGGCGGGCGTCGTCGGGGTGGCGCATGTTGCCGAGCTCGACCATCACGGTCGGCACGTCGGAGAGGTTGAGCGTGCCGAGGTCGGAGCGGACGTCGAGCCCGTCTCCCCCGGCGATGTAGTTGGCCACCGGCACCCCCGACCGCACCAGCCCGCGACGCACGGACTTCGCCAGGTCCATCGAGGGGCGGGCGATGTCGTCGGTCCAGCCCGCCCGCGAGGTCGGCGCGATGACGTGGAAGCCGCGTGCCCCGGCGGCATACGACCCGTCTCCGTGGATGCTCACCTTGAGGTCGGCGTCGATCTTGTTGCCCGCCCGCCCGCGCACGTCGACGCACGGACCCCAGCGGTCCGCGCGGTTGCTGGTGCGGGTCATCACGACCGTCGCGCCCAGATCCACGAGCCGGGCACGCAGCTGCCGGGCGACCTGCCAGTTGAGCGTGGCCTCGGGATAGCCGCCGTCCGTCGAGGTCCCGGTCGAGTTGCAGGGCTTGGTGAAGCCACCCGCGGGCACCGGCCGGTTGATCTCGGCGGGGAAGTTGGCGTTGCCGAGCTGGTGGCCGGGGTCGAGGACGACCGTGTGGCCGGCGAGTGGTTTCGAGGCTCGCTCCGCTCGCACCTCAACCACCGAAGGCACACCGGCCAGCGGGCCGGACGCGAGCAGCGCGGTGGCGACGGACAGGCCGAGCGTGGCCAGCATCAGCTGGTGTAGCCCTCGGGGTTCTGCGACTGCCAGCGCCAGGTGTCGGCGCACATCTCCTCCACCGACCGGGTGGTGCGCCAGCCGAGCTCGGCGTTGGCCTTGGACGGGTCGGCGTACGACGACGCGACGTCGCCGGGACGACGGGGCACGACCTCGTAGGGCAGCTCGCGCCCGACGGCCTTTTCGAAGGCGCGCAGCAGCTCCAGGACGCTGGTGCCGTGGCCGGAGCCGAGGTTCCAGACGCTGACCGGCTCGTCGGTGGTGGTGAGCTTCTCCAGCGCCGCGATGTGGCCGGCGGCGAGGTCCTCGACGTGGATGTAGTCGCGGACGCCGGTGCCGTCGGGGGTGTCGTAGTCGTCGCCGAAGATGCTCAGCTTGTCGCGCCGCCCGACCGCCACCTGCGCGATGTAGGGCATCAGGTTGTTGGGCGTGTCGGACGGGTCCTCGCCGATGGTGCCGGACACGTGCGCGCCGACCGGGTTGAAGTAGCGCAGCAGCGCGACCCGCATGTGCGGCGCCGCCAGGGCCACGTCGGTGAGGATCTGCTCCTGCATGACCTTGGTCCAGCCGTAGGGGTTCGTCGCGAACGTACGACGGTCCTCGGTCGCGCCGGCCTGGTCGGTGCCGTAGACGGTCGCGCTGGAGGAGAAGACGAGCTTGTCGACGTCGTAGCGCTGCATGGCCCGGACCAGGGAGAACGTCGAGCCGATGTTGTTCTCGTAGTAGTCGAGCGGCTTCTCCACGCTCTCGCCGACCGCCTTGAAGCCGGCGAAGTGGATGACGGCGTCGAAGCCCTCGGCGGCGAAGAGGTGCTCGGTCTTGTCGTAGTCGCGCAGGTCGAAGGAGTGCATCGGCAGGGCGGTGCCGGTCAGCGCCTCGAGGCGACCCAGCACGGTCGGCTGGGAGTTGCTGAAGTTGTCGACGATCACCACGTCGTGGCCGGCCTGGACGAGCTGGATGGCGGTGTGCGAGCCGATGTAGCCGGTGCCGCCGCTGACGAGGATCTTCATGCCGCGCACCCTACCGACGCCGGTACGGAGCACGCCCCTCGAGGACTGGCACAATCGCGGCCATGCCTACCGCACTCATCACCGGGATCACCGGTCAGGACGGCCTCTACCTGTCGGAGCTCCTGCTGTCGAAGGGGTACGACGTCCACGGGGTCATCCGCGGCCAGAACAACCCCCGCCGCCAGCTGGTGGAGCGCCTCGTCCCGGATGTCACGCTGCACAACGGGGACCTCACCGACCTCTCCAGCCTGATGCGCGCGCTTCGGGACTCGCAGCCCGACGAGGTCTACAACCTCGGCGCGGTCAGCTTCGTGGCCTACTCCTGGGAGAACGCGTTCGTCACCAGCGACGTCACGGGCATCGGCGTCCTCAACATGCTCGAGGCGGTGCGCCTGCACGCCGGCGACGACCCGTCGGCGGTGCGGTTCTACCAGGCGTCGAGCTCGGAGATGTTCGGCAAGGTGCACCAGGTCCCGCAGACCGAGGAGACCCTGCTGTGGCCGCGCTCGCCGTACGGCGTCAGCAAGGTCTACGGCCACTACATGACGATCAACTACCGCGAGTCCTACGGCATGCACGCCAGCTCCGGCATCCTCTTCAACCACGAGTCGCCGCGCCGCGGCGAGGAGTTCGTGACCCGCAAGGTGAGCAAGGCCGTGGCCGCCATCACGCTGGGGCTCCAGGACGAGATCGTGATGGGCAACCTCGATGCCCGCCGCGACTGGGGCTTCGCCGGCGACTACGTCAACGCGATGTGGCTGATGCTCCAGCAGGAGGAGGCCGAGGACTACGTCATCTCCACGGGCGAGACCCACTCGATCGAGGAGCTGCTCACGGTGGCCTTCGGCCACGTGGGCATCGACGACTGGAAGCAGTACGTGCGCCAGGACCCGCGCTTCATGCGCCCCGCCGAGGTCGACCTCCTCATCGGTGACGCGACCAAGGCCCACACCAAGCTCGGCTGGCGGCCCGAGGTGGGCTTCGAGGAGCTCGTCCGGATGATGGTCGACGCGGACCTCGCGGCCCTGAAGGCCGGCTGGCGGTGACCCGAGCCCTCGTCACCGGCATCGGTGGTCAGGACGGCAGCTACTTGGCCGAGCGGCTGGTCGCCGACGGCGTCGAGGTGCACGCCCTGGTGCTGGCGGCCGATGCCCGTCCCGCTCACTGCCCCCCCGACGTCGTGCTGCACGTCGGGGACGTTGCCGACGTCGATGCGACCCGGCGGCTCGTGCTCGACCTCTCCCCCGACGAGGTCTACAACCTGGCCGCGATCAGCTCGGTCGCCCAGTCGTGGCAGGAGCCCGACCTGGTGAGCCGGGTCAACGGGATGGCCCCCGTGGCGCTGCTGGAGAGCGCCCGCCTCCTGCACGAGCGCGGCCACGACGTCCGCGTCGTCCAGGCCTCCAGCGCCGAGATCTTCGGCGAGCCCGACCGCTCCCCTCAGGACGAGGGCACCCGGGTGCGACCGCTCAACCCGTACGGCGCGGCGAAGGCCTACGCGCACCTCGCGGTCGGCGTGAGCCGGCAGCGCGGGCTGCACGCGTCCAGCCTCGTGCTCTACAACCACGAGTCGCCCCGGCGACCGGGGCAGTTCGTCACCCGCAAGATCACCTCGACCGTGGCCGCCATCGCGCAGGGCCGGGCCGAGCGGCTGGTGCTCGGCAACCTCGACGCCCGCCGCGACTGGGGCTGGGCACCCGACTACGTCGACGCCATGGTGCGTGCGGCTCGCGTCGACACCCCGCGTGACTACGTCATCGCCACCGGCGAGAGCCACAGCGTGGACGACTTCGTGTCGGCCGCCTTCGGTGCGGCCGGCATGGACGACTGGCGGCACCTGGTGCACACCGACCCGGCCTTCGTCCGACCGGCCGATGCCACCGAGCTCGTCGGAGACTCATCCCTGGCCCGTACGACGCTCGGCTGGTCACCCACCGTCGGCTTCACCGAGGTGGTCGGGCGGATGGTGGCCGCCGACCTCGAGAGCGACTGACTCTGTGCCAGACGCCTGCGTGAAGCCGTCGGTGACGCCGGCCAGCACCAGCATCCTGATCCGGTAGAGGGGGAAGCAGCGGCGAGGTCACGCGCGACCCGCCGCTCGATATCGGCGCACCCGGGCCGATGGGTCCCCTCGCGGCGTTTTCCGAGGTCACCGCTCGGCTGGGATACTGGAGCGCGTGCCTACGCTCCCCTCGTTCCGCAAACCCGTCGTCCTGCTGTCCGCTGCGCTCGGGTTCGGCGCGCTCGCGGTCTCCCTGGCGCAGGTCCCCGGAGCAGCCGACGGTGCGCAGGCCGATCTCGAGGCCGTCAAGACTGCCCTGCAGGACGGTGACGCGGACGCGGCCCGGGATGCGACCGCCAGCGCACGGGAGCACGCGGACACGATCCAGCTCGCCGTCCAGGGCCCCGTGGGCGTCTTCGGGCAGTGGTTGCCGGTCGTGGGGACCAGCGTCCGCGACGCCCGCCACCTCGGCGAAGCCCTGGATGCTGTCGTCACGACCGCCGAGCTGGGCACCGACGCCTACCCCGAGGTCGCAGGCGACGAAGCCACGTTCTTCGAGGGTGGCAAGGTGGACATCGCCACCCTCGAACGTCTGGTGGTCACGGCAGAGGGGGTCAAGGACGAGCTCGACAGCGCTCGCACGAGCCTGTCGGCCATCGAGGGGACAGGACCTGCCGGTGGCCAGATCGGCGAGGCTCGCGACGTGGCGCTCGAGCAGGTGACTCCACTCACCGACACCCTCGGCGACATGATGCCTCTCATGCATGAGCTGCCAGCGCTCCTCGGCGCGGACGGTGATCGCAAGTACCTCATCTCGATCCTCAATCCCGCCGAGATGTACTTCTCCGGAGGCAGCGCGCTCTCATACGCCCCCGTCACTGTCTCCGACGGCCGCGTGACGATCGGCGAGAGCGTCGACACCGCCGCAAACCCGGCCGTGTTCCAGCCCCGCTACTGGCGCAAGGTCAAGGGAAACCAGTTCCACCGGGGACGCCAGCGGGTGACGCTTGCCGGCCTCGCTCCGTCCTGGCCCGTCGCAGGCGAGGAGACCCTCAACGCCTGGCGGGCCCTCCGTGGCCGCAACATGTCCGGACTGATCGCCGTCGACGTCGTCACCCTGGCCCGTCTGTCCAAGATCACCGGCCCCATGGACGTCCCCGGCTACGGACGGGTCGACAGCACCAACCTGGTCGAGACCCTCGTCGGGAGCTACGACGACTACGCCGACTCCGGCGTGCAGGAGCGCAAGGCCGCCAACCGAGCCCTGGTGGCACTTTTCGTGGACCGTCTGCTCGGCACCGGGCAGCTCCCCGAAAAGGCGCGGGTGCTGGCCGACGCCGCAGCCGGACGCCACTTCGCTGTCTACTTCCGCGACGACAAGGTGCAGGCCACCATCGACGACCTCGCCCTCAGCGGGGACCTCTCCGACACCAAGCACGACTACCTCGGCGTCTTCACCCAGAACGTCGTGGCCAGCAAGACCGACTACTGGCAGTCGCGCACGGTCAGCTCCGACGTGCGCCTGCGGCCCGACGGCAGCGCGCGGGTGGCGCTCGAGGTGGAGATCCACAACGACAGCGCGCCGTACGCCGGACCCGGCGTCGACACCGGGTCCGGATACTTCACCCGGTACGCGACGCTGTCCGTAGGGTCGTTCCTGCCCCGCCGTGCCGACGTGGACACCGTGACCGTGGACGGGACGCCCATCGAGTTCAACGTCGGCGACTACTTCGGCCGCCCCTTCGTCCGACAGACCATCGAGTTCGCGCCCCAAGCCCGGCGCACGATTCGCCTCGAGTACGACGTCCCCGCCGCGGCCGTCCGCGACGACGACACGCTGACCTACGGTCTCGACGTCGACCCCCAGGGCATGGTGCGCCCCCAGAGCACATCGGTTCGCGTGCACCTGCCTAAGGGGTTCACCGCCGATGAGCTCCCCGAAGGCTGGACCGCCGAGGGCCGGGGAACCCTCACGTGGACCGACGCCGCCCTGGACGACTCCCCCCGGTTCACCCTCGTGGCCCGGAGCCAGTAGTCGTCGCCAGATGCTCCCGCCCTCAACCGTGGAAGAGGCCCCGACCGGACTGGTCGGGGCCTCTTCGGTGTAGCTGGTGTGCGGGTGGTTCGCCGCGCGCGGCGCTTCACCTGCGCGATCAGGAGACTGCGGTCACCTCCGCGTTGCCACCATGATCGGCCGGGACGTCACGCGGATCTTGCTGGAGCCCTCGCGGCTGTCCACGGCTCCCTTCTGGTTCTCGACCCGGATGGTCGATCGAGGCGTCCTGATCGTGGCCCTGCCGCGGCGCTTCCAGTAGATCTTGCGGACCTCGCCACCCTTTGCGGCCTTGCACACCCACAGGCCGCGCTTCGTGCTGCAGCCCTTGAAGTTGGTCTTGTTCAGCCACGAGCGGACGACTGCATAGGACTCGCCCGGGCCGAGCGGACGACCGCTGCTGTCCGCCATGTTGATCGCCATGGTGGCGTTGCTGAACCACCCCAGCCAGTAGGTCCGCTGCATGCGCGCGGCCGCGCTCAGGACGTAGGTCCGGATCACGTAGGAGCGCTGCTTGGCCACGGGATATCTCGTCGTCGTGGTCGCACCACCACCGGGAACTCCGTAGTTGATCTCGTTGTTCCAGAACGGCTTGCGCACACCAATCCGCGCCAACTGTCTCCTGATGCCCCGCATGATCGCGAACGAGTCCTCCGGGGTACCTGCCTGCTCCGGGAAGGGATCGATGGCAATGGCGTCGAGGTGGCGGTGGACCCGCACGCCACCGATGCTTTGCTTGAAGTAGTCGACCGTCCACGCGCGCTGGCTGTCCAACCGCAGCGCCACCGCGGGCGACACCACTGTCGCCTTCTTGCCGACGCTCTTTCGGATCGCCTTGGCAGCGACCACCGTGAGCCGCGCCATCTGGCGCGGGCTGCCCTGCCAGTTCTGCACGATGTTGGGCTCAGGCCAGATCTGGTAGTCGACCCTGGTGCCGTACCTCTTGGAGACCTTGGTGACGTATCGCTTCCAGGCTGAGATCTTGGGCATGAAGTCGGTGTACTCCGCCGAACCCGGCCGCGCGGAGTGGAAGCGCGGCGTCTGTCCCAACAGGACCATCGGCTGCGCGCCCACACCCTCGGCGGCAGCGACCTGCTGGTCGAGCCGGGTCCAGTCGTAGCGACCCTTGCGCGTCTCGACACTGGGCCAATAGGTCCCGGAAGTCGTGAAGTTGGCAGATCCCACCGGGAAGGTCGGCGGCGTCGTCCAGTCGAAGTCGTGCATGCCCCAGAAGTCTGGCTTGATCCTCTGCGCCTCGGCGGGTGACGGGACGACGGTCATCCCGGACGACAATGCCAGCGCCAGAATCAGGAGGGGCCAGAAGCCCCTACGCGGAATGGGACGAGATGAGAACATCATCGAAAGAGTCTCTCAAACCGTCGCCCTGGCCCGCGAGGCGCCCCATGTCGGTTTCGGATCCTGAGCTGGTCATGACCGTGGCATCGGGATTGCTGCCCCTCGGGAAACTCAGCGACCTTTTCGACGACCGCTGAAAGCACGCGTACTGGCTCCAGTGAATTAAACCTCAGGAGGGCGGTGCGGCCAGGCGTTCAACAAAGCGCGGCTCGACTAGATCTCCGTCAAGCATCGCGTCATGCTGGGCACGTCCCTCGGCATCGAGGCGATGACTGATGACTCTTGCTGGAACCCCGGCCACCACCGCGTACGGCTCAACATCCTTGGTGACGACCGCGCGCGCGGCAACGACCGCGCCTCGGCCAATCGTGATCCCTCGCATTATCAGGGCGCCGTCCCCTATCCACACGTCATCTGCAATCCGAGTTCGTGATTGCGCGGGCCTGCCGGTGAACTGGATCGGCATTCCTGGAACGTCCCACACATGATCGTCACCAATCACCGCGACGCCACTCGCAAGCATTGAGTATCTTCCGATGCTCACTCCCGGATAGAGCCGGCAACGTGGGCCAACGAATGCGAACTCCCCGCAAACGAGGTCTCGTGAGACACGGGCGGTTGGGTGGACGTAGGCCGTGGGAACGATACGCGTCAGTCTCTTTCCTCGCTGCACAAGTTCATTGCGGGCGGGGCGGAGAGCAGGACGCAACCGCTGCTTCAGTCGAGCAATCATTCAGGCCAACTCCTCTACTTCAGATCCGGTTTCCGCTCGTCGGATGGCTCCATGCTGATCGGATGCCGCCACGACAGCCAGCGCAATCGCCACGGTGATGAGGTTTGAGGAGAGCCCGTGCAACCGGAAGGGAGTGCCGAGCGGCATCTGCGCCATGACAAGCACAAGAGCGCCGAGCGTCACGTCACGAGCCATCAGAGGACCCGTGACGGCCTGCCTCATCAAGAGGATCACAAAGACGAGAAAGGCTGCTCCTCCGAGCAATCCAGTAGCGGCCAGCACGTCCAGCCACACGTTGTGAGCATTCGCGTACGTCTGACCCTCCGGCGAGCCATAAGTGTCCCAGAAAGCCTGTCCGAACGCCTCGGGCCCATATCCCGCCACCGGATGGTCGGCGAACGCCTCGATCGCGGCGTCCCACGCGCCGAACCTGCCCGTAACAAGCCTGCTCAGGGTGTCGTTGTGTGCCATCGACGAAAAGGCGAAGGCCAGCGGCACGAGCATCGAGGTGACCAAGAGTGCCAGGAGCGTACCGACGCGAATCCGATCCCACAGTAACTTCCTTCTTGGCATCCACGGTGCAAAGAAGATCGCCAAGAGAATCAAGACTAAGTACGCAGTACGACTCTGCGACCACAGACACGTCCCAGCCGCGAGCAGGAGCCAAATCGGATTGGGACGGCGTCCGGCCTGACGGGCCTGCGCCAGCTCTGCGTAGACGCAGATCACTGCCAAGATCCCCAAATAGTTCGATGATGGCGTCAGGCCGATCAGTCTGGACCCTATGCCGAAGAATTCACGCCCCCCGTGTCCGAAGGGAACGAAGCTCCACCCGGGCCACACGATCGCGGAGATGAGACTTCCCCCGATCAACACACGGCCTGCAATCTGCAAGCGCGCCAGCAACGCTGACAGCGGCTCGCCCGACAACAACAGCGCCACGAGCACGCCAGCGACAAGACCCACGCCAAGAACCCGGTTCCACGAACCAGCGATGGCTGCCAGCCCCCCCGTTGTTGCTAGGAACAAGATCAACCCGAACGTCATGGCACGGCTCGCATCGAGCCGGTTCAGCACTTCGCGCCTAGCGTGCACGAGCAGTCCCAAGATGAGCGCAGCGCAGATCAGCAAGGTGAAGGCCGACCACGCCGCATTCACGGACGCGAACATTCGATCGTCCACGAGGCGGGCGTCAGCTCCGTTGTAGACGGATCTTGCGTCCAAGACGGTGAACACCACCGGATACAGGAAGACCGCTCCCCAGATCAGGTGGAGTAAGAGCGTGCGGCGTCGTTCGCCGCCCCACCGAGCGATCCCGCCGATCATCGCCACGGCCGCCCCGGCTCCGATCAAGACACTGACAAACATCATTCACCGATTCCACGGATCAGGTCCAGCATTGCTGCGCGCCTGTTCGACACGTTCTCTCGGACTACCTCAGGAGTCTTCGTACTCGAAAGGCGGATCAACCGCTCGGCCAGTGCCTGCGGCTCCACCTCCTCCAGACTCACCAGGTTTCCCTCCAGCCCGACGCTCTTCGCAAAGTCGAAACACTTCGGCTTGTAGCTCACAAGGATGTTCGGGACGTCTAGGGCCGTAGCCAAGATTCCTCCGTGCAGTCGCTCCGACAGGACCGCCGAGCAACCCATGAGGAAGGTCAACATGTCATCGAGGTTGTTGCGGAACGGCTGCATCTCGACCATGGCACTCTCAGCCAGCCGACGAGCGACCTCGTCATCTTCGGCTTCCATCGAGAAGAACACCGGGCTGAACCCCTGATCCCTGAGTGCGGACACAGTCATCGCCACCGTGCTCAGCTGAGATCGCCGGTCATGGCCAAGGGCGTCTTCCACACCCGCAACATTCACGCCGATGCGTCTCGGGATCGGCTGAGCCGAGGGCGTCAGCGGGCCGTCGTCGGCCAGTGTGTCGGCCAATAGTCCGAGATCCCCGACGACCTTCGAGCCCACGCTCAGGTCAGCCAAGGACTGCTGAGAGTCAGGTCCGCGCACGCCGACAAGGTCAGCGTTCTGCAGCAACGACGACCATCGCCTCAGTCCTCGTTCCGTGGCGATTCCCAGTTCAAGGGCGCGAGACAGGTCTTCGCAGCCTGTGCCCAGGACGACAAGCCGCTCGACATGGGTCCGACCGAGGAGGGCGTCGAGCCGAGTGGCCCACTCGTCGCGGCCAATGAGCGTGCCCCCACCCAATACAAGGGTGCGGATGCGTACGCCGCTCGCGATGGCTCTGCTCGCTCTGTGCAGCGGAGCGGGGAACAGAGGAACGAGCGAGTGGCGGACAGCGGAGTTGAACATGGCCTCATCGCCCAGGTTTCCTCGCCCGTGCCACCCCAAGTACGCCGCATCCACCCGTCGCCGCAACACCCAACGCGCTTGGTGACGGTCATCCCAGAGGACTTTGGAGACGCCTCGCACAGCCTGAAGACGCCGCCTTTGTGGAGTCACCACCAGTTCACCCCTCCACACCATAGTGACGTGGCGGTCGTCCCAGTGCCGCCCGGGCACGTCCGACGCCGGCGCAGAAGGTGGCCCGCGCGTTCGCCAATGGGCTGATTCTGGCTGGCAGACACATCGCCACGGCGCCGAGCACGCTTCGACCGATCCCCTCGACCAGGACGACCAGGCGGGGTCGGCGACGCAACGCGATGGTCCCATTCGCAAAGCCTGCTCTCAAGTAGCGACCTGCCACCGCCTTCGATGTCCCCAGATGCTTCGGCAAGGACTCCGCGGTGCGCGCAGTTGCGCACCACCTCAGTTGCGCGCCGTCGGCAGTCAGCCGGTCGAAGAAGTCAGTGTCCTCGCCACCCGACGTGCCCAATGCGGGATTGAAGCGTGGCTTACCGCACCGCCTCCACACCGCCAGGGGAATAAAGGTGTTTCCGGTGCCTGTCACCTGGAGTGGAGTGCCGTGCGCTCGCTCCTCGCGGACGATCGGAACCTGCTCCGTCGAAACGGGAACTCCGTCAACAACTTCCCACACATACTGAACGGGTCCGGTGAGTATGGTGTCCGGCCACACCACCGTCCCACGCACGAAAGCCTCAAGGCAGCCCGGCTCCGGCACCATGTCGTCATCCAAGAAGTAGAGAGCGTCGACCCCGAGTTCGTCTGTCATCTCGAGCAACGCGTTGCGGACATGGGATACACCCGGCCGCAATTCGCTGAGGTAGTGAGGTGAGGTTGCGTGGTGGTCGCATATCTCCCTGGCAGACTGCACCGCCGAGTTGTCAGCGACGACGACCGTCACCTCGACCCCCGATACCGTCTGTCGCGCCACCGCATCCAAAGCCTTGCGCAACTGTGCTGGGCGGTCTCGCGTCGGGATACACACTGCCAGCGACTCGATCACCACTTGCCTGTCCTTACTCGTTGGGTTCCAAAGATCATTACTTGGAGAAGATATGTGGCTGTCACTCCCGTCGCGGCGCCGACTGCGCCACCAAGGGCTGAACCCACAGCGACCAGAGGCAGAAACACCACCACGAGGAGAGCGCCGACTCGAGCCACGTACTGCTCGTGTCCAGTCCCTTGCAGGACCCCGCTCCAAAAGGCCCCAGGCACGTTCAGAACAACCCCGATGATCAACACGCGAAGGACATCCGCCGACGGCTCATATGCCTCCCCCAACACCATCACCACGAAGTCGTCGACGAACGCCCAACCCGCGATCGCCATTGCGATGGCCGCACACAGTGCTACCAGCATCGTGCGCTCAAGCGTCCTGAGCCTCGCATAATCACGTCGCGCTGCGTACGGCAAAGCCGTCGTGGAGATGCTTGTCGCGATGAGGCGCATCGGGGCAATCGCTCGCGAGGGCAGAGCGTAGATACCACTGACCCCTTGCCCGGATACCGCCTGAACGATCAGCACATCAAGCGTCCGCAGCAGACCCGACATGGTAGCGCGCCAGAACGGATTCGCCGCCTTGAGGACCTGCTTCACCGTAGCGTCCGCGGCACCCCTCGAGGGGGGTACGTGGAACTTCGCCAGCATCACACCCACACCACTCCCAAGCACCGAGCTCAGGCTGTAGGCAAGAACCGGGGACACATCGATCGGGAGCAGAATGAACGCACCCACTGTCACCATCCGGGCGCCGACCAACGCCACGCCGGCACGTAGCGTCCTTTGGTGGCCAATGTTGAGGCCGATGTCGAAACTCATGCGCCGTTCGAGGTAGACCCATAGCATCAGAGGCAACAGTGAGAGCAGATCCAGCCCGAGGATGACACCCAGCGCGCTCACACCAAGCATGACCAAGCATGCCGAACCGACCAATGCCGAATGTAGACGTCGCATTCTTCCGACAAACAAGAGATTCACGGCGCTCTGACGAAGAGCGGCGGTCTCCAGCCCCAGGTCTGCAACCGCGCCACCCAGGGTGATGATCACAATGAAGGCTGCAACCGATCCGAACGTCTTCGGATCGACTTCCCGAGCGAGTGTCACCAGCAATCCGGCTTGCAGCAGAGACGACGCCAGACGTGCCACCAGTAGCGCGGCGAAAGCACTGCGGATCGACCGGCCGCGATCTGGGCTCACCCGGTGTCCTCGACACGGGGGCGTGCCCCACGAACCACGTCCGCCAAGCGATCGGCATGGACCTCCGGCGACCAGCGCGTACGGACTTCCTGACGGCATAAGTCCGCGTACTCTCCGGCACCTCCAGACAGAATCTCGGTCCACTCTTCCATTCGGCGTCCCAGGTCCGCGACGTCACCGTAGCGGTATGTGGCCCCCGTGCGCCCTGGAACGACCGCTTCGGCCTCAGGCATCTGGTGGAACGGCGAATCGTGCGTAATCACGGGTACCCCGTGCTCCAGGCTCTGAATGACTGTCAGTCCGGCAGCGCCTGGCACCACCGTGACATGTGCTTCGCGATACACCTGGGCGAGCGCTTCGTCTGAATAAATGGCGCCCAAGAAACGTGCATCAACGCCGTATTCGGCAGCAAGGTCCGCCAAAGCCTCACGTTCCGGCCCATCTCCAACGAAGAGGACTGACGTACGCCGAGCCAATCGCGCGGAGCCTGCAATCGCTTGAATGACGAGAGGCAGGTTCTTCACAGAGGTCAGACGGCCGACCATCAGAACGCGCCACTCTCGAAGATCGGCAAGGTCTGGACTCGACCACTCGGGGCACTGGTCCTTGGCGCTCGACGAAACGCTGTTCCCGATGACGTGCATTCTCTCCTGCGGATAACCGGCCTTCACACCGATCTGTCGCCCGACTTCGCCGTAGAGAGCCAGCGAATGAGCCAGACGGTAGAAGGCAAGACGCAGCCACTTGGCCAGGTATCGATCGGGCTTGTGCCAGCCGATGGTCCAGAAGATCACCTTCCGGCGCAGGAGTCTGAGCAGTAAGGCAGACGCCCAGGTGGACAGGTACTTGACGTCGCCTAGGAAGACGACCGCGTCATATCTGTTGCGGAGGAGGTGAAGGATCAACCCTCGCTGCCACAAAGCCGGTCCAAACCATCGGTTGACCAATTCGACGCTGTTGAACTGCGACAAGGGGATGGTCTCGATGCTGGGATCTTTCGACTCAGATGCCGCCGCGAAGGAGACATCCATTTCTGGGCGGTTCGCGAAGGAGCGAAAGACACCGTCACGATAGTGAGGAAGGTGGGGGTACACCACCAGCAGGCGGAGGTCGCTCATCGACGAATACCCGCCCACTGGCGGTGCCGCGACGTGGTCGAGGCGATGAACCGGACCACGCGATTGCTGGTGTCGGCGATCTCGTACCCGGCCGGGATCGAGGACGAAACGGCACCGTCGGCCATGGCGATCCGCACGCCGCGTTCCACGTCGCCCGCGTCGAGACCGGTCATGATGATCGATCCCGAGTCGAGGGCCTCCGGGCGCTCGATCGAATCACGGAGCGTGATCGCCGGGAATCCCAGGATCGAGGACTCCTCAGAGATCGTGCCGGAGTCGGAGAGGACGCACGCCGCTTCGAGCTGGAGCTTGTTGTAGTCGTGGAAGCCGAAGGGCTCCAGCCAGCGGATGTCGCCCTCGATGTCCTGCTCCAGCGACGCCAGCCGCTTCCGAGTGCGCGGATGCGTGCTGACCACGACCGGAAGGTCCCATACGGCAGCGACGCGCTCCAGGCACTCGATCAGGAGCCGCAGCCGCTCGGGAGAGTCGACGTTCTCCTCGCGGTGCGCACTGACCAGGAAGTAGCCACCCGACTCCAGACCCAGCTGCTCCAACGCACCAGCGGCGTCGATCCGGCCGCGGAAGTGCTCGAGCACTTCGCGCATGGGCGAGCCCGTGACGAGCACCCGGCGCGGGTGCAAGCCCTCGTTGAGGAGGTTGCGTCGCGCGTGCTCGGTGTAGGCCAGGTTGAAGTCCGCCACGTGGTCGACCAGCCGGCGGTTCGTCTCCTCGGGGACGTTCTCGTCGAAGCAGCGATTGCCTGCTTCCATGTGATAGGTCGGGATCCGCATCCGCTTGGCCATCACGGTCGCGATGCAGGAGTTCGTGTCGCCCAGCACCAGAAGTGCGTCGGGGCGCTCCTCGAGGAGGACCTTCTCGGTCCCGATGAGCACACCTCCCAGCACCGCGCCCAGACTGCTCGTGTCGACGCCCATGTAGTGGTCCGGTGCGCGCAGGCCGAGGTCGTCGAAGAAGACCTGGTTGAGCGAGTAGTCGTAGTTCTGGCCCGTGTGCACCAGGACGTGCTCGATGCCCTGGGTCGTGTCCAGGCGGTCGATCACCCGCGCGAGCCGGATGATCTCCGGGCGCGTGCCGACCACGGTCATGACCTTCATGCGTGCGCCTCCTGGATGATCGTCTCGGGGAACTGGTCGGGATCGGCGGGGTCGAGCAGCTGGTCCGCCCAGAACACCGTCAGCAAGTCGTCGTCACCCACGTTGCGGATGTTGTGCACCCAGAGGGTCGGCATGTCGACAAAGACCGGTCGCCGACCGCTCACCCGGAGCGTCACTACCTCGTCGTGCAGCAGGCGGCGCAGCTGGATCTCCGCCTCTCCCTTGACCACGACAAAGCGCTCGATCTTCCGCAGGTGGTAGTGCTCGCCACGCTTCTGACCCGGCCTGGTGGTGGAGGCGTACGACATCCCAGTGCCACCGTGCGAGCGCACGGTCTCGAAGAGGTCGCCGCGGTTGTCCGCGTGCACCTGCGGCGCGAGCTCGGGAGCGTTCCCGAACGCGGCTGCGCGGTAGGTGTTGAACAGGTTGAGCCGCATCCGCTGCGACACGTCGGGGATCTCGCCGCGCTTGCCGTAGACCTCGTGGAACTCCTCGAAAGTCTCCAGCACCGTGCGGATCCCGATGGCCTCACCGCGGATGGTCGTGCGCAGGTCCTGACCAGCCGCCCCGATCAGCGCTGCCGCTGCCTCCTGGGCGTGCAGCAGCTCGATCTCCCGGTCTCCGGTCACGCTCGGCGTACGACCGGCAGCCACCTCGTGGGCGAAGGTGGCCACGAACGAGTTGTAGCCCGGACGCCCGTGCTCACCGAACAGGTTGGGCAGCAGCAGGTCGGCGAAGTGCGCGCCCGTCTCGGCGCACACCGCGGCCAGGATCTGGGCCGCGGCCGCCTTGCCACGTCCGTAGGGGTTGTCGAGCTCGGCCTGGACCGAATTGGCGTAGACGACGTCGACCGGTCGACCGGCCGCACGCAGCGCTGCGGCCAACGTCTCGGCAGCATGCGCGTTGCCGGCCTCGACCTCGGCGTCCGTGTCGGCCCGATTGACCCCGGCCGTGTGGATGACCGTGTCGGCCCCGGCGAGGACGGCCGCCAGCCGGGCTGGGTCGGCGAGATCCGCCCGCCCCAGCCGTACCGGCTCGACTTGGTGCAGGGCCCGGAGCCTGCACGCTGTGTGCCAGCCCAGGAACCCGAAACCACCGGTGATTGCAACCTGCTTCACATCATGTCCTTCCAACGCTCCACGCTCTCCGGAGCTGACCAGTCCGTCGTGGTCAGCCAACCGTCGACCTGATGCTGGCCGAACCACAGCATCTCCAATCTGCGCGCAACACCTGCTATCGGTGGGAGCACGCTCCCCAGCTCGCTGAGCATTCGGACGAGTGGACGCGCCAGCCACGTCGCCACATGAAGCGGCTCGCGCCCGCCGAGGCTCCGCACCAGGCCTGCGACCGTCAGACCCTCGTGCGGCTGGAGGACGACGGCAGGTGGGATCTGCTGGGTGAGTGCAATGAACGCGACTGCGTCGGCCACGTTGTCGACCAGCACCTGGGGGGTGGGCCCGTCCCCCCGCCCAGCCACCGAGGCCACCCGAGAGGACACCAAGCGGCTCAGGCTGCGCGTGACCTGACGGTCAGGACCGTGGACCGAGGTGGGGCGGAAGCACACCGTGTCGGCGCGCTGCGCCACCAGCTCCTCACCGAGCGCCTTGGACGCCGAGTAGGGGCTGAAGGGGGCCCGGGTGTTCGACTCGTCCAAGGGCGACATCCGCCCCTGGACGGCAGCGGAGCTCACGTGCACCAGGCGGGCACCGTCCTCCATCGCCTCAGCCACGACTGCAGGGAGGAGGGCGTTGGCGCCGAACAGGTCGTCACCACCACCGGTCGCGTGGGCGAGCCCAGCCGCATTGATCACGGTCGAGGCGCCGGCCAGCTCCGCGCGCAAGCGGTCCGACTCGGCCTTCACGTGAGACATTTCGAGCTCACCTCGGAGGTCTGGCACGCTCCTCGCGCTGGTGCTCAGCCGCGGAGCACGCACGGCTGTGACCTCCGCCCCCCTGCGGATGAGCGCGCTCACGACGTGGGAGCCGACGAACCCGCTGGCCCCCAGCACGGCCACCACTCGCGGACTCTTTGCGCCGTTCACCGAGCCCCCCGAGCGGCCTGCGCGAGCAGCTGCTCGAGCCGCTCGGTTCCCGCTTCGGCCGAGTAGCGCTCGACGTACGCCCGGCGGCCCGCGTCACCCAACCGGCGACGGGCGTCGGGACCCATGTCGACGACGGCCTGGAACGCTTCTGCCAATCTGGCGTCGTCCTCGGGGGGCACCGCGACACCGCACCCCGCATCAGTGACGACGTCGGCGGCGTCCCCTGCGACCGCACACACGATCGGGCTGCCGCACGCCATCGCCGCCTGGATCTTGCTGGGGATGGTCCCGGTGAAGAGTGGGAGGTCCTTCAGCGACACCAGCTGCGCCGCCGCCTCGGCCATGAGCGCGGGCATCGCCGACATCGGTCGAGATCCGAGAAACAGCACCCGGTCCGCGGCGCCGAGCTCGACCGCCAACCGCTCGAGTCGATCCTTGGCGACCCCGTCGCCCACGAACACCAGTCCGATGTCAGGCCGCGCGGACAGCCGCGCCATGGCGCGCACCGCGTGGTCGAGGGCCTGCACATCGCCCATGCCACCGGCGTACATCAGCCACGTCCGGTCCGTCGGCAGCTCCCGCGACAGCGACCGGGCGGGCGAAGCCGTGGGAGCGAAGACGCGCTCGTCCACCCAGTTGGGGATCGAGACCGGCGGGACCGTCGTGCCGCGCTCGGCGAGCATCCCGGCCATGGTGGGGCTCAGGGCAGCGGTGCCGGCCGCACGGCGATAGAGGCCGCGCAGGCCGACGTTGATCACGGACTCCGCGACGTCGTTGAGGCGCGCGCCGGGCAGGAAGCCACTCGCAGTCACCGTCTCGGGCCAGAGGTCCTGCACGTAGAGCACGTAGGGCACTGAGTGCAGCCTGTGCAGCGCCCATGCGGCCAGCCCGACGGTGGCCGGGGACAAGTAGGTGAGGACCACGTCCGCTCCGCGGAGCCAGCCCACCTGGGTCGTGGCGGAGGCGGCGAACGAGGTCAGCGTGAGTGCGCGCCGCAGGGCGTTCTGGTCGTGGCTCGGCACGTCGGGCACGCGAAGCAGCTCGATGCCGTCGCGCATCTCGAGGTCCCGCATTCGCATCCGGTAGCCGTCGTAGACCCTGCCCTGCGGATAGCTGGGAAAGCCGGTGAGGACACGGATCTGATGGCCGCGAGCCTGGAGACCCCTGGCGATCGCCGTCGGGTGGGCAGCCGCGCCGGTCTCTGGCTCATACCACTGGCTGATCATGCCGATCTTCACGCGACAGCCCCTGTCCGCGCGAGATGCGGCGCCACCAGGTAGGCCAGCAGCAGCGCTGCCACCGCGGGTAGGGACACGGTGAGTGGCGCCAGGGCGATCGCGCAGCACACCACCAAGCTCACTGCTGCGCACAGCGAGGCCGAGGCAGTGTGCGACCACCCCCCGTCCACCAGTTGCTGGTAGACGTGCTCGCGGTGCGCTTGCATGAGGGGGCGCCGGCCGGCTGCACGCTTGACCAGGACCCAGCCGGTGTCGGCGATGTAGACGGCAAGCGGCGCCAGGCACAGCACCGCGGAGACGTCGTTCGCCCACGCCCACACGCCACCCGTCACCACGAGGAACCCGACCCCGTAGCTGCCGACATCGCCGAGGAAGACACGGGCGTGCGGCGCGTTCCACGGCGCGAACCCGAGCATGGACCCTGCCACGACGGCGCCGAGAGTGACAAGACCGTCGAGGTCGTTCTCGACGCCGATCCAGCACCACCACGCCCCTGCGACCACCGCGGTGAGCGCGGAGATCCCGTTGATACCGTCCATGAAGTTGAAGGCGTTGACGTACCCGGCGACGGCCACCACCGTGACCAGCGCGAAGAGACCCACGGCCGGAGCGGGCGAGGCGGTCGACACCGCCCACACCGCAACCCCGACCCCGGCGATCAGCTGCAGCACGAGGCGTACGGCCCCGGGCAGCGGCATGCGGTCGTCAGCCAACCCCACCGCGGCCAGCGCAAGCGCGAGGATCAACGGGACCCACAGCACTTCGCGCCCTGTCAGGGCCGCGGCGGTGCTCGCGAGAGCCACCGCCGCCATCACAGCCAGCCCTCCCCCGCGCGGCACCGGCACGCTGTGCGACGACCGCTCGTTGGGTACGTCGAGGAGCTGGCCGCGCCGCAGGAACGGCACGATCAGACCGGTCAGCAGGAGAGCCGCGGCCAAGGCCACCGAGAACGCGACCATCACGCTCCGGATTCGATCAGACGCTGGAAGCTGGGCAGCCCGAGCAGGAGATCCCCCACCTGGTTGACGTCGAGCCGCTCGGTGTTGTGGGAGTGGTAGTCGTCGAGCTCCGACTCCCTGCGGTCGCCCGCGTCGAAGTACTCGCCGTAGTTGAGGTCGCGAGCGTCCACGGCGACCCGGAAGTAGTCGCCCTGGTCCTCCGCCCGCGCCAGCTCCTCGCGGGTCGCCAGCGTCTCGTAGAGCTTCTCTCCGTGCCGGGTCCCGATCACCTTGATCTCCGGGACGACCCCCATGGCGTTGCCGACGGCAAGCGCCAGGTCCTCGATGGTGGACGCCGGCGCCTTCTTGATGAACAGGTCACCCGGACGCGCGTGCTCGAACGCGTGCTCCACGAGCAGCACGGCTTCGTCGAGCGACATCAAGAACCTGGTCATCTTCGGGTCGGTGACGGTGAGCTCCCGGCCGGCACGAACCTGCTCGACGAACATCGGGATGACGGAACCCCGGGACATCATCACGTTGCCGTAGCGAACGGTCGAGACGACCGTGTTGGCCGTCGGGTTGTTGCGCGCGAATGCCTGGGCAACCTTCTCCATCATGGCCTTGGACATGCCCATCGCGTTGACGGGGTAGGCCGCCTTGTCCGTGCCCAGACAGACCACCGAACGCACCTCGTTGGCGTTGCTCGCCTCGATCACGTTGGCGCTGCCCAGGACGTTGGTGCGCACCGCCTCGAGGGGGAAGAACTCACAGCTCGGGACCTGCTTGAGGGCGGCGGCGTGGAAGACGTAGTCCACGCCGCGGGTGGCGCGGTCGACACTGTCGTAGTCGCGGACGTCACCGATGTAGAAGCGGACACGATCGTCACCGATCCGGCGCCGCATGTCGTCCTGCTTGAGCTCGTCGCGGCTGAGGATGCGGACCTCGCCGATGCCACCGTCGAGTAGGCGCCGGACCATCGAGGAGCCGAAGGAGCCGGTGCCACCCGTGACGAGGACGGTGGACTGGGAATCGACTGGCGTCGACAAGGAGAGGACTCGCTTTCAGGTTGTTGGGAAGGGTCAGTCGACGTAGGAGGCAACGGGATCGGGCAGGTGCACCCAGTCCTCGAATGCCTGGCGGAGCCCCAGGTGGGTCGAAGTGTCCAGCTTGTACGACCGGACGACGCCCTCAGCCAGCGGCGACACCGGCGCGTGGGAGACGAGGGGGTGTCTGGAGCGCTGGTCGCTCTCGGCACCACTGAACAGCTTCTCGTGCAGCTTCTCCCCCTCGCGCAGGCCGGTGTAGACGATCTCGACATTCTCGCCGGAGAGCTCGATGAGCTGTCGCGCCACGTCGTCGATCTTCACCGGCTGCCCCATGTCGAGGATCATCACTTCACCGTCCTGGCCGATCGCGCCTGCCTGGATGACGAGCTGCACGGCCTCCTCGACCGTCATGAAGTATCGCGTGATGTCCGGGTGCACGACGGTGACCGGGCCGCCGGCCGCGATCTGCGCGGTGAAGGTGTGGAGCACCGACCCGCGGCTGCCGAGGACGTTGCCGAAGCGGACGCTGATGTAGGCGCCGTCGGTCTCCTTAGACCTTGCCGCCGTGAGACGCTCAGCCACGCGCTTGCTGTAGCCCAACACGCTCTTGGGATCGGCCGCCTTGTCCGTCGAGATGTTGACGAAGGTGCCGACGCCGACCTCTGTGGACACCCGAAGCACGTTGGCAGTGCCCAAGACGTTGGTCTTGAACGCCTCGAGCGGGTACTGCTCCAGCATCGGCAGGTGCTTGAGGGCCGCGGCGTGGAAGACGACCTCGGGCCTGCGCTCCTCGAAGATCTCACGGAGTGCGGGCTCGTCGCGGATGTCGTTGAGCACGACGTCCGGGCTGTCCAGCAACGCACGACCGTGGATGGAGAGCTGCACCGCGTGCAGGGCCGACTCGTCGCGGTCGAGCATGATGAGCTCGGCAGGGCCGAACTTGTGGAGCTGGCGGCAGAGCTCTGAACCGATCGAGCCGCCCGCCCCCGTGACGAGCACCCGCTTGCCGGTGACGTAGCCCGCGATGGTCGACACGTCGGTCTCGACGGTCGCGCGCCCGAGGACGTCGGCCATGTTGACGTTGCGCACATCGCGGACGTCGGCCTTGGCGGAGAAGGACTCGGCGAACGACGGCAGCACCTTGACAGTGATGCCCAGGTCCCGCGCCTGGTCGACCAGCGGGCGGATCAGCTCCTTGGATGCAGAGGGGATGGCGACCACCACCACCTCGGCGCCGGTGTGGTGGACGACGCGCTCGAGGTCCTCCAACCGGCCCATGACGGGGACGCCGAAGTGCCGCCGCTTGCGCTTCCACAGGTCGTCGTCGAGGAAGGCCACCGGGATCAGGCCCTCCTCGGGCCGACCCAGCATCGAACGCGCGAGGCGGTTGCCGCTGTAGCCGGCACCGACGATGACCGCGCGCCGAGCGCCTTCGGCACCCGTCAGAGCGATCTGATCGGTCAGGTGGCGCCACAGGGCCCGGACCGTCAGCATCACGAAGAACCCGAGGAAGGTCGCGGTCAGGGGGACGCTTCGTGCGAACCACGGGGGGTCGGCGATGGCGTTCAACGTCGCCACCGTCATGCCGCAACCGAAGGTGACGAGGCCCAGGGCGATCGTCTCCTCGATGGTGGCCACGCCTACGCGACCCAGGTAGACGCGACTGGCGAGGCCGACGACCCACTGGAGTCCGACGGCGCCGAGCGTGATCCACGCCGCGTGCTGCCAGACGGCATCGATGTCGCCGCCGTAGCGCGCGGTCAGGCCCACACAGTAGGCGAGCACCAACGCCGAGGCGTCGAATGCCATGAGCACGCCCGTACGCCTGGCGCGCACCCGCGACTGTATCCCTGTCCCTGCCATGACTCCCCCACGAAGTACTGACGCCCACTGAGGGCCGAATCCAATGATGAGCGTGTCGTAGACGCGCACCGACGCAGGTCGCCACCCGCGGGCAAGCGAACCCCGGCGTCAAGTAGCGCCTGACTGAATGGTCACATCATGCCAGTCGAAGCATCTTCAACCTATTTGTGGGGGGTGCGTGCCGACCTGTGGGGGCGCGTGCCGACCTGAGGGCTGAGCACGGCCGACCTCGGGCTGGCCTGCGCGCAGCCATGGACGCAGACGAGAAGCATCGAGCAGGCGTGGCGTCTGCTGTTACCGTCCGCGACAATGAATGCTCACGTGTCCCGGGTGGTCTGCCGCGCCGCAGTCGGCGCTCTAGCTGCGACCCTGATGGTCTGGCTCCCCCCGTCGGCCCACGCCGAGCGGGTCAAGCCGCACCTCTTCGGCATCGACCTGATCCAGCTCTCAGCTCCTGCGGCACCGTTGGTGTCGACGCCTACCGCGCGCCTGATCGTCAACTGGGCCAATGTGGAACGTTCCCCCGGGCAGCTCGACTGGTCGAAGCTCGACGCCAGGATCGACATGGCTCGGCAGCACGGGTCCAAGCCGCTGCTCACCCTTTTCGGCACCCCCGCCTTCTACGGAGTGGGCGAGTCGGGCGTCCCGAGCTTGCTCCGGCCCCCCAGGCTGAGCGCCTACCGCACCTTCGTGCGGGCCCTGGCCGAGCGTTACGGCGCCCGTGCGGACTATCAGGTGTTTGCAGAGATGAACTGCCCGTGCAACTACATCGGCACCCCTCGACACATGGCGAAGATGACCCGCGTCGCTGCGCTGGAAGTGCGCCGACACGCTCCCGGGGCCGAGGTGGTGGCTCCACACGGACCCATCCGGTACTCCTCCAACCGGGCCTGGTTCCGCGAGTACTGGAGCGAGCGGGTGGGCGGGAAGCCCGTGGCCGAGTTGGTCGACGTGGCAAGCCTGAGCGGCTTTCCCCGGGCCAGGATCGGGCCTGAGAAGGGGATCAAGCTCGTGAAGTGGTTGCGCCGCATGACGTCGCAGTACGGCTTCTCCGGGCCGATCTGGATCGTCGAGATCAACTACGACGTGAACGGAGGTCGAGCGACTGTCCCGATCAGCGTCGACCAGCAGGTCGCGAACGTGGTCAAGACCTACGTGCTCAACGCCTCCATCGGGACCGAGCGTGTCTACTGGCACTACTGGTCTCCGCCGACGCCGAACATGAACACGGCCATGCTCACCCCTGACAACCAGCTGGCGGCGCCCGGCAGGGCCTTCGGCGTGATCCAGCCATGGCTGATCGACACCCGGGCCGCAGGGTGCACGATCACCAAGGGCGACCTCTACACCTGCCTCTTCATTACCAAGAAGGCTGAGCGCCGAGTCATCTGGAGCATGTCCGGGAGGGAACGGCGCGTCGTCGTTCCGGACCGTACGAGGCGGCTCTTCTCCCCTGACGGGACGGTCCGCGACATCAGTTCGCGCGGCCGTGTGCGGGTTGGCTTGGTGCCGGTGATGATCGAGTCCCGGCGCGAACCGAGCCGGGGCAAGGGCAACGACCCGCGCCGCTGACCCGGAACCCCGCAGCAGCAGGAGGCAGGACAGACCCGAGGTCGCGGCCCGGATGGTCGCCGCAGTCCTCGATCGGGTGTGACCCGTCGTTTCAGTACGTCTCTGAGGTGAAATCCCCCCTCCAAGGGGTGGGACCCAGGCGGCCCTACGTGACCCCTGATACTCATTTTGGTCACAGTCAGGGAGATCTTGACCACACGTTGGTAAACAATTGAATCAAGCGTCCGAACTCTCTCTGAACAGATGACAGGGTTGTGCCTCGTCGGGCCGACATCGGCCCGATCTGTTTCGGGGCCTGTGGGGGGCAACGTATGTCGATCATCAGTGAGCGGTTGAGCACCAGCGTCGGCACGACGCAGGATGCCGACGCGGCCGCGGCCATTACTGCCGCCGCCCCCACCGCGGCCCGCAAGGCCTCCCGTCGTGCCCTCGCCCGCATCCCGCTCGCCGCCGTGATGGTCGACCTGGCCATGATGCTCGCCGCCGTCGCCGTCGGCGGACTCATGCGCGAGGCCCTTCCCGTCTTCCCCCGCAACATCCAGGGCATCCCGGTGGGAGCGGAGATCATCGCCGGCCTCGTGGTCCTGTGGCTGGTCGTGATCTTCGGCCTCGGCGGCTACCGGTCGCGTCTCTTTGGCGCCGGCACCGACGAGTACAAGCTCGTCATCAACGCCACCCTGATTACTGCCGGCCTCGTCGGCATCTTTTGCTACCTGATCCAGTACGAGTTCTCCCGGGGCCTCTACCTCTTCTCGTTCCTGAGCGGGATCCCCCTCCTGGTGCTCGGCCGGGTCGTCATGCGGACCCTGCTCAAGAGCGCACGCCGACGTGGCGCTCTCCTCCAGCGGGTCGTGCTCGCCGGGCTCCCCTCCCACGTCGACGAGATCGCCGCGGTGCTGCGCCGCGAGTCCTGGCTCGGCTACCAGGTCGTCGGCGCTTTGACCCCGCCCACCGACTTCCGCGAAGAGACAGCGTCCGGCATCCGGGTGTGGGGCAACACCGACGACGTCGCCTGGGCCGCCGACACCCTCAAGGCCGACACGGTCTTCGTCGTGGGCGGTGCCTTCACCTCGTCGGCCCAGACCCGCCAAGCGGTGTGGGACCTCGAGGAGCGCGACGTCTCCGTGGTCGTCGCACCGAGCGTCACCGACGTGTCGAGCGAGCGGGTGCAGATCCGTCCCGTAGGCGGCCTCCCGCTCATCCACCTCGACCCGCCCCGCTCGGCCGCCGCGGTTCGGTGGGGCAAGCGGACCTTCGACGTGGTCGTCGCGACCTGCCTCGTGGTGGCCTTCTCCCCCGTCTTTGCGTTCTCAGCGTTCCGAGTGTGGGCGTTCGACCGCGGCCCGATCCTCTTCCGCCAGACCCGGGTGGGCAAGGACGGCCAGGACTTCTCCTGCCTCAAGCTGCGCACGATGGTCACCAACGCCGAGGAGATGCTGCAGGACCTCCACGCGGAGATCGGCCACAAGGAAGGCCTCTTCAAGATGGTCGACGACCCGCGCATCACCACGCCCGGTCGTTGGCTGCGTCGCTTCTCCCTCGACGAGCTGCCCCAGCTCTTCAACGTCCTGCGTGGCGACATGAGCCTCATCGGCCCGCGCCCGCCGCTGCCCAGCGAGGTCGAGGCGTACGCCGACCACATGCACCGCCGCCTGCGCGTGCGCCCCGGCATGACCGGACTGTGGCAGGTCTCCGGACGGTCCAACCTGTCGTTCGACGAGGCGATCCGTCTCGACCTCTACTACGTCGACAACTGGTCGATGCTCCAGGACCTGTCGATCCTGGCGCGCACCTTCGGCGCCGTCTTCGGCAGCCGCGGGGCCTACTGACCCTCGCGCTGCTCCTCGAGCAGGTCGAGGAGGTAGGCGCCGTAGCCGCTCTTGACCAGCGGCTCGGCACGCTGGCGCAGCTCGTCGTCGGACAGGAAGCCCATCCGCCAGGCGACCTCCTCCGGCGCGCCGATCTTGAAGCCCTGGCGACCCTCGATCGTACGGACGAAGTTGCTCGCGTCGTTGAGCGAGTCGAACGTGCCGGTGTCGAGCCACGCGGTCCCGCGCGGCAGCACCTCGACCTGGAGCTTGCCCTGCTCGAGGTAGATCCGGTTGAGGTCGGTGATCTCGAGCTCGCCCCGGGCCGAGGGCTTCAGGTCCGCGGCGTGCCCGATCACGTCGTTGTCGTAGAAGTAGAGACCCGGCACCGCGAAGTGGCTCTTGGGCTTCTCGGGCTTCTCCTCCAGCGACAGCGCGCGGCCCTCGGCGTCGAACTCCACCACGCCGTACGCCGTGGGGTCCGCCACGTGGTAGCCGAAGACGGCCGCCCCGACGAGGTTCTCGAAGCGGCGCAGCCGGGTGCCGAGGCCGGTGCCGTAGAAGATGTTGTCGCCCAGCACCAGTCCGGCCGTGTCGTCGCCGACGTGGTCCGCGCCGATGATGAAGGCCTGCGCCAGGCCGTCGGGACTCGGCTGCACCGCGAAGGTGATGTCGACGCCGAACTGTGAGCCGTCGCCCAGCAGGCGGTGGAAGCCCTCGGCCTCGTGCGGAGTGGTGATGATGAGGACGTCCCGGATCCCCGCGAGCATGAGGGTGGAGAGCGGGTAGTAGATCATCGGCTTGTCGTAGACCGGCACGAGCTGCTTGCTGATGCCCTGGGTGATCGGGTGCAGTCGCGACCCGGTGCCGCCGGCCAAAATGATTCCGCGCATGGTCGTCACCCTAGAGGGGTCGCTTCCGGCCGTGTCACCACCACTACACTCCGGCGCATGGATCGACTTCTCGTGACCGGGGGCGCCGGCTTCATCGGCTCCAACTTCGTGCACCACCTGATGGAGCACACCGACGTGCGGGTGACCGTGCTCGACAAGATGACCTACGCCGCGAGCCGCGAGGCCATCGCCGGTCTCCCCGAGGACCGCGTCCAGCTCGTCGTCGGTGACATCGCGGAGCCCGACGTGGTCGACCCGCTGGTCGCCGAGCACGACGCGGTCGTGCACTACGCCGCGGAGTCGCACAACGACAACTCGCTGCACGACCCGAGCCCCTTCATCCGGACCAACATCCTGGGCACGTTCACGATCCTCGAGGCGGTCCGCAAGCACGACAAGCGCCTGCACCACGTCTCGACCGACGAGGTCTACGGCGACCTCGAGCTCGACGACCCCAAGCGTTTCACCGAGGACACGCCCTACAACCCGTCCTCGCCCTACTCCGCGTCCAAGGCTGGCTCCGACCACCTGGTCCGCGCGTGGGTCCGCAGCTTCGGCGTGCAGGCGACCGTCTCCAACTGCTCCAACAACTACGGCCCCTGGCAGCACATCGAGAAGTTCATCCCCCGCCAGATCACCAACGTCATCGACGGCATCCGCCCCAAGCTCTACGGCTCGGGAGAGAACGTCCGCGACTGGATCCACGCCGACGACCACTCCTCGGCCGTGTGGACGATCCTCAACAAGGGCGAGATCGGCGAGACCTACCTCATCGGCGCCGACGGGGAGAAGAACAACCTCGAGGTCGTCCGGCTGATCCTGACCCTGATGGGCCAGCCCGCCGACGCCTTCGACCACGTCACCGACCGGGCCGGCCACGACCTGCGCTACGCCATCGAGTCCGGCAAGCTGCGCCAGGAGCTCGGCTGGCAGCCGCAGTTCCAGGACTTCGAGTCCGGGCTGGCCAACACCATCGAGTGGTACCGCACGCACGAGGACTGGTGGCGTCCGGTCAAGCAGTCCGTCGAGGCGCAGTACGCGGAGAAGGGCCAGTGACCCTTCCTTCCCTCGAGACGACCCCCATCCCCGGCCTGGTCGTCGTCCGCCTTGACCGCCGCGACGACGCCCGCGGGTTCTTCAAGGAGAACTGGCAGCGCGAGAAGATGCTCGCCATCGGCCTGCCCGACTTCGGCCCGGTGCAGAACAACGTCTCCTTCAACGCCGACCGCGGCGTGACCCGCGGCATCCACACCGAGCCGTGGGACAAGTTCGTCTCGCTGGCCACCGGCCGGATCTTCGGCGCCTGGGTCGACATGCGCGAGGGCGAGTCCTTCGGCGCCACCTTCTCCCTGGAGATGGACACCTCGGTCGCGGTCTACGTCCCGCGCGGCGTCGGCAACAGCTACCAGACGCTCGAGGACGCGACGGCCTACACCTACCTCGTCAACGAGCACTGGCGTCCGGGCATCGCCTACCCCGCGCTCGCGCTCGACGACCCGACCGTGGCCATCCCGTGGCCGATCCCGCTGGCCGACGCGATCATCTCCGACAAGGACCAGCACAACCCGGCCCTCGACCCGGCGACCGCCATCGCGCCCAAGCGGACACTGGTCCTGGGCGCCGGCGGCCAGCTGGGCAAGGCCCTCGTCGCGGACCTTCCGGGCGCTGAGGGAGTCACGCGGGCCGAGCTCGACGTCACCGACGCCGCGGCCGTCGCCGCCTGGCCGTGGCACGAGTACGCGGTGGTCCTCAACGCCGCCGCCTACACCGCGGTCGACACCGCCGAGACGCCCGAGGGTCGCCGTGACGCCTGGGCTGCCAACGCCGTCGCGCCCGCCACCCTGGCCCGGCTGTCCTGCCGCCACGGCTTCACGCTGGTGCACTACTCGTCGGAGTACGTCTTCGACGGCACCGCCGAGGAGCACACCGAGGACGAGCCGCTGAGCCCCCTCGGCGTCTACGCGCAGTCCAAGGCGGCCGGCGACATCGCCGTCGCGATCGCATCGCGGCACTACCTGCTGCGCACCTCGTGGGTCATCGGCGAGGGCAACAACTTCGTGCGCACCATGCAGCGACTCGCCGCCAATGGCGTCTCCCCGAGCGTGGTCTCCGACCAGGTCGGGCGGCTCACCTTCACTGACGAGCTGGTCCGCGCCACCCGGCACCTGCTCGAGTCGGGTGCCGACCACGGCACCTACCACGTCTCCAACGGCGGGCCCGCGATGTCGTGGGCCGAGGTCGCGCAGGCGGTCTTCGAGCGCTCGGGTCGGTCTGCCGACGACGTCACGCCGATCACGACGGAGGAGTACGCCGCCGGCGTGCTCGCCCAGGACAAGCCCTTCGCCCCGCGCCCGCTGCGCAGCGCGATGTCGCTGGAGCGGCTCGAGGCCACCGGCTTCGAGCCGGAGGACGCGACGGTCGCGCTGGAACGCTACCTGGCCTCGACGGCGTCGTCCGACCGGCCGTAGTCGTCCTCGAGGCGGCAGATGTCGTCCTCACCGGTGTAGGCGCCGCGCTGCACCTCGATGATCACCAGCTCCTCGTCGTGCGCGTTGGTGATGCGGTGCGCCGCGCCGAGCGCGACGTCGATGGAGTGACCCGCCTCCGCGATGAGGGTCTCGCCCTCCACCACACACGTTGCAGTGCCGGCGATGACCACCCAGTGCTCCGAGCGGTGCTCGTGGGTCTGGTAGGACAGACGCTGGCCGGGAGCCACATGGATGCGCTTGACCTTGTAGCCGTCACCCTCATCGATGACGTGCCACGAGCCCCACGGGCGCTCTTCCCAGTCCAGCGACATGCGTTACTTCTCCCCTTGTGTGCGTCGGATGACCCGCAGACCCTACCTGTCGGAGACCGTCCACGATGTCGAACCCGTCGTCGCGCCGTCTAGGGTGGGGCGTCTCACTCTCACCCCTCGGGAAACGGAACCGCGTGGAACTCAAGGACTACTGGCTGGCTGTCCGTCGTCGCTGGCGCATCGTGGTGGCGACGCTCGTGATCGTCGTTGCCTTCGCCGGCATCGTCACCTTGACAGCGACTCCGCAGTACGAGTCGTCGACACGACTTTTTGTCTCGACCACGAGCGAGTCCGACTCGAGCTCGGCCTACGCCGGCAACCTCTTTGCCACGCAACGGGTGACGTCATATGCCGACCTTGTCACCAGCCGCGCACTGGCCGGCCAGGTCAGCGAGCGGCTGGGAGACGATTCCGACCCCGAGGAACTGATGGACTCAGTCACGGCAAGCGTCGTCCCGGAAACCGTCAACCTCGAGATCACCGCCGTGGACATGGACCCCGTCCGGGCTCGTGATATCGCCCAGGCCTACGGCGAGGAGCTGACGATCTTGGTGCGGGAGCTCGAGACGCCAGACGGTGAGAGTCGTGCCCCCATCCGGGCAACCATCGTGGACGAAGCCGTGGAAACATCGTCGCCTGTCTCCCCGCAACCCGTTCGCAACCTCGCCCTGGCCGGTGTCCTCGGGCTGCTGCTGGGCATTGGCCTCGCCGTCGCCCGGGAGCTGCTGGACACCTCCCTCTCCACCGGCGACGACATCGGCGACGTCACCGACGCACCCATCCTGGGCAACATCGCCACCGACGAGGCCGCCAACCTTGCGCCACTCGAGGTCCTCACCTCGGCGACCCCGTGGGCCGAGGCCTTCCGGGTGCTGCGCACCAACATGCAGTACGTCGAGGTCGACGAGGAGCAGAAGGTCATCGTGATGACCAGCTCGCTGCCCGGTGAGGGCAAGACGACCACCGCGATCAACCTGGCGCTCACGACCGCGATGGCCGGCCAGCGGGTCGTGCTGGTGGAGGCCGACCTACGCCGGCCGCTCATCGCCCAACGCCTCCAGCTGGACGGGGCCGTCGGCACCACCAACGTGCTCATCGGCAAGGTCTCCCTGGTCGACGCCCTCCAGGAGTACGGCACGTCCGGGCTGCAGGTGCTCGCGTCCGGGCCGATCCCGCCCAACCCGTCCGAGCTGCTCCAGTCGCACGCCATGGAGGCCCTGCTCACCGACCTGCGCGGCAAGTTCGACGTGATCATCGTCGACGCGCCGCCGTTGCTGCCCGTCACGGACGCCGCCCTGATCGCGGCCCAGGCCGACGGCGCCGTCATCGTCATCCGCCACGGCCGCACCACGCGCGACCAGCTCCAGCACTCGATCGAGCGCCTCGAGGCCGTCGATGCCAAGGCCCTCGGCGTGGTCATCAATCAGGCGCCCAGTCGCAAGAACCGCACCGGCTACGGGTACGGCTACGGGTATGGCTATGGCTATGGCTTCGCGTCCGAGGTCGAGGTGGACAGCAAGCGCTCGCGCCGCGAGGCGACCGCCCGCACCAGGGCGGAGTCCAAGGCGTCGGCCACGAAACCCACGAAGGCCGGCCGTCGCCGGGCCTGAACTACTCTGGACCCGTGAGCTTCTTCCAGATCGAGGGCTACGTCTACCTCATCGTCATGCTGGCCCTGCTGGCTGTGAAGTCGTATGCCTTCATCAGCTCCCTGCTCTTCCCTGCCGAGGCCTACACGGCCACGGGCAAGCTCACCAAGCCCGCGTGGAGCATCATCCTCGGGCTCGGCCTGCTCGCCCAGGTGCTGCTGATCAGCTCCTCCCCCATCAACCTGATCCACCTGGCCTTCACGATCGCGGCCCTCGTCTACCTTGCCGACGTGCGCCCCGCCCTCGCCGAGGTCACCTCCGGCCGCTAAAGAACGCTGGTCGAGGAAGTCGCCCTGGCCACCACCGCTGGTTGAGAAAGGCGCTCTGCCACCGCCGCTGGTTGAGGAAGGCGCTCTGGCGCCTGTCTCGAAACCGAAGCCGATCCTCACCAACGACAACGACCCCCAGCCATCCGGCCGGGGGTCGTTGTGTGATTCAGACCGCGGCCTTCAGAAGAGGGCCAGCTGGTCGTCGTCGGTGCCGCTGAGGGCACCAGTCCTTCAGTCGCCGACCTTCTCGGCGGCCTCGGTGACGGCCTGGGTCGCGTTGGCGGCGGTCTTCTGGGCCGCGGTCACGGTGGCCTTGGCGCTGCTCTGGGCCGTGACGGTCTTCTTGGCCGGAGCCTTGCGGGCCGGGGCCTTCTTGGCCGCGGTCTTGGTGGCCGCGGTCTTGCTGGCGCTCTTCTTCGCGGCGGCCTTCTTGGCGGCGGTCTTGTTGGCGGTGACCGTCTTCTTGGTGGCGGTGGTCTCCGCGTCGACGGCCTTCTTGGCCTGCGTCGCGGTGGTCTTGGCCTTGGCCTTGGTGGTCTTGGCCGAGGCGACGGTCCGCTTGGTGGACTCCTGGCGGCGGACGCGGCCCACGAGGGTCTCGCCGCGCTTGACCAGGTCGTCGTAGGTGTCGGTCGCGGTGGCGACGTTGTCGTCGACCAGCTTCTGGACCTTGCCCGGGTAGGCCTTGGCCTCGGCCTGGAGCTCGGCGACGCGGGCCTCGATGGCCTCGCGGCGGGCCTTGGCGTCCTTGGCGAGGGCGTCGACGCGGGCGTTGACGACGGTGGTGGCGCGGTCGGCCAGGGCCTTGGGGTCACCGGCGGTCTTCTGCACGTCGGAGACGCGGGCGGTGACGTCCTTCTGGACGCCCGCGATGCGGGTCTGGGTCTCGGTGACGAGGTCGCGGACGATCTCGACGGCGAGGTCGGTCACGCCGACGTAGGCGAGAACGGGCTTCGGGAGGGTGGCCTTGGCCATGGTGGAGCTCCTTCGTGTTGACGTGTGGACCGACCCGATCACGATGATCGCGGTCGGGGTCGGATCAGCTCTTGTCGCCTGCCTGGCCCGCGTTGAGGGCGAGGAAGGAGGCGTAGACGTCCAGCAGCGACTGCTTCTGGCGCTCGGTCAGTCCGGTGTCGGCCAGGACGGCCAGCTCGACCGACCCCCCGACGCCCGGCTCGGGGCTCACGATCCCCGCCCGCACGTTGAGCTGCTCGGCGGAGATGCGCAGTGCCTTGGCGATCTGCTGGAGCACTTCGGCGGAGGGACGGCGCAGACCACGCTCGATCTGGCTCAGGTAGGGATTGCTGACGCCGACCTGCTCGGCGAGCTGCCGCAGGGACAGCCGCGACGCGAGTCGCTGCTCCCTGAGGAAGTCTCCGAGGGAGCCGACGACGGTCTTCCCGTCCTTGCTGTCCTTGGCCATGCCTCCATAGTGCTAACACTTGTTAGCAAAATGCAAACTAAGGGGCCGTGAGTGCGCTCACACTGCCAATCAGGACTGGGAGATGGGCGCTAGCTAGTACGTCGCGCGGATCTCGCCGACCGGCTGGCCACCGCCCAGCAGCACGTGCTGACCGGTCCGGCCTACGGCCTCTGCGTCGACCCCGTCGAGCTCGAGAACGCCCGAGCGCCGAAGTGCCTCGGCCATCAGCACGGGGCGCACCCGGGGAGCGCCGTCGTCGGTCTTGAGGGCGAAGGCACGACCGTCGGGCAACGCGACGGCATAGACCGACTCGGCGCCGGCCTTGCCGATCGCGCCGGGGATGGCGGTGAGCAGAGCGAGCTCGTCGCGCCGGGTGCCGGAGACGTACGCCGGGTGCTCGCGGATCGCGTCGGCGATCCGGCGCTCGGGCCCGTCGGTGGCCACCGCCAGCGTCCGGAAGGCGCGGGCGAGCCCGACCAGCGACGTGGAGAGGAGCGGGGCGCCGCAGCCGTCGATGGCGACCGTGGTGACCGGCTCCCCGGTGAGGTCGGCGAAGGTCTCGGCGATGACCTGCTGGAGCGGGTGGTCAGGTGCCAGGTAGGTCTCGACCGGCCAGCCGTTGATCACGCAGGTGGCCAGCATCGCCGCGTGCTTGCCCGAGCAGTTCATCAGAATCGACGTCTTCGTGCCGCCCGCGCGGATGACGTCATCGCGAGCGGCGTCGTCGACCGGCCAGTCGGGCGGCGTCTGCAGCGCGTCCTCGGTGAGTCCGGCTGAGTCGAGGATGCGTCGGGCGCCCTCGACGTGGAAGGGCTCGCCGGAGTGCGAGGCGCAGGCCAGCGCCAGCAGGTCCGGCGGCAGGTCGAGGCCGGCCCGGACCATGCCGAGGGCCTGGATCGGCTTGTTGCACGAGCGCGGCAGCACGGGCTCGTCGACCACCCCGACTGACCAGTCGACTCCCCCGTCCGAGTCGAGCGCCACGACGGATCCGTAGTGGTGCCCCTCCACGAACCCCGAACGGACGATCTCGGCCACCACCACTGCTCTCGACATGGCTGCAGGCTACCGACGCCGGACTGGCAGGATTGACCCGTGTCGACACCCCAGCACCACCCCAGCCCGCGCGAGCTCGACGACCTCGAGCTCCTCACCACCGGGGCCGTCCACCCGCTGACCGCGTTCAACGCCCCGGGCAGCGTGCTCACCATCGACCTGCCGGGCGACCTGGCCACCGCCGACGAGGTCGAGCTGGTCGACCCCGAGGGCCTGCCGCTGGCCCGTGTCGCGCCGGCCACCGGCGACGTGACCGCGCTGACCCACGCGCAGTACGGCCCCTTCCGCCGGCTCTACCTCTCCGCCAAGCAGGTGCGCGAGCAGCACGCCGGCCGCACCGTGGTGCCCGTCACCGATGCCCTCACCGCCACCCAGCTGGAGGAGGTCCGCGGCCTGGGCCCGAGCCTGCTGCTCGTCTTCGCCGGCCACGGCACGTCAGACCTCTCCCCCGTCGCCCTCATCCGCGCCACCCTGGCCGCCGCCGACCTGCTCGACGACGCCGTCGTCGTGGTCGTGCCGCTCGCCGACCACGGTGACGCCGACGCCGACCACCAGCTCGGCGTCCGCGTCGCCCAGGCCTACGCCGGCAGCGACCCCGTCCACGCGTTGGCCGAGCCCCCGCCCTCGCTGGTTGAGGTGCGAGCGGAGCGAGCCTCGAAACCACCCCACCCCCCGACCATCCAGACCATCGTCGACCGCGACCTCCCCGAGCCCGGCGAGCAGGGCCTGGTCCTCTTCTTCACCGGCCTGTCCGGCAGCGGCAAGTCCACCCTCGCCCGCGCCCTCATGGACCGCGTCCTCGAGCAGGGCGAGCGCACGGTCACCAGCCTCGACGGCGACGTCGTCCGCCGCCACCTCTCCGCCGGCCTCGGCTTCTCCCGCGAGGACCGGGAGACCAACATCACCCGCATCGGCTGGGTCGCCGCCGAGATCGCTCGCCACGGCGGGGTCGCGATCTGTAGCCCCATCGCCCCCTTCGCCTCCACCCGCGCGACGGTGCGCGACATGGTCGAGGAGGCCGGTGGCGAGTTCTTCCTCGTGCACGTGGCCACCCCCCTCGAGGAGTGCGAGCGGCGCGACCGCAAGGGCCTCTACGCCAAGGCCCGCCGGGGCGAGATCCCCGACTTCACCGGCATCTCCTCGCCCTACGAGGAGCCCGACGACGCCGCGGTGCGCGTCGACACCACCGGCCGCACCATCGAGGACGCCCTCGACGACGTCCTCGACGCACTGGCCGACACCGGCCACCTCTCGCTGGGCGAGTCCTCTCCGACGGTGGTTGGCGAGCCCTCTCCGTCGGTGGTTGAGGTGCGAGCGGAGCGAGCCTCGAAACCCTCCCCCATCCGAGTCCTCTTCGTCTGCACCGCCAACATCTGCCGCTCGGCGTGGCTCGAGCAGGCCGCCCGCGCGATGGACACGCACGGCATCGAGTTCAGCAGCGCCGGCACCCACGGCTTCGACGCGCACCCCATGGACGCCGTGATGTCGAGCACGCTCGACGCCGCCGACGAGGGCTTCCGGAGCCGACGCCTGACCCGCGACATCGTCGAGCAGGCCGACCTCATCCTCACCGCGGAGAGCAGCCACCGGGCCTTCGTGCTCGAGGAGCACCCCCAGGCCCTGCGCAAGGTCTTCACGCTGGGGCAGTTCGCCCGGGCCGCCCAGGCGGCCCCCCACCTGCGGGGCCGCGACCTGCTCGCAGCGGCCGGCGAGCGGCGTACGGCCCCCGTCCCCGACGACGACATCGACGACCCCTACCGGCGCGGGGATGCGGCCGCTGAGGCCGCAGCAGGCAAGATGTCGACAATGTTGAGCGTGATTGTGGAAGCGCTCGCCGAGGAGGACTGATGGCCGAGCTGATCACCCTGACCGCCCTGTCAATCGTGGTGGCGGGCTTCGTCGTCGGCATCGTCGTCGGCCTGACCGGCATGGGTGGCGGCGCGCTGATGACGCCGGCGCTGATCTTCCTGGGCGTCGGCGAGGCCGCGGTCGTCGTCACGGCCGACCTGACCGCTGCCGCGGTCTACAAGACAGGCGGCGCGATCGTGCACAAGCGCGAGGGCTCCCCGCACATGCAGCTCGCCAAGTGGCTCATCATCGGGTCGGTGCCGATGGCCCTGCTCGGGCCCTACCTGGTCAAGACCTTCGCCGACCCGGACGACCTCGACAGCACGCTCAAGCTCTGCATCGGATTCGCCCTGCTCTTCGCCGCTGCGACCTACGCCCTTCGGCTCTACATCAACCTCAAGCGGGTGCGCAACGGCACCCACGTGGTGGATGACAACCCTGCCGTCCGCATCCTCCCGACGTTGCTCGTTGGCGCCCTGGGCGGCCTGCTGGTGGGCATCACCAGCGTCGGCTCGGGCTCGGTCATCATGATCGCGCTGCTCATGCTCTACCCGGGGCTCAGCGCGGTGAAGCTGGTCGGCACCGACCTCGTCCAGGCGGTGCCGCTGGTGATGGCGGCCGCGATCTCCAACATCGCGATCCACGGCCTCGACTGGGGCGTGCTGATCCCCCTGCTCATCGGATCCGTCCCGGGCACGCTCATCGGCGCCAAGATCGCCCCCAAGGTCCCGCAGTCGATCATCCGTCGCGGCATCGTCGTCGTGCTCACCATGAGCGGCGTCGCGCTGCTCGACAAGGCCGGCTGGCCGCCCCTGGGCGCGGGCGAGGACGACACGCACCCGATGCTCATCGCCGGGGTCGGCCTCTTCGTGCTGGTCATCCTGCCGATCGTGTGGGGCTTCCTCCGCAAGAGCGAAGGCCTGCCGATGTTCGGCAAGCCCACCATCGCCGAGCTCGAGGATCCGAGCTTCCAGCCCGGCCTCATCGGGATGAAGCGCACCGACGACTGATCGCCGGTCCAGACCGGTCGACAAAGTGCGTGGCACAGACCGACGCCACGGAGGATCGTCGGCGGCATGGCGATCGTCCGCGCCGTCCTGTTGGCAGCACTGGCTGCCTCTCTGGTGGGCTGCGCCGACGACGGCGGCGACACCGCGCCCACGGACCCTCCACGCACGTCCACCCCGGAGACCATCCCCGAGGTCACCTACCTCTCGGCGGGTGACCTGCCTGACCCGTTGACCCTGCGCGACGTGGACGGCCGCACGATCACGGCCAAGCCGTTCGCCGACTTCGCCGTGGCGAGCGGCTCCGGCGTCTGGGTGTCCGGGGTCGCGCCCGGCGCGGTGCGCTACGACGACACCTCGGGCGCGGTCACCGCGCGCACCCCCGTCCGGGGGTCCGTGACGCAGGCCCTCGAGGAGTCGGGCGACGAGGTATTCGTGCCCACGGGCGGACCCAGCGCGCTCCTGCGCCTCGACGCCACCACCGGTGAGGTCCTGGCACGCGTGCCACTGCCGGCCAGCCCGGTGGCGGAGGGCGTGGTCGGTGCGGCCGACGGCACGGGCTACGTCCTCATGGATCCTCTCGAGCCGACCATCGCCGTGGTCAGGGGCGACGAATTGGCCGAGACCCTGGCCGCCCCCGACACAGCAACGGGCGTCCGAGCAGCGTTCGACGCCCTCTGGGTGCCCACGGGCCTCAACACCGTGGAGCGCATGGACCTCGAGTCCCGCGAGTGGACGAGCATCCCGGTAGGTCCCCGGCCCCGGTTCATGGACGTCGGTTTCGGAGCCGTCTGGGTGATGAACCAGGGGGACGGCTCGATCACGCGCGTCGACGGCAGGTCGCCGGAGGCCGAGACCTTTGCCGTGACCGGCAACGCGATCGGCGGAGGTGACCTGACCACCGGCGCCGGGGCAGTCTGGCTGCGCACCGACACCGCCGTGGCCCGCATCGATCCTGCGTCCCGCGCGGTGACGCACTGGATCGAGCTGCCACCCGGCAGCGGCAGCGTGGCCGCAACCGACCGGGCGCTGTGGATCACCAACCACGACCACCTGGCCGTGCACCAGGTCCCGCTTCCACTCCCGGACTGAAGACCCCGCGGCTGGGTCACATCCCGAGCAGCTCGCGGCACTGCGCAGGCGTCATCGGCTCACGTTGGGCCAGGCGACCCAGCTCGACCGCGCGCTCGACGAGCTGGCGGTTGCTCTCGACGGGCACGCCCCGCGCGATGGTGAGCACGTCCTCCATGCCGACCCGCAGGTGGCCGCCCTTGGACAACGAGGCCAGCGCCACCGACAGGGTCGTGCGGCCGATTCCGGTGGCCGACCAGGAGGTCACCTCGGGCGGCAGCATCGCCACGCCCGCGACCAGCGCGTCGGCTGTGCCGGGCATGCCGCCGGGCACGCCCATCACGAAGTCGCAGTGCACCTTGCCGCCATGCGGCAGGCCGTAGGTCTTGAGCAGCCGCCCGAGGGCGTGCACCTGACCGAGGTCGAAGAGCTCGAACTCCGGCACGACCCTCCGCTCCTGCGCAAGCTGGTAGAGCTCGCACACGAAGGGCCACGGGTTGCTGAAGACGTCATCGCCGAAGTTGGTCGTCCCCATCGTTAGGCTGCACGAGTCGGGCTCGGCGTCGAGCACCTCGAGCCGCTTGTCGAGCGGGTCGTGGACCGAGCCGCCGCTGGACAGCTGCACGACGAGGTTGCTCGACTCCCGGACCGCCGCGACCCACTCGCGCAGCAGCGACTGGTCGAGCGTCGGCGCGTGCTCGCCGTCACGCACGTGGAGGTGGATCATCGCCGCGCCGGCCGCCTCGCACTCCGCGGCCGTGTCCGCGATCTCCTCCGGAGTCGTGGGCAGCTGCGGGCAGTCCGCCTTGCTCGTCTCGGCACCCGTCGGTGCCACGGTGATCAACAGTCCGTCAGCCATGGGAGCACCTTAGGGTCGCCACATGCGTGCTGTGCTCCAGAGGGTCCTCTCCGCCTCCGTCACGGTCGAGGCCGAGGTTGTCGGCAGCATCGACGGCGGACTGCTCGTCCTCCTCGGAGTGACGCACACCGATACCGAAGTCGAGGCCGCCTGGATGGCGCGGAAGATCCGCGACGTCCGCATCCTCCGGGACGAGCAGTCCGTCGGCGACGTGGGCGCTCCGGTGCTGCTGGTCAGCCAGTTCACGCTGTACGGCGACGCTCGCAAGGGCCGCCGTCCCACCTGGTCGGCCGCGGCTCCCGGTCCCGTGAGCGAGCCGCTCTACGAGGCCGTGTGCGGCGAGCTGGAGCGCCTCGGCACCCACGTGGAGCGGGGGATCTTCGGCGCGGACATGCAGGTGGCGTCGGTCAACGACGGACCGGTGACGCTGGTCATCGAGTCCAGGGTCCAGCCATGAGCCCTTGAGGAGCCTTTCGAATCCTCCGCTGCGGCAAGCGTTGTTGAGTAAGCACGCCACGCACTCGGTCGGCACATACGTGACTGTCGAAGTCGCGATCAATGACCAGCTGCCGCGGCCGGGTGCCGCCCCCGCTCCTCGGTCACCATCCCGGTCGCCTCCACGAGGACGCCCGACTCGCCACCGAGCACCCCCAGGAAGACGAAGGGGATAGTCGCGAGCGCGCGCAGGGCCTTCGCCCGACGCGTCGTGGTCGATGGTGCTGCGTCGACGCCCGCGGGCGCCCAGGTCAGCTCACCGGCCTCGAGCCTGCGGCGAGTCTCCCGACATGCCTTGCCCGGGAGCCCCCCTGTCGCGGCGTGCAGCTCCTCCGCCAACTGGTCGGTCGGCTCCGCCTGGAGGACGAGGGCAACCAGCCGACGGAAGTCGTGTCGACCGAGGGGGGGCACCTCGACGACGGCCCCGCAGCCCCCCACGCCATCCCGGGGCATGCGGGACACCGGCACGATCGCCACGCGATGACGGTCCTCAGCTAGCCCCTGCACCATCGCCATCAGCCCTGGGGTGAGAGCCCCCTGGTCGGGAAATAGCTCCACGATCGCCCCGGCTTCGTCGCCCGCGGGCGGGTATGCGATCGGGAGCATGAGGGACCGCGCGGCATCCCTGGCGACGGTCTCACGACCCGAGCCGGGCTCGCCGACCAACCAGACGACACCCCGCGGACCGTCCGGACCCAACAGGAACGCCTCGAGCGCCGACCTGACCTGTCGGATCTCGCTCTCGCGACCCACCGTGGTCTCGCGGGGCGGCCACTCCGCGCAGGAGCGCACCACCTGGAGGTACTGCGCGCGGGTCTGAGCTGACGGGTCGATGCCATAGGTGTCCGCGAGGTGCCGTCGCAGGCGCTCGAACTCCTCGACGCACCGCGCGGTCTCCCCCATGGCGAACCAGGCGCGCATGACGGCACGCGTCGACCGGTCGGAGGGCTCGACCGTGCCAGCGCGCTGTGCGAAGTCGAGGGATCTGTGCCAGTCGGCGCACCTGCCGGCCGCCGCGGCTGCGTCGAGCAGCACCTGGATCCTCTGTCGACGCAGCTCGTCGCGAGCCTCCGTGAGCACCCTGCAGTCGGCATCGGCCACGTCGAGGTCACCGCCATAGAGCACCTCAGACTCCTCGGCGAGGTGGATTACCTGCGCGGGCTGGTCATGCACCTCCTCGATCCTGCCCACCAAAGCGCGATAGGCGGCGACGTCGACCCACACGTCGCGCAGCGCAAGGCCGGCACCGACCCGTTCGACCGTCTCCGTGCCAAGGACCTTGCGGATCTGGGAAGTGGCCGTGCGCAGGCTGGTGCCGGCGCGCTCAGTGTCCGCCGTGGGCCAGAAGAGGTGCGTCAGCTTGCTCATCGGGACAGGCTGTCCCTCGGCCAGGGCCAGCACCCGGAACAGGTCGAACGTCTTGGTGGTCCGCCAGGCGGCGGCAGGCACGACAGCGCCGCCGCTGTCGTGGATCTGACCCGGACCCAGCAGTCGGGCAAACGCGGGCATGTGGCGTGTCCTCTCGGGTCACCGAGAAAGTGTGGATGAGCCACCATGCACCCCTCCTTTGGGGGGAAGACAACCCCCCAGAATGCACTCACCCAAATTGCGGTAGGGCCCTCAGGTTTCACAGATCTGTGACAGGACCCTCCTGACACTGCGGCAGCGGGCGCGCCTGCGCCCACCGCCGTACGCAGGTGCGGTGGCAGTCAGAGGGAGGACTCGTCATGAGTCGAAGAGGAACATCCGTGGGGGTCGGCCCGCGGAAGCCACGAGCCGGGTTGCTCGGCGCGCTGGCAACAGTCCTGGCCCTGTCGGGGGTGACCGGCGGCGTCGTCGGCGCCCCGATGGCCCACGCCAAGGACACCAACCCCGACTTCATTCTCATCGAGACGGACCTCGAGCACATCCTCAAGCAGATCCAGATCGCCGAGGCCCACGCCGCCGGCGGCAACCTGCTGTGTGCCAGCCCCACCGACACGACCGGCAAGTGCGTCCCGGACGCTGCGTTGCCGCTCGGTCTGCGGACGGTCGACGGGTCCGGCAACAACCTGCTGGAGCCGACGTACGGCGCGGCGGACCAGCCCTTCCCGCGCAAGCTGCCGACGTACTGGCGCAAGGGCGAGACCCCTCCGCCGGGAGCGCCGCAGATCCCTGGCACGACGGGCATCTGCCAGACCGCGCCGGACAACCAGCCCGCGGGTGCGACCTGCTACCGGCAGAGCCAGGGATTCGTCTACGACTCCGAGCCCCGCATCATCAGCAACCTGATCGTCGACCAGACGCTCAACAACCCGGCGGCCGCCAACGCGGCTGACAACACCCCGGGCTCCAGCGTCGACGGCCAGGGCAACGTCTTCATCCCCAACACCGCGCCGGACGAGGGCCTCTCCGCCCCCTTCAACGCGTGGTTCACCTTCTTCGGCCAGTTCTTCGACCACGGCCTCGACCTGGTCAACAAGGGCGGCAACGGGACCATGGTCGTGCCGCTGCGACCCGACGACCCGCTGTGGGACACCGACGGCTTCGACGACATCCCCGGCAACGCCGACGACTTCGCCAACAACTTCCTCATGCTGTCGCGGGCCACGCGCTACCCGGGCCCCGACGGGCAGGTCGGCACCGAGGACGACGTCCACAACAACCAGACGACGCCGTTCATCGACCAGAACCAGACCTACACCTCGCACCCGTCCCACCAGGTGTTCCTGCGGGAGTACGAGCTGCGTGACCACGACGGCGACCCGGGGACCCCGGACGTGCCGGTGGACACCGGTCACCTGCTCGACGGCACCCTGCCCAACGGTGGCACCGGCGGCCTCGCCACGTGGGCGGACGTCAAGCGGCAGGCTCGCGAGGTGCTCGGCATCGCACTGGGCGCGCAGGGCACTCCCAGCGAGGGCAACAACGACTACCCGGACGTCGCGAACGTCCCGCAGGTCGATGTGGACCCGTACGGCAACTTCGTCCGCGGCGAGAACGGTTTCCCCGTGCTGCAGATGCAGAACGGGGACAGGATCGAGGGCAACCTCGTGGCTCCGATCACGACCGTGGGTGCGGCCCGGACCAACCACGCCTTCCTGGACGACATCGCGCACGGTGCCTCCCAGGACCCCGACGACCTGAGCGGTTACGACAACGTGACCCTCAACGAGCACTTCATCACCGGTGACGGCCGCGGCAACGAGAACATCGGCCTCACCTCCGTCCACCACGTCTTCCACTCCGAGCACAACCGGATGGCGCAGGCGATCGAGGACATCCTCGACAAGCCGGAGAACGCCGAGCTCAAGCTCGCGTTCATGGGCGAGGACAACCAGTACGACGAGCTGCTCGGCGAGGAGCTCCCCGACGGCCCCGAGGCCGACGATTGGACCTACGAGCAGCGGCTCTTCCAGGCAGCGAAGTTCCCGACCGAGATGCAGTACCAGCACCTCGTGTTCGAGGAGTTCGCCCGCAAGGTGCAGCCGGCCATCGACGCCATCGTGTTCAACGAGAACAGCTACGACGCGACCCTCAACCCGGCCACCACGGCCGAGTTCGCCCACGTCGTCTACCGCTTCGGTCACTCGATGCTCACCGAGGACATCGAGCGTCGCTTGCCGGGAGTCCCGGGTGTGGAGGACGTCAGCCTGCTCGACGGCTTCCTCAACCCAAGGACCTACGACAACGACGGGGCCCTCACCCCTGACCAGGCTGCGGGTGCCGTGATCAACGGCACGACCAACCAGGTGGGCGGCCAGATCGATGAGCACGTCATCGACACGCTGCGCAACAACCTGCTCGGCCTGCCGCTCGACCTGGCGACGATCAACATGGTGCGTGCCCGGGACGCCGGTGTGCCGCCGCTCCAGACCGCGAGGAAGGTCTTCTTCGAGGAGAGCGGCGACCCGCTGCTCGAGCCCTACGACAACTGGGTCGACTTCGGCCTGGGCATGAAGAACGGTGACAACTTCGGTCGCGAGTCGGCCAACCCCAACGCGTCGCTGGTCAACTTCGTGGCGGCGTACGGCAAGCACGACACCATCACCAGCGTCTCGACGGTGGTGGGCAAGCGTGACGCGGCCGACCTGATCGTCAACGGTGGCGACGGTGCGCCGGCCGACAGGGTCGACTTCATGACCGGCACCGGCGACTGGGCCAACCAGGGCGGCAACACCGTCACCGGCCTCGAGGAGGTCGACTTCTGGATGGGTGGTCTCGCCGAGGCGCTGGAGCCCTTCGGCGGCATGCTCGGCTCGACGTTCAACTACGTCTTCGAGCGCCAGCTCGAGGACCTGCAGTTCGGCGACCGGTTCTACTACCTGTTCCGCAACCAGGGCAACCAGCTCTTCGCGGCACTCGAGGCGAACTCGTTCTCCGGGCTGATCCAGCGCAACACCGACGCCACCTTGCTGCCGGCGGACATCTTCGGGGTCCAGGACCCCTTCATCGATCTGGAGAACCTGCCCACCCCGTTGCCGGAAGGCCTCGTGCAGATGGCGGACGGCACCTATCGCTGGGACGGTGACGAGCACATCGAGATCCACGGCCTCCGGACCGGGGAGATCCCTGCCACCAACGACAAGATCCGGGCCGGACAGGGTGACGACGCCCTCTGGGGCTACGCCGGCAACGACCGCATCGAGGGCGGCTCCGGCAACGACAGCCACCTCGGCGGTGCGGGCAACGACATCCTCACCGACACCTTCGGTGACGACAACATCAAGGGAGGCTGGGGCAACGACGCCATCAAGGCGGGGTCCGGTGACGACCTGGTCCTCGGCGGACACGGCCACGACTACGTCAACACCGGCAGTGAGTTCAAGACGGTGTTCTCGGGCACCGGTCGCGACTTCATCGTCGGCGGCAACGGTCGCGACACCGTGTTCGGCGGCGAGGAGGACGACTGGATCGAGGGTGGTGCGCACGGCGACCTGTTGCAGGGCGACAACGCGGACCAGTTCCAGGCCAACCCGCACGGCGGCAACGACATCGTCGACGGTGGTGCCGGCAACGACGACATCGAGGGCGAGGGTGGACATGACGTCCTGGTCGGCCGCGCGCTGGGCACGGACCGCATGGAGGGCCTCGGCGGCTTCGACTGGGCCACCTACCGTGGTGAGAACAGCGACGTCGACGTGGACCTCCGGTTCACGACCCTGCAGCGGCCCGACGCCCAGGCGATCCGTGACCGCTACGACCTGGTCGAGGCGGTCTCGGGTGGCAACGGCAACGACGTCCTGCGGGGCATGGGTCAGTCCGTCGACGACCTGGCCACCCTCGACGGGCAGGCGTTGACCCAGGAGACCCTGGACATCACCGGTGGGCTCGAGGCGATGCTCGACCCGGGCCACGCCAACAACTACGCAGAGCGCTTCATGGCGGGCGCGATCGACCCGGTCACCCGGGGCGTGAGCAACCTGATCATCGGCGGCCCCGGCAGCGACATGCTGCAGGGCCGGGCCGGCGACGACTTCCTCGACGGCGACGCCCAGCTGGACGTCTTCGTGAGGGTCAACGGCACCCGCTACAACAGCCCGAGCGCCACGGCCCTCCAGAACGGGATCTTCAACGGCACGATCGACCCGGGTGACATCCAGACCTTCCGGGAGGTCGCGACGACACCCAACCCGGAGGACAACGACATCGCGGTCTTCGGCGCCCCCAGCAGCCAGTACACCGTGACCGACATGGGTGACGGCTACTGGCAGGTCGCCCACGACAACACCGACACCGCACCCGACCTGAGGGAGGGGGCGGACATCCTCCGCAACATCGAGCTCCTGCAGTTCTCCAACGGGTGCTTCGTGCTCGGGGAGGAGCCGATGGAGGCGTGTGGCAGCTATGGCACCGCGTCGCTCGACTACGAGCCGCCGGCGACAGAGGACGAGCCCATCACCGCTCGGGTCGTCTTCGACGGGACGAACACGGTCGACACCCCGACCAACGTCCAGTTCCGTTGGGTGATCGCGACCGAGGACGAGCTCAACGGTGCCGAGGGCTGGCGCTCGAGCGTGGTCCAGTCTCCGCAGAGCTGTGAACCCAACGGTGACGATCACCTCGTGTGTGAGGCCACCTTCACCCCGGGTGACTTCGAGGTGGACCACCTGGTCAGGGTCGAGGTGACCTTCTTCGACGACCAGAACGTCCTGCGGACGATCACGTCCGACCCGACGACGGAGACTGTCGAGAACGTCAACGACACCCCGATCCCGCCGGTGCTCAGTATGGAGAGCCCCGTGGTGGGTCAGGTGGTCCGCGCCTCGGGCCTCCAGGACGGGGACGGCATCGCCACGGCGGGAGAGACCCTGCAGTGGACCTGGCAGGTCTCCGACACCGGGGAGGCCGGCACGTGGGAGGTCGTGAGCATCAACCCGTACACCGTGACGGGCTACGTGCCTCACGCCGACGACATCGGCAAGTACCTCCGGGTGGTCGCCAGCTACACCGACGACCACGGCACCGCCGAGGAGGCAGCGTCCCTGTCGACCGTTGACCAGGTCGCCGAGGCACCGCCCGCTCCGGTGGCACCGACCGCACCCCTCAGCAACACCGCGGTCATCGACGGGACCGGCAGCATCCAGGTCTCCTGGACCCCGCCGGTCGACGACGGAGGTGCGCCGATCACGGGGTACGACGTCACGGTCTACGCCGACGGGGAGGTGCTCGACACGCGCACGGCGGGTGCCGGTGCCACCGACCTGGTGGTCGCCGACCTCGACACGAACCCGGGTACGCGGTACGAGTTCACCGTGGCGGCCATCAACGCAGCCGGCACAAGCGCGGCGTCCGAGCTGATGGGTCCGGTGTTCTTCGGAGGCAGCCAGCCGTCCGTGGTGGACACGCGTCCCAATGACGGGGCCGTGGGTGTCGACACTGGAATCCAGCACGTGTGGGTCAACTTCTCGGAAACCATGACCGGGATCGGTGGCTCGGCCGTGACCCTGACCAGGGTCTCGGACGGAGCAGAAATCGACTTCACCCGGGGCTTCAACACCACCGAGAACAGGCTGTACATCAACCCGTTCGGAGGCGCCGCCGGCGCACCCGAGCAGCTCGACCCAGGAACCGAATACCGGGTCACCCTGACCGGCGGGACCAACGCCCTCCGCTCACTGGGAGGAGTACCGCTGGAGACCCAGTCGTTCACCTTCACCACAGCAACGCCCGAAGGAGAGGCACCCCTAGTGGTGGACACACGTCCCAATGACGGGGCCGTGGGTGTCGACACTGGAATCCAGCACGTGTGGGTCAACTTCTCGGAAACCATGACCGGGATCGGTGGCTCGGCCGTGACCCTGACCAGGGTCTCGGACGGAGCAGAAATCGACTTCACCCGGGGCTTCAATACCACCGAGAACAGGCTGTACATCAACCCGTTCGGAGGCGCCGCCGGCGCACCCGAGCAGCTCGACCCAGGAACCGAATACCGGGTCACCCTGACCGGCGGGACCAACGCCCTCCGCTCACTGGGAGGAGTACCGCTGGAGACCCAGTCGTTCACCTTCACGACGCGTCCCTAGAGCGAGCGATGCAAACCGGTCGGGTCGACACCTTCGGGTGTCGACCCGACTGGCGTTGAAGCAAGGTGTCTGACAGGTCCGTCCATCTGGCCAGCTCGCTGAAAAGTGCTGCGGTCAGCGCTCCTCCGGGTATGGTCGCCAAGTGGTTGACGGCAGGCAAATGTTCGTGCTCTCGGTACTTATTGCTGGGATTGTCGGCCTTGGCGTATCGATCGCCCCCGTTGCCACGACCGGGCTCGTGGGCTGCGCCACGCTCGCCGTCATCGCTCATCGTCACCCAGTAGCCGGAGTTGCTGTCTGGGTGTTTGCGTCTGCTTCTACGCCGTCCTGGATGGCCGTCGGCATTTCCGGAGTTGGGCTCACCCCGGCCGACTTGCTCGCCTTGCCGGTATTGGTGGGCCTTCTGGTGGCAGAGCGGCGCAACACGGTCCGTCTGGGAATGGTTGACTCTCTCGTCGCGGCACTGTTGTTCAGCGCGCTAGTTTCTGTCGCCCTCTACGGCGGCCGGGCGTCAACGCTCTCCGAGATCACCGTAAGTTGGATACTCCCCTATGTACTAGGCCGCGTCGCGATGACGCGGATCGACCCAAACCGGTTGCCGACACTCATGATCCGCCTCGGGCTCTTGTGCGCGGTGTGGGCCATCGTGGAGTTCACGTTCAGGTGGCACCCATTCACCTCGATCTCGGGGCAGATCGAGGTCCTGAACCGGTGGAGCGAGATCCAGACGCGAGGCGCGTTCGACCGGTCCGAGGCCGCCTTCGGCCACTCGATCCCCCTGGCCGCAATGATCGTTCTGACCTCACCATGGGTGCTGCGATCACGGAGGCCCCTGTTGGGCCTCGTCATCTTGACCGCCGGGGTCGCGTGCACACTTGCGCGATCGGGTTTCATCTCCCTTGCGCTCGTCGTGGCGATGATGATCTGGACTTCGACGACCAGGAAGCGGGTTCTCGTCGCGGCCGCGGCGGGCGCGGCCGCAGTAACGTACTTCGGGCGTGGGCTGCTCTTCGGGGAGGGCGTGGGCACGGAGGTGCAGACCTCGACGGCCTACCGCGAGACGTTATGGCAGTACGGCTTCAAACAGATCAAGACGCTGGGCGACGCCGGAGCAACCTACTTCTCGGTGGACAACGCTTACCTGCGCCTGGGTCTCGAGCTGGGTTGGATCCCGCTGTGCCTCTTTGCCGTCTTGGCGCTCTTGCCCGTGGTTGCCGTCGTGCGCCGAGACGCTGGCGCCGGCGAAATCGCCTTGGCCGCGACCTCCGTCATGTTGCTGACCGTCGCCTTGTTGACCCAATGGCAGAGCTTTGTGTGGTTCGTAGCAGGGGTGACCGTGGTATCGAGGTCGCTCAGACGGAACGCCGTGAGCAGAGGGGGGCCGGAGATCGAGGGCCCGACGCAACCCGATGACCTCGACGCGGGCACGCGCACGCCACTGGGCGAGGTGTGGCGGGTGGCCCCGTAGCGCTGTGATGCCGCAACCATCCCTGCGCGACTTTGTTGCCCAAAGGACGAGTTCGTTCGAGCTACTAGAGGTGATACCGCCGGTTGTGCGGACAGGCTGAGCACTTGAGGCGACAGCGCTGACATCGGTGGGCGCGACGATGGACACGAGACATGCCGAGGATGCCAAACGAGCAGGGATGTGACTGCGCACCATCGGGCCTTCTTTACCCATTGTGGTGTAGGTCGGTCGACATCGGTCTCGACCTGTGACGCTCATAGCGGGCATGAGTGCAGCGATCGGCCCGGCCATGGCTACGATGTGGGCTGCTGTCCCTAGAGAGGCCCTTCGTCTGTCATGACCCAAACGCACCCCGACTACCAGCTGAGCCAGCTGGACCAGCTCGAGGCTGAGTCGATCCACATCTTCCGTGAGGTCGCTGCCGAGTTCGAGAAGCCGGTCCTGATGTTCTCCGGAGGCAAGGACTCGATCGTCATGCTCCGCCTCGCGGAGAAGGCCTTCTACCCGTCCAAGCTCCCGTTCCCGCTGCTTCAGGTCGACACCGGCCTCGACTTCGACGAGGTCCTCGAGACCCGGGACAACTGGGTCAACCGCCTCGGCGCGCGCATCCATATCGCGAGCGTCGAGGACATGATCGCCGACGGCACCATCGTCGACGACGGCAAGACCTCGCGGAACCGTCAGCAGATCGGCGCCCTGCTGCACGCGATCGAGGAGAACGCCTTCACGGCCGCCTTCGGTGGCGGCCGACGCGACGAGGAGAAGGCTCGCGCCAAGGAGCGCGTCTACTCCCACCGCGACGAGTTCGGCCAGTGGGACCCGAAGATGCAGCGTCCGGAGCTGTGGAGCCTCTACAACGGGCGCATCCACCCGGGCGAGCACATGCGGATCTTCCCGCTGTCCAACTGGACCGAGCTCGACATCTGGCACTACATCGACCGGGAGAAGATCGAGATCCCCTCGATCTACTTCGCCCACGAGCGCGAGGTCATTCTCCGCGACGGCATGTGGCTCTCGCTCTCCGACGCCGTGCAGCCCAAGGGCTCCGAGACCGTCGAGACCAAGATGGTCCGCTTCCGCACCGTCGGCGACAAATCGCAGACCGGGTGTGTGGAATCGACCGCTGCGACCACTGCCGACATCATCGACGAGATCGCCATCGCCCGGGTCACCGAGCGCGGTGCGACCCGTGGTGACGACCGGTTCTCCGAGGCGGCCATGGAAGACCGCAAGAAGGAAGGCTACTTCTGATGAGCCCCGAGATCTCTCCCGTCGCGGAGGCCCACGAGGGTCGCGCCCCGATGGATCTGCTCCGTTTCGCGACCGCCGGCTCGGTCGATGATGGCAAGTCGACCCTCATCGGTCGTCTGCTGCTCGACTCCAAGTCGATCTTCGAGGACCAGCTCGAGGCCGTAGAGGCCTCCTCGGTGTCGAAGGGCTACGACTACACCGACCTCGCGCTGCTGACCGACGGCCTGCGCTCCGAGCGCGAGCAGGGCATCACGATCGACGTGGCTTACCGCTACTTCGCGACGCCCACCCGCAAGTTCATCATCGCGGACACCCCGGGCCACATCCAGTACACCCGCAACATGGTCACCGGCGCCTCCACCGCGGACCTCGGCCTCGTGCTTGTCGATGCCCGTCAGGGTCTGACCGAGCAGAGCCGTCGCCACGCCGTGCTGCTCTCCCTGCTACGGGTCCCCCACCTCGTGCTCGCGGTCAACAAGATGGACCTCGTCGACTGGGACGAGGCGGTCTACGAGAAGATCCACAACGAGTTCACGGCGTTCGCCACCAAGCTCAATATCCCGGACCTCGAGGTCATCCCGATCTCGGCGCTCCAGGGCGACAACGTGGTGAACCGGTCCGAGAACACCCCCTGGTACCACGGGCCCACGCTGATGCACCACCTCGAGCACGTCCACGTCGCTTCCGACCGCGACCTGCAGGACGTCCGGTTCCCGGTGCAGTACGTCGTCCGCCCCAAGTCCGACGAGTTCCACGACTACCGCGGCTATGCGGGCATGGTCGCCGGAGGTGTGCTCAAGCCCGGCGACGAGGTCGTCGTGCTGCCGAGCGGCATGACGTCGACCATCGAGGGCATCGACCTCTTCAACCAAGAGGTCACCGAGGCGTTCCCGCCCATGTCGGTCACGGTGCGTCTCGCGGACGACGTCGACGTGTCGCGCGGCGACATGATCGCCCGCGTCAACAACGCCCCCAAGCCCAGCCAGGACATCGACGCGATGATCTGCTGGATGACCAACGAGCCGCTGCGCCCGCGCCAAAAGCTCGCCATCAAGCACACCACCCGCACAGCCCGGGCGATGGTCAAGGACATCCAGTACCGGCTCGACGTCAACAGCCTGCACCGCGACCAGGACACGAAGGAGCTCGGTCTCAACGAGATCGGCCGCGTCCAGCTGCGCACCACGGTGCCGCTGCTGTGCGACCCGTACTCGAAGAACCGCACCACAGGCTCATTCATCCTGATCGACGAGGCGACGGGCGTCACCGTCGGCGCCGGCATGATCAACAGCGGTAGCTGACCGACCCACCGGGCGGATTCTCGCCACGTCTAGGCAAGCCGCTAAGGATAGCTATCCCGTGACATCAGATCGAACGCGTTATGGGGCTGTGGTCCTTTACTTTCGACACGGCCCCTCGGTCATCAACACCTTGGAGGCGTTGCGGGAGCAAACTCGTGCGCCCATAAGTGTTGTGGTGGTCGACAACGCAAGCGGCGACGGGGTCCTGAAGAGGCTGAAATCGGACGGACGCCTGGGCCCCGAGGTGACCGTTCATGAATGCGCCAGCAACGGCGGGTACTCGGCAGGCATGAACGCTGGGTTGCAGCAACTGGCCCAGTCCGACCTCGATTATGTGCTCTTCTTGACCCACGAAGTCAGGCTCGCCCCGACAGCGGCGGAGGAGTTACTACGGGTAGCAACAGTGCAAGCTGCAGCCATCGTGGGGCCAACACTGTTCCTTGGGGACGGAACAGCATGGTCTCGAGGCGGGGAACTGGGGCGTCGGGGTCAGACAAAGCACGACACCTCCTTTTCCGAGCATGACTTTCGGCGCGCCACTTGGCTAGATGGTGCGTGCCTGCTCATTGCTCAAGACGCTCTAGCGAACTACGGCACCTTTGACGAGAGCTACTTTCTGTATTGGGAGGATGTCGAGATAAGCACGCGATTGGCAGCCTCCGGACCCGTGCTTTGCAGCACCCGCGCTCGCGCCGAGCAGGGAACGAACTCCGCGCCCATCTATTTCAACACCAGAAACCGCCTCAAGTACTGGCGCGAGCGTCGGCAGTGGGTGACCCTCTTGGCATCGGTCGTCGAAGCGCTTGTGCGCATGATCGTGCGCGACTCGTTCGCTCCGAACAACGCTCTGCGAGTTCAGGCTCGAGCACTCGGAATTGTCGACGGCCTGCGTCGCGAGGGTGAAATGAGAACACTCTTCGTGAGGGATGTATGAAGATCCAGAAGCTTCGTCCAATCTACATTTCGAATTCTCTACCGCAAGCGCTGCATCACTACGAAGAGGCTCTGACGGGCACCCTCGAGGACCTTGGACTCACATGGGAGCACCTGGAAACGCCAAGTATCGAAGTCGGTCAAAATGCCGTGAGTCGGATTGCAATGGCCGTTCGCACGGTCTTCGCCTATGCCAGCACTTTGAGAAGATCTCGCGGAACAGTTATCGCGCTCTGGCCAGGCCTGGGGTTCTTGGAGTGCCTTGCTTGGCTTCCAGCCTCGATGAAGCACCGCGTAATCGTGATCATTCACGATCCGATTCCGATCAGGCGCCAGTTTGGTTACTCGGCGGGCGCCCGCTCGATTGGGCGATTCGCTTCATTGAACCCCCGCCTCACACTTCTCACGCACACAAGACTGGCTCACCATGACCTATCAAGCGCCCTTGGTCGCGACTCCGTTGTTGTGCCTCACCCAGTGGGACGCATCCGGGAAGTGCCCAGTTCAGTGGGCGCACCACCCACCGTCAGAGTCCTTGGACAGTTCAAGCCAAGTCGAGATCTTCAACCCCTGGTCGAGATAGGCCGGGCTTTGACATCGACCGCGCAGCTGGAGATCTGTGGGAGAGGATGGCCCGAGGTAGATGGCTGGAAGGTGGATCCCGGGTTCCTGAGCGAGTCGGATTTCGATGATCGCCTGCGCACCTCGGACTGCGTGGTCATCCCGTACGCCCGCTTCTACCAGAGCGGAGTCGCCGTTAGGTGTCTGGAACTCGGCGTACCGATCGTCGGCCCCGCACACGAGCACTTGGTCGAGCTCTATGGCGCTGACTGGCCAGGCCTCGTCGGGCCCGATGGGGATTGGGTCGCCGCCACAAAGGCAGTCTTGACTTCAGACACCAGCGAGGTCGCCAGAAAAGCCCATGAGACACGTCGCATTCTCAATGCACAATGGGGCCAAGTGTTGGGCCTATGACCCCGTCCACTCTCCACGCCCTCTGAAGCAGTCGCGACCGCAGAGTCCGCGACATTAGACCTTCGCCAAGCCATCTGAACGACAGGAGCGAGCCATGGAGCGTTTACGCGAGGACGCGAAGCATGCGGCCCTGAAATTTGCGATTCGTCCGCTTGTCTTCGCCGGACTTCGACCTCCTTTATGGCTTCTAAAGGGTACGAGGCTAACAATGTTGTCTATATCACCAAGCGCAACCTTGCGACCTGGGCTCCGGCTACGAAACCCGCACCTCACGGTTGGCGACAACGCCCGAATTGGTTGGAACGTCACAGTCAATGGCGAGCTCCCAATCTGCATTGAGTCAGGTGCCGTCGTTCCGAGCCGAGCAATCTTGAACACGCTTGAGAATTCTCTAGATCTCGGAGCCGAACGCATGGATCTGCATTCCAAAGTAGTCATCACACCGGAGGAGCCCACGTGAAGGCTTTGGGACAGGTTGATCTAATTGGCGGCTGGGGGTACGACAATATTGGTGACGAAGCAATTTTGACTGGCTACTTGGAGGCATTGCCCGTCTCCCGGGTGTACAGCAACCGCCCTAGCCGGACCCGCGCCGCACAGATGAGAACTCCTCATTTCGCGTCCGAGCATCTGGTTCCGCTTAATACCGCTGCTAGGAAACAGTCCGCAGACGTCTTGATCTGCGGAGGCGGATACCTGAACGGCCACTGGTCACGCGAGGTGGGGTCCAAGTTGAGACGGATCCGTCGCGCGGTAGAGGGGCGCACCGTGACCCTGCATGGCGTTGAGCTACGGAATCTTGCCGAGTCCAAGTACGCCGCCGATGCCGCCGCTCTAGTTGCACGCTCGCGCGTGGGTGTGCGTGACGAGAAGTCGGCACGAGAGGCGAGGGCATTGGGCGCAGGCGACGTAACCGTCCTTCCCGACTCGATTGCATTGCTCCAGCCGCACCTCAACGCATACGTACGTGAGGTTCCTGCTCTCCGCGGCAAGATCCTGGTCAACTTGCTCGACATCAGCGGTCGAAGCGACTCTTCGGAGGCAGAGATAGATGTTGCTCGCTGGGCTGACTTTTCTCGGTCCCTGCTGAGGACACTTGGGGACCGGGCAATTGGTCTGGCGGCCAGCGAACAGGACGCGATGTTCATGGCCTCAATGGGCGATCTCCCCATTATCCGCCCTCGGTCAACACGCGGCCTCGCCTCGGCAATCGGGTCGGCGGATGCCCTATTCAGCGTCCGGATGCATCCCTCTCTACTCGCGACCATGATGAACAAACCGACCGTGGCGGTCCCTTACTGCGGGAAAGTCCGCCCGACCCTCTCCAAGATAGGCGTCGAGTCGGCAATTAGCCCGTGTGACGACTTGGAGGCTGTTCAAACCGCTCTGAGTGGATACACCGACCACAGCACTTCCTGGGGAGAAGCGGAATTCGCCAACAGGGTTTGGCTAGCGAAGACCCTCCCAATGGGCACACAGCCCAGCACTATTCGGCAACTTGACGACCTGTGAACTCTTGGGGTCGGGCCACGTTCCTTGTCACGCGAGTGGTCTCGAGTGTTGGCCAGGCGGCCATGCTCATCGTTTTGGCTCGGGCTACAGACTCAACAACGTTGGGGAATATCACCGGAGTAACCGGCATCGCGCTCTTTACGATCATCTTTGTTGATTTGGGCGTGTCATCACTCTTCCTAAAGAAGCTAAGCCAGCAGGACGAAGAGGGTTCGACCGCGTCGTTGCGTCTAGCTGTCTGGACTTCACTTGCAGCCCCGCCGCTGACGTTCGCGATCGCCGTACTCTTGGGCATTGAACTCGCCCTTATTCCATTCCTAATGCTCTGCCTCTGGCCCGCGCTGGAGAAGTTGATTGAACTACCTCTTGCCGTGAGGATTTCCCAGAACAGTTTGGGCTCCGCGTCTACCCTGACCGTACTTCGACGCCTAACCCCGCTCGTACTCCAAGTGCTCTTTATGCAGTCCGGAGTCGGAGCAACGATGGCCTACTGCGCCGCCTTGGCAATCGGCGCGCTCCTCGTTCTCGCTGGCCATGTCGGATCTCTCAAGGGCATGTGGAGACGGCCGCGAAGTGCTTACGGTCACACACTCCACGAATCTATTCACCTCTATATCTCCGCGACCGCTTCTCAAAGCCGGGAACTCGAAGTTCCTATTGTTGCATTCGCGATCTCGCCAGCCGCTGGCGCGCTGTACGCCGTCGGTTTCCGACTAGCACGACCTATGGCGCTGATTGGTAGCGCCCTAGCGCAGATGGCTCTGGCTGACGCGGCCACGAGGGGCGCAGACGCGGCTCGAGGGATCCTTCGGCAAGCGATCGCCTTTGCCGCGTCTGGAGTAGCGCTCATCATTCTCTTCTCACCCCTTCTTCCTGACGTACTGGCATGGCTACTCGGAGAGGAATACCGCGGCGCCGCGTCGGTTTGCATAATTCTGCTCGCCACAGCCACGATTGCCGCTGCCACGGCACCTGCCTCTGCTGCCCTACAAGGATTAGGACATGAAAAGTACGTCGGGAGACTCGCCGTACTAACGCAGGGCGTATCGCTCGCGGCCCTGGCGGTTGTGGGAGCGACCTTCGGTCTAGTTCTCGGAGCGGTCACGGTCCTCCTCAGTACGGTGGCAAGGCTCTTGCTTACGGTGGCGCGACTTCGCAGCGCCGTCGCCACTTAATCGCCTCTCATGTCAGCCGCTGGGGCGGGCCTTGGTCGAACTCGCTTTTCGACTAGAGCGTCGCCGCAGCGCGGATATTGCTCTGAAGCTGCGCGCGCCCTACCAAGGGTGTCTTGCTGTGCAAGCGATGCATTCATTCTCGACTTGAAGCGGCAGCGCGTGTCCCCACAACTGGGCGCACCACGCGAGCGACATCCGCGACCTCCGGATTAGGGTGGGTCAGCCCGCCCACGACACTTCGGCTCGTGAGTGCGGTCGCAATGCTGATGTAGGGCCTTGCGGGAGTCCCTCCGGCAAGCGGGCGCCGCGTGCTTCCAAATGGTGTTGACCGGATGCATCAGGTGATGCCAGCCGAACCCGCCACACCGCGTGGCTTCTCCCGAGGTCCGCAAGCCCATCGAGACGTGTTGCGTAAACGTGCGTGCCAGCTGCCAGTAGCGCAGCCGGATCATTTCCTCGGTCCCGGATCCGAAAGCCGAAGGGACGCTTCAGCGATCCCCCCTGAGAACCTTCCGCGACGACCCCGGAAACGAATCAGTGCCATCAAGGGTCGCAGCAGTAGCAGGGGATGCGGCCGCCTTGGCGACGGAGCGATTCGGGGCGGTCATCGCCAACGTGATCAGTGCTACGCCATGCCCATGGCCGGCAGAGCCGCGGCGCGCGTCCCTGGTCCTTACAGAAGCTTGCTCCATCGTCGGTAGGGTTCGCGAGTGGATCCGAGACAAGCATTGAAGCAGTGGAAGTCGGTCGCCCAGATGTACGCGGCCGGTCGACGCGGCGAAAAGCGGCTCGTGGTGATCCACGGCAACTGTCAGGCCGAGGCCCTGCGGCACATGCTGTCGCTTGCTCCAGCCTTCCGGGAACGGTACGTCGCCACGCCAGTGCCACCCGTGCACATGATCACCCGATCACAGCTGCGCCCGCTCATGGACGTGGTCCGGCGTACTGACGTGTTCATCACCCAGCCCATCCGAGACAACTTGCGCGGGATGCCTATCGGGACAGCACAGGTTGCCCACTACCTTCCCTCACGCGCCCGCACCATCACATTCCCTTCGATGTACTTCGACGGCTTCCACCCCTACCAAGTCACGGTTCATGCCCCTGGCGCAGACCTAAGCACCGCGGCCCCGCTCACGGACTACCACGACCTCCGACTGATGCATGCCGCCGCGGAGAACTGGGACGCCCGGACTACCCAGGCGTGGCTCGACGGGCACTCCGCAGACGAGGCCTACGTACGCGCCGTCTACAGCGGTTCGATGCAGACACTCGAGGACCGCGAAGAACCGTTGGACACGAAAGTCACGCCGGGGATCCGAGAGCACGGAGGGCGCTCGTTTTTCACCCTCAACCACCCCTCAAACCTCATTGTGGGTGGCGTGGCAGCCCAGGTACTCACGTCGCTCGGACTCAGCACGGAGATGGACCCCCCGCGGCGGGAGTACTTGGACTCCCTGCAAGCCCCAGTCGACTCTTCGGTGCTCGCAGCACTCCGGCTACCCGATTTTGGCGGCACAAGTGACTGGCGTGTGCGGGGGCAACAAGTCGACCAGCCAAGAATTACCCAGACGCACCTTGCTTGGTACACCGAACACCCCCAGATACTCGAGTCGGGCCTGGCGAAGCACCTTGACCGGATGACCGCCGCGCGGTTCGCAACCTAGGTAGCCCAAGATGGGCGAGCCGTGGATGACGACCGGGCAAGCGTGGCACTGCCTGCATGCGGACTCAGCCGTCTGATGCCCATTCGCTCGCGACCCTTCGCGGTGTCACCCGACCTCGAGGCGGGCGGCGGTCGCCCCTCCGGAAGCGATCGCAAGTCCTGAGCTGCATCGCGCCGATCGGCTTCAAACCAGCACACCCCAACCGGTCGGCCCCACCCAAAAGCGTCTAGGCTGTCTTGTCGCCCTCGATTGACCTTCTCCGTGCACGAGAAGGAACTTCAGGGCATCACGATCTTTACCGACGACATTCGACAGCGGGAGGCTCGGGAGAGTGCCGAAAACACGCTTGCGCTTTGCCATGATCGGCACCCGCGGCGTGCCGGCTCAGTACGGCGGCTTCGAGACAGCCATCGAGGAGATCGGCGCTCGGCTCGTCGAGCGCGGACACGCCGTAGACGTCTACTGCCGCAACCCGGGCCAGAGCCTTCGTGAACACAAAGGCATGCGCCTCATCAACCTCCCCGCGGTCCGAAAGCGGTCCCTCGAGACGCTCAGCCACAGCGGACTCTCTGTCGCACATGCGGTCGCCAACCGCCCGGACGCCGCAATCGTGTTCAACGCCGCGAACGCCCCATACCTACCAATTCTCAAGGCGGCTCGCATCCCCACCGCGGTGCACGTCGATGGCTTGGAGTGGAAGCGCGAGAAGTGGAAGGGGGCCGGCGCGCGATACTACAAGCGTGCTGAAGAGAAGGCCGCAGCCTCCGGACTGCCCCTGATAGCCGATGCTCGAGGTATTGCGGACTACTTGATGGAGGCCTACGGCCTCACAAGTCATTTCCTCCCCTACGGTGCTCCGATCATTGACCCGGGGGCAGAGCGGTTGTCCGAACTAGGACTGGATCCTCGGGCGTACCACTTGGTGGTGGCGCGCATGGAGCCGGAGAACCACGTCGCTCAGATTGTCGAGGGTTACGTCTCCTCGCACCGCGACCATCCACTTGTCGTAGTGGGGTCCGCCCCGTATGGAGACGAGTACATGGCGCGTATCCGCTCGCTCGCCGAGCGGGGCGACGTGCGGCTCTTGGGTGCGGTGTGGGACCAAGAGGTGCTCAACCAGCTCTATGCCAACAGCCTCAGTTACCTCCATGGCCATTCGGTGGGAGGAACCAACCCTTCCCTGCTTCGTGCGCTCGGCTGTGGCGCGCCGGTGACGGCGTACGACGTGAACTTCAACCGCGAAGTCACCGCAGGTCACGCGTCGTACTTCACTGACCCCCAGTCCGCGGGTGAGGCGATAACCGCCGACGAGAAGGACTCCAAGTCAGCCGTCGCCAGAGGAGTCCTGGGTAAGGCCCATGCCGCACGGGCCTATCGGTGGGACGACGTTACCGACGGCTACGAACGACTGCTGCTCGATCTGGCGCACTCCAGGAGCCGATAGCCGCGAGGGGATACCTCAAGGTGAGGATTTTCAACCGTTGACTCCTGCCGCAAGACGCTGGATGGTGCCCAATGTGACCATGCACATTCCGCGACCTCGCCTCAACGGTGAGCATCAACCCATCGTCTGTCCCGAGTGCGGGCACAGCGAGGAGACCGGGCACCCGGTCCGTCACGTGAGTCGAGTCCTGGTGCGTCATCGTTGCTCGGCGGTCATCGACATGACCAGCATTGCAGGCGACGAGCACTGCGGATGCCCCGCGGCCTGCCATCACTGACATCGACCGCCTCGAGTAGTCGGGTCACGAACAGTCATCCGCCTGTCGGTTTTCTGCATTGACGGCATCGGGAGCCCGTAGCCTGCGTCTGTGACGAAGGCAGGTGAGGGCGAGCGTCTCTACGTGCGCGGACTCGGCGTCGACATCGTCATCCAGTCCGACCACCCCGCGATCGCGAGACGCGTTCGCGATGCCTGGCGAGATGCTGCAGTCGAGTCACCCGACTCCGATGCGCGCACCGTGACGGTGAGCTTCGAACCCGGGGCTGACGTCCACTCCCCCGACATCAACGAGATCATGCACACCCTCTCGCCTACGGTGACGCGCGAGGTGATTGGCGCACAAGCCGGAAGGCTGGTGATGCTTCATGCCGCTGCGCTCGCAAATCCTCGCACGGGGGCCGCGGCCGTCCTCGTCGCTCCCTCGGGAACGGGCAAGACGACGGCGGCCATGACGCTGGGCCGCACCCTCGCCTACCTCTCAGACGAAACCGCGGGCATCACGGAGGGCGGCGACGTCCTCGCCTATCGGAAGCCTCTGTCAGTGATCGAGTCACCGCTGTTCAAGACACAGAGGGCACCGTCGGAGATGGGATTGATCACCGAGGCCAACGCTGGACGACTGGCCGCCCTCTACATCCTCGAGCGCGACCACGAGCACCAAGGTTTCCCTGTGGTCGTCGCCCTCGACACGATCGACGCCTTGGCCGAACTAGCCCCCCAGGTCTCATTCCTTGGCAAGTTCGATCGCCCACTCCAGCGGCTGGCCGACCTACTGCACCGGGCCGGCGGCGCAAAGCGGGTTACCTATCGCGACGCGGAGGAACTCGCCCCCCTGCTAGCGCGAGACCTGGGTCACCTGACGTCATGAGAGTGCGCAGAGGCGACGTCCGTGATGCTGTCTACGAAGACGGTCGGGCAGCGGTCTACGTCGATGATCAGGTCATCGTCCTGTCCGAGATGGCCACGGTCATACTCGACACGGTCCAGGACAACGGCACGGCGCGCCTCGACGACATCACCCAAGTGGTCCTCGATGAGTTCGGACCACCTCCACGCCCCGGTGACGCTGCAGAGATGACCCGAAATCAGGTTCTCGACCTCATCGCTCACGGTGTTCTCGTCGACGACGATCCCATCGTGGCGACGGCGCCCACGCAGCGCAGCACCGAGGCGCTGAAGGACGCACTCCGTCACCTGAGGTCGTCGGACCACACTCGCTGGCAGATCCCTGAGGACGTGACACCCGGGGAGTTCCTGGCCAGCGGACGCCAGCACCATGTGACGTCCTTGGTCGCGCACCACATTGACCGACTCGTGCTGCCGTCGGACCTGGAGTCCGCGTTGAGAATGACGACCACACGGACCGACGCCTCGGTGCGACTTCTTGCAGGCGAGCTGGGCCGCGCGCTGGACGCCCTTGATCGGGCAGGCGTACGGGCTCTGGCCATCAAGGGCCTCGCCCTCTCCGCGCAGGCCTACGGCGACAGCACCGTGCGTGGAGCCGGCGACCTGGACTTGGTGGTCCCACCGGCCGATGTCGCGACGGCTCACAAGGCCCTCGTCGAGGCAGGCTGGCGCCATGACCCGGCTCATCCGATTCCCGGCTCATCCTGGGCATGGAGACACGCACTCCGGACGGGTTATGAGCTGACCCTCGAGTCCGACACCAGCGTCGTCGACCTTCACTGGCACCTGTCCCCGATGAAGAGCACGTGTCCTAGCTTCGACGACCTGTGGAAACGGCGCGAGGTGTTGAACCTCGGCCATCGCGAGGTGTCCACGCTCTCGCGCTACGACGCGCTGGCGCACTCGGCAGCCCACTCGGCCAAGGACGAGTGGCGATGGATGCGCAGCCTAGTGGACGTCCACGCCCTAGCATCGGACTCCCGGACATGGCATGCGGACCGCCCTCTGCGACATGACGAGCTCGTCACATTAGGCCTATCGGTCCTCGCCCTCGGCAGGCCCGATTGTGCTCCACCGGTCGTCGACCACGCCGTCCGCCTCGCCCAGCCGTACTGGGATGACTCCACAGCCCTGCACCTGCACACCCTGCAGACCCACGTGTCGCCAGCCACGCCAGGGACGACACTGATACGCACCCTGCGTGGCTCGTGGCGCAGTCGGTCCGCCATCACCGAGGTCCCGCGTGTGCTCTCGCGTTCGTTGCTCCCGACGTGGCTTACCGTGGACGAACCCTCCACGACTGTCCTTGTGGCCGCGCCGCGAGTGATGGCTCGGCGCATACGACTCATGATTGGTCGCCTCGCCCGGTCCCGAGGTGGCCCTCAGCGTCTCTAGCCCGGTGATCAGCACTACCTTCGTAATCCCGGAGGCGGGTGCTCTCCGGGTCACCGGCGAGCGGGCGCGGTTCGCGGTTCGTCAGCCGATGAAGGTGACTGTCTTCGTCACAGAGTCCTGACCAACGCGGATGATGACGTTGTGGGTGGAACCGATCTGGCCGACGCCGGTCATCTTGGCGTGCCAGCGCGTCCCGTCCCAGCTCGCAGCCCTGGTTCCGATCGTCACGGAGGTGACCGCCCCGACGCCGGGCTTGCATCCGATCGACAGGTAGAAGTTGGCCCCGTTGCGCGTGGGGTTGGTGACGCTGCACGCGTCGACGGAGATGGCCGCGAAGGCGGGCGCCGCCACTGCGATGGAGACGGCCGGCGCGGTCCACGCCGCGGTGCGGAGGACGGTGCGGCGGGTGGGCTGGAGGCGGGGCTGCGTGCTCATGAAAAGTCCCTTGTGGGTCGTATGGCGCCGTGGCAGGTGGTCCCGAGGACTGGAGTCAATCGCCCAAATGAGGGATGCAAACGGCCTGTGGGGGGCCCGTTCACGCACCGTTCCGAGATGTGCACGCGGCGTGGAAAACCGGACTGGTCCAGTAACGGAGTGGTTGAAGCGCCGCCTGCCGAGCGGCCTCGCGCCTAGACTCGCCGCGGGCAAAGACCCGCCTCCGACCACAGGGATGTCTCGATGGAACTGGCCGACTACTTGCGCATCCTGCGCAACCACTGGATCGCCGTGACGGCGATGGTGATCGTGGCCGCTGCCGTCGCGTTCGGCTGGAGCAGCCTCCAACCGAAGGTCTATGCCGCGAGCTCGTCAGGCTTCGTGACGTCCGGCTCCGGGGGCGACCCAGGCCTCGACAGCCTCAACGACTCGCTCTCCAAGTCGCGGGCGGCGTCGTACGTCGTGCTTGCCAAGGACCGCGAGACCGCCAGCATCGTCATCGACGACCTCGGACTCGACACCGCGCCGGAGAGCCTGGTCGGCAGCATCGACGCCGCGCAGACCCCGGAGACCGTGCTCATCCAGATCACCGCGCGCGCCGGCACCCCGGAAGACGCCCAGGAGCTGGCCGATGCGTGGGTGGGTGCCTTGGCGCGGCGGGTGTCCGACATCGAGGGTGCCAAGGGCGGCCAGGGGATGCGGATCGAGGTCTCCGAGTCGGCCCAGCTGCCGACCAGCCCGGTCTCGCCCAACGTCCAGCGCAACGTGCTGCTCGGCGCGGTCCTCGGCGCCCTGCTCGGCGCCGGCTATGCCGTCGCCCGCACCCTCCTCGACCGTCGCCTGCGATCGACCGAGGACGTGGAGCGCGCCGCCAAGCTCTCGGTCGTCGGCTCCGTGCCCGACCTCGGCAAGCACGACGACCTCTTCGTGACCGCGAGCGGCGTGGGGACCCATGCCCAGGCCGCGGAGGCGATCCGCCGGCTGCGGACGAATCTCTCTTACATGGACGTCGACAACCCGCCACGGGCCATCGTCGTCACCAGCCCCAAGCAGGGCGACGGCAAGTCCACCGTCGCGGCCAACCTCGCCGCGGCCATCGCCCTGTCGGGCCAGCCCGTCACCCTCGTCGACTGCGACCTGCGCCGGCCCAACGTGTCACGCAGCCTCGGGCTCGACGACACCGTCGGGCTCACCGACGTGCTCGCCGGCCGGGTGCAGCTCGTGGACGCCGTGCAGGAGCACCCCGAGATCACCGGCCTGAGCGTGCTGACCTCCGGCAGCCGGCCGCCCAACCCCAGCGAGATCCTCGGCTCCCAGGCCATGCGGGGCGTCGTCGCCGACCTCGCCCGCGTCGGCATGGTCGTCATGGACGCTCCCCCGCTGCTGCCCGTCACCGACGCCGCGATCGTCGCGCACAGCGCCGACGGCGCGCTCATCACGGTGAGCGCCGGCCGCACCCTCGACACCGAGCTCACCTCGGCCATCGAGCACCTGCACGCGGTGCACGCCCGGCCGCTGGGCGTCATCCTCAACCGGGTGTCGCGCCGCAACGTGGGGTCGGGCAACTACGCCCACTACGGCTACGCGCCCGACGACTACGTCGAGACGACCGCCCCCGAGCAGAAGAGCAAGGGCTCCGCCCGGTCCTGATCAGGCCGGTGAGTTCGCGGCCCGCCGCGCGCCCCCGCGACGTACGGCGGCCACCACCAGGGCGCCGAGGCAGCAGCCGGCCGTGTTGGCCACGACGTCGGAGAAGGACCCGTGCCGCGCCGGGAGCAGCAGCAGCTGCACGGCCTCGACCGTCCCGAAGAGCAGGAACGCCCAGGCCGTCCAGTCGCGCCAGGACGGCTTGGGCCAGACCACCGACGCCAACAAGGTCGCTGGGGCCGTCAGGAGGACGTTGAGCATGATCTCGATGGTGTTGTCTGCCGACCGGCGCTGCGCCCCGGCGTCCACCGCGACGTCCACGAGCGCGGCCAGGATCCGGTCGGGCCCTCCGGTGCCGGGCGTCAGCACCACCAGGAGCAGAGCCATCACGTAGACGAACAGCAGGACGCTGCACACGGCGATCCGCCGTTCGCCGTTCACCCGTCTCCCGGGGCCACGAGCGGGATCCACGCCGTGAAGGTGCTGCCCCGGCCGACCTCGCTGTCGACCCGGACCTCGCCACCGCACGCCTCCACGATCGAGCGCACGATGTTGAGCCCGAGGCCGGTGCCGGCCGTGAGCTTCACCCGCTCGGTGTCCGCCCGGTAGAAGCGGGCGAAGAGCCGGGCCACGTCCTCGGGGGCGATGCCGATGCCGGTGTCGGAGACCTCGAGCACCATCCGGTCGTCGACCGCCCGGAGCCGCACGCGCACCTCGCCGCCGGCGTCGGTGTACTTCAGGCCGTTGGACACCAGGTTGTCGACCACCTGGCGCAGCCGCTGCGGGTCGCACATCGCCAGCAGCGAGTCCGGCAGGTCTGCGGACAGGTCCACCCCGGCGCCGGTTGCCATCGGGCGCGCCGCCTCGACGGCGTCGCGCACCACCGCGGCCACGTCGGCCGGGATGCGCCGGACCTGGAGGGTCGCGTCGGCCTCCTGCGCGACGTACAACAGGTCGGAGACGAGCATCTCGAGCCGTGCGGCGTTGCGGTCGACGACGGCCAGCTGGGTGCGCACGTCGTGGGGCAGGTCGCGGCGCTGCTCGAGGATCTCGAGGTGTCCCAGCACGGAGGTCAGGGGGGTGCGCAGCTCGTGGGAGACCGAGGCGACGAACTCGTCCTTGACCGCCAGCGCCCGCATGAAGTCGGTGACGTCCTTGTAGGCCAGCGCCGCGCCCGCGAGGCTGCCGTCGGCGTGCCGGGTGGAGCGTGCGGAGACCGACAGCGCCCGTCGGGTGGCGGGGTCGCTGCCGACCCAAAGCCGTACGTCGTCGAACTCGTCGCCCGCGGTCGCCCGGTGCGACGGCAGATCCTGGCGGGCCATCGGCGTCACCCCGTCGGCCTCGAAGACCTCGCCGGTCTGTCCGGCCATCCCGTGGTGGCCCTCGGGGTAGGCGAGCCTCATGAAGTCGCTGTGCCGCCTGTTCACCTGCTCGTAGCGCCCTGACCGGTCGATGAGCACCAGCCCCACGTCGACGGCGTCGTAGATCGCCGCCACGGTCCGCGCGTGCTTCTCGATGGTGGCGTTGGCCTCCTCGATCCGCTCGGCGGCTATCCGCTGCTCGGTGACGTCGACGATCTGGGAGATGAAGTGCAGCGGCGCCCCGTCGTCGTCGCGCAGCAGCGCCACCGACAGGTCGCCCCACAGCACCTCTCCGTCCTTGCGGACGTAGCGCTTGTTGAGCCGGTACGACGCCCGCTCGCCCGCGAGGGTCGCCGCGACGAGGTCGGTGTCGGTCGCCAGGTCCTCGGGGTAGGTGATGTCCTGCCAGCTCATCCCCGTGAGCTCGTCGCGGTCGTAGCCGAGCATCGCGCAGGCGGCCTCGTTGACCGCCAGCATCTCCCCCGCCGGGGAGGCGACCATCATGCCCACCGGCGAGTGGCGCATGGCGAGGCGCAGCAGGGCGTCACCCAGGTCCTGCATCGACACACCCCCTCCGCCCGGCGGCACTCTAGTGCGCCCGGCGTCGGAGAGGGAATGGTCCGGAATGACCGTCAGGTCCTGACCTTGTGGGTGCCGTCGCACCACGGCTGCCGCGCCGAGCCGCCGCACCGGCAGACCGCCGTCACCGGGCGGGTCAGCGCGTGCACCTCGCCGTCGCGGTCGACCCACTCCTCGGCGCCGCGCACCAGCAGCGGGCCGTCCTCGCAGACCTGGAGCCGGGGTGCTCCCCCGCGTGCCCGGCCGGGCGGTGAGGGCAGCAGCGCGCTCTCCTCGTCGTGCCAGGCGTCCAGGACCAGGTCGGCCATCTGGTCGTCGAGCCACGCGCCACCAATCGCCCCGAGGAGCACCTGCCCGGCCCGGCCGGCGTCGCCGCCGACGAAGGGCGCGCACATGGAGCGCACCGCGATCTGGTCGTGGATCGCGTCCGCCGTGACGTGCTCGTCGAAGTAGTCCGTGACGTCCTCGCCCAGGCCCAGCCGCCGGGCCGCGGCGGCGTACATGCCGTGCGGGAGCGAGCTGGTCGCCTCGTACATCGCGAGGTGCCCCAGCGTCGCGCCGAGAAGCCGGCGCTGCATCCCGCAGACGGCCATGAAGTTGTTGACGGCCAGCACCACGGCCGGCACCCGGTCGACGTGCGCGCCGTACGTCGCGTCGACGCCGCTGGCCGCCATGGCGCGGGCGAAGAGCGCGGCGTGCTGGCGAGTCGGGTCGCCGGAGCCGTACTCGTCGTACTGGATCTCGGTGAGCGCCACCTTGACGGCGCCGTGCGCGCGCGGGATGGCCCACGAGTGCGCGTCGCCCTCCTTGAGCTGGTAGACGGACTTGAGCACCAGCAGCTCGCGCCACTGCTCCAGGCTCGCCTTGCGGCGCACGTGCCGCGCCAGCGATGAGCGGCTGCCGTCCCCGACGACGGCGAAGAGCGTCGTGGCCGGGTCGGCGACCATGCCGGGGACCTGCTCGGTGATCGCGTCCGCCACCTCGGCGTGCACGACCTCCTCGAGCCGACGGCCCAGGACGGTACGCAGCCGGGTCAGGTCGGGCTGCCACTCCCACTCGTCGTCGACGCCCTCGAAGCCGCGGTGGTGCAGCTCGAGCAGCATCCACAGCGCGAGCTGCGCGTCGCCGTCGTGGACGTAGCCGGCGGCCTCGTCGAGCGCGGCCAGCGCGCCCTCCACGTCGGGCGCCAGGTGGGTGCGCCCGGGCGGGCGCGACAGCGTCGTCGCGACCGCCCCCGAGAGCGGACCGCGGGGTTGCGGCAGCGGGGCGCGTACGTCGGAGCCGGTCACGGCTTGAGGACCACCTTGAGGCAGTCGTCGGCCTTGTCGCGGAACATCTGGTACGCCGCCGGCGCCTCGGCGAGCGGCAACCGGTGCGTCGCGAGCGTCTCGAGGCCCAGCGGGTCGCCGTCCTCCATCACGACCGGGACGATCTCGTCGACCCAGCGCTTCACGTGACACTGGCCCATCCGCAGGCTGATGCCCTTGTCGAACATCTCCATCATCGGGAACGGGTCGCTCATGCCGCCGTAGACGCCCGAGATCGACACGGTGCCGCCGCGGCGTACGGACGAGATGGCCCCACGCAGGGCGCCGAGCCGGTCGATGCCGACCGTCTTCATCAGCGGCTTGGCGACCGCGTCGGGCAGGTAGCCGACCGACTTGATCGCGCCCTCCGCGATCGGGGTGCCGTGCGCCTCCATGCCGACCGCGTCGAGGGTGCCGTCGGCGCCGCGGCCGTCGGTGAGGTCGCGGACCGCAGCGGCGATCTCCGCGGGCTTGATCGCGTCGATGATCTCGACGCCGCGCTGGCGGGCGACGCCGGCGCGGTAGGCGTCGGGCTCGACGGCCAGGACCCGGATGCCCCAGTGCTGGGCGATGCGGGTGGCGAGCTGACCGACCGGGCCGAGGCCCATGACGAGCAGCGTGTCGCCCTCGGAGACGGCGGCGTACGCGACGCCCTGCCACGCCGTGGGCAGGATGTCGGAGAGGTAGAGGAAGCGCTCGTCGGCGACGCCCTCCGGGACCTTGATCGGGCCGAAGTGGGCCTGCGGCACGCGGAGGTACTCCGCCTGGCCGCCGGGCACCGAGCCGTAGAGCTCGGTGTAGCCGAAGAGCGCCGCGCCCTTGTCCTGCTCGCGGACCTGGGTGGTCTCGCAGGCGGCCATCAAGCCGCGCTCGCACATCCAGCAGCGGCCGCAGGAGATGTTGAACGGGACGACCACACGGTCGCCCGGGGCGATGTGGGTGACCTCGGGGCCGACCTCCTCGACGATGCCCATGGTCTCGTGACCGAGGACGTCGCCGGCGGAGAGGAACGGGCCGAGCGGGTCGTAGAGGTGGAGGTCAGATCCGCAGATGGCCGTCGACGTCACCTTGATGATCGCGTCGGTCGGCTCCTCGATCCGCGGGTCCGGGACGTCGATGACGCGGACGTCGCGCTTGCCTTGCCAGGTGAGTGCCTTCATCAATCCACCGTCACAGGGTCGTGGGCGGGCTGTCAGACCCGGAGGGGTGGCGGGTTGTTCGTCACACCGCCCTCCGGGGTGACGTGGTCAGCCGCGGTCGGCGGCGAGCGCCGCGACGTCCACCTCGCGGCCGTCGGAGATGTGCTGGGTCACGGCCTGGCGCTGGGCGTCGGTGAGGTCGATGCCGACCTCGGCGAGCGCGGCGTCGAGCTCCTCGCGGATCGTCCCGTCGGTGGCGCTCTCCTGCCACGACGTCACCCGGTCGACGACGTTGCGCAGGGCCTCGGTCCGGGCCTCGGTGGTGGCGTCCTGCTCGGTCATCTGCGGCTCCTTCGTCGGGGTGCCCGCCTTGAAATGGCGAGTATCTCCATCGTGCTGTTCGCGATGGGGTCGGACAAGGAATCCCCACCCCTACGGGGCGGTTGGCCAACCCACTGGAACGCGCGCCAACCTCCGTCAGGGCGAGGCGAGCGAGCGGACGAGCCGGTCGAGCTGCAGTTCCAGCTGGGCCTCGTCCACGTCGCTCCGCGTGCTGAGGAGGGCCCGGTCCCGGTCCTCCATCAACGCGACGGTGACACCGTCGACTCCCCCGAGCTTCTCCTCGAGCGAGGCGTACGCCGTCGCCCCGAGCCGTGAGTCGATGTCCTCGGGGAAGGACACCTGCCACCGGCCCCGGCCGAGGGCCGTGAGCTCGACGAGGGCGTCCTCATCTCTGTGCGGTGCCGTCGCCCCCTCCGGCAGCTGGGCCAGGTTGTGCTCGACGACGCTCCGCAGGCGACCCGGGTCACCACCCGACTGGGCGAGGCGCAGCGCGCCCATCACCTGCCGCCAGGGCGGGGCGATGCCGGGCAGGTCCACCACCGGCTTGAGGTGGTAGGCGCTCTTCGGGTCCTCGTCGAGCACCCACGGGAGCGGTCGGCCCGCTCGGGCGGCGTGGAGCTCCGCCACCCAGGCCATCAGCCCCTCCGCGAGCGCGGCGCCGTACGCCGACCAGCCGACCGCCGCGAGCGACGCGTCGTACCACTCGGGGACGGGCTCGACCGGCCGGTCCTCCCCGATCCGCCCGACCACGGTGACGACCAGGCCGTCGAGCGCCTCGACCGACGGCGCCCCGACGCCGACCTCGTCGACGAACCACGGGAGGCGGTCGCGCAGCATCCCCGGCCACCGATCGCAGAAGTCGCGGGCCTGCTCGGGCGACGCCGGGCTCCCCGTCAGCATGGCGACATCATGGCAGCGGACGACGAAGGCCGCCCCGTGGATCAGCACGGAGCGGCCTTGTGTCGTAGCAGGGTGGATCAGATCGCGACCGCGACCTCCGCCACCGAGCCGGTCGCCGCGACCACGCGGGTGTCGACCGGGTCGGCCTTGGGGGCCAGCGTGCGCAGGGTCCACTCGCCGTCGTTGGCGAAGAAGCGGAAGTGACCGGTGGCGCTGGTCGGCACCTCGGCGGTGAACTCACCGGTGCGGTCGAGCAGCCGGACGTACGCGTTGGGGACCGGGTCCTCGCCGCGGAGCACCTGGCCCTGGATCACGGCCTCCTTGGCGACGTCGACGCCGTCGAGCGACAGGCCGCCCTCAGTGGCGCCGCACATCAGGCGTCCGCCTTGCCGGGCTCGTCGCCGAGGGCGACGGGGACGCCGACGAGGGAGCCGTACTCGGTCCACGAGCCGTCGTAGTTCTTGACGTTCTTGCGGCCGAGGAGCTCGGTCAGGACGAACCAGGTCAGCGAGGAGCGCTCACCGATGCGGCACAGCGCGATGGTGTCCTTGTCGGTGTCGAAGCCGACCTCGTCGTAGAGGGCCGTCAGGTCCGCGTCGGACTTGAAGGTGCCGTCGTCGTTGGCGTTCTTGCTCCACGGCACGTTGACCGAGGTGGGCACGTGGCCGGCGCGCTGGGCCTGCTCCTGCGGGAGGTGGGCCGGGGCGAGCAGCCGACCGGCGTACTCGTCGGGGCTGCGCACGTCGACCAGGTTCTGGGTACCGATCGCGGCCACGACCTCGTCGCGGAAGGCGCGGATCGAGTGGTCCTGCTCCTGGGCCGTGTACGACGTCTTCTCGCGGGTGGGCAGCTCGTCGGTCAGCTCGCGGGAGTCGAGCTCCCACTTCTTGCGGCCGCCGTCGAGGAGCTTGACGTCCTGGTGGCCGTAGAGCTTGAAGTACCAGTAGGCGTAGGCGGCGAACCAGTTGTTGTTGCCGCCGTAGAGGATCACGGTGTCGTCGTTGCTGACGCCGCGGTCGGACAGCAGGGCCTCGAACTGCGACTTGCTGACGAAGTCGCGGCGGACCTGGTCCTGCAGGTCGGTGGTCCAGTCGAGCTTGATGGCGCCACGGATGTGGCCCTTGTCGTAGGACGTGGTGTCCTCGTCGACCTCGATGAGGACGATGCCGTCGGTGTCGAGGTTGTCCTCGACCCACTGGGCGGTGACGAGCGAAGACTCGCGGCTCATGTGATTGCTCCTTGGTGTGTGAACTCGGGTGTGAACGGGTGTGTCGGTGTCTGTGGGTCAGGCGGTCGCGCGGGCTGACTCGGTGGTTGAGGTGCGACGAGCGCCAGCGAGGAGCCTCGAAACCAGGAGGTAGACCTCGCAGCCCAGGCAGAACGCGAAGACCGCGTTGAGCAGGGCGGCGGCCAGGGCGAACCCGACCGCGACCTGCCCCAGGACCGTCGCGCCGGCCAGGAGGGCGACCAGGCCGACCAGCGCGAAGGCGAGGCCGACCGCCTGGGCGAACCGCGGCGGGGCCGGATCCTCCAGCTCGGTCGGCGGGGCGAGGCGGGGCCGCACCAGGGTGCGGAACAGCCACGCGGTGGGGGTGCGCTGCACTCCGGCCACCGCGCCGATGGCGAAGAGCACGGTCTGTACGCCGAGCAGTGCGATGCCGGCCGGGTGCGGGGCGAGCAGCAGCACGGCGGCGAGCACCACGGCGGTCAGCGCCGCCGCGAGCTGGGGACCGCGCGGGTCGATGCCGGCCGGGGTAGTGACCGGCGTGCCGGTCGGGGCGGCGTCGGCGCGCTCGGTGGCGCGCTCGTGGATCGTGGACATGTCTCTCCTGCGGGAAGGCCGGGATGGGCTCGTCTCGAGTCCGGATCCCTGCCAAGCATAGTCCACTTAAACAGTAGACTTAGGGGAGGTTGATCGACGGACCCGTCACCGCATTCGACACAGCGCCGAGCGCACGCGGCAGTGATCCACTGCGCGTCGCTTGGTCAGGAAGGTCGAGGACATGATGTGAACCCTAGGGATCTGCGAGCCCGGTTCATTCCCGCGTCTCGGAATGTGGATGGGCGTTCCACATGTCGGACGCGCTCAGTCGGTGGACGCGAGGGCCGCGAGCACCTGCTCCTTGCGCGGCGCCCCGGCAGCCCGGGTCACCTCGGTGCCGTCGGCCGCGAGGACGATCGTGGTGGGAGTACGCAGCACGCCGAGGCGGCGGACGGCCTCGAGGTGGTGCTCGGCGTCGACCTCCACGTGGACCACCCCCGGCACGACCTCGGCCACGTCGGCCAGGATCCGCCGGGTGGCGCGGCAGGGCGCGCAGAAGGCGCTGGAGAACTGGAGCAGCGTGGCCCGCTCCCCCAGGGTCTCGCCGACCTCGGCGACCAGCGCGGCGCCGGGCGGGGTCTCGACGGGGGCCTCGGGCCGGGTCTCGGCTCCGCTCGATGCGTCGTCGGCGCCGCGGACCTGGTGCGTGCCGCGGAACCGGCCGTCGGTCGCGGCCCGCCACAGTCCGACGACGAGCGCCAGCACGACGGCTGCGACGAGGATCCAGGCACCGGTGGTCATGGTGGGCCCAACGCCGCGGAGCGCCGCGGTGTTCCGGGCCGTCCCCCAGCTCCCATCAGGCCTGCATCACGCCCGCGCGGCCGCCCGCAGGCGGCGTACGTCTCCGCGCAGGCGGGCGTTGTCCGCCTCCAGCTCCAGCACCAGGGCGATGCCGGCGAGGTTGAGCCCGAGGTCGAGCAGGTCCCGGATGCGGCCCAGTCGGTCGACGTCGTCACGGCTGTAGAGCCGCGTGCCGCCGGCCGTCCGGTCGGGGGCGACCAGGCCCTTGCGCTCGTAGACGCGGAGGTTCTGCACGTTGGTCCCGGCCATCTCGGCGGCCACCGAGATGGCGTAGACCCCGACGCGTGGTCCGGTCATCGCACTTCCTCCCCTGCAGGACTTGAACGGCGCCGCTCCAGGCGCTATATAAAACCTGTAACCAACGATACAGGTCGCCGAGCGGCGACCGCATCCCCGGGAGGAGATCATGTTGATCCGCACCACTGACCCGTTCCGTGACTTCGACCGCCTCGCCCAGCAGCTCTTGGGCACGACCAACCGCCCGGCCGTGATGCCGATGGACGCCTGGCGCGAGGGCGACACGTTCACCATCGAGTTCGACCTGCCCGGTGTCGCGCCGGACTCGATCGACCTCGACGTCGAGCGCAACGTCCTCACCGTCCGCGCCGAGCGCGTCTCCCGCAACGGCGACTGGGAGATGCTCGCCTCCGAGCGACCGCGCGGGATCTTCAGCCGGCAGCTCGTGCTCGGCGACAACCTCGACCTCGACCGCATCGAGGCGGCGTACGACGGCGGCGTCCTGCGCCTGCGCGTCCCCGTCGCCGAGAAGGCCAAGCCTCGCAAGATCGAGGTCACCAGCAGCAGCGACTCAGGTCGCACCGCGATCGAGGCCTGAGCCGGACGAGGCCGTCGCGCCCCTCACGCAGCGTGGCGCGACGGCACCATCGGGGGGGTCGCCCGGACGAGACGGGCCTCGGCGGAGCGATCCGCCGGGGCCCCGCCCGTCACCCGCCGGCGAAGGGTGGCAGCAGCTCCACGACGTCGCCCGGCTGCACCAGCACGGCGCCCGGGTCGCGCGATCCGACGGGCTGCTCGCCGACCAGCACCGAGCACACGCCGACCACCCGCTCGACGTCCGAGCCGGGGTGTGCGGCGACCACGCGGCGTACGAGATCGGCGAGGGTGACGGGCCCGTCGACGGGGAAGTCCTCGCTCGCGACCCCCGCCGCGGCCCGCGCGGCGGCCCAGTAGTGCACGGTGACAGCCATCTCACCCCCGTGCGTTCGTCCCGCGGTTGCTTCCATGTCTCGTTATCCTTCCCTATCCGCCCCACCCGGAGGAGACGGACATGAGCACCCTGCTCCTGCTGACCAGCGCCCTGCAGCCCTCGGCCGAGGTGCTGCCCGCCCTGGCCCTGCTCGGCCACTCGGTCCGGATCCTCCCCTCCGAGGGCAGCGCGCTGCTCGAGGCGCCCGACTCGGACCTCCTGCTCGTCGACGGCCGCCAGGAGCTCGCCCACGCGCGGGACCTGTGCCGCCTGATCCGCACCACCGGCACCGACGTGCCCGTGCTGCTCGTCGTCACCGAGGGCGGCCTCGCCGTCGTCGCCCACGACTGGGCGATGGACGACGTCGTGCTGCACACCTGCGGCCCCGCCGAGCTCGAGGCCCGCATCCGGCTCGCGATCGGTCGCCTCACCGCCCAGCGCGAGGCCGACGACCCGGCCGCACACGTCATCCGCACCGGTGAGGTCGTCGTCGACGACGCGACGTACACCGCCAAGGTCAGCGGGCGCGCGCTCGACCTGACCTACAAGGAGTTCGAGCTCCTCAAGTTCCTCGCCCAGCACCCGGGCCGCGTCTTCACCCGCCAGCAGCTGCTGCAGGAGGTGTGGGGCTACGACTACTTCGGCGGCACCCGCACCGTCGACGTCCACGTGCGCCGGCTGCGCGCCAAGCTCGGCCCCGAGAACGAGCACTTCATCGGGACCGTCCGCAACGTCGGCTACCGCTTCGTGCTGCCGTCCAAGGACAAGGCCGCCGAGCACTCCCCGGCCGAGGAGACCTCGGACGCCTGACCGGGGAACATCGTCCCGCTCCTCGCGGGAAGATCTTCCCCGATCGTGTTGTCCACAGGCTGCGATCCGCGGGTGTCGCCGCGCAGGCCACCGGGGATGCATCAGGGGTGTCCCTCGATGCCGTCGCCGACCTACTGGTCCTGCAGGACGGCGTCGTCTCGCGCACCCAGCTCCTTCACGCAGGGCTCACGAAGTCGCGCGTCGACACCCTTATCCGCCGCCGCGAGCTGGTCGCCGTCCTCCCCGGCGCCTACGTCAGCCACACCGGCACCCCGACCTGGTCCCAACGCGCGTGGGCTGCGGTGCTGTACGCCGGGCCCGCTGCGGCCCTGCACCTCGGCTCCGCACTCCACCTCACGGTCGACCACCGGGGCGTGGCCCGACCCAACCCCGTCGGACCCGTGCACGTGGCGATCGACTGGACCCGCCGGGTCCAGGCACGACCGGGGCTGCGGATCCACCGGGTCCGCGGCCTCGCGGGGATGGTCCGCTGGAACGCCTCCCCGCCGCGGCTGCGCGTCGAGCTCGCCGCGCTGGAGGTCGCGCACCGCGCTCGCGACGACCTGGCGGCCATCTCCGCACTGGCCGACGTGGTCGGCGCGCGACGCACCACCGCGGAGAAGCTCCGCACCGCGGCAGCGGGGCGCACGCGACTGCGCCGGAGGTCCCTGCTGCTCGCGCTGGTGGAGGACCTGGACGCGGGCACCCAGAGCGTGCTCGAGCACGGGTTCCTCACCCGCGTCGTACGCCCGCACGGGCTGCTGGAGCCGAGCGACCGCCAGGCTCCGCGGACCGGAGCCCGGGGCCGCGAGTACCGCGACGTCGAGTACGACGAGCTCGGCCTCACCGTCGAGCTCGACGGCGTCACCCACGACACCGCCACTGCCCGGGCCGACGACGCCGACCGGGACCTCGACGACCTGGCCTCCGGGCGGGTGGTGGGCCGACTCCGCTACCGGCAGGTCTTCGGGACCCCCTGTCGGACTGCCGCCCAGCTCGCCACCGTCTTCCGCGTCCGCGGGTGGGAGGGCACTGCCGTGGCGTGCGGCCCCGCCTGCGACCTCGCCGACACGACGTGATGATCGGGGAAGATCCTCCCGACCCACGCGGGACGATGTTCCCCGATCTTCCAGGTTGAGCAGCCGACCTCAGGCCCGCGCGTACATCACGTGGGTGTCGACGTCGGCGTGGGTGAAGCCGAGCCGCCCGTACGTCGCGAGCGCCGGCGCGTTGTCGGACTCCACGTAGAGGAGCACCTCCTCGACCCCGAGGGCCTGCAGGTGGTGCAGCCCGGCCAGGGTCAGCGCCCGCCCCAGCCCCTGCCCCTGGGCGGCGGGGTCGATGCCGACCACGTAGACCTCCCCGAGCCGGGCGTCGTGCTGCTTGGTCCAGTGGAAGCCGAGCATCCGGTCGCCGTCCATCGCGACGAACAGCCCGGCCGGGTCCCACCAGGGCTCCGCCATCCGGGCCGCGAGCCCGGCCTCGTCGAGGGCGCCCTGCTCGGGGTGGTGCGCGAAGGCCGCCGCGTTGACGCGCAGCAGCTCGGCGGCGTCAGCGTCGGTGAAGGTGCGGATCCGGGGGTCGTCGAGCTCGGGGAGCGGCTCGCTCGTCGGGCGGCGCATCACCCAGAGGTCCCGGACGCGCTCGAAGCCGTGCCGGGCGGCCAGCCGCGCCGCCGCCGGGTGGTTGCCGTGCGACCAGGCGTGGGCGGGCCCCTCCACGGTGGCGAGCGAGGCGTGACCGAGCCCCTGGGCGCGGTGGTCGGGATGGACCACGAGGTGCATCTCCTCGCCCCGGCGCAGCAGGAAGCCGGTGGGGCGTACGACGTCGCCGACGCCGTCGCGACGCTCGGGCCAGGCACCGGAGCGGAGCCACAGCCACGTGGCCTCGTCGAGCGGCGCCACCCCGTCGGCGGCCTCGGCCGCGGCGGCGACCTGCTCGACGCGGCCGAGCAGGCTCACAGCTGGGGGCGGACGTGCAGCCCGACCTCGGGGTCGACCACGACCTCCTGGGAGACCGGCATCCCGTCGACCTCGAGCACGGCGTCGACCGGGATGTTGCGCTTGAGCAGCCCCAGCGCGATCGGCCCGAGCTCGTGGTGGCGCGCGCTGGAGCCGACGAAGCCGACCTGCTTGTCGGAGCCGGGGAGGGTGACCGGGCTGCCCGGCGACGGCAGCCGGTTCTCCGAGCCGTCGAGGTGCAGCAGGGTGAGGCGGCGCGGCGGGCGGCCGAGCGTGTGCACGCGGGCGACCGTCTCCTGGCCGCGGTAGCAGCCCTTCTCCAGGTGCACCGCCGGCCCGATCCAGCCCACCTCGTTGGGGATGGTGCGGTGGTCGGTGTCGACCCCGAAGCGCGGCTCGCCACGCTCGATGCGCAGCGCCTCGTAGGCCCACAGACCGGCCGCGGGCCCCGCCGCGGCGGCGTACTCCTCCAGGCGGGTGCGGGGCACCAGGTCGTACGTCGCACCGTCACCCGTGACGCGCCAGGCGACCGCCACGTCGTCGGTCACGACGCTGACCTCGACGCGCATCATGAAGCGCATCCGGTCGAGGAAGTCGGCCAGGCCCTGGCCGGCGCCCGGCTCGGTGTGGGCGACGAAGGCGGTGCCGTCGTCGACGCCGGTGAGCTCGTGCTCGACGTGCCCCTGCGGGCTGAGCACCAGCGCCTGCACCCACGTGCCGGGCGCGAGGCCCTCGACGTACTGCGTGGTCAGGGAGTGCAACCAGGTGAGCCGGTCCGGTCCCTCGATCCGCACCACGTCGCGGTGGGAGAGGTCGACGAAGCCGCCGGTCGTCACGAGCGCGCGTTGCTCACCGTTGAAGGAGCCGTAGTGGGCCGCGACCGGGGCGTCGATGCCGTCGCCGGCGACGGCGCCGGGGAGGCCGAGGAGCGGGGAGGTCATGCGGTGTCTCCAGACGGTGGGGGGCAGTCGGTGCAGCGACCGAAGATCGCCAGGTGGCCGAGGTCGACCTCGAACCGGTGCTCGCGGCGCAGGGCCTCGAGCAGTGCGGACGCCACGTCAGGGTCAACGGACTGGACGCGGTCGCAATTCCGGCAGACCAGGTGGAAGTGCTCCGGCCCCCGGGTGGAGTGGTAGGTCGGCGCCCGGTCACTGAGGTGAGCGTGCCGGACCAGGCCGAGCTCCTCGAGCACCTCCAGGGTGCGGTAGACCGTCGAGGCGTTGACCGCGCTGGCCTGCTCCCGGACCGCGGCGAGGACCTCGTCGGGCGTCGCGTGGCCCAGCTGCTCGACCGCGCCGAGGATCAGCTGCCGCTGGGGGGTCAGGCGGTAGCCGCTCCCACGGAGCCGGTCGGCGAGGTCGTCGGCCATCAGGGGTCAGGCCCTCTTGAGCCGTGCCCAGAGGTGGGGCTGGAGCTCCTGGCCGACCGCGGCCATGTCGTAGGCGTAGAGCAGGTCGCCCTCGACGTTGCCGTAGATCCGCGAGCCCGCGGTCACCTCCTTGGCCGTCTCGGTGAAGCCGATGCCGGCGGAGTGGATCTCGAGCTTGCCGTCACCGGCGGCGCCGTACCAGATCTCGGAGTAGCCGATGTTGTGCGAGAGCACCATCTCGACCTTGCCCGGCTCGGGGCAGCGCAGGAAGCCGGACTCCATGGCGGCGTCGCGGACGAACTCGCCCTCCTCGTCGACGACCCAGGCACGCGCCATGTAGTGGAAGAACGGGCGGCCGTCGTGGGTGAAGATCAGCTCCTGGCCGAACTGGAACTTGTCGATCGTCGGGTAGTCACCGTGGCCGTTGCCGCGCCAGGTGCCCAGCAGCCAGGCGACGGGGCCGCAGTTGGGGTGCAGGTTGTCGGGGAGCTCGAAGGGCATGGGACGAGTCTAGGGTGATTCCATGCCACGCCCACTCGTCGTCAAGGTCACCTGCGGTGCCGAGGATCCCGAGCGCGCCAACCAGGCGTTCACGGTCGCCGCGGCCGCCGTCGCCTCCGGCGCCGAGGTCTCGCTGTGGCTCACCGGCGAGGCCGCCTGGTTCGGCGTACCGGGCCGGGCCGAGGCCTTCGACCTGCCCCTCGCGACGCCGCTCGCGGGCCTCCGGGACGCGGTGCTCGCCGGCGGACGGCTGACCGTCTGCTCGCAGTGCGCGGCGCGGCGCGACCTCGCGGAGAGCGACCTCGTCGAGGGCGCCACCATCGCCGGAGCGGCCGTCTTCACCGAGGAGATCCTCGGTGACGGCGTGCAGGCGCTCGTCTACTGACTGAATCGGCCACCCACCGTTCACGATCCGGTGACACACTTCACGACATGTCCGACACCACTGCCCTTCCCACGACTGTCGGCGCCTCTGTTGAGGACGGCCCCACGGCTGAGCCGTTCGGACATCCCACCGACACCTTCGACGTGGAGCCGCCCTACGTCCCCGACGCCGCGGAGATCGCCGCGGTCGAGAAGTTCGAGGACCGGTTCGTCGACCGCGAGCTGTCCTGGCTGCGCTTCAACCAGCGGGTGCTCGAGCTGGCCGAGGACCCGTCGCTGCCGCTGCTCGAGCGCTCCCGCTTCCTGGCGATCTTCGCCAGCAACCTCGACGAGTTCTTCATGGTCCGGGTGGCCGGCCTCAAGCGGCGCATCGCCGCCGGGGTCGCCGTACGGGCGGCGAGCGGGCTCCTCCCCCGCGACCAGCTCGAGCAGGTCTGGCAGGGCAGCCGCGAGCTGATGCAGCGCCACGCGCGGGTCTTCAACGAGGAGATCATCCCCGAGCTGCGCGAGCAGGGCATCGAGATCGTCCGCTGGTCCGAGCTGGACCGCGAGGAGCAGCGGATCTGCAAGAAGCTCTTCAAGGACCGGATCTTCCCGGTCCTCACCCCGCTCGCCGTGGACCCCGCGCACCCCTTCCCCTACATCTCCGGCCTCTCGCTCAACCTCGCCGTGGTCGTGCGCAACCCCAAGTCCGGCACCGAGCACTTCGCGCGGGTCAAGGTGCCGCCGATCTTCAGCCGCTTCGTGCCGGTCGGCAACCAGCGCTTCGTCCCCCTCGAGGACGTCATCGGCGAGCACCTCAAGAAGCTCTTCCCGGGCATGGAGGTGCTCCAGGCGCACACCTTCCGGGTCACCCGCAACGAGGACCTCGAGGTCGAGGAGGACGACGCGGAGAACCTCCTCAAGGCCCTCGAGAAGGAGCTGCTGCGCCGCCGCTTCGGCCCGCCCGTCCGCCTCGAGGTCGAGGAGTCGATCGACGCGACCGTGCTCGACCTGCTCATCTCCGAGCTCGGCGTCACCCGCGACGAGGTCACCCGGCTCCAGGGCCCCCTCGACCTGCGCGGCCTCCACTCGATCGCCGACCTGCCGCGCGAGGACCTCAAGTACCCCGCCTTCCTCCCCATCACCCACCCCCAGCTCGCGGAGGTGGAGACCGCCAAGCCGGTCGACGTGTTCGACGCCGTACGACGCCAGGACGTCCTGCTGCACCACCCCTACGACTCGTTCGCCACGTCGGTGCAGCGCTTCCTCGAGCAGGCCGCGGCCGACCCGCACGTGCTCGCGATCAAGCAGACGCTCTACCGCACCTCCGGCGACAGCCCGATCATCGACGCCCTCGTCGACGCGGCCGAGGCCGGCAAGCAGGTGCTGGTGATCGTCGAGATCAAGGCGCGCTTCGACGAGTCCAACAACATCCGCTGGGCCCGCAAGCTCGAGCACGCCGGCTGCCACGTCGTCTACGGCCTCGTCGGCCTCAAGACCCACTGCAAGCTGTCGATGGTGGTGCGCGACGAGCCGGACGGCATCCGCCGCTACACCCACATCGGCACCGGCAACTACAACCCCAAGACCGCGCGGCTCTACGAGGACCTCGGGCTGCTCACCGCCGACACGGCCGTCGGCGAGGACGTCGCCCACCTCTTCAACAACCTGTCCGGCATCAGCCGCAACACGACGTACGACGGGCTGCTGGTCGCCCCCGACAGCGTGCGCGACGGCCTCATCACCCAGATCCACGCCGAGGTCGCCAACCACCAGGCGGGCCGCACGTCCGGGATCCGCTTCAAGGCCAACTCGATCGTCGACGAGGCGGTCATCGACGCGCTCTACCTCGCCTCCCAGGCCGGCGTGCCAGTCGAGCTGCTCATCCGCGGCATCTGCGCCATCCGCCCCGGCGTACCCGGCCTCTCGGAGACCATCAAGGTGCGCTCGGTGCTCGGCCGGTTCCTCGAGCACAGCCGGGTGTTCTGGTTCGCCAATGACGGCGACCCACTCGCGTGGATCGGGTCAGCCGACATGATGCACCGCAACCTCGACCGTCGGGTCGAGGTGCTCGTGCGGCTGCCCGGGGTGCGCAAGGTGGCCGAGGTGGGCGCGCTGCTCGACCTCGCGTTCGACGCCGACACCTCCGCGTGGGAGCTCGACGCGAGCGGGGAGTGGACCCTCAACGAGGGGTCGAGGCACCTGCAGGAGGACCTGATCACGCGCCAGCGCCGCCGCCGCTGACGCGCGATTGACCCCGGGCGACGGTCACCCCCTAGCATTGCCGTCGTTTGGTCCCCCCTCACCCGGAGTTCTCCGTGCGTTTGAATTTCCGCCCCGTCGACGGTTCCTTCTACGAGCTCTTCAGCGAGGCCGCCGCCCACCTCGTCGTGGGCGCAGGCCTGCTCGCCGAGATGCTCGGGGAAGGCAACGACCGTGAGGGCATCGCCCAGCAGATGCGCGACGCCGAGCACGCCGCCGACGAGACCACCCACGCGATCGTCCGGCGTGCCAACAGCACCTTCGTGACGCCGTTCGACCGTGAGGACATCTACGCCCTCGCCAGCGCGCTGGACGACGTCATGGACATGATGGACGAGGCGGTCGACCTGGTCCTGCTGTACGACGTCACGACGCTGCCGCCGGAGACCTCCGAGCAGGTCGAGGTCCTCCAGCGCTGCGCCGAGCTGACCGCCAACGCGATGCCGGGCCTGCGCACCATGGCCTCGCTCGACGAGTACTGGATCGAGATCAACCGGCTCGAGAACGCCGGCGACCGCAGCTACCGCCGCATCCTGGCCGGCCTCTTCAACGGGGACCGCAAGGCGCTGGAGGTCATCAAGCTCAAGGACGTGGTGGAGTCCCTCGAGGGCGCCATCGACGCCTTCGAGAAGGTGGCCAACATCGTGGAGCAGATCGCCGTCAAGGAGTCCTGACCCCAGATGGAAATCGCGATCATTGTCGCGGTCGTCGTCGTTGCGCTCGTCTTCGACTACACCAACGGCTTCCACGACGCCGCCAACGCCATCGCCACCTCCGTCTCGACCGGCGCGCTCACCCCGCGCGTCGCGCTCGCGATGGCCGCGGTGATGAACTTCGTCGGCGCCTTCCTCGGCCAGAAGGTCGCCCAGACGGTGTCCGAGACGATCGACCCCGGGACCGGCACGCACGGGCTGGTGATCGTGATGTGCGGCCTGCTGGGCGCCATCACCTGGAACCTCATCACCTGGTACTTCGGCCTCCCGTCCTCCTCGTCGCACGCCCTCATCGGCGGCCTCGTCGGTGCCGCGGTCGCCGCGGGAGCCACCGCCAACTGGGACGTCGTGATCTCCAAGGTCGTCATCCCGATGTTCGTCTCCCCCCTGGTCGCCTTCAGCCTCGGCTTCGCCGCGATGGTCGGGATCATGTGGGCCTTCCGCAGGGCCAACCCGTCCAAGGCCAACCGCGGCTTCAAGGTCGCCCAGTCGGTCTCCGCCGCCGCGATGGCGCTCGGCCACGGCCTCCAGGACGCCCAGAAGACGATGGGCGTGATCTTCCTGGCGCTGCTCACCGGCGGGTACGTCGCCGCCGGCGACCCCCTCCCCCTCTGGGTGATCTTCGCCGCCGCCACCGCGATCTCGCTCGGCACCTGGTCGGGCGGCTGGCGCATCATGCGCACCCTGGGTCGCCGGATCATCCACCTCGACCCGGCGCGCGGCTTCGCCGCCGAGTCGGTGGCCGCGTCGGTGCTCTACACCACGGCGTACGCCTTCGAGGCCCCCATCTCGACCACCCACACCATCACCTCCGCCGTGATGGGCGTCGGCGCCACCAAGCGCCTCTCCGCTGTCCGCTGGGGTGTCGCGAAGTCGATCCTGATCGCCTGGGTGCTCACCTTCCCGATGGCCGCCCTCGTCGCCGCCGTCTGCTACTGGATCGCACACCTCTTCCTCCCCTGATCCCCACCTCCCCGCTGGAATTCCCTGCCTCGGGCCCGCGCCTTGTCGCCCGCTTTCTTGGGGCCCCGCCGCCTCCGCTGGGTAGTTTGGGACGTTCTGGTAGGCCGGAGGGCGGTTCCACCTACAAGTTCGCCCCCAACTACCCCGGTGTCGGGGACCACAGGACCCGCCCCCAGTCGAGGACGTGTCAGGCCGCTCGCCGGTACTTGAGGAGCCGCTGACGGTCGTACGCCGACAGGGCGCGCCGCTGATCAACCGTCATCGTCGGGATCCACCACTTCGGCCGCTCGACCGTCCAGAGTCGCTGGTCTGCTGGTCGTCGTGCAGCCCTCCGGTAGGCCTCGGCCAGACGTACGACGAACGGGTCGCGGTTGCCCAGGTCGCCCGCCATCATCGTGACGCCCTCGAGGCCGAGACGGCGGTACGCCGCTTCCTTGGCGATGTCTTGCTGCCTCACCTCGCCCGCGAGATGGAGAGCGCCGTCGTACTGTCCGTAGACACCGGCAACGGGGTCGACCAGGTCGGGCGTCCCGACGAAGCGCCCCTCGAGGTTGAAGACCGGCCGGTTGGCCAACGGTCGCGCGAATCCGGCGCCGGTCCACGTGAGACGCATTACCGGCTCGGCGGGCGACCAGCTGTTCTCCTCGAGCTCCGGCAGCAGGTCACGGATCCGCTGCACGCCCTGCCGCGTCCCCAGCTTGGAGTCGACGTACTCCTCGAGCTCCGCCGTGGACACGAGGTCGTGGAACGCCGCGAGCTCGAAGGCCACCACGGCGGCCTCGTCGTCGGGAGCCTTGCGCATCTCGTAGGCCACGCTCCACAGGGGTTGCGTCAGGCGAATCCCTCGCCAGCGGCCGAGCGCGGCGAGCGGGATGACCTCCCTGGAGACCCGGAGGCGCGAGTCGGCCCGCAGCGAGTGCGTCGTACCGGTCGCGACCGTCACCGGCAGCGGCTCCTGTCGACGGCCTGTGCCGCCGAACCACGTGGCACCCCGCCACCGCAGGGCGGCCCACCCGGTCACCGCTCCGAAGGCCGACGAACGCGCCGCCGCCTCCACGATCCTCTGCTCGACCGACAGGTCGACCTCCGCAGGCAACCACAGGCCTCCGCCGACGCTTCGGAAGGCTCCCGAGCGTGTCTGCCACTCGGTCGGCCCCTCCGGCGCGCCTCGGCGGGCCGGCCAGACGAGACCGGGGGGCAAGCCCTCGCGCGGGCCCAGCCCACGTACCGGCCAAGCTCCGGCCGTCCACTCCCCCGAGGTCACCCACCCATCGTGACCCGAATGCCGATCCGCCCGCAGATGTCATCCACAGGCCACGGTTCACCGGGGTAGTCGGGGACGAACTGGTAGGCCAGACCGGTGTTTCAGCCCCCAGATCGTCCCAAACTACTCACGGAGGAAGAGGGGTCAGCCGAAGCGACCGGAGATGTAGTCCTCGGTCCGCTTGTCACTGGGGTTGGAGAAGATGTTGGAGGTGAGGTCGTACTCCACGAGCAGCCCGGTGCGGTTGCCGGTGGTCTCGTCCGGGCGGGCGGTGAAGAACGCCGTACGGTCCGAGACGCGCGCTGCCTGCTGCATGTTGTGGGTGACGACGATGATCGTGTAGTCGTTGCGCAGCTGGAGCATCAGGTCCTCGACGCGAGCCGTCGCGATCGGGTCGAGCGCGGAGCACGGCTCGTCCATCAGGATCAGGTCGGGCTTGGTCGCGATCGTGCGGGCGATGCAGAGCCGCTGCTGCTGGCCGCCCGAGAGGCCGTACGCCGACTGCTTGAGCTTGTCCTTCACCTCGTCCCAGAGGGCAGCACCACGCAGCGCCTCCTCGACCAGGTCGTCCATGTTGTCGACCTTCATGCCGGTGACCCGGGGGCCGTAGGCGATGTTGTCGTAGATGGACTTGGGGAACGGGTTGGGCTTCTGGAAGACCATCCCGATGTGTGTGCGGACCGCGATCGGGTCGACGTTCTTCGCGTAGATGTCCTGCTCGTGGTACATCACCTGGCCCTCGACGCGGGCTCCGGCGACGAGGTCGTTCATCCGGTTGAGGCAGCGCAGGACGGTCGACTTGCCGCAGCCCGAGGGGCCGATCATCGCGGTGATCTCGTTGCGACCGTAGGCGAGGTTGACGTCGTGGACGGCGTGGAAGTCGCCGTAGAAGACGTTGAGGTCCTTGGCCTCCATCACCGGCTGGGCGGGGTGCGCGGGAAGCTCCCGGTCGGAGTCCGAGTGCACGCCGGCCAGGGAGCCGATCTGGCCCTGGTCGGTGCGGCTCGTGGAGGAGGTTGCGGGGGTGGTTGACATGGAGGTTCTCTTCCTCACCAGGATCGCTGGAACTTGTTGCGGATGAAGATCGCGAGTGCGTTGAGCCCGAGGATCATGACCAGCAGGACGATGATCGCAGCCGAGGCCGCCTGACGGAGGGCCTCCTGCGACTGGGACGTCAGCGAGTAGATCTGCATGGGCAGGGCGGTGGCGTTGCTCATGAGGCCCTCCGGGTCGAACCGGATCGAACCGGCCAGACCCACGATGACGAGGGGCGCCGCCTCGCCGATCGCCCGGGAGAGGCCCAGGATGGTGCCCGTCGCGATGCCGGGGATGGCGGCCGGCAGGGTCTGCTTCCACGTGGTCTGCCACACCGTGGCCCCGAGCGCGAGCGAGCCGTCGCGGATCTCGCGTGGCACGGCTCGGACGGCCTCGCGCGTGGTGATGATGATGACGGGCAGGATCAGCAGCGCCAGTGCCACCGAGCCTCCCAGCACGGTGCCCGAGTCGCTGAAGCCCATCAGGGCCATCACCGCGACGGCGAGCAGGCCGTAGACGATCGACGGCACCGCCGCGAGGTTCTGGAGGTTGACCTCGATCAGCCGGTTCCACCACTTCTCGGAGTCGGCGAACTCCTCGAGGTAGAGAGCCGCGGCGATCCCGAGCGGGACGGCGAACAGCGCCGTGAAGAGCATCAGCCACAGGCTGCCGAGGATGCCGGCACGGAAGCCGGAGGTCTCGGGACTCACCAAGGACGTGTAGTTGGTGAGGAGCTCCATGTCGAAGCGGGCGGCGCCCTTGGTCGCCGTGCTGATGATCAGCGCCAGGAGCACGACCACGCCGAAGAACAGGGAGAACCAGAGCGCGACGAGGAAGACCAGGGAGACCGTGGTGCGGTCCCGGCTCTTGCCCGTGGCGACAGTGGTCTTGACGGTGCGGGCCGCCGTGGTGGTGGCAACGCTCATCAGTAGACCTGCCTGAATCGTCGGACGAAGCTGATGCTGACCATGTTGAGGACCAGCGTGATGAGGAAGAGGAGCATGCCCACCGCAAAGAGGTTGTTGTAGTCGAGGGAGCCGACGGGGCTCTCGCCACCGGCGGTCTGCGCCATGAAGCCGGTCATCGTCTGCATGCCCTCGCGCGGGTCCAGGCTGAAGTTCTTGAGGGCACCGGCGGCCAGCGCGACGATCATCGTCTCGCCGACTGCGCGGGACATGCCGAGGACGACGGCCGCGGCCACGCCCGAGAGGGCGGCCGGCAGGACCACTCGGACGCTGGTCTGCATCCGGTTGGCCCCCATCGCGAACGAGCCCTGCCGAAGCGCGTGGGGCACCGCGGAGAACGCGTCCTCGGCGAGCGACGCGATCGTGGGGATGATCATCACCCCGAGGACGAGCCCGGCGGCCAGGGCGTTGGTGAAGCCGACCCCGACGTTGAGGATGTCCTGCAGCAGCGTGGGCGTGACGAACGTCAGCGCGAAGAAGCCGTAGACGACCGAGGGCACGCCGGCGAGGAGCTCGACCGTCGGCTTGAGGATCTTGCGGGACCGCCGCGACGCGTACTCCGAGAGGTAGAGCGCCGCGCCGAGGCCCAGGGGCACGGCGACGAGCAGCGCGATGACGGTCACCATCAGCGTCGCGGTCACCAGCGGCAGCACGGCGAAGTCGCCCTCGAACGCGAAGAAGTCACCGAACGGCACCTCGCGGAAGAAGGCGATGACCGGCTCGATGAGGGCCAGGATGATGCCGAAGGTGATGGCCACCGAGATCAGCGCGGACGCGACCAGCACGATCCGGATGACCCGCTCGCCCGGCCGCGACTTGGCACGCAGGTCGACAGCGGGCGGCAGGCCCGTCCCGAAGGACGAGCCTGCCCCACTGCTGGAGTTGCTACTCATGTGAAGGAGTGTTCCCTAGTCTCCCCGGCCTCAGGAGCCGAGGGCCTCGAGGTTGGACTGCGTCTCCGAGTAGAGGTCGTCGCTCAGCGGGATGAACTGACCGATCTCGGCGATGTCAGCGAGGTTCTCGATGTAGAAGTCGACGTACGCCTTGACGGCCTCGTTGTCGGCGTACGACGCGTTGCTGACGTAGATGAACAGCGGGCGGGCGAGCGGGGTGTACTCCCCGGCCTGAGCCGTCTCGGCGGACGGGGCGACGCAGCCCTCGCCGTTGTCGATCTCGAGCGCCTTCAGGGTGTCGGCGTTCTGCTCGTAGTAGGTGAAGCCGAAGTAGCCGGTGGCGCCCTCGGTGCCGGAGACACCCTGCACGAGCACGTTGTCGTCCTCGGACGCCTCGTAGTCCTTGCGGGTGGCCTCGGACTCGTCACCGATCACGTCGGCGGCCATGTAGTCGTAGGTGCCCGAGTCGGTGCCGGGGCCGAAGAACGAGATCTCCTGGTCCGGGAAGGACGGGTCGATCTCGTTCCAGTTGGTGGCGGTGGCGTTGGGGCCCCACAGGTCGACGATCTGGTCGACGGTCAGGCAGTCGACCGCGAGGTCGGGGTGCACGACCATGGTGAGGGCGTCGGTGGCGACCTGGAGCTCGGTGTACTCGATGCCGTTCTCCTCGCACGCCGCGATCTCGTCCTCCTCGATCGGACGGGAGGCGTCGGAGATGTCGGTGTCGCCGGCGCAGAAGGCCTCGAAGCCGCCGCCGGTGCCGGACTCGCCGACGGTCACCTGCACGTCGGGGTTCTCCTCACTGAGGAGCTCCTGGGCGGCGACGCTCATCGGGTAGACGGTGGACGAGCCGTCGACGGCGACGCTGCCGCTCGCGGAGGACTCGTCGCCGCCGGAGGACTCGCCGGCGTCCCCGCCGCCACAGGCGGCGAGGGTGAGAGCGAGGGCGACCGCGCCCGACGCGAGGGCCAAGCGGTGGGAAGTGCGCTTCACTTCGGAACTCCTGAAAAGTCTGGTGACGTGCTGACGGACGGGACGCTAGGGAGCGCAGGTGACCGAGCACGGCGCCGTCGGTGAACGAGCGGTGAACTCGACCGGGCCGACTGGCGTCGGCCAGCCGGGAAGGAGACGGCCGTCACATGAACTCGTTGACGGCACCTTGACGAACCGGGTCGGCCGGGACTAGGGCAGGTGACGCTCGAGAGCCACGATCCGGCCCTTGCGGTGGTGCACGACGAGCATCTCCCCCGGCTCGAGCCGCACGTCGCCGGTGACGCCGACGGCGTCCAGGACCGTGGGCAGCACCGGGCGGTGGGAGCACAGCACCGACCCGTCCGGCTCCTCGAGCAGGTCGTCCACGAGGTCGACGACCTCCTCGAGGGTCGCGCCCTCCTCGGAGAGGCAGTCGTGGGCCACTAGCGGCCAGCCGGTGGTGTGAGCGTACGGCGCGACGGTGTCGAGGCACCGGGTGCTCGAGGAGGTGTGGACGGCCGTCACGTCGAAGGCGGCGAGGAGCGGGATCAGCTTCTCGGCCTGGACGCCGCCCGGCTTGAGGAGCGGTCGCCGGCGGTCGTCGTCGCGCCAGGCCTTGCGCGAGCGCGCGTGGCCGTGCCGCAGCACCACGAGCGCGCGGGTCTTGCGGCGCAGCGGACCGGCGTCGTCGAGGGTCTGGCGGTCGCGGTCGTAGGTCAGCACCTCCCGGGCCTTGTCCCACGCCACCCAGGCGACCTCGTCGATCTCGTTGTTGACGGCGTACCGGCTCACGTCGTCGTCGCCGATCACCCGCGCCGTCCAGTAGGACACGGCCTTGGTGCGGCCGCTGGTGAGCCCGTAGCGCTGGCCCGGCAGCGGCGGGCCGAGGCGCACGTCGAGCCCGGTCTCCTCGGCGACCTCGCGGATGGCGGCGGTGACCACGTGCTCGCCGGGGTCCACCTTGCCCTTGGGGAAGGACCAGTCGTCGTACCGTGGGCGGTGGACGAGCAGCACGTCTCCGCCCTTGCGGGTCACCACGGCGCCTGCAGCGCGCACATCCCGGGGCGGCATGGACGCTAGTCTCACACCACTTTCCCGCCTGTGAGGAGTCTGCCCATGCGTCGCGCTCTCGCGCTGGGCCTGGCGACGCTGCTGGCCCTCGGTGTGGCGGCCGGTCTCGTGGCCTGGCTGGGCGGCGACGAGACCCGGCTCCAGCGGGCGGTCGCGCTGGCCCCCGCGGGCACCGAGCGGCTGTCGTGGACCGACTGGAGCGCCGTACGCCGCCAGGTCGACGCCGACCTCGGCGCGTCACCCGACGGCGAGCAGGTGGTCGCCTTCCTCGACGAGGCGTACGCCGACGACCTCACCTCGACGTCGGCCCTCGTCGGCTCGAGCCTCACCATGCAGGACGCGTTCGGCATCTCGCCCGGCACCCTGGACTGGGAGCTGTTCACCCAGTCGCCCGACGGGGCGGTCGACGTCCTCGGCCTGGGCGACCCCGACGAGGTGCCGGAGCTCGCCGACCGCCTCCGCGACCTCGGCTTCACCGAGCCCGACGAGGACGACGGCGTCTGGGCCGGTGGTCCAGACCTGTTGGCCCGGATCGGCCCCGATCTCACCCCCGAGCTGCAGTACGTCGCCCTGCTAGCCGACGAGGGCATCGTCCTGACCTCGGACCAGATCGCCCCCCTCGAGGCGGCCGTCGAGGTGGCCCGCGGTGACGCGGACGCCCTCGAGTCGGTCGACGAGGTGGTCGAGGCGAGCGGCTCCCCGGTGGCGGCCAGCGTGTTCACCGGCGCCCACGCCTGCGAGCAGCTCGCGATGGCGTCGGCCGACGCCGACGACCAGGCCGAGGCGGACGCCCTGCTCGAGCAGGCCGGCGAGGTGCACCCGATGACGGGCTTCGCGATGGCGCTGCGGACCGACGGCGACATCCGGGTGGCGATGTCCTTCGCGGACGACGACGCGGCACGCACCGACGCCGAGACCCGCGCCACCCTGGCGAGCGGGCCCGCTCCCGGGCAGGGCGGGGACTTCGCGGACCGCTTCACGCTCGAGGACGCGGTGGCAGAGGACGGCGTGGTGACGCTCGACCTCGCACCGGTGCCGGGGCAGTACGTGCTCTCCGACCTCACCAGCGGACCGGTGCTCTTCGCGACCTGCTGAGCGGTCGCGGGGCGACTCAGTCCTGCGAGCCGCGCTGCTCGGGCGGGCGCGGCGTCACGCCCAGGAGCCGGTCGATCTCCTCCTGGGAGAGGTGCTCGTCGGCCTCGCTGGCGGCGATGATGAGCGTCGTGGTCAGCTCCACCTCGCCGAGGAGGTCGTCGTCCTCGAGGCTCACGTCGAACTGGTCAGGCACCACTACCTCCAGCTCACTCGCAGGGACGGACATCGAAGGACGACCGTGCCCCCGCAGCCGGACGTTCAAACTGATCCAATCGTAAAAAGTATGCCGGGCCAACACAATGGCCCGAACGGACAGCGAGGCCCTACCCGAACGGGTAGGGCCTCGCTGCTCAGAAGTCCGGAACAGGTGCTGCGCCGGGGCTTCGAGGTGTCGTCAGACGGCGCGAACGTTCTCCGCCTGCGGGCCCTTGGGGCCCTGGGTGACGTCGAACTCGACCTTCTGGTTCTCGTCGAGGGACTTGTAGCCCTGCGACTGGATCGCCGAGTAGTGCACGAAGACGTCGTCGCCGCCGTCCTCCTGCGCGATGAAGCCGAAACCCTTCTCGGCGTTGAACCACTTCACGGTGCCTTGAGCCATTGCTGTGTTACTCCTGTTATCGGGCGAAAGACCGTCACTTCGACGATCCCGCAATAGATGCGGTGACACGTCGCTCCGACTAGCGGGACTGGCATGGCCCGAAGCTGAAACGCCGTTGGATCACAAACTCCGCGGGCGTCTACCTGCTGGAACTTGCACCTGTTGCAGTGCAGACACTACCAAGGAAGCGCTCGAAGGAAACCTCCGAGCCCACGGTGAATCTGCGCACTCGTGTGAACTCTGCGCACCCGATGCGCTACGGCGAGGTGACGACGACCCCGGCGGGGTGGTCGCGGTAGGCCATGTCGGGCTCGAACCGACGACCCACGGATTAAAAGTCCGGTGCTCTACCAACTGAGCTAATGGCCCACGCGCAGCCTAGCGATGGCCATTGGCCCCGGCGTCACCGCCGGGCCGTCGTTTCGTCCGAAGCGGGTGATCCCGCGGCCCACCCGGGCTGCCACCGTTGCCGCGGTGTCCAGGCACGGGCTTCCCGTCGCAGCCGCGGCACACGGCAGTCCGAGTGACGCGGTCGCCGTCCGACGTGACGTCCCGGACCAGGGCGAGGAGCGAACATGTCGAAGAACCGGGGCCAGGACCCACGACATCTCGACCGGACGGACGCAACCGTCGTGCGTTCGATCGACAGACGCCGCGCAGCTGCCCCCGCGCGCCTGCGTCCACGGCGAGGCTCGCCCCTGCTGGCCCTCGGTGTGCGACCCGCGGGGGCTGTCGTCCTCGCGTCCCTGGTCCTGGTCGGTTGCGGTGACGACGGCGACACCGACGTGGAGAGGGCGCAGGCCAGGGTCGAGGCGGCGCAGGCCGATCTCCTGGACGCGGAGGAGGCGGCGGAGGCGGCGGCCACCGCCTTCTGCGACCAGACCAAGGACTACATCGTCGCGCTGGACCGGTACGGCGACCTGCTGAGCTCGACGAAGCCGACGGTCGGCGACGTCCGGGAGGCCGGCACCGACCTCGTCGAGCCCGGTGAGGACGTGGTGTCCAGCGCGGAGGATGCGGTTGCCGCCCGGGAGGACGTGGTGGCGGCCGAGCAGGACCTGGCGGAGGCCCAGGTCGCGCTCGCCGAGGCGACGGGCACGTCCCCGGAGCCCACGCCGACCAGCACCGCCACGACGCTGGTGCCCGAGGTGGCGCCTGCGTCGGTCGACCGGGTGAAGCAGGCGGAGGCCGACCTCGACGCTGCGCTCGAGGGGATCAGCGACCAGACACCGCTGCAGAACGCCGCCGAGCAATTCAACGCCGCCGTGGTGGCGCTCGAGATGTCGTGGCTGCGCCTCTTCTCGGAGGTGGGGTGCCTGACCGACGAGCAGCAGGAGCAGGCCGCATCCGCCGTCCATGACGTCACCGCGACGCTCCAACACTCCCTGGCGCTCGCGGGTCACTACACCGCGGAGGTGGACGGGGTCTACGGTCCCGCGACCGTCGACGCGGTCGTGTCCCTGCAGGAGGCCCACGGGTTGCCGGCCACGGGCGCGGTCGACAAGGCCACCGCGGCCGCTCTGCAGTCCGACGTGGCCGCGCAGGGCGGTGCCGCGGAGCAGCAGTCGGTCGCCACGACCGCGGCCGTGCAGCAGACACTGATCCTGGCCGGTTTCTGGACCGGACCGGTCGACGGTGAGTGGACCCCCGCCCTCACCGAGGCGCTGAAGGCGTTCCAGACCGACCTCGGCGTGCCGGCGACCGGCACCGTCGACGCCGTCACCATCGCCGCGCTCGAGCGCGCGATAGCGCAGCTGGGCGAGCCCGAGGTCAGCCCGTCCGCCACGCCCTCCGAGGACGACGCTGCCGACGAGGAGATCGAGCCGAGCGAGGGTGAGAGCTCAACGTCATCCGACTGACGTGGGGTCGTACGACGCGCGTCAGCGCTGCTCTGCGGGCACCCCGCGGGCGCCGGAGTCGGTGAGCCGGGCCTCCTCGGCCGCCATCGCCTCGAGCTCCTCGCGCCGGGTGGTCTCCATCATCTGGCGCGCGGCGTCGTACGCCCCGGGCTCGGAGACCAGGTCGGTGGCACCGCGGCGCAGCCGGGCCAGCGCCGTGCGGGCGAAGATCTGCTGCTCGGTGGTGGTGCGCTCGGAGCGGCCGCGTCCGAGGAACGAGATGGCCCAGTGCAGCAGCGCGGTCACCCGGCTCTTGAAGCCGGTGATGTAGACGAGGTGCACGGCCAGCCACATCAGCCAGGCGATGACGCCGGTGAGCCGGAGCTTGCCGACCATGGCGACCGCGCGGAAGCGGCTGATGATCGCCATCGAGCCCTTGTCGAAGTACTTGAACGGCCCCTGGGGCGCCTTGCCGGTGAGCCGGCCGTCGATCTCCTTGGCGGCGTACTTGGCGCCCTGGATCGCGACCTGGGCGACACCCGGCAGGTTGTCGAGCGCGATCATGTCGCCCACGACGAAGACCTCGGGGTGGCCCGGGAGCGTGAGGTCGGGGTTGACCCCGATGCGTCCGGCGCGGTCGAGCGGGGCGCCAGTCTGCTCCGAGAGGGTCTTGCCCAGCGGGCTGGCCTGCACCCCGGCGGCCCAGATCTTGGTGACGGTCTTGATGCGCTCGACGCGGCCGTCCTTGAACTTCATCTCGATGCCGCGCTCGTCGACGTCGGTGACCATCGCGCCGAGGATCACCTCGACGCCGAGCTTCTCGAGCTCGCCCTTGGCCTTCTCGCCGAGCTTCTGGCCGAAGGGCGGCAGCACCTGGGGGGCGGCGTCGAGCAGGATCACGCGCGCCTCGCGGGTGTTGATCGCCCGGAAGTCGCGCTTGAGCGTGCGGTGCGCGAGCTCGGCGATCTGGCCGGCCATCTCCACGCCGGTCGGCCCGGCACCCACGACCACGAAGGTCAGCAGGTGGTCGATGTCGTCGCCGCGGTTGGCGCCGAGCTCGGCCATCTCGAAGGCACCGAAGATCCGGCCGCGCAGCTCGAGGGCGTCGTCGATGCTCTTCATGCCCGGGGCGTACTCGGAGAAGTGGTCGTTGCCGAAGTAGGACTGGGCCGCACCGGCGGCGACGATGAGCGAGTCGTACTCCGAGACGGTCTCGCGGCCGAGGACGTGGCTGGTGACCGTGCGGGCCTCGAGGTCGACTCCGGTGACCTCGCCGAGCAGGACCTGCGCGTTCTTCTGGCCGCTGAGGACCTCGCGGGTCGGGGGCGCGATCTCGCCCTCGGAGAGGATGCCGGTCGCCACCTGGTAGAGCAACGGCTGGAAGAGGTGGTGCGTGGTCTTGGCGACCATGGTGACGTCCACGGGGGCCTTGCGCAGCGCCTTGGTGCCGAAGAGACCACCGAACCCGGAGCCGATCACGATCACCTTGTGGGGTGCCTGCTGCTGGGCCTGGGGACTCGACATGTCTTTCCTCCTGGAGCAGTGCGCGCGCGTGTGGAAGCGTCGCCGTCGTGACCATTGTCCCGCCTCGTGCGACCGGCGCCCAAATGTCGGTCCGGTTCCGTGCGTCACATCTCGCGATCTCGTGCGTCCCACGAGAAACTCAGCCAGTCGCAGCCAGCTCGCGGACAAATCTCGGACTGCCGTGTTTGGTTGGTGACTGCACTGGGTACGTACGCCCCGCTGGACTACCCACATCCTCCCCCGGTGAGTGACTAGTGCCCCTGACGAAGCAAGCCCTCCCCCTCTCGGCGTCGCCGCGCGCCGTGGCGGATGCGCGTCGCTGGGTGCGCGACATCTGCGTGGAGCTGGGCCGCGACGACCTCGTCGAGTGCGCCGAGCTCGGGGTCTCCGAGCTCACCACCAACGCCGTCCTGCACGGCGCCGAGCCGATCGCCGTACGCGTGCGGGGGACGAGGAGCCACCCGCGCATCGAGGTCATCGATGGCTCGTCCCAGCCGCCCAGCCCTCCCACCCCCTCCGCTGACCCGGAGGAGTTCCTGACCACCTTCGGTCGCGGACTGTCGATCGTGGCGATGAGCTCGGTGGCGTGGGGGGCCTCCATCGAGCCCGACGGCAAGGTCGTCTGGTTCGAGCCGGCGTCCGAGGTCCGCGAGGACGGCGGCGCGCAGGCCGTCATCGACAGCACCGTCGACGACGAGCCCCGCGCGGTCAGCGACGCCGCCAAGGAGGTCCGCTTCCTCGGCGTCGATCTGCGGCTCTACTCCTCCCTCAGCCGGCAGTACTACGAGCTGCGGCGCGAGCTGCGCCTGCTCGCCGTCGCCCACCAGGACCACTACCCGCTGGCCGCCGACCTCTCGGCGATGTTCGCCAGCTACGAGCGCCAGGTCCCCGACGAGATCCACCGGGCCGTGCGCAGCGCCGGGCAGGCCGGGGCCCGCACCGTCGACGTGTCGGTGCGGATGGAGCCCGAGGCGTCCTCGATCGTCTCCACGATGATGGAGATGTTCGACCTGGCCGACGCCTTCTGCAAGGCCGAGCGGCTGCTCTCCCTGCAGCGCACGCCCGACCAGCGCGAGTTCCACCTGTGGTACCTCGGCGAGATGGTGCGCCAGCTGTCCGGCGAGCGGCCGCGGTCGTGGCACGCCGACGGCGGCGACACCGGCCGCGTCGACACCCAGCACGTCTCGTGACGCGGGCTCCCCTCCCGGCGCGCGACCTCCTCGCCGTCGCGCTCGGTGGCGCGCTCGGCGCGGTGCTGCGCTGGACGATCACCGAGGCCGCGGCCGGCGGGTCCGTCCCGTGGGCCACGCTGGTGATCAACGTGGTCGGCTGCCTGGTGCTGGGCGCCCTGCCCGTGCTTGGCGTCGTACGCCGCTCCCCCACGCTCGCCCGCTTCCTCGGCCCCGGGGTGCTCGGCGGCTTCACGACGGTCTCCGCGATGGCCGTCGAGACCGTCGACCTCGCGGACACCGGCGAGGCCCTGGTGGCGTTCGCGTACGCCGCGGGCACCCTGCTGCTGTGCCTGGCCGCGGCCGCGGCCGGCCGGGCCCTCGTCCACCGGCGCACGGAGGCCGCCGCATGACCGCGCTGCTGGTCGCACTCGGCGCCGCCGTCGGGGCACCGCTGCGGTACGCCGTCGCGCACGCCCTGGACGGACGCTGGCCGGCGGGCACGCTGGTGGTCAACGTGGTCGGCTCGGGGCTGGCCGGCGTCTTCGCCGGGCTCGCCGTCTCCGGGGACGCGTGGGCGCTGCTCGTCACCGGCTTCTGCGGCGGGTTCACGACGTACTCCTCGGCCGCGGTCCACTCCGTCGACCTCGGCCGGCGGGGCCTGGCGTACGCCGCCGCGACCGTCGTGCTGTCGGTCGCCGCGGCCGCGCTGGGCTTCGTCCTCGCGGGCTGAGGGTCTCGGGACCTACGAGTCAGCCGAGGCCGAGTGCGTGCAGCCGCTCCTCGCCGATCCCGAAGTGGTGGGCGATCTCGTGGACGACGGTGATGCGGACCTCGTCGCGGAGCTCGTCGAGCGAGTCGCACATCTCGACGAGGTTCCGGCGGAACACCAGGATCCGGTCGGGCAGCATGCCGCTGTGGTTGGCGGCCCGGTCGGTCAGCGCGACGCCGTCGTAGATGCCGAGCAGGTCCGGGTCGTCGGCGGGTGCGTCGGCTTCGACCTGCACCACGACGTTGCTCACCAGCACCGCGATCTCGTCGGGGAGCTCGTCGAGCGCAGACTCCACGAGGCGGTCGAAGTCGTCGGGCTCGATCTCCACGGGCATGCCGCCAGCGTAGGCGGGCGGTCCGCACCCGCACATGCAGAAGGCCGGCCCGGAGCGTGTGCTCCGAGCCGGCCTGGTGGCGACCCCGACGGGACTCGAACCCGCGGCCTCCGCCGTGACAGGGCGGCGCGCTAACCAACTGCGCTACGGGGCCAGGTGAACTACTGGTGTGACGGTGTTTCTGCTCCGCGAGGCGAAGCGGTGGAACTCTAACCCATCGTCTTCCCGGGCTCCCAATCGAGGGTGGCCCGCTCCGTCGACCGGTGTGACAGCCGTACCCCCAACCGGATTCGAACCGGCGCTACCGCCGTGAAAGGGCGGGGTCCTGGGCCGCTAGACGATGGGGGCCCGCCCCCGGTGAGCACGGTCGGAACCGCGCGGCCGAAGGCGTCGTACAGCATAGGGCGCCCCCGAACGGCCTCCCAATCCCCCACGCGCGGGCGGGATCGACGAGATCGAGTGGTGGACATCGTCGAAGTCGCGAGAAACCCGACCACCTTCACCGCTAGCCTCAGTACGTGAGCACCCAGGCCGCCCCGCTGCGATTCCTCGTGGTGGACGACACCGAGGACATCCGTGACCTGATGTCCCGGATGGTCGTGCGTCTCGGGCACCTCGCCGACCAGGCCGCCGACGGCGTGGAGGCGGTCGAGGCACTGGCCCAGAACTCCTACGACATCATGCTGCTCGACCTCACCATGCCGCGGATGAGCGGCGAGGACGTCGTGCGCTGGCTGCGCGAGCACCCCGACCGCGGCGAGGGCCTCGACGTGGTCGTGGTGAGCGCCTGGGCCGGCGAGCAGCGGGCCGTCCTGCAGGAGCTCGGAGTGACCAGCGTGCTGCCGAAGCCCCTGCGCGGACAGCAGCTGCGGGACCTCATCGAGGGGAAGTCCGCCGGAACCGCCCCGTAAAGCCTTTACCGTCGATACGCTGGGCTCACGGAGCCCTGCCGGGAGGTCGGGCCTCCCGACGACGCCACACCCCCTGGGGCGTCGTACACCCGAGAAGAGGGAGCACCCCGATGATGAAGCTGATCCAGCGCCGCGCCGCCAAGAAGACCGCCGACCAGATGTTCGCGATGTACTCGTGGCGTCCGAGCGGCCCCGGTCGCTGAACGACAACACCGTGGGCGGGACCTCGTGCCCCGTCACCAAGATCGAGAGCGCCGAGGCGGCCCCAGGCCGCCTCGGCGCTGTCCTTGCCGCACCACGAGCGGCCGGACTCACCCCTCTGGGCCCCGACGGTCCCTGGCTCGCGACCACCCCGGAGCAGTCCCGGCAGGTGCTGATGGACGCCGCGACCTTCGACTTCCCCACGAGCGTCAGCCGCAGCACCGACCTCTCGGCCAGCGCCGGTGAGAGCCGCACCGGCCACCACGTCTTCACACCGCTCACCCCGGTCGAGGTGGAGCGCGGGCGCGCCGTCTTCGCCACCGAGTGGCACCTCGCCCTGGCCGCCGCAGACTCCCCGCTGCCCTCGCCGCACCCGGACGCCCGGGAGCTCGAGGCGATGGAGCTGCTGCGACGACCCATCGCCCGGGCGACCTGCGCGGCGGTGCTCACCGACCTCGACACCCACCGGCGCGACGAGGTGGCCGACCTCGTCCTCGCCTGGATCGACGCCCTCGCCCCGGTGATCTCCAGCCCCCGGGCACCCCGGCGCTGGAGCCGGGTCCGTCGCGCCGAGCACCGCTCGCGGCTCGCGCTGGAGGACGCGCTGGCGCTGGTCCTCGACGGCTGCGGCATCACCGACTCCCCCGCCATCGTGGCCACCATGCTGGCGGCCGGGATCCAGGTGCCGATCGCCGCCGGGTCCTGGCTCCTCGTCCACATCGCCGCCCGGCCGGAGGGCACCGTCGATCCCGACCACGCGGTGTGGGAGACGCTGCGGGTCAGCCCGCCGACGTGGCTCACCGCGCGGGTGACCACGACGCCCGTCGAAGTGGCCGGCCAGCAGCTCCCCGCCGGCGCGATGGTGCTGGTCAGCCCGCTGCTCCTCGGTCGCCGTGCCGACCTGGCGCCCGACACCCCGGCCGCGCTGCCCGCCTTCTGCCCCGAGCGCTGGGACCGCGACGACGTCCGCCCGGGGGCCTGGCTGCCCTTCGGGGCCGGGGCACACGCCTGTCCCGGCCGCACCCTGGGCCTGGCCCTGCTGCGCGAGGTCGCCCAGTGGGCGAGCCGACACCACCTCTCGTTGACGTCGTCCGTCACAATCGACCAGAGCCGGGGGATCCTCCCCAGCCCAGCCCGCATGACAGCCCTGCCCCGGGAGGAGTCCGACGAGTGACTGACTTCCCCGCCCTGCAGGACGTCCCGCTCGACACCCCTGTGTCACCCGAGGCCGCCCAGCTTGCGACCCAGGTCCTCGACACCGGCACGCGCCTGAACGACGCCTACACGCTGGTGGCCAACCACCTGCTCACGTCGCCGCGGGTCGAGTCCGTGACGGCCGCGCTCACCACGTTCGCCCCGGACGACGAGAACGGGTGGGTACATCTGGGCCAACGTGCCTGGCTGATCGAGTGGATGGCCCCCGGAGCAACCTGCTCGGTCGTCCCGTCCCCGGAGTCAGGGCCCGAAGCCGCGCTGTCCATGCCGTGGGTGTCACCCCGCGCCCGTGAGGCACCCCTTGTCCTGACGGACATCGACCTCCTGCCGGACGAGGCCGACCACGACCGCAAGGAACTATCCGCCATCGAGATCCGCAGCATGGTGGTCCAGGCGCAGGTCGCCGACGGCCTGATGTACGGAAGCCTGGCCATGGGGGGCACCAGGACCGGTCTGTGGCATCCGGGCCATGTAGCTGACTTCCGGCTCCTCAATGCGGCACTGACGGCACGCATCGCCCACGAGCAGGCCCGACGCTCCCTCGCCGACGCCGTGGCGGCCGGCGCCCAGACCCGGGAGGCGCAGCAGCACTTCTTCGCCTCCGTAGGCCACGAGCTCCGCACCCCGCTCACCGCCATCGTCGGCTACACCGAGATGCTGGTCGACGAGGCGGAGCAGCAGGAGACCGACCCGTTCGCCGAGGCCGTGGGTCGCGACGGCGCCGTCATCCTCCGCGCGTGCGAGCAGCTGATGGCCGTCGTGGAGGACCTCCTCAGCGCCGGCCGGACGATGGGGGCCGAGGAGATCCGGCAGAGCGTCGACGTCGCCGCCGCCGTGGAGGACGTCCTGCACTGGCACCGGGCCACGGCGCGGGCAGCCGAGGTCGAGCTGGACTGCGCGGTGCCTCACGGCCCGACCGTGTGGGCGCACGCCGCCGGCTTCCGCCAGGTGCTGTCCAACCTCATCGGCAACGCGGTGGTGCACAACCCGGGCGGGACGGTGACCGTGCAGACCCAGGACCTCCGCGGCGAGTCCGGCGAGCCCCGGCTCCGGGTCATCGTCCGCGACACCGGCGAGGGGCTCACCGCCGAGCAGCTGCACGGCGTCTTCGACCCGTTCGTCCGCTACGCCCGGCCCGGCGTGAAGGGCACCGGGCTCGGGCTCAGCCTCTCCCGCTCCCTCGCCGAGCGCGACGGCGGCACCGTCGACGCCACCTCGACCCCCGGACGGGGCTCCGCGTTCTGGGTCGAGCTCCCGGTCCGCGAGGCGGACACGCCCGCCTGACCTCCGGCAACGGCCGATTCCGCAGTGCCTGCGACGCTCATGTAGCATTCCACGCGCTTGGCCAGGTAGCTCAGTTGGTACGAGCGACCGACTGAAAATCGGTAGGTCGGCGGTTCGACCCCGCCCCTGGCCACACGCACGCGAAGCGCCCGGTCACGTCCCGACCGGGCGCTTCGCTGTTGGTGCCGCACGGTACGTCGGGGGCCGCGGTCAGCAGACCTCGCTGCGCCGCTCGAGCAGCACCGTGTCGCGCCACTCCCCGTCGAGGCGAGCGATGCGCGTGCGCACGGCCAGCGTGCGGTAGCCGGCCGAGTGGTGCAGCGCCAGGCTGGCGCGGTTCTCCGGGAAGATCGAGGTCTGGAGCGTCCACATCCCGGCGTCGTCGGCTCCGTTGACCTGCGCATGGAGCAGCGCCTTGCCGACGCCACGTCCGCGCGCCGACGCGGCGACGTACACCGAGCTCTCCCCGACACCCGAGTAGCAGTCGCGCGAGGACACCGGGCCGACCGCGGTCCAGCCGACGACCTCCCCCTCGACCTCGGCCACCCACGCGAGTCCGGGCAGCCACCTCGCCGCCATCTGGCGGGCGGTGGGCACGGTCGTCTCGAAGGTGGCGTTGCGGGTGGCCAGCCCCTCGGCGTAGATCACGAGGACCGCCTCCATGTCGGCGTCCTCCACCGGGCGGGTGGTGACGTCGGCGGGCAGGTCCTCGGGGCAGCAGGGTGGCGACGACAACGTGCCCATCACGACGTCGGCGGCGTGCGGGAGGCCCGTGCAGCAGGCGGCGTTGACCGACACCATGCTCGAGGTCCCGACCTTGTCGACCACCACGAAGCCGACCTTGCGCAGGAGCTGGCAGTGATGCGAGCAGGTGCTCTGGCTGATGCCGAGGGCCTCGGCGAGGTCCCCGATGCGCATCGCGCCCGACGGCGAGGTGGACAACGTGTGCAGGAGGCGCACCCGGGTGGGGTCAGCGAGGACGGCGAACCACTCGGCGTAGCTCTCGGCGTCCGCCTTGTCGAGGCCCGGTGCCGTACGCCGCTCGTCGGTGGGTGCGGAAGTCATGCGGTGAGGATACCTTGTCTTCATCGATCTCGATCGATAAAGTCACTTCATCGACGCTCGTCGATGAAGCAGACGATCTGGAGGACTCCCATGCAGCACCCCGTGGTCATCATCGGCGCCGGCCCCGTCGGGCTCGCGGCCGCAGCGCACGCCGTCGAGCGCGGCATGGACGTCGTCGTCCTCGAGGCCGGTCCCGACGCCGGCGCGGCGATCGGGCAGTGGGCACACGTGCGCCTCTTCTCGTCCTGGGCCGAGCTCGTCGACCCCGCCGCCCGACGACTCCTCGACGCGGCCGGCACCTGGACCGCGCCGGACGACGGTGCCTACCCCACCGGCGGCGAGTGGCGCGAGCACTACCTCCACCCCCTGGCCGAGCTGCTCGACGCCCACGCCCTCGGGAGCGTGGAGTACGACGCCCGCGTGACCGGCGTCGGGCGCGCGGGTCGCGACCTGCTCGTCGACTCCGGTCGTGAGACCGACGCGTTCGCCGTGCACGTGCAGGACCGCACCGGCCACCGACGCCTGCTGGCGCGGGCCGTGGTGGACGCCTCCGGGACGTGGACGACCCCCAACCCGCTCGGCGCCGACGGCTACCCCGCCCTCGGCGAGCGCGAGCACGCCGTACGCATCACCTACGGCATCCCCGACCTCGCCGATCCGGCCGTGGCCGCGCGGTACGCCGGCAAGCACGTCGCCGTCGCCGGCCGGGGCGCCTCGGCCCAGGGCGTGCTCATCGGCCTGGCCGCGCTGGCCCAGCGCGACGCGGACACCCGGGTCTCGTGGCTGCTGCGCCGGCCGAGCGTCGGTGATGCGTTCGGCGGCGGCGACAACGACCAGCTCGAGCAGCGGGGCCGGCTCGGGCAGGAGGCCCGGGCGGCGGCCGGCGGCGGGGCGATCACCCACGTCACCCGGTTCCGCACCGAGGCGGTCGCGGGACAGCCGGACGGGCGCCTCACGCTGCGATCGGTGGACGGCGCCGAGGTGACGGACGTCGACGAGGTCATCGTCGTCACCGGCTTCCGGCCGGACTTCTCGTTCCTCTCCGAGGTCCGCCTCGACCTCGACCCGGCCCTGGGCTCGGCGCGTGCCCTCGCCGACCAGATCCACCCCGACCACCACTCCTGCGGCGACGTGGCCCCGCACGGCTATCGCGAGCTCGCCCAGCCGGAGCCGGGACTGTTCCTCGTCGGCATGAAGTCCTACGGCCGCGCCCCGTCCTTCCTCGCGATGACCGGCTTCGAGCAGGTGCGGTCGGTCGTCGCCGCCCTGGACGGCGACCTCGAGGCGGCCGGACGCGTCGAGCTGGTGCTGCCGGAGACCGGCGTGTGCAACGGGGCCGGGGCCTTCGACGCGCCCGACGCCCTCGCGGACACCGCGGTGGGTGGCGGGTGCTGCAGCGCTGCGACGTCCGGCCCGGAGCTCGTGACCATCGGTCGCCCGTCCGGGCAGTGACCGCGGGGCGATGACCCTCCCCGACACCGCTGCGCCGCAGTCCGACGCCCTCGACGACGTCGGGCTGCGGCGCGTCGTCACCGTGCTCAGCACGGTGCAGATCGTGTCGTGGGGCTGCCTCTACTACGCCTTCGCCGCCCTCCAGTCCTCCATCACCGCCGACACGGGGTGGTCCGCGATGGCGGTCACCGGAGCCTTCTCGGTCTCCCAGCTGGTCGCCGGCGGCGTCGGCCTGTGGGTGGGTCGCCACCTCGACGCGGTGGGTCCGCGCCGGGTGATGACAGGTGCGTCGCTGCTCGCCATACCCGGCCTCTCGATGGTCGCGCTGGCCCCGGACCTCACCGTCTTCTACGCCGGGTGGGTCGTCACCGGTGCGGCCATGGCCGGGACCCTCTACCCGCCGGCGTTCGCCGCCCTGACCCACTGGGGCGGCGTACGACGCGTGCGGGCGCTCACGACCCTCACCCTGGTGGCCGGCCTCGCCAGCACGGTCTTCGCGCCCCTCGCGTCGGCGCTCGACGACGCGCTCGGGTGGCGCCAGGCCTACCTCGTCCTGCTCGCCGCCCTGGTCGTGATCACGGTGCCGCTGCACTGGTGGGGGCTCGACCACCCCTGGCGGACCACCGGTCGCACCGCCGTCGCCACCCGCCCCGCGCCCGCTGTGCCGACCGTGCCGACCGTGCCGACCACCGTCCGCAGCAGGCCGTTCGTCCTGCTGGCGCTCGCCAACGCACTGGTGGCCCTGGCGGTCTTCGCGGTGGTGATCAACCTCGTCCCGATGCTCGTGGAGCAGGGGATGAGCCGCAACGCCGCGGCCCTGGCCCTCGGCCTCGGTGGGGTCGGCCAGGTGGCGGGCCGGCTGGCCTACGCCCGCTTCGCCGCCCGGACCTCGGTCACCTCGCGCGCCGTCCTCGTCGTGGCGGCGGTCGCCGCCGCCACGGCCGCGCTGGCGCTCGCGCCGGCGTCCGCCGGACTGCTCGTGGGCATCGGGATGGTCCTCGGCGTGGCGCGCGGGGTCTACACGCTCGTCCAGGCCACCGCCGTCACCGACCGCTGGGGGCCGAGCGCCTACGGCACCCTCAACGGCATCCTCACCGCGCCGGCCCTGCTGGCCTCCGCCCTGGCGCCCTTCGCCGGGGCCGCGCTCGCCGCCGGCCTCGGGTCGTACGCCGCCGCGTTCCTCGTGCTCGCCCTCGTGGCCGGTGCCGCAGCCCTGCTCATGCTGGGCGCCACGCCGCGGGACGCGGCCGCCGACGACTGAGGGCCCGTCAGGGCCGGAGGGTCCCGACGACCTCCTCCGCGGTGGCCCGGGCGGACCGCCCGACACCGATCAGGGTCGCCGAGGCCATCCCCGTCCAGTCGCCGTAGCCGACCAGGTGGAGCCGTGGCTCGGCGACGGCCCGGGTCCCGCTCGGGCCGTCGACCCTGATCCGGCCGCCCGCCTCGCGCGGGACCAGCCCCCGGAGGTGGCCCAGGGCGGGGCGGAAGCCGGTGCACCAGATGATCGCGTCGGCGTCGTGGGTCGCACCGTCGGGCGAGACCACGCCGGTGGCGGTGAGGCGGGAAAACATCGGCCGGGCCACGAGCACTCCCCGGTCGCGGGCGGCGCGCACGCTCTCGACCATCACCACGTCGCCCAGCCCGCCGACCCCCGGGTGCTCGCGCCCCTGTCGCAACGCCTCGATCCGCTCGGTCGCGGCCGCGAAGAGCGCCCGGCCGTCCACGTCGTCGGGCAGGAAGCGGGGCGGCCGGGTGGTGAACCACGTCGCGTCGGCCACGGTGGACACCTCGGCGAGCACCTGCGCACCCGAGTTGCCCCCGCCGACCACCAGGACCCGCCGGCCCGCGAAGTCGTGCGGGCGCCGGTAGTGCGCCGCGTGCAGCTGCCGCCCCCGGAAGTCGCGGGCGCCGGGATACACCGGCCAGAAGGGCTGGGTCCACGTGCCGGTGGCCGACACCACGACACGGGCCGCGACGTCGAGCCCGTCCGCATGGACGAGCAGCCGGTCACCCCCGGCCTCCCGCACGACCGAGCGGACCCGGTGCGGGCGTCGTACGTCGAGGTCGTAGCGCTGCTCGTAGCGCGTCAGGTAGTCGACGACGTGGTCCCGCGGGGGAAAGCCCCGGGTCGCGTCGTCCCACGGAGGCATCATCCAGCCGGGCAGCGAGGAGTAGGCCGCCGGCGAGAAGAGCCGGAGCCCCTCCCACATGTGCCGCCACGCCCCGCCCGGCCGCTCGTCGGCGTCGAGGAGGAGGACGTCGCGGCCGGGGCGCAGGCCCGCCCGGCGGAGGTGGTAGGCCGTGGCCAGGCCGGCCTGACCGGCGCCGATGACGACGACGTCGACCTCCAGCACCATGGGCCCACCGTAGCCACCTCCCGACCCTCAGCGCCGCCGCATATCGATGTGTGTCAACATTGACGCATGTCGAACTCCTGCTCCGACGGCCTCGTCCCCCCGGGCGCCGATCCGCTGACCTGCTGCGTGCCCCTGTCCCGCGAGCCGATCACCGTCGACCAGGCCGCGACCGTCGTCCCGATGCTCAAGGCGATCGCCGACCCGGCCCGGCTGCGGCTGCTGTCGCTGGTGCTGTCGCACGAGGGCGGCGAGGCTTGCGTGTGCGACCTACTCCCCCACTTCGACCTCTCGCAGCCGACGATCAGCCACCACCTCAAGGTGCTGCACGAGGCCGGGCTCGTGGACCGCGAGAAGCGCGGCACGTGGGTCTACTACATCGCGCGTCCGGAGGCGATGGCCGCACTGGCGGGCCTGTTCGCCGCCGACGCGCGGACGACGGTGGACGCATGAGCGACGTCGTCCGCGAGGAGCCCTCGCCCGGTCCCGACGACGCCGTCCTCCAACGCCTCTCGACCCTCGACCGGTTCCTGCCGGTCTGGATCGGCCTGGCCATGGTGCTCGGCCTCCTGCTCGGGCGTGGTGTGCCCGGCCTCGACGACGCACTGGCCGCCGTCGAGATCGGCTCGGTCAGCCTGCCGATCGCGGTGGGGCTGCTGATCATGATGTATCCGGTCCTGGCCAAGGTGCGGTACGACGAGCTGGGCCACGTCACGCACGACCGGCGGATGCTCGCGACCTCGATCCTGCTCAACTGGGTCATCGGGCCACTGCTGATGTTCACGCTCGCCTGGCTGCTGCTGCCCGACCTCCCGGAGTACCGCACCGGCCTGATCATCGTGGGCCTCGCGAGGTGCATCGCGATGGTGCTCATCTGGAACGACCTGGCCTGCGGCGACCGCGAGGCGGCGGCGATCCTGGTCGCCATCAACGCGATCTTCCAGATCCTGGCCTTCGCGCTGCTCGGCTACTTCTACCTCGAGCTCCTGCCCGGCTGGCTCGGCCTCGCCCAGTCCGACCTGGACGTCTCCATGTGGGAGATCGCGCGGTCGGTGCTGGTCTTCCTCGGCATCCCGCTGCTCGCCGGCTACCTCACCCGCACCTTCGGCGAGCGGGCCCGGGGGCGGGAGTGGTACGAGGGGACGTTCCTCCCGCGCATCGGCCCCGCCGCGCTGTACGGCCTGCTCTTCACCATCGTGCTGCTCTTCGCCCTCCAGGGCGACACCATCACCAGCCAGCCGCTCGACGTGGTCCGCATCGCGCTCCCGCTGCTCGCCTACTTCGTGCTGATGTGGGGCGGCTCGATGGTGCTCACCCGCGCCCTCGGCTTCGACTACGGCCGCGCCACCGCCGTCTCCTTCACCGCCGCCGGCAACAACTTCGAGCTCGCCATCGCGGTGGCGATCGGGGTGTTCGGCGTCGCCTCGGGGCAGGCACTCGCCGGCGTCGTCGGGCCCCTCATCGAGGTCCCCGTGCTGGTGGGCCTCGTCTACGTGAGCCTCTGGGCCCGGCGCTTCTTCCGGAACACCACCCCCCACCCCGACACCGCAGGAGATGCCCGATGACCGACACCTCGACCCCGCAGGTCGTCTTCGCCTGCGTCCGCAACGGCGGACGCTCGGTGATCAGCCGCGTGCTGACCGAGCACTACGCCGGCGGCCGGGTCACCGCCCTGTCGGCCGGCACGCAGCCCGGTGAGCACATCCACCCCGAGGTGGCCCGGGCGCTCGCGTCGCTCGGGCTCGACACCTCGCGGGAGGAGCCCACCCTGCTGACCCGGGACACCATCGCCGCCAGCAGCATGGCGATCACCCTCGGTTGCGGCGAGGAGTGCCCCTTCGTCCCGGGAGTGACCTACCGCGACTGGCCGGTCGCCGACCCGGGCGGCCAGGACGACGAGACGGTCCGCGCGATCGTCGCCGACCTCGACGCGCGGGTGCGGGACCTGCTGGTCGAGATCGTGCCGGGCATCGAGCTGCCCGCGTCCGTGCTCGAGGGCTGATCGTCGTCGCAGCAGTTTTCACCTGACGCTCGTTGACAGGTGTGACGGGCGCCACAAGACTCCGATCGCCGGTGTGGGGCCGGCACCCTCCACCCACACCGTCAGGAGAACGATGAACTTCTCGCGTCCTCGCGCGCTCGTGCTGAGCGTGCTCGCGCTGCTCACCTCCGGCCTCGCCGTCACCACCACCGCCGCTCCGGCGCTGGCCGACGGCCCCGGCCAGGGCACCCCGTGGGTCGTCACCCTCGGCGACTCCTACATCAGCGGGGAGGCCGGGCGCTGGGCCGGCAGCTCCAACACGTCCACGGCGAGCGCCGACGCGCTCGGCGGGACGGCGTACTTCGACAACGCCACCAACACGGGCGAGCAGATCAACCGCTGCCACCGCAGCAAGTCTGCGCAGGCGCACATCGGTGCCGGGACGCTGGGCATGAACCTCGCCTGCTCGGGCTCGCGCACGACGACCTTCACCGACTCCAACGGCAACTTCAAGCCGGGCCTGGACTTCTACAACAGCAACGGCCGGCAGGGTCAGGCGCTGGCCCTCCAGGGCTTCGCGGCCACCCACAACGTCAAGCTCGTCTCGGTCTCCATCGGCGGCAACGACTTCAACTTCGCCTCGATCGTGCAGACCTGCGTGACCAACTGGCTGACCTCCCCCACCTGGGCCAAGAACTACTGCAACGACGACTCGTCGGTCGCCAGCAACTTCACCGCGTCGGCCGTGGCCGCCAAGCGGGCGGCCATCGCGACCGCCCTGCAGAACGTGCGTACGGCGATGCGCAACGCCGGGTACGCCGACAACGCGTGGACGCTGCTCGTCCAGAACTACCCCTCGCCGCTGCCGAGCTCGTCCGGTTTCCGCTACTCCGAGTCCGGCTACACCCGGATGAGCAAGGGCGGCTGCGGCTTCTGGAACCGCGACGCCGACTGGGCCAACGCCACCGCGCTGCCCAAGATCAACGGCGCCGTCCTCGGCGGGGCGAACGACTCGGGCCTCACCAACGTGCGCACCCTCGACCTGTCGTCGGCCTTCAACGGCCGCCGGCTCTGCGAGAACACCGTGGGCCTCTACGAGGAGAAGGGCCTGTCCTCCTGGACCCAGGCCGGCGCGGTCGACCAGACCGAGTGGATCAACCAGATCCGCACCGTCTCCACCTGTTGCGGCTCCGCCAGCCCGTACTACATCCAGGAGTCGCTGCACCCGAACTACTGGGCGCAGATGGCCACCCGGTCGTGCGTCCGGCAGGCGTGGAACGGCGGCACCGTCCGCAGCGGGAAGTGCACCATCGCCGGCACCGGGCTCGTCGGCGGCGAGCCGCGGATGACGCTGGGCTGATCCGCCTCCCTGCACCGACCCTCCCGGGGCGGGGCGGCACCGGCTGCGACAATCGCCCGGTGCTGCCCCGCCTCGAGATCGTGCGTCGCCTGCGCCCGGTCGACCTGGCGTCGCGGGCCCGCATCACCACCGACGAGGGCGGGCTGCACGCCCTGCCCGCGCTCGCGCCGTACGTCGCCGCGACGACGACCCTCGACTCCCCCACGACACCGACGGCGCTCGCGCTGCACCTCCCCGGAGTGCGGCTGGGCCTGTCGTACGACGGCGCATCGCTGGCGCTGGCCGTCACGGTCGACGGCACCACGAGCGAGCACCGGAGCCGGCGGATGGCTCGGACCGAGGCGCCGACCGAGCTGGGGCTGACCCTCACCGGCACCCACCTGACCGCCTGGTCGCGCGAGCAGGGCGCGTGGGTCGCGCGAGCCCGCCGGGACCTGCGTGACGACGTCGCCGTCGCCCTGCTCCACGACGAGGCAGCCCTGGCCGGGTTGCAGGTCGAGCTGCCGGCCCGGCCGTCGGTGGCGGGCGGCTTCGGCCAGCTGGGGCTGCGCGACCTCCGGCTCGTCAGCCACGCGGACGGCACCCCGTTGCTCGACGAGGGCGACCTCTGGCTGAGCGCGACCTCGGCCGGTCCGGGCTTCTTCGACAGCGGGCACACGAGCCTCTGGCGGCTGTCCCCCGACACCCTGGAGCTGCGGCACACCGGTGACCTGTTCTTCCGGCGGCCGGACCGGCCGGGCGTGTACGGCGACCACGCCACCCACGTGGTCCGCGACGGTGACCGGTGGCTGGTGGCGACCAGCACGTGGGGCGACTTCGAGCAGCCGACGACCCGGGCCTCGCGCATCGAGCCGTCGACGCTGCGGGTGACGCTCGCCTCCGTCGACGCGTCGGTCGACCTGCTCCACGGCGAGCACGTGCTCGACGCCACCGAGCTACCACTGCCGACCGACGGGTTCACGTCGGTCGCCGTGTGGGACCCGCACCTGGTGCGGGACGGCGACCGGTGGCTGGTCGGCTACGTCAGTGCGAGCAGGTTCTTCCGGTTCCACCCCGCGTTCGCGGCCGGCCCGTCCCTCGACGAGCTCACCCTGGTGGCTGCAGCCCCGGACCGTCGGGCCACCGAGGGGACCACCCTGCTGCGCGTCGACGGCGAGCTGCTCGTGCTGGCCAGCGACGGGCGGGACGGCCGTCGGGGCGAGCGGGCGCGCTTCCCCGTGTTCGGGACCGACCTGGTCGAGCGCGGCGCGCTGGACGCGCCGTACCCGACGAACATCCCGTGGCCCACCCTCGCCCGCGTGGACGACCGCTGGCTGATGGTCGCCTTCAACGGCGTCCGGGCGGGCGGACGGCTGCTCGGCTACGGCACGCACGGCGACATCGTGATCATGCGCGAGTCGGACTAACCTTCGAGGTGACGGCGGTCACCACCCACGCGACCGTCACGACAAGGGTCGCACCACCCCGCGACCGCCACGACGCACCGAAGGACAGCACCCATGTCTGGACAACCCCCTGTCGACGTCTTCGACCTCGGCAGCGAGCACGAGCAGGTCGTCTTCTGCAACGACCGGGCCACCGGCCTCAAGGCCATCGTCGCCATCCACTCCACCGCGCTCGGTCCCGCCCTCGGCGGCACCCGCTTCTACCCCTACGCGAGCACCGACGACGCCATCGAGGACGTCCTCAACCTCTCGCGCGGCATGTCCTACAAGGCGGCGCTGGCCGGCCTGGACCTCGGCGGCGGCAAGGCGGTCATCATCGGTGACCCCGCGATCCTCAAGACCGAGGCGCTGCTGCGCGCCTACGGCCGCTTCGTGCAGTCCCTCGGCGGGCGCTACTACACCGCCTGCGACGTGGGCACCTTCTCCGTCGACATGGACCACATCGCGCGCGAGTGCTCCTTCGTCACCGGCCGCACCACCGCCCACGGCGGCGCGGGCGACAGCTCGGTGCTCACGGCGTACGGCGTGTTCCAGGGCATGCGGGCGGCCGCCGAGGTCGTCTGGGGAGCCCCGACGCTCCACGGCCGGACCGTCGGCGTCGCGGGCGTCGGCAAGGTCGGGCGCCACCTGGTGCGCCACCTCGTCGAGGACGGCGCCTCGGTGGTCATCACCGACGTCCACCAGCCCTCGGTCGACGCGCTGGTCGCCGAGCACGAGTCCGTCACCGCCGTCGGGTCGACCGACGAGCTCGTCGCCAGCCCGCTCGACGTCTACGCCCCGTGCGCGCTCGGCGGCGCCCTCACCGACGAGGTCGTCGAGGTGCTCTCGGCCAAGGTCGTCTGCGGAGCCGCCAACAACCAGCTCGCCCACCCGGGCGTCGAGAAGCAGCTCGAGGAGCGCGGGATCCTCTACGCGCCCGACTACTGCGTCAACTCCGGCGGCCTGATCCAGGTCGCCGACGAGCTCGAGGGATTCTCGTTCGAGCGCGCGAAGTCGCGGGCGACCGGGATCTTCGACACGACCAAGGCCGTGTTCGAGCTCGCGGCCGCCGACGGGGTCGCGCCGGCCATCGCGGCCGACCGGCTCGCCGAGCGTCGCATGCGCGACGTCGGCCGGCTGCGCTCCGTCTGGCTCCCCTGACCGACCGGGCACTTCCTGCGCGCTGACCAACGCCGACCGGGCACTTCCAGGCTGTTGCCGGGGGTGCCCGGTCGTCGTCAGACGCACGGAAGTGCCCGCTCACCGGGCTGCACGCGCACACCCATGCCCGGTCACCGCCTCACACGTGCACGCAAGTGCCCGGTCAGCGCCGTGCAGGCGCACGGAACCGCCCGATCACCGCGTCGTACGACGCAGGAACCGCCCGGTCAGCGTGACCGGGTGTGCGAGTCAGTCGCGCGAGGTCTCGATGACGTCGGACCACTTCTCGAGGACCTCAGGGTCCACCTGCTCGTCCTTCTTGCCGCTGTCGCCGTGAAGCTCACTGGCGAGTGCCCCGAAGTCCGTCTCGTGAGTGCGGTACTTCAGGTCGCGGGCGACCTTCGTCTGCTTGGCTTTCGCTCGGCCGCGCCCCATAGGGTCAGCCCCCTCGCAAATCGGCCGGGGCACCAAGGCTCCCGGGCTGTCTCAAGAATTTCTCGTGAGGACAACGCTACCTGTTACCTGGCTGTTCCCGCACGCCGGGGCACCGCGATTTCCCGACAATGTGACGAAACGCCCCTCAGCGGTGGTCCCCGGTGAGCGTCACGCGCCCCTCGCCGCCGCTGGAGACCTCGCCGGCGACCCAGGCGGGGATGTCGTGGCCGTCGAGGACGGCGATGGCCCGGTCCGCGGAGTCGGCCGGCAGGAGGGCCACCATGCCGACGCCGCAGTTGAGCGTCGACTCGAGGTCCTCCCGCGACACGCCGCCCGCCTCGGCGACCAGCGAGAACACCGGCGGCAGCGACCAGGTGAACCGGTCGAGGGTCGCCGAGACCTCGACGGGCATGACCCGCTCGAGGTTGGTCGCGAGGCCGCCACCGGTGACGTGGGACATCGCGTGGACCTCGGTCTGGGCGGCGAGGTCGAGGCAGGCCTTGGTGTAGATCCGGGTGGGCTCGAGGAGCTCCTCACCCAGGGTCCGGCCCAGGACGTCGACGTCCCGGTCGAGGGACCAGCCCGGGCCGCCGGCGCCGAGGAGCACGTGGCGGACCAGCGAGTAGCCGTTGGAGTGCAGGCCGCTGCTGCCCATCGCGAGCACCACGTCACCGGGGCGCACGCGCCCGGGGCCGAGCAGCCGGTCGGCCTCGACCACGCCGGTGGCCGCGCCCGCGACGTCGTACTCGTCGGGCTCGAGCAGCCCCGGGTGCTCCGCGGTCTCGCCGCCGATGAGCGCGCAGCCGGCCACGACGCACGCGTCGGCGATGCCCTTGACGATGGCGGAGATCCGCTCGGGGACGACCCGGCCGGTGGCGATGTAGTCGGTCATGAAGAGCGGCTCGGCGCCGCACACGACCAGGTCGTCGACGACCATGCCGACGAGGTCGAAGCCGATCGTGTCGTGGACGTCCATCGCCTGGGCGATCGCGACCTTGGTTCCCACGCCGTCGGTGGAGGTGGCGAGGAGCGGGCGCTCGTACCTCGTGAGGGCCGAGGCGTCGAACAACCCGGCGAAGCCACCCAGGCCACCGATCACCTCGGGGCGGGTCGCCTTGGCGACCGACCCCTTCATCAGCTCGATGGCCAGGTCGGCGGCCTCGATGGAGACGCCGGCGGCGGCGTAGGCGCCCTGCTGGTCGGTGGGCGGCACGGGGTGGGTCACGTCGCTCCTGCGGGGGTGGGTACGGCGAGTGGTCAGGGGTTGTTGAGCACGGGCAGCGCGACGCGGTCGGCCGAGGGCTCGAGGATGCCCTTGCCGAGGCGCTCCGGCTCGGGCAGCGGGATCGGGTAGACCCCGTCGAAGCAGGCGCGGCACAGGTCGTCGTTGGGCACCGAGGTGGCCTCGACGAGGTCCTCGAGGCTGATGTAGCCCAGCGAGTCGGCGTCGATCGAGCGACAGATCTCGTCGGTGGTGAGGCCGTTGGCGATCAGCTCGGCCCGGGTGGCGAAGTCGATGCCGTAGAAGCAGGGCCACTTGACCGGCGGCGAGCTGATCCGCACGTGCACCTCGCGGGCGCCGGCCTCGCGCAGCATCCGCACGAGCGCGCGCTGGGTGTTGCCGCGCACGATCGAGTCGTCGACGACCACGAGCCGCTTGCCCTCGATGACGTCGCGCAGCGGGTTGAGCTTGAGCCGGATGCCGAGCTGGCGGATCGTCTGGCTGGGCTGGATGAAGGTGCGGCCGACGTAGGAGTTCTTGACCAGGCCCATGCCGTAGGGGATGCCGGACGCCTCGGCGTAGCCGATCGCGGACGGGGTGCCGGACTCGGGGACCGGGATCACCAGGTCGGCGTCGGCGGGGAACGCCTTGGCCAGCTTGCGGCCGATCTCGACGCGGACGCTGTGCACGCGCTGGCCGGTGATGAGGGTGTCCGGGCGGGCGAGGTAGACGAACTCGAAGAGGCAGTGCTTGGGCGCCGGCTCGGCGAACTGCTGGGTGCGCAGCCCGTCCTCGTCGACGGCGACCATCTCGCCGGGCTCGATCTCGCGGATGAACGACGCACCGACGATGTCGAGGGCGGCGGTCTCGGACGCGATCACCCAGCCCCGCTCGAGCCGGCCGAGGACCAGGGGCCGGATGCCCTGCGGGTCGCGGGCGGCGTACAGCGTGTGCTCGTCCATCCAGACGAAGGAGTAGGCGCCCTGGATCTGCGGGAGCAGGTCCGCGGCCCGCTCCTCGACCGTCTGGCCGGGGTGGTGCGCGAGCAGCTGGGTGACCACCGAGGTGTCGTTGGTGGACGCGGGCGGCATCCGCATCTGCAGGTCGAGGTGCTCACCGCCCTCCGCGCCGACGACCATCTGGGCCAGCTCGGGGGTGTTGATGAGGTTGCCGTTGTGGGCCAGCGCGATCGAGCCGGTGGCGGTGGGGTGGAACGTCGGCTGGGCGTTGTGCCAGGTGCTGGCGCCGGTCGTGGAGTAGCGCGAGTGACCGACCGCAACGTGGCCCTTGAGCGACTCGAGGGTCGACTCGTCGAACACCTGCGAGACCAGGCCCATGTCCTTGTAGACGAGGATCTGGCGGCCGTTGCTCACGGCGATGCCGGCGGACTCCTGCCCCCGGTGCTGGAGCGCGTAGAGCCCGAAGTAGGTGAGCTTGGCGACGTCCTCCCCCGGCGCCCAGACCCCGAAGACACCACACGCGTCCTGGGGGCCCTGGTCGTGGGGGTCGATGGCAGCCGTCAGACGGCCGTCACCGCCCTTGCGCTTGCTCGTCGGCGTGGGCACGCATGGATTCTACGGGCCCGGCACCTACATCCGTGCGGCCCCGTCCACGATGGCCTCGCGGATGCGCGTGTAGGTGCCGCAGCGGCAGATGTTGCGGATGGTGTCGAGGTCGGACTCGGTGACCTCGCGACCCTCCTCGCGCACCTTCCTGGCGAGCGCCACGGCGGCCATGATCTGGCCCGGCTGGCAGTAGCCGCACTGGGCGACGTCGCGGTCCAGCCACGCCTCCTGCATCGGGTGCAGGCCGTTCGGGCCGCGCTGGGGCGCCTCCACCTGCTCGGGCAGCCCCTCGATGGTGGTGATCTCGTCGTCGGGCCCGACGCGGCCGACGGGGACGGCGCAGGGGTTGAACGCCTTGCCGTTGATGTGCGACGTACAGGCCTTGCAGACGTTGATGCCGCAGCCGTACTTCGGGCCGGTGACGCCGAGTCGGTCGCGCAGCACCCACAGCAGCCGGACGTCGTCGGCGACGTCCACGGTGACGGTCTTGCCGTTGAGGACAAAGGTCTGGAGAGGCATGCGGGGGCTCCTCAGGAGGTCAGGTCGAGGCCGTTGGTCGGCGACTCGGGGATCGGCGGGACGAAGGGCTTGGGCTCGAAGGAGAGCTGCTTGTGGTTGATCGGGAAGTACGTCGGGACGGTCCCGGTCGCCCGGGCGTAGGCACAGGCCACCGCCGCGAAGGTCGCCGCGACGCCGGCCTCCCCGGCACCGCCGGGCTGCTTCTCCGTGGACGGCATCACGATCACCTCGACCTCGGGCGGGGTGTTCCACTGGCGCGTGTAGAAGTAGTTGTCCCAGCTGGCCTCGAGGAAGTGGCCGTCGCGCAGGTGCAGGCTCGAGGTGAGGGCCAGCGCGATGCCGTCGTTGATGCCGCCCTGCATCTGGGCCTCCAGGCCCCGCGGGTTGATCGCGAGGCCGACGTCGACGGCGTACGTCACCTTGGTGACCCGCGGCCCGGTGACCGCCTCGCCGATCTGCCGTCCGGTCGTCTGCGGGCGGCAGTCGATCTCGACGAGGCACGCCGAGACGCCCTTGTACTCCTTGTGGATCGCGATGCCCTGCGCCGTGCCGGCCGGCATCCGCCTGCCCCACTCGCCGACCTCCGCCACCTTGTCGAGGGCGGCGAGCAGGCGCTCGTTGCGCTGGAACTTGCGGCGGAACTCGTAGGGATCGAGGCCCATCTTCGCGGCCATCTGGTCGACGACGAGCTCGCCGGCGACGCGGACGTCGGGCGAGTAGATGTTGCGCATCGACCCGGTGTTGAAGCGGTCGTCGGTCTCGATGATCGTCTGGGTGACGGCGCCGAAGTCGTAGGGCACCTCCTGGGTGAGCGCGAAGATCGTCTGCGCGAACCCCTGGTTGCCGAGGCCGCCGGGCAGGTCGGCGGCCTTGGCGGTGATGATCTCGCCGAGCCCGTGGCGGAAGTCGGTCTCCACGCAGGTCAGCGACTGGTTGAAGGCGAGCACCTCCTGGCCGAGCACCACGGCCTGCACCCGGCAGGTGCCCATCGGGTGCCCGCGACCGACGCGCGCGTCGTCGGCGCGGTGCCACATCAGCTTGACCGGTTGCCGCATCGCCTGCGAGATCTCCGCGGCCTCGAGCGCGGCGTCGAAGAACAGCCGGCGCCCGAAGGAGCCGCCCGCGGTGACGACGTTGACCGTCACCTGGTCCGGCCGCATGCCGAGCTTCTCGGCGATCCGCTGCTGCGCGACGATCGGGGACTTGAGCCCGGCCCAGATGGTGGCGCCGTCGTCGCGGACGTCGGCGATGGCGGAGTTGGTGTCCATCGCGGAGTTGCTGCGGAAGTAGAACGTGAAGTCCCCGCCGACGGTCCTGGCCAGCGGGTTGGGCGGCAGGGCCGGCATCGGCAGCTGCGCCGAGCGGAGCTTGCGCAGGATGGTCGAGTCACTCTCCCCGGCGACCGGCCCGTCGGCCCACTCCACGTCGAGTGCGCGGACGGCGTCGATGCACTGGCCGAACGTCTCGGCCCGGACGGCGACCCCGGTGCTGACCGTGGCCACGTGCGTCACGCCGGGCAGCTGCTCGACCGCGTCCTGGTTGCGAACCCGGACGGGGGTGCCGTTGAGCGTGGGGGCCCGGCAGACCATCGTCGGGAGGGCGCCCTCGACCTGCAGGTCGGTGGTGTAGTCCTTCTGCCCGGTCACGGCGGCGAGGGCGTCCACGCGGTTGGTCGGGGTGCCCACGACGGCGAAGTCGGCCTCGTCCTTGAGCTGGACCTCGACCTCGACGGTCGTGGGGCTGGCCGCGCGCGCCGCCAGCTCGCCGTACGTCACGGAGGAGCCGTCGGGGGCGGTGATGACGCCGCCCTTGGCCACGAGGCCGGCGACGGTGTCGCCGAGGACGATCGCGGCGGCGTCGAGCAGCGCGGCGCGGGCCACCGCGGCGGCCACCCGGATCGGGGTGTACGTCGAGATGGTGGTGTTGGAGCCACCGGTGAGCTGGTTGAACAGCAGCTCCTGGCGCGCCGGCGCGAGCGTGACCTCGACCTTGTCGAGCGGCAGGTCGAGCTCCTCGGCGATGAGCATCGCCGTCGAGGTGGTGATGCCCTGGCCGACCTCCATCCGCGGCAGCGCGAAGGTCGCGGTGCCGTCCTCGCGGATGACCACCGTGATGAGGTTGGCGGTCGGCCTCGCCGCGTCCGTGAGCATGTCGTTGAGGTCGTACAGCTCGGGGATCTGCGGCGGGGTCGGGATCTCGGCGGCGGCCGGCGGTGCGGCTCCCCCGAGGTCGGCGGCGGCCACGAGGGTCGACCCCGCGAGGACGTAGCCGAGGAAGCGTCGACGGTCCAGCGGCAGTGTCGTGGGGACGACGTCGCTGCCGGCGGGGGTGCTCGTGGTGGTGGGCGTGTGGGCGGGGTGCGGTGCGTTCATCGCGGGATCACCCGATCCGGTGCAGCCCCGGCAGCCTCCCGGGGCGGAGGTCCCTCCCAGGACCGCCGCCCACTATGACAGTAGAACTGTCAACTTCCAAGGAGTGTCTCGTCAGGCGCCGAGGTTGCGGAGCAGGAACGCCTCGGCGAGCACGACCTTCTCGAACTCGGCGAGGTGCAGCCCCTCGTTGGCGCCGTGGGCGCGGGTGTCGGGGTCCTCGACGCCGGTCACGAGCACGCTGGCCTGCGGGAACGCCTCGAGGAACTCGGCGATGAAGGGGATCGACCCGCCGACGCCCATGTCGACGGGCGCGGTGCCGTCCCAGGCCTCGGCGAAGGCGTTGCGCGCGGCGTCGTACGCCGGGCCGGTGGCGTTGATCCGGGTGGCCTCGCCGGTGTCGACGACGGTGGTGTCGAGGGTGGCGCCCCAGGGGACGTGCTTCTCGAGGTGGCGCTGGAGGCACTCGACCGCGTTGGCGGTCGTGTCGCCGGGGGCGATGCGCATGCTGATGCGGCAGCGGGCGGCCGGCACCAGGGTGTTGGAGGCGCCCTCGACCTTGGGGGCGTCGAGACCGGTGATGCTGATCGACGGCTTGGTCCAGAGCCGCTCGACGACGCTGCCCTCGCCGATCCACTCGATGCCGGGCGCGGCGCCGGACTCGGCACGCAGGCGGGCCTCGGGGTACTCCACGTCGGCGGCCGGGCCGGAGAAGAGGCCCTCGACGGCGACGTTGCCGGCGTCGTCGTTGAGGCTGGCGATGAGCCGGCTCAGGGCCATGATCGAGTCGGGCACGAGGCCGCCCCACATGCCCGAGTGGACGGCGTGGGTCAGGGTGCGGACCTCGACGTCCATGCGGACCAGGCCGCGCAGGCTGGTGGTCAGGGCGGGCTCGCCGATGTCCCAGTTGCCCGAGTCGGCGATGACGATGACGTCGGCCTCGAGACGGGCCTTGTAGGTGTTGAGCAGCTCGACGAGCGTGTCGGAGCCGACCTCCTCCTCGCCCTCGATGAACATCACCAGGTTGACCGGGAGCTCGTCGACGAAGATGCGGACCGCGCCGAGGTGGGCGGCGATGCCGGCCTTGTCGTCGGCGGCACCGCGGCCGTAGAGCCGGTCGCCCCGCTCGGTGGGCTCCCACGGCGGGGAGTCCCAGTCGGCGTGGTCGTTCTCCGGCTGCACGTCGTGGTGGGCGTAGAGCAGCACCGTGGGGGCGCCCGCCGGGCCGGCCTTCTTGGCGATGACGGCGGGCGGGGCGCCGTCGTACGCCCGGACGATCTCGGTCTCGAAGCCCTCGGCGGCGAAGAGGTCGCGCGTGGCCTCGGCGCTGCGCTCGACCTCGCCGGCGCGGGCCGGGTCGGCGCTGACGGACTGGATGCGGACCAGGTCCTCGAGGTCCTGGCGGATGCCGGGGAGCACCTCGGCGAGGCGGGCGCGGATGTCGATCGTCATGGCCCGCACCCTAGTAGGACGCACCGACCCCCGGGGATCAGGCCCAGCCCTCCTCGCGGCGCTCCAGGGTGTTGTGCCGCTCGACATCGGCGAAGCCGAGGCGGCGGTAGATCCGGATCGCGTCGCCGTCGGTGTCGGCGGCGATCACCAGCACCTCGATGCCGTACGCCGCGAGCGCGTGCTCGCCCGCCGCGTGCACCACGGCGGCCGCCAGGCCCTGACGTCGGTGGTCGGGATGCGTCTCGACGCTCTGGTAGCGGGCGATGCCGGCGTGGGTGACGAAGACGGCGGCCGTGCTGACCAGCTCGTCGCCGACGAACGCGCCGTACCGCCGGCCGAGGCCGCGTGCGACGAGACCCCGCTCCTGGTCGTTCTTGCGACGGGCGTAGGTCATGAACGTCGCCTCGTCGGTCTGCGACCACAGGTGGTGGCTGAGCCGTGCCCGGCCCTCCCAGTCGTCGTCGCTCTCGAGGGGGCGGACCACGACGCCCTCGGCCACCGGCCGGGGAGCGACGAGGGTGCCGGTGGTCAGAACGGTCCCGACGTCGACCTCCATGCCTGCTGCGGCGAACGGCTGCAGGGCCTCGGTGAGGTCCTCGGTGCCGTCGACGCCGATGGACACGTGCCCGGCCTGCGGGAACTCGGTGTGGAAGGCGCCGATCACCTCGCGCTCGCCGCCGGGGACGGGCAGCTGCTTGAGGAGCAGGAAGTTGCCCCAGAAGTACGTCGGGTTGGCAGGCGTCCGGACCACGAGGTGGGTGCCGCGGTCCTCGATCTCGCTGCCGGTCATCTCCAGCAGGCGCAGGTCGGTACGGAAGCCGAGGGAGCGGATGTCCATTCAGTCCTCGTTCGGGGTGCGGGTCGGGGGGTTCGTCGGGCTCGTGGTGTTCGTCGGGCTCGTGGTGAGGGGGAGGTACGCCGTGAGGTCGGTGCGCTCGCCGCTGGCCAGCACGCGGCCGCTGGCCACTGCCTCGTGCCAGGTGAGCTCACCGCTGGAGACGGCGATCCAGGTGTCCGGGTCGGTCTCGACGACGGCCGGGGGCGTCCCGCGGGTGTGCCGGACCCCGGGGATCACCTGGACCGCCGCGACGGGAGGGACCCGGACCTCGACGGAGTTGCCGGGGGCGCGCTCGGACAGGACGGCGAGGAAGTGCTTGACCAGCAGCTTGTCGTCGGCCGCGCCGCGGGCGGCGAGGGCCGCCGCGACGGCGGCGGGGTCGGCGACACGGAGACGGGCGGGCACATCGGGGAGGTTATCCCGCACCGCTCGGGCAGCTCGCGGCGCAGGGACGGGCGTCGGGCGTGGCGTTCGTGCCGGGCCTCGCGAGCTGCCTGCGGCGTGCGCGTCAGGCGATGGCGTCGAGGACCGCGACGATGTCCGTCCACGCCGGCGACCCGACCTCGATCACCCCGAAGTGGCCGCCCTCGACCTCGACGACCTCGACCTCCGCGCCAGCCGTGCGGGCCGCGGCCACGTAGTCTCGCGACTGGCTGATCGGCACGACCGGGTCGTCGGCGGCGTGCACCATCCACGCCGGCACATCCAGCGGGACGTGGCGCATCGGGTCGGCCAGCTCGTAGTCGGGACTGTCGGGCGCGCTGCCCATCAGCGCCTCCACCGCGCCGCCGCCGAGGTCCTGGTCGTACGCCGTGGTCAGGTCGACGACGCCGGCCTGGGAGACGACGTGGGTCACCGGCACCGTGGTGGGCCACTCCTCGAAGCGCCCTCGGGCGGCCGCCCAGGTCGCCAGGTGCCCCCCGGCCGAGTGGCCGAGCGTGACCACCGTGGTGGTGTCGACGTCGGTGCCCGCGAGCGCCTCGATCGCGGCGTGCACGTCGTCGAAGGTGGCCGGGAAGCCGCCGCCGTTGCCGACCCGGCGGTACTCCACGTTGAGCGTCGTCCATCCCTGCGCCGTCAGGTCGGCGGCCAGCGGCTCGCCCAGCGACGCGTCGTACTCCGCCTTCCAGAAGCCGCCGTGGATGATCACCACGACGCCGCGACCGGCGCCCTCGGGGCGGCGCAGGTCGGCCCACTGGGACTCGTCGTCGCCGTAGGTGAGTCGGTCGGCCATCGGCTGCTCCTCGGGGTCGTCGGTGGAAACCGGCCGCTCGACGACCGCACAGGCGGCCACCCCGCTGACCACGAGGACGAGGACCGCGCGCCGGTCGACGCGGGGTGGCGCCGCGCGCCGGACGGTGGTCACCGCCCGAGGCTACTCATGTGACACCCGGTCCCCCTTGCCAGTGACCTGTGTCACACCTAGCCTGCCTCGAGTGCCGCACGTCTTCCGGCACGCCCCTCTCGGAAGGACCCCCCATGGACCACACCCGCCCCAGGGCGTCGCGGACCCCCCGCACCGCGTTCCTGGCCCTGGCTTCCACGGCCGCGCTCACCACCGCAGCCCTCGCCGCCCCGGCCGCCACCGGAGACACCCCGGACCCTGTCTCCGCGTCGTCGTCCCTGCGCGACGCCGTCACCGTCGACGGCGTCTTCGACCACCTCGAGGCACTCCAGGCCATCTCCGACGCCAACGACGACACCCGGGCCTCCGGGACCCCGGGCTATCTGGCCTCGCGGGACTACGTCGTGGGCAAGCTCCGGGCTGCCGGCTACAAGCCGACGATCCAGGAGTTCGACTTCCCGTTCTACCGTCAGCTCGGCCCGTCCAGCTTCTCGCAGACCGCGACGACGGCTCGCACCTTCGTCGAAGGGACCGACTACGCACTGATGACCTACTCCGGGTCCGGCACTGTCATGTCGAAGGCCGTGCAGGGTGTCGACCTCGACCTGGGCAACCCAGACCTGAGCGCCTCGACCAGCGGCTGCGAGACCTCGGACTTCGCCGGCTTCACGGCCGGCAACGTCGCCCTGATCCGCCGCGGCAGCTGCTCTTTCGGCGTCAAGGTGGTCAATGCGCAGGACGCGGGCGCGTCCGCCGTCATCGTGATGAACACCGGCACCGCGGGCAACACCGCCGCCTTCGCGGGCACGCTGGGCGCCCCGATCGGCACCGTGCCGTCCGTGGGTACGAGCTTCGAGATCGGCCGGTCCCTGGCCGCCAGCGGCACCACGGTCTCCCTCGCGGCCAGCACCGAGTCCGAGATCCGCAAGACGTGGAACGTCCATGCCGACAGCAAGACCGGCGACCGCGAGACCATGGTCCAGGCCGGAGCCCACCTCGACAGCGTGGTCGCAGGTCCCGGCAGCAACGACAACGGGTCCGGCTCGGCGGCCCTCCTCGAGGTGGCTGAGCAGATGGCCAGGACCAAGACGGCCAACCGGGTCCGGTTCTCCTGGTGGGGTGCCGAGGAGCTCGGACTCCTGGGTTCCAACCACTACATCAACGACCTCGCCGCCAACAGGCCCTCCACCCTGCGCAAGATCGCCCTCTACCTCAACTTCGACATGGTCGGCTCGCCCAACTACGGGCTGTTCGTCTACGACGGCGACAACTCGGCCTTCCCGGTCGGTCCGGGCGCTGCCCTGGGTCCCGCGGGCTCGGGACAGATCGAGCAGCAGTTCCACGACTACTTCGAGTCGCAGGGCCTGCCGTCCGCCGAGACCCCGTTCAGCGGTCGCAGCGACTACGGGCCGTTCATCGCGAAGGGCATCCCGGCCGGCGGGCTCTTCACCGGAGCCGAAGGCATCAAGACCGCCGACCAGGCCGCGCTCTTCGGTGGTCAAGCAGGTGTCGCCTACGACGCGTGCTACCACCAGGCGTGCGACACGCTGACGAACAACAACCGGGACGCGATCAACTACAACTCCGACGCCATCGCCCACGCCGTGCTGACCTACGCCCGGGACCTGAGCTCGCTCTCGGCGCCGGTTGCCGGCGCGGTCCGCGGAGACGGCACCCCGAGTGGTGGCGGCCTGCACGACGACCACGACGAGCTGCCCCGCAGCTGACGGCACGGCCACCCACGCGCGAAGGGCTCCCGCTCCGGCGGGGGCCCTTCGTCGTCAACGGGTCAGTGGGCCAGGGCAGCCGGCAGCGTGGCGCTCCAGGCGTCACGCAGCTCGGCGACAGAGACGTCGAACTGTCCCTCGACCGACACCGTCTCTCCCCCGGTCCGCCCGATCGGCGTGAGGGGTACGCCGTGGCGCTCGGCCAGGGCGACGAGGCGATCGGCGTTGTCGGTGGTCACCGTCACGATGGCGCGTGCAGCGGACTCGGAGAAGAGGGCGACGAAGGCGTCCCCGCCGGCCACGTCGGCCACCGACACCGAGACCCCGACTCCGTTGCGGAAGGAGGCCTCCGCCAGGGCCTGGGCCAGTCCACCGTCGGACAGGTCGTGGGCGCTGGTGACAACTGCATCGCTCGACGCGTCGGCCAGCAGGGCGCCCAGCGCCTTCTCGGCCGCCAGGTCGACCCGGGGCGGGAGGCCGCCCAGGTGCCCGTGCACGACGTGCGCCCACTCCGAGCCGGAGAGCTCCTCGCGGGTCTCACCGAGCAGGAAGACGCGCTCATCGGCGGCGGCGAAGTGGGACGGCGTGCGCTTGGTGACGTCGTCGATCACGCCGAGCACGGCCACGACGGGGGTGGGCAGGATCGCGGTCTCGCCGGTCTGGTTGTAGAGGCTCACGTTGCCGCCGGTCACCGGGATGCCGAGCTCGAGGCAGCCGTCCTTGAGCCCGCGGCAGGCCTCGGCGAACTGCCACATCACGTCGGGGTCCTCCGGGGAGCCGAAGTTGAGGCAGTCGGAGATGGCGAGCGGTCGCGCGCCGCCGGTGGCGACGTTGCGGTAGGACTCGGCCAGCGCGAGCTGGGCGCCGGTGTAGGGGTCGAGCTTGGCGAAGCGGCCGTTGCAGTCGGTGGCGACCGAGACGCCCAGGTTGGTCTCGTCGTCGACGCGCACCATGCCGCTGTCGGCGGGCTGGGCGAGCACGGTGTTGCCGCGGACGTGGCGGTCGTACTGGTCGGTGATCCACGACTTGTCGCACAGGTTGGGCGAGGCGACCAGTCTCAGCATCGTCGCGCGCAGGTCGTCGCCCGAGCCCGGACGGTCCAGCACCTCGGCGCGGTCGTCCTGGAGGGCGTCCTGCCACGACGGCCGGGCGTAGGGCCGCTGGTAGGTCGGGCCGTCGTGGGCGACCGAGCGCGGAGGCACGTCGACGACGCGCTCGCCGTGCCAGTCGATCTGGAGGCGGCCGGTGTCGGTCACCTCGCCGACGACGACAGCCTCGACGTCCCACTTGGCGCAGATCGCCATGAAGGCGTCGACGTCGCCGGGCTCGACGACGGCCATCATGCGCTCCTGCGACTCGCTCATGAGGATCTCCTCGGGAGCGAGGGTGGAGTCGCGCAGCGGTACCCGGTCGAGCTCGACCTGCATGCCCCCGTCGCCGGCGCTCGCCAGCTCGGAGGTCGCGCACGAGAGCCCGGCGCCGCCGAGGTCCTGGATGCCGGCGACGAGGCCGGCGGCGAAGATCTCGAGGGTGCACTCGATGAGCAGCTTCTCCATGAAGGGGTCGCCGACCTGCACGCTCGGACGCTTCGCAGGTCCGTCGGCGTCGAAGGTCTCTGAGGCGAGCACGGAGACGCCGCCGATGCCGTCGCCGCCGGTGCGGGCGCCGTACAGGATGACCTGGTTGCCGACGCCGGACGCCTTGGCGAGGTGGAGGTCCTCGTGGCGCAGCACGCCGATGCAGAGGGCGTTGACGAGCGGGTTGCCGAGGTAGCTGCTGTCGAAGACGGCCTCGCCGCCGATGTTGGGCAGGCCGAGGCAGTTGCCGTAACCGCCGACACCGGCCACGATCCCGGGCAGCACGCGGTGGGTGTCGGGGGCGTCGAGGGGTCCGAAGCGGAGCGGGTCCATCACCGCGACCGGGCGGGCACCCATGGCGAGGATGTCGCGCACGATGCCGCCGACGCCGGTCGCGGCGCCCTGGTAGGGCTCGACGTACGACGGGTGGTTGTGGGACTCCACCTTGAAGGTCACGGCGTAGCCCTGGCCGATGTCGAGGACGCCGGCGTTCTCGCCGATGCCGGCGAGCATCTTGCCGACCGGCGTCTCCTGCGGGATCTCGGAGAACTGCTTGAGGTGCACCTTGGAGGACTTGTAGGAGCAGTGCTCGCTCCACATCACCGAGTACATCGCGAGCTCGCTGCTCGTCGGGCGGCGGCCGAGGATCTCGCGGATCCGGTCGTACTCGTCGGACTTCAGCCCGAGGTCGGCCCACGGCTGGTCGCGCCCGGGGTCGCCGGACGCGACGGCGACGGTGTCGAGGGTGCTGGAGCGGGGAGCCTGCTGGGTCTCGGGCACGGGCGCCAATCTACCGGCCGCCGACGCGGCGCCGACCGGTCGGTCAGACCGTGGCTTCCCCGGACCCGTCCGACCGCTCACCCTCCACTCGCCGCGCGGCCCGCGATGCTTGGCGCTCCTGCGCGACGAGCCTGGTGGCGGCCCTGGCGTCGACCCTGCCGTCGGACTTCTCCCTGGCTCGGCGGGCGGCCCGCTCGACGTCGGTCTCCGTGTCGGTCCGGGTGGGCTCCGTCGCACGCGCCCCGGCCGCACCCGGGCGCACGGTCCCGGTGCGGGTCGCGCCCGGCCCGCTCCCCGACCGACCTCCCTGTGGACTCCCCTGCCGACTCCCCGGGCCACCCCGCCCGGTCGTCATCCCCGGGGACATGGCGGGGCCCGCCTGCTCGACCTGGCGGCCCCGGCGCCCGCGCAGGCCGAGGCTTGCGAGTGCCCCACCAGCGAGGGCACCGTCGATGCCGGACGACGCCCCCGACAGGGACGACGTCGGGACCGAGGTCGCGCCCAGCGGGACCGCGTACGCCGCCCCGGCGTCGAGTCCGCCGGCCACGGTCCTCGAGGAGCCCCCGCGCAGGGAGGCCGCGAGGTCCTCGGCCACCGATGCGCTGATCCGCTCCGCGATGCCGGCGATCCCGCCGACGGCCCCGCTGCCGGTCGAGCCGGCGACGGCGGAGTCGGCCGCCCGCCGGAGCTCGACGTGCGCCGCCCGCAACCGACCCGACAGCCCCTCCAGGGTGGTGTCGAGCTCGGTCCGGATCGACTGGGCCGTGCGGGTCGCCCGCTGCACCTGCCCCCGCTGGTCGTCGGAGTCCTCCTGGAAGACCAGCACCCCCTGGGTGCCCAGCGTGGTGTGCGGGACGGCGGCCACGTCCGACCACTCGCGGTCGAGCCGCCGCTGGGTCGTCGACAGCGTCCCGGCGATGTCGTCGAGGACACGACTGATCTCGCGGGCTGCGACGGCGACCGTGTCGAGCCCGCCGACGACCTGCTTGCGGTGGCCGTCGTACACCTCCGCGGAGCCGGACTCCCAGCCGTGGTCGCGCACCCGCCGCGAGGCCCGGACCAGGTCGTCGGCCGCCGCCGTCATGCCCTCGGCCAGCTCGAGCCAGAGCGCGGCCGCCGCGGTCAGCGGGGTGGTGTCGCAGCGCAGCTGCCACGGGTGCGCGGGCATCAGGACCCGCCCCGGTCGTGATCTGCGGGTCCCCTGTGCGGGCCCTGCTCGCCGGGGACGCGCAGCAGCTCGGCCGACGTCTCGTCGGCGGCGGTCACGTCGTCGGCCGCGTCGACGAGGGCGCGGGCGCCGAGCTCGAGCGCTGCGACCAGCGCCGAGAGCGCGGAGCCGGCCGCCAGCGCCGCCCCGTCGTACGTCGCGGACACGTGGGCGGCGGACGGGTGGTCACCCCACGCCTCGCGGGGGACCTCGCGACCCGGTACGCCGCCTGCCCAGCGCTGCCGCAGGTCGGCCGCGGTCTCCTCGGACCGGCGGGCGAGGCCGACCAGCTCGGCGGGATCAACCTTCATGCGACGTTCCTCGGCTGCGACGACGGTGACCCGGGTGGCCTACCCCGCCGCGCACTCGGCTCAAACCCTCCCGGCGACGGGTCCTCGCGGGCGCGCGGGTCCCCGCCGAACTACTCCGTTGTAGTTCAGCCGAACCCCTGTGACGGGTGTGACTGAAGTGATTATGGTGGCGTGCCGTCGCTCCCGGGACGGCCCGTCACCGAGTCGTGGGAGTCACCGTGCGTCGCCGTACCAGCATCCTCGTCACCCTTGCCGTCGCCCTCGCCGGCACGCTGCTCGCGACCCCGTCGCCGGCCGTGTCCGACCCGACCGCTCCGTCCGCCCGCGCCGCCGCCCGGATCGCCGCCTCGACGCCGGGGGACTTCACCGGGCACGGCTTCGACCAGTGCGTCGCGCCGACCCAGGCCGCCATGGACGCGTGGATCAAGCACTCCCCCTTCCGGGCCGTGGGGATCTACATCTCCGGGGACTCACGGGCCTGCCGCACCCAGCCCAACCTCTCGCCCACCTGGGTCTCGACGCAGGTGTCGCGCGGTTGGCGGCTGCTCCCGATCGCCCTGGGGCCGCAGGCGTCCTGCCTCGACCGGTTCCCCCGCTACTCGGACGACTTCAAGATCGACCCCCGGTCCGCAGGCGGGTACGCCGCCGCTCGCGCGCAGGGCGTCGTCGAGGCCGACAAGAACGCCGCGGACGCCGCTGCGCTGGGCATCGGCGCCGGGGCCACCCTCTGGTACGACCTCGAGGCCTTCGACCTCGGCAACACCAGCTGCCGGGAGTCCGCCCTGGCCTTCACCAGCGCGTGGGTGACCCGGATCAAGCAGCTCGGCTACGTCGCCGGCTTCTACTCCAGCGCGAGCTCGGGCATCAAGATGCTCGACGACGCCCGCCGCCTCCGTCCCGGCCAGTTCGCCCTGCCGGACCGCATCTGGATCGCCCGCTGGGACGGCGTCGCGAACACGTCGACGAGCTACATCCCCGAGGACGGCTGGCGCCCGGGCGGCCGGATGAAGCAGTACCGCGGCGGGCACAACGAGACCTGGGGCGGTGTGACCATCAACATCGACAGCAACTACCTCGAGCTGAGCGGGACCCCGGCCGCGCCGGCCGCCCCCGTGCCGGCGCCCGCGCCGGCACCGGCGCCAGCACCGGCCGCGTCGCCCGAGACCCACTGCGGCGGCACGCGCGTGGACTTCCCGGCGTACTACACGCTCAAGCCGCGGGCGGCCAGCCGGGCCCGCACCCTGGCCCTGCAGTGCCTGCTCAAGGAGAAGAAGCGGTACGTCGGCAAGCTCGACGGCGACTACGACCGCGCCACCCGGCGCGCCGCCGGCGCGTGGATGAGGTCACGAGGCTTCAAGCCCACGGCCACCTGGCGGCGCAAGCACTGGGTCACGCTGCTCGCCGGCCAGGAGCGCCCCGTGCTGGCCGTCGGTGCCACCGGTCCCGCCGTCTCGCGCCTCCAGCGAGCGCTCACCGCGGCCCGGCAGCGGACCGCCGTGACGGGGAGCTTCGACGAGGCCACCCGGACCGCCCTGCTCGCCTACCAGGCGAAGGTCAGGACGGCAGCCACCGGCACCACCGACGCAGCGACGTGGCGGAAGCTGGCCAAGGGGCGCTTCTGAGGGAGGCACACCCGTCGTTCCCCCGGTGCCCATCGGCACTCATCCGTGCTCATCCGGCGACCTCCGGCAGCCGTCGCGCCAGCTCGGCGCGCGAGGTGATGTCGAGCTTGGTGTAGACGTGCCTCAGGTGGTACTCGACCGTCTTGGGGCTGAGGAAGAGGGCGGCGGCTGCCTCCCGCGTCGTCCTCCCCTCCACGAGCAGCTGCGCGATCTGCAGCTCCCGGGGCGTGAGGTCCAGCATCCGGCCGCTCGTGCGGGAGCGGGCGCGCAGCCCGGTGGCTTCCAGCTCGGCCGCGACGACGTCCGACCAGCGCCTGGCTCCGAGCACGTCGAAGGCCGCCCGGGCCTCTTCCAGGTGGACCCGTGCGTCGACCCGGCGCCGCGCGCGCCGCAACCGGGCGCCGTACGACATCAGGGTGCGGGCCTGCTCGAAGGTGTCGGACCCCGCAGCGTGGAGCAGCAGCGCCTCCCCGAACCGCTCGTCGAGGTCGTCGTCACCGGCGAGCAGGGCGCCTGACCGGGCCGCCCGCGCCAGTGACCAGGACTGGCCCTTGCGGACCGCCCGCTCCTGGAAGTCGGCGTCCACGACGACGGCCCGCGCGCGCTCGCCCGTGTGCAGCAGGGCCTCGACGAGCTCGGGGCCGGGCCACAGGTCGGGGTCGCCCACCCCGAGGTCGTCGAGCAGGTCCGCCAGCGCCGTGAAGCCACTGACCGCGGCCCCCACGTCGCCGAGCGAGAGGTCGAGCTCGGCGAGCGCGAACCCCGTCCACGCGGCGACCATGCGCACGTCGCGGCCCAGCCCCACCTGCGTCGCCTCGGCGGCGAGGCTCCGGCACTCCTCCGCCCGGCCCTGCCGGGCCCGAACCGCGGCCAGCCCGGCGAGCGAGGCCCCGAGCTCGGTGAGCTGCCCGAACTCGCGGGCCAGCTCGATGGCCTCGCTGTACGCCGTGTCGGCGTGCGACCAGCGGTCGGTCGTCGCGTCGCTGCGCGCCAGGTGGAACAGGAGGTGCGGCAGCTGTCCCAGCAACGAGCCCCGTCGGCGGCCCTCGATGGTGTCGTGGAGGAGGTCCCGCGCGGCTCCGGTCTCCCGGAGGTAGAGCAGGCCGGTGACGGCCCAGTCGGGCTCCGGACCGGCGAGGTCCGGCCGGTCGAGGGCGTCGACCCCGGTCCGCAGCCAGGAGGCACCGGGCTCCCCCGCCACGATCCGCCCCATGCCGACCGCGATCGAGGCGATGGCCGAGGCACCGCGGGTCGGCTCCGCTCGCCGCGCGAGGACGCCCGCCGCCCGGTGGGCAGCAGCCAGCGCCCCGGCGGCGTCCAGGAGGTAGAAGCATGCGTCGACGGCCGCGGCGTACATCATCAGCGCCTCGTCGGGGGCGTCGTCCTCTGCGTCGGCGGCCGCGGCCACGAGGAGGTCGCGCGCCTCGGCCAGGGACCCGCCCCGGGCGGCCACCTGACCCGCCATCGCGCGGGCCCGTGCCCGCCCGACGGCGTGCGGCGCGTGCCGGGCAGCCTCGCCCAGCAGGGCCGGCGCCCGGGAGTCATCCCCGGCCAGCCAGGCTGCCTCCCCCGCAGCCAGGAAACGTCTCGCTCGCACCGCGGGGTCCGTGGAAAGAGTGGCCGCACGTTCGTGGGCCGACGACGCCACCGCGAAGGCGCCGCGGCCGGTGGCCCGGACCCCGACCTCCTCGAGCTCGACGGCCACGCCGTCGTCCGGGCCCAGCACGGCCTCGCTGCGATGCCAGGCGCGCCGGTCGTCCTCACCCGGGGCGAGCGAGTCCGCCACGAGCGCGTGCAACCGCCTGCGCTCGTCCGGGGCGATGCCGGCGTAGACCGCGGACGCGACAAGCGGGTGCGTCAGCTCGATGCGGTACGGCGAGAGGGCCACGACGCCGAGCGTCTCGGCGCGACGAAGCAGGTCGAGGGACAGGCCCTCGGCGGAGCAGACGGCGTCGATGGTGGGCACGTCGCCGGACGCGATGACCGCGACCTGAAGCACCCGGACCTCGTCGACCGTGAGCCCCGCCGTCCGTCGGGCGAACGCCTCGGCGATCACGCTGGGCACGGCCGCGGCGAGACCGGGCGGGGTGGCGCCGACCCAGTCGGGCTCTTGGGCGAGTGCCCGGATGGCGAGCGGGTTGCCGGCGCTCACTGCCGTGATCCGGCGGCGCTGCTCGGGGGTGAGGACGTCTCGGGCGGCCAGGACCGCCAGCTCGTCGGCGGCGATCGGCCCGAGCGGTAGCAGGTCGAGGGTCGGCAGGCCGTTCCACACGTCGGTCACCCCCGGACGGACGGCCGCGAGCAGGAACACCGCGTCCACGAGCAGCCGGCGGGCCACGAACGCCAGGGCCTGGGCGGAGGGGGTGTCCAGGAGGTGGGCGTCGTCCACCACCAGACCGAGGGGACCGGACTCCGCCGCCCGGGTCGTCAGGGTGAGCGCCGCCGCCGACACGGCGAAACGGTCGACGGCGTCCCCCTCGCGCAGGGCGAGAGCGACCCCGAGGGCCTGTGCCTGCGGCGCCGGCAGGTCGTCCAGCCCCGCGAGAAGCGGCTGCAGGACCCCGGCGAGCCCCGCGAACGGCAGGTCGTGCTCGGCCGCCGTGCCCACCCCCTGCAGCAGCCGGAGCCCCGCCGCCGACTCTCGCGCGTGGGCGAGCAGGGCGCTCTTCCCGATGCCGGCGTCGCCGCTGAGCACGAGCACGCCGCTGCGACCGACACGGGCACCGGCGAGCAGCGCATCAAGGGTGCGCTGCTCGTCCTGCCGGCCGATGAGCATGATCTTCGATCCTAGGGCCCGACGCACTAGGTGGGGTCCCGGATGCGAGGGACCCGGTGGCGGGGCGAGCCTCGAGGTCGACGCCGGGCGCGAGGCCCGGCCCTTCCCGAGGAGAACCGCATGACGACCGACACGAGCACGGACACGAGCGCCGAGCCCACCGCTGCACCGCTGGACATGGATGCCCTCATGTCCTTCGTCTTCCGCGCCGTCGACGAGGTGGGCGCGACCCTCAACTGCGCGCTCGTCGTGATGGGCGACCGGCTCGGCTACTACCGCGCGCTGGCCGACCACGGACCGCTGGACGCCGCCGACCTGGCGCGTCGTACGAGCACCGGGGAGCGCTACGCCGCCGAGTGGCTCAACGCGCAGGCGGCCGGCGGGTTCGTCACCTACGACCCCGTCACCCGGGCCTACACCCTCCCGGCCGAGCACGCCGTCGCGCTCACCGACGAGAGCAGCCCCGCCTTCCTGCCGGGGTTCTTCCAGATCGCCTTCGGCACGGTCCGGGACGCCGACCGGATCATCGAGCTCGCCCGCGACGGCGACGGACTCGGCTGGGGCGAGCACAACAGCGACGTGCACACCGGCTGCGAGCGCTTCTTCCGCCCCGGGTACGCCGCCCACCTGGTGGCCGAGTGGCTGCCGGCCCTGGACGGGGTCGTCGCCAAGCTCGAGCAGGGGGGCCGTGTCCACGACCTCGGCTGCGGCCACGGTGCCTCGACCGTCCTGATGGCGCAGGCCTTCCCGGAGTCGGACTTCGTCGGCTCCGACGTGCACGCCCCCTCGATCGAGACCGCTCGGCACCGGGCCGCCGCGGCCGGGGTCGGCGACCGCATCCGGTGGGAGGTCGCGCCGGCCACCGCGCTGACCGGGTCCGGCTACGACCTGGTGACGACCTTCGACGCCCTCCACGACATGGGAGACCCGGTCGGCGTCTCGCGGCGCGTCCACGAGGCCCTGGCCGAGGACGGAACGTGGATGGTGGTCGAACCGGCCGCCGGGGACCGTGTGGAGGACAACTTCAACCCCGTGGGACGGGCCTACTATGGGTTCTCCACCCTGCTCTGCACGCCGGGGTCGCTGTCCCAGGACGTCGGCCTCGCCATCGGGACCCAGGCCGGTCCGGCCCGGATCCGCGACATCATGACCGCCGCCGGTTTCAGCCGGTTCCGGATCGCGGCCCAGACTCCGTTCAACAACGTGCTCGAGGTCAGGAAGTGACCTGGTGACGACGGCGACCCGGTACGGCGACGCGGCGGCCCCTGCCAGCCGCGCCCGCCTGCCGGACGTCGCCGGCGTGGCCGAGCGCGCCGGGGTGCCGCTGGCGTGGGAGTCCTACGGCGGCGGTACGCCGGCCCTGGTGCTGATGCCGACGTGGTCGATCGTGCCGTCGCGGATCTGGAAGGCGCAGGTGCCCTACCTCGCCCGCCACTTCCGCGTCGTCACCTTCGACGGCCGGGGCAGCGGCGCCTCCGGGCGGCCGTCGGGGGCGGCGGCGTACACCAACGAGGAGTACGCCGCCGACACGGTCGCGGTGATGGATGCCGCCGGGATCGACCGGGCCGTCCTGGTCTCGCTCTCCTGCGGCGCGGCCTGGTCCGTGCACGTGGCGGCCGACCACCCGGACCGGGTGCTGGGCCTCTTCGCGATCGCCCCGTCGTGCGGCTTCTCCTCCGTGGCCGACCCGGAACGCGACCACGTGCCGTGGGACGAGCCTCTGCCGGGCGCCGTCGGGTGGGAGAAGTACAACAAGCACCACTGGCTGGGCGGCGGCTACGACGACTTCCTGCACTTCTTCTTCGGACGGATGTTCCACGAGCCGCACTCGACCAAGCAGCTCGAGGACGCCGTGGCGTGGGGTCGGCAGGTGGCCCCGCAGACCCTCGTCGACGTGACGGCCGGGAGGCTCGGGTGCGACGGCGCGGTCTGCAGCGACATCGAGGCGCGGTGCGCGCAGCTCACCGTGCCGGTCACGGTGCTGCACGGGTCGGAGGACCAGGTGCGCGGACTGGCGTACGGCGAGCGGCTCGCGGAGCTGACCGGGGGCAGCCTGGTCGTGGTCGAGGGTGCCGGCCACGGCCCGCTCCTGCGCGACCCCGTGCTGGTCAACCACGAGCTCCGTGCCTTCGCCGAGCGCTTTGCGCCGGTCGTCCCACGACGGTCCCGCACGCGCGCCGTAGGACGCCGGCGGCGGGCCCTCTACATCTCCTCCCCCATCGGCCTCGGGCACGCCCGCCGCGACGTGGCGGTGGCCGGTGAGCTGCGCCGGCTGCACCCCGACCTCGAGGTCGATTGGCTCGCCCAGGACCCGGTGACGCGGGTGCTGGCAGCCCACGGCGAGCGCATCCACCCCGCGTCGCGCCACCTCGCCAGCGAGTCGGGACACGTCGAGCAGGAGTCGGGCGAGCACGACCTGCACGCGTTCCACGCCCTCCGGCGCATGGACGAGATCCTGGTCAACAACTTCATGGTCTTCGACGAGCTGATGGAGCGCGAGGACTTCGACCTCGTCATCGGCGACGAGGCGTGGGACGTCGACCACTTCCTGCACGAGAACCCGCACCTCAAGCGCACGCCGTACGCCTGGTTCACCGACTTCGTGGGGTGGCTGCCGATGCCGGACGGCGGCGAGGAGGAGGCCGTCCTCACCGCCGACCTCAACGCGGAGATGATCGAGCACCGGGCCCGCTTCCGCGCGCTGCGCGACCGCTCGATCTTCGTCGGCAACCCCGACGACGTGGTGCCCGACCGGTTCGGGCCGGGGCTGCCCGCGATCCGGGACTGGACCGAGCAGGAGTTCGACTTCTCGGGCTACGTCACCGGCTTCGACCCGACGGCGTACGACGTCGACGAGCTGCGGGCACGCCTCGGCCACCGCCCGGACGAGAAGGTCTGCGTCGTCACGGTCGGAGGCTCGGGGGTCGGGCTGCCCCTGCTCCGGCGGGTCCTGGACGCCGTGCCCCTGGCCCGGCGGGCGGTTCCCGGGCTGCGCTTCGTGGTCGTGGCGGGACCGCGCATCGACCCCCGGTCGCTGCCGGCGGTCGACGGTGCCGAAGTGCACGGCTACCTGCCCGACCTCACCGAGCACCTGGCCGCCTGCGACGTCGCCCTCACCCAGGGCGGGCTCACCACCTGCATGGAGCTGACCGCGCTGCGCAAGCCGTTCGTCTACGTGCCGCTGCAGCACCACTTCGAGCAGGCGTTCCACGTACGGCGGCGGCTGGAGGGATACCGCGCCGGCACCTGCCTGGACTATGCGGGCGCCAGCGAGCCCGAGGTCCTCGCGGAGACGCTGGTGAGGGAGCTCGGCCGCGACGTGGACTACCGGGCGGTGGAGACCGGCGGAGCCGCGCGAGCCGCACGGATGCTCGCCGAGCTGGTCTGACGAAGATGCGGCTCGGGGGCAGGTCAGGCGGGCGGTCCGACGACCAGCGCGAGGCCGGTGAGTGCGAGCACCGCGACGACACCGATGCCGAGCGCCCGGCGCTGGTGCTCGAGCAGCCAGCACACCGCCCGCTGGGCCGCGGTGGGGCTGTCGGGACGGGACAGCCAGGCGTCGCCCAGCAACCCGCGCCGGTCGGCGTACCGCTCGAAGGGCAGCGTCGCGAAGGGCGGCACCGCGGCTGCGAGGCCCAGCACGAGCCGTCCGAGCGACCAGCGCTGGTCGACGGCCACCAGGATCGTGACGAGGCCGTAGGCGATGAAGACGACGCCGTGGACCATCCCGAAGACCTGGACCCCGAGCTCGGTGGTCTCGGTGACGTACTTGAGGAACATGCCGGTCAGCAGCAGCGCCCAGGTGATCGCCTCGGCGGTCGCGAGCGCGCGGAACAGCCGGCGCGGGGTGAGGGTGCTCATGCGAACGTCGCGGCGGCGAGCGAGGTGAAGAACCCCAGCCCGTCGGTGCCGGGACCGGTGAGGTCCTCGACGGCGTGCTCGGGGTGGGGCATCAGGCCGACGACGTTGCCGCGCTCGTTGGTGATGCCGGCGATGTCGCGGGCCGAGCCGTTGGGGTTGTCGTCGAGGTAGCGCGCCACCACGCGACCCTCGCCCTCGAGCCGGTCGAGGGTGGGCTCGTCGGCGATGAAGCCGCCCTCGCCGTTCTTGAGGACGATGGTGACCTCGGCGCTCTCGGCGTACGCCGACGTCCACGGCGTGCGGGTGTTCTCGATGCGCAGGCGCTGGTCACGGCAGACGAACTTGCGGTGGTCGTTGCGGATCAGCGCGCCGGGCAGCAGGTGGGACTCGCAGAGGATCTGGAAGCCGTTGCAGATGCCGAGCACCGGCATCCCCTTGCCCGCAGCCTCGATGACCTCGGTCATCACCGGCGCGAAGCGCGAGATGGCGCCGCACCGCAGGTAGTCGCCGTACGAGAAGCCGCCGGGGAGGACCACGGCGTCGACGCCGCGCAGGTCGTGGTCGCCGTGCCACAGCGCGACCGCCTCGTGGCCCCCGAAGCGGACCGCGCGCTGCGCGTCGACGTCGTCGAGCGAGCCCGGGAAGGTGACGACGCCGACCCTCATGCCTTGTGCTTCCCGCCGAGCGCGTCGTCGCCCTCGATGCTGACGACGAAGTCCTCGATGACCGGGTTGGAGAGCAGCGTCTCGGCCATCTGGGTGACCTCGGCGAGCAGCTCGTCGGAGGCGTCCCCGTCGAGCTCGAGCTCGAAGCGCTTGCCCTGGCGGACGTCGGTGACGCCGGCGAAGCCCAGCCGCGGCAGGGCGCCGAGGACGGCCTTGCCCTGCGGGTCGAGGATCTCGGGCTTGGGCATGACATCGACCACGTATCGGGCCACGGGACGCTCCTGGGACGGCGGCGGGGTGCGGGTCGATCCTATCGGCGCCGCCGTCCTGCGGCACACCGCGTCCGGGTCGGGTCAGGTACGCCGCGCGGAGACGATCAGCAGCGCGACGCCGAGACCGGCGATGACCGGTCCGGCGATCGCCCAGAAGGACGAACCCGTCATCGCCGACCCGCCGACGTACCCCAGGCCCTGGAAGGTGAAGAGGGTCCCGAAGACGACCATCACCACCCCGAGGGGGATGCCGACGACGCGCCTCACTTGAGCTCGCGCTTGAGGATCTTGCCGGTCGCGGTCATCGGCAGGGCGTCGACGAGCTCGACGATGCGGGGGTACTTGTAGCCCGCCATCTGCTCCTTGCTCCACTCGACGAGCTCCTCGGGGGTGACGTCGACGTCCTTCTCCGGGATGACGACGGCCTTGATCTCCTCGCCGTGGCTCTCGTGCGGGACGCCGATCACGGCGGCCAGGCTGACCGCGGGGTGCGTCATCAGCACCTCCTCGATCTCGCGCGGGTACACGTTGTAGCCGCCGCGGATGATCATGTCCTTGGACCGGTCGACGATGTAGTAGTAGCCGTCCTCGTCCTTGCGGGCCAGGTCGCCCGAGCGGAACCAGTCGTCGTGGATCGCCTCGGCGGTGGCGTCGGGGCGGTCGTAGTAGCCCTTCATGATGTTGGGGCCCTTGATGGCGATCTCGCCGACGTCGCCCTCGGCGTCGTCCCAGCTGCCGGGCTCGGGGTTGATGAGCTTCATCTCGACACCGGGGATCGGGACGCCGATCGATCCGACGCGGACCTCCTGGCCGTACGGCGAGAAGCTGGCGACCGGCGACGTCTCGGACAGGCCGTAGCCCTCGAGGATGGTGACGCCGAACTTCTTCTCGAAGTCCTTGTGCACCTCGACCGGGAGCGCCGAGCCGCCGGCCGCGGCGATGCGCAGGTTGGCCGCGAGCGCCTGGACGTCGACCCCGGAGTCGGGGAGGGCGCCGAGGAGGCCCCAGTACATCGTCGGGACGCCGGCGAAGAAGGTCACGCCCTCCTTGGCCATCGTCTTGAGCGCGGCGTCGGCCTCGAAGCGGGGCAGCATCACCACGGTGCCGCCGTAGGCGAAGCCGGCGTTCTGGATGACGGTCTGCCCGAACGAGTGGAAGAGCGGCAGCACGCACAGGTAGGTGTCCGGCCGGGACGCGTCGGCACCGAAGAGGTCCTTGCCGGCGATCGCGTTGGAGTGCATGTTGCGGTGCCGCAGCTCGGCGCCCTTGGGCTGTCCGGTGGTGCCCGAGGTGTAGAGGATGACCGCGGTGTCGTCGTCGTCCACGGCGACGGTGTCGAAGGTCGGCGGCTGGCCGGCCATCGCCTGCCCCAGCGTCTCGGTGCCCTCGATGGGCGAGGCGGCCGTCGGGTCGACGGTGATCATGAAGAAGTGCTCGCAGCCCTCGGTGGCCTCGAAGCCCTCGTGGCCGGCCTGGCCGATCGGGAGCTCCTCGGTGCCCTGGAAGCAGAAGTAGGCCTTCGCGTCCGAGTCGGCGAGGTGGTAGGCCACCTCCCGGCCCTTGAGCAGCACGTTGAGCGGCACCACGGTCGCCCCGGCCTTGAGGATCCCGTAGTAGACGATCGGGAAGTAGGGCAGGTTGGGGCAGCTCAGCGCCACCTTGTCGCCGGGCTGGATGCCGCGTGCGACGAGCAGGTTGGCCACCTGGTTGGCGGCGCCGTTGACCTGGGCGTAGGTCAACCGGGTGTCGCCGAGGACGACGGCCTCCCGGTCGGCGTACTGGCTGGCGGAGTCTTCGAGCAGCGAGGAGAGGTTCGGCATGGCGCCAACCTACTCAGCGGTCGTGACGCCCGTCACCCGTCGTCTCAGGTCGTACGCCGCGCGAGGATCTTGCCGGCCTTGCGGACGTCGGCGGCGACCGCGATCCCCGCGAGTCGGCCCGCCACCGTCGCCGGCACGGCCCAGGCCCCGCGCCCGTCGACGTCGCCGCTGATGTCGACGCGGCAACCGCGCGGCGTACGGGCGAAGCCCAGGGTCAGCGTCGCGGACACCCCGCGCCACCAGCCGCGCTCGGCCCACACGAGCGGCGGGTCCATCTCGGTGATCTCCATCTGCGGACGCACGCCCACCGACGTGGTCTCCTGCCAGCGCTGGCCGAGCCGCGGCTCCTCGTCGGCCGGCACGGTGACCGAGCGCAAGGACGACTGCCACTCCGGCCGGTTGCGCGGGTCGGAGAGGTAGGCGTAGGCCACCTCGACCGGCACGGGGAGGTCGACGGAGGCGTGGAAGCCGGTCAGAACGTCTCCCCCGTCAACCGCTCGTAGGCCTCGACGTACCTCGAGCGGGTGCGCTCGACGACCTCGGGCGGCAGCGGCGGCGGGGCCTCGCCGGACGTGCGGTCCCAGCCGGACTCCGGGGAGGTGAGCCAGTCGCGGACGATCTGCTTGTCGTACGACGGCTGGGCGCGGCCGGGCTGCCACTGGTCGGCGGGCCAGAAGCGCGACGAGTCGGGCGTGAGCACCTCGTCGGCGAGCACGGTGGTGCCGTCGGGCCGCGCGCCGAACTCGACCTTGGTGTCGGCCAGGATGATGCCGCGGGTCTTCGCCAGCTCGTGGGCGCGGCCGTAGACCTCCATGGTGAGCATCCGCAGCTCGGCGGCCTCGTCGTCCCCGACGGCCTCGACGACCGCCTCGTAGTCGACGTTCTCGTCGTGGTCGCCGATCGCGGCCTTGGTCGCCGGCGTGAAGATCGGCTCGGGGAGCCGGGAGCCGTCCTGCAGGCCGGCCGGCAGCCGGATGCCGCAGACCTCACCGTGGAGTCGGTAGTCGAGGAGACCGGAACCGGTGAGGTAGCCGCGGGCCACGCACTCGACGGGATACATCTCCAGCGCCTCGCAGATCACCGCGCGACCGCGCACGGCCTCGGGGACGTCGGTGGACACCACGTGGTGCGCGACCAGCCCCTTGAGCTGGTCGAACCACCACAGCGACATCCGGGTGAGGATCTCGCCCTTGTCGGGGATCGTCGTGTCGAGCACGAAGTCGTACGCCGAGATCCGGTCGCTCGCCACCATCAGCAGGCGACCGGCGTGCTCGCCGGACTCGATGCGGTAGAGGTCGCGGACCTTGCCGGAGTGGAGGTGCGTCGCGCCCTCGAGCGCCGGGGCGTCAGGGATGTTGTGGTCGGCCACGTGCCGACCCTAGCGGCGCGGGCCGCCGTCGGGTCAGCGTCGCCAGGGAGCGGGCTTGCCCTGCAGCCACCAGGACATCTGGCGGGTGATCCACGGGAGCAGCACGTAGGTCATCAGCGGCGTCATCACGAGCACGGTGAGGAGCACCCGCAGCGGGAGCGGCCAGTCGGCGACGGGTGTGTGCCCGAGCACCCAGTTGGCGACCAGGCTGAGCGGGAAGAACACCAGGAAGATGGTGCAGGCCTGCTTCCAGCGCGGCGGCGCGACGGGAGCCGGGCTGAGCGACTCGACCGCGGACGGCTCGTCGAACCAACCCTCGATGCCCGTACGCCGCTCGGTGCGGGTCGACTCGATCCGCCCCTGCGCCGCCTCGAGCCACCACGCGCGCTGCGGGCTCGCCTCCCAGCGGGCCAGCGACTCGGCGTCGGCGAAGCGGTAGAGCATGTGCCACTCGGGCGAGTCCTGCGAGGGCCGCACCCACCCGGAGCCGAGGAAGCCGTCGAAGTTCTCCGCCAGCGAGGTGCCGGCCTGCACCCACGCGCGCATCTCCGTCTCCTGGGACGGGTCGATGTGCCGGGTGACCGAGACGGTGACGGGAGCGGACATGCCGCCCATTGTCGGTCGTGCGCGCGCGTCGTACCGAACTGACGGGGACGGGATCTGCGACACACCCGCGACCACGCTCCTCACCGGGTCGCCGATCAGGTTGCCGATCAGGGGGCCGCTTCGGGGCGGTGAGAAGGTGGCGGGCGTGACCCAGCACGAGGAGGCCGACGCCGTCGCGGCCGAGCAGGAGCACGTCCCCGATCCTCGTCGGTGGCGGATCCTGGCGGTGTCCCTGCTCGTCGGCTTCATGTCGCTGCTGGACGTCACCATCGTCAACGTCGCGGTGCCCTCGATCCGCGCCGGGCTGGAGACGTCGGCCGGTGCGGTGCAGTGGGTGGTCTCGGGCTACGCGCTGGCCTTCGGCATGACCCTCGTCGCCGGCGGGCGCCTCGGCGACGCGCACGGACGCCGCCGGATGATGGTGATCGGGCTCATCGGCTTCATCGTCTCCAGCGCCGCCGCGGGCCTCGCCCCCAACGCCGCCGCGATCGTCGTCGCCCGGCTGGCGCAGGGCGCGAGCGCCGGGCTGCTGACGCCGCAGAACTCCGGGCTGATCCAGCAGCTGTTCCGGGGTGACGAGCGCGGTCGGGCCTTCGGGATGTTCGGCTTCACGGTCGCGGTCGCCTCCGCCGCAGGGCCGCTGATCGGTGGGCTGCTGATCGCGGTGCTCGGGGAGGAGAACGGCTGGCGGGCGCTCTTCCTGGTCAACGTCCCCATCGGCCTGGTCGCACTGGTCGCCGTGTGGCGCCTCGTCCCGGACAACCCCGGCGGTCGCGACGCGGTCAAGGACACCCGCATCGACGTCCCGGGCGCGCTGCTGCTGGGGCTGGCGGTCGTCTCGGTGCTCTACCCGCTGATCAGCCTCGAGGGCGGTGCGCGGTGGCCGCTGGTGATCGTGCTGGCCTTCCCGCCGCTGGTGTGGGCGTTCCTCCGGTGGGAGCAGCACACGGTCGCGACGGGCCGCCCGCCGCTGCTGGACGTGTCGCTGCTGCGCGGGCTGCCGGGCTACGCCAACGGGCTGCTCGTCGGCACCCTCTACTTCACCGGCTTCACGGGCATCTTCCTGGTGCTGTCGGTCCACCTCCAGGAGGGCGTCGGCTTCTCGCCGCTCCAGGCCGCGCTGCTGATGACCCCCTTCGCGGTCGGTGCCGCCACGACGTCGCCGCTGGCGGGTCGCCTAGTCGGCCGGATCGGGCGGCGGGTCACCCTGATCGCACTGTCGGTGATGATGACCGGTACGGCGCTCGCGGCCTGGCTGGTCACGTCGCCGGCCGACACCCTGTGGTGGACGCTCGCGCCGGCGATGTTCCTCGCCGGCATCGGCGGGGGTGGGGTCATCTCCCCCAACTTCACGCTCACCCTGGCCGAGGTGCCGCCGCAGATGGGTGGCGCCGCCGGGGGTGCCCTGCAGACCGGCCAGCGGATCGGCTCGGCGCTCGGCGCCGCACTGCTGATGACCGTCTACCAGGCCTCGCAGTCCTTCACGTCCGTGGAGGTCGCCGCCCGATGGGCGCTCGTCGCCGCGCTCGCCGTGCTGTCGGTGGCGCTCGCGGCCGCCGTACGGTCCTGGCGGCTCGGGGACTGAACCCTCAGTAGCGGATCTCGAACCCGCGGTGGCCGGCCACGGCGGACGGGCGCACCGCCACGTCGCGGACCTTGGACCCCGACGGTCCCCGGCGGCACCAGGCGACCAGCGCGTCCACCGCATCGGGCGCCCCCTCGACGTGTGCGGCGACCGAGCCGTCGGGCTCGTTGCGCACCCAGCCGGTCACGCCGAGGCGCTCGGCCTCCTGCTGCGTGCACGCGCGGTAGGCGACGCCCTGCACGCGGCCGGTGACGTGGAGGTCGGCTGCCGTGGTCACGCGCCCATCATGGCGCGAGACTGGCCGGATGAGCCACGAGGCCCCGACGCCGGCGGACCTGTTCGACGGGTTCCCGGCCGGGCTGGCGATCCACGACCGGGTGGCCTCGATCGTCGACGCCCTCGGCGAGGTGGAGTCGCGGACCTCGAGGAGCCAGGTGGCCTTCCGGCACGGTCGCGGCTTCGCGTACGTGTGGCGGCCGGGGCAGTACGTCCGCTCCGACGTCCCCGCGGTGCTGTCGATCGCCCTGCCCCGCGAGGTGGCGTCGCCGCGGTTCAAGGAGGCCGTGCACCCGTCGCCACACGTGTGGATGCATCACCTCGAGCTCCACGACGTCAGCGAGGTCGACGACGAGGTGCGGGCCTGGCTCCGGGAGGCGTGGGAGCACGCCGCCCGGTGAGCGGGCTCAGAGGATGGCGCCCGGGGTGTACGCCGCGGCGGCGGGGTGGGCGGTCGCCAGCGCCTCCACGCGAGCGACCACGGCTCGAGTCTGCGCGACGGCCGCGCCGGTGAACTCGATCGGCTCGGCCACCAGCCCGTCGATCTCCTCGCGGGTCATCCCGAGGCGCTCGTCGGCGGCCAGCCGGTCGAAGACGTCGTTCTCCGCCTGCCCCTGGCGCATGTCGAGGGCGACCCCGACGGCCGCCTCCTTGATCGCCTCGTGGCCGACCTCGCGACCGACGCCCTTGCGGACCGCGGCCATCAGCACCTTGGTGGTGGCCAGGAACGGCAGGTAGCGGTCGAGCTCGCGCTGGATCACGGCCGGGAACGCGCCGAACTCGTCGAGCACGGTCAGGAAGGTCTGGAAGAGCCCGTCGACGGCGAAGAACGCGTCGGGCAGCGCGACGCGGCGTACGACGGAGCAGGAGACGTCGCCCTCGTTCCACTGGTCCCCGGCGAGCTCGCCGACCATCGACAGGTAACCGCGGGTGATGACGGCGAGGCCGTTGACCCGCTCGCAGGAGCGGGTGTTCATCTTGTGCGGCATCGCCGACGAGCCGACCTGGCCCTCCTTGAAGCCCTCGGTCACCAGCTCGATGCCGGCCATCAGCCGGATCGTGGTGGCCAGGTTGGACGGGCCGGCGGTCAGCTGGACCAGCGCGGACAGCACGTCGAAGTCGAGCGAGCGCGGGTAGACCTGGCCGACGCTGGTGAGCACGTGGTCGAAGCCGAGGTGCGCGGCCACCCGGGTCTCGAGCTCGTCGAGCAGCGTCGCGTCGCCCCCGAGCAGGTCGAGCATGTCCTGCGAGGTGCCCATCGGGCCCTTGATGCCCCGCAGCGGGTAGCGCGCGAGCAGCTCCTCGATGCGCTGCACCGAGATCAGCATCTCGTCGGCGACGGTGGCGAAGCGCTTGCCGAGGGTGGTCGCCTGCGCGGCCACGTTGTGGGAGCGGCCGGCCATCACGGTGGTCTCGTGCTCGGCGGCGAGACGGGCGAGTCGCACGAGGGTCGCGACGGCGCGGTCGCGCACCAGCGTCAGCGACTGGCGGACCTGGAGCTGCTCGACGTTCTCCGTCAGGTCGCGGCTCGTCATGCCCTTGTGGATGTGCTCGTGCCCGGCCAGCGCGGCGAACTCCTCGATGCGCGCCTTCACGTCGTGGCGGGTGACCCGCTCGCGGGCGGCGATGGAGGCCAGGTCGACCTGGTCGACGACCTTCTCGTAGGCCTCGATGACCCCGTCGGGCACGTCGACACCGAGGTCGCGCTGGGCGGTGAGCACGGCGATCCACAGCTGCCGCTCGAGCACGATCTTGTGCTCGGGGCTCCAGATCGCGGCCAGGTCAGCCCCGGCGTAGCGGGTGGCGAGGACGTTGGGAACGGTCATGTCATGACTCCAGGTGGTCGGGCAGCGTCAGGGGTCGGTCGATCTCGGGCTGGGGGCGCCAGGACTCCCAGTCCTCGCTGAGGGGCCAGGCGCGGGGCTCGACGAGCTCGGTGCGGACGCGGTCGGCGAGCGCGCGGATCGCGTCGGCCTGCGCGGGGGCGAAGCGGCCGGCCGCGGTGAACGCCGCCAGCTCGTCCTCGTCCTTGAGCCACAGCTGGCCGTCGTCGTCGAGCCAGAGGTCGAGGGTGAGGTCGCGGGTGTGCACCTGCGCCGCGCCCGAGGCCGGACGCTCGTGCACCAGCTCGAGGTTGACGTAGTGGCCGGCGAAGGACCCGTCGTCCTCCCAGAAGTACCAGAGCGACCACGGCACGCCGCTCGGCGCGATGCGCAGGATCCCCGGGCCGTCCCATGTCCTGCGGAGGTGGTCGTAGTCGCGGCGGGCGCTGAGGGCGGCCCGCTCCTCCAGGCTGCGCTCGCGCAGACCCTTGCCGTCCCGGGGCACGGCCGCGAGGCGCTCGGACCCAGCCGGGAGCCAGGCGACCAGCCCGCGCTCGTCGTCGCGCACCACGCGCAGCACGTCGACGCCCAGCGCGTAGTGCCAGGTGATGACGGCGCCGTGCTCGAAGTGCGGTGCCGCACCGGCGGCGCGCACCGGCCCGTCGTACGACGACCACCGCAGGTCGTCGAGCAGGTCGAGGTCGGGCTCCACCCCGGCGGCCACGGGACCGGCGAGCCGGGTCATGGTGCCGCCGGAGTCGGTGACCACCTGCTCGTCGTCGGGAGTCCCCGTCACGTCACGCACCCTCGGTCAGCGAGGCACCCTCGACGACACCCAGCGGCTCGGCGGCGATGTCCCGGCGCCACTGCGCACCCGGGAACGAGATGGTGTTGATGCCCTCGTAGGCCTTGGCTCGCGCGTCAGCGACGTCGGTGCCGGTGGCCCGGACCGCGAGCACCCGCCCTCCGGCGGTCACGAGCGGGCCGTCGCCGCCGCGGGCGGTGCCAGCGTGGATCACGTCGACGTCGGTCTCGACCGCGAGGGTCTCGGTGCCCACGATCACGTCGCCGCTCGAGGACGACTCCGGGTAGCCGGCGCTGGCCATCACCACGGTCACCGAGGCGCCGTCGGCGAAGGTCGGGGCGGGTACGGCGCCCAGGTCGCCGTCGGCGGCCGCCTTGAGGAGGTCGCCGAGCGAGGAGGTCAGCAGCGCGAGGACCGGCTGGACGTCCGGGTCACCGAAGCGGCAGTTGAACTCGATCACCCGCGGCCCGGCAGCGGTGAGCGCGAGCCCGACGTACAGGGTGCCGACGAAGGGGGCGCCGCGGCGGACCATCTCGTCGAGGGTGGGCTGGACGACCGTCGCGAGGACCTGGTCGGCGAGGTCGGCGGGCGCCCACGGCAGCGGCGAGTAGGCCCCCATGCCACCGGTGTTGGGACCCCGCCCGCCGTCGAAGATCCGCTTGAAGTCCTGCGCCGGCTGCAGCGCCCGCGCCGTACGCCCGTCGCAGACGGCGAAGAGCGAGACCTCGGGACCGTCGAGGAACTCCTCGACCACGACGCGCTCGCACCCGGAGGCATGGGCCAGCGCCTCGGCCCGGTCGGTGGTCACCACGACGCCCTTGCCGGCGGCCAGGCCGTCGTCCTTCACGACGTACGGCGCGCCCAGCGCGTCGAGCGAGGCCGCGGCCTCGTCGGGGGTGGTGCACACGAAGGAGCGGGCCGTCGGCACGCCGGCCTCCGCCATCACGTCCTTGCTGAAGGCCTTGGACCCCTCGAGCCGGGCCGCCTCCCGGGACGGGCCGTAGACCGCGATGCCGGCGGCGCGGACTGCGTCGGCGACCCCGGCGACCAGCGGGGCCTCGGGCCCGACGACGACCAGGTCGACGCCCAGGCGGGTGGCCAGTGCGGCCACCGCGGCCCCGTCCATCGGGTCGACGTCGTGCAACGTCGCGACCTCGCCGATGCCCGGGTTGCCCGGCGCGGCGTGCACCTCGGCGTCGGGATCGAGGGCCAGGGAGCGGGCCAGCGCGTGCTCGCGGCCGCCGGTGCCGATGACGAGGGACTTCACGGGCGTCGATCCTATCGGCGTACGGGCGCGACCCTCGTACGCCGCGGGTCCCGCGGACGGCGTACCCCGCGCGAAGGCCCTCGTCGAGTGTGCGTGGAAGCACGTGTGGCTCGAGGCCAGCGGTGCTTCCACGCACACCCATGCAGCGGTCGGTCATCCACAGACGACGGGTCGGCGGCATTCCCGGCCCCGGGGCCGGGAAGGAGCCCCTCATGTCCGACGAGTTCACCCCGACGTGCCGGCTCCCCTCCGGCCTGGTCCTGCCGACCGCCCTCGACCCCGACGGTCGCGCCGGGCCCACCCGCGGCCGGGCCCGGGGTGGGCGGTGGGTGTCGGTCGGCAGCGGGCACCACCGCCCCGCGGACGCCCCGGACGTGGTCGAGCAGCGGATCCTCGACGTCGCCGTGCGCCTCGGTCCGGCGGGTGCCGTGACCGGATGGGCCGCGCTCAGGCTCCTGGGTGCGGCGTTCTTCGACGGGGTCGGTCGCACCGGCGCCGTCCTCGGCGTCCCGCTCCGCTCCCCCGACCGCCAGCTCCGTGCCGGACCGCAGCTGGTCGCGATCCGCGGGAGAGCCGGGAACGAGCGCACGGTGGTGGCCGGCGTCCGGGTCGTGTCGCCCGAGCAGGCACTCCTCGACCATGCCCGCGCCGAGCCCGACGACCGCGAGCTCGTGGTCGCGATCGACATGGCGTGCGCCGCGAGCCTCACCTCGCTGCGGCGGATCACCGCCTTCCTGGCCACCCGGCCGCGAGCCCCCGGCGTACGACGCCTGCGCTGGGCGCTGCGGTGGGCCCACGAGAAGAGCCTGTCCCCGGGAGAGCCCCGGCTCCGCCTGATCTGGGTGCTCGACGCCGGACGCCCCCTCCCCCTGTGCAACAAGCCCGTCTTCGACCTCCAGGGGCGGGTGCTGGCCGTCCCGGACCTGCTGGACCCGGACGCGGGGGTGACCGGCGAGTACAACGGCAGCATCCACCGGCGGGCGGCCGCCGCCCGCCGGGACGCCGAGCGCGACGCCGCCCTGCGGCGACACGGCCTCGAGACGATGGCGGCCGTGGGTGCCGACGTGCACGACCGGGATCTCGTGGTCCAGCGCATCGACGGGGCCTACGCCCGGGCGCTGCACCTCCCGCCCGAGCAGCGGACCTGGACGCTGACCCCGCCACCCGGGTGGACCGACGAGGTCAGCCTCGACGAGGCCCTCGACCATCGCGACCGGTTGCGCGAGGAGCAGTGGGACGACTGACCCGACGAGTGTGCGTGAATGCACCATCCGCGGGCTTTCCACGGCGCATCCACGCACACTCGTGGCGACACCCGGACATGTGCCGGACGTCGTACGCCGTGTGGAGAGCCCGGGTCAGTCGTGGACGGTGAGCGTCTGCTCGCGCCCCGGACCGACACCGACGCCCCAGATGCGGGCGCCGGAGATGTCCTCGAGGGCCTGCACGTAGGTCTGCGCCTGCTTGGGGAGCTCGGCGAAGGTGCGGCAGCCGGAGATGTCGGAGTTCCAGCCCTCGAAGGTCTCGTAGACGGGCTTGGCGTGGTGGAACTCGGTCTGGGTCATCGGCATCTCGTCGACGCGCGTGCCGTCGATCTCGTAGCCGACGCACACCGGGATCTCGTCCCAGGCGCCGAGGATGTCCAGCTTGGTCAGGAAGAACTCGGTGAGGCCGTTGACGCGGGCGGCGTAGCGCGCGACCACGGCGTCGTACCAGCCGCAGCGCCGGGTGCGGCCGGTGGAGACACCGATCTCGCCGCCGAGCTTCTGGAGGTTGAGGCCGTCGTCGTCGAAGAGCTCGGTCGGGAAGGGACCCGAGCCGACGCGCGTCGAGTAGGCCTTGATCACGCCGATGACCCGGTCGATGCGGGTCGGGCCGACGCCGGCGCCGGTGCAGACACCACCGGCGATCGCGTTGGACGACGTCACGAACGGGTAGGTGCCGTGGTCGACGTCGAGCATGGTGGCCTGGGCGCCCTCGAAGAGCACGGTCCGGCCCTCGTCGAGCGCCTTGTTGAGCAGCAGCGACGTGTCGGCGACCATCGGGCGCAGCCGGTCGGCGTACGACAGCAGCTCCTCGACGACGGCGTCGGCGTCGACCGCGCGACGGTTGTAGACCTTGGTCAGCAGGTGGTTGCGCACGTCGAGAGCGGCCTCGACCTTCTGCTGGAGGATGCCCTCGTCGAAGAGGTCCGCGACCCGGATGCCGACGCGGTTGATCTTGTCGGCGTACGCCGGGCCGATGCCGCGACCGGTGGTGCCGATCTGGTTCTTGCCGAGGAAGCGCTCGGTGACCTTGTCGATCGTCGAGTGGTACGACGCGATGACGTGCGCGTTGGCGCTGACGACCAGGCCGCCCATCTCCACGCCGCGCTCGAGGAGGCCGTCGAGCTCGCGGAAGAGCGCCTCGGGCGAGACCACGACGCCGTTGGCGATCACGCTGGTGGCGCCGGGCGTGAGGATGCCGCTGGGGAGCAGGTGGGTGGCGTACTTCTCGCCGTTGATGACGATCGTGTGGCCGGCGTTGTGGCCGCCACTCGTGCGGACGACGAAGTCGATGGTCTCGCTGGTGGCGAGCAGGTCGGTGGCCTTGCCCTTGCCCTCGTCACCCCACTGGGCACCGAGTACGACGATCGCGGGCATCGCAGCCCTCCTCAGGAATCCGGCTGTACCCACGAGAGGCGTGGGCCAAAAGAAACAGCCCCGGCACAAGTGCACCGGAGCTCTTGCGGCGTCACGCTACCGCACCTCGCGGGGGCCCGCCGGATCGTGCCCACATCGGCCCGGCGCGTGACGGACCGCACGGCGCGTGCATCCCGGCGCCGCGTGGCCGCCGATGGCGGGGCACGGTCGACTACTGTCCAGCGCGTGGACCCCATGCTCGTGATCACCAACGCCGGCGCCGGCACCTCCGACCAGGAGACGCTCGACCGCGCCCTGGCGATCCTCCGCGAGGAGTCGTCGGTCGAGGTGGCCGCCACCTCCAACCCCGGCGAGCTCGACGGCGTCCTGCATCGCGCCGGGTCGCGCCGGATCGTGGTCGCCGGCGGTGACGGCAGCCTCCACGCGGTGGTCGCGGCGCTGCACAAGCGCCACGAGCTCGAGGGCCGCACGCTGGCCCTGCTGCCGCTCGGCACCGGCAACGACTTCGCCCGCGGCACCGACATCCCGCTCGACATCGACCAGGCGGCGCGCCTCGTGCTCAAGGGCGAGCCCCGCCCCGTCGACCTCATCGTCGACGAGACCGGCTCGATCGTCGTCAACAACGTGCACGTCGGCACCGGCGCCCAGGCCAGCCGCAAGGCCCACAAGTGGAAGACCCGGCTCGGCTCGATCGGGGTGGGCAAGGTCAACATCGGCAAGCTCGGCTATCCCATCGGCGCCCTGCTCGCGGCCTTCCACCCGCCCAACCGCCGCCTGCGCGTCGAGGTCGACGGCGTGGTGGTCAACGACGTCGACCAGCCGCTGCTCATGGTCGCGATCGGCAACGGCGCCAACGTCGGCGGCGGCACGGAGATCACTCCCGACGCCGACCCCGAGAGCGGCTCGCTCGACGTGATGATCAGCCGGGCGATCAGCCCCGGCGCCAAGATCGGGTACGTCGCGAAGCTCCGCAAGGGCGAGCACCAGGAGCGCGACGACGTGGTCCACCTCCGGGGCTCGACGGTCTCGGTGAGCGGCGAGGAGTTCTGGGTCTCCGCGGACGGCGAGATCTACGGCCCCGAGCGCAGCCGCACGTGGCGCATCGAGCGGGCGGCGTACAAGATGGTGCTGCCCCGCTAGATCCAGCCCCGCCGCGCGGCCTCGACACCGGCCTGGAAGCGGGTGTCCACGCCCAGGTCGGACATCACCGCCGCGATCCGGCGCCGCACCGTCCGCAGGCTGAGCCCGAGGTTGCGCGCGATCTGCTCGTCCTTGGCGCCGTCGGCCAGCTGGCCGAGCAGCAACCGTCGTAGGTCGGGACGGGCCTCCCCCCGGTCGAGGGTGGGCACGGCCGTGGCCCGGTCCCACAGGAGGTCGAAGTACCGCGTCACCACCTGCACGATGGACGGCTGGCGGATCGCGACCCGACGGTCGTTGCCCACGCCGAGCGGGTCCGGCAGCAGGGCGCGCGAGGTGCCGATGACGAGCAACCGCGTGGTGACCTCGGGCAGGACCCGGATCTGCTCCCCGATGGCCGCGCGGCCGATGAGGATGGCGGGCGCCTCCTGGAGGGCGCGGGCGGGATAGATCGCCCGCACCCGGCGGCCCTGCTGGACCGCACGGTTGACGGCCAGCGCCATCTCGGACTCGCTCGGCAGCCGCCACTGGTCCGGACGCAGGAAGCACAGGTCGCCCGGGGACTCGTTGATCCAGCGGACGATCGCGCCCGCGATGTCGCCACCGGTCGTCACCTCCCCGTCGATGGCGGTGGAGTCGAGCAGCGGCGCGTCGGCGCCCATGTCGGCCAGCATCGGGATGGCCTCGGCGAGCCGGGCCAGGTCCGCGCCGGCCTCGCTCATCGTGACGGCCTGCGCCGCGACGTACCTCGAGACCGCCTCGACCGGCGACGCGACCGTCACCCGGTCCCCCTCGAGCCGCACGATGTCGAGCTCGAGGAGCGGGCGGACACGGCTCCGGAGCTCGTCGGGGGTCACGAAGAGGGAGCGGGCGAGCACCTCGAAGGAGCCACCGGAGCCCGAGAGGACCTGGCGGTAGAGCTCCTCCATGGGGCCGGGCAGGCCGAAGGCGGACGCGAGCGGTCGACGGGGCACGGTTGGCAGGTTAGTGCCAGCGGCCATTTCGGGCCACGCCCCGCCCGGGAACGTCAGTGAGAATCTGACGAGCGCGTGTCGGTGTCCGGCGGACCGCGGGGGTGTTCCGCCGGGCAGAGTCCCGGTGGACCCGGCCGCGTAGGGCGTCGAAGTCGCCGCAGGGGACGGCTTCGACGCCCTTGTCACGTCCGGACCCGTCTCCGCACCAGGGGGCGTTTGCTCAGGTCTGCGCGGCGGGCCGGTCCCGCGGGCCGCACCCATCACCGCTCCCCGGCGGTCGGCCGATAATCTGCGCGCATGGCACGCGGTGGACGGCAGGGCGGACAGCAGGGAGACCCCATCGACTGGGTGACCCGTGCCGCCGACGACGCGATCCGGCACGCGGGTGAAGGCAACAAGGTCACCGTGGCCTCCGGGGCCAGCCCGTCGGGGCCGATCCACCTCGGCAACCTGCGCGAGTTCCTCACCCCGCACTTCGTCGCCGAGGAGCTGCGCCGTCGCGGCATCGAGACACGCCACCTGCACAGCTGGGACGACTACGACCGCTTCCGCAAGGTCCCCGCGGGCGTGCCCGCCGAGTGGGCCGAGCACATCGGCCGCCCGCTGTCCGCCGTCCCCGACCCGTGGGGCTGCCACGAGTCCTGGGCCGAGCACTTCAAGGCGCCGCTCCAGGCTGCCCTCGCCGAGCTGGGCGTCGAGATGGACGAGGTCAGCCAGACCGAGATGTACCGGGCCGGCACCTACCGCGAGCAGATCCTGCACGCGATCCGGCACCGCGACCGGATCGAGGAGGTGCTCGGGCGCTACCGCACCAAGGCCGCGCCCGCCGCCGAGACCGAGGAGGAGGCCGCCGAGCTCGCCGAGTCGGTCGCCAACGACGAGGAGTCCGAGGACTCCGGGGCGGGAGCGTTCGCACGCTTCCCCTACAAGCCGTGGTGCGCCGAGTGCGGGCGCGACACGACCGACGTGACGTCGTACGACGACGAGACCACCGACCTCGCCTACACCTGCCGCGAGTGCGGCCACTCCGGGGTCACCAACGTCGCCACCGAGGACGCCGGCAAGCTGGTGTGGAAGGTCGACTGGCCGATGCGCTGGGCGTGGGAGAAGGTCGACTTCGAGCCCGCCGGCCTCGACCACATGACGCCCGGGTCGTCGTACACCGTCGGCCAGGAGCTGGTCTCCTCGATCTTCGACTGGCAGGCGCCCGCCCGGGTGACCTACGCCTTCGTCGGCATCGCCGGCGTGCAGAAGATGTCGTCGTCGAGCGGTGGGGTGCCCACCCCGGCCGACGCGCTGCAGATCCTCGAGGCGCCGATGGTGCGCTGGCTCTACACCCGCCGCGCCCCCAAGCAGGCCTTCACCATCGACTTCGGTCCCGAGGTCGTGCGCCTGTACGACGAGTGGGACGCGCTGGGCCGCAAGGCCGCCGACCCCGCCAAGCGGGACGCCCAGGTGCTGGCCTTCGAGCGGGCCTCCGCGACCCACGCGGGCGGGCCGCTGCCGGTCCCGGCGGTCGCCGTCCCGTTCCGGACGCTGTCGTCGGTCGCCGACGTCACCGCCGGCTCGGCCGACCTGATCAGCCGCGTCGTCGAGCACGTGGGCTTCCCGCACGACAGCGTGGCCGACCTCGAGCCGCGCCTGGGCCGGGCGATGGCCTGGACCGCGTCGCTGCCGGAGTCCGAGCGGACCATCGTGCGCGAGACGCCCGACGCCGAGCGGCTCGCCTCGCTGAGCGAGGACGAGGAGCTGTGGCTGCGGATCTTCCTGGACCGGCTGCCCGAGCAGCTCGAGCTCGACGAGGTCACCACCGTCGTCTACGGCGTGCCCAAGGTGGCACGCGGCCTGGGCTTCGAGGACGCACCGACCGACCAGGTCAAGGCCGACCAGAAGGACTTCTTCCGGCTGCTCTACAACCTGCTCGTCTCGGCCGACCGCGGCCCGCGGCTGCCCACGCTCATCGTGGCGCTCGGGCAGGACAAGGTCCGGTCCCTGCTCGGGGCCTGATCCCTCAGGGCAGGACCGGGATCCGCTTCCGGACCTCGCCCACGACGTCCAGGTCGACCTCGCCGACGAGCAGGTCGGGCTCCGCCCCGAGCCGCCCGTGCACGGCGCCGAGGGGGTCGACGAGCGCGCTGCGGCCGATGCCGAGCGGCGCTCCCCGGACCGGCTCCTGCCACGCCTGGGCGCTGGCGAGCAGCCAGGCCTGGGCATCGAGGGCGCGCGCCCGCACGAGCACGTCCCACTGGTCGGCCTTGCCGGGTCCGTCTCCCCACGACGCGGGGAGCACGACGAGCTCGGCACCGCGGGCCCCGAGCGCGGTGAACTGGTCGGCGAAGCGCACGTCGTAGCAGGTGGCCAGCCCGACCCGCACGGTCCCTGCGTCGCCGCCGTCGACGTCCGCGACCACGTAGTCCTCCCCCGGCGCCACCGTGTCGGACTCGCGTGAGTCGAAGGCGTCGAACAGGTGGACCTTGCGGTACGACGCCTCGCCGGCGGGACCGGTCACGAGCAGCGTGTTGTGCACCCGGCCGTCGTCGGCGGGCTCGAAGAGGCCGACCACCACGGTCATCCCGGCGGCCGCGGCGACCTCCCGTACGCCGCTCGCGAACGGCCCGTCCAGCGGCTCGGCGGCCCGCGCCGGGTTGCGGGCGAAGCTGGCACTGGTGGCCTCGGGCAGGACCACGAGCCGGGCACCCGCGTCGGCCGCGCGGCGTACGGCCTCGACGGCCTGCGCGAGGTTGGCGACGGGGTCGGTGCCGCTGCGCAGCTGGGCGGCAGCGACGGTGAGCTTGCGCGAACCGGTCATGCGGGCTCCTCCGGGGGGCTATAACACGAACATGCCATCCCCGCGATCGGGGCGCGAACGTGCCTACGAGTATCTCCGGGCGTCGGTGCTCACCGACCCGGGGCTCGTCGGCACGTTCATCAACGAGCAGGACATCGCCGCCGCCGTGGGCGTCTCCCGCACCCCGGTCCGCGAGGCGCTGCTGCGCCTGGCCGCCGAGGACCTGGTCCAGCTCCGGCCCAACCGGGGCGCCTTCATCGCCCCGGTCACCACGGAGCAGACGCGCCAGATCCTGCAGGCGCGCGGCGTCATGGAGACCTGGGCCGCCCGCCACTGCATCGCCGCCGGCACGGTGCCGCTGGCCGCCATGACGGCCCGGCTGCGGGAGCAGGACGAGCTGGTCCTGGACGGCCCCGACGACGAGTTCGCGCGGGTCGACAGCGAGTTCCACGTGCTGCTGGTCCGCGCCGCGGGCAACCCGCTGCTCGACCGGATGTACGACGCGCTGCACGCCCGCCACGTGCTGCTCGGCCTCACCGCCGCCCGGCGGCACGGGCTCCCGCACGCCACCGTGGTCCACGAGCACCACACGATCGTGGCCGCCCTGCGCAGCGGCGACGCCGACGCGGCGGAGCAGGCGATCTGGACACACCTCGCGCAGACCGAGCGGGTGCTCACCGGGGCGGGCCTTCCGGCGGCCGGCGTCGGCCGGCCGCCCGCGGGCGTGGGAGGGTAGCCGCATGAGCACTGGCCCCTTCCAGGGCGGCGACCTGATGGCCGGCCCCCCTCCCACCCACCTCCCCGTGGACCCCGCCGACGCCGAGCTGGCCGGTGGCGACGCCCCTGCCGCCGTCGTACGCCGCCACCCGGCGTCGCCCGCCGCGTGGGCCGCACTGGCCCTCCAGGCCCAGGAGGCCGGCGCCGACGACGTGACCGTCTACGCCTACGCCCGGGTCGGCTACCACCGCTCCCTCGACATGCTGCGCCGCAACGGCTGGAAGGGCCACGGCCCGGTGCCGTGGGAGCACGAGCCCAACCGCGGGTTCCTGCGCGCGCTGGCGCTCCTCGCGGTCAGCGCCCGCGCCATCGGCGAGACCGAGGAGTGGGAGCGCTGCTCCACCTTCCTGCGCGACTCCAGCCCCGCGGCGGCCGACGCACTGCTGTGAGGCGGGCCGGCGGTCGCGCCGGCCTGCTGGCGGGCGTCCTCGCCGGGTCGCGCGCCTGAGACGGCCCGGGCCTTGCGGTGACGTGAGTCACGAGGGGTAACCTCCCGCGCATGACTCTCGGGCACACCCCTCCTCAGCCGCGCCCTGAGCGCGGCCACACCCCTCAGGTCCCACCCACCGACCGCGGCAAGATGATCACCGCAGGCGTGCTGCTGATGATCCCGATCGTCGCCCTCATGTGGGTGCCGTCGTACGCCAGGATCGAGCCGGAGCTCCTCGGGTTCCCGTTCTTCTTCTGGTACCAGTTCCTCTGGGTCTTCCTGTGCTCCGCGCTGACCTACACGGCCTACCGGCTGACGCTGGCCGCGCGCCCGCGTCGTACGCCGGGCGAGTCCATCGCGGGCCCCGGTCCGGACGGCTCGGACAGCACGGACGGTGACCGATGAGCGCGCAGCTGGCCGTGATGGCGACCGACACGGGCATCAACGGCGTCGCGCTGGCCGTCCTGATCGTGCTCTTCGCGATCGTGACGGTGGCCGGCTTCATGGCGTCGCGCTTCAAGCGGGCGGACTCGCTGGAGTCCCTCGACGAGTGGGGCCTCGGCGGCCGCAAGTTCGGCACCTGGATCACCTGGTTCCTGCTCGGCGGCGACCTCTACACGGCGTACACCTTCGTCGCCGTGCCGGCGGCGATGTTCGCGACCGGTGCAGTGGCGGGCTTCTTCGCGGTGCCCTACACGATCGTGCTCTACCCGATCATCTTCATCTTCATGGCCCGACTGTGGTCGGTGAGCCACCGCCACGGCTACGTCACCACGGCCGACTTCGTGCGCGGGCGCTACAACTCCCGCGCCCTGTCGCTCGCGGTCGCCGTCACCGGCTTCGTGGCGACGATGCCCTACATCGCGCTCCAGCTCGTCGGCATCCAGGCGGTGCTCGAGGTGGCCGGCCTCGGCGGCGGCGACAACATCATTGCCAAGGACGCGCCACTGTTCATCGCGTTCGCGCTGCTGGCGGCGTACACGTACTCGAGCGGCCTGCGCGCACCCGCGGTCATCGCGTTCGTCAAGGACATCCTCATCTACCTCGTCATCATCGTCGCGGTGATCTACCTGCCCGGGCAGGTGGGTGGCTGGACCGAGATCTTCGGGGCGGCCCAGGACAAGATGGCGACCACCAACGAGGCCACCGGCAAGCCCACGGGCACCTTCATCTCGGTGGACGGCACCCACTGGGCGTACGCCACCCTGGCGCTCGGCTCGGCGCTCGCGCTGTTCATGTACCCGCACTCGGTGACCGCGTCGCTGTCGTCCAACAGCCGCAACACGATCCGGCGCAACGCCGCGATCCTGCCGGCCTACTCCTTCGTGCTCGGCCTGCTGGCCCTGCTCGGCTGGGTGGCCATCGCGGCGGGCACCAACCCGATCGGCCTCGACGGCGAGCCCAACGCGCAGCTGGTGATCCCGCAGCTGTTCGAGGACATGTTCCCGGCGTGGTTCGCCGGCGTGGCCTTCGCCGCGATCGCGATCGGTGCGCTCGTGCCGGCCGCGATCATGTCGATCGCCGCGGCCAACACGTTCAGCCGCAACATCTACAAGGAGTGGCTCAACCCCGCGGCCACCCCGGCGCAGGAGGCCAAGGTCTCCAAGCTGATGTCGCTGGTCGTCAAGGGCTTCGCGCTGATCTTCGTGCTGACCCTGGACAAGCAGAACGCGATCAACTTCCAGCTGCTCGGCGGGATCTGGATCCTGCAGACCTTCCCCGTCGTGGTGTTCAGCCTCTACACCCGCTGGTTCCACCGCTACGCCCTGCTCGCCGGCTGGGCGGTCGCGATGGTCTACGGCACCGTCGAGGCCTACCAGGTGGTCAACCCGGTCACCGGCAAGAACTTCGGCGGCTCGCTCGGGATGATCCCGGGCCTGGAGCAGATGGGCTACATCGCCATGACGGCGTTCGTGCTCAACCTGGTGATCTCGGTCGTGCTCAGCGCGATCCTCAACGCCGCCAAGGTGTCCAACGGCGAGGACGAGACCATCCCGTTCGACTACATCGCCGACGCGGACGACCCGCGCGTCCAGAAGGACCTCGCGCAGCACCAGTCGCACGAGGACCTGTACGGCGACCCCGACGACGTCCCGGGCAACGCCGGCGCCCGCTGAGCGTCGTACAACCAGGGCAGGGCCCGCTCCCGAACCTCGGGGGCGGGCCCCTGCCGTTGGTCGGAGTTTCGTCCTAGGCTCGGCGCATGGTCGACGTGCGCGTGATCACCGCCGAGGAGGCGCCGCTCGCCGCGCGGCTGCTGGACGACTTCAACCGGGAGTACGACGAGCCGTCGCCCGGGCCCGAGTGGCTGGCCGAGCACCTCGCCACCCTGGTCGAGGGCGACGACACGGTGGTGCTGGTCGCCGGTGAGGCCGACGGGGTGGGCGTGCTGCGGCTGCGGCGCTCGCTGTGGGGTCCGGCGCTCGAGGCCTACCTCGCCGAGCTGTACGTCGTACCGTCCCTGCGCGGGCAGGGCATCGGCCGGACGCTCCTCGAGGCCTGCATGGCGACCGCCCGGGAGCGCGGCGCCGACTACATGGACCTCGGCACCTCCGAGGACGACGTGGCCGCGCGCAAGCTCTACGAGTCGGCCGGCTTCGACCGGACCGAGGGCCGCCCCGACGGGGCGCTGTCGTTCTACTACGAGCGCACGCTGGACTGACTCCGGTCCTCGCCGCGCCGCCGCCCCGGCCCTCCCCCGCCCCGGACAAGTAACGCGGTGTTAGTCGGACGAAACGGGCCGTCGACTGGCTGTCTCGCGCGACTAACACCGCGTTACTTGACTGGTGGGGCCCCGTGATCGGGCCCCCTGCCCTCCACAGCCACCACGCAGACCGAGACCGTCCCCAGCCGGCGATGGGTGGAGTGTGGACCGCGTGGCGCGGGGCAGTCAGCCGCCATGGACCTCACGTCGTACCTCCCCGCCGTCCATCAGCACGGGCTCATCACGTGGCGCCAGGCGCTGGCCGCCGGTCTCGATCCCGACGCGATCCGTCGACTCGTGGTGACGGGTGAGTGGGAGCGGGTGCGGCGCGGTGTGTACGTGCAGCGGTCGACGTGGGAGGAGCTCGACGACTTCCGCGGGCGCCCCCTCACCCGGATCCATGCGGCACGACTCGTGCTCGAGGTCGGTCACCACCTGAGTCATGACTCGGCGGCCCTGGTGCACCGCATCGGCACGCCCGATCCGCGCACGGCTCTCGTCCACGTCACCCGGGACCACGTGCGGGGCAGCCGCATCGACGCCGGCATCAAGCACCACGGAGCCGTGACCACCGCCTCACAGCGGACGCAGGCCGACGGCCTGCCCGTCCTGAGCCTGGCCAGGACGGCCGTGGACATGGCCCGGGAGCACGGACCGGCCCACGGGCTCGCCGCATGCGACGCAGCGCTCCGCAACGGTGTCTCGCGCGCAGAGCTGGTCAAGGTCGCCACGGCCATGCACCACTGGCGCGGGATCAGAGGTGCTCGCGTGGCCATCGAGCGGGCAGATCCGCTCGCCGAGTCGTACCTCGAGTCGCTGGGACGCTGGTTGGTCTGGCAGCTCGGTCTGGGCAGACCCGAGTGCCAGTTCGGGCTCAGGGACGGGGACCGTACCGTCTGGTGCGACATCCGGGTCGGGCGTCACATCTTCGAACCGGACGGTCTGCTCAAGTACGGCATCGACGGGAAGCCGGCCCGCGAGGACCTCTGGCGCGAGAAGACCCGACAGGACTTCATCACCGGTTTCAAGCTGGGGGTCTCGCGCATCACGGACCATGACACCCGCAACCCGGAGGCTGCCCTGCGCCGCTTCGCGCGGGAGTACGCCACCACCGTGGCGCGCTACGGCACCGACATCAGCGACCTGGCGCCGTACGTCGTGCGGCGTCGGAACGCCGGTTGAGATCGCCCCGGACAAGTAACGCGGTGTCAGTCGGACGAAACAGGGCTTCGAAGCCTCGTCCCGTCTGACTAACACCGCGTTACTTGTCGCGTCCGGCCGGGTTGGTTTCCCGACGGCGCGAGGGTGAAGGTCAGGCGCCCAGCGCGGTGCCCGCCGAGCGGAGGTTCTCGCAGGCCTCGACGATGCGAGCGGCCATGCCGGCCTCGCCCGCCTTGCCCCAGGCGCGCGGGTCGTACTGCTTCTTGTTGCCGACCTCGCCGTCGACCTTGAGCACGCCGTCGTAGTTGGCGAACATGTGGGCGGCGACCGGGCGGGTGAAGGCGTACTGGGTGTCGGTGTCGACGTTCATCTTCACGACGCCGTAGTCGACGGCCGCGCCGATCTCCTCGGCGGTCGAGCCGGACCCGCCGTGGAAGACGAGGTCGAACGGCCGGGCTCCGGACTCCAGCCCGAGCTCGGCCACGACGGCCTCCTGGGCGTGCTTGAGGATCTCCGGGCGCAGTTTGACGTTGCCGGGCTTGTAGACGCCGTGCACGTTGCCGAACGTCAGGGCCGTCATGTAGCGGCCCTTCTCGCCGGCCCCGAGCGCGCGCACGGTCGCGAGCGCGTCCTCGGGGGTGGAGTAGAGCTTGTCGTCGATCGCGCCGACGACACCGTCCTCCTCGCCGCCGACCACGCCGATCTCGACCTCGAGGATGATGTGCGCGGCCGCGCACTTCTCGAGGAGCTCCTGCGCGATCTGGAGGTTCTCCTCCAGCGGCACGGCCGAGCCGTCCCACATGTGCGACTGGAAGAGGGGCGCCTCGCCCCGGGCCACGCGCTCGGCGGAGATGTCGATCAGCGGCCGGACGAAGCCGTCGAGCTTGTCCTTAGGGCAGTGGTCGGTGTGCAGCGCGATGTTGACGGGGTAGTTCTTCGCGACCTCGGCGGCGTACGCCGCGAAGGCGACGGAGCCGGTCACCATGTTCTTGACGCTCGGACCGGAGAGGTACTCCGCACCACCGGTCGAGATCTGGATGATGCCGTCGGACCCCGCGTCCGCGAAGCCCTTGAGGGCGGCGTTGAGGGTCTGGGACGAGGACACGTTGATGGCCGGGTAGGCGAAGGACTTGTCCTTCGCGGCGTCCAGCATCTGCGCGTAGACCTCGGGGGTGGCGATGGGCATGTCGGATCCTTTGGGAGGACGTCTCGGGACGCCTCCGACACTAGTGGCTACCGGCCGGTCTGCGAACGGCGGACGAGCGACGCCGAGACGGCTAGCCTTCACCCCCACGGGGGTCGCGCTCGCGCGGCCATGAACGACGGGGAACCACCATGAACGATCAGTACGACGCGCGCCTCACGCAGGACAGCACCGACCAGGCCGCCCGCACGCGGGCCTTCACAGGACTGGGCCTCGCGCTCGTGGGCCTGATGGGCGGAGGGATGCTCGGCAGCGCCGTCTTCTACCTCTTCCTCGGGACCAACGCCGACGCCGGGTCGTACAGCATGGTCGCGCAGGGACTGCCCGGTCTCCTGCTGGGACTGGCCGGGGCCGGGCTCGGGTGGTCGGCGTCGACGACCGCGGACCCGCTGGCGGCGCCCGCGGGCCGGGCCGCCCTCGTCCTCGGTGTGCTGGCCGCTCTCGCGGCGGTCGCCGTGATCGTCACCGGACAGGTCTGATCCACCGGGCGGATCTGCCCACCGACGCAACCGAACGACCATTCGCTGCGTCTTGAGACGTGACGCCCGCCGGGGCGCCGCTCGGGACTGCAGCACAGGCGAGGGGGAACCGCCATGACCACCAGCATCGACTGGGTGCACGAGATCGACGCGTCGTTCGACGGGTACGCATCGGCCGACGTCTACGTCGCACGCCGGCACGTGGCCGGCTGGCGCGCGCGTCGCGACGTCCGGGTCGCCGACGGCTTCGCCGACTACCTCGTGGCCCGCCAGCAGCACGTGCGCCGGGTGGCCCACGCGATCTGCTGCGACTGGCTGCGGGCCGAGGACGCCGTACGACGCACGCTCGCCCGCCTCGAGGACGCCTGGCCGCACCTGTCCGACGCCGCCGAGGCGGACGCCTTCGTCCACCGCGCGCTCGCCCGCCTGGACGTGCAGGACTCGCCGAGCCCGCGCAGCTGCGGGGAGAACCGCGCCGACGACTTCCCCGTCGAGGACCAGTCGCTGATCTTCGACGGCCTCCAGTCGCTGCCCGCGGTCCAGCGCAAGGTGCTGGTGCTGCACGACTGGCTCGACCTGCCGGCCGACGAGGTGGCGGGCGCGCTGGGGATCGACGTGACGACCGTGCACCGGCACGCGTCCCGCGGTCGCGCGACGCTCGCGATGCTGATGCCCGACACGATCTGACCCCGGTCGGACAACCGATCGGACCCCGCGCTCCGTACTCCCGGTGACGGTGACGGACGGGGAGAGGACAGCAGCCATGGACACCAGGTGGGCGGACGAGATCGAGCGGTCGTTCGGCGACGGCCCCACACCCCCGGCCCCCGCGACGTACGTGGAGGCCGGACGCGCCGCCGTACGACGCCGCCGGATCGCGGCGGGTGCCGCCTCGGTCGCCGCGGCGCTGGTCATCGGGGGCGTCGGCTGGGCCGCTCTTCCCGGTGACCCCGGCGCCGACGCCGGGCGGGTCGCCACCGACCCGTCGCCGGCGACTGCGGAGAGCCCGAGCCCGTCGGAGACGACGACGACGGGCGTCCCGATCCGCCGGGTGCCCGCGCCCGGCAATCCCGACGCGCCGCTCGCGGTGCAGTGGGTGGAGATCGACGGCGAGGGCCTCACGGTGCTCCAGGGGGTCGAGGTGAAGGAGGTCGTCGCCAACCCGCTCGACTTCGAGGCGCCGCAGCAGTCCTTCGCTGTCGCGCTGGTGCGTGACGGCGAGGAACGGTGGATGGTGCTAACCGGTGGCGACGGTCGCCCGTCGTCGGCCACGTGGGACGACGCCCGCAAGCGGCACGCCACGTTCCGGGACTGGCTCGTCGACCAGGTCGAGTTCGCACGGAAGTCCGTCGCCGAGGGCCCCGTCTTCCTCGACAGCCAAGGTGTGCTGGGGGTCTACGCCGACGTCGACCTGCTGGAGGAGGTCAGGGCGCCTGCCGAGGCGGCGGCGTACGCCCCGGTGGAGGACACCGCGGCGGTGAAGTACCGCACGCCCCAGGGCGACATCGAGTTCGCGTTGCTCATCGCGGGTGGGGACTCGACCACGGTCGACCCGGCCGTCCTGGAGACGCCGACGATGGCGGCGTTCCTGCGCCACCTGGCCGCCCAGGGCGACAGCGGCGAGGGCCTGCGATGAGGCGCGCGGAGCGCGAGGCGGCGTTCACCGACTACGTCGCCGCCCGCCAGGTGCACCTGCGCCGGATCGCCTACGCGATCTGCGGCGACTGGCACCGCGCCGACGACCTGCTCCAGATCTCGCTGACCAAGCTGTACGTCGCGTGGCCGCGGGTGTGCGGCAAGGGCACCGAGGACGCCTACGTCCGCCAGATCATGGTGCGCGCCAACATCGACGAGCACCGGCGACCGTGGCGGCGTGAGCACGTGACCGACGAGGTGCCGGAGCTGGCGGCCGGCGCCGACCACCAGCTGGAGGAGCGCTCGGCGCTCTTCGATGCGCTGCAGGAGCTGCCCGCGATGCAGCGCAAGGTGGTCGTGCTGCGGCACTGGCTCCAGCTCTCGGTCGCCGAGAGCGCGAAGGAGCTCGGCATCTCCGAGGGCACCGTCAAGAGCCACTCGTCGCGGGGACTCGCCGCGCTGGAGAAGGCTCTGGCGTCATCCGCGCCAGGCTGAGTCGCCGGACAGGTCGGCGTACTGGCGCACCCAGGAGTGCATCGCGATCGCCGCGGCCGCGCTGGCGTTGATGGAGCGCGTCGAGCCGAACTGGGCGATCGAGAACGTGCCGTCGCAGACCTCGCGCGCCCGCTCGGAGAGGCCCGGACCCTCCTGGCCGAAGAGGAAGCACACGCGGCGCGGCACCTCCATCGTCTCGAGGTGCTGCGAGCCGGGGAGGTTGTCGATGCCCAGCAGGCGCACCGGGCCGCCCGACTCCTCGGGCAGCCCGTGGAGGTACGCCGCAAGGTCGTCGGCGCTCTCGTGGTGGCGCACGTGCTGGTAGCGGTCGGTGACCATCGCACCGCGACGGTTCCACCGGCGGTTGCCGACGATGTGCACCTCGCGGGCGAGGAACGCGTTGGCGGAGCGCACGATGGTGCCGATGTTGAAGTCGTGCTGCCAGTTCTCGATCGCGACGTGGAAGTCGTGGCGGCGGGTGTCGAGGTCTGCCACGATCGCGGCCATCGACCAGTAGCGGTAGCGGTCGACCACGTTGCGCCGGTCACCCTCGGCCAGCAGCGTCGCGTCGTACTCCGGACCGGTCGGCCAGGGGCCCTCCCACGGTCCGACCCCGACCTCGGCCGGCCCGTGCGGCATCGGGTCGTACGGCGCCCGCTCTTCGTCCATGCGGGCACCCTAGGCCGCGGAAGTTAGGGTGATCCGGTGACCCTGCCGCTCGAGATCCTGCCCCTGCTCCTCGGCATGGACTGGATGGATCCCTACTGGCTGCTGGAGAACTTCGGCGACGCGCTCTTCTGGCTCAGCCTGGTGATCATCTTCGTCGAGTGCGGTCTCTTCTTCCCGTTCCTGCCGGGTGACACGCTCCTGTTCGCGATGGGGCTCTTCATCGCCACCGAGCAGATCGACGTCTTCGCCGGACCGCCGGTCGTCGAGCTGGCGATCGCGATGCTGCTCTTCCTGGTGGCCGCGGTCGCCGGCAACATCGCCGGCTACGAGATCGGCCGCGCGATCGGCCCGCCGCTCTACGAGCGCGACGGCCGGGTCCTCAAGCGCAAGTACTTCGACCAGACCACGGCGTTCTTCGACAAGCACGGCAACAAGGCGCTGGTGATCGGTCGCTTCGTTCCGTTCGTGCGCACCTACATCACCGTGGTGGCCGGCGTGACCCGCATGGACCGCGCCCGCTTCATCACGTGGAGCTTCGTCGGCGCGGTCGGCTGGGTCCTGTCGATCACCCTGCTCGGCTTCTTCCTCGGCGCGGCGTTCCCGTCGCTCGGCGAGAACATCGACAAGGCGATCATCCTGATCCTCGCCTTCTCGGTGCTCCCGATCGCCTGGGAGTGGTGGCGCCACAAGCGCACCTCCGGCCCCGAGGCCGAGGACAACGACCACGACGGCCGACCTGACCGTGACATCGCGGGCCAGGACGTCCCCCCGCGCGGGGACCACTCCTAGGCGATCGAGGGGCGGTCGAACCTCGTCGTCCACACGTCGACCTGCCGGCCGCTGCCGTCGGTGACGACGTACGCCGGCCAGCGGTCGAAGGCCGAGCACGGGTGCGAGATCCCGAAGGTGACCACGTCGGCCACCGCGAGGCCGTCGGCCCCGGTCAGCACGGTGTGCTGGTCGTACATCGAGCGCACCTGCCCCGCCGGCACCCGCGCCCGCCCGTCGGCGTCGTGGACGGCCACGACGACCGGGGGCTCGACGTCGTACGGCAGGTCCCGCTTGCCGGCACCGACGACGACGGTGCCGGGCTCGGGCGCCGAGACGACGGCGGCGCGCACGGTGAGCGCGGCCCGGAGCTCCGGGAACGGGGTCACCCGGGCGTAGGTCCCGTGGTCGTGCGTGACGTAGCAGCCCGACCGGAGCAGCCGCAGCGTGCCGGGCACGTCGCGCTCGCCCGGCAGGTGCTCGACGACCCGGTCGGGGAAGGCGGAGCCGCCCATCGTGAAGACCGGCCGGTCGGTCTCGAAGACAGCGGCGAGGTCGAGGAAGACGTCCCGGACGGCGGCGCAGTGGGCGTCCACCGCGTCGAGGACGGCGGTCGTCCGGTCGTTGGGCACGACGCCCTCGTAGCCCGCGACCCCGACCAGCCGCAGGTCCGACGCCCGCCCCACCAGCCGGGCGATCTCACGCGCCTCGTCACGCGTCCGTACGCCGGTCCGGCCACCGGGGGTGCCGACGTCGACCATCACCTCCAGGGCTGCGTCGGCGCCGGCTCCGGCGAAGGCGGCGCGGGCGGCCGCGACACCGGCCTCGGAGTCGACCAGGCACCTCACCTGGTGTTGCGGGTACTGCTCGACGAGGCGCCGCAGACCGGCGAGGCCGGCGGCGTCGACGACCTCGTTGGCGATGAGGAGGTCGTGACCCCAGCCGAGCGCGATCCCGGCCTGGTCCACCGTGGCGACGGTGACCCCGACGGCCCCGGCGGCCACCTGCCGGGCCACGACCGGCTCGCTCATCGTGGTCTTCACGTGCGGCGCCAGCGCCACGTCGTGCTCGGCACACCACGCGGCCATGGTGCGGATGTTGTGGTCGAGCGCGTCGACGTCCAGCCGGAGCTGGGGCAGGGACGGGCTCACGCGCGGACGACCGGGACTCAGGCCTGGGCGGCGTCCAGCTGCGCCCGGGTGAGCACCGAGCGGACCTCGAGGCCCACGTCGGCCAGCGGGTTCTCACCCGCCGGCGAGCGGTCGATCGCGCAGACGACGACCTCGACGGTCGCGCCCGCGGCGCGCAGCTCCCGGGTGGCGTCGCGGACGGCACCGCCGGTGGTGATGACGTCCTCGATGATCGTCACCCGGCGACCCGCGACGTCCGGGCCCTCGGCGAGCTTGCAGGTGCCGTACTCCTTGGCCTTCTTGCGCACGAAGAGCGCCGGCAGCCCGGTCTTCGCCGACACCATGGTGGCGATCGGGATGCCGCCGAGCTCGAGGCCGCCGAGGAGCTCGGTGTCCTGCGGCAGCAGGTCGAGCATCTGGGCGGCGACGCGGTCGAGCAGCGCCGGCTGCGCCTCGAAGAGGTACTTGTCGAAGTAGGTGTCGGCCACCTGCCCGGACCTGAGGGTGAACTCCCCGGTCAGGCGGCAGGTCGCGTCGATGTCACGGGCAAGGGTCTCGTCAGGGGTCGTGTCGGCCACGGCGACGAGCCTACTCAGGACGCCGACCGGGGCTCCTTGGAGTCCAGGTGGCCGAAGGCGACCAGCCGGTTGTCGGTGTGGAACAGCTCGGAGCAGGTGGTGAGCGTGATGAGTCGCTGCCCGGGCTCCCGGTCGGGAGGTTGTACGCCGCCCGGCTCGGGGTTGCGCGGCAGGTCCCCGAGCACCCAGGCGCTGGTGAACGGCACGGTGAGGCCGTCGCCCGGGGTGTCGAGCACGTAGGTGTAGACCCAGCGCCCGGTCTCGATGATGACCTCGTCGCCCGGCTCCAGCGACGGCATGTCACGCAGCGGCTCGCCGTGGGTGACCCGGTGCGCCGCGATCACGTAGTTGCCCCGCTCCCCCGCCCCCTCGGTGTCCTCGAGGTGGCCGAAGCCGGCGGCCAGCACCTCGTCGGACGCCCCCTCCAGGACCGGCACCGCGTAGTCGTCACCGAGCGCAGGGATCCGGACGATCGCGGTCATCTCGCCGTGGTCGGTCGGCACCGCGTCCCTCTCGTCGATCTGCCCCGCCCGGTCGTCGTCGGCGACCTCCCACGCCTGCTCCGCCTCCTCCACCAGGGAGGCATGGGTGCGCTGGGAGGCGACGTTCGTGCCGAACAGCTGCCACGCGACGTACCCCGCCAGCACCAGGCCGGCCACGACGAGCAGCACCCCGACCCGCCGCATCCAGGTGGCGGTGCGCGACGAGCGGGGGGACATGCGACGAGTGTCCCCGATTACGCTCGCGAGCATGCGGACCACGTCAGCACGCGTCGCCTCGATCCCGCCCACGATCTTCTCCGAGATGTCGGCGCTCGCGGTGCGCACAGGTGCGGTCAACCTCGGGCAGGGCTTCCCCGACGTCGACGGACCGCCGTCGGTCATCGCCGAGGCGGTGCGCGCCCTCGAGGGCGGCGCCAACCAGTACGCCCCCGGCATCGGCGTACCCGCCCTGCGCCAGGCGATCGCCCGCCACCAGCAGCGCCACTACGGCCTCGAGGTCGACCCGGACACCGAGGTCGTGGTCACGACCGGGTGCACCGAGGGCATCGCCGCCGCGCTGCTCGGGCTCGTCGACCCGGGCGACGAGGTGGTCGTGCTGGAGCCCTACTACGACTCCTACCTCGCGATGATCGACTTCGCCGGAGGCGTACGCCGCCCGGTCACGCTGCGCGCCCCCGACTACCGGCTCGACGTGGACGCGCTGCGTGCCGCGATCACGCCGCGGACCCGGCTCATCCTGCTCAACACCCCGCACAACCCGACCGGCACGGTGCTCACCGGCGACGAGCTGCAGGCGGTCGCGGACGTGGCGATCGAGCACGACCTGGTCGTGGTGACCGACGAGGTCTACGAGCACCTCGTCTTCGACCACCACACGCACGTGCCGCTCGCCACGCTGCCGGGGATGTGGGAGCGCACGCTGACGTTGTCGAGCGCAGGCAAGAGCTACTCCTTCACCGGGTGGAAGGTGGGCTGGGCGACCGGACCCCGCTCCCTCGTGGGGTCGGTCCTGGCCGCCAAGCAGTGGCTGACCTTCACGTCCGGCTCGCCGCTGCAGCCGGCCGTCGCGCACGCGCTCGACCACGAGCCGGACTTCCCGGCGCAGCTCGCGGCCTCGCTGCAGACGAGGCGCGACCTGCTCGTGGCGGGCCTCGCCGACGCCGGCCTGACAGCACGGGTCCCCGAGGGCACCTACTTCGCGACCACCGACATCAGCCACCTCGGCTGGGCCGACGGCCGGGAGTTCTGCCTCGCGCTGCCGGACGTGGCCGGCGTGGTCGCGATCCCCAACGTCGCCTTCTACGACGACCGCGAGGAGGGGCGGCACCTGGTGCGCTGGGCCTTCTGCAAGGAGGCCGACGTGATCGGGGAGGGCGTACGACGCCTCGCGGCCGCCGACCTGCACCGGCGCTGAGGTGGCGCCGCCCCGACTCCGCCAGGCCGTGCGGGCCCTGCTCCTCGACGAGGACGACCACGTGCTGCTCGTGCACTTCGACGCCGACGGGCGCTACGTCCCCGGCGGCTTCTGGGCCTGCCCCGGCGGTGGGATCGACCCCGGGGAGGCGCCCGAGGACGCGTTGCGGCGCGAGCTGTCCGAGGAGCTCGGCCTGGACACCGCGGACGTCCACGGACCTGTCTGGCGGCTCACCCGGCTCTTCCCGATGGAGCACTGGGACGGGCAGACCGACGTCACCCACCTCGTGCGCGCTGCTCGCTTCGACCCCCGGCCCCGGGTGGACCTGGTCGCGGAGGGCGTCCACGACATCCGCTGGTTCTCCCCGGACGAGCTGGCGGCCGGCGAGGTGACCTTCAGCCCGCGGGACCTGCACGCCCAGCTGGCGATCGTGCTCGCCGAGGGAGTCCCGGCGACCGTCCGCGACATCGACGCGCTGTGACGTCGGTGCCCTGTGACGCGGCCGGCAGCGCCTAGGGTCGAACCATGCCCGTCACCCGCATCACGCTCGGTGCCGTCAACATGGAGGCTGCGGACCCCGCGTCGCTCGCCGCCTTCTGGGCAGCCCTCACGGGTAGCACGCCCTCGGGTGCCGACGGAGCCTTCTACCTCCCTCCGGCCGAGCCCGGCGGGTTCGCCATGTTCTTCCAGCCGATGACCGAGGCACGTCCCGAGCGCGCGACCATGCACCTGGACCTGACGGTCCCCTGGGGCGAGCGGGTCGGCGAGGTCGAGCGCCTCGAGGCGCTGGGCGCGACCCGACGCTGGGACGTGCTCGATGAGTACCCCCACGTCCAGTGGACGACGATGGCCGACCCCGAGGGCAACCTCTTCTGCGTCGCGGAGCATCCACCGACCGCCTGAGCCCAGCTCGGAACATCCGATGCCTCACGGCCGTCGGATGTTCCACCGTGGCTTGCCGCAGCCGGGGCTCCCGGTGCGGGCCCAGTAGACGCGCGGACACAACCCGGTGCCGGTGGCGGCCCGCCCGCCTGGGCGTCGCACGCCGGGGGTGTTGTGTCCGCGTGTCTACGACCCCGTGCCCGATCCGCACCATCCGGCGGCGTACGCGCTCACGCGAGCCCACGGAGACAGCGGCCTGTCAGGTCCACCCGGCGGACCGCAGGAGCCGCCATCTCCTCACGAGGAGGGGAGAGTCAGCGCGGGGCGCCCGCGAGCCAGGCGCGCACGTCGGGGCGGCGCAGGACGGCGACGGTGACGATCGACGCGAAGGCCGGGAGCGCGAGGAGCAGCGAGGCGAAGGTGCCGACCACGCACAGCACGGCGCTGAGCGCGGCCGAGACCATGAGCAGCTGGGCCGCGACGCGGCGCCGCCCGAGGGTCAGGAAGGCGAGCACGATCGCGGCCGCGGCCCACGCGATCACGACGCCACCCATGACGAAGGTGGTGGTCTGGAGCATCGCCTGGGTGACGCCCTGGTCGGCGAGCTCGGGCTGCTGGCGGAGCACCTCCTCCAGCATCAGGTCGGGCGAGACGGCCATGACCAGCACGCTGATGCTGACCAGCACCAGCACGAGACCGGCCGAGACGAGGGTGAGCACGAAGGCCAGCACCACGCCCTCGGGTCGACGGTCCGGGGAGGGGGCGGTCGGCAGCGACGGCCACGTGCCGTGCTGGGTCGGGGGCTCACCGAAGGGATGGGCGTACGGCCCCGGCTGGCTCGGCGCGGGCGGGCCGTCGCCCGCCGGCGGCGGGACCGGCGCGGCAGGCCCGGCAGGCCCGGCAGAGCCGGCCGGCGAGGACGACGTGGACCCCGAGGGCGACGGGGAGGAGGAGGACGCGTCGTACGGCGGCAGCGGCGGCGGCCAGACGGACTCGGCCGCCTTGTCGGACGCAGCCCGGTCGGGGGCGACCTCGCCCTTGAACCACTCGCGCGAGGGCGAGAGCCACAGCAGCGCGATGGCCACCGCGACGATCGACGACATGAAGCCACCCGCCGCGATCCCGGTGACGAAGAGCGGCACGGCGAGGACCGACAGCCCGACCCGGGCCGGGCGGTGGCCACGCAGGGCGTAGACGCCGAGGACCGCGGCGACGGCCGCGCACACGCCCGCGACGGTGGAGACGCCGCGCAGGAGCTGCAGCGTCCCCTCGACGGTCAGCCCGGTCTCGCTGCCGGGCGACTCGGCGAGGAAGTCCTCGACCGCGTCGCGCGACTCGATGCCCCGCAGGCCGGTCATGGACTCCCAGACGGTCAGGAGCAGGAAGATCGAGCCGACGATGATCATCCCGCCGGCGAAGGTCGTCTGGCGCGGTCTGGTCGGGGTGCTCACGGGGTCATTCCACCATCGACGTGGTGAGCAGCCCCCATCGCACGAGTCGGCGCACCGGTCAGCGCACCAGGCAGGGACGCTTGGGGTCGAAGCTCCAGTCCGGCACGAGGTACTGCATCGCCATGGCGTCGTCGCGCGCGCCGAGCCCGTGCTCGAGGTAGAGCGCGTGCGCCTCGGCGAGGCGGTCGCGGTCCAGCACGACCCCGAGGCCGGGGGCCTCCGGCACGGCGATGTGCCCGTCGACGATCTCCGGCGGGGACTGGGTCAGGCCCTGTCCGTCCTGCCAGATCCAGTGCGTGTCCAGGGCCGTGATCTCCCCCGGCGCCGCGGCGCCGACCTGGGTGAACATCGCCAACGAGACGTCGAAGTGGTTGTTGGAGTGCGAGCCCCAGGTCAGGCCGAAGTCGTGGGACAGCTGCGCCACCCGGACCGAGCCGGCCATCGTCCAGAAGTGCGGGTCGGCGAGCGGGATGTCGACCGCGTTGGTCCGCACGGCGTCGGCCATCTGCCGCCAGTCGGTGGCGACCATGTTGGTGGCCGTGCGCAGGCCGGTACGCCGCTTGAACTCGGCCATCACCTCGCGCCCGGAGAAACCGCCCTCGGCGCCGCAGGGGTCCTCGGCGTACGCGAGCACGTCGTCCTTGCCCTGCAGCAGGCGGACGGCCTCGTCGAGCAGCCACCCGCCGTTGGGGTCGAGGGTGATCCGCGCGTCGGGGAAGCGCTGGTGCAGCGCGGTGACCGCGGCGACCTCCTCCTCGCCGGGGAGCACGCCGCCCTTGAGCTTGAAGTCGCTGAAGCCGTACCGCGCCTGGGCGGCCTCGGCCAGGCGTACGACGCCCTCGGGCGTCATCGCCTCCTCGCGGCGTACACGCGTCCAGGCGTCCACGCCGTCGGGCTCGCGGAGGTAGGGCAGGTCGGTGCGGTCGGGGTCTCCGACGTAGAAGAGGTAGCCCAGCATCGGCACGCGGGTGCGCTGCTGGCCGTCGCCGAGCAGCTCGGCGACCGGGACGCCGAGGGCTTGGCCGGACAGGTCGAGCAGCGCCGACTCGAGCGCGGTGACCGCGTGGATGGTCGTGCGCAGGTCGAAGGTCTGGAGGCCACGACCACCGGCGTCGCGGTCGGCGTACCGGGTCGCGACCTGGCGCAGCAGGGTGCGGAAGCGCGCCACCGGCTCACCGACGAGCATCGCGGCGGCGTCGGCGATGGTGCTGCGGATGGCCTCGCCGCCCGGCACCTCACCGAGGCCCTCGCGGCCCTCGGAGTCGGTGACGACCACGATGTTGCGGGTGAAGAACGGGCCGTGGGCGCCGCTCAGGTTGAGCAGCATCGAGTCGTGCCCGGCGACCGGGACGACGTCGACCTTGGCGATGGTGGCAGCACTCATGCTTCCAGCGTCCCGTCGACGCGGCGGGTCAGTCCCCACGGGTTGTCGTCGCGCAGGGCGTCGGGCAGGAGGTCGGCGGGGACGTCCTGGTAGGCGACCGGGCGCTGGAACCGCTCGATCGCGAGGCTGCCGACGCTGGTGGTGCGGCTGTCGGAGGTCGCGGGGAACGGGCCGCCGTGGACCATCGCGTGGCCCACCTCGACGCCGGTCGGCCAGCCGTTGAAGAGGATGCGACCGGCCTTGAGCTCCAGCACCGGCAGCAGCTTGGCGGCGTCGGCGCTGTCGGCGGCGGTCGCGTGGACCGTGGCGGTGAGCTGGCCCTCGAGGTCGGCGAGCCGCGGGAGCAGGCCGTCGACGTCGTCGTAGCGGACCACGACGCCGGAGGCACCGAAGACCTCGTGCGCGACGGCGCTGTCGGCCTGGGCCAGCAGCTCGACCGGCGCCTCGGACACGACCGGGGCGGGGGCGTGCTCGCCGCCGTCGGCGCCCCGGCCGACGCGGCGTACGCCGTCGGTGTCCTCGAGCGCCTGCGTGCCGGAGGTGTACGCCGCGGCGATGCCGGGCGTGAGCATCCGCTGGCCGGTGGCCTCCGCGACGGCGGCGGCGGTGGCCGCGAGGAAGGCGTCACCGGCCTCGCCGGACGGCAGGAAGAGCAGGCCGGGGTTGGTGCAGAACTGGCCGGCCCCGAGGGTGAGCGAGCCGACGTAGGCCTGGGCGAACGCCGTCGTGTCGGCCTCGGCGAGCGCGCCGGGCAGGACGACGACCGGGTTGATCGAGGACATCTCGGCGTAGACGGGGATGGGCACGGCGCGCTTGGAGGCCGTCTCGACGAGGGCGAGGCCGCCGGCGCGGGAGCCGGTGAAGCCGACCGCGGTGATGCGCGGGTCCTGCACGAGGGCCTGGCCGAGCTCGATCCCGCTCCGGCCGTCGGCGGCCAGCAGGAAGGAGAAGGTGCCGGCGTGCAGCCCCTGCGACTCGACGGCGCGTGCGATCGCGCTGGCCACGAGCACACCGGCGCGCGGGTGGGCCGGGTGTCCCTTGACCACGACGGGGCAGCCGGCGGCCAGCGCGGACGCGGTGTCGCCACCGGCGGTGGAGAAGGCGAGCGGGAAGTTGCTGGCGCCGAAGACGGCGACCGGGCCGAGCGGGACCATCCGCTGGCGGATGTCCGAGCGGGGCAACGGCGCCCGGTCGGGCATGGCGGGGTCGATGCGGACGCCGAGGTGGTCGCCCTGGCGGACGACGCCGGCGAACATCCGCAGCTGGCCGGTGGTGCGGCCGACCTCACCGGTGATGCGGGCCAGCGGCAGGCTGCTCTCCGCCACGGCCGCCTCGATGATCGAGTCCTTGTCGGCCTCGATCTCGGCGGCGACCGCCTCGAGGAAGTCCGCGCGCCGGGCGGGACTGGTGGCGCGGTACGACGCGAACGCCTCGGCGGCGGCGGTGGTCGCGGCCTCGACGTCGGCGGTGTCCGCCGGCGTGCCGGCGATGATCGAGCGGGCCTGCTCAGCAGTGCTGGTCATGCGTTCCTCTCAAGCGGGGGCGTGCGGCGTACGTCGTCTCGACCGTACGTCGTCAGGAGATGCGGTCGATCAGGTCCTTGAGCTCGGCGACCTCGTCCTCACGCAGGTCGGTGAGCGGCGGCCGGACCGGCCCGGCCGGGCGACCGATGGCGGCCAGGCCGCCCTTGACGATCGACACGGCGTAGCCCTGGGTGCGGTCGCGGATGTCGAGGTAGGGCAGCACGAACTCCTCGAGCCGGCGGTAGACCTCGTCGCGGTCCTGGGCGACGACGGCGTCGTAGAACTCGATGGCCCACTGCGGCACGAAGTTGAAGAGCGCGCTGGAGTAGGTGCTCACGCCGAGCTGGAGCAGCGGCAGCGCGAAGGTCTCCGCGGTCGGCAGCCCCCCGACGTACATGAGGCGGTCGCCGACGCGGGCGTAGGTGCGGGTCATCTGCTCGATGGAGCCGACGCCGTCCTTGAAGCCGATCATCGTCGGGTTGCGGTCGGCGAGGACCGCGACGGCCTCGTCGCGCAGCACGGCGTTGGCGCGGCTGTAGACGACGACGCCGAGGTCGGTCGCCTCACAGACCCGGCTGACGTGCTCGACGAGCCCGGCCTGGCTGGCCTCGGTGAGGTAGGGCGGCATGAGCAGCAGGCCGTCGGCGCCGGCGGCCCGGGCGGCCTTCGCCTGGACGATGGCGTTGGCGGTGCTGCCCGTGGCGGGCGCGAGGACGGGGACGGCGCCCGCGACCTCGTGCACGGCGCTGCGGACGACCTGGTCGGTCTCCTCCAGCGTCAGCGAGAAGCCCTCGCCCGTGCCACCCGCGGCGAAGAGCCCGGCGACGGGGTACTGCGCGAGCCACGCGAGGTGCTTGCGGTAGCCCGCCTCGTCGAAGGACAGGTCGTCGGCGAAGTGGGTCACCGGGAACGACAGCAGGCCGCTCTTGAGCTGGGCGGCCAGGTCTGTCGGGCTGTACTCGGTCACGGCGGGTCCTTCTCGTCGTCGCGGGGGCTACCGGAAGTGGCTAGCGGGAACGCCGGCTCCTCGCCGGTCCCATCACGCTAGGGCGCTGCGACGATGCCTGTCCAAGCCCGAATTTGTATCCGGCGATGCGTCCACGGCATCCACGGCGACCCCGGGCGGTCGTCTCCCGAGAACTGGGGAAAGGACCGCCCGCCGGCACGCATCGGGCGGGGCGTGACGACAGGGTGAGCGTCGGAGGAGTGCGGCGTCCCGCCAGCCGGGGAGGAGATCGATGGCCAAGCCAGCCATCCTCGCGGTCGACGACGACCCGGCCGTCGTCGCGGCCGTGGTGCGCGACCTGCGGACCCGCTACGGCGAGGACCACCGGGTGCTGCGGGCGACGTCGGGCGCCGAGGCGCTCGAGATCCTGGCCGACCTCGTCCTCAAGGACCGCCCCGTCGCCGCGGTCGTCACCGACCAGCGGATGCCGGGGATGACGGGCATCGAGGTGCTGCGGGAGGTGCGGCAGCAGGCGCCCGACGCCAAGCTGGTGCTGCTGACGGCGTACGCCGACACGGACGTCGCCATCCGCGCGATCAACGACATCGCCCTCGACTACTACCTGATGAAGCCGTGGGACCCGCCCGAGGACCGGCTCTACCCGGTGCTCGACGAGCTGCTGCGTGACTGGGCCCACGCCCACCCCGACCGCGAGTCCGAGGTGCGGGTGGTGGGCCACCGCTGGTCGGAGCGCACCCACGACGTCAAGTCCTTCCTCGCCCACAACCACGTCCCCTACCGCTGGCTGGAGGTGGACCAGAGCGAGGAGGCGACCCGCCTCCTCGACCTGGCGGAGGCAGGCGTCGACGACCTGCCGGTGGTGGCGCTGCCCGACGGTGTCGCCCTCCGGTCCCCCACCACCGTCGAGCTGGCCGACGCCCTCGGCCTGCGCACCCGGGCCGAGCGGCCCCTCTACGACCTCTGCATCGTCGGCGCCGGCCCCGCCGGTCTCGCCGCCGCCGTGTACGCCGCGTCCGAGGGGCTCCAGACGGTGGTCGTCGAGCGGGACGCCCCGGGCGGCCAGGCCGGGCAGAGCGCGTCCATCGAGAACTACCTCGGCTTCCCCAAGGGGCTGTCCGGCGCGGACCTCACGCACCGAGCGGTGGCGCAGGCCGCCCGGTTCGGCGCCGAGATGGTGCTGGCCCGCGACGTGGTCGGCTTCCAGACGCGCGGTCCGGTGCGGGCCGTGCTCCTCGACGGCTCCACCGACATCGAGGCCCGGGCGGTGCTCGTGGCCAGCGGCGTCTCCTACCGCCGCCTCGAGGCCCCGGGCGTCGACGACGTCGTCGGGCGCGGCATCTACTACGGCGCGAGCGCCAGCGAGGCGAGCCAGACCCGCGGCGAGGACGTGTACGTCGTCGGGGCGGCCAACTCCGCCGGCCAGGCGGCGCTCAACTTCGCCCGCTACGCCAAGCGCGTGGTCCTCGTCGTCCGCGGCGCCTCCCTCGAGGCCTCGATGTCGCATTACCTCGTCAGCCGCATCCTCACCACCCCCACCATCGAGGTCCGGCTGCGGACCGAGGTCGTCGGCGCCCGGGGAGACGGCCACCTCGAGGCGGTCACCCTGGCCGACCGGGACTCCGGCACCGCGGAGGAGGTCGAGACCGGCTGGCTGTTCGTCTTCATCGGCGCGGCCCCGCGCACGGACTGGCTGGGCGACGCCGTGGCCCGCGACGGTCGCGGCTTCGTGCTCACCGGTCCCGAGCTGCCCCCGGGCCCGCAGGTCGGCTGGGCGCTGGAGCGCGCGCCGTACGCCCTGGAGACGAGCGTGCCCGGCGTCTTCGCCGCCGGCGACGTCCGCCTCGACAGCATGAAGCGGGTCGCCTCCGCCGTCGGCGAGGGCGCGATGTCGGTCTACCTCGTCCACCGCTACCTGGCGACGACCTGATGCTGTACGACGAGCTCCGCGCCCTCTCCCTGCTCGACGGGTTCACCGACGAGCAGGTCGCCGAGCTGACCGGGTCGGGCGATGAGGTGACCGTCGCTGCGGGTGAGCACCTCTTCGACGAGGGGCGTCCGGCCGACGACTGGTGGGTGCTGCTCGAGGGCCACATCGACCTGGTCCGCCGCATCGGCCACGAGGAGGCGGTGATGGCGTCGATGACCGTGCCGGGCCAGTGGGCCGGGGGCTTCCGCGCCTGGGACGAGCACGGGGTCTACATGGGCAGCGGCCGGGCCATCGCACCGAGCCGGGTCTTCCGGCTGACCGCCGAGGCGCTGGGCTCGCACGGCGAGGCGTGGTTCCCCTTCGCCGTCCACCTGCTGCGCGGCCTGATCGGGACGGCGCGGCGCATCGAGCACAACGCCCGCCAGCGTGAGGCCCTGGTCGCGCTCGGCACCCTGGCGGCCGGTCTCGCGCACGAGATCAACAACCCCGCGTCTGCCGCGGTGCGGTCGGTGGGTGCGCTCGGGGAGAGCAGCGACCACCTCCTCGAGTCGCTGCACCGGCTGGCGGCGGAGCAGATCACCGCCTCGCAGTTCGTGGCGCTCGACATGCTGCGGCGGACGATCGAGCAGGCCACGGAGCCGACCGGCGTCGCGCTGGCCGACCGCGAGGACGAGCTCTCGACCTGGCTGGTCGACCACGACCTCGACCGGGACTGGGTGATCGCCCCCGCCCTCGCCGGCGCCGGCGCCGACCTCGCCTGGTGCGAGCAGGCGGCCGCGGCGCTGGAGGGTCCCGCCCTCCAGGCCGGGCTGGAGTGGGTGGCCAGCGCGGTGACGATGGCCTCGCTGATCAGCGAGGCGCAGGACGCGACGCGGCGCATCTCCGACCTCGTCTCCGCGGTGAAGTCCTACTCGCAGCTCGACCGCGCGACGGTCCAGGAGGTCAAGGTGACCGACGGCCTCGAGAGCACCCTGATCATGCTGGGCCACAAGCTGCGCGAGGGCGTCACCGTGCGCCGCGAGTACGCCGACGACCTGCCACTCGTCGTCGCCTCCCCCGGTGAGCTCAACCAGGTGTGGACCAACCTCGTCGACAACGCCGTCGACGCGATGGCGGGCGGCGGCACCCTGACGGTCCGGACGTACGCCGACGAGCACGCCGTCGTCGTCGAGATCGCGGACACCGGGCCGGGCATGACCCCGGACGTGGCCGCACACGCCTTCGAGCCGTTCTTCACCACCAAGGAGGTCGGCCGGGGCACCGGCCTGGGGCTCGACATCTCGCGGCGGATCGTCGTCGAGCGGCACGGCGGGGAGATCACGGTCGACCCGGCTCCCGGCGACACCGTGGTGCGGGTGCGCCTGCCGCTACGACCGTCGGGCTGAGGCCTGCCGGCGTCCGTTGGAGCGGGCGGCCGTGCGCGTGTGGAGCCGGACGTGGGTGCCGGACGAGTCGGTGCCGACGTCCACGGCCGCGCAGAGCTGCCGCGCCAGCCACAGTCCGTAGCCGTGGTCGGACGGCTGGGCCGGGGGCAGCAGTCCCACGAGCGGGTCGACCAGTCCCCGACCGCTGTCGTGCACGTGGCAGACCCAGGTGGCCCCCGCCTCGTACACGTGGAGTCGCGCGGGCGGCTGACCGTGCAGGAGTGCGTTCGTGAGCACCTCGGTGACCGCCAGCGCCATGTCGTCGACCCTGCAGGGATCGATCCCGAGCTCGGCGCCCCGGGCGCGCACCAGCCGGCGCGCGCTCGACACGTCTGCCGGGGACGAGCAGTCGAGGGTGGTGGCCTCCGGTGGGGGCGGCACCACGGCGGCCAGCACGGCGAGCAGGTCGGACGGGTCGTCGAAGCGCGCGTCGGGTGTCAGCACGCCGCCCGCGAGCACCACGCCGTGCGTGTGCTCCGCGATGTCCAGCAGGTGCGCCGGCAGCGAGCCGGCGTCGTAGGGGCACAGCAGGTCGACGTCGTGCCCGGCGAAGACGAGGTTGATCGCCGCCTCGAGACGGCGGTAGTCGACCAGCTCGGCGGGGGTCCGCCCGGACAGCGTCTGCTCGGCGACGACGCACGAGCGGACGCCGGGCGAGGTGGCGGCGAAGTCGAGCATGACGCGGTAGACGTTCCACTGCGGCGTGTAGGCGACGGTGTCCTCGACGAAGGTCACCTCGTCGGCGTCCCGGCCCAGCGCCGAGCGCAGCTGGTCCACCCGGCGCGCGGGCGCCATGACCAGGCCGCGGTGGCCGCGCTCGAGCCCGTCACGGAGGAAGCCGCCGGCCTCGGTCGCGTAGTGCCGGGCGCCGTCGTAGAACAGGCTGGAGTGCGTGGCGGGGACGGTCATGACGTCGACCTCGGACTCGTCGGACGGCCGCCGTCTCGGGAGAGCACGCACGAGTGCATCCCGGGCTCGGGCGAGCCCAGGATCAGAACGGTGCCGCAGGAGCCCGGGCTCACTCCCGCACTGTAGGTCAGGAACCCGCCACGGGCTACAGGTTCGTCGACACCGTCGGGCAGACTCTGGCGATGACCGCGTCGACAGCCGCCAGCGCCCGCGTGGCGGTCGAGGAGCTCCTCGAGCGGATCGACGTCGTCGAGCCCGGGATCAACGCGATCTGCACGCTGCACCCGGACGCACTGGCACAGGCGGACCGGCTCGACGCCGAGGCCGCCGACCGGGGCCCCCGGAGCCCGCTCCACGGTCGGGCCGTGCTCGTCAAGGACAACATCGACACCCACGACCTGGCGACCACGGCCGGATCGCTGGCGCTGGCCGATGCACCGCCGCCGAGCCGGGACGCGGCCCTCGTGCAGCGACTGCGCGCCGCCGGGATGATCGTGCTGGGCAAGACGAACCTCTCCGAGTGGGCCAACATCCGCGACGAGTCGTCGACGTCGGGGTGGAGCGCCTTCGGCGGGCTCACCCGCAACCCCTACGGGCTGAACCGGTCCGCGGGGGGCTCCAGCTCCGGCAGCGGCGCCGCGGTCGCGGCCGGCCTCGCCCCCCTCGCCGTGGGCACCGAGACCGACGGCTCGATCAGCTGTCCGGCGGCGTTCAACGGATGCGTGGGGATCAAGCCGACCGTGGGGACCGTGCCCACCGCGGGCGTCGTGCCGATCTCACCCTCCCAGGACTCGCCCGGACCGATGGCCAGGACCGTCCGGGACGCGGCGGCCCTGCTCACGGTGCTCGCTGCGGACGGCACCGACTACGCCGGGCACGCCGTGACGGGCCGACTGGCCGGCACCCGCGTGGGCGTGCCACGCGCGACGTACTGGGGCTACTCCCCGCACGCCGACGCCGCGGCCGAGCGGGCGCTGGGCCTGCTCGCCGCCGCGGGGGCCACGATCGTCGACGACACCGACCTGCCGGCGTACGACGACGAGGTCGCGGACGACGAGCTGCTGGTGCTGCTGGCGGAGTTCCGTGCGGGGGTCGCGGACTACCTCGCGACCCGCCCCGGTGACGTGCCCCGCACGTTGGAGGAGATCGTGGCCTTCAACCGTGAGCACGCCGCGACCGAGCTGGCCCACTTCGGCCAGGGGCTCTTCGAGCAGGCACTGGCCGGCCCGCTCGCCGGCAGCCCCGAGCACCGCGCGGCGCGGGCGAGGGGGGTCGCAGCCACGCGGACCGGCGGGATCGACCGGGTGCTGCGCGAGCACCGTCTGGACGCGCTGGTGACGCCGTCCTACCCACCCGCGAACCCCATCGACCTCGTCAACGCCGAGCACCTCGCCGGCGCCTGCACCGGTCCGACCGCGATCGCGGGCTACCCCCTGGTCACGGTGCCCACCGAGCTCGCCGCGGGCCTGCCGGTGGCCGTGTCGTTCTGGGGCACCGCCGGCAGCGAGGGCCGGCTGATCGAGATCGCCCATGCGTACGAGGTGGCGCGGGACCGGTCCAGTGGCCCTCTCGCCGCCCCCACGTTCCCCGCGTTCGTCTGAGGACCCCGGACCACCTCACGGCGCCCGGACGCACGAAGGGCCCCGACCGCATGCGGTCGGGGCCCTTCGGGTGAGATCAGGAGACGCGAACGTTCTCGGCCTGGGGACCCTTGGGGCCCTGCGCCAGGTCGAACTCGACCTTCTGGTTCTCGTCGAGCGACTTGTAGCCGCCGGACTGGATCGCGGAGAAGTGGACGAACACGTCCTCGCCGCCGCCGTCCTGGGCGATGAAGCCGAAGCCCTTTTCGGCGTTGAACCACTTGACGGTGCCTGAAGCCATGATCTGTTCCTTTGTTTCGTCGGGGGGCAGTGTGCCCCTCGAGGCGCTGAAGACATCCACCTGTGCTGATGTCCAGCGAACCGAAAACCAGGAGTACAAGATACGAGCCGCACCATCGTGGGCGGCCAGGACGGCTTGCGGCCGACCCTTCAACACGACCCACGATAGGGCATCGGGTGCGTGATCGGGATTCGGCGGCACCTGCCCGGTCCCGGACGGGACCCGTGACTAGGCTCCACCGGGTGAACGCCACCCTCGTCGCGAAGGACCTGTCCGGCGGGCACGGTCACCGGGTCCTCTTCGAGGGACTCGACCTGACGGTCGCCCCGGGTGACGTGATCGGCGTCGTGGGGGCCAACGGTGCCGGCAAGTCGACCCTGCTGTCCCTGCTCGGTGGGGTGGCCCAGCCGATGGCCGGGTCGGTCGGCTGTGCGCCGCGGGACGCGTTCGTCGGTCTGCTCCCCCAGGAGCACGAGCGCGTGCCGGGCGAGACGGTCGCGCACTACCTCGCGCGGCGTACGGGCGCGGCCGAGGCGACCGCGGCGATGGAGGCCGCCGCCGCGGCGCTCGGCTCGGACGAGCCGGGGGTCGACGACGCCTACGCGGTCGCGTTCGACCGCTGGATGGCGAGCGGTGCCGCCGACCTCGACGACCGGATGCCACCGGTGCTCGCCGACCTCGGGCTCGACGTCGGCCCCGAGGCGTTGATGACCGCCCTGTCCGGCGGCCAGGCCGCACGGGTGGCGCTGGCCGCGCTGCTGCTCAGCCGCTTCGACGTCGTCCTGCTCGACGAGCCGACCAACGACCTCGATCTCGACGGCCTCGCGCGGCTGGAGTCCTTCGTGCAGGGCCTGCGCGGGGGCGTGGTGCTGGTCTCGCACGACCGGGAGTTCCTCGCCCGCTGCGTCACCCGGATCGTCGAGCTCGACCTGGCCCAGGGCCAGGTCTCGGTCTACGACGGCGGGTACGACGCCTTCCTCGAGGAGCGCGCCGTCGCCCGGCGCCATGCCCGGGAGGCCTACGAGCAGTACGCCGGCACCCGTGCCGACCTCGTGCAGCGGGCTCGCACCCAGCGCGAGTGGAGCTCGCAGGGCGTGCGCAACGCGATGAAGAAGAGCCCCGACAACGACAAGATCCGGCGCAAGGCCGCCACCGAGTCCTCCGAGAAGCAGGCCCAGAAGGTGCGCCAGATGGAGTCGCGGATCGCCCGGCTCGACGAGGTCGAGGAGCCGCGCAAGGAGTGGGTCCTGCAGTTCGACATCGCCGCCGCCCCGCGGTCCAGCGAGGTGGTCGCCACCCTCAACGAGGCGACGCGCCACCTCGGCGACTTCCGGCTCGGCCCCGTCTCCGTGCAGGTCAACGCCGGCGACCGGATCGGCATCACCGGTCCCAACGGAGCGGGCAAGACGACGCTGCTCGGGCTGCTGCTGGGCGACACGGACCCCGACAGCGGCTCCGCGTCGCTGGGCGCCTCGGTCGCCGTCGGCGTCATCGACCAGGCCCGCACCGGCCTCGACGACGCGCTGCCCCTCGGGGACGCCTTCGAGGTCGCCGTGCCGGAGATGACGCAGGCCGAGGTGCGCACGCTCCTCGCGAAGTTCGGGCTCAAGGCCGACCAGGTCACCAGCGAGGTCGGGCGCCTGTCCCCGGGCGAGCGCACCCGCGCGGCCATGGCGCTGCTGCAGGCACGGGGGGTCAACCTGCTCGTCCTGGACGAGCCCACCAACCACCTCGACGTGCCGGCCATCGAGCAGCTCGAGCAGGCGCTGGCGTCGTACGACGGGGCGCTGCTGCTGGTCTCCCACGACCGCCGCCTGCTCGAGAACGTCCGGCTGGACCAGCGCTGGGACGTCGCCGCGGGACGCGTCGTCGTACGGCACACCTGACCCGGACGTGGCTGCTCCCTCCCCCGAGGTCGTAGTACCAAAGTGCCATTGCCCCCCGATCGGCGCGCGACGACCGTGGAGACGATCTGTCGCGACCGCTCCGTCCTCCGGGATCGCCGGCGTCGGGTGCCAGGGACTCGGGACGCGCGGCCCGTGACTCCAGAGACCCGTGACCCTTGGGGAGGACGTCAGATGGGACCCAGCAGGTTGTCCAGCAGCGCGGCGCTCGGAGCGCTGGCATTGACGATGGGACTGACCGGGCTCGTGCCGGCCGGTGCGACATCAGGAGCGGCGGCCACGGCCGAGGGCTCCCAGCGTGCGGCGGGGTCGCTGCGCATGGCCGTCGACGCGGTCGGCGGCGCCTCGGCACTCCGGGGGCTCAAGACCTTCCAGTACCGCGCCGGGGCGGCGCGCTCGATCCTCGACGAGGGCGCGGTGCCGGGCAGCGGCGCCTCGCCGGCCGCGACGGTCGAGGCGCGCGTGCGCTACCGGCTCAAGGGGAGCAGGCCACCACGGGTCCGCATCGACAACGTGCGGACGTCGCTGGGCGTCGACCGTCCGGTGCGTGAGGTCCTGTCGGGGCGACGCGGCTACATCAGCGGCGTGGATGCCAACTTCTCGCAGCCGGCCACCAAGGCGATGACCTCCGACCGGTGGGCGGCCATCCACCGGGAGCAGGAGCTGCTCAACCCGCACGTGCTGCTGAGCCGGGCCCTGGACCGCCCGTCCCTGGCCAGCAACGGCGGCCAGCGCACCATCGACGGACGGCGCTACCGGGTGCTGGTCCTGCGCGACGCCGTCGCCCCGATCGAGCTGTTCGTCGACGTGCGGAAGGAGCGGATCGCCATGCTGCGCACCACGCAGCACGACTACCTGCGTCGCGACGTGCCCATCGAGGTCACCTACGGCGGCTGGCGCCGCGAGGACGACGGAGTGCGCTTCCCGCGCCGGGTGGCGCTCACCTCCGACGGCTTCGAGATGGTGCGCGAGCGGCGTACGGAGGTCGACGTCAACCCGCGCATCAAGGGCCGCGTCTTCCGCTTCCCGAGCGCCGTGGACCCGGTGTACGACGCGGACCTCGCGGACATCGGCACACGGACGAGCGAGTGGCTGCTGTCCTTCGTCGCCCTCGGCTTCATCAAGGACGGCGGGCAGCGCGCGATCAACCCGATCACCATCACCGACGGCACGACCACCGCAGCTGGAGTGAGGCTCCTCGGGGGCGTGGCCAACAACTCGCTGGTCGTGCAACGGCCCGGTGGCGTCGTGGTCTTCGAAGGTGCGCTGCACGACCACCGCGCCGAGGCCGTCATCCAGTACATCGAGGACAGCCCCGACTTCACCGGACCGATCACGCACGTCGTGACGACGCACCACCACGCCGACCACGCCAGCGGGATGCGCCCGTACGTCGCGCTCGGCGCGACCGCCGTCGTGGGCGAGCAGGCCGTGCCGTTCTTCCAGCAGGTCTTCGCGGACCGCGGCTCCACGGTCCTGCCCGACCGGCTGGACGGGACGACCGTCGCCGCCAACGTCCAGGGCGTCCCCGCCGCCGGCCTCTCGCTGCCGAACGGCATCCAGGTGTTCCCGCTGCAGACCGAGCACTCGGTGGACATGGTGGTTCCCTACGTGGCCGACCAGGGAGTCCTCTTCACGAGCGACATCTACTCGCCGCCCGGGCTCCCCTCTCCGACGGACCCCAACGCGCAGGCGATCGCCGCCATGGTCACGGCGCGGGGGCTCACCCCGAAGTGGATCGCCGGCGGGCACGGCACGTTCATCTCGTACGCCGCCTTCAAGGCCGCCCTCGGGATCCCGTGAGGCGGTGACCATCTCGTTGCCGATCTGTGCATCGCCTGTGCACCACTGGTGACGATCAGGAGGTAGATTCGTCCTCAGAACCGCCCACGGACCCGAGACCGTGGGCGGTTCTACTTTTCCCGGGGCCCCGAGCGCGCGCCCCGGACCAGCTCCTCGAGCCGCTCCAGCGCCGGCCGCGTGTGGGCGGCCAGCCTCCCGCGGGCGTCGTCCAGGGCCGCCGACGACGGCTGGTCCGGCGTGACCCGCGTCGGGTTGAGCGCCACCCCGTCCGCCCACTGCTTGATGTCCTTCTCGGCCGAGAAGGACAGCGTGGCCCGGGTGCCGCGGACGTTCATCTCGGCCCACTGCGCCATCGAGTCGCCGTAGTTGGACGGCGGGCACAGCCGGTTCTTCTCGTGGTCGTCGGTGCGGGTCGCCTCGACGTAGCCGGCCAGCGCTGCGCCGAAGCACGGGAAGCCGGCACGGATGGGCTGGAGGGTGATGTCCTGCGGACGCCAGACCGGGACGAGCGGTGGGTACTTCAGGCCGTCGGCCGCGCAGTGCACGACCAGGGCGTCGTCCGCGATGCCGACCGTCGTCCCCTCGGTCATCTCGAGCTTGCCGCGAGCGACCGAGGTGATGTGGCCGCGGCGTACGACGTCCTCGATGCTGCGCAGCCGGTCGAGCTCCCACGTCGCCAGGGTGGGCGCCTTGGCCATCGTCGGCATCACCGAGCGGTCGATGCGGAGCATGATGTCGTGCTCCTCCAGCCGGAGGAACAGGTCCTCGAGGGACGTCGACGTGGCCGCCGACTCCATCAGGTCCGCCGCCATGCCGAGGAAGATCTCCAGGTCGGGCTGGATGAGCGCCCGGTTGAACATCCACGGGTCGCGCGGGCGCACCCAGCAGATCGCGTCCGGGTCCACGCCCCGCGCCATCAGCCAGATGCAGGCGTCCGTGGCGGTCTTGCCCGAGCCCACGACGACGTACTGGCTGGGCGCCTCCTCCAGCCGGGCGAGGTCGTTGACCGGCACCACGCGGACGCCGTCACCGACTGCGAAGGGGGGCGGCACCTCCGCGGGGATGCTCGGTGCCAGGTAGTGCGCGTTGACGATCCGGCAGGTCTCGGGCACCCGGAACGTGGCTCCCGAGACTCGTGAGACCACGGTGCGGTCGCCGTCGTGCTCGCTGTTGGGGAAGAAGTCGACACGGCCGGTCTCCCGCATCCGGTCCATCGCGCGGGCGTAGTACGCCGTGATCTCCGCCTGGGTGGCGCGCTCCTGCAGGCCCGCCTCGGGACCGTGCTGCTGGAGCTGGCCGCCGCCGAGCAGCGTCGAGGGCACGCCGTAGAACGCGGAGGACTGGTGCAGCTGGACGAACGGGTACGCCTCCAGCCAGTGCCCGCCGACCCCGTGCCGGCGGTCCACGAGCGCCACCCGGGCGTCGGAGTGGTCGATGAGCGCGTCCGTGAACGCCATCCCCATCGCCCCGGCCCCCACGACGAGGTAGTCGACATCGAGCGTACGCGTCATGGGTCCACCGTCGCACCCGTCGTACGCCGCGTCCACGGCGCAGTCGGGCTAGCCGCGGCCCGCGACGAGACGGTCCATGGCCACCAGCACGCACCCGGGCGACTCGATCCACACGAAGTGGCCGACCCCCGGCTCCACGTGGGACCAGGCGCCGGGGATGCGCGCGGCGGTCCCGGTGCCGGCGCTCGGCGGCATCGGGCTGCGCTCGCCCACGAGCACTCCCACCGGGACGGTGATCGAGGACAGGGATGCCTCGAGCACCTGGAGCCGGGAGACGAGGTCGGCCCACAGTCCGTCACCGGCGGCCATGCTCATCCGGACAGCGGGCATGGGCGGCGCCGCCTGCGCGTCGGCGAAGTACGACGGCCAGAGGATGCCCAGGGCCTCGAGGTCGTCCTCGAGGGTCAGCGCGCCGGCGGACTCCTTCTCGTCGAGCTCGTCCAGACGTGCCCGGACGTCCTCGGGGACGCGCGCCCGGAGGGTCGCGCCGAAATCGGCCGCACCACCGTCACCGACCGCGCCGAGCGGGTCGACGGCGAGGGCCCCGTCGAGCCGGCCCGGGATCGCCGCCGCCGCGTGGAACGCCAGGTGGCCTCCCCACGAGTGGCCCATCAGGTACGCCGTCGCCCAGCCCAGGTGGTCGAGGACGGCCACGAGGTCGGTCACGGCTTCGGCGACGGTGAAGTCCCCCTGCTCCGTCGAGGGGGGCAGACCCCGCTGCTGGAAGGTCGCGACCCGGTAGCGGGACGCGAGCTCCTCGACCAGTCCGTCGAGGTACTCATGACCCAGTCCCGGCCCACCGTGGACGGCCAGGACGGGCGGTCCGTCACCCGCGACCCATCCCGTCAGGTCCCCTGTCCCCGTGGCGGCCGTGAACGTGGTGCGCTCCATCCCCGCAGCGTAGGCGTAGCGTGCCGCCGTGACCTCGGACGTGCTGCTCGTCGGCTGCGGAGACCTGGGCGCGGCGGTCGGCCTGCGGCTCGCCGACCGCGGGCACGACGTGCTGGCCCTGCGCCGCACCGCGACGCTGGTCCCGCCCCCGCTGCGCGGGCTGTCCGTCGACCTGACGCGCGAGGTCCCCGCCCTGCCGGACCTCGAGGCGCGGTACGCCGTCGTCGCACTCACCGCCCGCCCGCGGACCGAGGAGTCCTACCGGGCGACGTACGTCGACGGCATGCGGCGCGCGCTCGACGCACTGGCCGCGACCGGCACGCCGCCGGAGCGGGCCGTGCTGGTCTCCTCGACCGCCGTGCACGGCAGCCACGACCGGCCTCCCCTCGACGACGAGACGACTCCCCCGCGACCGGCGGACGGACCGGGCCGGATGCTGCTCGCGGCCGAGGAGCTCTTCCTCGAGCGGCTGCCCACGGGGACGGTGCTGCGGCTGTCGGGCCTGTACGGCGGCTCCAGCACCCGGCTGCTCGACACGGTCCGCGAGGGGCGGGTCACCGACCCGCACCGCTGGACCAACCGCATCCACCGCGAGGACGCCGCCGACGCGGTCGTGCACCTGCTGACCCGTCCCGAGGCACCGGAGCGGCTCTACCTCGGGACGGACGACGAGCCCGCGCAGCTGGGTGACGTCGCGGCGTACCTCGCCGAGCGGCTCGGCGCTCCCGCCCCACCCTCCGCCGACCCCGAGCAGGGGCACGGCAAGCGGCTCTCCAACGCGCGGCTGCGCGCGACCGGGTGGGTGCCCTCGTGGCCGAGCTACCGCGAGGGGTACGCCGGGGTGGGCTGAGGAGGCGCGGCCGACCCGTGCGAGCTGCGTCGCTGGGTGACTCAGGTCCCAGGTGTCGGCGGGAAAGATCGGGGAAGTTCGACCCGCTCCTCGCGGGACGATGTTCCCCGATCGTGAGCGGGGTTCCCGGCCACGGCGATCAGCCGGCCGGGAGGGTGACCGTCATGGTGGTGCCGGCGCCGAGCGCGGAGTGGACGTCGATCCGACCGCCGTGGCGGCGGACGATCCGGTCCACGATGACCAGGCCGAGCCCGCTGCCCGGTCGGGACAGGGCCTCGGGGTTGCGGGAGCGGAAGAACTCACGGAACAGGCCGGCCTGGTCCTCCTCCGAGATGCCCAGTCCGTGGTCGACGACGCTCAGGGCGACCCGCGCCTCGTCGCCCTCCCCCTCGCCGGCTGCACCCTTGACCGCAAGGCCGATCGCGACGGAGCTGCCGTCCTCGGAATACTTGAGCGCGTTGCTCACCAGGTTGGCCAGCATCCGGTGCAGCTCGTCGGGGCGACCCGGCACGAGCAGGCTGCCGGTCGGGAGGGACCGGGTGAGGGTGATGGACCGGCTCGCGGCGGCGTGGGCGCACTCGTCCTCGACGTCGAGCACGACCTGGCGCAGGTCGACCGGCACCGGGTCGAAGGCCGCGTCGGGGTCGGACACGTGGGCCACGGTGAGGAGGTCGTCGATCACGCCCTCGATGCGACCGGCACCCCGGATCGCCGACTCGACCGAGCGGCGGCCGTGGTCGGTGAGGGTCTCGTCCTCGAGCAGCTCGAGGTTGCCGACCACGGAGCTGAGCGGGTTGCGCAGCTCGTGGGCCACGGTGCTGACCAGCTCGCTGCGATAGCCGTCGAGGTCGCGCAGCCGGGTGACGAGCGCGCGCTCGGCGTCCCGCTGCCGGGCGTTGGCGACGGCCCGCCCGAGGTCGCGACCGATGTCGAGCGCGGCGTCGTACTCCACCTCGGTCCACGCCTGGTTGTCCGAGACCCGGGAGAGGGCGAGGAAGCCGAGGCACTCGAGGCCGGCCCCCAGGGGGACGAAGAGGATCGAGCCGATGTGGATGCTGTCGAGGAAGTCGAGCATCTGCGCGGCCTCCTCGGGCTCGAGCCCCGGGTGGTCGGCGCGGCTGGCGGAGAAGTGGGCGACGTACTGGTCGGCCCAGTAGCGGTGGGCCAGCCGGACCAGCACCTCGTCGAGCTCGTCCAGCACAGGTCGTCCCTGGCCGCCCTCGGCGAACCAGGTGCTCGACGTGGTGCCGTCCGACTCGAAGGCCGACAGCCACATGCCAACTGCGTCGAAGGACGAGACGACCGCCGCGCGGCAGGCCACGATCACCCGCTCCAGGGAGGGCTCCCCCATCGCACGGCGCACCATCTCGCGCGCCTCGGTGGCCATCCGCACGCGCTCGGAGAGCACCTCGCGCTCGAGGGCGAGGAGGACCGAGCTGCGGGCGACGCCGGCGTACCTCGCCAGCACCTCTCGCTGGTGGGGCCCCGGACGCAGGCCGTCCACGGGCGCGTCGACGGTGAGAAGCCCGCGCAGCTCGCCTGCGTCGTCGTACAACGGGGCGGCGAGCAGGTCGAGCGGGTGCCAGCCGTCGGGGCCGGCGACGGGGTCGAGGTCCGGGACGTGGCTGTACTCGAGGACCTCGTCACCGACCCGCTCGTGCGGCACGAACCGCAGGTCTCCCCAGTCGTCGGACTTGGCGAGCTCCTTCTCCAGGACCTCCACCGGGAGCCAGGTGCCCACCAGGTCGGCCAGCTCGGGACCGGAGGTCGCCACCACCTCGAGGTGGTCGCCGCGGCGCACGCTGATGGCCGACTGGGCGAAGCCGGCGAGCGTGGCCGCCCCCTCGGCGAGGACCTGGAGGGAGGCACGGGTCGGGGCGTCGGACCACGAGTCCACGGCCTCCACGCCGCGCTCCCGGGACTGCACCACACCGTCTCCCATCCCTGTGTCGATCCCCTCGACACCGTTGACCGTCGACGCCACAGCATAGTGAGGACGTGGGCGCGAGGCCCTGGAACGCGTCAAGACGTCCATGACACCGTAGGACCTCGGCCGCCCTGCCCGTCGACCCGGGGCGTCCCGCCCGCAGTCCCGGCGCGTCCCGCCCGTCCGCCGGGGGCGAAACGGCCTCCGGCGCTGGGCGTGACGCCTAGAATCTGTACGTGAACGACGTCCATGTCATCGCGTACTACGCCGACGACCCCACGCGGAGCTACCAGCTGATCCAGTGGCTGGAGGTCCTCGAGACCCTGCACGCCCACCACCCGGTGGGGATCGTGGTCCGCGACCCCGACGTCGCGACGCTGCTGGGCGAGCGCACGGACCTCCCGATCTTCACGGCGCCGTCGTTCCCCGAGCTGACCGAGCTGTACGACGCGCTCGACGCCAAGGTCGCGCTCTACTGCAACAACTCGATGCTCAACTTCCAGTCGCTCATCGACGGGCGGATGCTGCACGCGCACATCAACCACGGGGAGAGCGACAAGCAGTCCATGGCGAGCAACAACGCCAAGGCCTACGACCGCGTCTTCGTCGCCGGCGAGGCCGCCGTGCAGCGGCACATCGAGGGGCTGCTCGAGTTCGACACCCGCCGCCTGGTGCGCGTCGGCCGGCCGCAGCTCGACCTCCGGCCCGCATCGCTGCTCGCGCCGACCACGCGTCGTACGGTCCTCTACGCGCCCACCTGGGAGGGCGACGCCGACTACAACGACTACACGTCGCTCGACACCATCGGCACCCGCATCGTGCGCGCGATCCTCGCGGTGCCCGACGTGCGCCTCGTCTACAAGCCGCACCCCAAGGTGACGACCAGCCTCACGCCCGCCGTGCAGGAGGCGCACCTGGCGATCCTGCAGATGGTCGCGGCGGCCACCGCCCGCGAGCCCGAGGCGGGGCACACGTCCGTCCTGCGCGGCGACATCCTGGCCGTCATGCCCGACTGCGACGCGATGGTGACCGACGTGTCGTCGGTCGGCCTCGACTGGCTCTACCTGCGCACCGAGGCGCCGATCCTCATCACCGACCGGCACCAGGACGTCGACCGCTTCCGCCAGGACGTCCCGGTGAGCCGGTGCGCCGACGTCGTCGACGAGTCCACCGTCGCCGGGCTGGCCGACCTGCTGGCCTCGCGGCTCGACCACGACGAGCACCACCTGGCCCGGCTGGCGATGCGGCACTTCTACTTCGACGACCTCCAGGTCGGCGACAGCACCACCCGATTCCTGGACGCGGTCGGCGAGCTGGCCGCGCTGCGCGACCGGCTGCTCAGCAGCCGGCTGGTCGGGGACGCGATCACGGCCTGACGGTCCATCTCGTCCGCAGGCTTCATCCGTTGTGGGGATTCGCGCCGCCGACGCCACCGGCGGTGACCCCGCAGCCGCCAGCATCCGTAGCGTGACGACACCTGCCGCCCCCTTCCCGATCGACGTGTCCGTCGCTCCGGTCCTGCGGCACGCCCGGTGGCGGCACTGGTGGCGCGGTGGTTGGCCGCCGCTGCTCGTCGCCCTCGCGTGCGCCGGGTCCTACGCCGTCTTCCTCGTCCTCCCCTACTACGTCAACGACCTCGACAGCTTTCCGCTCGAGGAGGTGGCGATGGGCTACCACGACCCCAAGGACCTGTGGCCGCACGCGCAGGGCGGGTGGGCGTCGTTCCGCCTGGCCGGGATGGCCACGTTCCTCCTCGGTCCGGCCCTCGCCCTGGCGACGCTCGCCTGGGCCGTGGTCCGCACCCGACAGGGCATCGCGGCGGGCGACCTGCGCCGGACCGCGCCGGCCCTGGTGGCCGCGGCGGTCGCGATCGGCACGATCGGCTGGCTGTTCTCGCCGTTCGGGCGGGCGCTGATGTCCTGGTTCCTGGACTGAGCGGAGCCGCGAGGGCTGCTAGCCCGCGACCTGGGTGACCACGTCGAGCACGCGGCGTACGACCGGGGTGACAGCCTCGCGCGACCACACGGCGTACAGCTCGACCGGGCGGTCGGGGTCGGCGTCGAGCCGGGTGTCGCCGCCGCCGTGGGCGAGGTCCTTGAAGACCACGCCCTCGACCTGGAGCGACGTCGCGGAGGCGGGGGCGAGTGCGAGGCCGCGGTCGGCGGCGACGAGCAGCATCGCGGTCAGCACCTGGTGCACGCGCTGCTCGATGCGCGGGTGCGCGTTGGCGAGGAAGCGCACCGACAGCTCGTGGAAGTAGCGCGACTGCTGGGGGTGGTAGCCGATCACCGGCTGGCCGTCGAAGTCCTGCGGCCTCAGCGGACGGTCGAGCGCGGCCAGGGGGTGGTCGGTGGGCACGACGGCCATCAGCGGCTCGCGCAGGACGACCTTGGACGAGAGCAGGGAGGTGTCGAAGGGCGGGCGCGCGAGCCCGATGTCGAGCTCGCCGCGCCGGATGCCGTCGACCTGGGCCTGGGTGACCCGCTCGGACAGCAGCACCTCGACGTCGGGCAGCGCGGCGGTGAGCCGGCGCAGCAACGGGCCGAGGATGGAGATGGCGGAGACCGCGGTGAAGCCCAGGCGTACGACGCCGGCCGCGCCCGCGTCCACGCGCCGGGCGAGGTCGCCCGCGCCCTCCACGAGGTTGAGCAGCCGGTAGGCCTCGTCGAGGAAGGCCGCCCCGGCGCCGGTCAGCTCGACGCGCCGGTTGTCGCGCTCGAGCAGCTGGGCGCCCACGGACTTCTCCAGCTTCTGGATCTGGCGCGACAACGGGGGCTGGGTCATCTGGAGCCGCTCGGCGGCCCGGCCGAAGTGCAGCTCCTCGGCGACGGCCACGAAGGACCGCACCTGGTCGAGGGTGATCACGGGGCCGAGCCTAGTCGACGATGCGCGCCGCATATCATTCCATGCCGAATCGGGCTTGGACGCGCATCGACGCGGGTACCTAGTGTCGGCGGTCACATCACATTCCAAGGAGCACAGCATGCGCAAGCACCTCAGCCTCGGAGCGGTCGCCACCTTCGCCGTCGTGGCCCTCACCGCCTGCGGCGGCGTCCAGAACACCGCGGGCGGCGGCAGCGACTCCGGCGAGTACCCGTCGGGTGCCGTCGAGATGCCGGTCGGCGCCTCCGCCGGCGGCTCCTCCGACCTCATCAGCCGCCAGGTCTCGCAGGGCCTCTCCGCGGAGCTCGGCGGCTCGTTCCCGGTCATCAACCGCGAGGGCGCCAACGGCGCGCTCGCCGCGGCCGAGGTCGCCCAGGCCGAGCCCGACGGCTCGATGATCTCGGTGCAGAATGCATCGCTCTTTGCGATCACCCCGCTCGCGGTCGGCGAGGACGAGGTCACCAGCATCGACGACTTCGACGTCGTGCAGGGCGTGTCCCGCGACGACTACGTCCTCGTCGCCAGCAAGGGCTCGGGCTTCACCTCGATCGACGACTTCGCGGGCGCCGACAAGAAGATCACCTACGGCACCACCGGTGTCGGCACCGGCGCCCAGCTCGCCTGCGCGCTGACCTTCAACGTCAACGAGACCCCCGCCGAGGCGATCCCCTTCGACGGCGGCGCCCCCGCCCTGACCGCCCTCCTCGGCGACCAGGTCGACACCGCCTGCCTGCAGGTCGGCGAGGCCATCGAGAACATCGAGGCCGGCAAGATCACCCCGATCACCGTCTTCGGCCCCGAGCGCGTCGAGTTCCTCCCCGACGTGCCCACGGCGCAGGAGTCGGGCCTCGACGTCGAGGTGGCGCAGTACCGTTTCATGACCGTGCCGAAGGGCACCCCGCAGGACGTCCAGGACGCCATCGCGGAGGCCATGCAGGCGACGTTCGAGACCGAGGAGTACCAGGCCTTCAACGAGCAGAACAACCTCACCCCGATGGAGATCTCGGGTGACGAGGTCGTCGCGCAGCTCGAGGAGGACACCCAGCGGTACGCCGACCTGGTCGAGGAGTACGGCATCGACCTGGGCGACGCCAGCTGACGCACGCTCCACCCGCCGCACCCGGAACCGACGAGACGAGATGACCATGAGCGAGCGCGAGACGCGGACGGCCGACGAGCCGGACATCCTGGCCGAGCTCCAGGCGGAGGTCGCCCGCGACCTCGCCGAGGAGCGACCGCCCGCCGGCGGCCCGGCGTACCAGGTGATCCCGGCGCTCGTGGTCCTCGTCCTCGGTGCGGGTGCGGCGTACCTCGCCCACGGCTACGGGCTCGGGTCGCTGCGGCGGCCCGGCCCGGGGCTGTGGCCCTTCGCGGTCTCGGTGCTCATCATGGTCCTCGCGGTGGTGCTGTTGGTCGTCGGCCGCACCCTCGACGACGCGGAGAAGTTCACCCGGTCCAGCCTGCTCGTCCTGGTCGGCGCCGCGACGTTCGTCGGCCTCGGCCTGCTCCTCCCGACCCTCGGCTTCGAGATCCCGGCGATCCTGCTCGGCATCGTGTGGCTGCGGTTCCTCGGCGGCGAGACCTGGCGCAGCACGATCGTCATCTCGGTCGCCACGACCGCGGTGTTCTACGTGCTGTTCCTCTACGGCCTCAAGATCCCGCTGCCCCACCTGATCGCCTTCTGAGCGACGAGAGGAGACCCTGATGGACTTCAACGCCTTCATCGACGGCTTCGCGGTCGTGACCCAGCCGACCAACCTCATGTACTGCCTGATCGGCGTCCTGATCGGCATGCTCATCGGCGTGCTGCCGGGCCTCGGCCCCGCCGCCACGATGGCCATCCTGCTGCCGATCGCCTACGGCGCCGCCTCCGACGGCAACCAGGTCGCGGCCATCATCATGCTCGCCGGCATCTACTACGGCGCCCAGTACGGCGGCACGATCACCTCGGTCCTGCTGCGCATCCCCGGCGAGGCCAGCTCGGTGGTCACCGTCTTCGACGGCTTCGCCCTGGCCAAGCAGGGCAAGGCCGGCACGGCCCTCGGCATCGCCGCCATCGGCTCCTTCGTCGGCGCCACCGTCTCCATCATCGGCCTGACGCTGCTCGGCCCGATCGTCGCGAGCTACGCCCTCGATTTCGGACCTCCGGAGTACGCCGCACTCGCACTGCTCGGCGTCCTGCTCGTGGCCACCGTCGGCAACGGCAACACCGTCAAGGCGCTGGTCGCCGCGGCGATCGGCCTGCTGCTGGCCACCGTCGGCAGCGACAGCTTCAGCTCGGCCGACCGGTTCACGTTCAACACGCTCGAGCTCCAGAGCGGCATCGACTTCGTCGTGGTCGCCATGGGCCTGTTCGGCGTCGGCGAGATCCTCTACAACCTCGAGGAGCGCCACGGCAAGCCGCACGTGCCCGCCGCGATCGCCAACATCTGGCCCTCCCGCAAGGACCTCAAGCAGTCGTCGCCGGCCATCGCCCGCGGCTCGGTCATCGGCTTCTTCCTCGGCGTGCTGCCCGGCGGCGGCGCCGTGATGGCCTCGCTGGCGGCGTACGCCGCGGAGAAGAAGGTCGCCAAGGACCCCTCCCGCTTCGGCCGCGGCGCGATCGAGGGCGTCGCCGGCCCGGAGTCGGCCAACAACGCCGCCGCCACGTCGTCGTTCATCCCGCTGCTCACCATCGGCATCCCGGCCAACGCCTCCATGGCGATGCTGTACGCCGCGCTGCTGGTCGTCGGCGTCGCGCCCGGCCCGCAGCTGATCGACGAGCGCCCGGACCTGTTCTGGGGCGTCGTCAACTCGATGTACATCGGCAACCTGATCCTGCTCGCCCTGAGCATCCCGCTGGTCGGCATCTTCGTGAAGATCCTGCGGGTGCGGCCGGCGATCCTGGCCCCGATCACCGCCCTCATCACGATCCTGGGCGTCTACACGATCAACAACTCGGTCTTCGACATCTTCGTGATGATCGCCTTCGGCATCGTCGGCTACCTCATGAAGAAGACCGGCTTCGAGCCCGGTCCGATGGTGCTGGCCTTCGTGCTCGGGTCGCTCGTGGAGTCGAGCTTCCGCCGCTCGATGCTGCTCTTCGAGGGCGACCCGACCGGCTTCGTCACCCGGCCCATCTCCGGGGTGATCATCGTCTTCATCGTCATGGTGATCGCGCTGCCCGTCATCCAGCTGGTGCTGCGTCGCCGGTCCTCCTCGAACACCCCCAGCGATCCCAGCAACCCCAGCGAGCACCACGACCAGGAAGCAGGCGTGCGATGACCGTCCTCATCGGCTACGTGCCCACCCCCGTCGGCGAGGCGGCCCTCGAGGCCGGGCTCGCCGAGGCGGCCGCCCACGGCGAGGACGCCGTGGTCCTCAACAGCCCGCGCCGCGGCAGCACCGTCGACGCCCGGCTCGTCGGCCCGGACGACGAGGCCCGCATCGTCGCCGCCGCGGCCGCGCTCGGCGTCACCGCGTCGGTCGACCACGCCGACCACGGCGCCGACATCGTCGACGCCTTCTCGACCGCCGTCGAGCGCACCGGCGCCCGCCTGGTCGTGATCGGCCTGCGCCGCCGCTCGCCGGTCGGCAAGCTGGTGATGGGCAGCGACGCGCAGCGGCTGCTGCTCGAGCTCGACGCGCCGGTGCTGGCCGTCAAGCCCGCCCGATGAGCCGCTCGAGGATCTCGCGGGTCGTCGTCACCCCGGTCGCGTTCGCCGACCCGCCGCTGCTCAACGTCGTCGGCGTGCACCAGCCATGGGCGCTGCGCGCGATCGTCGAGGTGCACACCGACTCCGGCCTGGTCGGGCTCGGCGAGACGTACGCCGACGAGGCCCACCTCGCCCGCCTCTCTGCCGTCGCCTCGTCCCTGGGCGGCATCGACCCGTTCGACCTCGCCGCCGTACGCCGCGTGGTCGTCGACGTCCTCGGCCGGGAGACCGGCGGTGCGGGCGCGAGCTTCGGCGGGATGCTCGACGTGAAGTCCGCCGTCGACACCGTCCACTCCCCCTTCGAGGTCGCGTGCATCGACCTCCAGGGCCACGAGACGGGGCGCCCGGTGAGCGAGGTCCTCGGCGGTCGGGTCCGCGACTCGGTGCCGTTCAGCGGCTACCTCTTCTACAAGTGGGCCGGCCACCCGGGCCTCCCCGACGACGAGTGGGGCGAGGCGCTGACGCCCGACCAGCTCGTCGCGCAGGCGCACCGGATGGTGGACGGCTGGGGCTTCGGCTCCCTCAAGCTGAAGGGCGGCGTGCTGCCGCCGTCGGAGGAGTGCGACGCGATCGAGGCGCTGCGCGACGCCTTCCCCGACCTGCCGCTCCGGCTCGACCCCAACGGCGCATGGACGGTCGACACGTCGGTCGCCGTGGCCTCGCGGCTGTCCGATGTCGTGGAGTACCTCGAGGACCCGACGCCCGGCATCGACGGGATGGCCGCGGTCTCGGCACGCACCGACGTGCCCCTCGCGACCAACATGTGCGTCATCGCGATGGAGCACCTGCCGCCGGCGATCGCGGCCGACGCCGTGCAGATCGTGCTCTCCGACCACCACCTCTGGGGCGGCCTGCGCCGCTCGCAGCTGCTGGCCGGGATCACCGAGACCTGGGGCCTGGGGCTGTCGATGCACAGCAACTCGCACCTCGGCGTCTCGCTCGCCGCGATGACCCACCTGGCCGCCGCGTCGCCGACGCTGACCTACGCGTGCGACACCCACTACCCGTGGAAGACCCAGGACCTCATCAAGCCGGGCGTGCTGTCCTTCGTGGACGGAGCCCTGTCGGTGCCCACGGGTCCCGGCCTCGGGGTCGAGCTCGACCGGGACATGCTCGGGCTGCTGCACGAGCAGTACCTCGAGTGCGGCGTACGACGTCGTGAGGACACCGTCTACATGCGCACCATCCAGCCGGACTTCGAGGTCAACACCTCGCGCTGGTGACCGGTCAGCCGGTGAGGCGCCGGCGGGTGTTGCCCAGGTGCAGGCGCATGGCCGCGCGGGCGGTGTCGGCGTCGCCGGCCAGGATCGCGGCGGCGACGTTGTCGTGCTCGCGCTGGACCCGCTCGACGTGCGTGGAGTCGGTCATCGTGTACTCGTCGCCGAGGCGGGTGCGCGGCAGCATGATCATCATCGGGCCGAGCGAGTCGAGCAGGTCGACGTAGAAGCGGTTGTCGGTGGCCGCCGCGATCGCCCGGTGGAAGGCGAAGTCCGCCTCGACCGCCCCCTCGTGGCCGGCCGCCGTGAACGACTCGTGGGCGGCCGTGATCGACGCCGAGGAGTCCGGCGTGACCCGGGACGCCGCGAGCCCGGCGGCCTCGGTCTCGACCCCGATCCGGAAGTCGACCATCGCCAGCACGTCGTGGTGGCTGCGGATCGCCGACGTCTCGAGGGTGAACGACGAGGGCTCGGGCACGGCGAGCACGAACGAGCCGCGGCCCTGGAAGGTCTCGACGAGCCCCTCGGCCTGCAGGCGCGACACCGCCTCCCGCACGACGGTGCGGGAGACGGCGTACTCCTCGATCAGCTCGGCCTCGGACGGCAGCTTGGCGCCGGGGGCGAGGTCGCCGCGCAGGATCTTGTCCTTGAGCCCGGCGACGACGTGCTGCGGGCGGGTCCTCATGGGCGGCATCATGCCTCCCCGTCGCGACGCCGGGAGCCGTCAGGCCCCGAACGTGACCGTGTCCTCGGTGTGGGCGCGCATCTGCTCCGACAGCGTGAAGCCGAGGCCCGGGCGCTGCGGGACGAAGATCTGCCCGTCGCGGATCTCGACGGACTCGTCGAACAGCGGGTCGAGCCACTCGAAGTGCTCCACCCACGGGTCGGTGGGGTACGCCGCGGCGAGGTGCAGGTGGATCTCCATCGCGTAGTGCGGGGCGAGCGCGAGCCCGCGGTGGGCCGCGATCGTCGCGAACTCGAGGAACGGGGTGATGCCGCCGATGCGCGGGGCGTCCGGCTGGACGATGCCGCGGTAGCCGGCGTCGAGCAGCGCCATGTGCTCGGCCACCGACGTCAGCATCTCGCCGGTCGCGATCGGGGTGTCGAACTCCTGCGACAGGTCCGCGTGGCCGACGGCGTCCCACGCGTCGAGGGGCTCCTCGATCCAGATGAGGTCGTGCTGCTCGAGCTCGCGGCACATCCGGCGCGCGCGGGCGCGGTCCCACTGCTGGTTGGCGTCGACCATGAACGGCCCGTCGCCGAGGTGCTCGCGCATCGCGGCGACCCGCTCGAGGTCGAGGCGCCAGTCGGGCTGACCGACCTTGATCTTGATGCCCGCGATGCCGGCCTCGAGGGACGCGGTCGCCTTCTCCTTCATCTCCGACAGCGACGCCTGCAGGAAGCCGCCGGAGGTGTTGTAGACGCGGCACGAGTCGCGGTGCGCGCCGAGCAGCTTGGCCAGGGGCAGGTCGGCGCGGCGGGCCTTGAGGTCCCACAGAGCGACGTCGAGCGCGGCCACGGCCTGGGTCGCGACCCCGGAGCGGCCGACCGAGGCGCCGGCCCACATCAGCGACTCGTAGATCTTGGCGATGTCACTCGGGTCCTGCCCGATCGCGACCTCGGCGACCTCCTTGAGGTGGGCGAACTGCGCCTTGCCGCCCGCGCGCTTGGAGTAGGAGAACCCCATACCGGTGAGGCCCTGCTCGGTGGTGACCTCGACGAAGAGGAGCACCGTCTCGGTGAGCGGCTTCTGCTTGCCGGTGAGCACCTTGGCATCGCTCACCGGGTTGGCGATCGGCAGGACGACGTGGGACAGCGTGAGGCTGCGGATGGAGTCGGACATCGGGGTTCCTTCGGGGAGGGCCAACTTGTATGATGAGTTGAGAACTTATCCGATGAGTGAGGTGCTGTCCAGAGATGACGACCGTCAGGCGGGTCCCCCGGTGGGCCGACGTGGCCCCCTTCCTCGTGACCCGGCCCTGGTCCGCGGACCCCGTCGTACGCCGCCTCGCGCGCTGCGTGTGCGTCGACGACCTGGCCCGTGAGGCCCGCCGCCGGGTGCCGCGGGCGGTGCTGGACTACGTCGAGACCGGCGCCGAGACCGAGCGCACGATGCACCGCAACCGTGCGGCGTACGACGCCCTCGAGCTGCGGCCCTCGACGTTCGAGGCCGTGGGCGAGCCGGACACCTCGACGACGATCCTGGGGCGGCCGGCGAGCGCGCCGATCGTCCTGGCGCCGACCGGCTACACCCGGCTCTCGCACCACTCCGGGGAGTGCGCGGTGGCCGCGTCGGCCGAGGCCGCCGGGCTGCCGTACACGCTCTCGACGTACGCCACGACCTCGATCCCGGACCTCGCGCGGGCGGCCCCGGGCGGGCGGAACTGGTTCCAGCTCTACCTGATGAAGGACCGCGACGTGAGCCTTGAGCACGTCCGCCAGGCCCGCGAGCACGGGTACGACGCGCTGGTGCTGACCGTGGACACCGCCCTGTCCGGCGCCAAGTGGCAGGACCGGCGCAACGGCTTCTCGATCCCGCCGGCGCTGACGCTGCGGACCTTCGCCGACATGGCACGGCGGCCGCGGTGGGTGGGTGACATCCTGACGACCGAGCCGCTGCGGTTCGCGACGTTCCCCGAGGACTCGCACTACGCGCGCTGGGGGATGTCCAACACCCTGCGCGAGCAGGCGCTGCGACCGGCCGACATCACCTGGCTCAAGGACCGGTGGTCGGGGCCGGTCGTGGTCAAGGGCGTGCTGTCGGTCGCCGACGCGGCCGCCGCGGTGGACGCGGGCGCCGACGCGGTGGTGCTCTCCAACCACGGTGGACGCCAGCTCGACCGCGCGCCGGTGCCGCTCGAGCTGCTCCCCCACGTCGTCGCCGCGGTCGGCGACCGGGCCGAGGTGATGGTCGACTCCGGTATCCGCACCGGCTCGGACGTCGCGGCGGCCGTGGCGCTCGGCGCCAGCGCGGTGATGGTCGGGCGCGCCTACCTCTACGGGCTGATGGTCGGCGGACGACGCGGAGTGGACACCGCGCTGGGCTTCCTGGTCGACGAGCTCGCGCACACCATGTCGCTGCTGGGCGCCGCGACGGTCGCGGACCTCCACCCCGGGCACGTGGCCCTGGACCTCACGCGCACGGGACCGCGCGCGTGAGGTCAGCCGACGGGCGTGACGAGCTCGCCCTTCCCGACGAACGCGGCGACGTTGTCGAGCACCAGGCGGGCCATCGCCTCGCGGGTCTGCACGGTGGCGCTGCCGACGTGCGGCAGGAGCACGACGTCCTCGCGCTCGAGCAGCGCGGCCGGAACGTGCGGCTCGTCGGCGAAGACGTCGAGCCCGGCCCCGGCGATCCGGTCGGCCTCGAGGGCGGCGACCAGCGCGTCCTCGTCGACCACCGAGCCGCGGGCGACGTTGACGAGGTAGCCCTCCGGCCCCAGCGCGTCGAGGACCGCCGCGTCGACGAGGTGCTCGGTGCCGGCCCCGCCCGGGGTCAGCACCACCAGCACGTCGCTCGCCGCGGCCAGCGCGAGCGGGCTGTCGTGGTAGGCCCACGACACGTCCTTGGGGCTGCGCGAGTGGTAGGCGATGATCGCCCCGAAGGCCACCAGCCGCTCGGCCACCGCGTGGCCGATCCGGCCGAGGCCGAGGATGCCGACGGTCGCACCGCGGACGTCGCGGGTGAGCGGGAACCTGCCGCCCGAGGCCCACTCGCCCCGGCGCAACCACCGCTCGGCGGCACTGACCTGGCGCATCACGTCCAGCACCAGCGCGACCGAGAGGTCGGCCACCGCGTCGGTCAGCACGTCGGGGGTGTTGGAGACGACGATCCCGCGGCGGGTGGCCTCCTCGACGTCGACGTTGTCGTAGCCGACGCCGAAGTTGGTCACCGCGCGCAGGTCGGGCAGGGCGTCCATCTCCGCGGCGCCGACCAGGGTGCCACCGCCGGCCACGGCGACCTCGAGCCCCGCGGTCGCGGAGCCGACGTCGGCGAGCGACGGGGCGTCGTACTCGCGGACGAGGGCCTCCTCCAGGAAGGGCATCAGGGGGCCGACACGGACGACTCGAGGCTGGGTCACCCCACCATCCTCGCCGGGCCCGTCCGCCGACGTCCATTGCCCCCTGGGCATCGCGCCATGCGCCGGCCCCGCACCCAGGAGCACTCGTGGACCTCCTGATCGGCTTCGTCACCATCCTCGTGGTGATCGCCTGCGGCGCCGCGCTCGCGCACACCGGCGTGCTCGACGCGCGCTCCCAGCGCACCCTGGGCGAGGTGGCGTTCTTCGTCGCCTCCCCCGCCCTGATGATCGTGGTGATCAGCGAGGTCGAGATCGGCGGCGCGGTCGCCAACCTCGCCGCGTCGGCGGCCTCCCTGGCCACCTGCTTCCTGCTGTACGCCGCGTGGGCGCGGTGGCGACGCGGGCTCGGGACCGGCTCGGTGCTCATCGGCGCGCTGGCGTCGTCGTACGTCAACGCGGGCAACCTCGGCATCGCCGTCGCGGCCTTCGTCGTCGGCGACACGACCGTCGTCGTGCCCACCCTGCTGGTGCAGATGCTGGTCGTGCAGCCGGCCGCGCTCGTCATGCTCGACCGGCTGACCGGGAGGGGCTCGGGGACGCTGGCCGTCGTCAAGCGGCTCACCACCAACCCGCTCACCGTTGCGGCGCTGCTCGGCGTCGTGCTCGCCCTGACCGGGTGGGAGCTGCCGCGGATCGTGGCGTCGCCCATCGAGCTGCTGGCCGGGCTCGCGATCCCGGCGATGCTCCTGTCGTACGGCGCGGCGCTGCGACTGAGCCCGTGGCCCGGCAAGGCCGGCCACAACCGCGAGGTGCTCGTCGCGACCGTGCTCAAGCTGGGCGTGATGCCGGTCGTCGCCTGGGCCGTGGGCTCCGCGCTGGGCCTCGACGGGCGGGTGCTGCTCGGCGTGGTGATCACCGCGGCCCTGCCGACCGCGCAGAACATCTTCCTCCACGCGACCCGCTACCGGACCGGTGAGGACGTGGCGCGGGAGACCATCCTCGTGACGACACTGGCATCGTTGCCGGTGGCCCTGCTCATCGCCGTCCTGCTCGGCTGACCCACCACACCTCCCAGGAGAGCCATGACCGACGCCCCCACCCCGCTGCTCGTCGACCTGCTGACCGAGCTGCGCTCCGCCGTGGGCGACGCCCACGTGCTGACCGACCCGGCCGACCTCGCGGCGTACGACACGGACTGGCGTGGCGCCTACAGCGGACGCCCGCTGGCCGTCGTACGCCCCGGCAGCACCGCCGAGGTCGCCGCCGTGCTGGCCGCCACCCACGCCGCGGGCGTGGCGGTGGTGCCACAGGGCGGCAACACCGGGATGAGCGGCGGGGCGGTCCCCGACGACTCGGGCTCGCAGGTCGTGCTCTCGCTGGGCCGGATGCGTGCCGTGCGCGAGGTCGACGCGGTGGGCGGGACGATCACCGTCGAGTCCGGCTGCGTGCTGGCCGACGTGCAGGCCGCGGCCGCGGGCGTGGACCGCCTGTTCCCGCTGACGCTCGGCTCCCAGGGCAGCTGCACCATCGGCGGCAACATCTCCACCAACGCCGGCGGCACCGCGGTGCTGCGCTACGGGATGATGCGCAGCCAGGTGCTCGGGCTCGAGGTCGTGCTGCCCGACGGGCGGGTGTGGGACGGATTGCGGTCGCTGCGCAAGGACAACACCGGCTACGACCTCAAGCAGCTCTTCATCGGCGCCGAGGGCACCCTCGGCGTGGTGACCGCCGCGGTGCTGACGCTGCAGCCGGCGACCCCGTCGCGGGCGACCGCGTGGGTCGCGCTGCGCGACGTGGCCGCCGCCGCCGAGCTCCTCGGGGTGCTGCGCGACCACGGGGGCGACCGACTGACCACGTGGGAGCTTGTGTCGCGCCCGGCGCGCGACCTCGTCGTCGCGGCAGGGCTCACGGACCCGCTGTCGACCTCGTCGGAGTGGTACGGCCTGGTCGAGCTCGCCGGGCCCACCGGCGCCGACGTCGCCACCCCGCTCGAGGCCGCCCTCGGCGACGCGGTCGAGGCCGGGCTGGTCCTCGACGCCGCGATCGCGGGCTCCCCCACCCAGCGCTCCGGCCTGTGGGCACTGCGGGAGCGGGTGTCGGAGGCCCAGGAGGTCCACGGCCCGACGGTCAAGCACGACGTCTCGGTCCCGATCACCGCGCTGGCCGACTTCGTCGCCCGGACAGGCCCGGCCATCGAGGCGCAGCTGCCCGGCACCCGGCTCTTCGTCTACGGCCACGTGGGCGACGGCAACCTGCACTACAACCTGTCGCGGCCCGAGCACCTGACGTCGGACGAGTTCCTCACCCACGCCGCTGCCCTGTCCGACGTCGTCAACGCCTCGGTCGCCGAGCTCACCGGGAGCATCAGCGCCGAGCACGGCCTGGGGAAGTCCAAGGCGGCCGCCGCCGCGGCCTACAAGAGCGACGTCGAGGTCGCGCTGATGCGGGCCGTCAAGGACGCGATCGACCCCGCCGGGCTGATGAACCCGGGTGCGGTGCTGCCGCTGCCCCCGGTCCTGCTGGGGTAGTCCGTGACGATCGGACCCCTCACCGGCCGCGACCGGGGTCCGTTCGTCACGGACTACCCCGACGGGGAGCCCCTAGGCTGCGGACCATGAGCACTGCAAGCACCGCCGCCCGTCTCCTGCTCGGCACGGCGATGGTGGGCGCCGGCGTGCTCCACCTGACCACCCAGCGCGAGGAGTTCCAGGCGCAGGTGCCCTCGTGGTTCCCGCTGGACGAGGACTTCACCGTCGTCGCGTCCGGGGTGGTGGAGATCGGGCTCGGCGCGGCGTTCATCGCGCTGCCGCAGCGCCGGCGCCTGGTCGGCGGGCTGCTCGCCGCGTTCTTCGTGGCGATCTTCCCGGGCAACGTCGCGCAGTACGTCGAGGGGGTCGACGCCTTCGGACTGGACTCCGACCGGGCCCGCCTCGTCCGGCTGTTCTTCCAGCCGGTGCTGGTGCTCTGGGCGCTGTGGGGCGGCGGCTGGCTCTCGCGGCGTCGGGACTAGAGGGTCGGCAGCCAGTCGACCCGCCCGGCCAGGGCGGCGTACCCGACGAAGGCACCGACGTCGAGCAGCGTGTGGGCGACCACGAACGGCATCACCCGGCCCCAGCGACGGAAGAGCCAGCCGAACAGCAGGCCCATCGCGAGGTTGCCGACGAAGCCGCCGAGGCCCTGGTAGAGGTGGTAGCTGCCCCGCAGCAGCGCGGCGAGGCCGATCGCCGCCGAGTCGCCGAAGCCGAGCTGGCGCAGCCGCACCTGCACGAAGCCGAGGACCACGAGCTCCTCGAGCACCGCGTTCTCGGCGGCCGCGAGCACCAGCACCGGCACCTGCCACCACTCGCCCGGCAGCGACTGGGCGACGACCGTCAGGTTGGTGCCGAGCGCGAAGGTCGCGACGTAGAACACGACACCGACCGTGCCGACGCCCAGGGCCAGCCAGGCACCGCGGCCCAGGTCGCCCCACGTCGCCCAGCGCCCGCCGCGGGCCCAGACGTCGCGGACGCGGGTGCCCGAGCGGACCAGGAGGTACGCCGCCAGCGCCACCGGCACGAGGGCGAAGCCGATGCGCAGCAGCTGGTAGGTCAGGTCCAGCCAGGGCCGGTCGGGGGCCAAGGAGTTGTTGAGGTTGGCCGCCTGCGAGGACAGCGGGCCCGGCGCGGTCAGCGCGGACACGATGCTGACGACCGAGTAGACGGCCGAGCGCCCCAGCGACACGAGCAGGACGATCGCCAGCTCGAACCAGAGGAGCGCGCGGGCCAGCTCGGGCACGCCGCCGGGCACGGGGGTGTCCCGGAGCCGCCACCACGGACGGACATCGGTGGTCGTCACGTCACTCACGGGACACAGCATCGCGCAGTCGCCTGATCGCCGGCTGAGGATCGCCGGGCCCGCGCGGCGTCGTACGACCCTCACGTCACTTCGTCGGCGAGTCCGTCACCCTGTGACCGTTGCAACGGTCACACAGTGACGGAGTCCCCGCCTGAGCGGGGACTCCGCCGCAAGGGGCGGGATCAGCGCAGGACGAGCCCGTCCTCCCCGACGTCGACGGTGACGGAGCCCCCGTCGGTGACGTCGCCGCCGATGAGCAGGCGGGCGAGCGGGTCACCGATGGCCGACTGGATCAGCCGGCGGAGCGGGCGGGCGCCGTACGCCGGGTCGTAGCCGGTGTCCGCGAGCCAGGCGCGCGCGGCGTCGGTGACGTGGATGGTGATCCGGCGGACGGCGAGCCGCTTCTCCAGCAGCGTCAGCTGGAGGTCGACGATGTGCGCGAGGTCGTCCTTGGTGAGCGCGTCGAACATGACGATCTCGTCGAGCCGGTTGAGGAACTCCGGCTTGAACGACGAGCGCACCACGCCCATCACGGCGTCCTTCTTCGCCTCCGGCGACAGCGACGGGTCCACGAGGTACGACGACCCCAGGTTGCTGGTGAGGATCAGCAGCGTGTTGCGGAAGTCGACCGTGCGGCCCTGGCCGTCGGTGAGCCGGCCGTCGTCGAGCACCTGCAGCAGGATGTCGAAGACCTCCGGGTGCGCCTTCTCCACCTCGTCGAGCAGCACGACGCTGTAGGGGCGCCGGCGCACCGCCTCGGTGAGCTGGCCGCCCTCGTCGTAGCCGACGTAGCCGGGAGGGGCGCCGACGAGCCGCGAGACCGAGTGCTTCTCGCCGTACTCGCTCATGTCGATGCGGACGATCGCCCGCTCGTCGTCGAAGAGGAAGTCGGCCAGCGACTTGGCCAGCTCGGTCTTGCCGGTGCCGGTCGGGCCCAGGAAGAGGAACGACCCGGTCGGCCGGTTGGGGTCGGCGATGCCGGCCCGCGAGCGGCGTACGGCGTCGCTCACCGCGGTCACCGCGTCGCGCTGGCCGATCAGCCGCTCGCCGATCACCGATTCCATCTCGAGGAGCTTGGCGGTCTCGCCCTGGAGCAGCCGGCCGGTCGGGATGCCGGTCCAGGCCTCGACGACGTCGGCGATCTGCTCGGCGCCGACCTCCTCGCCGACGAGCTTCTCGCTCTGGGCGAGCTCGCCGGACTCGGCGGTCGCGATCTGCTGCTCCAGCGCCGGGATCGACTCGTAGTTGATCTTGCTGGCGCCGGCGAGGTCACCCTCGCGGAGCAGCTTGTCGGCCTCGATCCGCAGCGCGTCGAGCTGGCGACGGAGCTCGCCCTCGCCCTCGAGCGTGGACTTCTCCCGCTCCCAGCGGGCCTCGAGCCCGCGCAGCTCCTCCTCCTTGTCGGCGAGGTCGGCCTTGAGGGCGGCGAGCCGCTCGCGCGACGCGTCGTCGGTCTCCTTCTCGAGCGCGAACTCCTCCATCTTGAGCCGGTCGACCTGGCGGCGGAGCTGGTCGATCTCCTCCGGGGAGGACTCGTGCTCCATCCGCAGCCGCGACGACGCCTCGTCGATGAGGTCGATGGCCTTGTCGGGCAGCTGGCGACCGGTGATGTAGCGGTCGGAGAGGGTGGCGGCCGCAACCAGCGCGGCGTCGGTGATCCGCACGCCGTGGTGCGCCTCGTACTTCTCCTGGATGCCGCGCAGGATCTGGATGGTGTCCTCGACGCTGGGCTCGCCGACGAAGACCTGCTGGAAGCGGCGCTCCAGAGCGGGATCCTTCTCGATGCGCTCGCGGTATTCATCCAGCGTGGTCGCGCCGATCATGTGCAGCTCGCCGCGGGCCAGCATCGGCTTGAGCATGTTGCCGGCGTCCATGGCGGAGTCACCACCGGCACCCGCGCCGACGACGGTGTGCAGCTCGTCGATGAAGGTGATGACCTGCCCGCCGGCGTCCTTGATCTCCTCGAGGACGGCCTTGAGCCGCTCCTCGAACTCGCCGCGGTACTTCGCGCCGGCCACCATCGCGGCCAGGTCGAGGCTGAGCACCCGGCGCCCCTTGAGGCTGTCGGGGACGTCGCCGTCGACGACGCGCTGGGCGAGGCCCTCGACGACGGCGGTCTTGCCGACGCCGGGCTCGCCGATCAGCACGGGGTTGTTCTTGGTACGCCGGCTGAGGACCTGGATCACCCGGCGGATCTCGGAGTCCCGCCCGATGACCGGGTCGAGGCGCCCGTCCTCGGCCGCCTTCGTCAGGTCGACGGAGTACTTCTCGAGCGACTCGTACGACGACTCGGCCTCCGGGCTGGTGACGCGGCGGTTGCCGCGGACGGCGGTGAGCCCCTCGCGCATGCCGGACTCGGTGAGGCCGGCGTCGGTGAGGAGCTTCTTGGCGCTGCTCTCCACGGTGGCCGTCGCGATGAGCAGGTGCTCGGTGGCGACGTAGTCGTCCTTCATGCCGGCGGCGAGGTCGAGCGCGCTGGCCAGCACCCGGGTGAGCGAGGCGCTCGCAGCGGGCTGCTGGACGGTCGACCCGCTGGCGCGGGGCAGGGTCTGCATCGCCTGCTCGGCCCGTGCCGTGAGGGCGGCGGCGTCGACCCCGGCCTTGCCGACGAGGTTGCGCGCGGTGCCGTCCTCCTGGCGGAGCAGGGCGACGAGCAGGTGGATGGGCTCGGTCTGGGTGTTGCCCGCCGTGGTCGCGGCGAGCTGTGCGGCCTCGATGACCTCGCGGCTGCGGGTGGTGAACTTCTCGGCGCCGAACTGGCTCAACTCCGACTCTCCTCGCTCGTGGTGTGGAACCACTGTGGTCCCACTCGTTCCAACGCGCCAGAAGTTGAGTCGATTCCCCTCAACTTTGGGAAGTTGGTCCGTTCTTGCGATACCCGCCCGGTGGTCCCGCGCGTAGCGTCGAGAGGCGGCCGGGGACTCGTCGAGCAGGGAGGTACGACATGTTCGTGCAGGTGTTCCAGGGGCAGGTGGGCAGCGGAGACGCGGTCCTCGGACTGCTGGACCAGTGGATACGGGACCTGGCCCCCGGGGCCGACGGCTGGCTGGGCAGCACGGCCGGCGTGACCGACGACGGGACCCTCGTCGCGCTGGCGCGCTTCGAGTCCGAGGAGGCGGCGCAGCGCAACAGCAACCGTCCCGAGCAGGGCGCCTGGTGGGCCGAGGTGGAGGCGCACTTCACCTCCGAGCCGGAGTTCCGCAACAGCACGTCGGTGGACGTCGATGCGTACGGCGATCCCGGGGAGGCCGGGTTCGTGCAGGTGATGCAGGGCCGTTCCAAGGACCCCGCCCGCAGCCACGAGCTGATGTCGGCCGACCCGACCGACTGGCAGGCGTTCCGCCCGGACATCCTCGGCACCGTCCTGCTCGACCACGACGACGGCGAGTGGACGATGGCGATCTACTTCACGTCGGAGGCCGAGGCCCGCGCCGGGGAGCAGAAGGAGCTGCCGCCGGAGCTGCAGGAGGTGATGGCCGAGATGGACTCCCTCTCGGTCGGCGAGCAGAAGTTCTTCGACCTCAAGGACCCCAGGATGGCCGCCCCGGCCTGAGCTCGGCCGGCCCGGCCTCAGCCCGGGAGCAGCCGCGGCACGACGTGGTCGGAGAGCAGCGGCGCCAGGTCGTCGTGCTCCCCGGCCAGCGCGGTCCAGCGGAGCACTCGGCGATCTCGCCGGCCGCGGTCGGCTCGACCCGGGCCCCGCTCGCCGTGAGCGGCAACGACGCGACGTACACCGTCGACTCGACGAGGTGGCCCGGCTCGTTGGCGGCGTCCGCGGTGAACTCGCCCAGCAGCGTCAGGTCGTCCACCACGAGGCCCACCTCCTCGCGGATCTCGCGCACCGCGGCGTCGTACGCACTCTCCCCCGGCTCCAGCTTGCCGCCCGGCAGCATGAAGCGGCTGGTCCCGCGCTTGCGGACGGTGAGCACGTGGCCGTCGCGCACGAAGGCGACCGCGGCCACGACGAAGGTGCCGGTCATGGCCCCAGTCTGCCGACCGGCCGTCGGGCACCCGTGACCAGACCACGACCCCGGACCGGTGACATCACCGGCCGCACCCGCCATGCTCCTCGTCATGGAGTGGTTGTTCGTCCTCGTCGTGGGTGTGCGCTTCCTGCTGCCGCTGCTGATCCCGCGCTACCCGCTGCCGGCCATCATCGGCTGCCTCATCGTGGACGGCGTCGACCAGTCGATCTTCCAGGCGTTCGGCTACGACCCGCCCGGATACCAGGGCTACGACAAGGCCATGGACGTCTACTACCTGGCGATCGCGTACCTCTCGATGCTGCGCAACTGGGTCTCGCCGGGCGCCTTCCAGGTGGGACGCTTCCTGTACTTCTACCGGCTCGTCGGCGTCGTGGCCTTCGAGCTCCTCCAGTCGCGGGTCCTGCTGCTGATCTTCCCCAACACGTTCGAGTACTTCTTCATCGCCTACGAGACCGTCCGCTCGAGGTGGAACCCCATGCGGTTCGTACGCCGCTGGTGGATCGTCGTGGCCGCCCTGATCTGGATCTTCATCAAGCTCCCGCAGGAGTACTGGATCCACGTGGCCCAGCTGGACGTGACCGACACCCTCGAGGAGTACGACTGGGCGTGGCCGCTGCTCATCACGCTGATCGTCGTCCTCGCCGCCGTGCTCTGGTTCGTGGTGCGTCCGCGCCTGCCGGAGCCGGACTGGGCGCTGCGCATGAGCCCCGACCCGCTCCCGGAGGAGATGGACACCGCCGCCGAGCGCGCCGCCTGGCGTGCCGACGCCACGCGGGTGCGCTCCGGGATCACCGCCGAGAAGGTCGTGCTCGTCGGCCTGCTCTCGGTCATCTTCGCCCAGACCGTGCCGGGCGTCGACGCGAGCAACCTGGAGCTCTTCCTCGGCACCGGGGCCTTCGTGGTGGTCAACGCCGCCCTGGTCCTCGCGGCGGCGCGACGCTCGTTCAGCACCGAGAGCCTGCTCATCTCCTTCGGCGTCCGGCTGGTCGTCAACGTGTTGCTCGTGCTCGCCGCCTCGGCGCTGCTCGGCCGGGGCAACCTCGACATCAGCACCACGCTGTTCTTCGTGATGCTCCTGATCCTCATCACCACGCTGCACGACGCGTGGCAGCCGGTGCACGCGCACCGTGTCCGGACCACCCCTCCCCCGATGGGGTAAATCCACGACGGATCGCGCGACCGCCCTCGACACCGTTTCCGCCGCGGTGCCACCGTCGATCGCATGAAGTGGCTCGCGACGCACATCACCGACCAGCGATGGGTCGTCAGCACGTTCGCCGTGCTCGCCGTGGTCAACGCCCACGCCATGGCCTACGGCTTCTACCGCTGAGCCCCACGCCCGCGCCGCCCGCCATGATGGCGGGGTGAACCTCCCCGTCCTGAGTGCGGACTGCGGCAGCTGCTTCGGCCTGTGCTGCGTCCTGATGCCGTTCTCCCGCGAGTCGGGCTTCGGCGTCACCAAGGCGAGCGGCACCCCGTGCCACCACCTCCAGCTGGACGACCGCTGCGGCATCCACGCCACCCTCCGCGAGGACGGCTGGCCGGGGTGCACCGTCTTCGAGTGCTTCGGCGCCGGGCAGCAGGTCTCGCAGGTGACGTACGGCGGGCAGTCCTGGCGCGACCACGACAACCTCGGCGAGATGTCCGCGGTGCTGTCGGTGATGCGCCAGCTGCACGAGATGCTCCGGCACCTCGTCGAGGCCGAGAACCGGGTCGCCGGCGTCACGGGCGACCTCCGCGACCGGATCGGCGCGCTGGTCGCGCAGACCCCGACCGAGCTGCTCGCGCTCGACGTCGACGAGCTGCGCGCCGAGGTCGGCGACGTGCTGGCCCGGGCCAGCGTCCGCGCCCGGGCCCGGTGGGCGGGCCGGATCGACCTCGCCCACGACGACCTCGCCGGCCGCGACCTGCGCGGGACGGACCTGCGGGGTGCCGCCCTGCGCGGGGCGCTGCTGATCGGGGCCGACCTGCGGGGCGCCGACCTCACCGGGGCCGACCTCCTGGGCGCCGACGTGCGCGACACCGACGTGCGGGGCGCGACCCTGGAGGGCGCGCTCTTCCTCACCCAGCCCCAGGTCAACGGCATGCGTGGCGACCTCGACACCCGGCTGCCCGGGGGCCTCGCCCGGCCCGGCCACTGGCTGCGAGAGTGACGCCCATGCCCGAGACCTGGCTGGTCGTGATCGACCCGCAGCGCATCTTCGCCTCGCCCGACAGCCCGTGGGGGTCGCCGATGTTCCCTGACATCCTCGACCCGGTGCACCGGCTGGCCGCGGCCCACGCCGGCCGCACCGTCCTGACCCGCTGGGTCGCGCCGGACCCGGCCCGCGGCAGCTGGGTGCCCTACCTCGACGCGTGGCCCTTCGCCCGCGTCCCCGCCGACGACCACCTCTACGACCTCGTCGACGAGGTGCGCGACATCGAGGCTCCGGTGGTGACCGCGACGACCTTCGGCAAGTGGGTGCCCGACCTCGTGGCGATCACCGGCGAGACCCCGCACCTGGTCGTGGCCGGCGTCTCGACCGACTGCTGCGTCGTCTCGACCGCGCTGGCCGCGGCCGACGCGGGGGCGACGCTCACCATCGTCACCGACGCGTGCGCCGGGTCCACGCCCGACAACCACCGCGCGGCCCTCGACGTGATGGCGCTCTACCCGCCGCAGATCACCCTGGCCACGACCGCGGACGTCACGGCAGGGCTCCTCGGGTGAGGCGCGTCATCCACACCGGCCAGGCGCTCGTCGACGTGGTCGTGGAGGTGCCGTCGCTGCCGCGACGCGGCCAGAACGTGATGGCCGGATCGAGCACCCGGTACGCCGGGGGCTCGGTCAGCGTCCTCGTCGCCGCCGCCCGCTTCGGTGCCGCCTGCGTCCACGCCGGCGCCCACGGGACCGGACCCAACGGCGACCTGGTCCGGGCCTCGCTGGCCGCTGAGGACGTCACGCTCTCGGCCCCGGCGATCACCGCCCGCGACACCGCCACCTGCCTCGTCCTCGTCGAGCCGTCGGCCGAGCGGACCTTCGTGACCACCCTGGGCGCCGAGCGGGAGATCAGCGTGGAGTCGCTGTCCACCGCGGCCCCGGTGGCGGGCGACCTGGTCTGCGTGACCGGCTACTCGCTGGTGCTGCCCGAGACGCGGGACCCGCTGCTGGCCTGGCTGGCGACCCTCGACGCGGGCGTGGTCGTCGTACTGGATCCGGGGGCCGCCTTCGCCCACCTGCCGGCGGAGGTCCGCGACCCGATGCTGGAGCTCACCGACGTGTGGTCGGGCAACGCCGAGGAGGCCGCCGACCTGCTCGCCGCGCTGGGGCGGCCGATGGCCGACGACGCCGACTCCATGGTGGCGCCCGCCCGGGCGCTGGCGCCGCTGCTGCGGGGTGAGGCGGTCACCATCGTGCGCGACGGGCCGGACGGGTGCGCCGTGACCGTGGGCAGCGAGACGACGCTGCTGCCGGGGTACCCGCAGACGCCGGTCGACACCAACGGCGCGGGCGACACCCACACCGGGGCGCTCGTCGCCGACGTCGCGGCCGGTCGCGACTGGGTCGACGCCTGCCGGCGCGCCAACGCGGCCGCCGCGATCAAGGTGACGCGGCGGGGTCCGGCGACGGCGCCCACCGCCGCCGAGGTGGAGGAGTTCCTGGCCGGTCGCTGACCTGGCTCAGCGCGAGCGGCGCCAGACCATCAGCGACTGGCCCGGGTCGGGGCCGCGGAGCACCGGGAGCTTGTTGGGCGACGACGACCGGGCGGCGGCGAGCGCCTGGCGCAGCGCCTCCCGGGTGGCCGCGAGCTCGGCGGCGAGCTCGTCGTTGCGGGCCCGCAGCGCGGTGACCTGGTTGTCGAGCTGGAGGATGCGGCGTACGCCCTCGATGCCGATGCCGGCGCTGGTCAGGTCGGCGATCTCGCGCAGCAGCTCGAGGTCGCGGTGCGAGTAGCGCCGGCCGCCGCCGCCGGTGCGACCGGGGGTGATGAGGCCCATCCGCTCGTAGGCCCGCAGGGTCTGCGGGTGCAGCCCGGTCAGCTCGGCGGCCACGCTGATGACGTAGACGGCCATGTCCGGGGACGGGCTGCCGAACGGGGTGCCCATCGAGGAGACCATGTCAGCTCGCCTCGAACAGCTGGGTGCGGAGCGGGGTGCCGGCCGTGGCGGCCCGATAGGCCTCGAGCGCCTCCCGCGCGGTGGTGTCGAGGGTGGCGGGGACGTGCACCTCGACGGTGGCGAGCAGGTCGCCCTTCGAGCCGTCGGCCTTGGTCGCTCCCTTGCCGCGCACCCGGAAGGTGCGGCCGTTGGGCGTGCCGGGCGGCAGCTTGAGGGTCACCGGAGCGCCGCCGAGCGTGGGCACCTTGACCTCGGCGCCGAGCGCGGCCTCGTCGAAGGAGACCGGCACGTCGATGGTGAGGTTGTCGCCCTTGCGGCCGAAGACGCGGTGCGGGGAGACCTTGACCTTGACGAAGAGGTCGCCGGCCGGGCCGCCGCTCTCGCCGGGAGTGCCCTTGCCCTTGATGCGGATCCGCTGGCCGTCCTTGACGCCCGCGGGGATGCGGGCCTGGATCGTGCGCGCCGAGGTGCCGTGGCCGGTGCCGTGGCAGGTGGGGCACGCCTCGTCGTAGACCAGCTGGCGACCGCCGCAGGCCGGGCAGGTCTCGTTCATCGAGAACCCGCCGCCCGCGCTGGCGACCACGAAGCCGGCGCCCTCGCACTCGGGGCAGATGTGCGGCCGGGTACCCGGCTTGCCGCCGGTGCCCTGGCAGGTGGCGCAGGCCGCGTCGGAGGTCAGCCGCAGCGAGATCGTGACGCCCTCGAGGGCGTCGACGAACCCGATGGTGGCGGTGGTCTCGACGTCGCCGCCGCGACGGGGTCGGGGCTGGCGGGCCCGCGCCCCGCCGCCCTGGTGGAAGATGTCGCCGAACATGTCGCCGAGGCCGCCGGCACCGCCGCCCGCCCGGTCGCGCAGCAGGTCGTTGATGTCGAAGCCACCGCCACCGAAGCCGCCACCGGGCTGACCGGCACCGCCGCCGAAGCCGCCGAACCCGCCGCTGGACTGGAGCCGGCGGAACTCGTCGTACTTGGTGCGCTTGTCGGCGTCGCCGACGACGTCGTAGGCCTCGGCGACGGCCTTGAACCGGTCGTGCTTGACGGAGTCGCCGGGGTTGGAGTCGGGGTGGTTGGCCCGCGCGAGCTTGCGGTAGGCCTTCTTGATGTCGTCGGCGGACGCGTCCTTGGCGACGCCGAGGACCTGGTAGAAGTCCTTGGTCGCCCAGTCGTTGCGGAAGCCGTCGTTGTCAGCCATGCCATCCCCTCCTCTCGTGCCTGGTGAGTGTGCCGTGCGGGTGGCCCGGCGACAGGAGTCGCCGGGCCGGTCGAGCCTGCGTCACGCGGTCGGCGTGGCCGGGTCGACCACGAGCACCTGTGCCGCGCGGACCACCCGGTCGCCGATCTTGTAGCCGGACTTGGCCACCACCTTGGCGGTGGTCACCTCCACGTCGGGATCCTCGCCGATGTGGCTCAGCGCCTCGTGGATCGTCGGGTCGAACGCATCGCCCGGCGCGCCGAACTTGGTGAGCCCGAGACCCGCGACGATCCGCTCGAGCTGGTCGGCCACGGACTTGAAGCCGCCGTCGACCTCCCCGTGCTCGCGGGCCCGGTCGATGGTGTCGAGCACCTCGATGATCGGGCTGAGGACCTTGTACGTCGCGTTCTCGGCGATGAGGTCGCGGTCCCGGTCGACGCGGCGCTTGTAGTTGAGGAACTCGGCCTGCAGCCGCTGCAGGTCCACGGTCCGCTCGGCCAGGGCCGTCTCGGCCGCGGTGAGCGGGTCGGCCTCGGCCGCACCACCCTCCACGTCGGCCACGTCCTGGGGCTCGAGGGGGCCACCCTCCTCGACCCAGTTGTCGACGCCGCTGATGTCCTCACCCGGCGCGTGGCCGGTGGGAGTGCCCATCGCGGGGCCGGCGCCGGTGTCGTCCGGCGTGCCGGACCCGGTGGCGCCGGCCGAGGCCGAGGCGTCGCCCTGGGGCGTCACCTCGACCTCGGTCTCGTTGGCCATCTCGCCCGCGGCGTCCCCGAAGGATCCGTCGGAAGAGGTCACTTGTTCTCACCCTCGGTGTCGGTGCCCTCGGCGGGCTCGTCGACGATCTCGGCGTCGACGACGTCGTCGTCGGACTCGCCGGTCGCCTCGGACGTGCCACCCGCGGCCGCCTGGTCGGCGTCCGCGGCGGCGTACATGGCCGCACCCATCTTCTGGCTGGACTCACCGAGCTTGGAGACCCCGGCGGTCAGCTCCTCGGCCGAGGCGTCCTCGCGGGCGAGCAGCTCCTTGAGGGACTCGACGTCGGCCTTGACCTCGGTCTTGACGTCCTCGGGGAGCTTGTCGTCGTTGTCGGTGAGGAACTTCTCGGTCGAGTAGACGAGCGAGTCGGCCTGGTTGCGGACCTCGATGGCCTCGCGACGCTTGGCGTCCTCCTCGGCGTACTGCTCGGCCTCCTTGACCATCCGGTCGATCTCGTCCTTGGACAGCGCGGAGCCGCCGGAGATCGTCATCGACTGCTCGCGGCCGGACGCCTGGTCCTTGGCGGACACGTGGACGATGCCGTTGGCGTCGATGTCGAAGGTGACCTCGATCTTCGGGATGCCGCGCGGTGCCGGCGGCAGGCCGGTGAGCTCGAAGTTGCCGAGGGGCTGGTTCTCCCCCCACATCGGGCGCTCGCCCTGGGCGACCTTGATCTCGACGGACGGCTGGTTGTCGTCGGCCGTCGTGAAGATCTCGCTGCGCTTGGTCGGGATCGTGGTGTTGCGCTCGATCAGGGAGGTCATGACGCCGCCCTTGGTCTCGATGCCCAGCGACAGCGGGGTCACGTCGAGCAGCAGCACGTCCTTGACCTCGCCCTTGAGGACACCGGCTTGGAGCGCCGCGCCGATGGCGACGACCTCGTCGGGGTTGACGCCCTTGTTGGGCTGCTTGCCGCCGAGGAGCTCGGTGACCAGCTCGCTGACGGCGGGCATGCGGGTGGAGCCACCGACGAGCACGACGTGGTCGATCTTGGCGACCTCGACGCCGCCGTCCTTGAGCACGCTCTGGAACGGCGCCTTGGTGCGGGCGAGCAGGTCGGCGGTGAGCTTCTGGAACTCGGACCGGGTCAGCTTCTCCTCGAAGTGGAGCGGCCCGCCCTCGCCGTGGGTGATGTACGGCAGGTGGATGGTCGTCTCGGAGCTGGACGACAGCTCGATCTTGGCCTTCTCCGCCGCCTCCTGCAGGCGCTGCTTGGCGATCTTGTCGGCCGCCAGGTCCACGCCGTTGGAGTTCTTGAACTTGGTGACCATCCACTCGACGATCTTGTTGTCCCAGTCGTCGCCACCGAGGTGGTTGTCACCGGAGGTCGCCTTGACCTCGACGACGCCCTCACCGATCTCGAGCAGGGACACGTCGAACGTGCCGCCACCGAGGTCGAAGACGAGGATCGTCTGGTCGTCGCCCTTGTCGAGGCCGTAGGCCAGCGCCGCGGCGGTGGGCTCGTTGACGATGCGGCTGACGTTGAGGCCCGCGATCTCGCCGGCCTCCTTGGTCGCCTGGCGCTGCGAGTCGGAGAAGTAGGCCGGGACGGTGATGACCGCGTCGGTCACCGGCTCGCCGAGGTAGGCCTCGGCGTCGCGCTTGAGCTTCTGCAGCACGAAGGCGCTGATCTGCTGGGGGGTGAAGGACTTGTCGTCGATCTCGACCTTCCAGTCCTCGCCCATGTGGCGCTTGACGGACCGGATGGTGCGGTCGACGTTGGTGACGGCCTGGCGCTTGGCGACCTCGCCGACCAGGACCTCACCGGACTTCGCGAACGCGACCACCGACGGGGTGGTGCGGGCGCCCTCTGCGTTGGCGATGACGGTGGGTTCGCCACCTTCGAGTACGGCGACCACGCTGTTCGTCGTACCAAGGTCGATGCCGACGGCACGTGCCATGGGGTGTTACCTCCGCTGGATAGCTGGAATGTCTGGGTGTGGGCGTCATCCTGCCGCCCTGCGGCGAGTCTGACAAACAAGTTGAGCCGGATCAACTCAAGTTCGTTCATGGGTGACAACGCAGCCCCCACCCGCCTTGTTCCCGGACGATGACGTTGTCATCACATCGGTGTGCATTTCCGCAGATCGCGTGCGCCTCGGTGGTCCAGACCGGATGATTGGGCCGTGACCACCCGCCTCGACCTCCGCTACGCCGTGCCGGCCCTGCTGGCCGTGCTGGTCGTCGCCGCCGTGCTCACGGTCCAGCTCGTCGAGCGCGCCGGCGCCGGGATGTCCTACTGCGCCCGGCACAGCGTCCAGGCCGCGCAGCGGGCCGAGCTCGTCACCGGCTCGGGCACTCCCGTGACGGTGGTCGGCGACTCGTGGTCGGTGGGCCTCGGCCTCGACCGGCTCGCCGGGTCCTGGCCGTCGCGCCTGCCCGGCCGGGTGACCGTCGCCGGCTTCTCCGGGTCGGGCTTCAGCCGGACGGCGAGCCCGTGCGGCGACGAGTCGTTCGGCACCCGCGCGCTCGAGGCTCCGCTGGAGGGCCTGGTGGTCGTCGAGGGTGGCCTCAACGACTTCGACCGCTCGTCCACGGCGATCACCCTCGGCTTCGCGCGGCTGATGCAGTCCCTCGAGGGGCACCGGGTCGTGGTCGTCGGACCAGCCACCGCCCCCTCGCGCGCCCACGCCGTACCCCGCGTCGACCGGCTGCTCGCCAGGCTCGCGGCCGACAGCGGGGTCCCGTACGTCGCCACCAGCGACCTGCGCCTGCCCTACCTGCCCGACCGGCTGCACCTGACGCCCGAGGGCCACGAGATCTTCGGCGACGCGGTCGCGGACCGGCTCGGCGACCTCGGCCTGCTCGGCTGAGGGTTCCTGCCTCTCCGGCGATTTCCGGGGTAGTCCGTGACGGTCGGACCCCTGATCCGCGCTTCCCGGGTCCGTTCGTCACGGACTACCCCGACTCAGCGGGTCCAGACGTACGGCGTCGTGGTCGTCACGGGCAGCAGCCCGGAGCGCTCCAGGATCGGGCGCGACATGTCGGTCGAGTCGGAGTGGAGGTAGCGGACGCCGAGGTCGACCGCCGAGCGGGCCCGGGCCGAGACCAGGGCCCGGTAGATCCCGCGGCCCCGGTACTCAGGCAGCGTCGAGCCGCCCCAGATCCCGGCGAAGTCGGTGCCCGGCACGACCTGGAGCCGCCCGGCGCACACGACGGTGCCGTCGACCTCGGCCAGCCACAGCTCGGCCTCGCCCGACTCGAGGGTGGCCAGCGACGACTCGACCGACGGGCCGCGCCCCCGGCCGAAGACGGACTCCTGCATCGCGAGCATCGCCTCGACGTCGCGGCGCGCGTCCCCGGTGGCCCCGGCCCGGCGGACGGTCACGCCCGGCACGTCGACGGGTACGGCGAGCGCGGACGCCTCGCCGATCATCACGGTCTCCGCCGGCTCGGCGACCAGGGCGTGCGCCACGAGCCGCTCGCCGAGGTCGTCCGGCCAGTCGTGGCCGCGCGTCTTCCACTCGAAGGTCGCCACCTCCGTGCGGTCGCGGAAGTGCACGATCGCGCCCGAGACCAGGGTGTCGACGTCGTGGCCCTCGAGCGACGCGTAGGTGACGAATCCCCCGTGGTCGAAGGTCGCCAGCAGCAACGGCCCCAGCTCGACCACCTCGGTGGCGCGACCCACCTCTCCCTCGCGTCGCAGCTGCCGGTCGTAGGCCTCGAGGAGGTCATGAGCGCTGGTCATTGCCACATCTTCACGCATTGCACAGACCTGCAACACGGAAGTCATTGCCGGACGACACCCGGATCGCAACTCTGTGCACGTGCCCGCCACCCCAGCGGGCCTCCAGCGGCCGGACCTGGCCGCCCACCCGAAAGGTTCGATCGCGTGAAGCGAACTCTTGTCGCGGGTCTCGGGACGATGGCCATCGCCGCCGCCCTCACGACCTCCCCCGTCACCACCGCGAGCTCTGCGGCCCCCCAGAAGACCGTCGCGTCCGCCGCAGACGGCAGCCGGCTCGCCCAGGACGCCTCGCGCTCCTGGATCGACAAGCACCCCGGCAAGGTCAAGGAGGCCCGCGGTGACGCCTTCGTCCGCACCGGCACGCTGACCGGTGCGAACGACACCCGCGCGGTCGCCTACGAGCGCACCCACCAGGGCCTCCCGGTCGTCGGCGGCGACTTCGTGGTCGTCACCGACGCGACCGGTGACGTGCTCGCCACGTCCGTCGCCCAGGACCGTCCGGTCGACCTCGCCTCGACCACCCCGACCGTGGGCCGGGACCGCGCCGTCGAGGCGGCCCGCGGACGCGTCGCCGAGGTCTCCGACGTCTCCGAGCCCCGCCTCGTGGTCTGGCAGCGCGACCGCACTGCCCTCGCGTGGGAGACCCAGGTCCGCGGTACCACCGAGGGTGGCGAGCCGTCGTGGCAGTTCGTGTACGTCGACGCGGGCGACGGCTCGGTCCTCGAGGGCCGCGAGCAGATCGCCCACGGCACGGGCACCGCGGCGTACTCCGGACCCAACCCGCTCCCGATCGCGACCAGCGGCTCGGGCAGCAGCTTCACGATGACCGACCCGTCGGCCACGACCCTGAAGTGCCAGGACTCGGCGACCAACGTGACCTTCAGCGGCACCGACGACGCGTGGGGCAACGGCAACGCCACCAACAAGGAGACCGGCTGCGTCGACGGCCTCTACGCCGCCCAGCAGATGAAGGGGATGATGACGTCCTGGCTGGGCCGCAACGGCATGACCGGCTCGGGCGGCTGGGTCCCGCTGCGTGTCGGGCTCAACGACATCAACGCCTACTACGACGGCACCCAGGTCCAGATCGGCAAGAACCAGTCCGGCCAGTGGATCAGCTCGCTCGACGTGGTGGCCCACGAGTACGGCCACGGCGTCGACGACCGCACCCCCGGCGGCATCTCGCAGGCCGGCACGCAGGAGTTCGTCGGCGACGTCCTGGCGACGCTGACGGAGTACTACGACAACCAGTCCGCGTCGTACGACGGTCCCGACTGGACCATCGGCGAGGAGATCAACCTGGTCGGCCAGGGCCCGATCCGCGACATGGCCAACCCGGCCGCCGTCGGTGACCCGGCCTGCTACACCAGCTCGATCCCGTCCACCGAGGTGCACGCGGCCGCCGGCCCCGGCAACCACTTCTTCTACCTGCTTTCGCAGGGCGGTACGTCGCGCTGCGACAGCACGTCGGTCTCCGGTGTCGGCATCCAGAACGCCGGCAAGATCATGTACAACGCGATGCTGATGAAGACGTCCTCGTCGTCCTACCTCAAGTACCGCACCTGGACGCTGACCGCGGCCAAGAACCTCGACAGCACCTGCACCCAGTTCAACGCCGTCAAGGCGGCGTGGGACGCGGTCAACGTGCCGGCACAGACCGCCGACCCGACCTGCGGTGGCACCACGCCCCCGCCGACCGGCGGCAACCTGCTCGCCAACCCGGGCTTCGAGTCCGGCGCCGCGTCGTGGGCCGGCAACACCGGCATCATCACCACCAACGCGAGCCGCCCGGCCCGCACCGGCTCCTACAAGGCGTGGTTCGGCGGCAACGCCACCACCTCGACCGAGACGCTGACCCAGGCGGTGACCGTCCCCTCGACGGCGACCGCGGCCAACCTGTCCTACTGGATCCGCACGGACACGGCCGAGTCCGGCTCGACCGCGTACGACACGTTCCGCGTGCAGGTCGTCGTCGACGGGGTCACCACCACGCTGCGCACCTTCAGCAACGTCGGCACCAACGCGACGTACACGCAGTACTCGCACAGCCTGCTCGCCTACAAGGGCAAGTCGGTGACCGTGAAGTTCCTGATGAACGAGGACTCGTCGCTGCAGACGAGCTTCGTCCTCGACGACGCGGCCGTCGCGGTCAGCTGACCCGGAGCAGGGCCAGCTGGTCACCCCAGCCGTCGAGGATCGCAGCCAGCTCCTCGGCGGCTGGGTGTGCGTGCACCGCCCGCTCGACGCGGGTGAAGGTCTCGCGCACCGCCTGCGGGTCGCCGTCCAGGGTTCGCTCCAGGAGCTCGAGGGTCTCCTCGGCCGGCCAGTGCGGGAGCGGGTGGGTGCGCAGCTCCCACGGGAGGTACTTCATGTAGGGCCGCACCCGCCCCTCCAGCGCGAAGACCGTGTCGAGCAGCCACGGCACCGACTCCGCCGCGTCGAGACGCCGCTCGAGGGGCCGCCCGTCCCGGTCGTTCTTGAGGGATCGGAAGGCGTAGTTGACGTAGCCGTCCAACCGGTCGTGGGTGACCAGCACCTCGCGCTGCTCGTCCGGCGCCAGCGTCGCGTGGCGGCGTACGAGGTCGGGCAGCACGCCGCCGGTGCGGTCCAGCAGCACCGGGGCCCAGGCGCAGGACCAGCGGTACCACCAGCCGTCGGTCCCGAAGGGCGGCAGCTCCTCGAGCTCGGCGAGGGGAGTCGGGACCTCGTCGACGTCGGGTGACTTCGTCGTACGCCGCCCTGCCGCGGCCTCGTCGGTGAGCACGACGAGGACGTCGAGGTCGGACCGCTCCGTGGCCATCCCGCGGCCGGTGGAGCCGCTCAGCACGAGGCCGAGGAACCCGTCACCGTGGTCGGCGTCGTTGCGGTCGGCCAGGCGCTGGATGGCGGCGGCGTGCTGCGGCGAGAGGTGGGCAGGGAGGTCCAGGTCGGGCACTCGCCCCACCCTAGGGACGGGCGCAACGGAATATCGGGCGGCCGATCCGTGTAGGGCCTCGTATGACTGTTCCCCAGATCAAGCTCCACGACGGCACGTCCATCCCGCAGCTCGGCTTCGGCGTCTTCCAGGTCCCGCCGGAGGAGACCGCGGACACCGTGGCCCAGGCCTTCGAGGCCGGTTACCGCCACATCGACACCGCGCAGATGTACGAGAACGAGGCGGGCGTCGGCGCCGCGATCAAGGACTCCGGCCTGTCCCGCGACGAGCTCTACGTCACCACCAAGCTCAACAACGGCTTCCACCGCCTCGACGACGCGCGCCGGGCCATCGATGAGTCCCTCGAGCGCCTCGGCCTCGAGCAGACCGACCTGTTCCTCATCCACTGGCCGCTGCCCACGCAGTACGACGGCGACTTCGTCTCGACGTGGCAGGCACTGATCGAGGCCCAGCAGGCCGGGAAGACGCGCTCGATCGGCGTCTCCAACTTCCAGCCCGCCCACCTGGACCGCATCGTCGAGGCGACCGGCGTCGTGCCGGTGGTCAACCAGGTCGAGGTGCACCCGTTCTTCGCCAACGAGGACGTGCGGGCGGCCAACGCGCGTCACGGCGTGCTCACCGAGGCGTGGTCCCCGATCGCGCAGGGCAAGGTCAACGACGACGACACGATCGGCGAGATCGCCTCGGCGGTCGGCCGCTCGCCGGCCCAGGTCACCCTGCGCTGGCACGTGCAGCGCGGCGACATCATCTTCCCCAAGTCCATGAAGGCCGAGCGGATGCGCGAGAACTTCGAGATCTTCGACTTCGAGCTCTCCGCCGAGCAGGTCTCCGCCCTCGACGGTCTCGACCGGGGCGAGTCCGGCCGGATGGGACCCAACCCGGACACGTTCGACTACATCCCCGGCTGATCCGCCTCCCCGGTTGATCCACCTCGCCGGTTGATCCACCTCGCCGGTTGATCCACCGATCCACGACCCGTCCGGCCCCGGCACCGTGTCCGGCGGCCGGGCGGGTCGCTGCGAAGATGGGCGGGTGATGGCCTCGGGGGACTTCCGCTTCCGCGACATCGCCCTCCCGGCGTACGGACCCTCGATCCTCAGCGCCATCGGCCACGGCGCGGTGATGCCGATCCTGGCCCTGCGGGCCCGCGAGCTCGGGGCGGACGTGAGCACCGCGGCCATGGTCGTCGCCCTGCTCGGCATCGGCAGCCTGATCGCCTCCCTGCCCGCCGGGGCCCTCGTCGCGCGGATCGGTGAGCGCCGGGCGCTGACCATCGTGGGGTGCCTGGACGCCGTCGCGATGGCCGCGGCCGCGCTCACCGAGTCGGTGCTCGCGCTGGGGATCGCGGTGACCTTCAGCGGGATGACGTGGACGGTCTTCCTGATGGCCCGGCAGGGCTTCATGATCGACGCCGTGCCGATGGCCTTCCGGGCACGGGCCATGTCGATGCTCGGCGGCAGCATGCGGGTGGGCGTGCTGGTCGGCCCGCTCCTCGGCGCCGGCCTGATCCAGGTCGGCAGCCTCACCTGGGTCTTCTGGCTCGCCGCGGCGATGTCACTCGCGTCGGCGCTGCTCGCGCTGACCATGCCCGACTTCGGCTCCGAGTCGCGCAAGCAGGTCACCGAGCACCTGTCGGTGCTGTCGGTGCTGCGCGCCCATCGCCGGGTGCTGCTCACCCTGGGCACGGCCGTCGTGATCATCGCCGCGAGCCGCTCGCTGCGCACCGTGCTGCTCCCGCTGTGGGCCGAGCACGTCGGCCTCTCCGCGAGCACGAATTCGCTCATCTTCGCCGTGGCCGCGGCGATCGACATCGCCTTCTTCTTCCCGGGTGGCTGGCTGATGGACACCCGCGGCCGCTTCGTGGTCGCCATCCCGGTCGTGGCGTCGACCGCGGTCGCCTGCCTGCTGCTCCCCCTGGCCACCACCACCGCCACGGTGGCCGCGGTGATGGTGCTCATCGCCGCCGGCAACGGCCTGGGGTCGGGGATCGTGATGACACTGGGCGCCGACGCCGCGCCGACGGAGGGCCGCGCGCAGTTCCTCGGCGGCTGGCGCCTCTGCGGCGACATCGGCGTCTCCGGCGGACCGGTGCTCGTCAGCGTCCTCGTCGCCGTGACCCCGCTGGCCACGGCCTGCGTCGTGCTGGGCGGACTGGCCGCCGTCGGCACGGTGTGGGTCGGTTACTGGACGCGCCGGGTGGACCGGCAGTCGGCGCTCAGCCGACGGTGACCTCGACCTCGTTGGACGTGATGTTCGAGTCGGTGTCCTTGACCCGGAACTTGTTGACCCCGGCCTGGCTCGTCTGCACGTAGGTCGAGAACGTCTGGTTGCTCACCGACACGGTCACGGGGAAGTCCGACCACGTGCCGCCCTCGAGGCGCTGCACCTGCAGGATCGCCCCCTCACCCTGGGCGTAGGTGCCGGTGAGGTCGATCTGCTGCATGGGGCTGACGCTGACCTGGCCCGCCGAGAGGGAGATCTGCTCGGCCGGCGTGGTCTCCGTGCTGGAGGGCGCCTGGCCGGGCTGCGCCTCGGCGGTCGTCGTCGGCTCCGTGGTCTCCGTCGGCTCCGGCTCGGGGAGGTACATCGTCGTCTCGCTGCCGGACGTGGCCTCCGCCGACGCGTCGACTCCCCCACCGTCCAGGCCCAGCACCTTCGTGCCGAACAGCGCGGCCAGCCCGAACAGCAGACCCACGACGGCGGCCACGGCGACCAGGGCCACCAGTCCGGTCAGGACCGGGCGGTCTTTGCTCTCGGACACGGGACACCTCTCGCTCGTACGACGATCGCGCGCGGTGGTTGCGCCGCGGCTGCCCGCCATTGTGGGCGACCCGGGTGCTCCGGACCAACCCGGCCCGCCGCCGGGCGCCCCTCGCGGGGGTCCTCCGGGTGTCCTCGCGGCCAATACGACCTGCGGTACCCACGACCGCAGGTCACACCCCGCGCGCGACCCTCCCGGCCAGCACGACCTGCGGTACCCACGACCGCAGGTCACACCCCGCGCGCGACACTCCCGGCCAGTACGACCTGCGGTACCCACGACCGCAGGTCACAGGTCGCGCAAGGACCCCGGAGACCGTCCCGGCCGAGTTCCCCGGCGACTCAGGTCTCGGCGCCCCGGCGCTCCCTCTCGGCGATCGCGTGCACGTCGGTGCGGTTGTCGTAGGACCAGAAGTCCCGCAGCAGCGCCGCGGTCAGCAGCACGCCGCCGACGCACGCGACCCCGCCGGAGACGATCGAGCCGCGCACCGACCAGGCGTCGGCCACGAAGCCCGCGCGGACCTGGCCACCCAGCGGACCCACGGAGTAGGACAGCATCTCGATGCCGGCCAGCCGGCCGCGCATGTGCTCGGGGATGGTCTGGTTCCACACCGTCCCGCGGAAGACGGCCGAGATCATGTCGGCCGCGCCGGCCATCGCGAAGCAGACCAGCGCCACCCCGAACGACGGTGCGAGGCCGGCGAGCGCGATGCAGGCGCCGTACGCCGCGGCGGCGATGACGATGGCCCGTCCGTGGTGGTGGACGCGCGAGGTCCAGCCGCTGAGCGCGGTCGCGAGGAGGGCGCCGACGGTCTCCGCGGAGTAGAGCAGTCCCAGCAGCTCGGGGCGCTCGAAGACCTCGGCCGCCAGTGCCGGGAAGAGCACGATCGGCATCGCGAGCAGCATGGCGGCGATGTCCACGAGATAGGTGCCGAGCAGGTCGCGGCGACCGACCGCATAGCGCCACCCCTCGGCGATGCCGCGCAGGCTCGGGGGCGTGGTCTCGCCGCGGTGGGGGTAGGGCCGCATCGCGGCGTACAGGGCACACGCGACCGCCAGGGCGACGACGTCGACGACGAAGCACCAGCCGATCCCCACCCAGGCGATGAGCACCCCGCCGATGGCCGGGCCGAGCAGCACGCCCACCTGCATGCCGAAGCTCGACAGCGCGTTGGCGGCGGTGATCTGGTCGTGGCGCACCGTGCGCGGCTCGAGCGCCTCGCGTGACGGACGCTGCAGCGACGAGGTGGCCGCGAGCAGGGCGGCGACGACGAAGAGCAGCGGGAGGCTCGGCTCGGCCCGGAACGCGTTGCCCGCCAGCACCGCCATCAGCACCAGCTGCGCCAGCCCGCTGCCGACGAGCAGCCTGCGGCGGTCGACGTGGTCGGCGAGCGCACCGCCGTACAGGCCGAAGACAATCAGCGGCACCAGCTCGACCAGGCCGATCGCACCGACCAGGAAGTTGCTGCCCGTCATGTCGTAGACCTGGAACGGGATCGCGACGTAGGACACCATCCCGCCGAGGTAGAACACCGTGCCGGCGGTGAACAGCAGCCGGAAGTCGCGCGACTCGCGCAGCGGCGTGACGTCCATCCGCACTCGGCGGAGGCGCTCGCGCAGGGACGGGGTGGTGCTCACAAGGGGCGATCGTCGCACGCGGGGCGGGCCCGGCGCGCGCGATATACGGCCTGTTCCGGCCTAGCGGGCGGTGACCCGGATCCGGGCCCCGTCGCGGGGCACGCTGGTGATGTTGCGGACCTTCGGGCGGTCGTCGGCGAGGGTCTCGATCGAGTACGCCGTCAGCAGCTCGCGCAGCACGACCACGCCCTCCATCAGCGAGAAGCCGGCACCGATGCACCGGCGGACCCCGCCGCCGAAGGGGATCCAGGTGTTCGGGGGCGGGTTGCCCCCGACGAACCGATCCGGACGGAACACGCCGGGTTGCGGGTGGTTGTCCGGGCGGGCGTGCGCGAGCAGGATCGACGGGCCCACCGTCACCCCCGCCGGGAGCTCGATGCCGCCGATGGTGGCCGGGGCCGTGAGCGTGCGCACCACCATGGGGATGACCGGGTGCAGGCGCATCGACTCCTTGAGCACGGCCTCCAGCCAGACGTCGTCCCCGTCGTCGGCCGCCGCGGTGGTCCGGGCCAGCAACGCGGCGTCGCGTCCCAGCTCGTAGAGCGCCCACGCGAGCGCGGTCGCCGTGGTCTCGTGGCCGGCGAGCAGCAGGGTGACGAGCTGGTCGCGCAGCTCCTCGTCGGTGAGGGCGTCCCCCTCCTCGCCCCGCGCCCGGATCAGCCGGGAGAGCACGTCGGTGCGGGTGGCCAGGTCGGGAGCGGTACGCCGCTCACGGATCTCGGCGTGGATGAGCTGGTCGAGCTCGTGGGCGTTCTGCCGGGCGGCGCGCCACGGGCCGAGCCGGCGCAGCCGTGGCACGGACCAGCCGAAGAGCACGGCGGGGCTGATGTCCACGACCCGGGTGACCCGCGGCCGGAGCAGCGCGAGCCGGCTCTCGTCGGTCACGCCGAAGACGACGCGCAGGATCACCTCGAGGGTGAGCCGGTTCATCCGGTCGAGCGCGCGCAGCTCCTCGCCGTCGTGCCAGCTGGCGAGGTCCGCACGGGCGACCTCGGTGACCAGGTCGCCGTACTCCCGCAGCGCGTGCCCGTTGAAGGCCGGCATCAGCAGCTTGCGGGCCCGCTGGTGCGCCCCGCGGTCCTGGAGCAGCAGCGAGTGCTCCCCCATCATCGGCCCGAGGATCGAGTTGGCCTTGCCGGCGAGGAAGGTCTCCGGGTCGGCGGCGAAGATCTCACGGGCGTGCTCGGGGCGGGTGAAGAGCACCAGCGGGCGGTCGGGCAGCAGCCGGACGGTGAACACGTCGCCGTAGCGACGGTGCGCCCACGGCACGAACTGGTGCCGGAAGCGCAGCAGGCCGATGCTCTGGAGCAGCGGCGGCCAGCCCGGGCCCGGGGGCAGCGTGGACCGGTCGATCGTCGGGGCGGGACCGCCGAAGACCCGCATCCGCCGCACCCGCTTCTCGGTGAGCGCCGCGGTGGCGGCGTCGTGGGGCAGCTCCTCCGGCAGGTCGCGCACGGCAGTCATGCAGCCGATCGTAGGCCGGTCAGCGCGCCCGGACCTCCCAGCGCGTGGTGGGCTTCTCGACCAGGTCGGCGCAGCTCGCCCGGCGGGGCTGCGCGGGCACCTCGACCACGTCGACGTCCGGGTCACCGCCGGCGATCACGTGCAGCTCGCGCACCTGCTCGGCCGGGGTGAGGCCGGCCCGGCCGCGGGAGACCTCGACGGGGACCGACCCCTTCTCGAGGATCGCGCACGCCTCGACGGCGGACGCGACGTCGAGGCGGCCGAGGGTGTGCCCGGACGGGAGGGCCAGCAGGGTCCCGGCGAACCGGTGCCCGCCGAGGTGGGTCGTCTCCCACGTCGCCTCGGGCCAGCGCTCGGCCAGCGCCGCGGTGATCGGCCGACCGATCTCGGCGCAGCAGCGGTCGCGCCGGCCGTTGGTGCAGACGAGCCAGAGCGGGGCGTCGTACGCCGCCCAGGCGCCGTCGAGGTCGCCGTCGAGGTCGCCGTCGAGGTCCAGGTCCAGCAGCGCCTCGGCGTCGGGCAGCACCACGGTGCGGACGTCGACGCCGTCGGGGGTGGCGCGGGCGTGGAAGACCCGCACGCCCGGGCCGGACTCGCCGCCGTGCCGGCGGATCAGCTGCACCCGCACGCCGGTCAGGCCGGCGAGGTGGTCGCGGACGGCCTCGGGCAGCCGGCTCTCGGCGACCGCCTTGCGACCCCACGACCCGGCGTGCTCGACGAGCAGGAAGGTCGTGTCGGTCGGGGCGGTGCCGGCGATCGGCTCACCGTCGTCGCGACTGGCGACGGAGCAGCGGAAGTCGGTCACGGGGCCAGTCTGCCCGCGGCCCGGGCGGCCGGCGCGACGGGGGCCGGGGCTCAGAGCAGGCCGGTGCGGCGCGCGATGGCCGCGGCCTCGGTGCGCGAGGCGGCGTCGAGCTTGCCGAGGATGTTGGAGACGTGCACCGACACGGTCTTGGTGGCGATGAAGAGCTGCTTGCCGATCTCGCCGTTGGTGCGCCCCTCCGCCACCAGGGCCAGGATCTCGGTCTCGCGCGGCGTCAGCGACACAGCCGGCGCGGTGCCGCCGTCTGTGGCGGCCCGGGGCGCCGCGCCCGCGCCCGTGGCCCGCTGCGACCCGAGGCCGGTGAGCTCGTCGGCCAGCGGCCGCAGCCCCACGGCGTGGGCCACCTCGCGCGCCAGGTCGGCGACCTCGCGCGCACCCGCCGCGTCGCCGGTCGCGCGCAGCACCTCGGCGAGCCGGGCGCGGGTGCGGGCGAGCTCGGGCACGTGGCCGAAGGCGACGAACGCCTCCTCGGCGACCCGCCACGCGGCCACCAGCTCGGCGGCGTCGGGCGGGTCGAGCTGGCTCAGCCACCGCCAGCGGAGCTGCTCGGCCGAGCGACGCGCGACCCACGCGTGATACTCCGGGCCGCGGCTGATCTCGAACTGGGCGTAGAAGTCGATGACCCGCTCGCCGTCGGAGAGCAGGCGGCGTACGACGTCGTCGGCGGCCTCCCGCTCGGCCGCGGACTGGTGGGCGGCACCGCTCGCGAGGATCCCCACGGCGACGGTCGAGAGCCGCAACCGCGCCTGGAACCACTCGTGCCAGATCGGTCGCACCGTCTCGACCACGAGGTCGTAGACCTCGACGGCGCGGGCGGCGTCGCCGTCGTGCTCGGCGCGGGCGAGCTCGGCCGTCGCCGCGGTGATCGCGGTGAGCCCGTCGGTCGGCCAGTAGGGGCGCAGGCTCGTGAAGGCGTCCTGCTTGGTGTGGCCGCGCAGCACCTGCACGTGCATCTGGAGCGCGTAGTAGAGCCACTCGTAGACGACCGGCGGGTTGAGCCCCGAGACGTCGAGCCGGTCGTAGGCCTCACGGAGCCGCCCCTCGGCGACCAGGACGCTGGCCACCATGTGGCGCGCCTCCGCCGGGAAGGGCGCCCAGGCCAGGCCCTCCTCCTCCCCGCGGGAGACAACCCGGCCGTAGGCCTCCAGGGCTCCGTCGAAGTCGCCCAGGTCGTGGTGGAGCCGGCCGAGGAAGTAGAGCGCCCGCAGCTCGGCGTCGACGTGGCCGGCGGCCCGCGCCCGGTCGGCGGTGTCGAGCCACGTCGAGCGGAGCCGGTCGAGGTCGAGGGTCTCGTCCAGGCTGGTCAGGGTGGCGGCGATCTCCACGGAGATGCCGGTGAGGTTGTGCCGCTGGGCGAGGTCCAGCCCCTCCATGGCGACGGACCGGGCGCGTTCCTCGTTCCACCGGCCGAGGGTCTGCGCGTGGACGCTCAGCGCCCGGGCGCGCAGCCGGGGCGAGGCGTCGGCGAGCAGCGCGACCGCCTCGGCGGCAATCGCCTCCGGGTCCTCGGTGGTGTCGGTGAGCAGCAGGGCCGCGGCGATCGAGGTGAGCACCTGTCCACGGTCGGCCGCCGGGGCGTCGGGCGGGAGCGAGGCGAGGTGGGCGCGGAGCACCTTGACCGCCTTGCCCACCCGCCCGGAGGCGACGAAGGCCTCGGCGCAGCGGCGTACGAGACCGTGCAGGTCGACGTCGTCGGGGACCTCGGGCAGCCCCTCGAGGAGGTCGAGCGCCTCGAGGAACTGCATGGCGGCCTCGTGGGGTCCGCCCACGGCGAAGGCCTGGTTGCCGGCCTCGATCCCCGCCCGCACCGCGGTCGCACGGTCACCGGCCCGGCGGGAGTGGAGCGCGAGCTCGGCCGCGGTGCCGGTCGCGGCGCCCGACCGGAGCGCCTCGCTGAAGGCGGTGTGGAGACGGGTGCGCTCGCCGGGGAGCAGGTCGTCGTAGACCGCCTCGCCGAGCAGGGCGTGGCGGAAGGCGTAGGACGAACCGCCGGCCCGGGTGAGGACGTTGGACTCGACGGCGCTGCGCAGCGCGGCCTCGAGGTCGGTGGCGCCGAGGCCGGTCACCGTCGCGAGCAGCTCGTGGGAGACCTGCCGACCGGCGACGCTCGCGACCCGGACCACCTCGCGGGTCCGGTCGTCGAGCCGGTCGAGGTGCACCAGCAGCACGTCGGCGAGCTCGGCGGGCACGTGTCCGCCGGTGGCCCAGGTGGCGCCGATGAGCTCCTCGACGAAGAAGGCGTTGCCCTCGGCACGGTCGACGATCTCGGCGATGCTCGCCTCGGAGATCGTCGTGTCCTTGTGGATCGTGTAGATCAGCAGGCGCACGTCGGCGTCGGTGAGGGGGTCGACCTGGATCCGCTCGACCCCACGCAGGCGAGCCCACTCGGCGACCTGCGGTCGCAGCGGGTGCCGGCGGTGGAGGTCGTCGGAGCGGTAGGACACGACGAGCCGCACCGGACCGGCGAAGGGCCGGGAGAAGAGGAAGCTCAGCATGTCGCGGGTCGACTGGTCGGCCCAGTGCGCGTCCTCCACGACGACGAGCAACGGGCCGTCCTGGGCCAGCGTCTCGAGCAGGTCGTGGACGGCGGCGAAGATGTTGCCGCGGTCCAGGGACTGGTCCTCGTCACGGTCGTCGGTGGCGCGCAGGCGTCGGCCCGGCTGGAGGCGGGCGAGGGTGGGGTGACGCTCGGTCACGCTCGCCGCTGCCTCCGGCCGCTCCGTGAGGATGCGCCCGAGGATCTCGGAGAAGGGGAGGTAGGGCAACGAGCCGTCGGCCAAGTCCAGGCAGTGGCCGGCGAGCACCAGCCAGCCCTCGCCGAGCGCGACGTCGCGCAGCTCGGTCAGCAGTCGCGTCTTGCCGACGCCCGCGTCGCCGGCGAGGAGCACGGCGTACGGCGTGCTGTCTGCGGACGCGCGAATGCCGAGCCGGGAGACCAGGTCCTCCAGCTCGGCATCGCGTCCGACGAGACGGGCGCTGCGGGCGGTGGGCACGTCGGCCATTGTGGCCTGACCCACCGACACCGTGGTGGCGCTTCCCGATCCCGGGGTCATCGACCGGTCTGGGTGGTGCCGGCGGCGCGGCGGGCCCGGCGCCCGAACGTCCCCCAGTCCTTGCGGAGCCTCTCGTTGCGGTAGGTGACCTCGGCGTTGATGAAGCTGTCCGTGGCGAACATGTCATGTCCCTTCCTGTGCGGCCCGGCTCTCGGGCCATGGGAAGAGATTGCGCCGCTGAGGTAGGGCGCGACATCGGGCGGGAGACGTATCCCGGGGGCCGTGGCTACCTCAGATGGGGCGACCGGCTACCTCAGTGGGTGGACCGGGGCGGTGTGGAGATCGACGACCGTCCACGATTGGGTGTATCAGGGACTCAGGAGACCGCTCCTACCTAGCGTGAGGGACGTCATCATGGAGAGCGAACGGCGCGCCCCGGGCGATGTTCCGTGGCTGACCGGGGGGACGGACACGGATGTCGCCACGCTCGTCGACGAGGCTCGCGGGGGAAGCCAGACGGCGTGGGACCAGCTCGTGGAGCGCTATCTCCCCCTGGTGACGTCCCTCATGCGGCGGTACCGGGTGACCGGGGCCGACGCCGATGACGTCAACCAGACCGTCTGGTTGCGGCTCGTGGAGCACCTCGACCGGATCGACGATCCCCGGGCCCTGCCGGGGTGGTTGTCGACGGTCACCCGCCACGAGTGCTTCCGGATCCGCCAGACCCGCGGCCGCTCGGTCCCCACGGACCCGCAGACCACGACCACCTTCGACCGACCCGACCACGCGCCCGACCTGCTCGAGGAGCTGTTCGCCGCCGAGCGGCACACCGCCCTCGTCGACGCGCTGCTCGAGCTCCCGGCCCAGCGCCGCGACCTGCTGCTGCTGCTCACCGAGGACCCACCGCTCACTTACGCCGAGATCAGCGAACGCTCAGGCATCCCGATCGGCAGCATCGGGCCCACCCGCGCGCGAGCCCTCCAGCAGCTCCGCCGCACCCGCGCATTCCGCCGCCTGACCAGTCCTGACCCGGACGGGAGCCACCGATGACCACCGACCTTCCCCCCGAGGACCAAGCCGTCCTCGACGACCTGACCGCCGCGCTCGCCGCGCGCCGCGACGTACAGTCCCGGCACCGCGAGGCGGCGCAGGCGGCCTTCACCTGGCGCACGGTGGACGCCGAGCTCATGGAGCTGGCCTACGACTCCCTCGACGAGCCGAGCACCGTGCGCGGGGTCGTCTCGGCCCAGCCCCGGGCGCTGTCCTTCACGTCCCGCCGCGGCAGCCTCGAGGTGGAGGTCGACGGCGACCGCGTCCGCGGGCACGTCGTCCCCGCGGCGGTCGTCACGGTGATCATGACCAACGCCGCCGGCGAGCGGGCCGAGGCCACCACGGACGAGGACGGGATGTTCGTGCTGTTGGGCACGCTGCCCGGACCGGTGCGCTTCACCGTCGAGGGCGACGTGGGCGGTACGACGCCCTGGGTCGCCCTCTGACGGCGGTCACCGCCCTCGCTGGTTGAGGTGCGAGCGGAGCGAGCCTCGAAACCCCGTCCGACTCAGTTCGCCGGGTAGAGGATCGGACCGACTCCCCGACGACCCGCCGCGGCGGCCTCGACGAGCAGCTGATCGGCGGCCTTGCGGGCGCTGATCCCGTGCTGACTCATGCGCGCGGCGATGAGCCCGCTCACCAGCGGCGTCGAGAACGACGTACCGCTCCACCGGGCGATCCCGGTGAACTCGCGCTTCTCCCCGACGTGCGGCGGCTCGTGGCAGTAGAAGGTGCCGGTCGGGTAGGCGTTGACCAGCCCGGTGCCGAGGGCGTAGACGTCCACCCAGCTGCCGAAGTTGGAGTAGTCGGCGCGCTCGCCGTCCCGGTCGATGGCCCCGACCGAGACGGCCCACGGGAAGGCCGCCGGCCAGAACGGCTTGCGGTGCCCGTCGTTGCCGGCCGCCGCCACCAGGACGGTGCCCTTCTGGTGGCGCAGGCGCTGCTCCCAGAACACCTCGAAGCTGAGCAGCGGCACCTCGCCGCGCGTGGGGCAGCCCGCGGACAGCGAGATGATGTCCGGGGAGTGCTCGAGTGCCTCGCCGAGCTGGACGACCATGTCGGACTCGTAGGCGGCACCACCGGTCGGCAGGAAGCCCTCCACCCGGATCCTCGCCGCGGGGGCCTGGGTGCGGACGACGCCGGCGATGAACGTCCCGTGCCCGGCGTACGGGTGGATGTTGTCGAGATCGATGGTCTCGGGGTCGCCGTCCACGCCGGCGAGCCACGGGGTGGCGGGGTCGGTGCCGCACGGCGGCCACCAGCCGGTGTCCACGACGGAGACGAACACCTCGGTTCCGGCACCGAGGTCAGTGGTGATGCCGGGGTACGGCGCGGGGTCCGCGCCGGGCTCCTCCGGCTCGACGGCCGGGCACAGCCGGCCAGGACCCGTGACGAACATGATGTGGTCGGGCGTGGCCTTGCCGACCCCGAGCTCGCGGTCCACCCGCGCCAGGATGTCGGGAACCGTCGTGGTGTCGTCCGTGGTGACCCGCAGCACGGTCAGTCCCCGCTGGCGCTGCGACCGCTCGTCGTCCAGGCGCTCGGCGCCGAGCAGGTCCGCCACGTCGCGCCAGTGCTCGTCGCGGGCGAGGACGTAGTCCGGGCGGTACAGGTACTCGATGCGGCGGCCGTCCTCGGACCAGACGGCGGCGGCGTACTCGGGGCCACCCATCGCCTTGATGAGGTAGGCGACCTGCTCGCGGAGGACCGCTTCCTGGAGGCGGTCCCGCTCCTCGCCCTGGGGGTCCTTGCCGGGGACGGGTGCGCCGTCCGGTCCGTCGGAACTCGAAGTCGTCATGGTCGCTCCCCCGATGGGCTTGGATGAGACTGGGGTGCGACCGGACCGGTGGCACCTCCGCCAGACGATAGCGATCCGAGGCGTCGGTGAGGAGGGGTGCGACGGTGCCGGACCAGACCGGTGACGAGCTGCTGGCGCTCGCCATCGCAGACCCCGACGAGGCGTGGTCGCTCGCGACCGCGGTGATCGCGAACGACGACGCCGATGCCACAGGTCTCTCATATGCCCACCAGGCGCTGGGCATCGTGCTGCGCGAGCGCGGCGAGGTCGACCGCGCCCTCACGCACCTCCGTGTCGCGCGGAGGCTCGCGGGGCGGACGCCCGACGCGGACCGGGTCGCGGACGTGCGGGCCTCCCTGGGCGGCACGCTCGCCGTGGCGGGCCGGACCGCCGCGGGACTCCGCGAGCTGGACGCGGCGGTCTCCGGGGCGACGGCCCGCGGGACGGTGCGGCCCAAGGCGCAGATGCGTCGGGCCAACGTGCTGACCATGGCCGGGCACCACGACCGCGCGTTGGCCGACCTCCAGGACGCCGTGCGCGGCTTCCGCCGCTCGGGGGACCGGCTGTGGGAGGCGCGGGCGCTCAACCTGCGGGCCTTCGCGAAGATCCTGCGCGGAGAGTTCGCGGACGCCACGCGAGACCTGCGCGAGGCGGAGTCCCTCTTCCTGCCCGGCGACCAGCCGTTCGAGGTGCTCGACATCCGTCACAACCTCGCCCTCATCCGCTTCTTCCAGGGTGACGTCCCGGCCGCCCTGTCCGCCCTGACGGAGCTCGCCTCCGCGTACGCCGACCTGGGAGACCCGCACCTCGAGCTGACCCTCGACCGGGCCAGGATCCTGCTCGTGGCCGGGCTGGCGGTCGAGGCGGTCGACGTCATCGAGTCCGCGCCCACCTGGGCCCAGAGCCGCCCCCGGGCCCGGGCCGAGCTGCTGGTGATGCGGGCCGCGGCTCGACTCGGGGCCGGCCAGGCCGACCTGGCGCTGGAGGACGCCCGGGCCGCCCGGCGCCTGTTCCTCCGACAGGAGAGGGCGTGGTGGTGCACCCGCGCTGACCTGGTCGCCCTGCAGGCCCGGATCGAGCTCGGCCGCGGATCACGCCGGGCCGCGGTGGCCCTGGCCGACTCGCTGGCGGACGACCCGACCGAGGACGCCGTGCTAGCCCACCTGCTGGCGGGTCGGGAGCTCGCAAGGAGCGACCCGGCGGCCGCATCGGCGTACCTCTCCCGGGCCGCCGCCGGCCGCCGTCGCGGCAGCCCGCTCAGCCGCACCACCGCCTGGCTGGCCCGGGCGCTCGAGCTCGAGGTGGACGGACGCCCACGCGTGCTCGACGCCGTCGGGCGCGGGCTCGACGCGCTCGCCGAGCATCGGGCCACCCTCGGTAGTCCCGAGCTCCGCGCCCTGACGGCCCTGCACGGCTCGGACCTCGCGGCGCTCGCCGTCCGGCACGCGCTGCCGCGGGGCCCGCGGGCGCTGGTGCGGTGGAGCGACCGGGCGCGCGCGGCCTCCCTGAGCGAGCCGGTGCCGGCACCCCAGGACCCGACCATCGACGGGCTGCTCGCGACCATCCGTGGCCTGTCCCACCGGATCGCCGAGGAGGAGGACCACGTGGAGCTGCAGGCGCTCGTGCGCGAGCGGGCGCAGCACGAGCGGACCGTGCGGCTGGCGTGGGCGGCGACGCCGGGGGCGGGCGGCCGGGACGCCTCGGCGTCGGACACCTCGCTGGTCGAGGCCCTCGCGGACCGGGTACTCGTGCAGCTGGTCGACGTCGACGGCACGCTGCACGCGGTGGTCGTCCGCGACGGCCGGTGGCGGACCGTGAGCGTGGGACCCGCCTCGACGGCCGCCAAGGCCCTCGACGCAGCCCTCTACGGGCTGCGCACCGCGACCCGCGGCCGCCCGGTCGATCTCGCCCGGCTTGGCATCCGGCTCGAGTCGGCCCTGCTCGGGGACGTCGTACGCCTGCTGCCCGCGGGACGTGCCGTGGTGGTCTCACCGCCCGCCGCCCTGCTCGCCGCGCCGTGGACCCTCCTGCCGTCGTTGCGCTCCCGACCGGTGGCCCTCACCCCGTCGGCGACCGCCTGGGTGCGCGCGCACGCGGCCCGGCCGCGCTCGACGCGGGCCGTGCTCGTGGTGGGACCGGACCTGCCGACCGGGGGCGCCGAGGTCGCGCCGATCGCGCGGATGCACGCGGGGGCCTCGCTGCTCGCCTCCGACGACGCGACCGTGGCCGCCGCCCTCGCCGCGCTCGACGGGGCAGCACTGGGGCACATCGCCGCGCACGGCTCGTTCCGCCCGGAGACGCCGATGTTCTCCAGCCTCCACCTCGCCGACGGGGCGATGACCGTCGACGACGTGCACCGGCTCGGGCACCCGCCGCACCGGATCGTGCTGCCCGCCTGCCGGTCGGGCGCGTTGGCCGAGGTCGGCGGACACGACGTCATCGGCTTCGCGGCGGCGCTGCTCGGCCAGGGGACCGCCGGGGTCGTCGCCTCGCTCATCGACGTCGACGACGCGGCCACCGTCCAGGTGATGCTCGACCTCCATGCCGGGCTCGTCGCCGGCGAGCGCCTCGACGAGGCCCTGAGCCGGGCGCGTCTCGCAGCGGGCGAGGACCCCGTGCGGCTGGCCACCGCGGTGTCCTTCGTGGCGCTCGGCGCGGCCTGAGCCGTCGTACGGCGTCCCGGGACTGCTGCGACGGCCCCGGCGAGCACTGCGACCTGCGGTCGTGGGTACCGCAGGTCGCATACGCGCGCGAGGCCCGGCAGGCACTGCGACCTGCGGTCGTGGGTACCGCAGGTCGCATACGCGCGCGAGGCCCGGCAGGCACTGCGACCTGCGGTCGTGGGTACCGCAGGTCGCATACGCGCGCGAGGCCCGGCAGGCACTGCGACCTGCGGTCGTGGGTACCGCAGGTCGCATACGCGCGCGAGGCCCGGCAGGCACTGCGACCTGCGGTCGTGGGTACCGCAGGTCGCATGCGCGCGCGAGGCCCTGCGGAGCCGCCCGGGGAACCAGATCGGCCCGACCGGCGCCGGCGGGGCCGGTCTCGTTCCCCGCGAGCGATCAGGCGACGGGTACGACCGGCCGCCCGCCCTGCCAGACGCTGGCGACGAGCGGGACGCCCGGGCGGTAGGCGAGGTGGACGTACGACGGGGCGTCGAGGAGGACGAGGTCGGCGCGCTTGCCGACGGCCAGGACGCCGACGTCGTCGCGGTCGAGCGCGGACGCGCCCGTGGCCGTGGCGGCGTGCACCGCCTCGGCCGGGCTCATCCCCATGTCCCGCACGGCCAGCGCGATGCAGAAGGCCATCGACGAGGTGAAGCACGAGCCCGGGTTGCAGTCGCTGGCCAGCGCGACCCGCACGCCGGCGTCGAGGAGGCGGCGGGCGTCGACGTACGGGTGCCGGGTCGAGAACTCGACCCCCGGCAGCAGCGTCGCGATGGTGCCGGAGTCGGCGAGCGCGCTGACGTCGTCGTCGGACAGGTAGGTGCAGTGGTCGACCGCGACCAGGCCCAGCTCGGCGGCCAGCTGGACGCCACCGCCGTAGGTCAGCTGGTTGGCGTGCAGCCGGCCGCGCAGGCCGTTGTCGGTGCCCGCTGCCAGGATCGTGCGTGCCTGGTCGACGTCGAAGGCGCCGTCCTCGCAGAAGACGTCGATCCAGCGCGCATGGGGGGCCGCGGCCTTCAGCATCGGGCCGGTGACCAGCTCGACGTAGTCGGCGGGGGTGGTGCCGCTCGGCACGACGTGGGCACCGAGGAAGGTCGTCTCGTCCGTGAACTGACGGGCCACGGCGAGCGACCGCGCCTCGTCGTGGACGGAGAGTCCGTATCCACTCTTGATCTCGATGGTGGTGGTGCCTTGAGCCCGCATCTCGGCGACGAGCCGGGCGACGTGTGAGGTGAGCTTTTCGTCGGTGGCCGCGCGGGTGGCCGCGACGGTGGTGCGGATCCCGCCCGCGGAGTAGGGCGTCCCGGTCATCCGGGCGGCGAACTCCTGCGCGCGGTCCCCCGCGAAGACGAGGTGGCTGTGGCTGTCCACCCAGCCCGGCACGACGGCGCGCCCGCCGGCGTCGTACGCCGTGTCGGCAGCGGGCGCCTCGGCGGCCGGGCCGACCCACGCGATCGTGCTGCCCTCGACCACGACGGCGGCGTCCTCGACGAGCCCGAGCAGGCCGTCGCGCGTCGGATCGTTGGTGGTGAGCTCACCGATGCCGGTGAGGAGCACGCTCATCCGTGCACCGCCTTGATCACCCGGTCGAGCTCGCGACCGATCTCGACCACCTGGTCGCGAGTGTGGACCAGCTCCCCGTCGGCGACCACCTGCAGGACGTCGCCCGCGCTCGCGGCGAACACCACCGCGTGCTCGTCGGTGCCCGCCCCGGCGGTACGCGGCGAGGCGAGGTCGAGGGTGACCAGGTCCGCGCGCTGGCCGACGGCGATCGAGCCCGCGTCCGGCCACCCGAGGCTGGCGTGGCCGGACGCGGTCGCGGCGGTGAGCAGCTCGGCGGCCGACCAGTGCCCGCGGCGCATGGTCGCGAGCCGCTCGTCGAGCTCGACCGCGCGCATCTCCTCGAAGAGGTCGATCACCGCGTGGCTGTCGGAGCCCAAGGTCAACCGGGCGCCGGCGTCCGCGAGGCGACGGCTCGGGCCGACCCCGTCGCCAAGGTCGCGCTCGGTGGTCGGGCAGAAGTCGACGTAGGCGTTGGCCTCGCCGATCAGCGCGATGTCGGCCGCGGTCAGGTGGGTCGCGTGCACGAGCGTGGTGGTCGGCCGGAGCAGCCCGTGGGCGGCGAGCAGCCGGGTCGGCGTGACGCCGTACGCCTCCTGGCAGGCCTCGTTCTCGGCGACCTGCTCCGACAGGTGCACGTGCAGCACGTCCTGCTGGGAGCGCGCGACGTGCTCGAGCGCGTCCCGCGGCACGGCCCGCACCGAGTGCAGCGCCGCCCCGACGCGGGCACCGGGACCGGCGTCGATCGCGGCGACCCGGTCCTCCCAGGCCTGCGCGCTGCCGTCGCTGTACCGGGCCTGCACGCCCTGGGGCGCCTTGCCGAAGCCGCCGGACAGGTAGAGCGTGTCGAGCAGCGTGATCCGGATCCCGGCCTCGCGGGCCGCCTCGAGCAGGGCGTGCCCCATGGCGTTGGCATCGGCGTACGCCGAGCCGTCTTGCTGGTGGTGGAGGTAGTGGAACTCCCCGACGGCGGTGATGCCGGCGGCCACCATCTCGCGGTACGTCGCCCGCGCCAGCTCGAAGTAGGAGTCCGGGTCGAGCCGCCCGGCGACGACGTACATCTGGTCGCGCCACGTCCAGAAGGTGCCGCGGCCCCGCTGGGTGCGCCCCCGCAGGGCCCGGTGGAAGGCGTGGCTGTGGCAGTTGGCCAGGCCCGGGATCGTGAGGCCGAGGAGCACGTGGTCGGGCTGGAGCGGCCGGGGCTCACGATCGGGCGACGACGACCGGTCCCGGAGGGTCACGGCGGTGATGACGCCGTCCTCGACGTCGACCACGACACCCGGCTCCACGCGTCCGCCGACCCACGCGTGCTCGAGCAGGTAGGTCGTCGTCGTCATCGCGCCAGCTCCGTGAGGGTGTCGGCCAGCGCCTCGACCCCGGCCAGGCAGTCGGCGGTCTCGGCGGACTCGTCGGGTGAGTGCGACACCCCGGTCGGGTTGCGCACGAAGAGCATGGCACTCGGGATCCCCGCCGCGGAGAGGATTCCCGCGTCGTGCCCGGCCTGGGTCGGGATGACCGGCCACCCGCCCACCGCGGCGAGTCGTGCGGCCAGCGCCGGGTCGAACGCGACCTGCCCCGACACCGACTCCGCGGTCACGACCAGCCCGGTGCCGTCGCGCTCCGCGCGCTCCGCCCCTTGCCGCGAGATCGCCGCGACCAGGTCGGCGAGCGCCTCGTCGGACGAGCACCGCGCGTCGAGCCAGGCGGTGACCCGCGACGGGACGGCGTTCGTGCCGTTGGGGGCGACCTCGAGCCGGCCGAAGGTGGCCCGCTGCCCGGCCAGCCGGGCCTGCTTGTTGGCGGCCAGCGCGGTCATGGCGTAGGTCAGCATCGGGTCCCGGCGGTCCTCCATCCGGGTCGTGCCGGCGTGGTTGGCCTCGCCGGTGAAGTCGAAGCGGTAGCGACCGTGGGGCCAGATCTCGCTGGCCACGCCCACCGCGATGTCCCGGTCGACCAGGTCGCGGCCCTGTTCCACGTGCAGCTCGACGAAGCAGCCGACCTCGGAGAGGTCGACCAGCCCGCCGCCGCCCTCCAGCGACCCGACGTCGAGCCCCGCGGAGGCCAACGCGTCAGGCAGCGCCACCCCGTCGCGGTCGCGGCGCTCGCGGGCGTCGGCCCAGGTCGTCGTACCGGTCGCCAGCCGCGACCCGAGGCAGGCCAGCCCGAAGCGGGAGCCCTCCTCCTCGGTGAAGACCGAGACCCCGATGGGCCGGGACGGTACGACGCCCCGCTCCCGCATCAGGTCTACCGCCGCGAGCGCGGAGACCACGCCCAGCGGGCCGTCGTACGCCCCGCCGTCCAGGACGGAGTCGAGGTGCGAGCCGGTGAGGATGCCTTGTCGGGGTAGTCCGTGACGATCGGACCCCTCCGCGGCCGATCCCGGGGTCCGTTCGTCGGGGACTACCCCAGCAGACGCCACGGCAGCGGACCCGACGGACGCCCCGGCAGACGTCCCCGCAGGACGCCACCACGCCACCTGGTTGCCCATCGCGTCGGTCTCCAGCTCGAGCCCGCGGGACAGCGCGGCCTCGGTGAACCACGCGCGCAGCTCCGACTCGGCCGTCGTCCACGGTTGGCGGAAGTAGCCCCCCGACGACGCCGACCGGCCCACCGGGGCCAGGTCGTGCCACATCCCCTCGAACGTCATGGGGCGAGTCCACCGGTCGCCGGTCCCCCGGTCAACGACACGCGCCGTACGGATGTCTCGGATCCCAGACCGGAACGACCGGCACCCGACCGACGGAGGGGCGACTCAGCCCGTCCACACCCCGTCGTCCCAGGCCCGGGTGAGGACCTCGAGGTACGGCGTCAGGTCCCAGCCCTGCGCCGCCACCCAGGCGTCCGAGAAGTAGGTCTCGAGGTAGCGGACCCCGTCGTCGCACAGCAGCGTGACGATCGAGCCCGCCTCCCCGGCGGCCCGCATGTCGCAGGCCAGCTTGGTCGCGGCGTACAGCGCGGTGCCCGTCGACGGCCCGGCGAGCTGGCCGATGCGGGCCCGCAGGAAGTGCACCGCGGCGACGGACGCCGCGTCCGGGACCTGGATCATCCGGTCGACGAGGTCGGGCAGGAACGACGGCTCGGCGCGCGGCCGGCCGATGCCCTCGATGCGCGACCCGCACGTCGTCTCACCGCAGCCCGGGTCGCGGAAGGCGGCGAGGAAGGCGGAGTTCTCCGGGTCGACGACGCACAGCCGGGTCGACAGCCCGCGGTAGCGGACGAAGCGCCCGATGGTGGCCGACGTGCCCCCGGTGCCGGCCCCGACGACCACCCAGGTCGGCTCGGGGAAGCGCTCCATCGACAGCTGGTCGAAGATCGACTCGGCGATGTTGTTGTTGCCGCGCCAGTCGGTGGCCCGCTCGGCGTAGGTGAACTGGTCGAGGTAGTGCCCGCCGCACTCGTCGGCGAGCCGGCGCGCGACGTCGTACACCGAGGCGGGGTCGTCGACGAGCACGCACCGACCCCCCTCGCGCTCGATCAGCGCGATCTTGGACGGCGAGGTCGTGCGCGCCATCACGGCGGTGAACGGCAGCCCGAGGAGGTGCGCGAAGAACGCCTCGCTCACCGCCGTCGAGCCGGACGACGCCTCGACGACGTGGGTGCCCTCCTGGATCAGCCCGCTGCACAGGCCGTAGAGGAACAGCGAGCGCGCCAGCCGGTGCTTGAGCGATCCGGTCGGGTGCGTCGACTCGTCCTTGAGGTAGAGGTCGACGTCGTCGAACGCCGGCATCCGCACCGCGTGCAGGTGCGTGTCGGCCGAGCGCTGCTGGTCGGCCTTGAGCCGCCGGATCGCCTCGACGACCCACGGTCGCTCGGCGTGGCCGGACTGGTCGACCTCGACGAGCGGTACGACTCCCTCTCCCATGGACGGAGCGTGCCACAGTCGGCGCATGGAGTTCCAAGACGTCGTACGCCGACGCCGCATGGTCCGGCGGTACGCCGACCGCCCGGTGGCGCCGGAGACCCTCGACCGGCTGCTCGCCAACGCCACCCGCGGGCCCAGCGCCGGCTTCAGCCAGGGCTACGCCTTCCTCGTGCTCGACACCCCCGAGGACGTCGCCCGCTTCTGGGCGGCCACCGGCGCAGACCCCGAGACCAGCAACAGATGGCTCGACGGCATGCGCACCGCCCCGGTCGTCATCGTCCCGCTCGCCCACAAGGATGCCTACCTCGACCGCTACGCCGAGCCCGACAAGGGCTGGACGGATCGCGACGAGGCCCGCTGGCCGGTCCCCTACTGGCACGTCGACACCGGGATGGCGGCCCTGCTGATCCTCCAGACCGCGGTCGACGAGGGCCTCGGCGCCTGCTTCTTCGGCATCCCCGGGGAGCACGTGGCGGGCTTCCGCGAGGCGTTCGGGATCCCCGACGACCACACGCCGATCGGCGCGATCACCGTCGGCCACCGCACGGAGACGACCGGCTCGCGCGGCTCCGCGGCCCGGCGCGAGCGGCGTACGGACGTGGTGCACCGCGGCCGGTGGTGACGACCACCGGCGTCACCCGCAGGGAGGAGGCCCGCGTCACACGCGGGAATCAGGCGGCACTCCGACCCCTTGGACCCAGTGAACGGTCAACGAGTCCACGACGAGAGGTCCCCACGTGTCCCAGGCATTCGAACCGATCATGGTCGGCAGCTGGAAGCTGCCCCAGCGCTTCGTGATGGCGCCCCTGACGCGCAACCGCGCGAAGGGCACCGTCCCCGGTGAGCTCAACGCCGAGTACTACGGCCAGCGCGCCGGTGCCGGGCTGATCATCACCGAGGGCTCGCAGCCCAGCGCGGTCGGCCAGGGCTACCTCGACACCCCCGGCTTCCACTCCCCCGAGCAGCTCGCCGGCTGGAGCAAGGTCGCCGAGGCCGTGCACGCCGGCGGCGGTCACCTCGTCGCCCAGCTGATGCACGTCGGTCGCGTCGCCCACCCGGACAACAAGGGCGGCCTCGAGTCAGTCGCGCCGAGCGCCCTGCCCGCCGACGGGAAGATGGTCACCGCCGAGGGGCAGGTCGACATGCCGACCCCCCGCGCGCTGGAGACCGACGAGATCGCCGGGGTCGTCCAGGAGTTCGTCACCGCCGCCCGCAACGCGGTCGACGCCGGGCTCGACGGCGTCGAGGTGCACGCCGCCAACGGCTACCTGATCCACCAGTTCCTGGGGCAGTCCTCCAACACCCGCACCGACGGGTACGGCGGCTCCCCCGAGGCGCACGCGCGCTTCGCGATCGAGGTGACCCGGGCGGTCGCCGAGGAGATCGGTGGCGACCGCGTCGGCATCCGCATCTCCCCCGCCCACAACATCCAGGGCGTGCTCGAGGAGGACCAGTCCTTCACCCGGGCGACGTACGAGACGCTGATCGACGGGATCAAGGACCTCGACCTGGCCTACCTCAGCATCCTCGCCGACCCGCGCAGCGAGATCGTCGCCGACCTGCGCGCGCGCTTCGGCGGTCCGGTGATGCTCAACTCGGGCTTCGGGTCGGTGACCGACATCGAGGACGTCGAGTCGATCATCGACGAGGACCTCGGCGACCTGGTCGCCGTCGGCCGCGAGTTCCTGGCCAACCCCGACCTCGCGGAGCGCTGGCGCACCGGGGCGGAGCTCAACGAGCCCGACCAGGCGACGTTCTACGGCGGCGGCGCGGAGGGCTACACCGACTACCCGACGCTGGGCGCACGCTGATGCGCGCCGTCGTCTACACCGAGAGCGGCGACTCCTCGGTCCTCGAGCTCGTCGAGCGCGAGGCCGCCGAGCCCGGCCCGGGCGAGGTCCGGGTGCGGATCGTGCGCGCCGGGGTCAACCCCACGGACTGGAAGTTCCGCGCCGGCGGCATGGGCGAGCTCGCCTTCCCCGAGATCGTGCCCGGCCAGGACGGCGCCGGCGTCATCGACGCGGTCGGCCCCGACGTCACCGACCTCGCGGTCGGTGACCGGGTCTGGACGATGCTCGCCCAGCACACGCGCCCCGGCGGCACCGCGCAGGAGCAGGTCGTGCTGCCCGTCGGCCACGTCACCGTCCTGCCCGACTCCGCGTCGTACGACGTGGGCGCGGCGCTCGGCGTCCCGGCCGTCACCGCGCACCGCGCGCTGACCACCTCCGAGGACGGTCCGGACCGGCTGGTCCCCGGAGCCCTGGGCGGGCAGACGGTGCTCGTCGCGGGCGGCGCCGGCGCGGTCGGCAACGCCGCCATCCAGCTCGCCCGGTGGGCGGGCGCGACGGTGATCAGCACGGTGAGCAGCCCCGCCAAGGCCGCGCTGGCCACGGCCGCGGGGGCGCACCACACGGTCGACTACCGCGAGGGGGACGTCGTCGAGGTGGTCCGCGCGATCGCCCCCGACGGCGTCGACATCGTGGTCGAGGTGGCCCCCGCCCAGAACCTGCGCCTCGACGTGCAGGTCATCCGGCCCCGCGGCACGATCGCGATCTACGCCAACAACGGCGGCGACGAGGTCACCGTGAGCGTGCGCGAGACGTTCTCCACCAACGCGCGCTTCCAGTGGGTGCTGCTCTACACGGTCGGGCACGAGGCGCTGCGGGCGGCGGCCGAGGACATCACGGCCGCGCTGGTCGACGGCGCCTTCGGCGTCGGCGAGGAGCACGGGCTGCCCGTGCACCACTTCCCGCTCGAGCAGACCGCCGCGGCGCACGCCGCCGTCGAGGACGGCGCCGTCGGCAAGGTGCTGCTGGACGTCACCGCCGACTGACGCGGTCTCAGCCGAACGGCGGCGGGTCGTCGACCAGGCCCACCAGCACGGCGCGTACGTCGACCAGGCGCGGCCGCGCGGCCGGGTCCAGGTCGACGCACGCGGCCAGCAGGTCGCGCACCTCGGGCGGTACGACGTCGAGGCCGCCGGGCACCGTCGGCATCCGGCGGTGGACCAGCGGCCACCGGCGGCCGGTGTCCCACGTCGCCTCGTCGCCGTACGGCACGTCGTCGGTGAAGGCCTCGATGAGGGTGACCCCCAGCCCCCAGACGTCGGTCGCGGCCGTGAGGTCGCGGCCTCGTGCCTGCTCGGGGGCGAGGTAGCCGCGGGTACCGGCCCCCGCCCGGCCGGACCCGGGCCGGCCCGCGAGGCTGAGATCGATGAGCACGGCCCGACCGTGGTCGACGACCACGTTGGCGGGCTTGACGTCGAGGTGCAGCCAGTCGTGGTGGTGCAGGTGACCGAGCACCGAGGTGAGCTGGAGGCCGAGCTCCGCGACGTCGGCCAGGTCGAGGGTGCCGTCCTCGATGACCGCCGCGAGGGTGGCACCCCGCAGCGTCTCCAGGACCACGGCCGGCGGGTCGTCGTGGCAGGCGTAGCCGCGCACCAGGTGCGGGTGGGCGAGCGTGGTGACGATCTCCCCCTCGCGCAGCAGCGCCTCCCGGACGGCCGGCTCCGCATGCCGCTCGGCGCGGGCCACCTTGACCACGACCCGGGTCCGGCGCTCCTCGTCCCACGCGTCCCAGGTGTCGAGGCGACGGCCGTGGGACAGCAGCGCGACCGGCCGCAGCCCGTCGGGCAGGCCGGCCGCGGTCTCATCCGTGCGGTCGGGACGGGCGCGGCGGCGGGTCAGCGACGGGCTCATGCGGTGGCTCCCCGGAGGTCGTGGACGTGCTGGGCGGCGAGGTCGTCGAGGTCGATGACCCGGTCGACGTGCTCGAGCACGATCGGGTCGTGGGTCATCACGATGACCGTCCGGTCGCGGGCGCCGCGGGTGAGGGCACCCAGCAGGCGTCGGCTCGAGTCGGCGTCGAGGCCGGTCGTGGGCTCGTCGAGGAGCAGCACCCGGCTGTCGAGGAGCAGGGCCCGGGCCAGGGCGATGCGCTGCCGCTGACCACCGGAGAGGCTGCGGCCCCGCTGGCCGATCCGGGTGTCGTAGCCCTGCGGCAGCCGCTCGACGAAGGCGTGCGCGTCGGCCTGCATCGCGGCCAGCCGGACCTCGCTCAGCGAGGCGTCGGGGCGTGCGAAGGCGATGTTGTCGCGGACGCTGGCGTCCAGCATCAGCTGCTCCTGCAGGACGGTCGCGACGGCGAGCCGCACCGACCGGGCGGTGTGGTCGGCGACGTCGTGCCCGTCGATCTCGACGGTGCCGTGGTCGGGGTCGAGCTGCCGGGCGAGCAGCCTGGCGACGGTCGACTTGCCGGAGCCGCTGGCCCCGACGATCGCGACCCGCTCCCCGGCCACGACCTCGAGGTCGAGACCGGCCAGTGCCGGCGTGCGGGCCCCGGGATACGTGTACGTCACCCCACGCAGGGCCACGGCCCCGGCGCCGGCCGGCAGCGCGGTGGCGCCCGGCCGGTCGTGGGCGGCGGGCTCGTCGAGGAGCTCGACGATCCGCTCCACCCCGGCGGTCGCGGAGAACAGGCTCGGCACCAGGTCGGTGAGCTCGCGGACGGGTCCGTAGCACTGCATGAGCAGGGTGAGGAAGGCCAGCAGGCCGCCCAGGGTGAGGCGGTCGGTGGCCAGCGACCACACGCCGAGGCCGATGACGAGGAGCACGCCGATCAGCTCGGCGAGGTCGACGAGGGGCAGGAAGAACGCCCGCACCCGGCTGCCGGCGAGCTCGGCGCCGGCGATGGCGCGGTTCTGCCGGTGGTAGTCGGCGACCGCCTGCTCCTCGCGGCCGAAGGCCTGCACGAGCGCGGCGTTGGAGAGGCTCTCCTCGGTGAGGCTGCCGAGCGAGCCGCCGCGGCGGCGCCGCTCGCGCGACACGTCGCGGGTGAAGTCGGCGAAGCGCCGCGACACCCACCAGAAGACGGGCACGACGACCATCGAGGCCAGCGCCAGCTCCCACTGCAGCCAGAAGAGCGCGCCGACGAAGAAGACCAGCTTGAGCGCCGCCCCCACGCCTCCCGCGAGCTGGCCGACCATGAAGGACTCGACGGCGGCGACGTCGGAGGTCAGGCGGGTCAGCACGTCGCCGAGCCGGCGGCGGTCGTGGGTGACGGCGGGCAGCGAGAGCACGTGCGCGAAGGAGTCGCGCCGCAGGCCGACGAGGAACTTCTGCGAGATCCAGGTGGAGAGGTAGTCGTCGGCGCCCGACACGACCCCGCTCAGCAGGTTGAGACCGACGTACGCGAGGGCGAGCCACAGCAGCGGCCCGACGTCGGCGGGGACGAGCACGTCGTCCACGAGGCGCTGGAAGAGCAGCACCTCGGCGACGGAGATCGCGGGCGCCGCGGCCAGGAGGAGCATGCCGAGCAGCAGCCAACCCCGCAGCGGGCGCAGCCGCGGCCAGAAGCGGCGTACGACGTCCGTCACGGTCAGCGAGCCGGCGGCGGCCACGATCGGCGCCTCGTCGACGGCCGGACGCAGCGAGGCGACCAGGCGCTGCCAGGTGCGACGCATGGAAGACTCCTTCCTCGGGCGAGAGTCCGGACGGGTGGGTGGCTCCTGCGATGAGCCACCCACCCGTTCCAGGTCGTGCGTGAGCTGCGGGACCGTCAGTTGGTGCGGCTGCGCGAACGGCTGCGGCTGCGGTTGCGGTTCCGACGACGACGCCTCCGGCGGCGGCGCCGACGACGGTCGTCACTGGTGTCGTCCATCCGACGGGCCTGCACGGCCGGTCGCAGGGACGTGAAGATGCTCGAGCGAGCCATGACACGTTCCTCTCTCTTCGGTGGTGGGTCCGTCCCCCCTTGCGGGGACGACCACGACTCTGGAGGGCGGCGATGAAGCGTCCGTGAGGTCTCGATGAGAGGTCCCTCATTCGATGAGAACGCGGGGTAGTACCGGACCTTTGGGTGGCGAAACACCGATGGAAGCCACCTGAACGTCCGGTACTACCCCGGCGTGCGGACTAGGTTGCGGCCCATGGCAGCCACCACGTCAGCGACCGACCTCGACCGCGTCGTCGGCAAGCTCCAGGCCCTGGTCCGGATCCCGACGGTCTCCGACCGCAACCCGGCCCGCGTCGACACCGACGCCTTCGACCGGCTGCTCGCCGAGATGGAAACGCAGTTCCCCCGGGTGCACGCCGGGCTGGAGCTGACCCGGGTCGGCACCCACGGGCTGCTCTTCCGCTGGCCGGGCGCCAGCGACGCGAGGCCGGTCGTGCTCATGGCCCACCTCGACGTCGTACCGATCGACGCGGACGCGCCCTGGCAGCACCCGCCCTTCGGCGCCGAGATCGCCGACTCCCCCACCGGGCCGGCGATCTGGGGCCGCGGCACCCTCGATGACAAGGGCTGCGTGGTCGGGATCTGCGAGGCCGTGGAGCTGCTCCTCGAGGCCGGCCACGTGCCCGCCCAGGACGTCTGGCTGTCCTTCGGCTGCGACGAGGAGGTGAGCGGTACGGCGGCGCTCGCGGCCGTCGACCACCTGCGGGCCGCGGGGGTCCGGCCGTGGTTCGTGGTCGACGAGGGCGGCGCGATCGCGCACGAGGCGTTCCCCGGGGTCAAGCCGCCGCTCGGCGTCATCGGGGTCACCGAGAAGGGCACCACCAGCGTCGAGCTGGTCGCCGAGGGGCGGGGCGGGCACGCGTCGACCCCGGCCCGCAACGGCCCGACGGCCCGCATCGCGCGCGCCATCCTGCGGGTGGAGAAGTCGCCCTTCCCGGCCTCGGCACCGGCCCCGACGCTGGAGCTGATGCGCCGGATCGCCCCGCACGTCCCGCTGCCCCTGCGCCCGTTGCTCTCCCGCGCCGACCGGATCGCCCCCGCCGTCACGCGCGCACTGCTCGCCGCCGGCCCGGAGGCGGCGGCGATGACCCGCACCACCGTCGCGGCCACCACGCTCTCGGGCAGCCCCGCGCTCAACGTGATCGCGTCGACCGCGAAGGCGGGGCTCAACGTGCGGGTGATGGTGGGCGACACCGTCGCCGGCGTCGTCGACCACCTGCGCGCGGCGATCAAGGACGACAGCATCCGCATCGACGTCGTCGAGTCGGGCGAGCCCAGCCCGGTGTCGCCGATGGACGACGCCTTCCGGCTCATCGAGTCCTGCATCGGTGAGGTGTTCCCCGACGCCGTGCCCACGCCGTACGTGATGATGGCCGCCACCGACTCGCGGCACTTCACCGAGATCTGCGAGCGGGTCTACCGCTTCGCACCGTTCCGGATGACCAAGGCCCAGCGCCAGGCCATCCACTCCTACGACGAGCACCTCGGGGTCTCGGCGCTCGTCGACGGGGTCCGCTGGTACCGCACGCTCATCGAGAGGCTCCCCGCATGACCACCACCTCGTCGTCCGAGACCCCCGGGACGCGCCAGGTCGCGCCGCACCTCGTCCGGATCGTCGGCTTCCTGGTCGCCGTCGAGATCGCCAGCGGCATCCTGCAGGGCTACTACACGCCGATCTTCAGCGACATCGCCGTCCACCTCGGGATCCAGGACGCCGACGTCAACTGGTTCGAGGCCGCGCAGCTCATCGTGTCGGCCCTCTGCGTGCCCCTGCTCGCCCGCCTCGGCGACCTGTGGGGCCACCGCAACGTGCTGCTCCTCTCGACCGCGATCACCGCGCTCGGCTCGTGGGTCCTGGCCTTCGCGCCGGGCTTCACGACGTTCCTCATCGGCTGGGCGATCCAGGGTGCGTACGTCGTGTGGCTGCCGCTCGAGGTCGCGATCATCCACCGCCGCACGGCCCACACCGGACGACAGGCGCTGCTGACCCGGCGGTCGGCCGCGGTCCTCGTCGGCGCGCTCGAGCTGGCCGTGATCATCGGTGCGCTGACCTCCGGCGCGCTGGTCGAGTCGACGTCCATGACCGTGCTGCTGATGCTGCCCGCGATCGCGGTGACGATCTGCTTCGTGGTGATCTGGTTCGGCATCGAGGACGTGCCCGGGCGGGCCACCGGCGGGATCGACTGGACCGGCTTCGTCCTCATCACCGGCGTCCTGGCCGTGCTGATGGCGGGCCTGATCGTGATCCGCCTGGAGGGTCCGTCCTCGTTCCTCCCCTGGCTGCTCATCGTCACCGGGCTGGGGCTCCTCGTGCCCTTCGTGAAGGCCGAGCGCCGGATCCCCGAGCCCCTGATCGACGTCGACCTGATGGCCACCCGCGCCCAGTGGCCGGTGCAGCTGACCGCGTTCCTCTTCGGCATGTCCGTGCTCGGCGCGCAGATCCCGCTGTCCACCTTCGCGCGCACCGACCCCGAGGTCGCGGGCTACGGCCTCGGCGCCGATGCGGCGTTCGTGTCGACGCTCATCGGTGTGTACGTCGTCAGCCTGGCGGTCGGCGCCTTCACCCTGCCGCTCACCTCACGGCTGCTCACCGCCCGCCGGGCCCTCATCGCCTCGTCGCTGCTCGTCGCGGTGGGCTACGCGCTGTGGATCCCGTTCCACGACACCACCACGCAGGCACTCATCAACATGGCCGTCGCCGGCATCGGGTCGGGAGCCCTCGTGGCCGCACTGCCCGCCGCCGCTGCCGCCGCCGCGCCCGCGGACCGCACCGGCTTCGCCACCGGGATGACCAACGCGACCAAGACCGTCGGCGGGGCCATCGCGTCGTCGATCTTCGCGATCGCGCTGGCCTCGACCGGGTCGATCGACGGGCCCGAGACCGGGCAGGCCCCGCTCGCGGGCTACCTCACGGTCTGGGCCGTCTGCTCGGTGGCCGCGCTGCTCGCGGCGCTCGCGCTGGTCGCCGTACCGAAGTCCTCCTTCACCGACCACTGAGCCGCGCGGCGTGGCGTCGCCCTCGTCCGATCGGCCCTCGGGCATGGTCCGAAGTGACTACTTCTCCCCGATCGCCGCGCGGTCATGTCGTCCCGCCCCTAGCGTCGGCGACGCTCGACCAGGGCTCATCCAGGGGGAAACATGTCCACGTCCGCGTCATCTCGCCACGCCCGGCGCCTGACCCACGTCACGCTGTCCGCGGCTGTCGCCGCGATCGCGCTCCAGGCCGGGCCCGCGTCGGCCGCGCCGGACACCCCGACGGTCACCGGTCCTACCGGCCCGACAGGGCCGCTGGTGGAGCTCACCTGGGAGCCGGTCGCCGGCGCCACCGGCTACGAGGTGCGGGTGGACAACGACCCCGCGTTCGGATCCCCGGAGTGGACCGCCAGCACGGTCAACACCGTCTCGGTCCCGACCAAGATGCTCGCGGTCGGGGAGCAGAACGTGCAGGTGCGCGCGAAGGACTCCGGCAACGCCTGGAGCGGCTGGAGCTCCCCCTTCGGCTTCACCGTCGACACGGTCGCCGGCCCGACCCTCACGGGTCCCGATGACGGCGCCCTGCTCGCCCAGCCCGCCGACCCGCCGCTGCTGCGGTGGAGCCCGGTCCCCGGTGCCACCTCGTACACGGTCGAGGTGGACACCGAGGAGCAGTTCGTCGGTGCCACCAGCTACACCACCGACGCGACAGCCCTCGTCGTCCCGGACAATCAGGACCCGGACGTCGAGTACTGGTGGCACGTGAGCGCCACGCTCGGCGACGGCGTCTCGACGGAGTTCTCCGACACGCGCTCCTACACCCTCGCGCCGATCGACACCCCGACCATCACGGGCCCTGCCGACGACGAGGACATCACCGACGTGGTGCTCGACTGGGACCCAGTCGCCGGCGCGCAGTACTACGAGCTCGAGGTCGACGACGACTTCGACTTCAGCAGCCCCGAGACGTCGCAGGTGCCCGACCGGGTCCTGGGCACGCGCTTCTCCCCCCCCGTCACCTTCGGCAACGACCAGTACTTCTGGCGGGTCCGCGCACGGGACCTCGACGACAACCCGACCGACTGGGTCCGGCTCGCACCCGAGCAGCACTACGCCTTCGACCGCGTGTGGCGCGACGTCCCGCAGCCCGTGTACCCGTACGACGCGTTCGGCGCCGTCACTCCGGTCGAGGACGACCTGTACTTCGAGTGGACCCCGGTCCCGCACGCGTCGCACTACGAGCTCTGGGTGAGCAGCGACGAGAACTTCACCGATCCCTCCCTCAAGACGGCCAAGTGCAAGGTGGCCGGGACGACGTACACGCCCGGAGAGCTCGAACCGAACGACCCGTGCATGCCGGCACTCGAGGGCGTCGTCTACTACTGGAAGGTCCGTCCGATGGACCTGCCGTACCCCTCCGCGGGCGTCGAGGGCATCTTCTCCCCTGCCCAGAAGTTCGACTACCGGAACTCCGACGCCCTCGAGATCCTCAGCCCCGCCGAGGGCGCCTCGGTGCAGGTCCCGGTCCTCGACTGGGAACCGGTGCCGGGCACCGAGACGTACGAGGTCGAGATCCTCAAGGCCAACAGCACCATCCTGACCAAGCGGCAGACGCACTCCACCTCCTTCACGCCGATGAACGTGACGATCGACGGCAGTCCCTACCGCTACTCGGTGCGGGCCCTGGACGCGCGTGGGCGCAGTGGCGAGATCGTCCGTGGCACCTTCGCGCTCTCCGCCGACCCCGTGGACACCAGCTCGCCCCTGCAGCCGGTGCCGTCGCCGGGGCCGACCTACGACGCCCCCAGCCTGCAGTGGGGCGCCTACCCGGGTGCGGACCACTACCGGATGGAGATCGGCAACGCCGTCACGGAGAACTGGTTCGCCCCGTCGACCGCCCCGATCCTCAACGAGAAGCTGCCCTTCCCCGCGGCGACCGACGTGTCCACCGCCTTCCTCGCACCCGGGACCTACAACTGGCGCGTCAGGCCCTTCGACAAGTGGGGCTTCCCGCTCGACGTGGCGGGACCGATCGGCCAGTTCGAGGTGCTGCCCCTCACGGTCGTGAAGGGCCAGCGCCTCGCGCTCACCGGATCCGGACTGGACGCCGGGACCGTGTGCGCCAAGACCCTCGCCGACGGTGCCGACCAGATCTGCGACGAGGTCCCGGCCACCCCGGTCCTGGACTGGGACAAGGTGCCGTACGCGTCGGAGTACCGCGTGCACGTTTCCAAGGACGGCGACTTCACCTCCGGCGTGCTTGACCCCAGCCCGCCGCGGACCGTCAACACCCGCTGGGCACCCACCTTCACCTACCCCGCCAAGGCACTGGCGGACAGCCTCGCGCAGACGCCGTACTACTGGTACATCCAGCCCTGCAAGTCAGCCACCCAATGCGGTCCGGCTCCGAGCTCGACGGTCAACCCGGCGCGGCACGCCTTCAAGAAGACCTCTCCGCGACTCGAGCTGCTGACGCCGGCGCAGGGCTCGTCCACCGCCGACACCGAGATCACCTTCACGTGGCGGGACTTCTTCGACACCAACCAGGCGTCGACGTACGTCACCGGCGAGAAGAGCTACCAGTCGGCGATGCAGTATGAGTTCCAGATCGACGACCAGCCCACGTTCTCCTCCCCCCTGGAGACGAAGCGGGTGGACCAGCCGACCTACACGGCTGCCGAACGCCTCTACCCCGAGGGCGCGCTCTACTGGCGGGTCCAGGCCATCGACGTCCAGGGCCACGCCCTGGGCTGGTCCGAGACCCGCACGGTCACCAAGGCGACCCCGGCAGTCTCCCTCGTCTCCCCCGCCGCATCCGGCGGCACGATCCCGGTCGTGAGCGGCGCGGTCCCCTTCCGCTGGGAGGCCCGGCCGTTCGCCCGCGGCTACGACATCCAGGTGGCCGCCAACGGCGACCGCAACTTCTCGTCCGCGAACCTCAAGGTCAACAAGACGAGCAAGCGCTCCGCCTACACGACGGGTGGGCTGGGCGTGCCCACGCTGCAGGCCTCGGACACGCCCTACGTCTGGCGCGTGCGCCGGGTCGACTCGTTCGGCAACCCCGGACGCTGGTCGGCCGTCGGCGAGCTCAAGGTCGTCCTCGCCCGCCCCACCCTCAGCACCCCGGCCGCGGCGGCGATCGTGGGTCCCCGCGGACTCGTGCTGCGGTGGGGACGCGTCGCCGAGGCGGCGAAGTACAAGGTCGAGATGCGCACTGCAGGTGCGGGCTTCGCGACCCCCGTCACCACGCCGGCCACGGCCTGGGCGCCCACCACGGCCCTGACCGTCGGGACCACCTACGAGTGGCGGGTCGCGTCGGTCGACGTCGACGGGCGCGTGTCCGAGCCGACCGACTGGCGCTCCCTCACCATCGGTGGCGCGCCGAGCGCCAGCACCCCGGCCAGGATCAACGGCACGGCCGCCTTCGGCACCGCGCTCACCGCGGTGAATCCGGTGTGGAACGTCCCCGGCGTGACCAACTCCTACCAGTGGCGCCGCAACGGCCAGGCCATCCCCGGCGCCACCGCGTCGTCCTACACTGTTCAGGCCGTGGACGTCGACAGCTCCCTCACCGTGGTCGTCACCGGGAGCTCGCCCGAGTTCGGCACCGGCACCTCGGCCAGTGCAGCCGTCACCGGCAAGGCCGGCGCCGGACCGGTGGTCCTCTCGGCGACCAAGATCGCGGGTACCGGCAAGGTCGGGTCCGTGCTCAGGTCCACCGACCCGACCTGGAACCCGTCCGGGACCACCATCACGCGCCAGTGGCTGCGGGACGGTGCGGACATCTCCGGGGCGACCGGGACCACCTACACGGTGGTCGCCGGTGACCTCAACGCCTCGATCACACTCGAGGTGACCGGCACCCTCCCCGGACGCACGCCGACCGCCTCGCGCAGCAACGCGATCACGGCCGTGCAGGGTCCGGCGGTCATCGCGACGACGGCACCCGGCATCAGCGGAACGCCGAAGGTCGGCCTGACCCTTACGGGGCGGCCGCCGACCTGGACGATCGCCGGCGTCGCACAGAGCATCCAGTGGCTACGCAACGGCCAGCCGGTCTCGGGGGCCACGGCGTCGACGTACGTCGTGCGTCCCGAAGACGTCGGTGCCTCGCTGGCCGTGCGCTACACCGGGCGCGTGCCCGGGCGAGCCGACGGCATCGTGACCAGCGCGCCCGTCACCGGGCTCCTCGGTAACGCGCCCGTCGCGACGGCCACCCCTGCCCCGGAGGGGTCAGGCAAGGTCGGCACCGTCCTCGTCAGCACCTCTCCGACCTGGGAACTCAGCGGCGTGCAGGTGTCCGTTCAGTGGCTTCGCAACGGCGCCCCGATCGTCGGAGAGACCGCAACGACATACGCCGTCCGTCCGATGGACGTCGGCGCCTCGCTGTCGGTTCGCTCCTCCGGGGTCCTCCCCGGGCGAGCCGTCGGGACCGCCACCAGCACCTCGGTGACCGGCAAGGTGGGCGACTCCCTCACCACCCCGTACGTGGGAGCTCCGACGGGACAGGCCGTCGTGGGCGCGACTCTCACCACGCCGACCTCCTCATGGACCCCGACGGCGGCGACGCTGACCTACCAGTGGCTGCTCAGCGGGACGACGGTCGCTGGCGAGACAGGTCGCACCTACGTGGTGCGGGCCAGCGACGCGGGCCAGCGCCTCGCGGTGCGCATCAGCGCCGCGCTTCCCGGCTACGCGACCGGTACGGCGACGTCGGTCGCAGTCCTCGTCGCGACCCCCGCCACCCCTCCGCCGGCGCCGGCGCCGGCGCCAACTCCCACCCCTACTCCCACTCCCGCTCCGAGTCCCACACCGACCCCGACGCCCGCACCGGTCCCGGCATCGTCCAAGACGGTGCTCAAGGTGCCGAAGAAGGTCGCCGCGGGCAGCCGGGCGAAGGTCAAGATCGTGGTCTCCGCAGCCGGCGTCGGCTCGCCCACGGGACTCGTGAAGATCTACGCCGGTCGGAAGGTCGTCGCCAAGGTGCGGCTCAAGGCCGGCGCCAACGGCCTTGGCAAGATCAGGCTCCCCAAGCTGCCGAAGGGCAAGCACAAGATCCGCGCGATCTACGCGGGCGGCACAGGGGTCACCGGCTCCACCGCCAGGACCGTCACCCTGCGGGTCGTCTGACGTCGACGGTGCGCGCCGCGGGCAGGACTCGCGACGCCCACCGTCGCCGTACCGAGATCCTCCTTCACCGACCGTTGAGACGCGCGGCGAGGATCACCGCCCCGGGACCCGTCAGGTCGTCGAGCGCCACGGTGCGACCGGAGGCCACCAGCAGCAGCGACAACGCCGGGCCGCGAACCTCGGCGCCCTCCCCCAGACCGAGCCCTGCGTCGGTTGCGACGAGGCGCAGGCCCGCGACGTGCTGCTTCGCGCCACCGAGGCCCACCCAGGTGTGCGCCTGGTAGGCGAGGGCCCGCAGCACCGCCTCCTGCGGATAGCTCCTGCCCAGGCCGAGGGGGCGGCGGATGTCCTCGCCGTGCACGACCTCCTCGACGAGCCGACTGTCGATCGGGGCACCGGGACCCTTCGTCAGCGGGGCCACCTCCCGCAGCCGCTCGAGCGTCTCGGCGGGGGTCGCCCCCCGGTCTGCGGCGACGGCCATGGCATTCATCCGGTCGAAGTCGAAGCGGGCGCGCACCATCGCGACCGCGATCCCGACGGGCGACGCGGACCGCGCGTTGCCGACCAGGTGGGCCGCCACCTCGTGCACGGTCCACCCCTCGCACAGGGACGGTTGCTCCCACTGCTCGTCGGTCAGCCCGGCCAGGTCCTCGATCAGCGCCGCCCGCTCGGCATGCACCAGCGTCCACACGTCCGTCATGCCGACAGTCTGGCGGAGTCCACCGACATCGCAGGGGAACAGATTCGCCCCGACGTGGTTGATGACTGTCATGACGACATCCGCTCGCGCCACCGACCTGCTCACCCTCCACCAGGCCCCGGAGCTCCTCACCGTGGTCAACGTCTGGGACGCCATCACCGCCAAGACGGTCGCCGCCGTGCCCGGCACGAAGGCCCTCGCGACCGCTAGCCACTCGATCGCGGCGACGCTCGGCTATCCCGACGGGGAGAAGATCCCGGTCGAGGAGATGATCGACATGTGCCGCCGCATCGTCGAGGCGACGGACCTGCCCGTGAGCGCCGACCTCGAGGGCGGGTACGGCGACGCCGCGGACACGATCCGCCGCGCGATCGGCGTCGGCGTCGTGGGCGCCAACCTCGAGGACCAGATGAAGCCGCTCGCCGAGGCCGTCGCCCAGGTGGAGGCCGTGATGGCCGCCGCCGCCGCGGAGGGCGTGCCGGACTTCGTGCTCAACGCCCGGACCGACGCCTTCCACCTCGGCCGCGACCGCGACCGGGGTGACGTGCTGGCCGACGCCGTCGAGCGCGGCAAGGCCTACCTCGACGCCGGTGCTCCCGTCGTCTTCGTGCCCGCGATCCTCACCGAGGACGAGATCGTGACCCTGGTCGACGCGTTCGGCCCGCAGCGCCTGACCACCATCGCGATCCCCGGCACGCCCTCGCTCGAGCGTCAGCAGGAGCTCGGCGTCGCCCGCGTCTCGCACGGCCCGCTGTCGCAGAACGTCGCGCTCACCGCGCTGCAGGAGCTGACCGAGGAGGTCCAGCGCGGCGGCGGCGTACCGAAGTCGATGCGCATCCTCAACTGATCGCATCCCACTCGGGGTAGTCCCCGACGAACGGACCCCGGACCGTCGGTCTCAGGGGTCCGTTCGTCACGGACTACCCCAGGATCGAGAGGTGGTGGGGGACGATCTGGTAGCCCGAAGCGCCGTATCGCCCACCAGTTCATCCCCAACTACCCAGTGTCGGGTCCCATCCCCGATAGCGGACAGGTCCTGACCGCCAGGCCTCCTAGCGTGGCGGCATGACCACACACCGCACCGGTCCGGTGATCCGGACGCAGGCACTCACCAAGACGTTCACGCGTCACAAGCAGACGGTCGAGGCCGTCCGCGGGCTCGATCTCGAGGTGGCCGACGGCGAGCTGGTCGCCTTCCTCGGACCCAACGGCGCGGGGAAGTCCACGACGCTGCGCATGCTGACCACGCTGATCGCTCCGACGTCGGGCACGGCCGAGGTCGCCGGGTACGACGTCGTGCGCGAGCAGCGCGCCGTACGCCGCTCGATCGGGTACGTCGGGCAGGGCAACGCCGCCGGGCACCAGCAGCGCGGGCGGGACGAGATCGTCAGCCAGGCCCGCGCGCACGGGCTGTCCCGAGCCGTCGCGCGGGAGCGGGCGGAGGAGCTGCTCGCGGCCTTCGACCTCACCGAGCACGCCGGCCGCCCGGTCTCGACCCTCTCCGGCGGCCAGCGCCGTCGCCTCGACGTGGCGATCGGCCTGGTCCACCGGCCGCGGCTCATGTTCCTCGACGAGCCGTCCACCGGGCTCGACCCGCAGAACCGCGTCAACCTGCAGGAGCAGGTGCAGCGCCTCAACCGTGAGCTCGGCACCACGATCCTGCTGACCACGCACTACCTCGAGGAGGCCGACGCCATCGCCGACCGGGTGGTGGTGATCGACCACGGTGAGGTCATCGCCGACGACAGCGCGACCCGCCTCAAGGCCGGGCTGGGCGACCTCGTCTCCCTCGGCTTCGCCACCCCGGCCGACGCCGCCGCCGCGGCCGCCCGGGCGGGCCGGATCGACGGCGCTTCCGTCGAGGTCGCCGGTCCGGACGTCACCGTCCGCGTCGCCCGCGGCCGGGACCTGGCAGCAGGACTGGTCACCGAGCTGGCGGCGCACGACACCCCCGTACGCCGCATCGAGGTCGCCAGCGCGACCCTCGACGACGTCTTCCTCCACCTCACCGGGCGCAGCCTGCGCGAGAGCAACGAGACCACCGAGCAGGCCGGGCTGGCCGACACCGAAGGAGCAGCCGCATGAGCGCCACCGACGTCGCCCGCACCGAGGTGCGCGGCATGACCTACGACGACACCCAGGACCCGGGCTTCGTCGCCCACACCTGGAACGTCATGACCCGCGAGCTCAAGCCCATGCTGCGCGAGCCGGCGTCGGTGCTCTTCGCGATGGTCCAGCCGCTGGTCTTCCTGGCGCTCTTCGCCCCGCTGCTCCCGGACGTCGGGTCGGGCTCGGCGTTGCAGTGGTTCGTGCCCGGGATCATCGCCATGACCGCCCTGATGGGCGCCTCGATGACCGGCTCCAACCTGACCCTCGAGATCAACAGCGGCTCCCACGAGCGGCTGCTCGTGTCCCCGTTGAGCCGCTCGTCGCTGCTCGTCGGCCGGGCCCTCAAGGAGGTCGTGCCGATGCTGGCGCAGGCGGTGCTGATCATCGCCGTGGTCACGCCGTTCAGCTTCGAGCTGCACCTCGGCGGCACCCTGCTCGGGCTGGTGATCCTGTCGCTCTTCAGCGTCGGGGTCGGCGCACTGTCCTTCGCCCTGGCCATCGTCTCGGAGGGCCAGGACTGGCTGTTCTGGACGGTGCAGCAGACGCTGATCTTCCCGATCCTGCTGCTCGCCGGCGTGCTGTTGCCGGTCGACGAGTCGGCGCCCGGCTGGCTGCGCTTCCTCTCCGACCTCAACCCGCTGGCCTACATCATCGACGCCGAGCGCGCGCTCTTCGCGGGGACCTTCCCCGTCGACACGGTCGCGTACGGCGCGCTGGCCGCCGTCGGCGTCGCTGCCGTCGGGCTCGTGGTGGGGCTGCGGACGATGCGCCGCTCGAGCTGAGCGTCGTACGCGGGGTAGTCCGTGACGATCGGACCCCGGAGATCGCGGCGGAATCTAGGCAGTCACGCAACACCGTCTTCGTGTGTGTCTTTGGACAGTAGTTGGTCCAGGACTTCGGCCGGGGTCTGGAAGCCGTGGCGT
>NZ_PZYY01000047.1 GCF_003047265.1 Nocardioides terrigena | reverse complement strand
ATTGTGGCAAAAAGAGGGCAAACAACAAGTTAAAGATAATAGTTTATTCCTACAAGGTGAACGTACTGCAACGGATAAAATGCCCGCAGGAGGTAACTATAAGTATGTTGGAACTTGGGATGCACTCGTATCTAAAGGGACGAACTGGATAGCGGAAGCAGATAATAATCGAGAATCGGGCTATCGCACTGAATTTGATGTTAATTTTAGTGATAAAAAAGTAAACGGTAAGTTATTTGATAAAGGCGGTGTAAATCCTGTATTTACCGTAGATGCGACAATTAATGGTAATGGCTTTATCGGCAGTGCGAAAACCTCTGATAGTGGCTTTGCTTTAGATGCAGGCTCTAGCCAACACGGAAATGCGGTATTTAGTGATATAAAAGTCAATGGTGGCTTCTATGGTCCAACCGCTGGAGAACTTGGCGGACAATTCCATCATAAATCAGACAATGGCAGTGTTGGCGCTGTCTTTGGTGCAAAACGACAAATAGAAAAATAATAAGGAATTTGCTATGAAAAATAAATTAAATCTGATTAGCCTTGCTCTTCTTAGCCTATTTGCCGTACAAAGCTATGCAGAACAAGCGGTACAATTAAATGATGTTTATGTCACAGGTACCAAAAAGAAAGCACATAAAAAAGAGAACGAAGTCACAGGCTTAGGGAAAGTAGTTAAAACACCAGATACTCTTAGTAAGGAGCAAGTGTTAGGAATACGAGATCTGACTCGTTACGAC
>NZ_PZYY01000046.1 GCF_003047265.1 Nocardioides terrigena | reverse complement strand
GTGCGATGTCTTGGAAGCGTTTATCCGCAACATAGTTTGTGTATTTCGGCCAAGTTGCCACTTTAGTCGGGCGAGTACCGTTATAACGAATTACGTGCGGTAATAAAATCGCATTGGTACGACCGTGAATCGTATGGAATTTACCGCCGATTTTATGCGCCATTGAGTGACAAATACCTAAGAATGCGTTTGCAAACGCTATACCTGCCATAGTTGAAGCATTGTGCATTTTCTCGCGAGCGACTTCATCAAATTCTTTCACGGATTTTTCTAAATTTTCAAATACCAGTTTAATTGCCTGTAACGCTAAACCGTCGGTGTAGTCGTTGGCAAGTATTGAAGTATAAGCCTCAGTTGCGTGAGTTAATACGTCTAAACCGGTATCCGCTGCAACATGAGCCGGCACTGACATCACTAATGCAGGATCTACAATCGCAATTGTCGGCGTGAGAGAGTAGTCGGCCAACGGATATTTAATATCGCCGTCAGTAATGACCGCAAACGGCGTGACTTCGGAACCGGTACCGGATGTGGTCGGGATACCGACAAATTTCGCTTTACGACCTAATTGCGGGAATTTGAACGCACGTTTACGAATATCCATAAATTTCTGAACTAAATCACGGAAATCCACTTCCGGTTGTTCATAGAATAACCACATTACTTTTGCCGCATCCATAGGCGAGCCGCCACCTAAGGCAATAATGGTATCCGGTTGGAAGCTACGCATAAGTTCCGTCCCGCGTTG
>NZ_PZYY01000045.1 GCF_003047265.1 Nocardioides terrigena | reverse complement strand
GGCGGGTTCTAGGGAGTGATGCAACACCTCGATGTTGAGGAGTTGTTGTCATGGGTCGTCCGAAGCATCCACGTGAGTTCGATCGACGGTTCTGGGACGGGATCCGTGCTGGTCTTCTGATCGAGGATGCGGCCTTGGGTGCCGGCATGTCCTCGACGTGGGGCAAGCGACGGTTCCGCAAGGCTGGCGGGGTGAATCCCTTTCGTGCCGCAGCCCCGACCGGTCGGTATCTGTCCTGGTCCGAGCGCGAGGAGATCGCGGCACTGGACCACGCCGGCTGCGGGGTCCGTGAGATCGCCCGCCAGGTGGGTCGCGATCCCTCGACGATCAGCCGCGAGCTCGACCGCGGAGCCACACATCGTGGGTACCGGGCCTCGGTCGGTCAGAGCAAGGCCGACCGGGCCCGGACCGCACCGCGGGCGGCGAAGCTGGCCACGAACCTGCGGCTGCGCAAGGAGGTCCAGGACCGACTCACCTGCAGGGACAGTCCCGAACAGATCGCTGGCAGACTCAAGATCGACTTCCCCGACGAGCCGGAGATGCGCGTGTCGCCCGAGACGATCTACCAATCGTTGTACGTCCAGGCCCGGGGTGGTCTGAAACGGGAGCTGACCACGTATCTGCGCACCGGACGATCGATGCGCAAGCCGCGGCGACGAGACGCAGAGCGACGCGGCCGGATCCCCCACATGGTGATGATCAGCGAGCGTCCACCCGAGGTCGAGGACCGCGCCGTTCCCGGACACTGGGAGGGCGACCTGATC
>NZ_PZYY01000044.1 GCF_003047265.1 Nocardioides terrigena | reverse complement strand
GCTTCTCCTGATCTATAAATTCAATATGTTCGGCATGAACGACTAATTGGCTTAAACCGTTATAGTCTTTGTGAGTGTGGATAAATCCGTAAACTCTAATTTTATCGCCGAGCTTTATTTGTTGGGTTATTAAACTAAATTGATTGCCATTTAAAATCACTTGGATTTTACACCACGCTTGACGCTCTAAATTTACTTCGGTTTGAATTGAACGATGTTCAAGCCAAAAACGGTAATTCGGAACCCCTAACGGGTTTTGGCTTTGCTTAACCGTTGAAGCGACCGAGCCGCTCAGAATTAAGCAATTATCAATCGGCGAATTACTCGCCAGCTTCCTCTGATTCAACTTCAGCTACCGCTTCAGCAACTTTGCTTTCTTTCGCTTTCACCATTGGTGACGCTTCAGTTACTGCCGCTTTAGTGTGAACGATTAAGTTACGAAGAACTGCATCGTTATAACGGAAGTTAGTTTCTAACTCGTCGATTACACTTTGAGGTGCTTCTACATTCATTAACACGTAGTGTGCTTTGTGAAGTTTGTTGATTGGGTATGCTAATTGACGACGACCCCAATCTTCTAAGCGATGAACTTGACCGCCAGCTTCTTTAACAGACGCTGTGTAACGCTCAATCATTGCCGGTACTTGTTCGCTTTGGTCCGGGTGAACCATAAAAACGATTTCGTAGTGACGCATTGACTATCCTTACGGGTTAGCAGCCTCCAACTTTAGCCAGTCACCAACTTGTGGAAGCAAGGATTAAAAAAAC
>NZ_PZYY01000043.1 GCF_003047265.1 Nocardioides terrigena | reverse complement strand
CGCAGAGAAAAACGGTATTACTTTCGGTGAGCCCAACATTGATTTAGATAAAGTGCGTGCGGGTAAAGAAGCGGTTGTTTCTAAATTAACCGGCGGTTTAGCGGGTATGGCTAAAGCACGTAAAGTAACAGTAGTGGAAGGTTTAGCGGCGTTTACCGATCCGAATACTTTAGTAGCTCGTGACCGTGACGGTAATCCGACAACGATTAAATTTGATTATGCAATTATTGCAGCCGGTTCTCGTCCGATTCAGCTTCCGTTCATTCCACACGAAGATCCGCGTGTGTGGGATTCTACGGATGCACTTAAATTAAAAGAAGTACCGAAAAAATTACTCATTATGGGCGGTGGTATCATCGGTTTAGAAATGGGTACCGTATATAACGCTTTAGGTTCGGAAGTTGAAGTGGTTGAGATGTTTGACCAAGTGATTCCTGCAGCAGATAAAGATGTTGTAGCTATCTACACCAAACAAATCGAGAAAAAATTCAAGTTAATGCTTGAAACTAAAGTAACTGCGGTTGAAGCGAAAGATGACGGTATCTATGTTTCAATGGAAGGTAAAGCATGTAACGATACTAAACGTTACGATGCGGTATTAGTCGCTATCGGTCGTGTACCGAACGGTAAATTAATCGATGCGGGTAAAGCGGGCGTGAATGTTGATGATCGCGGTTTCATCGCAGTGGATAAACAAATGCGTACCAACGTACCGCATATCTTCGCTATCGGTGATATCGTCGGTCAGCCGATGTTAGCACACAAAGGTGTTC
>NZ_PZYY01000041.1 GCF_003047265.1 Nocardioides terrigena | reverse complement strand
CCATCTGGGTAAGTGGGTTTTCGTCCCGAAAGGGTGTTTTTTAATTTAACGGAGCACTAATATGATCCAAGAACAGACTATGCTGGATGTTGCTGATAACTCAGGGGCTCGTAGCGTAATGTGTATCAAGGTTCTAGGTGGATCGCACCGTCGTTACGCTGCTATTGGCGACATTATCAAAGTTACTGTGAAAGAAGCAATTCCACGCGGTAAAGTTAAAAAAGGTGATGTGTTAAAAGCAGTTGTTGTGCGCACCAAGAAGGGTGTTCGTCGCCCAGATGGCTCAGTTATTCGTTTCGATGGTAATGCTTGTGTAATTTTAAACAATAACACTGAGCAACCAATCGGTACTCGTATTTTTGGACCTGTGACTCGTGAACTTCGTTCTGAGAAGTTTATGAAGATCATTTCATTAGCTCCAGAAGTACTGTAAGGGGAATGTAATGGCTGCTAAAATCCGTCAAAATGATGAAGTAATTGTTCTTACCGGTAAAGATAAGGGCAAACGTGGTAAGGTAACTCAAGTGTTACCAAACGGTAAAGTGATTGTTGAAGGCGTTAAAATCATCACTAAACATGAAAAACCGGTTCCTGCTTTAGGTAAAGCTGGTGGCTTAGTGAAGAAAGAAGCTGCAATTGATGCGTCAAATATTGCAATTTTCAACCCGAAAACAAATAAAGCTGACCGTGTAGGTTTTAGATTCGAAGACGGTAAAAAAGTCCGTTTCTTCAAATCTAATAATGAAATTATTTAATTAACTGGAGTAATGCGATGGCGAAACTGCATGATTACTAC
>NZ_PZYY01000040.1 GCF_003047265.1 Nocardioides terrigena | reverse complement strand
CGACTAAGCGTACACGGTGGATGCCCTGGCAGTCAGAGGCGATGAAGGACGTGCTAATCTGCGATAAGCGTCGGTAAGGTGATATGAACCGTTATAACCGGCGATTTCCGAATGGGGAAACCCAGTGTGTTTCGACACACTATCATTAACTGAATCCATAGGTTAATGAGGCGAACCGGGGGAACTGAAACATCTAAGTACCCCGAGGAAAAGAAATCAACCGAGATTCCCCCAGTAGCGGCGAGCGAACGGGGAGCAGCCCAGAGCCTGAATCAGTGTGTGTGTTAGTGGAAGCGTCTGGAAAGGCGCGCGATACAGGGTGACAGCCCCGTACACAAAAATGCACATGCTGTGAGCTCGATGAGTAGGGCGGGACACGTGGTATCCTGTCTGAATATGGGGGGACCATCCTCCAAGGCTAAATACTCCTGACTGACCGATAGTGAACCAGTACCGTGAGGGAAAGGCGAAAAGAACCCCGGCGAGGGGAGTGAAAAAGAACCTGAAACCGTGTACGTACAAGCAGTGGGAGCACGCTTAGGCGTGTGACTGCGTACCTTTTGTATAATGGGTCAGCGACTTATATTCTGTAGCAAGGTTAACCGAATAGGGGAGCCGAAGGGAAACCGAGTCTTAACTGGGCGTTAAGTTGCAGGGTATAGACCCGAAACCCGGTGATCTAGCCATGGGCAGGTTGAAGGTTGGGTAACACTAACTGGAGGACCGAACCGACTAATGTTGAAAAATTAGCGGATGACTTGTGGCTGGGGGTGAAAGGCCAATCAAACCGGGAGATAGC
>NZ_PZYY01000039.1 GCF_003047265.1 Nocardioides terrigena | reverse complement strand
CTTTGAAGTAACTTCATACATCGGTGGTGAAGGTCATAACTTACAAGAACACAGTGTTGTATTAATCCGTGGCGGTCGTGTTAAAGACTTACCGGGTGTGCGTTATCACACTGTACGTGGTGCACTTGACTGTGCAGGCGTTAAAGACCGTAAACAAGGTCGTTCTAAATACGGCGTTAAACGTCCTAAAGCTTAATGGATCTCCGTTAAGTAAGGCCAAACGTCTAAATTAATCAAAAATTTAAACCATAAACTCCAGTCAATCGTGATGTGCAGTCACACACAATAGATGAGTTTTGGATTATCCTGAATATATAAACGGAGTATTTGCAATGCCACGTCGTCGTAGTGTTGAACCTCGCAAAATCCTTCCAGATCCGAAATTCGGTTCAGAATTACTTGCGAAATTTATTAATGTTTTAATGGTAGATGGTAAAAAATCTACAGCAGAATCAATTATTTACGGTGCTTTAGAAACTTTAGCACAACGTACCGGTAAAGAAGCTTTAGAAGCATTCGAAGCAGCGTTAGAAAACGTACGTCCGACAGTAGAGGTTAAATCTCGTCGTGTTGGCGGTTCTACTTACCAAGTACCGGTTGAAGTTCGTCCTTCTCGTCGTAACGCATTAGCTATGCGTTGGATTGTTGAAGCGGCTCGTAAACGTGGTGACAAATCAATGGCATTACGTTTAGCAAACGAACTTTCAGATGCAGCGGATAACAAAGGTACGGCTGTTAAGAAACGTGAAGACGTTCACCGTATGGCTGAAGCTAACAAAGCGTTTGCTCACTTCCGTTGGTAATCGTTTAACA
>NZ_PZYY01000004.1 GCF_003047265.1 Nocardioides terrigena | reverse complement strand
CTGTCTGCCATGGACGCACCATGCGCTCACAGCGGGTCAAAGTGTCCGGACGAACCCGAGACAGAACTGTCCATACCGACACAAGTCAGGACAACAGCACGAGGGGCGATCCGGTTGCGTGCCGCCGCCAGTGTCGACCGGCCCGGGGCGACGGCCGGCTCACATCTGGTACATGCTCGGGTCGAACGCAGAGTCGTCCTCGGCGGGAGTGCTGACCTCGGACTGCTCGGCGAGCTCGGGCGCGACCTCGTGCCGGGTGATCTCGCCGGAGGCGATGCCCTCGACCCAGTGGCAGGCGACCCGGTGGCCCTCGGTGGCGCCGGGGACGTCGACCACGCGCAGCTCCGGCCGCTCCTCGTCGCACCGCGTGGGCTGGCGCCACGGGCAGCGGGTGTGGAAGCGGCAGCCGCTCGGCGGCCTGGACGGGGACGGCAGGTCCCCCGTGAGCAGGATCTGCTCGCGGGTGTCCTCCAGCACCGGGTCGGGCACGGGCACGGCCGACATCAGTGCCCGCGTGTAGGGGTGCAGCGGGAGGTCGTAGAGCTCGCCGGCCTCGGACTCCTCCACGATGCCGCCGAGGTACATCACGCCGATGCGGTCACTGATGTGCCGCACCACCGCCAGGTCGTGGGCCACCACGAGGTAGGTCAGCCCGAGCTCGTCCTGGAGCTCCTCGAGCAGGTTGAGCACCTGGGCCTGCACCGACACGTCCAGCGCGCTGACGGGCTCGTCGGCGACGATGAGGTCCGGACCCACCGAGAGGGCCCGGGCGATGCCGATGCGCTGGCGCTGGCCACCGGAGAACTCGTGCGGGTACTTCCGCAGCGCCGCCGGAGGCAGTCCGACCGAGGCGAGGAGCTCGCGCAGCCGGGCGTGGGTGCCCGCCTTGTCCGTGTCGAGGCCGTGCGCCCGCATGCCCTCGACGAGCAGCGACTCGACGGACTGGCGCGGGTCGAGGCTCGACATCGGGTCCTGGAAGACCATCTGCATGTGCTGGCGCTTGCGGCGCAGGGTCTCGCCGGTGAGGCCCGCAATGTCCTCGCCGTCGAAGGACACCGTGCCCTCGGTGGGCGTCTCGAGGTTGAGGATGGCGCGCCCCAGGGTCGACTTGCCGCACCCGGACTCCCCCACCAGCCCGTAGGTCTCGCCGCGCCGGATCTGCAGGTCGACGCCGTCCACGGCGTACACGTGCCCCACGGTGCGGTCGAAGATCACCCCGCGCTTGATGGGGAAGTGCACCTTGAGACCGCGGACGTCGACGAGCACGTCGCCCGACAGCGTGCGCGTCTCGGAGCTGGTCCGGTCAGCCACGGCCGACCTCCTCGGCCTCGACGGGGTGGTGGCAGCGCAGGCCCCGGCCGTCGTTCTCCCACTCCCACGGCGGTGTCTGCACACGACAGTCCTCCTGGGCGTGCGAGCAGCGGGGGGCGAAGGCACAGGCGGAGGTCCACGGGAGGTTGTCGGAGACCGAGCCGGTGATCGGGTTGAGCTTCTCGCCGCGGGGTGAGTCCAGGCGCGGGATCGACGAGAGCAGGCCGTGCGTGTAGGGATGGCGCGGCCGGGCGAAGAGCCGGTGCCGGTCGCCGCGCTCGACGATCCGCCCGGCGTACAGGACGTTGACCTCGTCGCAGAGGCCGGCGACCACGCCGAGGTCGTGGGTGATCATGATCAGGGCCGTGCCGGTGTCCTGCACCAGCTCCTTGAGCAGGGCCAGGATCTGGGCCTGGATCGTCACGTCGAGGGCCGTCGTGGGCTCGTCGGCGATCAGCAGGCGCGGCTGGCAGGCCAGCGCCATGGCGATCAGGGCCCGCTGGCGCATCCCGCCGCTGAGCTGGTGGGGATAGTTCTTCAGCCGGGCGTTGGGGTCGGGGATGCCCACCCGCTCGAGCAGGTCGCGCGCGTGGGGCATCGCGTCCTTGCGGCTCATCCCCCGGTGCCGCTCCATGACCTCGGTGACCTGGACGCCGATCGGCACGACCGGGTTGAGCGACGACAGGGGGTCCTGGAAGATCATCGCGATGTCGCGGCCGCGCCGGTCGCGCATCTCCTTGTCGGAGAGGCCGAGCAGGTCGACCCCCTCGTACGTCGCCGTGCCCTCGACGTGGTTGCCCCGCTTGGGCAGCAACCCCATGATCGCCAGCGACGTGACCGACTTGCCGCACCCGGACTCGCCCACCAGGCCGACCGTCTGGCCGGGGTGGACGTCGAAGGAGACACCGTCGACCGCCTTGAACGGCTCCTCGCCGTGCCGGGTGAAGGTGACCCGGAGGTCCTCGACCGACAGCAGCGGGCCGTGCGACGGCGGCCTGCCGACACTGGTCCTGATCGTGGCGCTCACCGCGTCACCTCCGGGTCTTCGGGTCGAGGGCCTCACGCATGGACTCGCCCATCAGCGTGAAGCCGAGGGCCACCGTGATGATGCACAGGGCGGGGTAGACGGCCAGGTGCGGGTGGTCGTAGATGAACTCCTGCGAGCGGCCCAGCATCTGGCCCCACTCGGGCTGGCGGTCGTCGGGGCTGCCGAGCCCGAGGAAGGAGAGTGCTGCCGCGTCGATGATGGCGATCGCGAGCACCAGCGTCGCCTGGACGATCACCGGGCCCATCGAGTTGGGGAGCACGTGGCGGAAGACGATCGCACTCTTCTTGACCCCGAGAGCCCGGGCGGCCAGCACGTGGTCGCTGGAGCGTTGCCCGAGCATCGAGCCCCGCAGCAGCCGGGCGAAGATCGGCACCTGGATGATGGCGATCGCGATGATCAGGGTGGTCTGGCTCGGCCGGGGTGCCAGCGCCGCGATCGTGAAGGCCAGCAGCAGCGACGGCACGGAGAGCATCACGTCGACGATGCGCATCACCACGGAGTCGACCGCGCCGCCGAACGACCCGGCGAGGATGCCGAGGAACAGTCCGCCGATGAGGCCGAAGATGGTGGCGAAGACCCCGACGACGAGCGTCTGTCGGCTGCCGACCAGCAGCCGTGAGAGAAGGTCGCGACCACGGTCGTCGGCGCCCAGTGGGAAGCCCGGCTCTGGGCCCGGCACGGGGTTGGTCTGCGGGCGGACCTTGTCCAGGAGCGGCGCCGCGGCAGGATCGTGCGGCGCGATCCACGGCGAGATGACGGCCAGGACGATGAACACCACCGTGATGCCGAGGCCGAAGAGGAACACCGGGTCGCGGCGCAGCCGCCGCCACGCGCTGACGATCAGTGAGACCCCGGCGGTCTCGTCGAAGGAGTGGGCGGCGAGGGCGTCGATGCGCTCCTTGCGGCGCCCGGCGTACGACGGTTCGGTGGTCACGGCGTCACCTCGTCCTGATCCGCGGGTCGAGGACGGCGTAGGCGATGTCCACGAGCAGGTTGATGATCACGAAGATGGCCGCCGAGGCGAGGATCAGCACGGTGAGCACGGCGTAGTCCTTGTCCCGTTGGCTCTGGTAGATCGCGTCCCCGATGCCGGGGAAGGAGAAGACGGTCTCGGTGAGGATGGCCCCCGCAAGCAGCCCGCCCAGTGAGAGCCCGATGACCGTCACGACCGGCAGCATGGCGTTGCGGAGCACGTGGCGGCTGCGGATGACACTCGCGGTCAGGCCCTTCGCCTCGGCCGTCCTGACGAAGTCGGCGTCCATGGTGTCGAGCACCGAGGCCCGGGTGATGCGGAAGATGATCGCGAAGGGGATGGTCGCCAGCGCCACCGCCGGCAGGATGAGGTGGCGGAGTGCGTCCCAGGCTGCGTCCCACTCCCGGGTGAGCAGCCCGTCGAGGATGAACAGGCCCGTGACCCTGGTCGCGTCGAGGCTCGGGTCCTGCCGGCCGGAGACGGGCAGGAGCTGCCACTCGACCGCCACGAAGTACTTCAGCAGGAAGGCGGTGAAGAAGACGGGGACGGCCACGCCGATGAGGGAGAAGACGACGGCCCCCGAGTCGAGGGGGGATCCCTTGCGCCGCGCGGCGAAGTAACCCAGCGGGATGCCCAGCGCGACGGCCAGCACCATCGCGAAGATGGCCAGCTCGATGGTCGCGGGGAGCCGGATCAGGAACACCTGGAAGGCGTCCTCACCGGGCAGCACGGCCGTCGAAGCACCGAACTCGCCGTGCAGGGCGCGCTCGACGAACCGGAGGTACTGCACGTAGACCGGCTGGTCAAGGCCGAGGGCCGCCTCGAGGGCCGCCCGTCGCTCCGGCGTGGCGCGCTCGCCGAGGATGGCCGACACCGGCCCGCCCGGCAACGCCTTGAGCCACACGAACAAGAGCATGGACAGCACCACCAGCACGCCGGCCATCTGCAGCATCCGGCGCACGATGAATCGGACCACGACAAGCTCCCTCGAGTAGATGTCGGACAGTGTCGAGGGGGGCCACCGTGCGGATGACCCCCCTCGACCTCACGTCGTCGGCGTCAGGCGGCCCTCACTGGCCACCGACGCTGACGGTGCTGAACTCCTCGGCCGTCAGCGGGCTCGGGATCACACCCTCGACGTCCGGTCCCACGACGAGCGCCGGCGGCGAGTGGCTGATCGGCAGGCCCGGGAGGTACTCCTCCATGATCTGGGCGTTGATCTCCTCGAACGCCGCGCCCCGCTCGTCCTCGTCGACGACCGCGTCGGCCGCCTGGAGGTCGTCGGCGAGCTGCTGGCCCCAGGGGTAGGCCTTGGTGCCGAAGTCGTTCTCCTTGAGGTTGCCGAAGAACGTGCCGACGAAGTTGAACGCGGAGTCGTAGTCGCCGGTCCAGCCGAGCAGGTAGGCGTCGTACTTGCCGGCCGTCACGTTGTCGAGGTAGCCGCCGTTCCAGGAGGCCGTCTTGACGTCGACGTTGATGCCCACGTCCTCGAGGTTGGTGCGCAGGGCCTCGTAGAGCTGCTGCGGGTCCGGCATGTACGGGCGGCTGACCTCGGTCGGGTAGGCGAACGTCAGGGTCATGCCCTCGGCGCCGGCCTCCTGCAGGAGCTGCCTGGCCTGGTCGGGGTCGTAGGCGTAGGGCTCCAGCGACGAGGCGTAGCCGCTCACCGTCGACGGCATGAACTGCGTCGCCACCTCGGCCCCTTCGGGCAGCTGCGTCTGCACGAGCTGCTCACGGTCGAGGGCGTGGTAGAGCGCCTGGCGGACCTTGAGGTCCTTGAGCTGCGGGTTGGCCTCGGGGTTGAGGCCGAGGTAGAAGATGTTGAACGGGTCACGGACCTCGACGCTGTTGCCGCTCTCCTCGAGTCCCGACCAGTCGGCGGGGTTGGGGAGGTCGTAGCCGTCGATGCTGCCGGCCTCGAGCTCCTGGCGCCGGGTGCTCTCGTCGGGGATGACGCGGAACGTCAGGTCGGAGGACGCGGGAGCGTCGCCCCAGAAGTCGTCGTACGCCTCGAGGCTGACCGTGCCGACGGCCTGGTCGTACTCGACGAACTGGTAGGGGCCGGTGCCGACCGGGTTCTGCGCGTAGTCCGGGAAGGAGAAGCCCTCACCCTGCGTGGCGATGCCGTTGGCGTCGCCGGCCTCCATGGCCGCAGGCGACTGCATCGCGAGCGACGCGAGCGTCAGCATCGTCGGGAAGCCGGAGGTGGACCGGCTGATCGTCACGACCGCCTCGAACTCGTCCGCGGCCTCACAGCCCTGGTACAGCGAGTTGTCGGGGTCGTTGGCGAAGGAGCCCATGACGTAGCCCCAGTACTCGGCCGCGACCTGACCGGCCTCGTTCTGGTCGTACATCCGCTCGAAGTTGGCGCAGACCGCCTCGGCGTTGAAGGGCTCGCCGTCGTGGAAGGTCACGTCGTCACGGAGCGTGAACGTCCACTCGGTGCCCTCCTCGTTGGAGGTCCACTCGGTGGCCAGCTCGGGCACGACCTCGGCGGTGCCGGGCTCGATGCCCAGGAGGCCCTGGAACATCTGCCGGGTGACCCGGAAGGTCTCGCCGTCGGTCGCGTAGAGCGGGTCGAACATCTCGGGGGCACCCGCGGCGCCGAAGGTGAAGGTGGACTCGCCGCCCCCGCCCTCCCCGCCGCCGTCGCCCCGCTCGGACTCGGCGCACGACACGGTGGTCAGCGCGAGAGCGCCCACCGCTGCCATCGACGCCAACTTGCGGACAGTTCTCATCTGGTCAACACCTCACTGTCGAGCCGTGGTCACACGTTCACGCCGGCCCGTTCCGGGCGTGATCCACGTCACTGGGTGGCGGCACTCTAGCCCGACGACGGCCACGATGTGGACACGGGCATGACACGTTCGGACTACCTCTCGAGCGTGACGGAGTGGTCCGAACGGGCCAATCGGCGAGATCCGGGCGGTCGTCGGGCGTGACCCGGACGGCGTGGGCTCGTTGAGCGGACATCGCCCCGTGACCCGGCCGACCCGGGTCCGCCGCACCGACGCGACGGGGCGTGGAGGGATGCGATCGTGCGAATCAAGACCACCCTGGCAGCAGGCGCCGCGGCGCTCGTCGCCTCGGCGAGCCTCGTGGCACCGACGACGGCCACCGCCGCAGACTCCGGCGACCGCGCCAACGTGTCGTCCCACCTCGCCACCCAGCTGACGCGCCTCGGCGCCGGCGTGCCGACCGCGGTGATGGTGCACGGCGCCACGCTGCAGCAGGCGAGGGACGCCGTGGCCGCGACCGGGATGACGGCGGTGACCAGCTTCGACAGGATCGGCGTCGTCGTGGCCACCGGCACGGCCAGCCAGGTCCAGGCGGTGCGCTCGGAGCCCGGCGTGACCTACGTCGAGGGCAACCAGGGCATCGAGCTCTTCCAGGACACCAGCAACGTCGCGACCCGCGGCTACGAGGCCACCCGGACCCTGACCGGGGCGGACGGCAAGGAGCTCACCGGCCGTGGCGTGAGCGTCGCGGTCATCGACTCGGGCGTCGACCCCACGCACCCCTACTTCGCCGAGGCCGACGGCGGCAGCGCCGTGGTCGCCAACCTCAAGACGCTGTGCGACCCGCTCGAGGCGTTCTGCACGGTGCAGGAGCTGCCCACCGCGGTCGACACCGACACCCTGTCCGTCGGCGGCCACGGCACCCACGTCAACGGCATCGTCGCCGGCAACCCGGTGACCCTGAGCGACGGCAAGCAGCTCCAGGGGGCGGCCCCGGGCGCGAAGCTCGTCTCCCTCTCCACCGGGGCCGGCCTGTTCATCATCGGTGCCGACGCCGCGCTCAACTGGGTGCTGGAGAACCACGCGGCCCCGTGCGGTGAGGGTGTCCCGGCCGCCGAGTGCCCGCCGATCAAGGTCACCAACAACTCCTACGGCCCCAGCGGCGGCGGCGAGTTCGACCCCGAGTCGGCCACCGTCAAGCTCCAGCGCGCGCTGGTGGCCGAGGGCGTCGTGACCGTCTGGGCCAACGGCAACGACGGCGGCGACGGCTCCACCAGCCTGTCCAACCCGCCCGGCACCGACCCGACCGGCGGCATCATCTCGGTGGCGTCCTACTACGACCAGGACACCGGCACCCGCGACGGCGTCGTGTCCGACTTCAGCTCGCGCGGCGCGGACGGCGACCAGTCGACGTACCCCGACATCTCCGCACCGGGTGAGAACATCACCTCGTCGTGCCGCCTCTACCTGGCGATCTGCGCGACGGGTCTCGCTCCGGAGAACGGCCCGGGCCTGCTCGACGTCGGCACGTTCAACACGATCAGCGGTACGTCGATGGCGGCACCGCACATCGCCGGCATCGCGGCGCAGCTCTTCCAGGCCAACCCGGCCGCGACCCCCGCGCAGGTGGAGGACGCGATGAAGACGACCGCCCACAAGTACGCCGACGGCGCCGCCTACGAGCGGGGACCGCTCGGGACGACCTCGTTCGACAAGGGCTACGGGCTCGTCGACGTCGTGGCCGCCGCGCAGGCGGTGCGCTGAACCCACCCCGATCCGCTCCGGCGTTCGCCCTCGCCCCGGGGGAGGGCGACCGCCGGGGCACCACCCGGAAGGGTGTTGGTTTCCCCACGCGCGGGTGGCAGGTTCGGAGGAAGCCCGGGACGCCCGGGGACCAATCGTGCGAACGAGGTGTGAGTCATGGGTCTTGACGACAAGATCAAGAACGCGGCCGAGGACCTGACCGGCAAGGGCAAGGAAGCCACCGGCAAGGCGACGGACAACGAGCGCCTCGAGGCCGAGGGCAAGGGCGACCAGACCAAGTCGGACGTCAAGCAGGCCGGCGAGAAGGTGAAGGACGCCTTCAAGCACTGACCCTTCGGGGACAGTCGTCCGCGAGGACGACGACGAGGGACATCGATGGGGGTCGGTGTCCCTCGTGTCATTTCCGGGACGGCCGGCTTACCTGCGGGCGGTCCGCATCAGTGGGGCCCACTCGTGCCCGACGAGGTCCGCGGCCGCCTCGACCACCAGGGCGGCGCCGGCCTCCTCGAGCTCGGCCCGGGCGTAGCCGCCGGTCAGCACAGCCACGCAGGCCAGCCCGATCCGGGCGGCCGCCTCGACGTCGAACGGCGTGTCCCCGACGACGACGGCCCGCTCGCCCGACACCCGGTCGAGCGCGACGGTGAGGATGTCGGCGTCGGGCTTGGACTCCTCGGCGTCGGACGACGACGTCACCGCCGCCACCTCGTCCCCGACGTCGAGCAGCCGCACCGCCTCGTGGCTGAAGCGCTCGGCACCCGACGACGCCAGGACGACCGCGAGGCCCCGCTGGTGGAGGTCGAGCACCAGGTCGCGCGCACCCGGCAGCGGCGAGACCTCGTCGAGGAGCGCGGCGTACTCCTCCTCCCACCTCGCCCGGAGGTCGTCGCCGTGGACCGCTTCGACGGCGTCGCCCGCGACCTCGGTCACCAGCTTGTCGCCGCCCATCCCGATGGTGCGGTGGATCCGCCACAGCGGCACCTCGACGTGGTGGGCGCCGAAGGCGCGGTGCCACGCGATCGCGTGGTGGTAGGTCGAGTCGACGAGGGTGCCGTCGATGTCCAGGAGAACGACCGGGGTGTCCATGGCCCGACGGTAGTCGCGGCACGTCATGCACCGGTCCGCGTGTCCGGCCGGGGGCGGTGTCGGTGCCGGATGGCAGGGTGACGCCATGGCCCTGCACCTCCACGTCGCCGAGCGCACCGACGCGCTGGCCGACGGGCTCGCCGACCTGCTGGCGACCCCGCTCGACGACCCGTTCGCGCGGGAGGTCGTCGTCGTGCCGGCGCGTGGCGTCGAGCGCTGGGTGACCCAGCGGCTCAGCCACCGCCTCGGCGTGGGGGCGCGCGCGGGCGACGGCGTCTGTGCCGGCGTCGACTTCGTGACCCCGCACTCGCTGGTGGCCATGCTGCTGGGCAAGGACTCCGACGACCCCTGGGAGCCCGACCGGCTGGCGTGGCCGCTGCTCGAGGTCGTCGACGAGTGCCTGGGCGAGACCGGCTTCGAGGCGCTCAGCCGGCACCTCGGCCATGCGGATCGCGGGGCCGAGCGCAAGGCCCGTCGCTACGCGGTGGCCCGGCGGCTGGCGGGACTGTTCGCGTCGTACGCCGTGCAGCGCCCGGCGCTGGTGACCGACTGGCGCGAACGGCGCGACACCGACGGGGCCGGGGGGCCGCTCGATCCCGACCTGCGCTGGCAGGCCGAGCTGTGGCGCCGGCTCCTCGTCCACGTGGGCACCACGCCGCCCGACGTCCGGCACGCGGAGACCGTGGACCGTCTCCGGTCCGGGGGTGACGACCTCGACCTGCCGCCGCGGTTGTCCCTCTTCGGCCACACGCGACTGCCCGTCACCGAGGTCGCGCTGCTGCGGGCCCTCGGCGACCTGCGCGAGGTGCACCTCTGGCTGCCCCAGGCGTCCACCGAGCTGTGGCGCGACCTCGCGCCCACGGCGGCGCAGGGCCCGGTGCCCCGCACCGCCGACACGTCGGCCGACCTCGTCGGACACCCGCTGCTCGCCTCGCTCGGCCGGGACTCCCGCGAGCTGCGCCGCGGGCTCGGCGAGGCCCCCGTGACGGTCGGTGCCACCCCTCCCCTGCCGGACTCGCTGCTCGGCTGGCTCCAGCACGACCTGCGCGCCAACGCGGCCCCCGACGCCGACCTGCGTGCCCGGCGCGCGCCCGCCGACCGGTCGGTGCAGGTGCACGCCTGCCACGGCGCGGCCCGTCAGGTCGACGTGCTGCGCGAGGTGCTGGTCGGGCTGCTTCAGGACGACCCGACCCTCGAGCCGCGCGACATCCTCGTGATGTGCCCGGACATCGAGTCCTACGCCCCGCTCATCTCCGCGGGCTTCGGGCTCGCCGACGTCACCGCCGACGGCGCCGGGCATCCCGCCCACCAGCTGCGGGTCCGTCTTGCCGACCGGTCGCTGGGCGCCACCAACCCGCTGCTCGGCGTCGCCGCCGCGCTCGTCGAGCTGGCGGGCGGCCGCCTCACCGCCACCCAGGTGCTCGACCTGGCCGGCGCCGATCCGGTGCGCACCCGCTTCGGGTGGGGGGACGACGACCTCGAGCGGGTGGGCCACTGGGTCGCCGAGTCCGGCATCCGCTGGGGCTACGACGCGACCCACCGCCGCACCTTCGGCGTCCCGGTCGACGCCAACACCTGGCGGTTCGGGATGCGCCGGGTGCTGCTCGGCGCGGCCATGTCCGGGCAGGGACACCGCTTCGTGGGCGGCACGCTGCCGATCGACGACGTGGGTGACGGCGACCTCGAGCTGGCCGGTCGGTTCGCCGAGCTGGTCGAGCGGCTGCACTCCTTCACCGCCCGTGCCGAGCGGGCCCAGACCGTCGAGGAGTGGACCTCGGCGATCTCCGACGCGGTGCACGCGCTGACGTCGACGGCGCTGGCCGGCGCCTGGCAGCTGGCCCAGTTCGACCGCGAGATCGGCCGGATCACCTCCAGCGTCAGCGGCGCGACCACCACCCTGCGGCACGCCGACGTGCGCGCCCTGCTCCAGCACCGGCTCCGGGGCCGGCCGACGCGGTCCAACTTCCGCACCGGCACCCTGACCGTCTGCACGATGGTCCCGATGCGCTCGGTGCCACACCGGGTGGTGTGCCTGGTCGGGCTCGACGACGGGGTGTTCCCCCGGATCGCCTCGATCGACGGTGACGACGTGCTGGCCCGGCGCCCCCTCACGGGCGAGCGCGACCTGCGCTCCGAGGACCGGCAGCTGCTCCTCGACGCGATTGGCGCCGCCACCGAGACGCTGGTCGTCACCTACACCGGCCACGGTGAGCACAACGGCGCGGCCCGCCCGCCGGCCGTCCCCCTCGGCGAGCTGCTCGACGCCCTCGACCGCACGGCTGCCGACCCGGTGCGCGAGCACGTGCTGGTGCATCACCCCCTCCAGCCCTTCGACGAGGTCAACCTGGTGCGCGGGCGCCTTGGCGGGACGGAGCCGTTCACCTTCGACCAGACCGCGCTGGCCGGCGCGCTGGCCGCGCGGCGCCCCCGGATCGAGGTGCGCGAGCTGGTGCCCGAGCCCCTGTCGGCCCCCGACCCCGGCGCCGCCTCCGACGTGGAGCTCGCCGACCTGCACGACTTCTTCAAGCACCCGGTGCGCGGCTTCTTCAAGGGTCGCCTGCGGGTCAGCACGCCCTACGACGCCGACGAGGCCAAGGACGCCGTGCCGATCGTGCTCGACGGTCTGGAGCAGTGGGCGGTCGGCGACCGGCTGGTGGGCGACGTGCTCGCCGGTGCGGACCCGCAGACCGGGATGGTGGCCGAGCAGCTGCGCGGGCTGCTGCCCCCCGGCGAGCTCGGGGTCGGGGTGCTGACCTCGATCGTGCAGAAGGTGCGGCCCCTGGTGACCCACGGCCTGTCGCTGCGCACCGGACCGGCCCGCTCCCTCGACGTGGACATCGACCTCGGCGACCGCCGCGTGACCGGCACGGTCGGCAACATCTGGGGCAACAACCTCGTCCGGGTGAGCTACTCCAGCCTGGGCGCCAAGCACCGGATCGCCGCCTGGATCGACGCGCTCGCGCTGGCGGCCGGCCACCCCGACGAGAACTGGACGGCCCACACGGTCGGCAAGCACCGCACCGGGGGCCAGGTCGCAATGATCCGGCCACTGCCCGAGCACCAGGCCCGCGCGTGGCTGCGACAGCTGATCGACGTGCACGACCGCGGTCAGTGCGAGCCGTTGCCCCTGCCGGTCAAGACCTCGCTCGCCTACGCCGAGGACTACCGGTTCGCGATGACCGGCCGCGACGCCGACCCCGACGTCAAGGCCGAGCGCGAGTGGACGACTCCGCGCTTCAACGAGACCGGCTTCCCGCGCGAGGACCAGGACCCGTGGCACGTGCGCGCCTTCGGCGAGCACGCGCCGTACTCCCTGCTCAGGTCGCCGCTGCGCGGTGACGAGCCGGGTCCGGCACCCCACCGGCTCGCCCACTACAGCTGGCTGACCTGGGGGCCGCTGCTGAGCGAGGGGCACGAGCTGGTGAGGTCGCTGTGAACACCTTCTCCATCCTGGGGCCACTGCCCACCGGCACCACGCTGCTCGAGGCGAGCGCCGGCACCGGCAAGACGTGGACCATCGCCGCGCTCGTCACCAAGTACGTCGCCGCGGGCGAGGCGACCCTCGACGAGATGCTCGTGGTGACCTTCACCCGTGCGGCCAGCCAGGAGCTGCGCGAGCGGGTGCGTGCGGCGCTCGTCGAGGCGGCCGACGTGCTCGACGACCCGGCCAGCGAGCGCAGGCCCAACGACCTGCACACGTGGCTCCTCGACGCCGACGACGAGGAGCGACGCCGGAGGGCGCGTCGCCTCACCGACGCGCTCGTCTCCTTCGATGCGGCGACGATCGCCACGATCCACCAGTTCTGCCAGCTCGTGCTCCGCAGCCTGGGGGTGGCCGGCGACACCGACGCGTCCGCGACCCTGGTCGAGGACCTCGACCAGCTCACCACCGAGGTGGTCGACGACCTCTACCTCGCCCGCTTCGCCGGGCACCGCACCCCGCCGTGGTCGCGCGACGTGGCCCTGCGGATCGCCCGCGAGGTCGTCGGCGACCCACGGGCCGTCGTCGAGCCCCGGCAGGCGCTCGCCGAGGCGCCCGACTCCGAGGCGGCAGCACGGGTGCAGTTCGCCCTCGACGTGCTCGCCGAGATCGACACCCGCAAGCGACGACTGGGCGTGCTGAGCTACGACGACCTGCTGGTGCAGCTCGCCGACGCGCTGGCCGACGAGGACGCCCCGGCCCGCGCACGGATGCGGCACCGCTGGAAGGTCGTGCTGATCGACGAGTTCCAGGACACCGACCCGGTGCAGTGGCAGGTCTTCGACCGGGCGTTCACCGGGGCGGCGACCATGGTGCTCATCGGCGACCCCAAGCAGGCCATCTACGCCTTCCGCGGCGGTGACATCGTGACCTACCTCCGAGCGGCCGAGACGGCGGGCACGACCCAGACCCTCGGGGTCAACTACCGCTCCGACGAGGCGCTCCTCGAGCGGCTGCAGGCGTTGCTCGGCTCCGCCGAGCTCGGCGACGAGCGGATCGTGGTGCACCCGGTCGAGGCGTCCCACCCGGGGTCCCGGCTCCAGGGGGCGGGTGAGCCCTTCCGCATCAGGGTCGTCGGGCGCGACGAGCTCGGGGTGGGACCACGCGCGAAGGTCACCGTCGGACACTGGCGTGACCACGTCACCCTCGACGTGGCCCGGGAGATCAAGCGGCTGCTGCTCAGCAAGCCGACCTTCGACGGTCGCGACCTCGAGCCCGGGGACGTGGCCGTGCTGGCCGCGCGCCGTGCCGAGCTCCAGGCCGTCCAGGAGGCGCTGGCCGACCTCGGGGTGCCGGCGGTGATCAGCTCCGGCGGCACCGTGTTCCACACGCCGGCCGCGACCGAGTGGCTCACCCTGCTCGAGGCGATCGAGCAGCCGCACCGCACCGACCGGGTGCGCGCGGCGGCGCTCACGTCGTTCTTCGGTGTGTCCGCCGCCGGCCTCGACAGTGGCGGGGACGTGGAGACCGACCGGCTCGCCGACCGGGTGCGCACCCTGGCCGACGTCTTCGCCGTCCGGGGCGTGGCCGCCGTCCTCGAGGCCACCGTGGTCGACGGCCTCACCGCCCGGGTGCTCGCCCGAGTCGGTGGCGAGCGCACCCTGACCGACCTGCGCCACATCGGCGAGGCCCTGCACAAGGTCTCGGTGGACGAGCGGCTCGGCATCGTCGGGCTGCTCGCCTGGCTGCGTGCGCAGGTGGCCGACGAGCAGGTCGAGGTCGCCTCGGAGCGCACCCGTCGCCTCGACTCCGACGCCGCGGCAGTCCAGCTGGTGACGATCCACGGCAGCAAGGGCCTCCAGTACCCCATCGTCTACGCCCCCACCCTGTGGAACCGCTACACCGGCAACGACCCCGACGTGCCGCTCTTCCACGACACCGACGGCCACCGCGCCCGCGACGTGGGCGGGGCCAGCCCGTGGCGGGGTGAGCACGTCGCCCGGCACCGCCGCGAGGACGCCGGCGAGTCGCTGCGGCTGCTCTACGTCGCCCTCACCCGGGCCCAGTCCCAGGTGGTGGCGTGGTACGCCCCGGCCGCCCTCAACACCCCCGCCTCGCCGCTGCACCGACTGCTCTTCGGGCGGCGGCCCGGGATGTCCTCGGTGCCCGACGAGCAGGCCGTCGTCCCCGACGACCGGGTCGTGGAGATCCTCGGCCACTGGCAGGCGGCCGGCGGGCCGGCGCCCGAGCGCGCCGACAGCCCGCCGCCGGACCCGACCCCCATCGAGCAGTCCGTCCTCGACCTCGCGGCCCGGCGGTTCACCCGCGGGGTCGACACCGCGTGGCGTCGCACCTCCTACTCGTCCCTGTCCGCGGCGGCCACCACCCCGCACGGCTCCGACCGCTCGCTGTCCGAGCCCGAGGAGGTCCCCGAGCTCGAGGACGACGACGACCTCGGGCTGCTCGACCTCGAGCCCTCCGCCGACCAGCCGGACCTCGCGCTCGCCACGGTGCCCTCGCCGATGGCCACGCTCCCGGTGGGGGCGACGTTCGGCTCGCTGGTCCACGCCGTGCTCGAGCACGCCGATCCCGGTGCGGCCGACTTCCGGGCCGACGTGCTGGCCCACATCGCCGAGCAGCGGGTCTGGTGGCCCGTCGACCTCGACGCCGAGGAGCTCGCCGACGCGCTCGTCGCCGTCTGCTCCAGCCCGCTGGGACCGCTCGCGGCCGAGGCGACCCTGCTCGACATCGCGTCCGCGGACCGGCTCACCGAGCTCGACTTCGAGCTGCCGCTCGCCGGCGGTGACGACGCGTCGTACAAGACCGACACCGTCCGGCTCGGCGACCTCGCGCCGCTCCTGCGACGCCACCTGCCCGAGGGGGACCCGGTCCGTGGCTACGCCGACGCGCTCGAGGGCGACCCCGGGCTGGCCGGGCAGCAGCTCACGGGCTACCTCACCGGCTCGATCGACCTGGTGATGCGGGTCGAGGTCGAGGGCCGCACCCGCTACGTGACCGCCGACTACAAGACCAACTGGCTCGGCGACCTGGCCGCCCCCCTGACTGCCCACGACTACCGCCCGGCGGTGCTCGACGAGGCGATGGGGCACTCCGACTACCCGCTCCAGGCACTGCTCTACGTCGTGGTCCTGCACCGCTACCTGCGCTGGCGGCTCCCCGGCTACGACCCCGCCGAGCACCTGGGCGGCGTGCTCTACCTCTACCTGCGCGGCATGTGCGGGCCCGACACGCCCCGAGTCGCCGGCGCCCCCTGCGGTGTCTTTGCCTGGCGGCCGCCCGTCGCGCTCGTGGAGGCCCTGTCGGACCTGCTGGACGGAGTCGGACGTGAGTGACGTCTTCGAGGTCCTGGACCCCACCGATGCGCGCCTCGCCCTGGGCGCGGACGGCCTGCTGGCCACCTTCAACACGGCCGGCGTCGTCACCTCCGCCGACGTGCACGTCGCGACCAACCTCGGCCGGCTCGGCGGGGAGTCGGACGCGTCCGTCCTGCTCGCGATCGCGCTGACCGCGAGAGCCGTCCGGGCCGGCTCGATCTGCCTCGACCTGGCGACCATCGCCGACCTGCCCGTCGACGAGCCGCTCCCGTGGCCCGAGCCCGCCGCCTGGGCGAGCGCGGTCGCCGCCAGCCCGCTCGTCGACCTCGGGGTCCTGCACTGGGAGCACGGGCTGCTCTACCTCGACCGCTACCACGAGCAGGAGACGCAGGTCCTCGACGACCTCACCGCCCGCGCCGCGTCCGCCCCTCCCTACGACCCCGCCGTGGTCGACAACGCGCTCGGTCGCGTCTTCGGCGAGGGGTACGCCGAGCAGCAGGCGGCGTGCCGCGGTGCGGCCGGGCAGTGGACGACCGTCATCACCGGCGGGCCCGGGACCGGCAAGACGACCGCGGTCGCTGGCCTCCTCGTCGCCCTGCACGAGCAGGCCCAGGCGCGCGGGGAGACCCTGCGCATCGCCCTGGCGGCGCCGACCGGCAAGGCCGCGGCCCGGCTGGAGGAGGCGGTCCACCGCTCGGCCGCGAGGTTCGGCGACGCCGACCGCGCGCGGCTGGAGGGGTTGTCGGCGATGACGCTGCACCGGCTGCTGCGACGACTGCCGGACAACAGCACCCGCTTCCGCCACCACCGGGGCAACCGGCTGCCCCACGACGTCGTGGTGGTCGACGAGTCCTCGATGGTGTCGCTGACGATGATGGCGCGCCTCCTCGAGGCAGTGCGGCCCGACGCCCGGCTGGTGCTGGTGGGCGACCCCGACCAGCTGTCCTCGGTCGATGCGGGCGCGGTGCTGACGGACCTGGTCCGCGGATACGAGGGCCGCCCCGACTCCCCGGTCGCGGCGCTGCGTACGACCCACCGCTTCGGCGCCGAGATCGGGTCCCTGGCCGAGGCCCTCCGGGTCGGCGACGCCGACGCCGCGCTAGAGGTGCTGGCGGCCGGCCACGAGGAGGTCGAGTGGGTGACCGATGCCGACCCGGCCTCCCAGATCCGCAGCACCGCACTGCCCGCGGCCCTGGCGGTCCGCGACGCCGCGATGGCCGGGGACATGACCCGCACCCTCGCCGCCCTCGACCGGCACCGGCTGTTGTGCGCCCACCGCGACGGCCCCTACGGCGTCCGCCACTGGAACCGACGCATCGAGCAGTGGCTGGCCGCCGAGACGGGTGACCCGCTGCACGAGCGCGACTACCTCGGCCGTCCCCTGCTCGTGACGGCCAACGACCACGCCCTGCGCATCTACAACGGCGACACGGGCGTCGTGGTGGCGATGCCCGACGGCGGGCGCCGGGTCGCGATCGCCGGCGCGGGAGCCGAGCCGCTCCACTTCGCCCCGTCCCGGCTCGGGGACGTCGAGACCATGCACGCCATGACGATCCACAAGAGCCAGGGCAGCCAGGCCGACGTGGTGAGCGTGCTCCTGCCCGACGTGGAGTCGCGGCTGTTGACCCGGGAGCTCTTCTACACCGCCGTCACCCGGGCCCAGCGCCGCGTGCGGGTCATCGGTCCGGAGCCCGCGGTCCGGGCCGCGATCGAGCGGCAGGCCCAGCGCGCGAGCGGGCTGCGGGTGCGCCTGGCCGGGTCCTGACAGCACGATTCGTCGGACTCCGGGACCGTCGCCCACGCTGCGGTACGGGAAACACCTGCGCAACGCGTCCCCGCTAGCCTCGGCCCATGCCGTTCCTGCTGCGCGTCTCCCTGCCCGACGTCCCGGGATCGCTGGGCCGCGTCGCGAGCGCGATCGGTGAGGCCGGGGGCGACATCGAGGCCATCGAGATCGTCGACAAGGGCGTCGACGGCCGCGCGGTCGACGACGTGCTCCTGGAGATCAGCCCCGGCACGATGCCCGACTCCGTGGTCTCGGCGTGCAACGCCCTCGACGGGGTCGAGGTGCTCTGGATCAACCGGTACGGCGCCGGCGGCAACCTCTTCCTCGACCTCGAGGTCGTCGAGGAGCTCACCGCCCAGCCCGCCCAGGCCATCAACCGGGTCCTCGACATGCTGCCGATCACCTTCCGCGTCGACTGGGCCTCACGGATCGCACCCGACGGCAGCGTGGTCCGGGCCACCGACGCCGCCCCCGGCACGCTCGGCTGGATCGGGCTCGAGCGACCCACCCGCCTGGAGGGGGTCGACGACGTGACCCTGCTGTGCGGCGCGCCGATCGACGGCGACGTGATCGTGCTCGGCCGCCGGGGTGGCCCCGACTTCCTCGACTCCGAGCTGGCCCGGCTCGGCCACCTGCTCGGGCTCGCGCAGACCATCAGCCGCGCCTGATCCGGATCCCGGCGGCACCCGCGCGGACGGCCCGGGGTCGTCAGGTGTCGCGGCGAGCACGGTCAGACGAGCGGCACGGCCACCCTGGCCTCGTGCTCGTAGGCCTGCCGCACCTCGACACCCTCGCGGGCCAGGCGCGCGTGGTCGCGCGCCATCCGCTTGCTCGTGGCGAAGGCCGCGCGGGCCGCCTCCGTGGCCAGCACGAACTCCTGGTCGGCAGAGAACCGCAGCCAGCCTGCCGTCAGGCCGGTCGCACCCGCGGCCTGGGCGAGCGTGGCGTCGCGAGCCGCTGCGGCCGCAGCCATCTGCGAGTCACGGATCGTCCGAGCCCTGGCCACCTCGGCGGCCCGCCTCTTCCTCGCCTGCGACGCGGTCATGGGGCGGGCACGAAGGCTCTCGGTCCAGGACGTCGCCGTCATGACCACCTCGAGGGTGTCGGTCGTGAGGGTGACATCGTGACCGGCGAGACCCGCCAGCTCGGGCGGCAGGAAGTCCACGGCCGCTGCCGGGATGGTGTCGGTCTCCTCGAGGTCGATCACCTCGGTGACGAGTCCGATGCCGCGGGTCGATCCGATCGAGCCGCTCGAGCCGACCGGCTCGCCGGAGACCGGGAGCACCTCTCCCGTGTCCACGACGACCAGGCCGGACCGCAAGGCCAGGTGCCCGACCGAGTAGGTCGCCGTCCGGCCCGGCTTGCGCTCCACCCTCGCACCGTCGAGCCGCGCGACGACGCACCGCAGGTCGCTGCCAGCGACGGCGTACACCCACGCCTTCACGAAGGACGCGTGGGTCCCGGACCGGTCCCGGCCCGTCCGGGTGGTCAGGAGGGTCATCCTGGCGGCGCCGTCCAGGCCCGAGGCCCGGCACGTCTCCACGTGCGAGCTCGGGACCGTGGCGGCGGAGGCCGCGTGGGACGGGACCACGACGACCGCCCCGAGCAGGGCGGTCACGAGGACGGCGAGGGTGGGACGACGCGACACGGGACGCTCCGGGACTCGGCGGACGGCGATCCGCGCCAGTATCGCCACGCGCCGCCGCCTGCACCCCCGAAACCGGAGAACTCCCCGGCCCCGTCCCGCTGCGGCAAGCCCTCAGGCGACCGACCGGATGCGGGTCACCAGCACCGAGCCGACGAGGCACAGCACGAAGCCGACGGCGTACACGATCCCGTAGCCCAGCGACCAGGAGTCGCCCTCGGTGATCACCGACCCACCGGACCTCCGGACGACCTCCAGGACCAGACCCGCGATCGCGGGCGCCAGCACCTGCGGGAGCGTGGCCGCGATGTTGATGACGCCGAGGTCCTTGGCGCGCCCCTCCGCCGACGGCAGCACCTGGGTGATGAGTGCGAAGTCCACCGCCTGGTAGACCCCGAACCCGGCCCCGAGCACCACCGCGGCCACGACCGCCCCCGTCCAGGTCTGGGCGACGCCGAGGACCAGTGAGCTGACTCCGATGAGGATCCCGGACCAGACCACGAAGACCTTGCGCCGCCCGATCCGGTCGCTCCACCAGCCGACCAGCACGGTGGTGGCCACCGTCGTGGCGCCGTACAGGAGGACGAGCAGTCCGAGCCGGCCGGTGGCATCGTCGGCGCCGAAGCCGAGGCCGTCGGTGAGGAAGTAGTAGAGGTAGTTGAGGGCGATCCAGTTGCCGAGGTTTACCAGCAGCCGGGTGAGCCAGGCCCACGCGAAGTCGGGGTGCTCGCGCGGCGACACCCAGAAGGACCGCAGCATCGCGCGCGCGTCGAACGGGGGCAGCACGTGGTCGCGCGGGAGCGGGACGTCGCGGGAGCCCAGGATCCACGGCACGGCGAGGACCAGCACGGTCACCGCCGTGACGAGGTAGCCCTGGGCGATCGAGCCGGTCAGCTCGGCGATCTTGATGCCGAGCAGCACGCCGACGGTGCCGGCGATCGCGATCAGGCCGCCCACCAGCCCACGGCGCGGGACCGGCACCTGGTCGGGGACGGCCGCGGTACCACCGGCCCACGCGGCGTTGAGGGCCAGCTGCGCGAGGCACCAGCCGAGCACCAGCCACACCGGCCCGTCCGCCCACGAGAGCAGGACGAGTGCGGCCGCCCCGGTCACCGTCCCGCCCACGACCCACGGCACCCGTCGACCGAAGCGCGACGTGGTGCGGTCGGAGAAGGCACCCCACACGGGGTTGCAGACCATCGACACCGTGGCCCCGGTGAGCAGGACGACCGCCAGCAGCACCTCCTTGCTGGGCCCGCCCGCCTCGGCCGCGGCCATCTCCTCGGCCTGCTGGGCGAGCAGCACCTGGATCGGGCCGAACCACGCGGCCATGATGCCGAGGTTGAGCAGCACGAGGGACAGCGTCCACCGCACCGGCGGCGTGGTCGTCGGCTCGTCGAAGGCCGATCGGAGCGCCGGTGCGGGAGTGGTCACCGGCTCATTGTGGGATCCGGAGGGTGCCTCGTGCCGGGTTTCAGTCCCGCTCGAGGAGGAACAGCGGGATCTGGCGCTCGGTCTTCTCCTTGTACGACGCGTACGTCGGCCAGGTGGCCACGGCGTGCGCCCACCAGTCCTCACGCTCGTCATCGGTCAGCTCGCGGACCCGGTAGGTGTGCTTCTCCGCCTTGTCCTGGAGGTCCACCTCCGGGTGCTTGCGGAAGTTGTCGGCCCACACCGGGTCGTCGTCCGCCCCTCCCTTGGAGGCCACCGCGAGGTAGGCGCCGTCGCGCTCGACACGCATGACGGGGTTCTTGCGCAGCTTGCCGGAGCTCGCGCCCACCGAGGTGATCACCACGACCGGGTAGGGGGTGCCGGGCAGCGTGCCGCCCTTCTCCCCGTCGGACGCCTCGTACTCCTCGACGTTGTCGCGGACCCACTTGGTCGCGCTGGGGACGTACTCACCTGTCAGTGCCATGTCGGCCACAACACCACGTCCACCTCCCGGATTCCAGCGGACCGGGTCGGCGTACGACGGGTGGCGGGCGTTAGGTTGCCGCCATGAGTGCGATCGACGGAGTGTCCGAGATCTTCGACGCGTCCCAGTGGGACGACGTGCCCGGCTTCGAGGACCTGACCGACCTCACCTACCACCGGGCGAAGGCACACGGGACGGTGCGGATCGCCTTCGACCGGCCCGACGTGCTCAACGCCTTCCGCCCGCACACCGTCGACGAGCTGCTCCGCGTCCTGGAGCACGCGCGCACCAGCGCGGACGTCGGGTGCGTGCTCCTCACCGGCAACGGTCCCGGCGCCAAGCACGGCAAGTGGTCGTTCTGCAGCGGCGGCGACCAGCGGATCCGCGGCAAGGCGGGCTACCAGTACGAGACGGGCGGTCATGACGACGCCGGCGCCCCGCCGAACCCGATCGACCAGGCCAAGCTGGCCCGCCTCCACATCCTGGAGTGCCAGCGGCTGATCCGCTTCATGCCCAAGGTCGTCATCAGCGTCGTCCCCGGGTGGGCGGCCGGCGGTGGGCACAGCCTGCACGTGGTCAGCGACCTGACCCTCGCCAGCCGCGAGCACGCCCGTTTCAAGCAGACCGACGCGGACGTCGGCTCCTTCGACGGCGGCTACGGCTCGGCGTACCTCGCCCGCCAGGTGGGGCAGAAGTTCGCCCGGGAGATCTTCTTCCTCGGCGACGAGTACGACGCGGAGACGATGCACCGGATGGGTGCGGTCAACCGGGTCGTCGACCACGCCGACCTCGAGGCGACCGCGCTGGAGTGGGGCCGGAAGATCAACGGCAAGTCCCCGACCGCGCAGCGGATGCTGAAGTACTCCTTCAACCTCCTCGACGACGGGCTCGTCGGGCAGCAGCTCTTCGCCGGTGAGGCGACGCGGCTCGCCTACATGACCGACGAGGCGCAGGAGGGTCGCGACCAGTTCCTCGAGAAGCGCGACCCCGACTGGTCGCCGTACCCCTGGTACTTCTGAGCCCGTGCACCCGCCACGGATCGTCGTCCTGACCGGCGCCGGCATCTCGGCGGAGAGCGGCCTGCCGACCTTCCGCGACGCCGACGGCCTGTGGGAGGGCCACGACCCGATGACGGTCGCCACCCCCGAGGCGTACGACGACGACCCGGCGCTCGTGCACCGGTTCTACGACGAGCGACGCGCCGCCCTCGCCCGGGTCCGGCCCAACGCGGCGCACCGGGCGCTGGCGCGGCTCGAGGACGCCCTCGGCGACCGGCTCCACCTCGTCACCCAGAACGTCGACGACCTGCACGAGCGCGGCGGCTCGCGCCGGGTGCACCACATGCACGGCCGGCTGCGGGCCGCGTGGTGCACCGCCTGCGACGAGCGCACGGCGTGGGACGGCCCGCTCGGCCACCGGCCGCCGTGCCCGTCCTGCGACGTGCCGGCGCTGCGCCCGGACGTGGTGTGGTTCGGCGAGGTCCCCCACGGCATGGACGAGATCGAGGAGGCCCTCTGGGAGTGCGACCTCTTCGTCTCGATCGGCACCTCGGGACTCGTCTACCCGGCGGCGGCCTTCGTGCACTACGCCGCCGGCAACGGCAAGGAGACCCTCGAGCTCAACCTCCACGCGAGCGAGGCGAGCGTCGACGTCGGCCAGTCCCGTCGCGGTCCGGCCACCGACCTCGTCCCGGCGTGAATCGACGAGGTGCTCGGGCGGACCTGAGGAGGGGCGTGACCCGGCCGGATCACCAGGTGACGACGATCGCCTCCGGCGGCTCGGCGACCGGCAGGTGCACTCTGAACGTCGACCCGACGCCCAGCTCGGAGTCCACCGAGATCCGGCCGCCGTGGCGCTCCACGATCCGCTGGGTGATGGTGAGCCCGAGGCCGGTGCCGGGGCGCTCGAGGGCATCGCGGTTGGTGCTGCGGAAGAACTCGGTGAACAGCCGGCCGCGGTCGTCCTCGGAGATGCCGATGCCGTCGTCGGCGCACTCCAGCACCACGTGGTCGTCCTGGCGCCACAGCGAGAGCCGCACGCAGCCGCCCTGGTCGGAGTAGCCGATCGCGTTGGTGAGCAGGTTGGTGACCACGCTGGTCAGCGACGTCTCGTCCCCGAGCACGACCAGCGGCTCCGGCGGGGTCGCGCAGACGAGCTCCACGCCGCGCTGCGCGGCGGCCAGCGTCGCCTGCTCCACCACCGAGGTGACCACCCACCGCAGGTCCACCGGCACGGCGTCGAGCTCGCGGGAGGGGTCGCCCACCTTGCTCAGCGTCATCAGGTCGTCGACCAGGGTGGCGAGCCGGTCGGCGCCGCGCGTGATCGCCTCCAGGGACACCAGTGCCGCGGGGGGCAGGCCCTCGACGTCGCCGAGCGACGCGAGCATCTCCGCGTGGCCCGCGACCACCCCGATCGGGTTCTTGAGCTCGTGGGCGAGCGTGGCGATGAGGCCCGCGCGGTAGTCGTCGACCCGACGCAGCTCCTCGGCCGCCTCCCGCTCGCGCTGGGAGGCACGGGCGTTGAGGATCGCCCGGCCCAGGTCCTGCCCGACGTCGAGGGCCGCCGAGCTCTCGTCGTCGGTCCAGGCAGCACTGCCGACCGCACGCGCGATGGCCAGCATGCCGAGCACCTCGTCGCCGGCGCCGACGGGCACGATCACCACCTCGCCCCACCCGTGGGCGGCCAGCAGGGCGACCAGCTCGTCGCGGTGCTGTGCGTCGAGGTCGTCGTCGCCCCACACGCGGGTGCCGTCGACGAGCACGACGCGCTGGCGCGCCCAGCAGGCGCTCGCGGCGTCCTGAAGCGCCGGGTGCAGGGGCGGCGCGTCGACCTCCACCGCAGCGGGCGGGTGCATGGTCAGCGCCTCGCCGAAGACGTCCACGGCGAGCACCTCGGCCCGGAAGGCGCGATGCAGCTCCTCGCCCGCGACCCGCAACAGCTCCCCGAGCCCGTGTCGGCTGGCGGCCGAGCGGACGACGACGCGGGCGCCGGTCGCGAGGCGGATGCCGGCGGCGTACTCCTCGCGCTCGATGGTGGTGATGACGGCCTGGAGGCTGACGTCGAGGTCGGCGCTCATCGCGGTCAGCAGCTCGTACGTCGGGCGGAGACCGGAGTCGGGGACGTCGAAGTAGACGAACGCCCGCAACCGTCCCGCGCCGTCGACGAGCCGGGCCACGAGCATGTCCTGGGGGTGCCACGCGTCGGGCGAGGTCGGGACGTCGCCCTCGGGCACGACGACGTACGGCTCGATGCGGTCCCACGCCTCCTGGGTCATCGACTCCCAGGGGACGAAGGTGAAGACGCCGACCACGTCGCCGAGCTCGACCGCTGGGTACATCGCGTCGAGCGGGGAGCTCTGACCCTCCAGCTCGCGCACGTCCGGGTCGTCGCCGGCGATCGCGACGAACTCCATCATGTCGTCGCTGCGGCGCACCTCGATGGCACAGATCCTGAAGCCCGCACGGCGCCGCAGGTCGTCCGCGATACGCCACAGCTGCGCGCGGGACGACGGCTCGCCCCAGCCCCCCTGGTGGGGGCGGTCGTGCTCGACGGTCTGCTCGCTGGTCGTCATGCCCCTCACCTCCGCCCTACACGATGACATGGCGGAGGCCCTCGCGGGGCGCGTTTCACGCAGAGAGCGAGCTGGGTCAGCTCGTCGCGAGCCTCATGTTGTCGATCTCCGGGTAGTGCTGACGGATGTTCACCTTGCGCTCGAGCTCACCGATGATCGCCGGGGCGAAGTTGACCTCGTAGAGGCTCTGCGCGCTCCCGAGGCCACCGGGGCTGAAGACGTTGATCTCCATCAGCTTGTCGCCGACGATGTCGAGCCCGACGAGGAACATGCCGTCCGCGACGAGCTTGGGACGGACGACCTCGACCATCTCGAGCATCGCGTCGGTGACGGTGACCTTCTCGGCCTTCCCGCCCGCGGACATGTTGGAGCGGATGTCCTTGGTCTTGTTCGTACGCCGGAACGCGGCGTACTCGCCCTGGTGCACGAGCGGCTGGCCGTTCATCACGAACATCCGCACGTCGCCGTTGACGGCCTCGGGGAGGTACTCCTGCGCCACGACGTAGCCGTCGCGGGAGATCGCCTCGATGATCTGGGTGAGGTTGGGCGCCTCCTTGCGGTCGACCAAGAACACGCCGGCGCCGCCCGACCCCTGCAGCGGCTTGAGCACCGCCTTGCCGCCGAGGTCCGCGATGAACTCCTCGATCATCGTCTCGTCGCGCGAGATCAGGGTGCGCGGCCGGACGACCTCCGGGAAGTGCTGGAAGTAGGCCTTGGACAGCGCGTTGGCCAGGCTGGTCGGGTCGTTGACCACGAGCACCCCGGTCGAGGCGATCAGCTGGCCGAAGGCCACGCCGGCGTTGTTGCGCCACGGGTCGGTCTCGGCGTCGTCGGCCGGGTCGTTGCGCAGCATGACCACGTCGAACTCGTCCATGCCGAGGAGCTGCTCGACCTCCGGCTTCTGCACGTCGGCCATGTGCCGCTCCAGCGAGCGGTAGCTCTTGGCGTCGCCCGTGCGGGCCTTGGTGCTGAGCGAGCCATCGGGCTCGTAGGCGAAGTCGCCGATGCCCATGTACCAGGCCTCGTGGCCCATCTCCTTGGCGGCCATGGCCAGCCGGTTGGTGGTGTACTGCGCCTGCTCGGTGTCGATGTCGTTGACGACGAAGCCGATCTTCATGTGCGTCCCTCCAGGAGTGTGCTGAGATCTTCGGTCCCGGCGGCCCTCTCGAGGTTGGCCGCGGCAGCCGGGTCGTGCAGGTAGCGGGGCAGCACCCGCGGGGGGTGGAGCACACCCCGGTCGCGCAGGTCGCCGATGAGGGGTAGGTCCCCCAGCGAGAACTTGCCGAGCCAGAGCAGGTCGAGCGCGCCGCCGCCGCCGAGGTGCTCGAGCAGCTCGACGAGGCCGCGCAGGTAGATGGCGTCCTTGGTCATCCCTCCGGACCGGTAGACGCGCATCACGGTGGTGAAGGCGCTGCCGCGCGGGAAGCCGTCCGCCACCAGGGCGTCGTGGGCCTCGCCGAACGTCGCGCCGCCGATGAGGCGGTGCACGGTCACGACGCGACCGGCGAGCTGGCGCAGCCGGAAGGCGGTGAGCCCGCCGCACGCGATCTCCGCGAGCACGGCCAGCCCCTCCTGGGTCTCGTCGTAGCCGGCCAGCCCGACGCCCAGCACCTTGATGGGCTGGTGGGTGCCGTTGGCCTGGGTGACGAGGTGGGTGCCCACCTCGTGGTGCAGCAGGGCGGCCGCGCGGGCGTGCTGCACCCGCGACTCCGGCCCGATGAGCAGGGTGTCGCCGGAGACCATCACGCCGTTGACGTCGGGGCGGATCTCGGCGTGCATCTCGAGGTCGGGGTCGACCTCGCGGTAGTGGGCGATCTCCGCCTCGGCCAGCGCCAGGAACTCCTCCGCGCCCAGGACGTCGCCGGGTGGCTCCGTCTCGGTGACGGTCTCGAGCAGCGCCTCGGCCTGCCGGCGCAGGGCGGGCGACACCCCGCCGTACAGCTCGATGCTCAGCTGGAGGAAGTCGTCGGACTCGCGTGCTTGGAGCATCTCGAGCTGGAGCTCCATCTCGCGGTGCTTGGCGCGCAGCAGGTGCCCGAGCGTGGGGTCCTCGACGGAGGCGACGTCGATGTCGTCCAGCATCGCCCGGACGACCTCCGGGTCGGTCTCGAGCTCGCGGTAGGTGAAGTCGGGCTCGGGGTCCTCGCCCTCGAGGAAGTCGTCCTTGACGTCGTCGGCGTCGACCGGCGTGATGTCGAGGAGGAAACGGAAGGTCCGGGAGAGCTGGGCCAGGGAGTGGTCGATCGCGCGATCGGCCGGCGCGATCTCCGGGGACTCCGACGACCCGGCGTCCGGGCTCACCGGAGCCGGGCCAGGGCCTGCTCGAGCACCGGGACGGTGGCGCCGAGGGCCCGGACGGTCTCCGCGAGGCGGTCGTGGTCGACCTCGGCGGTCCACTCGTCCATGAAGGTCTTCTTAAACTCCAGCGCCAGGCAGCAGCCCACGCCGGGGTAGCGGTCGTGCACGAACCACGACACCGCGCGGCCCTGGAACTTCACGTTCTCGCGGACGTCGAGGGGCTCGCCGCCGACGTGCTGCTTGGAGAGCGTCTCCATGAAGTCGTCCAGGAGCCGACCGAAGCGGTCGCTGTCCAGGGTGCCGGTCCCGACGTTGACCACCGGGTTGTCCTCGGCGGGCTCCGGGTCGGCGTCGGCGCCGTCGCGACGGTGGTTGTAGGAGTGCACGTCGAGGAGCACGAAGGGACCGCGGGCGGCCACCGCGTCGAGCCGCTCACCGAGGCGCGCGTAGAACTCGTCGTACACGGCGAGGCTGCCGGCGGTCAGGTCGTCGGCGAGCGTGCCGTCGGCCCACACGTCCAGGCCCCAGCAGTCGTCCGGCTCGCGGTAGACCGCCTCCTCGCGGGGGCGGTTGAGGTCTACCTCGAAGCGTGAGCGGGCCGTCAGCGCGCGGGAGTCCACGGCCGCGGCGATCACGTCGGTGTGCGGGTCCTCCTCGCGCAGCCGGACGTCCTCGTCGAGCACCATCGCGGCCGCGATCTCGGGGCGCAGGTCGTGCCCGGCGTGCACCGACGTGGCCACGACCTGCGTGTCCCAGTCCCCGGTGAACGCGACGAGCCCTGACGTCTCTCTCCCAGTCGTCATGCGGGCCTGTCTACCGACCGCGTCCGCCCCGCGGCCAACCCGGCACACCCACAGGGGTGTGCGGATTCAGCGCGTACGACGCAGCAGCGCGCCGGCGTGTGCCGGCACCTCCAGACCGTCGGCGACCAGCGCAGCGCCGGCCGGCGTCGTGAAGAGCACCTCGTGCTCCCCCGGCAGCTCGACCGTCGCCGGGGCGGCCCCGACGTTGACCACGACCGTCACGGCGCCGCGGTGCATCACCAGGGTGCGGGCCTCCTCGTCGACGTCCACGTCGACCCGGCGCAGGTCCGGGTCGGTGAGCTCGGGGAGCTCGCGACGCAGGGCGGCCAGCCGGCGGTAGACGTCGAGGAGCACCGCGTGGCGCCCCGTGCCGAGCTCGTCCCAGTCCAGCTTTGAGCGCTCGTACGTCGCGGGGTCCTGCGGGTCGGGCACGACCGCGGGGTCCCAGCCCATCCGCTCGAACTCCGCGAGACGGCCCTCGGCGGTGGCCCGGCCGAGCTCGGGCTCCGGGTGCGAGGTGAAGAACGCGAACGGCGTGGAGGCCGCCCACTCCTCGCCCTGGAAGAGCATCGGGGTGAAGGGCGACGCCAGGGTGAGCAGCGCCGCGCAGGCGAGCTGGTCGTCGTCGAGCGCCTCGGTGACCCGGTCGCCGCGGGCGCGGTTGCCGATCTGGTCGTGGTTCTGGCTCGCCACCACGAGGCGCCAGCCCGGCACTCGCTCGACGTCCACGGCCACCCCGTGCACCCGGTTGCGGAACGAGCTGAACGTGCCGTCGTGGAAGAACCCGCGGGTCAGCACCTTGCCGAGCGCCGAGAGCGGCTCGAAGTCGGCGTAGTAGCCGTCGGTCTCGCCGGTGAGCGCCACGTGCACGGCGTGGTGGAAGTCGTCGCTCCACTGCGCGTCCAGGCCGTAGCCACCGCCCTCGCGGGGGGTGACGAGGTGCGGGTCGTTGAGGTCCGACTCGGCGACGAGGGTGAGCGGTCGGCGCAGGTGGGCCGACAGTGCGGCCACCTCGACGGCCATCTCCTCGAGCAGGTGCGTCGGCGACTCGTCGGAGAGCGCGTGCACGGCGTCGAGGCGGAGCCCGTCGACGTGCATGTCGGCGAACCACATCCGCACGCTGTCGAGGATGAGCCGCCGGACCTCGTGGCTGCCCTCCCCGTCGAGGTTGACCAGGTCACCCCACGTGTTGGAGCCCTCCTTGAGGTAGGGCCCGAAGACCGGCAGGTAGTTGCCCGACGGCCCGAGGTGGTTGTGGACCACGTCCTGGATCACGCCGACGCCGGCGGCGTGGCAGCCGTCGACGAAGCGCTGGTACGCCGCGGGGCCGCCGTACTGCTCGTGGACGGCCGACCACAGGACGCCGTCGTAGCCCCAGTTGTGGGTGCCGTTGAAGGCGTTGACGGGCATCAGCTCGACGAGGTCGACCCCGATCGACCGCAGGTGGTCGAGCCGGCCGAGGGCGGCGTCGAGGGTGCCCTCGGGGGTGAAGGTGCCGACGTGCATCTCGTAGATCACCGAGCCGGCGAGCTGGCGCCCGGTCCAGGTGTCGTCCGACCACTCGTGGGCGCCGGGGTCGAAGGTGCGGGACAGGCCGTGCACGCCGTCCGGCTGCCGGCGCGAGCGCGGGTCGGGCAGCGGGGTGGTGGCGTCGTCGACGAGGTAGCCGTAGTCGACCTCCCCCTCCGGCACCGGGCCGGTGGGGGTCCACCAGTCGTCGGCGCGTCGGGCCATCGGCACCCGCGTGTCACCGACCAGGAGCGTGAGGGACTCCGCGCGGGGGGCCCAGACGTCGAAGCGGCCACGGACCTCGTCGAGCGGCGCGAGGCTGCGGGTGAGCAGCGCGACGGGCAGGTGGGCCAGCAGCTCCACGAGCGGGACGTCGCCGGTGAAGACGCGACCGGAGACCGCGTCGGTCCACTCCCCGGCCGGCAGGGCGAGGGTGGTGTCCCCCCAGCCGCCGCGTGCGGCGAGGCCGAGCGGCAGGCGGGTAACCACGGTGATGGCCCCGCCGCGGTCGAAGACCAGTGCGTGGTCGGCGGCCTCCCCCGCCGCGGCGAGCGGGGCGTAGGAGTCGAAGAGCTCGGACTGCTCGCGGCGGGCGCGCAGGCCGGCGCGGGTGACGAGCAGCTTGGCCGCGCCGGGGTCGTCGACGCTCCCGGTCAGCGCGGGGCGCTCGCCGTGCTCGACCGCGTGCAGGAGCGAGCGGCGTACGTCGAAGTCGACCGGGCGACGGTTGTCGGGGTCGACGAGGGACTGCTCCCACAGCTCGCTGCCCTGGTAGACGTCGGGCACGCCCGGCATCGTGATCGCGACCAGCTTGGCGGCCAGGGCGTTGCTCCAGCCGGCCGCGGCGACGGCGTCGAGCACCTCGTCGACCACGGCGCGCACCTCGGGCCGGTCGATCGCGGCGTCGACGGCCGCGTGCACGACCGCCTCGTAGTCCTCGTCGGGCTCGGTCCACTGCGTGCGGTCGCCGGCCTCGCGCATGGCCTTCTCGGCGTACCGGTGGAGCCGCTCGCGCCAGTCACTGTCGAGACCGGACGCGGGCCAGGCGCCGACGATCGCCTGCCAGAGCAGGTTGGCGAAGCCGGGGTCGGGGAGGGGCACCAGGTCGAGCAGCCGGTCGAGGGCCCGCTCCCAGGTGTCGGGGACCTCGGCGAGCGCGGTGATGCGGGCGCGGACGTCCTCGCCGCGCTTGGTGTCGTGGGTCGAGAGCGCCGTCATCGCGTGCGGCCACTCGCGCTGGCGGGTGGCCATCGCGTCGTGCCACTCGTCGGCGGTGACGGAGAAGACCGACGGGTCGGCCCCCACCTCGTTGAGCGAGGTGAGGCGTGACCAGCGGTAGAACGAGCAGTCCTCGACGCCCTTGGCCATCACCATCCCGGAGGTCTGCTGGAAGCGCAGGGCCGGGGGCTGGGCGGGGTCGGACAGCACGGGGAGCAGGACGTCGAGCGTCGCGGCCAGGTCGGGCCGGTGCTCGCGGGCCAGGGCGAATGCCTCGTCGAGGTGCTCACGGCCGCCGGGGAGGTAGGACCGGTAGACGGGGAAGCAGGCCACCAGCTCGCCCACGGCGTCCTCGGTGTCGGCGGGGGCATCCGGGATGGCGACCCGCAGCTCGCGGCCGATGCGGAGCACCTCCGAGCGGAGGATGCCGTCGGCGACGGCGCGCTTGTTGTCGTGGACCATCCGGGCCCAGTCGACGGGTCCGCCGCGGAGCCGCTCGTCGAGCGCGCCGAGGGCCTCGGCCGCGGCCGGGTCGGTGAGCACCCGGTCGATGAGCGCCATCGCGTCGTAGCCCGTGGTGCCGGCGGTCGGCCACTCACGCGGCAGCTCCTCGCCGGGCTCGAGGATCTTCTCGACGAGCACGTAGGCGTCGCCGGTCAGCTCGGCGAGGTCGCGGAGGTAGCCCTCGGGGTCGCGCAGGCCGTCGGGGTGGTCGACGCGCAGGCCGTCGACGAGCCCCTCGGTGAACCAGCGGCCGATCTCGTCGTGGGAGCGGTCGAACCACTCGCGGTCCTCGACCCGGATCGCGGCCAGGCTGTTGACAGCGAAGAACCGGCGGTAGTTGAGGCCGGCGTCGGCCGTCCGCCAGGACACCAGCTCGTAGTGCTGGCGGGCGTGCACGTCCTGGGCGGTGAGCCCGAGCTCGTCCATGTCGTCGGCGCTGCCGGGGGCCAGCGGGAAGGCGTGGTCGTGGTAGGTCAGCTGCCCGGCCTCGACCACGAGGTGGTCGATCGTCCCGTCCTCGAGGAGGTCGTCGTCGCCGACCACCGGGATGCGCAGGCGTCCGCCACCCGCCGCCCAGTCGATGTCGAACGCGTCGGCGTACTCCGAGGCTTGGCCGTGGGTCAGCACCGACCACCACCACGCGTTGTCGTCCGCCTTGGCGACGCCCACGTGGTTGGGGACGATGTCGACCAGCACGCCCATGCCCAGCCGGTGCGCCTCGGCCGACACCGCCGAGAGACCGGACACCCCGCCGCGGGCCGCGTCGATGCGCCCGTGGTCGGACACGTCGTACCCGTGGTTGCTGTGCGACTCCGCCGCGAGGAGCGGCGAGAGGTAGACCCAGTCCACCCCGAGGTCGTGCAGGTAGGGCAGCACCCGCGCCGCCTCGTGCAGGTCGAAGTCCTCGGTGATCTGGATCCGGTAGGTGCTGACGGGCGTGCGCATGGTCCCTCTCGGTGGGCTGTGCTCTGCTCCAGTCCTGGTTTCAGTCCTGGTCGTGGCGGTGGCGCTTGTCGGCGGCCGGGGTGGCGTCGGTGGAGCCCGCGTCGGCGAGCGAGGCCAGCGACGCGGCGACCGAGTGGTCGGGCTGCGTCTCGGGCTCGGCGTGCTCACGCAGCACCACGAGGCTGTGCGTCCCGAGGTGGAACGTCTCCCCCGCGGCCAGGGTCTGCGCCGTGTCGGCCGCACCCCCGGTGTCGATGACGACGTCCCACGCCGCGGCGTACTCGTCCTGGGGCAGCGTCACGTCGGCCGGGCCGTCGGCATTGAAGTAGAGCAGGAAGTGGTCGTCGGTGATGGTGCCGCCGCGGGCGTCCTTGCCGGCGATGCCGTCGCCGTTGAGGTACATCCCGATCGCCTTGGCGCCCTCCCAGCTGTCGTCCTCCATCGGGGTGCCGTCGAGCGACAGCCACACGATGTCGTTGAGGCGCTCGCCGTCGCCGGTACGCACCGTGTTGCCGGTGAAGAAGCGCTTGCGGTGGAACGTCGGGTGGCTGGCGCGCAGCTTGGCGACCGCGGCGGTGAACTCGATGAGCGGCTTGTCGGCCCGGTCCCAGTGGACCCAGGCGATCTCGCTGTCCTGGGCGTAGGTGTTGTTGTTGCCGTCCTGGGTGCGGCTCATCTCGTCGCCGTGCAGCAGCATCGGCACGCCCTGGCTGAGCAGCAGGGTGGCGATGAAGTTGCGCTGCTCGCGGGCCCGCGCCTCGAGGATCTCGGGGTCGTCGGTGGGGCCCTCGACCCCGTGGTTCCAGGAGCGGTTGTGGCTCTCGCCGTCGTTGTTGTCCTCGCCGTTGGCCTCGTTGTGCTTCTCGTTGTAGGACACGAGGTCGCGCAGGGTGAAGCCGTCGTGGGCGGTGACGAAGTTGATGCTGGCGAAGGGCCGGCGACCGGAGTGCTCGTAGAGGTCGGAGGACCCGGAGAGCCGGGAGGCGAAGTCGCCCAGCGACGGCTCGCCGCGCCAGAAGTCGCGGACCGTGTCGCGGTAGTCGCCGTTCCACTCGGTCCACTGGGGCGGGAAGCCGCCGACCTGGTAGCCGCCGGGGCCGATGTCCCACGGCTCGGCGATGAGCTTGACCTGGCTGACGACGGGGTCCTGCTGCACCATCTCGAAGAAGGTGGAGAGCTTGTCGACGTCGTAGAACTCGCGGGCCAGGGTCGCGGCGAGGTCGAAGCGGAAGCCGTCGACGTGCATCTCGGTGACCCAGTAGCGCAGCGAGTCCATGATCAGCTGGACCGAGTGCGGGTGGCGCACGTTGAGGCTGTTGCCGGTGCCCGTGTAGTCCATGTAGTAACGCTGGTCGTCCTCGACGAGGCGGTAGTAGGCCGGGTTGTCGATGCCCTTGAAGCTCAGCGTCGGCCCCATGTGGTTGCCCTCGGCGGTGTGGTTGTAGACCACGTCGAGGATGACCTCGATGCCCGCGGCGTGCATCGCCTTGACCATCGACTTGAACTCCTGCACCTGCTGGCCCTCGACGCTCGAGGCGTAGTCGGCGTGAGGCGCGAAGAAGCCCAGCGTGTTGTAGCCCCAGTAGTTGCGCAGGCCCTGGTCGAGCAGGGTGGAGTCCTGGATGAACTGGTGGACCGGCATCAGCTCGATGGCGGTGACACCGAGCTTGGTGAGGTGACCGGTGATCGCCGGGTGCGCGAGGGCGGCGTACGTCCCGCGCTGCTCCTCGGGGATGTCCGGGTGCAGCTGGGTGAGCCCCTTGACGTGCGCCTCGTAGATGAAGGACTCGTTGTAGGGGATGTTGAGCTTGCGGTCGCCCTCCCAGTCGAAGAAGGGGTTGATGACCACGCCGTGCGTCATGTGGGACGCGGAGTCGTCGTCGTTGCGCGAGTCCGGGTCGCCGAAGTTGTAGCCGAACAGCGACTGGTCCCAGTCGATCTCGCCGCTGGTCGCCTTGGCGTAGGGGTCGAGGAGGAGCTTGTTCGGGTTGCAGCGCAGGCCGTTGGCCGGGTCCCAGGGGCCGTGGACGCGGTAGCCGTACCGCTGTCCGGGCTGCACGGTGGGGAGGTAGCAGTGCCACACGTAGGCGTCGACCTCGGTGACCTCGACGCGGGTCTCGGTGACCTTGCCGCGGGCGCCGACCTCGAAGAGGCACAGCTCGACGCGCTCGGCGACCTCGCTGAAGAGGGCGAAGTTGGTGCCGCTGCCGTCGAAGGTGGCACCGAGCGGGTAGGGCGTTCCTGGCCAGATCTGCACGGCACTCCTTGATAGTTGGATCGTTCAAAGCGTAACCGCTCGACTGGTCCCGATCTCCATCATGGCCCGCGGCAGCGTCCTGCGCATTCCGCTGCGCACCCCTGCGGGTGCATGGTCTGATGCTGGCGCCGGTCGATCAGGGGGTCTCCAGTGGCATCACGTACGACGCGCGTCCTCGCGCGCACCGCGCTCGCCGTCGTCGCGACCGCGGCCGTCGCGGGCTGCAGCGTCTACGAGGACCTCACGACCAGCGACTTCGCCAAGCAGGGCGTGGCCGACGTCGTGTCGGCGAGCCTGGACACGATGACCGAGGTGGACTCGCTCCGGATGACCGGCCAGCTGTGGCTGAAGGGGCGGTCGCACTTCGTGGACCTCCGCCTCAGCCGCTCCGGCGACTGCACGGGCTCGCTCACCTACGACGGCAGCCACGTCGACGTCCGGGGCGTCGACGGCAAGGCCTGGGTGAAGGGCGACGTCGGGTTCATCAACACCGCGGGCGGCGGTGCCGCCCTGCCGCGGGCGACCAAGGAGCGGCTGGCCCGGTCCTGGATCCCGCTGGGGACCCGGCAGGCCCGCGACCTCTGCGCCTTCGAGAAGCTCTTCGACAAGTACGGCGTCGTCCACGAGGACGACGAGGTAGCCGACCTCACCCGGGGTGAGGAGGTCTCCCTGGACGGCGTGAAGGCGGTGGTGGTGACCGGGACCGACGGCGGGGTGGCCACCCAGCGGGCCTGGATCGCCACGGACGACCCCCACCACGTCCTCAAGATCACCCAGGAGGGGGGACGGGAGCCCGCGGCCCTGGCGTTCTCCGAGTTCGACCAGGAGTTCGTGGTCGAGGAACCGCCCGCGAAGGACGTCCTGCGCTCCTGACGCGACCGCCCGCTCAGCGACCGTTCTCGCTGAAGTGCTGGTAGTCCTTGGCGCTGTTCCAGTCGCCGCCCCACTCCCAGCCGATCCGCGCGAACGCGTCGATCACCGGGCCCGCCTCGACGACCATGCCCGGGCGCACCCGGTCCCTCCGCAGGTAGGCGCCGGCCAGCTCGGGCAGCACGACGTCGCCCTTGAGGTAGGGGTTCTGGAAGGTGTTGAGGTCGATGGCCAGGCCGTAGGCGTGCTGGGAGAAGTACGACGCCCCGGTCGTCGGCCGGCAGACGAACGCACCCGTGGCGTTGCCGTCGCCCGTCGGCGGCTCGTCGGGGTCGTAGGAGCGCACGATCACCACCTGCTCCTGCGGGAAGCGCTGCCGGAAGAGGGTGCCGAACACCTCGGCGATGCCGTCGGCCGCACGGGCGTGCACGAGCAGCTCGCCGGTGTGGGCGCGGTGGTCGAAGCCCCAGAACTTCACCCGCACCCACGCGAGGTCGCCCGGCGCGACGGGGCAGCCCTCCTTCCACGTGGACCGCGCGACCACGCGCGCGGGTGCCGGGGAGACGACCTTCGAGCGGTAGCCCCGGCCCCGCAGCATCGGCACCGTGTCGGGCAGCGTCCACCGGCGGTGCCGCAGGGCGGGCGGCGTCGGCCGGACCTCGCCGAAACCGGAGTCGGTCCGGGGCAGCTCGCGGGTGCCCAGCCACGCGGGCGGGCGGGAGCCGAGGCCGGTGGCCGGGGCCTCGATCGTGCCGTCCGGAGGGGCCGCGGACACGGGGCCGGACACGGAGCCGGAGACGGGGCCGGGCGCGAGCGTCATACCGGCCAGGACCAGGGCAGCGAGCGCGACCTTCAGCACGCGGCCACGCTAGTCGTGCGTCGCTCGTCACGACGGCGACCACGCCAGGTGACTCGCGGGTAACATCTGCGGCATGACGCGCGACATCTACGACGAGGACCACGAGGCCTTCCGCGCCTCGGTCAAGGAGTTCCTGGACCGCGAGGTGGTCCCCCACCTCGACGAGTACGCCGAGGGGCACGGCCTGAGCCGCGAGTTCTGGCTCTCGGCCGGCAAGCAGGGCTTCCTCGGCCTGGAGATCCCCGAGCAGTACGGCGGCTCCGAGGCGGGCGACTACCGCTTCAACGCCGTGCTCACCGAGGAGCTCGCCAAGGTCAACATGACGCTGCCCTCGTGCCTGGGCATCCACGCCGACATCGTGGCGCCCTACCTCGTGCACCTCACCACCGACGAGCAGAAGGAGCGCTGGCTCCCGAGGTTCTGCTCCGGCGAGCTGCTCACCGCCATCGGCATGACCGAGCCCGGCGGCGGCTCGGACCTGGCCAACCTCCGCACCACCGCGGTCCAGGACGGCGACGACTGGATCATCAACGGCTCCAAGACCTTCATCACCAACGGCGGCAGCGCCGACCTGGTGGTGGTCGCGGCCCGCACCAGCCCGGAGAAGAAGGCCAAGGGGATCAGCCTCTTCGGCGTCGACACCTCGCTCGACGGCTTCTCCGTCGGACGGGTGCTCGACAAGGTCGGCCAGGACGAGTCCGACACCGCCGAGCTGGCCTTCGACAACGTCCGGGTCAGCAACGCCGACCTGATCGGCCCGCTCGACACCGGCTTCATCTCGATGATGCAGTTCCTGCCCCAGGAGCGCCTCGGCTCGGCGGTCACCAACCTCGCCCACGCCGCGCAGATCCTCGAGGAGACCATCCAGTACGCCAAGGACCGCAAGGCCTTCGGCCAGCCGATCGGCAGCTTCCAGCACAACGCCTTCCTGATGGCCGAGCTCGTCACCCAGGTCGAGGTCACCCAGGCCTACGTCGACCAGTGCGTCATGAAGCACACCCGGGGCGAGCTGACGGCGGTCGACGCGGCCAAGGCCAAGTGGTGGACCTCGCAGGTGCAGAACGACGTGCTCGACCACTGCGTCCAGCTGCACGGCGGCTACGGCTACATGAACGAGTACCGCGTCGCCCGCGCCTGGCGCGACGCCCGGGTCAGCAAGATCTGGGCCGGCTCCAACGAGATCATGAAGATGCTGATCGGGCGCGACCTGGGCTTCTGAGCGGGCGTCTGATGACCCGGATGTTCGTGGCGGTCGTCCCGCCGGAGGTCGCGACCGAGGACCTGGACGAGTTCCTGGCCGTACGACGCGACGCGGCCCGGTCCGTCGAGGGCTTCCGGTGGTCGTCGGCCGAGCAGTGGCACCTCACGCTCGCCTTCATGGCGGACGTGCCGGACCGCTCGCTCGACGACCTGGTGGACCGCCTCGCGGCGACCGCGGCACGGCAGCCGGCCTTCACCGCGCGGGTCGTGGGCGGGGGCGCGTTCCCCCACCCCGACCGCGCGAAGGTGCTCTGGGCGGGGCTCGAGGGCGACTTCGACGCGCTGTCCCGGGGTGCCCGCTCGGCCGCGAGCACGTCGGGTGCCGTCGTCGACGGCCAGCGGTTCCGCCCCCACCTCACCCTCGCGCGGCTGGGGCGACCGGCCAACGTGAGCCGCTGGGTCCGTCTCCTCGACGCGTACGCCGGACCCGCCTGGAGCGTGGACGAGGTCGCCCTCGTGGCGTCGTACCTCGGTGAGGGCCCGCGGCGCCGTCCGCGCCACGAGGTGGTCGCGACCCTCCCGCTGGCGCGACCGGAGGGCTAGGCCGGGACGGTCAGCGAGGCGGCCACGTCACGCGCGAGCCGGAGCCACGTCTCGAGCTCGTCGGCGTCCGGCTCCCAGTGGGCCGTCACCGTCACCGTGCCGTCCATCACCACGACCCAGGTGCGACTGGCCACGATGCGGTCCACCAGCGGGGCGACCCGCTCACGGACGCGGTGGTAGTCGCCGGCGGCGACCAGCTGGCCGGGTGCGTCGCCGACGGACCGGTCCTTGAAGGCACGCGGGAACAGCATCGGCGTGTAGACGACCGGCAGGTCGCGCAGCAGGACCTCGGCGTCGACCCCCGGCGCGTCCACCTGCAGGACGTGCTGGCGGATCGCCATCTTCATCGGGGACTGGCGACGCCCGGTGCAGGCCGTCCACGACGTCGCGGTGAAGCCGTCGCCCTCGACGACGAAGTCGCAGGCGCCGACGTCGACCGTCTCGGCCCGCAGTCGGGACGGGAACGTGCACGACCCCACCGCGGCGCCCGAGCGGACCGTCCACCCCTGCTCGGCGGCGAGGCGGCGTACGGACTCCTGCCTGGCCTCCGCCTCCTCGAGCACGGCACGGTCGCCGGCCCCGCCGCGGCGGTAGGTGCGCAGCCAGAGCCGGGCCCGGACGGCCAGGACCCCGACAGCGGCCACGGCCAGCAGGGCTCCGAGCCAGTCGCCGACACTCATGCGCGCATGTCTAGCAGGCCCTCACGAGCGTCGGCGGACGGTGTCGCCGGTGCGTCGTGCCGTCGTGCCGGACCCGGCGCAGCCCAGCCTCGCCTTCGTTGCGCAGCGTCCCCGTCCTGCGGACGATGGGGCCCATGAGCACCGACGCGGCCGACCTGCAGATCGGCCCCCACGACGACGAGCCCCACGACGAGAGCCTGGCCGCTCGGCTCAACTGGCTGCGGGCTGCGGTGCTCGGCGCCAACGACGGCATCGTGTCGACGGCCGGCCTGGTGGTCGGCGTGGCGGGCGCCACCACCGACCACCGCGCCATCCTGGTCGCCGGTGTCGCCGGGCTCGTGGCCGGAGCGATCAGCATGGCCGCCGGGGAGTACGTGTCGGTCAGCACCCAGCGTGACTCCGAGCAGGCGCTGCTGGCCAAGGAGCGCCGCGAGCTCGTCGAGGAGCCCGAGGAGGAGCTCGCCGAGCTCGCCGACCTCTACGTCCAGAAGGGCCTCACCGAGGACCTCGCCCTCCAGGTGGCCGAGCAGCTGACCGCGCACGACGCCCTGGGCGCGCACGCCGAGGCCGAGCTCGGCATCGACCCCGACGAGCTCACCAACCCCTGGCACGCCGCCTGGGCCTCGATGCTCGCCTTCACGGTGGGCGCGCTGCTCCCGCTGCTCACGATCGGCCTGAGTCCCGCCGACGTGCGCCTGTGGGTGACCGGGGCGTCGGTGGTCGTGGCGCTGGCGTTGACCGGCTGGGCCAGCGCCCGACTGGGGCAGAGTCCCGCCGGGCGTGCCGTGGTGCGCAACGTCGGCGGCGGCGTCATCGCCATGGTCGTGACCTACGGCATCGGCGCCCTGGTGGGCGGTCTCTGACGTACGACGCCCGTGGCCCCAGGACCGGCGAGGCCTGCCGACCGACTGGCGTCGGGGCGAGGCGCGTCGCTCACCGCGACAGGGCTGCGGCGACCTCCCGGGCCAGCCGGAGGCGGAACTCCAACCCGGACGCGTCCGGCTCGAGGGTGGCCATCACCGTCACGTCGCCCGGAGCGGTGAGGATCCAGGACCCGCTGGCCCGCACCTGATCCACCAGCGGCCCGAGGAGGTCCTCCACCTCGCGATAGTCCCCCCCGGCGAAGAGTCCGCCGATGGGCTCCTCGACGGCGACCCGGCCCTGGAAGCGGGTGGGGAGGAGCAGCTCCTCCTGCCCCTTTGCCGAGCGGCGTACGAAGATGCTGTGCCTCACCTCGGGGGCTCGCAGCCTCAGCAGCCAGAGGCGGCTCTGCGCCCCGGCGAGGGCGCCCACCATCTTCTCCTTGGCCGTCCACGAAGAGGCCTCGAAGTCGGGGCCGCTGAGGACGAGCAGGCAGGTGCGTCCGTCCTCGCGGACCGAGCGCAGGTCCTCCGGCCACGACCGGTCGGGGTGCTCGTCGACCTGCCACCCGGATCGCCGGGCGAGGTCGATCGCAGACTGCTGGGTGCTGTCCCAGCTGCTCTCGCGCTCACGGTCACGGCCGTAGAGCTGTTTGCCCTGCACCAGGACCCGGAAGAGCAGGTAGCCGAGCCCGGCCGCCGCGGCCGCCACCACCAGCAGGTCGAGCAGGAGGGACCCGGTCACGGGCGTGACTCGTCGTCGTCCTCGAGGTTGGCCGGATCGATGTGCGCGAGCAGGTCGGCGTCGCTCTGGGCGGCCATGTGGTCCCTCAGCTGAGGGTCGTCGGGGAGCGTCTCCTCGGCGATGGCCTTCACCTGGCGGTTCCACTCGGCGACGGCCCGGTCGTGCGCCTGCTTGAGCGCGAACCCCAGCGCCGCGTGCGAGCTGGGCGCGCCCGCCGAGAACTCGATGTCGACGACAACAGCGCTGCCGTCGACCGTGACCTCGACCAGGCCCTGTGCGGAACGACCCACGGCGCGGATCGCGAGCACCCGGTCGGCCGCCAGGTCGGCGTTCTCGGCGCGACGCCGGTAGTCCTCGGTGACCTGGTCGAGGTTGTCGGCGGTGACCTGGGTCGGTGGCGTGTAGCTCATCCGTTCGCCACATCCAGTCCGGCGGTGTAGGCCGCGAGACCCACGGCGAGCTTGCTGGTCAGGACGTCCTTGAGCGTCGTCACCAGCAGGTCGGAGTGCCGGATGGCCTGGACGAGCAGGTCGGCGACCTGGCGCGAGTCACTCACGGTGATCCAGATGCGGTGCGTCGCCTTCGGCACCACCCAGCTGGCGCCGAGGCCGAAGGTCGCGGCGACCTGCGCCGCCCAGCTGATGAGCTGGCCGACGAGCTCGGAGATGAGGCTCTTCGTGAAGCCCCGCACGGCCTGGACCACGTCGCTGGCCACCATCAGGCCCTGGCTGATGGCCCGGCACATGCCGCCCATCTTGTAGGTGATGTCGACCAGGAGGGTCACCGCGCCCGCGTAGGCGTCCGCAGCCAGTCCGGACCAGGTCGCCATGGCGCGGTTCATCGTCGCCTGCAGGTCGGTGGCCGCTGCGTCGAGCGCGGAACCGATCTCGTTCCAGGAGGAGCCGATCCCCTCGACGAGTGCCGGGTTGCCGGCCAGGGCGTCGAGCATCTGCGGCAGGGGCGGCATGTAGTCGAGCAGGAAACCCGCGACGCTCGAGCCGAGCGCGGCGATCGGGTCGATGATCATCGCGACCAGCTCGGCACAGCCACCGGCGACGTTCAGGGCGCCGAGCGCCCAGTCACCGTTGGCGAAGGCCTCGCCGGCCTTCCATGCCTCGTCGGCCCCGGGCGAGGCCTGCACGAGTCCCGAGTAGTCGTTGTCGGCTATCTGCGAGTACGGCGAACCGGCCAGGTCGCTGACATCCACGTCCACGAGGTCACCCATGGTCACAACCTCCCCACGATCGCGGCGGAGCGCTCCGCGCACGCTGCGTCGGCGACATCGAAGTCCGTCGCGATGGCCGCGACGACGCCCGCATTGCCGAGGATGGCCGCCTCGAGCGGCGCCATCGCCCCCAGGGCGGCAGCCGACATGGCCACGCACGGGGGGGTGAAGAACGAGCAGAGGATGCCGAAGGCCGCCGGCGACATCGCCGTCACCGCGGCGCCCGCGCCCATGGCCTGGGCCACCTGGCCCGCGACCCCCATCAGCTCGCTCGAGTTGGAGCGCAGCTCTGCCGGCTGCACCTGGAATCCCTCACTCATGCGCCGCTTTCCTTTCCGAGCAGGAGGTTCATGATGGCGTCCGCGACGGGACGGGTGTCGAGGTCTGCGAGATCGCCCGCGCGGAGCGGGCTGAGCCCGAGCCGACCCTTGGCGTCCTCGAGGGCCGCCAGCGTCTCGCCCCTCAGCTCCTCCGGAGTCAGTCCGATGATCTCGGGTCCGAAGCTCGCCCCCGCGATGAGCCCCTTGCCGTCGACGCGCACCTGCACGGCACCGTCGAGGCCCTCGCCGGTCGCCCCCGCCGCTGCGGCGGCGACCGCCTCCATCGAGGCGGCCTGGTCGGCCATCGCCTTCTCCATGGTGGCCAGCACCAGCTCACGGATCTCCAGGACCGTGTCACGGTTTGCGCTGGCGGACTGCATGGGGTTGGGGGGCAGCGACAACGGCCCGGTGGCCAGTCGCGGCGGAGGTACGGACGTCTCGGACATGGCGACATGCTTTCCTTCGACGCGAGCCCTAAACCTGCTCCGTGATCCGGGATCGGCCGGCACCCTCGGCAGTCAGCCGAGGGCGCGCACGATGTCGTCGACCCGCTCCTTGGCGTCGCCGAAGAGCATGCGTGAGTTGTCCTTGAAGAACAGCGGGTTCTGCACGCCGGCGTAGCCGGTGGCCATGGAGCGCTTGAAGACCACGACGTCCTTGGCGTGCCAGACCTCGAGGACGGGCATGCCCGCGATGGGCGAGCCCGGCTCCTCGAGGGCCGCCGGGTTGACGGTGTCGTTGGCGCCGATCACCAGCACCACGTCGGTCTCGTGGAAGTCGCCGTTGATCTCGTCCATCTCGAGCACGATGTCGTAGGGCACGCGGGCCTCGGCGAGCAGGACGTTCATGTGACCGGGGAGCCGGCCGGCGACGGGGTGGATGCCGAAGCGGACGTCGACGCCCTTCTCGCGCAGCTTCTTGGTCATCTCGGCGACGGGGTACTGCGCCTGGGCGACCGCCATCCCGTAGCCGGGGGTGATCACGACCGAGCGCGCCGAGGCGAGCAGGTCCGCGGTGTCCGCGGCGGTGATCTCGCGGTGGTCGCCGTAGTCGCGCTCCTCGCCGCTGATGGCGCCGTCGGAGCCGAAGCCGCCGGCGATGACGCTCACGAACGAGCGGTTCATGGCCTTGCACATGATGTAGCTGAGGATCGCACCGGAGGAGCCCACCAGCGACCCGGTGATGATCAGCAGGTCGTTGCTCAGCATGAAGCCGGCCGCGGCGGCGGCCCAGCCGGAGTAGGAGTTGAGCATCGAGACGACCACCGGCATGTCGCCACCGCCGATGGCGGCGACGAGGTGGAAGCCGAGCAGCAGCGCCAGCGCCGTCATGAGCAGCAGCGGGACCAGGCCCAGCTCGCCGTCGTCGACCACGAACCACACCGCCAGGGCGGTGGAGCCGACGAGGATGGCGAGGTTGAGCAGGTGGCGTCCCGGCAGCATCAGCGGGCTGGAGGTCATCCGGCCGCTCAGCTTGGCCCACGCCACGATGGAGCCGGTGAACGTCACGGCACCGATGAAGACGCCGACGAAGACCTCGACGTCGTGCACCGCGTCCGAGCCGCCGAGGTCGCGGAGCTCGAGCCAGGAGTTGTAGCCCACCAGCACCGCGGCGAGGCCCACGAAGCTGTGCAGCATGGCCACCAGCTCCGGCATGCCGGTCATCTCGACCGTGCGGGCCCGCCAGGCGCCGATCGAGCCACCCACGGCCATCGCGACCAGGATCAGGGCCATCGTCACGCCGAGCGGACGCTGGTCGCCGAACTGGCTGTTGCGGGCGGCGAGGACGAGGGTCGCGACGAGCGCCAGGCCCATGCCGGCCATGCCGAAGAGGTTGCCGCGCTTGGCGGTCTCGTGCTTGGACAGCCCGGCCAGCGCCCCGATGAAGAGGATGCCGGCGATGATGTAGGCCGCCTGGATCAGTCCGGGCAGCTGCTCGGAGGTCAGGAAGTCGCTCACGTCAGTCCTTCCTGAACATCTCGAGCATGCGCAGCGTCACCAGGAAGCCACCGAAGATGTTGATGCTGGCCACGAGCACGGCGATCAGCGCCAGCACAGTCACCACGGTGTTGTCGCTGCCGACCTGCAGGATGCCGCCGACCAGGATGATCCCGGAGATCGCGTTGGTCTCGCTCATCAGCGGCGTGTGCAGTGCGTGGGCCACGTTGGAGATGACGTAGTAGCCGACGAACACCGCAAGCACGAAGACCGTGAAGTGCCCGAGGAAGTCGGGCGGAGAGTACGCCGCGACCAGCGCGAACAACACCGCCGCCAGGCCCGCGCCGTACCACTTCCGGCGGGGGTCCGGCGGACGCTTCTCGACGGCCTTCTGCGCCTCGGCCGGAGCGGCGACGGCCGCAGCCGGCGCGGCACTCACCTGGACCGGGGGCGGCGGCCACATCGACTCGCCGTCGCGGGCCACCGTGATGCCACGTACGACGACGTCCTCGAGGTCGAGGACCAGCTCGCCGTCCTTGCCGGGAGTCATCAGCTTGAGGAGGTTGACCACGTTGGTGCCGTAGAGCTGGCTCGTCTGCGCGGCCAGCCGGCCGGCGAGGTCGGTGTAGCCCAGGATCGTGACGAGGTTGTCGGTGACGACCTTCTCGTCCGTGCGGGTCAGCTCCACGTTGCCGCCGTTGGCCGCGGCCATGTCGACGATCACCGAACCGGTGCGCATCGCGGCCACGGTCTCGGCAGTGATCAGCCGGGGTGCTGGCCGGCCCGGGATGAGGGCCGTGGTGATGACGATGTCGGCGTTGCGGGCCTCCTCGTCGTACATCGCAGCGGTGGCGGCCTCCTGGTCGGCGGTCATCTCCTTGGCGTAGCCGTCGGAGGAGACCTCCTGCTCCATGTCGACCGTCACGAACTCCGCACCCATCGACTCGACCTGCTCGGCGACCTCGGGACGCACGTCGAAGGCCCGCACGATCGCACCCATCGACCCGGCGGCACCGATGGCCGCCAGACCGGCGACGCCGGCGCCCACCACGAAGACCCGGGCCGGGGGGACCTTGCCGGCCGCAGTCACCTGGCCGGTGAACTGGCGTCCGAAGGCGTGCGCGGCCTCGACGACCGCACGGTAGCCCGCGACGTTGGCCATCGAGGACAGCACGTCCATCGCCTGGGCGCGGGAGATCCGGGGCACCGCGTCCATTGCGAGGCCGGTGACCCGCTGCGCCTGGAGCTGCTCGACGAGCTTGGGGCTCCGCGCCGGTGCCATCAACGAGATCACGGTCGCGCCGGCGCGGAGGCGCCAGATCTCGTCGGGGGTCGGGGCGTTGACCTTGACGACGACGTCGCTGGTCCACACCTCCTCGGCATCACCCACCCGGATCCCGGCCGCCTCGAACGCGTCGTCCGGCTGGGCCGCCGCGATGCCAGCCCCCCGCTCGACCACCACCTCGTAGCCCAGGGCCTGGAGCTGGCCGGCGGTCGTGGGGGTGGCCGCGACGAGCGTCTCGCCCTCGCGGGACTCACGGGGAATGCCGATGCGCACGTGGGGCCTCCTGTCGGGGTCGGACCGCGCTCAAGGTACACGCGGAGCACCCCCCGGCACGGGAGTCTCATGTGGTCTGGGTCACACCGCCGGCGGTGCGATCGAGTCGCGAGCACGCACCGGCATGGGCACGAGGCGCTCGGCGGGGGGCGCCTCCGTGCCGAGCAGCGCCTCCACGGCGAGGCGGCCCATCTCGAACTCGGGCAGTCCGATGCTCGACAGCGAGGGCCGCAGCCAGCTGGCCAGCTCGGAGTCGTCGAAGGACACCACGGAGACGTCGCGGGGCACCTCGAGCCCCACCTCGGCCAGCGCCTGGTAGACCCCGAAGGCGATCCGGTCGTTGAGGCACACGACGGCACGAGGGCGACCGCCCCCGGCCAGCGCCTGCGCCATCACGTCGTACGCCGCCTCGGGCCACCACTTGCACGACAGCTGCTCGTCGAGGACGGCGCCGGCCCCCGCGAGCTCGGCGACGATTCCCTCGAAGCGGCCCGTGCCGGGCAGGGAGCTGGGCGGCGTCTCGCCGACGAGCCAGATCCCGCGGCGGTGCCCTGCCCGGACGACAAGACCGGCCGCGGCGCGACCCCCTGCCACCTCGTCCGAGACGATCGCGGGGTACGGCGCGTCGCTGCGGCAGTTGAGGAGCACGACGGGGAGACCGCCGGTCCCGCGCGGCGCGGACACCCGGTCGTGCGAGCTGGTGGCGACGACCAGGCCGGAGACCTGGCGACCGACGAGGTCCTCGACGAGCGCGGACTGGAGGCTCGGGTCACCCTCGGACTCGCAGACGAGGAGGCGATGGCCGTGCTTGAGCGCCGCGGTCATGCTCCCGCGGATCAGCTCGCCGCCGTAGTGCCCCGTGGCGATCGTGTCGGCGACCAGGCCGATGGTGCGGCTGTCCTGGGTCCGCAGGCTGCGCGCCGCCAGGTTGGGCCGGTAGTCCAGCTCACGGGCGGTCCGCAGGACGCGCTGCCGGGTCTCCTCGGAGATCCGCATGTCGCGTCCACTGAGGACGAACGACGCCGTCGTGGGCGACACTCCGGCCCGCTCGGCGACATCGCGCAACCGCACCCGCGGTCGCCTGGCTCCCCGCATCTCTCCCGCACCTCTCGTCATGTATCGATCCGGTCACGTGCCACCCCAGGGGTGTTGACGTGGCGTAGGTCACAGGGTTTACTCCTGCCAAATCGTTTTAGCAAGGGCCCCGGGAGAGTCTGCAGGGGCCATTCAACCCCATCCGCGATTCCGCGAAGGAGCTCCACCCATGCGCACAAGAACTCGTACGATCAGGGCCGCGGCAGGCCTGCTGGCCGCCGGTCTGGTCCTCGGTGCCTGCGGAGGCGGCTCCGACAGCGACGACAGCGAGTCCAGCGGTGGCGACGCCCCGGAGGCGAGCGGTGGCGAGCTGCTGATCTGGGTCGGGGACGGCCCCGGCGGCGACGCCACCACCGCGCTCGCCGACGCGTTCGGCGAGGAGAACGGCGTCGACGTGACCGTCGAGGTCCTGCCCGGCTCCGAGCTGCAGGCCAACTTCGTGACGGCTGCGCAGGCCGGGGACGCGCCGGACGTCGTCATGGGCGCCCACGACTGGATCGGCAACCTGGTCCAGAACGGCACCATCGACCCGATCCAGATCCCCGAGACGGTGTCCTCGACGCTCCAGCCGCTCGCCCTCGAGGCGGTCACCTTCGACGGGCAGACCTACGGCATGCCCTTCACGATGAACAACATCGTGCTGATCCGCAACACCGACCTCGCCCCCGACGCCCCGGCGACGGTGGAGGAGATGGTCGCGGCCGGCAAGAAGGCCGTGCAGGAGGGCGCCCAGGCGCCCCTGGCCTGGCCGGTGAGCAACACCGGCAACCCCTACTTCATCAACCCGCTCTACACGTCGGGCGGCGGCTACATGTTCGGCCAGACCGACGACGGCTCCTTCGACCCGACCGACCTCGGTGTCGGCACCCCGGGCTCGGTCGAGGCGTACGAGAAGATCGGCGAGCTCGGCGAGAAGGGCCAGGGCGTGCTGAAGCGCTCGGTCAACACCGACAACGCGATCGGCCTGTTCACCGAGGGCAAGACCCCCTTCCTCATCGAGGGCCCGTGGCAGCTGACCACGATCGACGCCAGTGACATCAACTACGAGGTGTCCGAGGTGCCCGGCTTCGAGGGCATGGACCCGGCCTCGCCGTTCATCACCGTCGACGCGGCGTACGTCGCCAGCGGGAGCGCCAACAAGACGCTCGCCCAGGAGTTCGTGACCAACTACTGGTCGCGGGCCGACGTCGGCGCCCAGCTCTTCGAGGCGACCAAGAACGTGCCGGCCAACGTCGACACGCTGAGCCAGATCGAGGGCGACAACCCGGCCGTGGCCGCGGTGGCCGCGGCGGGCGCCGCCAACGGGCAGATCATGCCGAGCATCCCGGAGATGGCTGCGGTCTGGGACCCGCTGGGCAAGGCCGAGGCGGCCGTGATCGGCGGCGCCGACCCTGAGTCGACGATCCAGTCGGCGGCCAAGGCCATCGAAGCGGCCATCAACGAGTAGCAGTCCGTTCGTCCCTCGGGGCGGGCCGGCGAGCCCGCCCCGAGTGACGGTCGACCGCCCACGACATCGGCGAGGAGAGTCACGTGGCAGGCAGCACGACATCGCCCCCGGGCCGCAAGGCGTCCCGGTTCGGGCTGGGCGCCGACGGCACCAGCAGTCCGCTGATGCTGATGATCAAGATCATCGGCCTCGCCTTCATCACCGCGGTCGCGCTCTGGGCGGCCCTCCCGCTGTTCCGGGCCGACAACTGGCTGGGGCTGGCCGTCGTGGCCGCCGTCACCGGCCTGGCGTTCTACGTCTACCTGTCCCCCCGCACCGTGCCCATGAAGTACCTGCTGCCGGGCACGCTCTTCCTCATCGCCTTCCAGGTCGTTCCCGTCCTCTACACGGTCTCGACCGCGTTCACGAACTTCGGCGACGGTCACCGCGGCACCAAGGAACAGGCGATCACCGCCATCGAGGGAGCCTCGGTCAAGCAGGTCCCCGACTCCACGATCTACACCCTGACCCTGGCCACGGACGGCGACGCGGCGACGGGCGACATCGTCTTCCTGCTGTCCGACCCCGCCGCGCAGGAGAGCTTCGTCGGCACCGCCGAGGGGCTCGAGCCGCTCGAGGAGGGGACCTTCGAGTCCCCCACCCCCGGTGGCAAGATCACCGCGGCAGACGACTACACCGTCCTCACGGTCCCCGAGGTCAACGCCCGCCAGGACGACATCACCGCCTTCAGCGTCCCGACCGACGACGGCGCCATCAAGAGCCAGGGCCTGTCGGCGGCGTTCGAGGGGGCTCCCCAGCAGTCCTACGACGAGGAGTGCGACTGCATCACCGACGCGACCACCGGCAACGTGTGGGAGGCGGACGCCGAGGAGGGCTCCTTCGTCAGCCAGGACGGCTCGCAGCGCAACCTCGCCCAGGGCTGGAAGGTCAACGTCGGCTTCGACAACTTCGTGAGGGTCTTCACCAACGACACCATTCGCGAGTCCTTCCTGCGGATCCTGGTGTGGAACTTCGCCTTCGCGATCGGCACCGTCGTCATCACCTTCGGGCTGGGCCTGCTGGTGGCGCTCGCTCTCAACAACCCGCTCATGCGGGGCCGCACCCTCTACCGGTCGTTCATCATCCTCCCGTACGCCATGCCCAGCATTGCGATGTACCTCGTCTGGCGGGAGATGTTCAACAAGGACTTCGGCCTGATCAACCGGATCCTCGGCACCGACATCAACTGGTTCGGCAGCACGGCCAGCTCCATGTTCGCCATCCTGCTCATCCAGCTGTGGCTCGGGTACAACTACATGTTCCTGGTGATCACCGGTGCCCTCCAGTCGATCTCCTCCGACCTCGTCGAGGCTGCCGGGGTCGACGGCGCCAAGCCGTTCTACGCCTTCCGGACCATCACCTTCCCGCTGCTGCTCGTGGCGCTGGCCCCGCTGCTGATCACGTCGTTCGCCTTCAACTTCAACAACTTCACGGCGATCTTCCTGACCAGTGCGGGCGCGCCCTTCCCGCCCGACAACCCGAGTGCCGGCAGCACCGACATCCTGATCACCTACACGTACCGGCTGGCGTTCGGCGGATCGGGCGCCGACTACGGGTTCGCCGCCGCCATCTCGGTGCTCATCTTCCTGATCGTCGCGACCGTCTCGATCGTGAGCTTCCGCCGCACCCAGGCCCTGGAGGAGATCAACTGATGGCAACCACGACATCGAACGCCACCCCGGCCGCGGCGGAGGACGGGTCGCCGCCGCCCGAGGTGGTCCGACACGGGTCCGCCAAGGGCGGATGGTTCCGGCGCACCGGGCTGAGCCACCTGGTCGGCATCCTGGCGCTGGCCTTCTCGATCTTCCCGATCCTGTTCGTGGTGTCGGCCTCGCTGAACCCCACCGGCACCCTGAGCTCGGCGACACTGATCCCCCGGGAGGTCAGCCTGGTCAACTACCAGGAGCTGTTCGACGGGTCGTTCCCCCGCTGGTTCGTCAACAGCCTGGTGATCGCCTCGCTCGCCGCGGCGATCTCGATGCTGATCTCGGCTTGCGCGGCGTACGCGTTCTCACGCTTCCGATTCAAGGGCCGTCGGACCGGCCTGATGAGCCTGCTGCTCGTGCAGATGTTCCCGCAGTTCCTCGCGATCGTCGCGATCTACCTGATCTTCGCCGAGATCACCGAGCTGTGGCCGGTAATCGGCTTCAACACCTCCGCCGGGCTCATCCTGCTCTACCTCGGTGGCGCCCTCGGGGTGAACACCTGGCTCATGAAGGGCTTCTTCGACACCATCCCCAAGGACCTCGACGAGTCAGCCAAGATGGACGGAGCGACGCACTTCCAGGTCTTCTTCGGCATCATCCTGCCGCTCGTGGCGCCGATCCTGGCCATCACCGGCCTGCTCGGCTTCATCGGGGCGATCAACGAGTTCCTGATCGCCAGCATCTTCCTGCGGCAGGACGAGTCCAAGACCGCAGCAGTCGGTCTCTACGGGATGATCGCCGACCCGCTGACCAAGAACGCCCAGTTCGGTGAGTTCGCGGCGGGCGCAGTGATCCTGGCCATTCCGACGGTCGGGTTGTTCATGTACCTCCAGCGCTACATCGTCGGCGGACTGACCGCCGGCGCCGTGAAGGGATGAGTGGATCGTGGCCGAAGTAGTCCTCGACAAGGTCAACAAGCAGTACGAGAACGGCTTCCACGCCGTGCACGACCTGTCCATCGACATCGCCGACGGCGAGTTCATCGTGCTTGTCGGCCCGTCCGGCTGCGGCAAGTCCACCGCCCTGCGCATGATCGCGGGACTGGAGGACATCAGCACCGGCACGCTCACCATCGGCGACCGGGTGGTCAACACCCTTCCCTCGCGCGACCGGGACATCGCCATGGTCTTCCAGTCCTACGCGCTCTACCCGCACATGAGCGTGGCCGACAACATCGCCTACGGCCTCAAGCTGCGGCGCATGGACAAGGCGGAGATCGAGAAGCGGGTCAAGCGGGCCGCCGACATGCTCGAGCTCGGGCCGCTGCTCGACCGCAAGCCCAAGCAGCTCTCCGGTGGCCAGCGCCAGCGGGTGGCCATGGGTCGCGCGATCGTGCGCGAGCCGCAGGTGTTCCTCATGGACGAGCCGCTCTCCAACCTCGACGCCAAGCTGCGCGTGCAGATGCGCGCCGAGATCGCCCAGGTGCAGCGCGACCTCGACGTCACCACGATCTACGTGACGCACGACCAGACCGAGGCCATGACCATGGGCGACCGCGTCGCGCTCATGAAGGCCGGTGTGCTCCAGCAGCTCGGTGCCCCGCAGCACCTCTACGACCACCCCGACAACATCTTCGTCGCCGGCTTCATCGGCTCCCCGCCGATGAACATGGCCATCGGGAGGGTGGATCGCACCGACGCCGGTGTCACGGTGACCTTCGGCGGGGCGACCATCCAGGTGCCCGACTCGGTCACGGCGGCCCGTCCGGCACTCGCGTCGTACGCCGGTCGCGACGTCGCGGTGGGCATCCGCAGCGAGGACATGGAGGACGCCGCCCTGGCCCGCGACGCCGGCAGCAAGGCGCGACTGACCACGTCGGTGGCCCTCACCGAGGCCCTCGGCTCGGAGATCGTCGTGCACTTCCCGGTCGACGCACCGCGCGTGGTCACCGAGGACACCAAGGCGCTCGAGGAGGACGCGGGCGTCGACGACGTGCCGGTGGCCCACGACGGCAACATCTGGGTGGCGTCGTTCAGCCCCCGCTCGCGCGTGCGTCCGCGCGACCAGGTGGAGATCGCCATCGACCAGGAGCGGCTGCACTTCTTCGACCCGGAGACCGGTCTGGCGATCCGCGACTGATGGCCGCGCTGGAGCTGCGGGCGCACCTCGTCGTCGCCCGCACCGACGCCGCGCCGGTGGCGGTCCCGCCGTGCTGAGGCTGGCGGGCCACTGGGTGTGGGACAGCTGGGTCGTCGACGACGGCGAGGACTTCCACCTGTTCTTCCTCAAGGCCGAGCGCTCGGAGGCGGGACCGTCGTCGCGGCACACCCGCGCGATCGTCGGCCACGCCGTCTCCGGTGACCTGGTGACGTGGCGCGAGTGCCCCGACGCGCTCGGCCCGGTCGCGGGCGCGTGGGACGACCTGGCCATCTGGACGGGCTCTGTGGTGCGCGACGACGAGGGCCGGTGGCGGCTGTTCTACACCGCCATCTCCGAGGGCGGCGGGCTCACCGACCAGCGACTGGGACTCGCGGTCTCGGACGACCTCACGACCTGGCACCGGGTCGGCGTCGCTCCCCTGATCGGCATCGACCCGCGCTGGTACAAGACGCACCCGCAGGACGTCGCCGCCAGCGAGACCTGGCGCGACCCCCAGGTCCTCCGCGACCCGGACGGCGACGGGTGGCACATGCTGGTCACCGCCCGCGCCGTGGGGGCGGACCGCAACGACGACGGCGTGGTCGGCCACGCCCGCAGCCGCGACCTGGCGACGTGGGAGGTCTGCTCGCCGCTCAGCCAGCCGGGCAGCGGCTTCGGCCAGCTCGAGGTGATCCAGGTCCGGCAGGTCGACGGGCAGTGGTTGCTGGTCTTCACCTGCCACCCCGACGAGCAGACCGACGAGCACCGGGCCCGCTTCGGGGACTTCTGCACCTGGTCGGTGCCGGGCGGCTCGGCACTCGGTCCGTGGGACGTGGCCGCGGCCCGACCGTTCACGGCGGCGCCCACCCTCTTCGCCGCCCCGCTCGTGCAGCGGCGCGACGGCTCGTGGTGCCTCATCGGCTTCCTCAACCGCGAGCCCGAGGGCATCGACGCGATGGAGATCATCGATCCCATCGTCGTGCACCTCGAGGACGGCTACCTCGTGGCGGACGAGCAGGGCTGAGCCGACCTGCGCTCAGGCTCGCAGCCCGAGCCGGATCGCCCCGACGATCTCGAAGCCCGCCGCGCGGGCCTCGTCGCTCATCGTGACGCCGTTGATGAAGGGGTGCACCAGCGCGGTGTGGCGGCGCAGGGTGACCGGCACGCCGGCGTCGCGCAGCGCCCGGGCGTAGGCCTCGCCCTCGTCGCGCAGCGGGTCGAACCCGGCCACCACGACGTACGCCGGCGGCAGGCCCGCGAGGTCGTCGGCCAGCAGCGGCGAGGCTCGCGGGTCGCTGCGGTCGGTGTCGGGCCCGAGGTAGTGGTCCTCGTACCAGTCCATCTCGCCGTCGGTGAGGAAGAAGCCGTCGCCGTACGTCTCGCGGGACGCGGTGCGACGGCTGAAGTCGACGCCCGGCACGACGAGCACCTGGAGGTCGGGCACGTCGTCGGTGCCGCGGAGCTGCTGGCAGGCCACGGCGGAGAGGTTGCCGCCGGCCGAGTCGCCGGCGACGGCGAGGCGGGAGCCGTCGTACCCCCACCGCTCGCCGTGGCGGCGGGCCCAGCGGACCGCGTGCACGGCGTCCTCCACCGCGGCGGGGAACGGGTGCTCGGGCGCGAGCCGGTAGTCGACCGACAGCACGGCCACCCGGCCGTGGCGGCACAGGAAGCGGGTGACGGCGTCGTGGCTCTCCACGCTGCCGAGCACCCAGCCGCCGCCGTGGAGGAACACGACCACGGGCGGCGGGCCGTCGAAGCCGCCCGGCTCGTCGGCGGGGAGGTAGAGGCGGGCCGGGACCGCGACCTCGCCCGGCTCGTCGAGGGTCACGTCGTGGACGGCGCCGACCTCGATGGTGGGCCCGGTGAAGGTCCACGACTCCTTCTCGAGCAGCGCCCGGGCGGCGGGCACGTCGAGCTGGTCGTACGACGTCTTGCCGGTCAGCGCCAGCGCCCGCAGGGCCAGGGCGAACTGCGGGCTGAGCCGCTGGCCCTCGCTGGTGACGCCGCTGCCGGCAAGCAGCGACTGGAGCCGGGCCGGGCTGGCCGAGGCCACCCGGTTGACGGCCCGCTCGAGGCGGTCGCGGCGGGTGGGCCGCACGGCGCCCACGTCAGTGCGCCACGCCGTACAGGCGGTCTCCTGCGTCACCGAGGCCGGGGACGATGTAGCCCTTCTCGTTCAGGCGCTCGTCCATGGCGGCGGTCACGACGGTGACCGGGACGTCGAGCCCCTCGAGGCCCTTCTCCAGGGCGGCGACGCCCTCGGGGGCGACCAGCAGGCAGATGCAGGTGATGTCGTCGGCGCCGCGGTCGGTGAGGAAGCGGATGGCTGCGGCGAGGGTGCCGCCGGTGGCCAGCATCGGGTCGAGGACGTAGCACTGGCGACCGGACAGGTCCTCCGGGAGGCGCTCGGCGTACGTCGACGCAGCCAGCGTCTCCTCGTTGCGGATCATCCCGAGGAAGCCCACCTCGGCGGTCGGGAGCAGCCGCATCATCCCGTCGAGCATCCCGAGCCCGGCGCGCAGGATCGGCACGACGAGCGGCTTCGGCGTGGCGAGCTTGACCCCGGTCGCCGCGGCCACGGGCGTCTGGATGGTGTGCTCGTTGACGCGGACCTCGCGGGTCGCCTCGTAGGCCAGCAGCGTCACCAGCTCGTCGGTCAGCCGGCGGAAGGTCGGGGAGTCCGTGGTCTCGTCCCGCAGCGTCGTGAGCTTGTGGGACACCAGCGGGTGGTCGACGACGTGGGTGCGCATGGCGCAAACCCTAGTGGGCGCGGGCGTGAACAGGGTTGGCGGCGGGTCGCCTTTCTGCGACGCTGGAGGCTCGGCGGGGACGGAGCACGGGAAGGGGTCTCCATGTCTGAGCAGTCGGACGGAGTCGACTTCGCGCTCGCTGCCTTCCGCGACGACGGGGAGTGGCTGCTCCAGGAGATCGCGTCGCCCGCGTACTACTCGGTCGACTCCCTGTCGCACGCGCTGCGACGCCTGCCCGGCGATGCCGGTGCCGTCGGCATGGTCGCGGTCGACGAGGACTTCTTCGTGCTGGTCCGGGTCGACGGCTCGTCCACCCGGGTGCTGCTGTCCGACGTGACCGCCGCCGAGGAGTGGGAGCTGGCCCGGTCGGCCCTCGACGTCCTGGGCCTGCCCCCGCTCGACGACGAGGACGAGCCGGCGCCCGCGGGCGACCTCGAGCTGCTGGGTGACCTCGGGATGCACGCCGTGGACCTCGCCGTGCTCCTCGACGACGTCGACCTCTACCCCGACGAGATGCTCTCCGAGGTCGCCCGCCGCCTCGGCTTCGGCGAGCTCTTCGACGACGTCGTCGGGTTCACGTCTGCATGAGCCCTGCCGCTCCCCCGGTGTGGGACACCGCGATGCGCCTCGCCCTCGACGAGGCCCGGGCCGCCGGGACGACCGGCGACGTGCCGATCGGCGCAGTCGTCCTCGACCCCTCCGGTGACGTCCTCGCCCGCGGCCACAACGTCCGCGAGGCCGAGGGCGACCCCACCGGCCACGCCGAGGTCGTGGCCCTGCGCGCCGCAGCCCGTGCCCTCGGCGAGTGGCGGCTCACCGGCTGCACCCTGGTCGTCACGCTCGAGCCGTGCACCATGTGCGCCGGCGCGGCCGTGCTGTCGCGGGTCGACCGCGTCGTCTTCGGTGCGTACGACGACAAGGCCGGCGCCGCGGGGTCGCTGTGGGACGTGGTGCGCGACCGGCGACTCAACCACCGGCCCGAGGTCGTCGCCGGCGTGCTGGCCGCCGAGTCGACCTCCCTGCTGGACGCGTTCTTCACCGGGCAGAGGTCGATTTAGCGCCGCGTGCGACGTCCGGTAATCTCTCCGGCGGTGGCGTGTCCGAGCGGCCGAAGGTGCATCACTCGAAATGATGTGTGGGGTCAAACCCACCGTGGGTTCAAATCCCACCGCCACCGCCATGTGATCTCGCAAGAGACAGCAAAGATCCGAACCCCCAGTGGGGGTTCGGATCTTTCGCATTTCTGGGTTGGTAGTCGCGGCCTGTGTCGATGGTGAGCAAGCGGAAGAACGCGCCGCGTACGTTCAGCCCGGTGGTTCGACTCCCTCGACCGCTGGCCGATGAGGTTGACGTGCGAGGTGCACAACTTCTTCGACTGCTCTCGCGTCGTACAGGGGCTACCGCCCTGATACCCGCTCCCACGGAGGCACCATGCGAACGACCACGACCGCTCTTGCCGCACTGGGCGGCCTGTTGATGCCACTGGCGGCTGTCGGGGCGATGGCAGTGATGTCCCCGGCACAGGCGGCCGATGAGACCTGTGATGGTCGCCCGGCCACGATCGTCGTGGCGGCCGACCCCACGTCCTACCGGACCGACCCCGTGGTGGGCACCCCCGGAGACGACGTGATCCTAGGAACGTCGGGGGCTGACACGATCGACGGCGCGGGTGGCAACGACATCATCTGCGGGTTCGCGAGTGAGGACCACATCACGGGCGGGACAGGCGACGACCGCCTCTTCGGGGGCCTCGACCGGCACTACGAGGGCGACGACTCCCCGTACGTGGGGGACCTGCTCGTGCCTGGTCCCGGCGATGACCATGTCGACCTCGGCGTCGACCTAGACTCCCTCAAGTTGTGCGACTGCTACACCTACATGACCCCAGACCGGGTCTCCTACGCCGACTCGACGACCGGAGTGAAGGTCGACCTCGCCACCGGCCTGGCGACCGGAGAGGGCCGCGACAGCATCGTGGGAGACGGTCACTTCGGTGTCATCGGGTCAGCATTCGACGACCACCTCATCGGCACCGATGGGCCCAACGACATCGAGGCCGGAGTCGGGGCAGACACGGTGGACGCCGGTGCCGGGGACGACTGGGTGTACCTCGACGCACCCCCGGTCAGGCGCGAGCTCAACGGCACCACGACCGACAGCACCCCACTCGCTGATGACGGCGACACCCTCGACGCGGGCGAGGGAGACGATCGCATCGCCTTCACCGGCGGCGACCGCATCGACAGTGGCTCGGGGGACGATGAGGTGCGCGGCAAGAGCAACGCACGGCTGTCTGTCAGCAGCGGCAAGGGGCGCGACTCGATCCTCTTGGCCGGGACCGGGTCCATGGCAGTACGCGCAGGCGCCGACAAGGACATCATCCGCGCCGCATACACCCGACAGGGACGCCACGTCCTCGACGGCGGCAGCGGCAGTCGCGACAGCCTGCGCTTGAGAATCGCCCCGTCCGTCCCTGCAGGGGCCATCACCATCAACCTGCCCCAGCGTCGTATCAGCGTCGCCGGGCACAAGCCCACCGTGCGACTTGCTGGACTGGAGTCATTCGATGTGGTCGGGAAGGGACGGAAGACGTCGGGCCTCACCTTCATCGGCAGCAACCGTGCCGACCACTTCGGCGCATTGGACGCCACCTTCCCGGTCCACGCAGACGGGCGCGGCGGAGACGACTTCTTGTTCAGCGGCTACGGCAAGGACGTCCTCGACGGCGGCCCCGGACACGACACCCTCAACGCTCGTTACGGCCGAGACCGATGCCTGAACGGTGAGAAGGTCACGGACTGCGAGGCGCGACGCTAGAGCCAGGAGGTGGACCGCCGCCATTGCTCAGCACTGGACTCTGACTGTGATGTCTCAGGACATCCGCAAGGCCCGGACCCACGGACGTGGGTCCGGGCCTGTCCTGTCCGGGGAGCACCGCTCCGGCCCGCCGACTCGCGGGTGCCACGATGTCGCCATGCGCGCTGTCGTCCTGGATGCCGTCCGAGCCCGACCCGAGGTCCGGGAGGTGCCCGACCCCGTCGCCCCGGCGGGCGGGGTGGTGGTGCGGGTGATGGCCACCGGGATGTGCCGCAGCGACTGGCACGCCTGGGCCGGCCACGACGACATCGCCTTTCCCCACGTGCCGGGCCACGAGCTGGCCGGGGTCGTCGAGCAGGTCGGGCAGGACGTCCGCCACTGGCAGGTCGGGGACCGTGTGACGGTGCCCTTCGTCTGCGGCTGCGGCCGGTGCGAGTGGTGCCGGGCCGGTGAGGCGCAGGTCTGCCCCGACCAGCAGCAACCGGGCTTCACGCACTGGGGCTCCTTCGCCGAGCTCGTCGCCCTCCACGCGGCCGACACCAACCTGGTGGCCGTCCCGGAGGAGGTGGACTTCGCCACCGCAGCGGGCCTGGGGTGCCGCTTCGCCACGGCCTACCGGGCCCTCGGCGCGCGGGCCCGCCTGCGGGAGGGCGAGTGGGTGAGCGTGGTCGGGGCCGGCGGCGTCGGTCTCAGCGCGGTCATGATCGCCCGCGCGCTCGGGGCGCGGGTGGTGGCCGTGGACCGCAACCCCGAGGCCCTCGAGGCAGCCACCGCGCTGGGCGCCGACCACGTCGTCCTGGCCGACGGGGTCGACGTGCCGTCCGTGGTGGCCGACCTGACCGGCGGTGGCAGCCACGTCGCCGTCGACGCGGTCGGCAGCGAGCAGACGAGCGCGGACGCGATCCTCGGCCTGCGGCGCCGCGGACGCCACGTCCAGGTCGGGCTGCTGCCCCCGGTGGACGGGCACCCCCGGGTGCCGATGGCGCGCGTCATCGCCTGGGAGCTGGACCTGCTCGGCAGCCACGGCATGTCGGCGGTCGACTACCCGGAGATGCTCGGGCTGATCCGCAGCGGCGCCCTCGCTCCGCAGCGACTCGTCGAGCGCACCGTGGGCCTCGAGGCGGCGGCGGCGCTGCTGCCCGGCTTCGACACCGCGACCGTGGCCGGCATGACGATCATCGACCCGACGCGCTGAGTCGACCCCGAAGGACTACGAGGAGGCCGCCCCGGGCGACGTACGGCGCCGGGCCCGGACGACGACGTCGTGCAACGGCGCCTCCCGCCCCTCGATCGTCCGACTGCGCTCCTCGGCGGAGACGACCTCCCACGCCTCCGGGTCGAGGCAGCCGACGACGCTCGCCGCGGTGACAGTGGCGTGCGCGGGCGGCTGGCCGTCCTCGGCGCCGTCCCCGGCGTCGTGACCGTGACCGTGCCCCTGTCCGTGCGCGTGGCCGTGGTCGCCGCCCGGGTCCTGGAGGTGGCCGACGACGAGCAACGTCCCGCCCGGCGCGACCCACCCGGCGATCCGCTCGTAGAACGCCAGCTGGGGCATCGCGGGGTGCGCGTAGTGGGTGGTGACCAGGTCGAAGGCACCCACCGGCTCCCACGTGCCCAGGTCCGCCCGCCGCCAGTCGATGCGGTCCGCCGCCGGGCTCGAGGCCGCCCGCCCGGTCGCCCGCGCCAGCACCTCGGCCGAGATGTCGGCCGCCGTGACCTGCCAGCCGCGCTCGGCGAGCCAGATCGCCTCGGCGCCCTCGCCGCAGCCGGCGTCCAGGGCCGTGCCGGGCACGAGGCCCTCGGTCCCGGTGGCCAGGTAGGGGTTGGCGGGAACCTGTCGGTGCCCGTCACGTGCACCCACCTCGCGCCAGTGGTCCTCCCAGTAGTCCGCGTCGAACCCGTGCGTCATCGTGCCTCCGTGCGTCCGGCCCGGCCGGCGTCCGGTGCGCGGTCGGGTCCTCGGTCGCCAGCCTGCGGCGTACGGCTCCGATCCGCACACGATCTTGCCGAATGGCAAACTGCGCCCATGGACGACCGCACCCTCGACGCCGTCGGGCCGCGTCTCAAGCGGCTGCGCCAGCAACGCGACCTCACCCTCACGTCCCTGTCCGCCGATACCGGGATCTCCACCAGCACCCTGTCCCGCCTCGAGGCCGGGCTGCGACGGCCCACCCTGGAGCAGCTGCTCCCCCTGGCCCGGGCCCACGGCGTCACCCTCGACGAGCTCGTCGACGCGCCGCCGACCGGCAACCCCCGCATCAACCTGCGCCCGATCGCGGTCGGCGACGGGTCGACGGTCATCCCGCTCACCCGACGACCCGGTGGCATCCAGGCCTACAAGTTCGTCCTGCCCGCCGGGCGCGACGACGCCGAGCCGGAGCTGCGCACCCACGAGGGCCACGACTGGGTCTACGTCCTCGACGGGACGCTGCGCCTCGTCCTGGGCGAGCACGACCTGGTGCTGGTCGCGGGCGAGGCCGCCGAGTTCGACACCCGGACGCCGCACTGGTTCGGCGCGACCGCCGCCGGGCCGGTCGAGTTCCTCAGCCTGATCGGCCGGCAGGGCGAGCGGGCGCACGTGCGGGCCGCCCCCGCGGGGCGCTCCGGCCTCAGTGGGTGAGCTTGAGGCCGACCACGCAGCCGACGAGCCCGACGATCAGCAGCACCTTCACCAGGCTGGCGGACTCGGCGCCGGTGGCCATCCCGAAGCCCACCGTCAGCGCCGCCCCGATCCCGACCCACACGGCGTACGCCGTCCCGATCGGCAGGGTGCGCATCGCGAACGCCAGCCCGCCCATGCTCAGCACCAGACCCACGACGAACACCAGTGACGGGACGGGGCGGGTGAAACCCTCGGAGCGTCCGAGCGCCACGGCCCAGACGGCTTCCAGCACCCCGGACACGATGAGCACGATCCACGCCATGACGACCTCCAGGAGGCCGTCTTGTCGCTGTCCGGGTACGGCTCCCTCGTCCGGCGAGCCGGGTCGGCTCACCGCCGATGCTACCCACGCGACGCCCCTCCCGAGGAATAGCGGCCCGCCGGCAGGGGTTGGCGCACCATGACCGACGAGCATGCTCGAGCGACCATCGGCCTCACCGGGCTGGCGACCATGGGGCGCAACCTGGCCCGCAACATCGCCCGCAACGGCCACACCATCGCGGTGCACAACCGCACGACCGCGCGCACGACCGCGCTCCTCGACGAGTTCGGCGACGAGGGCGACTTCGTCGCCAGCGAGTCGCTGGAGGAGCTGGTGAATGCCATTGCCCGACCGCGCGCGATCGTCGTGATGGTCAAGGCCGGCGAGGCCACCGACGCCGTGATCGACGAGCTCGTGCCGCTGCTGGACGAGGACGACATCGTCGTGGACGCCGGCAACGCGCACTTCGTCGACACCGTCCGGCGCCAGGAGGCGCTGGCCGAGCACGGCCTGCACTTCGTCGGCATGGGTGTCTCCGGCGGCGAGGAGGGCGCCCTCCACGGACCCTCGATCATGGTCGGCGGCTCGGAGCACGCCTACGAACGCCTCCGCCCGGTGGTCGAGTCGATCGCGGCCGTCGTCGACGGCACCCCCTGCTGCGCCCACGTCGGCCCCGACGGTGCGGGTCACTTCGTGAAGATGGTGCACAACGGCATCGAGTACGCCGACATGCAGCTCATCGCCGAGTCCTACGACCTGCTGCGCTCGGTGCTCGGCCTCGAACCCGCGCAGGTTGCCGACATCTTCGAGGAGTGGAACGGCGGCGACCTGGAGTCGTTCCTCATCGAGATGACCGCGGACGTCCTGCGCCACACCGACGCGGCGACGGGCGAGCCGTTCGTCGACGTGGTGCGCGATGCCGCCGAGCAGAAGGGCACCGGTCGGTGGACCGTGCAGAACGCGCTCGAGCTGGGCGTCCCGGTCACCGGCATCGCCGAGGCGACCTTCGCCCGGTCGCTCTCCGGCCACACCGAGCAGCGGGCGGCGGCCCGCGCGGTCTTCAGCACCGACCCCGAGGCGCAGCGGGTCGAGGTCGACCGCCACACGTTCGTCGACCAGGTCCGGGCGGCGCTCTACGCCTCCAAGGTGGTCGCCTACGCCCAGGGGTTCGACCAGATCGCGGCCGGCGCCGAGGCGCACGGCTGGGACATCGACCTCGGGGAGGTCGCCACCATCTGGCGCGGCGGCTGCATCATCCGCGCTCAGTTCCTCGACCGGATCAAGGAGGCGTACGCCGACGAGCCCGACCTGACCACGCTGCTCACCACGGCGTACTTCGCCGACGCCGTCAAGGACGGTGTCGACGCCTGGCGTGAGGTGGTCGCGACGGCGGTGCGCGGCGGCGTACCCACTCCCGCGTTCTCCTCGTCGCTGGCCTACTTCGACGGGCTGCGCCGCGACCGGCTGCCGGCGGCGCTCATCCAGGCGCTGCGCGACAACTTCGGGGCGCACACCTACGAGCGCGTCGACCGCGAGGGCACGTTCCACACCCGCTGGGCCGAGGACGGGCGACCCGAGGAGTCCTCCGGCTGAGCCGACGCGCTTCCGTCAGCCGAACGTGATGACCTGGCGGATGGCTCGCCCCTCGGCGAGCTCGTCCATGCCGGCGTTGATCTCGTCGAGGGCGATGTGCGACGACACGAGGTGCTCGACCGGCAGACGCCCGGCCCGCCAGAGGTCGGCGAAGACGGGGATGTCCCGGCTCGGGACGGCCGACCCGAGGTAGCTGCCGATGATGGTGCGCCCCTGGGCGACCAGGGCGAGCGGCGAGACGGTCGCCGTGTCGTCGGGTGCGGGCAGCCCGACCGTGACCGTGCGACCGCCGGGAGCGGTCAGGTCGATCGCCGCCTCGAAGGCGCGGGCGCGACCGACGCACTCGATGACGACCTCGGCCTTCACGCCCTGCTCGACCGCCTGGTCGGGGGTGAGCGCGTCGTGGGCGCCGAGGCGGCGGGCGGCCTCGAGCTTGTCCGGCAGGGTGTCGATGCCGACGACACGTACGCCGTCCTGGGCCAGCGCGGTGAGCACCGCGGCCATGCCGACACCGCCGAGGCCGACCACGGCGACCGTCTGCCCCGGTGTCGGCCGGCCGGCGTTGAGGACCGCCCCGCCACCGGTGAGGACCGCGCACCCGAGGACCGCGGCCACCTCCGCGGGCACGTCGTCGTCGACCGCCACGACCGAGGTCTCGTGGACCACCGCGTGGTCGGCGAAGCCGGAGACGCCGAGGTGGTGGAAGACGTCCGCGCCGTCGCGGTGCAGGCGCTGCGCGTCGCCGATGAGGTGACCGGCGTTGTTGGCGGCACTGCCCGGGATGCAGGGCGCGAGCCCGTCGGTGGCGCAGGCACTGCACTCGCCGCAGCGCGGCAGGAAGGTCATCACCACGCGCTGCCCGACCGCGACGGTCGTACCGGGTCCTGCCTCGACGACCCGGCCCGCCGCCTCGTGGCCCAGCAGCATCGGCACCGGCCTCACCCGGTTGCCGTCGACGACCGACAGGTCGGAGTGGCAGAGGCCGGCGGCCTCGACCTGCACCAGCAGCTCGCCGGGCCCGGGCGGGTCCAGCTCGAGCTCGCCGATGGTGATCGGACGGGAGTCGGCGTAGGGGCGCGGGGCGCCGATCGACTCGAGGACGGCACCGCGGATCAGCATGTGCCCACTGTGCCGCACCCCTCCCCGGAGGCGCGTGTCAGTCCAGCACGATCAGCGGGTCGCCCTCCTGGACGACGTCGCCGGGGGTGACCCTGATGGCGGTGACGGTGCCCGCGCGCTCGGCGAGGACGGGGATCTCCATCTTCATCGACTCGAGGAGGATGACGGTGTCGCCCTGGGCGATGGTGTCGCCGACCTCGCAGGACACCACAAGGACGTTGGCCACCATCTCGGCGAGGATCTCGGTGGACTGGGAGCGGGCCATGGAGGCGACGCTAGCCGTTACTGGGGCGTAGTCAGAGTTCCGCGAGCCGCGAGGGCTCGGGACGGTGCGCCTCGGCCTCCTCCGCGCGACGCCCGCGCCGGCCGCGCGGGCCGGTGAGTGCCAGATCCGTGCGCACGACGAGGTAGCCGAGCAGCAGGCCCGGGACGAGCGAGTACGCCGCCTGCAGGCCGGCCTCGAGGAAGCTGCCCTCCGGGTCGAGCAGCCCCTGCGCCAGCGGGATCGTGGCCGTCACGCCGAAGGCGCAGACCCACCAGCCCTGGCGGCGCCGGGCGCGCATGTGGGTGCCCCAGACCAGCGCGGGGATGCCGAGCAGCACCACGAGCGGACGCGGGAAGGCCCCGATCCGCTCGGTGGTCCAGTCGACGAACTCGAGCGCGCTCTGCACGACCGACCCCGCGCCGTACCTCCGCAGCAGCTCGGCGTAGGCGAGGGTGAGGACCAGCAGGACGGCGCCGACGAGGACCGCGACCAGGCCGCGACGACCGAGGCCGTGGAGGCCGGCGCCGAGACGGTAGACGAGACCGAAGACGAGCACCAGCCCCAGCAGCAACGAGGCGTAGTCGAAGCGCGGGACCGTGACCGTCGGCTCGAGGCCGACGGCCGCGAGGGCCGTGATGCCGGAGATCACGGTCGCGATGAGGACCTCGCGGCACGCGCGCAGGTAGGTGGCGGCCGGGACGGTGAGCATGACCGCCAGCACGCCGCCGGTGACGACGGTGAGGACGGCGGCACCGGTGCGCAGCATCGCCGTGTCGACCACGACCGCCGAGCCACCGATCGCGAGCGCGAGCACCGCGGTGACCCAGGGCCGGCCGCCGGTCCGCACCGCGAGCGCCCACGACAACACGGTGGCCACCGCGACGGCACCGACGCCGTCGAGCCATTCCGGACCCACGCCCAGTGCGGCGGCGACCAGCGCGGCCACGCCGGCGACGACCACCACGGCGGCGGTGAGCCACAGCAGCGCCTGGACCCGCGGCGAGACGCCGAGCCCGGACTCGGGTGGTGGAGCCGGCTCGGCTTCGGTCGGTGTGGTGCTGGTCGGCTCGGCCTCGGCCGGTGTGGACCTGATCGACTCAGCCTCGGTCGGTGGGGTCCCGGTCGGCGCGGGATCCGGCTGCTCCGTGGGCCGGTCCGGCGGGGAGGCCGACCCGGGGCCGGTGGTGTGGGCGGCCCCCGCCTCGGGGTGCGACGACCGACCACGCCGCCACCGTGACGGCGGCCTGTCGGCGATGCGGCGGCCCTTGGCGGGGCCCCGAGAGGGGGAGGACACGGCCCGAAGGCTACAGGCGGCCGGGGCGTGGGACGCCGCTGGGAGACTGTCGCCATGGGACCGGACGGGACGGCGGCGGGCTTCTGCGGGATCGTGCTCGCGGGCGGTACGGCGGCGCGCATGGACGGCATCGACAAGGCCGGGCTCGAGCTCGGGGGGCGCACCCTGCTGGAGTGGACCATCGACGCCTTCCTCGACGCCGACGAGGTCGTCGTGGTCGGTCCCCCGTCAGTGCCGACCACGCGTCCGGTGACCTTCACCCGGGAGGACCCGCCGAAGGGCGGGCCCGTGGCCGGCCTCCTCACCGGTGTCGACGCGCTGCTCCGCGCCCCGGCCGTCGTCGGCGTGCTGGCCGTCGACATGCCGCACGTGACGACGTCCACGATGCGTCGCCTGCGGGAGGCGGCCGCCGGTCACGACGGCGCCTTCCTCATGGACGCCGACGGACGCCGACAGCTGGCCGGGGTGGTGTCGGCCTCCCGCCTGGCCGCCGTGCGCCCCGACCCGGAGCGCCAGCACGGGATGTCGCTGCGGGCGCTGCTCGCGGACCTGGACCTCGCGTCCGTGCCGGCCGACGGCACCGAGGCGCGCGACGTGGACACTTGGGCGGACTGGCGCGACCTGCAGGACTAGGCCGCCTCCGGAGAGGCACTTGCACGCCCGATCCCTGCGGGTGGAGATTGAGTGTGTGAACCTCCACGACTGGATCGATGAGCTGTGCGACGTGCTCGACGTCGAGACCGAGGTCGACGAGGGCCTGATCCTCGACCTGGCACGCGCAGCGGCCAAGAACGTGCAGAAGACGTCGGCGCCCATCACGGCCTACCTCCTCGGCGTGGCGGTGGGCTCCCGGGACGCCGACCCCGAGGAGACGGAGCGGCTGGCGGCGCTCGCCCAGGGCCTGGCCGAGCGCTGGGAGCGGCCGGCCGGGGCGCCGGACCCCGACGACATCGACGACGAGGTCCCCGACGACTCCGCCGTCGACCACACCGGCGAGGACTTCGAGGAGGAGTAGCCCGGGCTCCCCGCTCGACGGGCCGGCCTCGACGGGCTGGCATGGTGGTCCCATGCGAGCCGTGATCGCCTCCGGTACCGGAGGTCCCGAGGTCCTGTCCGTGGGCGAGGTGCCCGACCCGACGCCGGGGCCCGGCGAGGTGCTGGTGGCGGTGGCCGCCACGGCGGTCAACCGGGCCGACACCCTGCAGCGGCAGGGCTTCTACCCGCCGCCCCCGGGCGCCTCGGACGTCATCGGCCTCGAGTGCAGCGGCACGATCTCCGCGCTCGGCGACGACGTCGAGGGGTGGGCGGTCGGCGACCAGGTCTGCGCGCTGCTCGCCGGTGGTGGCTACGCGTCGTACGTCGTGGTGCCGGCCGGGCAGCTGATGCCGGTGCCCGCGGGGGTCTCCCTCGTCGAGGCCGCCGCACTCCCCGAGGTCGCGTGCACTGTGTGGTCCAACGTCTTCATGGTCGCTGGTCTCCAGCCCGGTGAGCGGTTCCTGGTGCACGGCGGCTCGGGCGGCATCGGCACCATGGCCATCCAGCTCGCGACCGCGCTCTCCGCCAAGGTCTTCGCCACCGCCGGCAGCGCCGAGAAGCTCGCGGCCTGCGCGGAGCTGGGGGCCGACGTGACGATCAACTACAGCGAGGAGGACTTCGTCGAGGTGGTGAAGGCCGACGGGGGTGCGGACGTCATCCTGGACAACATGGGCGCGAAGTACCTCGGCCGCAACGTCGACGCGCTCGCCACCGAGGGCCGGCTCGTCATCATCGGGATGCAGGGCGGGTCAAAGGGGGAGCTCGACATCAACGCCCTGCTGCGCAAGCGCGGCGCCGTGATCGCCACCTCGCTGCGCTCCCGCCCGGCCGACGACAAGGCCGCCATCTGCGCGTCGGTGGTGGAGAACGTGTGGCCGCTCGTCGCCGACGGCACCGTGCGGCCGATCGTGCACACGACGATGCCGCTCGAGGACGTCGCCGCCGCGCACGCGCTGATGGAGTCCAGCGACCACATCGGGAAGATCGTCCTGACGCTCTGAGGCCTGTCGCGACCCCCGTGCCCGGGGCCTTGCCTGCGCAGGTGCGCAGCTCTGGCCACCGCGAGCGGGTCCTTGCCTGCGCGGGCGCGCAGCTCTGACGGCCGGGCCCAGGGCCTTCCCTGTGCAGGTGCGCAGCTCTGACGGCCGGGCCCGGGGCCTTCCCTGCGCAGGTGCGCAGGGAGAGCCGTCCGGCGGGGCGCGATTCCTGCGCAGCCGCGCAGGGAACACGATCGGACGCCTCCCCAGAGCTGCGCAGGTGCGCAGGGAACGCGGCGCGATGCCTCCCCAGAGCTGCGCACCCGCGCAACCCACTCCGCGGGGAGGCCCATCGCCCCGCGGCTAGGGTGGCTCGCATGAGTGAGCAGCAGCAGCCCGGCCCGGACGGCACGGTCGCCGACCACAGCGACGAGGAGCAGGTCGTGGTCGTCGGACCCGACGGGCGCCCGGTCGGGACGATCCCGGTCAGTGCTCTGCCCACGCTCGACGAGCACCGCGACGCCGAGGACGAAGCCGGCGAGGGCGCGCGACACATCACCGAGCTGGTCGAGCAGCCGGCCAAGGTGATGCGGATCGGCTCGATGATCCGACAGCTCCTCGAGGAGGTGAAGGCCGCGCCCCTCGACGAGGCCAGCCGCAACCGCCTCAAGGAGATCCACCAGGCCTCCATCAAGGAGCTCGAGGCCGGGTTGGCCCCCGAGCTGGTCGAGGAGCTGGATCGCCTGACGCTCCCCTTCACCGAGGAGGGCACCCCCTCGGAGGGCGAGCTGCGGATCGCGCAGGCGCAGCTGGTGGGCTGGCTCGAGGGGCTCTTCCACGGCATCCAGACCGCGATCTACGCCCAGCAGATGGCGGCCCGCAGCCAGCTCGAGCAGATGCGCAAGGCCCTCCCGCCCGGCATGCACGCCGAGGGCCACGGCCCGTCGCAGCCGCAGGGCATGCCGACCATGCCGACAGGTGAGCCGCAGGCGCCGGGCGAGTCCGGCGGGATGTACCTCTGAGGGACGGCTACCTGTCGTCGGTCGTGCGCCGTTGCGACCACCGGGCGCGCAGCGCGCGGAACACGAAGAACCCCAGGAAGGCCAGGCCGAGCACGCCGAGGACCAGGCGACCCGTCCGCCACTGGTCATAGGTCAGCCCGACGCTGTCGGACGCCGCGGCGGGGCCGGCCGTGAGGGCCAGCGAGCCGCCCAGCAGGGAGACCACCAGCAGCGCCCCGGCCAGTGCCCGGGAGAGGGGTGTCACGCCCGGCGACCCAGCCGCCCGACGACGACGAGCCCGAGCAGTCCGACGAGGACCAGCGCGCCACCCGGGGCGGCGAGCCGCGCGAGCGACGCGGGCGGGGAGTCCTCGACCAGGGTGCGGGTCGCGGTCGGCGGCGGAGGCGGCTGCACGGCCTGCCCGGTGCCGAGGATGCCCTCGATCTGGGCGACCCGGTCCGCGTCGAGGCGGCCGGTCCCGTCGCAGCTGTTGGCGACGTACGGCGGGGCGTCGCCGCGCACGATGAAGAGGAGGTCGGTGCCGACCTCGGGCTCGCCGATGCCGCACGCGGTCGTCTGGGTGGCCGTCGTGACGGTCGTGCTGCGCTCCACCGTGCCCTTGTAGGCGCGGGTCGCCGTGACGGCCATCTCGAGCTGCTGGTCACCCCGGGTGACCCCGTCGACGGTGCCGATGAAGACGGCGTCCGCCCGGGAGGTCTGTCGCTCGGCGTCGGCGGGCTGGCAGGTGCACGCGGCGGCCGACGCCTGCACGGAGAGCACGAGGCCGCCGACCACGAACACGCAGGCCAGCAGGGCGCGCAGCACCCGGGGCAGCGCGGACGGGAGGCGGATGGACATGCGCGTCACCCTACCGAGAGGCCGAACACCCGATCGAGCACGGTGGCGACGCCGTCGTCGTCGTGGTGGGGGGCCGTGTGGTCGGCCAGCTCGATGACGGAGGGGTGCGCGTTGGCCATGGCGTACGACGTCCCGGCCCACTCGAGCAGGGGCAGGTCGTTGGGCATGTCCCCGAAGGCGATCACGTCCTGGGGCCCGGCCCCGAGCTCGGCCGCCAGGCTCGCCAGCGTGGAGGCCTTGGTGACCCCCGCTGCGCTGATCTCGACCAGGGTGCCGACCGACGACCAGGTCGGGACGACCCGCTGGCCGACGACCTCCTCGACGCGCCGCCAGTAGTCCTCGGGGCCGATCTCCTCGTGGCGGGCCAGCAGCTTGACCACCGTGTCGTCGGCGATCTCCTCCAGGGTCCCGGACGGCACGTCGGGCGCCGCGTTGACCTTGAGCCGCGGCATGAAGTCGTGCTCGCGGGCGAAGCCGGTGGTCTTCTCGAGGGCGAAGGTCGACCCCGGGATCGCGCTCCGGATCGCGGCCCCGACGTCGAGGAGGACGTCCGCCGGGATGGTGCGGGCCGTGCGGACGGCGCGCTGCGCGACGTCGTACACGATGCCGCCGTTGCTGCAGATCGCGAGCCCGTGGCCCCCGACCTCCTCCCACAGCGCCTCCATCCAGCGGATGGGGCGACCGGTGGTGAACACGACGGGGACGCCGAGGTCGTCGAGGGCGGTCAGGACGGCGCGGGTGCGCGCCGTGACGGTGCCGTCGGTGTGAAGCAGGGTGCCGTCGAGGTCGGTGGCGACCAGGCGGGGTTTCGAGGCTCGCTCCGCTCGCACCTCAACCACCGAGGACCTCCGCTCGCACCTCAACCACCGGAAGGGAACCAGCGGCCGATCTCCACCGCGGCCCCGTCCTCGTACACGGTGTCGGTGACATGGTCGGCGACGTCGCGGACCTCCTCGACGGACTGGCCCATGGCGACGCCGCGGCCGGCCCAGCGGAGCATCTCGATGTCGTTGCGGCCGTCGCCGATGGCGAGCACGTCGCGCGCGTGGACGCCGAGCTCGTCGGCGACGTGCTGGAGCCCGGAAGCCTTGTGGACGCCCTGCGGGGAGAGGTCGAGCCAGGCCGTCCAGCCGACGACGTAGCCGATGGAGTGCAGCCCCAGGGTGTCGGCCAGCCTGACGAAGTCGTCGGCGCTGGCGTTGGGGTCGCGGATGATCACACGGCTGACCGGGTGCCCGACGATGTCGTCGAGGTCGGTGAGGATCATCTCGCCGGAGAGCTCGCCCTCGGGGAAGTGCCGGTTGACCCGGTAGCCGACACCGCGCTCCTCGACCGCGACCAGCGCGTCGGGGTGGAGCTCCAGCACGGCAGCGACCGCCGGGGCGGCGTCGAAGGTCTCCTCGTGGACGACGTCCACGGGCGGGTAGCGGAAGACCACGGCCCCGTTGGACGCCACGATCCACAACGGGTCCTGGTCACCCTCGTGGATGTCGAGGAGGTCGGCGACCCGGGTCATGCCGTGCGGCGAGCGGCCGCTGGCCAGCACGATGTGGGCGCCGGCCGCCCGGGCGCGCTGGACCGCGTCGTACACCGCGGGCGCGATCTGCTCGTAGGTCTGCCCGGACCCCTCGACCCAGGCGAGCAGCGTGCCGTCGATGTCGAGGGCGACCAGCTGCGGCTGCCACTGCGTCACCCGATCGGCTCCATGACCTCGAGGCCGCCGAGGTAGGGCCGCAGCGCCTCGGGCACCGTGACCGACCCGTCGGCGTTCTGGTGGGTCTCGAGGATCGCGACGATGGTGCGGGTGATGGCGGTGAGCGTGCCGTTGAGGGTGGCGACCGGCTTGATGTCGCCGTCGACGCGCTGGCGGGTGTCGAGCCGGCGGGTCTGGAAGTCGGTGCAGTTGGACGTCGAGGTCAGCTCGCGGAACTTGCCCTGGGTGGGGATCCACACTTCGCAGTCGAACTTGCGGATCGCCGAGAGCCCCAGGTCCCCGGCGGCGACGTCGATCACGCGGTAGGCGAGCCCCAGCTTGTCGAGGAACTCCTTCTCCCACGCGAGCAGCCGGTCGTGCTCGGCGTACGACTCCTCGAGCGTCGTGTAGACGAACATCTCGACCTTGTCGAACCAGTGGACGCGGATGATCCCCTTGGTGTCCTTGCCGTGCGAGCCGGCCTCCTTGCGGAAGCACGGGCTGAACGCGGCGTACCGCAGCGGAAGCGACGCGCCGTCGAGGATCTCGTCGGAGTGGTACGCCGCCATGGCGACCTCGCTGGTGCCCACGAGGTACATGTCCTCGCCCTCGATGCGGTAGACGTCGTCGGCGGCCTGGCCGAGGAAGCCGGTGCCCTCCATGGCGCGCGGCTTGACCAGCGACGGGGCGATCACCTGGGTGAAGCCGGCCTCGCGGGCCTGGTCCATCGCCATGCTGACAAGCGCGAGCTCAAGGCGCGCGCCGATGCCGGTGAGGAAGTAGAAGCGCGAGCCGGACACCTTGGCACCGCGCTCGAGGTCGATGGCGCCGAGGATCCTGCCGAGCTCGATGTGGTCACGGGGCTCGAAGTCGAACTCGCGCGGCGTGCCGACGTGCTCGAGGGTGGCGAAGTTGTCCTCGCCCCCGGCCGGGGCCTCGTCTGCCGCGACGTTGGGGATCGAGCGCAGGGCCTCGTCCCACTCCTGCTCGGCCGCCGTCTGGGCGGCCTCGAGCTCCTTGACGGCGGTCGCGACGTCCTTGACCCGGGCGAGCAGCGCCTGCTTGTCATCCCCCTGCGCCTGGGCGACCTGCTTGCCCATCGCCTTCTGCTCGGCGCGCTTCTGCTCGTACGCCGTGATCGCGCTGCGACGGGCCTCGTCGGCGGACAGGGCCCGGTCGACCACGTCGGCGGAGAGTCCGCGCTTGGCCTGGGCGGCACGCACGCGGTCGGGGTCGTCTCGGAGCAGTCGGGGATCAATCACGGTGCAAGGCTATCGGCTGGTCCCCTGCATACTGGCGTCCGTGCTCGACCGTCCCCGCCACGTGCCCCTGCTCTGGTCAGCCGGCTTCTTCGCCGCCTTCGCCGTCCTCGCGTGGATGGTGGCCCAGCAGGACCGCTCCCCCCTCGACGCCCTCGACACCTGGGGCCGCGAGGCGGAGGACTGGGCCGACGACCACGAGCACCTGCTGACCTTCCTCGGCCTCGTCGAGCACGCCTTCAGCACCATCGGCATGACCGTCCTGACCGTGCTGCTCGCCGGCGCCCTGCTCTACAGCAAGCACCGCCGGGCCGCAGTGTTCACCGTGCTCGTGATGGTCACGACGTCGCTGATCACCACGGTGGTCAAGCTCAACCTCGCCCGCTCCCGCCCGGAGTGGCAGGCGTCGGCGGACTTCCTGGAGACCAAGTCGTTCCCGTCGGGCCACGCCTCGTCGGTGACCGCGTTCGCCGCGATCCTCGCCGTGCTCGCCCTGATGCTGGTGCGCCGCTCGGGCCTGCGGCGCTGGGCGTACGCCGGGTGCGTGCTGCTCGTCCTCGTCACCTGGGCCGACCGGGTGATGCTCGGGCGGCACTACCCCACGGACGTGATCGGCGGCTCGTTGCTCGGCATCGCGGTGACCCTCTTCTTCATCGGGGTGTACAACCCGCTGCCGCGCGGCCACGCCGTCAAGGAGGAGCCGCTGCCCGAGGTCTTCGTCAGCGAGCGCCGGCTCGCGGTGGTCCTCAACCCGATCAAGGTCGAGGACCCCGGGGCGTTCCGCGCGATGGTGGACGCGATGGCCGCCGAGTCGGGCTGGTCGGAGCCGACCTGGCACTACACGACCATCGAGGACCCGGGCACCGGCATGGCCGAGAAGGCCGCGGTGGACGGCACCGACCTGGTGCTGGTCTGCGGTGGCGACGGCACCGTCCGCGAGGTGTGCGCCGAGCTGGCCGGCACCGGCATCCCGGTCGGCATCGTCCCGGCCGGCACCGGCAACCTGCTGGCCCGCAACCTCGACATCCCCCTCTACATCCGCTCCGCGATCGACGTCGCCCTCAACGGCCAGGACCGGGCCATCGACCTGGTGGACGTCAGCGGTGACGGGATCGAGGACACCCACTTCATGGTGATGGCCGGGATGGGCTTCGACGCCGCCCTGATGGAGGGCGTCAACGACGACATCAAGGCCCGGGTCGGGTGGCTCGCCTACGTGGTCTCCGGATTGCGGTCCCTGATGTTCCCGGCCGTGAAGGTCGAGATCCAGATCGACGACGAGGAGCCCACCGTCCACCGCGCCCGCACCGTGGTGGTCGGCAACGTCGGCCACCTCCAGGCGGGCATGCCCCTGCTGCCGGACGCGTCGATCGACGACGGCCTGCTCGACGTGGTGATCCTGCACCCGCAGCGGTTCGTGTCCTGGATCCCGCTCGCCGTGCGCGTGCTGTCCCGGGCGACCAAGACCGACGAGCTGATCAACCGGATGACCGGCCAGCGGGTCGTCCTCCGGGCCTCGTCCGACATCCCGCGCCAGCTCGACGGGGACTCCATCGGCGCCGGCCGCGAGCTGCGGATGTCGTGCGTCCACGGGCGGCTGCTGGTGCGCGTCCCGCGCTGAGGTTCCGCGACCCATCTGGGGTGGTCCGTGACGAACGGACCCCTGTCCGTGCGATCCCGGGGTCCGTTCGTCACGGACTACCCCAGGAATGTCACCCGCGGGCGTGCGAGATGGCCTCGTCCTCCTCCGGCGACAGCTGCTGCTCGCAGGTCCAGCCGGTGATGTTCTTGGCGTAGGTGCGCGCCTCGCTGCGCCCGTGGATCGAGGTCAGCACGACCCCGTGGCCGGCGTCGTCGAGCAGGGCCAGGCTCCAGCTGAGGTGCCCACCGACGTCGCCGAACGCGTCGTACCGGACCACCGAGAGGTGTCGCAGCGCGTCGCCGGCCTCCACCTTGAGCGCCGCGACCTCCTGCCGCAGCCCGTGGACGTCCTCGGGCAGGGCGTCGGCCTGCGGTCGGGCGCCCGCGGCCGACGTACGACGCAGCGCGACGACGGCGAGGACGAAGGCGAGGAGGGCGAGCACGAGGGCGACGGAGGCGAGGATCCACACGGGGCCGACCCTATGGCGGTCGCTGAGACGAGCCGGTCGCGACACGGTCGCGCGTGCCAGACTCCGAGCCGTGACGTCCAGCGCCTCCCCAGTGCCTCCGAGCCCGGGCGCCCGGCGCATCGCCTACCAGGGCGAGCCGGGGGCCAACTCCCACCTGGTCTGCCAGCAGGCCTACCCGGACTGGGATGCCGTCCCCTGCGCCTCCTTCGAGGACGCGTTCGCGGCCGTGGAGGGCGGGGACGCCGACCTGGCGATGATCCCGATCGACAACTCGATCGCCGGGCGGGTGGCCGACATCCACCACTTCCTGCCGACCAGCAGCCTGCACATCGTGGGCGAGCGGTTCCTGCGCATCCAGTTCTCGCTGATGGCGACGCCGGGAGCCGACGTGACCGGGTTGCGGACCGTGCACAGCCACGTGCACGCCCTGGGCCAGTGCCGCGGCGTGATCCGCGAGCTCGGGCTGACCCCGATCGTCTCCGGCGACACGGCGGGCGCGGCCCGCGAGGTGGCCGAGGCCGCCGACCCGACGCAGGCCGCGATCGCGCCGCCGCTGGCCGCCGAGATCTACGGCCTCGAGGTCCTGCGGGACGAGATCGAGGACGAGGACCACAACACGACGCGCTTCATCGTGCTGTCCCGCGACTACGACGAGGCACCGCGCGGCAACGGGCCGATCGTCACGACGTTCATCTTCAACGTCCGCAACCTGCCGGCCGCGCTCTACAAGGCGCTGGGTGGCTTCGCCACCAACGGCGTCAACATGACCAAGCTGGAGAGCTACATGGTCGGCGGGCACTTCACCGCCACCCAGTTCCTGGCCGAGGTCGACGGGCACCCCGACGACCCGCCGGTGCGCAACGCTCTCGAGGAGCTGACGTTCTTCACCACCGAGGTCAAGGTGCTCGGCGTCTACCCCGCCGACGCCTTCCGGGCCGAGTAGGCACATGGCCTAGCGTTGCGGCCGTGACGCAGACACCGGGCCCCGACGACAAGACGGCCGACCTCGGCTTCGCCCGCGTGGACCTCGAGCGCGCGGCCCGCACCGGCGACCCCGAGGTCGTCTACGGCGCCGGCAAGACCCCCGAGCAGGTGGCCGCGATCCTCACCACCCTGCACGCCAGCCACCCCGACCGGGCCGTGCTCGCCACCCGCCTGTCGCCCGAGGCCATGGACGCCGCCCGCACCGCGGGCGCCACCGTCCACGAGACCGCCCGGGCGGCGACCCTCGGACCCCTGCCCTCGGCCCGCGGCACGGTCGGCGTCGTGAGCGCCGGCACCTCCGATGCCCCCGTCGCCGCCGAGGTCGCCCTCACGGTCGCCTGCCATGGCTCCCAGCCGGTCGAGATCCGCGACGTCGGCGTGGCCGGGCTGCACCGGCTGATGTCGGTCCGGGACCGGCTCGACGAGGTGGACTGCCTCGTCGTCGTCGCCGGGATGGAGGGCGCACTGCCGTCGGTCGTCGGCGGCCTGACCGGCACGCCGCTCATCGCGGTCCCCACCAGCATCGGCTACGGCGCCTCGTTCGGCGGCCTGGCCGCCCTCCTCGGGATGCTCAACTCCTGCGCTCCGGGCGTGACCGTGGTCAACATCGACAACGGGTACGGCGCCGGCGTCGCCGCCGCCCGCATCGCCCGTCGCGTGGGTGCACCCGCGGGCCCGCAGGACGGGACCGACGGATGACCGTCTGGGTCGACGCGTCCGCCGGCGCCAGCGGCGACATGCTGCTCGGCGCCCTCCTCGGCGCCGGCGTCCCCCTCGACGTGCTCGGTCGGGCCGTCGACGCGGTCGCGCCCGAGCCGGTCGCGCTCGCCCCCGAGGCCGTCACCCGCAACGGCTTCGCCGCCACCCGCTGCCACGTCGAGATCGCAGACTCGGAGCACCACCGCAGCTGGCGCGACATCAGGGCCCTGCTCCAGCAGGCCGAGCTCGACGAGGAGGTCCGCGACCGCGCCACCCGCGCCTTCGAGCGGCTGGCGGTCGCCGAGGCCCGGGTGCACGGCGCCGACCCGCTCGACGTCGCCTTCCACGAGGTGGGGGCCCTGGACGCGATCGCCGATGTCGTCGGGGTCTGCGCTGGCTTCGCCTGGCTCGCCACCCACGTCGGTGGACCGGTCACGGTCTCGCCGGTCGCGGTGGGGTCGGGGTCGGTCCGCGGGGCCCACGGCACCATGCCCGTCCCGCCGCCCGCGGTCGCCGAGCTGCTGCGCGGCGTACCGTCGCTTGCCGGTCCCGGCAGCGCCGAGTCCTGTACGCCGACCGGTGCCGCCCTGCTGACCACGCTCGCCGACGCGTGGGGTCCCCAGCCCGCGATGGTCGTCGACGCGATCGGGATCGGCGCGGGCGGACGCGACCCGGACACGCACGCCAACGTGCTGCGGATCCTCACCGGACCGTCCGCGGCCGTCGACGGCTCCCCGCTGCTCATCGAGTCCAACATCGACGACCTCGACCCCCGGGTGTGGCCATCGGTCATCACCGCCCTCTTCGCCGCCGGGGCCAGCGACGCCTGGCTGACCCCGATCCTGATGAAGAAGGGTCGTCCGGCCCACACGCTGTCGGTGCTCACGTCGTCGACCACCGCGGAGGCGGTCCGCGAGGCGCTGTGGCGGCACACCTCCACGATCGGGGTCCGCGAGTCCCGCCTCGACAAGCACACCCTCGACCGCGAGATGGTCGCCGTCGAGGTCGCGGGGCAGCGGATCGCGGTCAAGCTGGCCCGCCACGGCGGCGAGGTGGTCAACGCGCAGCCCGAGTGGGAGGACGTCGCCCGCGCCGCCACCACCCTGGGGCGCCCGGCCAACGACGTGCTCGCCGAGGCCATCGCGGCCACCCGGGCCCTGCTGGCCTGAGACCCGCTCCCTAGGCTGATCGGGTGGACCCCGTCGTCGTCGCGCTCGCCTTCGCCGCCATCTTCGTGGTGGAGCTCCCCGACAAGACGTTCATCGCCACCCTCGTCCTCTCGACGAAGTTCCGGCCGCTCTTCGTCTGGATCGGCGTCGGCCTCGCGTTCTTCGTCCAGACCCTCATCGCGGTCGCCCTCGGCAAGGCCGTGAGCTTCCTGCCCGAGACCGTCGTGCACGTGGCGGCCGCGCTGATGTTCACCATCGGCGCCGTCATCCTGCTGCGCGAGGCGCGCTCGCACGACGCCGCCGAGCAGGACGAGGAGGAGAACTTCGCCGCCAAGGCCGGGGAGGCCCAGGGCTACAAGGTCATCCTCACCAGCTTCCTCGTGCTCTTCGCCGCCGAGTGGGGCGACCTGTCCCAGCTGCTCACGCTCTCGCTCGTCGCCAAGTACGACGACCCGGTCAGCGTCTTCATCGGCGCCTGGGGCGCGCTGCTGGCGGTCAGCGGGCTCGCGGTCATCGTGGGCCGGGTGCTGCTCACCCGCGTCCGGCTCAGCCTGCTCCACTACCTGGGTGCGGGGGTCTGCCTGCTCATGGCATGTTTGACGGTGTGGGAGATGACACGGGCCTGACGCCCGCCCGGCAGGTGGTCCTCGACCGGTACCTCCAGGTCAACGGGGAGCACCCGATGACCGAGGTGGACGACACCTACGTGCGGGCCGGCTTCGTGCCGGCCACCGACGAGCAGCTGGACCTGATGGCCGCCGGTCTGGTGCCGCTGCCGTCATACCGCCTCGCCGACGGCACCCCGATGGTCCCCCGCGACCACCTCGACCCCGTCGGGTGGGCCGGCGGCGCCGACCGGCTGCACGACTGGTTCGTCGCCTACTGGCCGGCCGACCGCCGCGACGACGCCGAGCGGGAGTGGGCGGCGTACCTCTCGGGCCGGTACGTGTGCCTCAAGCGCGTGTCGCCGCTGACCATCCGGGACAAGGACCGCTGGAGCGCCCGGCTCGACGCCGCGGTCGAGCGCCTGGCCGCGACGCCGGGCGACCACGTCGGCCGCGGCATGCTCGGCGAGGCCGTCGACCGGCTCGAGGACCTCCTGCTGCCGCAGACGACGTACGACGCGCTGCGCTTCGGCGGGGCGACCAGCTCCTGGCAGCGGGTCCAGCAGGCCCGCCGTGCCCACCTCGTCCCGGCGCTGCCCGAGCTGCCGATCCGCACCGAGCGGCTGGTGCTGCGGCGTGCGACGCCGGACGACGCCGACGACCTGTACGCCTACTACGGCCGCGAGGACGTCACCGAGCACCTGCTGCACGACGCGTTCAGCCGGCCCGAGATCGACGACATGCTGCGCCGGCGACTGGCCGAGCCGCGCAACCACCACGCCTGCAACCTCGTGGTCGAGCTCGAGGGGCGCGTCGTGGGCGACCTGGTGATCTTCCTCAAGGGCGAGGGCCACGACATGGCCGAGATCGGCTGGGTCATCAACCCGGACGTGGCCGGGCGGGGCATCGCCACCGAGGCGGCCACCGCGATGGCGGACCTGGCCTTCGGCCACTACGGCGTCCACCGGCTCTTCGCCGACCTCGACAGCCGCAACGAGCGCTCCCGGGCCCTCGCCCGCCGCCTCGGGATGCGGCTCGAGCTCGACGCCCGGGGTGACTACTGGTCCAAGGGCGAGTGGACCGACTCCCAGCGCTGGGCGATCCTCGCCGACGAGTGGGCGCGGCGTACGACCTGATCGGGGGCTGGCGCACCCGCGTGGGGCCACTAGAGTCAGCCCATGCCTGCAACCCACGGCGCCGACAGCGAGGTCGGCACGCTCAAGACCGTCATGCTCCACCGTCCCGGCAACGAGCTCAAGCGCCTGACCCCGCGCAACAACGACAAGCTCCTCTTCGACGGGATCCCGTGGGTGAGCCGGGCCCAGGACGAGCACGACGCCTTCGCGGACACGCTGCGCCAGCGCGGTGTCGAGGTGCTCTACCTGACCGAGCTCATCACCGAGACCCTCGCGAGCGAGGACGCCCGCAACCACGCCATCACCTCGGCGCTGAGCGGGCTCCACCTCGGCGACACGCTCCGGCGCTACCTCGCGTCCGCGCTCAAGGACTACTCGCCCGAGGAGCTGACGCAGGTGCTGACGGCCGGCATCCGCAACGACGAGGTCCGCGGCGGGCACGGCCTGGTCACCAGCCTGCTCAGCCCCTACGACTTCCTCGTCGACCCGCTCCCCAACCTGCTCTTCACCCGCGACTCCAGCGTGTGGATCCGGGACCGGGTGGCGATCACCAGCCTGGCCATGCCGGCGCGCAAGCGCGAGACCCAGCTGACCGAGCTGATCTACACCGAGCACCCGCGCTTCGCCGGCCAGACCCGCAAGATCCACGGCTGGCACAACGAGCACGTCGAGGGCGGCGACGTCCTGCTGCTCGCGCCCGGCGTCATCGCGGTCGGGGTCGGGGAGCGTACGACGCCCGCCGGCGTCGAGCGCCTCGCCCGCCAGGTCTTCGACGCCGACCTCGCGCACACCGTGCTCGCGGTGCCGATCGCGCAGGAGCGCGCCACCATGCACCTCGACACCGTCTGCACGATGGTCGACGTCGACAAGGTCGTGATGTACCCCAACGTCGCGCACACCCTCACCGCGATCACGGTCACGGTCGGCGACTGGGGCTCGGCCGAGCGGGACCTCGTCCTCGACGTCGCCGAGCCGGAGCCGTTCCTCGTGGCCGCCGCCAAGGCGATGCAGATCGACACGCTGCACCAGATCGACACCGGCCTGGACCCGGTCACCGCGGAGCGGGAGCAGTGGGACGACGGCAACAACACCCTGGCGCTGGCGCCGCGGGTGGCCGTGGCCTACGAGCGCAACGACGAGACCAACGACCGGCTCGAGGACGCCGGCATCGAGGTCGTCCGCATCGCCGGCTCGGAGCTGGGCTCGGGCCGCGGCGGCCCGCGCTGCATGTCGTGCCCGATCTCCCGTGACCCGCTGCCCGTGGACGAGGACGCGCTGTAGGGCGCCGCACGTCACACATCACGTCGGGGCCGCTCGCTCGTTGAGCGCAGTGACCCCGCACGTGCGCACGGAAGAAAGGCACCACCCATGACGTCCTCGATCTTCGACGGCCTCTCCCCCGCCGACGTCGCCCGGATCAGGTCCGCCGGCACGGCGCTCACCCTGCCGCAGGGCTGGTCCCCCATCTCGGAGCAGACCCCGGCCGACAAGGCCTACATCCTCGAGGAGGGGCAGGTCTCCGTACGCCGCCGCGGCGAGGAGGTCGCGACCCTCGGCCCGGGGCAGATCATCGGGGAGGCCGCCATCCTCAACCGCTCGCTGCGCACCGCCAGCATCGTCGCCACCACCCCGCTGCGGGTCATCCACTTCACCGGCGAGGCGCTCGAGCGCCTGGTCGGGGAGGTGCCGGCCTTCGGCGAGGCCGTGCGGTCGGCGACCGCCGGGCGTCAGGCCCAGCCCTGACCGACGACCTCCCTCCGGCCGCTCCGGCGACGGAGGTCACCGATCCGGACGCTGACGCACCCTCGTCCGCCGAGGTCCTCGCCGACGCGTACGACGACGTGGAGGCCTTCCTGCTCGGCGGTGCCCCCGCACTCACCCGGGTCGAGGTGGCCGAGCGCGCCGGCGTGCCTCTGGAGCTGGCCCAGGAGCTGTGGCGGCTGCTCGGCTTCGCCCACCAGAGCGACGACACGGTGGCCTTCACCGACAGCGACGTGCGCGCCCTCGAGCTGACGGCCGACCTGATGCGGATGGGCATCCTGGGCGAGGACTCGCAGGCCGCGCTGGTACGCACATGGGGTCGCAGCTACGCCCGGCTCGCGGAGTGGCAGACCAGCCTGCTGGCCGGCCTGGCGGTCGAGGGGCCCGACCCCGACGTCCGGATGGCCGAGCTCGCAGCCGGGGTGCTCCCCCGGGTGGAGGCGCTCCAGTCCTACGTCTGGCGCCGGCACCTCGCGAGCGCGGCGAGCCGGCTGTTGACGGCGGAGTCGACCGGGGCCGCCGAGGTGGACATGGCCGTCTGCTTCGTCGACATCGTCGGTTACACCACCCACAGCAAGAACCTCTCCGAGGGCGAGCTCGTGCAGTGGATCGAGCGCTTCGAGCAGGAGACGACTGGTGTTGCCGTCGACCGCGGGGGCCGGGTGATCAAGACCATCGGCGACGAGGTCCTGCTCACCGCCGACGACCCCGTCGCGGCGGCCGAGATCGCGCTGGCGCTCGTCGAGCGGGGCCTCGACGAGGACGACCCCTTCCCCGCGGTGCGCGCCGGCCTGTCCTTCGGACCCGTCGTGAGCCGGCTCGGCGACGTCTTCGGCCCGACGGTCAACATCGCGGCCCGGCTCACCTCGGTGGCCCGCCCGGGGACGGTCGTCGTGGACCGGGGGCTCCACGACGCGCTGTCGCCGCAGGAGGAGCCCGCCGAGACGCCTTCCTCCGCGGCGGCTTCCACCGAGCCGCCTTCCTCCGGGGCGGCGGGGACTCCCGACGACCCGGCGGCCGAGGAGCCGGACACCGACACCCCGTCGTACCGGCTGAAGCGGCTGCGCCGCGTCTCGGTCAAGGGCTACTCGCGCCTCGAGGCGTGGAGCCTGCGGCGTCCCAAGCGGGACTGACGCAGGGCGCCGGTCGGGGTCAGTGCGCGGGCAGCGAACCCGAGAGCCGCTCGTGGCGCTCGGCGCTGGAGGCGTTGAGGCCGATGATCTCGACCCTCTTGCCCTTGCGCTCGTACTTGGTGGTGATCGCGTCCAGCGAGGCCACCGTGGAGGCGTCCCAGACGTGCGAGGCCGACAGGTCGATGACCACGTGGTCGGGGTCGTCGGCGTACTCGAACTGGGTGTAGAGGTCGTTGCTGGAGGCGAAGAAGAGCTCCCCGGTGACGCGGTAGACGGCCGAGGTGGTGCCGTCCCGGTCCTCCACGAGCTCACGGTGCGTCTCGGTGAGGTGGGCGACCCGGCGGGCGAAGAGGGTCATCGCGACCAGGACGCCCACGCCGACGCCGATGGCGAGGTTGTGGCTGAGCACGGTGACCACGACGGTGGACGCCATCACGACGGTCTCGGACTTCGGCATCCGGCGCAGGGTGGCGGGCCGGACGGAGTGCCAGTCGAAGGTCCCGACCGACACCATGATCATCACCGCGACGAGTGCCGCCATCGGGATCAGCGCGACCACGTCACCGAAGCCGACGACCAGGACGAGCAGGAAGACACCGGCGAGGAAGGTGGAGATCCGGGTGCGGGCGCCGGAGGCCTTCACGTTGATCATCGTCTGGCCGATCATCGCGCAGCCGCCCATCCCGCCGAAGAAGCCGGTGATGACGTTGGCGGCACCCTGGCCCCACGCCTCCCGGGTCTTGTCGGAGTGGGTGTCGGTGATGTCGTCGACCAGCTTGGCGGTCAGCAGCGACTCGAGCAGGCCGACCAGCGCCATGGCGAGGGCGTACGGCGCGATGATGCGCAGCGTCTCCAGGGTCCAGGGCACGTCGGGCAGCAGCAGGCCGGGGAGGCTGTCGGGCAGCTCGCCCTCGTCACCCACGTCGGGGACGCTGAGCGCCGCCAGCAGGGTGAAGCCGGTGAGGGCCACGATGGCCACCAGCGGCGCCGGGACGACGGTGGTGACGCGCGGCAGGGCGACGATGATCGCGATGCCGACGGCCACCATCGGGTAGACGAGCCACGGGACGTCGACCAGGTGCGGTACCTGCGCCATGAAGATCAAGATGGCCAGCGCGTTGACGAAGCCGACCATGACGGAGCGCGGGATGAAGCGCATCAGCCTGGCCACGCCGACCAGGCCCAGCACCACCTGGAGCACGCCACCCAGCAGGACCGTGGCGATGAGGAAGTCAAGGCCGTAGGTGCGGGCGACGGGCGCGACGACCAGGGCGATGGCGCCGGTCGCGGCGGAGATCATCGCCGGGCGGCCACCGAGGAAGGCGATCGAGACGGCCATCGTGAACGACGCGAAGAGCCCGACCCGGGGGTCCACCCCGGCGATGATCGAGAACGAGATCGCCTCGGGGATGAGGGCGAGCGCGACGACGAGGCCGGCGAGGACCTCGGTGCGCAGCATCCGTGGCGACCGCAGCGCGTTGCGCACGGTCGGCTCGAGCACGGGAGTGGAGGTCGGGGAGGCAGAATGGGGCACGAGCGGAAACTCTAACCTCACGTAAGGGTAGGGTTGCAATCCGGACCGAGGTGAGAGGGACCACGTGAGCACCAACCCCGAGGCGGTCATGCACATCGGTGAGGTCGCCGCGCGCACCGAGCTGTCGCTGCGCAGCCTGCGGCACTGGGAGGAGGTCGGCCTCCTCCAGCCGTCGGGACGCAGCGACGGCGGGTTCCGCCTCTACACCGAGGCGGACGTGGAGAAGGTCCTGGTCATCCGCCGCATGAAGCCGCTCGGCTTCAGCCTGGACCAGATGAAGGCGGTCATGCGCGACATCGAGGCCCTCGACGACCCGGCCACGGGTGTCGGGGAGCGCGACGCCGTCCGGCAGCGCCTCGACGAGATCCGCCAGGACGCGACCGAGCGGCGTCGGGCGCTGGTGCGCCAGCTCGAGATGGCCGACGAGTTCATCGACCTCATCACGACCCGGCGGGGCTGACCTCCGCCACCGCTCAGTGCCCGACCGCCCCCACGGCCTCCTCGTGCACGTGCGGGAGACCGCGGTAGTGCCGGTTGCGGGCGGCCAGGACGACCAGGGCCAGCACCGACGCGACCAGGGAGCCGACGAGGACGCCGACCTTGACGTCGTCGTCGAAGCCGCTGCCCGTGCCGAAGGCGAGCTCGCCGACGAGCAGGGACACCGTGAACCCGATGCCGCCCAGCAGGGCCGCGCCGAGCAGGTCGGGCCAGCGCAGGTCGTCGTCCAGCCGCACCCCCGGCACCCGGGTGACGAGCCAGGCGGCGCCGGTGATGCCGACCGCCTTGCCGAGGACCAGCCCCGCGATGGTGCCCAGCGCGACCGGGGTGGAGACCGACTCCGCGAGCCCACCCAGTCCGCCCACGGTGACGCCGGCGGCGAAGAACGCGAAGACCGGCACCGCCAGGCACGACGACCACGGCTTGAGCAGGTGCTCCAGTCGCGCGGCCGGGCCGTGCGCGGCGGCCTCCTCGCGCTCGGCGGCCGACTCGGCCCGGACGCCCTGGTCGATGACCGGCACGCTCAGGCCGAGGAGGACCCCGGCGATGGTGGCGTGGATGCCGGACGCGTGCACGAGGGTCCACGCCACGAGCGCGAGCGGGACGAGCAGCCACCACACCGGGCGACGTCGTACGACGACCGCGAACGCGACGATCGCGACCAGCGACAGGCCCAGCGTCATCAGGTCGAGCCCGTCGGTGAAGCCCACGGCGATGATCGTGATGGCGATCAGGTCGTCCACCACCGCCAGGGTCAGCAGGAAGGTGCGCAGCGCCGCCGGCAGGTGCGTCGACACCAGAGCCAGCACAGCGACCGCGAAGGCGATGTCGGTGGCTGCGGGGACCGCCCACCCGGCCAGCTCGGCGGCGCCGCCGCCGAGGGCGGAGACGACAGCGAGGTAGACCAGGACGGGGACGACCACACCACCGACCGCGGCCGTGATCGGCACCAGCGCCCGGCGCGGGTCGCTGAGGTCGCCGGCGACGAACTCTCGCTTGAGCTCGAGGCCCACGACGAAGAAGAAGATGGCGAGGAGCCCGTCCGCCGCCCACTCGCCCACGGTCAGGTGGAGGTGCAGCGCCTCGGGGCCGAAAGCGGCGTCGCGGACCGCCGTGTAGAGGTCGACCGCCGGGGAGTTGGCGGCGACCAGGGCCAGCACGGTGGCGGCCGCGAGGAGGATCCCGCCGCTGAGCTCGAGGCGGGACCACTCACCGAGGCGGGCGAGACGGGTCGACGGGGCAGGGGTGGCATGGGTGTGGGGCGTCATGGCTCTTCCGGACAGGCAGCTGGCACGCGGACGGCTCCTCGGGGGAGCGTCGACGCGTGCGGGACGGGTCGGAGGCTGGGCTCAGGGCCGCGCGGGGCGGACCGGGAGCACCCGGGCTCGAGGAGCCGGACATCCCGTCTGGTGGTCGCCCCAGGTCGAGACGTACCCGTTGGTGCCGATCGCCGAGAGCGTCTGCCCGTCGGCTGTCGACGCACGCATCCCCACGAGCGGGGCGGCGCAGCAGTCGGTCACGACCCCCACGGTACCGGGGAGGAATCGGGGCGCCCAGTCGTCGAAGGTCACACGGTGGCGCGCGGGGCGTACATGATCACGGCGACCCCGACCAGGCAGATGAGCGCGCCGGTGACGTCGTACCGGTCGGGCCGGAAGCCGTCGGCGACCATGCCCCAGAGCAGCGAGCCGGCGACGAACACTCCGCCGTACGCCGCGAGGATCCGGCCGAAGTTGGCGTCGGGCTGGAGCGTGGCCACGAAGCCGTAGAGACCCAGCGCGATCACGCCGGCACCGATCCACACCCAGCCGCGGTCCTCCCGGACGCCCTGCCAGACCAGCCAGGCGCCGCCGATCTCGGCGACGGCGGCCAGGGCGAACAGGAGCAGCGACGTGGCGATCGACATGGTCGCGAGTGTGCCAGCCCGGAGGCGGCGGCCGGCCAAGCGACGGCGCGGGGACTTCCGCATGAAATGTGGTGGCCCGGCCGCTGTTGACGGGGGAAACAACAACGACCGGGCGAACGAAAACCTACCGTCCGGTCACAACGCCGACAAGGTCTTGAGCCAAATCAAGTTGATCCTTAACGGATCGTCACCTGTCGGTTGGCCAGCCCGGCCCGGGCGGAGCGCTGCTCCGGCGTCAGGTCGGAGGTGTCGGCGAGCGCCTTCTCGAGCTCGGCGGCGAAGCGCTGGGCGGGCTCCTCGAGCACCTCTGCGCCGGTGCCGACCGGAAGGTCCCAGACGGGCGCGAGCAGGCCGTGCGCGCGGAACATGCCGACGAAGCGCGAGCCCTCCGCGACGCTGTCCTTCCCGGCGGCGTGCAGCCGGGCCAGCGCGTTGAGCAGCTCGTCCTCCGGGTGCGGCATCACCCAGCGCAGGTGCTCCTTGGGTCCCACGTTGGTCCAGTACGCCGCCTCGACGCTCGCGAGCCGGGTGGTCGGGTTGGCGGCGCCGTTGGCCTGCTCGAGCGCGGCCTGCGTCGACGCGTCCTGGTCCTCGACGTCGTCGATCCAGTAGCCGAAGCCGTCGTGCACCGTGATGTCGAGCTCGGTGTCGTTGATGAGGTCCTGGAGCCGCGGGCCCTCGCCGGGCGCCTCGGTCAGGCCGATGATCCCCGGCTCCTCGGTGGCGAGCGCCTTCTCCAGCACGGCACCCAGGTCGCGGGCGGGATCGCCGTACTGGTGTGCGACCTGCAGGCCCAGCCAGATCGCTCCGGAGTCGCGCACCATCGCGGGCGCCGCCATCGGCAGCAGCGTGCACAGTCGCACCTCGCGGTCGGTGCCCTTCACGTCCAGCGGGACGGTGGCGGCCGGGACCAGCTCGCGCAGGGCGATCACGTCGCACTCGCCGGGCATGCCCTCGAAGGGACGGCTCACGAACGCCGGAGCGGCTCCGCCGGCGGCACCGTGGCACGCCTTGTAGCGCTTGCCGGAGCCGCAGGGACAGGGCTGGCGCGGGCCGACCTCGCCGTCGACGGGAGCAGCGTGGTCACGGGCCTTGGTGCGGGACTTCTTCGCCATGGGGGCGAGGCTATCCAACGCCTCCGTCGGGCGGACCGTCGAGGAGCTCGAGGAGGTAGGCCGGCCGGTCGGTGATGACCGCCCGGGCGCCGAGGTCGAGGCACAGCTGCAGGTCCGCCTCGGAGTTGACGGTCCACACGTGCACCTGGCGACCCGCCCGCCGCAGCGACCGGCGCAGGCCCGGGTGCTCACGCAGCTCGCCGATGCCCGGACCGATGATCCAGTCGTCGCCCACGACCCGCCGCAGCATCGGCCAGTGGTGCGCCTTCTCCACGAGCATCACGACGTCGACGTCGGGGGCGAGCCGCTTGGTGCGCTGCAACGCCGTGAACGAGAAGCTCATCACCCGCGCCGGACTGCCGGCGCGGTCCCAGCCGAAGTCGGAGAGCAGCTCGACGACGCGCTTCTCCACCAGCCCGCCGTACCGCGTCGGGTGCTTGGTCTCGATGGCCACCTCCACCCGGCGATCGGCATCGGCCACCGTCTCCAGCAGCTTGCGCAGCGTCAGCACCTTGCCGTCGGTGGGGTCGAGCTCCGGAGCCTCGTCGTCCATGTCGGACCACGGGTTCTTCCACCGGGCGAAGTCCAGCTCGTCGAGCTCGGCGAGGTTCATCGTCGAGACGAGGCCGCGCGAGGACGCCGTGCGCCGCAGGTCGCGGTCGTGGACACAGACCAGGTGGCCGTCGGCCGTCAGGCGTACGTCGCACTCGAGCGCCTCCGCACCGAGCTCGATGGCCCGGGTGTAGGCGCGCAGGGTGTGCTCGGCGGTCTCGTCGCTGGCGCCCCGGTGGGCGACGACCTGCGGCCTCATGCGTCGAGGGTAGGGCTCCGGACGCGAGAGCAGCGTCACCCACGTCGACGTACCGTGGCGGAACCACCACCCCTCGCGTCGGCGAGCACGGCCGGCGCCCGACGATGAGGTTGCACGATGACCAGCACCCGACGACACCGCGGCGCACGCAGGACCACGCTCGCCGCCGCCCTCTCCGCCCTGCTCACCGCCGGTCTGGCCGCGAGCCTCACCACGGCCCCCGGGGCGACGGCCGGTCCTCCGGACGACGTGTTCCCACCCCGGATCGAGCTGCCCGACGGCTTCCAGCCCGAGGGGATCACCATCGGCCGCGGCGCCACGGCGTGGTTCGGCTCCCGGGCCGACGGCGACATCCACGAGGTCGACCTCCGGACCGGTGAGGGCGAGACGATCAGCCAGGGCCCCGGTCCGGGCAACCCGGCGGTGGGGCTCAAGGTCGACCAGCGCGGACGGCTCTTCGTCTCCGGCGGCACGGCCGGTGACGCCCGCGTCGTCGACACGCGGACCGGTGAGCTGCTCGCGCGCTACCAGCTCTCCACGGCGACGGACCGCTTCATCAACGACTCGTTGATCGTCGACGACACCGTGTGGTTCACGGACTCGCGCAGCGCCCGGCTCTTCGCCCTCCCGCTCGGTCGCGGTGGCTTCCTGCCCGCGGCCGGCGAGGTCGTCACGGTGCCGCTGGGCGGCGAGTGGGTCCAGCCGGGGGTCGGGGTAAACGGCGCCAACGGCCTGACCGAGACCCCCGACGGCTCGGCCCTGCTCGTCGTCAACGCCGGCGTCCTCTACCGGGTCGACCGCGGGACGGGTGACGCCCGGGTCGTCGACCTCGACGGCGCGTCCGTCGAGAACGGCGACGGGATGCTGCTGCGGGGCCGCACGCTGTACGTCGTGCAGAACCGCCTCGACCAGGTCGCCGTCCTGGAGATGGAGCGCGACGGCAGCGCCGGGATGCTGGTCGACACCATCGCCGGGACCGACTTCGACGCGGCCGTGGACGTCCCGACCACCGTGGCGGCGTTCGGACGCTGGCTCTACCTGCCCAACGCCCGCTTCACCACGCCGGCCGAGCCCGGCACGGCGTACTGGGTGAGCCGGGCCGAGATCCCGCGCACGCGCTGACCCCCTCGTCGGTAGTCCGTGACGATCGGACCCCTGAAATCGAGTGTCCGGGGTCCCTTCGTCACGGACTACCCCGGGTCGAGGGTCGCCCCTCCCCCGGACGCGCGCCGGATCAGGCGTCGGCGGTCTCCCGGCGCCAGGGCTGGATGAAGTCGTTGCCCTCGATCCCCTCCACCGCCATGGTCAGCTGCCCGGCCAGCGCGCCGTCGAGCTGCTCGCGGATGATGTCGGCGTGGCCGGCGTGCCGGGCGAACTCCTCGATCATGTGCAGCACCAGGGAGCGCCGGTTGACCACGCTCGGCTCCATCCGGCCGAACCACGGCGCCGGCGCCTCCAGCACCTCGGCCGACGGGTCCACCGCCGCCACCGCGGCGAGGAGGGCGTCCGTCGCGGCGTCGTACCGCTCGACGACCTGCTCGAGGGTCTCGTCGGGGCTGAGCGCGAAGCTGCCGTAGAAGACGCCGTAGTCCTCCTCGGTGAGCTCCCAGCCCCGCTCGCCGCGGTTCTGCGCCTCCCGGCGCTCCCACGTCACCCAGGCGGTGGCGAGGTGCTTGAGGATCCCGCCGATGCTCAGAGCGGACCGCGTCGGCGTCATCCGCGCCTCATCGTCGGTCAGGCCGTGCGCGGCGGTGCGGGCGGCGACGACCTGCTCACGCAGGAAGGCGGTGAGGGCCTCGGACTCGGTGCGGGTGGTGGGCTCGATCATGGGGACTCCCCTGTCTGTGGTGGCTTGTTGCCGTGCCTCCACCCTCCCGCCGCAGGCGGACAGGATCGGTCCGCAGTCGCCCTCCATACTGTGCGCATGCGCGTGTCTGCCTGGCTCACCCAGTTCCTCGTCGCCGCGGTCGTCTTCAGCGTGATCGACGTGCTCTGGCTGAGCACCGTCGCCACCGACCTGTACGACGAGCAGCTCGGGGCGCTGCGGGCCGAGTCGCCGAACGTGCTGGCCGCCGTGCTCGTCTACCTCGTGCTGCTGGCGGGGCTGGTCCACTTCGTCATCCACCCGGCCGTCGCGGCGGGGTCGTGGCGCCGGGCCGTCGGGGTCGGCGCGTTCTTCGGCTTCGTCGTCTACGGGGTCTACGAGCTCACCAACCTGGCCGTCGTCGACGGCTGGCCGGCGGCGCTGGTGCCGATCGACATGGCGTGGGGGACGTTCCTCTCGGCCGCGGTCGGGGTCGGGACGTACGCCGTCGTCCAGCGGCTCCCGGCCTGGGCCCGCTGACCTCTTGGTCGTCGGCTCGTCACCGGGGAAGATCGTCCCGCGCAGGGCCGGACGATGTTCCCCGCTGATCCGGGTGGTCAGGCCCTAGTTGGCGTGCTCGCGCAGGTAGCGCCCGAAGTGCGGCACCGTGAACGCGATCCGGCCGCGCTCGCCGGAGTAGATCAGCCCCTTCTTGAGCAGCGAGTCGCGCGCCGGGCTCAGCGACTGGGGCTTCTTGCCCAGGGCGGCCGCGACGTCCGCGGTCGGGACGGCGTCGGGCGCGTCCTGCTCGGTGCCGGCCACGTCGGCCATCGCCCGCAGGTAGTCGCGCTCCCCCGGTGTGGCCCGCTCGTAGCGGCTGCCGAAGAAGCCGACCGCGAGCTCGGCGTCGGCCTCGGGAGCGGCCACCGCGACGTCGGCCGCGGTGATCGGCGAGCGGGGCGCGCGGTCCCAGACGGCCTTGCCGTAGGCCTGGATGAAGTAGGGGTAGCCGCCCGTCGCGGCGTACATCGCCTCGAGCGCACCCGCCTCGTAGAGGGCGTCCTCGTCCTCGGCCGGCACGGTGAGCGCGAGGTCCGCCGCCTCGCGGGTGAGGCGGTCGATGCGCTGGTAGCGGAAGAGCCGCTCGGAGTAGGACTTGCTGGCCGACAGCACCGCCGGGAGGTGCGGCAGTCCGGCGCCGACCACGATCACCGGCAGCCCCGACTGGCTGATCTCGTGGCACGCCGCGCAGAGCGCCGACACGTCGTCGGGGCCGAGGTCCTGCATCTCGTCGATGAAGATCGCGATGCCCTTGCCCTTGTCGGCGGCGAGCCCGCCGAGGTCGGTGAAGAGCTCGACGAGGTCGATCTCGATGTCGCCGGAGTCGGCCCGCCCGCGGACGGCCGGGGCGTCGATCCCCGGGCTCCACTGGTCCCGCATCTTGGCGGCCGGCCCCGCGTCGCGCTGGGCGAAGGCCTTGATCACGCCGAGCACGTGGTCGACGCTGTCGGCATCGCGGTGGCCGAGCTCGCGGACCGCCTGGTGCAGCGCCCCGCTGAGCGGACGACGCAGCCCCTGGTCGGGCCTGGCCTCGAGCTTGCCGGTCCCCCACTGGCGGCGTACGGCGGCACCGCGCAGCGCGTTGAGCAGCACCGTCTTGCCGACCCCCCGGAGCCCGGTCAGCACCAGGCTGCGCTCGGGGCGACCGCGGGACACCCGCTCGAGGACGACGTCGAAGGCGGCGAGCTGCTCGTCGCGGCCGGCGAGCTCGGGCGGGCGCTGGCCGGCGCCGGGGGCGTAGGGGTTACGGATCGGGTCCACGATGTGACGGTATCGGGCTCTCTAGCCAGATCCTTAGACATCGCGAGACTCGGCGATCGTGTCGCAGCTGGACGAGCAGCCGTACGACGCTCAGCCGGCCTGCTTGCCCTCCTCGGGGAGCGCGCCACCCCGCTCGGCGCGGTCGCGCGCGACGGCGTACGCCTCGGTGAGACCGGTCCGGAGCATGGCGATCAGGTCGGGGACCTCGTCGACGGACAGGCGGAAGGTCCCGGCGCAGAGGTTGTCGCGCCACAGCGACAGGACCACCACGTCCGCCTCGGGGTGCCACGAGACGCGCAGCGACCGGTCCTCACCCCGGGGGTCGAGGTAGACGGCCCCGGTGCGGGGCAGTGGTCGCGGCTGGGCCATGGTCCATTGTGACCCCGACCACAAGGGGCTGTCACGCGTCCTAGACTCGGCGCATGCCCGAGCTGCCCGAGGTGGAAGCGCTGGCCCAGGACCTCCGGGGCCGGCTCGTCGACCGTGCGATCGCCCGCATCGACCTGGCGGCCTTCAGCGCGCTGAAGACCTTCGACCCGCCGCTGCAGTCGCTGCACGGCACCCTCGTCGAGGACGTCACCCGCCACGGCAAGTTCCTCGACATCACCGCGAGCGGCACCCACCTCATCGTCCACCTCGCCCGCGCGGGCTGGATCCGCTGGCGTGACGACGTGCCGGCGCTCCCCGCCCGCCCCAACAGCAAGAACCCGCTCGCCGCGCGGGTGGTCATCGACGACCCGGACTTCGAGACCACGCCGGGGCTCGACATCACCGAGGCCGGCACGAAGAAGAGCCTGGCGATCTACGTCGTGCGCGACCCGCAGGAGGTCCCCGGCATCGCCCGGCTCGGGCCCGATCCGCTGGACGACGCGTTCACCATCGACGTGCTGGCCGGGATCCTGCAGAGCGAGGGCCGCAAGCAGATCAAGGGCGTCCTGCGCCACCAGGGCACCATCGCCGGGATCGGCAACGCCTACTCCGACGAGCTGCTGCACGCCGCACGCATGTCGCCGTACAAGCCCGCCAGCTCGCTCGACGAGGCCGAGGTGCAGACCCTGTACGACGCGATCCGCACCGTCATCGGCGCGGCCGTCGAGCGGTCCCGTGGCCTGGCCGCCAGTGAGCTCAAGGGCGAGAAGAAGTCCCACCTCGCCGTCCACGGCCGGACGGGCCAGGCGTGCCCGGTGTGCGGGGACACGGTGCGCGAGGTGAGCTTCGCCGACTCGAGCCTGCAGTACTGCCCGACCTGCCAGACCGGCGGCAAGCCGCTCGCGGACCGCCGGATGAGCCGGCTGCTGAAGTAGCTCCCCCTAGACCACGTGGGGGTCGCCGACCACCACGTCGGACACGACGATGTCGATGCTGCCGCGGGTGAACTCGGGGTCCGGACCGAGGATGCCGAGGACCACCGCGTGCACCTCGTCGCGGGCGACCTCGGCCTGCGCGCGCAGGTCGATGCCGTAGGAGCAGACGAGGGTGACCTCGACGCGGCGCAGCCGCTCGTCCTCGATCACCAGGTCGATGGCCTCCGGGGCCAGGGTCGGCTCACGCAGGGCGCGCCGCAGCGCGGTGGTGAGGATCCGGGCGGATACCCACGTGCGGGAGCCGGCGTCGTCGCGCTCGGTGGCCCCGTCGTGGCCGAAGGCCAGGATGGGCTCGGACGGGGCGACCGTGGCCCGCACGCGGGACATGATCGACCCGGACAGCTCGATCCAGCCCGCGGGCTCGTCGTGCCGCGCGGCCTCCAGGGCCCGGTCGAGCGGGTCAGGTCTGGGCTCTATCGCCATCGTGCCATCCTCTCCGCCAGGGTGCGTCGGCCCCGGTGCAGGTGCCCGCGGACACTGCCCTCGGACACCCCCAGGGTGACTGCGATCTCGTCGTAGCTCATCTCTTCGACCTCCCGCAGCAGCCAGGCGGCCCGCTGGTGCCACGGCAGCTCCGCGAGGGCCACCTGCAGCGCCGCGAGCAGCTCGGCGTCCAGCACCTGCTGCAGGGGGTTGTCCTGCGCCGGGCGCACCATCGTCGACAACAGGTCGTCGTTGACCGGGATCGCCTTGCGGTGCCGTTGCAGGTCGGCGGCCCGGCGGTGGACCAACCGGAACAGCCACGTCTTGAGGCTGGAGCGCCCGGCGAACGTGGCGAGGTCCTTCCAGGCCGACACCAGTGCCTCCTGGGTCACCTCGCCGGCATCGCTCTCCGAGCCGACCAGCCGCACGGCGTAGCGGTACATCCCGGGGCCGTAGCGGTCCACGATCACCGCGAACGCGTCCTCGTCGCCGAGTCGGGCCGCCCGGACCAGGGCATCGTCGGTCGGCTCGGCCACGAAACCCGACATTCCCCACCCCCTCCGACAGCCCGAGGGACCTGTGTCCCGGCCTTCACCCTAGGACGTGGCGGAAGGCGTGACGCAGGCCACACGAACGGGGCGTGAGGAATCGGCCGCTCGCGACGACTAACCACTGTCCCAACACGCAGACGAGAGGCAACACGATGAGCGAGACCACGACCCCCACGACCCGATCCGCCGCGGTCGTCAGCCGCCCCGGCAACGACACCGCCCTGGTCAGCGAGCAGGGCCGGACCTCCATCTCGGACACCGTCGTCTCCAAGATCGCCGGCATCGCGACCCGTGAGATCAGCGGCGTCCACGACCTCGGTGGCGGTGCGTCGCGCGCCGTCGGCGCCGTCCGCGAGCGGATCCCCGGCTCCCGCACCAACCTCAGCCAGGGTGTCGCGGTCGAGGTCGGCGAGCGCCAGGCCGCCGTGGACCTCGACATCGTCGCCGAGTACGGCGTGTCCATCGCCGACCTGGCCGCCGCCATCCGGCGCAACGTCGTCGGCTCGGTCGAGCGGATGACCGGCCTCGAGGTCACCGAGGTCAACATCACCGTCCACGACATCTTCATGGACACCGACGGCGACGGCATCGACGACGAGAGCACCGGCTCGCGTGTCGAGTGACCGACCCGGTCCCGTGGACGCCACCGACCGCACCGACGCCGACCTCGTCGCCGAGGCCGTCGTCGCGGTGCCCGGCGTCCACGGACTGCACGCGGGCGTCGTCGGCGAGGTCGCGACGTACCTCCCCGGCCGCCGCGTCAATGGCGTCCGGCTCCTCGAGCCCGGCTGCGACGTCCATGTCGTGCTGGAGTTCGGGGCGCCGATCCAGGAGACCTCCGACCTCGTCCGCCAGGCCGTCCGCCCGCTCGTCGGGGGTCCGGTCGACGTGACGGTGGAGGACGTCGTCGCGCCGGGCTCGGCGTGACCGGTCCGACGCACGACACAGACCCGTCGCGCGGCCTGGCCGGGGGGGAGGCCGCGCGACGATCCCTCCGCCGGGCCACCGCCCGGCAGCTCCACCCCGACCTCGGGGGCGACCCCGACGACTTCGACCGGGCCATGCGGGCCCTGGAAGCGGCCGTGCCGCCCCCGCCCGCCGGGCCACGCCACCGCCGATCCGCCGGCGGCTCCGCGACGAACCCCGTCGCCACCATCCGTACGACGCCGCGCTCGCGCGCCGTCCGCCGCATCACCGCCTCGGGCAGACAGCTCGTCCACACGATCCGCACCCGCATCCCACGGTCGTTGCCCGGCTCCCGCCGCTACGGCCACCTCTGAAGGAGACCACCATGACCACGTCCACCCTCGGCCTGCTCGCCGGCCTGCTGCTGACGATCGCCATCGTCACCGGCGGCCTCCTCGGACTGCTCCTCGCCCTCGTGCTGGGCGGCGGCGGCTACCTCATCGGAGGACAGGTCGACGGCGAGCTCGACCTCGGCTCCCTGTTCCGGGGTCGTCGTGGCTGAGGCCGCGCCCGCCACGGCGCCGCCACCACCCGTCGTACCGTCCGAGGAGCCGTCCGGACCGCAGCTCGTGGCGGCCGACCCCGCCGAGCGCGGGACCCTCGACGTCCGCACCAAGGCGATCCAGCACATCGTCGAGCGGGCCGTCCTCGACACCCCCGGCACCGTCGCCCACCAGGGCGCGCTCGGCAAGCTCATCGGCACCGGGTCGCCCCGCGCGTCCATCACGATGGAGGGCCGCCGGGCCCGCGTCGAGGTCGACGTCGCCGCCGTGTGGCCCGCGCCGGTCACCCGCATCGCCACCGACGTCCGTGACCGCGTGCTCCGCGAGGCCGCGCGCCAGTCCGGCGTCTTCATCCGCACCGTCGACGTCACCGTCCACGCCGTGACGCCCGACGCCGTCGACCACCAGCAGAGGAGGGTCCAGTGAGTGTCTCCACGCCCCCCAAGGCCCGCCCGGCCGCGGTGCTGGGCGCCGCGCTGATCGCCGTCGTCCTGATCGCGGTCGCCGCCGTGGCGGTCCGCGAGCTGGTCGTCAGCCAGCGCTGGGCGAGCGGCTCGCCGTGGTCGCTCGACGCGGTCCGCGCCCTCGACGGCCTCACCCCCTCCGTGGGCGTCGCCGCCGTCGGCGTCGTGATCGCCCTGCTCGGCCTGGTGCTGGTGTGGGTGGCCATCAAGCCGGCCGCTCGCACCCACCTGCAGGCCCACGCCGACGGCGACCTGTGGCTGTCCGCGCCCGCCGTCGCGGCCCTCGCCCGCGGCGTCGCCGACCGCGCGCCCGGCGTCATCTCCGCCGACGCCACGCGGGTCAGCCGCCGGCGCATCACCGTCGAGGTGGTCACCAGCGGTGACCCGACGGCCGTCGCCGAGCGGGTCGACTCCGCACTCCAGTCCCAGTCCAGGGCCTCACCCGGGCCGCCGTGACCGTCCGCACCCGGGAGGTGTCCCGATGACCCGCACGCTCCTCGGCCTCGACCGACTGCTCGTCCTCGTGGTCGGCCTGGCCCTCGTGGCCCTCGGCCTGCTGGCCGTGGACTGGCAGTACAACCTCGTCCTCTCGTCGTACGACCAGACCGTCCGCACCGGCGCTGCCGAGGACGTCGTCACCACCGCCTGGTGGCCGTGGGTCCTGGCCGTCGCGGGCGTCCTCCTGGGGCTGCTCGGCCTGTGGTGGCTGCTGGCGCACCTGCGTCGCGAGGCCTCCTCGACGACGCGGCTGTCCGCGAGCGACGAGACCGGCCGGCTCGAGGTCGACGTACGCTCCGTCGCCACCGCGGCCGCGGCCCACCTCGGCACCATCGCCCCGGTCGTGGACCCGTCCGGCACCGTGCGCTCCTACGGCGCCACGACGCTCGTCGAGCTGCGCGGCCGGGTCGACCCCGCCGCCGACGTGGAGGCGCTCACCGAGGCGGTCGCCACCACCAGCCAGCACGTCGCTGCGGCGTTCCCCGACGACCGGGTCGAGTGCCGGGTCGTCCTCGACGCCCCGCAGCGCAGGAGACGGGGGCGCACCACCCGGGTGCGCGTCCGCTGATCCACACCACCCACATGAAGGAGGTCCCCATGGGACTCGGAGACAAGGCGAAGAACGCCGCCCAGGACGCGCTCGGCAAGGCCAAGGAGGCCGTCGGCGAGGTCAAGGACGACGACAAGCTCAAGGCCGAGGGCAAGGCCGACCAGGCCGAGGCCAAGGTCAAGAAGACCGGCGAGGACGTCAAGGACGTCTTCAAGGGCTGACCCGCCGCACCCGACGGGCCCCGGTCATCGACCGGGGCCCGTCGTGCGTGCTACTGGCTCGGGGTCTCCGTCGGGATCTCGGGGACCTCCAGGTTGTCCATCGGAGAGCCGCAGGTGTCGGTCGTGTAGGTGTCGAACTCGTCGACCTGCGCGGTCTCGTCCTCGCTGAGGTCCTCGTCGATCTTCTCGAAGTCCTCCTGCTGGGCGTCGTCGTCGAGGTCGTTGATGAGGGTCATCGTCGTCTCGAAGCCGGCGCGCGCGTCCTCCGGCATGTCCTCGGGGGTGCCGGTCTCCTCCATCGTCGTCGCCCAGTCCTTGATCTGGGCGATGATCTCCGCGTCGGTGGCGTCGGCCATCGTCGACATGTCGTCGAAGAGGCTCTGGTAGCCCGCGCAGTAGTCCTCCTCGCTGGCGTCCGTCGGGGCACCGGCGCCCCCACCTCCGCCACTGCAGCCGAGGGCCGTGCCGCCCACGAGGACGAGCGAGGCGGCGAGCAGTGCAGACTTCATGGGGCTCTCCTGACGAGTGGGTGCGGCGCGGGTGCCTGTCCCCCAGCCTGCCCCATTGCCCCTCCTCGACACCTGTCCCGGCCCCCGTTCTCCGTCCTGCCGCTAGGGCCGCGCTGACGGGCGGGGGCCGAAGGCGGCGGGCAGCGGCAGGTGGAGGGCGACCGGCAGGTCAGCGAGGTACGCCGACCGCGACCGCTCGACCACACCGAGGCTCTCGAGGTGCGGGGTCTGCCACTGCACGTCGAGCAGCCGGTCCTCCGCGTGCTCGTCGGAGAGCAGCGAGACGAGGCCCATCAGCGCCACCTTGGAGGCGTCGCGCTCGCGGTGGAACATCGACTCACCGGCGAAGAGCCCGCCGATCGCCACGCCGTACAACCCGCCCACCAGACGCCCGTCGCGCCACGCCTCGACCGAGTGCACCCAGCCGAGCTCGTGGAGCTCGCAGTACGCCGCCCGCACGTCGCGGGTGATCCAGCCGTCGGGTCGGCGGCGGTCGCCGCACGCGTCGATGACCTCCTCGAAGGCGGTGTCCACGCGTATCTCGACGTCCTTGGCGGAGCGTCGCAGCGACCGCGACACCTTGAGCCCGTCCAGGGGCAGCACCCCGCGGCGTACGGGCGAGAACCAGCCCATCGGGTCCTGCGGCGGACCGATCGGCATCGGGAACAGTCCGTGCGAGTAGGCCCGGAGCAGCGTGCCGGCCTCCAGGTCGGCCCCCACCGCCACCAGGTCGTCCTCGGCGTCCCACAGCTCCGGGTCGGGAAAGACCCAGGGGGTGTCGGGGGGCTGGACGGGGGTCACGGTGGGCACGGTAGCCAACGCGTCGACAACTTTGCGCCCCCGGCGGGCATCCCACCCGGCACCAGATCTCGGAGGACACCATGCGAACCACCCCGCACACCATCCCGCTCAGGCCGGCGCTCGCCGCGGCCCTGTCCGTCGGCGCGCTGTCCCTCGGCACCGTCTCGCTCGGCGCTCCCGCCCACGCTGCCGCGGCGACGACCTGCGAGGGCCGGGCCGCCACCATCGTGGTGCCCGCGACGGGCTACGAGACCGCGCCGGTCGTCGGGACCCCCGGGGACGACGTCATCGTCGGCACCCCGGGCCGCGACACGATCGACGGGGCCGGTGGCAACGACATCATCTGCGGGTTCGGCGGCCCCGACACCCTCAGCGGGGGCCCCGGGGACGACCGGCTCTTCGGCGGGTTCGACGGCCAGTACTCCATCGACAACGGCTACTCGTCCGACCTGGTCGCCCCCGGGCCCGGCGACGACCACGTCGACCTGGGCGCGGACCGGCAGGCGCTCGACATCCACCCGGTGGACTTCGCCTACTACGACCGGGTCGTCTACACCGACGCCGCCGGTCCGGTCGTCGTCGACCTGACCGCTGGCACTGCGACCGGCGAGGGCACCGACACGATCGTGGTCGAAGGACCGGCCGGCGTCGTCGGCAGCGCGTTCGGCGACCGGATCACCGGCTCGCCGTACGCCGACCTGATCCAGGCCGGGGACGGCGACGACGTGGTCGACGGCCGCGCGGGCAACGACCGCATCGTCGTCGACGGCGGTCTCGGCTTCACCACCTCCCTGCCGGCCCTCGACGGGGGCGACGACGTCGCCTACGGCAGCGACGGCCGGGACGGACTGGTCTCCAGCGGCGGCACCGACGAGCTGTGGGGATCCTCGGGCCGCGACTTCTTCACGACCTCGCCCATCTCACGGGGCCAGCTGCGGGGAGGCCGCGACCGGGACCGGGTGTACGCCCAGGGTGCCGTCGACGTGTCTGCCGGCGCGGGCAAGGACCAGATCCACTACGAGCTCCAGCCAGGCTTCCGCACCGAGATCGACGGCGACGGCGGCCGCGACCTCCTCGACCTCGGGCTGAGCCGTGCGTTCGGCAAGGGCGAGCGCGTGCGCGTGGACCGGCCGCGGAGCCGGATCACCTTCACCGGCTCGACCACCCGGCTGGCCTACTCCGAGGTCGAGCGGCTGGAGGTCAGCGGCGGGCACCCGCACTGGACGTTCATCGGGACGCGCGCCGACGAGAGCTTCCGGGTCCTCGGCGGCCGGTCGGTGCGGGCCTTCGGACGTGGGGGTGACGACGTCTTCATCGGCACCGGTGGGCGGGACTTCTTCGACGGTGGCCGCGGACGCGACCGGGCGACCGGCTCCTCGGGACGCGACACCTGCGTGCGCATCGAGCGCGCCCAGGACTGTGAGCGGCGCCGGTGAGGGCGGGGCTCGGCGGGCCGGGACGCGGGGCGGGGACGACTTTCCTGCGCACCCGCGCAGCTCTGGGGGCAGGACGTCAGCCCTTCCCTGCGCAACTGCGCAGGGAAGGCGACCAGCCCCGGCCCCATGCCTGCGCACGTGCGCAGGGAAACGTTGAAGACCGAGCCCTATTCCTGCGCACCCGCGCAGGGAAGCCGTCGATACCCGTCCCCATGCCTGCGCACCCGCGCAGGAACCAGCGCAGTCCCCGCTAACCTCGCGGCCGTGAGGAAACGCGGGGTGGTCGTCGTACGACACGACCCCTGCCCGTGGCTGCTGGTGACCTCGGGCGAGGACGTGTGGGTGGTCCCGCGCGCCGACGGCGAGCGGCACTGGTGGCCGCTGGACCGACGGGCTGCACCGCGGTCCGTAATATCGGGAGCATGAGCATCAAGGGATCCGTCGGCCGGCACCTCGCCCCCAGGATCTCCGACATCGCGCCCGGACTGACCACCACGTTCGTCCGGGAGTCCCTCAACCGGGCCATCGACGGCGTCGGTCCCCTCCCGCCCGCCGCGGCGGCCGCGGACAAGCAGCTCAAGGAGCAGCGGGGCCACGTCGAGCGGGCGGTCCACGAGGTCATCGAGAACCACGTGCGCCTCGCCGGCGCCCAGGGCTTCCTGACCAACGTCGGCGGTCTCGTCACCGCGGCGGTCGCGATCCCGGCCAACATCGCCGGGCTCACCCTGCTCCAGTGCCGGATGATCGCCGGCATCGCGCACCTGCGCGGCCACGACCTCGACGACCCCCGGGTCCGCAACGCGATCCTGATGACGCTGCTGGGTGAGGACACCGTCACCGTGATGGTGCGGCAGTCCAAGCTCCCCGCGCCTCCGATGGCGCTGGCCACCGCGCCGGCCCACGACGCCAACCTCGACGGCATCATCGCCGCCGTGGTGGCCACCGACCTCCTCACCCGGGTCGCCGGCAAGCGGCTGGCGACCAGCGTCGGCCGCCGGGTGCCGATCGTGGGCGGCATGGTCGGCATGGGCGCCGACGGCTACGCGACGTGGCGGGTCGGCCGGTACGCCGATCGCGAGCTGCTGCCGCGCAACCACCGGCCCTGACCCCGGCCCCTCAGTGGTGCCGCCCACGCACCCGTCGGTAGGCGCCCAGTGCCTTGCGTCCCGACGGCCGCGCCTCGAGCGCTTGGACGGTCCGCTCGGCGGCCGTCCGACGTGCGAGGTGCAGCTCGTGGCGCGCCTCCTCCAGCTCGCGGGCGAGGTTGGCCTCCGACTCCCGGAGTCGGGAGCCCTCGACGAGCAGCGCCGTGATGGCGTCCATCGCGGCCGGCAGCAGGTCGTCGGCCGGTGCCGTGTCCGGGTCGGTGAAGGTCTCCGACGGAGCGCCGAGGAGGTCGGCGAGGTCGCCCACCACGTCGTACCCGCGCTGCTCGACCTCCGCGATCCAGGACCGCGACAGGTCCTGGACCCAGGCGTGCGTGGCGGGCGGGAGGCCGAGGCGAGCGCTCGACGTACGCCGCGACAGCGTCTGGTGGGCGAGCAGCTCGCGGACCAGCGGACGGTAGTCGGGCGGGTCCACGACCGGGGTGACCCGCTTGTTGACCAGCCGCAGCAGGGCGGTCTCGGGCACGCCGAGGGACGGGTTGGCGCGCTCGGGGGTGAGGTCGAGGTCGACGCCGTCGAGGCCGAAGGTGTGGCTGAAGCGCCGCCACAGCTCGTCAGGTGCCGAGCCGGGACGCGGCACCGTCACCAGGTGGACCTGCTCGGGCGGCAGGATCGCTCCCCAGCGGTCGAGGATGTCGGGGATCTCCTGGGCGCCCCAGAACCACGAGCCGATCCGGGTGTCGCGCGCGGGGTCGCGGATCATCTCGAGGAAGTGGGCGTAGGAGACGAGGCTGCGGTGCTTGACGTTCTCCTGCCACTCGGCCGGGACCTGCCGGACGAGGTCGCGCACGGACACGATGAGGTGCACCTCGACGCCCTCGCCGAAGGACGTCATCGCCCGGTCGATCTGCATGGGCGAGGCGGTCGAGAGGATCTCGTGGCTGATGATCGAGGTGCCCGGCCAGGCGCGCACCTGCTCGGCGAGCCGGTCCCAGGCGCCGACCGCCTCCGTCTCCAGGCCGCCCCACGTGAGCCGCATCAGGTCGAGCGCGGCCAGGAAGTGCCCGTCGAAGCGGTCGGCCGGGTAGAGGATCCCGTGCCCGCGCAGCACCTCGCGGTTGCGGAAGAGCACGTCCTGGAGGTACGACGTCCCGGTCTTGGGGGTGCCGACGTGCAGCAGCACACGCTTGGCCGGCGCGCTGGGGACCGGCGTGGGCGCCGCGGCCGTCGGAGGGGTCGTCGGAGGAATCGTCACCGCGCCTCCTTCGTCCAGTCGTCGTCCACCAGCATCCGCACCGCGAGCTCGAGCACCGCGGCGTCGGGGCGCTCCGGCGCCGGCGTCTCGCCGGTCAGGACCGGGGCGACGGCGGCGGGATCGCCGACGACAGGGTAGCCAGCCCGCTGCAGCCGGCGGGTCATCCGCTCGGCGGCGCGCGTCACCCACTCCCGGTGCTCGTCGGGGACGCTCACCGGCGGCATCGAGGTGACCGGCATCCGCGGCCACACGGTGCGCGACATGAGGGCGGCCCGCTCGTCCGGCGGCACCAGGAGCCCGACGACCGTCGCGATGCGGCGCGCGAGCTCGGCGGCGTCGGCGCCGGGGCGGTGGGCCGGGGGCAGGCGTCGTACGCCGAGGGCGTGCGGCAGCGCGGTCGGGTCCAGGACGACGACCACTCCCCCGGGCGAGGCCGCGTGCCGCTCGGCCACGGCGGGCAGGTCGACGCGGGGCGGCAGCTGACCGCGCTGCTGCCAGAACCGCAGCCACTCCAGCCAGGCGCCCGAGCCGCGCTCGAAGCACCGACGGGTCCACACGTCGGCGAGCATCTGGTCCAGCGGGGCACCGATGACTACCATCCGGCCGCGACCCAGGCGGCGCGGGCTCAGCGCCCCACGCGCGGCGGTCGCGAGCACCGGGTCACCGGCGACGCGGTGGTGGCGTGCCCACGGCCGCGGCAGGCCGCGCGGCTCGCGCGGGAGGCCGATCCGGACGACGTCCTCGGCGAGCACGCTGGTGGCGACGCGGACCAGCTCGTCCGCGGGCAGGGTGGCGGGCTCGACCGGCCGGGGACCGTAGGCCGGGCCGGGAACGCCGACGAGGGCCAGGTCGGGCTTGCCGCGGCCGGGGGCGGCGGCGGTCAGCACCCGGTGCGCCAGGTCCGGGGTCAGGGGTCCCGAGGCGGCGAGGTTGAGCCGGCGGAGGAGCTCCAGCTGCTGGGCGCCGGGCAGCACGCGACCGGAGGGGGGTGCCTCGCCGGTCCACGCCGACCAGGGCGTCGTACCGCCGTGGCGCAGGTGGGCCACCCAGCCCCACGCTCGCGCGGCCCCGGGGCTCCCGGCGGCCGGTGCGGCCGCGGTGTGGCTCACCGCTCGCGCAGCCGGCGGGCCTGGTCGCGCAGGCGCCGGACCGGGGTCTCGGCGGCGGTGCGCTCGGCGGCCTCGCGGGTCATCACGGTGAGCGCGTCGAGGGCGGCACCGAGCTGGAGCTTGGGGCTGACCCGGTCGGGGTTGCGCCACGCGGCGTCCGGCTCCGGCCGGCGGGGACGCAGGTCCTCGACGTCGCCGACGACGTCGACGCCGCTGCCCTTGATCCAGTCGATCCACAGCTGGGCCTGCGCCTCCGCGTGGTCGAAGCGGTCTGGGGGCAGGCGCACCGGGATCGAGTCCCGGCTGACCAGGACCTCCTGGGCGAGGAGCTCACGGATGAGGCCGTCGTACGTGGCGTCGCGCCACATCGGCAGCTCGAGACGGCGGTTGAGGCGCCGCAGGAGCTGGGTCTCGGCGATGCCGAGGCTGCGGTTGGCGCGCTCGGAGTCGAGCGGGGCCCACGCGGGATCGATGCCGAAGGCGCGGCAGAAGCGGAACCACAGCTCGTTGCCGGTCGGGCCACGGTCGTGCGGCACGGTGACGACGTGCACCCGCTCGGGCGGCAGCTTGGCGCCCCAGTTGTCGAGCACACTGGGCAGGTCCATCGCACTGCGGAACCACGTCTGGCCGCGCTCGACCTTGGTCAGGAAGCGGTTGAAGGTCCACTTGCGACCCTGCTTGATGCTCTCCTGCCAGGCGGCCGGGAGCTGGCGACCGAGGTCGCGGGCGGAGTAGACGACGTGGATCTCGCTGCCCTCGAGGTCGTTCATGACCCGGGCGATCTTGTCCGGCTTGGCCGGGGCGAGGATCTCGTGGCTGATGATGACGGTGCCGCTGGCGCGGTGCACCCGCTTGACCATCGTCTCCCACGCGCCCTGCGCGTGACCGGGCGTGCCGCCCCAGTCCTGCTCGAGCAGGTCGAGGGCCGCGCGGAAGTGGAAGAGGTCGGCGTCGACGAAGCGGTTCTTGGTCGGGATCGTCACCCCGTGGTCCGACAGCGACGACTGGTTGAGCATCAGCCTGTCCTGCAGGTAGGTCGTCCCCGTCTTGGGGGCGCCGATGTGGAGGTAGACGACGCGACTCATGGGCTCATCCTGCCAGCGCGCGTACGACGGCGCTGGGACTGGGGCGCCCGAGCCGTCCGGCCATCCACACGCTGGTCTCCACGACCGCGTCGAGGTCGACCCCGTGCTCGATCCCGAGCCCGGTGAGCATCCAGACGAGGTCCTCGGTGGCCAGGTTGCCCGTCGCGGACTTGGCATAGGGGCAGCCGCCGAGGCCGCCCGCGCTGGCGTCGAAGGTGGTGATGCCCTCCTGGAGCGCGGAGAAGGCGTTGGCCAGCGCCTGGCCGTAGGTGTCGTGGAAGTGCATGGCGAGCTGGTCGGTGCGCATGCCCGCGTCGACGAAGGCGTGGACGAGGTCCTTGACGTGGCCGGCCGTGCCGACGCCGATGGTGTCGCCCAGGCTCAGCTCGCTCGCGCCGAGGTCGAAGAGGCGCTTGCCGACCGAGACCACCTGGTCGACCGGCACCGCCCCCTCCCAGGGGTCGCCGAAGCACATGGAGACGTAGGCACGGACGTCGAGCCCGGCGGCGCGGGCCCGGGCGACGGTGGGCTCGAACATCGCGAACTGCTCGTCGAGGCTGCGGTTGAGGTTCTTCTGCGCGAAGGTCTCGGTGGCGCTGCCGAAGATCGCGATGTGCTCCATCCCCAGCTCGAGGGCCCGGTCGAGGCCGCGCTCGTTGGGGACGAGGACGGGGTGGGCGCGGCCCTCCTCGCCGAGCATCGTCATCAGGTCGGCCGCGTCCGCGAGCTGGGGCACCCACTTCGGGTGGACGAAGCTGGTGGCCTCGACGACCGGCAGGCCGGCGGCGACCAGGCGGCGTACGAACTCGGCCTTGTCCTCGGTCGCGACGACCGCCTTCTCGTTCTGCAGGCCGTCGCGGGGGCCGACCTCGTAGATCGTGACGCGCTCGGGAAGGGGTTTCGAGGCGCGCTCCGCTCGCACCTCAGCCACCGATCTCCCCCTCCTCGACGACGAGGAGGACCGCGCCGAGCGGGACCTGCTGGCCGGCCGCGACGTTGACCTCGGTGACCGTGCCGGCGAAGGGCGCGGTGAGCGCGAGCTCCATCTTCATCGCCTCCATGGCACCCAGCGTCTCACCCGCGGCCACCTCCTGCCCGACCGTGACGAGGACGTCGAGGACCGTGCCGGGCATCGGCGCGAGCAGGGTGCCGTCGCCGGCCGCGGGGCCGTGGTCGGCGAAGGCGTCGGGACGCTCGAAGGAGTGGCGCTGCCCGCGGTGGGCGACCTCGACCTTGTGGGTGGTGGCGTTGACGTACGCCGTCTCGCGGTGGCCGTCGAGGGACAGCACGGCCGTGTGGTCGGCCAGGCGGTGCTCGCTGACGACGACGTCGTCGACGCGGTGGCCGGGGACGTCGACCCGCAGCTCGCGGCGCCCGTCCGGCGTCTCGAGGGCGACCAGCGTGCGGGCGGGCTCGCCTGCGACCCGCCAGCCGTCGGTGGCGAACGGGTCGCCCGCCCGGTCGGTGAACCGAGGGCTGTGCAGCACGGCGTCGACCCAGGCGGCGGCCACCAGGGCCACCTCGCTGTCGGGCGCCGCGACGGTCGCGTGGTCGAGCCAGGCGGTGTCGATGGTGGCGTCGCGGAACTCCGCACCGGCCGCCAGGGCCCGCACGAAGCCGGTGTTGGTGGTGAGGCCGAGGATGCCGGTGCGGTCGAGGGCGTCGACCAGCCCGGTGCGTGCGGCCTCGCGGTCTGCGCCCCAGGCGATGACCTTGCCGAGCATCGGGTCGAAGGACGAGCTCACCACTTGGCCGGACTCGAGGGCGGCGTCCACGCGGACACGGCCGGGCCCCGACCCCGCTCGACCACCGGCGGCGCCCTCGGCGAAGGGCACAGTCGGCCACCGCACCAGCTCGGCGGTGCCGGCCTGCGGCAGGAAACCGCCGAAGGAGTCCTCGGCATAGATCCGCGCCTCGATCGCGTGCCCCTCGACGGTGACGTCGGCCTGGGTGAAGCCGAGCGGCTCGCCGGCGGCCACCCGGAGCTGCAGCTCGACCAGGTCGATGCGCTCGCCGCGGACCCGCACGACCTCCTCGGTGACCGGGTGCTCGACCTGGAGGCGGGTGTTCATCTCGAGGAAGTAGACCTCGCCGGTGTCGCTGTCCAGCAGGAACTCGACGGTGCCCGCGTTGGTGTAGCCGACCGCCTGCGACAGGGCGACCGCGCTGGTGGTGACCGACGCACGCTGGGCGTCGGTGATCGTGGGCGCGGGTGCCTCCTCGAGCACCTTCTGGTGGCGGCGCTGGGTCGAGCAGTCGCGCTCGAAGAGGTGCACCACGCTGCCGTGGTGGTCGGCGAGCACCTGCACCTCGATGTGGCGACCGTGCTCGACGTACTTCTCGACGAGGATCGTGTCGTCGCCGAACGCGCTCAGCGCCTCGCGGCGGGCGGCGGCAAGCGCGGCGGCGTACTCGCTGCGCGCACGGACGATGCGCATGCCCTTGCCGCCACCGCCGGCCGCGGCCTTGACCAGCACGGGATAGGCGAAGCCGGCGGGATCGGCGTCGAGGTCGTACGACGGCACGACGGGCACGCCCGCGCCCACGGCGATCTCGCGGGCGGCGTCCTTCTTGCCCATCGCGTCCATGACGTCGGCGCCGGGCCCGACGAGGAGGACCCCCTCGGTGCCCTCGATCGCTCGGGCGAAGGCCGACCGCTCGGAGAGGAAGCCGTAGCCGGGGTGGATCGCCCCGGCACCGCTGCGCCGGGCGGCGTCGACGATCGCGTCGATGTCGAGGTAGCCGGGCACCTCGAGGGCCTCGTCGGCCTCCCGCACGTGCGGGGCGTCGCGGTCGGGGGCGGTGAAGACCGCGACGGTGCGCAGGCCCATGGCCCGGGCGGTGCGCATGACGCGGAGGGCGATCTCGCCGCGGTTGGCGATCAGGACGGTGTCGAAGGCGGACAAGGCGGTCACATCCTGAAGATGCCGTAGGAGGGGTCCGGCACCGGGGCGTTGGCCGCCACCGCCAGGCCCATGCCGAGCACCCGGCGGGTGTCGGCGGGGTCGATCACGCCGTCGTCCCAGAGGCGGGCCGTGGAGTAGTAGGGCGAGCCCTGGGTCTCGTACTGCTCACGGATCGGGGCCTTGAACGCCTCGACCTGCTCGTCGGTCTCGAGGTCGGTGCGCACGGTCGCGAGGACGCTGGCCGCCTGCTCCCCGCCCATCACCGAGATCCGCGCGTTGGGCCACATCCACAGGAAGCGGGGGTCGTAGGCGCGCCCGCACATGCCGTAGTTTCCGGCGCCGAAGGAGCCGCCGATGACGACGGTGAACTTCGGGACCACGCTGCACGCGACCGCGGTGACCAGCTTGGCGCCGTCGCGGGCGATGCCGCGGTTCTCGTACTCCCGGCCGACCATGAAGCCGGTGATGTTCTGCAGGAAGACCAGCGGGATGCCGCGCTGGTTGCACAGCTCGATGAAGTGCGCACCCTTGAGGGCGGACTCGCTGAAGAGGATGCCGTTGTTGGCGACGATCCCGACGTCGTAGCCGTGGATCTTGGCGAAGCAGGTCACCAGCGTCTCGCCGTAGAGCTTCTTGAACTCGTGCATCCGGCTGCCGTCGACGATGCGGCGGATGACGTCGCGCACGTCGTACGGCGTGCGGGTGTCGGTGGGCACGACGTCGTACAGGCTCTCGGGCGACTCGTGCGGCTCCTCGACCGGGCCGGGCTCGAGCCGACGCCCCGGCTGCGGGTAGCCGGACGTGGCGGGGAGGGTGTCGACGATGCTGCGGACGATGGCCAGGGCGTGCGCGTCGTCGTCGGCGAGGTGGTCGACCACCCCGGACTTGCGGGCGTGGACGTCACCGCCACCGAGGTCCTCGGCCGTGACGACCTCGCCGGTGGCGGCCTTCACCAGCGGCGGACCGCCGAGGAAGATCGTGCCCTGCTCCTTGACGATCACCGTCTCGTCCGACATCGCCGGCACGTAGGCGCCGCCGGCGGTGCACGAACCCATCACGGCGGCGATCTGCGGGACGCCCTTGGCGCTCAGGTTGGCCTGGTTGAAGAAGATCCGGCCGAAGTGCTCACGGTCGGGGAAGACGTCGTCCTGCATCGGCAGGAACGCGCCACCGCTGTCGACCAGGGCGATGCACGGCAGGTTGTTGTCCGCGGCCACGGTCTGCGCACGCAGGTGCTTCTTGACCGTCAACGGGTAGTACGTGCCGCCCTTGACCGTCGCGTCGTTGGCGATCACCACGACCTCGCGGCCGTTGACCCGGCCGATGCCGGTCACGATGCTCGCGCTCGGCACGGCGTTGAGGTCGTCGGCGTCGCGCCCGTACATCCCGTACGCCGCCAGCGCGCTCAGCTCGAGGAAGGGACTGCCCGGGTCGAGCAACCGGTCGACCCGGTCGCGGACCAGCAGCTTGCCGCGGCCGGTGTGCTTGGCCCGGGCAGCCTCGCTGCCACCCTGGCGCACGACGGCCAGTCGCTCGCGCAGATCGGCGACGAGGTCACGCATCGTGGGTGCGGCCGCGGGGGCGGGGCCGCTCGAGGGATCGCTGCTGGCGTCGGTCACGAGCTCAGGTTAGCGATCGTTAACCTGCCCTGTCGACCGGCAGGTCCTCGGCGAGGACCGCTCGGAGGTGCTGGGTCAACGCGGCGCGCACCCCGCGGTCGGTGAACCGGTCGGGCAGCCGCATGGCCGGCTCGCCCTCCGGAGGCGCTGCGAGCGTCACGACCTCTTCCGCGAGCCCTGTCACGATCGCGCGCAGGAGCCTCGCCTGGCGCTTCGCCTGCGGGGCCGGCAGGCCCAGGCTCACGAGCACCCGGTGGCACAGGTCGAGCAGTCGTCGGTCGAAGCCCCCGACCGTGATCGCCATGTCCCAGTCGTGCCGCCCCCACGCCTTGTAGGCGTGGAGCAGGCGGAGCCGCTCGAGCCCGGCACCGTCGGTGGGCAGGTGGACGGCCAGGACGTCGACCGCGTCCTCGACTCGGGGCCTGTCACCGCGACCGAGCCTGCCGGGGGCGAACGGGTGCCGGCCGAGCTCGTGGGAGAAGTGGTCGTCGACCGCGGCGAACGCGCACGCCAGGAGGTGCGACTGGTTGCGGTAGTAGTAGCGGACCGTGCTGGCGCTCAGGCTGCCCTCGGCCGCGACGGCCCGCACCGTGGCGGCTCCGCAGCCGGACCGGAGGACGATCGCTCCACGGCGGCGTACACCTCGACGTAGTAGCTCAGGTTCTGTGGTCTCATGCCGGGCTCCTACCCCGTCCGACCGAAGTCGCATCTCGTTGTCCACAGGCACCCGGTGTCCACAGGGACCCGGTCTGCGCAGGTGCGCAGGCATGGGGCGGGGTCTTCACGCCTTGCCTGCGCACGTGCTCAGGGAAGCGGTCCGCCGTGGCCGCCATGCCTGCGCACGTGTGCAGGAACACCGTGGACGACGCCGGGGACCGCGGTTAGCGGGCGCTAACCTTGGCCGGTGACCCCGCGGCGCCAGCAGATCCTCGACATCGCCGCGGACCTCTTCGCCCAGCGGGGCTTCCACGGCGTCTCGGTCGCCGACCTCGGCGCGGCGTGCGGCATCTCCGGCCCGGCGCTCTACAAGCACTTCCCCAGCAAGGACGCGGTGCTCGCGGAGATGCTGGTCTCCATCAGCGAGGAGCTCCTCACGGTCGGGCGCCGGCGCGCGGAGGCGGCCGGGAGCCCGACGGCGGCCGTCGAGGCGCTGATCGAGTGGCACATCGAGTTCGCGCTCGCCCACCGCGCCCTGATCGTCGTCCAGGACCGGGACTGGTCCTCGCTCGCCGACGACGCCCGCGAGCAGGTGCGGGCGCTCCAGCGGGAGTACGTCGACGTGTGGGCTGCCGAGCTCCGTCGCGTGCACCCCGACCTCACCCTCGACCGCGCCCGGGCGATGACCCACGTGGCCTTCGGGCTCATCAACTCCACGCCGCACAGCGGACTGCTGCCCGACGACCAGATGCACGGGCTGCTGCACGACATGGCCCTCGGCGCCTTGGTCGCTCCCGCGTAGGACCGCTCACCCCGGAGGGTGGGCACCACGATTAGGCTGGGCGCCATGAAGCTCAGTGACAAGCTCGAGACGGCGTTCAACGCGCAGATCACGCTGGAGTTCCAGGCGTCCCTCGTCTACCGCCAGCTGGCCATCGAGCTGGAGCTGATGGACCTGCCCGGGATGTCCGCGTGGCTGCGCCACCAGGCGGACGAGGAGATCGTCCACGCCAACAGGTTCATCGACCACGTCGCCGATCGTGACAACCACCCCGCCATCGGCGCGATGCAGGCGCCGAGCGTCGCGGGCGGGTCCGTGCTCGACGCGTTCAAGGCGGCGCTGGCGCACGAGCAGAAGGTGTCGGAGTCGATCCGCAACCTCTACCGGGCCGCCGAGTCCGAGGGTGACCTCGACTCCCGGCCGCTGCTCAACTGGTTCCTCGAGGAGCAGATCGAGGAGGAGGCGACGGTCAGCGAGATCATCGGCCGGCTGGTCATGATCGACGACGACGGTCCCGGCCTCCTGCGCCTCGACGAGGAGCTCGGGCTGCGCCCGATCGCGACCACCGAGCCCAAGGCCTGACCGACCCCGCGCCGCCAGCCCGGCACCGACGACGCCTCACCACCAACGCGTCAGGTCGACCTCCGGGTCGGCCTCCAGCGCGCTCAGCATCCGGGCCGCTCGCAGCGCGGCGTCCTCGGCCACCGCGAGGTCGTCGGTCCGCGGGTCCGCGCCCTCGCCGACCCCGCCGACCCCGCCACCGCCGGGGCCGACCGTCAGCTCGTGCAACCCGGCCAGCACCGCCTCCCGGGACAGCCCCCGCAGCTGGAGCAGCACGAACGGATCCTCCTGGAGCAGCCAGCCGACCTGCGTGAGCACGGCCAGCGCGTGCGGGCACGGGTCGAGCCATGAGTCGCACGTGCAGGTGGAGCCCAGCTCCCCGCCGTACGGCAGCAGCTCGATGCCCGCCTCCTCACAGGCCTCGACCAGGGCGTGCGGCAGCTGTCCGGCGAGCAGCGCGGCGATCCGTCCGGACTCGGCACCGACCAGCTCGACGAAGGTCGCCGCGTCGCGGTCGTCCAGGGGCGGCACGCTGATCGTGACCGTCCGGGCGTCGTCGCCGTCCTTGACCGCCGCGATGGCCGACCCGGTGTCGACCGCGATGGCGCCCACCTCGCCCGCCCGGGCCAGGGCCCGGCCGCGGCGCAGCTCGGCGACCCCGAAGGCCGACTCCTCGACCGCCCGGCCCCACGCCTTGCTCCACCACGTGCCGGCACCCGCGCCGCGGCGCGGCGGGATCCGCGGGTGGGTGACGGTGTGCGCGCCGGTCACGGCGACTCCACGCCACCCGAGCCCGGGTCGCGCAGCTCCACCAGGTCGCGGAGCTCGGCGTTGCTCAGCTCGGTGAGCCCGGCCTCGCCGCGACCCAGGACCGTGTCGGCCAGCGCGCGCTTGCGGGAGAGGAGCTCGGCGATCTTCTCCTCGATCGTGCCCTGGGTGACGAACCGGTGCACCTGCACCGGCCGGGTCTGGCCGATCCGGTAGGCCCGGTCGGTGGCCTGCTCCTCGACGGCGGGGTTCCACCAGCGGTCGACGTGGATGACGTGGTCGGCCTGGGTGAGGTTGAGGCCGGTGCCGCCGGCCTTGAGCGACAGCAGGAAGACCGGCACCTCGCCGGCCTGGAAGCGCGCCACCATCGCCTCCCGCTCGGCGACGGTCGTGCCGCCGTGCAGGAACTGGTGGGGCACCCCTGCCCGGGACAGGTGGCGCTCCAGCAGCCGCGCCATCGCGACGTACTGCGTGAAGACCAGCGCCGCCCCGCCCTCGGCGAGGACCGTGCCGATCAGCTCGTCGAGGAGGTCGAGCTTTTCCGAGCGGCCCGACAGGCGCGGGTTGGACTGCTTGAGGAAGTGGGCCGGGTGGTTGCAGATCTGCTTGAGCCCGGTGAGCAGCTTGAGCACCAGGCCGCGACGGGTGTCCTCGTCGGCCTCCTCGATGCGGCGCATGCAGTCGCGCACGTAGGTCTCGTAGAGGACGACCTGCTCGCGGGTCAGGCCGATGAGGTGGTCGGTCTCGGTCTTGGCCGGCAGCTCGGGGGCGATGCCCGGGTCGGACTTGCGGCGGCGGAGCAGGAACGGCCCGATCAGGTCGACGAACTGTCGCGCCTTGGTCGGCTCGAGCCCGGACTCGATGGGGGCGGCCCACACCTTGCGGAAGGCGTTGCGGCTGCCCAGGAGCCCCGGGATCGCCCAGTCGAGGATCGCCCACAGCTCGGTGAGGTTGTTCTCGACGGGGGTGCCGGTCAGCGCGACCCGGGCCGCGCTCGGGATGGTGCGCATCGCGCGCGCGGTCGAGGACTGGGCGTTCTTGACGTGCTGGGCCTCGTCGGCCACGACCAGCCCCCAGGGCACCGCGGCGAGCTGCTCGGCGTCGTTGCGCATCGTGCCGTAGGTCGTCAGCACGAACCCCGGGTCGCCCACTGCGGTCCCCTCCAGCGGGGCGAGGAGGTCGTCCGGGTCCGAGACCAGCCCGTCCAGCGTGCGACCGGCACCGTGGAGGCGCCGGACGGGTACGCCGGGGGCGAACCGCCGGATCTCGGCCTCCCAGTTGCCCAGCAGCGACGCCGGGCACACGACGAGCGTCGGCCCTGCAGCCTCGGTGGTCGAGGTGCGAGCGGGCTCTTCGGTGGTTGAGGTGCGAGCGGGCTCTTCGGTGGTTGAGGTGCGAGCGGGCTCCTCGGTGGTTGAGGTGCGAGCGGAGCGAGCCTCGAAACCCTCCCCCTCGTGCCGGTGCAGGTGCAGCGCGATGACCTGCACCGTCTTGCCCAGCCCCATGTCGTCGGCGAGGCAGGCACCCAGCCCGAGCGAGGTGAGCTCGGCCAGCCACGAGAAGCCGTGCCGCTGGTAGTCGCGCAGCGTCGCCGCCAGCCCCGCCGGCACCTCGATCGGCTCGCGCACGGCCGCGGTGCGCAGCTGGTCGCGCACCTTCAGCAACGACGCCCCGACGACGGCCTGGTGCTCGACGTCCTCGACCTGGACGACCTCGGTCAGCGTCGCGGCGAGCGCGGCCGCGGGTGCCACCCGCTTGATGAGGCGCTTGCGGGCCCGCTTGAGCACGGCGGAGTCGACGATGGTCCAGTTGTCGCGGATCTTGATGATCGGCGTGGCCGCCGTCGCCAGGTCGTCCATCTCCTGGTCGCTCAACGCCTCGCCGTGCAGCGCCAGCTGCCAGGAGAACCCGAAGAGCGCGTCCGGACCGAACAGCCCCGTCTGGAGGGGCTCCTCGCGGCTCGCCGGCGGACCGGAGAGCACCACCCGCGAGGTCACGTCACGGTCGAGGTAGCGCGGCCACAGCACCTGCACCCCGATCGTGTCGAGCGCGAGGACTCCTTCGTCGAGCAGGCTCAGCAGCTCGTCGCTGTCGAGGGTGATCTGGTCGGGCACCCGCAGCTCCAGCAGCCGGTCGAGCACCGGCCAGGCCTCCGCGGCGGCGCGCAGGGCGATGGAGGCGTGGGTGCGGGCCCGGTCCCCGAATCCGTGGCTGCTGCCCGGCTCGTCGGCCTCGGTCCACAGCAGGGCCGCGTCGGCGACGTGGGCGGCGTTGTCGGCGGCGACGACCTGGAGCACGAGGCGGACGGCGCCCGCGACCAGCTCCTCCTCTTCGGCCTCCACCCGCAGCGCGATGTTGACCAGCTGGGGCCGGTCGTCGTTGCCGCGCGAGCGGGCCCGGGCGATCCGCTCCTCGAGCCGGCGGGTGAAGTCGGGGTCGACCCGGGGTGGGGCCGGCGACGCCGTGGCGGACCGGGCGGGACTGCGACGGGTGGCCAGCGGAGCGGCGCGCGGCATGGCGTCGGCGACGGCCTCGAGCACCGCGCGGACGATGCCCTCGGCGGTGTCGACGTCGAGGCCCTCGCGGGCCCGGGCCTGGGCCAGCCGGGCGATGCGGTCCTCGTCGGAGGCGTCCAGCCCGGACACCTGCCAGCGGGTGCCCGTCTCGTCCGGGGCGAAGCGGCCGGCCGCGACCAGTCGCATGCCGAGCAGCGCGGCCCCGCTGAGCAGGGCGACGCTCGGGTGCACGTCGGGCTGAGAGTGGGCCCGGGTCAGCACCGGGAGCGCCCCGCGCATCGGGAGACTGACCGTGCGGCGCTCGTCGGTGAACTCCACCGTCCCGTCGCGGGGCTGCTCGCCCGCCCGGAAGGTGGCGGGACCGCTGACCGGGACGAAGCTCACGCCTCGCAACCTAACGCGCGACACCGACACCCCACCGCGGCGAGGTGCACACGGCCAGCCGCTAGCGTCGTACCCATGAGCATCCTCGACGCACCCCTCGCCCGCCTCGACGGCACGCCCGGCACCCTGCGCGACCTCACGGGCGGACGCCCCGCCCTGCTCGTCAACGTCGCCAGCAAGTGCGGGCTGACCCCGCAGTACAACGGACTGGAGGAGCTCCAGGAGAAGTACGGCCACCGCGGCTTCACCGTCGTCGGCCTGCCGTGCAACCAGTTCGGCGGCCAGGAGCCCGGCAGCTCGGAGGAGATCGCGGAGTTCTGCTCGGCGACGTACGGCGTCAGCTTCCCGATGAGCGAGAAGGTCGAGGTCAACGGCGAGGACCGCCACGAGGTCTACCGGGAGCTCGTCGGGACGCCCGACGACAAGGGGCAGGCCGGCGACGTGCAGTGGAACTTCGAGAAGTTCCTCATCGACGGCGACGGCACGGTGGTCGCTCGCTTCAACCCGACCGTGGAGCCGCAGGACCCGCAGCTGGTCGGTCGCATCGAGTCGCTCCTCGACTGAGGTGGACCTCCCCGCGCTGCTCGCCCAGCACCCCGTCGTCGACGGGCACAACGACCTCCTCTGGACCGCCCGCGAGGAGACCCGCTACGACTGGGACGCCCTCGACGTCGGCGTCGGCGGCACCCCGACCCACACCGACCTGCCGCGGCTGGCCGCCGGCGGGGTGGGCGCCCAGTTCTGGTCGGTCTACGTCCCGACCCGGCTGACCGGTGACCACGCGGTGAGCGCGACGCTGGAGCAGGTCGACGCGGCGTACGCCCTCACCGCCCGGTACGCCGACCGGCTGGCGCCGGCGCGGACCGCCGACGAGGTCGAGGCGGCCTGGGCGGACGGGCGGATCGCCTCGCTGATGGGCGCCGAGGGCGGGCACTCCATCAACTCCTCGCTCGGGACCCTGCGCCAGCTGCACGCGCTCGGGGTGCAGTACCTGACGCTCACCCACAACGCGAACACCCCGTGGGCCGACTCGGCCACCGACCGCCCGGTCGCGGGCGGACTGACCGCCTTCGGCCGCGAGGTGGTCCGGGAGATGAACCGGATCGGCATGATGGTTGACCTGTCCCACGTCTCGGCCGGCACGATGCGCGACGCCCTCGCCGTGGCCGAGGTGCCGGCGATCTTCAGCCACAGCTCCGCGCGGGCGGTGACCGACAGCCCCCGCAACGCGCCCGACGACGTGCTGGAGTCGCTGCGTGACCAGGGCGGGGTCTGCATGGTGACCTTCGTCCCCAAGTTCGTGAACCAGGCGTGCGCCGACTGGCACCGCGGTGCCGTGGAGGCCGCGGCCGCGGAGGGGATCGCCGAGGCCGACAACGCCCGTTTCTCGCCGTTCTACGCGGCCTACCGCGCCGCCCGCCCGGAGCCCGTCGCGGACCTCTCCGACGTCGTCGCGCACTGCGAGCACGTGCGCGAGGTCGCCGGGATCGACCACGTCGGGCTGGGCGGCGACTACGACGGCGTCGAGGTGCTGCCCACCGGCCTCGAGGACGTCACGGGCTACCCGGCACTGCTCTCCGCGCTGGCCGACCGCGGCTGGTCGGCCGACGACCTCGCCCGGCTCACCTGCCGCAACGTGCTGCGGGTGATGCGGTCCGTCGAGGCGGGGGCCCGGGAGATCCAGCGACTGCGCGGGCCGAGCCTGGCCCGGATCGAGGACCTCGACCACCCCGTGAGGTGAGGCAGACCACAGCCGTCAGGACTGGGTGGTTGTCGGTGGCAACTGTCACCATTCTCCGGTGACCACAGACATCCAGCAGCACCCCGCCGGGACACCGGCGGGCGACTCGGACAAGCTCGACAAGAACGTCCTCCTGGTGGCGGGCGTCGTCGTGCTCGGCGCGATCATGTCCATCCTCGACATCACGGTCGTGTCCGTCGCGCTCGAGACCTTCCAGCGCGAGTTCGACGCCACCGCGGCCGAGGTCGCCTGGACCATGACCGGCTACACGCTGGCCCTGGCCAGCGTCATCCCCCTGACCGGCTGGGCGGCCGACCGCTTCGGCACCAAGCGGCTCTACCTGCTGGCCGTGCTGCTCTTCACCGCCGGCTCGGTGCTCTGTGCCGCGGCCACCAGCCTCGAGATGCTGGTCCTCTTCCGCGTCCTCCAGGGCCTCGGCGGCGGCATGCTGATGCCGCTCGGCATGACGATCCTGACCCGCGCCGCCGGCCCCGAGCGCGTCGGTCGCGTGATGGCCGTGCTCGGCATCCCGATGCTCCTCGGCCCGATCTTCGGCCCGATCATCGGCGGCGCCCTGATCGACAGCGCCTCGTGGCACTGGATCTTCCTGATCAACCTGCCCATCGGCATCGCCGCGATCGCCTACGCGTGGGTCGTCCTGCCGAAGGACGAGGTCGAGCCGTCGGAGACCTTCGACTGGCTGGGCATGCTGCTGCTGTCGCCCGGTCTCGCCCTGTTCCTCTACGGCGTCAGCTCCATCCCCGAGCACGGCACGGCCGCCGCCAGCGAGGTCTGGGCCCCGATGGTCCTCGGCCTCGCGCTCATCGTGGCCTTCGTGCCGTGGGCGCTCAACCGCCGCAACCTGCACCCGCTGGTCGAGCTGCGCCTGTTCAAGAACCGCAACATGACCGTGGCGGTGATCGCGATGATGCTGTTCGCGATCGCGTTCTTCGGCGCCTCGCTGCTCTTCCCGCTCTACTTCATCCAGGTCCGCGGCGAGGACGCCCTCGGCGCCGGCCTGCTGCTCGCCCCGCAGGGCATCGGCGCCATGATCACCATGCCCATCGCCGGGATCCTGGCCGACCGCATCGGCCCCGGCAAGATCGTGCTCACCGGCATCACCGTGATCACGATCGGCATGGCCATGTTCACCCAGATCGGTGCCGACACGTCCTACCCCTACATGCTCGGCGCGCTGTTCATCATGGGCCTCGGCATGGGCGGCACCATGATGCCGATCATGACCGCGGCGCTCGCGACGCTGACCGCGCACAACGTGGCCCGGGGCTCGACGCTGCTCAACATCACCCAGCAGGTCGCGGCGTCGATGGGCACCGCGCTGTTCTCGGTGATCCTCACCAACGAGATCAAGGGCAGCGACACGGCCCCGGTCTACCTCGCGGCCCGGTCCGCCGAGGGCGATCCGTCGGCGCTGGCCGCCCTCGCGGAGCAGCTCGGCCTGCCGATCGACCAGTTCACGGCCGTGGTGGCGCAGGGCCAGGTCGCGCTGGCCGACTCCTTCGCCACGGTGTTCGTCGTCGCGACCATCCTCGTCGCCTGCTGCCTCATCCCGGCCGCCTTCCTGCCGCGCACGAAGGTCACCCCGGCCGACCCCGCGGCGATGATGGGTCACTGACCCCCCACGCTGACGTACGACGCCCGCGCCCGCCATCAGCGACCGCGGCGTCGGACGGACCCGGCCGCCCCGCGACGGGCGGCGCTCAGGCCTGGGTGCCGAGCGCGACGGGCAGCACTGCCGAGGCACCGGCCTCCCGGAGCGCGACGGCGGCGACGGTGAGGGTCCAGCCGGTGACGACGAGGTCGTCGACGAGCAGCACCGGGCCGGAGGGCACGTCGGCGCGCAGCTCGTAGCGCCGGGTGACCGCGGCGACGCGCTGCGCGGAGTTGGTGGCTCCCCGACCGGGCGCGACCGAGGGGTCGGCGATCGCCCAGGTGCCGACGACGGGGAGCTGCATGACCCGGCTCAGGCCGGCGGCGAGGTCGGCGACGAGCTGGGGCCGGGTGGCGGACTCGACGTGCACGATCGCGACGGGCCGCTCGGCCCACTCGCCCGACCAGTCCTTCATCACCGTCATCAGGCCGGCGGCCAGCGACGGCGGCACGGGACCGTCGGGAACGCCCTCGGCGAAGAGCTCGCGCAGGGCCTGCCCATGACCGAGGTCGGTGAGCCGGGCGATGGCACGGCCCTCGGAGGGGCCGCTGCCGATCTTGCCCTTGAGGCCGAGGCCCAGGTTGGCCAGCGCGGTGGGCCACATCTTGCGGGGCTCGATCGCCACCCCGGGGCGTGAGAGCCGGGCACTGGCGGAGGCGACGGCCTCGTCGGACACCGTGGTGGTCAGCGAGAGGCCGCCGCAGTTGTCGCAGCGCCCGCAGTCGACGGCGTCGGGGTCGTCGAGCTGCTCGCGCAGGTAGCGCATCCGGCACACGTCGCTGTCGAGGTAGGCCAGCATCGCAGCCTGCTCGCGCTCGCGGGCGGCGCGCACCCGGTCGTAGCGCTCGGCGTCGTAGACCCACTCGCGACCGGTCGCCTCCCACCCGCCCTGCACGCGCCGGACGGCGCCGTCGACGTCGAGCACCTTGAGCATCGCCTCGAGGCGGTTGCGGCCGAGCTCGACGTAGGACTCGAGGGTCGCGGTGGACAGCGGCCGGTCGGACCGGGCGAGCACGTCGATGGTCTGCCGGACGAGCTGCTCGGGCGGGAACGACAGTCCGGCGAAGTAGGCCCAGATGTCGCGGTCCTCGAGCTGGGGCAGCAGCACGACACTGGCCTCGGAGGTGCCACGGCCGGCGCGACCGACCTGCTGGTAGTAGGCGACCGGGGACTGGGGAGCCCCGAGGTTGATGACGAAGCCCAGCGACGCGTCGAACCCCATGCCCAGCGCCGAGGTGGCGATGAGGGCCTTGACCCGGCCGCCGACCAGGTCGGCCTCCAGGGCCTGGCGCTCGGTCGGGTCGGTCTGGCCTGAGTAGGCCGCCACCTCGTGCCCGCGCTCGCGCAGGTAGGCCGCGACCTCCTGGGTGGCGGCGACGGTCAGGCAGTAGACGATGCCGGAGCCGGGCTGCTCGGAGAGGTGGTCGGCCAGCCAGGCCAGCCGCTGCTCGGCCGTGCGCAGCCGCAGCACCCCCAGGCGCAGCGACTCGCGGTCGAGGGAGCCGCGCAGCACGAGCACGCCGGAGCGCTCGTCGGCGGCCGGGTCGAGCCCGCCCCCGAGCTGCTCGGCGACGTCGGCGGTCACCCGGGCGTTGGCGGTCGCGGTCGTGGCGAGCACCGGGATCCCCTCGGGCAGGTCGCCGAGGAGGGTGCGGATCCGGCGGTAGTCGGGACGGAAGTCGTGGCCCCAGTCGGAGATGCAGTGCGCCTCGTCGACCACGAGCAGCCCCGACGTGGCCGCCAGTCGGGGCAGCACCTCGTCACGGAAGCCGGGGTTGTTGAGCCGCTCGGGGCTGACCAGCAGCACGTCGACCTCGCCGGCGTTGATCGCGTCGTTGATCGGCTGCCACTGCTCGATGTTGGTGGAGTTGATCGTCACCGCGCGGATGCCGGCCCGCTCGGCCGCCTCGATCTGGTTGCGCATCAGGGCGAGCAGCGGCGAGACGATCACCGTCGGGCCGGCCCCCTGCGAGCGCAGGAGGAGCGTTGCCACGAAGTAGACCGCCGACTTGCCCCACCCGGTGCGCTGGACCACGAGCGCGCGGCGCCGGTCGACGGCGAGGGCCTCGATCGCCGACCACTGGTCCTCGCGGAGGACGGCGTCGTCGCGGCCCACCAGCGCCCGGAGGTGGCGCTCGGCATCGGCACGGACGTCGGTGGCAGTGGTCATGGCTCCATGTCTAACAGGGCGCTCCGACACCCGCTCGGCCCGCGTCGGTGAAGGCCTCCCCGTCCAGCACGGGGACGACCTCGCTGGCGTCGACCATGGCCGCGACGACCACGTCGTCGGCGAAGCCGGCGGCCGCCAGCTCGCGCCCGCCGGCGCAGTCGTGGAGGTCGGTCGGCAACCGCGCCCCGGACCAGGCGTGGGTCGCGGCCCGGGCCTCCGGGCTCAGCCCCTCCACCCCGAGACCGACCAGGCCGGACAGGATCGCGCCCGCACCCCACAGGTCCTCGACGCACGGTCGCAGGGTGCCGTCGGGCCACCGCTCCCCTGCCGGTACGACGACGCACGTCGCGCCGTCGCGCAGCAGCGGCGCGAGGAGGGCGGCGACCGCCGAGGCGTTGCGCAGCGACCCGGCCACGACCCGGGCCCCGGTACCGGCCAGGGCAACGGTGATGGTCGACCCGTTGGGCGACGGCAGCACGATCCGGCCCACACCGGTCACCTCGGTCATCGCCGCCGGCGACAGGCTCACGCTGCCCTCCTGCTCGCGCGCCTCGAGACGACCGACCGCCAGCAGCGCGTCGCGGGACGCGGCGTACGCACGGGCCCGTTCGTCGCGCCAGCCGAACGGCAGAACCTCGATGCCCTGCCCGACCGCGACGGTCACCGTCGTGGTGAAGGACAGCACGTCGACGACGACCGCGACGTCCGCGGGGACGAGGGCCGCGCCGACGGGTCCCCACTCGCAGCGGACGGCGTACGCGCCCTGGTCGTGCCCCGGCTTGATCACCGGCCCATTCAACAACCCGCCGACGAGGCCGGCCGCAGGAGCATCACTCGCCGCGGTTCTTGATCGGCACGACCACGACCGGGCACGGCGAGTGCCGCACCACCTGGTCGGCCGTCGAGCCGGTCAGCAGCCCACGGAAGCCGCCCGCGCCGCGCCGGCCGACCACGAGCATCTCGGCACCGACCGCGGCCTCGAGGAGCTTGGCCGACGACTGGCCGTGGGCGGCGTGGAGCTCGACGGTGCAGTCCGGGTGCAGGTGCAGGGCCTCGACGTCGCGGGCAAGCTGCTCGAGCACCGCCTCCTCGAAGTCCTTCTCCGGCGGGACGAAGCCGGGCTCCATCGTCTTCGGCCGCGGGGCGTTGGTGAGCACCCAGGCCCGCATCACGTGGAGGGGCACCCCGAGCCGGGCGGCATGGCCCGCGGCCCAGGTCACCGCCTCGCTGGAGGATTTCGACCCGTCATGACCCACGAGGATCCCGCCATCGATGCTGACCGCTGCTCCCATGGCCCGAGGGTAGACCCGTCCGCGGGTGCGGGGAATCGCCTCGATGCCGTATCACCGGCCGACGGCGCGTCTCTTTACCTGGTGAGCCGGTGTCACGGGGGCGCCGTGGTCGAGGGGAGCACCACATGTCCATGAGCGATCTGGTCCTCGAGGGCGGGGGCGTCAAGGGTGCCGGCCTGGCGGGGGCGGTGCACGTGCTCGCGGACCACTACGACTTCCACCGGGTGGCCGGCACGTCCGCGGGCGCCATCGTGGCCTCGCTGGTCGCCGCGGGCCTCGGGGACCGGGTGGAGGAGCTGACCATCGACACGGACTTCGCGACCTTCCTCGATGAAGGGCCCTACGGCCGTCTCCTCGGCCCCCTCGGCAACGGCCTCGACCTGCTCACCGGTGAGGGCGTCCACCGCGGCCGGAGCCTGCACCGCTGGATCCAGGAGACGCTGGCCGACGCAGGCGTGTGGTCCTGGGGGGACCTGCGCCTGCCCGGCACCACGTCGCGGACCCCGATCGAGCACCGCTACCGGCTCGTCGTCATCGTCTCGGACGTCTCCCGCGGCCGGATGCTGCGCCTGCCGTGGGACTACGAGCGCCTGCTCGGCTGCTCCCCGGACGGCATGCCGGTCGCCGACGCGGTCCGTGCCTCCGCGTCCATCCCGTTCTTCTTCCGGCCCTGGCGCCTGCCGGTCGACCCGGCCCTGACCGGCGGCCGCACCGAGCTGGTGCTCACCGACGGGGGGATGCTGTCCAACTTCCCGATCGGCCTCTTCGACGACGAGCCCGACCACCCGACCCTCGGGATCCGGCTGTCGGCGGGGCTCCCGCTGTCGGAGGAGCGCTGGTACGACGCCGACGACCCGATGGCGCTGGCCCGGGCCCTGGTCGCCACCATGACCAACGCCCACGACCGGGTGGTCGAGGAGCGCCCGTCGGTGGTGTCGCGCACCGTCTTCGTCGACACCGGAGAGGTGCGCTCGACAGACTTCCGGCTCTCGGCCGGGACCAAGCGCGAGCTCTTCGACAACGGCGTCGGGGCCGCGACGGCGTTCCTCGATCGCTGGGACTTCGACGCGTGGCGCCGGGAGCACGGCTCCCCCCTCGTCGCGGGGGGAGCCGCCTGACTCACCAGATGCGGACGCGCTGGTCCGGCTCGACCCAGAGGGCGTCGCCGTCCGAGGTCTCGAAGACCTCGTGGAACTCGTCGAGGTTGCGCACGATGTTGGCGCGGAACTCCGGCGGCGAGTGCGGGTCGATCGTGAGGTACTGCTGCTCCTGCTCCTTGCGCCGCTTGGTGCGCCAGACGTAGGCCCAGTTGAGGAAGACCTTGCGGCGGTCCTCGACGGACGCCTCGCCACCCTCGGCGATCACGAACGCCTTGTGGCCGATGGTCAGCCCACCGAGGTCGCCGATGTTCTCGCCGACGGTCAGGGCCCCGTTGACCTTCTCGCCCGGCAGCGCGCGCGGCTCGAAGTCGTCGTACTGCTCGATGAGGGCCTTGGACTTGACCTCGAAGGCGGCCTTGTCGTCGGCGGTCCACCAGTCGTTGAGGTTGCCGGCGCCGTCGTACTGCGCGCCCTGGTCGTCGAAGCCGTGGCCGATCTCGTGGCCGATCACCGCGCCGATGCCGCCGTAGTTCTCCGCGGGGTGGGCGTCGGGGCTGAAGAACGGCTTCTGGAGGATGCCCGCCGGGAAGCAGATCTCGTTGGTGCCGGGGTTGTAGTAGGCGTTGACGGTCTGCGGCAGCATGAACCACTCGTCGCGGTCGACCGGCGAGCCGATCTTGGCGAGCTCGCGGTCGGTCTCGTACGCCGCGGAGGCGGCGACGTTGCCCATCAGGTCACCGGGGGTGACCCGCAGGTTGCTGTAGTCGCGGAACTTCTCCGGGTAGCCGATCTTGGGCCGGAAGGTGTCGAGCTTGTCGTAGGCCCGCTGCTTGGTCTCCTCGGTCATCCAGTCCAGCGCCTCGATGGAGACGCGGTAGGCCTGCAGCAGGTTGGCCACGAGGTCGTCCATCATCGCCTTGGACTCCGGCGGGAAGTGGCGGTCGACGTAGACCCGGCCGACGGCCTCGCCGATGGCCCCCTCGACCAGCGCGACGCCACGCTTCCACCGCTCGCGCAGCTCGGGCGTGCCGTTGAGGGTGCGGCCGTAGAAGTCGAAGTTGGTCTGCACGAAGGCGTCGGGCAGGTAGGGCGCCGCGGAGCGCAGCACGTGGAACAGCAGCCACGGACGCCACTGCTCGATGTCGACCTCCTCGAGCACCGTGGAGAGGTGCGCGAGGTAGGACGGCTGCCGGACGCACGACTCGGCGATCGTCTCGGCGCTGCCGCCGAGGTTGGTGGCGTAGGCCTCCCAGTCGAAGGCCGGCGCCAGCGCCTGGAGCTCCTCGAGGGTCATCAGGTTGTAGGTCTTCTGGACGTCGCGGGTCTCGGCGCGCTCCCAGTGCCCCTTGGCCAGGCGGGTGTCGAGGTCGAGGACCGTCTGCGCCGCGGCGGCGGGATCAGCATGGCCGCCCAGCTCGAGCAGGCGGGTGAGGTAGCCGACGTACGCCTCGCGGATCTCGGCGAACTTGTCGTCGCGGTAGTAGCTCTCGTCGGGCAGGCCCAGGCCGCCCTGGGTGATGTGGAACAGGTAGCGGTCGGAGTTGCGGTCGTCGGTGTCGATGTAGGACCCGAAGAGACCGGCGCCGCCGATGCGCTCGAACTCACCGAGGAACGCCGCCAGGTCGCGCACGTCGCGCAGCCCCTCGACGGCGTTGACCAGCGGCTGGATCGGGCGGGTCCCGAGCCGGTCGATCGCCTCCTCGTCCATGAACGAGGCGTAGAGGTCACCGATCTTGCGGGCCTCCTCGTCGAGCTCGTCGGCCGGCGTCTCGGCGAGCGAGGTGATGATGTCGCGCACCTGCTGCTCGGCGACGTCGGCGAGCTGGACGAAGGGGCCCCAGCTCGACCGGTCGCTGGGGATCTCGGTCTCGTCGAGCCAACGCCCGTTGACGTGGCCGAACAGGTCGTCCTGGGGACGGATGTCAGGGTTCATGCCCGGGCGGGCGTCGTCGAGGATGCTCACGGACCCGACCCTAACCGGCACCACCCACAGTGGTCAGCCGGCAGGGCCGGCACCCTGTGTCAGCGCACCCGTACGACGCTCTTGCCGAGCGTGCGCCGCTCGTCCATGTCGACGAGCGCACGACCGAAGTCCTCGAGGGTGTACGTCGCACCGACCGGCGGCTTCACGACGCCGCCCTCGATCATCGGCACCAGCTCGGCCCACTGCTGCTGCATGAAGTCCTGGCGGGTCATCGCGTAGGCGCCCCACCCGACGCCACGGACGTCGATGTTGTTGAGGAGCAGCCGGTTGACCTTGACCTCCGGGATACCCTGGCCGGCGGCGAAGCCGACCACGAGGAGCCGCCCCTGCTCGGTCAGGCAGCGCAGCGAGTCGGTGAAGAGGTCACCGCCCACCACGTCCAGCACGATGTCCACGCCCCTGCCCCCGGTGAGCTCCTTGACCCGGTCCTTGAAGCCCTCGACCAGCACGGCCTCGTCGGCACCGGCACGACGGGCCACGTCGGCCTTCTCCTCGGTGCTGACGACGGCGATGGTGCGGGCGCCGTACCCCTTCGCGACCTGGATCGTCGCGGTCCCGACGCCGCCGGCGGCCCCGTGCACCAGCACGGTGTCGCCCTCCTTGATCGAGCCGCGGTCCTTGAGCGCGAACTGGGCGGTGAGGTAGTTCATCGGCAGCGCCGCCCCCTCGTCGTACGACGAGACGTCGGGCAGCGGGAAGGTCCAGGCCTTCGGCGAGGCCACCCGCTCGGCCGCGTTGCCCCAGCCGGCGACGCCCGCGACGCGCTGGCCCACGACGAGGTCGCTGCTGCCCGGGTCGAGCACCTCGCCGGCGAAGTCGACGCCGAGGTTGAAGGGCGGCTCGGGCTTCATCTGGTACTCCCCGCGGCTCAGCAGCAGGTCGGGGAAGGAGACACCGACGCTGTGCACCTCGACCAGCACGTCGTCGGGTCCGGGGGTGGGCTCGGGCACGTCGTTGACGACGACGTCGAGCGGACCGGTGGGCGTGACGACCTGGGCTGCGCGCATGTCGAGGAGGCTAGCGTCCGGGCGCGGCCCGGTGGTCGAGCGGCGTCGGGACCTTGACCTCGAGTGCACGTGAGCACCGAGCATCGCCGGATGAGCAACAAATGCGTGGCCCGGTGTCGGTGCCGCCCGTCAGAATGTGCGACATGCCGGACCCGCTGATCGACCAGCTCCAGGACACGGTCGGCGACCAGGGGGTCGGCCGGAGCCTGCCGCGCGCCCTCACGCCCTTCCGCACGCCCGCCTACCGCTGGCTCGCCCTCGCCCTGGCGGCCAGCTCGTTCGCCAGCGGCGTGTGGCTGGTGGCGCTGATCTGGGAGGTGATCCGCCTCGGCGGCGGTCCCGCCCAGCTCTCCACGGTGATGACCGCCAGCGCCGTCGGCGTGCTCGTGCCCGCGCTGCTCGCGGGCGTGGTGGCCGACCGGATCCCGCAGAAGACCATCCTGCTCGCCGTCGCGCTCGTCGAGCTCGTCGGCATGGCGCTGGTCGCGTTCCTCTCCAGCACCGACACCAGCACCCTGTGGATGCTCGCGTCCGTCACCTTCGTGACCGGGATGGGCATGGCCTTCTACTACCCGGCCTACTCCGCCTGGCTGCCCGCACTGATCCCCGAGTCCGACCTCCAGGCCGTCAACGGCTTCGAGGGCATGGTCCGCCCGACGATCGGGCAGGCCATCGGACCGGCCGTGGCCGGCGCCGTCGTCGCCGCTGCCTCGCCCGGGGCGGCGTTCACCGTCGCCGCCGTGTCGTCGGCGGTCGCCCTCGTCGTCCTGACCAAGGTCCCGTCCACACCCGTACGCCGCAAGCTCGACGCTGTGCACGCGGGTCACCCGGTGCGGGCGGCGTTCGCCGACATGCGCGAGGGCTTCGTCTACATGGTGCGCACGCCGTGGCTGCTGGCCACGCTGCTCTTCGCCTCCCTGATGATCCTGGTGATGATGGGGCCGCTCGAGGTGCTCATCGCCTTCCTCGTCAAGGACCGCCTCGGTGGCGGACCGAGCGACCACTCCTACGTCCTGGCCGCCTTCGGCATCGGCGGGGCGCTCGGCTCGCTGGTGATGGCCTCGGTCCCGATGCCACGGCGCTACCTCACGGTGATGAACCTCGGGTGGGGCCTGGGCGCGCTGCCCTTCGTCGTCATCGGACTGGCGGAGTCGGTGTGGGTGGTCATCGCTGCCTCCTTCGTGATGGGGGCGATGTTCTCCTTCCCCATGGTCATCTGGGGGACGCTGCTCCAGCGCCGGGTGCCGTCCCACCTGCTCGGCCGGGTCGCCTCGCTCGACTTCTTCGTCAGCGTCTCCCTCATGCCGGTGTCCATGGCGCTGGCCGGTCCCGTCGCCGACGCGATCGGGCTCCGCAACACCTTCTTCATCGCCGGGCTGGTCCCGGTCGTGGTGGCGGTCGTCGCGATCCTCTGGGCGCGGCTGCCCGCGGACGAGATCGCGCACCCGTTGCGCGACTGAGCCTGCGCGGCGCTCCGCGGTCCCTACTCCGGGTCGACGATCGCGTTCATCTCGAAGTGCATCGGGTCGGTGTAGCCCCAGTCGCCGCCCCATCCGAAGCCCCACCGCTTGAAGATGCTCACCACGTCCCGGTCGATCTCGCCGACGGTCCCGCGTTGGTTGCCCGGCACGTTGATGTCGAAGGCGATCCCGAAGGAGTGCAGCGAGAGCTGTTGGGAGCCGGCGATGAAGCGCGGGTAGAAGCACCCGGCGTACTCCTCAACGTTGATCTCGTCGGCGAGACCGCGCTGCTCGATCTCGAGCAGGGCCGCCCGCAGCTGCGGGAAGACGACCCGGTGGCAGGTCATCGAGCCGAGGATCGGGACGGGCTCGGTGCGAATGTTGGCGTCGACCCACGACTGCTCCGGGGCGATGCGGCCAGCCCCGAGCACGGTGTAGCGGAACGTGCCGACCGCGTCGGCGACCGAGCCACCGGTGAGCACGGCGGTCTGCGTGGCACCGGGGTCGAGGTTGGGGCCGAGGATGGTCACCGACGCGTCGTCGCCGACGAGCCGGACGAGGTCTTTGCGCACGTCGCGAGGCGAATGGATGCCGGTGTAGACGAGGAGGGCGTTGCCGGTCTCGATACCGAGCTCCTGGCCCCACTTCTCGTTGACCACCGCGTCGACCTGGGGCACCTGCGGGGCGAACGCCCCGATGTGGACGCGGGCGGCGTCCTTGTCGTTGCCGAGCTTGAGGTAGCCGTTGGCGTCCTGGAGGCGACGCCCGAGCGCCTTGTCGATGGCCAGCTCGCCACCGGCCACCCGGTCCCAGATCTCCTGCAGCTCGGCGGCCTCCCGCACCGCGTAGTTGCGGTAGGTCGCCGGATCGACCGCCGCGACCGTGATGACACCGTTCTGCACTCCGAAGTCACCCAGGGAGATCCGCTCGACCCGGTCCACCCGCCGGTTGCCGGTGATGCGCTCCACGAGCTCGTCGCTGAGCGGCTCCTTGGAGTAGATCCGCAGGTCCGGCCCGACCAGCGTGCCGGTGCGCTTCCCGGGCGGGTCGACGGCGTGCTCCGGGTCGGCGACCGGGCTGGCGGTGGAGCCGTCGCCCCGGTCGTCAGACCCGCCGTCGTCGACGGGCTCGGGCACTGAGGTCGCCGACGACTCCGGCTCACCCGCCGATCCGACGGGGTCGTCGCTGCACGCCGTGGCCAGGGCGAGGGAGAACAGCGTGGCGACCGCCATTGCGCGCAGGCGTCGTGCTCGCGTCATCTCTCCCCCTCTCTGGAGCCCAGCGTAGGCACAGGATCCACGACGCGTCGGTGCTTGCTGGCCGGTCAGCTCGGCATCCGCGCCGGGATGGTCAGCCACGAGACGAGCCCGCCGAGGGCGAGGAGCGCGGCACAGACGATCATCGCCGAGCCGTACGCCGAGTCCAGCGCGACCGGGTCGGCGTACGCGTCACCGCTGAGCCCGAGGGCGACCGGGAACGCGGCGACAGCGATGAGCGACCCGGCGCGGGCGATCGCGTTGTTGATCCCGCTGGCGATGCCGGCGTTGTCGTCGGGGGCGGCGGCCAGCACGGTCGCGGTGAGCGGGGCGACCATCAGCGCGAGGCCAAGGCCGAAGACGGTCAGCCCGGGGAAAACGTCGACCCAGTAGTCGACGTCGTCACCCACCCCGAGGAGGAGCAGCGTCCCGACCGCCATCACCACCGGCCCCACGGTCATCGGGATCCGGGGCCCGATCCGGGCGCCCAGCGCACCGCCTCGTGCGGCGAGGAGGAGCATGCACACGGTGATCGGCAAGGTGGCGACCCCGGCCCCGAGTGCGCCGTACCCGCTGACCGTCTGGAGCTGGAGGACGAGGAAGAACAGCACGGCGCCGAGGGCCGCGTAGACGAGGAAGGTCATCGCGTTGCTCGCGCTGAAGGTGCGGTCGCGGAAGAGCTCCGGCGGCATCATCGGGAACTCCTCCCTCCGCTCCAGGGCCACGAAGGCGACGGCGGCGATGATGCCGGCCGCGGCGGCCCAGGGCGCGCCCCGCCCGCCCCACTCGATCAGCGCGTACGTCGTCCCGGCCAGCGCGAGCGAGGCGAGCACTGCCCCGGTGTAGTCGAAGGTGGTCGGCGCGTGGGGGTCCTTCGTCTCCGGCACCGAGCGCATCGCGATCACCACGGTGATGACAGCGAGCGGGAGGTTGATGAGGAAGATCCACCGCCAGCTCGCGTGGTCGATCAGGACGCCCCCCACGAAGGGGCCGATCGCCGACGCCACCCCGCCGAGGCCGGACCAGGCCCCGATCGCCCGCGCCCGGTCCCTCGGCCCGAACGAGCCCTGGATCATCGCCAGGCTGCCCGGCGTGAGCAGCGCGCCGCCGACGCCCTGCAGGATCCGCGCGGCGATGAGGACCTCGGCGGTGGGCGCGAGACCGCACAGCAGGCTGGCCGCGGCGAAGAGCACCGTGCCGAGCACGAACATCCGGCGCCGGCCGAAGCGGTCACCGAGCGAGCCGCCGATCAGGATCAGGGAGGCGAGCATCATCAGGTAGCCGTTGTTGATCCACTGCAGCTGCGCCAGCGAGGCGTCGAGGTCCTCCCCGATCGTCCGCAGCGCGACGTTGACCACCGAGCCGTCGAGCCAGGTCATCCCCGAGCCGAGGCTGGCGGCCGCGATCACGGCGCGCGCACGCGGCGTACCCCACCCGATCGGATCCGCGCCCACGACGAGCAGGCTAGGGCAACGGGGTCATGGAGGGGTCGCTCCGGCCCTAGGATCCGGGGTCGTGAGGACACGTTCGACCGAGCTGCGGCTCGCCGCCCACGTCGACCGGCTGGGCGAGGAGCACCCGCCGATCGAGCTCGACTCGGTCGACTGGACCGTCCACGACCCGGCCGCCCTCTCCGCGCGCTTCGGCCACGTCCTCGACTACATGGCGCGCGTCGAGCTCGAGGTCGACCGCAACGTCCTCGAGCTGGTCGCGATGCTGCCCGACCCGCCGGAGGTCGACCGGCGCTTCTACGCCGACGTGTGGCAGCCGCAGGAGATCCAGCACGGCCTGATCCTCGACGAGCTGCAGATCCGGCTCGGCCGTCCGCCCGCGACGCCGGACCTCGACACCGTCTCCGCCAAGCTGCGGGTGCTCGGCGTGCTGGGCCACCTCGACCGGGTCCAGGACGTCACCCGGATGCTCTACTACCTCACCGGCATGGCCACGGAGCGCTCCGCGGTGCTGGCCTACAACCTGCTACACGATGGCGTCGTCGAGATGGGCGAGACGGCCGTCGCGGAGACCGTCGTGGCGCCGATCCGCCGCCAGGAGCCCGGTCACTACGCGTTCTACAAGATGTCGGCGATCGGGCTCGCCGAGCAGCTCGCGCCCTGGCAGCGCTGGCTCGTACGCCGCCTGCGCCAGCTGTCCTTCGCCCCGGTCGGCGCCAACGACGCGACCCAGCGGGCCGACTTCGGGGACGTGATGGAGACCCTGGGGATCACCGACGACCTCGAGGACTTCACCGAGACGATCGCCCGCGTCGAGCGCGAGCTGCTGTGGGCGCAGGCCGACGGGATGCGGGTCCCGCCCTACGTCCTCGCGGCCTTCCGCGACGCCGCCGCGCTGGCCGCCGAGCGCCGCACGGCCTGAACGCGACCGTCGGACGGCTGGGGCTCAGCCGCCGAGCACCTGCCGGGCCATCCAGGCGAGGTCGGCGGCGGTCTGCTCCGCCGAGCCCGACGGCTGCATGATGTGGCTCAGCACCACCCGGACCACCATGTCGATCGCCGGCGCCAGCCGGTGCGGCGCCAGGTCGAGGTCGAAGGCCTGCACCCGCTCCTCGATGACGGTCTTGGCGGTCGCGAGCAGGGTCCCCGCGTGGGTGGTCAGCAGCGGGAGCAGCTCGGTGTCGGCGCCGTGCGTGGCACTCACGACCGCCTTGAGCAGGGCGTTGTCCTGGGCCAGGACCAGCACGTCGTACGCCGCCGCCTCGATCGCCGCCGAGATGTCACCGGGGTGCCGCTCGAAGGCCCCGTCGACCACCGTGAGGAACCGGTCGAGCTCGCCCAGGATCATCGCCTCGGCCAGCGCGTCCTTGGTCCCGATCTCGTTGTAGACGGTCTGCCGACTGACGCCGGCCGCCTCGGCGAGGCGGGCCATCGTCACCTTGGCCCACCCCACGTCGGTGGTCATCACGACGGCGGCGGTCACGATCCGTTCGCGCAGGGTGGGCACGCGAGGGGTCGACATGGCGCCGAGTCTAGGCAGGCGCGTGCGGGGCGGCTCCGCTCAGTCGGCGAGCAGTGGGTCGCACCTCATCGGGCCACCGCCCGGCTCGGGTCGCACGGCACGAAGTCGGCCTTGTCGCGGACCCCGCAGTCGGGGCAGGTCCAGTCGGCCGGGACGTCGGCCCAGGCAGTGCCCGCGGCGAAGCCCTCGTGCTCGTCGCCGGCGGCGACCTCGTAGGTGTAGGAGCAACCGGGGCAACGGGCGGCCAGCACTTCCTCGACGAGGCCGGGCGTCTCGTCCTCCCGCTCGTCGACGACGGCGACCGACAGGGCGCCGTACCTCCGGAGGTAGCGCTCGCGCCGGCCCGGGCTGATGTTGGCGCGGGTCACGTCGCCGCCGAAGTGCGCGACCACGCGGGGGTCCATGACCCGGCGCCAGACGGGCGGGACGATGGCCAGCACGATCATCCCGGCGTAGCCGGTGGGCAGCACCGGCGACTCCTCGAAGTCGCGCAGCGCCTGGTAGCGCCGGGTCGGGTTGGCGTGGTGGTCGCTGTGCCGCTGGAGGTGGTAGAGCAGCACGTTGGTGGCGATGTTGTTGGAGTTCCAGCTGTGGCTGGGCAGCACCCGCTCGTAGCGCCGGCGTTCACCCACGCCGACCTTCTGCCGCAGCATCCCGTAGTGCTCCATGTAGTTGACGACCTCGAGCAGCGAGAAGCCGACCACCGCCTGGAGGACGAGGTACGGCGCGACGCCGGGGCCCAGCCAGGCCACCAGGCCGCCCCACAGCACCGCCGTCATCAGCCAGGCGTTGAGCACGTCGTTGCCGAGGCGGAAGGGGTGCTGCTTCCTGCGGGCGTAGCGGCGCTTCTCCAGGCGCCAGGCGGACCGCAGGGAGCCGAGGACCGTGCGCGGCCAGAACCGGTAGAAGCTCTCGCCCAGCCGGCTGCTCGCCGGGTCCTCGGGGGTGGCGACGCGGACGTGGTGGCCGCGGTTGTGCTCGATGTAGAAGTGGCCGTAGGCGACCTGGGCCAGCGCGATCTTGGACAGCCAGCGCTCGTTGGCCTCCTTCTTGTGGCCGAGCTCGTGGGCGGTGTTGATGCCGATCCCGCCGATGCAGCCGATCGAGACGGCCATGCCGACCTGGTCGAGCACGCCCATCCCGCCGATGACCTCGGGGTGCGCGAGCAGGTAGAACGCGCCGACGAACCCGGCGTACTGGATGGGCAGGAAGAGGTAGGTGATCCAGCGGTAGTAGCGGTCGTTCTCCAGCGCCTCGATGACGTCGTCCGGCGGGTTGGCGCGGTCGAGCCCGACGACCAGGTCGATGGCGGGGACGACGCCGAGGATGACGATCGGGCCGAGCCAGAACCACACCCCCCACCCGGTGAGCTGGTGCAGGCCGATGCCGAGGAACGCCAGGCTGGGCACCACCAGCCCGATCAGCCACAGGTAGCGCTTCTTGTCGGTCCAGCCGTCGGTGGAGCCCGAGGGGACCGTGCCACTGAGCGAGTGCTCGAGGCTCATGGCCAACACCTTCCGTCAGGGGAACGCCGTCGTTCCGGGGGTTTACAGGACCATAGGGTTTGTAAACCTCGTTGACAAGAGGGTGCCTTTTGTAAACCTGTCCCTCACCCCCAGATGATGCCGGCGTCCCGCCAGGTGTCGTCCCAGTCGTCGTCCGAGCAGGGCGTGACCTCGTCGCTGCGGTTCCAGAGGGTCAGGTAGAGCGCCACGGCGGAGCCCCGGAGCAGCGAGTCCCCGTCGGGGCGCGCGGCGGGGTCGACGCGGGTGGTCACCGCGGGCGTCGGGCCCACGTCCAGGGTCCAGGCCACGCCTCCGTCCTCGGGGAGCACGACGATGCGGTGCGGCTCGGGCGACCGCAAGCGGGAGCGCGGCCGGGTGACGAAGCCGGTGAGCAGCTCGTCGATGCCGTCGAGGGCGACCTCCTCGGCGATCCAGCCGGCGTCCGCGGCCCGCGGGAGGCGACCGAGCTGGGCCGCCAGCGCGTCCACGGCGTGGATCGTCGTCTCGTGGCACTGCCGTCGCGCCCAGAACTCTCGCGGCGCAGGCGCGTCGTGGAGGAACACCGGCGCGACGAGGTCGTCGGGCGCGCGGACCAGTGCGGTGACGAGGTCGATCGCGCCGTCACCCAGCCAGTCGAGCGGGTCGGCTGCGTCGATCCCCTCCTGCTCGAGGGCGTCGGGGTCCGCGGGCAGGCCCTGGATCGTGGCGACCGCCCAGCGGTGCACCATCCCCTGGTGGGCGACGAGCCGCCGGACGCTCCAGTCGGGCGTGGTCGGGACGGGCGCGCGCAGCCCGGCGCGATCGGCGTACCGCACGAGGGCGACCATCGCCTCCCGCAGCCCCTCGAGGTGGCGCGGGACGCCGAGGCGGGGTCGTGCGGACGAGTTCGTCATGTCGCCACGGTGACAGAGGACGGGACGCGTCCGCTCGTGGTTTTCGCTGTCCCCACCGGCCCCTAGCGTGGGCGCCATGACCGACATCCTGCTGTTCCCCTCCGTCCTCGGCGTCCGCACCGGGATCACCGACACCGCCGACCGCCTGCGCGCCGCCGGGCACCGGGTGGAGGTGGTCGACGTCCTCGACGGCACGACCTTCGACTCCTACGAGCCGGCCCTCGAGCGGGCCCGCGCCGACGGCGCGACCAACGAGGCCACCGCTCTCGAGCGCTCCCGGGTGGTCGAGGGCCCCTTCGTCGCCGTCGGCTTCTCGTCCGGTGCCGCGCTGGCGATGTACGTCGCGACGCAGCGCCCCGACGACGTCCGCGGCGTCGTGGCCATGGGCGGCGCCATGCCGACGAAGTACCTCGGCGACGGCACGACCCCCTGGCCCTCCGGCGTGCCCACCCAGGAGCACATGGGCGCCCACGACGACTTCGACGACGGTCCCGAGGTGCGCGCCGAGTTCGTCGCGGACGTCGAGAAGGCCGGGGCGACGCCCGAGCTCTTCCGGTACGACGGCGGCGGCCACCTCTTCAACGAGCCGGGCCTGCCCGCCGAGCACGACCCGACGGCGGCCGAGGAGTTCTACGCCCGCCTGCTGGCCTTCGTCGCCGGCTGAAGCCCCGGCCACCGACCGTCGCACCAGGGGTCGACTGGTCGCCGGGGACGCCCTGCGGCAGGGTGGACCCATGAGCAACGACCCCTTCGGCATCGACTTCGGCGGCACCGGCATCAAGGGAGCCCCGGTCGACCTCGACGCCGGCGACTTCGCCGGGGAGCGCTTCAAGATCTCCACGCCCAAGCCGGCGACCCCCGAGGCCGTGGCGCAGGTGTTCCGCGACCTCGTCGACCACTTCCCCGCCTCGACCTCGCCCGTCGGCGTCACCGTGCCCGCGGTCGTCCGCCACGGCATGGTCTCCTCGGCCGCCAACATCGACCCGTCCTGGATCGGCACCGACGCCGACGCCGTCTTCACCGAGGCGTTGGGCCGCGAGGTGCACGTCGTCAACGACGCGGACGCAGCCGGCCTGGCCGAGGTCGAGTACGGCGCAGCGCGCGGCCGCAGCGGACTGGTCATCGTCACCACCCTCGGCACCGGCATCGGCTCGGCGCTCATCCACGACGACGTGCTCGTGCCCAACTCCGAGCTCGGGCACCTCGAGATCGAGGGGTACGACGCGGAGTCCCGGGCGGCCAACAGCGCCCGCGAGAAGGAGGAGCTCTCCTGGGAGGACTGGGCCGAGCGCCTCACGACCTACTACCGGACGGTCGAGCGGCTCTTCTCCCCCGAGCTGATCGTGGTCGGCGGCGGGGTCAGCAAGAGCTTCGACAAGTTCGGGCACCTCATCGACATCGAGACCGAGATCGTCCCGGCCAAGCTCCGCAACAAGGCCGGCATCATCGGCGCCGCCCTGGTCGCGACCCGGGCCGCGCACGGCGCCTGAGGATCAGGCCACGGGATAGGGCGTCAGCAGCTGGTCGACGGGGGCGAGCTCGTCGGTCAGCACCACGGCGCCGTCCACCCACGCCCGCAGGTCGCGACCGGTGATCACCCGCCAGTCGGTGCCGCGCTCGTCGAGCCGGTCCTGCCAGGCCGCGGTGTCCAGCGGGCGGTCCGAGGCGAGGGCCACGAGGTTGCCGCCCGCCGCCGCCGTGCGTCCGACGGTGTCCGCGTCGGCGGCCAGGGCCACGTGGTCGAAGGTCGAGGCGAGGGTCGCCAGCTCGGCCCGCGCAAAGCCGAGCGACCCGTGGTCGATCAGGTTGGCGACGTACACCCCGTCGTCGCGCAGCACCCGGTCCACCTCGGCGACGGCCTCGCGGGTGGCGAGGTGCCACGGCGCGCTGACCCCGCCGAAGGCGTCGCCCACGACCAGGTCGCGGGTGTCGTCCCCGAGCCGGCCGAGCCCGAGGCGACCGTCCTCGACGCGCACCTCGATGTCCGGCGACAGGTCCACGCCCACGCGCGTGACGGCGGCGTCCACGACACCACGGTCGATCTCCGAGACGAGGCTGCTCGAGCCCGGCCGGACGGCGTCGAGGTAGCGCGGCACGGTCAGCGCCCCGGCGCCCAGGTGGTAGGCGTCGACGGCGTCCTGCCCGGGGAGCGCCGTGTCCACGGCCGACGCGATGGCCTGCACGTAGGCGAACTCGAGGTGCGTGGCGTCGTCGAGGTCGACGTACGAGTGCCGCAGGCCGTCGAGCACCAGCACCCGGCCGGACTCCCGCTCGGGGTCCTGCTCGACCACCACGCAGTGGTACGTCGTCTCGGCGTCGCAGCCGCCCGGGCCGACCGCCCCGCCGAGCCCGCCCAGCGCCACCAGCACGAGCGAGGCCCCAGCCGCCCCGCGCACCAGCCGGAGCCGCGCCTCGACCGCCACGGCGGCGACCACCAGCGCCAGACCGAGGCCGACCATGATGCCGGTCACCGGGACCCGGGAGACGAGGACGAAGCCGGTGACCACGGTGCCGACCACCGCGCCCGCGGTGCCGATGCCCGACAGCCGGCCGACGACCGTGCCGGTCTCGGCGATGCTGGAGAGCCGCAGCTTGGTCACCGCCGGGGTGACGGCCGAGAGCAGGGCGCCGGGCACGAAGAGCGTCAGCCCGGCCGCGAGCAGGAGCATCGAGCCGTCGGCCGACTCGGCCGCGAGCCGCACGAGGAACGGCGTGGCGGCCACCGTCACCCCGGACACGAGCAGCAGCGGCCCGATCAGGCGCCGGGCCGGCACCAGGTCGGCCAGCCGACCGCCCCACCACGACCCGACGGCGATCGCGGTGAGCGCGACCCCGATGACGACGGTGTTGGTCTCGAGGGTGAGCCCGAGGTACGGCGCGAGCAGGCGCAGCGCCACCAGCTCGACGACGAGGACCGCGGCCGAGGAGCCGAAGACGAGCGCCGCCGCGGCGGGGCCGCCCATCGTGGACGGGGCGGGGGGCGGGGCGGGGGGCGCGACGGTCGGGTCGGGTGCCGGGTCGCCGTCGCTCATGGGCCGATCATGACAAGCGGGGTCACGGGGCCGGGTCGGCAGGCGGCTCGGTGACCGCGCGGAACGCCTCGAGGGCGCCCCGCAGGTAGCGCTCGACGACCGCCCGCTCATCGGCGTCGAACGACGCGTCGAGCCGCTGCAGTGACATGAACATCGGCATCAGCCGCCGGAGCACCTCCTCGCGTCCCGACGGGGTGACCGTGACCTGCGTGCGACGCCGGTCCCCCTCGTGGGGCTCGCGGGTGACGTGCCCGTGGCTGGCCAGGCGGTCGACGATGCCGGTGCCGGCGGCGGTGCTCACCTCGAGGAGCCGGGACAGCTCCGCGGGGCCGAGCGGGCCTCGCACGAGGTGCTCGAGGGCGCCGAGCTCCGACTCGCTGAGGCCGGCCTGCCTCGCCACGATCGGACGCATCCGGGCTGCCGCGTCGGAGAACTCGCGGAGCGCCTCGAGGCTGCCGGTCTGCTCCCACGCGTCGGCGAACGCGGTCGCCGGCGCGGTGGCGGGCGCAGCGTCGGCGGGCGCCTCGGCACCACCGACCCGGGGGTCCGGCGTCGTGTTCATGCTTGGTCTTTCACCTACTTAGCGACTAAGGTACTGAACGATTATTCCACACCCGCCCCCGCCAGGAGCCCGTCATGTCCACCTCCACCCTTCCACGCGACCGCGCGGACGAGGACCAGCAGCGCATCTCGCCGCTGCTGCGCCGTCGTACGGCGTGGCTCGTCGCCCTGCTCCCCCTGCTGATCGCCGTGGCTCTCATCGTGGGCATGGGCGAGGGCAGCCGCGAGCGCACCAGCCTGGACAACCTGCCCGAGGGGTACGACAGCACGCTCGGCACCGAGCTGCGCGACGCACTCCCCGACGAGGACGCCCCGGTGGCGGTGGTGCTCTGGACCAGCGACGACGGCGAGCTCAGCCCTGAGGCGATCGCCGACCTCGGCCGTCAGGCGGAGGCGCTCGGTGCCGTGCCCGCCGGACCGACCGGCCCCGTGACGGTGGCCGAGGACGGCACCGCCGCGATCGCGGTGGTGCCCGTCGAGTCCACCTCGGCCACCGACAACTCCGACCAGGTCACCGATCTCCGCGACACCCTCGAGGCCGACCGGCCTGACGGGGTCACCAGCCAGGTCACCGGCCCGGCCGCCGTCGAGGCCGACCTGGCCGCCGTCTTCGAGGGCGCGGACACCAACCTGCTGCTGGTCACCGCCGGCGTGGTGGCGCTGCTCCTGCTCATCACCTACCGCAGCCCGGTCCTGTGGCTCATCCCGCTCACCGTCGTCGGCATCGCCGACCGCCTCGCCGCCGTGACCGCGACGCAGGTGATGGCCGTGCTCGACGTCGCGTGGGACGAGTCCACCGTCGGGATCCTGTCCGTGCTCGTGTTCGGAGCAGGCACCGACTACGCACTGCTCCTCATCTCCCGCTACCGCGACGAGCTCAAGACCCACGAGTCCCGGTACGTCGCGATGAGCGTCGCCGTGCGGCGTACGGCCGAGGCCGTGCTCTCCAGCTCCACCACCGTCGTCCTCGGCCTCCTCACCCTGCTGCTGTCGGTGGTGCCCACCACCCGCGGTCTCGGCCTGGCCTGTGCGATCGGCGTGGTGATCGCGGCGGCCTTCGTCCTGCTCGTGCTCCCCGCGGCCCTGGTGCTCTTCGGCCGGTGGGTCTTCTGGCCGCGCGTCCCGCACGTCGGGGACCCGGCCCTGGTCGACACCGACTCGCTGTGGCACAAGGTCGGCGCCCGCGTCGCCAAGCGGCCGGCCGCGTTCGTCACCGGCACGCTGGTGGTCCTGGCGATCATGTCGATCGGCGTCTTCCGGATCGACACCGGCCTCGACCAGGCCGACCAGTTCCTCGTCGAGCCCGAGGCGATCTCCGCCTCCGAGCGCCTCGCGGAGTCCTTCCCGGCCGGCGTCTCCGACCCGGCCCAGGTGCTCAGCCGGGACGACGGCGAGGAGGTGCTCGCCGCGGTCGAGTCCGTGGACGGCGTCGGGACCGCCGCGATCACCCAGCAGGGCGACGGCATCACCCAGATCGACGCCGTGCTCACCGCCGAGCCCGGCACCGACGAGTCCCGGGCGACGATCACCGACATCCGCGACGAGGTCGCCCCCTTCGAGGACACCCACGTCACCGGCACGGAGGCGACCTTCATCGACCAGGGCGAGAGCGCCCAGCGGGACCGGCAGGTGATCCTCCCGCTGATCCTGCTGCTCGTCCTCGGCGCGCTGTTCCTGCTGCTGCGGGCCGTCGTGGCGCCCCTGCTGCTCGTCGCGACCGTGCTGGCGACGTACGCCGCGAGCATGGGCGTCGCCTGGTGGCTCTTCACCGGACCGCTCGGCTTCGAGGCCCTCGACTCCGGCGTGCCGCTGCTGGCGTTCCTGTTCCTGGTGGCGCTGGGCGTCGACTACAACATCTTCCTGGTGACCCGGGCTCGCGAGGAGGCGGCGGTGCACGGCTCCCGTCAGGGCATGCTGCGGGCGCTCACCGCGACCGGCGGCGTGATCACCAGCGCGGGCATCCTGCTCGCGGCGGTGTTCGCCGTGCTCGGCGTGCTGCCGCTGGTCGTGCTCGCCCAGCTGGGCACGGTGATCTGCATCGGCGTGCTGCTCGACACCCTGGTGGTCCGCACCGTGCTGGTGCCGGCGCTCGCGCTCACGCTCGGCGACCGCTTCTGGTGGCCGCGCTCGGTCGGGCCGGCCCCCCGGGCCTGATCCGGGACGCCGACCCGTGGGGTCGGGTCAGCGTTGGCGCTGGCCCGACACCGCGGCGTAGAAGTCGCTCGACTCCCGCTTCCACAGCAGGAAGACGATCACGGCCCCGAGCACGAGGTTGGCCAGCCCCAGGAGCGTGCTGACCAGCGGCTGGGGCTGGGTGAAGGAGAAGAGGAAGGACGCGGCCGAGAGCCCGAACAGGATCGACGAGACGATCCTCGCCCAGCTGCGACCCCGACCGTTGGCCCAGGCCATCCACAGCCACAGCGCCGCCCCGACCAGGCCGAAGAAGATCGCGAACGCCACACCGACCGCGACAGCCGCGTCGAGGGTGGTGCCCGTGAGCTCGGTGCCCTGCTCGGACAGCGACCGCTCGGCCTCGTCCCGGATCTGGTCGATCAGGAAGAAGGTCGACAGCAGGCTCACCAGCGAGAGCACGGCACCGGCGCGCATCAGGAGCACCGCGGTGCGGATCGACGCGGGCTGCTCCGCCGGGACGGGCGGTGCGCCGTACGACGCCCCCGGCTGGCCGTAGCCGGGCTGCTGCCCGTAGTCGGGCTGGCCGTACGCGGGCTGCTGGCCGTAGTCCGGCTGGCCGTACGGGGACTGTCCCGGTGCCGGTGGCTGCTGGCCGCCGTACGGGTCCTGTCCGTCGGGCGTGCTGGTGCCGTCGTTGCTCATCTGCGTCTCCCCCTTCGTGCGACGACCGGTCGGCCGTCACGAGGTGAAGCCTAGTGAACGTCGGCGCTCAGGACTCCTGGTGGCTGATCGCCGCGGCGACCTTCTTGGCGACGTCGGGGTGGAAGACGCTGGGGATGATGAAGGAGGCGTTGAGCTCCTCGTCGGTGACGACGAGGGCGATCGCCTCGGCCGCCCGCAGCAGCATGTCGGTGGTGACGTGGTCGGCGCGGGCGTCCAGCAGACCGCGGAAGACGCCCGGGAAGGCCAGCACGTTGTTGATCTGGTTGGGGTAGTCGGAGCGGCCGCTGGCCACCACGGCCGCCCGCTTGCCGGCCTCGGCCGGGTCGACCTCGGGGTCGGGATTGGCCAGCGCGAAGACGATCGCGTCGTCGGCCATGTCGTCGATCCACTCGGGCGCCAGGATGCCCGGCGCGCTCACCCCGATGAAGACGTCGGCGTCCACGAGCACGTCGTGGAGGCCGCCGGTGGCGCGGCGCGGGTTGGTCGCCGCCGCGAGCTCGAGGTGGGCGGGCGACAGGGTGGCGTCGTCGGCCGAGAGGGCGCCCTCGCGGTCCACGACGACGACGTCGCCCGCCCCGGCGGCGAGCAGGAGGGTCACGATCGCGGTGCCGGCGGCACCGGCGCCCGAGACGACGATGCGCACGTCACCGAGCGACTTCTTGACGCAGCGCAGCGCGTTGGTGAGCGCCGCGAGCACCACGATGGCCGTGCCGTGCTGGTCGTCGTGGAAGACCGGGATGTCGAGCGACTCGCGCAACCGGCGCTCGATCTCGAAGCAGCGCGGGGCAGCGATGTCCTCGAGGTTGATGCCACCGAAGCCAGGGGCGATCATCTCGACCGCGCGCACGATCTCGTCGGTGTCCTGGGTGGCCAGGCAGATGGGCCAGGCGTCGATGTCGGCGAAGCGCTTGAAGAGCGCGGCCTTGCCCTCCATCACCGGCAGGGCGGCGCCGGGACCGATGTTGCCGAGCCCGAGCACGGCCGACCCGTCGGTCACCACGGCGACCGAGTTGCCCTTGATGGTGAGCCGGCGCACGTCCTCGGGGTTGTCGTGGATCGCCATGCTGACCCGCCCGACGCCCGGCGTGTAGGCCATCGAGAGGTCGTCGCGGGTGCGCAGCGGGACCTTCGACTCCACCGAGATCTTGCCGCCGATGTGCAGGAGGAAGGTCCGGTCGCTGACCTTGTGGACCACGACGCCGTCGAGGCCCTCGACCTTGGCGACGAGCTCCTTGGAGTGGCCCTCGTCGGAGGCCGAGCAGGTGACGTCGACGACGAGGCGGTCGTGCCGCGACTCGGTGACGTCGATGGCGGTGACGACCCCGCCGCCCTCGGCGATCGTCGTGGCGACGGTCCCCACGACGCCGTGGTCGGGCGCGGTGTGCAACCGCATGGTGATCGAGTACGACGAAGCGGTGGCGGCCATGGGACGACCCTCCCCCGCTGCGGAGGTTACGGGCAAGTCACCTACGTGGCGTGAGACAGGCGTGTGTGCGACGCCTCAGAGGACCCGCTCGATGTCGGAGGTGATCTTCTCCGGCTTGGTGGTGGGGCCGAAGCGGTCGATCACGGCGCCGTCGCGGCCGATGAGGAACTTGGTGAAGTTCCACTTGATCTTGCCGCCCAGCAGCCCCGACTTCTCCTTGCGCAGCCACGCGAAGAGCGGGTGCGCCTCGTCGCCGTTGACGTCGACCTTGGCGAACAGCGGGAAGTCGACCCCGAAGTTGCGCTCGCAGAACGACGAGATCTCCTCGTCGGTGCCGGGCTCCTGGCCGCCGAACTGGTCGCACGGGAAGCCGAGGACGGTGAAGCCGCGCTCGCCGTACGTGTCCTGCAGCTCCTGCAGCCCCTTGTACTGGGGGGTGAAGCCGCACTGGGAGGCGGTGTTCACGACGAGCACCACCTTTCCCTCGTACGACGCGAGGTCGGTCTCGGTGCCGTCGATGCCGGTGGCCTTGAAGTCGCCCAGGGAGGTCATGCCCGTCCTTCGGAGTGGGGGGTGGATCGGATGGGTGGGGTGCTCACGCCTCGGGCCGGGGTCCGGGCTCCGGTTCTGGCCCCGGTCCCGGCTCCGCGTCCTTGCGACCCAGCACGCGGACCCTCCAGACCAGCACGAGCACGGCGACCAGGATCGCGTCGAAGAGCAGCGTGCTCCACAGCCCCACCCAGCTGCGCACCTCGCCGGAGACCGTGTGTCGCGACGGTGAGCCCTCGAGGACGCGGACGGTGATCGACCCGCTCTCCTCGGCGGCCGTCCAGGTGGCGCGGTCGACCTCGCCCGCCCACGTGCCCTGCTCGGGGTCGACGTCCTCGGGGAAGCGGTAGCTCACCCACCAGCGCGGCTCCTCCGGCGTACCGAGGTTGCGGGCGGCCGTGACCTCGGCGGTCACGTCGGTGCCGGCGCTCTCGACGCGGAGGTTGGTCCACGTGGCCAGGGCCAGCGGCAGGTTGACCATCAGCACCACGAAGGCGAGGACGGCGACGTTCTTGGCGCGGCGCCGGTCGGCGAGCAACCCCTTCAGCCACTCCACGGCACGGCCTCGGCGGTCGGCGGGAGGACGGCGTCGGTCGCGACGGCTGGTCCGGACATGTCGACCAGTATCGGCGAGGGGGGTTTGCGGGCCGTCCCCCGGTGGCACAAGGCACCTGACGCGACCACCACGAGGGGACACCCATGACGCACCGATCTCGCCTGGGAGGCATGGCGCTCGTCGCCGTGCTCGCCCTGGTCCTCACCAGTCTCGCCGCCTCGCCGGCCACCGCCGCCGGCAAGCGCACCCAGGGCAAGGTGTCCTACGGCACCACCTCCTGGACGGCCGGCACCTCCGGCTACGCCATCAAGGGCAAGGCCTCGGGGCCCCGGCGCAAGGTCGCCCTCCAGGTGAAGTGGGCAGACGGCTGGCACACGATCGACAAGACCCGCACCAAGCGCAAGGGCAAGTACCGCTTCACCGGCTCCTTCGACTGGTACGGCGCACACAAGCTGCGCGTGCTGGTCCCGCGGAAGAAGAGCTTCCGGGCCAAGACGTTCAAGGCGAAGAAGTTCTCCGTCGCCGTGCCGTGGACGCCGCGCGGCGCCACCACGTCGTACCTCCCGTTCTCAGACCGCGGCCTCACCTTCCGCTGGAACCCGTGCGAGACCGTGAAGTACCGCATCAACCCCGGCCTCGGCGGCCCCGGCGCGGTCCCGGTCACCCAGCAGGCGATGGAGCTGCTCGAGCGGGCGACCGGCTTCAAGAGCAAGTACGTCGGCACCACGACCGCCGTCCCCATCCGCGGCGACCGCCACCCGCGCGGCACCGACCTCGTCATCGCGTGGTCGCACCAGGACCTCGACCCCCGCCTCGTCGGCGCGGTCGGCGTCGGCGGCACCGGCCCCTCGCCGGTCGCGCAGTTCAAGAAGGGCAAGAAGCCGACCTGGCGGATCAAGACCCCCGGCGTCACCATGAACATGGCGTACGGCGCGGAGTACCCCATGACGATGGACGACCCGGGCCACGAGACCATGGGCCTGGTGCTCATCCACGAGCTCGGTCACGCGTTCGGCCTCGACCACTTCGCCGACGACATCCAGGTCATGCACCCGGGCAACCGCTCGCCCGCGGTGGGCGGCTACTACTCCCGCTACGAGGCCGGCGACCTCGCCGGGCTCCGCAAGCTGGGTGCCTCCAAGGGCTGCCTGACCAAGTACCGCGGCCGCTTCCAGGCCCGGACCGGCGGTCCGGTCCTCACCGGCGGCGTCGTCTCGCCCGGTCGCGAGGTCGTCGACCTGGTCGAGGAGCACGCGGCCCACTGACCCCCGCGGTGGCGGCGGACGACACGGGATGCTCGGGTCCCGGCGTCGTCCGCCGCCACTGTGGCGTCCGGCCCGGCGTCCGGACCGACGTGCGGGACACTCGGGCGTGACCTGGCTGTCGATGGCGTGGGTGCGCGACGACGCGTCGTACGTCGCCGAGCGGATGCTGCGCGCGCTGCTGCGGCGTCGCTACGGACCGGAGATCGGCGAGGCCGGGACGGTGCGCCTGTGTCCGCGCTGCGCGAGCACGGAGCACGGTCGACCGCTCGTCGGGGGCCGACCTGGACCCGGACGCCCTGCGGTGAGCATCGCCCGGACCGCCGGGGCGACCGTCGTGGCCCTGACGGGGTGTGGCTCCGTGGGCGTGGACGTGGAGGCCACCGCACTCTTCGGCGCAGCGGAGGTGGCGGACGTCCTGCTGCACCCGGCGGAGCGGGCCGCGACCTCGCGCGAGACGGCGGCGGCCTGGGTCCGCAAGGAGGCCCTGCTCAAGGCGTCCGGCTGGGGCCTGGCCGTGGAGCCGTCGGCCATCCGCCTGGACGACTCGACCGGGTCACCGGTGGTCGTGGAGTGGCCGGTGTCGGTGCCGCGGCCGGACTGGGTGATGGACGTGACGCTGGCCGCCGACCTGACCGCGGCAGTGGCGGGGAGCGGGCCGGTGCACCCCCACGACGTCACGACGCAGGAGGCAGGTCCGGGAGGGTCGCTCGGTTGAGCCAGACGTCGAAGAGCTCGGCCAGGTCCTGTCCGGTCGACAACTCGGCGAACTCGACGAAGGCCCCGGTGTTGACCGTGCCGTGGGCGTGCTTGTCGGTCCAGCCGCGCAGCACGCCGAAGAAGGCGTCGTCGCCGACGGTGAGGCGCAGGGCGTGCAGGGTCAACGCGCCGCGCTTGTAGACGCGGTCGTCGAACATGAGCTCCGGCCCGGGGTCGGCGAGCACGAGGTCCTGGTCGAGACCGGCGAGCTTGTCGTGGTGCTCCTCGGCCCGCTGCTGGGCCGACGGGCCCCCGGACTCCTCCGACCAGATCCACTCGGCGTAGCAGGCGAACCCCTCGTGCAGCCAGATGTCCTGCCAGCTGCCGAGGGTCAGGCTGTTGCCGAACCACTGGTGGGAGAGCTCGTGCGCGACCAGCCGCACGGACTCCCAGTCGGAGGTCAGGAAGTTGGCACCGAAGGCGGAGAGCCCCTGTGCCTCCAGCGGGATCTCGAGGTCGTCGTCGGTCACGACGACGGTGTAGGCCGGGAAGGGGTAGGGCCCGAAGAGGCGGGAGAAGGTGTCGATCATGGCGCGCTGCTCACCGAAGGCGTCGTCGTACGACGACAGGAGCCGCTGCGGCAGGACCGCGTGCATGGGCACCTCCCCGTCGTCGGCGGTGCGGAGCTCGTACCGGCCGATGTGCACGGTCGCGAGGTAGGTGGCCATCGGCTGCAGCTGCTCGTAGACCCACGTGACCGTGCTCGAGCGGCGGCGGTTGCTGAGCAGGCTCCCGTTGGCGACGACGCGGTAGCCCGCCGCCACCCTGATGCTCATCCGGTAGGTGGCCTTGTTGGACGGCCGGTCGTTGCAGGGGAACCACGAGGGGGCGCCGTGCGGCTGGCCCGCGACGATCACCCCGTCGGTGAGCTCCTCCCAGCCGGCAGCCCCGAGGTGGCGTGTCTTCTCCGGGGTCGGGTGGCCGTGGTAGCGCACGGTGACGGTGACGGACTCGCCGGCGGCGACCGTCTCCCCGAGCCGGACCGTGAGCGTCCCGGTGCGGTCGCGGTACTTCACCGCGGAGCCGTCCACGCTCACCTTGGTGACGTCGAGGCCGTGGAGGTCGAGGGCCAGCTCGTCGGTGTCCTCGCGGATCGTGCAGTCCAGCCGCGCGGTGCCGTCGAGGCGGTTGCCCTCCAGGGAGTAGGCCAGCTCGAGGTCGTAGTGGGTGACGTCGTAGGTGAGGTCACCGTGCCCCGGCACGTAGGGATCGGCGCCGGTCCTCATGCGTGCGCCCTCATGCGTCCGGGTGGGGCGCGTCGTCGAGCCACGGACCGATGGGGTTGCCCACCCAGCGGGTCTTGTCAGGCACCAGCTCACCCCTCATCACCAACGACACCGGGCCCACCGTAGCGTCCCGTCCGATGGTCGCCGCGGGCAGCACGACGCTGTTGGGACCGAGCGTCGAGCCCCGCCGCAGAACGACCTTGTCCATGCTCATGACGCGGTCGTGGAAGAGGTGGGTCTGCACCACGCAGCCCGCGTTGACGGTGGCCCCGTCGCGCAGCTCGACGAGGTCCGGCTCGGGGAGCCAGTAGGTCTCGCACCACACGCCGCGCCCGACGGTGGCGCCCAGGGAGCGCAGCCACGCGTTGAGGGCCGGGGTGCCGGTGGCGGGCCGGGCGAACCACGGGGCGGCCACCAGCTCGATGAACGCGTCGGCCAGCTCGTTGCGCCAGACGAACGAGCTCCACAGCGGTCGGTCCTCGGCCCGGTGCCGGCCCACGAGGAGCCACTTGGCCGCGGTCGCCGTCGCGGCGGCGACGAGCCCGGCCACCATCAGCAGGGCCCCCGAGGCCGCGGCGGCCACGACCACGTGCGTCCGGTCGAGGAGCACCTCCAGGGCCACCACGAGGCCGAGCCCGATCGCCGCGGCCACGACCACGGGCACCAACCGACAGGCCTCCACGGCGGCGCGGGCCACCCGCAGCCGGGTCGGGGGGTCGTAGGTGCGACTGTCGTCCACGTCGTCGCTCGCCCGGCGCAGCCGGGTCGGCGGGCTGCCGAGCCACGAGGAGCCTGCTTCGGCCTGCGTACGACGGGGCGCCGCCGACAGGACGGCCACCAGGGCCCGCTTGGGGACCTTGCGGCCGGCGGCCGCCATCCCCGAGTTGCCGACGAACGCCCGCTTGCCGATCTTGACCTTCTCCACCCGCAGCCACCCCCCGCCGAGCTCGTAGCTGCCGATCAGGGTGTCGTCGGCCAGGAACGCCTGGTCGTTGATGGTGGTGAGCCCGGGGATCAGCAGGACCGTCGAGGCCTCGACGTTGGTGCCCACCCGGGCACCGAGGCGCCGGAGCCACCACGGGGTGAGGGTGCTGGCGTACAGCGGGTAGAGCCAGGTGCGCGCCTCGTCGAGGACGCGGAGGGTCGCCCAGGCCTGCAGCGCGGGCCTGCTGTGGACCGGGTGGTGTCCCGGTCGCAGCCCGAGGCCGGCCAGGCGCACCGCGACCAGGACGAGGGCGGCGAGCACGACGAGGGTGACGGCGGCGGCGACCGGGAGCAGGAGCAGGACACCCGTGGCCGCGTCGCCGAGGGCGGTGGCTCCGTCCAGGGAGGGGAGCAGGACGAGCAGTCCGCAGGCCAGGGCGACGAGCGGCAGCGACGCGATGCCGAGGGCGGTGGCGCCGTACGCCACGGCCCACGACGTACGCCGCGGGGGACGCTCCGAGGACCACGGCCCCCGCGCCTCGGACACCCGCTCGGCGGGCGAGCCCGACCAGAACTCCCGCTGCGGGACGGCACCGTGGACGGACGACCCCGGCGCCACCTCCGCGTCGCGACCCACCTGGGCGCCCGGGCCCAGGGTGCTGCGCGTCCCGATGCGGGCACCGGGGCCGACCTCGACGGAGCCGACGTGCAGCACGTCGCCGTCCAGCCAGTGCCCGGTCAGGTCGACCTCCGGCTCGACCGAGCACCCGTCCCCCAGGGTCAGGAATCCGGTCACCGGGGGCACCGAGTGCAGGTCGACGTCCCGGCCGACCCGGGCTCCCAGGGCCCTCGCGTAGAGCTGGATGAAGGGAGCCCCGGAGAGGTTGACCGCACCGCACTCGTCGGCCAGCCGCTCGGCCAGCCACACCCGGAGGTGGATCCTGCCGCCGCGCGGGTAGGTCCCCGGACGTACTCCGCGCAGCAGGAGACGCGCACCCAGGACGGTGGTGCCCATGCGACCCAGCGGCGTGATCAGCAGCAACCAGCCGATCACGACCGCGAGCCACGGCACCGGCTCGAGGTAGGTGGTCCCGAGGAGCCAGGTGGCGACGTTGTTGCCGATCGCGACCCAGGTCAGCCAGCGCAGTCCCGTGATCGTGCGCAGCGGCAGGCTGAAGGCGAGCTGCCCCCGCTGGGTCTTGGTGGGGGTGGGCCGCACGTGCCGGTCGGTGCGGGACGCGGGCGCCGCCATGGCGTCGAGCGCCCCGGCCAGGCCGGCCAGGGTCGGGTGCTCGTAGATGTCGGCGACCGTCGTCTCGGGGTGGCGGCTGCGCAGCTTCGACACGATCTGGGCGGCGGTGAGGCTGCCCCCGCCGAGGTCGAAGAAGTCGTCGTCGCCCGAGCGCGGGGTGGCCCCGATGACCTCGCCCCACAGCTCCGCGACCCACGCACCGGTCCCGGTGAGCTCGTCGTGCGCACGGGTGTCGTCGGCCCCGTCGGGAAGCGGCCACGGGAGGGCGTCCCGGTCCACCTTTCCCGAGGTCTTGGTCGGCAGCGACCCGACGGTCGCCAACCGGGGGACGAGCGCCGCGGGCTGCGACTCCCGCAACAGGGCGAGGGCGGTCGGGGCGTGGAAGGTCTCGTCCACCTGGACGTAGCCCACCAGCAGGGTGTTGCCCGCCTGCGTCCTCCGCACGGCGGCCGCCGCACCTCGCACGCCGGGCAGCCGGAGCAGCACGCTGTCGACCTCGCCGAGCTCGATGCGCCGGCCACCGAGCTTGACCTGGTCGTCGGCGCGGCCCTCGAAGAGCAGCCCGTGGCCGTCGTCGCGCACCAGGTCCCCGCTGCGGTAGGCGCGGGTCCAGCCCAGCGACGGCATCGGGGCGTACTTCTCGGCGTCCTTGTCCGCATCCAGGTAGCGAGCCAGACCGACTCCTCCGATGATCAGCTCGCCGACGGCCCCGGGGGGCACCGGCCGACCCTCCGCGTCCACGACGGCGAGGTCCCAGCCGTCGAGCGGCAGCCCGATCCGCACCGGCCCGTCCGGGCCCAGCCGCGCGCCGCACGAGACGACGGTCGCCTCGGTGGGCCCGTAGGTGTTCCAGACCTCACGCCCGTCGTGGGCCAGGCGGGCTCCGATCTCGGGTGGGCAGGCCTCTCCACCGAGGATGAGGAGACGGACCGCGGCCAGGGACTCGGTGGGCCACAGGGTGACCAGCGTCGGGACGGTGGACACGACGGTGATGTCGTTGGCGAGCAGCCACGGCCCGACGTCCACACCGCTGCGGACCAGGGACCTCGGTGCCGGGACCAGGCAGGCGCCCTGCGCCCAGGCGAGCCACATCTCCTCGCACGATGCGTCGAAGGCGACCGACAGCCCGGCCATCACCCGGTCGTGCGTCCCCAGCGGGTCGTCCCGGAGGAACAGTCGCGACTCGGCGTCGACGAAGGCGGCGGCGCACCGGTGCGACACGGCCACGCCCTTCGGCGTACCGGTGGATCCCGACGTGAAGATCACCCACGCGTCGTCGTCGGGGACCACCGGTCCGTCGGTCCTCGCCGGGGCAGGTGGTCGGCGCAGGGCGACGGCCAGGTCGTTGCCGACGACGGCGGCCACCCCCGCCTCACCGAACACGAGCCGGGCCCGGTCGTCGGGGTCCTCGGCGTCCACCGGGACGTACGCCGACCCGGCGAGGAGCACCCCCATGATCGCGACGTACAGGTCGGGGGTGCCGGACTTGATCCGGACCCCGACCCGGTCACCACGCCCCACCCCCACGGCGTTGAGGTCGTCGGCGAGGGCCAGCGCCGCGTCCGCGAACTCCCCGTAGGTCAGCTGCTCGGCACCGTTGTCGAGGGCCCGCGCCTCGGGGGCGGCGGCGAGCGTGGCCTCGAAGACGTCGACGAGCGTGCGCTCCGGCGGGGCTGCAACCGCGCGCAGCAGGCGGTCGTCGGCGCTCGCGGGGTGCGACGGAGTGGGCGCTGACACCCACGGAGTCTCGTGCAGGGAGGTGAACAACGGGGGGACGTCCAGCGAGTGGCGGCCCTCCGTGCGCGACTCGTGGTCACCGCGCCGGTGTGTTCACCTCCGGTCGCTACCGTGCGTGACGCGACCGGATCACGCCGGATCTCGCACCACACGGAGAGCCCGGTGAGGTCCGCCCGCATGATCAGCCAGGACACGACGCGCCGCCCCACGACCGCGGCGGAGGCCCTCACGCCGGGGCTGGGTCGCCAGCTGGCCGACCTGCGGTCGCGGGAGATCGACGTCCGCGCGCACGCTCCCGGTGCGGTCCACCGCTTCCGGGTGGCGACCCGGAGGCTGCGGAGCGACCTGTCCGGCTTCGAGCCGCTGCTCGACGCCCGGACCTGTCGCATCCTGGTCGACGACCTGCAGCGCACCGCCCGGGCCGTCGGGCCTGCCCAGGACGCGGTCGTCGTGCGCCGCCAGGTCGACGCCCTCTTCGCCGGCAGCGAGGGCGCGGCCGCGTCCCGCGTGCACGATCGGCTCGGTCAGCTGCTCGAGCCGGCCTCGCACGAGACCTGGCAGCGCGCGATCGACCACCTCGACGACCCGGCGTACGACGAGCTCACGCGAGGCCTCGAGCGCCTCGCCGACCTCCCCCCGTGGCTGCCCGCGGCGCACCGACCGGCCGACGAGGTCCTGGTGCCGCTGCTGCGCTCCGAGTGGTCCCGCTTCCGCCGACGCGCCCGCGCCGCCCTGGACCCGACCGGAGGCGCCACCGCGGACGACCTCCTCCACGAGGCCCGCAAGGCGAGCAAGCGCGCCCGCTACGTCGCCGAGTCGCTGACCGAGGTGCTCGGCCGTCGGACCAGACGCCTGGCGAAGACGGCCAAGCGTGTGCAGCGGGAGCTCGGCGACCACCAGGACCGGGTCCTCGTGCACGAGTTCCTGGTCGACGCACCCCTCCGCCTCGAGCTCGACGGCGATGAGGCCCGCGTCCTGGCGAGCGTCCGCGACGCCCAGGCCGTCGCGCTCGAGGCGGCCCGCGACGACCTCCGGCGCGTGCTCCGCGATGTCGACCGGACGTCGTTGCGGTCCTGGATGCGCTGACGACTCCCAAGGCCCCCGGACGCACCGAAGGCCCCGGGGTGACCCGGGGCCTTCGTGGTGGTGCGCGAGGGGGGATTTGAACCCCCACGCCCTTTCGGACACTGCGACCTGAACGCAGCGCGTCTGCCGTTCCGCCACTCGCGCGTGAAGCGAGGGCAAGGCTATCCCACGGCCGCGGAGGCGTCACAATCGCCGTCCCGGGGCGGCGTTCGGCCGCGGTGGTGCCCGGACGGCCGGTCCCCTGACAGTACGATCGGCCAGACCCGACGGCCGTCGAGAGGAGGCGCACGACGTGAATGCACTGCAGCGATTCGAGCGCAGGCTCGAGCAGATGATCTCCGGGGTGTTCGCCCGCGCGTTCCGCAGCGCGGTGCAGCCCGTCGAGATCGCCGCGGCGCTCCAGCGCGAGTGCGACAACAACGCGCAGATCATGAGCCGCGACCGTCGACTGGTGCCCAACCGGTTCCTCGTGCAGCTCGCCGGCGTCGACCTCGAGCGCCTGCAGGGCTACGACGACGCGATGGAGCGCGAGCTCGTGGACCAGCTCAAGGACCACGCCGACGCCCAGGGCTACGTCTTCACCGGGCCGGTGCACGTCGACTTCGAGGCGGCCGACGACCTGACGACCGGTCGCTTCCGCATCCTGAGCCGCGCCGAGGCCAGCGTCACCGACAACGACCAGCGCACCCGCACCCGGGCCGCGCGGGCCGTCCTCGAGGTCAACGGCACCCGCCACCCGCTGCGCGCCCCCGGCCTCGTCGTCGGGCGCGGCACCGAGGCCGACCTGCGCATCAACGACCCCGGCGTGAGCCGCCGGCACATCGAGTTCATGGTCAACGGCGAGGACCTCGAGGTCGTCGACCTCGGCTCCACCAACGGCATGCTCGTCAACGGCGCCAAGGTCGGCCGGGCCGGCCTGCGCGACGGCAGCGAGGTCAAGATCGGCCACACCACCATGACGGTGCGCGTCACCGAGGAGGGCTAGGTCGTGTCCGAGCTCACCCTGTTCCTCATCCGCTTCGCCTACCTCGCGATCCTGTGGATCTTCGTGCTGTCCGCGATCTCGGTGATCCGCTCCGACATGTTCGGCGCCCGCGTGCCCGAGACCGCCCGTGGCGGGGCCGCTCCCGCCCGCGGCAAGTCCAAGGCCAAGTCCCCGTCGCGCCGCCGCGGCTCGCCCACCCACCTGATCGTGGTCGAGGGCGACAACACCGGTGCCCGCGCCGAGCTCGAGGACGCCCCCCTGCTGATCGGACGCGGCAGCGACGCGGCGATCCGCCTCGACGACGACTACGTCTCGACCCGCCACGCCCGGGTGGCCGCCAGCGGCGACGAGTGGTTCGTGGAGGACCTCGGCTCGACCAACGGCACCTACGTCGGCTCGGTGCGCATCACGCAGCCGACGACCATCGGCCTCGGCATCCAGGTGCGCATCGGCAAGACCATCCTCGAGCTGCGGAAGTAGGGACCTCCTCCCCATGACCGGACCGCTGCACCTGGCGTACAGCGCCATCTCCGACGTCGGCCGCGTGCGCCGCGACAACCAGGACTCCGGCTACGCCGGACCCTGGCTGCTCACGGTGTGCGACGGCGTCGGTGGAGCGGCGCGCGGCGACCTGGCCAGCAGCACCGCCGTCCAGCAGCTGCGCAAGCTCGACGCCGAGCCGACCGACGACCTGCTCGCCCTGGTCGCCGGTGCGATCCACCGGGCCGACGACCGGATCGGCGAGCTCGTCGAGGAGGACCCCGAGCTCAGCGGCACCAGCACCACGGCCACCGTGGCGCTCTTCGACGGCAGCCGGCTCGGCGTCGGTCACCTCGGCGACAGCCGCGGCTACCTGTTCCGCGGCGGCGAGCTGCGCCAGCTGACCCACGACCACACCTTTGTCCAGAGCCTGATCGACGAGGGGCGCATCAGCGAGGAGGAGTCGCGCGTGCACCCGCACCGCAACCTCATCCTCAAGGCGCTCGACGGCGTCCGGCACGAGGAGCCCGACCTCTTCGAGGTCCCCCTCGAGGTCGGGGACCGCATCTTCCTGTGCAGCGACGGTGCGTGCGGCACCCTCGACGACGCCCGGATGGCCGACATCCTCGCCACCGGCACCCCCGACTACGCCGCCGTCGAGCTGGTCCGCGCCAGCCTCGAGGCCGGGAGCAGCGACAACGTCACCTGCGTGGTCGCCGACGTCATCGACACCGAGCCCGACCCCGACCTCCAGCCCCTGCTGGTGGGCGCGGCCGCCGACCTGCCCCGCAAGTCGACCGGCGGCGTCACGGGCCGCGGCCTCTTCCGGGGCCACCGCTCCGGCGACACCGGCGAGATCGACCCGGTGCCGGACGACCTGCCGGCCGACATGCACGTCATCCCCTCCGACCCGATCGACCGCGAGGCCCAGCGCTACGCCCCGCGTCCGCCGACCCGGCACACCTGGCTCAAGCGCCTGCTCGCCCTCGCCGTGCTCCTCGGCGTCATCTGGGTGGCCCTGGCGGCCATGTGGTCCTGGAGCCAGCAGCAGTTCTACGTCGGTGTCTCCGACGACCGGGTGACGATCTTCCGCGGCCTCAACGCCGAGATCCCCGGCATCGAGATCTCGCACCCCTACGAGGTCACCGACGTCGACCTCGCCAACCTGAGCGAGATCGACGCCGAGCAGGTGGCCGAGGGCATCGAGGCCCGGGACCTCGACGACGCCCGCGCGACGGTGGACAACTACGCCGCCCGTCAGGACGTGCCCACCGAGACGAGCACGGGCTGATGAGCCAGGACCACACCCTGATGGGGTTCGTGCACCGACGCCGTCGGGGCGCGGAGCTCTTCCTGCTCCTGCTCGCCCTCGCGGTCGGCATCGGCGCCTACGCCGCCGTCGGCCTCGGGATGGAGGGCACGATCCCGGCCGACATCGTCGGCTACGGCGGGTGGCTGACGGCGCTCATCGTGGTCGCCCACGTCGCGGTCCGCATCTTCGCGCCGTACGCCGACCCGGTGCTGCTGCCCGTCGTCGCAGCCCTCAACGGCCTCGGCCTGGCGGTGATCCACCGCCTCGACCTCGACAACACCGCCCAGTGCGTCGACAACGACACCTTCGCCCGCCAGCAGCTCATCTGGATGACGCTGGGCGTGGTGCTCTTCGTCGCCACCCTCGGGCTGCTGCGCGACCACCGCCTGCTCCAGCGCCTGACCTACACGACCGGCCTGGCCGCGATCGTGCTGCTGCTGCTGCCGATGGTCCCGATCATCGGCAACACGGTCAACGGCGCCAAGATCTGGATCTCGGTCGGCCCGTTCAGCTTCCAGCCCGGCGAGGTCGCCAAGGTGCTGCTGGTCATCGCCTTCGCCGGCTACCTCGTGCTGCACCGCGACGCGCTGGCCCTGGCCGGGCGCCGGGTCCTCTTCATCGACCTGCCGCGCGGTCGCGACCTCGGCCCGATCCTGGGCATGTGGGCGGTCAGCATGTTCATCCTGGTCTTCCAGCGCGACCTCGGCTCCTCGCTGCTGTTCTTCGGGATCTTCCTGATCATGCTGTACGTCGCCACCGAGCGACCGGGCTGGCTGGTGGTGGGCACGGCCCTGTTCGCCGCCGGGGCGTTCGCCGGCTGGCAGGCCTTCGGCCACGTCCAGAACCGCGTCAACATCTGGCTCGACCCGATGGCCTACTACGACCAGAGCCCCGGCTCGGGCCAGCTGGTCGAGGGCCTGTTCGGGATGGGCTGGGGCGGCCTCATCGGCCGGGGCTTCGGTGAGGGTGCGCCCTGCCGGATCCCGTACGCCGAGTCCGACTTCATCGTCCCGGCCATCGGAGAGGAGCTCGGGCTGACCGCGGTCCTGGCCGTCATCCTCTGCTACGGACTCATCGTCGAGCGGGCGCTGCGCATCGCGCTGATCTCCCGCGACGGCTTCGGCAAGCTGATGGCCGTCGGCCTGGGCAGCATCTTCGCCCTGCAGGTCTTCGTGGTCGTGGGCGGCGTCACCGGCCTGATCCCGCTCACCGGTCTCACCACGCCCTTCCTGTCCTACGGCGGATCGTCGCTGGTGGCCAACTGGGTGGTGATCGCGCTCCTGCTGCGCATCTCCGACCAGGCCCGACGCCCCGCCCCGCGCCTCAGCGAGGCCGACTCCGACACCGGCTCCGACAGCGAGTCGACCCAGGTGGTGAAGCTGAAGTGAACAAGCCGATCCGCACGATCTCCCTCTTCTGCCTCGTGCTCTTCCTCGCCCTCATGCTCAACGCGACCTACCTCATGTACGTCCGCTCGGGAGAGCTCACCGAGGACCCGCAGAACCGCCGCGTGATCAACGCGGCGTTCTCCCGCGAGCGCGGCGCGATCCTCGTCGGCAAGGACCCGGTCGCGCGCAGCGTGCCCAGCGACGACGCCTACGACTTCCAGCGCGTCTACCCCCAGCCCTTCAAGTACGCCCCCCTCACCGGGTACTTCTCCTACTTCAGCCAGTCCGGCATCGAGCGCTCGCAGAACGACGTGCTCTCCGGCGACGACTCGCGACTCTTCGTCACCCGGCTGGTCGACATGCTCAGCAACACCGACCCCAAGGGCGGCAACGTCCAGCTGACCATCGACCCCGAGGCCCAGACCGCGGCGTACGAGGGGCTGCGTGCGCTGGGCGAGGACGTGCAGGGCGCCGTGGTGGCCGTCGAGCCGGCCACCGGCAAGGTCCTCGCGATGGTCTCCAACCCGACGTACGACCCCAACACCCTGGCGACGCACGACTTCGGCTCGTTGACCGAGACCTTCCAGCAGCTCGAGCAGGACCCGGCCGAGCCGCTCATCAACCGCAGCATCGGCACCACGCTGCCCCCGGGGTCGACCTTCAAGCTGGTGACCGCGGCCGCCGCGATCGAGTCCGGCGACTACGACGCCGAGTCGATCGTGCCCGGCGGCACGTCGTACCAGCTCCCGCAGTCGACGACCAAGGTCGGCAACCAGGGCGGCGGCGACTGCGGCGGCAACCGGATCACCCTGACCCAGGCGCTCCAGGTCTCCTGCAACGTCACCTTCCTCTCCCTGGCCGACGAGCTGGGCATCGAGGCGATGACCGAGCAGGCCGAGAAGTTCGGCTTCAACGCGACCTCGCTCGAGGACCTCGACGGCCAGGCCCGCTCGCTGTACCCGCCCGACATGGACCCGCCGCAGACCGCGCTGTCGGGCATCGGCCAGGCGAGCGTCACCGCGACCCCGCTCCAGATGGCCCTGGTCTCGGCCGGCATCGCCAACGACGGCGTGGTCATGCGGCCCTACGTCGTCGACGAGGTCCGCGCGCCCAACCTCTCGCTGCTGGACAAGACCGAGGAGTCCGAGCTCTCCCAGGCCGTCTCCGTGAGCACCGCCGACGACCTCACCGAGATGATGGTGGCGACGGTCGACGAGGGCACGGCGTTCGCCGCGGCGATCCCCGGCGTGCGGGTGGCCGGCAAGACCGGCACCGCCGAGTCGACCGACTCGCGGCCGCCGTACGCCTGGTTCACCTCGTTCGCCCCCGCCGACGACCCCAAGGTCGCCGTCGCGGTGCTCGTGCAGTCCAGCAACACGGCCCCCGGCGACATCGCCGGCGGTCGCCTCGGCGGCCCGATCGCCAAGGCCGTCATGGAGGCGGTGCTCAACCCGTGACGACTCCTCCCACCGGGCCCTCCGCCGGCGACACGCCGGACCGCTACGCCGACGACGCCCACCGCTACGCCCTCACCTCGCGGATCGCCACCGGCGGCATGGGCGAGGTCTGGCGCGGCACCGACACGGTGCTGTCGCGCCCGGTCGCGGTCAAGGTGCTCAAGCCGGAGTACGCCGACGACGCGCTCTTCCGCACCCGCTTCGAGACCGAGGCCCGGCACGCCGGCTCGCTGCACCACCCCGGCATCGCCAGCGTCTTCGACTTCGGCGAGGCCTCCCCGGTCGACGGCTCGACCACGCCGCGGCCGTTCCTCGTGATGGAGCTGGTCGAGGGCCAGCCGCTGTCCAACCTGCTGCGTCCCGACGCCCCGATGGACCCCGAGGTCGTGCGCGACCTGCTCGGCCAGGCCGCGGTGGCGCTCGGTGCCGCCCACGCGACCGGGATCGTGCACCGCGACGTCAAGCCCGGCAACCTGATCATCACCCCGGACCGTCGCACCAAGGTGACCGACTTCGGGATCGCCCGCGCCGCCGAGGGCATGTCCCTCACCGAGACCGGCCAGGTGATGGGCACGCCGGCCTACATCTCGCCCGAGCAGGCAGAGGGCAAGCGCGCCACCGCGGCCTCCGACGTCTACGCCCTCGGCGTGGTCGCCTTCGAGTGCCTCGCCGGTCGCAAGCCCTTCCTCGCCGACACCCCGGTGGCCACCGCCATCGCCCACCTCCGCGAGCCGGTCCCCGACCTGCCCGACACGGTCCCGGCCGACCTCGCCGCGGTGGTGCGGCGGTCGATGGCCAAGGACCCGGCCGAGCGGTACGCCGACGGCGAGGCCTTTGCGGCCGCCCTGCGGGACCCCGCCGGTGCCGCCGCCTCCGCGGGTGCCGCGACCGTGGTCGCCCCGGTGGTGGCCGGGCTCCCGGACGACGACGAGCCGACCAGGACGCAGGTCATCGCGCCGGTGCCGGCCGCCTCCCAGGCCTCCCCTGCCCCCGTGCCGCCCTCCCCGCCGGCCGACGACCGTCCCCGGCGCGGCCTGCCGGGCTGGCTGCCGTGGGTGCTGCTGGCCCTCGCGCTGGTCGTGGCCGCGCTCGTCCTGATGCAGGCGCTGGGTGACGACACGACCCCCGACGACGAGCCGGAGCAGCCGACCCCGTCGCAGACGCCCAGCCGGACCCCGAGCGAGACCACCTCCGAGCCGCCGTCCGAGACGCCGACCTCGGAGACACCGACCCAGACGCCGACGGACAGCCCCAGCGAGCCGACGACCGAGCCGACTCCCACGGAGACCGAGCCGACGCCGACCGAGACCACTCCCACCGAGCCGGCTCCTACCGAGACCGAGCCGACGACGCCGGCGCCGACCGAGCCGGCTCCCACCGAGACGCCGACGGGCAGTCCGACCTGATGGACCACGTGACCAGCCTGACCACCACCAGCCAGAACACCGGCCTGACCACCAGCTTGACCACCAACGCAGCGAGAGGGCGACGATGAGCAACGAGCCGACCGTGATCGGCGGCCGCTACGAGCTCGGCGAGCTGCTGGGCCGCGGCGGCATGGCCGAGGTGCGCAAGGGCCGGGACACCCGGCTCGGGCGCACGGTCGCGGTCAAGCGGCTGCGCACCGACCTCGCCAGCGACGCGACGTTCCAGGCGCGCTTCCGCCGGGAGGCGCAGAGCTCGGCCTCGCTCAACCACCCCGCGATCGTGTCGGTCTACGACACCGGCGAGGAGATGTCCACCGACGGCTCCGACGTCGCCCAGCCCTACATCGTCATGGAGTGCGTGCAGGGGCGGACGCTGCGCGACATCGTGCGCGAGGGCCGCAAGATCCTGCCCGAGCGCGCGCTCGAGATCACCAGCGACGTGCTCGCGGCGCTCGACTACAGCCACCGCGCGGGGATCATCCACCGCGACATCAAGCCCGGCAACGTCATGCTGACCCCCGGCGGCGACGTCAAGGTCATGGACTTCGGCATCGCCCGGGCCGTCTCCGACGCGTCCTCGACGATGACCCAGACCGCGGCCGTGGTCGGCACCGCGCAGTACCTCTCCCCCGAGCAGGCCCGCGGCGAGACGGTCGACTCCCGCTCGGACGTCTACTCCACCGGCTGCCTCCTCTACGAGCTCCTCACCGGACGCCCGCCGTTCGTCGGCGACAGCCCGGTGGCCGTCGCCTACCAGCACGTGCGCGAGCAGCCCTCCCCGCCGTCGGACCACGACCAGGAGCTCGACCCCGAGATCGACGCGATCGTGCTCAAGTCGCTGGCCAAGCGGGTCGAGGACCGCTACCAGAGCGCCGCGGCGATGCGACAGGACATCGAGCGCTACCTCGCCGGTCACCCGATCCAGGCCGCTCCGCCTCCGGTGGCGCCCACCGAGGTGGTGCCGCCGGTCGATGCCACCACGACGATCCCGGCCGCCGCGGCCGTTCCCCCGCAGGACGAGGACCGGCCCCGCGGACGCATGGCGCTGATGGTGCTGCTCGGCCTGCTGGTCATCGCGGCCATCGCCGGCGCGGCGTACGTCCTCCCGAGCCTGTTCGAGGAGGAGGTCCAGCGCGACCCGGTCCCCGCGCTCGTGGGCCTCACCGAGGACGAGGCGCGGCTGGCCATCGGCGAGGCCGGCCTCGCCGTCGGACGGGTCACCCGGCAGGCGTCCGACGACGCCCCCGCCGACGAGGTCATCCGGCAGGAACCCAACCGCGACGTCTTCGTCGAGCCCGGCACCGAGGTGGACCTGGTGGTCTCGTCCGGCAGGCCCGACGTGCAGGTGCCCTTCGTCGTGGGGCAGCCACGGGCCACCGCCCGCGACGTGCTCCTGGCCGCGGGCCTCAAGGTCACCGCGACCGAGGTGGAGTCCGACGAGCCCCAGGGCCAGGTCATCTCCACCGACCCCGCCGCCGGCCAGTCGGTCGCCGAGGGCACGACCGTGACGATGTCGGTCTCCGACGGCCCCGAGTCGGTCCCCTCGGTGGTCGGGCTCCGGCAGGGCGAGGCGACCCGGACCCTGCGGCAGGCCGGCTTCGAGGTCGAGGTCCGCACCGACTCCACCTCCACCGCTCCCAAGGGCGAGGTCGTCGACCAGTTCCCCAGCGCCGGCGGCGAGGCCGACCGGGGCGACACGGTGATCATCTTCGTGTCCGCCTTCGAGGAGCCGCCGCCGACCGAGACGCCCACGGAGACTCCGACCGAGACCCCGACGGAGACGCCCGCCCCCACGGAGACGCCGACGGAGACGCCCACCGAGACCCCGCCGACCACCCCGGCCGGGCGGCGTACGCCCTGAGGGGTCAGCTGTTGTCCTGGCTGGGCGTGGCCATCGGGGTCGCCCAGGTCAGGTCGAGCAGGCCCTCGTAGGCCGGCGCGGTCACCCGCGGCAGCGTGACCACGTCGTAGCCCACCCCGCCCGTGGGGTCGGCGGCGTACTCGCGGTAGACGTCGAGGTACCGGTCGTCCTCCAGCGAGGCCAGGATGTCCTCCTGCGCGCCGATCCCGACGATCTCGTACGGCGGGGAGTAGGGCACGCCGTGCAGGGTGACGGAGTTGCCCTCGCACTTGATGCCCGTGGTGGAGATGACGCGCTGCCCCTGGAGGGTGACCGCAGTGGCCCCCGCCCGCCACATGGCGTTGACGACGGCCTGGATGTCCTGCTGGTGGACGACGAGGTCGTTCTGGTCGCGGTCGGTGGTCTCGATGAGGTCCTGGGGGGCGTCGGTGAGCGTCACCTTGACCGCGGGGCCGGTGCGCGGGGTGAGGCCGGCCGGGTCGACCAGGGTGTCGATCTCGTCCTGGTAGCGGTTGACCGTCCGGTCGCCGAGCCCGGCGGTGAGGGTCTCGATCTCCGCGGTGAGGTCGGCGACCTCGTCGGTGAGCTCGTTGGTGTCGTTGCGCTCGGCCTGCACGACCGACGCCAGGTCGGTGTAGCTGCCACCGCGCAGGTCGGTGCCGCCGCTGTGCTCGGCGCTGACCGCGAAGAGCGCCCCGCACAGGATGAACATCGCGGGAGTCCCGACCCGCCACACGAGGCGCCGACGACGGGCGCGCGCGGCGTCCTCGTCGGGGCGCGAATCGGGCTGGGCGGACATGACGACTACGCTAACCCCCCGGTGGGCGCCTGACGTCCCATCGCCCCAGTTCGTGAGCTACGAGGAGTGGTCGTGCCCAAGTCCAGCGAGGCGTTCGTCGACAGCCCGGCGAAGGTCTTCTCCGTGAGGTTCGTCGTCGCACTGCTGCTCATCGCGGCCGGGATCGGCTGGATCCTCTACTACTACCTCGGTGTCCGGCCCGACCCCGCCGTCTTCCCGGCGGAGGAGGGCTCGCCCAAGGCGATCGCCGACCTCGGCCTGTGGAACTACGCCATCGGCTTCGGCCTGATCATGGTCGGCCTGGCCATCTCGGCGCACCCCTCCACCCCGCTGGGTCGCGGCCGGGGCGTCGTGATCGGCATGCTCGGCTGCTTCCTCATCGGCCTGCTGTGGATCTGCACCTTCTACGTCTTCTCCAACGACCTGTCGGGGCTCCCGGTCATGAACGACCTGGGCCAGTGGAACCTCGCGGTCGGCATCGCCTTCATGGCGGTCGGGTTCACCTTCGCGACCCGCTGGGAGTGACCCTCCCCCTCGTCGAGCGCACCGGCGCCGGCTCCCGCCAGGGGGTCGGCGCCGGCGTCATTTCCGGGCGTCTCCCCGACCGATTTCCCCAGTCTGGGGACAACCTGTGGAGAATTACACGCCTGTAGTTATCCACAGGTGATTCCACACCTGTGGATGGAGTGGGCGCGCGAATACCCGCCGCTGTGATTCATACAGCGGCGGGTCGCGACGACCGCCGGGCGTCATGCGCGGCGAGCGGGGTGCGGCGTCCGGCTCAGCCCAGGGCGAGCGTGCGGACGGTCGTCAGCGCGAGCAACGACACGGTCAGCAGCGCCATGCCGGTCCACTGGACGAGGGCGCGGCGCTCCCGGGGCGCGTAGACCAGCAGGGCGGCGATGAGGGCGCCGCCGACGAGGCCGCCGAGGTGCCCCTGCCAGGAGATGTTGGGCACCGCGAAGGTGATGAAGATGTTGATGGCCAGCAGCGCGAACAGGCTGCGCAGGTCGCCGCCGACCTTGTGGGCGACGACCCCGAGGGCGCCGAAGAGTCCGTAGATCGCGCCGGACGCACCGACGGTCAGCCCGAGCTCCGGGGAGAGCCACAGGACCGTGACCGAGCCGGCCAGCCCGGACAGCAGGTAGATCGCCAGGAAGCGCACGCGTCCGAAGACCGCCTCCAGCTGCGGGCCGAGGACGTAGAGGGCGAGCATGTTGCCTGCGATGTGCCACAGCTGCACGTGGGTGAACTGGCTGGTGACCAGCTGCCACCACGCTCCGTCGGAGACGCCCACGAGGAACTGCCCGCCCACGGCGTCGCACGCTCCACGCTCGATGGCGTAGAGGAACTGGTCGCCCGGGGCGCAGGCGCCGTTGGGGCGCAGCCCGAGGCGGTCGACCAGCACGCTGGACGACCGGCCGGTGACCTGGATCGCCAGCCAGACCACGACGTTGATGACGATGAGCACCAGCGACGTCAGAGCCGGGTTGGCCGAGCGCGCCCCGCCGTACGGCGCCTGGATGCTGCGTGTCGTCCGTGCGCCCTCGGCGATGCAGGAGGGGCACTGGAAGCCGACGGCCGCGTCCCGCATGCAGTCAGGACAGATGGGGCGCTCGCAGCGCTGGCAGCGGATCCAGGTCTCGCGACCGGCGTGCCGATAACAGGTCGGGACGCCGGCCGCGGGATCGCCGGAAGGCGGCTGGGTCATGCGGGTGGGTGCCTCAGCGCTCGATGGTGACCGACTCGATGGTGACCGGCTCGGCCGGTCGGTCCATCGCGCCGGTGCGGGTGGTGCCGATCGCGTCCACGACGTCGCGCGAGGACTGGTCGGCCACCTCGCCGAAGATCGTGTGCTTGCGGTTGAGCCACGGGGTCGCGCCCAGGGTGATGAAGAACTGCGAGCCGTTGGTGCCCGGGCCGGCGTTGGCCATGGCGAGCAGGTAGGGCTTGTCGAAGACGAGCTCGGGGTGGATCTCGTCCTTGAACGTGTAGCCCGGGCCGCCGGTGCCGGTGCCCTGCGGGCACCCGCCCTGGATCATGAAGCCCTCGATGACCCGGTGGAAGCCGAGGCCGTCGTAGAAGGGACCGCTCTTGCCGTCGCCGGTGGTGTAGTCCTTGGTGCCCTCGGCGAGGCCCACGAAGTTGTCGACCGTCTCCGGCGCGTGGTTGGGGAACAGGTTGATGACGATGTCACCCTTGTTCGTCTTCAGGGTGGCCTTGGTGTCAGCCATGGTCTGCCTCTCGCGTGTCAGGAGTGCGTACGACGCCCCGAGGGCGCCGCGCACGTGTCGCCGTCGATCCTGCCATGTGGTCGTGCACCGCGACCGCGCGGTCGAGGTTCACCCGGACGGGGCTGTCGGTCGGTTCACGCGGCATGGTGAGATGGGTGCACTACTCGCTCCACTACACAGCAGGAGGCCTTGCATGCACATCGGCAGGAAGAAGTCGGTCATGGAACGGGCCCACGACTACGTGGAGTCCGTCGCCGACACCGTCATCCCGCAGCTCGAGGCCGCTCTGGAGAGCGCCCGCGACGCGGCCGGGCCCGCGCTCGCCGACGCCCGGGACAAGGCAGCGCCGCTGGTGTCCGACGCCCGCGACCGCGCCGTGGTCCTGACCCACGACGCCCGGGACCGTGCGGTCCCCCTGCTCCAGGACGCGCGCGACCGCGCCGTCCCGGTGCTCGCCGAGGGCAAGGCGCTGGCGGCCGAGAAGGCCGCCGTCGCCGCGACGATCGCCGCGGACAAGGCGGCCGAGGGCCGTGACCTGGCCGCCGCCAAGGTGGCCGAGCTGCGCCACGAGCCCGAGCCCCAGCGCAGCAAGATCAAGACCGTCCTGGTCATCGGTGGCCTGCTGGCCGTCGGTGCGGCGGTCTTCAGCAAGGTGCGCCAGTCGCAGAAGACGAAGGACAACTGGCAGTCGAGCTACACCCCGGCCCCGCCGGCCAGCGCGACCGGCTCCGGCGTCTCGTCCCCGCTGCCCAAGAACGGCACGGCAGGTGACCCGCTCACCGACCCGATCAAGACGCCGCTCGACGCGGACACCCCCACGGCGGTCGACGCCGCCGAGGCGTCCGACGCGATGACCGACCCCACCCACCGCGCCCCGGTGGACGACGCCGCCGGTGGCGCCCCGGGCGAGGCCCTCAGCGACGCGGTCGAGGAGCCCCACGACGTGACGACGCCGGACAACCCGGCCGAGGTCATCGACGTGGACGACGTCCCCGACAACAAGAGCTGATCGCACAGCACTGATCCACCCCGCGAGCCCCGGACCTGCTGGTCCGGGGCTCGTGGCATGTCCGGGACCTTTTCGGGGTAGTCCGTGACGAACGGACCCCCCACCGGCCGTCGGCGGGGTCCGTTCGTCACGGACTACCCCACAGAAGGGCTCCTCAGGCCACCGGGCGGTTGTCCTCGACCCAGGCGTCGATCTGCTCCCACCAGCCGTAGAGCCACTCGATGCGCTCGTCGCGTCCCTCCGGGATCTCCGCGCGCGGGACCTCCCACCAGCGCATCACCAGGGTCTTGTCCATCGGCAGCTCACGCCACAGGTCGGCGACGGTCAGCAGGTGGTCGAGCCCCGTGTGGGCCACCATCACCACGTCGGCGTGCGGGGCCGCGTCGAGGGCGGCGAGGAACCCGCCGGGGCGCGGGGCGAGCACGTGGGTCATCCGCTCGGCGCGGTGCGCCATCTGGTGCAGGCCGAGCTTGTGCAGCCGCCCGATGGCGCGCTCGCGGCGGGCGGGGGTGAAGTTGCCGCCCTCGGGGAAAATCACGAACGCGTCGTTGGTGTCCAGCCCGGCGGCGAGGGCGGCGATCTGCGACTCGAGGTCCTCCCCGGCCCCCGGGTCGGGGGAGATGAAGCTCGCCGGGATCCGGCGCAGGATCACGTCGATGGCCGGGTCCCACGCGAGGGTGTCCTTGAGGACGACGCGCGGCTCACGGCCGTACCAGTGCAGCAGCGCGTACATCAGGGTGAACGAGTCGCCCGGTCCCGCGTGGCGGCAGCAGACCAGGATCGGCCGCTCCGGGTGCCGGTCGGGTGCCGGCCCGTCGGTGCGGATCCGCAGCGCCAGCACGCGGCGCGCCTCGCGGAAGAAGCCGACCAGCGTGAACTGCACGAGGTCGTAGTGGATCCCGGCGAAGTACGGCGACCGGATCTTCCACCCGAAGCCCGAGGCCAGCCACAGGCCGAGGAGCACGAGCAGCAGCAGCGACTCGGCCGTGAGGTAGAGGAAGGCCACCCAGAACAGCCGCAGTGCCCGCCAGCGTCCCGGGATCACCGGCGAGAGCGCGGCCGCCCCGATGATCCAGACCGGCAGGCTGACCCACAGCAGGGCGGTGACCACGACCAGGGCCGGCGCGAGCACCAGCCGACGCAGCACCCAGATCACGGCCGGCTCACCGCGGGTCCGGCCCGAGGTGCTCGTCGAGATAGGCGATCGAGGCGTCGTACGTCGCGTCGATGCGGCGCTGCACGGACGAGAAGTTGCGGAACGCGAGCATCGAGTCGTCCTTGGACGACGTGCCGGCCGCCGGCAGCACGTGGGCCTCGACGTCGTCGGGGACCTCGGCCAGCTCGCGGGTGAAGCGGTGCCGGCGGGCCACCTCGAAGCTCACCCGGGCCACGTCCCACGGTCGCTTGGGCACCGAGAGCGGTCGATCGATGCGGCCGACCTGGAGCACGAAGACCCGGGTCGCGCCGAGCGCGACGGCCCGCCCGACGGGGATCGAGTTGACCAGACCGCCATCGAGGAAGTGCTCGACGCCGAACTCGGTCTCGACCCGGGCGGGCGGGAGCAGGCCGGGCACCGCGGCGCTGGCCACGATCGCCGGCACCAGCGGCCCGGAGTCGAACCAGTGCTCGGCGGAGCGCTCGATGCTGGCCGCACACACCTGGAAGGACACCTCGAGGTCGGCGAAGGTGGTGTCGCCGAACTCCTCGGCCAGCCGGGCGGTGAGCGGCTTGGCGGAGTAGATGTGGGTGCCGGTGGAGACCGCGCGACGGACGCTGCGCAGCGGGCGGTCGCCGTACACGTCGCGCGACTGCGCGGTCTGGGCCCACAGGTCGGTGAGCCGCTCGATCACCGGCAGCCGCGGCTCGCGGGCCACCATCGCGCCGTTGAGGGCGCCGACGCTGGTGCCGAGCACCAGGTCGGGGGTCACGCCGCGCTCGAAGAGCGCCCGGAGCATGCCGACCTCGACGGCACCGAGGATGCCGCCGCCGCCCAGGACGAACGCGGTCGTCACGATCGAGCGCCCCTCACGTGCTCATCGCAGCTCGGGTTGCAGCTCGGGGTGCTCGGCGCGGGTCCGCTGCGTGGCGCGGTGCTCGGCCCAGAACGACAGGATCGGCACGGTCCCGCAGACCAGGGTGACCACGAGGAAGGGCATCTCCCAGGCGGCGCGACGTCCGAGCATGAACGCGGTCACCAGGAAGATCATGTAGAGCCACCCGTGCGCGACGCCGAGGTACTCGGTGATCGCCTCGCCGAACTGCTGGACCGAGGACCCGGGGGTGACCAGCTCGGGGGTGCTGGGGAAGACGCCCCACATGCTGCTGCCGTCGAAGTTGGCCAGCGGGACGCCGATCAGGATGAGGACGACGAGCAGCACACCGACGACGGTGGCCATGACGCGGTAGCGGAGCAGGGCAGCCTTCACGCGGGCGAGTCTGTCACGCGGTCCGCAGCCCGCAGGTCGCGCACCCAGCGCCACCAGATGAAGGCGGCGAAGCCACCGAAGACCCACCACTCCACGGCGTACAACAGGTTCTTCAGCGCGGTGAAGCTGCCCACCTCCGGCAGCGACCCCAGGCTCGCCGCCTCCAGGCCGGGCGCGGGCTCCTGCGCCACCACGTAGGCGCCGTACAGGTCGGCGTCGACGCGCTGGACGGCGTCGGCGATGCGGAGCTGGGGTACGACGTCGTCGTCCGGGTCGTCGTCGACCGCACCGGTGCCCTCGGCGGGCTGGAGCCAGCCCGTGAGCTCGGCGGAGCCGTCGGGCAGCTCCCCGTCGGGGGCGTCGCTCCAGCCGCGGACCACCAGCACCGCGGTGTCGGTACCGGAGAGCTCCAGAGGGGTCACCGCCCAGTAGCCGTCACGGCCGTCCTGTACCCGGTCGGAGACCCAGAACGAGCCCTCGGGGAGCCAGCTGCCGGCCACGTCGACCGGCCGGCCGACCTCGTTGCCGGGGAACGGGTCGTCGGAGCCCATCACCTCGTCGATCGCCACCGGGGTCAGCTCGGTGAGGTCGCGCGCCTCGGCGTCGCGGCGCGCCTGCCAGGCCCCGAGCTGCCACCAGCCGAGCCAGCCGGCGATGCCGACGAGCACCAGGGCCAGCGCCGTGGCGGCGACGGTCCGGGGGGTGGATGACACGGCCAGAGTCTGCCACTCGGCCCCCAGCCGCCCCACGCCCGCGTACCCTTCGCACGACAGGGAGAGGCGGACATGACTGACACCCAGCCGACGGTGGTCGACGGCAGCACCGGATCGATCACCGCGCACGAGGCGGAGTGGTTCAGCCGCACCTTCACGCAGATCGCCGACCACATGGGCCGCGCCGTCCTCGGCAAGGACCACGTCGTGCGGCTCGCGCTCACCTGCCTGGTGTCCGAGGGCCACCTGCTGCTCGAGGACCTCCCCGGCACGGGGAAGACGATGCTCGCCCGCGCGCTGTCCAACACCATCGAGGGCAGCCACGCGCGCATCCAGTTCACCCCCGACCTGCTGCCCACCGACGTCACCGGCGTGACGGTCTACGACCAGCACAAGGGCACCTTCGACTTCCACCGCGGGCCGATCTTCCACGACATCGTGCTGGCCGACGAGATCAACCGTGCCTCGCCCAAGACCCAGTCGGCGCTGCTCGAGGTGATGGAGGAGGGCCACGTCACGGTGGACGGCATCACCCACGCCGTGGCGCGCCCGTTCATGGTGATCGCCACCCAGAACCCCATCGAGCAGGCCGGCACCTACCGGCTGCCCGAGGCCCAGCTCGACCGCTTCCTCATGAAGACCTCCGTCGGCTACCCCGACGCCGAGGCCACCGAGGAGCTGCTCCTCGGCTCGGCGGTCCGCGACCGCGCCTCGCTGGTGGCGCCCGTGGTGTCCCGCGAGGTCGTCTCCGAGCTCACCCGCGTCGCCGGGGAGGTGTACGTCGACCGCGCGATCGTGCGCTACGTCCGCCAGCTCGCCGAGGCCAGCCGCGAGCTCCAGCACGTGCGGATGGGGCTGTCCGCCCGCGGCTGCCTCGCCCTCGTCCGGGTCGCCAAGACCTGGGCCGCCGCCGACGGCCGGACCACGGTCGTCCCCGGCGACATCACCGCCCTGGCCACGCCGGTGCTGTGCCACCGCCTGCTGCTCGACCCGCAGGCCCAGTTCAACGGTGTCTCGGTCGACGACGTCATCGAGCGCCTGCTCGAGTCCGTCGAGCCCCCGACCTACCGCGGCTGACCGGGGACCTGCCGTGCTGTCGCGCGCGCTCGCGGTGACCAGGACGGGGTCGCGCGTGGTGACGTCGACGGGCCGCGGCGTGCTCCTGCTCGGGGTGGTGGCCTACGCCGGGTCGCTCGTCTGGGGCCTCGTCGAGCTGCGCCTCGTCGCGGTGATGTGCCTCGGCGTGCTGCTCGCCGCGGTGCCCTGGCTGCTCGTCCCCATGCGGGTCGAGGCCGACCTGCGGCTCCGCCCGCCCCGCACCACGGCCGGCGAGGCCGTCGAGGCCTCCCTGACCGCGACGAACCACGGCGCCCTGCCGCTGTGGCAGCCCCTGGTGCGGATCCCCGTCGGCACCCGGGAGACCTGGGTGCGGATGCCGTCGCTCGACCGCGGCAGCCGCGAGCGGGTCGAGGTCGTCGTCGACGACCTGGCCCGCGGGGTGCTCCAGGTGGGCCCCGCCACCGCGGTCCGCTCCGACCCGCTCGGGCTCCTGCACCGTCCGGTGCGCTGGGGCGGTGCCCGGGAGCTCTTCGTGCGCCCCGCGATGGTGGTGGTGCCGACGCTGGGGGCCGGTCAGGTCCGCGACCTCGAGGGCACGCCCAGCGACCGGGTCTCCATGAGCGACCTGGCCTTCCACGCGCTGCGCGAGTACGTCCCCGGGGACGACCTGCGCCACGTCCACTGGCGCTCCTCGGCCCGCGCCGGCGAGCTGCTGGTCCGGCAGTACCACGACACCCGGCGCAACCACGCCACCGTCGTGGTCGACGCCGACCCGGCGGCGTACCCCTCCGTCGAGGCCTTCGAGCTGGCGGCGTCGGTCGCGGCGTCGCTGCTGATGTGCGCCGCGCGCGAGGAGTACGACGTGAGCCTGGCCTGCGCCGACGTGCAGCTGACCGCGCTCCCGGCCCCCGCCGTCCTCGACGGCACCTGCCGGATCGACCCGGTGCCCGGTGCCGCGTCGCTGAGCGAGCAGGTGGCCACCGCGATGGTGCTGGCGCCGGAGACCAGCGTGCTGCTGCTCGTCACGGGCAGCGGCACCGACGCGGAGGCCGTCACGCGCGCGACCGTCGCGCTGCCGGCCGACACCCGCGTCGTGGTGCTGCGGGCCGCGCCCGGCGAGACGGCAGGCGTGCTGCGCCAGCACAGCCACGACGCCGTCACCGTCGGGTTGCTCGGCGAGCTCCCCGGGCTGATGGCGGCCGCCTCGTGAGCACTCGCACCCGCCCCCTGCCGCCGTACGCCGCCGCCGACCTGCTCGCGGTCGTCGTGCTGTCGGCGATCACGCTGGTGGGCCTCACCGACAGCTTCGCCGGGATCCGCTGGGTCCTCGTCGGCGTGGCCGGGGTGGCGATCGGCCTGGCCTGGACCCTCACCCTCGTCACCCTGCGGATGGGGCTCGGGGTGGTCCTGCCGCTGCTGCCGGTGCCCTACCTGCTCACCGCGGGCCTGCTCGCCCTCGGCTCGTCCGGGCTCCTGCTCGGCGTGCCCGACATCGAGACGATCGCCGACGTCGTGGTCGGCACCGTCGGCTCCTGGCGCGTCCTCGTGGAGACCGCCCCGCTGGTCGACGGCGAGGGTTCGGTGCTGCTGATCCCCTACGCCCTGGGGCTCTTCCCGGCCGGTGCCGCCTCGGCGCTGGCGCTGCGCAGCCGCCGGGCCGCGCTGCCGCTGCTCCCGATGGCCGCGGGGCTGGTGGTCGCCCTCGTGCTCGGCGTGACCGACCCGTTCTCGACCCTCCTCCAGGGGATCGGCTTCGGACTGGTCTCCCTCGCCTGGATCTCGCACCGCGGGCTGCGCTTCGAGGCCGGCCGGCGCAGCGACGCGGCCCTGGGTGCGGTGTCCGCGCGTCGCCTGCTGGTGGGCCTGGCGGTCGTCGGCCTCGTCGCCGCGGCGTCGTACGTCGTCGTCGACCAGCCGGACGGCCAGCGCCGCTTCGTGCTGCGCGAGGCGGTGGCGCCCTACGACTCGGTCTACCTCGAGACGCCCCTGTCGGCCTTCCGCCGGTTCCGCGACGAGGGCCCCGGGTCCTACACCAACCTCGCGGACCGCAAGCTCTTCCGGGTCCGGGGCGCCGGCCCCGGCACCCGGGTCCGGGTGGCGGTGATGGACCGGTACGACGGCACCCGTTGGTACGCCGACGACGACACCAGCCCCGACGACTTCACCGACCGGTTCCTGCGTGTGCCGTCCCGCCTCGACAACCCCGCCCGGGGCGAGGAGCAGCTCTACACGTTCTTCGTGCGCAGCACGTGGGACCTCCCGTGGGTGCCGACCATCGGGGCGATGCAGGCCTTCGAGTTCTACGACGACTACGCCAGCGACCGGCTGCCCGACCTGCGCTACAACCGGGCCACCGACACCGCGGTCCTCCCCGGCGGGCTGCGCGTCCAGGAGGACTACGTCCTCACCGCCATCCCGACCCCCGACAAGCTCACGGTGCGGATGAAGCCCTTCCGGCGCCCCGACACGACCCTGCAGGAAGCCGCCGAGTTCCTCGACGTGCCCGCGCAGGCGTGGTCGCTGGGGGCGAAGACGCAGATGGCGGCCGTCTTCCGCATCGCCGACCGGCTCCGCGAGCGCGGCCGCTACTCCGACGGCGCCTTCGGGTGGGAGACCCGCTTCGACGCGGGCCAGGACGAGCGCCGGCTCGACGAGGGGTTCGTCAACGCGCCGATCATGGTCGGCAACGACGAGCAGTACGCCGCGACCATGGCGCTGCTCGCCAACCGCATCGGCGTCCCCGCCCGGGTGGCCGTCGGCGCCGTGCTCGGCCGCAACGGGGTGATCAAGGGCAAGCACCTCGACGCCTGGGTCGAGATCCGCGTCGCCAACGGCTCCTGGCGGGTGCTGCCGACCCGCGCCTTCATGGGGCGTCGGCCGCCCAAGCGCGACTCGGCGCCGCTGCCCGAGGTCAGGCTCCCACCCGAGCAGCGTCCCGAGGACCGACCGCAGCAGCCCGAGCCCGAGGTCCGGGAGGAGGCGGAGGCCGAGGACCGGCAGGACGAGGCCGCGGACCAGCCGCTCCCCCGGTGGCCGCTGCTGCTCCTGGTGCCGCTCGCGCTCGGGGTCGTGCCGCTGCTCAAGGTACTGCGACGACGCCGGCGGCGGGCCGCGTCCCCCACGTCGCTGGCCTACCTCGGCGGCTGGGACGAGCTGGTCGACACCGCGCACGACCTCGGCGTCGCCGTGCCCCGCAGCACCCGGTCCGCGCAGGCCACCGCCCTCGGCGTACCCCGGTCCCTCGCCCGCGACGCCGACGTCGCGACGTTCTCACCGGACGAGCCGGACACCGCGGAGGAGTTCTGGGCGCTCGTCGACGAGGGGCGCGCCGGTCTCAGGTCGTCGGCTCGTCCCGTACGACGCGTGCTCGCGCCGCTCGACCCACGCTCGCTGCTCCGCCGCCGGCGCTGAGGATCAGCCGAACCACTCCCACAGCCACGCCCGCATGGTGAGGATCTCGGCGTGCTGGCTGCTGCTGATCGACCGGGCCAGGTCCTCGACGTCCTCGTGCTCGGCGAGGTCGCGGACCACCAGCTGCTGCGCCATCATCACGGCGGCCATGTGGTGCCCGACCATGTCCTCGAGGAAGACCCGGTCGAGCTCGTCGCCGGTGAGGTCCTCGAGGTCGCGCATCATCGGCTCGTAGTCGGCACTCGTCGACATGTCGGGGTACCACTCCTCGAGCCACCCGCGCATCTGCTCGACCTCGGCGGTCTGGCCCTCGACGATGGAGCGACCGAGCTCGCGCATCTCGGGGCGCTCGGACCGGGCCAGCTCACCGGCCGCGTCGATCGCCTCCTCGTGGTGGGCCACCATCTCGACCAGGAACTCCGCCTCGCTGCGGACCGCGACGTGCATCCCGGCCCCCATGAAGCCGCCGCCCATCATCGACCCCGGCCCCGATCTGCCGGGGTCGCGGTCGTCGCGGTCCTGGGCGGTCGACGTCATCATGCCCGGACCCCAGCCGCGGTCCCGGTCCCCCAGCGCGAGGGCGAGCACGGCGGTCACCAGCGCGGCCATCATGACGGCCACCACCGCCACCGAGAGCGCAACCAGCGTCGGGCGCTTCATGCCGGGCCTCCTCGCAGGGTCCTCCTGCTACCGAGCATGCGCCGGTCCGGGCCGATCGGTCAGAGGCGGGCGCCCCGGCCCCGTGTGCCGGAGGTCCTTGACCGGGCCTACGGGGATCACCGGTCAGCCAGTGGTTCCGCGCGACCAGATGGAGGAGATGGGTGGTGGAGCCTAGGGGACTCGAACCCCTAACCCCCTGCTTGCAAAGCAGGTGCGCTACCAATTGCGCCAAGGCCCCCGGGTCGGCCCGCGAGGGCCGGTGAGGATCAGGACTTGTGGACGGTGTCCGTCGCCTCGGCCCACAGGGCCTGCTCGGACTTGCCCTCGTCCATCTTCTTCTTCGCGAAGGCGGCACCGGCGGCGGCCAGCAGGACCAGGATGATCTTCTTCATGGTGCGCTCCTGAGGGGCGGGGCTGGTGCCGGGATGGTGCCGGATGGGGAACTGCGGTGGGCCTAACAGGACTTGAACCTGTGACCTCTTCCTTATCAGGGAAGCGCTCTAACCGTCTGAGCTATAGGCCCGAGTCGCCGAGTCACGACGACACGGCCGCCACCGGCGGCCGAGGGGGAACACTACCCCACCGCCGAGGGCCGTCACAAAACGCCGGTACGCCGTCCGCGGAGGGTGTGCGCGGGTGTCAGCGCTCGTCCTCCGAGAGGGTGACCTCGATGCCCCCGAGGAGGGCAGCGGCCATGTTGTAGAGGAAGGCCGTGAGGGTCGCGATGGCGGTCAGCAAGATCACGTCGATGATGCTGACGAGGAGGGTGAAGCCGAGCACCCGGCCCATGCCGACGTAGTTGGTGACGTCGAAGTCGCTGGTGTTGGTGTCGCCCTCGACGACGCTCGCCACGGTCGAGTTGATCGAGTCCCACACGCCCGCGGCGCCGAGGACCGACCAGACCATGAAGACCGCCACGAACGTGACCACGCCGAAGGCCACGGACAGCAGGAACGACGTCTTCATGACCGACCAGGGGTCGATCCGGGTCAGTCGCAACCGCGCGCGACGGGGCGACTTGCCGGGCCCCTTGGTGACCCGACGACCGGTGCGGCTGTCGCTGGCGTCGGCGTTGGCCTTGTGCTCGGTCGCGGCGTTCGACAGCTTCGCCTGGACGCGCTCGCTCAGCGACGGCCGAGACGCGGCAGGGTCGTCACCGCGCGGGCTGCCCTGCGATCGGGAAGCGGTGCGCTCGGACATGGATCACTCCTCAGCGGACTCGGAAGGACTCTCGATTGTTGCATCGTCGGCGACCTCGGGCGATTCGTCGGCGTCCGCGACCTCGGTCACGGCGCCGTCGGCGGCGTCGGTCGCGACCGGCGTACCGGCCTCGTCCTCACCCTCGACCGCGCCGTTCTCGACCTCGTCGGCCTCCTCCTCGCGGGCCTCGACCGAGCGGGCGACCACGACGACGGAGTCGTCCTTCTTGGGCTGGACGAACTTCACGCCCATGGTCGAGCGGCCGGTCGGCCGGAAGTCGTCGTTGATGGGGCTGCGCACGACCTGGCCGCCCTGGGTGATCGACAGCACCTCGTCGCCGTCCTCGACGATGAAGGCGCCGACCAGCCCGCCGCGGTCCTCGTTGGCCAGCGACATCGCCTTGATGCCGAGGCCGCCGCGGGACTGCGTGCGGTAGTCGTTGATGCGGGTGCGCTTGGCGAAGCCGCCGTCGGTGATGGTGAAGACGTACTGCGGCTTGACCTCGCCGGTACCGGCGGCGGTGGCGACCTCGTCGTTGCCGTGTGCCTCCTCGACAGCACCCTCGGTCGGGGCCGCGACCTCGTCGCTGGGCGTCTCCGCGTCGAGCCCGGCGGCGACCTCCGCGGCCACCTGCGCGGCCCGGATGATCGACATCGACAACAGCGAGTCCTCGCCGCGGAACTTCATGCCCGACACACCGCTGGTGGCCCGACCCATCGGCCGCAGCTGGGAGTCGTCGGCCTTGAAGCGGATCGCCTGGCCCTTGCGGGAGACGAGCAGGATGTCGTCCTCGGCGTTGGCCAGCTCGGCGCCGATCAGCTCGTCATCGTCCTCACGGAAGTTGATCGCGATGACGCCGGCCTGGCGCGGGGAGTTGTAGTCGCCGAGGCGGGTCTTCTTGACCAGGCCGTTGCGGGTGGCGAGGACGAGGTAGGGAGCCTGCTCGTAGTCGCGGATCGCCAGCACCTGCGCGATGTCCTCGTCGGGCTGGAAGGACAGGAGCCCGGCCACGTGGCCGCCCTTGGCGTCGCGCGCGGCCTCGGGGAGGTTGTAGGCCTTGGTGCGGTAGACCCGGCCGGCCGTGGTGAAGAACAGCAGCCAGTGGTGGTTGGTGGTGGAGATGAAGTGCTCGACCACGTCGTCGCCGCGCAGGGTCGCGCCCCGCACGCCCTTGCCGCCCCGCTTCTGCAGGCGGTACTGCTGGCGCAGGGTGCGCTTGGCGTAGCCGCCGCGGGTGATCGAGACGACCAGCTCCTCGTCGGGGATGAGGTCCTCCATGGAGAGGTCCCCGTCGGCGGCGATGATCTGCGTACGCCGCTCGTTGCCGTACTTGTCGACGATCTCAGTGAGCTCGTCGATGACGATCTGCCGCTGGCGCGTCTCGTTGGCCAGGATGTCCTCGAGGTCGGCGATCTCGAGCTCGAGCTCGGCGAGCCGGTCGATGATCTTCTGCCGCTCGAGGGCCGCGAGGCGACGCAGCTGCATCTCGAGGATGGCGTCGGCCTGCACGTCGTCGATGTCGAGGAGCTGGATGAGTCCCTCGCGGGCCTCGGCGACGTCGGGGCTGCGGCGGATGAGGGCGATGACCTCGTCCAGCGCGTCGAGCGCCTTGACCAGGCCGCGGTAGACGTGGGCCTGGCGCTCCTTCTCCGCGAGGCGGAAGCGCGTCCGCCGCTGGATGACCTCGATCTGGTGGGTCACCCAGTTGCTGATGAACTGGTCGATCGTCAGGGTGCGCGGCACCCCGTCGACCAGCGCGAGCATGTTGGCGCTGAAGTTGGTCTGCAGCTCGGTGTGCTTGAGCAGGTTGTTGAGCACCACGCGGGCGACCGCGTCGCGCTTGAGCACCACGACGAGGCGCTGGCCGGTGCGACCCGACGAGTCGTCGCGCACGTCGGAGATGCCCTGGACCTTGCCCGAGTCGGCAAGCTCGGCGATCTTGAGCGCCAGGTTGTCGGGGTTGACCATGTAGGGCAGCTCGGTGATCGACAGGCAGGTGCGCCCCTTGGCGTCCTCGTCGATCTCGATGACCGCGCGCTGGGTGACCGAGCCGCGACCGGTGCGGTAGGCCTGCTCGATGCCCTCGCGGCCCACGATGAGCGCGCCGTTGGGGAAGTCGGGACCCTTGACCCGCTCGATGAGCGCGTCCTGGAGCTCCTCGCGACTGGCGTCGGGGTGCTCGAGGGCCCACCGGGCGCCTTCGGCGATCTCGCGCAGGTTGTGCGGCGGGATGTTGGTCGCCATGCCGACCGCGATGCCGGCCGAGCCGTTGACCAGGAGGTTGGGGTAGCGCGACGGCAGGACGACCGGCTCCTGCGAGCGACCGTCGTAGTTGGGCTGGAAGTCGACGGTGTCCTGCTCGATGTCGCGCACCATCTCGAGCGCGAGCGGGGCCATCCGGCACTCGGTGTACCGCATGGCCGCGGCCGCGTCGTTGCCCGGCGAGCCGAAGTTGCCCTGGCCGTTGACCAGCGGCGCCCGCATCACCCAGGGCTGCGCGAGGCGGACCAGGGTGTCGTAGATCGCGGTGTCGCCGTGCGGGTGGTACTGACCCATGACGTCACCGACGACGCGGGAGCACTTGGAGAAGCCGCGGTCGGGGCGGTAGCCGCCGTCGTACATCGCGTAGAGCACCCGGCGGTGCACCGGCTTGAGGCCGTCACGCACGTCGGGGAGCGCGCGGCCGACGATGACGGCCATCGCGTAGTCGATGTAGGCGCGCTGCATCGAGGTCTGGAGCTCGATGGGCTCGATGCGGCCGCCGCCACCGGCTCCGGCGAGGTTGTCGGTCGTCTCAGTCATCGCTACTTCTCTCTCACGGTGTCTAGCTCACGTCTTAGAGTTCTTGATATTCAGCTACAGGAGCGGCGAGGGGTGCCGGCTCGCAAGGCGGAGGAGCGAGTGCGACCTCAGAGCGGAGCGGGTCGTCGAGCGACGACAACGCAGCGAGGGGGTGCCCATCGCCTCTCCTGTCAGATGTCGAGGAATCGGACGTCCTTTGCATTGCGCTGGATGAAGGAGCGTCGCTGCTCGACGTCCTCGCCCATCAGCGTGGAGAACACCTCGTCGGCCTGGGCGGCGTCGTCGAGGGTGACCTGGAGCATGAGGCGCTGGTCGGGGTTCATCGTGGTCTCCCACAGCTCCTCGGCGTTCATCTCACCGAGGCCCTTGTAGCGCTGGACCGGGTTCTCCTTGGGGAGCTTGCGGCCCTGGGCCAGGCCGTCCTTCATCATCGCGTCGCGCTCGGAGTCGGAGTAGACGAACTCGTGCTCGGCCGGCTTGTTCCACCGGATCCGGTAGAGCGGCGGCTGCGCCATGTAGACGTAGCCGTGCTCGATGAGCGGCTTCATGAAGCGGAACAGCAGCGTCAGCAGCAAGGTGTTGATGTGGTGGCCGTCGACGTCGGCATCGGCCATCAGCACGACCTTGTGGTAGCGCAGCTTCTCGAGGCTGAACTCCTCGTGGATGCCGGTGCCCAGCGCGGAGATGATCGCCTGGACCTCGGTGTTGGCGAGCACCTTGTCGATGCGGGCCTTCTCCACGTTGAGGATCTTGCCGCGGATGGGGAGGATCGCCTGGACGCGCGGGTCGCGGCCCTGGCGGGCGGAGCCGCCGGCCGAGTCGCCCTCGACGATGAAGACCTCGCACTCGGCGGGGTTGGTCGACTGGCAGTCGCTCAGCTTGCCGGGGAGGCCACCGCCGCCCAAGAGGCCCTTGCGGTTGCGGGCCAGGTCGCGGGCCTTGCGGGCCGCGATTCGTGCCGACGCCGCGGCCTGCGACTTGCGGACGATGTCCTTGCCCTCGGCGGGGTTCTGCTCGAACCACGCCCCGAGCTGGTCGTTGACCACGCGCTGGGTGAAGCCCTTGGCCTCGGTGTTGCCGAGCTTCGTCTTGGTCTGCCCCTCGAACTGGGGCTCCTCGAGCTTGATCGAGATGATGGCGGTCAGGCCCTCGCGGATGTCGTCCCCGGAGACCCGGTCCTCCTTCTTCTTGATCTGGCCCCACTCCTCGCCCCAGTGGTTGACCAGGGTGGTGAGCGCCGAGCGGAAGCCCTCCTCGTGGGTGCCGCCCTCGTGGGTGTTGATCGCGTTGGCGAAGGTGTGGACCGACTCGGTGAACGAGGTGTTCCACTGCATCGCGACCTCGAGGCTCATGTGCGCGCCCGAGGACTCGGGGGACTCGGCCTCGAAGGAGATGACGGTGGGGTTGGCCAGGGTCTTGCGGCGGTTGAGGTGCTCGACGTAGTCGACGAGGCCGCGGTCGTACTTGAAGATCCGCTCGAGCCCGGTCTCCGTGCGCTTGATCGCGTCGGTGCCGGCCTGGTCGACGCTGGCGTCGACGGTGCCGTCGCCGACGGCGTCGGCGACCTCGTCGGCGTGCGGTCGCTCGTCGCGCACCACGATCTCGAGGCCCTTGTTGAGGAAGGCCATCTCGCGGATGCGGTGGGTGATCGTCTCGAGGTTGTAGGTGGTGGTCTCGAAGATGTCCTCGGAGGCCCACCAGGTGACGGTGGTGCCGGTGCGCTCGCCCTCCTCCATCGGCCGGACCTGCTCCAGCCCGCCGTCGGGGACACCGAGGCTGAAGGTCTGGCGCCACAGGTGGCCGCGGTTGCGGACCTCTGCGTGCAGGTGGGTCGACAGCGCGTTGACGACCGAGACGCCGACGCCGTGCAGGCCGCCGGACACCTTGTAGCCGCCGCCGCCGAACTTGCCGCCGGCGTGCAGCATGGTGAGCGCCATCGTCAGCGCGGGCATGTCCTGCCCGGGCGCGGTGTCGGTGGGGATGCCGCGGCCGTTGTCCTCGACCCGGACGCTGCCGTCGGCCCGCAGGGTGACGATGACACGGTCGCAGTAGCCGGCCATCGACTCGTCGACGGCGTTGTCGATGATCTCCCAGATGAGGTGGTGGAGGCCGCGCTCACCGGTCGAGCCGATGTACATGCCGGGCCTCTTGCGGACCGCTTCGAGTCCCTCCAGCACCTGGATCGCGGAGGCGTCGTAGTCGACGCCGTTGGGCCTCTCGGGGGCGGATCCGTCGCTCACGCGTACCTCATCTGCTTCTCGACCACACGGGCCGGTGACATGGGAGAGGGTCGCGACTGGTGAGCCGGCGACCCAAACGCTGAGTCTACCCGTCACGGGCCCACAATCCACGCAAGTGCCCCCCGGATCGGGTCGCCTGTGGATGAAAAGTGCCCCTGAGCGCCCCGTGAGGGGCTCGCGGAGCGCCGATCAGGGGGTCGGACAGGTCCCTGTACGCCGGTGCGGCCCGTAGATCGTCATTTCGGGGTACGCCGTGCGAGGACGTCAGCCGTACGTGTCGCGTGGCCCGCGACCGTCGCGACTGGTGAAGCGGCCCTTCTTCCAGCTCGGGAGGTGTGGCCCCTGGATGTCGATGACGGTGACCGTCCCGTGGCCGAGCTCCTCGTTGAGGCGGCGCACGATGGTCGGTGCCAGCAGCTTGAGCTGGGTCGCCCACGCCGTCGAGTCGGTGCGCACCACCAAGCGGGTGTCGCCGAACGACTCCGGCGTGCAGTGCGAGGCCACCTCGTCACCCACCAGCTCGGCCCACCGGCCGAAGACCGACTGCACGCGCAGGTCGAGCTCCCACCCGTGGTTGGCGATGAGGCGACCCATCGCGGTCTCCATCAGCTGGGGGTCGCGGTCGGAGGGGAACGCCCCGGACGTGCGGGGGCCGCCGCGGCGACGCGGGGCGTCGTACGGCGTGGTGCGCTTGCGCTTCCTGGCCGTCGGCTGGCCGGGGACCGCGCCGGCGGCCCGGCGGGCGGCGCGCGCCAGGTCGAGGCCGTCGTCGCGGTGCTCGGGAACGGGCTCGGGGGCCGGACCGGTTGCCGGCAGCTCGTCGGAGGCGGGCGCCTCGCCGGGAGGGTCACTCGTCACGGCGCACCTCCCCGTCGGCCACGACGTACCGCACGCCCTGCAGCGCGACCGGCACGTCGGCGGCCACGGCCGCGGTGACCAGCACCTGCTCGGCGCCGGCCACCAGCTCGGCCAGCTGTTGTCGGCGCTCGCCGTCCAGCTCGGCGAACACGTCGTCGAGCACCAGGATCGGGTCGTCGCCGTCGGCGCGCAACAGGTCGTACGACGCCAGGCGCAGCGCCAGCGCGAAGGACCAGGACTCCCCGTGGGAGGCGTACCCCTTGACCGGGAGCCGGAGGTCGTCGTTGCCCAGGGTGAGCTGGAGCTCGTCGCGGTGCGGCCCCACCAGGGAGATCCCGCGGTCCAGCTCGTCCTTGCGGCGCCGCTCCAGCTCGGCGAGCAACGCGTCGGTCAGGTCGGCGGCGTCGGTGGCGCCGTCGAGCTCGAAGGACGGTTTGTAGTCGATCTCGGCGTCGTCGCGGCTCGCCCCGCGGGCCACCGCCTCGTAGGACTTGCCGAGGTAGGGCCGCAGGTCGTCGACGAGCCGGAGCCGGGCGGCGAGCAGCTCGGCGCCGACCCGGGCCAGGTGGGCGTCCCACACGCCGAGCGTCGAGATCGCGGTCTCCCGGGCCTCGCCGCGGGCGATGCCGGCGGTCTTGAGCAGGGTGTTGCGCTGCTTGAGCACCCGGTCGTAGTCGGAGCGCACGCCGGCCAGCCGGGGGGCGCGGAGGACCAGCAGGTCGTCGAGGAACTTGCGCCGGTCGCTCGGGTCGCCCTTGACCAGGGTCAGGTCGTCGGGGGCGAAGACCACGGTCCGCACCAGGCCGATGATCTCGCGGGGGCGGGGGAGCGGGGACTTGTTGATCCGCGCCCGGTTGGCCCGGCCCGGGTTGAGCTCGACCTCGAGCACCGCCGTACGCCCGTCCTTGACCACGGCCGCGCGGACGACCGCCTGGTCGGTGCCGGCCCGGACCAGGGGGGCGTCGGAGGCGACCCGGTGGGACGAGAGCCGCGAGAGGTAGTCGATGGCCTCGACGAGGTTGGTCTTGCCCTGCCCGTTGCGGCCGATGAACGCCGTCGCGCCGGGGCCCAGCTCCACGTCGAGGTCGGCGTAGGAGCGGAAGTTGTGCAGCGTCAGGTGTGCGACATGCACGTGGGACCTAGCTCTCGCCCGTCTGGCGACCCTCGCCGGCTCCGGCCTGCTGGGCCGCACCCGACTGGTCGGGGGAGTGGCCGGTGGCACCGGAGGCGTCGCCGCCCTTGGGGGCGGCGGTCCTGACCGCGTGGCCGCCGAACTGGTTGCGCATCGCGGCAACGGCCTTCATGGTCGGCGAGTCCTCCTGGCGGGAGACGAACCGTGCGTAGAGCGCCGCGGTGATGGCCGGGGTGGCGACCGCGTGCTCGATGCCGGCCTCGACGGTCCAACGACCCTCGCCGGAGTCCTCGGCGTAGCCGGCGATCTGGCTCAGGCCGGGGTCGTCGTCGAGCGCCGCGACCATCAGGTCGAGCAGCCACGAGCGGATGACGGTGCCCTCGCGCCACGAGCGGAAGACCTCGGTCACGTTGTCGGTGAGCTCGGCCGCCTCGAGCAGCTCCCAGCCCTCGGCGTAGGCCTGCATCACGGCATACTCGATGCCGTTGTGGACCATCTTGGAGAAGTGGCCGGCGCCGACCTTGCCCGCGTGCACGGCCCCGAAGTCGCCCTCGGGCTTGAGGGAGTCGAAGGCGGGCTGGACCTTGGCGATGTCGGCGGCGTCCCCGCCGTACATGAGGGCGTAGCCGTTCTCCAGGCCCCAGACGCCTCCGGAGACGCCGCAGTCGACGTAGCCGACGCCCTGGCCGGACAGCAGCTCGGCGTTGGCGATGTCGTCGGTCCAGCGGGAGTTGCCGCCGTCGACGACCACGTCGCCCTCGCCGAGGAGCTCGCCGAGCTCCTTGACCGTGGCGCGGGTGGGGTCGCCGGCCGGGACCATGACCCAGACGACCTTGGGGGAGGGCAGGGCCTCGACGAGGGCAGCGAGCGAGTCGACGTCGCTGACGTCGGGGTTGCGGTCGTAGCCGACGACGGCGTGGCCCGCGCGGCGCAGCCGCTCGCGCATGTTGCCGCCCATCTTGCCGAGGCCGACGAGTCCGATGTCCATGCGTGTGCCCTCCAAGACGATGTCGCTGCTGCTGCTGCCACTCAACCACGCGCTCCGGCGCGGTCCGATGCTCGCCTCAGCTGAGCAGGCGGCGGGGCATCAGCAGGTAGCGGAAGCCGTTGTCGGCGCTGCCGTCGGTGCTCGAGATGACCACCGGCTTGGTGGCCTGGGTGAACGAGAGGTCGATGAACTCCCCGTCGAGCGCGGTGAGGCCGTCGAGCAGGAACTGCGGGTTGAAGCCCGTCGTCAGGTCCTCGCCGGTGATCTCCGCGTCGATCGCCTCGGTCGCCATGGCCTCGTCGCCGCTGCCGGCGTCGAGCACGAGCTGGTTGTCGCCGAACTTCAGCTGCACCGCGGTGTTGCGCTCGGCCACCAGGGCCACGCGCTTGACGGTGTCGATGAGCTCCTGCTTGTTGACCTTGGCGACGGTCAGGTGCTCGCTGGGGAACAGCGCCCGGACCTTGGGGAACTCGCCGTCGAGCAGGCGGGTGGTGGTGCGTCGTACGCCGCCGAGGCCGGAGCCCTGGAAGCCGATGAGGCCCTCGCCGGTGCCGCCCGTGCTGAGGGCGATGGTCACCTCGGCGCCCGACGTCATCGACTTGGCGGTGTCGCCGAGCACCTTGGCGGGCACGAGGGCCGCGACCGAGGCGTCGGGGGTCTGGGGGTTCCAGGTCAGCTCACGGTGCGAGAGCCGGAAGCGGTCGGTGGCCAGCAGCGACATGGTCGGGCCGTCGATCTCGATGCGTACGCCGGTCAGCACGGGCAGCATGTCGTCGCGACCGGCCGCGGTGACGGCCTGCGCCACCGCGTGGGCGAAGTCGTTGCTGGAGACGGTGCCGGTGGCGGCGGGCATGTCCGGGAGCTTGGGGTAGTCCTCGACCGGCATGGTCTGGAGGCTGAAGCGGGCGGAGCCGCAGGTCAGCTGGACCTTGGGACCCTCGAGGACCACGTCGACCGGCTTGTTGGGGAGGCTGCGGCAGATGTCGGCGAGCAGCCGGCCGCTGACCAGGGCGCTGCCGTCGTCGCTGACCTGGGCCGTGAGGTCGGCCCGGGCGGACGTCTCGTAGTCGAACGTCGAGAGCACCAGGCCCTCGTTGCTGGCCTCGATGAGGAGGCCGGCGAGCACCGGGGCGCTGGGACGGACCGGGAGGCTTCGGGCCGCCCAGGCAACGGCATCGGCGAAGACGTCGCGTTCGACGCGGAACTTCACTGCGGGCTCCTCGGTGCTGTGGAAGGCGTGCTGCGGTGGAGGCGGGACAACGATCCACGAGCAGGATCGGGGCAGGGTGGAGTTACACGAACCTGTCCGTGGGAGGTGAATCCTGCCATGCCGATCCTCGTCGTGGGGTGGTGCAGGTCAGGTTGTCCCCAGGCAGGGGGCCGGATGACGTTGGACTGGTGATCGATCCGTGTAGAGGTTCGTGGGAGTCATAGCGTCGGTGGAAACTGTGGACAACTCGCGTTGTCGCAGGTCGTCGCGCTCGATCTCTGTGCACAGGGGGTGTGCACGAGCCTGTCGACCCCCGGACCGGGGTGTGCACGACGAGGTGTCCGTGGACGGCGGTGCGTGTGATTCCCACAGGGGGTGTGCACGACTGGCCGACTGGAACCACACGTCCTCCACAGCTCTCCGGGTGTGCTTCGACGTGTGGTTCGAGTGCGACTCGGCGGGTGATCCGTGGTGCGCGCGGTGGTCGGGTGCCGGGTCAGGACTGGCGGGCCTGCATCTTGACGCGGTTGGTGAGCTCGCTGACCTGGTTGAAGACCGCGCGGCGCTCGGCGAGCAGCTGGCGGATCTTGCGGTCGGCGTACATCACGGTCGTGTGGTCGCGGTTGCCGAACTCGGCGCCGATCTTGGGCAGCGAGAGGTCGGTGAGCTCCCGACAGAGGTACATGCCGATCTGGCGGGCCATCACCAGGTGGCGTCCGCGGCTCGGGCCGGTGAGGTCCTCGATCGAGACGCCGAAGTAGGCGGCCGTCTGGGCGATGATCAGGCCGGGGGTGATCTCCGGCTCGCCACCCTCGGGGATCAGGTCCTTGAGCACGATCTCGGCCAGGGTCATGTCGACCTCCTGGCGGTTGAGGTTGGCGAACGCCGTCACCCGGATCAGGGCGCCCTCGAGCTCGCGGATGTTGGTCTGGATCTTGCTGGCAATGAACTCGAGCACGTCCGGCGGTGCCGTGAGCCGGTCCATCGCGGCCTTCTTGCGCAGGATCGCGATGCGGGTCTCGAGGTCGGGGGGCTGGACATCGGTGATGAGCCCCCACTCGAACCGGTTGCGCAGCCGGTCCTCCAGCGCCTCGAGGCGCTTGGGGGCGCGGTCGGAGGTGAGCACGATCTGCTTGTTGGCGTTGTGGAGGGTGTTGAACGTGTGGAAGAACTCCTCCTGGGTCTGCGTCTTGCCCTCGAGGAACTGGATGTCGTCGATCAGCAGCACGTCCACGTCGCGGTAGCGCCGCTTGAAGCGGTCCTGCCGGTCGTCGCGGATCGCGTTGATGAACTCGTTGGTGAACTCCTCGCTGGAGACGTAGCGCACCTTGGCCCCGGTGTAGAGGCTGCGCACGTAGTGACCAATCGCGTGCAGGAGGTGCGTCTTGCCCAGGCCGGACTCCCCGTAGACGAGGAGCGGGTTGTAGGCCTTGCCCGGCGCCTCCGCGACGGCGACCGCGGCGGCGTGGGGGAACCGGTTGGACGAGCCGATGACGAAGGTCTCGAACGTGTACTTGGGGTTGAGGCGCGTCTCGAGCGCGGAGCCGGCGCGCCGCTCGGCCGCCTGCTCGTCCGCGGCCGTCGGGGCGGGGATCGCTCCGAGCGGTGTCGACATGTCGTCATGTGTCTTTGTCGACATGTCGATGCCTTGCTGGTCGGAGACCTCGGGCAGGGGGGTCGTGCTGCCGTCGTCCAGTGCGGGGTTGACCGTCACGGCGAGCCGGATCTCACGACCGAGCGCGTCGCTCAGGGAGTCCTCGAGCTGACCCCGGAGCCGGCCCTCGAGCTGGTTGCGGGTGAAGTCGTTGGGCACGGCGATGATCGCGGTGCTCTCGTGCAGCGTGACGGGCTCGCTGGCTCGCAACCAGGCGCGCTGGTTGGGCTGGAGGTCACGGACGATCGAGCGCCAGACCGTTCCGAGGTCGGTCTCCGGGTCTTCCACGACTGCCTCCACGCCTCGCTGGTCTCGACCCGGCCGCGGTGTGCGGACCTCGGGTGCTCCACAGAGTTTTCCACAGTCTGTGAACCATCGGTCAGCGAACGCCGTCGTCGGCGTCAGAGCGCCGTACCGCGGGGGAAGTGCGGTGGTGCGGGCCATCTCGTCGCACCGGATCGCCCGCAACCTAACAAGGTCGCGACACTCGCGGCAAGAAGTCATCCACAGGCGTGGGACTCGTGTCATCATCGCTAGTTTGACCCTGTCTTCGCCTCCCGCGTACCGTTGGCCGGTCGCCTCTGGGCGATGCACGACCTTCCCCTGTCACCACTTCGTGTCGACGGGTGCCGCATGTCCACGACTTCACGCCCACCGGGGCGTGCGCGTGGGTGGGCGGTGCCGGCCGAAGCGCCGTTCCCCGCACCGGTGCCCTGCACCGGGTCGGAGCACCGATCCACCGGCTGTGGAGTGGACACCTTCAGAAAACGCATCGGAGACAACTCGTGAGCAAGCGTACGTACCAGCCGAACAACCGCCGCCGTCACAAGGTGCACGGTTTCCGCCTGCGCATGCGCACGCGCGCCGGCCGGTCGATCCTGTCCTCGCGCCGCCGCAAGGGCCGCAAGGACCTGGCCGTCTGAGCGACGCCTCGGCGTCCGCTCAGGGCCACGGCCGTGCTGCCGGCGCACCACCGGCTCGTCGACAGTGACGCGTTCCGCGTCACGGTCCGCTCCGGCCACCGCTCCGGCGCCCAGACCCTCGTGGTCCACCTGGACCGGAGCGAGCCGGACGCACCGGTCCGCGCGGGCTTCGTGGTGAGCAAGGCCGTGGGCAACGCCGTGGTCCGCAACCGTGTGAAGCGTCGGCTCCGACACCTGACCCGGGAGCACCTGCCATCGCTGCAGGGGCTCTCGGGTTCTGCCGTCCTCGTGGTCCGGGCCCTCCCGGCCAGCGCCACGGCGTCGTACGCGGAACTCGGGGCCGACCTGGACCGTTGCCTGTCGAGGGTGATGTCGTGACCGGGGTGCATGCGTGAGACTGCTGCTGATCGGACTGCTCCGCGCCTACCGTGCGGTCATCAGCCCGCTCTACGGCCAGGTCTGCCGCTACCACCCCTCGTGCTCGGCGTACGCGCTCGAGGCAGTCACCCAGCACGGCTCGATCCGCGGCAGCTGGCTCTCCGTACGACGACTCGCCCGGTGCCACCCATGGGCCGCCGGCGGCTACGACCCCGTTCCACCCCGTGCCGCACCAGCCGGCCCGGATCCCACCTCCACCCGAGGAGCATGAGTGATCGACTTCTTCCAGGCCGTGGGCGGCTTCATCATGGCGCCGCTGTACTACGTCATCTCCGCGGTGCTCCTGGGCTTCCACAACGTCTTCGGCGACATCTTCGGTCCGGCCTCGGGCGTGGCGTGGGTGCTGTCCATCATCGGCCTGACCCTGGTGGTGCGGATCGCCCTGATCCCGCTCTTCGTGAAGCAGATCAAGTCCAGCCGCAACATGCAGCTGATCCAGCCCAAGGTCAAGGAGCTGCAGAAGAAGTACGGCCACGACCGGGAGCGTCTCGCGCAGGAGACGATGAAGCTCTACAAGGACTCGGGCACCAACCCGTTCGCCTCGTGCCTGCCGATCCTGCTGCAGATGCCGATCTTCCTGGCGCTGTTCCGGCTCATCGACCAGGCGGCGAAGGACCCCGCGGTCGAGCGTGGCCTGATGACCGAGGAGCTCAACAACCAGTTCCGTGACGCGGTCTTCCTCGGGGCCAAGATCTCCGACACCTTCCTGAGCACGGACGACTGGAGCGTGCGGCTGCTGGCCGCCGTCCTGGTGCTCGCCATGACGGCCACGACCTTCCTCACCCAGCGCCAGCTGATGAGCAAGAACATGCCGGCCGACGCGCTCACGGGTCCCTACGCCCAGCAGCAGAAGCTTCTGCTCTACGTCCTCCCCGTCGTCTTCGCGGTCGGCGGCATCGCGTTCCCGATCGGCGTGCTCTTCTACTGGACCACCTCCAACCTGTGGACGATGGGCCAGCAGTTCTACGTGATCCGCAGGAATCCCGCTCCGGGCACGCCGGCGTTCGCCGCCAAGGAGGAGCGCGACAAGGCCAAGGCGCAGCGCAAGGGCCTGGTGCCCGAGGCGCAGGCGACGCAGGACGAGCTCGGCGCCACGACCGCGGTGGAGGAGCCCCCGGCGGCCCCCCGCGTCCAGCCCAAGCGCCAGACCAAGGCGCAGCGGCAGGCCAAGAAGAAGCCCAAGGGTTCCTGACCCTTCCCCAGTTGTCCGCGGGGAGACCCGCTGCCCATCGATGATCCAGGAGTGACCCACGTGAGCGATCCGACCGAGACCCTGCAGGACACCGACAGCACCGATACCTCGACGGAGGACGTCGCCGGGGGCTCCTCCGACGGCGCCTCCGAGGACACCGGCTCCGAGGAAGGACGCCTCTCCAAGGTGGAGCGCCTCGAGCAGGAGGGCGACATCGCCGCCGACTACCTCGAGGAGCTGCTCGACATCGCCGACCTCGACGGGGACCTCGACATGGACGTCGAGGGCGACCGCGCTGCGGTCTCCATCGTCGGTGCCGACCTCTCCCAGCTGGTCGGGCGCAACGGCGAGGTGCTGGACGCCCTCCAGGAGCTGACCCGCCTCGCGGTCTACCGCGAGACCGGTGAGCGTTCCCGCCTGATGCTCGACATCTCGGGGCACCGCGCCGACCAGCGGGCCCGCCTCGTGGAGCTCGCCGCCGAGAAGATCGCGGTGGTGAAGGAGACGGGCGAGCAGCTCTCCCTGTCGCCGATGACGTCGTTCGAGCGCAAGGTCGTCCACGACGCCGTGGCCGCCGCCGGCCTCACCTCCGAGTCCGAGGGCGCCGAGCCCAAGCGCTACGTCGTCATCCTGCCCGCCTGATCGGTCTCCCCGTCAGGTCCGTGTTTCACGTGAAACGAGCCCCGTGACCGAACAGCACGACCGCGCACCCTCCCCGCCCGACGAGGCCGGGAGGGTGTTCGCGTCTGACCGTCTGCCCCTGGCGGTGGCGTACGCCGACCTGCTGGCGACCGAGGGCGTGGTCCGAGGTCTGATCGGCCCTCGGGAAGCCCCCCGCCTGTGGGACCGCCACCTGCTGAACTGTGCGGTCCTCGGTGAAGCGGTGCCGCAGGATGCCACGGTCTGCGACATCGGGTCGGGCGCGGGACTGCCGGGCCTGGTGCTCGCGATCGCGCGTCCCGACCTCCGGGTGACCTTGGTGGAGCCACTGCTGCGGCGCACGACGTTCCTCGAGGAGGTCGTGTCGGCACTGTCGCTCCCCCACGTGGAGGTGGTGCGCGGTCGGGCCGACGCCCTGCACGGAATGCGCACGTTCGACGTGGTCACCTCGCGTGCCGTGGCACCCCTCGAGCGCTTGCTTCAGTGGTCCATGCCGCTCGTCTCCCCCGACGGCGCCCTGGTGGCGATGAAGGGGTCGAACGTCGCGGAGGAGATCGACTCCGCACGCCCGGTGCTCCAGGAGTGGCGCTGCGCGGAGCCGGAGGTGTTGACGCTCGGCGAGGGGGTCCTTGTCCACAGCACGCACGCGCTGAGAGTGGCCTGGTCCGACCCTGCGCGGGTAGGTTGGCCGCTTGCTTCGACGAAGCGCAGCTCACGCCGCCGTCGCTCCCGCTGACCAGCACTGGCCCGGCGCGGTCCGCGACGCACCTGTGCGTGCGTGGTTCCCCACGTTCCTGTGCACCATGCCTGTTCCCTGCACCATGCCCGTTCCTGTACCAAGCCCGTTCCTAGCACCATGTCCGTCCTGAACACGCGTCCCGCGTGAGACAGCGAAAGGCCTCGCCCGTGTCTGAGGACCACCCGACGCCCGCGTCCCTCCCCCGGGATGACTGGGACGACCGGCACAGCGTGTCCGGCGACACCACAGAGTTTTCCACCGGTGTTGACCGCCCTGCTGAGCGTGAATATCCACAGACCCACGCAGTTCATCCACAGGATGAGGCCGGGGCGGTTTCACGTGAAACCGCGCGATCGCAGTCCGTTTCACGTGAAACACCGGCCCGGCCGTTCCAGGTGCGGACCGCCGCGGAGGTGGCCGAGGGCACCACGGGATTCCACGACGAGACCACCCCACTGGCGCGAGCGGCGGAGCACTCCGTGCTCGCGCGCACCGGAGGTCTGCACCGGGGACGCGAGGTCCCGCGTCCGGAGGAGACCCGCGTCTTTGTGGTGGCCAACCAGAAGGGTGGGGTCGGCAAGACGACGTCCACGGTCAACGTGGCCGCCGCACTGGCCCAGCTCGGTCAGCGCGTCCTCGTCATCGACCTGGACCCCCAGGGCAACGCATCGACCGCACTCAGCATCGATCACCACCGGGGCGTGCCCTCGACGTACGACATGCTGGTGGAGGGCGAGCCACTCGCCGACGTGATGACGCCGAGCGAGGACCTGCCCGGCCTGTGGGTGGTGCCCGCCACCATCGACCTGGCCGGCGCCGAGATCGAGCTCGTGAGCGTGGTCGCCCGCGAGAGCCGCCTGCAGAAGGCGCTCGCCGCGCACCCGTGGATCGGAACGGCCGCGGAGGCGGGCGAGGAGCGTTTCGACTACGTGCTGGTGGACTGTCCCCCGTCCCTCGGCCTCCTCACGCTGAACGCGTTGGTCGCCGGCCGCGAGATGTTCATCCCCATCCAGGCCGAGTACTACGCACTGGAGGGCCTGGGCCAGCTCCTCGAGACCGTGGAGATGGTGCGCAAGCACCTCAACCCCGCGCTCGTCGTCTCCACGATCCTCCTGACGATGTACGACGCTCGCACCCGGCTGGCGGCCGGCGTGGCGAGCGAGGTGCGGGAGCACTTCGGCAATGAGGTCCTCAAGACCGCGGTGCCGCGGTCGGTCCGCGTGTCGGAGGCGCCGTCGTACGGGCAGACCGTGATGACCTACGATCCGGCGTCGGCGGGTGCACTCAGCTATCTGGAGGCGGCCCGCGAGATCGCCACCAAGGGAGCACCACGATGACGTCCACCCCCAAGCCGGTTCGCCGGGGCCTCGGTCGCGGCCTCGGGTCGCTGATCCCCACGGCTCCCCCCGAGTCAGCCCTGGCGGAGGCGCCGGGGGCGCCCACGCACAACGGGTCGCACGTGACGGCGGGCGAGGCGCCCGGCTCAGACCCGGCCACGTCGGACCACTCCACGTCGGACCACACCGCGGCGCCCGTCCCTGCGGCGGGCGGGGAGGTGGCCGGCTCCTGGTTCGCCGAGCTCCCCATCGACCAGGTGCGTCCCAACGCCCGCCAGCCGCGGCAGGTCTTCGAGGAGGAGGCGCTGGGCGAGCTGGTGCACTCGATCCGCGAGGTCGGCCTCCTCCAGCCGGTCGTCGTACGCCGCACGGGCGAGGACTCCTACGAGCTGATCATGGGCGAGCGCCGGTGGCGGGCGTCGCAGGAGGCCGGCCTCACCGCCATCCCCGCCATCGTCCGGCACACCGACGACAACGACATGCTCCGGGACGCCCTCCTGGAGAACCTCCACCGCTCGCAGCTCAACCCCCTCGAGGAAGCGGCCGCCTACGGCCAGCTGCTGGAGGACTTCGGCTGCACCCACGACGAGCTCGCGCAGCGCATCGGCCGCTCGCGCCCCCAGATCAGCAACACCCTGCGGCTCCTCAAGCTCTCGCCCGCGGTGCAGCGCCGGGTGGCGGCCGGTGTGCTGTCCGCCGGGCACGCCCGGGCCCTGCTCAGCGTCGAGGACGCCGACCTCCAGGACCGGTTGGCGGCCCGGGTCACGGCCGAGGGCATCAGCGTGCGTGGTCTGGAGGAGATCGTCTCCCTCGGCCCCGGCCGGACCGGGTCCCCGCGGGCTCAGCGCTCCCGCCCGACGGCGCCTGGTCTGGGTGACCTGGCCGAGCGGCTCTCCGACCGGTTCGAGACCCGGGTGAAGGTCGACCTGGGCAAATCCAAGGGCAAGATCACCGTCGAGTTCGCCTCGCTGGACGACCTGCGGCGGATCGTGGAGGTCATGGACCCCCGCAACCGCACCGACCGCCCCATCTGAGGTCCGCCCGGCGACCGCCGGCGGCGCGCCGGGCGTCGTACGTCCAGTGTCGTTCCTCTGTGCTGGCCGCTGTCCCAGCGCACCTAGTTTGGGACGATCTGGTCGGAAAGGCGGCGGCGGAACCGACCAGATCATCCCAAACTATGCGCTCACGGGCCGCTGACCTGCGACGACAATGTTTGTCGACAAAGCCAGATAGCAACAAGTCGAGGTAGTGACATATCGATGTGTCCCCGTCATCCGGTCGCCGGTAGCGACCGGAGCGCCTGGACGAGCGCGAGGGAACCGGGCATCCCGGTGAGCACGTCGGGGTTGCTGTCGAGGGTGCTCCGGAGCAGCCGGACCAGCGCCGATGCCTCCGCCCGGTCGCAGTCGCGCCCGGAGCTGCGGTCCTGCTGCAGCGTGTCGAGGAACAGCGACCGGGTCTCGGCGTCGACGTCGAGACCCAGGTCCACGGCCACCCGGGACCGCATCTCCTCGTAGGCGCGCAGGGCGGCGGTCCGGTCGCCGATGCCCACGAGCCCGCGCATCAGCTCGCGCAGTGCCGGCTCGGAGAAGGTGTCCCGCCGGGTGGCCTCGGTGGCGAGGCGCACGGCCGTCGCGTGGTCCCCCGAGACGTTGGCCTCCCGGGCGGCCCTCGTGCAGGCCGTCGCCAGGAGCTCGGCGAACGAGGTCCGCGCCTCCTCCGCCCAGCTCGCGTAGGGCTCGTCGGCCAGCAGGTCCCCCGGGATGCGGTCCAGGCCCTCCAGGACCGACGCGGCGTCGCCCTCGAGGAGTCGACGTACGTCGTCGAGGTCCACCCGGACGTGCTCGGGGTCCAGCAGGTATCCCCCGTGGCTGGTGGCGATCGCGCAGTGCCGACCCGCGGGGAGCCGCAGCTTGCGCCGCAGCAGGCAGACGTAGCTCTCCAGCGTGGTGATGCACCCGCCGGGCGGCCGCTGCTCCCACAACCGGTCGGCCAGCGCCTCCTTGGGCACCGGACGGCCGTGCTCCAGCGCCAGGAGCTCGAGCAGCTGGCGCGGCTTGACGCCCCCCAGGTCGGCCGCCCCCAGCCTGACCGCACCGTCCACCGACATCTGGCCCAGCAACGTGACCCCGATCATGAAACCCCTCCGCTCCCCGTCCGGACTTCATCGTCGGGGAGGGAGGGATTGCCGCATCAGCCCCTGCGAGGGGGTTGTCGCATCCCCCCAGCGGCACTGACCCGGACGGACTCGTCTGACCCGATCGGACTCGTGCGCCCCTTCGGTACGGGAGCACATGACGAAGCACCGGAACGGGCCCGTTGCGGGCTCAGGAGAGGACCCACACCCGCCAGAGCACGGCCAGCACCGCGGCACAGGCCATCACGGTGGTCATGATGCCGCGCAGGCGCGGCGGCAGGAGTGCGGCCACGGAGATGACCAGGACCAGCTCGGCGACCAGGCACAGCAGGTCAAGGACCCCGACCGGCTCCACCCGGGAGCCCGGGTAGGTCGGGATCCCGTTACCGACCGCGCCGGGCACGGGCAGGTGCTCCATCTCGTGCGCCGCGTCGTGCGGCGGGACGAAGGGCAGGTCCACGGTGCGCGACGCGACGTACAGGCCCATGATCGCGAGGTGGGCGGAGATGACGCCGACGAGCACCGCGTCCGGCAGGCCTCGCCCGAGCGCAGCCGCCAGCACCAGCTGTGCCACCCCGACACCGAGGAAGAACGCGCTCATCGGGGCGGACACCGCCCAGTGGCCCGGGACGACGACGAGGTGGATGACCCCGGCCATGGCGGCCCCCATGGCTGCCGCGAGGACGAATCCCTCGCCCGGGAGGGGCTCGTCGATCGAGCCGCTCGACGACACGGACGGGATGGTGGTCGCCATGGCGCGTCAGAGGGGGGTCTCGGGCAGGTTGCGGGCCGGGACGGAGAACGGGTCGTCGGCCACGTTGGCACCATCGAGGACGACGAACTGGCCCATCATGTCGTGGTCCTCGTGCACGAGGTTGTGGCAGTGCATCATGTACTTCCCGAAGCCGCCGTCGAACTTGATCAGCAGCCTGATGGTCTCGTTCTCGCCGAGGAACACGACGTCCTTGGCGCCCTGCTCCCAGGGCTGGGCAGGCCTACCGTTGCGGCTGAGGATCTTGAAGTCCACCAGGTGCACGTGGATGGGGTGGTGCCATCCACCCGACGGGTTGCGCAGCTCCCACGTCTCGACGTCGTTCTTGTTGGTGGTCGCCAGGGCCAGGGTGAAGTTGCTCCGGACGACGTCCTCCCACGTCCGGTTGTTGATGACCCACTCGCCGCCGTCACGGCGGAAGACGAACTGGCGGGTGCGCATCGAGTCGGCCGCGGTCAGCGCCATCACCGGCTGGTAGGGCTCGAGCACCGCCGGGACCGTGTTGTTCGCGGGGTCGAACGGGTCACCGGTGACCTCGAAGGCCATCACCTTGTCGACGTTGGCGAAGTTGACGTTGTTCTTGGGCGAGCTGTTGCGCAGCGTGATCCGGGTCCCGGGCGCGTAGCGGGCGAAGTCGATGACCACCTCGTAGCGCTCGGCGGGCGCGTGGCGCAGGCTCGTGACGTTCCTGGGCGCAGCCATCAGGCCGGCGTCCGACGCGATGACGGTCATGGGCCGCCCGTCCGACAGCGACCACCGGTACGACCGGGAGACCGAGGCGTTGAGGATGCGGAAACGGTACTTGCGGCGCTGCACCTTCATCAGGGGCCAGGGCCGCCCGTTGACCGCGATGACGTCGCCGTAGAAGCCGGAGTCCTCGTCGAGGTTGAAGAGCAGCGAGCCGTCGGCGTTGAACATCATGTCGGAGACGATGAGCGGGACGTCGTACTCCCCGTGCGGGATCGGCAGGGCCTGCTCGACAGCGTCGGTCATGATGTACATCCCGGCCAGGCCCATGAAGACGTTCTGGGCCGTGTGGTGGACCCCGTGGTCGTGGTACCAGAGCGTCCGCGCCTGCTGCTTGTTCGGGTAGACGTAGTCCTTCCACTGACCGGGGTTGCAGATGTCGCTGGCGTAGCCGTCGTACTGCGGCAGCGACGCCGAGCCGTGGAGGTGCACCGAGGTCCAGGGGGTGTAGTCGAGGACCGGGTGTCGGCCGGGCAGGTTGTTGACCTGTCGGACAACCGACTGCCTCCCCTTGAGGACCCGGAACGTCGGCCCGGGGACGGACCCGTTGTAGCCCCACACCATGGTCTGCAGGCCGGGGATGATCTCGGTCATGGCCGGCTCCATGGACACCCGGTAGTAGTCGGTGGTGGCGTCGCTGCGGACCGGCCAGATGGCCGGTGGCTTCGCGAACGGGACCGTGAACGGCAGTGGGAGCGCACTCGTGGCGATCCGGTTGGCCAGCGTCGCCGGCCCCCCGATCGCGCGTTCGAGCGGCAGGGCCACCGCCGCACCCCCCAGCAGCGACAGCTTGGCCACGTCTCGTCGTGTCAGGTCCACCACGATCTCCCCTCTCGATCCACCCACGCTAGGAGGGGGCGCTTGGGAAAAGATGGGAGGTCGCCCGGGCGCCCGTCGCTCAGTCGCGCAGTGCGTCGTCGAGCTCGGGCAACCGGGCCGGTACGACGGCGCGCAGCCGGGCGCCGCCGTCCCCGCCGGGGCGTTCGACGAGCTCCAGACTGCCGTGGACGTCGGTGAGGAAGTGCTCCAGCAGCCGCAGCCCGACGTGGCCGTCCTCCCCGTCGTGCTGCACCGGGCCACGGCCGTTGTCGTCGATGGTCACGTCGACGACGGCGTCGCGCCGGGCGACCCGGACCGTCGCCGCCGTCGCGTCCGCGTGCTTGGCGACGTTGTGGAGGCCCTCGCGGACGATGCGGTAGACGAGGGTCCCGGCCGCCTTTCCCACGCCCAGGTCGGGGTCCGTCGACATCTCGACCCCCAGCCCGTGCTCCCGGTGCCGCTGGGCCAGGGCGTGCAGGGCCGCGTCGAGCTCCGCGTCCTCCAGCCCCGACGGGGCGAGGTCGGTGAGCACGCCGCGCAGCACCCGGACGCTGCGGATCAGCACGCCGGTCATCTGCTCGCCCATGGCCCGGGCCGCTGCGGCCGGCTGGTCGTCGGGCAGCGCCTCCAGCACCACGGGGAGGGCATAGCCCATGGCCGACAGGTCCTGGATCACGTCGTCGTGCAGGGACTGGGCGAGGCGCTCGCGCTCGCGCTGCCACGCCCGCAGGGAGCGACGCAGGATCTCGCGACGCCCGGCGTTGGCCCGGTCGATGCGACGCGCCAGGGTGAGCGACAGGGGCACGATGGCGGCGACGAGCAGGAGCAGTGAGCCCAGGGTGAGGGGCAGCAGCTCCCGCATCAGGATCCGCGCGTCGGCCTGGATCTTGCCACGGGGCGTGTAGGCCTCGAAGACGAACGGATTGCCCTCCGCGTCGAGGACCCGGACGTAGACCTCGACCAGGTCGTCGGTGCCGGCGCCCACGTGCTGGAGCGGCTCAGGCCCCCGGTCGACGGCATCGCCCTCCGCGGCCTCGACGGCCGTCAGGGTGACGGGCAGGCCGTCGTCGTGGTCGACCTCCTCGGGGGTGTCCCCCCAGAGGGGTGTGCCGTCGACGTCCCAGACGACCATGTGGGACACGGTGCCGTCACGCATCCGGTTGCTCAGGGCGTCGTCCAGGGCGCGCATCGCCTCCGGGTCGCCGTCCCGGACGTCGCTGTTCACGAGCGGGGCGGCGATCCCCCGCGCGATGCCGATCGTCCGGTTGCGGGCGTCACGCACGGCCTCGTCCCGGGCGATGTGGAGGCTCATGTAGACCGTCACCGACGCGACGAGGACAAGGGCGACGAAGGTGAGGACGGCGAAGCGGGTGATCGCCACCTGGACGACGGACCGGTCCACGCGCTCGCGTCGGCGGCCTGTGGACCTCACGGGTCCGTCACGAGTCCCCGTCTCCGAGCGTTGGCAACGGCCTCGAGCTGGGTGTGGGCGTCCAGCTTGCACAGGAGTGACTTGATGTAGCCCCGGCAGGTGTTCTTGGAGATCCCCAGCTGGTCGGCGATGTCCTGGGCGCGGAGCCCGAGCGCCAGCATGGCGAGGACGTCGTGCTCCCGAGCACTGAGCGGGTCGACCTGGGCCGGCGCGGCCTCGTGGAGCATCCCGGGGTGCACCAGCAGTGCTCCGGGTCCGATGGTCTGGAGGGCGTGGAGCAGGTCGGGCAGGGAGCCGTCCTTAGGCAGCAGGGCGCGTGCCCCGGCCGCGGCCGCGCGGTGCAGGAGGTCGGCGTCGGCGTGGCCGGTGAGCAGGACGACATGGACGTCGGGGAAGCGGGCGGTGACGGCGGCGGTCGCCTGGATCCCGTCGAACTGGGAACCGGGGAACTCGTAGTCCATGACCACCAGGTCCGGATGGTGCTCGCCGATGACCTCGAGGCCGTCCTCGGGGGTGTACGCGACGCCGACGCAGGACAGGGACCGGGCGCTGCCCAGCGCGAACTGCAGGAGCTGCACGAAGGTGCGGTGGTCGTCCACCAGGACGACGCGGCGCGGGCGGGTCGGGGCGACCTGGTCCTCGAGCGTCTCGGGCGCGAGAGGCGACGGCTGCATGTAGATCGTCATCAGGACCCTTCCCCAGGACCGACAGGTGTCCAGAAGGTTAGGAGTCAGGTGCGTCATCAGGTGCTCCCGAGGATCGGATTTCCCCAGCAGAGGGGACGGGGGGACAAAGAGGGCACCGGAGGCAAGGGGGTCGGGTCCCTCGCCTCCGGTGCCCTGGTCTTGACCGGCGCCTACCTTCCTGCGACCAGGTTGGACCTGAGCGACTGCTGGCTGTTGCCGATCGCGTTGATGGCCTGGACGGTGAACCGGTAGTTTCCGGCCACCGGCAGCGTCATCAGCAGGGTGCGTGCGGCCGCCGGCTGTACCGCTGAGGTCGTCGTGGCAAGCACGGCCCCTGCAGCACTCATCCGCAGTGCCCTGATCCGGTAGCCCGTGATCGGCGAGCCGCCGGTGTTCGTCGCCTCCGGCCAGTTCGCCGTGGCATTGATTGCCCCACCGGCCGCCGCTCCCTGGACGGCGATGCCGATCGCCGGCCTTCCGGGCACCGTCGCCGGCGCCGTGGCTGCTGTCGTGAAGGACCACGTGACCGGTGCGAGCTGTGCGCCCGCTGAATCGGTGATCCCGGTCAGCAGCCGTGCGGTGTAGACCGTGTTGGCCGCCAGGTTGGCGGTCGGGTTCAGCGTGGCCGTGGTCGCTGTCGAGCTGACAGCGCCCGCGACGAGGGCACCGGTGGTTGCGGTGCCTTGACGCAACGTGAAGGTTGCGCCGCTGATCCCGGAGACGGCCTCGCTGAAGGTCGCCGTGATGTTGTTGCCGACCGCGACGCCGGTGGCGTTGACCGCCGGTGTCCGGGCCGTCACGGTGGGCGCCGCGTTGGCCGCCCCCGCTGTCGTGAAGGACCACGTGACCGGTGCCCCCGCCAGCGCCAGGCCCGTCGTGTCGGTGATCCCGGCGAAGAGCCGCGCTGTGTACACCGTGTTGGCTGCCAGGTTGGCGTTCGGGTTCAACGTCGCGGTCTGGGTGGCCGCGTTGTAGGTGACCGCCCTGCCGACGAGGGCACCAGTGGCGGTGGTGCCTTGACGCAGGGTGAACCTCGCTCCGGTGACCCCGACGACAGGCTCACTGAAGGTCGCCGTGACGTTGTCACCGACCGCGACGCCGGTGGCGTTGATGGCCGGAGTCCGGGCCGTCACCGTGGGTGCCACGTTGCCGGCGGCTGTCGTGAAGGACCACGTGACCGGTGCGAGCGGGGCGCCCGCGGAGTCGGTGATCCCGGTCAGCAGTCGCGCGGTGTAGACCGTGCCGGCCGCCAGGTTGGCGGTCGGGTTCAGCGTGGCCGTGGTCGCTGTCGACGTGACAGCGCTCGCAACCAGGGCACCGGTGGTGTCGGTGCCTTGACGCAACGTGAAGGTTGCGCCGCTGATCCCGGCGACGGCCTCACTGAAGGTCGCCGTGATGTTGCCGCCGACCGCGACACCGGTGGCTCCGGTGAGCGGGGAGGTCGCCGTCACCGTCGGTGCGGCGTTGGCGGACGGCGTCACCGCGGCTGACGGAGCCGAGGCCGGACCGGCGCCCACGGCGTTCACCGCGATCACCTGGAAGGTGACCGGTGTGCCGTTGGTCAGCCCGGTGACGACGGTGCTGGTCGCGGTGGGGGCGATGCCCGTCACCGTGTTCTGCACCACGCCTCCGACCAGGACCTGGACCCGGAACTCGGTGATGGGCGAGCCGCCGTTGTCCGCAGGAGCGGTGAAGCTGACGGTGGCCTGGGTGTCGCCGGCCACGGCCGTGACGCCCGTGACCGCACCCGGGGCGGTGGCCACCGGGTCACCGGCGAACTGCATGGCCTCGATGCCCCGGAGGGTGTCGGTGCCGTCCAGCCCGGTGCCGCCGGTGTGGGCCACCGTGGTGGTCCCGTCGGCGTTCTCGGTGATGGTGTACTCGGTCTGCGCCCCCGAGAAGAGCGCCGTGTCGGTACCCGCGCCTGCCGGCGTCGTCTCGACTGTCCGCACGATCCGGAGGGATCCCGGGTCGATGCGACCGGCGAAGACGTCGGCCTGCAGAGCCGCCAGGTTGTCGACCAGGATCGTGTCGGCCGTGTCGGCGGTCGCCACGTTGGGAGCCTCGACCTGGACGTTGAGCCACTTGTCGCCATCGATGACGTCGTCACCGCCACGACCTTCGATCAGGTCCGACCCGGCGCCACCCAGGATGATGTTGCCACCCTGGAAGGACGTCACGCCGGTCCCGAGCACGGCCTGGAGCCCGGCGATACGGGCGATGCCCGCCGCGTTGAGCTCGTGGTCGGTGCCGAGGTCGGCCGCGGCCCGGTCGTCACCACGCAGGGTGTCGTCGAAGGTCCACCCCGACAACGCCTCCACGAGGTCGAACCGGTCCTTGTTGGTCTCCACCGACGGCGGCAGGGCCCCGATGATCTCCATGTCGGAGTCACCCGCGAACGGGTCGCTCTTGTGGGTCGCCCAGTCGAAGCCGAGCATGCCCTCCGAGCGCTGGATCCCGTTGCCGAGCAGCATGATGTCGTCGCCGCCCTCGCTGTCGTAGTCGGTCTCGCCGCCGTAGCCCATCAGGACGTCGTGTCCGGGCTCGTTGGGATCGTCCTGGAACGGGGCGCCGTTGTCGCCCTGCAGCAGGTTGAACGGGCCACGACCACCTTCCATCCAGTCGTCACCGTCGTCGCCGAAGACCGTGTCCTCGCCGTCGCCGGCCATGACGTAGTCGTCACCGGGACCGGCGAACGTCTCGGTCATGTCGTTGCCACCGACGATGAAGTCATTGCCACGACCGCCCTGGTTGAGGTCGGCTCCGAAGCCCTGGCCCGAGGACAGTGCGTCGTCGCCGTCGCCGCCCTTGAGGGTGTCGTCCCCGGCCAGGTCGTTGAGGATGTCGTCGCCGAGCCCACCGATCAGGTTGTCGACGCCGTCACCCCCCTGCATCCAGTCGTTTCCACCGTTGCCGCGGATGGTGTCGTCACCCTCGCTCGACCAGACCCGGTCGTTTGCCCTCGGGTCGGAACAGAGCACCATGGGCGCCTCGACCGGCGCCTCACCGCAGTCCACGCCGTTGAAGACCACGTGCGCGGGTCCGGCGTACCGGAGCGTGCCGTTGGCCATCCGGGTGAGCTCCGTGCCCTCGTTCCAGTCCTCGGTGAGGACGTCGTCGGGGACGGGACCCGTCGTGCCGAGGTTGGCGACCTCGAAGACGAAGTCCGGCCGGGAGAACACGTCCGCCGGCAGTGCGGTGACGTCCGTGTTGCGCATGATCAGCTCGGCGAACGAGTTGCCCTCGAGCTGGGTCAGCAGGTTGAGGCCGGCGGTGCGGGACAGGTAGTAGAACCGGTCGCCGTCCTGGAGGTCCTCCATCTGCTTCTCGAACACGTAGTTGAACGTCGGGCCGAGGAGGCCGCCGAAGACCATCGGCTTCTCCGCGAGTCCACCCATCCACAGGTCGATGTCCTCGAGACCGGTGGACTGGGTCGCCCAGGTGCCGGTGCTGTTGAGGAAGTCGACGGCATCGGTCGGCACCGGGGCGGTCGGGTCGTCGGCAGTGGCTGCCTGCCCGTCCGGGCCGTTCGCTCCGTGGACGATTGCGTTGGCCACGTCGCGGCGGGCCGCGTTGGTGCCGGTGATGTCCGGGTGCCGGCCGTAGGCCGCGATGAAGTTGACGAACGATTCACGCCGCCTGAGACCGAACATGAAGTCGGCCCAGTTCTCGTACGGCGCGACCGCGCTGTTGTTGGACTCGGCGTAGAACCTGCGCCGTGCCTCGTTGAGCGTCGGGACTCCTTGCTCGCGTGCTCGGGCCATGTTGATGGACGCGAGGTCCAGGGGCAGTCCGAGCAGGCTGTTGCGCAGGGCGCCGGTCACGAACTCGTCGATCTCGTTGCCCACCTGTCGGGCGCTGCCGCGGAAGATGGCTCCCGCGGCCTGATCCGCAGTCAGGGCGTTGGTAGGCCCTCGGAAGGCCGGCGGATTCAGGAACGCCTGGAGCAGCGGCATGCTGGTGTTCGCCCCACTCGCACTGCGGCGGGCCACCGTCTCGTTGAGCATCGAGTGGCCGAACCGGTACACGGCGTGGGCGAACTCGGCACGGATGGACGGGTTGACCGCCGCGTTGTAGCCCGTGCCACCTTCACCGAAGGCGTTGACCATCGGCTGCACCTTGCGCGCGAACTCCTCGAACGCGAGGTGCTGGTACTCCATCTCCGTGACGAACTTGGCGGCCTGGAAGAGCCGGTCGCCGTCCCAGACGCCGGCGGGCGACACCCAGTCGGCGAGGTTCGGGGCGACCTCCGTCGTCGTGATGACGTTCTTGATGTCCTCCACCAGTCGGTTGTGCTCGGAGTGGAAGACGTGGTGGATGGCGGTCAGGCCGATGTTCTCGTTGACGCGGCCGTCACCGGCGACGAAGTGGGCGTTGAGCATCTCGTCGTCGTACGTCGTGCTGTCCGCCAGCGGTCCGGGGCCGTTGACCACGGTGTCCGTGTCCGGGGTCTTGGTGCCGGAGGGCACCGCGTTGTGCGCGATGTCGTCCAGGAACGCGTGCCCGGTGCGCAGGGTGTTGGCAGGGAGCGACACGCCCTGGTTGCCGTTGGCGGCCGGGTCGCCCTCGACGAGGCCGTCGGCGGTGACGATCTGCGGGAAGCCGCCGGGACCCCGGGTGAAGTTGCCGTACGGGTCCGTGGCCAGCAGCGGCACGTTGAGCACATCGGCGTCGGAGAGCTGGATGCCCAGCATCGCCGCGGCCTGTGCCTTGACGGTTCCCCACGTGGCCATGCCTCCACCCGGGCCCTCGAGCAGCCCGCCCGTCTCGACAGGGTCGCCGTCGCCGTTGAGCTCGAAGTGGCGCACGAACACCTGGTGGGACGGGTGCGACGTGTAGGTCTGGTTCTGGTCGACGAACGCGGTGGTGGTGTTGGCCGCCTCCTGGATGTCGTCCTCCGTGCCCATCAGGCCGTCGGGCCCGGGCCGGTTGGTGGCGCGGGTGAGGACCATGAAGTTGGTCGGGCTGCCCGGGACGAACAGCGGGTCATCCGCCTGCAACGGCATGAAGACCGAGCCGCCACCCTTGGTCACCAGGTCGAGACCGTGGTCGAAGAACTGACCGAACAGGGTGAAGACCGAGTTGTACGGCGCCGAGAGCCCGACGTCGGGAGCGACGTTGGGGATCTGGAGCGTGCCCGACTCGACGACCGGGTCCGTTCCGGCGGCCTCGACGGCGGCCGGGTTGTTGGCGCTCTGGTCGACGATCAGGTTGCTGACCCGCCGGGGCTGGGAGTCCTGCACCGTGCCGGACTTCGAGGCGTAGGTCGTGCCGCCCTCGGCCGCCCGGAAGGAGGCCGGTGCGTGCCGCGGGAACTCCGTGTCGGCGGCGCCCCACTTCTCCCGGCCGGCGAAGAGGTTGTTGCAGGTGCCGTCGACGGTGCGCAGGCCCCACGGGAGCTCACGTCCGTTGCCCGTCGCGGGGACCTGGAACTCCCCCGAACCGACGAGCGTCCCGCACGGGTTGGCCGGCGTGCGCGTGGCGGCGTGCTGCTCGGAGATCTTGATCTGGCGCATGATGAAGCGCAGGTCGGAGCGGTTGAGGTTGAACCCCTGGCCGACGGCCGCATTGGCACCTGTCGACATGGTCGCTACGAGGGTTCCCTGGAGCATCCCCATCCCGAGGAGGAGGGCCAGGAACACCGACAACCTGCGTCTTGTCTGTCGCCGTGGCCTGATCCTGGGACCCGACGCTGGATTCGTGCTGCTCTTCTTCTCGATGCTCACGATGTACCCCTCCCTGGGTTGGCCACGGGTCGGTCAACCCGCGGTCAGGTGGGGTCAGCATCGGGCGGGCCGCCTTGGGAAAAGGTGGGGCGCGATCCCGGACGGAGGGAGGGGTCTAGTCGCCCCTGGCAGCGGCCCGCTTGGCCGCCCGCTTGCGCGCCCGCTCGCGCAGCTCCTCGGCGTCGAGCAGCTTGGCCTCCGCCAGCGTGGGGGCCGAGCCGCCGTGCCGCTGCGGCAGCCACCAGGAGCCGGGCGGCTGCTCGTCGGCCGGGTAGGCCGCGATCGTCTGGTCCAGCATGGCGCTCATCCGGGACTTGAGCTCGGCGTTCTCGGCCGCGGCGTTCTCCCCGGTGGGGTGCATCGGCTCACCGACGGTGAGGGCGATGGTCTTGCCGCGGCGGAAGTCGCGCGGGTGGTCCTTCGTCATCATCCGTTGCGTGCCCCAGAGGATGACGGGGACGAGGGGGACGCCGGCCTCGGCCGCGATCCGCACCGCGCCGGTCTTGAAGTCCTTGAGCTCCATGGCCCGCGAGATGGTCGCCTCCGGGAAGATCCCGACGGCCTCCCCGGACTTGAGGTAGTCCAGCGCGACGTCGAGCGACTTCTCACCCGACGCGCGGTCCACCTCGATGTGGTGCAGGGAGCGCATCAGCGGACCGACGGCCGGGTGGTCGAAGAGCTCGCGCTTCGCCATGAAGCGCACCAGCCGCTTGGACGGGTGCGCCGCCAGGCCGCCGTAGACGAAGTCGACGTACCCGATGTGGTTGTAGGCGAGCAGCACGCCCCCGGTGCGCGGCACGTGCTCGGTGCCGGTCATCTGGATCCGCTGGCCGAGCAGCTTGAAGCCGGCGAGGGCCGTGTAGATGATCGGGGGGTACGTGAGGTCTCGCATGCGGTGAGCCTAGTGGGACTCGACCCGACGCACGGGCTCAGCGGCGGGTGGCGAGGAAGTCGCCGATCCGGCCGATGGCCTCCTCCAGCACGGCGGCCTCGGGCAGCGTCACGAGCCGGAAGTGGTCGGGCTCGAACCAGTTGAAGCCGGTCCCGTGGGTGACCAGGATCTTCTTGGCCCGCAGCAGGTCGATGACGAACTCCTGGTCGTCGTCGATCGGGTAGACCTCGGGGTCGAGGCGCGGGAAGCAGTAGAGCGCGCCCTTCGGGGTCACGTTGGAGACGCCCGGGATGTCGTTGAGCAGCCGGTCGGCGAGCATCGACTGCTCGTAGTAGCGACCACCGGGCCCGACCAGCTCCTCCACCGACTGGTAGCCGCCCAGCGCCGTCTGGATGGCGTGCTGCGCGGGCACGTTGGCGCACATGCGCATGTTGGCGATGAGGGTGAGTCCCTCGAGGAAGTCGGTGGCGATCTCCTTGGGACCGGAGATCATCACCCAGCCGGCGCGGTAGCCGCAGACACGGTAGGCCTTGGACAGCCCGCTGAAGGTCAGGCAGAGCACGTCGTGGCCGGCGTACGTCGCGGCGTGGTGGTGCTGGGCGTCCTCGAAGAGGATCTTCTCGTAGATCTCGTCGGAGAGGATGACGAGCTCGTGGCGGCGCGCGATGTCGACGAGCCCCTTGACCGTCTCCTCGCTGTAGACCGCGCCCGTGGGGTTGTTGGGGTTGATGATCACCAGCGCGTGCGTGTTGTCGGTGATCTTGGCCTCGATGTCGGCGAGGTCGGGGTTCCAGCCGTCCGCCTCGTCGCAGCGGTAGTGCACCGCCGTGCCGCCGGACAGGGTCACCGCACCGGTCCACAACGGGTAGTCCGGGGCCGGGACCAAGACCTCGTTGCCGTCGTCGAGGAAGGCCTGGAGCACCATCGAGATGAGCTCGGAGACGCCGTTGCCGATGAAGACGTCCTCGACGCCGACCTCGCGCAGCCCGCGCGACTGGTAGTAGTTCATCACCGCGGTGCGGGCGGAGTAGATCCCCTGGGAGTCGCTGTAGCCCTGCGACTTCGGCAGGTGGTGGACCATGTCCGCGACAATCGCCTCGGGCGCCTCGAAGCCGAAGGGTGCGGTGTTGCCGATGTTGAGCTTGAGGATCCGGTGCCCCTCCGCCTCGAGGCGCTGTGCCTCGAGCAGGATCGGCCCCCGGACGTCGTAGCGGACTCCACGCAGCTTCTGGCTCTGGACGATGGGGCGCACGGGACCATCCTCGCAGGCCGCGGGGCGGCCTAGCATGGGGATTGCGTGCGTGGACGACGCCGGGGTCGTCGCCCGCGGCGCCCGGACGCAGGAGGTCCCCATGACACGTCGTACCGTCCCGATCACGGTCGACCACCTGGCCGAGCTGGGCGAGCCCTGCCGGTCCTGCCTGTTCTGGGAGCTCGACGCGGTCAACCGCGCCCGCCTCGACCACGACGAGCGCGTCGCCGAGAAGCAGCAGTGGCTGTCCACGGTGCTGCGCGAGTGGGGGTCGTGCGGCCGGGTGGTGCTCGTCGACGGCCGGGTGGCGGGGCACGCGATCTACGTCCCGGCCGCCTTCGTGCCCGGCCAGGCCGCTCTGCCGACGGCCCCGGTCTCGGCGGACGCCATCGTGCTGACCACCGTCCAGGTCCAGCCGTGGGCCCGGGGTGGCGGGCTCGGCCGGCTGCTGGTCCAGGGCATGGCCCGGGACCTGGTGACCCGCGGCCAGATGGCCGTGGAGGCCTTCGGGGACACCCGCGGCCGGGCGGTCGGCTGCGTGATGCCGGCGGAGTTCCTCGGGCGGGTGGGCTTCCGGACCCAGCGGGCGCACGTGACCACGCCGCGGATGCGGATGGAGCTCCGCTCGGCGATCAGCTGGAAGGACGAGGTGGAGGCGGCGCTGGAGAAGCTGTGGGGCGTGGTGCGCCCCGCCCCGGCCCGCGCGCCGCAGCAGCCCCGGACCCTGCCGACGCGGCGTACGGGTCCCTGGCGGGCATCCATCCGACCTCGGCTCCCCGGCCCCCCTACGGCGCCACCGTGACCGTCACCGTGTCGCTGTCCGCCCGGCCCCACCCGTCGGTGACGGTGAGCGTCACCGTGTAGGTACCCGCTGCCGCGAACGTGTACGACGGGCCGGAGGCCGTGGAGGTCCCGACGCCGTCACCGAAGCTCCACGCGTGGCTGAGGACGTCCTCCTCGTCCGGGTCGGTGGACGCGGCGCCGCTGAAGTTGCAGACCAGTCCGACGCAGGTGGGCCTGGTGTTCACCGCGGTCGGCGCCGAGTTGCCGGCGGGCTCGACGACCGTGACCGGGGCCAAGGTCGTCGTCGAGGTCAGGCCGTACTCGTCGGTGACCGTGAGGGTCGGGGTGAAGGTGCCCGGCCCGGTGTAGGTATGGGTGGTCAGCGCGTTGTCGTCGTCGTCCCCGTCACCGAAGTCCCATGCGTAGGAGAGGGTGGGCGCGTTGTCGTCCGTGCTGGCACGGCCGTCGTAGGTGCACACGGTGCCGGCGCAGGTCACGACACCGGCGGCGACCGGCGCCGCGTTGGCGGTGGGCCCGGTGACGCTGACGTCGACCACCCGCGGCTCGGCGACGAAGCCGTGCGTGTCCACCGGCCGGATCAGCACCTGGTACGCCCCGTCGGGGAGGATCGGGGACGTGTACGAGTAGTTCGACGCCACCGATCCCGGACTGTTGAGGAAGGTGCCGTTGTAGCGCTCGGCGGTGCTGAAGGCACCGTTGCGATCGAGGAACAGGCCCGCCGAGTTCTTGATGGCGACCTCCACCCCGGCGATGGCGACGTCGTCCTCGGCACGACCGCTGACGAAGATCCGCGCCTCGGTGAACGCCTCCCCCTCCGTGGGAGCGGCCAGGTCCTCCCAGAGCCACGGCGCCTCTTCCCCCGGGAAGACCCGGTAGCGGGCGGTCGCCCCGGACGTGGACCGGTCGTACTGGTCGGCCGTGTCCATGGCGCGGGCCGTGACGGAGTAGTCGCCGTTGCCGGGCAGGGTGACCGGCAACGACCAGGTCGTGCTGGTCCCGCCCGGGCTGCCCAGCACGGCCGGGCGGGCGGCGAAGGCCGCCTGCAGGCTCCCGTCGGGCTGGAGGTAGCGGCGGGTGCCGTTCTCCAGGACCGTCACCATCACCCGGTCCACGCCGAGGTCGTCGGTGGCCCGCCCGGTCAGGTCGAGCTGCAGCGCGTCCCCGGTCTGGGTGCCGGTCACGTCCAGCAGCCCGTCCGGCGGCAGGTCGCCGGGGACGGCCACGTCGATGGTCATGGCGCCCTGCATGGTGCGTGACGTCGACAGGTCACGCTGGTCGGTGGCCCGCACCCCGAAGGAGTAGCTCCCGGGCACCAGGTCGTCCGGCATGGTGAAGCTCCAGTCGTACGACGTCGCGTTGAGGCCAGCCGGGGAGACGCGGTGCCATCCGGAGAAGAATCCCGAGTAGACGTCGGGGCCCCAGGAGCCGTCCGCGGCGAGGCTCTCCCCGGTGGTGGTGTTGCGCAGGCTGACCTCGACCGAGGCCAGCGCCTCGTCGTCGGTGGCGGTGCCGGTGAAGGTGAGCGGACCACCGGGGCTCATGCCCAGCGCCGGCGAGGTCACGGGCGGGATGACCTCCACGGGACCGTTGATGGTGACCGTGGGTCCCTGGCCGGTGGAGGTGACCGTGTATTCACGCGTCGCCGACCGGGTGTCGGACTGGCCGGCGGTGTCGATCGCCATCGCTCCGACCTTCCACCGACCCTCGTGCGGGAGGTTCACCTGGTGCTGCCAGGTCGTGTCGACCGACCCGGGCAGGTCGGGGTCGATGCGGAACGTCGTGTACTCGTCGACCAGCTCGCCGTCCTCGGTCAGGTAGCCGTCGCCGTCGAGCTCCTGGATGTAGAGCGAGATGCCGTTGACGCCGACGTCGTCGGTCGCCGAGCCGCGCAGCACGAACGAGGTCGCGGTCTGCAGGCTGTCGCGCGGCGAGGAGATCGATGTCGAGGGAGGCAGGTCTCCGAAGCTGAACGACTCGATCCTCTTGGTGGCCTTGTCGGGGTCCTGGCCACCGGCCGCGAAGGCCTTGGCGAGGAGGGTGATCTCGCGGGCGTCGTCGAAGGTCACCGCGAGCGACCACGGCGTCCGGTCCCCGGACCGCTCGCCCAGGACCGCGTCGCGCACCTCGCGGGTCCCCCCGCTCAGGATCTCCACCTGGACCCGGGTCAGGGGCTCCGACGACGTCGCGACACCCTCGATGACCGTCTCCTGTCCGGTCGGGACCACCCGCCCCTGGATCGGCGTGGTGATGGTGGTGTCGGGGTCACTGGGCCCGGGCAGCTCGTCGAAGTCGAAGAACGCGACCCGGCCGACCCGTCCGCCGCCTTGCCGCATCCCGTCGCCGCCGGTGAGCAGGCCGTGCTCGGTGGCCACCATGGCCTTGTTGCCCTCGAAGGAGTTGGAGCCGGGGTGCCACTCCAGCGCCGTCCCGTCCGTGGGGTTGAGTGCCCCCAGGTGGTCGCGCCGGACCACGGCATCCCCGAGCGCGTACGCCGAGAGCCCCTGACCGGTGCCGTAGCCGCGGTTGTCCAGACCCGGCCACGGGATCGGAGAGGTGGGCGACTCGTTCCACTGGAAGTGCCCGCCGAGGTAGACGGCGTGCTCGGTGATCGCCAGAGAGTAGATGCTGTCGAACGCCCGGCTGATCCACCGAGGCTGCACGTCGTCGCTGTTGTCGAAGGAGAAGGCGACCGCGGTGTCGTTGATCGGCGGCCGGTCCCCGCCGGACCCGCTGGTGACCACGAAGTAGGAGTCGTCGGGTGCGATGTCACCGGCGTAGATCCGCTGGATCCCCCCGACGTACTGCAGGTTGTCCTCCCACAGCCGGGTGCGCCACGGCAGCAGCTCCTTGCTGACCGTGCCGATCAGGCCCACGCCGTAGCGGTCCTGCCCGTCGATCCGCCGGGCGGTGTGCACGACCAGCAGCCTCGCGTTGTCGTGGGTCAGCTCCAGGTGCTGCACCCCGAGTGCGCCGTTGACACCGATACCGCCCGAGAGCTGGTTGTCGAACTCGGCGTCGACCGCACCGGAGGTGACGTCGACGGCGGCGAGGCCGGTCAGGACCACCCCGTTGATCCGGGTGAACCGGCCGCCTACGTACAGCTGGTCGTCGGTCGCGGCCAGCGCCTGCACCTGGTTGTTGGTGACGCGGGAGAAGTCGAAGGACGCCAGCGGCTCGCCGCTGGTGAGGTCGAGGCTGGCGACCTTCTGCCGCGTCACCCCGTTGACGGTGTTGAAGGTGCCGCCGACGAAGAGCTTGGTCCCGTCCGGGCTCGCCTCGATCGCCCGCGGCGCGCCGCCACCGAAGGTGGGCCGGAACTCCAGGTCGACGAGGCCCGTGGTCAGGTCGAAGGCCGCGAGTCCCGCCTGGGGGACGACGTCGCCGCCCCGACCCGTGTCGGTGAGCCCCTGGAACCCCCCGACGACGAAGGCGCGATCGCCGACGACCTCGATGTCCCAGATCTCGCCGTCCTCGATCACGGGCATCTGCCTGCTGGCGGTCTCGGGCACCAGCCTGTCTCCGTGTCCAGGTGTCGGCTGCTCGGAGGTGTCCGTCGGGGGGAGCGTGATGACCGTCTCCACGGTCCTGGCCGCGTCGTCCTCGAGGGCGCCGTCGCTGACGGTCAGCGTGACCGTGCGCCTGCCCGGGTCGGCATAGGTGTGCACGGCGTTGATGCCGGTCCCCGTCTGGCCGTCCCCGAAGTCCCAGGCGTAGGTCAGCGCGTCTAGGTCGAGGTCCCTGGAGGTGCTTGCGTCAAACGCACAGTCCAGGTCGTCGCAGGAGACCCCGAAGGCGGCGATCGGGGCGGAGTTCACCGGCGTGGGTGTGGTGGTGGGTGTGGTGGTGGGTGTGGTGGTGGGTGTGGTGGTGGGTGTGGTGGTGGGTGTGGTGGTGGGTGTGGTGGTGGGTGTGGTGGTGGGTGTGGTGGTGGGTGTGGTGGTGGGTGTGGTGGTGGGTGTGGTGGTGGGTGTGGTGGTGGGTGTGGTGGTGGGTGTGGTGGTGGGTGTGGTGGTGGGTGTGGTGGTGGGTGTGGTGGTGGGTGTGCTGGCGGGCGTGCTGGCGGCGCCCGGGCTCACGACGACGGAGAACGTGGCGGCACGGTCGGCGCGGACCCTGGTCCTGGCCGTGCGGGCCTTCGCGGTGCCGGGCGTGACGGATGCGCCCGAGTCGGCGACGAGCATGCTCACCCTGCCGCGACCGGGCGTCGAGCGCAGGGTGGCGGTGTCAATGGCGGACGGGACCTTCCACCCCGGACCCCTGGCGGCCGTGAGGCCCCAGGCGCTGACCAGCCACGAGCCCTGGTCGGTCACCCGGGTCGCCGGGGTCCGGTGGACCTTGCCGGGTCGGTTCGATCCGCGTGCGGCGGTCGCCGTCACCTGCGCGGGACCGCTCGTGCCGCGGTAGGCCGTGACGGCGAGCACGCCCTTTGCGGCCTTGCGGAGCACCACCTTCAGGCGTCGACCCGCGTCCGAGGCGGTGGCCTCGCGGGTCCAGGCCTGGGCGCGGATGCCCCTGCCGCGGTGGGACTCGAGGGGTTGCCAGCCGGGCACCCGCTTGACGCCGGCCTGCGACCGCCAGGTCAGGAAGAGCACCAGTCGGTCGCCCGTCTCCACCTGGGTCGGGATCCTCAACCGGTGCGCCTTGCCCGTGCCGGCGGCGGACGACGCGGCCACCCGGCTCAGCTCCGACGGCGCGGCGTTGGCTGCGGGCGCCACCACCACGGCGGCCGCCAGGAGCGACACGACGCCGAGGGCGAGAGCCACCAGGACGGCGACGAACCTGTGCGGTGCCGGCGCGGCACCCTGAGCGCGGTCGAGCATGGTGATCCCCTCGTTGAATGACCCAATGTGGGTTGCTTGTCAGGTCGACCATGACAACAACGGGGGTCGACCTGGGGGGAGCACGTCGGCGTACCTCACCCAAATTGGGGGTCGCTCTCACCCGCAGGTGGAGCATGGGACGCACGACGCCCCGGCGGCTCCGTGAGGAGCGCACCGGGGCGCGGTGTGGAGACTCGACTCAGATGAAGTCGGCGAGCTCCTTGAGGAGCGCGGCCTTGGGCTTGGCGCCCACGATGGACTTGACGACCTCGCCGTCCTTGTAGACGTTGATGGTCGGGATGCCGGTGACGCGGTAGGACGAGGGCGTCACCGGGTTCTCGTCGACGTTCATCTTGAGGAAGGTGACCTTGTCACCGTGCTCGGAGTTGATCTCGTCGAGGATCGGGGCGACCTGGCGGCACGGGCCACACCACTCGGCCCAGAAGTCCACGAGGACGGGCTTGTCGGACTTGAGGACCTGCGCCTCGAACTCGGCGTCGGTCACGGCGGCGATGTTGGCCACTGCTCCACCTTTCTGTGGGGGTCTCGGGTTGTGCTCAGTCAACACCGTGCCGGGGACATCTGTTCCCCGCGCCGGCGGAACCGCGCCAACGATGGCGATGTCCCCCGGCATCGCGGTCGTCAGGTCGCGGATCAGAAGGAGCAGAGAATCTTGGCGTCCCCCAGCACGACTTCAGGGCCGCTTGTCACGTTGGTCGGTTCGACGACAAGCCTCAGCGCGTTGGTCAAGTCGAATGTGACCGGAAATCCGACACCCAACGTGAGGTTGTTGTTGGCGTAGCGCTCCACGGAGTCGGCCAACAGACGTACGGCAGCCCGGGAGCCGCTCGCGCTGGAGTCGTTCAGACCCACCACCGTGCTGAACCGGATGCAGGATCGGGCCAGGTCAACCTGGATGTACTCGGTGTCCTCCGCAACCGAGTTGGTGTACGTGGCGCCGCTGATCCGATAGGCGCCTGAACCATCCCATTCGCCCTCGACGGTGCCCATGTCGCTCAGGTAGTACCAGCCAAACACCGAAATGACGCCAGCGCCGACGGACGACGCCAAGGTCGTGGGCGTGGCAGGCGCGACGATCCGTACGGCGATCTTGCCGGCGGTCCCAATGGGACCGCTGACCGCCCAGTTACCGGACCCGTCAACCACGGCACCGCCGATCGCGCCCCAGGTCTCACTGGTGGTGTCGTACACCTGGAAAGCCACGCTCTTGCCGATCAGGTTGCCCGAAGCGGTCCCGGTCGCGGTGATCGTCTGCCCGGCCTCGATCTGGGCGCTCGGACCACCCGTGAGGGTGAGCGAGGTGGGCTGCGGCGCGGGCGGCTCGGGGCGGACGATCCTTACGGCGACCGGCTTGCTGCATCGTCCGCGGACGCAGGCACGGTACTGCCGGTCGAAGTTGGTGACGGTCTCGGTGTAGGAGAACCTGCCCTTGCGCCTGACCCTCGTCGTTCCTTCCTCGGTCCACGACTTCCTACCGATTCGTCGCTGTTGGATGACGACGGGGGTGCGCTTGCGCGCTTTCGCGGTGCCGGTGAGCCTGACCGTGCTGCGGGGCGCCACGGTCGCAGGCGCGAAGAGCGTGACAGCTCCATTGGTGGCGCGTTGAAACGTTGTGATGCCCGCTTCCATGTTCACCGCCTCCTGGCCCGCCGCAGTGACAGGGGTCGTGGTGGCGACCAACAGCGTGGCAACGGTGAGTGCGAGACGGCGCATGGCGGTCCTCCTGGTGGGAACGGGTCGTGTGGATCTGACCGTAGGCAGTCGTGTGTCGCCCAGGACATCCCCGGTTTCCGGGGGAGCGGACACGTCAGCCGATCAGTTCTTTACCCGAGACGTCGCCATCGAGTGCAATCGCTCGCCTAGCATCGCGGGCAGCGACCGGACGGGGGGACGGGCATGAGGAGCTGGGTACGTCCGCCTGTTCCACGCCCCACGCAAGGCAGTGCCTACCGGATGTATCGCAGCATTCTCGGTGCGCATGCGTCGATCCTGATGAGCCTCTGTCTGTTCTCTGCGTTGCCGTGGGTGGGAAAGTCATGGGTCACGAGCGAGATCGCGATGCTGCGAAGTGTCATCGCGATCGTCCTGCTGTGCGTTGCTCTGGACGTGTTCCGTGACGGGGAACGGGTGCGACACCTCGTCCTGCTGGTCGGCACATTTCTCGTCGCGACGCCCACCTTGGGCACTCACGGAGTGCCGAACGACGGCACGACTGGCATGGTCCTCTCTGCATTGGGTCTGATGGCCGCCCGCCTCATGTGGTTGCCCCTCGCCCTGGGCGTCGTCGCCACCTGTGCGGGTGTCCACATCGTCGTCCTGCGTGCCTTGGACCTTGCGGGTGCGGGACTCACGCTCGACACCATCGTCTTGGCACTCAGCACGGCTTCGGCGGCCGTGAGCTTCGTGAACGCCATGCAGCACAGCTCGATCACCACCGAGCAGGTCGCGCTGGCCAACCGGCAACGGGAACTCGAGCTGGCCAAGGAGGAGACTGAGAGAGACGCACGCGGGATCAGCCAGCGCGTGCTGCACGACGACGTCCTCGGGACCCTCCACCTGATCGCTGATGCATCGGCCCCGCCGCCGCGCATCCGAAGGCAGTGCTCCGCCACGGTCGCCGCGATGAAGGCGGTCCTGGAGCGCGAAGAGGGCGAGGCGGGGCCTGTGGGGGCGCCCGGCGACGACAGCCTCGGGCTGGCGAGTTCATACGCGCAGCTGGTGCACGACATCCGGTCCGGATCCCCGATCAGGGTGCATGTCGCGGTGGGTGCCAGGATGGCCCGTTTGCCGGAACTGTCCCCCGATCGACTTGCCGCCTTGCGGAGGGCCGCACTCGAAGGCGTTCGCAATGCGCTTCGCCACGGCCGTGCCGATGCCGTGACCTTGGCGCTGTGGGGTGATCGCCGGGACGTCCATTTGGAGGTACGGGATCGAGGGAGAGGGGTCGATGCCACTGCAGCCGAGGGCTTCGGGCTCTCGCAGTCCGTGCGTCGACCGCTCCAGGCGTTGGGGGGTTCCGCTGCGCTGCGTCCTCGCGAAGGTGGTGGCGCGACTCTGGCCATGACCATCCCTCGGCACGATGGCTCCCGCGTGCGCCAGCTCCAGCGAGCCCACGAGCTGACCACTGCCAGTCTCGGGCCCATCAGCACCCTGTCGAGATCGGTCGCATTCCCACTGGCCGCCGCCTGGACCGTCGTGGCGGTCCACAGCGCCGCTGTGAATGGCACGTGGAGTCAGCTGTGGCTCGCTGTCGGATGGCTGGCCTCGACCTACCTCATCGTGCGTCGCGTGGAGTCTCGAGCGCCGGACACAGCCTGGCTGGTGACCATGGGGTGCGCGCTGGCCGGCTTGCAGGTGGTCGGGTTGATCACCATGGCCGACGAAGCCATGCTCGACTTCCGATCGTGGTCCGTCGGCATGAGTGCTCTGCCACTGGTGGTGCTCGTCTTCAACCTGCCCATCCGGGCGGGCGCACTGGTCATCGTGATGCACCTCCTGATCGTCGTCGGGGCGCCGCTCATTAGGCCCGAACTCACCGGTGGTCTGGTCCCGTGGGGATCGATCAACGCCGTGGTGACCTGCCCCGTTCCCTCGCTGGTACTCGGGTGGCTCATCCGTCGACAGGGTAAGAGCCTGCGGACGGAGCAGGCGCGTGAGTTCGAGCTTGAGCATGCACTGGCGGTGCGTCAGTGGCGCGACGCAACCGCTCACATGTACTTCGCCCATGTCCGTGCCGAGACGTTGCCGTGGCTGCAGCGGATCGCCAACGGCGAGCTCTCCCTGCACGCAGCACCGACCCGTGACCGCGCGCGACTTCTCGCAGTGTCGGCGCGCGATGACCTGTATGCACCGGGCTTCTTCGACGAAGCCCTCCGTCTGCAAGTCGCGCGCTTCCGTGAGGCAGGCGGCGTGATCGAGCTCCGCGCAGGGCTCACCCCCGGCGCTTCGACAAGAACTGTAGGACAGGTGCTGGCCCGCGTTCTGCCTCATTCAGGCGGGCACCGGGTCATCGTCACACCGCCGTCGATGGATGACCCACGAGTCAGGATCTCGATCGTCCCCGCACCCGACAGACCCGCCATCGACCTGCTGCATGGACAGCAGGAGGCAGTCATTGAAACCGATGTGGACGAGTTCCGGGCGGTCCTCCTGATCGAGGACCTCCCCGTTTTGGGGTAGAGACACCGGCTAGGCCGGACAGATAGGCAACTCCCATGCAGCCATCTGCTCGCGTGACCGTCGCCGTGCTGGACAACCAAGAGGTCGTCCGTGACGGTGTGGCCGCTGCGGTCCACCGACACGGCGAGGAGCTACAACTGGTCGGTTCGTACGGCGCAGTGGACGAGGTGGATGTCGACGGTCCCGGACCTGACGTGCTGGTGCTGGACCTGTACCTCGGGCGTGATGACGTGCTGGTCCTCGACCACATTCCCGCGCTCGCGGCTTGGGCCGGCGCTGTCGTCCTGCACACGGCGGAGGAGAAGCCGATGCCACTGCGCCGGGCGCTTGCCCACGGTGTCCACGGGGTAATCCTGAAGAACGACGGAACCGAGGCTCTCGTGAACGTGGTGCGGCGGGCCGCGATGGGCGACTTCGTCTGCAGCAGTGTGGTGGCCGAGGCCCTCATCAGCGACGTCTCTCTCACCCCGCGGCTGACGGTCCGGGAAGTGGAGGTCCTCTCCAACCTCCGCGACGGATTGACCCAGCGCCAGGTTGGATCGCGGCTGAAGGTGGCGGAGGAGACGGTCCGTGCACACCTGAAGTCGATCAGAGGCAAGTACATCGACGCCGAACGTGAGGTCACCAACACAGGCAGCCTGGTTCGCGAGGCGGGGCTGGACGGCTGGATCTGACCCCGCCCAGCAGGTCCCCGGCCGGCCGGGGACCTGCTCCGTCATGAAGTTGACGGGCGTGCTTCGCTCGCACGCGCGGCGGCCCTGCGCACTCGCCGCTGGTCTCGCTTCGAGGAGTCGAGCCTCGAGGCTGAACGTCCGTGACCGCTACCGCACGTCGTGGCCACAATAGGGGCACTTGTAGGTTTCGGAATCGCCACGCTTCTTGTAGCAGGTGTGCCCCTTGGGACAGGTCGCCTGGATGTCGTAGTTGCCGCGTGCTGTCTTGTAAGCCTCGGTCTTGAACATGAGCGTCTACCTCCGTGATTCGGCCGGGGATCCCCCCCAGATGACGTGGCCACCAAAGATGTGGCCCAAGGGAAGACTGCGCGAAGTGTCGTAGGTGCAGCATTCCCGGAATAGGGGAGGCAACAGTGGCCACGAGCGTGAACCGCGTCGTCCCCCGGAAGTGGGGATGTACTGCTCCGTATTCCTTGGGATTCCCTTCAGGCGAGGGGTCAGCGGAACCCGACAATGACCGGAACGGATGCAGACATGACGAATTGGAACGCACTCACCAGCTTCATCAGTAGCAATTACGACGTCAATGAGATGACGGACAGCAGGGTCAAGATGGTCTTCAACACCGGGGACCTACGGTCTCAGGTGGTCTTCCTGTGGCGCATGGAACTGGCCCAGGGCGAGGAGTGGATTCAGGTTGAGTCCGTCATCGGACCGATCGCCTCGCTCGACATGGTGCAGGCGCTTCGGATCATGGAGAACCACGTCTGCGGGGGGTTGGCGCTGTCGGGTGAGCTGCTCACCGTGCGTCACGCGGCTCCACTCGCGAACCTGGACGCGAACGAGATCGTCCGGCCGATCGTCCTGGTGACCAGCACCGCGGACGATCTCGAGAAGCAGCTCATCGGGTCGGACACCTTCTGAGATGCGGGGCACGCGGAAGGGCTGTGCGGCATCGTGGATCGCGCGCCGTGGTTGTGCGGTCGTGGCAGTGGCACTGGTGTCGCTCCTGATGACGGCGTGCGGACAGGAGCGCTCGGCGGAGGCCTACTGCTCGACGATGGACGAGTACAAGAAGCGATACCTCGAGGCGTGGGCCAGCGCAGACGAGCAAGCAAGCAGCGGAAGCGCCCTCGGCGCCCTCGAAGGCCTGAGCAGGGGAATGGGCGCCATGGGCGACCTGGCGCAGATGTGGGAGGCGCTGTCGGAGGTTGCTCCGGACGAGATCCGACAGGACACCGAATCCGTTCGGGATGCCTACGAATCGCAACTGGAGTCCAGCAAGGAGTCGGCTGACAACGCGCTGGGTGCCTTCGCGTCCAGTCTGATGGCAGGACTCCAGACTGCCCCCGCCCTAGGGAGGATCGACGAGTACGTTCGGGTCAACTGTGGGTGATGGGCAGGAGGGTCGCCGCAGACGAGTCCAGCATCTGGTCGAGCGACGGGAGTTCCAAGCCTTCATCATCCTGGTCATCGTCGTGAACGCAGCCCTGATCGGCGTCGAGGCCACTCCGGCGCTCGCCACGAACCATGCAGAGGTCCTTAGGTGGGCGACGTTCGGCACCGTGATGATCTTTGTCGTCGAGGTGTCCCTGCGTCTGTACGCCTACGGCCCCCAATTCTTCAGAAGTCCGTGGAACCTCTTTGACCTCGCCGTGGTACTTATCTCCGCGGTGCCCGGCGGCAGCGGCTATTCGTTGCTCAGGATATTCCGGGTCTTTCGGGTGCTTCGCCTTCTCTCGACGGTCCGGTCGATGCGCAGGGTGGTCGGGGCTCTCGTCGCGACCATCCCGGGCATGGCTTCCATAGGAGCGTTGCTGGGGATCGTCATGTACATCTCAGCCGTGCTCTCGACCGAGTTGTTCGGAGAGGCCGACCCGGAGCACTTCGGCTCGCTCGGTCCCTCGTTTCGGTCCATCTTCCAGATAACAACCGGAGACGACTGGGCCAACGTCGTCGCGGGGGTCGCATCTGACAACCCCTGGGCGTGGGCGTTCTTTGCTGCCTACCTGATCGTGGCGACCTACATCGTGCTCAACCTCTTCGTGGCGGTCGCCGTGGAGGCACTGGACCGTCAGTCCGATGACTCGATCGATGGTGTCGTCGAGACGGTCGACGAGGTCGAGACCGCAGTGGACGAGTCGACCCGCACAGTCCTGGCCGAGCTCGCGCACATTCGCACCCGTCTCGACGAGTTGGCGAGTGTGCGGTCACACGACTCGAAGTGTTCGGTCCACTACTCCGTTGTGGAGTGATTGCCCAATCAGAGACCGGCGGTCTGCACGACCTCGGTGACGATCTCGTCGGTCTCCGCCGGAGAGGCGTCCACGAGCGCGGCGTGGTCGAGGGCTGCCACGTAGCGCTCGGCGTCGAGGGCCGCGGCGCACCCGGTGCCGGCGGCGGTGATCGCCTGGCGGTACTGGTGGTCGACGAGGTCGCCGGCGGCGAAGACGCCCTGGATGTTGGTGGCCGTCGACGGGTGGTCGACGAGGACGTAGCCCTCGTCGTCGAGGTCGACCTGGCCGGCGAGCAGCTCGGAGCGCGGGTCGTGGCCGATGGCGATGAAGAGGCCGGTCACGTCGAGCTGGCGCTCCTCACCGGTGACGGTGTCGCGCAGCACGACCGACTCGAGCTTGTCGGCGCCGTTGATCGCGGCGACCTCGGAGTTCCACACCATCTCCAGCTTGGGGTCGGCGAAGGCGCGCTCCTGCATGATCTTGGAGGCGCGCAGCTCGTCGCGGCGGTGGATCAGGTAGACCTTCGAGGCGAAGCGGGTGAGGAAGGTGGCCTCCTCGATGGCGGAGTCGCCGCCGCCGACGACCGCGATGGCCTGCTCGCGGAAGAAGAAGCCGTCGCACGTGGCGCACCAGGAGACGCCGCGACCGGAGAGCTCCTCCTCGCGGGGCAGCCCGAGCTTGCGGTAGCCCGAGCCGGTCGCCAGGACGACCGAGCGCGCGGTGTAGGTGTCGGTGGCCGTCTTGACGACCTTGACCTCGCCGGTGAGGTCGACCTCGACGACGTCGTCGGAGATCAGCTCCGCCCCGAAGCGCTCGGCCTGGGCGCGCATCTCGTCCATCAGGGCCGGGCCCATGATGCCGTCGCGGAAACCGGGGAAGTTCTCGACCTCGGTGGTGTTCATCAGGGCGCCACCGGCGGTGACGGAGCCCTCGAAGACCAGCGGCTCCAGGGCCGCGCGGGCGGCGTAGACCGCGGCGGTGTAGCCCGACGGGCCCGAGCCGATGATGATCACGTTGCGGGTCTCGGTGCGCTCAGTCATGCGTGTTCAGGGCTCCTGGAGGATCTGGGGAGGGGTGCTGGGTACATCAGTCCAACCGATCGTAGGCGAGGGATGTTCCCCGCGGTGGCGCACACCACGACGGGGGACCGGTGGGGCGTGAGGGGCTCAAGGGGCGCGCAGCGTGGTGCTGGCCACGACCTCGTCCGAGCCGCAGACGAAGACCTCCACGTCCTGGCGGCCCTCCTCGACCGGACGCAGCACGACCACGGCGGGAAGCCCGTCCCAGGTGGCGTCCACGCGCTCGCCCGCGCCGACGTCGAGGACGCAGCCGGGGCTGGCGTCGTACGCCGTCACGGCTCCCGGGCGCGCAAGCGGCCGGACCGCGGGACGCAGGGCCTCGTCGCTGCGGAGCGCGAGGGGGGCGACGAACGCCGAGCCGGTCCGCTCGCTGCTGGCGCCGGGGCTCTCCGCCAGCTCGCTGGGCGCGGACCCCGCCGCGGCGTCGTCGGAGTCGTCGCCCTGGCCGGGCCCGGACTCGGCGACCGAGCCACCGCTGTCCGCCGCCGAGCCGGAGGACGCCGAGTCGGACCCGCCTGTGGAGTCGAGGACCTGGGGGAGGGCCACGCCGAGGGCCACGACGGCCGCGGCGGCGACCAGTCCGGTGGAGAGGGCACGCCGGCGTCGGGAGGCGAGGGGTACGACGGGCGCGACGGGTGCGTCGTCCTGCTCCCGGCGGTCAGCGGCAGGCTCGGCGGTGCGCTCGGCGGTCAGGTCGGCGAGCACCCCGTCGAGGCGGGCGACGACGTGGTCGGGGACCGGGTCCGTGTGCCGCGCCTCGGCGAGGCGGGCGCGGACGGCCGCCTCCTCGGCGGGGGACAGGGCGGGGTCGTCGGCGGTCATCGTGCTCACCTCCTCGGGAGCTGGCGGGGTCGGGTCGGTCCGGGCGTCGGGTGCGGGCGCACCTCAGCGGGCGCTGTCGGGAGGCCCGCGGGGTGCACCGGTGGATGGGACGTCGGCGCCGGACGGGGGGTTCCCCACGGGGGTGGCGGGTGAGGGGGGTCTCAGTGCGACCAGCAACGGCGCGAGGCGGGCCCGGCCGCGCGAGCACCGTGACTTGATGGTGCCCTCGGCACACTCCAGGATCGCCGCGGCCTCGGCGACGGAGTAGCCCTCCATGTCGACGAGCACCAGCGCGGCCCGCTGGTCGAGCGGCAGGGTGGCGAGCGCGTCGAGCACGGCCCGGCGACGCTCCCCGGCGAGCGCGCTGGCCTCGGGGTCGTCGCCGGTGTCGGTGGACGCGACGAGCGCGCCGCGGTCGGCCCGCTCCTCCAGGTCGTCGGGCAACGCGTCGGCGGCACGGACCTTGGCGGCCCGGATCCGGTCGAGGCACGCGTTGACCACGACCCGGTGCAGCCAGGTGGTGACGGCCGCCTCGCCGCGGAACGAACCGGCCCGGCGGAAGGCGGCGATCATCCCGTCCTGGAGGCCGTCGGCGGCGTCCTCGGGGTTGCCCATGGTGCGCAGTGCGACGGCCCAGAGCCGGTCGCGGTGCCGGGCGAAGAGGACACCGAAGGCGTCGGCGTCGCCGGCCACGTGCGCGGCCAGCAGGTCGGGGTCCGACCGGTCGTCCGGGCCGCCGGGGAGAGTCACCCGGCCACCACGACGTCGGCGATGGTGCCGCGGAAGGTGCCGTCGAGCTGCGGCAGCGCGGTCAGCCACACGGTGACGAAGCGCCCCGACACGGCCTCGTCGAGCTCGACGGTGAGGGTGCCGCTGCCCGTGGCATCGCCGACCGGCGTGAGGTCGGCGACGCCCGAGGGCGCCTGCCCGGTGATGTAGACGGCGAGCGACGTCGGACCACCGAGGGTGGCGATGTCGACCTGCCGGACGCCGCGGGTGCGGCCGAGGTCGAGGACCAGTCCCACGCCGGTCTTGAGACCGCCCGGGCCGAGCTGCTGGTTGTAGCTCGACGTGTTCCACGAGGTGGCGGTGTTGCCGTCGAGTGCCAGTGGCACGAGGTCGGAGTTCTCCACCTGCCCGTCCGTGCCCTGCGGGTCGAAGTCGCGACCCGTCACCTCGGGGAAGGGCGTCGGGGGCGCGGTCGTCACCGGCGTCCCCGGGGGCTCGGCGGTGGGCTCGTCGCCACCGCCGCGACCGATCTGGTACGCCGCGAGGGCGGCCAGGGCGACGAGCAGGCACAGGCCGATGAGCAGGGCGAGGCGGATCCAGCTGCGTCCCGGGACGTCGTCGTCGCCGGTGCCGGTGTCGTAGAGGGACGCGGCACCCGTCCCGGTGTGCGAGCCGGTCTGGTGACCGCCGGACGTGCCCTCCCACGGCCAGTAGCCGCTGGACGTCGCGGCGCTGAATCCCTCACGGGGCCGTCTCGCCGGCTGGCCCTCGGGCGGCTCGGGGGCGAAGAGCGGCTTGGCGGGCCGCTCCTCGAAGGGCGGCGGCGGGGGCGGCGGGTCGCTGCGGGCCGCCACCCAGCCGATCTCGTCGCGCTCGTCGTCGAAGACCGGCATGCCGGCCTGGGTCGGCTGGTCCACGGGACCCGCGCGAGGCGGCTCCCCGGCGTCGTCCGGCTCGTCGCGCACGTCCGCGTCGGTGTTTGTGTCGGGGTCGGCGTCCTCGCCGGTGGGGACCGGCGCGACGACCCGGGTGGGCTCGCTGACGCTCGGCACCGCGCGGGTCGCGTCGGCCGGATCCGGCGCGTCCGTCGCCCGCTCGGCCGCGGGGCCCGGGCCGTGCTCCGGCGCCGGGGGCGCCCACGGCGGGATCGTGGTGTGGTCCTGGGTGGACTCCCGCATGCCGGAGGCGTCGCCGACGTAGTCGCGCAGCATCTCGGCGATGACCGCGGCGGACACACCGGCGTCGGCGGACCGGCCGGAGTTGATGACCTGGTCGCAAAGGGCGTCGAGGGCGCGGGGGATGCCGGCCCGGACCCGCCGCGGTCGCAGCACGGCGCCGTGGTCGGTGGGCGCGGCGGGGAGCTGCGAGGACGAGACGCCCGCCCACTTGCCGGTGAGGGCGGCGTACAGCAGCGCGGCGGCGTCGACGAGGTCGGCCGACCGCCGTCCGGGCGGCAGGCCGTGCAGGGCGGCGTCCACCCCGAAGCCGATGATCCGGACCTGTCCGTGGTGGTCGACCAGGACGTTCTCGGGGACCAGCCGGCCGTGCGCCAGCCCGGCGGCGTGGGCGAGGGCGAGGCTGTCGGCCACCTCGGAGACGATCCACGCGGCGCGGCGCGGCTGCAGCGGTCCGTCGTTGGCCAGCATGACGTCGAGCGACGTCCCCTGGCCCCACTCGTTGACGACGAAGCAGAGGTCGTCGAGCCGCTCGGCGTCCAGGACGCGCAGCAGGCGGGGGTCGAGGTGGGGGGCCACGTTGCGGGCCGCCTCCAGGAGTCCCTCGGCCCGCGGGTCGTCGCGGGGGATGAGGTGCACGGCGACGTGCCGGTGCAGGACGGCGTCGTGGGCGCGCCAGAAGCGGCCGCCCTCGCTCTCGGCGAGCAGGTCGTCGAGGCGGTAGCGCGAGGCGAGGACCTCGCCGGCGTGGATCGAGTCAGGCATCGCTCACCTCGCTCCCGAAGGCTCCCGACTGGGCGGTGGACGACCTCATCGTAGGTGTCACCGTCGCGCGAGCCGACCGGCCACGCTGTCCACGAGGGAGGTCACCTCACGGATCCGCATCAGGTGGGCCGCGACGAGCAGGACGAGTCCGCCGGCGAGCCCGGCGAGTCCGCCGCGCAGCAACGACAGCAGCATCCCCGGCTGTTCGCCCAGCCCGTCGAGCGCCGTCTCGACCGACCACGCGGCCACCCCGGCGAGGCCGCACGCCAGCACCATCCGCACCAGGAAGCGCACCAGTGCGGGGGTCTGCAGGCCGCCCAGGGTCCGCCTCAGCACGGCATAGCTGATGGTCGAGCCCACGACGTACGACGCCAGCCAGGCCAGCACGAGCGCGGGCGCGGTCTGGTCGGGCGAGGTCCGGCCGACCAGCCACACCGCCACGGCGATGTTGGTGGCGGAGATGGCGCACTGGATGAAGAAGACGAGGCGGGTCTGCTCGAGGGCGTAGAAACCGCGCAGCATCAGGTAGTGGACGGTGAAGAACACCAGCGCCGGCCCGAAGACGGCCAGCGTCGGGGCGAAAGCGGCGGGATCGCCGGCGCCCACGTCGAAGAGCACCCCCGCGACGTCCCTCGACACGATCGGCATGAGCACCGCGAAGGGCAGCACGACCACCAGCGCGGTGCGCAGGGTCGAGCCGATCATGGCGCCCATGTCGGCACGGCGCTCGTCGTTGGCGTAGCCGGACAGACGGGGCAGGATCGCGGTGGTGAGCGAGACGGTCACGATCGCGTGCGGCACCATCATGATGAGGAAGCTGCTGGAGTAGACGGTGTTGCCGGTGCCGCCGCCGTCGACCGTGCCGCTCGACGCCAGCCGGGTGACGACGAGGTAGGCCAGCTGGTTGACCACCACGAAGAGGACGGTCCACACGGCGAGCCGGGCGGTGTGGCCCAGGCCGGTGCCACGGAAGTCGAACCGCGGGCGGTAGCGGAAGCCGGACCGGCGCAGGTAGGGGATCAGGATCAGGAACTGCACGACGATGCCCAGCGTGGAGCCGAGGCCGAGCAGCAGCTCCTGCCCGTCGGTGTAGGGGCCGACCTCCTCGACGGCGTTCGCGGGACCCCAGACCAGGAGGTAGAGGCCGAGCACCGCGATGGCGATCAGGTTGTTGGCGATGGGCGCCCACATCATCGGCCCGAACTTCTGGCGGGCGTTGAGCACCTGCCCGAGCAGCACGAACATGCCGTAGAAGAAGACCTGCGGCAGGCAGTAGCGGGTGAACGCGATCGCCGACTCGAGGTGCGCCGCCCGGTCCGCGTCGAAGTAGCGGGGGGCGAGGTAGACCCGCATCAGCTGCGGCGCCACCAGCACCAGCAGCACTGTGACGACGGCCAGGAACATCGCCGAGAGGGTGATGATCCGTGCGGCGTAGGCCTCGCCGCCGTCCTCGTCGTTCTTCATCGCGCGCACCAGCTGGGGCACGAGCACCGCGTTGAAGATGCCGCCGGCGACGAGGATGTAGACGGCGTTGGGGATGGTGTTGGCGATCGTGAAGATGTCGGCGTGCAGGGCCTGGCCCAGCGCGGCGACGATGAGCAGCGTGCGGAAGTAGCCGCTGAAGCGGGAGAGGATCGTCCCGCTCGCCATCACGGCGGTCGCGGAGAGGACCCGGGAGTCGCTCACGAGGCGGCCTCCGGCTCGCCGGCGTCCGGGTCGCCGTCGCGACGACCGGCCCGCACCTGGCGTACGACGCGCACCGCGATCGTGCCGAAGAGCAGCACGGCGCCGAAGACCATGATGTACCAGATGATCGCGCTGACCCGGGCCGCGCGGATGGGCAGCGAGGCGGAGCCACCGAGGGGCGTGCCGTCCTGGTCGGTCACCACCAGCCGCACCTGGTGGATGCCGAGCCGGGAGGCGGTCACGTCGAGGAGCAGCCGGGACCGGGCGCCGGGAGCGAGGTTGAGGACCTCGGAGTCGGCGACCTCGAGGGACCCGTCGGTCGTCGCCTCGACCCGGACGGTCACCGGCTGGTCGAGCCCGTTGACGACGGTGGCTCCCAGGGTGCCGTCCTCGCTCGAGAGGGTCACCGACGGCGGGGCGACCACGTCGATGTCGGCGAGCTGGTCGTCGAGGTAGCCGGCCGCGGCGCGGGCGGAGCCGGCGGCCGCGGCCTCCCGGGGACGCTGGCGGACCGACAGCGTGGCCAGGGCCTCGTCGGTGGCCTGCTGCTGCACCAGATCGGGGCTGGTGAGCACGCCCGACATGACGGCCGCCTGCTGCCGCAGGGCCTGGGCGGCGGAGAAGCTGGTGGCGCCGAGCTCGGTGGCGGCGTCCTCCTCGGTGTAGCTGAGGTCGGAGGCGCTGAGGCCGACCGCGGAGCGGGCACTGATGTCGATGACCGGGACCGGGTCGAGCCACGGCACGTCGAAGGCGCTGAAGAGGTCGGCAGGGTCCTGGGGGTACCAGTCGTCGGGGAGCACGAGGACCACCGGAGCGGTGGACCCGGCGTAGAGGCGCAGGGCCGCCTCGCTCAGCAGCCGCTGTCGCAGGGCGAGCGGCTCGTCGGCCGTGGTGGGTCCCGGGCCGCCCGATGCCGCCCCGGACGACGTCACGACCACCTTGTGGCCGAGCAGCCGGACCATCGAGTTCGGCGCGTCCGGCGGGACCGCGAAGGAGGTGTCGCCGAGGAGGACGACCGTCTCGTCCGTGGCGGCCTGCAGCGCGTCGGGGCTGATGAGACCGTCCGGGGGAGCCAGCACGGGGGTGTGCGTGATGCCCAGCGCGGTCAGCACCTCGGCGCCCCGGGCCATCGCGTCGGTGTAGAACACCGGCCCGTGGGTGGCCGCGGCCGACACGTCGAGGTCGCCGTAGGGCAGGGACAGGACCGTATCGCCCGCGACGAGGGCGGAGAAGCGGTCGAGCCAGGCCTGCGCCACGGCGGCGACGGCCTGCTTGTCGTCGGAGAGCTCCTCGGGCGCGGGCGGGCCGAGCGGCGCACCGCCGAGGTCGGACGGGAAGGGAACCTCCGCGACCCCCGCGCCGGGCTCCTCCGTCGGCTCCTCCTCGGCGTCCTCCGGGGCCTCGGTCTCCTGGGCCGGGTCGGCGGCCAGGCTGCGGCTCGGGTTGCCGGCCGCCAGCCGCGCGACGGTGGCCAGCACCGCCGGGTCGACCAGCCAGCTGATCGGGGTGCCGCCCGACGCCTGCCCGGCGTCCAGCACGGCGTCGAGGCGCCCGCCGTCGCCGAGGGACGTCGCCCAGCGGCGGACGCCGGACACCCGCCCGCTCGCGGTGTGACGGATCTGGTCGCGGACGGGCAGGACGACGGCGGCGTCGATGGACCCGGCCGAGGACGCGACATACGGGATGAAGGTGCGCGCCCTGCCGTCGGCGAAGGCGTCGCGCGGGACCGAGGAGTCCCCGATCGCGTGGACGCCGATCCAGTAGGCGCCGGGCTCCACGATCCCGAGCAGCTCGCGGGGCACGGTGAGCGAGAAGCCGGTGGTCTGCCCGGGCTGGAGCAGGTCGACGGTGTCGAAGGTGCCCGGCTCGACGACCCGGTCGCCCACGGCCTCCGCCGGATCGATGGCCGCGGACGCCGCCAGTGAGGTGGTGTCGAGGATCGGGGTGGTGGACCGGAAGGCGTAGAGGTTGACGTCGGTCCAGGGCTCGGCGCTCTGGTTGGTGACCGTGCCGGTGATCTCGACCGGGTCGTCGTCGTCGCCGAGGGCGGCGGGGGTGATGGAGTCGAGGTGCACGATCAGCGGCTCGGCGTCGGCGAGAGGCGCGGTCCCGGCCGCCGGCGCGGTGACGGGTACGCCGAGCAGGGTCGCCGCGAGGCCTGCGGCCAGGGCCGCCCACCGGTGCCGCCGTCGTGCCACCTGCCGCCTGGGGGCAGGCAGGGGTGAGGACGGGCGCGGCACGCCCCGACTCTAACGGCGCCGCGGTCGTGCCAGCGGAGGACTCGGCGGTGCCGGGGGAGGCGTCCGGACCCCCTAGACTGCTCCGTCGTGCCAGACGCCCCGTTGCCCCCGCTCCAGATCGTCGACGTGCAGCGTCGCGTGGGTGCCGAGCTCGATCGCATCGGTCCCGTCATCGACGAGCTGGGCGCCCGTTTCGCCGATGCCGGCGAGGAGCTGGCACTGGTCGGCGGCCCGGTCCGCGACGCGATGCTCGGCCGGCTCCAGAACGACCTCGACTTCACCACGTCGGCGCACCCCGACGTGACCGAGCGGCTGCTCAGGGGCTGGGCCGACGCCATCTGGGACATGGGACGGGCGTTCGGCACCATCGGCTGCCGCAAGGGGCCCTGGCAGGTCGAGATCACGACGTACCGGGCCGAGACCTACGACCCCGCCTCCCGCAAGCCCGACGTGGAGTACGGCGACTCGCTGGCCGGCGACCTCGGCCGGCGGGACTTCACGGTCAACGCGATGGCGGTGCGGGTGCCGGGCCGCGAGTTCGAGGACCTGCACGGCGGGGTCGTCGACCTCGCCCAGCGGGTGCTGCGGACCCCCGGGACCCCCGAGGAGTCCTTCTCCGACGACCCGCTGCGGATGATGCGCGCGGCCAGGTTCGCCGCCCAGCTCGGCTTCACCGTGGCCCCCGAGGTGGTCGCGGCGATGACCGCGATGGCCGGGCGGATCGAGATCATCTCCGCCGAGCGGGTGCGCGACGAGCTCGTCAAGCTGGTCTGCGCGCCGTACCCCCGCCTCGGCCTGACCCTGCTCGTGGAGACCGGCCTGGCCGCGCACGTGCTCCCGGAGCTGCCCGCCCTCGCGCTCGAGCGCGACGAGCACCACCGGCACAAGGACGTCTACGAGCACACTCTGACCGTGCTCGAGCAGTCGATCGACCTCGAGCACCGGCTCGGCGGTGGGCCCGACTTCGTCTCCCGCTTCGCCGCACTCATGCACGACATCGGCAAGCCGCGCACCCGCCGCTTCGAGTCGGGCGGCATCGTGACCTTCCACCACCACGACGTCGTCGGGGCCAAGATGACGCGCAAGCGGATGCGCGCGCTGCGCTTCTCCAACTCCGACATCGACGCCGTGAGCACCCTCGTCGAGCTGCACCTGCGGTTCCACGGCTACGGCTCGGGGGAGTGGACCGACTCGGCCGTACGCCGCTACGTGCGCGACGCCGGCGACCAGCTGGAGCGCCTGCACATCCTCACCCGGGCGGACTGCACGACCCGCAACCAGCGCAAGGCCGACCGGCTGCGCCGCACCTACGACTCCCTCGAGGAGCGCATCGCCCGCCTCTCCGAGCAGGAGGAGCTCGCCTCCATCCGGCCGGACCTCGACGGCAACGAGATCATGGGGATCCTCGGCATCGGGCCGGGCCGCGAGGTCGGCGAGGCCTACCGGTTCCTCCTCGAGCTGCGGATGGACGAGGGCAACCTCACGCCCGACGAGGCGCGGACCCGCCTGCTGGAGTGGTGGGCCCAGCGCTAGCCTCCCGGCCATGAGTAACACCCGTGGAGTCACCCAGGACGTCGAGCCGTTGATCGAGGAGACCGTGGAGGTGGCGGCCGACCCGGCGCGCGTCTGGTCCCTGGTCTCGGACCTGCCCCGGCTGGCGGAGTGGAGCCCCCAGGTCGTGCGGTCGTACGTGCGGACCGAGCGGCCGATCCAGCTCGGCACCCGGCTGCTCAACGTCAACCGGCGGGGCCTGCTCGTGTGGCCGACCCAGTCGAAGGTCGTGCGCTTCGAGCCGCACCAGGAGATCGCGTTCCGGGTGAAGGACAACTTCACCGTGTGGTCGTTCACGCTGGAGCCGACCGCGACCGGCACCCGCGTGGTGCAGCGCCGGGAGGCCCCGGAGGGCATCTCGGCCATCTCCAGCCGGCTCACCAGGCGCATGCTCGGCGGCGTGCCGTCCTTCCAGGCCGAGCTGCGCGAGGGCATGCGCTCCACGCTGGCCGCGATCAAGGCGACGGCCGAGGCCTGAGCCCGGCACACCGGCTGACGACGGACAGGGCGACCCGCACCGTGTCGGTGCCGATCGCCCTGTCGACGCTGTCGCCCCCCGTTACTACGACAGCGTCACCCCCGTGCCCACAGCGGCACGGCGCGGGTCCCCCCGGGCCCGGCGTGCCGCGTCCTGCGGATGGTGCGGATGGTGCGACCGGAAGGGGGCGCGGCGGTGCCGTCCCCCTGGACGCGACCCGGGTCGCGCTCCCCTCCGGCCGGTGTCCGCGGACCCTGCGGGTCCGGTGCCCCCGTGGCACCGGCGCCGCTCCCGGGCCCACGGACGCCGCTGACCCCCCACGCGTCGTCGCCGCCCACGAGGAGACGCGCAGCGAGGACCGTCGCCACCGCCGCGAGGATCGCGACGAGGTTCGGGAGCTCGTGCATGCTGCTGCCTCCTGGGTGACGGACCGCCGACGCTTCCCCCGTACGGCGAGTGCACCCGGTCAGAGCGCCCTGCCGCGGTCCTGATACACCCGGTCCGACTGGTCTGGACCGGTGGCCGACCGGCCACCTCCGGAAATGCCGACAGCCCCGGCGCTCGGCCGGGGCTGTCGGGGTGGTGCGGGTTGCTGCGGGGGCGAGGTCACTCGCCTGCGATGAACTTCTCCAGCTCGTAGCGGCCCTGGTCGTCGGGCATCTGCACCGGCGGGGACTTCATGAGGTAGGTCGAGGCCGGGATGATCGGGCCACCCACGCCGCGGTCCATGGCGATCTTGGCGGCCCGGACGGCGTCGATGATGATGCCGGCGGAGTTGGGCGAGTCCCAGACCTCGAGCTTGTACTCGAGGTTGAGGGGCACGTCACCGAAGGCGCGACCCTCGAGGCGGACGTAGGCCCACTTGCGGTCGTCGAGCCACGCGACGTAGTCCGACGGACCGATGTGGACGTTGCGGTCGCTGATCTTGTCCGCCAGCTCGCCCTTGAGGTTGGACGTCACGGCCTGGGTCTTGGAGACCTTCTTGGACTCCAGGCGCTCACGCTCGAGCATGTTCTTGAAGTCCATGTTGCCGCCGACGTTGAGCTGGTAGGTGCGGTCCAGCGCGACACCGCGGTCCTCGAACAGCTTGGCCATCACGCGGTGCGTGATGGTGGCGCCGACCTGCGACTTGATGTCGTCACCGACGATCGGGACGCCGGCGTCCTCGAACTTCTTGGCCCACTCGGGGTCGGAGGCGATGAAGACGGGCAGGGCGTTGACGAAGCCGACACCGGCGTCGATCGCGCACTGGGCGTAGAACTTGTCGGCCTCCTCCGAGCCCACCGGGAGGTAGGAGACGAGGACGTCGACCTTGTTGTCCTTGAGGACCTGGACGACGTCGACCGGCTCGGCGGACGACTCGTCGATGGTCATGCGGTAGTACTTGCCGAGGCCGTCCATCGTCGGGCCGCGCTGGACCTCGACACCGAGGGTCGGGACGTCGGCGATCTTGATGGTGTTGTTCTCGGAGGCGTTGATGGCCTCGGAGAGGTCCTTGCCGACCTTCTTGTCGTCGACGTCGAACGCTGCGACGAACTCCACGTCACCGACGTGGTAGTCGCCGAACTTGACGTGCATGAGCCCGGGAACGGTGGCCTGCGGGTCGGCGTCCCGGTAGTACTCCACGCCCTGGATGAGGGAGGTGGCGCAGTTGCCGACCCCCGCGATTGCTACTCGTACCGAACCCATGGGGCTCTCCTTGTCTGCCTGGTCTTCTACTGGTCTGTGCTGGTGACGGGGCTGCTGCTGCTGATCTGTCCGGGTGACTCGCCGCGCTCGGCCCGGATGAGGTCCGAGAGCCAGCGCACCTCGCGCTCGACCGACTCGACGCCGTGCCGCTGGAGCTCGCCGGCGTAGCGGTCGACCTCGGCCTGGGTGCGCTCGAGGTCCTGCTGGACCCGGGCGAGCCGCTCCTGGAGTCGGGTACGACGGCCCTCGAGGACGCGCAGCCGGATCTCCATGTCGGTGGACGAGAAGAACGCGAAGCGGATGTCGAAGTTGTCGTCCTCCCACGCCGTGGGACCGACCTCCGACATCAATCGGGAGAACTCCTCGGTGCCGGCGTCGGTGACCTGGTAGACGATCCTGGGCCGTCGCGACGCCGGGGTGGTGGTGGTGAGCTCCTCGATGAGGCCGGTGCGCAGCATCTTCTTCAGGGCGGGGTAGAGGGAGCCGTAGGACAGCACCCGCCCCCAGCCGAGCATCAGGTTGAGCCGCTTGCGGAGCTCGTAGCCGTGCATGGGTGCCTCGTGCAGCAGTCCGAGGACTGCGAGCTCGATGGTCTCTCCACGACGTGTCACGAGACCTATCGTAGCGATATATCCGTTCGGCGCCATCCTGCGTGTCTGTGGCGTGCGATACCCCTGCGTTCGCGACGACAAGGGCCTGCCACCGCTCTGGCCGTACCCTTGCCGCCGTGAGTGCGAAGCGCAGAGCAGACGGTCCGGCGGTCAAGCGCCGACCCACCAAGCCGAAGAAGACGACGGGCCAGCGGGTCCGCCGCATCCTCAAGACGCTGCTGGTGGTCGGACTCGTCCTCGTGCTGCTCGGGTCGCTGGCGTCGTTCGTCCTCTACCGGGCGATCGCGATCCCGGCGCCCAACGAGGCCTTCAAGGCCCAGACGACGTTCGTCTACTACAGCGGCGGCAAGCAGGAGCTCGGCACCTTCTACGACGACCAGAACCGCGTCTCCATCCCGCTCTCGGAGATGCCGCAGCAGATGCAGGACGCTGTCGTCGCCGCGGAGAACCAGACCTTCTGGACCGACCAGGGCATCGACCCCAAGGGCATCCTGCGCGCCGCGTTCTCCAACGCCCGTGGCAACGACCGCCAGGGCGCGTCGACGATCACCCAGCAGTACGTCAAGATCCTCTACCTCACCAGCGAGCAGAGCTACCAGCGCAAGATCAAGGAAGCCGTCGTCTCGCTCAAGATCCAGAACGAGCTGAGCAAGGAAGAGATCCTCGAGGGCTACCTCAACACCATCTACTTCGGTCGCGGCGCGTACGGCGTGCAGGCGGCGGCGCAGGCGTTCTTCGACAAGGACGCCGCGCAGCTCACCCTGCGCGAGAGCGCGGTGCTCGCCACCGTCCTCAACAACCCGTCGCGCTACGACCCCGACGGTGGCAAGGAGGCCCGCGAGGCCCTCAAGGAGCGCTACACCTACGTCCTCGAGGCGATGGTCGACACCGAGGCGATCTCCGCCGAGCAGGCCGAGAAGGCCACCAAGCGGCTGCCCAAGTTCCCCGAGATCGCGGCGCAGAGCCAGTACGGCGGCCAGCGCGGCCACATGCTCTCGCTGGTCAAGGACGAGCTGCTCGCCACCGGCGACTTCACCGAGGAGCAGATCGACGGCGGCGGCCTGCGGATCACCACCACCTTCACCCCCGAGGCCATGGAGGCCGTCGAGCAGGGGGTCGAGGAGCAGCGGCCCGCCGGCTTCGACAAGCAGCTGCACGTCGGCGCCGCGACCGTCGAGGTCGGCACCGGAGCCCTGCGTGGCTTCTACGGCGGGCAGGACTACCTCGAATCCCAGATCAACTGGGCGGTCGCCGGGGGCATGGCCGGATCGACGTTCAAGGCGGGCACCGACGTCGCCGCGATCCGCGAGGGCTTCTCCCTCAACGACACCTTCGAGGGCAACAGCCCGATCGACATCGCGGGCACCGAGTTCGAGAACCAGGGCGACACCGACTACGGCTCCGCCGTCTCGATGCTGGAAGCCACCGAGAACTCCATCAACACCGCCTTCGTCGACATGGTCGACGCCATGCCCGACGGTCCGGCGAAGGTCATCCAGGCCCTCGAGGACATGGGCGTCCCCGGCAACAAGCCGGGCCCGTGGGGCATCCCCAACCGCTCCATCGACATGCAGGAGAACGTCGGCGTCACCCTGGGCACGGCCCAGGTGAGCCCGATCAACATGGCCAACGCCTACGCCACCCTCGCGAGCGGCGGCGAGCGCGCCGACGTGCACGTCGTGGAGAAGGTCGTCGACCGCAACGGCGAGACGGTCTACTCCGCGGAGCCCGAGATCAAGCGGACGGTCGACGAGGACATCTCCGCCGACGTCAGCTACGCCCTGCAGCAGGTCGTGCAGAGCGGGTCCGGCACCGAGGCGCTGGCGCTGGGCCGCCCGGCCGCCGGCAAGACCGGCACGGCCACCAACGACGACGGCGAGGTGTCCTCGTCGTGGTTCGTCGGCTACACCCCGCAGATGTCGACCGCGGTGATGTACGTGCGCGGCAAGGGTCGCGAGGCCCTCGACGAGTGGCTGCCGACCAGCTCTGACGGCAAGCTCGGCTACTTCGGCGGCAACTACCCCGCCAAGACGTGGACCTCGATCATGCAGACGGTGATGGAGGGCCTGGAGGTCGAGGAGTTCCCGGAGCCGGTGTTCGTCGACGGCGACACCCCCGAGGGCTACGAGACGCCGTTCGTCCCGCCGGAGACCACCACCACCGCGCCGCCCCAGCCCCAGCCGACCAGGCGTCCGAACCGGACCCCGACGATCCAGACCGAGGAGCCGTCCCCGACGGAGACCCCGACGGAGACGCCCACCGAGACGGTGCCGCCGACCCCGGTGCCCACCACCCCGGTCCCGACCACGCCCGTCCCCACGGCTCCCGTCCCGACCACGCCGGCGCCGACCGAGACGGCCCCGCCCCCCAGCGCGCCGACGGCGACCCCGACGGCGGCGCCCCGGCGGACGACGTACGCCTCGCCGACGAGGCGACGCCTGGCCACCTGGCGTCCGTGACTCCGGAGCCGCGGGTCGGGGACCCGCGATGACGGACCGGGTCCACCCGAGCCGCGACGACGCCCTCGTCCGCTCGCTGAGCGAGGTGGCCGGCGGCCCGCTGGGCGACCACGCGGGGCGGCACCCCTGGTGGACCCCGCTGCGGGTGGTCCTGCTCCTCGCGACGCTCTCGCTGTCCCTGGGGATGGTCGCCAAGGCGCCGTGCCTCGACGTGGCCGGCGAGGGCGGCACCGGCCGGTACGCCGCGCTCTGCTGGTCCGACGTCTCGCAGGCGTACGTCGACCGCGGCCACGCCGAGCTCGCCTGGCCCTTCACCGACGACCCGGCCGTCCGGGAGCGGTACGCCGCGGGCTGGCACCCGCCGGTCCCGGCGTACGTCGCGTGGGCCGCGGCCCGGGTGACCCACGTGGTCTCCGGGTCGCCCGACCTCGACGACCGGCGCAGCGAGGCGGTCGCGGACGTCGCGGTCGACGAGGACGTGCACCGCGAGGCGCGGATCTTCACCGCCGTCACCGCGATCTGGCTGGCGGCCGCCGGGCTGCTGGCCGCCGGCCTCCTCGTCGGCGTACGCCGTCGACGCCCGTGGGACGCCGCGGCGTTCGCGGCCGCGCCCGTACTGGTCCTGCTCTGGCCGGTCACCTGGGACCTGCTGGCGGCGGCCGCCGTCGCGGGTGTGCTGTGGGGCTGGGCCCGGCGCCGGCCCGGGGTGGGCGGTGCCGCGCTGGGGCTGGGCGCGGCCACCTCACCGCTGGTCGCGGTGCTGCTGGTGCCGCTGGTGGTGGTCGCCGTGCGCGAGCGGCGCGGCCGCGAGGCGTGGCGGGTGGCCGCCGTGGCCCTCGGGACCTGGGTGGTCGCCAACGCCCCGGCGTACCTCTCGTCGTCGACGGCCTGGCGCACGTCGTGGCAGGGCTACCTGCACGGCGCCGACGTCGGCTCGGTGTGGCTGCTGGTCGAGCAGGCCGGCAACACCGACCTCTCCCGTGCCACGGTGCTCACCGCCTCCGCGGTGCTGGTCGCGGCCTGGCTCGGCGTGGTCGCCGCGGTGGGGCTGCGGACCCGCCTCCCGCTCCCGGCCCTCGGGACCCTGGCCGTCGCCGGGACGCTGGTCGTGAGCCCGGCGTCGGCCCCGTCGTACGCCCTGGTCCTGCTGCCACTGGCCGCGCTCGGCGTGGCGCGCTGGCGCGACCTCCTGGTGTGGCAGGCGGGCGAGGCGCTGCACTTCGCGATGCTCGGGTGGTACCTCGGAGGACTGCTCGCCCCGGCCGGCGGCGGCGACGCGCGGGCCTACTGGTGGGGCGTGCTCGCCCGGCTGCTCGGCCTGGCGTGGCTGGTCACGGCCGTGCTGCTGCGGACCCGGACAGCCGGCTCAGGTGACGACGACGCTGTCGAAGTCGGTCGCCGTGAAGCGCACCCGGACGTCGATGTCCTCGCCGACGGCGGGCACGCGCGCGCCTGACGGCACGAAGAGCATCGAGGCCTGCATGTGCGGGGGCTCGGCGAAGAGCCGCTGCTTGCCGTCGATGGAGAACGGCGAGCGCACTAAGCCGACCGCGTCCATGCCACCGCGGGCCAGGGTGGCGGCGCGGGCGCGGATGGACTGGTCGCCGGTGGGCGCCTCGAGCCCGATGCCGTGCGCCGTACCGCCGCTGACCACGAGCAGGTGGCCGCTCTTCGGCATGGACCGGCCGCGGTAGCCGAAGGCCTCGCCGCGCTCGATCGGGTGCACGTCGAGGACGGTGGAGCTCACCTGCAGCGCGCCCCGGTCGCCGAGCCAGAGGTCGGTGCCGACGCGCGGGCGGATGGTGAAGTCGGGGTACGTCGCACGGAGCGTGGTCAGCTCGTCGCGGGTCAGGTGGCTGACGAAGACCGTGCGGGTGCCGATGCCGGCCGCGACCATGTCGTTGATGAGCCGGGTGACCTCGCCGAGGTGCGAGGAGGTGTTGAGGGGCAGGTGCAGGGCCATGCCCTCGAGTCCCGGGAGGCGCCGCTCGGCCAGCAGGTGGCCGGCCTCGACGAGCTCGCGCCGGGTCATGCCGTGGCGACGCATGGAGGTGAGCTGCTCGAGCACGAAGCGGGCGCGCGGGTCGCGGTCGGTGAGGTCGCGCAGGTCCTCGAGGCGGCTGATCGTGTGCACCACGCGGTGGCCGTGGGCCTCGGGCACCTCGACGGCGCCGCCGACGGGGCGCCACGGGGTCAGCACCAGCAGGTCGCCGTCGTAGCGGGTGGCCGCCTCGGCGAGCTCGCGGTAGGTGCCGACCGCGAGCATGTCGACCGGGGTGCCCGTCTGCTCGGCGTGCTCGTGCAGCCACTGCACGCGGCGCGCCAGTCGGCCGATGGTGAATCCGTAGCCGTTGCCCTTGCAGACCGGGACGATGCCGGGGTGGGCGGTCGCGGTGGCGAGCAGGTGCCGGCGCCAGCGCTCGCCGTCCACGGTGAGTCGCAGCGTCATCCGCGACGCCCCATGTAGAGGTCGAACGCCTTGTAGAGCGGGCGGTTGAGCGGGAGGTCCCACTCGCCGACGTACTCGACGGCCTCGCCGCCGGTGCCGACCTTGAACTGGATGAGGCCCACGTGGGAGTCGTCGGCGTCCAGGGTGTCGGTGATGCCGCGCAGGTCGTAGACGGCCGCGCCGGCGGCCAGGGCGTCGCTGATCATCGCCCACTGGATGGCGTTGGAGCCGCGGACGTCGCGCTTCTCGGTGGAGCTGGCGCCGTAGGAGTACCAGGAGTGGGTGCCGACGCGGATCGCGATCGTGCTGGCGACGAGGTCTCCCTCGTGGCGGGCGGTCCACAGGGTGATGCGCCCGTCCGCCTCGGCCGACAGGGCGTCGTACATCGTCTCGAAGTAGCGCAGGCCGCGCGGGGTGAAGTGGTCGCGCTCGGCGGTGTGGACGTAGAGGTCGTGGAAGGCCTCGAGGTCCGCGCGGGTGCCGCGCTCGACGACGACGCCCTGCTTGGCGGCCTTCTTGATGTTGCGCCGCCACAGCTGGTTCATCCCGGCGAGGACCTCGTCCTCGGTGCGCGGGGTGCCGTCGTCGTGGACGAGCGGGATGACGAAGTTGTACTGCGGCTGGCCGGCCGCGAAGCCGCCCTCGACGGCCTGGGGACGCCAGCCGAGCTCGTGGAGCTGGGACACGACGCAGGCGCCGGTCTGGTTGCGCTCGAGCGGCGGCACGTCCGTCAGCCGGTGCACGGACTCGTCGGCGATGCCCTCCTTGACCTGCGCCGCGCTCCAGCGCCGGGTGACCACGGGCGGGCCCATCCGGACCCCGAAGGCGCCCTGCCGGGACAGGTGGCGGGTCATCGGCGCGAGCCAGGAGTCGAGGTCCTCGGTGGTCCAGTCGATGACCGGTCCCTCGGGGAGGTAGGCGAGGTAGCGCTTGAGCCGCGGGAGCTGGCGGTAGAGCACCAGCGCGGCGCCGACCAGCTCCTCGCCGGCGAACCAGCCGAGGGACTCCGCGCGCCACTCCGGCTTGACCTGGGCCCAGCCGGGGGTCTGCAGGAAGCTCGCGCTGGGCTGGGCGGCGACGTACGCGGCGTGCTCGGCGGTCGTGATGGCCCGAACGGTCAGGGGGGTCGGCGTCGTCACCCGGGTGAGGCTACAGGGGCTGAAATGGTGACAGGGACCAGACAAGACCCCCGTACTTGTCCGATCCCTGCTCACCCACCTAGACGCGGCAGGTGGTGGTTTGGTTGCGCGGTTTCGCCGACTTTTTACCTTGTGTCGTCGAAAGTGCCTGCGGATCAGTCGCGACCGGCGCCGCGGGACGGCCTCACGTCGAGGACGACGGGAGCCTCCAGGCCGGCGTCGGCGGCAGCCGCGGTGACGGCCGCGCGCACCTCCGGGACGGCCTCGCGGGGCACCAGCGCGACCACGGCGCCGCCGAAGCCGCCACCGGTCATCCGCGCGCCGAGGGCACCGCCCGCGAGGGCCGCCTCGACCGTGCGGTCGACGACCGGCACCGAGTTGGCGAAGTCGTCGCGCATCGAGGCGTGTGACGCGGTCATGAGCGGGCCGATCCCGGCGAGGTCGCCGCGGCGGGCCAGGGCCACGCACTCGAGGACCCGCTGGTTCTCGGTGAGCACGTGTCGCGCCCGGCGCCGGGTCTCGTCGTCGGTGAGCGAGGCCAGGGCGGCGTCGACGTCCTCGACCTCGCGCAGGGTCGGGACGCCCAGCTCGCGGGCGGCCCGCTCGCAGGCCTCGCGGCGCGAGGCGTAGCCGCCGTCGACCAGCTGGTGGGGCGCGTGCGGGTCGATGACGAGCAGGGTCAGGCCCGCGGCGTCGAGGTCGCAGGGCACCGGCTCCACGGTGAGGTCACGGGCGTCGAAGAAGGAGAGGTGTCCGTCCTGCGAGCGCAGGATCGCGGTCTGGTCGAGGAGACCGGTGGGTGCCCCGACGTAGTCGTTCTCGGCGCGCTGGACGAGCAGGGCCAGCTCCTCGCGGGGGACCTCCGCGCCGGCGAGGCCCAGCAGCGCCAGCGCGACCGCGCACTCGAGGGAGTGGGAGGAGGAGAGCCCCGAGCCCACCGGGACCTCGCTGACGATCTGCAGGTCGGCACCGGGGACCGGTGTCCCGAGGTGCTCGCCGAGGACCCAGGCGATGCCCGCGACGTACGCCGCCCAGCCGGTCACGTCACCCGGCTGCGTGGTGGTCGGGAAGTCGCCGGGCTCGAGGTCGCCGGACGTCGCGGTGACCCGCCCGTCGGTGCGGGGCCGAGCGGTGACGGTGGTGCGCTGGGGCAGCGCGAAGGGCAGCGCGAAGCCGGCGTTGTAGTCGGTGTGGTCGCCGATGAGGTTGACCCGGCCGGGGGCCGACCAGGTGCCGCCGGCGGTGTCCTGCCCGCTCATGCGACCCGCTCCCGCAGCCAGGCCGCGTCGGCGGTGTGCTCGGCGGCCCCGCCGGGGGTCTCGAGGCAGACCGGGGCGCCGGCGTCGCGGATCACCGCGGCCAGCAGGTCGGCGTCGATGTGACCGGCCCCGAGGTTGGCGTGCCGGTCGGCGCCGGAGTCGAAGGCGTCGCGGCTGTCGTTGCAGTGCACCAGGTCGATCCGTCCGGTGATGGCCAGGACGTCCGCGACCACCGTCTCGAGCGGGTTGCCGCCGGCGTGGGCGTGGCAGGTGTCGAGGCAGAAGCCGACCATGTCGGCCTGCTCGGTGCCACTGATGGCGTCCCACACCCCCGCGATGCGGTCGAGGTAGCGGGTCATCGCGTTGTCGCCGCCGGCGGTGTTCTCGATGAGCAGCGGCAGCTTGAGGTCGGTCGCCTCGACGGCCTTGCGCCAGTTGTCGAACCCGATGCTCGGGTCGTCGGACTTGTTGACGTGCCCGCCGTGCACGATCAGGCCCTTGGCGCCGATCTCGGCCGCGGCGTCGACGTGCTGCTGGAGCAGCTTGCGGCTCGGGATCCGGATCCGGTTGTTGGTGGTGGCGACGTTGACGATGTACGGCGCGTGGACGTAGAGGTCGACCCCCGCCTCCCCGGCGGCCTCGCGCAGCGCCTGCGCGCCCCCGGCGTACTGCACCTCGGGGCCCTTGTAGCCCTGCGGGTCGCCGAGGAAGAACTGCACCAGCGGCGCCTGCCGGGCCTGCGCCTCGGCGATCGGGTCGGTCTGGTCCACGTGCGCGCCGATGGGGATGCTCATGGGCGTCAGGCTAGTGCGGACCGGGGACACCGGGCACGGGCGTTTGCCCGGCGCTCAGGTGAGCGCCGCGGTGGCCACGACCGTGCAGGCGACCAGCACGACCAGGCAGCCGACGACGGCGGCCCAGGCCGCCCAGTCGACGGCGGGGGTACGCCGCTCGGCGGGCAGCGGGGGCAACCGGTCGGCGACGACCGGGCCGGGCTCCGCGGGGATGTCAAGGCGCCGCAGCAGGCGCAGGGCGGCCTCGGCGGACGCCAGTCGCTGCTCGGGGTCGACCACGAGGAGGCGCTCGAGGAGCGGGCGCAGCCGGCTGGACCCGATCTCCCCCTGGCGCGACGGCGGCAGGCCGGTGAGGAGCTGGAGGCCGACCCGGCCGACGGCGTAGAGGTCCTGGCACGGGTCGGGCGGCGCCCCCCGCGCCTGCTCGGGCGCCATGTAGCCGTCGGTGCCGATCGCCCCCGGGACGGTGGTGAAGCGGCGGTCGGCGATGGGGGCGGCCACGCCGAAGTCGCCGAGCCGCAGGTGCGGGGTGGCGGCGTCGCCGGCACCGGTGGCACCCGTGACGTCGGTGCTGTCGGCGGTGTCGGTCGGGTCGAGCAGCAGGTTGGCGGGCTTGACGTCGCGGTGCACCAGCCCGGCCGCGTGGACGGCGGCGAGCGCCATGAGGAGCTGCTCGACCAGCCGCGCGGCGTACCCCACCGGGAGCGGGCCGTGCTCGTCGAGCAGCTGCTGGACCGAGCCACCGGGCACGAGGTCCATGGCGAGCAGGACGAGGTCGTCCTCGGCGGCCCAGCCCGTGGGGGCGACCACGTGGGGGTGCCGCACCCGGACCGCCTGCTCGCGCACGAAGCGGGCGAGCAGGCCGGCGGAGTGCTGTCCGAGGACCTTGACGGCGACCAGCGCACCGGTGCGGGTGTCCCGTGCCCGCCACACCGAGCCCATCCCGCCGGCGCCGACCTGGTCGAGCAGGACGTAGCGACCGGCGACCGGCGGGAGGGCCGTCCGGGGTGGCGCCTGCCGGCGCGCTGCGTGGGCTGGGGGACGCACGAGGACGACGCTAGCGACGTACGCCGATCGGTGCCGCCGGTCATCCACAGGCCCCGCCCCGCACGGATTCCGCGGGGGTGGCCGGGCGCTGTTAGCCTTTCCTGTCGCTCCCTATCCGCTGGGGGCACATCCTCCTGCCACGGATCGTCCGTGGCCGCATGAGTCCGAAGGAGGTAGACACGCATGACGCGTGCCTACGAAGTGTTGGTGATCCTCGACCCCAGTCTCGAGGAGCGCACCATCGAGCCGTCCCTCGACAAGTACCTCAACGTCATCCGCAAGGACGGCGGATCTGTCGACAAGGTCGACGTGTGGGGCCGGCGTCGCCTGGCCTACGAGATCAAGAAGAACGCCGAGGGCATCTACGCGATCATCTCGCTGCAGGCCGAGCCTGCGACCGTCAAGGAGTTCGACCGCCAGCTCACGCTGAACGAGTCGATCCTGCGCACCAAGGTCCTCCGCCCCACGCTCTGAGCGTGTTTGTGGAAAACCTTTCCGATGTCGGTGGCCTCCGCAACGATGGCCCCCGACCTCACATCGTGATCATTAGGGAGTCCTGACATGGCAGGCGAGACCGTCATCACCGTCGTCGGCAACCTCGTCGACGATCCGGAGCTGCGCTTCACCCCCTCGGGGGCGGCCGTGGCCAACTTCCGGATCGCGTCGACGCCGCGCACCTTCGACCGCCAGAGCAACGAGTGGAAGGACGGCGACGCGCTGTTCCTCTCCTGCTCGGTCTGGCGCCAGGCCGCGGAGAACGTTGCCGAGTCCCTCCAGCGCGGCATGCGTGTCGTCGTTCAGGGGCGTCTCAAGTCGCGTCAGTACGAGACCCGTGAGGGCGAGAAGCGCACCGTCTTCGAGATCGAGGTCGAGGAGGTCGGTCCGTCGCTCAAGTACGCGACAGCCAAGATCTCCAAGACCACCCGCTCCGGCTCCGGCGGGGGCGGCGGTTTCGGTGGTGGCGGTGGCGGCAACGCGTCCGGCGGCGACGACCCGTGGGCCACGCCCGCCCCCCAGGGTGGCGGACAGGCCGGCGGCTTCGGCGGCGGACAGCCCGCGCAGTCCGGTGGCGGCTTCGGCGGCCAGCAGGGCGGCGGCGGCTACGGCGGCGGCTCCAGCCAGGGCGGCCAGGGCGGTGGCCAGCCGGCCAACGACCCCTGGGGCGCTCCCGGCGTGGGCGGCTCCGAAGAGCCCCCCTTCTGATCTTCTGACACACAGCACCAACCAGTCCCGAACACCCTCAACCATTCCGGGCCAGTAACCAACCTGGTCCGGGCTTCTAGAAAGGAAGCACCACAATGGCCAAGGCAGTGATTCGCAAGCCCAAGAAGAAGGTTTGCCAGTTCTGCAAGGAGAAGGCGACCGGTGTCGACTACAAGGACACCACCCTGCTCCGCAAGTTCATCTCCGACCGCGGCAAGATCCGTGCGCGTCGCGTGACCGGCAACTGCGTCCAGCACCAGCGTGACGTGGCCATCGCGGTCAAGAACGCCCGCGAGGTCGCCCTGCTGCCCTACACGTCCACCGGTCGCTGAGGAAGGGAAGAGAACACATGAAGCTCATCCTGACCCAGGAGGTCGACGGACTCGGCGCCCCCGGCGACGTGGTCGAGGTCAAGGACGGCTACGGCCGCAACTACCTCGTTCCCCGTGGCCTCGGCATCCGCTGGACCCGCGGCGGCGAGAAGACCATCGAGTCGATCAAGACGGCCCGCACGGCTCGCGCCGCGCGCGACGCCGACCACGCCAAGGAGATCAAGACCAAGATCGAGGCCACCCAGGTCGCGGTCAAGGTCCGCTCCGGCGCCGGCGGCCGCCTCTTCGGCGCCGTCACCACCGCGGAGATCGCCCAGGCGATCACCGAGGTGTCCGGCGAGCCCGTCGACCGGCGCACGATCGTGGTCGACCAGCCCATCAAGGCGCTCGGCGCCCACGAGGTGTCGGTCAAGCTGCACGACGAGGTGTCGGCCACGGTCGCCCTCAACGTGATCCCCGCCTGACGCACACACAGCACTGCCAGCACGGCCCGCTCCCTCCGGGGGGCGGGCCGCGCTGCATTTCGTCGGGGTCGCGGCGGGTGTGTCGGAGTCCCCGCTGGAGCGGGGACTGTGGCGGTTGCTGGCCGACGCATCGGCCAGCAACCGTCAAGGTCGGCCAGTGAGTACGCCGTTCAGCCGCCTCGGCGGGTGAGTGTCGGATCGTGTCCGCGGTCGGTGATCACTGGCACGACGGCAGCGGGTGGGACAGGTCACGAGCCGCCGGTCCGCGGGGCGACGGCGTCCGCCGCGTCGCCCGCCAAGGCCCAGGGGCGGGCGGCGTAGGAGAAGAGCAGCACGATGAGCAGCAGGACCACACCCGCGGCCGCGGCGTAGACAGCGGCCAGGACGTCGTCGGACGAGTCGGCGGAGAAGGCGATGACGGGCGCCGCGGCGGAGACCCCGACGAGGACCGTCGCCGTCCGCAGCCACGCCGTCGCCCGACGGTCCGCGGCCGCCGCGGACCGGGTCGCCAGCTCGCGGCAGAGCTGGGCGCAGGCCGCCAGCTGCGGCAGGGTCGCGGCCCACCAGAGCGACGGGTGCAGCTCACCGAGCGCGTCCTGGACCGGGGGCCACCAGACGACGAGCGACACGGCGAGGGCGGCGCCGACCAGCCCGGTGAGGAGGTCGGAGAGCCCGAGGCGGCGGGCGCCGAGGACGACCAGGACCCAGCCGACGAAGTCCGGGAGGGCGTCGTACCCCTGGATGCGTGCGGTCAGCGCCACGATCAGCAGCCCCATCGCGACGGACTGGAGGGGCTTCATGCGCGCGAGGCTAGCGCCCCGGTCACCAACCACGCGTCGCCGCGGGCGCGACGGGTGAGGACGACGTACCTCGAGCCCATGAAGACCACGACCATGGCCAGCCAGACCGGCACCAGCCCACCAGGGCCGGCGGCGGCGAGCAGCGCGGCGGGGGCGTAGGCGGCGAGCACCAGCAACCCGCCCCACGCGAGGTAGCGGCCGTCGCCGGCGCCGATGAGCACGCCGTCGAGCACGAAGACCACGCCGGCGATCGGCTGGCCGAGGGCGGCGACGAGCAGCACCGGGACCAGGAGCCGCTGGACCTCGGGGTCGGGGGAGAAGAGCACGCCGATCCAGGGCGCGCACAGTGCGAGCAGGAGCCCGGTGACGATGCCGCCACCCCAGCCCCACCGGACCAGGCGGCGGGTGAGACGGCGGGTGCCGTCCACGTCCCCGGCGCCGAGGGCGCGGCCGGTGATGGCCTGGGCGGCGATGGCCAGGGCGTCGAGGGTGAAGGCGAGGAAGGTCCAGAGCGTGATGGCGATCTGGTGGGTGGCCAGGTCGGTCTCGGGATCGGTCCCGGCAAAGGTCACGGCGTACGTGCCGACGAGCAGGCAGGCGCGCAGGGTGAGCGTGCGCATCACCAGTGGGGTGCCGGCGTGGGCGGCGGCCCGGATCCCGGGGAGGTCGGGCGACAGCGGCGCCCCCTCACGGCGTGCGGCGCGCACGACGACCGCGACGAGCACTACCGCGCTGCCCACCTGGGCGAGCACCGAGCCGATCGCGGAGCCGGCGATGCCCAGGTCGAGGCCGTAGACGAGCGTGACGTTGAGGACGATGTTGGCGACGTTGCCGCCGATGGCGACCCACAGCGGGGTGCGGGTGTCCTGCAGTCCGCGCAGCACGCCGGTCGTGGCGAGCATGAGCAGCAGCGGGGTGGTGCCCCAGATCGCGATGCGGAGGTACGTCGTGGCCTGCTCGCTCACCGCGTCGCCCGCGCCGAACAGCCCGACCAGGGGCTCTGCCAGGACGAACCCGACCGCCGTCGCTGCCCCGCCGATGAGCACGGCGAGCCAGCAACCGTCGATGCCCTGGGCGAGGGCGCCGCGCAGGTCGCCGGCGCCGAGGTGGCGCGCGACGCTGGCGGTGGTGCCGTAGGCGAGGAAGACGCACAGGCCGACGATGGTCTGGAGGACGACGCCCGCGATCCCGAGACCCGCGAGCGGCGCCGTGCCGAGGTGCCCGACGACCGCCGCGTCGGTGAGCAGGAAGAGGGGCTCGGCGACCAGGGCCAGGAACGCGGGGACGGCCAGCCTGAGGATCTCGCGGTCGGTCGTGTTCACCTGCGGAGCGTAACGACCAGAAGGGGCTGATGACCATGACATGTGACGCAAGTGAAAGTTCGGATGGCCCTAAGTGACTACCTGTGTACAACCCGGTCGGACCTGTGGGAAATGTCGGTGACGTGCTGCATGTCGACAAACCGACCGGCGACTCCCACATGTCGAGAAGGTGGACGGCCGGTTCGGTAAAGAACTTCACGTCCACAGCCGTCACATCACGTTTGCGCAGGTCAGAGTCCTGCGGTGTAGTCAAGATCGACCAGTATCCACAGGCTCGTCCCCAGCTGGTGCACAACATCGTGCGTGTCGTCCACGGGCCTGCGCCGGTTATCCCCAGCGCCTGTGGATAACTCGGCGTCGCGGAGTGGCCGGGCGGGTCGCGGGCGTCGTACCGTCGCGCGGTGCGGGACCCGGGCAACCGGACGACGCACCACGATCGGTCCGGCACCGGACCGGTCGCCGGGACCGGTGTCGAGCGGTGTCGGTGGTCGTCCCTAGGGTCGGCCACGGCGGACAGCGGGGTCGGATCCGGCAGTGGCCACGGGCGCAGAGCGGCCAGGAATGAGGAGTGGGACCGGTGAGCATCGCGGGCCAGGACCTGGGGCACGACAGTGGACCCCGCGACCCCGAGTACGACTGGGGCGACGGGCCGGCTGCCTACGAGCCCGGCAACGCGCCCCGTCAGCCCGGCGACCGCACCCCGCCCCAGGACAACGCGGCCGAGCAGTCCGTGCTCGGGTCGATGCTCATCTCCAAGGACGAGATCGCCAACGTCACCGAGACCCTGCGCGGGGTCGACTTCTACCGTCCCGCGCACGAGAAGATCCACGACGCGATCATCGACCTCTACGGCCGCAGCGAGCCGGCCGACCCGATCACCGTGGCCGCCGAGCTCCAGCGCCGCGGTGAGCTCTCCAACATCGGTGGCGCGCCCTACCTCCACACCCTCTCGGCCAACGTGCCGATCGCGGCCAACGCGGCCTACTACGCCGAGATCGTCCGGGAGAAGGCGATCCTGCGACGGCTCGTCGAGGCCGGCACCAAGATCGTGCAGATCGGCTACGCCGGCGAGGGGGCCGTCGACGACGTGGTCGACCAGGCGCAGGCCGAGGTCTACAAGATCACCGACCGCCGTTCGGCCGAGGACTACGCGCCGCTGTCGGACATCATGAACCCCGTCCTCGACGAGATCGAGGCGATCGGCAACCGCGAGGCCGGCCTGTACGGCGTGCCCACCGGCTTCGCGGACCTCGACGACCTGACCAACGGTCTCCACTCCGGTCAGATGATCATCGTCGCGGCGCGTCCCGCCATGGGCAAGGCGCTCGCCCTCGACACGCCTCTCGCGACCCCGGACGGCTGGACGACGATGGGCGAGGTCGCCGTCGGGGACCTCCTGTACGACGCCGAGGGTCAGCCCACTCGTGTGGTCGCGGCGACCGAGGTCATGGAGGACCGGCCCTGCTACGAGGTGCGGTTCTCCGACGGCTCGTCGATCGTGGCGGACGCCGAGCACCAGTGGCTCACCGAGACGCGCGCCGCACGCAAGTCGAAGTGGGCGGCTGACCACCACTACAACCGCGCGCGCCACCAGCGGGTGCACGCGTCGGTGGTCACCACCGAGCAGATCGCGTCGACCGTCCGGCTCGGCAAGGAGCAGCGGGCCAACCACGCCGTGCTCAACGCGGCGCCCCTCGAGGGTGGGGTCCAGGACCTCCTGATCGATCCCTACGTCCTGGGCGCCTGGCTCGGCGACGGACACAGCGCCGGCAACCGGATCACCTGCGAGACCGACGAGATCCCGATGTACATCGAGGGTGCTGGCTATCGAGTGCAGACCCAGGGGGACATGCTCTACTCCATCCGCCTGCACGAGGACGATGCGCTCGGGGCCACGCGGGGGATCTGCGTGGACTGTGGTGGTACGTGCTCCGGCGCCCGACGGTGCGCCGGTTGTCACGCCGAGCACTCGTTCACGGCACAGCTCCGCCGCCTGCGCGTGCTGGGTGACAAGCACATCCCGACCTCCTACCTCCGGGCGAGCGAGACGTCGCGCCGTGCCCTGCTGGCCGGTCTCATGGACACAGACGGCACGGTCGTACGCGGGGTCGGCAGCTGCCAGTTCGCGGTCACCAATGAGCGGCTGGCCCAGGACGTGTACGAGCTCGTCGTCAGCCTGGGTTACCGCTGTGGCCGCCGGACCAAGCGCGTCCAAGGGCGCAGCGAGGCCTCCTCGACGTGCTACATCCTCAACTTCTCGACCACGGACGACGTGTTCCGGCTGGAGCGCAAGCACCTCCTGCACAAGGAGGAGCGTCCGACGAGCACGAGCCGCATCGGCAGGCGCTACATCACGAGCGTCACACCGGTGCCCTCGGTGCCCGTCAGGTGCGTGCAGGTCGACAACGAGGACCACCTCTATCTCGCCGGTGAGTCGATGATCCCGACGCACAACTCCACCCTGGCCCTCGACTTCTGCCGGGCGGCGTCGATCCACAACAACCTCACCAGCTGCTTCTTCAGCCTCGAGATGACGCGCTCCGAGATCATGATGCGACTCCTCTCCGCCGAGGCGAAGGTGCCGCTCAACCACATCCGCAACGGCCAGATGGGTGATCAGGACTGGGACGCGCTGGCCCGCAAGATGGGCCAGGTCTCCGGGGCGCCGATGTTCATCGACGACTCACCCAACATGACGATGATGGAGATCCGGGCCAAGGCGCGACGGCTCAAGCAGCGCCACGACCTCAAGCTCATCGTCATCGACTACATGCAGCTGATGAGCTCGGGCAAGAAGGTCGAGTCCCGCCAGCTCGAGGTCTCGGAGTTCTCCCGGCAGATCAAGCTCCTCGCCAAGGAGCTCGAGCTGCCGATCATCGCGCTCTCCCAGCTCAACCGTGGTCCCGAGCAGCGGGGCGACAAGCGCCCGATGATGAGTGACCTCCGTGAGTCCGGGTCGCTCGAGCAGGACGCCGACATGGTGATCCTGCTCCACCGCGACGACGTCTACGAGAAGGAGTCGACGCGCCCCGGCGAGGCCGACCTGATCGTGGCCAAGCACCGCAACGGCCCCACCAGGGACCTGACCGTGGCCTTCCAGGGCCATTACTCGCGGTTCGTCGACATGGCGCACTGACGAGGCCCGCCCGCTGGCCGCGTCAGCGGCTTTCGGCGTACCAGGTCTCGTGGATGCTCTGACGCAGGACGGCTCGCTGCCTGACCTGGACGGCGATGCCGCCGATCGCGAGCACCAGCACCAGCAGTGCCCAGCCGGTGCTGTCCGAAACGCGGTCCGTGAAGTCGCCCTCGGTGAAGTCGGACGAGTTCAGCGAGCCGACCAGGAGCATCAGGCCACCGGTCACGCCGACGGCACCGGCGACGGAGCCGATGAAGACGAGCACGATCATCGGAACGTTCGCGAATGCCGACACGAGGCCGAACGCGATGCCGAGTGCCAGGCCCACCGAGGCGGCCACCCAGTCCCAGTCGAACCCGAAGGCAAGGATGGTGCCCGAGCCGATCGCGTAACCGGCCGCGCCCATCGTGATGACGACGCCGAGCCAGTAGAACATGTAGGCGAGGAGGGCAAAGATCACGGCGAAGAGCAGGCCCAGCGCCCAGCCGAGAACGGTACCGAGAAAGTGCTCGTCGGCAAACGACGCAACGATGCCGGCACCGAAGGCGAACCCCGCGAAGAAGGCCCAGATGGGGATCACGAGTCGCAGCACGAACTGCCCTGCGACGAGCATGGCGCTTCCGGCGAGGATCGCGAGGACGCCCAGAACGATGTCGGCCATGACTGCAATGTAGGGCCCACTCTCCCAGGCGCCCGCGACGACACGACCATGCACAGTGACTCCGCCGCGGCGCGCGGCGTACCGACGCCGGGAACCTCTCGGGGGACGCTCTTTGGAGCTACTCGGTCTGCCCGGCCGCCTCCGCGGCCTCTCGGTGGATGCGGCGCACCCGGCGGGCGACGACGACGAAGACGATCGCGACCGCCACGCTGGAGGCCAGGCCGGCGATGATGACCGCGGCCAGGGGGTTGTCGACCAGCGCCGTGCCGACGGCGTACGCGACCCCGCAGATGTAGATCGACCACGCGACGCCGCCCACCGCGGACCACCGCAGGAACTCGCCGTACGGGTGCCCGGCGAGCCCGAGGGTCGCGTTGACGACGAAGCGCAGACCGGGCACGTAGCGGCCGAAGACGAGAAGGGACGCGGCGGACGACCCGATCACCTCCATGGCCGTGGCGACCTTCTCGTTGGCCATGGCGGCGGTCAGCTGGCGCTCCATCCGGCCGCGGTTGCGGCGGGCGATCCAGTACAGCGCGGAGTCACCGAGCACGGCACCTGCGGCGCCGGCGACCATCACCCAGCCGAGCTCGAGGAATCCCTGCGCGGCCAAGGTCGACGCGGCGTTCAGCGTCGTCTCCCCGGGCAGGATCGGGATGACCGCGTCTCCGAAGACCAGGGCGAAGACGGTCAGGTACGCCCAGGGACCCTCCGCCTCCTGCGGTGCGGGGCGGCCCTCGAACGGCGCGAGCGCCACGAGGGCGACGAGCAGGAGCACGAGGACCAGCAGGACGAGCGCGGCCCACATCCACGCGCGTCTGTGGCGATCCGGCCCGGTCGCCGGCTCGGAGTGGCTCATCGGCACACGATCCCTTCCACGTGGCCCGTGGACTCGGGCTCGGCCCACTGAACCATCCGGAACGAGTTCGCACCACAGCGAACGCGGTACATGGTCCGGGACGGCCCGGCAGACCCGCGGCGGGTCGATGGGATCCCACCCGATTGGGGTGATCCACGGGGTGACCACCGAGTGCGACGGTCGGAATCCGAGGGTGCGGCGGGACCCACCCAGAGCGTGATCATCATCATGCGGACGTCACACCGAACCGACCCGGAGGCAGGCGATGGCAAGCCCGGATCTCACCCACGTCCCAGACCTGCGAGCGACCACCCCGGTCGCCGCCGAGGTCGCACAGGTGGCGCGCGAGCTCGGGGTCGACCTCGCCCTCGGGCTCTCGGCCGAGGAGGCCAGGTCGCGGCTGCAGTCGCACGGCGCGAACCGGTTGGCGGGTGGCAAGAAGGAACCGGGCTGGCGGGCCTTCCTGCGCCAGTACAGCGACTTCATGCAGCTCATCCTGCTGGGCGCGGCCCTCGTCAACCAGCTCGTCACCGGGGACACCGGGACGACCGTCGTCCTGGCGGGCCTCACGGTCTTCAACGCCGTCATCGGGCTCCGCCAGGAGTCCAAGGCGGAGGAGAGCGTCAAGGCCCTGTCACAGATGATGAAGACCATCGCGCGGGTCCGTCGCGACGGTCAGGCGGTCGAGATCGACGCGGAGGAGCTGGTGCCCGGCGACGTGGTGCTGGTCGAGGCGGGCAACCGCGTGCCGGCCGACGCCCGGGTCAGCCTGGCCGCGACGCTGGAGATCGAGGAAGCAGCGCTGACCGGCGAGAGCCTCCCCGTCGGGAAGTCGATCCAGCCCGTGCCCGGGGAGGACGTCCCGCTCGGCGACCGGACCTGCATGGCGTACATGAACACGTCGGTCACCCGCGGGCGGGGCGAGCTGATCGTCACCGCCACCGGCATGGACACCGAGATCGGCCATATCGCCGACATGCTGGCCAACACCGAGACCAGCAAGACGCCCCTGCAGAAGCAGCTCGACTCCTTGTCGAAGATCATCGCGGCCATCGCTGCCGTCGCACTGGTCGTGGTCGTCCTCCTGGGCCTGGCGCGCGGCGAGTCGTTCGACACGTTGTTCATCACCGGCGTCGCCCTCGCCGTGGCTGCGATCCCCACCGGCCTGCCCGCCGTCGTGACCGCGCTGCTCTCGATGGGCACGCGTGAGATCGCCAAGCGCAACGCCATCGTGAAGCGGTTGCCGGCCGTGGAGACACTGGGCTCGACGTCCGCGATCTGCTCGGACAAGACCGGGACCCTCACCCTCAACAAGATGACCGCGCGAGAGCTGGTCATCCCCGGCCAGAACCGCTACACGGTCTCCGGCGAGGGCTACAGCACCGTGGGCGAGATCAGCCATGTCGGCGGGCAGCGGCTGGACCTCGACCCGTACCTGCTGCCCATGGTGCTGTGCGCGGACGCCGTCCTCGACGGCGAGAGCCTGATCGGGGACCCGACCGAGGGCGCGCTCATCGTGCTGGGCGCCAAGGGGGGCCTCGACATCGAGGAGACCCGCAGGATGCTCCCCCGGGTCGCCGAGGTGCCGTTCGACTCCGACTACAAGTTCATGGCGACCTTCCACGAGATGACCGGCGATGACGGCCGTCCCGTCGTCCGCTGCTACGTCAAGGGCGCGCCGGACGTCCTCATCGCCAGGGCCACGACGATCCGGCACCCGGACGGCAGCCTGGTCCCGATCACCGACGACAACCGGCATCTCGCTGTCGTCGCCAACGACCAGATCGCCGACGCGGGCGAGCGGGTCATGGTGGTGGCGCAGCGGGACCTCGACCCGGGGGTGATCACGGCGGGTGGCGATCTGATCGACCAGGTGCAGGAGCTCACCCTGCTGGCGATGGTGGGCATCGTCGACCCGCCGCGCCCGGAGGCCAGGGTGGCGATAGCCGAATGCCACTCCGCCGGGATCCAGGTCCGGATGATCACCGGTGACCACGCGACGACGGCGGCAGCGATCGCCCGGGAGCTGGGGATCGAGGGGCGCGCGGTCACCGGCACGCAGTTCGCCGCGATGAGCGACGAGCAGCTCCTGGTCGAGCTCGACGACATCGGCGTGGTCGCGCGGGTGGCACCGGAGGACAAGGTGCGCCTCGTCCGTCTCCTCAAGGAGAAGGGCAACGTGGTCGCGATGACCGGCGACGGCGTCAACGACGCCCCGGCCCTCAAGACGGCCGACATCGGCGTGGCCATGGGCATCACCGGCACGGAGGTCTCCAAGGAGGCCGCCGTGATGATCCTGACCGACGACAACTTCGCCACCATCGTCGGTGCGGTCTCCTTCGGCCGCACCCTCTACGACAACCTGTTGAAGTACCTCCGCTTCCAGATGTCGACGCTCGTGGCCTACATCGCGATCTTCATCGGCGCAGGGATCATCGGCATCGCCAACGGGGCGCCCCTGAACCCGCTGCAGATCCTGTGGTTGAACATGGTCGTCGACATCCCGCTGGCCATCGCGCTCGGCTTCGACCAGCCGGCGCGCGGTCTGATGGCCCGCCCGCCACGACCCGTCGGTGACCCGGTGCTCTCCCGCAACAACTGGTACCGGCTGTTGGCCCAGGGTGCCGTGATGACCATCGGTGCGCTCGCCGCCTACCAGATCGGCGACGAGATGGACGGTGCGGTGGTCGCGTCGACGATGCTGCTCACCGCGCTGTCGCTGTTCCACGTCGCGGGAGCTCTGCTGTCCCGCGACCAGCGCAACACCATCTTCGACCGCGACGCCGTGCCGGGGGTCACCCAGCTGCGGCGCTACGCGCTGGCACTGCTGGCGATCGTCCTGATCACCTCGCTCGACTTCCTGCAGCGCATCTTCGACACGACCGGGCTGAGCTTCACCCAGTGGTGCATCTGCGCCGGGATCGCGGGGTCCATCGTGGTCGTCGAGGAGCTGATCAAGCTCGTCATCCGCCGCCGCGTGCCTGATGCGGAACCACAGAACCTGTCCCCGTCCACCGTGCCCGCCTAACCGAGGAGAACGTCGATGTCCTTCAACCTCCGTCACCGCAGCTTCCTCAAGGAGCTCGACTTCACCCCTGACGAGCTGAAGTTCCTGCTCAGGCTCTCCGCCGACCTCAAGGCCGCCAAGTACGCCGGCTACGAGCAGCCGAAGCTCGCCGGCAAGGACATCGCCCTCATCTTCGAGAAGACCTCGACACGGACCCGCACGGCGTTCGAGGTCGCGTCCAAGGACCAGGGTGCCAGCACCACCTACCTCGCGCCGGGCGGAACCCAGATCGGTCACAAGGAGTCGATGAAGGACACCGCGCGGGTGCTCGGGCGCACGTTCGACGGCATCGAGTACCGGGGCTTCTCGCAGGACACGGTGGAGACGTTGGCGGCGTACGCCGGCGTGCCGGTCTGGAACGGTCTCACCGACGAGTTCCACCCCACCCAGATCCTCGCTGACGTCCTGACCATGACCGAGCAGTGCTCGAAGCCCCTGAGCGACATCGCCTTCTGCTACCTCGGCGACGCTCGCAACAACATGGGCAACTCACTCATGGTGGGAGGGTGCAAGTACGGCATGGACGTCCGGCTGTGCGCTCCCCGCGACCTGTGGCCGCAGGAGGACCTGGTCAAGGCGTGCCGAGCGATCGCGGAGGAGACCGGCGCCCGGCTGACCCTGACCGAGGACGTGGACGAGGGAGTGTCCGGCGTCGACTTCCTGTACACCGACGTGTGGGTGTCGATGGGTGAGGACAAGGACGTCTGGGGGGAGCGGATCAGGCTCCTCACGCCCTACCAGGTGAACCGGGACGTGATCGCCCGCACCGGGAACCCGAGGGTCAAGTTCATGCACTGCCTCCCGGCGTTCCACAACCGGGAGACCAAGGTCGGGGAGGACATCTTCCAGCAGTTCGGGATGGACGGCCTCGAGGTCACCGACGACGTGTTCGAGTCCGAGCACTCGATCGTCTTCGACCAGGCCGAGAACCGTCTCCACACGATCAAGGCCGTCATGGTCGCCACGCTCGGTGACTGAGCGGGCCGACAGGATGACGAAGATGCGCGTGGTCGTAGCCCTGGGAGGCAATGCCCTCCTCAAGCGCGGGCAACCGATGACCGCGGAGAACCAGCGCGTCAACGTGCGGTCGGCCGCCCCGGCGCTCGCCTCGGTCGCGGCGGAGCACGAGCTGGTGCTCTCCCACGGCAACGGCCCCCAGGTCGGCCTGCTGGCTCTGCAGGCGGCGGCCTACACGGAGGTCGAGGCGTACCCGCTCGACGTGCTGGGAGCACAGACCGAGGGGATGATCGGGTACGTCCTCGAGCAGGAGCTGGGGAACGCGATGCCCCCCGACGCGCCCCTGGCGACGATCCTGACGATGGTGGAGGTCGACCCGGACGACCCCGCCTTCCAGGACCCGACGAAGTTCGTCGGGCCGATCTACACCGAGGCCGAGGCCGAAGCCCTGAAGGGCAAAGGCTGGGTCTTCAAGCCCGACGGCGACAGCTGGCGTCGGGTGGTGGCGTCGCCCGAGCCGCGGCACATCTTCGAGATCGACCCGATCCGCTGGTTGCTCGAGCACGACGTCGTGACGATCTGTGCGGGCGGAGGCGGCGTGCCGACGATGTTCACGTCCGACGACCCGCCCACGCTCATCGGCGTCGAGGCGGTTATCGACAAGGACCTGGCCAGCGAGCTGCTGGCCCGCGAGGTCGCGGCGGACCTGTACGTCATGGCGACGGACGTCGACGCGGTGTATGCAAACTGGGGGACCCCGGAGCAGCAGCGACTGGGCCGGGTGACCGTGGCGGAGCTGCGACAGCACAACTTCCCGGCCGGCTCCATGGGACCGAAGGTCGAGGCGGCGTGCCGCTTCGTGGAGATGACCGGAGGACGGGCCGCCATCGGCGCGCTCACACAGATCCAGCAGATCGTCGCCGGAGACGCGGGCACCCAGGTGGTGGCCTCGTGACCTCCCCGACATGACGAATGGAGAAGAGATGACGACGTTCGGCGTTCACTCCGAGGTGGGTCGGCTCCGGAAGGTGATGGTGCACCGGCCCGAGCTCAGCCTGCAGCGACTGACCCCGTCCAGCCACGACGGGCTGTTGTTCGACGACGTGCTCTGGGTCGAGCGGGCGCAGTACGAGCACGACCAGTTCGTGGCGAGGATGCGCGAGCGCGAGGTCGAGGTCTTCCTGCTGCGAGACCTGCTCGGGGAGACGCTGGCGGCGAGCGCCGAGGCGAAGGAGAAGCTGATCGGGCTCGCGGCCTCGGAGTTCACGGTGGGGATCTCCATGGTCGACGAGGTGCGCTCGGTCCTGGGGGCGATGGCCCCGGAGACGCTGGCCCGGCACCTGATCGGCGGACTGACGGTCGCGGAGTCCGGGCTGGACCTCGGGCGGCTGCGGTCGCGGTCCGTGATCGCGGCGGCCATCGACGACGAGAGCATGTTCGTGCTGCCGCCGCTCCCGAACACGTTGTTCACCCGGGACTCGTCGTGCTGGATCTACGGCGGCGTGACGATCAACCCGATGTTCTGGCCGGCGCGGCGCCTGGAGGCGTACAACGTCGCGGCGATCTACCGCTACCACCCGATGTTCGCCTCGAGCGACTTCGAGTACTGGTATCCACAGCTCGGCGACGACGACCGCTTCAACGCCCTGGACTTCGGCAAGGCCTCGCTGGAGGGCGGGGACGTGCAGCCGATCGGCAACGGGACGGTCCTGATCGGCATGAGCGAGCGCTCCCAGGCCCGCATGATCGAGCAGGTGGCGCGCTCCCTCTTCGCCACGGGCGGGGCGGAGCGAGTGGTGGCGGTCGTGATGACGAAGGACCGCGCCCACATGCACCTGGACACGGTGTTCACCATGCTCGACCGCGACGCGGTGACGGTCTATCCCCGAGTGATGGACCAGGTGCGGGCGATCAGCCTCCGCCCGGGCGTCAACGGCGCGGAGTTCCACGTCACCGAGGAGAAGGGCTTCATGTCGACCGTGGCGGACGCCCTCGGCGTGCGCGACCTGCGGGTGATCGAGACGGGTGGCGACACCTACCAGCAGGAGCGTGAGCAGTGGGACGACGGCAACAACGTCGTCGCCCTCGAGCCGGGCGTGGTCGTCGCCTACGAGCGCAACACCTACACCATCGAGAAGATGCGGGCCGCCGGCATCGAGGTGATCACCATCGAGGGCTTCGAGCTGGGCAAGGGTCGGGGTGGTGGTCACTGCATGACCTGCCCCCTGCAGCGGGACCCGCTGTGATGAGGCCACGATGAGCGTCGCGGTGCGGTGGGCCGTCGGTGCGGTGGCGGTCGTGCTGGTGGTGTGCATGATCATCTGGGCGCGCGGCGACGACCACCGCCGCGGCGACGACGTCGGCGCGCTCGGGACCACCTCAACCGTCGCGGGTCCGTGAGGTCGTCATGCGCAAGCGTGCGCCCCGTTCCGGCCCGCGGCCTCCCAGCCTCCTGGACGCCCTGCTGCCGGTCTTCGTCCTGATCGCCCTGCTCGCCCTGACGATCGTGCTCTTCGGGGTGAGCGCGACGGACGGCCCCCTCCAGGTCGCGCTGCTGCTGAGTGCGGCGTTCGCCAGCCTGGTCGCCTTCAAGAACGGCCACACGGTCGCATCGGTCGCCGACGCGGCCGTCAGTGGTGTGACCGTGGCGATGAGCGCGGTGTTCATCCTGCTCGCGGTCGGCTCCCTGATCGGCACCTGGAACATGGCGGGCACCATCCCCACCGTCGTCGACTACGGCGTCAGGATCGTCAGTCCGAGCTGGTTCTACGTCACGGCGGCCGTCGTGTGCGCCGTGGTGGGCATGGTGACCGGCAGCTCGTGGACGACGGCCGGGACCCTGGGCGTCGCCTTCGTCGGCATGAGCAGCGTCCTGGGTCTCGACGAGGCGATCGCGGCCGGAGCGGTCATCTGCGGGGCGTACTTCGGTGACAAGATGACGCCGCTCTCGGAGACGACAATCCTGGTGCCGCAGCTCGTCGGCGGCGGCCTGACGGTCGGGCAGCACGTGCGCAACATGATCTGGACAGCGGGACCGGCACTCGGGATCAGCCTCGTCGCCTTCTTCTTCCTCGGGCGCGCCGCCGATCCCGACGCCGCGATCAGCACCGACGAGGCCCGCGCAGCGCTGGCCTCGGCGTTCGACATCTCCGCCCTCACCCTGCTGCCGCTGATCTTGCTGGTGGTGCTGGCGGTGCTGCGGATGCCGCCGTTCCTGTCGATCCTCGGATCTGCAGTGTTCGCCGCCGTGCTCGCCCCGTTCCTCCAGTGGGACGCCGTGGTGGCGTTCGTCGACGACCCGAGCCTGGGCACCGTGGCGACCGCCGTCAAGGCCGGTTACGCGGCGATGGCGACCGGCTTCGTGAGCAACTCCGGCGTGCCCCAGATCGACGACCTGTTCTCCCGCGGCGGCATGACCAGCGTGCTCACCACGATCTGGCTCGTCCTCGGCGCGCTGTCGTTCGCGGCTGTGATGGAACGCGCCGGCTTCCTGCAGCGCATCCTGGAGCCGATCGTCTCGCGCACCCGCCGGCGCGGCTCCCTCATCGCATCGGTCACCGCCAGCGGCGTCGGCCTCAACGTGATCGCCGGCGACCAGTACGTCGCCGACGTGCTGCCCGCGCGGATGTTCCGCAAGGAGTTCGCTCGTCGGGGACTGGCACCCCAGGTGCTGTCCCGGGCGGTCGAGGACTCCGGAACGGTCACGTCCGTCCTGGTGCCGTGGAACACCTGCGGGGCCTACATGTCGGGAGTGCTCGGCGTCGCGACCGCCGCCTACTTCCCGTTCTGCTTCTTCAACCTGCTCAGCCCCCTGCTCGACATCCTGTACGGCTACCTCGGCTTCAAGGTGCCCCAGGCGGAAGCGCCCTGGGAGGACGAGGCGAAGACAGCCACCTTTGCGGCAGTAACCGGAGGAGACAACGATGAGTGACACAGGCACGACGGCCAGCGCCGCACCGAAGAAGGGGTTCAAGCTCCCCTCGGCGTACACGATCCTCTTCGCCCTGATCGCGCTGATGGCGGTCGCGACCTGGTTGATCCCCGCAGGCGTGTACGACCTCGACAAGAACGGGAGCCCGGTCCCCGGCACGTACCACTCGGTCGAGTCGCAGCCGGCGCGCATCCTCGTCGACTCGCTCACGGCTCCGATCAACGGTCTGTACGGCATCGAGAACGCCAAGGGCAACATCAACTACTACAACTCGGGCACCCTCTTCGGAGCGATCGACGTGGCCCTGTTCATCATCGTGATCGGTGGGTTCCTCGGCGTGACCATGCGGACCGGAGCCATCCAGGCCGGGATCGCCCGACTGGTGGCCCGGCTCAAGGGCCGGGAGCGGTGGATGATCCCGATCCTGATGTGCGTCTTCGCGCTCGGCGGGACGACGTACGGCATGGCGGAGGAGAGCCTCGCGTTCTACGCCCTCGTCATCGCCGTGATGATCGCGGCGGGGTACGACGCGCTCACCGGTGCCGCGGTCGTCCTGCTCGGATGTGGGATCGGGACGTTCGGCTCGACGATCAACCCGTTCGCCACCGGGATCGCGTCCGGGTTCGCCGACGTGTCGATCAGCGAGGGCCTGGTGCTGCGCGTGATCATGCTCGTCGTCGGCCTGGTGCTGGGGATCTTCTTCGTGCTCCGGTACGCCGACAAGGTCAAGGCCGACCCGTCCCACTCCGTCGTGGCGAACATGCGCGAGGAGAACGCGCGCCACTTCAGCGTCGACTCCACGGGGGGCGAGGTCGTCGTCAGCGGACGTCAGAAGACGATCCTGGTGGTGTTCGGCCTGGCCTTCCTCGTGATGATGTACGGCGTCATCCCCTGGGAGGACATGAACATCGGCCTGCCGACCCTGTGGTGGTGGTTCCCCGAGATGACCGCGTCCTTCATCCTCTTCAGCATCGTCATCGGTGTCATCGGCCGGATGTCCGAGGAGGACCTGACGACGTCGTTCGTCGACGGCGCGCGGGACCTCCTGGGAGTCGCCCTCATCATCGGGATCGCCCGCGGCATCACCGTGATCATGAACAACGGGAAGATCACCGACACCGTGCTCAACTGGGCCGAGCAGGCTCTCGGTGACGTCGGTCAGGCCGGCTTCGCCGTCGTGATGTTCCTGCTGTTCCTGCCGCTGTCGTTCCTGATCCCTTCGTCGTCCGGGCTCGCCACGGTCGCGATGCCGATCATGAGCCCGTTGGCCGGCTTCGCGGAGGTGCCGGCCGAGCTCGTCGTCACGGCGTTCCAGAGTGCGTCCGGGATCATGAACCTCTTCATCCCGACCTCTGCGGTCGTGATGGGTGGCCTGGCCATCGCGCGGGTCCCGTACGGCGCCTACCTGAGGTGGGTGTGGCCCCTCCTGGCGTCCCTCGCGTTGCTCAGCGTGCTGAGCCTGACCGCGGGAGCGCTGGTGGGCTGAGGGGCTGGGTCAGCCCCCCACGACCTCGCGGAGCCGGTCGAGCATGCTCTGCTCGCCCTCGCTGACCAGCTGGGCCTTGAAGCCCATGAAGCCGCCCTCCTTGGCGGCCTCGGCGGCCGCCTGGGCGCTCACGACCAGCCAGGCGCCGAACGCAGCCGTCTCCTCCGGGGTCGCCTTGGCCGTCACGAGGGCCTTGACCTCCCGCAGCTCCTCGAGCACGGCTTCGCCGGCCGGCTGGCTCGAGGGCTTGTAGCCCTTCAGCGGGTGCTGCCGCTGCTGCGCCATGGCCTGGACGTCGAGGGCCACCTCGGTCAGCAGCTCCTCGCGGCTCGGAGGACTGGTGGCGGACTTCATCGTCGCCATCGTCTCCTTGGCGGCTTCGATCGGGCCGCCGGGGTCGGCCAGGGAGATGGCCAGGCCGGCCACGAAGGGTGCCCGCACGATCCGGGTCCACTCGTCCTCGGCGAAATCGGTCTTCACGGTCACAGGCGTTTCCTTCCGGGGACGACAGATTCCGGTCAGTGTCCACGGTGATGGTGCGGATGTCACCCCCCCGACCAGTCCGCTCGGGTCAGGGCTTCGACGGAGGCCCGGATCACCCGAGCCGGATGAGGCACACCGCGCGAGGCGCCGGTGAGGATGGGGACGGCGACGTCAACGGCGTCCCCACCGACCACCGGAGGTTGCCATGCGCCCGAGCAGCATCAGCGCGGTGGCGAAGCGCGTGGCGGGCCTCCTGCTGCTCGCCCTGCTGCTGGCCGCGTGCGGCGGGGACGGCAGCGGGGACGGCACGCGGCCCTCGATCTCACCGACCCGCACACCCACGGCGGAGCTACCCACCACGACAGATCCCACGGAGCCCACAACCGAGCCGTCGACGGAGCCGACGACCGAGCCCACCGAGGAGCCGACGGAGGAGCCCACGGAGGAGCCCACCAGCGAGCTGCCCAGCCCGACCCGGACGCCGACCCGGACGCCGACCCGTACCGAGGAGCCGGAGCCCACGCAGACGTCGGAGCCGACCCCGACGGAGACGCCGACGGAGACCGCCCCTGAGACGGTCACGGAGTCACCGGAGGCGCAGGAACCCGAGGCCGAGCCCGCAGAGGAGGACGTCCCGGCCTGGGTCTGGTGGCTGGTGGCGGCACTGGTCCTCGGGAGCCTCGTGGCCATCCCCCTGGTGCTGCGGTCGCGGCGCCGCAGCGCGTGGGACCACGAGCTGGCCGCGGAGGAGGCCGAGGTCTCCTGGATGGCGCGGGAGCTGCTGCCCGAGCTGCGCCAGGCCGCCTCGCGGGAGGAGGTGGCGGGCGGTTGGACCGTGAGCCAAGCACGCGTGTCCGCCGCCGAGGACCGGCTGACCGTGCTGGAGTCCTCGGCGCCCGACGAGCCGCGGGGGGCACGGGCACGGGTGTTGCGGGACGCCTCACGAGCGGCGCGGGCCCAGATGCAACGGATCGTCGGCCCGGGTGCGCACGACACGTGGGCACTGGACCTGGACGCGATCATCATCGACCTCGAGACGGCGTTGCGACCGACCCCGGCCGACCCCGGCACCGCGCCACCCGAGGCACGCTGACCCGGCGACGGGCGAGACCCGAGCCGCGGCGCGAACAGGCCGCGACGAGGGCGCCCGAGTCAGCTCCAGAGCAGGACCGCGCCGACCAGCCCGGCGAGGACGATGCCGGTCCGCAGCAGGGTCGGGGGCAACCGGCGCCCGACCCGCGCCCCGACGTACCCGCCCACGACCGAGCCGGCGGCGAGGAGCAGCACGGCACGCCAGTCGAGGTCGGCCGCGAAGACGAAGATGACGCTGGCGACGAGGTTGGCCGCCAGCACGGCCAGGGTCTTGAGGGCGTTGGCCACCCGGAACGGCAGGTCGGTCCCGAGGCCGAGCACGGCGAGCATCATGACGCCCGAGCCGGCGCCGAAGTACCCGCCGTACACCCCGGTGATGGTCGCGAAGAAGCCCGTCACCGGCGAGACGTGCAGCCGGTCGTCGGCCCCCTCGGACCGGCGTGAGCGGAGGAGCGCGGACAGTCGCGGCTGGACGCCCACGAGCAGGCAGGTGCCGAGGATCAACCACGGCACCACGCTCTCGAAGACCGTCGCCGGCAACGCGAGGAGCAGCACCGCCCCGACCACCGAGCCGACGGCACAGGTGGCGAGCACGACCGCCGCGACGCGGGGGTGCTCGCGCAGCTCGGACCGGTAGCCCCACGACCCGCTGATCGCGCCGGGCGTCAGGCCGACCGTGTTGGAGGCGTTGGCCACCACCGGCGGGAGCCCCACGGCGACCAGCACCGGAAAGCTGAGGAGCGAGGCGATCCCGACCGTCGAGGTGAGGATCCCGGCGCCCAGCCCGGCCAGCAGCACGACGAGCTGCTCGAGCGGGGTCACTGCGGCCGGAGCACGGCGACGTCGCTCACCATCTCGACGTGGGCGTGCATGGCGCGCGCGGCGCCCTCCGGGTCGCCCGCCCGGATCGCGTCGGCGATCGCCCGGTGCCCGGCGAGGGAGGCCCGCGGCCGGTCGGGCTGCGACAGCGACTCGATGCGGGTCTCCCGGATCAGGTCGGCGATCTCGGCCATCAACCGCGACAGCAGGAGGCTGTGGGACGCCGCGGTCACCGCGGCGTGGAAGGTCTCGTCGCCCTCGACCCCCCGACCCCCGGCCTCGATGTCGGCCTCCATGCCGGCCAGGGCGTCCTCGATGCGGTCGAGATCGGCCTCGGTACGCCGCGCGGCTGCGAGGCTGGCGATCTTGGTCTCCAGCGCGTCGCGGGTCTCGATGATCTCGGGCAGCCGGTGGGCGTGCGCCCGGACCGCGTCGATGATCCTGGAGGGCCCGGGCGACTGGGCGACGACCGTCCCGTCGCCGTGCCGCACCGCGACGGCGCCGATCACTTCGAGCGCGACCAGGGCCTGGCTGAGGGTGGCGCGGCTGACGCCGAGCCGGGCCGCGAGCTCGCGCTCGGGCGGCAGCTTGTCGCCGGGCTTGAGGTCGTGCTCGCCGATCCACGTCGAGATCTGCTCGGCCACCTGCTCGTAGAGGCGGACCCGGGCCAGGGGCGCGGGGAAGGAGGCCTCGGGGCGTCGTGGCGGAGGCGGGATCGCGTCGGACATGACCCCAGCCTATTGACAGATGGCTCAGAGGGCTATTGGCTAGGCCACTGATCCAGTACGTGACGCCGGTCACGTCGATGGCCTCGGGCCATCACCGACAGAGGGAGAGTCCTATGGGACCGGAATGGGTGGCGATCCTCGCCTTGGTCGCCCTGTTCGTCGTGGGCACGCTGCTGCCCATCAACATGGGGGCGCTGGCGTACGTCGCCGCGTGGTTCGTGGGCATGTACGCCCTGGACCTGACCGAGAAGGAGATCCTCGCCGGGGTCAGCGGTGACCTGATCCTGACGCTGATCGGAGTGACCTACCTCTTCGCCATCGCGCGCAACAACGGCACCGTCGACCTGATCGTGCGTACGGCGGTCAAGGGCGTCGGTGGTCGGGTGGCGCTCATCCCGTGGGTGATGTTCGCGGTGACCGCGGTGCTGACCGGCATCGGCGCCGTCAGCCCGGCGGCCTGCGCGATCATCGGCCCGATCGCCCTCGGCTTCGCCGGCCGCTACGGCATCAGCCCGCTGATGATGGGCATGTTCGTCGTGCACGGCGCCCAGGCCGGCGGCTTCTCGCCGATCAGCATCTACGGCGTCATCACCAACTCCGTCATGGAGGAGGCCGGCCTGCCCTCCAGCGAGATCACCGTCTTCCTCGCCAGCCTGATCGTCAACACGATCATGGCCGCGATCCTCTTCGTGGCGCTCGGCGGTCGCAAGCTGATGGCGATGCGGATCGACCCCGACGACCCCGACACCCTGGACGAGGACCTGCACCGCGGCGGTCCCACGGTCCAGGCCCGTGGAACCGGCGCCTCCACCATGACCGGCACCCAGGCCGTGGGCGTACGCCACGACCAGCTGCTGACCCTCGTGGCCTTCGTCGCCGTCGCGCTCGTCGCCCTCGTCTTCGACAAGAACATCGGCTTCGTCGCCATCACCGCCGCCGTCATCCTGGCGATGCTGGCCCCCAACGAGCACAAGGACGCGGTCAAGCAGATCGCCTGGCCCACGGTCCTCCTGGTCGCCGGTGTCAGCACCTACGCGACGATCCTGACCACCGCGGGCTCGCCGGAGTTCGTCGGCACGTGGGCCGCCGGGCTCGGGGCGGCCGCGATCGGCGCGCTGATCCTCTGCTACGTCGGCGGGGTCGTCTCGGCCTTTGCCTCGTCCACGGCGCTGCTGCCGGTGATCATCCCCATCGGTGTGCCGCTCATCGCCGACGGCGGCATCAACGCCGCGCTCTTCGTCGCCGCGCTCGCGGTGTCGTCGACGATCGTCGACGTCAGCCCGTTCTCGACCAACGGCGCGCTCATGCTGGCCAACCGGCCCGACTCCATCAGCGAGCCCGTCTACTACAAGCAGATCCTGACCTACGGAGTGATCGTCACCCTGGTCGGCCCGCTGCTCGTGTGGGGCGCCCTGGTCCTGCCGGGGTGGGGCTCGTGACCGCTCCGCTGGCCGGCATCCTCGTCGTCGACCTCTCCCGTGCCCTCGCCGGACCGCACGCCACGATGATGATGGGCGACCTCGGTGCCCGGATCGTCAAGGTCGAGGCCCCGGGGCACGGGGACGACACCCGCGGCTGGGGCCCGCCGTTCGTCGGGCCGGAGGACGACCGCCAGTCGACGTACTTCCTCTCCGCCAACCGCAACAAGGAGTCCATCGCCCTCGACCTCAAGGACGAGGCCGACCGCGACATGCTGCTGCGGCTGGTGGACCGGGCCGACGTGCTGGTGGAGAACTTCCGCACCGGCGTCCTCGAGCGGCTCGGCCTGGGCATCGACGCGCTGATGGAGCGCAATCCGCGGCTCGTGGTCCTCTCGATCACCGGCTTCGGGCACGACGGCCCGGAGGGCGGGCGCGCCGGCTACGACCAGATCGCCCAGGGCGAGGCCGGCCTGATGTCGCTCACCGGCTCCGGTCCCGACGACCCGCAGCGGGTCGGCGTACCGATCGGTGACCTGCTCGCTGGGATGTACGGCGCGTACGGCGTCCTCGCCGCGCTGCACGAGCGGTCCACCACCGGCAAGGGACAGGTCGTGCGCACGTCCCTGCTGTCCGCGGTCGTCGGCGTGCACGCCTTCCAGGGCTCGCGCTGGACGGTGGCCGGCGAGGTCGGCCGCGCCCAGGGCAACCACCATCCCTCGATCTCGCCGTACGGCCTGTTCCGCTGCCGCGACGGCGCGGTCCAGATCGCGGTGGGCAGCGAGGGCCTGTGGAAGCGGCTCTGCGCCGGGTTCGACATCGACCCCGCGACCCCCGGGCTCGAGACCAACGGCGACCGGGTCGGGGCGCGCGAGCGCACCATCGAGGTCGTCGAGGCGGCCTTCGCCGACTGGGACGCCGAGCCCCTGCTCGCCCGCCTCGCCGAGGTCGGCGTACCGGCCGGAAAGGTGCGCAGCCTCGACGAGGTCTACGAGTGGGACCAGACCCGCAGCCAGGGCCTGCTCGTCGACGTGGAGCACGCGTCCCTCGGGAGGGTGACCCTGCCGGGTCCGCCGCTGCGCTTCTTCGACGCGGCGGGCGGCGAGACCACGCCTCGCGACCACGCGGCCCCGCCGCTCCTGGACCAGCACGGCGAGTCCGTGCGCACCTGGCTGGAGGAGTCGTGACCACCACCGCGGAGGTACGCCGCCGCTGGGGCGCCGAGGACCTCCTCGGCCTCGTCCTCGACGAGGGCTCGTGGGAGTCCTGGGACCGGCCGATCGACATCTCGGGGCACGACGAGGGCTACCAGCGCGAGCTCGTCGCGGCCCGGAAGAAGGCCGGCACGGACGAGTCCGTCATCACCGGCCGCGGCCTGGTCCGCGGCCGGCCGGTGGCGGTGGTCGCCAACGAGTTCCGCTTCCTCGCCGGCTCCATCGGGCGGGACGCGGCTGGACGCATCACCGCCGCCGTACGCCGCGCGACCGCCGAGGGCCTGCCGCTCCTGGCGACCACGGCGTCGGGCGGGACCCGGATGCAGGAGGGGACGCCGGCCTTCGTCGAGATGGTCGAGATCACCCGGGCGATCGGCGCCCACAAGGCCGCCGGGCTGCCCTACCTCGTGCAGCTGCGCCACCCCACCACCGGTGGCGTCTACGCCTCGTGGGGCTCGCTCGGCCACGTGACCGTCGCCGAGCCGGGCGCCCTGGTGGGCTTCCTCGGGCCGAAGGTCTACGAGGCGCTCAACGGCGAACCGTTCCCGACCGGCGTGCAGCAGGCGGAGAACCTCGCCGCCAAGGGCGTCATCGACGCCGTGGTGGCGGCCGAGGACCTGCCCGAGCTGGTCGACCGCTCGCTGCGGGTCCTGCTGGACCCGGCCGAGCCGCCGTCGCTCCCGCGCCGCGACCCCACCGCCCTCACCACGCGCACCGCGTGGGAGTCGGTCGGGATCACCCGCCTGCCCGGACGTGCGGGCGTGCGCGACCTCCTGCGCTACGGCGCCGCCGACACCCTGCGCCTGCGCGGCACCGACGAGGGGGAGCGCGACGAGACGGTGATCGTGGCGCTCACCCGGCTCGACGGCCAGCCGTGCGTGCTCGTCGGCCAGGACCGGACCCGCCAGGACGCCGATCGGGCGATGGGCCCGGCCGCGCTCCGCGAGGCCCGGCGGGCGATGAACCTCGCCGAGGAGCTCGGCCTCCCGCTCGTCACGGTGATCGACACCCCGGGCGCCGAGCTGTCGGTCTCCGCGGAGGAGCGGGCCGTGGCCGGCGAGATCGCCCGCTGCATCGCCACCATGACCCGGATGCGGGTGCCGACCCTCGCGGTCCTGCTCGGCCAGGGCTGCGGAGGCGGCGCGCTCGCGCTGCTGCCCGCCCGCCGCGTGCTGGCCGCGCAGCACGCCTGGCTCTCCCCGCTGCCGCCCGAGGGGGCGAGCGTGATCGTCCACGGCGACACCACGCACGCCGAGGAGATGGCGACCCGTCAGCAGGTGCGGGCCCTCGACCTGGCCGCCAACGGGACGGTCCACCGCATCGTCCCCGAGCGCGAGGACGACGACGCCCGCTCGCTCGCCCGCGCCGTCGCGGCCGAGTGCGCGGCGATGCTCGTCAGCATGGCGGTCGACGGGGAGCGCGACCGGCGCTGATCTCTGCTGCTCCGGCTCGAGTGTGGCTTCGGTGTCCCCTGCTGGTGGCACCGAAGCCACACCCACCTCAGCCGGCGGGCGGATGCCGGAGGGCGGATGGGCGGATGGCGGCCCAGCAGGTCCACCGGGTGGACCGCAGGGGCCGCTGTCTCGCATGCAGGTCAGGAGGTGCCCGGTCAGGTGCGAGCGCTGGCGTAGCCCAGCGCGGCCGCGAGCCCGAGCGCGCTGCGGGGCTCGTACGCCGCACGCCACAGGCCGCCGTGCACCGCGGCGTACGCCTCGTCTTGCCACGGGTGGTCGTGCGTCGGCAGGTCGGTGCTGAGGTCGTGGACGAGCAGGGCGGCCATCAGCGTGTTGGCGGTGTCCGGCTCGAAGATCTCGACGCCGAAGCGGTGCGCGCCGGCGAAGGCGGCGGCCAGGGCGCGGTTCTTGACGACCGAGCGGGTCCGGGTGGACGGCGCGACGTGGAAGGACACCAGGGTGCCGTCGCGGCGGGCGACGGCGGCCCGCCAGCGCTGGATGCGCTTGGCCAGCGCGTAGTTGGGGCCCTGCACCGGCACGATCGCGTCGCTGATGCCGGGGTCGGCGGCGGGCGGGTAGGCCCGGTGCAGCAGCCGGCCGCGGGTGGCCCAGCGCAGCGGCCGGCCGACCAGCTTGGCCGCACCGGAGCGCTCGCGGTAGGCGCGGGTGGACTGCTCGACCGCCTCACGCGGGACGACGAAGGCGTCGGTCGGGGTGGCGAGGAAGGCCAGCGCGGTGTCCGGTCGCGCGGCGATGAGCCGGGTGGCGAGGGCGTCGGCTGCGGCGGCGACGCGGACGTGGGTGCCGCCGTCGGCGTAGAGGTAGTTGCCCAGCACCAGGCGCCCGTCGAGCGCAGCCAGCCAGTCGGACACCTCGGGCACCTCGGCGAGGAGGTCGGCGCCGAACGACCCGTCCTCGGAAACCGACGCGTCGAAGGGGACGAGCAGCCGACCGGCGCCGGCGCGGGCGGTGCGCTGCACGCGCTCCCACAGTGCCGTGCGGGGGAGGTCGACGGCGGCGACGGTCGCGCCCCAGCGGAGCAGCGCGGCGAGCGGGCCCATCTCCGCGCCAGCACCGAGCACGGCCACGGTCCGGCCCTCGAGCCGCAGCCACTCGGGGTGGTCGATGACGAGTCCGACGGCCGTGGCCACCGACGGCTCCATCACCCCGCAAGCCACCCACGCGTCGAGCTGGGTGCGAAGGTCGTCACCGCGCAGCTCACGCCCGCGGTAGGGGAGCACGAGCTCGACCTGGGGCTCCCCCTCGCCGAGCACCTCGACCGTGCCGAGGGTCCGCTTGGAGGGTGCGGTGGCCAGCGAGGACAGCGGGGCCTCGGACCCGTCGTCGGCCGCGACGACGAGGGTGCGGCGTACGGCGTCGAGGCCGGCGTCGGCGATCGCGAGCCAGGCCTCCGGCCCGGCGACGCCCGCCTCCACGAGCCGGCGGAGGTGCAGCACGTAACCGCTGCGCCACGCCGTCTCCTGCTCGGCGCCGAGGGCCCCGACCGGGTCGACGGGGCGCAGGGCGTCGGCCACGACGGCCCGCCCGGCGCGGGTGGTGCTGCGGCGGCCGTCGGCGTCGGCGGGGAAGGAGACTCCATGGGTCATGGGTCCCATCATGGGCCAGCCACCGTGCGGGTGGACCCGCGGCTACGGTGGGGGTCTCGGAAGGAGTTCCCATGACGTCAGGTGACGACGTGAAGGACGCGGACGCGGCGCTGGTCAACGGCGAGGCACCTCCGTCACGGCACGTCCCGCTCGACCGCGGACGGATCCTCGACGCCGCGATCTCCTACATCGACGAGCAGGGACTCGCGGGGCTGACGATGCGTCGCCTCGGGCAGGCCCTCGGTGTCGAGGCGATGGCGCTCTACCGCTACGTCGCCGGCAAGGAGGAGCTCCTCGACGGCGTGGTGGACCGGCTCGTGGCCGGCATGCAGGCGGACGACCAGGTGCTCGACCGACCCAGCGACGGCTGGCAGGACTTCGTGCAGCGGCTCGCCCACGGCGTACGGCGCGTGGCGCTGGCGCACCCCAAGGCCTTCCCGTTGGTCGCGTCCCGACCGCCCGAGGCGCCGTGGCTGCGTCCGCCGCTGCGCAGCCTGGAGTGGGTGGAGGCGTTCCTGGCCGGCCTGGAGTCGGAGGGCTTCTCCGACGAGGCGGCGGTGGCGGCCTACCGCGCGTTCACCAGCTTCCTCCTCGGTCACCTCCTCCTCGAGGTCTCCACGCTCGGCGCGGACCTCGGCCCGCTCGACGTCATGGAGGAGTCGGTGGAGCCCGGTCTCGAGGACTTCCCGATGGTGAGCCGGCTGCGCCGCCAGCTCGCGGAGGACAAGGCGGCGGTGGAGTTCGAGGAGGCGCTCGAGGAGCTCCTCAACCGGATGGCGCTGGTCCGCCAGGAGGGCGACGGCGGCTGAGCCCGCCGGCGGGAGCGGCCACCCCTAGGGCGGAGGCCGCTAGGTGGTGTGCCCGGGGTGTGCTTGGTTTACAACGTAAACCGCTTCATCCCACTCCCTGTTGGAGGCACCACTCTCATGGAAGACACTCTCCGGGACGGCCTGCGCGACGGCGTCAGCACCGTCAGCGAGTTCCTGCCCAAGCTGTTCCTGTTCCTCATCATCCTCATCGTCGGCCTGCTGATCGCCAAGGGCATCTCCAAGGCGCTCAACGCCGTGCTCGAGCGGGTCGGCTTCGACCGCGCCGTCGAGCGGGGAGGCGTCAAGCGCGCCATGGCCAACTCGAAGATGGACGCGAGCGACGTGGTCGCCAAGCTCATCTACTACACGCTCATGCTCTTCGTGCTGCAGCTCGCCTTCGGCGTCTTCGGCCCCAACGCGATCAGCGACCTGATCGAGCGCGTGATCACGTTCCTCCCCAGCCTGATCGTGGCCATCATCATCATCGTGGTCGCCTCGGCGATCGCCGCGGCGGTCAAGACGCTCATCGAGGGCACCCTCGGCGGCCTGTCCTACGGGCGGACCATCGCCAACGTGGCCTCGGTCTTCATCCTGTTCCTCGGTGTCGTCGCCGCGCTCAACCAGATCGGCGTCGCCACCACGGTGACCCTGCCCGTCCTCATCGCGATCCTGGCGACCGTGGCCGGCATCCTCATCGTGGGCGTGGGCGGCGGTCTCGTCCGTCCCATGCAGCAGCGCTGGGAGGGCTACCTCACCAAGGCCGAGGAGGAGGCGCCCCGCATCAAGCAGCACGCGGCCGCCGCTCCCTCGGTGGAGACGCAGGCCCGCCACCAGGCGGCCCGGGTCAACGACCACGTCTGAGTCTACGACGCGCGCATCGGCCCCCGTCTCCCGCACGGGAGGCGGGGGCCGTCGCCGCTGCGGGGGGTCAGCGGTCGGGGGGCTCCGGGTCGTCCGCGGAGTCGTCGGCCACCAGCTGGAGCCGGTGGCGGGGCGGCTGCGGCTGCTGGCGGCCCAGCTCACCGCCGATGCGGCCGCCGTGGGGCCGGCCGTGGTCGGCGTACTCCTCGCGCAGGAAGGCCAGGATGCGTGCCGGGCCGGGGCCGAGCTCGATGCGGCTCGACGAGCGCAGGATCGAGCTGCCGACGCGGCGCCCGTGCACCCGCACCTCGGCGTCGCCGATGGCGGTGACGACGAACTCGTCCTCGTCGTCGTGGACCACCTGGGCGTGCACCGGGGCCAGGCCGGGCAGCACGATGTCGCACGACGGGTCGGACCCGATGGTGGTGCGGTCCTGCTGCAGCCAGTGGACCGGGTGGGCGCTGCGGGTGATGCCAGGACCGGGACGTTCGACGAGGCGCGGCAGGCCGCCGCGGCCGGGGTCATGGGTCGTGGTCACCCGGCGGACCGGGCGCCGCAGGAAGGTCGGCGCGACGGGGAACGGGGTGGGTGGCGGCAGCAGTGCCGGGCCGGGGAGCGCGGAGGTGTCGTTGCGCAACCGGCCCCGTCCGGCCGACACGACGCCGCGGATGCCGGCGACACGCATGTGCGCGCTGCGGGTGAACGGGCGCTGCCACCACGGGCAGCGCACGTTGCCGAGGGTCACGAGCGGGACGTCGTCGGCGTCGCGCACCTGCACCGAGATGCCCAGGTCGGCCAGCTCGGTGGCGATCCGGCGCAGCCCCGCCGCGTCGGCGCCGCCGGCGAAGGCGGCCGGGTCGCTGACCCGCAGGGTGAGAGCGCTGCCGCGACCGGTGAGCGATCCCGTGACGGGCGGGTGTCCCGGGGTGTCGACCCGGAAGCAGACGTCCGCCTCGACGCGGGTCCGCAGCGTGGTCACGCCGCTTCCGGGGAGGGCCCCCGGGTGGTGTCGTCGTCGGTGGAGATGCGCAGCGTGCCGTCGATCTTCCAGGTCGCCCGCGGCGCCTTGGGACCGGTGTCGCGCGGCACCTCGACCGACATGTCGACGAACTGGTAGTTGATGGCCGCCCGACGTCCCGTGAGGAACGACCACATCTCCCGACCGAGGTCGCTCCAGTCCACGACCGAGTCGGCGCGGAATTCAGTCTGGTCCTGCGTCATGGTGAGCCTCCGGGTGAGGTAGGGTCTGCCTGAAGTTAGACACAAAACTTCGACAAACTGTTTAGGTATGGAGTGAGTATGGGCACGAACGTCGCCACACCGCAAGGGCAGACCCCCGAGACGGCGCCCGCCGACGACTCGCTCCTGACCATCGGCGAGCTGGCCCGGCACACCGGGATCTCCACCCAGCTGATCCGCGCCTGGGAGCAGCGCTTCGGCTTCCCCGAGCCGGTCCGGCTGCCCAGCGGCCACCGCCGCTACACCGACGCGGACGTCCGCGCCGTCCAGCGCGTGGTGGAGGAGCGCGACCGCGGCCTGCGCCTCGAGGAGGCGATCTCGACGACGCTGCGCTCGGGCCAGGTCGGGGAGAGCAGCTCGGTCTACGCCGCGCTCGGTCGCCGCCACCCCGGGCTCGCGTCGTACACGCTCACCAAGCGCACCCTGCTCGCCCTGTCGTGGGCGATCGAGGACGAGGCCGTGGCCCAGTCCTCGAGCGGCGTGCTGCTCGGCACCTTCCAGCGCGGCCGCTACTACGGCCAGTCGCGGCGCCGGTGGGAGGACCTCGCCCGGACCGCGCAGGACGCGGTCGCGATGGCGGACTTCGAGTCCCACGACGACGAGTCCCGGCCGGCGACCGTGGCCCTGCCGCCGGACTCGCCGCTGCTGCGGGAGTGGGTGGTGGTCCACGAGGGGCCCGACTTCGCGGTGGCGCTGGTGGCCTTCGAGCTGCCCGGCCACGGGTCCGTCGGCGACGACCGGCCCTTCGAGGCGCTGTGGTCCGTCGACGGCCGGGTGGTCCGCGACGCCGCCGTCCTCACCGCGCAGGCCGGTGCCGCGGCCGGCTCGCTCGCCTCGGCGCGGGTGCTGGCCACGCTCGAGGAGAGCCCGGCCCTGCCGAGCACCCCGCCGTCCGCCGCCACCGCGGTGTTCAACCGGATGGTCGCCTACACCGACGGCAGCACGCTGCGGGCCCGGCGCCCCTGAGGGTGGAGGCGGCCGCCCGCGCGCGTCGTACTGTCGACGACATGCAGACACGAACCCTCGGAACCCACCGGGTCGGGGCCATCGGCCTCGGCCTGATGACCTTCGACCAGACCGGCGCCCAGCCGCGCCAGCAGCTCCTCGACACCGTCACCGCGGCGCTGGACGCCGGCGTCACGCTCTTCGACACCGCCGACGCCTACGGCCCCGGTGACGACGGTGCGGCGGCGCAGGGCCAGAACGAGCTCCTCATCGCCTCGCTGCTCGACGAGCTGGGCGCGCGCGACCGCGTCGTGCTCGCGACCAAGGGCGGGCACGTGCGCACCGACAGTGGGGACTGGGCGACCGACAGCACGCCGGAGCACCTGCGCGCGGCCGTCGACGCCAGCCTCGAGCGCCTCGGTGTCGAGCAGATCGCGCTGTGGCAGCACCACCGTCCCGACCCCGACGTGTCCTACGACGACGTCATCGGCACGCTCAGGGAGATCGCGGACAGCGGCAAGGTCGCCGCGATCGGCCTCTCCAACGCCGACCCCGACCAGATCCGCGCCGCGCACAAGGTCCTGGGCGACGCGCTGGTGAGCGTGCAGAACCAGTTCAGCCCCAAGTTCCTCAGCAGCCGCCCGGAGATCGACGTGTGTGAGGAGCTCGGGCTGGCCTTCCTGCCGTGGAGCCCCCTGGGCGGTCTCAACGCCGCCAAGGGCCTCGCCGACAAGCACCCGGCCTTCGCCGAGGTCGCGCAGGACCGCGGCGTCAGCGCCCAGCAGGTCGCGCTCGCCTGGGAGCTGGCGCAGTCGCCGTGCGTCATCCCGATCCCCGGCGCCAAGCGTCCCGAGTCGGTCCGCGACTCCGCCGCGGCCGCCGACCTGGAGCTCACCGCCGAGGAGCTCGCCCGCCTCGACGGCTGACACGCACCACCCCGTCGTACGACGGCCCGGGACCTCGTCGGCCCGGGCCGTCCGTGCGTCCGGGGACGGGGCTCGGATGTGGCGACGGTCACAGGAGGATGGCATGCTGACCCTTCCGTGAGAGCGCTTCCACCATCCCCCCGAAGGATCCCTCATGTCTCGTGAACCCCTGTCCGCCCGTCGACCCGGACGGGCCCTGCGGCTCGCCGCGGTGCTCGGCTCCCTCTGCCTGGCGCTGGCCGCCCTGACCGCCGCACCGGCCACCGCGACGCAGCGGGCCGCCGCGCCCACCGCCGCCCCACCGGGGGCGCAGGTCCCCGATCTCGGCTCGCGCGTCGTCGTCTTCGACCCCTCCATGCCGGTCACCGAGATCAAGGCGCAGGCCGACGCGATCCACGCGCGGCAGGTGGACGACGAGATGGGCACCGAGCGGTGGAGCCTGCTCTTCCGCCCGGGCACGTACGGCACCGACGCCGAGCCGCTGCAGATCAAGGTCGGCTACTACACCGAGGTGGCCGGTCTCGGCGCGTCGCCGTCGGACACCGTGATCAACGGCAAGGTCGAGGTCTACAACCGGTGCCTGACCGACGGGCCGACCGAGACCTACTGCGTGGCGCTCAACAACTTCTGGCGCTCGATGTCCAACCTCACGATCCAGGTCAACGGTCTCGGACAGGACGGTTGCCGCGCCTCCGCCAACTTCTGGGCCGTCTCGCAGGCCTCGTCGCTGCGCCGCGTCGACATCCGCGGCGGCAACCTCTCGCTGATGGACTACTGCACGGAGGGCCCGCAGTTCGCCAGCGGCGGCTACCTCGCCAACTCGCGCGCGGGCGAGATCATCAACGGGTCGCAGCAGCAGTGGATCACGCGCAACTCCGAGGTGGGCAGCTGGTCCAACGGCGTGTGGAACCAGGTCTTCGCCGGCACCATCGGCGCCCCGTCCGAGGCGGGCTTCCCCGCCCCGCCCTACACGACCATCGACACGACGCCGGTCAGCCGCGAGAAGCCGTTCCTGTACGTCGACCCCGCCGGCGCCTGGAAGGTGCGGGTGCCCAGCGCCCGCACCGACTCGCGCGGCACCGACTGGACCGAGGGGACCGCGGCCGGACGCAGCCTCCCGCTGTCGGACTTCCACGTCGCCCGCCCCACCGACTCCGCGCGCGAGCTCGCCTCGCAGCTCGCCCGCGGCAAGCACCTGCTCCTCACCCCCGGGGTGTACGACGTCGACCGCAGCCTCGTCATCCGGCGTGACGACACCGTCGTGCTCGGCCTCGGCCAGGCGACCCTGACCGCCGTCGGCGGCGCGGTGCCGCTGGTCGTGGGCAAGCACGCCGACGGCGTCGTGGTCGCCGGCGTCACCGTCGACGCGGGCCCCGTCTCGTCCCCGGCGCTGATGCACATCGAGGCCCAGCAGCCCGGTCGGGACCGGACCCGGCCGGACGGCACCCCCAGCACGACGCTCAACGACGTCTATTTCCGCGTCGGTGGACCCCACGTCGGCCGGGCAGACGTCTCCCTGCAGGTCGACGCCGACGACGTCCTCATCGACCACGCCTGGGTGTGGCGCGCCGACCACGGGGTCGAGGGCTTCACCGCCGGTGCAGTCGGTGACACCGACCGCTGGCGCACCAACACCGGCCGGGTCGGCGTGATCGTCAACGGCGACCGGGTGCGGGCGACCGGCCTGTTCGTCGAGCACTACCAGGAGCACAACACCATCTGGAACGGCGAGGACGGCGAGGTCGTGCTCTACCAGAACGAGCTGCCCTACGACCCGCCCTCGCAGGCGGAGTGGACCCGACCGGACGGCACGCTCGGATGGTCGGGCTACAAGGTGTCGGACGATGTGCGCCGGCACGACCTCTACGGAGGCGGGGTCTACGTCTTCAACCGAAACGACCCCTCGATCGTCACCGAGCGCGGCTTCGAGGTGCCGACGAGGAGCGGGGTCCGCCTGCACCACCTGCTGACGGTCAACCTGGACGCCGGGGCGATCGAGCACGTGGTCAACGACGTGGGCGCCCGCGTCGACGCCACCGCCCCGGGGGTCCCGAGCTACGTCGTCGACTACCCGGTGGACTGACCCCGGTGGGCTGACCCCACCAGGACGGGGCGGGGGCCGCGGATTCCGCGCGGTCTTCGCCCCGTCCGTACGCTGGCGCGCATGGACAGACCCGCGTGTACGTGCCGTTCACTCCCGAGTGCGATCGGTGGTGAACGGGCCTGATGGACACCCAGACCTTCCTCAACGTCGGCCTGGTCCTGCTCTTCGTCCTCGTCGGTGGCGTCTTCGCCGCCACCGAGATCGCGCTGGTCTCCCTCCGGGAGAGCCAGCTGGTCTCCATGGAGCGCAAGGGTGCCCGCGGTGTGCGGGTGGCGCAGGTCGCCCGCGACCCCAACCGGTTCCTGGCCGCGGTCCAGATCGGCGTCACCGTCGCCGGCTTCTTCTCCGCGGCGTACGGCGGGTCGACGCTCGCGCCCGACCTCGCGCCGTACCTCGTCGACCTCGGGATGGGCGAGGACGCCGCGCAGACGACGGCGCTCGTCGTGCTGACCCTGGTCATCGCCTACCTCTCGCTGGTCCTCGGCGAGCTCGTGCCCAAGCGACTCGCCCTGCAGAAGGCCGCGCCGCTCTCGCTGGCGGTGGCGCCGGTGCTCGACAAGTTCGCCACGGCCATGCGGCCGGTCATCTGGCTGCTCTCCCTGTCGACCAACGCCCTGGTCCGGCTGCTCGGCGGCGACCCGCACGCCACCAGCGAGCAGCTCTCCGAGGAGGAGCTGCGCGACCTGGTGTCGACGCACGAGGACCTCGACGAGGAGGAACGCCGGATCCTCAGCGACGTCTTCGCCGCCACCGAGACCAACGTCAAGGAGGTCATGCGCCCGCGCACCGACGTCTCCTTCATCGACGGCGGGCTCACTCTCGCCGAGGCCGCAGCGCAGGTCCGGGACATGCCCTACTCGCGCTACCCGGTCACCGGCGAGGGCTTCGACGACGTGCTCGGCTTCCTGCACGTGCGCGACCTGCTGGCCATCGACGCCACCCCGGACCGACTCGTCAAGGACGCGTGCCGCCCGGTGCTGATGGTCCCCGGCACCAAGCCGATGCTCCCGTGCATCGCCACCATGCGCCACGAGGGCACCCACCTCGCGGTCGTCGTGGACGAGTACGGCGGCACCGACGGCATCGTCACCCTCGAGGACCTCGTCGAGGAGCTCATCGGCGAGATCCGCGACGAGTACGACGTCGACGAGCGCGAGCCGTCCGGCGACCCGGCCGACATCGACGGCGGCACCAGCCTCGAGGACTTCGCCGACGACACCGGCATCGAGCTGCGCGACGGCGGCTACGAGACCGTCGCGGGCTACGCGATCGCCCTGCTCGGGCACATCCCGGAGGTCGGGGAGCAGGTCGCCGTGGACGGCGGCATCCTCGAGGTGACCGAGGTGGTCGGCAGCCGGGTCACCCGGCTGGTGCTGCGCCGCGACGGGGTCGGCGACGAGGCCGGCGACCAGTCCCGCGAGGCCTGATCGCCGGCTGGCCCGACCGGTGCGGTCACTCCTCGAAGAGGCGCGTCTCGGCCTCGACGGAGGTGACCTCGAGGCGCGACCCCATGACCTTCTCGGACGGCATGCCCATCCGCGCGAGGATCACGTGCAGCTGTGGCAGCAGCCACGACTGGGCCTCGAGAGTGACCCGCTGGAGCTCGGTCCCGACGCGGACCCAGAGCACCGGCTCGCCGTTGCGGTCGGGGAGCCAGTGCGCCTCCACCACGCCCCACGGGGCCAGGGACGCGACCAGCGGGACGATCGCGGCGTCCGCCGCCCGCCGCATCGCGCCGTGGTCCATCCCGCCACGCTAGTCCGGCGGGGCGCGGGGCGCGGGGTTAGCCTCGGACCGAGTCCCGTCCCACCGTCAGGAGATCCCATGGACGACCGGTCCGTCACCCGCCTGGTCGGGGTGTACGACGCCGACGGCGGCCTCCTCGGCGAGGCGGCGTACGTGTGGGGCAAGGTGCGCGGGACCCGCCACTGCGGGCTGTGCGACATCACGCACGGGCGCGTGCGGCGCAAGCCCGAGTGGGACCGGATGGTCGCCGACCTGGGGGTCCCGGTCGACCTGCTGCACCTCGACGAGATGCCACCGGACGTGCGCGAGGTGGTGGCGGCGTGCGGCGCCCCGGCGGTCCTGGCCCGGACGGCGGACGGCCTGCGGCCGCTGGTGGTCGGTGCCGAGCTCGACGCGCTGGAGGGCTCGGTCGCGCGGCTCGGCGACGTGCTCCGCGCCCGCCTGGCCGCGGACCCGGCATGACCGGGTCCGGCGTCGCCGGCGGCTGGGCGGCGACCGTCGTGTGGGTCGGCGTCGTGGTGGTGTACGCCGGCCTGTCGAGCGTCTGGACCGCCCACGACCCGGGGTGGTACTCCCGCCTGGCCAAGCCGTCGTTCCAGCCGCCGGACCTGGTCTTCGGGATCGTGTGGCCGCTCAACTTCCTGGCGCTGCTGGGCGTGGGCGTGTGGTTCACCCGCTCGGCTGACGCGACCGGCGTGTGGCCGGCCACCCTCGTCCTCGCGGCCTCGGTGGTCGCCGCGCTGGCCTGGGCGTGGCTGTTCTACGTCCCGCACCGGATCGGCGCCGCCACGGTCGCCCTCGCCGTGGCGGCGGTCCTCACCTGGGTGCTGGTCGTGCTCGTGGCCCGGTCGCTGCCCTGGGCGGGCCTCGTCCTGGCGCCGTACGCCGTGTGGCTCAGCATCGCCACGGCGCTGTCGGTGCAGTACGCCCGGCTCAACTGAGCCGGCCACGCGTCGCCGCTGCCCGTCGGCGCTTCGGCGACCTCGGGGCGCGTGCGTAGATTGGCGCGCATGAGTGACGAGCGCACGATGCGTGAGCGGATGCTGGCCGGCGACCCCTACATCGCGGACGACCCGGTCCTCGCGGAGGAGTCGCGGCGCGCGCAGCAGCTGACCCACCGGCTCAACACCGCCGACCCCACCGACCACGAGCTGCGTCGTGCCCTGCTCACCGACCTGCTCGGCGCCTTCGGCGAGGGCAGCGAGCTGCGACCGCCGTTCCAGTGCGACTACGGCTACCAGACGACGATCGGTGCCCGGACCTTCGTCAACTGGGGGCTGGTCAGCCTCGACGTGGCCACAGTGACCATCGGCGACGACGTGCAGATCGGCCCCGGTGTCCAGCTCCTCACCGCGACGCACCCGGTCGAGCCCGGCCCGCGCCGCGACAAGTGGGAGGCCGCCCAGCCCATCGTGATCGGGGACAACGTGTGGCTCGGTGGCGGCGTCATCGTCTGTCCCGGCGTCACCATCGGCGCGGACACGGTCGTGGGCGCGGGCTCCGTGGTCGTGCAGGACCTGCCGTCCGGCGTGGTGGCGGTCGGCTCGCCGGCGAAGGTGATCCGCACGCTCTGAGTCGTACGCCGCGCGCTCACTGCCCGACGTCGCCGCGCCAGGTCGCGAGCCGGCCGGCCCTGTGCACGGCCATGATCCGTTGCTCGGCGGCGGCCCGCTGCTCGGGCCGGGTGAAGACGAGCACCACGTCGTGGGTGCGCAGCTGGGTGGCCGGCTCGAGGGTGAAGGTCTCGCCGGCGCGGGCGAGCAGCGCCAGCGTCGACCCTTCCGGCAGCCGCAGCTCCCCGGCATACACGCCGTGCAGCTGCGAGCCGGGGCTGACGGTCACCTGGATGAGCTCGGTGCCCAGCTTGTAGAGCGACCCCGAGCCGACGTCGAAGTCGAGCGCGACCGTGTCGGGACGCGGACCGGGCGTGCCGACGGCGGCCTGCGGGATGAGCCGGCTGAAGCGCTCGGACTGGGTGGACATCACCGGGCCGACGACGGCCAGGACGAGGACGTAGCCGGCGGCGAGGTTGCCGATGCGCTGGTCGAGCCCGGCGGCGACGGCCAGCGACGCCAGGATGATGGAGAACTCACCACGCGTCAGCACCGTGTAGCCGATGGTTGCCGCCTCGACCCGGTCGAAGCCGTGCAGCCGGGCCGCGTAGACCCCGGCCGCGGTGGCCAGCACCACGGTCATCACGACGGCGACGGCGATCTCGGGCAGCACCGCGACCACGTCCATCGGGTCGATGGTCAGGCCGAAGTGGAAGAAGAAGATCGCCCCGAAGGCGTCCCGCAGCGGGTGGGTGAGCGTCCGCAACCGTGCCGCCTTGGCGGTGGCGCCGAGGATCAGGCCGACCATGAAGGCGCCGATCGCGTCCGAGACCCCCAGCGCCTCGGCGACACCGGCGGTGAAGATCGCGAGCCCGGTGAAGACGACGACCACGATCTCCTCGTCGGGGGTGCTGACCAGCCGCCCGACGAGCCCGGCTCCCCAGCGGGCGATCGCCCCGAGCCCGAGCAGGAAGGCGAAGGCGGTCGCGATGCCGGTGATCGCCTCGGCCGGTCCGTCGGCGCCGCCGAGCACGGGCTGGAGGAGCGCGAGGTAGAACGCTAGGAAGATGTCCTCGATCACCGCGATGCCCAGGATGGTGCGGGTCTCGCGGTTGCCGAGGCGCCGGTTCTCGACGATCAGCTTGGTGACGATCGCGGTGGACGAGATGCCCACGATCCCGGCGATGACCAGCGCCTCCGCGACCCCCCAGCCGAGGCTGAATCCGTAGACCAGGCCGCCGCCCACGTTGAGGACCAGGTAGATCGTCGCCGCCGTCACCAGCCGGCGACCACCCGCGACGAGCTGGTCGAGGGAGAACTCGAGGCCGAGGTAGAACAGCAGGAAGACGAGTCCGAGCCGCGCCACCAGCTCGAGGTCGTGCGGGTCGCTGACCAGGTCGATGCCGCCGGTGCTCGGCCCGAAGACGACGCCGGCGAGCATGAACAGCGGGACCGTGGGGAGGCCGAGCCGGACGCCGCCCCGCGCCAGCAGGCCGCACACGAGCAGGGCGCCGCCCAGTGCGATGAGCGCGTCAGCGGCGTGGGGCATGCCGGTCTCCTCACCTGCCGGGTGTGGGTCCCAGCCTGCGCGACCCGGAGCGTCGTACCCATGGGGAACGGACCCCATCCGTCGGTGGGCCTAGGGTGCGAGCACACCTACGAGAGGGCACTGCCATGAGCGAGCTGCACGTCGTCGCGACCATCCCCGTCCAGGCCGAGCACGTCGAGGCGATGCGTGAGGCGCTCACCGGGCTGACCGAGGCGACGAGGCAGGAGCCGGGGTGCGTGGCCTACGACCTGTACGAGTCGGCGGCAGCGCCCGGCGTCTTCGTCACCGTCGAGCGGTGGACCGACCAGGCCGCCCTCGACGCCCACATGCAGTCCCCGCACATCGCGGCCGCCTTCGCCGCGGCGGACGGCGCCCTCAGCGGGGACGTGGCGATCCACCCCCTCGTCCCGGTCGGCAACTAGCCCGTCCGGGCCGGTGAGCCACCCCTTCGGGGGCGTGATCAGGTGGAAAGCAGTTGAGGGGTTTACCATCCGAAGACGCGTGTGCGATGACCGCACGGGCACTGATGGCTCGATGAGATGGGACCCCTTGCCCGTGGAACGACTCGCCCAAGGCTTCAGGCTGGGGGATCGCTACGTCCTCGAGGAGCGCATCGCCTCCGGTGGCATGGCCGACGTGTGGCGCGCGATGGACGACGTGCTCCAGCGTGCCGTCGCGGTCAAGATCATGCGCGCGGACCCGGACAACGAGGAGATCTTCGCCAAGCGTTTCCGTGACGAGGCCCGGCACTCCGCGGCGTTGATGCACACCAACATCACCACTGTCTTCGACTACGGCGAGGACGACCACCTCACCTACCTCGTGATGGAGCTCGTGCCCGGTGCCCCGCTGTCCGCGGTGATCCGCGAGGCCGGCACCCTCGAGCCCGACGTCGTGCGCTCGATCATCAGCCAGGCCGCCCTCGCCCTGGGCGTGGCCCACGAGGCGCGTGTCGTGCACCGCGACGTCAAGCCCGCCAACATCCTGGTCCGCGACGACGGCGTCGTGATGCTCACCGACTTCGGCATCGCGAGGGCGCTCGACGCCCGCGGGCACACCCGCGTCGGCGAGATGCTCGGCACCCCCAACTACATCAGCCCCGAGCAGGCGCTCGGTCAGCCGGCGACCGGTGCGAGCGACCTCTACGCCCTCGGCGTGGTCGCGCACGAGATGCTCACCGGCATCCGGCCCTTCGACCGGGGCACGCCCATCGCCACCGCGATGTCGCACGTCAACGAGCCGCCCCCGCCGCTGGCCGAGGAGGTCCCGCCCGAGCTGCGTGCCGTCGTGGCCTCGCTGCTCGAGAAGAAGCCCGAGGACCGTCCCGCCAACGCGCGGGCGGTGGCCGAGATGATGGGCATCGCGACCACCGAGCTCGCCGGCCTGGCCGAGGGCCTCGCGTCCCTCGTCAACGGCGACTGGGACGACGACACCGCAACCCCCGCGCACGACGTGCACACGGTCGCCACGCCGGCGCGCGATCTGCTCGCCTGACTCGGTCGGGCCGCGCTGCCACCTCGCCGACTGCGAGCGGGCCTCGGACGTCGTCGCGCCCTGAGGTGTCAGAGTCGCCCGACCCGGCCGCCGCCCCCGGCGGCCCAGCAGGTGCCGTCGGGCGTGCAGTCCAGCGTGTGGAAACGGCTCTCGCTGAACCGCGACCAGGTACGCCCGCGGTCGTACGACACGCTGCTGCCCCCGACGGTGCCGGACTCGCCGACGACCAGCAGGCGACGCCCCGTCCACGCGACGTCCTCGCCGAGGTGCGTCAGGTCACCGGCGCTCGTCCAGCTGCGGCCGTCGCGGGTGGTCGAGGTGGCGTCGACACCGTCGGCGGGCGCACCGAAGTCACCGCCCACCACCACGCCGTGGCGGGGACCTCGGAAGGCGAACCCGAAGACACCGGCCGCCTCGCCGGCCGGGATGGCCGAGTCCGTGGCGTTCCCGGTGAGTCCGTGGTCGGTCGAGCGGAAGACCCGCGCGGCCGCGCCGCCGCCGCCGAACCACGCGTCCCGCCCGGCGATGACGAGGCAGTCGCCGCTGGCCGAGAAGTTGTACTCACCGGTCGAGTCGGGCATGCCGGCGTCGGGCAGCACCTCCCACGAGCGGCCACCGTCGTCGGTGGCGGCGATGCGGAACTTCCCGTCGACCGGGTCGCTCACCGCGAGGCCGTGCCGGCCGTCGGGGTAGAAGTCCAGGCAGTTGTAGAACGCCGCGGGCTCGTCGTTGCGGAAGGTCTCGTCCCACGTGCGGCCACCGTCGGTGGTGCGGTACATCCGCGAGGCCTCGCCCTCGCCGATCGCGAGCACCGTCGCGGTGCGCGCGTCGGTCGCCTCCACGTCGCGGAAGTTGAGCCCGACGGTGTCGGGCGGGCTGACGTCCTGCCAGCTGCGGCCCGCGTCGGTGGTCCGGTAGACCTTCGCGGCACCGCCGCTCGTGCTCGCACCGCTGACCCATGCCGTACGCCGGTCGACGGCATCGAGGCCGCGGAAGCTCTGGTCGGCGTCGACGACCGCCTCCTGCCAGGCGAGGCGGGGGCCGGCGTCGGCCCGGTCGGCCGACGCGGCCGCGGGGAGGAGGGGGAGGGACAGGACGAGGGGGAGCACGAGCATCCCGAGACGGTTGCGCATGTCCGGCACAGTGCCGCAGCGCTCAGCCGGTGTCCAGCCCCTCGAGCAGGGTCCACGTCGCGGCGTCCACCGGGATCCACTCGCTGATCGTGATGTAGCGCTCCATGCTCGCCGGGTTGACCGACACCCGGAAGCGGAGCTCGTCGCCGGAGTCGAGGCGCCAGGTGATCGGGAAGGAGAAGCGCCACTTCTGCACGGCGGGCTCGGTGGTCGCCCAGATCGACACGAAGCGCTGGACGTACGGCGTCGCCCCGGTCAGCAGCCGCTCCACCACCGCGCCGACATAGGGGTGTGCAGTCAGGTCGTCGCCGTAGCCGCCGCGCAGCATCGCCGCCACCAGCCGCATCGCCTCGTCCCAGTTGACGATGTGGTCGGCCCACCGCGGCTCGGTGAGGGCGATGAGCATGTTGCGCTCGACGGCGGACGGGATGGCCGCCAGGTCGACGCCCCACAGCGCCTCCATCGGTTGGTTGACGGCCACCACCTCGAAGACCTCGGTGTTGACGTGCGCGGGCCAGGGGTAGGTCGCGATGTCCGCCGCCGCCTCGTGCACGGTGTAGTCCGGCGCCTGTGCCTGGCGTCCTACGAAGGAGGACGGCACCGCGAAGCCGACGGCCTCGATGATCTGCGCCCGACGCATCGGGTCGACATCGAGCCCGTCGAGCAGCGCGTGCAGCGAGCTCCGGCTGGGACGCCGGCGGCCGTCCTCGTACGACCGGATCGTCTCCACCGACAGGGCCACCCGCTCGGCCGTCGCGCGCCGGCTGAGCCCGGCCTCGGTCCGGGCCGTGCGCAACAGCTCGAACCAGGGCGGTTCTTCCACCGCAGAAGCGTGGCACAGGTGGTACTTGCCGTACCAGACACGCGATGGGCTGCCGCGCCGGTCCGTCCCTACCGTCGAGGGCAGGACTCGTCCGTGGGGGGCGGGGGGATCAAGGGGGAGATCGTCGTGTCCACACACTTCGCGACGCTGCGCACGCTGGACCTGGAGACCGGCCAAGCCGCCGGCCTGGGCGCACTAGGGATCCACACCATCGGCGACCTGCTCGCCTTCTCGCCGTTCCGGCACGCCCGGGCGGTCGCGGCCGCCCTCGAGGGGAGCCTGCGCCGCCACGAGGTCGACGTCTTCCTCGTCGCCCGCGTCCACGACCTCGAGCTCGACCGGGTCCTGGACGAGCCCTCGACCGCCCTGCGCGCGGTGGACACCGGGCTCGCGCCGCGGTTGGCCGCGCTGGGGCTCGACTCCGTCGGAGACCTCGCGCGCTACGCCCCGTTCGACGAGGCGGAGGACCTGGTGGCGTCGTACGTCGACGACTACCGCGACCCGGACGCGCCCCGGCTGCTGGTGCCACAGCCGCGCAGGTTCACCCGCAACTCCAAGTCCTTCGTCAGCTTCACCAAGCAGCGGGCGGTGCGGGGCCAGGACATGGTGAGCGACGGCGGGGACGCCGTCCTGGGCAACGTCTTCTGGTTCCCCGACAACCAACCTCCGGTGATCCACCTCGGTCACGCGGTGTCGTTCCGCCAGGACTGGATCTTCGAGGGCACCCACCTCGGGGAGCCGCGCGGCTCGGTCAACCTCTTCATGGGCCAGGACACGCAGGTGTCCGTGCTGGACTGGCGGCGCGCGGTCACGGCGGTGCGCACCGAGGACTCCACGACCGCCGAGCGACTGGCGAGCACGCTCTTCCACCAGCGGGCGGTCGACGAGGTCGCCCGGGCCACGGCCCAGGAGCACCAGTTCGGTGCGACGGGGTCCTTCGGCGCCAATGCCGCCACCTCCGGCAGCTTCGTGGCGGCCGGGGCGCTCGTCGGCGGCGTCGGCGGCGGTGCCACCGGCACGGTCGTCGGGCTCGGCATCGACGCCCTGACCGGCGGTGCGACCGGGGGCCTCGGCACCCTGGGCGGTGCCGTGATCGGCACCGCGGTCGGCAGCATGGTGGGAGCGGCGGCCGGCAGCCTGGTCACGACGGGCGCCACCACGCTGGGTTTCGTGGCCTCGGACGCCCGGGGCGCCCGGACGGTGATGGGTCGCTCGGCGCAGGACATCACCCAGACCACGGCACAGAACTCGTCGTCCATCCGATCGTTCTGGTCCAACATCGTTGCGCAGAACCTGGAGGAGGAGCAGCAGACGGTCCGCACCGACAGGGTGACCAACCACAACCGGATCCACGCCCTCAACGCGCTCTACTTCGAGGTCCTCAACGACTACCGGGTGACCCTCACGCCGACCGAGGTGCGCGGGTTGCTGTTCCTCCCCTTCCGGCCGATCACCTTCGACCGGGCCTCGCTCGAGCGCTACTGGTGGATCATCCGCACCGTCCTGGACGACGACGACCTGGTCGCGTTGCTCGACCTCCACTTCACGACGCTCACGCCGGCCCCCAGCCCGGGAGGACCGCCCGTCGAGCTGCCCCGGATCGAGGAGATCCGCACGGGCATCGTCGAGGTCGAGCTCAACTTCGACGGGTCCAGGATGGCCGAGTTCATCGCGGGCCTGGCCTTTCCGCTCGCGGTGTTCCTGAGACTGGTCTCGGGTCTCTCGCGGGACAACATCACCGTCGAGCTGGTGACGACCGGCGACGACGTCGAGCTCGAGCTCATCGACTCCGCGGACGACGACCCGAGCTTCGTCGGGCTCTACCGCGCGCGTGAGGTCACCGCCGTCCACACCATCACCGGGATACGAGTCCACAACGAGAACGACGAGTTCACCGTCGGCCTGGAGCTGGGGCCGATCGACGCGAGCGTCGACGTCAACGCGCTGCACTTCGAGGAGCTGACGGCGAGGCTGACGGTGCTGGACCGCGCGTCGTTCTCCGCCGCCCTCCCGGACCTGGGAGCACTGGAGGACGACCAGCGGCTCGGGACCGAGACCCTCACCGTCGGTGCACAACGGAGCAAGCTCGTCCGCTGGAACGTCGGGGACCGGCTCCGTGAGCAGTCACAGGCGTGGAGCAGCTGCGGGCCGAGCAGGAGGCGGCGGCCTCGGAGGCGGCCGCCCTCGAGGCCAAGGTCCAGCACCTGCTCGGGTTCCTCAACGCCCAGGCCTTCACGTTCACCCGCCTGGTGCTCGAGGGCACGGAGCGCGCCCAGCTGACCCGCGCCCCCTCGAGGCGGTGCGGATCGGCGGGATCGAGCTGAGCCAGGTCGCCTCCACCGATCCGGTCGGGTTCGCCGGGGAGCACGTCGTGCTCGCGCTCACCTGTGAGGACGCCGAGGACAGCGCCATCGGCGTGGACACCACCAAGCTGGAGGGTCAGCTGGCCCGGGTCGAACGTCTCGCGCTGTCGGACCGGGCGGCCGTCGCGGAGTTCTTCGCCGACACCCGCCGGTTCATCGACTCCTTCGTCGTCGCCTCGCGCGGCCAGGGCAACGGCTCGTCCACCGAGCGACGGCTCTTCACCGAGCTGCTCGAGCTGCGCCGCCTGCTCGCCTCGGCCTCGCCGGGACTGCGGCAGACGGCGGTTCTCGCGGCGATCCGCGACGTACGGCGCACGATCCGGGCCGGCACCCGCACCGACGACTTCACCTCACTGGTGTGCGAGTTCAACCGTGAGGTCCTGGCCGAGCTCGCCCCGACGCTCGGCGAGATCGCCACCGACGACGACGTCGCCCTGCCGTCGCCGGCGATCTTCATGGAGCCGGTGCTCAGCCACGCCAAGGGGGCGGAGCTCTACGACCTGCGCCGCAACTCCCACTACGAGCTGCTGACCGCGCCGGGCATCGGGGACGTCGACCCCAACGTCGTACGCGCCAGGGAGCTCGAGCTCACGCCGACCGACCCTGCTCGCACCCTCGAGCTGCTGAGGCCCCCCGAGCTCGCTCTCCCCGACTCGCTGGGCGCGGCGCTCGCCGAGGCGGGCAGGCTCGACCTGTCGTCGCTGATCAGCTCCAGCGCGACCAGCCTGACGTCGACGATCTCCACCGTCGCGGACCTGGCGACCGAGCTGGCCAGGGCCTCGACCCAGCTGACCGGGGACGCGCAGGAGCAGGCCCTCGACGCCGCGACCGAGGTGGCGGGCAAGGTCGCCGAGACGTTGCGGGCCACGGCCGCGGCCCCGCCCGTCGGGCCCGCACCACCCGCCGCGCCCCCCACTCCCGTGCCGGCCCCGCCCCCGGCGGCGACCACGTCGCAGGACCAGGCCCCGCGGGTCCGGGAGATGGACCGGATCGACCGTGACACCACGCTGACCCCCACGCAGCGGACGGAGCGCAAGCAGACGCTCGGCGTGCCGGTCGTCCCGGACCCGCAGCTCACCTCCTCGATCTCCGTGCAGTTCCTCGACGACCTGGGAGTCCCGATCACGGGTCAGTACCAGGCGTCGGTCGAGGGCTTCTCTCAGGATCCCAACGACGACCTCCTCCTGAGTGGCAGCGTGCCCCTCGACGTCTCCGACGGCATCCTGCGGATACCCGGGACCTTCCGGCTCACCCCCGGGCGTGGAGTGCAGCTCGAGGTCGACGCCCGCTTCGGCAGCGCCACCGTGCCCGGTGTCGTGCAGTTCCGCGTGCCCGCGACACCCGACCTGGTCGTCCAGTGCCGCATGCCGGTCAGGACGGAGACGGTCGTCGAGACCAGCGTCAAGAGGGCTGTGGACCGGGTGGTCGCCACCAGCGGCGTGGGCACCCTCTTCGAGGAGTTCATGTCGAGCCAGGTGTCGCTGCCGTTCCGCCTCGTCGAGCTGACCGGCACCGACTCGGCGGAGACATCGCTGGACCTCAAGCGGGAGTACGACGCCTCGCCGTCGAGCACCAGCGAGGAGAGCGGGGCGCCGAGCCAGCGAACGTTCAGGGTGACCACCCCCTTCGGCAGGTGGGCGATCACGCTCTTCGGTGCCTGAGCGGCGTACCCGGACAAGATTCCTGTCGCGGACGTGTCGCACCTGGGCGACCCCGTTCGTGGAGTGGGTGAAGGGCGCCCGATGAGTAGGGTTCCCACCGACGAGAGGAATCGCGATGTCCACCACCCAGTACCTGCTCGGAGTCCACCACGGCGACGAGATCAGCTGGCCCGAGGGCGTCACCGTCGACCAGGTCATGGCCGACGTCGACGCCTTCAACGTGAAGCTCCGCGAGCAGGGCCGGTGGGTCTTCGCCGGAGGCCTGCAGCCGGCGTCGTCCGCCACCGTCATCGACGCGACCGGCGCCGAGCCGGTCGTCACCGACGGCCCCTACGTCGAATCGAAGGAGTACCTCGGCGGCTTCTGGGTCATCGAGGCCGACGACCTCGACGAGGCCATGCGCTGGGGCACCGAGGCATCCGCGGCCTGCCACGGCCCGGTCGAGGTGCGTCCCTTCCAGTCCGAGTGAGCGCAGTCCTGACGGGCGCCGGGTGAGCGCGGGGGAGGCGCTGGCCCGGGTCGTGCGCGAGGAGCACGGCCGGATCGTCGGCGCGCTGGTCCGCCGGTACGGCGACGTCGACCTCGCCGAGGACGCCGTCGCGGAGGCCCTCGAGGTGGCCTGGCAGAAGTGGCCGGTCGACGGCGTCCCGCCCAACCCGGGCGCCTGGCTGACCACCACGGCGCACCGGCGGGCGCTCGACCGGCTGCGTCGCGAGTCCACGCGCACGGGCAGGGAGAGGGAGGCGACGGCGATGCTGGACACCCCGGCAGAACCCCTCGGCGTCGTCGACGACGACCGGCTCCGGCTGTTCTTCATGTGCTGCCACCCGTCGCTGGCGCTCGAGGCCCGGGTCGCCCTCACCCTGCGACTGGTGGCCGGGCTCAGCGTCGCCGAGATCGCCGCCGGCTTCCTCACCGAGGAGCGGGCGATGGCCCAGCGGATCACCCGCGCCAAGCGCAAGATCCGCGACGCCCGGATCCCCTTCCGGGTCCCCGAGCGCGAGGACCTGCCGGCCCGTCTGGCCGGCGTGCTCGCCGCGCTCTACCTCGCGTTCAACGAGGGCTACCTGTCGGTGGGCGACGAGAGCGGCAGCCGCCCCGACCTCGCCGACGAGGCCATCCGGCTGACCCGGCAGCTGGTGGCGATGCTGCCCGCCGAGCCGGAGGCGCAGGGGCTCCTCGCCCTGATGCTGCTGACCCGGGCCCGTGACGGTGCCCGCGTGGTCGACGGCCGTCTGGTCCCGCTCGACGAGCAGGACCGGGCTCGCTGGGACCCCGTGCGGCTGGCGGAGGGCCGCCTGCTCGTGCGGGCGCTGCTGGCGATCGGGCACCCCGGTCCCTACCAGGTGCAGGCCGCGATAAGCGCCGCGCACACCGACGAGGAGGTGCCGTGGGCGGAGGTGGTGGCGCTCTACGACCTGCTGCTGACGCTGGCGCCGAGTCCCGTCGTACGCCTCAACCGGGCCCTGGCGCTCGCGCACACCCAGGGACCGGAGGCGGCGCTGGAGCTGGTCGACGACCTGGACCTCGCGTCGTACCACCCCTGGCACGTGGCCCGTGCCCACCTGCTGCACCTGCTCGGTCGGGACGCGGAGTCGCGCGCCGCGCTCGAGGCGGCCCTGGCGCTGGACCCGACCCCGCTCGAGCGCGCCCACCTCGAGCGGCTGCGTGCGACCGGGGGCACCGGACCCCCGTCCTGAGCGAGCCTCAGGCCCGGACCGGGCTCGACTCGTCGAGGTCGTCGAGCTCGTCCTCGAGGGTGCGCCCGCCCAGGTGCGGCCGGACCAGCTTCTCGCCCTCGACGTCCACGTCGGGCAGCAGGCGGTCGAGCCACGCAGGCAGCCACCAGGCCTTCTCGCCGAGCAGGTACATCAGGGCCGGGATCAGCGTCATCCGGACGATGAACGCGTCGAAGAAGACCGCGACCGCGAGGGCGAAGCCCATCGACTTGATGATCGGCTCGTCGATCAGGATGAACGCGGCGAACACCGAGATCATGATGACGCCGGCCGCGGCGACCACGCGGGCGCTGTTGCGGAAGCCGTCGACCACCGCGTCGTGGGTCGACATGCCGTGGACGTGCGCCTCACGCATCCGGGTGACCAGGAAGACCTGGTAGTCCATCGCGAGCCCGAAGACCAGGCCGATCAGGAAGATCGGCATGAAGCTGACGATGGGCTGTCCCTCGACGATCCCGAACATGCCCTCCTGGAAGACCGCGACCGTGACGCCCAGCGTGGCGAGCACGGAGAGCAGGAAGCCGAGGGTGGCGGTGAGCGGGACCAGGATCGACCGGAAGACGATCATCAGCAGCACGAAGGCGAGGCCGACCACCACGGCGAGGTAGACGGGCAGGGCGCTGCTGAGGCGCTCGGACACGTCCGTGGTGATGGCGGTCAGCCCGGTCACGCCGGTGGTCGTCCCGGTCGACTCCTCGATCTCCGCCTGCTCGGCGCGCAGCGTCGTGAGGAGGTCCTCGGTGGCGGTGTCCTCCGGCCCGGTCGCGGGCGTGATGAGCACGGTGGCCCCGGTGCCCTGCTCGTTGGTCCCCACGACCTGGGCGTGGGCGACGTCGTCCTGGCCGGCGGCCCAGGCGGCCACCTCGCCGAAGGCGGCGCCGCGGTCGGCCTCGGGCACGTCGCGGGCGTCCACGACGGCCAGCATGGGGGCGTCCCGTCCCGGGCCGAAGGCGTCGGCCACCAGGTCGGACGCCTGGCGCTGCGTGGTGTCCACGGACGCGGTGCTGTCGCTCGGGAAGGCCAGGTGCAGGCTCTGCAGCGGCAGGGCCAGGGCGCCGAGGCCGATCACGACGACGACCACGACCGCGACGGGGGCCCGCGCGATGGTCCGTGCCCAGCGGACGCCGTTGTTGAGGACGAGGCCGTCCGCGTCCCGCTTCGGCCGGTAGTGGCGCACGCGGCCGCCGAACGCCTTGGACTTGGTCATGCCGAGGAGGGCGGGGAGCAGGGTGAGGGCGACCAGGACCGCGATGAAGACGGTGGCCGCGGCCGCGATGCCCATGCTCGCGAGGAACGGGATGCCCACGACGAGGAGCGCCGTCAGCGCGATGATGACGGTGAGACCGGCGAAGACGACCGCGGAGCCGGCGGTGCCGACCGCGATGCCGACGGCCTCCTCCCGGTCGTCGGTGTGCTGCAGCTCGTTGCGGTAGCGGGCCAGGATGAAGAGCGCGTAGTCGATCCCGACCGCGAGCCCGATCATGGTGGCCAGCATCGGGGTGGTGGAGCCGATGTCGATGAAGGCGGTCATCGCGGTGACGCCCATGATCCCGAGCCCGACGCCGACCAGGGCGGTGAGGATGGGGAGCCCGGCGGCGACGAGCGAGCCGAAGGTCAGGATGAGCACGAGCAGGGCGACGGCGATGCCGATCAGCTCCGACGTACCACCGAGGTGGATCATGCCGGTGGTGCCGGACCCGTTGGCCTCGACGGTGAGGCCGTCCCCGCGGGCGTCGTCCATGACGTCCATGAGGGCGTCGATGGTGGCCGGCTCGACGTCGGCGACCGAGTCGACGTCGAAGTCCCACTGCACGAGACCGACCCGGCCGTCCTCGCTGAGCGGCGACAGCGCTGCGGCGTCCACGCGGGCGTCCGCGACCGGCGAGCCGGCGTCGCGTGCGGCTTGGACCATCGCCTCCTCCTGTGCCTGCGCCGCCTCGACGGGTCCCGCCAGCGGGGCCTCGGGCATCTGCGGCAGCGCGGCCAGGTCCTGGACCAGGGCGTCGACGCGGTCGGCGTACGCGCGGTCGGACAGCGTGCTGCCCTCGGGCACGGCGACGACCACCTTGACGCTCGCCTGGTCGAAGGCGTCGACCGCGTCGGGGAAGAGCTCCGACTGGAGGTCGGCGGCCTTCTCCGAGGGGATGCCGGGGATCGAGAAGGCGTCGGTCATCGGCTTGGACATCGTCGCCGCGAAGGCGCCGACGGCCAGCACGGCGACGATCCAGCCGGCGAGGAAGAGCGGCCAGCGCCGGAAGGCGGTCTTGCCGAGACGGTGCAGCAGGGTGGCCATGAGGGCTCCAGGTCGGGTGATGAGGGACGGATCAGGGGGTGGAACGGGGGTGGTGCCCCGGTGGTCAGGCGAGCAGGTCGCGGGCCATGCGGAGCTGCTCGGTGAAGACGTCGGCGAGGGGGACCTCGAGGTCCGGGTCGCCGCCGTCGGACGTCATGCACCCGTCGAAGAGGGCGACGAGGAGCCGGAGCAGCAGGCGGGCACGTTCGGCACCGAAGTCGTTCCCCTCGCGGGCGAGGATCACGTCGACGAACTCCCCGGTGAGCTGCTCGAAGCGCTCGTGGGCGGCCATGATCAAGCGCGGCGTGGTGGTGACGAGGCGACGACCCCGCTCCATCTCCTCGCGGGTGAGGAGCTCGGAGCTGAGGAACACCGAGGCCAGCTCGCCGACGTCGTCGACGAGGTGACCGTGCGGCCCGCCCTCGAGGAAGGTGGTGACGGCGCTCTCGGGGATCTGCGGAGGGTTGCCGAGGACGGCGTCGATCTTGCTGGGGAAGTAGTTGAACAGCGTCCGGCGGGACACGTCGGCGGCCTCGGCGAGCTCGTCCATGGTGAAGCCGTCCAGCCCGAGCTCCTCGGTGAGGCGCTGTGCGCACACCGTGATGCGGCGCTCGGTCTGCAGCCGCCGCTGCTCGCGACGCGTTGCACTCTGGGTCATGGAGTGCATTCTTGCACTCCATGGCTAGAAGTGCAGAATTATCGATCAGCCGAAGGCGGCCGCACCCAGGTCGGTCTCGCCGATCGCGATCGCGTCGACGATCCGGCGGGCGACGTCCTCGGGGGCCAGCCCCTGCGGCAGCCCGGGCGCCTGGCCCGAGAGGGGACGGGTGGCGAGACCGGTCTCGGTGTGCGGCGGCCGGACGTCGTGCACGGTGACCTTCGTCCGGCGCAGCTCGGTGCGCAGGGCGGTGGCGACGCCGCTGAGCGCGGCCTTGCTCGCGGAGTACGCCGCCATCCCCGGCAGCGGGCGCTCGGCGACGACCGCGCTGACCTGGAGGACGAAGCCCTGCGACTCCTCCAGCAGCGGCAGCAGGCGGCGGACGAGGAAGAGGGGTCCGACGACGTTGGTGAGGAAGAGCTCCTCGATCACCTCGTCGGGGGTGTCCACGAGCGGGCCGAAGGCGACGACGCCGGCCGCGTTGACCAGCCCGTCCAGCCCGCCGTACGCCGCCCGCGCGGCCTCCGCGATGGTGTCACCGGCCGTGGCGTCCCCGATGTCGGCCACCACCACGGGGGCGTCGATGCCCAGGGCCTCGAGCCGGGTCGCGTCGCGGCCGACGAGCAGCAGCCTCGCGCCGCGGCGTACGAGCTCGTGGGAGACCAGCGACCCGAGGGCGCCGCTCGCCCCGACGACTGCGATCCGGGCCCCGTCCAGCTCGCGTGCGCTCATGTCGGCGACAGTAGCCACCACCTGACTACCGTGGCGTTTCGTGTCGATGCCCTCACCGTCCCCCTCGTCGACGACGATCGCCGCGATCCACGTGGCCAAGGCGACCCGGCTGCCGATGCGCTCGGTCGAGCAGGTGGAGGCCGAGGCCGGGCGGGGGATCGTCGGCGACCGCTACCACGGCACGAAGCACCGGCACGTGACGGTGCAGAGCGCGACCGCGCTGGCCGAGTCGGCCGAGGTCTTCGGTCGTGACATCCCCGCCGCCCTCACCCGCCGCAACCTGACCGTCACCGGCGGCGTCGTGCCGCGGGAGCCCGGTGCGCGGATCCGGATCGGCGACGTGCTCCTCGAGGTCGTGCGGGTCGCTGCACCATGCAAGCTGCTGGACGACACGATCGGCGCCGGCGCCCAGGAGGCGCTGCGGCGTCGGGCCGGCTCGGTGTGCCGGGTGCTCGAGTCGGGCTCGATCCGGATCGGTGACGCGGTCGACCTGGACGCGCGCTGACGCGTGCACAGTGAAGGCAGTTGGCGCCGTCTCGGTCGTCGGCCACGCTCGGGACCGAGGGGAGCCCGCCCAACTGCCGTCACCGTGCACGGCGGGTGGTCTCGGGCCGGCGGTCAGGGACTCGACAGGGTCAGGTCTCCGATGGCGAGGTGCTGACGACGAGGGGCCCGGCTCCGCGGGCCGTCACTCGGACACCGGCGACCGGCGCGGGCCTGCGTGACCGCCGAGGCACGACCAGCGCCCGTCCGTGCGCACCCACACCTGCGTCATCGGCATCCGGAACGTCGCTGGCTCGTCGTCCCCCGACAGCACGACGTCGGTGACCTCGCAGCGGAGCACCGCGGTGTCGTCGACGACGACCACGTGCGGGTCGAGCATGGTCTGCGATCGCCACACCGTGTGCCCCTCGGTGTTGCGACGGACGTACTCGGCGCGGTCGTAGGTCTCCCCGACGTGGGCCGTCCACCGGAACTCCGGGTGGAGAAGGGCGACCAGCCGGTCGGCATCGCCGTCGGCCAGGGCGAGCGCCCGTGCCTCGGCAGCCTCGATGACCTGGGATGCGGCGTCCATGCGCGTCAGGGTGTCAGACGGCGGGAGCTCGCGGGTTGTGGCCGTTCCATCTAGCGCCTGATCTCGCACAGGCTTGTCTTCTCGCCATTGACGCAGCGGTCGACGGCGCCGTTGCCGTCGAGGGTGTCGCGTCCGGGACCACCGTCAAGGAAGTCCCGGCCGTTGCCGCCGCCGAGGCTGTCATTCCCACCCAGGCCATGGGCCCGCACCGAGAACGCAGCACTCCCCACCGCAAAGCTGTCGTCCCGGTTGCTGCCGATGTAGGTCAGGCCCGTCTTCTTCCGTCCCTTGCCCTTCATGTGCAACGTCTCCACGCCACTGAGCCGCACCGACGCCCGATGCCCGGCAAGACTGATGCGCCGCTCGGAGACGTCGACGGTGATGCGCTGCTCGGGGACGGTGGAGGCAATGCGGACGGACATGTTGTCGCGACCGCTGCCACCGTCGAGGGCGTAGCGGCCCCGGTGGGTGTAGGTGGCGATGATGTGGTCGTTCCCGGCGCCCCCACGGACCGCCATGGCCCCGGACCCCTCGATGTGGAGCCAGTCGCGACCGGTGCCGCCGCTCACCGACCCGCGTGCCTCGCTGCTGCCGAACACATGGTCGTTGCCCGGCCCGGCGTCGACGGCGTCGCCACCGGAGAAGGAGATGCGGTCGCGTCCGTCGCCTGCCTCGACGACGTCCCGATCCTCCGGGGCGCCGTCCGCAGGGATGGTCTCGTCGGGCCAGATCACGTCATCGCCATCCCCGGCGACGATCGTGTCGGCTCCGGCTCCGGCCTTGAAGAAGTTCATCTCATCGGTGCCGGTGAGGTGGTCGTCGAAGGGCGACCCGATGACGCCGAAGGCGCCACCGACGACGATGGTGTCCCGGCCCTCACCTGTGGCCCGCCCGGTGGCCAGGTCCGCGGTGACTCCTGCCGCCGAGTCCGCGTAGGAGATCCGGTCGAGGCCGTCGACCGGATCGCCCTCCCACAGGTTGAGCGACTGGAGGTCCACGCCGATGTCGACGTGGTCATTGCCCGGGCCCGGTACGAGGAGGTCACCCGGGTAGCCGTTGTCGACGTCGTAATCGCCGTCGAGACCGCCGAAGAGCCGATCGTCACCCTCCCCACCGGTGAGGTGATCGCCGCCAGCGAGGCCGCAGATCACGTCGTTGCCGCCTGCTCCGTCGATCCGGTCGTGCCCCGACGTTCCCACGATCACATCGTCGCCCGGCGTCCCCACGACCGGGATGATCGGCCAGGTGGTCGGGACTGTCGCGACGATCGTGGCGGGACGCCCGTCGCACGACTGCTCGGCGGCGTGTGCTGGAGCCCCGGCTCCCATGGCGCCCACGACGGCCAGCGGGACCAGCAGGCCGATCAGTCCGGTGAGAGTCGTCGTGGCCTTGCGCATCATGCCTCCGTGAGTAGGGCGAACCAGTGGTTGTCGGCGGGTATGACGCAGCCAGGTGAGGAAGGGTTGTGGCCGTTCCCGCCGCCCGGTCGGCGCTTGCGGGAGGGGCAGCAGCCTGCACTCCGATCCCTTCTGTCTGGGGTCATGACGGCTTGCCCGGGTAGGCGTCGACGAGGGCTCGACCCGCAGCGGCGCCTCGCTCGGGCTCGAAGGCGCGCTTGTCCTGGGAAGACAGAGCCAGCAGCCGACTCTCGAGCTCCTCCGCCGCGGCGTACGGCGTCGGAGCATGTTGCACCGCACAGGGGTCGATCTCCTCGAGCACCCCGAGGGCGCGCAGGGAGGGCACGTCGTCGGCGACGGTCTCCTCGAAGACCCTGCGGAGGGCGTCTGGTCCCATCGGCTCGCCGGCGGCGATCGTGGCGCGCAGGCCGTCTGCGACGGGCGTGCGAGCAGACCGCACGGTGGCCCGGGTTCCTGAGCTGAGGAGGTTCCGCCACTTGCGCTCGAAGTCGCGTCCGGGCGGAGTCGCGTAGTGGAGCAACCGCAGCCACGGGGCCTCCAGGGCCGGAAGTGCTTGCCGGCGATCGTCCATGGCTCGGTGTATCCCGAGCCAGACGTCGTACGCCGGGCGGACGCCGATCTTGCCGTTGACGTGACCGTTGAAGTAGTGGTCGTTGCGCGGTCGGTCGACGAGTCCACGTGCGACGAGCTCGTTCAGGTCGTCCTTGGCGAGCCTCCTCTTGAAGAGGTGCTCGGACCCGGGGGACGGGTCCCACTGCGCAACCGCCTCCAGCACCTCGAGGCGAACGGCCCGGGCGTCAGGACCCAGGCTCGCGAGTCGTCGAGCATCGAGCTGGATGGCCTCGTCGCCGTCGATGTGGAAGACCCATGCGACGTCGCCCAGCCCGGCCGCGATCGCGCGGACTGCGTTGGCAGCGATGCGTTGACGACTGTTGAGCGCGTCCGGGCGACCCGGCCCCCACCACGGTCCTGCGGCGATGCCGGTGGTGTGGGGGTGCGATGACAGGAGCTCCAGAGACCCGGCGTCGTCGTCGTCCACGAAGACGACGAGGTGGTCGACACCGCCGGCGAGATTGCGGGTCACGAAGCGCTCGAGGTTGGCCACCGTGTCCTTGACGGTGCTGACCGTCCAGATCAACGAATCCACCGAGGCGCGGGGACGGAGGTCGGGGACACGATCTGCTGCCTCAGACCGGAGGTGTGGGGACGTGCATGCCGGACCGACGACGACGGCGGCGGTCGCTCGCGGTGAAGGCGGCCACCGGGCCCTTCTTCACTCCGGTGTGAGCGTTCGTGGCGTTGGTCATCGGGCCTCCGTGGCGTGTACGTCGAGCGGTGGGAACGCCGCTATGACGCCGCGTAGGCAGTGATGGTTGTGGGCAGCCGGGACTCGTGCGCCGAGGTGCTCGGTCCCCGAGCGTCACCAGCCCCCGGGGAAGCGCGCCGACCCGGCGACCACCACGAGGAGGACGGCCACGGCGATGCCCGCCGCCAGGAGCAGCTCCCGGCCCAGGTGGCGCCAGGGCGGGACGAGGAGCACGCCGAGCCCGACGACCGCCACGGCAACCGGCAACGCCAGGACCGCCGCCTGCTGCTCCGCGACACCCGTCACGACGCCGAGCACGACGCCGCCGGCGACCGCGCGGCGTACGGCGACCGGTCGATCCCCTCGTGGCAGGCCCACCACCGTGACCGCGCCTCCCGTGGCCAGCTGGTCGGGCGCGAGGACCCGCAGCAGCAGCGTCGCGGTGGCCGGGTCGGTCACGACGACGACGTCGCGGAAGCGGTCGCGCAGGGCGTCGCGCCGCACGAGATCGTCCAGCCGGTGACCACGGTCGGCAGGGGGGAAGCTCGCCGGCGCCAGCAGCACTTCGACCCTGGGCTCGATCCCGAGGGCGGAGACCACCCGCTTTGCCTCGGCCGTCGGGGCGGTGAGCACGACGGGGTCGCGCCCCAGGTCGTCCCGGACACGCTGCAGCTCGGCCTCGTCCGCGCTCGTGCTGACCACGAAGATGGGCTGGCGACCGGGCACGCCCGTGACGATAGCCGGGACGGGTGCCGCGGGGACGGGCGTGCCGCGTGCTGCTCAGGCCGGGACGGAGAGCCCGTCCAGCCAGGCCTGCCAGCCCGGCTCCTCGCGCCGTACGTAGTCCGCCGCGTCGGGGGAGAAGAGGTATGCCCGGACGCCCGTGGCCGACCTGCCGTCTCCCTCGCCGTGCGCGAAGACGCTGAGCATCCCCGGGACCGGTGCGGTGAGCCGGACCAGCGTCTGCCGCTCGCCGACCCGCTCCACCGTGCCGGTGGCACCCCGGACGTCGACCTCGGAGCCCACGTCACCCAGCCCGAGCGCGTGGTGGAGGGTCGACCAGAGCGTCTCCGCCTCGCCGGGGTGGGAGGCGGTGGCCTCGAGCATGGTGGCCTCCTGGCCGGGGAAGTGCGACAGGTAGAGGCGCAGGTTGTCGAAGAAGGGCTTCCAGCTGATGCCCATGTCGTCCCAGAACTCCGACTCCCAGTCGGCGCCGGTCCCGAAGCCGCTGCTGGTCACGCGCACGACACAGGTGCCGCCGGACTGCGCCTCGACGAGGAACTCGGAGGTCAGCGGGCTGAGCGCGTCCGGCTCCTGGCCCATGAGGGCCGCCCAGTCCTCCTCGTAGACGATGCGGCGCGGCGGGTCCCACTCGGTGACGTGGCCGTCCGAGCCCATCTCGGGACCCATGGTGAAGTGCAGGGACCCGCCCGCGCGCTCCTCCATCTCGGTCGGCAGGAACCAGGCGCTCATGCCCCGGGCGGTGGCGACGGCCTGCCAGACCTGCTCCGGGGTGCCCGGCACCTCGACGCTGAACTGCAGGCGGTAGGGGACGTTCGGGATCGTGCTCATGAGTACTCCTCGGGAAGGGGGTGGGACGCGACGACGAGCCGGTGGGGGCGCCCGTCGTCGTGGTGGTAGCGGGCGGCCAGGTCGAGCACGGCCGCGGTCAGGTCGTCCGCGAAGGCGGCCCGGTCGGCGGCCGAGCGGAAGCTGATCTGCGTGTCGATGGTCAGCGTCGGCAGGCGCTTGCCGGACGCGCCTGCCCGGCGCGCGAGGGTGCCGACCTCGCGCACCAGGCGACCGGCCAGCGCGACGAGGTAGCCCGCCGACAGGTGGTCCGCGTTGGCGTCGGGATCGGCCGCGGAGGCGCTGACGGCCGCCGGCGACACGACGTACGACGACGCCGACGCCTGCAGGACCCTCTCGGTGATCCCGCCGTGCCGGCGCTCCTCGGACAGCTCCACCAGGCCGTGCGCCTCGAGCGACTTGAGGTGGTAGTTGACCTTCTGACGGGTGATCCCGACCCGGGCGGCGAGCCCGGCGGCGGAGGCCGGGACGGCCAGCTCGCTGAGCAACCGGGCCCGGACCGGGTCCAGGGCGGCGGCTGCCGCCTCCGCGTCCTCGATGACTTCGACGTCGTGCATGGGGTCCACGATCCGCTTGACAAGAATTATTGTCCAGGGTGGGTCAGGTCCTTCTGGTGTCTCGTTCGCCCGCATCGTGACCACGTTCCGGGGACGTAGGGTCCAGGCGTGAGCCGCGTGATCTTCATGTGCGGCCCCTCGGGGGCCGGGAAGTCGACCCATGCCCAGCGCCTGGAGAGTGAGGGCATGGTGCGCCTGTCCTTCGACGTCGAGATGTGGCGTCGAGGGATGTCGAGCGTGCCCCTGCCTGCGGACGTCCGTGCCGAGATCGAGGCTGACCTGCGGGCGCGGCTGCTGGATCTCGTCGCGCACGGCGCCGACGTCGTCCTCGACTTCTCGTTCTGGTCCCGACGGATGCGCGACGACTACCGCGAGCTGCTCGAGCCGACCGGCGTCGTGCCCGAGACCATCTACCTGGCGACCGATCGCGACACGGTCCTGAGGCGGATGAGGGCAAGGCGCGGCAGTCACTCCGACGACTTCGTGCTCACCGACGACCTCGTCGCCGAGTACTTCGACCACTTCGAGCCGCCGACGCCGGACGAAGGCCCGCTCACCGTCATTCGGTGAGCGAGGCGACGCTGTTCTGCGGCCGTGCACCTCGTGGGACATGCCCCATCAGTACGACGCCTCGAGCGCGCCGGCACGTCGCCGTCCGGGTGCGCCGGGGTTTGACGAACTCTTGACCGATTCCTGCCGTAATTCGAACACACGTTCGAGTAGCATGGTGCCACGGAACTGGTCCCCGCTCGTGGGGACGCTCAGGAGCCGATCAGCGGGGGGCTGAGATGACGACCGGACACCTGGTCCAGGAGTGTGGCGAGGCGATCGCTGCGGCCCTGGACAAGGCGGACGCGGTCGAGCTGCTCTACCTCTCACCGGCCGACAAGGCAGCAGCGATGCGGGAGTTCGCCCGGTTGTCGGCTCGTGTCGACGCGACCCGACTCAGGTTGATGGCGGTCGCTGACGAGGTGACCGAGGAGAAGGGTGACCGCGACGTCGCGGCGTGGTGCCAGCGCGAGCTCCTCGTCGACCGCGGTGCCGCCCGCCACGACATGACCCTCGCGGGGGCACTCGAGCACCGGTGGACGGTCCTGGCCCAGGCCCACCGGTCGGGTGAGGTGTCGACGGCGCAGGCCGACGTGATCGCCCGGGCGTTGGACGACCTCCCCGACGAAACCCCGGCCGGTGTGGTCGTGAACGCGGAGAAGGCTCTGGTGGAGTACGCGGCGACGTTCGCGCCGAAGGAGCTCCGCCGGCTCGGCAGCCGGATCCTCGACATCGTCGCCCCGGAGGTGGGTGAGGAGCAGGAACGCAAGCGGCTCGAGGGTGAGGAACGGAAGGCCCGCAGGACCACCAGCCTCACGACCCGTTCTCACGGTGATGGGTCGACGACGATCCGGATCCGGGTCCCCGACGCGACCGCGGACCGGTTGCTGACGTACCTGCACGCGTGGACCAACCCCCGCAAGCACGACGGCGACCCGGCTGGGACGGCCGGCACGGGTGCCGGGACGAAGGTGTCGTACCCGACCCGCCTGGGTCATGCGTTCTGCGCCCTGTTGGAGCACCTCGACCCGAACAAGTTGCCCCGCCACGGCGGGACCGCGACGTCCGTGGTCGTGACGATGGACTACGACACGATGATCAGCGGCCTCGGGGTAGCGACGACCAACACCGGCGGACGGATCAGTGCCTCCGAAGCACGACGATTGATGTGCACCTCCCACGTGATCCCCGCGGTCCTGGGCGGTAAGTCCGAGGTCCTGGACCTCGGCAGGGGCGAGCGGCTCTACAAGTTGGGCCAGCGGCGGGCGATGGACCTCCGCGACCAGCACTGTCGGGCGGAGGGGTGTGACATCCCGGCGGCGTGGTGCGAGGCGCATCACCTGATCCCGTGGCTCAAGGGCGGCAAGACCGACCTCGCCGACGGGATCCTCCTCTGCTCGCACCACCACCATCGCGCCCACGACGACCGGTACCTCCACGACCGCCTCCCCAACGGCGACCTCCGGTTCCACCGCCGCAGATAGGCCGACCGTCAACATGGCGGTTCATCTGGACCACCGTGATCGGGACGAGGTCGAGGAATCAGCGGTCGCGTCGCGCCCGCAGGACCTGGTCTGCCGTGTGGTGCGCGCCAGGACCTTCGACCGGCGCACGCTCGACGACCGCGGCGTACTCGACCGTCCAGTCGTCGCCCGGGAGCGCAGCCAGCAGGTCGTCGTGGCCGACGTAGTCGTCCGGGTCGAAACCGCGCTCCAGTGCCTGCGCCCGGTCCACCGACGCGTGGTGCACCACGAGCAGCGTGCCTCGGGGCGCGACCGCGCCGAGGAGGGTGGACACGATCGAGCCGTCGCCGCGCAGGAGGGCGGGGTAGAACACACTGACCAGGTCGTACGCCGCGTCGGCCGGCAGGTCCTCGAGCCCGTGGTGGCGCCACTCGACCTCCACACCCGCGGCGTCGGCAGCGCGACCGGCGCGTTCCAGCGCGCGGCCGGAGACGTCGAGGCCGGTGACCTGCCAGCCCTGCCTGGCCAGCCAGATTGCGTCGCCGCCCTCACCGCACCCCACGTCGAGCACGGTCCCGACAGGGAGCCCGGACACCTCCCGGACCAGCGCCTCGTTGGGCCGACCGCTCCACAGTGGCTCGTCGCCGTACCGCTCGTCCCACTCGTGTCCGTGTCCGTGACCGTGCCCGTGCTCCCCTTCACCCATGGCCCGTAGTTTGGCAGCCATGGAATATCGATACCTCGGACACAGCGGGCTCAAGATCTCGGAGATCACCTACGGCAACTGGCTGACCCACGGGTCGCAGGTCGAGAACGACATCGCGACCCAGTGCGTGCAGGCCGCGCTCGACGCCGGCATCTCGACCTTCGACACCGCGGACGTCTACGCCAACACCGCCGCCGAGACCGTGCTCGGCGAAGCCCTCAAGGGCGAGCGGCGCGAGTCGCTGGAGATCTTCACCAAGGTCTACTGGCCGACCGGCCCCAAGGGCAAGAACGACACCGGCCTCTCCCGCAAGCACGTCATGGAGTCGATCAACGGATCGCTCACGCGGCTGCAGACCGACTACGTCGACCTCTACCAGGCCCACCGCTTCGACACCGAGACGCCGCTCGAGGAGACGATGCAGGCCTTCGCCGACATCGTCCGCCAGGGCAAGGCGCTCTACATCGGCGTCAGCGAGTGGACCGCCGACCAGATCCGCGCGGGCGTGGAGATGAGTCGCGAGCTCGGCTTCCAGCTGATCTCGAGCCAGCCGCAGTACTCCATGCTCTGGCGCGTCATCGAGGACGAGGTCGTCCCCGCCAGCGAGGAGCTCGGCGTCTCCCAGATCGTGTGGAGCCCGATCGCGCAGGGTGTGCTCACCGGCAAGTACGTGCCCGGCCAGCCGCTGCCCGAGGGCTCGCGCGCCACCGACGAGAAGGGCGGTGCCGACATGATCAAGCGCTTCATGAACGACGACGTCCTCACCCGCGTCCAGGCGCTCAAGCCCGTCGCCGACGAGGCCGGCCTGACGATGGCCCAGCTCGCCGTCGCCTGGGTGCTCCAGAACGACAACGTGGCCTCCGCGCTCGTCGGTGCCTCCCGGCCCGAGCAGGTCGGCGAGAACGTCAAGGCCGCCGGCGTGAAGCTCGACGCCGACGCGATGAAGGCGATCGACGACGCGCTCGGCGACGTCGTCGTGCGCGACCCGGCCATGACGCTGGCCAACGCGCCGCGGACCCGCGTGGTCTGAGTCGTACGCCGCACGCGTCCGCGCCGCCGATCCGGTCGGCGTCGCGGTCGCGCCGGCTCCTCGGTCGGTCGGCCTCGGGGTCAGTCCTCGACGCCGACCCCGAGGCGGTAGACGAGGTGCCCACCCAGGTACGCGCCCACGCCCGCCGTGGCGACCCCCGCGAGGGCCAGTCGGCGGGCGCCCCGTCGATTGCCGCGGCGGTGCCGGACCCAGGCCATGGAGAAGAGCGCGAGGGTCACGTCCATCGTCCCGGCGTGCACGATCGCGACCCGGGTCGCGGCGCCCGTGGTCGTCGCGAGGTCGTGTGCCCCGGTGATGGCGGTGGGGACCGCGGCCACGCAGCCGGTGAGCAGCAGGGCATCGACCGCGGCCGCGTGCTTCTCGCCGTCGACGAGGTCGAGCAGCACGGCCATCAGCCAGGCGCCCATCGGGACCTGCACGGCGACCGGGTGCACGCGGTGCCCCAGCCACTCGCCGCCGAGCAGGTCGTCCAGGGTGGACGAGTCGTTGAACTTGTCCTGCGCCAGGGACCGCGAGTAGTCGGCGAGCGGATCGAGCACCTCGGCGTCCTCGATGCGTCGTGCGAATGACTCGAGCAGGCTCATGCGGTCCTCCTGAGGATCGAGGTGAGGGTCGACGCCCGACAGTCGACCACGACCGGGCCCGGAAGGACAGGGCCCACCGCGCTCCTCGTGGCAGCATGCGGGGATGGACCTCGGTGACCTGTCCGAGCTCGCGGCCGGCCTCGACGGCGTGGGCGAGCGCACCCGCGGCGGCCTGCTCGAGTGGAGCCGTCACGGCCGTCGGGTCGCCCGCCAGCTCGACGAGCGCAGCGTCGTGGTCCGGACGTCGTTCGACGCACGCGACCACCTGGTGCGGGACTTCCCCGGGACCTTCAGCGTCCCGTCGCACCTCGAGAAGCACATGATGGTCGTGGCCGACCTCGCGAGCGGCGACCGGGACGCGATCGAGGAGGCCTTCACCACCGCGTGGCGCCTGCAGGCCTGAAGCTCACCAGACGATGTCCTCCTCCGAGGTGACGACGTGCGGCGCCACGGCCTCGGTGCCGGACGCTTCCCCGGCCGACAGCGAGGGGTCGAGGAGGACCCCGGTCCGGGAGGCCAGGTCGGCGAGCGGCACCTGGTAGGTCTCGAACTCGCCGAGGTCGATGGCCTCGAGCGGGTCGAGGTCCTGGGTCAGCAGGAAGGCCCGGGCGGTGAGGGCGCCGTCCTCCTCCCACGCGATGACCTTCCAGAACTCGCGCGGGACCAGCACCCCGCGGTACTCGCGGTCGTCGTCGCGCAGCACCGGCCCGCCGAAGACGCTGATCCGCAACCGGTCGACCGTCACCGCCTCGTAGAGCGCGTCCTCGAGCCGCCCCCACACGCCGTACCGCGACGCCTGGTTGAACGCGTCGATCTGCGGCGCGATGTTGGTGAAGAAGAACGAGTCGCTGTTGGCCTGCGCGGCCTCCGTCGCCGTGCCCCACGTGAGGTCGGCGCGGCGCGCGAGGTGCCCGCGGTCGAGCCGGTTGTCGGCGTACAGCTCCTCGCCGACCTGCGCGTCGCCCGGCACCCGCGGGTCGAGCCGGAAGTCGTTGCTGCGCTCGAGGCGGCGCATGGCGGTGCCGTCGACGTTCCACGCGACCCAGCGGGCCAGGCGTCGCGACGTGCTCATGGTCAGCGAGAAATGGGTGTAGGGGACGACCTGGTCCCCGTCGACCTCGACGGCGTCCTCGACCAGCTCGGGGGCCAGCGTGGGGACCCCGACCGGTGTGGAGAGGAAGCCCTCGTCGTAACCGGACGCGCCGGCGGCGGCTGCGGCCTCCGCCGCCGCCTCGGCGGAGAGGGTGATGCCGAGCTTGTCGAAGACCGAGCGGGGCAGGCAGGCCAGCGCGTGCTCCTCGGAGTCGCGTCCGTCGGTCTCGCCGGCGAAGTGCAGCCCTGCCAGGACCCGGGTCGGACGGCCGTTGCCGGCCTTGAAGAGCCACGCGCTGCCCGAGTCGCCACCGTCGCTCAGCTCGCCGTCCTCCGGGAGGCGAGCGGGGTCGGGGCGGATCTCGAAGCAGCCGATCCGGTGCTCGCCGGCCTCGCCGTAGTCGAGCCGCACGATCACGTCCACGCGCGACACCCGCCCGTGGGTGACCGCCGTCGTCCGGCCGGACTTGACCACCGGGTCGTCGAGCTCGGGGTCGCCCAGCTCGACCGGCGCCACCCCGAGGTCGAGCACGGTGGCGTCGAACCCACGGTCCTCGATGGTGGCGATCGCGGCGTCACCGGCGATGCCGAGGTGGGAGCGGGTGACGACGCCGAGCCGGTTGCGGCCGACGCGGTTGTCGTCGTACGGACCCGGCTGGAGGACCTCGTCGCCGATCGCGCCGCCGGGGCCCTGGAGGACGTGCCAGTTGCTCAGCACGTGCGGCGCCCCGGTGTCGGCGTCCCAGACGATGCACCCGATCGTGCCCGCACTCTCGGCCGCGCCCGCGACGCTGACGCCCGGGACGACCGGGTCGATGCGCGTACGCCGCGCGTCCGGGGCGGCCTCGGGCACCACGGCGTACGACGGGGCGTAGGCGCGCTCGAGGACGTCGGTCGGCACCGCCGTGCTCTCCACCTCGACGGACTGCGGGATGAGGGCGGAACCGAGGTCGTCGACCTGCTCGGGCGGCACCTTGGCCGCGACCGTGAACTGCACGCACATCACGTCGGTGCGCCGGCCGTCGACGACCTTGTGGCCGATGCCGATCGAGGTGATGTTGGGGTCGGCGAGGAAGTCGGAGCCGTGCCGGCGGACGTAGTCGCGCAGCGCGGCCGGGGTCGCGGTGGTGGGCATGGACCCGACGGTACGGCGGATCGGGGACAGCGGTACGGCGCCGGGACGCCGGCACTCCGTGTGGGTCCCGCCCCGTAGCGTGGAGGACGACCCCAGGAGTGATGCCGATGAAGCCCACCGTGTCCCGCACGTTCACCACCACCGCGTCGCCCGAGGCCGTCTACGACTACCTCGCCGACTTCACCAACGCCGAGGAGTGGGACCCGGGCACCGTGTCCTGCGAGCGGGTCTCCGGCGACGGCGGGGTGGGGACGGTCTACCGCAACGTCTCGTCCTTCCTCGGCCGGACGACGGAGATCACCTACACGACCGTCGAGGCCGAGCGCCCCACGCGGATCCACCTCACCGGGCACAACGAGCAGTTCGACGGCCACGACGTGATGGGCGTCCGGGCCAGCGGCACCGGCTCCGAGGTGACCTACACGGCCGAGTTCGCCTTCAAGGGCGCGGCGCGCTTCGCGGTGCCGGTCGTCGCGGCCTACCTCCCGGTCCTGGCGAAGAAGACCGTCGACGAGCTCCGCACCCACCTGGACCGGCTCGCATGAGCCGCCCGCTGCCCGTGCGGGCGCTCGACACCGTGATGGACCGGACCCTGGTGCTGGGCTACACGACCATCGGGCTGCGTGTGCGGCAGGCGCTGCCGGGCTGGCCGGCCGACCCCGCGCCCGACGCGCTGGCCGGCCGCGACGTGCTCGTGACCGGCGCGAGCTCCGGACTGGGGATCGCCACCGCCGAGGGCCTCGCCGCGCTCGGCGCCCGCGTCCACCTCGTGGTGCGCGACGAGGCCAAGGGCGGTCGGGTCCTCGACGAGATCGCCGGCCGGTTGCCCGGTGCGTCGCTGCGGCTGTGGCGCTGCGACGTGGGCGACCTCGACGACGTACGCCGCTTCGCCGGCGAGGTGGCGGGCGAGCTGCCGGCGATCCACGGGATCGTGCACAACGCCGGGGTGATGCCGCCGGAGCGCTCGGAGTCCGCGCAGGGCCACGAGCTGAGCATGGCCGTCCACGTCCTCGGTCCCGTCGTGATGACCGAGGCGCTGCGACCGCAGCTGGCCGGGGGCCGGGTCGTGCTGGTGAGCAGCGGCGGGATGTACAGCCAGGCGCTGCGCGCCGACGACCCGGAGTACCTCCGCGGCGACTACTCGCCGACGACGTCCTACGCCCGGTCCAAGCGGATGCAGGTCGAGATGCTGGCGCTGCTCGCCGACCGGTGGTCGCTCGACGACGTCACGACCTCGGCGATGCACCCCGGCTGGGCCGACACCCCCGGTGTCCAGGAGTCCCTGCCGCGCTTCCGGTCGCTGACCCGGCGTGTGCTGCGCGACGACGCCCAGGGCGCGGACACCAGCGTGTGGCTCGTCGGTGCCGAGCCGGCGCCGCCCAACGGGCGCTTCTGGCACGACCGCGTCGAGCGGCCGCTCCACATCGTGCCCACCACGCGGGCCGGCGAGGACGAGCGGGCCCGGGCGTGGGCGTGGCTCAAGGACGCGGCCGGCCTCGCCGACTGAGCCGCCCGGGGCGGCACCCGGTCAGGGGTTGAGCACGATGTTGCCGACCTTGCGGCCGGAGTCGACGCGCTCGTGGGCGGCGACCACGTCGTCGAGCGGGACCACCCGGTCGAGCACGACGCGCAGTGCGCCCGACGCGACCAGGTCGAGCAGCTCGCGGGCGTCCTCGACCCGCTCGGGCGCGGTGCCGGCCCGGACGTCGCCGCGGGCGCGCAGGAGCTCGCCGAGGTCGGCGGCGGCCAGCAGCAGGACGCCGCCGTCGGCCAGCAGGCGTCGGCCGGAGGCGGGCGAGAGGGTGCCGACGGTGTCGAGCACGACGTCGTAGCGCTCGGTGACCGACGCCAGGTCGGTGGTCGTGTGGTCGATGACGTGGTCGGCTCCCAGGCTGCGGACCAGGTCGGCGTTGGCCCCGCTGGTGACGCCCGTGACCGTGGCCCCGGCGTGCTTCGCGAGCTGGACGGCGCTGGTACCGATCGCCCCGGACGCCCCGTTGACCAGCACCCGGGTGCCCGGCCCGACGGTGGCCTTGGCGCGGAGGAAGAACAGCGCGGTCGCGCCCCCGAAGAGCACTCCGGCCGCGTCGTCGTGGCTGACGCCGGCGGGCTTGGCGACGACCCGCGACGCCGGGACCACGGCGTACTCCGCGTGCGTGCCCATCCGCAGGCCGGTCGTGCCGGCGACCTCGTCGCCGACCGCGATGCCAGTGACCTTCGGTCCGAGCGCCTCGACCACGCCGGAGAACGTGTTGCCCAGCACCGTCGTCCGGGGCCGGCGGATCCCGAAGGCCAGCCGGGCGAACGGAGCGAAGCCGCGCGGGAACCGGGCGCCCCGGATGCGGGAGTCGGCGGCCGTGACCGCGGTGGCGCGGATGCGGACGAGCACGTCCTTCGCTCCGGGGGTGGGGGTGTCGATGTCGACGACCCGGACGACGCCCGGTGCGCCGTACTCGTGGACGACTGCTGCTCTCATGTCGGCTCCCTTACGCGTGTAAGTCTTGACGGGGACTGTAGCCTTACACCCGTAAGTCCGCAATGGCCCATACCTCGGAGGTGGCATGTCGGCCCGACCTGCGCTGACCCGCGACCGCATCGTCGAGGCCGCCGTGACGGTGGCCGACCGGGGCGGGCTCGGGGCGGTGAGCATGCGCAGCGTCGGTCGCGAGGTGGGCGCAGAGGCGATGTCGCTCTACCACCACCTGCGCGGCAAGGAGGAGCTGCTCGACGCGCTCGCGGACTGGGCGTTCTCACGGATCAGGCTGCCCCGGCCCGACCAGCCCTGGCGCGTGGCGATGAGGACCCGGGCCGCGTCGGCGCGCGCGGTGCTCTTCGCCCACCCGTGGGCGCTGGGCCTGCTCGAGTCCCGGCGGCACCCGGGACCGGCGCTGCTGCACCACCACGACGCGGTGATCGGCTGCCTCCGGGACGCCGGGTTCCCGGTGCGGCTGGCGGCGCATGCGTACTCGGTCCTCGACGCCTACGTCTACGGCTTCGTGCTCACCGAGCTCAACCTGCCGATGGAGGCCGGTGAGGACGCCCAGGAGTTCGCCGAGGGGCTCGCGCTCGCGGCCGAGGACTACCCGCACCTGGTCGAGATGATGACCGAGCAGATCTCCGGCGGCACCTACGACTACGCCGACGAGTTCGACTACGGGCTCGACCTCGTCCTCGACGGGCTCGAGGAGCGGCTGAGCGCGACGGCTAGGGTCGACGGGTGATCCGCCACACCGTCGCCTTCCGGCTCGTCCATCCGTCCGGCTCGCCCGCGGAGCAGGAGTTCCTCGACGCCGGCGCCGCTCTGGCCGCCATCCCCGGGGTGCAGCGCTTCGAGCAGCTGCGCCAGACGGGCACCAAGAACGACTTCTCCTTCGGGTTCTCGATGGAGTTCGCCGACCAGGCGGCGTACGACGCCTACAACGTGCACCCGGTCCACACGGCCTTCGTCGCGCAGCGCTGGGTGCCCGAGGTCGACGACTTCCTCGAGCTCGACTACCAGCCGCTGGGGTGAGCCTGCCGTCCGCGCCCCGCGCGTAGGGTCGCGAGCATGGACACCCCCGGCACCGACAGCACCGGCACCAACGGCGACTGGAACGACCCCGACGCCAGCGACGCCGACGGGAGCCCGGCCTCCTCCTTCCCGGGCGCCGGGGAGCGCGTCGACGACTCCGCCGCGGCCCTCGACGCCGAGCCCGCGGGCAACGCGACTGTCGGCGACATGGTCGACACCGACGCGGTGGACTCCAGCGCCCACGAGGTGGGGCCGGGGTCCGACGAGGTCGCCGAGCAGGCCGCGGAGGAGTCCGTCGAGGACGACGACTGACGCCCGCGTCGTACGACGCGCTGGCTCGCCGGTGACGCGTCGTACGACGCCGCGCCCGAGCCCGGTCAGGCGACCAGCGCCGCCACCATCACGAGCGGCAGCGAGACGACCGACGCGACCGAGGTCACCAGGGTCAGCGTCTTGAGCGTGCCCTTGGTCGAGAGCCCGAGCAGCGACTTGAACATCCAGAAGAAGTTGCTGTTGACCTGCAGGGCGAACATCGCGCCCGACGCGATGGCGAGGCCGATCACGATCGGCGAGACGGCGAGCGAGTCGAGGATCGGCGCGATGATGCCGGCCGCCGTGATCGCCGCGACGGACACCGAGCCGATCGCCAGGTGCAGCACCGCCGCGATGAACCACGCGAGCAGGATGCTGAGGATGATCGGGGCGCCCTCGTCGGCGCGGAAGAGGTCGCCCAGCACGGAGTCGAGGCCGGTCGCCTCGATGACCGCGCCGAGCGAGCCGCCGACACCGGTGATGAGCAGGATCTCGCCGGTGGTGTGGAAGCCCTCGGTCATGGCGTGGTCGGTGCGCTCCGCGCCGGCCGACATCCGCGAGAGCGTGTAGGCGCCGATCAGGCCGATGAAGAGCGCCATGTTGGCGTCGCCGAGGAACGCGATGAACGCGTTCGACCAGCCGCCGAGCTCGGCGAAGGCGCCGAAGGCGATGAGCAGCAGCGGCACCAGGATCGGGAGCATCAGGACCAGCAGCGGCAGGCGGCGTACGCCGTGCGCCTTCTCCGTCTCGCGGGCCTCGTCCTCGGCGCGGGACATCGCCTCGTGCGCGCTCTCCGCCTCGCCGGTGAGGTACGCCGCGTCGGCGGCCTCCTGCTCGGCCATCGCCTCGTCGACCTCCTCGTCGGTCTCGGGGTCCCACCAGCCGCCGGCGCTGAAGAGGAGCCGCATGAGCAGCGTCGAGACGACGGCGGTCACCAGTCCGATGACCAGCCCGTAGAGCAGCCAGTCACCGAGCTGGATGTCCAGCAGCCCGGCGATGGAGATCGCCGCGAGGCCGGGGATGACGAACACGTAGCCGGCGAAGATGCCGCAGCCGAGCGCCGACGCCAGCACGGGCAGGCCGGTGCGGCCGATGAACGGCGAGGCGCTGCGGGCCACCGGTGCGGCCAGCACGACCTGGACGTCGACGTAGATCGACGGCATGACGACGGCGAGCAGCGAGGTCAGGGCGTAGGGCAACCGGCCGGCGCCGACGCTCTTGACCAGCAGGCCCACCAGCCGGCGGAACGCGCCCGTCGAGTGCAGCAACGCACCGATGAGCACGCCGAAGCCGATGAGCAGGCCGACCTCCGCCATGATGCCGCCGAAGCCGACGGTGATCGCCTCGATCGTGCCGGCGAAGCCCACCCCCGCGGCCAGCCCGAGGTAGAGCGAGCCCAGCACCAGCGAGATCACTGGGTCGACCTTGACCCGGATGATCAGCGCGATGACCAGGACGATCGCGATGGCGGTGTGGACGGCAACCATGGGGACTCCTCGTTCCGAGAACAGCGGGGTCCTGTCTATCTGCTCCACCACGTCGTTGGCCACCGGGCCCGTCCGGTGGACTGCTGGACACCGGTCGGGTGTGCCACGCTGGCGGCATGTCGTTCCCGGCGTACTCCACCGGTTCCTATCCTCCCGACGTCTACACGGGGGAGGGCGGCGAGGCGAGTGCCTGGCTCCGCCCCTCCGACACCCCGCCCGACCTCACCTACGCGAGCGGCGTCACCTGTGAGTACCTCGTCACCGGTGAGCAGTCCGGCGGCCTGCTCGGCGTCTACCGGTGGACGTTCGGCGAGCCGGAGACGGGCCCGGACCCGCACTTCCACCGCAGCATCTCCGAGCACTTCTACGTGCTGTCGGGGACCGTGAAGCTGTACGACGGGCGCGAATGGGTCACCGGGTCGCCGGGCGACTACCTCTACGTCCCCGAGGGCGGGATCCACGGCTTCCGCGGGTCCGACAACGCGCAGATGCTGCTGAGCTTCGCGCCCGGCGGGCCGCGCGAGGACTACTTCGAGACCCTGGCGCGCGGGGAGCGGATGGGCGAGGACGAGCGGGCGGCGTTCATGCTCCGCCACGACACGTTCTGGGTCTGACGGGCGGGCCATGCCCACGGGTGGACCGGCCTTGTCCGCGCGGGTGCCAGCGGACAGAGTGGAGGCATGACCCACGAGAGCGAAGGCGACTGGGGAGAGACCCAGCTGGACCAGGCCGAGCAGGCCGAGGCCGAGATCAACCTCGACGACCCGAGCGCGGGTGACGACGAGCCGTGGAGCCCGCCGGACCGCCAGCCCCGCGGTGCGGAGTTCATCGACGGCGACGAGACGATCTCCCAGCGCCTGCGCCAGGAGGACCCGGATCCGGACGCCGGCTACCACGACCCCGACGCGATCGACCGGGTCGGCGGTGACGACCCGGACGCGGTGCCCGCCGAGGAGGACGTCCTCGGTGGTGGCGGGGTCATCGACCCCGGCAGCGAGGAGGGTCCCGAGGCTGGGGCGCTCCACCTCGACGCCTGACCCACCCCTGTCCCGATCGGCCGGCCCTATGCTCCGGCCATGACCTACGTCGCCTGGGTGCTGCTCGCGCTCGCGGGAGCGCTCCACGTCTACATCTTCTGGCTGGAGTCCTTCGCGTGGACCGCGGCCAGCACCCGGCGCACGTTCGGCACGACCCCGGAGCAGGCCGAGACCACGCGGCAGCTGGCCTACAACCAGGGCTTCTACAACCTCTTCCTCGCGCTCGGCACATTCGCCTCGGTGGGCTTCCTGGCCGCCGGCCACGAGGACGTCGGGCTCGCGCTCGCGGTGGTCTCCGCCGGCTCGATGGTGGCGGCCGCGCTGGTGCTCGTGCTCAGCGACCGGTCCAAGGCCCGGGCCGCCCTGACCCAGGGCCTGCTGCCCACGCTGGGCCTGCTCGCCCTGCTGGTCTCGCTCTAGGAATACCCCCGGTGGGTATGTGGTTGAGGCGGACGTCCGCACTCACAGAAGGGGAACCCATGACCCGCATCGAGCAGACCCTCCGCACCCTGGCGCCGTACGACGCCTTCCGCTGGGCCGAGGACCTCTTCGAGCACCGCGACTACTACTCCGCCGCGATCGTGCTCCAGCACCTCGTCGACACGCACCCCGACGAGCGGGACCTCGCGAGCGCGCGCGAGCTGCTGGCGCGCAGCTACTTCCACTCCGCGCAGTCCGGCCGGGCGGCCGACGTCGCCCGCGAGATGCTCGAGCGCGACCCCGGGCACGCCTACGCCGCGGTGCTGCTCTTCCGCTCGCTCGAGCGCAGTGCCGGGAGTGACCCGGCGCGTCGCGACGAGGCCCGCGCCGTACGCCGGCTGGCCGACGCGCTCAACGCCGAGGTCCCGGGCGCGGCCGCCTGATGGCCGACTACGGGCAGGAGCTGGAGTTCGGGATCTTCCCGACCCCCGAGGCCGCCCGCCTCGACGACCTCCTGGGGCTGGTGCAGCTCGCGGAGGTCTCGGGGCTCGACCTCGTCTCGGTGCAGGACCACCCCTACCAGGACAAGTACCTCGACACCTGGACGCTCCTGTCCGTCCTCGGCGCGCGCACCAGCACGATCAAGATCGCGCCCAACGTGGCCAGCCTGCCGCTGCGGCCGCCGGTGGTGCTGGCCAAGGCCGCGGCCACGCTCGACCTGGTCACCGGGGGCCGGGTCGAGCTCGGCCTCGGCGCCGGTGCGTTCTGGGACGCCATCGAGGCGGCTGGCGGCGTGCGTCGTACGCCGGGCGAGGCGGTCGACGCGCTCGACGAGGCGATCCGGCTGATCCGCGCCTTCTGGGGCGGCGGCAGCGTCCGCTTCGAGGGCGAGCACTACCGGGCGGCCGGGCTGCACGCCGGGCCCGTGCCGGCGCACGACATCCCGATCTGGGTCGGCGCCTACAAGCCCCGGATGATCCGCCTGACCGGTCGGCTGGCCGACGGCTGGGTGCCGAGCATGGGGTACGCCGACCCGCCCGCGCTGCCCGACCTCTCCGCCGCGCTGGACGAGGCGGCCGTCGCCGCCGGCCGCGCGCCCGAGGAGATCCGGCGCATCTACAACGTCTTCGGCCGCTTCGGCACCGGCAGCGGCTTCCTGCAGGGGACGGCCGACGACTGGGCCGAGCAGCTGGCCGGCCTCACCCTCGAGACCGGGATGAGCACCTACGTCCTCGGCACCGACTCGCCCGACGACGTCCGTCGCTTCGCGACCGAGGTCGCCCCCGCCGTGCGCGAGCTGGTCGAGGCGGAGCGGGCGCGGGCCGCCTCGGGCTCGGACTCGCCCGCGGGCGGTGAGCAGGCCACGTTCTCGGGGTCCGGGACGGTGGCTGGCGCACCGCCGGCCGGCGAGTCGCGCGGTGACACGCGGAGTGACTCGCGGAGCCGCCCCGGGGTCACGCCGACGCCCGACGACGGCACCCGCCTGGTCGCCGAGCAGCCGTGGGACGAGTCCGACCGGCCGACGCACGACGGCCCGGACGGGGCGTCGTACCCCGCTGCCCAGCAGGGCCTCGCCCAGCACCTCGTCGACATCCACGACGGGCTGCGCGCCGAGCTCCAGCAGGTCCGTGGCGTGCTCGACCAGGTCCGCACCGGCCACCTGACCGTCGGCGCCGCCCGCTCGGTCGTCAACACGATGACCATGCGGCAGAACAACTGGACCCTGGGTGCCTACTGCGAGTCCTACTGCCGGATCGTCACCGGCCACCACACGCTCGAGGACCGAAGCGTCTTCCCGCACCTGCGGCGCTCCGAGCCCGGTCTCGGGCCGGTGCTCGACCGGCTGGAGGCCGAGCACGACGTCATCCACGACGTGCTCGAGCAGTTCGACCGGGCGCTGGTGCAGCTGGTGGCGTCCGACGGCACGGGTACGTCGGGGGAGCGGGCCCTCGACGACGTCCAGCACGCGATCGACCTGCTCACCGACACCCTGCTCTCGCACCTGGCCTACGAGGAGCGCGAGCTCATCGGACCCCTGGCGCGGCACGGGTTCAACTAGACGGACCCCGGCGTCAGCCCGCAGCGAGCAGGCGCCGGCCGAGCTCGCGGACGGCCTCGCGGACCTCGTCGCCGGCCACGACTCGGAACGGGACGGGCAGCAGCGCCAGCCCCTCGGCGTACGACGCGGCGTTGCTCGTGCTGCCCGTCAGCCGGGTGGTCGACTCGTCCATCGCCTCGAGCCGGCCGAGGTGCCGGGGCAGCCAGCCGATCCGCTCGAGCGGCGCCTCGATGACCACCTCGACCGGGTGGTCCCAGCCGGTCGCCAGGTGCTCCTCGAGGGCGGCGACCGGGTCCAGGTCCTGGGGTGGACGGAAGCCCGCGTCGAGGACCCGCGCGCCGGTCACTCGGTCGATCCGGTAGGCGCGGGTGGCGCCCGAGTGGTGCGACCAGCACAGCAGGTACCACCGACCGTGGCGCACCACGATGGCCCACGGGTCGACCACGCTCTCCCACTCGCGGCCGGCCTCGGAGCGGTAACCGATCGACACCTGCCGGCTCGTGGACGCAGCCCGGACGAGGGTGGTGATGACGGCGGGATCGGGCCGGACGGCGGAGCGGTCGGGCACCGCGGCGGCCGTGCGGCGTACGGCCTCGGCCTGCGCGGCGACCGTGTCCGGCAGTGCGGCGATGAGCTTGCCGAGAGCCGAGCCGACGAGGTCGGTCGGATCGCTCGCGGGGTGGTGCCCGTCGAGCGCGGCCATCACCAGGCCGAGGGCCTCGGCGGCGCTGAAGCGCAGCGGGGGGAGCCGCAGCGCCCGGGCCACCCGGTAGCCGCCGTACTGCCCCCGGCTGCTGTCGATGTCGATCCCCGCGGCGCGCAGGATGCTCACGTAGCGGCGCGCCGCCCGGTCGGAGACCCCGAGCCGCTCGCCCAGCTCGACCGCGCCGATGCCGGGGCTGGACTGGATGAGGTCGAGCGCGAGCAGGGCCCGCGCGGTGGGGTTGGTGTCGTCCACCCCCGCAGGATCCCACGCCCAGCGGACGCGATCCGTCCGGAACCGGTCCTACCGTGGTCGACATGACGACCTCCTGCACCTCCGGCTGGACCCCGCCGCCCTGGGAGCCGCCGGTCGCGGGCACCGAGACCGAGCACCTCCTGGGGGCGATCACCCGGATGCGGACGACGTTCCGCTGGAAGGCGGGCCACCTCGACGCGGCCGGGCTGGCCGCGACCCTCGGACCCTCCGCGCTGACCCTCGGGGGCCTGCTGCTGCACCTGGCGATGGTGGAGGACTACATGTTCACCACCAAGCTGCGCGGCAAGCAGCTCGTCGAGCCCTGGCGCTCGCTGGGCCACGACGGCACCGACGACTGGGAGTTCACCAGTGCCGGCAGCTTCGCGCCCGACGAGCTCTACCGCCTGTACGACGACGCGGTCGAGCGCGCCGACGCCCGCATCGCCGCTGCGCTGGACGAGGGCGGCCTCGACTTCGTGTGCCACGTGGACGACGGCAACGGCCACCACGCCAGCCTGCGCCGGCTGCTCTTCGACCTCCTCGAGGAGTACGGCCGGCACACCGGGCACGCCGACCTGCTCCGCGAGTCCGTCGACGGGGTCACCGGCGAGGACCCGCCGGACGACTGGACCCGCTGACCTGCCTCAATCTCGGGGTAGTCCGTGACGATCGGACCCCTCGCACCGCGATTCTGGGGTCCGTTCGTCACGGACTACCCCGCGAGAAGTGCGGGCCGTACGACGCCCGCGGGAGCGCCGCGGTCAGGCCGGGGCCGGCAGGCGGTGCAGCGCGTCGACGAGCGACCTGAGCTCGGGCCGCTCGCCCGCGTCGGCCATGGCCGCCTCGAGGGTGCGGTCGTGCGTCGGTCGGGCCCGGTCGAGCAGGCGACGTCCGTCCGCCGTCAGCTCGGTGTAGATCCCCCGCCGGTCGTCCGCGCAGATGATCCGGGTGAGCAGGCCACGGTCCTCGAGCCGGTTGACGAGCCGGGTGGCGGCACTGCCGGAGAGCGCCGCGGCGCGGGCCAGCTGGCTCATGCGCATGTGCCAGCCGTCCTGGCGCGACAGGGCGTCGAGCACCGTGAACTCCACGACCGAGAGCTGATGGGCGCTGCTCAGCTCGCGCTCGAGGGCTGCCTCGATGAGGCCGTGCAGGGCGGCGAGGGTGCGCCAGCCCTGGGCGCGGATCTCGACGGCGTCGTCGGCGATGCCCATGGATTCCTCCGGACGGTGGGTGGACTGACGGTGGGTCGATGTGACGCGCCCCATCGTAGCCGCCGCTTGCAATAGTCAGCGTGTGCAACTAGTTTCGTGATCACGCCGTTAGTTGCACACGCGGACTATTGCTTCTGGAAGGAACGTCATGCCCCTCGCCCTCCTCGCCCTGGCCATCGGAGGCTTCGGCATCGGGCTCACCGAGTTCGTGATCGCCGGCCTGCTCCCCGAGGTCGCCGCCGACTTCCGCGTCGACGAGGCGACGGCCGGCTGGCTCATCTCCGGCTACGCCCTCAGCGTCGCTGTGGGCGCGATCGGCCTCACCGCCGCCGTCACCCGGTTCAACCGCAAGCACGTGCTGACGGCGCTGATGGTGTTGTTCATCGCCGGCAACCTGGTCTCGGCCCTCGCCACGACGTACGAGGCGATGCTCCTCGGCCGCATCCTCGCCGCGCTCACCCACGGCGCGTTCTTCGGCATCGGCTCCGTGGTCGCCGCCAACCTGGTGGCCCCCGAGAAGCGCGCGGGCGCCATCGCCCTGATGTTCGCGGGACTCACCAGTGCCAACGTCCTCGGCGTGCCGCTCGGGACGTTCCTCGGCCAGCAGCTCGGCTGGCGTTCCACCTTCTGGGCGATCACCGTCATCGGCCTCGTGGCCCTCGTCGGCATGGCCACGCTGGTGCCCAGCCAGCCCGTCGACCGCAGCGGCGCCGGGCTGCGCGGGGAGGTCGGCGCCTTCCGCTCCGGCCAGGTGTGGCTGTCGCTCGCCGTCACCACGCTCGGCTTCGGCGGCATGTTCGGTGCCTTCACCTACATCGCCTACACGCTCACCGAGGTCTCCGGCTTCGCCTCGAGCAGCGTGCCGTGGCTCCTGGTCCTCTTCGGCGGCGGGCTGTTCGTCGGCAACTGGCGCGGTGGTCGCGCCGCGGACCGCTCGGTCCCGCGCACCCTGGCCGTGGTGCTGGCCGGGCTCACCGTCGTCCTGGCCGGGTTCGCGCTGACCGCGGGCTCGCAGGCGCTGACCGTGGTGAGCCTCGTGCTGATGGGCGGCTTCGGCTTCGCCACCGTGCCCGGGCTGCAGATGCGGATCATGACGTACGCCGGCAGTGCCCCGACCCTGGCGTCCGGCTCCAACATCGCGGCCTTCAACGTCGGCAACGCGTTCGGGGCCTGGCTCGGCGGGCTCACCATCACCGCGGGCCTCGGCTACACCTCGCCCCTGTGGGTCGGTGCCGGCCTCTCCGCGGCCGCGCTCGTGGTGCTGCTCGTGGCGGACCGGGCTGCACGGCGTGCTCCCGTGACGACCGCCGACGAGGCCGACCTGCTGGCGGTCGGCTGACCCGCTGCCTCAGGCCTGGGAGGCCCGGACCGCGGCGACCGCGTCAGGCGTGACCGGGTCGACCAGGTCGGCGTACTCCTCGTGCTTGCCCACGAACCGCTTGACGTAGGGGCACACGGGTACGACGCGCAACCCGGCCTCGCGGGTGGCGTCGAGCGCGCGGGCGACCAGCTCGCCGGCGAGCCCCTGCCCCTCGAACTCGTCACCGACCTCGGTGTGGAAGAAGATGCGCCGACCGTCGACGTCGACGAACTGCGTCAGGCCGGCTCGGGTGCCGTCGACCGTGATCTCGAAGCGGTCGCCGGCCAGGGTCACGTCAGTGGTCATGCCCCCACCCTAGGAGCGCTGCGGTACGACGGCCCGGACCGCTTGTCGTCCACCACCCGTGGATCGGTCTCCCTCCTCCACAGGTGGCAGCCTCGTCAGCGCGGCCGTCCCTCCCGTCGGGCAGCGTGGTCCCATCGACACGAGGGAGGAGCAGGGGATGTGGCCGAGTGAGCAGACCGGCGGGCTGATGCGGGTGGAGTACGACGTGCTGTCCCGCGCCGCCGCCGAGGAGCGCGCCGTGCGCAACGAGCTGATCCGGGCCCAGGACGAGCGCCGGGCGACCGCGCTGCCCGCGGCCGCGCTCGGGCGGATCCTGCCGAGCGAGGAGCTCCTCGCGGCGGTCGACCGGGCCGACGAGGCGACCCGTCGCCGGCTCTGGGACCAGGCCCATCGCTGCCAGGAGCTGCACGAGACGCTGCGCGCGTTCCGCAACGAGGTCCGCTCGGTCGACGAGGACGTCGCCGACCGCTTCGAGTCGATCCGGGGAGCCCTGGCATGAGGGGGGTGGCATGACCGGGGTGGCCTCGAGCGGGACCCTGCTCGAGTCGGTGGCCCTGCTCGCTGCCTTGCCAGGCGAGGTGCGCGACATCGTCCGACCCCTGGTGCAGCCGCTCCTCGATCAGTGGGACTCCCTCGTCGGCGACCACGAGGCGGTGCGGGAGGCGGCCGACCGGTGGCGGTCGATGGGTCGACACCTCGACGACCTGGGACACCGCCAGCACCGCACCGTCGAGGACACGGGGGTCGGCTGGGTCGGGTTGGCCGCGGGCAGCTGGACCGTCGCCGGCGTGGAGGTCGGCCGCGGGCTCGAGGAGCTCGCCGACCGGTCGCTCGACGTCGGTGACTGTCTCGACGAGGCTGCCTCGGCCGTGCACGAGACCGAGCGGCTGGTGCGCGACCTGGTCCGGGAGCTGCTCGAGTGGGCCGCCCTCACCCTCGCGGTGTCGGCGGTGACCGGGCTGGTGACCCTCGGTGCGTCCACCCTCGCCGGCGCCGCGTCGGCGGCGGCGAAGGCCGCGGTCACCGGGTCGCGGATCGCGGCGCTGGTCCAGCGCCTCGCGGGCGTGCTTCGCCGCATCCAGGACCGGGTCGACGCCTACCGGGACTGGGTCCAGGGCCTGTCGATCGTCCGCCGCACGGTGGTCGAGCGGGCCGAGCAGCAGGTCGTGTCCGTGGTGGTGAAGAAGCCGTTGCGGGGCACGATCTCGGAGGCCACCGGGATGGACGGCCAGGTCCGCCGCCCCCTCGAGTCGTTGGCCGGCGCCCCCCCTGCGCGAGCTCAGGTTGCCGACGTGACGGGCGACTCCCTTGTCGAGGACCCGCGCACCCGCAAGGGTGTGGGAGTGGCTCCCGGACACACAGCAGACTGACCGACCTGGAGGCGGAACCGCCGCCGGCCAGGTGAGTAGAGGAGGTACGACGATGACGACGACTCCCGACGCCCCGCTCGGCGACGACGACATGACCACCGAGGGCCTGACCGCCCCCGGCGACAGCTCGGTCCCGGCTCCCGGTGGCGACGCCGACGGCACCGACGGTGACTCGACCGACGGCGACAGCACCGACGCGACCGACGGCGACTCCACTGACGCCGACGGCGCCGACGCCGACAGCACGGACGGCGACAGCACCGACTCCACCGACGGCGACAGCACGGACGCCGACGGCACCGACGGGACGGCCCTCTGAGCGCCCTCGACCTGCTGACCGGCGACGCCCAGGGCTTCCGAGAGAAGACCTGGGCGTCGCGGGTCCACGTCCACCACAGCGACCCGTCCCTCCTGGTCGGCCTGCTGTCGCTCGACGACGTCGACGCACTGCTCACCTCCAGCGCCCTGCGGACCCCGGCCGTCCGGGTCGCGCGCGACGGCCGCGTGCTGCCCGAGTCGTCGTACACCCGCGGCGGCACGCTGGCCGGCAAGCCGCTGACCGGGCTGGTCGACCCGGTCCGGCTGCTGGGCCTCTTCGACGAGGGAGCCACCGTGGTGCTGCAGGGGCTGCAGCGCTACCACCCGCCGCTGGCTGACCTCGTCGCCGCGCTCGAGCTGGAGCTGGGCCATCCGTGCCAGGCCAACGCCTACCTCACGCCCGCCGGTGCGCAGGGCTTCGCGGTGCACTCCGACTCCCACGACGTGTTCGTCTTCCAGACCCACGGGACCAAGCAGTGGGAGGTACACGGCACGGACGGTCCCGGGGACCTGCTCCTCGAGCCGGGCGTCGTGGCCTACCTGCCGACCGGGACACCGCACGCAGCGCGCGCCCAGCAGACCGCGTCGCTGCACGTGACGATCGGCATCAACCAGCTCACCTGGCGCGCACTCGTGGAGCGGGTCGTCCGCGACGCCGTCGCCCAGGTCCCCGACGACCACCTGCCCGCCGGGTGGCTCGACGAGCCCGCGGACCTGTCGTCCGGCCTGGGCCACCACCTGCGCGGGGTGGCCGACCGACTGGTCGCGGTCGACACCGACGCCCGCGCCGACGCCGAGGTACGACGCTTCCTCACCAGCCGGCCGCCCCGGTCCGCCGGCGGACTGCGGGACCGGGTGGCGCTGGCCGACGGGATCGGTCCCGACTCGATCCTCGAGCGCCGCGCCGGGGTGCCCTGCCGCCTGGTCGACGAGCCCGACGACCGGATCCGGGTGCTGCTCGGCGACCGGTCCCTGGTGGTCCCGGCCCGCCTCCGTCCCGCGCTGGACGAGGTCGCCCGCCGTGAGGCATTCACCCCCCGCGACCTGGTCGCGCACCTCGACCTCGAGAGCGCCCTCGTGCTCACCCGCCGGCTGGTCCGCGAGGGGTTGCTCCGCGTTGGCTGAGCCCTTCCGGTGCGCCGCGGACGCCGCCGAGCGGGGCGACCCGCTCCCCGGCAGCGCCTCGACGTTCCCGGCCTTCCTGCTCCTGGAGCACCCGGGTCCCTGGGGTGTCGACGCGCTCCGCGACGCCCGGCTCCCCGACGGGCTCGGCGCGCACCTCGCGTCGGCCGCGCGTGGGACCGGCGTGCGGGTGCTGCTCGCCCGCCGGCACCGCGGTGGACCCGCCCGTACGAGCGGCGAGGACCACCCCGGGTACCGGGTGATCGCCGCCCACACCGGCGCCGGGTGGTCCGAGGGCGCCACCGTGCCCGATCTCGCGGACGTGGCCGAGCTCGACCTCGCCGCCCTGGGTGCCGGCGTGCGCCCGGGCTGGGCGCCGATGACCGAGCCCGTGCTCGCCGTCTGCACCCACGGTCGGCACGACGCGTGCTGCGCCGAGCGGGGCCGGCCCGTCGCCGCCGCCCTCGCCGCCGCGCACCCCGACCTCACGTGGGAGGTCAGCCACGTGGGCGGCGACCGGTTCGCGGCCAACCTGGTCGTGCTCCCGCACGGCCTGTACTACGGGGGGCTCGACCCGGCCGGCGCCGTCCGGGTCGCGGCCGCCACCCTCGACGGCCACGTCGTGCTCGACCACCTCCGCGGCCGGTCGCGGTTCCCGATGCCCGTACAGGCCGCGGAGGTCGCGCTGCGGCACCGGCTCGGGGAGACCCGCCTCGACGCCGTCGAGCTCCGCGGGCACCGCCGCGACGGCGACCTGGTGACCGCGCGCTTCGAGGTCGACAGGGCGTCGTACGACGTGGTGGTGCGGGAGGGCCGCTCGGTCCCCGCCCGGCTCACATGTCGCGCCGGCCGCGACTCGGCGGCGTACACGTTCGAGACCCTCTCGATCACCTGAGCTGCGTCGGACCGCCGAGCAAGCCCGGCACAGCTGGCGGCGTACGACCGTTCCACGGGCCCTCCGGGTGTCGGAGGCCGCCAGTTGCCGACGGCCCCGGCGAGCGGGTCGGGCCGCTGAGGCGGGCGGGCGGAGACTGGCGGCGTACGACGGGCCGGCCGGCCGCCCGGGTGTCGCAGCCCGCCAGTCTCCGAGGGCCCGGCGAGCGGACGAGTCAGTCCGCCGAGCCGATGTGCACGAGCGCGTCGCCGGAGTTGACGAGCGCCTGCTCGGTCCGCCCGATCACGATCCCGGTCCGGTTGGCGTGCACGAGCCGCAGCGTCTTGCCGAAGGCGTCGACCAGGGCGCCGAGGCGTTCGCCGTCGGTGACCTCCTGCCCGAGCTGGGCGTCGAGGTCGAGGATGCCCGTACGCCGCGCGCGGACCCAGCCGCTCGCCCGGAGCTCGGCGCTGGCCGGCGGCGGGGGCTCGTCGACGCCGTCCACCATGCCGAGCGCGGCGAGCACGCGGCGTACGCCGACGACCCCGGCGTCGATCGCGTAGGCGTCCATCCGCAGGCTCTCGCCCGCCTCGTAGAGCAGCACCGTCGCGCCCCGTTCCCGGGCGGCGTGCCGCAGCGACCCGTCGCGGATGCGGGCGTGCAGCATGACGGGCGCACCGAAGGCCGCCGCCAGGTCACGGGTGAAGCCGTCGTCGAGGTCCGCGCGGATCTGCGGCAGGTTGGAGCGGCGGTCGGAGCCGGTGTGCAGGTCGAGGCCCACCGAGCACTTGGCGACCACCTCGGTCATCACGAGGTGGGCGATCCGGCTGGCCAGCGACCCGCGCGCCGACCCGGGGAACGAGCGGTTGAGGTCGCGACGGTCGGGGAGGTAGCGGTCGCCGTTCATGAAGCCGAGCACGTTGACCATCGGCAGCGCGACGATCGTGCCCCGCACCTGCTTGGGGTCGAGCCCGGCCAGCACCTGGCGGACGACCTCGACGCCGACGACCTCGTCGCCGTGGATGGCGGCGCTGATCCACATCGTCGGCCCGTCCTCGCGGCCGTGCACGACACGGACCGGGAGGCTCACGTCGGCGCCCGTCACCAGCCGGGTGATGGGCAGCTCGAGGTTGCGGATCGTGCCGGCCCGCACGCGCACCGCGCCGACGGCGAACGACTCCCGCGCCATCAGGCGCCCCCTGCCGCGGCCGCGGCGTACCCCTGGCAGTGCATGCGCAGACGCTAGCGGGTGGAGCGCTCCCGCCCGGACGGCACTCACCCGGCCCGCGAGGTGCGGGCCGGGTGAGGGGAGGGGTACGCCGCTCAGCTCTGTTGGGTGCTCGAGTCCGTGCCGGAGTCGGTCGAGCCGTCGTCCGGCACCCCATCGCCGTCGAGGTCCGGGGCAGTCCCGGTGCCTCCCTCGGTCTGCGCGCCCGGGGGCACGCCCATCGGGCCACCCATCCCGCCGTCCGGCGGACCGCCGAAGCCGTCCCCGTCGCGGTCGAAGCCCTGCTGGGTGGTGGTGCCGGCCTGGTCGGCGGCCCGGTCGCCCACGGCGTACCCGGCCCCGAAGCCGGCACCCCCGACGACCAGCGCGCCGGCCGCCACCCCGGCGACGATCGCGCGCCGGCCGCCGAGCAGTCCGCGCCGCCAGCCACCCCGCCCGGGAGCGGTCGAGGTGACGGGGTCGGCGGGACCGCCGTGGTCGGCGTCGTACGCGGCCGGAGGAGTGGGGGCGGGAGCCGGCGCGGCGGCCGCCGAGGTGGCGCCGGTGGGAGGAGTGGAGTCGTGCGGTGCGTTCATGGTGCGTCCTTCGGTGTGGGTGGGTTCAGGGGAGAGCAGGTGCAGGGACGGCTCAGCCGCCCATGGGCCCGCCGCCGGCCGGCGCCTCGCCGGCCGTGACGGTGGTGTCCGTGCCGTCGACGGTGACGGTGTAGGTCGCGCCCGGCTCGATGTCGGCCGAGGAGAGGACGATCGAGGCGAAGTCCTTCTCGACCGTGGACGTCGCGACCTCGGCACCGTCGTCGTCGGTGACGACGACCTCGGAACCGGCGCTCGCGGTGGCTGTGAGGACGGTCGCGATCCAGCCCTGCGACGAGTCGGCCGACGGGGCCACCAGCATCCCGGCGCTGCCGGTTGCCACCAGCGTGCCGCCCGAGACGTCGAAGGTGCCGTTGACGTCCAGGGCGCCGTTGCCCTCGGTGGTCGGCCCGAGGACGGTGATGTCCCCGCCGGTGATGGTGGCGTCGCCGTTGGAGTCCAACCCGTCGCCGCTCGACCACACCTCGAGGGTGCCGCCGTTGACGAACAGCTGGAGCGAGCGGTCGGCGGCCATGCCGCCCCCTCCGGGTCCGCCCGCGCCGTCCGTGGCCGCGCTGTCGTCGGTGCCCTCGGCGGAGGTGGCGGCGACGTTGACGCCGTCGTCGGCCGAGTGCAGCTCGAGGTCGCCGTCGTCGATGACGATGAGCGAGCCCTCCAGGGCCTCGACCGACTCGGCGACGTCGATGGTGCCGCCGGACACCAGCACCTGCACGCCCTTGACCCCGTCGTCCTCGGACGTGACCGTGACCGCGCCACCGGAGACGAGCACGAAGCCCGCACCGGCGTCGGTCGTGTTGTCGGCCTTGAGCCCGTCGTCGACCGCATCGACCGTGACGTCGCCGTCGGAGACGACGAGGTAGTCCTTGCCGATGATGCCGTCGTCGACCGAGGTGACCTCGATGGTGCCGCCGGAGATCACCAGACCGTCCTTGCCCACGATGCCGTTGTTGGCGTTGCCCGTCACGGTCAGCGACCCGGTGCCGCCGATGGTGAGGTCAGCGGTCGAGTAGAGCGCACCGGTGGGCGCCTCGTCGGAGGTGTCGGCGTACGTCGCCGCGTCGGCGAGGGTGTTGTTGCTGCCGTCGGCGAGCACGACGACGACGGACTGGGCGTCGACCACGTCGACAGCCGCCGTGGTGGACGAGGTGATGGTGGCGCCGTCGAGCACGAGGCGTACGACGCCGTCACCGGCGCCGTCGACCACGACCTGCCCGTCCAGTGCACCGCTCAGCCGGTAGGTCCCGGCGGCGGTGATGGAGACAGTGCCGTCCTCGCTGGTCACTGCATCGTTGTCCGAGGTCGCTGACGTGCCGGACAGCGCGACGTCGGTGACCTCCGCGTCGTCGTACGCCGTGTCGCCGGCCTCGACCGTCACGTTCGCGTCCAGCGCCTCGGCCACGGTGGTGACGCCGGCCGGGACCGTCGTCGAGGTGGTCGTCGACGCCGCGGTGGAGCCGGTGGTCGAGGTGGCGGCTGTGCCGGTTGCGAGGGACGTGCCGCACCCGGCCAGCAGGACGCCGGCCAGGGTCGCGGCCACGGCCTCGCGGAGCCGGGGTGGTCGACGGGGGAGTCGCATGGGATGGAACCTCTCGGGTCTGGGACGCCGCGTCGGCGGCTCGTGGACCCGATCGTGCGCACCGGACCTGTCGGCGAGGTGGCGTGAGGTTGTGCGTCGGCTGTGAGCTCGTCGGGCAGGCCCCGGTCAGACCCCGCGGTTGCGACGGCGCACGGCCCGCCGGGGCCGCCCGCCGACGTAGGACCGGTGGGAGTCGACGAGGAAGCCCTGGCGCAGCGCCTCGCGCCCGACGAGCATCCGGAAGCCCATCTCGTCGCGGCTGCTCAGGGTGACCTCGGCGGTGACGGTCCGGTCGACGAGCCGCAGGGCCATCAGCACGACGTACCGCTCCTCGGAGTGGCCGGACGAGCTGCGCACGAGGCGCCGGTCGTGGACCGGGCACTCGTGGGTGACCGTGTCCTCCTCGGAGCGCTGCCAGGGCCGGATGGAGAACCGCACCCAGGCCTCGCCGTCGCGGGAGAACTCCTCGAGGCCGAACGCGTGGATCGACGACGACCGCGCACCGGTGTCGAGCTTGGCCTTGATCCACTCCACCCCCGCGTCCGGGAGGGAGACCCACTCGCGCCAGCCGGCGACGATGGTTGGATGGGGATCGGCCACGCCCCCCATCCAATCAGGTGTGAAGAGTGAAGCTCGCGATCCTGTCCCGCGCCCCCCGGGCGTACAGCACCCAGCGCCTGCGCACCGCGGCGCTCGACCGCGGGCACGAGGTCAAGGTGCTCAACACCCTGCGCTTCGGCATCGACCTGTCGGGCAAGGAGCCGGACCTCCAGTTCCGCGGCAAGCAGCTCTCCGACTACGACGCGATCCTGCCGCGAATCGGCAACTCGATCACCTACTTCGGCACCGCCGTGGTCCGCCAGTTCGAGCAGATGGACGTCTACACGCCCAACACGGCGTACGGCATCTCGAACTCGCGCGACAAGCTGCGCGCGACGCAGATCCTGTCCAAGCACGGCATCGCCATGCCCGCCACGACCTTCGTGCGCGACCGCGCCGACGTGATCCCGGCCATCGAGCGCGTGGGTGGCGCGCCCGTCGTGATCAAGCTCCTCGAGGGCACCCAGGGCATCGGGGTCATCCTCGCGCCGGACATCAAGGTGGCCGAGGCGATCATCGAGACCCTGCAGAGCACCAAGCAGAACGTCCTCATCCAGCGCTTCGTCAAGGAGAGCAAGGGCCGCGACATCCGCGCGCTGGTGGTCGGCGACCGCGTGGTCGCCGCGATGCGGCGGGTGGCGCAGGGCGACGAGTTCCGCTCCAACGTGCACCGCGGCGGGTCGGTCGAGCCGGTCGAGCTGGACCAGGCCTTCGAGGAGGCGGCCGTCCGCTCCGCCCAGATCATGGGCCTCAAGGTCGCCGGCGTCGACATGCTGGAGGGCAACGACGGCCCGCAGGTGATGGAGGTCAACTCCTCGCCCGGCCTCGAGGGCATCGAGAACGCGACCAAGCTCGACGTGGCCGGCGCGATCATCGACTACATCGACAACCAGGTCGCCTTCCCGCAGATCGACGTGCGGCAGCGGCTGAGCGTCTCGACCGGGTACGGCGTCGCGGAGCTGCTCGTGCACGGCGACGCCGACATCGTGGGCAAGTCCCTCGAGGAGTCGGGCCTGCGGGAGAAGGACATCTCGGTGCTGACCCTGCACCGTGGCACGTCGGTGATCCCCAACCCGCGCGGCAGCCACGTCCTCGAGCCCGAGGACCGGCTGCTGTGCTTCGGGCGGCTCGAGGAGATGCGCTCGATGATCCCCGAGCGCCGCAAGCGTCGGCAGAAGGTCAAGAAGCTGCCCAAGCACCCGATCCACGAGCAGGAGTGACGGCACCCGGCTAGGGCCCCGCCGACCGCCAGCGGTCGAGCTCCTCGTCGACGGCCTCCCGGTCGGCCGCAACGACGGGGCCGGACAGCAGTGCCTCGAGGTCGACCCCGGGGACGAGCTCCCCGACCACCTCCCGCACCCGCTCGCCCGCGGACGCGGCGGCCTCGGTGATGGCCGCGACCACGTGGCGGGCCAGCTGGTCGGCGGACAGGCGCATCGCGTCCGGTGCGAGGTGCAGCTCGGTGGGCAGGCCGGTCGGGCCGACCCGCACCCGCACGAGCCCGCCGGCCGCCGCGGCCTCGCCGTGCACCTGCGCGAGCTCGTCCTGCATCCGGGAGACGGCCTCGAGCCGCCGGGTGGTGTCCTGGCGGAGCCGGGCGCTCCAGTCGTCGGTGTCCATCCCTCACCGGTGCCCGCGGAGCGCCCCCGCCAACCCCGCCGTCCCGGGCCTGTGGACAACGGGACGACCCTCAGTAGCCACCCTCCGGCGGCACCATCTCGCCACGGATGCCGAGCAGCCGCACCGGCCGGTCGTCGCCGAGCGCCAGGTAGAGCTCGTGGGCCGTGGTGGCGATGACGTCGACGTCGTACGTCGGCTCGGCGAGCTTGCGGACCTTGGTGGAGGTGAAGAACGGCTTGACCCGCACCTTGAGATGCACCCGCATCGCCGCCCGCTCCTCGCGACGCAGGTCGGCCACCACCTGCTCGGCGAGCACGCGCAACGCCTCCGGGACCTCGGCCGGGTCGAGGTCGCGCTGGTAGGTCGTCTCGTGGCCGTGCGCCCGGGCGACCCACGGGGTGTCGTCGGGCCAGTCCCGACCGCCCCCACGGCCGAGCCGACCCACGTGTGCCCCGCCGGACGGTCCGAGTTCGGCGACCAGCGCCTCGACCGGTGCGCTCGCCAGCTGGGCGACGGTGTCGATCCCGAGGCCGGCTAGCCGGGCCGAGATCCGCGGGCCCACGCCCCACAGCGCGGTCGTCGGGCGCTCGCCCATCACGTCCAGCCAGGTCTCGCGGGTGAGCACGAACGTGCCCCGCGGCTTGCCGAAGCCGGTCGCCGTCTTGGCCCGCACGAGGGTGTCGCCGATGCCGACCGAGCAGTGCAGCCCGGTGGCCTCCAGGACCGTGGCCCGCACGGACCCGGCGGTGGCCTCGGGGTCGTCGGTGTGGACGCCGACGAAGGCCTCGTCCCAGCCGAGCACCTCCACCACGGTGCCGGGGAGGTCCTTCAGCGTCTGCATCACCCGGGCGGACGCGGCCTCGTAGACCGGCCGGTCGACCGGCAGCAGCACCGCGTCGGGGCACTTGCGGACCGCCACCCGCAGCGGCATGCCGGACCCGACCCCGTGCTCACGGGCCTCGTACGACGCGGTGGAGACGACGGCGCGCTCGGTCGGGTCGCCGCGACCACCGACGATGACCGGCCGTCCCACCAGGTCGGGCCGGCGCAGCAGCTCCACGGCGACGAGGAACTGGTCCATGTCGACGTGCAGCACCCAGCGCGGGGGCGCGGCGGGGGGCGTGGTCACCGCACCATCATGGCCGGGTCAGGCCTCCCGGCCCTCCCACCACGGGTCGGTGATCTCGCGCAGCTCCGCCAGCATGGTGCGCAGCTCGCCGTAGCGCTCCGCCCCGAGGTGGCGCGACCACTCGCGCGCGATGCGTCGCTCGACGGTGCGGGCCTCCCGCTGCACGGCACGCCCCCGGTCGCTGAGGCAGACGAGCCGGGCCCGGGCGTCGGTCGGGTCCGGCCGCCGCTCGACGTACCCGGCGCGCTCGAGCTGGTCGACGAGGTAGCCGGCGGTCTGCTTGGTCACCTGGGCAGCCTCGGCCAGCTCGGTGAGCCGGGACCCGTGCTCGCCGAGACGGGCCGCGATCCGGCCCTGCGCGATGGTGATGTCGTCGTACCCGCGCTCCCACAGGTGCTCGAGCACCTGCCTCTCCACGTGGCGATGCGAGACGAACATCAGCACCGCCGGGTGCGGTTGGGCCATGGGTTCCTCCTTGACAACATCGTCAGCCTATCTGACCATAAAGTGGTCAGGGAGACTGACGGTCCGGAGGGATTTCATGGAGCGCGACGAGGTCTGGCAGCACACGATCGCCCAGCGGCTCGCCCTGCGCGACGTGCTCCGCGACCTCACCCCCGAGGAGTGGGACCAGCCGTCGCTGTGCGCGGGCTGGCGGGTGCGCGACGTCGCCGCCCACGTGATCGCCGGCCCGCAGCTGGGCCTGGTCAGCACGGTCAAGGTCATGGGCGGCATGTGGCGCGGCTACAACGGGATGATCCTGCGCGACGGGCAGCGCCGGGGGCGCGCGCCGGTGGCCGACATCCTCGCGCAGTACGACGAGTGGGCCGAGGTCCGCAAGGGGCCGCTCACCGTCACGCACGTCGAGCCGCTCATCGACGCGATCGTGCACACCCAGGACATCGTGCGCCCGCTCGGTCGCACCGTGGCGGCACCCCCCGAGGCGGCGGCCGTCGCCGCCGACCGGGTGCGGACCCTCGCCCTCCTCTTCGGCACCCGCCACCTCTTCAGCGAGCACCGCCTGGTCGCCACCGACACCGACTGGGTCCGCGGCACCGGCCCCGAGCTGCGCGCCCCGATGACCGAGCTGCTGATGTTGTGCACCGGTCGCCCGACGGCCGACGCGGCGGTCTGACCCCTCCGGTGCCCTGACAGACTGGGGTGGTGATCGATCCGCTCCAGACGGTCCTCATCGTGGCCTCGCTCGTCCTCGCGCTCGTCACCGGTGTGTACGTCGCCCTCGACCGCAGCCCCGACCGGGTGCTCGTGGCCCTGCTCGCGCTCCTCGAGGCCGGTCTGGTCGTCCAGGCGGTCGTCGGCATCGGCCAGCTCATCGGTGGCAGCGGCGACCCCGGCATCACCTTCGTCGGCTACCTCCTGGCCGTGCTGGTCATCCTGCCGCTGGGCCTGCTCTGGTCGCTGGGGGAGCGCAGCCGCGGGGCCACGGCGGTGCTGATCGTCGCCCTGCTCACCGTCGCCTTCCTCGTCCTGCGCCTGGAGCAGATCCATGCCGCAGCCTGACGCTGCCCGCACCCCTGCCCCGGGCAGGTCCGGGCGGAGCTCCACCTCGACCGGGCTCGGGCGCGTCCTCGTGGCGACGTACGCCGTCTTCGCGCTGGCCGCGACCGCGCGCAGCCTCGTCCAGCTGCTCACCAAGGCCTCCGAGGCGCCGCTGGCCTACACGCTGTCGGCGCTCGCCGCGGTGGTCTACGTGCTCGCGACGCTGGGCCTCGCCGAGGTCGGTCCGCGGCCCCGCACCATGGCGTGGGCGGCCGTCGGCTTCGAGCTCGTCGGGGTCCTCACGGTCGGCACCCTGACCGTGCTGGACCCGGAGCTCTTCCCGGACGCGACCGTGTGGTCGGCGTACGGCCAGGGCTACGGCTACCTCCCGCTGGTGCTGCCCTTCCTCGGCATCGCCTGGCTCGTGCACACCCGCCCGCGCGACTGAGAACGACTGCGACACGGGGGCTGCCTCACAGGGTCGTCACAGGCGCACGGCAGGTCGGGTACAGGTGGGGACGCGAGCCTGCGGGGACACGCAGCCGAACCGGAGGAACCCCCGCATGCCCACCTACCTGCTCGCCCTGGCCGACGTCGTCGCCGTCCTGGTCCTCGCCCTCGCCGTCTACTTCCCCCGCCACCGTCGCGGCGACCTCGTGACCGCCTTCATCGCCATCAACGTCGGCGTCCTGGCCGTCACCATCGCCCTGTCCAGCAGCGCGGCGACGGTGGGCCTGGGCCTCGGCCTCTTCGGGGTGCTCTCCATCATCCGGCTGCGCTCGGCCGAGCTCGGCCAGCACGAGATCGCCTACTACTTCGCCTCGCTGGCCCTCGGCCTGCTCGGCGGACTCGGAGCCGGTGACCCGCAGCTGGCGCTGGCCCTGATGGCGATGCTGGTGGTCGTCGTCGCGGTCGCGGACAGCGCCCTGCTCCAGCGCGGTGCCCGTCAGCAGGTCGTGGTCCTCGACTCGGCGATCACCGACGAGGCCGCCCTGGTGGAGCGGCTCGAGGTCGTCCTCGACGCCCGGGTGCACCGCGCCGTCGCGCTGCGGGTCGACCTCGTCAACGACTCGACCACGGTCGACGTCCGCTACGCACCCTCGCCGCGACCGGTCGTGTCGGCGGTCGAGCGGTCCGCCGCCCTCGCGACGCACTGACGTGGGGAGCGCCGACATGGATGCCCTCGCCGCCCTGCCCGCCGTCGGGCTCGCCGACCTGAATGCCGCCGCCGCCCTGCTGGTGCGGACCGATCGCAAGTACGTCGTCCCCGTCGGCGACCTCGGCGCCACCGTCACCGGCGTGCCCGGGCTGAGGGTCCTCGAGATCGACGGGCGCCGCTCGGCGCGCTACGAGTCGACGTACCTCGACACCACCGACCTCGCCAGCTGGGCCGCGTCGGCCCACCCGCGCCGGCGCCGCTGGAAGGTCCGCACCCGGCTCTACGCCGACACCGGCGAGTGCTGGCTGGAGGTCAAGACCCGCGGCAGCCGCGGGGTCACGGTCAAGGACCGGATGCCGTACGACGCCGCGCGACGCGAGCAGGTCGGTGCGGACGAGGCCGGCTGGGTCGCCGACCGGCTCGTCGCCGCGGGTGCCCTCGGCGTCGACCCGCTCGGGCTGGTGCCGACCCTGCACACCGGCTATCGCCGCGCCACGCTGCTGCTCCCGGGCGGGGCCGGCCGGGCCACCGTCGACGCCGGTCTCACCTGGACGACGGCGTCGGGGCGGGCGGAGGTCGGCTCGGTGCTGGTGGTCGAGACCAAGTCGGCGCCCGGCGGGGTCGGTCCGCTGGACCGGCGGCTGTGGTCGCTGGGCCACCGCCCGGTGCGGATCAGCAAGTACGGCACCGGTCTGTCGCTGCTCACGCCCGAGCTGCCCGGCAACCGCTGGCATCGGGTCACCACCCGGCACCTGTCAGACGGCCTGGTCCGCTCGGCGGGGGACGCCGCGTGAGCCGGGGGACGCAGCGCCCGCGGCGTCGTACGGTCGTGGCCGCGAGCGTCGCCGCGCTCGCCCTCGCCGGCGGGACCACCGCCACGGTGACCCTGCGCGATCCGGGGCCGGCGACGAGCGGCGTCGTCACCGCCGCCGTCGAGGTGCCGGACGGCTCCGGCATCTGGGACGCCGGCACGGTCCACGACGTCGCCGTCGAGGTCGACGAGGCCGCCGTGGCGACCATGATCGACACCTACCAGGAGTCCGGCGACAAGGAGTGGATCGAGGCGACCGCCACCATCGACGGCGCGACCTTCGAGCAGGTGGGCCTGCGCCTCAAGGGCAACTCCTCGCTGCGCGGCGTCACCGACGACGCAGACCCGGCCGAGCTGCCGTGGCTGCTGCGACTCGACGAGTACGTCGACGGCCAGCAGCTCGACGGGTGGACCGACTTCGTGGTCCGCTCGAACAACACCGAGACCGCGCTCAACGAGGCGGTGGCGCTCGACCTGCTGGCCGAGACCGGCCTGGCCAGCGAGCACGCCGTCGCCACGTCCTTCAGCGTCAACGGCGGCGAGGCCCGCCTCCGGCTGGTGGTCCAGGCCCTCGACGAGGCGTGGGAGCGGGAGAACTTCAGCACCGAGGGGCTGCTCTACAAGTCCGAGGCGGAGGGCGACTGGTCGTGGCGCGGTGACGACCCGGACTCCTACGCCGACGTCTTCGACCAGGAGACCGGTGAGGAGGACCTGACCCCGCTGATCGAGCTGCTCGACCTCCTCAACAACGGCACCGACGCCGAGCTCGAGGAGGAGCTGCCCGACCGGCTCGACGTCGAGGCCTTCGCGCGCTACCTGGCGTTCGAGGAGCTGGTCGGCAACGCCGACGACATCGACGGCCCCGGCAACAACTCCTACCTGCGGTACGACGCCGAGTCCGGCGGCTTCACCGTGGTCGCCTGGGACCACAACCTCGCCTTCGGCGGCCTCGGGGGACCCGGCGATGGAGGGCCCGGTGGCGGACCCGGGGCGTTCCCCGACGGCGAGCGCCCGGAAGGGATGCCCACGGACCTGCCGGAGGGGATGCCGGAGGAGCTGCCTGAGGGCATGCCCACCGAGCTGCCCGAGGGGATGGAGCCACCCGCCGGGACGGCCGACGGTGAGCGCCCCGAGGGTGGGGGCATGCGCGGCGGGTCCAACGTCCTCGTCGAGCGCTTCACCGCGGTCGAGGAGTGGGCGGACCTGGTCGAGCAGGCCCGCGCCGACCTGGCCGCGGAGCTCTACGCGAGCGGTCTCGCGGACGAGGTGATCGACCGGTGGGCCGCCCTGCTGACCGACGAGGCCGGCGACCTGGTCGACGCGGCGACCGTCACCGAGGAGGCCGACGCGATCCGCACGGTGGTCGCCGAGGCGTCCTGAGCCGCCGAGATCCCAGGCGGGGTCAGGCGGTCGCGCCCGACCCCGAGACCTGCGGGAACTCCTTCATGGCGTGGTCGGCGATCCGCTTCATCATCCAGGCGTCGACACCGGCACCGATGAAGCCGCCCACGATCGGCACGCCGCGCCCGAGCCGGCCGAGCGCCTTGAGGCCGAGGCCCCGCATCAGGTGGAAGCCGACGGCCTTGTTGACCACCATCAGGGCCGCCGGCGGCAGGCCGCGGGTGGCCAGGGTGGCGAGCCGGCCGCCGCCGGTGCTCATGCCGGCCTTCTGGAGCACCTGGTGGGCGTCCGAGCCGACGAGGGTCAGCAGGACGGCGGTCTTGACGCGCTCGTCGGTGACGTCGTAGCCGCGGAGGCTGGCGATCGAGCCGACCATCCGGGTCGCCTGGACATAGAACTCGAGCACGTTGGCGGGCAGTGCGATCGGCATCGTCACGAAGCCACCGACACCGGTGACGAAGCCGCCGATCCCGCCGCCGAGCGTCGCCCCGCGCGCGACGGCCGCGAGCGCCTCGTCGGTCGTGCCCTGCTTGTGCAGCGCCTTGGCGGCGATCTGGTCGGCGGAGCGGATCGGGCCGCGGCCCTCGAGCCCGATGTCCACGAGCATCCGGACCACGCGGTGGATCGGGCCGTTGTCCTTGGCCGGGTCCTGCGCCGCCTCGAGCGCCGAACGGGTCTCCTCGACCTGGTGGGGTCGGGGCACGAACATGTCGTACAGGCCCATGGTCACTCCTCTGTGTGGCTGATGTCGCTGGTGTTCGACGACGATCCTGTCACCCGGGCCGCAGCGCGGGCTCACCCGCAGGGACAGCCGCCGGGTGGCGGGGAACACTACGAACACAAGAGTGAGACGCAGGTCACATGGCCCTAGCGTCGGCCTCCCGGGCGCACTCGGGCGCCCACCTCCTGGAGGCTCACATGCGACACCTGTCCCGCTCTGCCCGCCTCGTCCCCGCGGGGGCGCTCGTCGTCCTCGCCGGCCTGCTCGCCCCACCGGCGAGTGCCGCCGACTCGCCCACCCCGGTCGCCTGCCCACCCGCCGTCGCCGAGCTGGCGACCTGCTGGGGCGGGCAGGACGACAACGGCGCCTACTACACGATCGCCGTCCCGGAGGACTGGAACGGCGACCTCGTCGTGCACGCCCACGGCGGTCCCGACCTGGCCGAGGAGTCGGACCCCGCCCGCAGCGTCGAGGACCTCGACCGGTGGTCGGTGATGGTGCGCGAGGGCTACGCCTGGGTGGGCTCGGCCTACCGCCGCGGCGGTTACGGCGCCCGGATGGCCGTCGCCGACACCGAGAGCGCCCGCCGGATCTTCGTCGAGGAGGTCGGCGAGCCGGACCGCACCTACGCGCACGGGCAGTCCTGGGGAGGGGACGTCGCGGCCAAGCTGGTCGAGGTCCACCCCACGTCGTACGACGGCGCGCTGCTCACCAACGGCGTGCTGGCCGGCGGGTCGCGCGGCTACGACTACCGGGTCGACCTGCGCGTGGTCTACCAGTACTACTGCGGCAACCACCCCCGCCCGACCGAGCCGCAGTACCCGCTGTGGATGGGGCTGCGCGAGGGCTCGACGATGACGTCGGCCGGCCTGCGCGCCCGGCTCCAGGAGTGCACCGGCTACCAGTCCGACCCAACCGACCGCACCGGGCTCCAGCAGCGCAACCTCGACGACATCCTCGCCGTGACCAACATCCCGGAGCGCACCATCGAGTCGCACCTGCGGTTCGCGACCTTCACCTTCCGCGACATCGTGCACGCCCGGCTCGGCGGGCGGAACCCGTTCTCCAACCAGGGGATCCGCTACTCCGGCAGCCACGACGACAAGGCCCTCAACGCCGGGGTCGAGCGCTTCGCCGCCGACCCGTCCGCGCGCCGCGACCTGTCGTGGGACAGCGACCTCACCGGTGCGGTCGAGGTCCCGACGGTCACCCTGCACGCGATCGAGGACCCGACGGCGTTCGTCGAGCACGAGTCGGCCTACCGCGAGACCCGTGAGGGTGCCGGCACCGACGACCTGCTCGTCCAGGCCTTCAGCCAGGAGTCGGAGCACAGCTCGCTCAGCGACTCCGGCTACGCGTCGGTGATGGGCGCGCTCGCCGACTGGGTGGAGACCGGCACGCGGCCCACGCCCGCGGACATCGCGGCGACCTGCCCGACGTACGACGCCCGCTACGGCACCGGCTGCTTCCTCGACCCGGCCTTCACGCCCGACAGCTATGCCTCGCGCGTCGAGCCCCGCCCCGGTGGCCTGCGCTGGCCGGCCCTCACCGCGGCCCAGGAGCGGGCCTGGGCGCACCGACCGTCGATCGGCATCGCCCCGTGACCCGCAGCCCCCGTGTGATCGGATGAGCCAGTGACCCGCCTCACAGCACCACCTACGATGACGCCGTGCTGAAGCGGGTCGGCCACGAGCGCTCCGTGGCGCGCCAGGTCCTGGTGCTGCAGCTGGTCGCAGTGCTGGTCCTGGTCGTCACGGCGCTCGCCCTGGCGACGTACGACGCCCGCTCCGACATCCGGGCCAGCGCCCGCGACGAGGCGGTCTCGGTCGCGCAGGCCGTGGCCCGGTCGCCGGTCGTCCACCAGGCGATGGACACCGGCGACCCGTCGGAGCTGATCCAGCCGTTCGCCGAGGCCGTCCGCGTGGACACCGGCGTCGACTTCGTGGTGGTGATGGCGCCCGACCGCACCCGCTTCTCCCACCCCAGCCCCGAGCTGCTCGGCCAGGCCTTCATCGGCAACCTGGGCGGCGCGCCCGAGGGCGAGGTCTACACCGAGGAGTACGTCGGGACGCTGGGGCCGTCGATCCGCTCGATCGTGCCGGTCTTCGCCGGCACCGGGGGCGGCGCCGCTGCCGGTGCCGCCGCCGAGGAGGTGGTCGCCATGGTCTCGGTCGGCATCACCCTGCGCCAGCTCGACGACCTGCTGGTCGACGAGTTCTGGGACATCGTGGTGGCCGCGCTGGCGGTGCTGCTGGTCGGCATCTGCGGGGCGTGGTTCATCAGCCACCGGCTGCGGCGGCAGACCCACGGGCTGGGGGAGCGGGAGATCACCCGGATGTACGAGTACTACCGAGCCGTCCTGCACGCCGTCCGCGAGGGCCTGCTGCTCATCGACCTCGAGGGTCGGGTCCAGCTGGTCAACGACGAGGCGCGCCGGCTGCTGCGGCTGCCCGACGACGTGGTGGGCCGCTCGCTGAGCGAGCTCGGCCTGCCGCCCGCGCTCGTCGAGTCCGCCTCCGGCGAGCGGGGCGCCGACGAGGTCTACGTGACCGGCGACCACGTCCTGGTGGCAAGCACCAGCACCGCGCTGTGGGAGGGCCGTGAGGTCGGCGCCGTGGTGACCCTGCGCGACCACACCGAGCTGCAGTCGCTCACCGGCGAGCTGGACGTCGTCCGCGGCCTCACCGAGTCGCTGCGCGCGCAGACCCACGAGGCGGCCAACCGCCTCCACACGGTGGTGTCCCTCATCGAGATGGGCCGCCCCGAGCAGGCCGTCGAGTTCGTCACCGGCGAGCTCCAGGTCGCCCAGATGCTCACCGACCAGGTGGTCGGTGCTGTCGCGGAGCCGGTCGTCGCCGCGCTGCTGCTCGGCAAGTCCGCCGAGGCCTCGGAGCGCGGCGTCCGGCTCACGGTCACCGGCCAGCTGCCGGCGGGCGACCTGTCCGCCGGGGAGTCGGAGATCTCCACGCGCGACCTGGTGACCGTGCTCGGCAACCTCGTCGACAACGCCCTCGACGCCGTGGCCGGGCGGGCCGACCGGCGCATCGTGGTCCACCTCGAGGGCTCCGACCGGCACGTCCGGCTCGTGGTCGGCGACAGCGGCCCCGGGCTCACCCCCGAGGAGGCGGCCCACGCGCTCGAGCGCGGCTGGACCACCAAGGCCGACACCGGCGACGGCAGCGGGGTGGGGCTGGCCCTCGTCTCGCAGGTCGCCCGCCGCCTCGGGGGCAGCGTCACCATCGGCCGCTCGCCCCTGGGCGGGGCCGAGCTCGCGGTCGTGCTCGGGAGCGCGTCTTGACCGTCCGGGTCCTCGTCGTCGAGGACGAGCCCCTGGTGGCCGAGGCGCACGCGGAGTACACCCGCCGCGTCGACGGCTTCGAGGTCGTGGGCATCGCCCACTCCGCCTCCGAGGCCTCGCGGCTGCTGGGGGAGCTGTCAGTCGACCTGGTCCTGCTCGACATGTACCTCCCCGACGGCCACGGCCTCGGGCTGCTGCGCAACCTGCGCGCCGGCGGCGACCTCTGCGACGTCATCGCGGTCACGTCGGCCCGCGACGCCGACATGGTCCGGCGCGCGGTGGCGCACGGGGTGGCGCTCTACCTCATCAAGCCGTTCACGTTCCCGATGTTCCGCTCCAAGCTCGAGCAGTACGCCGAGTACCGCCGCCAGCTGGTCGACGCCCCGTCGGAGGTGCTCCAGGACGAGGTGGACCGGATGCTCGGCTCCCTGCGGGTGGCCAGCGTCACCGGGGTGCTGCCCAAGGGGCTCACCGCCGAGCGGCTGCAGGAGACGATGGCAGAGCTGCGTACGCCGCCGGGGGTGCTGTCGGCCCGCGAGCTGGCCGAGCGCCTCGACAGCTCCCGGGTCACGGCCCGGCGCTACCTCGAGCACCTCGCGGACGTGGGGCTCGCGGTCCGGTCACTGCGCTACGGCGGCGGTGGGCGGCCAGAGGTGGAGTACCGCTGGCAGCACACCGCCGCCGATGGTGGTGGGGTCAGTCGTCCTCGCCGCTGAAGACGACCTCGCGCTTCTGGCGCACCGAGGGCAGCAGGGCCGCCACCACGATGATCAGCGCGAGCGCCAGCAGCGTCGCCGAGATCGGCCGGGTGACGAACACCGACGGGTCGCCCCGCGAGATGATCATCGCCCGCCTCAGGTTCTCCTCGAGGAGCGGTCCGAGCACGAAGCCCAGCAGCAGCGGTGCCGCCTCGCACCCCCAGCGGATGAGGAAGTAGCCCAGCAGCCCGGCCGCCGCGACGGCGAAGACGTCCCAGGAGTTGAGGCCCAGGGAGTAGCAGCCGATCGACGCGAAGGCGATGATCGCCGGGAAGAGCACGCTGTAGGGCACGCTCAGCATCCGCACCCACAGCCCGATCAGCGGCAGGTTGAGCATCACCAGCAGCAGGTTGCCGATCCAGAACGACGCGATGAGACCCCAGAAGAGCTCCGGCTCGGTCTCGATCACGTCGGGGCCCGGCTGGATGCCCTGGATGATGAAGGCGCCGACGAGCAGCGCCATCACCGGGTGGGCCGGGAGGCCCAGGGTGAGCAGCGGGATGAACGACGTCTGCGCGGCCGCGTTGTTGGCCGACTCCGGCGCCGCCACCCCCTCGATGGCTCCCCTGCCGAACTGCTCCGGGTTCTTGGAGATCCGCTTCTCGAGGGAGTACGACGTGAAGCTGGCCAGCACGTGGCCGCCACCGGGCAGCACGCCCAGCAGCGAGCCCATCGTGGTGCCCCGCAGGACGGGCATCCGGATGCGCCGGAAGTCCTCCTTGGTGAGCCACAGGCCCTCGACCTTCTTGGTCACCAGGCTCGGGTTGATCCGGTGCTCGAGGTTGCGGATGATCTCGGCCAGGCCGAAGAGACCGACGGCCAGGGACACGAAGTCCAGCCCGCCGTACATCTCGCGCACCCCGAACGTGAAGCGCGGGACGCCGGTGAACCCGTCCTGCCCGATGGTGCCGAGCAGCAGGCCCAGCACGATCATCGCGAGCGCCTTGACCGCCGACCCGCTCGCCAGGGCTATCGAGGCGAGCAGGCCCAGGACCACGATGGAGAAGTAGTCCGCCGGCCCGAACTTGAGGGCCGCCGAGGCCAGCGGTGGCGCGAAGAGCGCCACCAGCACGGTGGCCACGGTGCCGGCGAAGAACGAGCCCAGCGCCGCCGTCGCGAGTGCCGGTCCGGCCCGGCCCTGCTTGGCCATCTGGTGCCCGTCGAGGGCCGTCACCACCGCGGAGGACTCGCCCGGCAGGTTGAGCAGGATCGCCGTGGTCGAGCCGCCGTACTGGGCGCCGTAGTAGATGCCGGCCAGCATGATGAGCGAGGCCACGGGGTCGAACGAGAACGTGATCGGCAGCAGCAGTGCCACCGTCGCGGTCGGTCCGATGCCCGGGAGCACGCCCACGGCGGTGCCGAGGGTGACGCCGAGCAGGCAGATGAGGATGTTGGAGGGCTGGAGGGCGACCTCGAGCCCCAGCAGGATGCCGTCCATGTCAGCCCCCCAGCCAGTCGCCGAGGATGGGCAGCCGCAGCTGCAGCGCGAACACGAAGACCCCGAGGCACAGCGCCGTGAGGCCGATCGCGATCACCGCGGCCCGACCGGGCCGGGTGCCGTGGCCGGCGAGGGCGGCCAGGAAGGTCGTCACCAGCAGGCTGGGGCCGAGCCCCAGTCCGCCCACGGTGAAGCCGAAGAACATGATCGCCCCCACGAGCAGGCCCATGCGCTGCCACGGGATGGGGCCGCGGTCGGCGTTGGCCACGGTCGGGTCGACGCCGCGGAACGACGCCACCACGATGACCAGCCCCAGGAAGGTGAGGAGACCTCCGAGGGCGATGGGGACGTAGCCGGAGCCCATCCGCAGGGCCGTGCCCACGTCGTACTGCGACCCGCCGATGGCGAACGCGAGGCCGAACGCGACGAAGGTGGCGCCCGCCATCAGGTCAGGCAGCGACGGCCCGGACCGTTCGCCGCCGAGGCGCCCGGCGTGGTCGCCGGGCGCCGCAGGGCTGGTGCTCATTCGCCGGAGACCCCGGCGTCCTCGATGATCGGCGTCCAGAGGTCGATCTGCTCCTCCAGCTTGGCCGTGTGCGCGTCGGGCGTCGCCTCGTCCTCGGTGACCGGGGTGGTGCCCAGGTCGGCCATCTGGTCGATGACGTTCTGGTCGGTCAGCGCGACCTGCAGGGCGGCCGTGAGCTTCTCGACGATCTCGTCCGGGGTGTCGGCCGGGACGTACAGGCCGTGCCACACGCCGACCTCGAGCTCGGGCAGGCCGGCGTCGGCCGTGGTGGGCAGGTCGGGCAGCGCCTCGACCGGCTCGGGCGTGGTCACGGCGTAGCCCTTGATGTCACCGGACAGGATCTGGCCGGTGGTGTTGGTGGTCTGGTCGCACATGAAGTCGACCTGGCCGCCGACCAGGTCGGTGAGCGCCGGGCCGGTGCCGTCGTAGGGGACCTCGGTCAGGTCGACCCCGACGGCCTCCTCGAAGAGCAGCCCGCAGAGCTGCGACGCGGCGCCGATGCCGGCGTTGGCCAGGGTGACGGTGTCGGCGTTGTCGCCGACGTAGGTCACCAGGTCCTCGAGCGTCTCGGGCTCGAAGTCGTCGCGGGCCACGATCGTCATGGGCACGTCGGTGACGAGACCGATGGTCTTGAAGTCCTCGAGCGGGCTGTACTCCAGGTCGGGGTAGAGCGCCGGCGCGGTGGACATGCCGATGTGGTGCATCAGCACCTGGTAGCCGTCGCCGTCCTCGCCGGCCACCTGGCCGGCCGCGACGGTGCCGCCGGCACCCTCGACGTTCTGCACGATGATCTGCTGCCCGAGCTCCTCCGACATCGGCTCGGCGATCAGCCGGGTGACGGTGTCGGTGGGGCCGCCGGCCGAGAAGGGCACCACGAAGGTGATGTCTTCCTCGGGGAAGGCCGCGGGGTCGGCGTCGCCTCCGCCGCACGCGGCGAGCGAGAGGACCGCGAGGACGGCGAGGGACGTGACGGGCGTGCGCATGCGCCTGGGCATGGTGGCTCCTTCGACAGGGGATGTGGCTCACGTCACACCTTGGAGCCGCCGTGCCCGGGGGTCGACGTTGTGCACCTTGTGTTCACGGGCCGGTGCCCCTGGGGGTGGGGCGCACCGCCCGCGCGGTGCTCCCGGACTCAGCGCACGGCCGAGCGGAACCCCCGGAGTCGCAGGCTGTTGGTCACCACGAAGACGCTGGAGAAGGCCATCGCCGCGCCGGCGAGCATCGGGTTGAGCAGCCCGGCCGCGGCGACCGGGATGGCCGCGACGTTGTAGGCGAAGGCCCAGAACAGGTTGCCCTTGATGGTGCCCAGCGTGCGCCGGGAGAGCCGGATCGCGTCGGCCGCGACCCGCAGGTCGCCGCGCACCAGCGTCAGGTCGCTGGCCTCGATGGCCACGTCGGTGCCGGTGCCCATGGCGAGGCCGAGGTCGGCCTGGGCGAGGGCGGCGGCGTCGTTGACGCCGTCGCCGACCATCGCGACGACCCGGCCCTCGTCCTGGAGGCGCTTGACCACGTCGACCTTGTCGGCGGGCAGCACGTCGGCGATGACGTGGTCGATGCCGACCCGGTCCGCGACCGTGCGGGCGGCCGCCTCGTTGTCGCCGGTGAGGAGGTACGGCGTGAGGCCGAGGTCGCGGAGCATCCGCACCGCCTCCGCGGAGGTCTCCTTGACCGTGTCGCCGACGACGACGATGCCGGTGACGGCCCCGTCCCAGCCGACCTCGATCGGGGTGCGGCCGTCGGTGTGGGCCCTGGCGACGGCGGTCCGGAGCGGGTCGTCGCCGGGGTGGTTGCCGAAGTCGCCGCCGGGCTCGTCGCCGGGGTCGCGCGCCGACTGGCGGCGTACGACATCGGAATCCTCCGCGGGACTGTCGGCCGCCGCCAGCTGCGGCCGGCGGGCGAAGACTTTGCGCCCGTCGACGGTGCCGGTGACCCCGACCCCGCCGGTGGCGACGAAGTCGGTGACAGTCGCGTCGGACCCGGCGTACGCCGCGACGGCGCGCGCGATCGGGTGCTCGGACGCCTGCTCCAGCGCGCCGACGAGGCGGAGCAGCTCCTGCTCGTCGACCCCGCGTGCGGCCGCGACGGCGTGGACGGTCATCTCGCCGGTGGTGACGGTGCCGGTCTTGTCCAGCACGACGGTGTCGACGCGGCGGGTGGACTCGAGGACCTCGGGTCCCTTGATCAGGATGCCGAGCTGGGCGCCCCGGCCGGTGCCGACCATCAGCGCGGTCGGCGTCGCGAGCCCGAGTGCGCACGGGCAGGCGATGATCAGCACCGCCACCGCCGCGGTGAAGGCCGCCGACGCGCCGGCACCCGAGCCGAGCCAGAAGCCGAGGGTGGCCACGGCCAGGCCGATCACGATCGGGACGAAGATCCCGGAGATGCGGTCCGCGAGGCGCTGCACCTGGGCCTTGCCGTTCTGGGCGTCCTCGACGAGGCGGGCCATCTGCGCCAGCTGGGTGTCGGAGCCGACCCGGGTGGCCCGCACGACGAGGCGTCCGCCGGCGTTGACGGTCGCTCCGACCACGGTGTCGCCCGGTCCGACCTCGACCGGGACGGACTCGCCGGTCAGCATGCTGCGGTCGATCGCCGAGCTGCCCTCGGTGACCTCACCGTCGGTGGCGACGGCCTCGCCCGGGCGTACGACGAAGTGGTCGCCCACGGCGAGCTGCTCGATCGGGACACGCACCTCGGTGCCGTCGCGCAGCACCGCGACCTCCTTGGCTCCGAGCTCCATGAGGGCGCGCAGGGCCGCGCCGGACTGGCGCTTGGCCCGCGACTCGAGCCACCGGCCGGCCAGGATGAAGGTCGTCACCCCGGCGGCGGCCTCGAGGTAGATGTTGGCGGCGCCGTCGGTGCGGTCCACGGTCAGCTCGAACGGGTGGGTCATGCCCGGCGTCCCGGCCGTGCCGAGGAAGAGGGCGTAGAGAGACCAGCCGAAGGCGGCGAGCACCCCGACCGAGACGAGGGTGTCCATGGTGGTCGCGCCGTGGCGCAGGTTGGTCCACGCGGCCCGGTGGAACGGCCACGCGCCCCACACCACGACGGGGGCGGCCAGGGTGAGCGAGAGCCACTGCCAGTAGTCGAACTGCCAGGACGGCACCATGGCCAGCGCGACCACGGGCACGCTCAGCACCGCGCTGATGACGAGCCGGTCGCGCAGCGGGTCCCGCTCGGGGACGTCCTCGACCGCGGCTGTCGCGCCGGGAGGCGGCGGCAGCGCGGCGGCGTACCCGGCCTGCTCCACGGTGCGCAGCAGGTCGTCGGTGCTGACCGAGGTCGGGTAGGAGACCTTGGCCTTCTCGGTCGAGTAGTTGACGGTGGCGGTGACGCCGTCGAGCTTGTTGAGCTTGCGCTCGATGCGGTTGGCGCACGAGGCGCAGGTCATGCCGGTGATCGCGAGCTCCACGTCAGTGGCCATCGGAATCCTCCTCCCCATGCTCGTCGGCCTGGTCGTCGGTGTGGTCGTCGGCGGGCGCGTCCGGCCCGTTGCTGCGGACGGCGAGCTCCGCGGTGCGGACCACGCCCTCGTGCTGGAAGTCGAAGAACAGGCGGTAGCCGCCCGCACTGGGCACCTCGACCGCGAACGGGACCTCCGGGCCGGCGTCGCCGTCCTCGGGGTGCACGTGGAGGTAGGCCAGGTCGCCCTCGCGCAGCGCGACCAGGTGGCCGTAGGCGCCGAGGTAGGGCTCGAGGTCGGTCACCGGCTCGCCGTCGCGGCTGACCCGGACGGCGACCGCTCCGTCGTCGAGGTCGCCCACCAGGTCGACGGTGTAGCCGTCGACGGTGTCGGTCGTCCGGTTGCCGGAGTGCGGCGCCGGGGTGAAGCGGCCGGCCACCTCGACGTCGGTGCCCAGCGTCAGGGCCGGCCCCCCGGTGGGGGTGAAGTCGGCGAAGACCCGCCACGTGCCGGGCGTCAGGTCCACGTCGGTGGTCCAGGTGCCGTCGGCGGACATCATCGGGTGGACGTGCTGGTAGCCGGAGAAGTCGCGGCGTACGACGATGAGGTGCAGGTCCTTCTCGTGCTCCTCGTCGTACGCCGTCACGGCAGCGCCGTCGGGGCCGGTCACCGCGAAGCGCAGGGTCGCGCGCCCGGGGGTGAGCCCGCTGGTGGGCAGCTCGAGGGTGTAGCCGGCCTCGCTGACCTGGAGCCCGCCGGGGACGTCGGTCGCCGCGGCCGCTGAGGCGGAGGCCGCATCGTCGTGCGTGTCGCCCGTGTGGGTGTCGGTGGCGACCTCGACGGGATCGACGCGGTCCTCGACGAGGCGGCCGATGCCCCACGCCGTACCGAAGACGACGGCGAGCGCGGTGACGAAGAGCGCCACCCGCACCGGGGTGCTCATGCCAGCTGGTAGCCGGCTTCCTCGACGGCGGCGCGGACGGCCTGCTGCTCGAGGGGCTGGCTGCTCGTGACAGTGACGGCGCCCGAGTCGAGGACGACGTCCACGGTCTCGACGCCGGGGATCTCGCTGATCTCCTCGGTGACGCTGGCGACGCAGTGGCCGCAGGTCATGCCGGTCACGGTGAAGGTCTGGGTGTCGGTGGTCATGGGGTCCTCCTCAGGACTTCACGAGCCGCGCGATGGCCGCGCTGGCTTCCTTGAGCTTGGCCTGCTGCTCGTCGCCGCCCTCGCGGACGGCCTCGACGACGCAGTGCTCCATGTGCTCGTCGAGCAGGGCCAGGGACAGGGACTGGAGGGCGCGGGTGACGGCGGAGACCTGGGTGAGGATGTCGATGCAGTACTGCTCCTCGTCGACCATCCGGTGCAGCCCGCGGACCTGGCCCTCGATGCGCTTGAGACGCTGGAGGTGCTTGTCCTTGGTGCCGTGCGCGACGTAGCTGTGTTCCATGCCTCCGACCGTACCCCTAGGGGGTATAGGTAAGCAAGGCCCCGCGCGCGACGAGCACCTCCCGCAGCAGGTCGGGGCGGTCCGTGATGATCCCGTCCACTCCCGCGTCGAGCAGCATCTCCATGGTCGGTACGTCGTTGACGGTCCACACGGCGACCCGGACGCCCAGGGCGTGCGCCTGCTCGACGATGCGCTCGGCGTACACCGGAAAGCGGCCCAGCCGGTAGGGCACGTGCGCGAAGCTGCCGCACGCGACGCGGGCGGGCGTGCGCGCACCCGACCGCGATGCCGCGATCAGGGCGGTGAGGTTGCGCCAGCCCAGCGCCGTAGTCACCTCGGGCACCTCGGCCTTGAGTCGCAGCAGGCGCCGCGACCAGGCGCCGGCCACGCAGACCCGCGCGGCCCAGCCGGGGTTGGCCGTGAGCAGGGTCGCCATCGCGTCGACCGAGCGCTCGTCCTTGAGGTCGATCGCCCACCTGGCCTGGGGGAGGGAGTGCATCGCCTCCGCCAGCGTCGGCACCGGCTCACGTCCGTCGACGCGCAGTCGTCGTACGTCGACCAGGTCCAGGTCCGCGATTGACCCGCGCTCGCCGGTGGTCCGCCGCAGGGTGGCGTCGTAGAAGCAGACGAGCTCGCCGTCGCGCGTCGTACGGACGTCGGTCTCGAGGTGGCGCACGCCCAGGGCGATCGCCCGTCCGAAGGTCGCCAGGGTGTTCTCGGGACCGAGCGCCATGCCACCGCGGTGCGCGATGGCCAGGGGGCCGGGCTCCTCGCCGTAGGTCACGACTTCAGCATGGGTCCGCACCCGCCGCGCGGGAGGCCGCGGGACGGCTCGGGCGGCACTGTTCACGCAGGCTTCGTCCCGGACCCCCCGGCCGTGCCTGCGCGGAATACTCGGCGGCCACCCGCCGTTACATGTCGTACAATCTTCAATCAGATCGGTTGGAGCAGAAGCACCAGGAGGCAGTCATGCAGTTCGGCATCTTCAGCGTCGGCGACGTGACGCCCGACCCGACGACGGGACGCACCCCGAGCGAGGCCGAGCGCATCGAGTCGATGACCCGCATCGCGCTCAAGGCCGAGGAGGTCGGGCTCGACGTCTTCGCGACCGGCGAGCACCACAACCCGCCCTTCGTGCCGAGCAGCCCGACGACCCACCTGGGCTTCATCGCCGCCAAGACCGACAAGCTGCTCCTCTCCACGTCCACGACGCTGATCACGACCAACGACCCGGTCAAGATCGCCGAGGACTACGCGATGCTCCAGCACCTCTCCGGTGGCCGCATCGACCTGATGATGGGCCGCGGCAACACCGGCCCGGTCTACCCGTGGTTCGGCAAGGACATCCGCGACGGCATCAAGCTCGCCATCGAGAACTACCACCTGCTGCGCCTGCTGTGGCGCGAGCCGGTCGTCAACTGGCAGGGCCAGTTCCGCACCCCGCTGCAGGGCTACACGAGCACCCCGGCCCCGCTCGACGGCACGCCGCCGTTCGTGTGGCACGGCTCGATCCGCAGCACCGAGATCGCCGAGCAGGCGGCCTACTACGGCGACGGGTTCTTCCACAACCACATCTTCTGGAACAAGGAGCACACCGAGCAGATGGTGCGCCTCTACCGCCAGCGCTTCGAGCACTACGGCCACGGCAGCGCCGACCAGGCGATCGTCGGGCTCGGCGGCCAGGTCTTCATGGGTACGACGGAGGCCGAGGCCAAGCGCCAGTTCCGGCCCTACTTCGACAACGCCCCCGTCTACGGCCACGGTCCCTCGCTGGAGGACTTCTCCACGATGACGCCGCTGACCGTCGGGACCCCCGAGCAGGTCATCGAGCGCACCCTCGGCTTCGCCGACTACGCCGGTGACTACCAGCGCCAGCTGTTCCTCATCGACCACGCCGGCCTGCCGATCGACGTCGTGCTGGAGCAGCTCGAGATCCTCGGGCGCGACGTCGTGCCGGTGCTGCGCACCGAGTTCGACCGCCGCCGCCCGGCCCACGTGCCGAGCGACCCGCCCACCCACACCTCCCTCGTCGCAGCCGGGCCCGACGCCCCGCACCACCTCGTCGAGCCCGCCCGCGCGACGCTGGAGGCCGCCACCTCGACCAGCACCCAAGGAGCCACTGCATGACCCGCACCGTGGTCGTCATCACCGCCGGCCTCAGCGTCCCCTCGTCCACCCGGTTGCTCGCCGACCAGGTCGCCGACGCCGTCAGCGCCCAGGTCGGCGCGCGCGGCGAGGCCGTGCGCCTCGAGCACGTCGAGCTGCGCGAGCTGGCGGGTGACCTCGCGTCGTACATGACGAGCGGTGGCGTGCCCACCGCCCGCCTTTCCGAGGTCCGCGACCTGGTGTCGTCGGCCGACGGGATGATCGCGGTGACGCCGGTGTTCACGGCGTCCTACAGCGGGCTCTTCAAGATGTTCTTCGACGCCCTCGACACCGACGCCCTCAACGGCATGCCGGTGCTGATCGCGGCCACCGCGGGCACCGCCCGGCACTCGCTGGTCCTCGACCACGCGATGCGTCCGCTCTTCGCCTACCTGCGAGCCGTGGTCGTGCCGACGGGGGTCTTCGCCGCCACCGAGGACTTCGGCGGCACCACCGACCTCTCGGCGCGGATCACCCGCGCCGCGGGAGAGCTGGCCGGGCTCGTCGTGGGCACCGACCACGTCGCCGGCTTCGGCCCGGACGCGAGCGGACGGCGTACGACGCGCACGTCCGGCACCGACCTCGGCCCGGTGACCGACTTCGCCGACCTGCTGCGCGGGCACGCGGGCTGACCACTCGCTGATCACCCCTAGGGACCCCGGACGGTTGTCCGGGGTCCCTGTGCGAGACATGGTCGAGGAATGACTGACGACAAGAAGATCACCGTGGAGCGCACCATCCAGGCCCCGACGTCCGCCGTCTTCGACGTGCTGAGCAACCCCGAGCGGCACGCGCAGATCGACGGCTCGGGCTTCGTCAAGGGTGACGTGGGCTCCAACCGCATCCAGCAGGTCGGCGACGTGTTCACCATGGACATGACCGGCGACCACATGGGCGGCGACTACCAGACCGACAACACCGTCACGGGCTACTCGCCCAACCAGCTGCTCGCCTGGCAGACCGCCCCCGCCGGCCAGGAGCCCCCCGGCTGGCAGTGGGTGTGGGAGCTCGAGGCGGAGGGTTCCGAGGCCACCAAGGTCCGGCACACCTACGACTGGAGCAACGTCACCGACCAGGAGCTGCTCAGCAAGATCAGCTTCCCGCTGGTCTCGCAGGCGGACCTGGAGAGCGCGCTGACGAACCTCGACCAGGCGGTCACGGGCTCCTGATGAGTCCCGTCCGGATCCGTCCCGTGGGCGGACTCCCCGGATGCCTGGTGATGATCCTGGTGTCGGTCCTGCTCTCGGTGCTGCTGACGCTGGTGCTCAACCTCCTCGCCCGCTGAGGATCCCTTGTTCTTCCCGTCGACGCTGGGGTCACCGACTCGTAGGTTGGTCGGTGACCCCACATCGTCGGCAAGGAGAGCGCCATGACCAGCCTGCTCAACCCCTACGTCAACGTCCTCGACGGCAAGGCCCGCGAGGCCCTGGAGTTCTACCAGTCGGTGCTTGGCGGCGACCTCACCGTGATGACCTTCGGCGACATGGGCACCGAGGGCCCGCTCGCCACGCAGGTGATGCACGGCCAGCTCGAGACGCCCGCCGGCTTCACGCTGATGGTCGCCGACGCGCCGCCGGAGATGACCCAGGTGACCATGGGCAACAACATCTCGATCAGCCTGTCCGGCCCGGACGAGGACGGCGACGCCCTGCGCGGCTGGTTCGCCGGGCTCGCCGAGGGTGGTCAGGTGCCCCAGCCGCTTGAGGCCGCTCCCTGGGGAGACCAGTTCGGGATGCTGGTCGACAAGTTCGGCATCAACTGGATGGTGAACGTCGCGGGCGCGCCGCAGGGCTGAAACTCGGCCGCGGGTGGGCGCCCAAACCGCCCAGAATGACGCTGGCCCGACACGCACCGATCTGCGCGGGTGCCACTGGGATGGACCTCAACGTGCGGGTCCAATCCCGTGCCGCCGCACCGGAACCTGAGCGCGCCGCTGCGACCACGCCGGTCTCTAGACGATGTGCCATCCGGTCATCCATAACGGATGAGGTGCTGGCGAGGCCCGAGGGCGAGGGTGTGGGTGGGAGGTCCTATGAACGAGGACACGAGTGCTGATGCTTCTTCGGAAGGCCCGCACAGTTCCCGGCTGGCCATGCTGCTGGCCGCGGCCATGTTTGTGCTCGTTGTCGACACGTCGCTGATGAACGTCTCGATCTCTGCGGTGGTCGATGATCTCGACACGACGGTGAGCGGCGTGCAGTCCGCGATCGCTCTCGAGGCGTTGGTTTCGGCCGCGTTCATCCTGATCAGCAGCAAGGTGGGCGACCTTATCGGTCGCAAGCGCGCCTACGTCCTGGGCCTACTCGCCTACGCCATCGGCGCCTTGGCGATGACACTGGCCCAGAACCTGACCACGATCATCGTGTTCTGGGCGATCATCGGAGGTTTGGGGGCGTCGCTGCTTCTGCCCGCCATGCAGTCACTCATCCACGGCAACTTCGACGGATCCGCTCGCAAGAAGACCTACGCCCTGGTCGGGGCAGCCGCGGCCATCGCCGCAGCCGTAGGGCCGCTGCTCGGGGGCTTCGTCACCACCTACCTGTCGTGGCGCGTTGGCTTCCTGCTGGAAGCGTTGGTCATCGCGGTGGTGCTCGTGAACATCAAGCTGGTCCGCGACGTGGCCTACACGGGTCCTCGACAGGTCGACCTGGTGGGCGCAGCGCTCTCCGTTGTGGGCATGGGCGCAGTCGTCCTGGGCATCCTGGTCTGGCAGGAGGGCGGCGAAGCGGTGGGCGTGCTCATCGTGGCCGGCCTCGTTGGGCTCGCGGCCCTGGCGTACTGGCTGGTGCGCCGCAAGCGCCAAGGCAAGCCGACGTTGCTCGACCCGGACCTGTTCCGGTTCCCGCACTTCCGTGTCGGCATCTCGCAGCAGATGCTGCAGCAGATCACCCTCGGCGGCGCGATGATCGTGCTCCCGATCTTCTTGCAGATGACGCTCGAGTACAACGCGATGGAGGCAGGGCTCTCCCTGGCCCCGCTGTCGCTCAGCATGTTCGCAGTCGCCATGATTGCCGGCCGCAAGTCCGGCAAGCGTCGCGCCAGCAGCGTGGTCCGTTGGGGCTTCGCACTCACGACCCTGGGGATGGTCCTGATCATCCCGCTAGTCCCTCGCGCCGACTTCGGCTGGTGGCTCATCGGCCCCTTGCTCCTGGCGGGCTCCGGGCTCGGCCTGCTGGTGTCCCAGCTCAACAACTACACGTTGGCCCCCATCGCCGAGGAGCGCGTCAGCGAAGCGGCCGGAGTGAACTCGGCCGCAGGGTCGTTCGGGCTGTCGTTCGGCCTCGCGGTCGCCGGAGGACTCATGCTGGCCGCCCTGTCGTTCAGCTTCAACGAGATGACCCAGGACAGCACGGTGATCCCGGCCGCCCAGAAGGACCAGATCGCCGCGACCCTGGAGGACGACGCCCAGATCATGAGCAACACCCAGCTCGACACGCTGTTGGCTGACGAACCACAAGCAGTTCAGGCGGAGATCCGAGAGATCAACACGGACGCCCGGGATCTCTCATTGCAGATCGCCTTGCTGGTGCCTGTGCTGGCCAGCCTGCTCGGGCTGCTCAACTCGATCCGCATGGGGCGTCTCCCAGAGATCACCCCGACAGCCTCCATCGAAGACACGACTCTGGGCTGACCACCAAGACGGAACTCCCGGGGCCGAACGCCTCCTTAGGTCGCGATGGGAGAGCGCTGGCTGGCACTGTGTCTTTCCGCCGCGATTGGGCGCGGTCGAAGAGAATTCTCTATCCACAGATCCTTCGAACAGGCTTGCGAACGACATCCATCGTCGGTAGCGTTTGAGCCACGTTCCACGAAGTCACCGGGTAGTCGAATTGCCGAGCTGGTGGGGCGAGTTGCGAGGGTGAGTAATAGTCCGGGATCCGGGCCTCCAGGAGCGACGACCGTTGTGAGTCACGTACGCACGTGACGCACTGTCGTCGAGAGGAGGCCGGCCGTGGAGCACCCGATCGTGGCTGCCGTGGGCTCCGTCCGCTCGACGCTGAAGAGCGTCGGTGACGCCAACCCGACGTTCATGACCACCGATGACAAGGCCGCCGCGCTGACCGAGTTGGTCCGGGCCGAGGGTCAGCTTGCCGAGCTGCGGCTGCGGATCCTGGCCGATGCCGGTGACCTCGCGGTGGCGACCGCGACGAAGGACGCGGCCGGGTGGCTGGCGAAGGTGACCCGCACGCGATTCTCCGACGCGCGCGCAGACCTGGCCCTGGCCAAGGCGCTGGACGGTGAGCGCCAGGTGCTGGCCACGGCGATGCGGGAGGGCGACGCGACCCTGGCGCAAGCGCGGGTGATCCACCGCGTCCTGTCTGCGCTCCCCTCGCGCATCGACGCCGACACGGTCGCCAAGGCCGAGGCGCATCTCGTCGAGCAGGCCGGACACTTCGGTCCCAAGGAGCTCGGCCGACTCGGGCGACACATCCTCACGGTCGTGGCGCCCGAGATCGCCGAGGAGGCCGAAGCGCGACGGCTGGCCGAGCTCGAGGCCGCTGCCGCTGACAAGACCCGGCTGACGATGCGCCGCCTCGGTGACGGCACGACCCGGATCTCCGGCCGGGTGCCGGATGCAGCCGCCACCAGGCTGGCGACATACCTCGAGGCCTTCAGCAACCCGCGTGCCGGCGCCGAGGGGCAGCAGAACGAGGCCGACCCGTTCACGCGCCTGCCTTACCCCAAGCGGATGGGGCAGGCGTTCATCCAGTTCCTCGAGGCGGCTGACCCTCGGCGGCTGCCGATCCACGGCGGCGACGCCACCACGGTCGTCGTCACCGTCCCGCTCGCCTCCCTCAGGGCCGAGCTCGGTGCGGCCGACCTCCTCGGCTCCGGCCTGGTGCCAGGAGACGAGCTCACCGGCGACCTCATCACCGCAGCCCAGGCCCGACGCCTAGCCTGCACGGCCAAGATCCTGCCGGCCGTCCTCGGCGGCGACAGCATCCCGCTCGACCTCGGACGCGCCCGCCGGCTGTTCTCACCCGGCCAGCGCAAGGCACTCCTGATCCGCGACAAGACCTGCCGGGCAGAGGGATGTGACGTGCCGGGGACCTGGTGCGACGCCCATCACCTCGACCCCTGGTCGACCGGCGGCAGGACCGACCTCGACAACGGCGTGCTCCTCTGCAACCACCATCACCACCGGGCCCACGACCCGGCCGGTTACCGCACCGACCGCCTCCCCAACGGCGACATCAGGTTCAACCGACGCAGATAGGCCGGATTCCTCCCGCGCACGAAGCGAGGCAGATCACCAGGGCGAGGGCTGGTAGTCCTTCACGAAGCAGCCGTAGAGGTCCTCGCCCGCCTCACCCAGCACGACCGGGTCGTAGACCCGCGCCGCGCCGTCGACGAGGTCGAGCGGCGCGTGCCATCCCTCGGCGGCGATCCGCAGCTTGTCCTGGTGCGGCCGCTCGTCGGTGATCCAGCCGGTGTCGACCGCGGTCATCAGGATCCGGTCGGTCTCGAACATCTCGCCCGCCGACGTACGGGTCAGCATGTTGAGCGCGGCCTTGGCCATGTTGGTGTGCGGGTGCCCGGCGCCCTTGTAGCGGCGAGAGAACTGGCCCTCCATCGCCGAGACGTTGACGACGTACGCCCGCTGCGACGCCGCTGCCTGCGCAGCGGCCGCGAGGGCCGGCCGCAGCCGCGAGACGAGCAGGAACGGCGCGATCGAGTTGCACAGCTGCACCTCGAGGAGCTCGAGCGGGTCGACCTCGCCGACGGTCTGGGTCCACGAGTTGTTGGTCTGCGTGTCCGGCAGCAGGCCACCGGCGTCGACGGCGGTCCCGGCGAGGTGGGCGTCGAGCGAGGCGTGCCCGGCCGACAGCGCGAGCGCCGTCATGCTCGCCGCGTTGTGGGCGGCCAGGGCGGAGGCCCGCGACTCGCCCTCGTGGTGCGCGACGGCGGTGTCCGACAGGGCGCCGGCGATGGCCGCCGGGTGCGCCTCGCTGATCCGGTCGAAGGTCACCATCTCGGGCAGCACCCGGTCCTCGGGGAGCGGCGCGTGCTCGGCCTCGACCAGCGGCGCGTAGGCGCCCGGCGTACGACGCACCGTCTGGCAGGCGTTGTTGATGAGGATGTCGAGGGGACCGGCGCCCGCGACGTCGTCGGCCAGCGAGACCACCTGGGTCGGGTCGCGCAGGTCGATGCCCACCACCTTGAGCCGGTGGATCCAGTCCGCGCTGTCGGGCAGCGAGGAGAAGCGGCGTACGGCGTCCTTGGGGAAGCGGGTCGTGATCGTGGTGTGGGCGCCGTCGCGGAGCAGCCGCAGCGCGATGTACATCCCGATCTTGGCGCGCCCGCCCGTCATCAGCGCCCGCCGGCCGGTGAGGTCGGTGCGCTGGTCGCGCTTGGTGTGGCTCAGTGCGGCGCAGGAGGGGCAGAGCCAGTGGTAGAACGCGTCGACCAGGGTGAAGTCCTGCTTGCAGATGTAGCAGCCGCGGGGGTTGATCAGCTCGCCGGCGAACGCGCCGGGTGCCGTGGAGACGAGCGGGATGCCGGACGTCTCGTCGTCGATGCGCACCGGCGACCCGGTGGCTGTCAGCTCGGTGATCGCGCGGTCGTGGGCCAGCTCCTCGGCGCGCTTGCGGAGCTTGCGCTCGGCCTTGATCGACTTGTACATGTGCGACGCCGCCCGCTTGACCCGCACGTGGTCGGGGTGGTCGCCGGGCAGGTGGTGCAGCTGCTCCAGCACCCGGATGGTGGTCGCCAGGTCGCCCGGGTCGATGCCGGGGTCGAGGGCGGAGGCGGTGCCGGGCTGCTCAGTCACCGGAAGATCGTAGGCGCGCCCGAACAGCCCGGGCGATTCGCGGACCGCGCGGGGAGGGGCAGGCGATCAGGCGGTGCGCTCGCCGCCGGTGTCCTGGGCCACCGAGCCCATGACACGCACCCGGTCGGCGCGCAGCCCGTGCGCGACGCCCCACAGGACCGCCTTGGAGCGGCTGTCGACGTCGATCTTGCGGTAGCAGGACCGGATGTAGGACTTGATCGAGTTGACCGACAGCGACGTGCGGTCGGCGATCTCGAGGTTGCTCAGGCCCATCGTGATGAGGGACAGCACCTCGGCCTCGCGGGCGGTGAGGCCCTCCTCGCGACCCGGCCAGTCGCCGCCGACGAGGCGGTTGCCCTTGGGGGCGGGGGAGACGATGACCCGCCCGGAGGCCACGGCCTGCAGCGCGTCGACCAGCTGGCCGGCGGTGAGGCTCTTGGAGAGGTAGCCGGAGACGCCCTGCTCCATCGTCTCGCGGGCCAGCCAGGGCTGGAAGTTCCACGTGTAGACGACGACCTTGCCGATGCGCGGGTTGGCGAGCAGGCGGGACACGCCGGGGCCGTTGCCCTGGCCCATGCCGAACGTGTCGTAGAGCGCGATGTCGACCTCGTTGACGATGTTCTTCTGGGCAGCGAGCTCGACGATCTCGATGCGGTCGCCGTAGTTGCGCAGCATCGCATCGAGGCCACGGACGACGACTTCGTCGTCGTTGACGAGTGCAACGCGGATCACCATGGCAGCACCATACGACGGCGAGCGGGCGGTATGTTCAAATCGGTCGTTGATCAGACATGGGGGAGGCCAGGTGCAGGACCACGCGCTCGCGACGCCGATGGGCGGCGCGGCACCGTCGGCGGGCGGTCTCGGAGTCCGCTGCGAGGGGGTCGTCCACCTCTACCGCACCTTCGGCGGCCACGACGTCGTCGCCCTGCGCGGTGTCGACCTGGCGATCGCCCCGGGCGAGCGGGTCGCCTTCCTCGGCCCCAGCGGCTCCGGCAAGTCGACCCTGCTGACCCTCCTCGGCGGCATCCAGAAGCCCAGCGCCGGGCGCATCTTCCTCGGTGACGAGGAGATCTCCCGGATGGGTGAGCGCTACCTCGCCCGGATCCGCTCCCGCAGCGTCAGCACGATGCTCCAGGGCGCGACCCGCAACCTGCTGCCCTACGCCACCGCCCGCCAGAACATCGGCTTCGCCCGCCTGTCGTTGTCCGGCGCCGAGCGCCGGGACGCGATGCTCGACAGCGAGCTGCTCGGTCGCGTCGGGCTCGAGCAGCAGTCCGACCAGGTGGTCTCGACGATGTCCGGCGGCCAGCGCCAGCGACTCGCGCTCGCCTGCTCGGTGGCCACGTCGCCGCGGCTGCTGCTCGCCGACGAGCCGACCAGCCAGCTCAGCCACGAGGACCGCGACCACGTCCTCCACCTGATCCACTCGCTCGGCGACGACTTCGGCACCACGATCGTCGTGGTCACCCACCAGCCCGAGGTCGCCGCGACCTTCCCGCGCACCGTCACCATGAAGGGCGGCCGCGTCGGCTCCGAGGGCCGCGAGGGCTCGGAGTACGCCGTCGTGGGCGAGGATGGCGTCCTCCACCTGCCCGCCCACGTGGCGGCGGAGTGGCCGCCCGGCACCCTGGTGCGCTTCGAGGAGGACGAGCACGGTCGCCTGCTCGTCAGCCGCTCCGACGGAGAGGGCACCCCCGCGTGAACGACCTCGTCCTCGACCACGTGACCTACGTGGCCGGTCGCACCCTGCTCGACGACGTCTCGCTGACGTTCCCCGCCGGCCGGGTCACCGCGCTGTCCGGCCCCAGCGGCTCCGGCAAGACCACGCTGCTCTCGATCGCCGGCGGGCTGCTCGCGCCGACGTCGGGCACGGCGTCGTACGACGGCGCCTCGACGTGGACGGGCACCGGCGACCCGCGTCCCGAGGTCGCCTTCGTCCTGCAGGTCTACGGCCTGGTGCCCATCCTCTCGGCCCGGGAGAACGTCTCGATCGCGCTGCGCGCCCGGGGCGTGGCCCCCGCCGACGCCGACGAGCACGCCGAGGCCGCGTTGGCCAGGTTCGGCATCGCCGACCTCGGCGAGCGCCAGGTGGAGGAGCTCTCCGGCGGGCAGATGCAGCGCGTCGCCTGCGCCCGCGGCTTCGTGGTCGGCGCGGGCATCCTGCTGGCCGACGAGCCGACCTCCGAGCTCGACGAGGGCAACCGCGGGGTCGTCCTCACCGAGCTGCGCGAGGAGGCGGCCCGCGGCGCGGTCGTCGTCGTCGCCACGCACGACCCCGCCGTGGTCGAGGCCTGCGACGTCCACTACGCGCTCGACGAGGGCCACCTGGTGTGACCGGACCGAAGGTGGCGGGATGACCCGCCTCGTCCGCGGCGCCTGGAGCCGCCGGGGCGCCCTGACGACCCTCGTGCTGATGACCGCCGTGGTGGTCGGCGGTGCCGTCGGCGTGCTCGGCTTCGCCGCCGCGGCCGGCACCTCCCGGCTGCTGGCGGCCCCGCTGCTGCTGCTCGGTGCGGTCGCCGTGCCCAGCATCGGCGCCGAGCTCGCGGCCGCCCGCCGCGAGGAGATCGGCCTGGCCCGGCTGCGCGGCATCCACGGCGCGCGGCTCTGGCGGTTCCTGCTCCTCGAGCCCCTCGGCGCCATCGTCGTCGGCACCGCGCTGGGCGTCGCGCTCGGCGCGGGGGTGACGATCGCGTCCACGTCACTCTGGCTCGGCGAGGCGGCCGACCCGCTGGACCGGACGGCCCTGCTGACCGCCCTCGGCACCGCGCTAGGCGGCCTCGCCATCGTGGTGGTGTCCTCCGTCGCGGCGCTCCGTGAGCCGCTGGCGGTCCAGGTCGCCACCCGGGCGCGTCCGCGGCGGGCCACCACCGTGGCGGTCTTCCTGAGCGTCCTGGTGATCGTCGGCGCCGGCGTCGCGGCGTACCGCTCCCGTGCGGGGACCACCGACGACCCGGACGCCCTCGTCCTGCTCGGCCCGGCGCTCGTCGGCCTCGCCCTCGGACAGGTGGCGATCTGGCTGCTGCGCCTCGGCGCCCGGATCGCAACCGGTACGACGGGTGGTCGCGGCATCGCGCCCTTCCTCGCCACCCGTCGCCTCGCCCGCGCCGACGACCTGGTCACCCCGCTGCGGCTCGTCGTGGCGGCCGCGGTGGTGGCCACCCTTGCCGCGACCGGCGCCGCCGCCGTCGACGACTGGACCGACACCGAGTCGCGGATCTCGGCGGCCGGACCGACGGTCGTCCCGGTCGAGGGCGGCGCCCGCGGTGCGCTCGCCCTCACCCGCGAGCTCGACCCCGAGGGGGACCACCTCATGGCCACCGCCGTGGTGCCCAACCTGGACCGCCTCGCCGAGCGCCGCGCCTACGTCGACGCCGACCGCTTCGAGTCCGTCGTGGGCGACTTCTACGACGGCACCCCGGTCGCCGACGCCGCCGGGGCCGTCCCGGACCTCGCCGCCGACCTGCCCGACCTAGCGCTGCAGGGCGACACCCTCACCGTCGACGCCCGCGTCCTCGAGAAGGGCGAGGGCTCGACGGTGGGCATGGGCCTCGAGGTCGTGTACGTCGGCAACGACGACTCCCGGCAGTCCGCGTCCCTCGGTCTCACGCTGAGGAGCGAGGGCGCGCGGGCCAGTCGCACGGTCCGGCTGCGCGGGTGCGCCGACGGGTGCCAGCTCGTCGGGATGTCCGTGCGCCGGATCTACGGTGCGGGCACCAACGTCTTCAACCTCGACCCCGAGCCCTTCGTCGTGCTCCTCGAGCGGGTGGTCGTCGGCGAGCGCGACCTCACCGACCTCGCGTGGCGACCCGACGAGGGGTCGATCAGCGCCAACCAGAACAACCGGTTCTTCGACGACCTCGTCGACCCGCTGCGCCGGATCACGGCCAACCGGCGCGACGGCCTCGAGGTCGCGCCACTGCCCGAGGGACCGACGGCCCTCGTGCTCGCCGCGTCCGGGCTCCCCGTCCGCCTGCTGTCGGCCGACCTGGAGGACCCCGTGCCCCTCGACCTGGGCAGCAGCGAGCGCCCGGCCGACCCGCTGGGCTCGTACGCCGCCCTGCCGCTGGTCGGCTCGGTCGGCGTGCTGACCGACCTCACGGCCTCCTCGGTGGCGTCGGGTCCCACGGTGCCGAGCGCCGACTCCGGCATCGTGGCCGCCGCGGACACCCCCGACGAGCTCCTCGACCGGTTGGTCGCGACCACCGGCACCGAGCCTCGCTCGCTCGAGGACCTCCGCGACGAGATCGGCACCGCCGCCGGCGCCGACCAGGCCCGCGCCTACGTCCTGATGGCCGGGGCCTGCGTGCTGGTCGCGCTGCTCGCCCTGGCGGCCGGCGTGGCCCGGCACCTGCGCAGCTACCGCCACGACGTGGCCGCGCTGCGCGTCCTCGGCATCGGGGTGGCCACCGCCCGGCGCGCGGGTCGCGCCGAGCTCGCGTCCCTGGCGGTGCTGGTCCTGCTGACGGTCACCGTCGGCGGCTGGCTGGCCGTCGAGCTGCTCCTCGGCGGGCTCCCACTGGTCACGCCCCCGCCGGCGGCGCAGCCCCTCGACACCTCGGCCCGGACCCTGGCGCTGGTCGTCCCGGCCGTCCTCGCCGCGGCCGCCGTGCTCGTGGTCGGCGGCCGGGCCCGCGTCGTACGTGACTCCACCACGCGCCCTTCCCTGCTGCGGGACGAGGAGCGACGATGATCCAGCTCCTCGGCACCGTGCTGCGCGGCCTGCGGGCGCGCGCCCTCCTCAGCGTCGGCTCGATCCTGCTGACCGCGCTCGCGGTCGGCTCGGCGGTCCTCGGCCCGATCTTTGCCGAGGCGGTCACCAGCTCGTACGTCGTGACGCGGCTGCGCGAGGCGCCCGCGGCGTCCACCGGGCTGGTCCGCGTGCTCGAGCTCCAGTCGCAGCTCGCACCCCAGGCCGCGCGCGACCTCGCGGTCGAGGAGTCCACGGCCCTGGACGAGGGGCCCTGGGACGAGCCGACCACCACGCTCCTCTCGACGCGCTACAGCGCGCTGCGCGGGGTGGTGAACTTCTGGGCGCGCGAGGACGTCTGCGGCGGCCTCGAGGTGACCGGCCGCTGCCCGAGCGCCCCGGGCGAGGTCCTGATGCTCAACACCGACGCCGAGCGCAACGGTGCCGTCATCGGCGAGCCGCTGGAGCTGTCGATCTTCGAGCCCGGCGAGATCGAGGGCCAGTACCCGCGCTCCCCGATCGACGAGGTCGTGGTGGTCGGCACCTACACCACCCCGCAGTCCGACGACGTGTGGATGCTGCCCACCCTGCTCACGACCACCAACGAGCAGTCCAGCCTCTCCGGCGGTTACCAGCCCTACCAGCCGGCGCCGCTCATCACGACGTCCGACACCATGGCCGTGCTCGGGCCCGGCCAGTGGACGGTGCGCGTCGACACCCCGCTCGAGGTCCCCGCCGACCTCACGCGGGAAGACCTCGACGCGGCCGTGGAGACCGCCGCCGGCCTGGACTCCAGCACCGACGTGCCCGGCGGCACGCTGGTCGGCGTCCCCGACGTCAACAACCTCAGTGCCGTCCGCGACGAGGTCCGCGAGCAGCAGGCCACGGCCCGCGCCTCGATCGCGCCCGCCGTGCTGTCCCTCGTCCTCGTCGCCCTCGCCCTCCTCATGCGGCTGCTCATGGCCGCCAGCGAGATCCGGGTGCCCGAGCTCGCGCTGGCCTCGCTGCGTGGCGTCTCCTCGCGACGGCTCTGGGTGCTGGGCCTCTCCGAGCCGCTCGTGGTGCTCGCCGTCTCCGCCCCGGTCGGGGCGGCCCTCGGCCTCGGCATGGGCTACGCGCTGACGCAGGCCTGGCTGGTCGAGGGGTTGCCCCTGCCCGTGCCGTGGGTGAGCTGGGCGGCCGCCGCCCTCGTGCTCGCCGCCGCGGTGGGGGTCGCGGTGGTCGCGGTCGGGCTGGTGGTGCGCGACACGCTCGCCTCCCAGCTCTCCGGCGTACGCCGCCCGCAGGCCACCCGCCGCTGGTCCGTCGTCGCCCAGCTCGCGCTGGTCGCGCTCGCGCTCGCGGTCCTCTTCTCCAAGCTCGCCTCGGGCACCCAGAGCGACCCGGACGCCACCGACCTGGTCCTCCCGGTGCTGCTGGCCATCGTCGCCGGGCTCGCGGCCACCCGACTCACCGCCTGGCTGGCCACCTGGTGGACGCGCCGCCGCCCGCACACCCGCTCGCTGAGCGGCTTCGTCTCCGCCCGGGCGATCTCGCGGCGCCAGGAGGGCACCCTGGTGATCCTGCCGCTCACCGCCGCGATCGCGGTCGCCGTCTTCGGGGCGGGCGTCTACGACTCCGCGGCCACCTGGCGCGCCAGCGTCGCGGCCACCGCCTCGCCCGGTGAGGTCACGTGGAGCTCGCCGCTGTCGCTGCGCGACACCCGCGACCTGACCCGGCGCATCGACCCCGACGGCGACTGGGTGATGACCGCCGCCGAGGTCCAGAACCCGGGCGCCAACTTCTCCATCGTCGACGCCGACCGGCTGGCCACCATCGCGGTGTGGCCGCCCACGTGGACGCCCGACCAGCCCGTCGAGGACGTCGCCGCGAGCATCGAGACCGCCGGGGACGTCCCGTCGCTGGTGGGCCGGCGCCTGTCGATGACCATCGACAACCGCGCCCGGACCTCGAGCCCGCTCAACGTCGAGGTGCGCCTGGGCTCGGTCGGCGGCACCCCCGAGCGCGTCTACCTCGGGCCGTTCCCGCGCGGCGTGCACACCGTCTCCGGGCGCCTGCCCCGCACGTGCGCCACCGCGTGCCCGCTCGAGGGCCTCACCCTCGGCGGCGGCGCCGGCACCACGATGGAGATGGACGGCGAGGCCAGCGTGGTCGAGATCGCCGTCGACGGCGCCCGCGTCGACGAGGCCATCGACGGGGCCGGATGGGTCCCCGCCCCCGACTCCCAGGCCGCCAGCTCGATCGCCGACATCGACGCCGACAACGGGTCCATCGACCTCGTCCTCGACTCGGCCGGCCGGCCCGCGATGGCCCGCCTCACCTCCGGCGGCATCGCCCTCAAGCGTCCCGCGGTCCGTGGCGTGGACGTCTCCGACGAGGCGATCGAGAACCTCGACGGGTCCGGGGTCATCGGGGTGGAGCCGCGGGGCACCGCCGAGGGCCTGCCCTTCGTCGGACCGACCGGCCTGCTCGTCGACTACGCGTCGTTCATCACCGACCGGCCCGTCTACGACAACCTCTTCGAGACCCGGGTGCTGATGCGCGACGAGGCCCCGCAGCATGTCCGCGACGCCCTCGAGGAGTCGGGGCTGACCGTCGAGACCACGCTCGCGACCGAGCAGCGCGTCCTCGACCAGAGCGCCTACGCGCTCGCGCTGCGGCTGTACGCCGTGGTGGCCGCGCTGGTCCTGCTGATGGCGCTGGCCGGCCTCGTCGTCTCGACCGCGGTCCAGCTGCCCGCCCGGCGACGGGACGCCGCGGCGCTGCGCGTGGTCGGCGTACCGCGTCGCTCCGTGATGTCGGCGGTGGCGCGCGAGTTCGTCGTGGTGCTCGGTGGAGCGGCGGTCGCCGGCATCCTGGCCGGCTCGCTCGCGCAGTACGTCGTGCTGCGCACCATCACGCTGGGCTACGTCGAGGCGCTGTCGACGCCGCGGCTCGTCGCGGAGATCTCCCCGGCACGCCTGCTCGCGCTGACCGCCATCGCCGCGGTCGTGCTCGGCGTCGCCGCCTTCATCAGCGCCTGGCTCACCGTGCGCGGGGCCCGGGGGTCCACGCTGCGCGAGAACGCGCGCTGATCACCCGTCGGCCCCCTCCGCGGGGTCCGGGTCCCTTCAAGCAGCGTCGAAGCGGAAGCCCACGCCGCGCACGGTGCGGATCCAGCGCTCCTCGCCGTGCTCGCGCAGCTTGCGGCGCACGTTGGCCACGTGCACGTCGACGAGGTGCGTGTCGGTGGCGTGCTCGGTCTCCCAGACCTCGCGGAGCAGCTCGTTGCGACGCATCACGACACCGGGCCGGGTGGCCAGGGCGGTGAGCAGGTCGAACTCGGTGCGGGTCAGCTCGACGGGCTGTCCGTTGACCTCGACGTCACGGGCGTGGCGGTCGAGGACCAGACCACCTCCACCCTCGATGCGGCCGTCGCGGTTGACGCTCGCGGGCCGGGGGGAGGCCGACGAGGAGCGCGGACGGCGGAAGAGTGCGGCGATGCGGGCCTGCAGCTCGCGGGGCGAGACGGGCTTGCCCATGAAGTCGTCGGCGCCTGCCTCGAGACCCAGGAGCAGGTCGATCTCGTCCTGTCGCTCGCTCACGAACACGATGTAGCAGTCGCTCGAGGACCGGATGCGGCGGCAGACCTCGAGGCCGTCGATGTCGGGCAACGTGAGCTCCAGCACCACCAGGTCGGGCTGCACGTCGTCGAGGTGCGCGAGAGCGGTGCGACCACGAGCCGCGGTCGAGACCTCGAACCCGGCGCGTTGCACGGCGTCGCTGATCGTGTCCCTCGTGCCGGCGTCGTCGTCGACGACGAGGGCAGAACGGTATTTCATTGACTTCCCCCCGGAAGGTGTTGCAGCGGTCCTATCCTGCCTCATTGGACAAGGGTCGAACGTATTCGTGGCCCTCGCTGGGGAAAGACGCGCTCGTGGTCGCCTTGTTACGGCGTAGATACAGATTTGGCAAAACTGTCACCATGTTGACGATTGGTTGACATAGTTCCCGCCGTCCCCCCCCTGCTACGAACGGGAGCAGCCATGACGGCAGTTGCCGGGTCCCCCACGCCCCCCACGCTCGAGAGCGTCGACACCCCCACCGACGCGCGGCGCGACCGCGCCGAGGACCCGCGGGCCCCCCGCCGCGCGAGCACCCGGGTGATCGTCGTGGTCGCCCTCGGACTGGTCCTGCTCTCCACGGTCTTCACGTTCACCGGTGCCGACGCCGCCAAGGCCCGCGACCCGCTCCAGCGGAACGTCCGCTTCGGTGCCTGGGTCGAGGGGATGACCCTCGAGCCCGCCCGCCTCGACGCCCTCGGCCGCAAGCTCCGGACCGACGTGGCCGTGGCGTCGTACTACTGGGGCTACGGCGACGTCTTCCCCGCCGGCCCCGAGCTCGCGCACAGCCGCGGTGGCACCCGCGACGTGCTGCTGTCGTGGGACATGGGCGAGACCCGGTTCGTCGAGTGGAGCGGCGGGCAGCACGACGCCTACCTCGACCAGATCGCCGAGGCCGCGCTCGCCTACCCGTACGACGTGTACGTCCGCCCGTGGCCGGAGATGAACGGCGACTGGCAGTCCTTCCAGCCGACCCGCGACGGGGCCAAGGCCCACGGCGGCACTCCGCAGGAGTTCGTGGCGGCCTGGCGGCACGTGGTCGACCACCTCCGCACGGCGGGCGTCGACAACGTCAAGTGGGTCTTCAACCCCACCGTCGACACCTACGCCGAGACCACCAGGGTCGACGACATCTGGCCCGGCGCCGGGTACGTCGACGTGCTGGGGCTCGACGGCTTCAACTGGGGCCAGGACTCCCTGTGGGGTGAGTGGCAGGACTTCACGTCCGTGTTCCGCACCCAGTACAAGCGGCTGACGCGGCTGCACCCCTCCGCCCCGGTCTGGATCTGCGAGGTCGGCTCCAAGGAGCCGCGGCGCCACGACGGCGCCCCCCGCGACCGCCGGCAGAGCAAGGCGCGCTGGATCAAGGACATGATGACGGCGCGCGCCTTCCCCCGCATCGACACCGTCGTCTGGTTCAACGAGGCGAAGGAGCGGGACTGGCGGATCGAGTCGTCGCGGTCGTCGCTCAGGGCGATGCGACAGGCCCTGCGCTGACCCCAGCCGCGTCGGCCGCACTGACCCGGCGGTCGCCCCGGTCCGAGACCGGCGTGGAGCGCCCGTCGACGACGACGTCGGCGAGCTCGGCGACGGCGATCAGCCGCTTGGCCGAGCCGTACTTGGGCCAGCAGGTGGTCAGGGTGAGCTTGCGTCCCGGCAGCGGGTCGAGCACGTGGTGCGCGTCGGCCGCGACGATCCACGGCTCCTTGACGATCCTGTAGACCCAGGTGGTGTCGCCCTGCGACACCTCGACCCGGTCGCCGTCGCGGAGCTCGTCGAAGTCGATGAAGGGGTCGCCGTGGCCGGCCCGGTGGGCCGCGATGGCCGCGTTGCCCTCCTCGCCCGGCATCGGCGTACCGGGGTAGTGCCCGGGCCCGAGGTCGAGCGCGGGCTCGTCGGTGCCCTCGACCACGGCCCACTCCCAGTTGTCGCCGAAGCGCGGGATGCGCAGCTCGGCGAAGGGCTTCTTGTACGCCGACCGGCTCGCCACGGGCACCGGCACGTCCTTGCGGACGACCGGGCGCGGCGCCGTCCCCAGGGAGAGCTCCTGCTGGAGCCCCTCCTGGGTGCGGTCGGTCCGCCAGTCGTCGTAGCCGAGGCGCAGGACCACGGCCCCGGCCACGAGGCCGAGGATCACGACGAGGGCGAGCAGGCGACGCATGGTCAGCCCTGACGCTTGGGCAGGATCCGTCCGACGGCCAGGAAGGCTGCGATGATCGCGAAGCCCGCCAGGAACAGCCACATCGCGTCGAACCAGATGGAGGCACCCATCCCGGTCACGGCGAGGGTTCCCCCGCCAGCTGCACCGTTGTTGTACATGTGAATCACCACTTTCTCTCGGTGCCCAGGAAGGCCTGGGCGAATGCGCGGGCCTGGACGGCCTGCAGGAAGATGTCGAAGACGAACTCGATGACGACGGGAGCCGCCAGAGCCATCTGGCGGACCCCGCGGGCCCGCACGGTGACGACCCGCTCGAGGGCGAAGACGCCCGTCAGTGCGAGCCAGAACGGGTGGAGCGTGAAGCCCACCCCGACGGCGGCCACGAGGCTGCCGACGTAGAGGAGCGTCGCGAGCACGCCCAGGAAGCTGAGGAGCTGTCGACCCCAGTAGCGCAGGGTGACCCGGGTCCAGCCGTAGTCCACGAGGTTCTCGATGGCCCCCCGCTTCCAGCGCAGTCGCTGGTCGGACAGCGCGCGCCACGTCGGCATCACCTCGGTCTCGAGGGTGCACGCGGCGGGCGCGAGGATGCTGTAGCCGAGGTGCAGCAGGGCCAGGGAGAGCTCGTTGTCCTCGGTGAGGACGCGCAGGTCGTAGACCGACCCGGCGCCGGAGTTGTCGGGCAGGCGACCGTCGCGACGGGCGGCGATGACCTCGCGCAGCACACTCACCGGGAAGACCGACGCGGTGCCGGTGAGCACCAGGGCCTTGCCGCGCAGGCGGCGCACGTCGCGCTCGTAGCGGGCGTACTCGTTGCGCTGGAAGGTGCCGACCAGGCCGCCGCCCGGGCCGCCGCGGAACGTGCCGCCGACGCCGCCGAGGCTGCCCTCGCGCAGGTTGGCCCGGGCCACGGCGAGGAACTCCGGGTCGAGGGTGCAGTCGGAGTCCATGACCAGCACCTGGGCGTGGTCGCCCATCGTCGGCAGCAGCTGCTCGAGCACCTGGTTGAGGGCGCCGGCCTTCTTGTGGCTGTTGTCGACCGTCTCGTGCACCTCGGCGCCGCGCTCGCGGGCGATCTCGACGGTGCGGTCCGTGCAGTTGTCGGCGACCACGATGATGTGGTCCGGCGGCCGGGTCTGGTCGCGCAGCGAGTCGAGGGCCGCGCCGATCGACGCCTCCTCGTTGTGGGCAGGCAGCAGCGCGACGAGCGGACCCACGGGCCGCACGGTGCCCTTGCTGACGGTGCTGCTGACAGCACTGCTCATGGCACCGCGGCGCGCGGTCGTTGTGGTCGTGCCCCCGGTCTTCACATAGAGGTGATCGATCCAAACGGGCGGATCGAACGCGTTTTCAGGGTTTCTGGTTGAAAACTTGATCTACTTGCGGGGTTCTTGACAGTCCCTTGACGCAGGTGTGGACGTCGTGACGCGGGACACCCTGACACGGACCCTCCTCAGGATGGGGGAGGTTCACGCAAGCCGCACGGCGCGGTTCACCCAGGTGGCGACCGAGCGCATCCCGACCTTCTCGTAGAGCCCGAGGGCGCCGGTGCGGGAGTCGGTGCTCAGCTCGGAGATGCTCGCGCCGTGCTCGCGGGCCAGCCGGAAGCTGTCCACCAGCAGGGCCTGGGCCAGTCCGCGCCCGCGCTGGTCGCGGCGTACGGCGAGGCGCGCGACGTACGCGACCCCGCCGGGCGCGACGTGGACCAGCGACACCCCGACCACGGTGCCGCCGTGGTCGGTGAGCACGCGCAGGTTCCAGGGCTCGAAGCCGGGCCGCTCGACCAGCGAGGCCCGGAAGTCCTCGAAGGGCTCGCGGTCACGGACGGACCACTCGAGGAATGCGTCCTCGAGGACGTCGTGTGCGGCCCGCAGGTCGGCGTCGGCGGCTGTGCGGACGGCGTACCCCTCCGGGAGCTCGCGCTCCGGGATCTCCGTGCCCGGGGGCAGCTGGAGGACCCAGCTGGTCCAGCGCACCTCGTAGCCGAGGGCCGCGAGCAGCCGGTCGCCCGGGCCGCCCTCGGGGACGGGGTTGCCGACCACGGGGGAGCCGAGCCGGCGGCCGAGGTCGCGCAGCCACCAGGCCAGCCAGGTGCCGATGCCGCGGCCCCGGTGCGAGGGCAGGACTGCGGTGTCGGCACGGTCGACGCCCATCAGCTCGGCGTACCCGACCAGCAGGTCGCCGTCGAGGACCGCGACCGAGCGGGCCGCGAGGTCGTGGCTGGGCTTGGCCCAGTCGCCCACGATGTCGGCCTCCTCGATCTCGACGGTGCCGAGGTCCTCCTGCTCCTGCGCGGCCATCAGCGCGAAGACGATGCCCGAGTCCTCGCGCCTCAGCGGGCGGGTGGTGAGGCCGGCGGGCAGGGCCGGGGCGGGGTCGGTGCTGGCGTCCGCGGTGCTCGTCATGCGGTCCATGATGGAGGCGTGGAGGGGGCGCCGTCGCCCCATTATCAGAGGGCCGCGCGCCACCGACGGGCGGACGTGACGGACGTCGCCGCGACGACGAATCGGGTGCCCGTTGCGCTAGCCACTACCGTTGACGGGTGGTTGACGATACTTCCCCCGCCCCTGTCGACGTCGAGCAGCAGTCCTTTGCCGACCTCGGACTCGCCCCTGCAGTGCTCAAGGCGCTCGCGGACGTGGGGTACGAGTCGCCCTCGCCCATCCAGGCGCAGACCATCCCGCCGCTGATGGAGGGCCGCCACGTGGTGGGCCTCGCGCAGACCGGCACCGGCAAGACGGCCGCCTTCGCGCTCCCGATCCTGTCGCGGCTCGACCTGTCGCAGAAGACCCCGCAGGCCCTCGTCCTCGCGCCCACCCGTGAGCTCGCGCTCCAGGTGTCCGAGGCGTTCGAGAAGTACGCCGCGCACATGAGGGGCGTGCACGTGCTGCCGATCTACGGCGGCCAGGGGTACGGCGTCCAGCTCTCGGCCCTGCGGCGCGGCGTGCACGTCGTCGTCGGCACGCCCGGCCGGATCATGGACCACCTCGAGAAGGGCACCCTCGACCTCTCCGAGCTCCGCTTCCTCGTCCTCGACGAGGCCGACGAGATGCTCAAGATGGGCTTCGCCGAGGACGTCGAGACGATCCTCGCCGACACCCCCGCCGAGAAGCACGTCGCGCTGTTCTCCGCGACGATGCCGGCCCAGATCCGCCGCATCTCCAAGAAGTACCTCGCGGACCCGGTCGAGATCACGGTCAAGAACAAGACCACCACCGCGGCCAACATCACCCAGCGCTACCTCATCTGCTCCTACCCGCAGAAGGTCGACGCCCTCACCCGCATCCTCGAGGTCGAGAACTTCGAGGGGATGATCGTCTTCGTCCGCACCAAGAACGAGACCGAGCTGCTCGCCGAGAAGCTGCGGGCTCGCGGCTTCTCAGCGATGGCCATCAACGGTGACGTGCCGCAGGTGCAGCGCGAGCGCACGGTCAACCAGCTCAAGTCGGGCAAGCTCGACATCCTCGTCGCCACCGACGTGGCCGCCCGTGGCCTCGACGTCGAGCGGATCAGCCACGTCGTCAACTACGACATCCCGACCGACACCGAGTCCTACGTCCACCGCATCGGCCGCACCGGTCGCGCCGGTCGCAAGGGTGACTCGATCGCCTTCGTCACCCCGCGCGAGAAGCACCTGCTCCGGGCCATCGAGAAGGCCACCCGCCAGCCGCTGACCCAGATGCAGATCCCGACCATCGAGGACATCAACTCGACGCGGCTCTCCCGCTTCGACGACTCGATCACCGAGGCGCTCGGCAGCGACAAGCTCGACTTCTTCCGCGACGTCGTCGCGCACTACGTCAACGAGCACGACGTGCCGGAGGCCGACGTCGCCGCTGCCCTGGCCGCCGTCATGCACGGCGAGCAGCCGCTGGTCCTCGACCCGGCGTCCGAGCCGCAGCAGAAGGCCTTCGACACTCGCGAGCAGCGCCCCGAGCGCGGCGGCGGCAAGAAGCCCGAGCGGCGCCCGCGCGGGCGCACCGACGTCGACATGGCGTCGTACCGCATCGCCGTCGGCAAGCGCCACAAGGTCGAGCCCCGCCAGATCGTGGGCGCCCTGGCCAACGAGGGCGGCCTCTCCCGCGGGGACTTCGGGCACATCGACATCCGCCCGGACTTCTCCCTCGTCGAGCTGCCCCGCGAGCTGCCGGCCGGCACCCTCGACAAGCTCTCCGGCACCCGCATCTCGGGCAAGCTCATCGAGATCCGCCTCGACGGCGGCCCGCCCTCCCGGCGTGCCGACTCCCGCGCCCCCCGCTCCTCCGAGGGTGGCGACGAGCGGGCGCGGAAGCCGCGCCACAAGGGCTGAGCTCTCGCCCCTGACATGCAGCGAGCCGGCGACCCGCACGTGGAGTGCGGGACGCCGGCTCGGGTGCTTCTGCCGTACGCCGAGTGGTCAGGCGGACGGACGGGCCGAGATCAGGCGGACTTGATCGCCGAGATGTCGAACTCGAGCTTGATCTTGTCGGAGACGAGGACGCCGCCGGTCTCGAGCGCGGCGTTCCAGGTGAGGCCGAAGTCCTTGCGGTTGACGGTGGTCGCACCCTCGAAGCCGACGCGGACGTTGCCGAACGGGTCCTGCGCGGAGCCGGTCTCCTCGAAGTCGATCGTGACGGACTTGGTGACGTCCTTGATGGTGAGGTCGCCGGTGATGGCCCAGTCGGAGCCGTCGCGCTTCACGTCGGTCGAGACGAAGCGGATGGTCGGGTAGGTCTCGGCGTCGAAGAAGTCGCCGGACTTGAGGTGGCCGTCGCGGTCGGCGCTGCGGGTGTCGACGGTGGCGACGTCGATGGTGAGGTCGACGCGGGAAGCGGAGGGGTTGGTGGCGTCGACGTGGGCGGTGCCCTCGAAGCCGTTGAACTGGCCGCGGACCTTGGTGACCATCGCGTGGCGGGCCACGAAGCCCAGCGTGCTGTGCGAGGGGTCGATCGTGTAGTCGCCGGTGATGTCGTCGATGGCGGTGGTGGGGGCGTCGAAGGTGTCAGTCATTGGTGTCTCCCTTGGTCGGCCGGGGCCGGTAGTTGGTAGAGGATTCAACTACTCTAACCGTACCGTGGTCCGCTTTGTTCCCGTCAGGGCAGAAATCTTCGAGAAGCTCCCGAAACGACGAGGAGCCACCGGCCCGGTCGGGCGGTGGCTCCTCGTGCGAGTGACTGTCGTCAGGCGGCGTGCGGCGCTCGCGTGGCGATCCGCGGCGGCGCCCAGCGCGCCTCCATGTGGGTGCGCCCGGACTCGTCCGTGACTGCGACCCAGTGGCAGACGAGCCCCTCGGTCGTCCCCGTGGTCATCGTGTGGTCCCTCATGTGACACCTCCCGTTCACTTTCCGTTCACCAAGAGTAGCCGATCCCCATCCGGGCGCCAAGACAACGGCGAAATCGGTCGTGTCGCTCCACCTCGCCGCGTGTCGCGGGGGTGAGGTCGGGGGTTCCGCTCCACCTCCCGTTTGGCGAACGGATCCCGACCAGTGCGTACGACGGCGGGGCGTGGCGTGAGGGGGCGGCGCGAGGATGGTCCGGACGCAGACGAACCCCTTGCTGCATGGGGTCAGCAAGGGGCTCGCGGCAGAACTGTCCCACCCCCAGGGGCGAGGTGTCCCGATCTTGCCGAGATCGTGAAACTGGTCAGGACCGGTGCCCATTCGGGGCGTCGCGGTCCAGACCGGACGCCGCCCGTCAGCGGGTCTGGCACGATGAATTCATGAGTGATCAGCCCGAGTTGTTGTTCATCGACGGAGAGTGGCGAGAGGCCAACGACGGCCGGCGGTTCGCGGTGGAGGACCCGGCCGACGGGTCCGTCCTCGCGCGGGTCGCCGACGCGGGCGAGGTGGACGCCGCCGACGCCCTCGAGGCCGCCGTGGCGGCCCAGGCCGGGTGGGCCGCGGCCGCCCCGCGCGAGCGCGGCGAGCTGCTGCGCGCGGCGTACGAGCTGATCATCGAGCGCACCGACGAGTTCGCCCGGACCATCAGCCTCGAGATGGGCAAGCCGCTGGTCGAGGCCGCCGGCGAGGTGGCGTACGGCGCGGAGTTCTTCCGCTGGTTCGCCGAGGAGGCCGTGCGCATCCACGGCCGCTTCATGAGCGCGCCCGACGGCAAGAGCCGGCTGCTGACCCTCAAGCGTCCGGTGGGTCCGTGCCTGTTCGTGACCCCGTGGAACTTCCCCCTCGCGATGGGCAGCCGCAAGATCGGCCCGGCGCTCGCCGCCGGGTGCACCGTGGTGGTCAAGCCTGCCGAGCAGACGCCGCTCACCATGCTCAAGCTGGCCGACCTGCTGCGCGAGGTGGGGGTGCCGGCCGGCGTGGTCAACGTGGTGCCGACCAGCGACGCCGCGGGCGTCGTCTCCTCCCTGATGGCCGACGACCGGCTGCGCAAGGTGAGCTTCACCGGCTCCACCGACGTCGGCAAGATCCTGGTCCGCCAGTCGGCCGACAACCTCCAGCGAGTGTCGATGGAGCTCGGCGGCAACGCGCCGTTCGTCGTCTTCGAGGACGCGGACGTGGACGCGGCCGTGGCCGGCGCGATGATCGCCAAGATGCGCAACATGGGCGAGGCCTGCACCGCGGCCAACCGCTTCGTCGTGCACGCCGACGTGGCCGACCGCTTCGCCGCCGCGCTCGCCGAGCGGATGGGCGCGATGACCGTGGGCCGAGGGCAAGACGACGGCGTGCAGGTCGGGCCGCTCATCGACTCCGACGCCATCGACTCGGTCACCCAGCTGGTCACCGACGCCGTGCACGACGGGGCGAAGGTCATCACGGGCGGCACCGCGACCGGGGGCCCCGGCCACTTCTACCCGCCGACCGTGCTCACCGACGTGCCCGCCGAGGCGCAGATCAACAAGGTCGAGGTCTTCGGGCCGGTCGCCCCGATCACCACCTTCACCACCGAGGAGGAGGCGGTCGCCGCAGCCAACGCCACGGAGTACGGCCTTGTCGCCTACGCCTGGACCCAGGACCTGGCCCGCACCATGCGCCTCCAGGAGTCGCTGCAGGCCGGGATGATCGGCATCAACACCGGCCTGGTCTCCAACCCGGCGGCGCCGTTCGGCGGTGTCAAGGCGAGCGGCTTCGGGCGCGAGGGTGGCTTCGAGGGCATCGAGGAGTATGTCGACACGGTCTACGTCGCGCTGCCGGCCGGCTGATCGCGCCCACTTACGGGGTAGTCCGTGACGAACGGACCCCCGGAGGACCCTTGGGTCAGGGGTCCGTTCGTCACGGACTACACCAGCTGGGAGGCCAGTTCCAGCGCGCGCCGGGCCAGCGGCTCGGCCGCCGCACGGTCGACGGCGACGAGGCCGATACGGGTACGCCGGTCGAGCAGGTCGTCGACGTCCACCGCGCCCTCGTGGGTCACCCCGAACACGAGCTCGGCCAGCGTGACCGGGACCCGGTCGGAGACCGGGGCCAGCAGCTCGTCGTCGCCCAGCCCGGTCCGTCGGGCGGTCGCCAGGACCAGCGCGGCGTCGGTGCCGTAGCGGCGTACGAGCCGGGCCGGCAGCTCGAGCCGGGCCAGCTCGTCGCGGGGGGCCGCGCCGAGCAGCGGCGTGGTCGCGGTGACGCACCGGCCTGCGGTCAGGTCGCCGTGCGCGACGGCGGTGTCGACGGCGTCCTGCGCCATCCGCCGGTACGTCGTGAGCTTGCCGCCGACGACCGTCACCAGGCCCGTGGGCCCGGTCAGCACGGCGTGCTCGCGGGAGAGGTCGGAGGTGCGCCCCGGGCCGGCGTCGAGGAGGGGTCGGAGCCCGGCGAACGCCCCGACCACGTCCTCGCGGCGCAGCGGCCGGGCGAACGCCGCCGCCACCACGTCGAGGAGGAACCCGATCTCGGCCTCGCTCGGCTCCGGCACGTCGGGCAGCGGACCGTCGACCGGCTCGTCGGTGAGGCCGACGTAGACCGTGCCGTCGGGCTGCGGCAGCACCAGCGCGAAGCGGTTGGTCTCTCCGGGCACGGGCGCGGTGACCGCCACGGTGAGTCCGGGCAGGGTGTCGGCGCGCAGGACCAGGTGGGTGCCGCGGCTGGGGCGCAGCGTGATGTCGGCGGCGAGGTCGCCGGCCCACACCCCGGTGGCGTTGACGACCGCGCCCGCCGTGACGGTTCGGGTCGCGCCGGTCAGCTCGTCACGCAGGTCGACGCGTGTCCCCGTCGCGGCCGTGACCCGGGCGCGGGTGCGGACGTGGGCGCCGTACGACGCCGCGGTGCGGGCGACCGTCGTCACCAGCCGGGCGTCGTCCTCGAGCTGGCCGTCCCACGACAGGAGGCCGCCGCGCAGGCCGTCGCGGCGCAGCGCGGGCGCCATCCGGAGCGCCTCGGTGGCCGACACGCGGCGGGGGGCGGGGAGGGTCTCGGCGCCGGTGTGGGCCGAGATGCGCAGGGCGTCGCCGGCCCGCAGGCCGAGGCGGGTCAGGCCGGCCTGGAAGCGGGAGACGCTGGACATCAGCGGCACCAGCATCGGCAGGGGACGGGTGAGGTGCGGGGCGGTGACCTCCATCAGGATGCCGCGCTCGACGGCGCTCTCGTGGGCGACGCCGACCTGGCCGTGGGCGAGGTAGCGCAGGCCGCCGTGGACCAGCTTGGACGACCAGCGCGACGTGCCGAACGCGAGGTCGTGGGCGTCGACGGCGAGCGTGGTCAGTCCGCGGGTGGCGGCGTCGAGGGCCACGCCGGCGCCGGTGATGCCCAGTCCGACGACGACCAGGTCGACGTGGTCGGGCAGGTCGTCGAGGCCCGCGCGGATGCGGGTCACGGGGCGAGCACCCTCGCGATGACGAGGCGAGCCTCCGCGTAGAGGTCCTCCTCCGTCACGTCGTCGTCGACCATGGTGTGCCCGCTGAGCACGAAGCCGTGGGCCGCCAGCACCAGTGACCGGGCGATCACTGGCGGGTGCCCGGCGCGGATGGTGCCGTCGGCCTGGCCGGCGCGGACGGCGTCCTCGATGAGGTCCAGGATGAGGTCCTGCGAGCGGCCGCGCCGGTGCAGCAGGTAGGGCAGCAGGAGCTCGGGGTCGAGCTCGACGATCCGGACGAACAGCTCGTTGTCGCGCAGCGCGCGCACCGTGTCGAGGACGCGGTCGGCGATGTCGGCGTCGGGATCCCCGGCCGTCACGATGCCCGCCCACTCGCGGGTCATCAGGTCGCCGAGCAGTCGGCCCATGTCGGGCCAGGTGCGGTAGATGGTCATCCGGGAGACGCCCGCACGGCGGGCGACCTCGGTGAGCGTCGTACGCCGCCAACCGACGTCGAGGATGAGGGCGCGGGCGGCGTCGAGGTAGCCGTCCTGGGGACTGTTGTGACGAAGTGACGTCATGTGTCACAGTGTAACGCATGACGTCTGAGATGCACCCCCAGCGCTGGGGCGACCCGGCCGCCGCCGTCGCGCTGCCGGACACCGCCCGCGGGCTCGTGGAGCTCGCGTTCGGCGGGATCCGCGACACCTCCGCCGTGGTCGCCCCGGCGGGCGAGCTCCCCTCGCTGGACGACGCTCTGCTCGACGGGCTGCGGGCGGTCGTCGGCACCGAGCACGTGCTGACCGACACCGCGACCCGTGCCCTGCGCACCCGCGGCAAGTCGACGCCGGACCTGTTGCGCGCCCGCGCCGGGGACCTCACGGACGCGCCCGACGTCGTCGTACGACCCGGGGACGCCGCCGAGGTCGAGGCGCTGGTGGCCTTCGCGGTCGAGCACCACCTCGCGCTCGTGCCGTTCGGCGGCGGCACGTCGGTCACGGGCGGGCTGGTCGCCCGGCGGGAGGGGTTCGCCGGGGTGGTCAGCCTCGACCTGGTGCGGCTCGACCGGCTGGTCGCCGTCGACCCCGTCTCGATGACCGCCACCCTCGAGCCGGGCCTGCGCGGTCCTGCCGCCGAGGCGCTGCTCGCCGAGCACGGCCTGACGCTCGGGCACTACCCGCAGTCGTTCGAGCACGCCTCCATCGGCGGCTTCGCCGCCACCCGCTCCAGCGGCCAGGCCAGCGCCGGCTACGGACGCTTCGACGCCCTGGTCGTCGGGCTCACCGTGGTGACCCCGTCCGGCGTCCTGACCCTCGGCTCGGCACCCGCCGACGCCGCCGGTCCCGACCTGCGCCAGCTCGTCCTCGGCTCCGAGGGCACCCTCGGCGTGATCACGTCCGTCACGGTGCGGGTGCGCCGGCTCCCCGCGGTGAAGGTGTACGACGGCTGGCGCTGGCCGTCCTTCGCCGCCGGCTCCGACGCGATGCGGACCCTCGCCCAGGCCGGCCTGCTGCCCACCGTCATCCGGCTCTCCGACGAGACCGAGACGGCGATCAACCTGGCCGACCCCGACTCGATCGGCGCCGGCGGCGACGCGGGCTGCCTGATGGTCGTGGGCCACGAGGGGGAGCCCGCGTCCGTGGCTGCCCGGCGCGCGGCGGTCGCCGCGGTGCTCACCGGGCTCGGCGGGACCGACCTCGGGGAGGAGCCCGGCCGGGCCTGGGAGCACGGCCGCTTCCACGCGCCGTACCTCCGCGACTCGCTGCTCGACGTCGGTGTCCTCGTCGAGACGCTCGAGACGGCGACGTTCTGGTCGCACCGGCAGGGGCTGTACGACGCGGTCAAGGCCGCGCTCGCCGGCTCGCTCGGCGAGGGGGCGCTGGTGCTCTGCCACGTCTCGCACGTCTACGAGACCGGCTGCTCGCTCTACTTCACCGTCGCCGCTCGGCAGGGCGAGGACCCGCTCGCGCAGTGGGCGGCCGCCAAGGCCGCGGCGAGCGACGCGATCATCGCCGCAGGCGCGACGATCACCCACCACCACGCGGTCGGCACCGACCACAAGCCGTGGTTCGCCCGGGAGATCGGGCCGGTCGGCGTCCAGGTCCTGCGGGCGGTCAAGGACTCGCTCGACCCGACCGGCGTGCTCAACCCGGGGGTCCTGATCCCGTGACGAGCTCCTTCGCGTTCCTGGTCAACCCCGCCTCGGGTGGCGGGGCCGCGCCGGGTGCGGTCGTCCCGGTCGCCCGCCGCCTGCGCGACGCCGGGGCGACGGTCGAGGTGACCTACTCGCCCGGCCCGCAGGCCACCCACGACCTGGTGGCCGCCGCGGTCGCCCGCGGCGACGTGGTGGTCTCGGTCGGCGGCGACGGGATGCTGTGCTCGCTGGCCGGCGAGGTCGCGCGCCTCGGCGGGACGCTGGGGATCGTGCCCGCAGGCCGGGGCAACGACTTCGCGCGGATGCTCGGGCTGCCCGACGACCCGCTCGCTCAGGCCGACGTGCTGCTCGCCGGCGCCACCCGCCGGGTCGACCTCGTCTCGTGGGCGGTCGGCGGCGTCTCGCGGGTGGTCGCCGGGTCGGTCTACGCCGGCGTCGACGCCCGGGCCGCCGCGATCGTCGACCGGGTCCGCTGGCTGCCCGGCCCGGTGCAGTACCCCTACGCCGCCGTCCGCGCCCTCGCGACCTACCGCCCCGCCCGCTACCGCGTCGTCGTCGACGGGGTCGTCGGCGAGTACGACGCCGCCACCGTCGTCGTCGCCAACTCCCGCTACTACGGCAAGGGGATGGCGATCGCGCCCGCCGCCAGCCTCGCCGACGGGCTGCTCGACGTGGTCGTGATCGAGGCCACGTCCAAGCGCGAGCTCATCCGCTCGCTCCCCACGGTCTACGACGGCTCGCACGTCACGCTGCCCGAGGTCACCGTCCTCACCGGGGCGCGCATCGAGCTGTCCGCCGACGCCCGGGTGCCTGTGCCCGTCGGGGGTGACGGCGAGCCGCTCGGGGTCCTCCCGTCGCTCGCCTCGCCGCCGGCGGTCGCCTCGGTGCTGCCGGGGGCGCTCGCCGTCATCGCCTGACCGGGCAACCTGGTGGTCAGCGGAAGGTCCAGACCAGCAGGTCGGTGTGCTCGGTCGCGGTGACCACCCGCCCGGGCTCGTCGGAGAGGCGCAGCGCGTCGCCCTCCGAGAGCCGTCCGGTGCCCGGTCCGCCGTCAGCTCCGCCGGCCGTCCCGTCCCTGAGGTCGAGGGCACCGGTGGCCGCGAAGGCGTGGACCAGCGGCGCGTCGGGGAGGGCGACGGTCTCGCCGGGCGCGAGCCGGGCGACCTGCAGGGACGCTCCCGTCGTACGGATCGGGAGACCTCCCGACCCGGCGACCGGCACCAGTCCGGACCCGTCGAGGTCCACCGCCAGCTCCTGGTGCTCGGGGCTGCCGCCGGGCGAGTCGGGGCGCACCCACGCCTGCACGAAGCGGGTCGGGCCCGACGCGGGGTCGGCGACCTCGGTGTGCCGGATGCCCGAGCCCGCGCTCATCGCCTGCACCGTGCCCGCGCCGATCGGCGAGGTGTGGCCGGTGGAGTCGGTGTGCAGCAGGACCCCCGACAGCACCCAGGTGACGATCTCGAGGTCCTGGTGCGGGTGGTCGGGGTAGCCACCACCGGGCTGGAGGAGGTCGTCGTTGTGGCAGACCAGGGGACCGAAGCCGAGGTTGGCGGGGTCGTAGTGCGGGCCGAACGAGAAGGAGTGCCGCGTCACGCGGTCCGCCTCGTGGGTGGAGAACCTCTGCCATCCGGCGTACACGGTCGCGGCCATGCCGATATCTTCACAGCGTGACGACTGATCCGCCCGGGTCTTTCCCCCACCTCCCCCCGGGCTTTCGGTTCGGGACCAGCACGGCGGCGTACCAGATCGAGGGTGCGGCCACCGAGGACGGCCGCGGACCCAGCATCTGGGACACCTTCTGCGCCGAGCCCGGACGCATCTCCGACGGCTCGTCCGGTGCGGTCGCCTGCGACCACTACCACCGGTACGAGGAGGACGTCGCGCTGATGGCGGAGCTCGGCGCCGGCGGCTACCGGCTGTCCCTGTCGTGGTCCCGGATCATGCCCGACGGTCGCACCGTCAACGAGGCCGGGCTCGCGTTCTACGACCGCCTCCTCGACACCCTCGTCGCCCACGGCATCGCCCCGATGGTGACGCTCTACCACTGGGACCTGCCCCAGGCCCTCGAGGACGAGGGCGGCTGGCTCAACCGGGAGACCGTGGACCTCTTCGCCGCGTACGCCGCGGTCGTCGCCGAGCGCTTTGTCGACCGGGTCGAGCACTGGATCCCGATCAACGAGCCCAACGTCGCCTCGCTCCTCGGCTACGGCCTCGGTCTCCACGCGCCGGGCCGGACCCTGATGTTCGACTCGCTGTGGGCCTCGCACCACATGCTGCTGGCGCACGGTCGGGCCGCGATCGAGCTGCGCAAGCAGGGTGCGCAGAGCATCGGCTGCGCCAACAACCACGCTCCCGTCTGGCCCGCCTCCGACGACGACGCCGACGTCGGCGCCAGCAAGATCTACGACGGCCTGTGGAACGGCATGTTCCTCGAGCCGATGCTGCTCGGCCGCTACCCGGTCGACCTGGCGCCGCTGCTGGACGGGCTCGCCGAGCCGGGGGACATGGCGACCATCCGCCAGCCGCTCGACTTCTACGGCGTCAACTACTACAACCCGATGAAGGTCGCCGCGGCCCCCGAGGACGCGGACATGCCCTTCGAGCTGCGCGACGTCGTCGGCTACCCGACGACCGACTTCGGCTGGCCGGTCGTGCCCGACGCACTGCGCGAGTGGCTGATCATCTTCCGCGCCCGCTACCGCGCCGCGCTGCCGCCGATCATGATCACCGAGTCGGGGTGCGCCTACAACATGGGCCCGGACGAGGACGGTGTCGTCGACGACCAGCCGCGCATCGACTACCTGCACGCCCACCTGACCGCGGTCAGCGAGGCGATCGAGCGGGGCGTGGACGTCCGCGGCTACTACTGCTGGTCGCTGCTGGACAACTTCGAGTGGGCCGAGGGCTTCTCGCAGCGCTTCGGGCTCGTGCACGTCGACTACGACACGCTCGAGCGCACTCCCAAGCGCTCCTTCCGTTGGTACGCCGACCTGATCGCCGCCCAGCCCGGGAGCGGGTCCACTGCCGGATAGGGTGCGACGCATGTCGAGTCGTCGGGTCGTCTTCGTGGTCGGATCGGGCCGCAGTGGGACCAGCACCATGAGCGGCACGCTCCAGACGCTCGGGCTGCACGTGCCCCAGCCCGAGGTCGCCGCGGACGCCACCAACCCGAAGGGCTTCGGGGAGCCGCAGTGGGTCGTCGACCTGCACACCGAGCTCCTCGCCCGCAGCAACGTCCAGGTCTCCGACGCCCGCCCCCGTGCGTGGCTCGACGCCGGCCGGCTCAGCGGCGACCACGCCACCCGGGAGCGGGTCACGGCGTGGCTCGAGACCCAGTTCGCCGAGAACGACGAGCTGGTCATCAAGGACCCGCGGGCGTCGTGGTTCCTCGGGCTGTGGCGCGCGTGCGCCGACCGTTGCGACGCGACGTCGTCGTACGTCACCATGCTGCGACCGGTGACCGAGGTCGTCGGCAGCAAGAAGACCTACTACGACCAGCGCCAGGGCGACGTGACCCGCACCGCCGCGTGGGTCAACATGATGCTGCACACCGAGCGCGCCACCCGGGGCGAGCAGCGCCGCTTCGTCCGGTACGCCGACCTGCTGGCCGACTGGACCCAGCCGGTCTTCGCGATCGGCGAGGCCTTCGACCTGTCCGCGGTCAAGACGGCGATGGCCAACGACATCGCGCAGGTCCACAAGTTCATCGACCCCTCGCTGCGCCGGGTGACCATGACCTGGGACGACGTGCCGGTGCCCGCTCTCCTGCGCGACCTCGCCCAGGAGACGTGGGAGGTGCTCGACCGGATGGCCGAGGAGGGTGGCGACACCGTCAAGGCGCGCGCCGCCTGCGACCTGCTGCGGGTCACCTACGGCGAGATGTACGCCGACGCCGAGGCCTTCGCGCACTCCACGACGCTGGCCCAGCGGCGGACCGCCGCGGCCGACGCCCGCCGCAAGGCCGAGGCCGACCACGCCTCGGGTGCCCGCCGCGCGGCCGAGCTGGTGCCGCACTCGGTGCGCGCGATGGTCCCGGAGGGCGCCCGCCGCAGCCTCCGCAAGGCCCTGCACCGGGAGCGCTGAGGACACCCGTGCCGCCCACCACCCCGGACATCCCCTCGCTCGAGGGGCTCGCCGACTACGACGTCACGTGGCCATGGACGCGCGGCAAGCGGCTCACCCCCGGTCTCACCTGTGTCTTCCGGGTGCGCAACGAGGCCCGCAACCTGCCGTGGGTGCTGCCGCCGATCCTCTCCGCCGTCCAGCACGTGATCCTCGTCGACAACGGGTCGACCGACGGCACGCTCGAGGTCGCCGCGTCGATCGCCGCCGACCTGGGCGCGAGCGACCGCTTCACCGGGCTCACCTACCCGCACTCCGTCGCCCGTGCCGGTGGTGAGCACCTGGCCACCCCGGCCACCTCGGTGCACTCGCTGACGCACTTCTACAACTGGTGCTTCAGCCACGTGCGGACGTCGTACTCCATGAAGTGGGACGGCGACATGGTGCTCACCCCCGAGGGCGCGGGCATCCTGCGCGACCTGGCCTGGCAGCTGGAGTCGACTCAGACGATCGTGGCCATGCCGCGCCACCCGCTCACCGTGGTCGACGAGCGGACCGGCTGGCTCGACCTGTCGCTGCGCTTCCTCGAGCCGTGGGTCTATCCCATGGGTCCGGACTACACCTTCGTGAAGGCCTTCGACTGGGAGCTGCGCGAGTATCCCGCGGGCGTCGAGCGGCTCGTCCTCCAGCAGGGGCTGTGCGTGGAGGTCAAGTGGCTCGACGCCGACGAGTACGCCCACTGGCGCACCGAGGGTGTCGACTTCACCCACACCCGGCTCTACCGCAAGCTGCGCGAGTTCGAGGTGGACGAGGCGATCCGCTCGGGCCGCGCCGAGGCCCTGGGCGGCCTCGTCCGCGTCGACGCACCCGAGGGCGTCCACATCATCGACCACGTCACCCGCACGTGGCTGCGTCAGCAGCCGCGACCGCTGGTCACCCACAGCCTCCCCACGTCGCTGCGCGAGCGCACCCCCCGAGACCTGGCCGGCCGCGAGCAGGAGGCCCAGCGATGAGCGTGTCCTTCTCCGGTCATCCCCTCGATGGCTTCACCTCCCCCGAGCCCCTCCTGGTCATCGGTGACGACGCGTCCGCCGCCGACCTGGCACCGGCCGGTGCCACGTACACGACGATGGCAGGCACCACCGACATCGGCCGCGGCTGGAAGTCGGTGCTGTGGATGACCGCCGACCGTGCCTCGCTGCGCCGCCTCGCGTCCACCGTCAGCCGGGTCGGCCAGACCCGCGTCGTCGCGCTCTGGCTCACCGACGCCACCGAGCCGCTCGCCCTCGTCCCGCGCCCCGAGTGGCCGCCGCTCACCTCCTTCATGGCCCGCGAGGCGGGCCGTGGCGTGCTCACCGTGCTCCGCTTCGCCCAGCCGATCGGCGCCCACGTGGTGCTGACCGAGCTCGCCCGCCAGGCCGTGCCCGGCGTCGACACCGGCCACGGGGGAGTCGTCGTGGCGTACGCCGGTCGCGAGCCCGCTGCGGGCCTCGACGTGCGGGCGCCGCGCTACGCCTCCGCCGCGGAGGCCGGCGACCCGGAGGTCGTGGTGCCGGCCGACGTGGTGGTGGCGGGTCCCGAGGCTCGCTCCGCTCGCACCTCGACCACCGAGACGACGGGCGTCCCGGTCCACCCCGTCATCGACCGCGCCCCGACCGTCGTCACGGACCCCGGCCTCGAACCGGTCGACGAGATGGTGGTCAACCCCCGCGGCTGGCGCAAGGAGTGGACCGAGCCGGTCCGCGACCTCGCGCCCGGCCAGGCCACCACCGAGGCCGCCATCGCGGCGCTCCGCGACGTCCAGGGCCTCCGCGTCGACCTCACCACCGCCGACCCGCAGGTGGTCGCCCACCTCGCCGCGGCCGGCGTACCCCTCATCGCCACCGGGACCCACCCCGCGCTCGGACCGACGCTGACCCAGGCGCTGGAGGCGCAGCCCGACCTGGAGGACGCCCTCGCCCGCGAGGAGCACAGCGTCACGACCAGGCGCGCCGCGCTCCTCGAGCACTCCACCGTCGCGTGGCGCGCCCGCCTCGCCGCCCGGGCCGGTGTGCGGCACGTGGCGAGGCCGCAGGTCAGCGTCCTGCTCACCACGATGCGCCCCCACCAGCTCGACTTCGCGCTGCGCCAGCTCGCCCGCCAGCGCGACGCCGACTTCGAGCTCGTGCTCGCCACCCACGGCTGGGAGGCCGACGAGGCGCAGGTCCGTGCGGCCCTGCCCGGCCGCGACGTCGTGCTCGTCCCGCGCAGCCAGGACACCTTCTTCGGCGACGTGCTCAACGCGGCGTACGAGGCGGCCTCCGGCGACGTGCTGCTCAAGGTCGACGACGACGACTGGTACGGCCCGCACGCGGTCGTCGACCTGCTCCTCGCCCGGCGCTACAGCGGCGCCGACGTGGTGGGCATGCCCAGCGAGTTCGTCCACCTCGCCGAGCTCGGCATCACCACGCGGCGCAACCACCCGACCGAGATCTTCAACCGCTTCGTGGCCGGCGGCACGATCATGGCCGACCGCGACGTGGTGCGCAGCGTGGGCGGCTTCCGGCCCGTACGCCGCTTCGTCGACGCCCAGCTCCTCAGCGGCATCGAGGCGGCCGGCGGCCGGATCTACCGCACCCACGGCCTGGGCTACGTCCTGCGACGCCTCGCCTCCGGCCAGCACACGTGGCAGGTCGAGGCCGACTCGTTCCGCAAGGAGGGCATCGTGGACCGGGAGTGGACCGGCTTCCACGCCAGCCGCGAGCTCGAGGTCGACGAGCGGGACCTGCCATGAGCCAGCCCGTGTCCGCCCGCCGCGACCAGCCCGTCGTACGCCGCAACGAGTGGGACGTCCTCACGCCTCCCGCGATCGGGGCGTGGACCCCCACGCGGACCGTCACGGTCGTCGTCCCGGCGTACAACTCCCACCGCACCCTGCCGCACGTGCTCGCCGGCCTGGCCGCGCAGACCTACCCCGCGCACCTCGTGGAGGTCGTGATCTCCGACGACGGCAGCACCCCGCCCGTCGTGCTGCCCGAGGTCGTCCCCGACCACACCCGCGTCGTGCGCGTCGAGGAGGGCTGGGGCTGCGCCGGCGCCTGCGAGGTCGCGGGCCGGGCGAGCGAGGGCGAGCTCCTCTACTTCGTCGACGCCGACATGCTGCTGTGGCCCGACCACCTCGAGGCCCAGCTCCGCTGGCTGCACGAGGTCGACTACGCCGTGGTGGCCGGCACCAAGCGCTTCGTCGACCCCGAGCGGCTGCTGGCCCAGGACCCGGCGACCACCCGCGACCAGGTGGCCTCCGGCGAGGTCGCGACCCTGTGGGACTGGGACACCGCCGAGCCGCACAAGTGGGTCGACGGGATGTGGCGGCGTACCGACGACCTCACCCACGCCGGCCCGCGCGCCTTCCGGTCCTTCGTCGGGGCGACCTTCGCGCTGTCCCGCGACCTGCTCGACGCGGCCGGCGGTTGGGACACCACGCTGCGCCTCGGCGAGGACATGGAGCTCGGCCACCGCCTCGGCGAGGCCGGCGGGCTGCTCGTCCCCGAGCACGCCGCGAAGTCCTGGCACCTCGGCCGCTCGCACGTGATGGAGCGCCGCGAGCAGGTCAACCGCTACAACGACGCCTACCTCGCCAACCTGATTCCCGGGATGAGGCCCAAGCGCAACGCGCACGGCCGCCGCTACGAGACGCCGTACCTCGAGGTCGTGCTGGAGATGGCCGGCGACGCCGACGAGGTGATGGGCTGCGTCGACGCCGTCCTCGACTCCACCCTCGACGACCTGCGGGTGCTGCTGGTCGGGGACTGGGTGGCGCTGCACGAGGAGCGCATCCACCCGCTCGCCGACCCGCTGCTCGAGACCCGCATCGTGCACCGCTCGTACCGTGACGACCAGCGCGTCGCCCTCGTCGCCGCGGTGCCCGCGGGACGCACCCGCTCCAGCCTGCGGCTGACCCTCGACTCGCCCGCCCTCGCACCCGCGCCCGGTGCGCTGCTCGCCCTGGTCGAGGACCTCGAGCGCACCCACGACGGCGCCCTGGTCATCGAGGGCGTCGGCCGACTCGAGCGCGTCGCCGCGGTCAGCCGGGCGACCTGGCTCGGCCTCGGCACGTCCGACGAGGCGCTGGACCGGGTCTATGGCGTACGCCGCCTCGCGGCCGCCGACGCCGGCTTCGTCCCCACCGCCGAGCGGGAGGTCCCGCGGTACGACGGCAAGCTCAAGAAGCCGGTCCCGTCCGAGCTGGGCGGTGCGACCCCGCCCGAGGAGCAGCGGCCGCCGGAGCACCACGAGCGGCGCGGCATCTGGGGTCGGCTGCGCTAGGGCCGCCCGACCGCCGAGCACAACGCAGGCAGTTCGCGTCCCAGCCGCCCGCGCTGAGCGGGCCGATGTAGTGCGGCGACGCGAACTGCCTCCGTGGTGCGCGCTCTCAGACCTGTGGGGTCCCGTGCACGATCAGCACGCTCATCGGGGCGTGCACTGCAACCCGCGCTGAGACGCTGCCCCGCAGGAAACGCCGCACGTCACCGAGGCCGCGGCTGCCGACGATGACCAGGTCGGCCCCCTCGCGCTCCGCGACGTCGATGATCGCGGTGGCGGGGTCGTCCACCACCACGTGCCCCTCGCAGTCCACGCCTCGTTCCTGCAGTCGCAGGAGCGCGACCTGCTGGCGAGCGTTCTCCGGGGCGTTCGGTTCGTACGCGTCGCGGAACTCCGGGGGCAGCTGCCGGAGGTGGTCGGCAATCCTGGCGGCCGACTCGGGGTGCGAGGCGGTGACCACGTGGACCGTGCCGCCCGGTCCGACCTGGTCGGCTGCCGCCTCGAGCGCCCGATCGGCGTCGGGGGAGCCGTCGTACCCGACGACCACCGTGTCGTATCCCATTGCGTCTCACTCCCATCGGCATCGAGACCGCCGCAACCGACCTCGCGGCCCAGTCCTCCACGTGCCACGATGCCGCTCGCGGTGTCGGGTGGTCAGGTCCGTTGGTCACCGGCTGGCGGGACGTTCTGCCAGCATGGAGTCGCGCACACCGGCGTGGAACGTCAGGGCTCGGACGCGGCTCGAGGGTGGAATTCCACACACCTGCGTGGAAGTTCAGACAGGCCCCGCGGTCGCCCGCCGGGTCAGGACCTCCAGAACTCCCGCAGCAGGTCCATGACCCGGGGGTCGTCCTGCACGCGGTGCCCGGCACCGGCCACGGTGTGGTGCGCGGCCCCGAGGCCGACCAGCGACTCCGCGGTCTCGGCGTACAGGGGGCCGGACGGAGCGGTGAGGACGAGCGTGCGCGCCGGCAGGGAGGGCCCCAGGCCGACACCCCACGGCGGAGCGAGACGACGGAGGCGGGCGGCGTTGTCCGACAGTGCGTCGTCCCACGAGGTCGGCGGAGGGAAGCCCATGCCCGCAGCGAAGCGGGCGAACCAGTCCGGGTCGGAGAGCCCCGGGTCGGACGCGGAGGCGAACACCGCGCCCATGTCGGCGATGTGCTCCTCCACCGCCGGCATCCCGCGGGCGAGGTCGAAGCACGCCGGCTCGAGCAGTGCCAGCGAGCGGACGAGGTCGGGACGCGCCTGGGCCGCGAGGAGGGCCGCGTTGGCGCCGTACGAGTGCGCGACCACGTGCCCGCCTGCGGACGAGGCCAGCAGGTCGACGAGGCGGCGCGAGGCACGGGCAGGGTCGTCACCCTCGGCATCACGCGGGAGGAAGTGCCACCCGGTCTCGGGCGCGACGGCCTGGAGCGGCCACGCGTCGACGCCGGCGCCCCCGGCGCCGTGGACGAAGACGACGGGCACGACGGCGGGCGCCACGATCGAGCTCAGTCCGAGCCGAAGAGGTCGCGCGTGTAGACCCGGTCGGCGACGTCGGCGAGCTCGGGGACCATCCGGTTGGCGACGATCACGTCGGCCTCGCGCTTGAAGGCGTCGAGATCGCTGACGACCTCCGAGCCGTAGAACCGGCCGTCGGCGTCGAGGTGCTCCGCGCCGATCTCGGGCTCGTAGACGACGACCGGGATGCCCTTGGCCTTGATCCGCTTCATGATCCCCTGCACCGAGGACTCGCGGAAGTTGTCCGACCCGGCCTTCATCAGCAGCCGGTGCACGCCGACGGTGCTGGGCTTGCGGTCGATGATGTCGAAGGCGATGAAGTCCTTGCGCGTGGTGTTGGCGTCGACGATCGCGGTGATGAGGGTCTGCGGGACCTCGGAGTAGTTGGCCAGCAGCTGCCGGGTGTCCTTGGGCAGGCAGTAGCCGCCGTACCCGAAGGACGGGTTGTTGTAGTGCGTGCCGATCCGCGGGTCGAGCCCGACGCCGTCGATGATCTGCCGAGTGGCGAGGCCGCGCGACATGGCGAACGAGTCGAGCTCGTTGAAGAACGCCACCCGCATGGCGAGGTAGGTGTTGGCGAAGAGCTTGATCGCCTCGGCCTCGGTCGGCTCGGTGAAGAGCGTGGGCACGTCGTCCTCGTCGGAGCCCTCGACGAGCAGCTCGGCGAAGCGGCGGGCGCGGTCGCTGTCCTCGCCGACCACGATGCGCGCGGGGTGGAGGTTGTCGTGCAGGGCCCGGCCCTCGCGGAGGAACTCCGGGCTGAAGATCACGTTGTCGGTGCCCAGCCGCGCACGCACGTCCTCGACGTAGCCCACCGGGATCGTCGACTTGATGACCATCGTCGCGTCCGGCGCCACCTTCTGGACGTCGGCGATCACCATCTCGACCGAGGCGGTGTTGAAGTAGTTGGTGACCTCGTCGTAGTTGGTCGGCGTCGAGATGATCACGTAGTCCGCGCCGGCGTAGGCCTCGGCCGGGTCGGTCGTGAACGTGACGTCGAGGTCCTCCTCGGCGAGGAAGCGCTCGATGTCGTCGTCGTGGATGGGGCTGTGCCCTCCACGCAGGGTCTCGACGCGCGCCTCGTCGAGGTCGAAGGCGACGACCCGGTGGTGGCGGGCGAGGAGCACCGCCATCGACAACCCGACGTACCCGAGTCCGGCGACGGCGATCCTGGTGGTGGTGGCTTCGGTGGTCACCCAGCGAATTGTGCCCGAGTCAGGCGCCCAGCGCGGCGGCGGTGCGGCGAACGATCTCGGTCAGCCGCTCGCGCGAGGTCGCGATGTTGAGGCGTACGTGCCCGCCGGTGCCCGGGTGGTAGTCGTGCCCGGGGGCCACCTTGACCCGGCCCTTCTCGAGCAGCACCGCGGCCGGGTCCCAGTCGTCGACGTCGGCCGGGCCGTAGGCGCGCAGGTCGAGCCAGGCGAGGTACGTCGCCTCGAGCGGTCGCATCCTGGCCTGCGGGAGGTGCTCGGCCAGCAGCTCGCCGAGCAGGGTCCGCTGCTGGTCGAGCCGCTCGCGCAGCGCCGCCAGCCAGGGGTCCCCGTGCGTGTACGCCGCGACGGCGGCCACGACGCCGAGCGTCGACCACGAGTCGTTGCGGGCCATCGGGACGGAGAACAACCGGTCGCGGGTGGCGTCGTCCCCGGTCACCACCTGGGCGCATTTGAGGCCGGCGGTGTTGAACGCCTTGGACGAGGCGACCACGGCGACCGCGTGGTCGGCGGTGCCGGGGAGCGAGAGGTAGGGGACGTGCTCGCGACCGGGCAGCACCAGCGGGGCGTGGATCTCGTCGCTGATCACGCGCGCGCCGTGCGCGGTCACCACGTCGCGGATGCCCTCGAGCTCGGCTCGGCCGAAGACCCGGCCCCACGGGTTGTGGGGCTGGGTGAGCAGCAGGGTGCGGGCACCGTCGGCGAGGAGGCGGTCGAGCCGGTCGAGGTCGATGGCGCAGTGCTCGGCGTCGGGGTCGACGACGAGGTCCCAGCGCTCCCGGCCGGTGATCGCGGCGATCTCGAGCTGCGGGCTGTAGGCCGGGACGGGCATCACCATCGGGCCCGGGTCGGACAGCACGTCGAGGGCCAGCCGGACCCCGGCGGTCACGTCCACGACCGGGATGACGTGCTCCGGGTCGACCCGGTGGCCGAACTGCCGCGCCGCCCATGCGGCGTACGCTCGGCCGAGCTCGCCGCCGCGCTCGAACGGCGGGTAGCCGGTCTGGCCGGCGTCGACGGCCGCGTGCAGCGCGTCGAGGACGACGTCGGCGGTCGCGTAGTCCATCTCGGCCACCCAGGCGGGGATGACGTCGGGATCGACGGTGCCCCACTTGAGGACGAGGGCGCGGCGGGCTTCGGCGTCGGTGAGGTCGCGGATCACCCTCCCGACCCTAGGCGCGCAGCGTGCCGTGCCGCTCGACCTCGGTGTCGGGGCGTCGCTCGTGGCCGGGACCGAGACCGTGGCTCAGGGCCCACAGGACCGCCTGCGAGCGGCTGTCGACGTCGATCTTGCGGTAGGAGGACCGGACGTAGGACTTGACCGAGTTGATCGACAACCCCATCTGGGCGGCCACGTCGTTGTTCGAGAGGCCAACGGCGATGAGGGACAGCACCTCGGCCTCGCGGGCCGTGAGCCCCTCGTCCTGGCCGACCCAGGCCGACCCGTCGTGGGTGGTCCGCCGGTCCGGCGCGACGACGACGCGCCCGTGGTGGACCGCCCGCAGCGCCGCGACGAGCTCGGGGCCCGCCAGCGCCTTGGAGAGGTAGCCGGACGCGCCCTGCCGGATGAGGTCACCGGCCAGCCAGGGCTGGAAGTTCCACGTGTAGACGACGACCTTGCCGACCCGGCCGTCGGCGAGGAGCCGGGCGACCCGCCGCTGGCCCTGCTCGGTCGTGACGGTGTCGAACAGGACGACGTCGGCACTCGACGACGACAGGTCGACGAGCCGGACGGTCTCGCCGTGGCCCTCCACCATCGCCGACACGCCCCGCACGACGAGCTCGTCGGCATCGACGAGCGCAACTCGCATCACCATCGATCCGGTCGTCCTCTCCCTCGGCCTGCGCGGTTTACATTGTAAAACGCCGGTTCAAGCAGCCCGCACCGCAGGGGGTTCGCCACCGCCGTCCTCGCCACCAAATCGGATGAGTCGTGGGTGCGATCCCACTGCCGGGCGACCGCACGGTCCTACAGTCGGTCGATGCGCGAGCGGGGGACCACGCACCGGCTGGCGGACGCCGGGGCGGCGTTCACCAGCAACGCCCGCAACCCGGACCTGAGGCGGGCCCAGCTGAGCTTCCTCGGGGCGTGGACGGCCGAGTGGGCCTTCACCGTCGCGCTCGGCATCGTGGCCTACCGCGACGGGGGCGCTGCCGCGCTCGGCCTGGTGGGGCTCCTGCGGATGGTCCCCTCCGCGATCGTGGCGCCGCTGCTCTCGCCCCTCGCCGACCGCGGCCGCCGTGAGCGGGTGCTGGTCGTCGTCTCCACCGTGCGCGGGCTCGCGACCGGGGCCGCCGCCGTGGTGGCCGCGGTGGGGGGCGCGTCGGCGGCGATCTACGCCCTGGCGGTGCTCTCCACGATCGCGGCCACGCTCTTCCGGCCGGCCCACTCCGCCCTGCTGCCCTCGCTGTGCCACACCGGCCACGAGCTGGCCAGCGCCAACGTGGTGCGCGGGATGCTCGACTCGGCGGCCACGCTGGTGGGGCCGCTCATCGCGGCCGTGCTGCTCGGGGTTGCCGACGTGGAGGTGGTCTTCGCGGTGGCCGCGGCCGCCTCGCTGTGGTCCGCCGCCCTCCTCCTCCGCCTGCAGTACGACGCCCCGCCGCGGCCCGCCGCGTCGGCCCGCCCCCGTCTGGTGCGGGAGGCCGCCGAGGGGATCCGTGTGGTCGCCCACCACCGCGACCTCGCGCTGGTGCTCGGCCTCGCGGCCGCGCAGTCCTTCACCCGGGGTGCGCTGACCGTCTTCTCCGTGGTGGTGTCCATCGAGCTGCTCGGCCGCGGTGAGCCCGGCGCCGGCACCCTGATGACCGCCGTCGGGGTCGGTGCGGTCCTCGGGTCGCTGGGTGCCTCCCTCCTCGTCGGCACGAGGCGCCTCGGTGCCTGGTTCGCGCTCGGGGTCGCGCTGTGGGGTCTGCCGATCGCGCTGGTCGGCTTCGTGCCGGTGGACTTCGCGGCGCTGGTGCTGCTGGCCTTCGTCGGCGTCGGCAACGCGCTCATCGACGTGGCGGGCTTCACCCTGCTGGGTCGGATGGCCCCCGACGAGGTGCTGGCGCGGGTCTTCGGCGTGCTGGAGAGCCTGGTCGCGGTGTCCATCGGGGTCGGCGCGGTCGCCGCCTCGTGGGCGGTCGGGGCGTGGGGGCCGCGCACCGCGCTGGTGGCCGTCGGGCTCGTCTGCCCGGTGCTGGCCGCCGCGTCCTGGTGGCGGCTGCGCGAGCTCGACCGCACGGTGGGGGTGCACGACGAGGTGGTCGGCCTGCTGCAGCGGGTCCCGATGCTGCGCACCCTCCCGCTGCCCTCGGTCGAGCAGCTCGCCCGTGGCCTCGAGCGCGTCGACATCCCCGCAGGGGCGACGGTCTTCAGCCAGGGCGACGTCGGTGACCGCTACTACGTGGTCGAGTCCGGCGAGGTCGACGTCGTGGGGGACGGTCGCCTCCTGACCACCCTGGGGCCCGGCGAGGGGTTCGGCGAGATCGCGCTGCTCCGGCAGACCCGCCGGACGGCGACGGTCGTCGCGCGCGGCGACGTACGCCTGCAGGCCCTGCTCTCGGACCGGTTCCTGGCGGTCGTGCTGGGCTACACGCCGAGTGCGCGGGAGGCCGCGCTGGGCGTCGACGAGATGCTGGACCGCTTCGACCCGGAGCGACCGGCCACCGATCCGCCGCCGTCGCACCCTTGAGGCGGGCCGGGGCTTCTGCCATCGTGAGCCATGGCCTCCGTCCGGGGGCTCATGCTCATCGCCGACATCGGCGGCTACACCGAGTACATGAGCACCCACCGCATGAGCCTCGCGCACGCCCAGGTCAACACCGGCCGGCTGCTCGAGCGGGTGATCGACGCCGCTCCCGGCCTCGAGCTGGTCGAGGTGGAGGGTGACGCGGCGTTCCTCTACCGCGAGGCCGGCTCGACGGCGCCCGACGACCTCGTCCGCGAGGTCACCCAGCTGGCCGCGGCGATGCACCGGGCCTTCCACGTCGAGCGGGAGTACGTCGCGCGCAACCTCTGTCCGTGCTCGGGGTGCAAGGAGGCGGCCAACCTGACGCTCAAGTTCGTGGCGCACGTGGGGGAGGTGGCCACCCAGACGATCCGCGACCGCCTCAAGCTCGTCGGGATCGACGTGATCCTGGTGCACCGGTTGCTCAAGAACCCGGTCCCGGTGCGGGAGTACGTGCTGCTCTCCGAGGAGCTCTACGGGACCGGCGCGTCCACCGTGTCCGACCAGGTCCACGAGGTCGCGCCGGAGCTGGAGGGCATCGGCACCGTGCGGGCCTTCTACGTCGACGTGGCCGGGCTCGACGAGGGCGCGCCGCCGCTGCCGGCGCCGACCGTGCGTGGCCGTCTGGTGCGCACGGCGTACGCCGCCGGCGCGGGGCTGCCGTACATGTTCGGCCGCCGTCGTCGGGAGCTCCAGGGAGCGGCCGGAGCGTAGCGACCGAAAGGCCCGGCGCAGCGGGACCGTCGGCACTGTGTGGTGCGGACCCCGCGGCCTAGCGTCGAGGAGAAGGACCGACATCGTGAGGGAGTGGTCGCCGTGACCGACGAGTTCGTCACCCAGCTGTCGCTGGACGAGTGCTGGGAGATGTTGCGCGAGGAGGAGTTCGGGCGGCTGGCCTTCCGGCTCGTCGACGAGGTCCACATCACGCCGATCAACTACGCGGTCGACGGCGAGACGCTGCTCTTCCGGACCGCCGAGGGCAACAAGCTCCTGTCCGTCGTGATGGGCTCCGAGGTGGCCTTCGAGATCGACCGGTACGGCGAGGACGCGGCGCGGAGCGTCGTCGTGCGCGGGTCGGCCCGGCTGCTCCCCGAGGACGAGGCCCACCGCTCGGAGAGCGTCCCGTTGAGGCCGTGGGTGCCGTCGTTGAAGTACAACGTCGTCGAGATCACCCCGAAGGTCATCACCGGGCGGGCGTTCTCGCTCGAGCGACCCTGGCTCCACCTGCGTCCGCACGACTGACGCCCGGGACTCCAATCCGACGAGCGGTCGGCGACGAAGGCCACGTGCACGGCGGCCCAGCCACCTCTCTCCCTCCTGGTGGCGGGGCCGTCGTGCTCCGGGGACCCTTTGGGGTGCCCCGTTACGTTTTCAACCATGGGAATCATGAAGAAGGCAGGCGCCCTCGGAGTCGCCAAGATGGTCTACACGGAGGCGCGGAAGCCCCACAACCAGGCCAAGATCAAGCAGGCGATGCAGACGATCAAGGACCGTCGCAACCAGGGCCGCGCCCGCTGAGCTCGTAGCCAGGACCCGTGGACTGCTGGCCCCGACGGCGATCGTCGGGTGCGGCGGTACGGGTCACGGGAGCTCCCCCGTGCGGTCTTGAGGAGATCTTGAGAGGTCGTGGACCGCACGCTGTCGAAGCGTTGCCGATCCTCCGAGGACAGGCTCAGACCACCGTGTTGCGACGTCACCCGTTCGTGGGAAAACGGCGCACGTTTCCATCCGATCGTGGCACGGCGCCGAAGTGTGGGGGTGCGCGCCGGACGAGCGCGCGAGACGGGGGGAGGAGCCTGCATGACCGTCACCATCACCCACCCGGGAGCGGGTCTGCTCGCACCCGCCCTGGACACCCTGACCGACGTGGTGGCAGGTGACTGGGCCAGCGTCTCGCGGCTGTGCGCCGCGCGCCTGAAGGACGCGAAGACCTGCGGCTTCGACCTCGACGTCGTCGCGGTGCGTGCCGGCGTCGTGCGCAGTCCGCGCCAGACGTACGACTACCAGGTGCACCACCGCTTCCTCGTGGTCTCCGAGCACCCCGCGGTCCTGTGTGCGGCGCTCGACCTCTACGTGCAGCTGTGGCTCGGCCGGTGGGACACCCTCGAGCAGGTGGCCCCGGTGCGCACCCGGCCCATCCCGGGCTGGCGTCCCCTCGAGCTGCTCCGCGCCCGTGCGCGCCACCAGCTCCCCGGCACCTGGCCGGAGGAGTCGGCCGACGCCGAGGGCCTGACCCAGGCGCCGCCGACGGCCCGGCTGGCGCACCACATCCTGACCGCGCTCGAGGGCGGCAGCGACTCCCCGTTGTACGACGTCCCGGCGGGCCCCGCCGCCGTGCACGTCACCTGATCAGGCCCGCGGGAACACGCAGAACTCGTTGCCCTCCGGGTCGGCCAGCACCGTCCAGTGCGGCTGGTCCCAGAGGTGGGTCGCGCCCCGCGCGAGCAGCTCGTCGACATCACCCCTGACGTCCCAGTGGGCGCGGTTGGGCTCGGTGCGTGGCTCGGGCACCGGGGCGAAGTCGAGGGTCATGGTCTCGTCGACGGCGACGCCGGTCAGCGTCCACACGTCGTACTCCGCCTGGAACTCGGGCTCGGCGCCGAAGAGCTCACCCCACCAGCGGGCCTGGGCCTCGGCGTCCCCGCAGTCGATGCCGATCCCGTGGATGCGGTAGTCCGGCAGCCGGTCGGGCGTGCGCACGAACGCGCAGAACTCGTTGCCCTCCGGGTCGGCCATGACCGTCCACCCGAACCCGGTCTCCTCGGCCGGATCGAGCACGGAGCCGCCGAGGTCGACCAGGTCGTCGATCGACGCGCAGTAGACGTCGAGGTGGACGCGGTTCTTGACCCGGTGCGGCCGGTCGACCGGGTTGACCCACAACGAGTGGGCCGGTGTCGGGCCCCCGAGCCGGGCCGGGGCCTCGCCGTCCGCGATGTCGAGCCCGCTGACGGCCGCCCAGAACTCGGACTGCATCCCGACGTCGATCGCGTCGATGCAGAGGTCCTGCCAGCGCACGATGCTCATGGTGGCAGTCAAGCACTCGTACGCCGTCGGGTCAGCCCCGGATTCGGGAGGCTTATGCTCGCGAGATGACGATCCAGCAGGCAACAGAGATGACGCACGCGGCGATGCTGGGCCTGGGGGTCTACCGGCCCGAGCGGGTCGTCACCAACGACGAGATCTGCGAGGTGCTGGACTCCAACGACGAGTGGATCCAGACCCGGTCGGGGATCAAGACGCGGCGCTTCGCCGGCGAGGACGAGACCCTGATCGGGATGGCGACGACCGCCGCCGAGCGCGCGCTCGCCGTCGCCGGGGTGAGCGCCGACCAGCTCGGCTGCGTCATCGTCGCCACCTCGACGCACCCGGAGCACACGCCCGCCTCGGCCCCGCAGGTCGCGACCCGGCTCGGCTCGACGACCGCGGCCTTCGACGTCTCCGCCGGCTGCGCGGGCTTCTGCCACGCGCTCAACCTCGCGTCCGCGATGGTCCGCTCGGGGGCAGAGAAGTACGTGCTGGTCATCGGCGTCGAGCAGCTGAGCCGCTTCATGGACCCGACCGACCGCGGGACGGCATTCATCTTCGCCGACGGTGCGGGCGCCGTGGTCGTGGGCCCCGCGGACGCCACCGGCATCGGCCCGACCGCCTGGGGCTCGGACGGCTCGCAGGCGCACGTCATCAACCAGACCCCGAGCTGCCTCGGCGGCCACGGGTCAGGGGCCGACCACCCGGTCGTGCAGATGGAGGGCACGGCGGTCTTCCGCTGGGCACCCTTCGCGATGGCCGACGTGGCCCACGAGGCGCTGCGCGCGGCCGGGATCTCGGTCGACGACCTCGACGCCTTCATCCCGCACCAGGCCAACCTGCGCATCACCCAGACGCTGTCGCGCAACATCAAGCTCCCCGAGTCGGTGGCCGTGGCCACCGACATCGTCGACTCCGGCAACACCTCGGCGGCCTCAGTGCCCCTGGCGATGGAGGCGATGCTGCGCTCGGGTGAGGCGGAGGCCGGGGACGTCGCGCTGCTCATCGCCTTCGGCGCCGGACTGTCCTACGCCGGGCAGGTCGTGACGCTCCCGCCCCACGAGTAGGCGTCACTCGCTACCCCGAGTCTTTGCTTTCGCCTGATCCGGGGCCGCTCCTGTGGCAGGCTCGTCCGCGGTATTCGGATGAGTCGTGTGCAGTGGGCGCCCGGCTCGGGAGGAGCAACGCATGCGCAAGGTCTTGGTTCTGCTGGCAGGCCTGCTGATGGCCATCACCGTCGCCTCACCGCCGGCGGGCGCCATCACCGGCGACTACGTCGAGGACAACGAGCACCCGTTCGTCGGGCTCGTCGCCTTCTACGACGTGGACGGCGTCTACCTCCAGCGCTGCACCGGGTCGCTGCTGTCACCGACCGTCTTCCTCACCGCCGGCCACTGCACGTCGGACGAGACCGGCGCCCACAGCGCCCGCGTCTACTTCCAGCAGGACGCCGGGGCCAACTACGACGAGACCCTCCAGGTGGACCCCACCACCGGCTACCCGGAGTACTGCGCCGAGGGGACCCTCGGCAAGCTCTGCGCCACCTCGGACGAGATCTACAACTACGGCTGGTCGATGTTCGGCAGCCTCCCCGACACCAGCGACGCCGGCCTGGTCATCCTCGACCAGCCGATCAACCTGGACGAGTACGGCGCGCTGGCGGCGGCGGGCACGCTCGACGAGCTGGCCACCCAGCGCGGCAAGCAGGACCTGACCTTCACCGCGAGCGGCTACGGCGTGACGAAGACCAACCCGGTCACCCTCGTGACCTTCCGCGAGCGGCTGATGGCCGAGACGCGGCTGACCAACCTGCGCAGCCACCTCAACGACGGCTTCAACGTGCAGACCAACGGCAACGGCCCCGGTCGCGGCGGCACCTGCTCCGGCGACTCGGGCGGTCCCCTCTTCTACGGGGACTCCACGAGCAACCTGATCGTCGGGGTCACGTCCTTCGGGATGAGCACCTGGTGCCGGGGTGTGGACTTCTCGTTCCGGACCGACCGGCAGGCCGTGCTCGACTGGATCCGCGCCACCGTCGGCGACGTCGCCTGGTCCGAGATCGAGATCGTCGGCTAGACCGACGAGGTGGGCCCGGCCGGTCGACGGCCGGGTCGGAGGGCCCAGGCGGCGCCGGCCAGCCCGAGGAGCACGGGCCAGAGCGCCAGCCGCTCGAGGGCTCCGGCCACCGCGCTGTCGTCCCCGGAGAGCACGAAACCGGCGGCCGCGGCGGCGGTCACGGCTCCCGTCGCGAGGAGGGCCCGACCGAGCCGCGGGCTCTGCTCCCGCAGCCGCAGGCCCAGCAGGACCAGGGCGACGGGTTGCGCGACGAACAGCGGGGTCGCCGCGAGGGCGTGCAGGGTGGCGTCCTGGTCCAGGGGCGCGAGACCGGTGGCGAACGAGCTCGCCCCGGACACCACCAGCAGCCCGGTGACCCACGGCCCCAGGGGGCGGGCGAGCAGCAGTGCGCCGCCGGCCATCAGCACCCCGAACACCATGAAGGACCCGTTCATCACCTCGTGCCGCGGTGAGCAGTAGGCCGGCGAGCAACCGACCTCGCCCAGCTTGCTCACCGAGTCGGCGACGAAGCTGTAGCCGCCCGTGGTCGCTGCGGCGACGACGTACTCGGTGGCGATGTAGGCCGGCCGCACGATCAGCGCGAGGGCCCCGGCGCCGGCGAGGGTGCGGGTGGTGCTCACGCGGGCGGCAATGTCGCGGCGCCGGCCCGGGCCTGCTGCACGGCCCGGAGGAGCGCGTCGCCCAGGGCCTCGGCCTCGCCGACCGCGAGGGACACCGTCTCGCCGAGGTCACCGCGGTACATCTCGATCGTCGTCATCAGCGCGCCGGCGTGGCGGAGCAGGTAGAAGCGCACGACGTCACGCACCCACTCGTCCTCGCCCGCCTCGACGAGCGGCTGGCGGGTGAGCTCGACCTCGACGGTCTCGCCCCGGCACACCTGGTCCTCGGGGAAGACGGCGTCCGTGTGGCCGCTGCCGTCGACGCACCACGGGGCGCAGGCGACGGCGGGCAGGGTGGAGGAGGACGGCGCGGTCATGGTCATGACTGTGCCAACCGTCGGCAAGCCCCGGGAGTTACCCGAGGGCGCGTGTCGCTCACCCCTACGGACGGGACAGTCTCAGGGCCGGCGCCAGGTCAGGTGCGTGACGTGCGGCGTCGTACGGCTCGACACCGGCACCATGGTCAGGTGCGGCACGCCGTCGAAGACCCGCAACCCCTCGCCGACGGTGAAGGGCACGACGTGGAGCCGCAGCTCGTCGACGAGATCGGCCGCGAGGTAGGCGTTGAGCGTGCTCACCCCGCCGGCGATCGAGACGTCGGCGTCGCCGGCCGCCTCGCGGGCCCGCTCGAGGGCGGCATCGATCCCGTCGGTCACGAAGTGGAACGTCGTCCCGCCCTCCATGACCAGCGGCTCGCGGGGTCGCGAGCAGAGCACGAAGACGGGGGCGTGGTACGGCGGCTCCGGACCCCACCAGCCCTGCCACTCCGGGTCCCAGTCGCCCCGGTCCGGCCCGAACATGTGCCGTCCCATCACGTAGGCCCGGGCGTGCAGGATCGCGGCGAGCTCGTCGGCGCTCTCGTCCTCGTGCTCGAACATCCAGGTGTGCAGCCGGTGTCCCACGTGCGGTCCGAAGGGATGCTCCAGCGACTGGTCGCGTCCCGCGCCGACCAGGTCGAGCGAGACAGCCATGTCTGCGGTGACGAGACCCATCACGACAGCCTAGGGACGGCGTCGGGGTAGGACCAGGGCTGATCCCCATGGCGTCGCGCGGCCCGGGGGAGCACGCTTGACCCACCAGCCACCGACCCAGAGGAACACCATGGACTCCATCCGCTCCGCCTTCGCCCGCCAGGGCCTCGTCCGCACCAGCGACGGCCTCCTGGGCGGTGTCTGCTCCGGCGTCGGGCGCCGGTTCGGCATCAAGCCCGGCCTGTCGCGCGTGATCTTCGTGGTGCTGCTGATGGTCCTGCCGGGCAGCCAGCTGCTGGTCTACCCGCTGCTGTGGTTCCTCATGCCGGACGAGGAGAGCATCGCGATCGCCGCGCCGGGTACGCCGAGGGGTGACGCCGGCGCCTGACCGGGCGTCGTACGACCCGAGGGGGACCCGCGTGCCTGACCTGGAACGCTTCGTCCGCGCGCAGGACGAGCACGACACCGTCGACCGGGCGCTGCGCGAGCTGCGCGCCGGCCGCAAGACCAGCCACTGGATGTGGTTCGTCTTCCCGCAGCTCGCGGGCCTCGGGCGCAGTGACATGGCCCGTGCGTACGCCGTGTCCGGGATCGACGAGGCCCGCGCCTACCTCGACCACCCGGTGCTCGGGGCGCGGCTGCGCGAGTGCTGCCGGGCCCTCCTCGACCTCGAGGGCACGACCGCCGTCAAGATCCTCGGCTCCGTGGACGCGATGAAGCTGCGCTCCTCGATGACGCTCTTCGCCCGCGCGGACCCCGACGAGCGGTGCTGTGTCGAGGTCCTGGAGAGGTTCTTCGACGGGGAGCCCGATCCGGCCACGGACGCGCTGCTGCGCTGATCGGAGCCCCCGGCGGGTGCCGTGAGCGGCGCGGACTCGCGGATACCTCCACACAGTGTGTAGATTATTGTGGAGGTAATGCGTAGGTTGGCTCCTGCGCCACGAGTCGGGAGGACCCAGTGAGCTCAGCCAGCACCGATGAGGCCCTGCGGCGGCTGCTCGACCGCGGCCGCTCGCGCGCGGCGGCGGCCGGTCCCGACCACGCCCGTCTCTGGGAAGCGCTGGTCGCGGCGACCGAGGGCGGCAAGCGGTTCCGGCCGGCGCTCGTGGTCGCGACCCACGACGCCTTCGACGGCACCTGCGCGGCCGCCGCGGCCGACGTGGGGGCGGCGGTCGAGCTGCTCCACACGGCCTTCGTGATCCACGACGACGTCATCGACGGTGACGACGTGCGCCGCGGCCGGCCCAACGTGAGCGGCACCTTCCGCGCCCGGGCCCACGACGCCGGGACCACCGACGAGGAGGCCGCGTCGTACGGCCGCACCGCCGGCATCCTGGCCGGCGACCTCGCCCTGACCGCCGCGGTCCGCGCGGTCGCGACCTGCGGCGCACCCACCGACGTCACGCACCGGTTGCTCGACCTCTTCGACGCGGCGCTGCACACGACCGCCGCGGGCGAGCTGGCCGACGTACGCCTCTCGCTCGGCATCGGGAGCGCGTCGCTGCGGGAGAGCCTGGCGATGGAGGAGCAGAAGACCAGCGCCTACTCGTTCGCCCTGCCCCTGCAGGCCGGAGCCGTGCTGGCCGCCGCGGACGACGAGACCGTGGCCCAGCTCGGCGAGGCCGGGCGGGTGCTGGGGATCTCCTTCCAGCTCGTCGACGACCTCCTCGGCGTCTTCGGGGACCCGGCGCGGACCGGCAAGTCCGCGACCAGCGACCTGCGCACCCGCAAGCAGACCCCTCTGCTCGCCCACGCCCGCTCGACGCCGCAGTGGGACCGGATCCGGCCGTACGTCGGTCGCGACCTGTCCGACCACGAGCTGGGCGAGGTCCGGCGCCTGCTCACCGCGTCGGGATCGCGGCTCTTCATCGAGGAGCTGGCCGAGCAGCACTGCACCGCCGCGCGGGAGATCCTCGAGCCGCTGGGCATCTCCACCGACCTGCTCGACACCGTGGGCATGCGCTCCCCGCGGGCTGCCACCGAGGTGGCGGCGTGAGCCTCTTCCTCGTGCCCCGCCGGCGCCCCCGCAGCCTCTACGACTCCGTCTCCGAGGGCAGCGCGGCGGTGGTCATCAGCGCCTACTCGAGCTCCTTCGGGCTGGCGTCGCGACTGCTCGCCGAGCCGGTGCGGACCCACGTCCGCAACGTCTACGCGCTGGTCCGGGTGGCCGACGAGATCGTGGACAACCCCGATCCCGCCCTCGGGACCGGGCCGCGCGCCACGATGCTGGACTGGCTCCAGGAGGACGTGCGCCACGCGCTGCGGACCGGTTACAGCGGCAACCTGGTGGTGCACGCCTTCGCCCGCTCGGCGATCCGCTGCGGCATCGGTGAGGACATCATCGACCCGTTCTTCGCCTCGATGCGGATGGACCTCGAGACCACGGTCCACACGCCCGAGAGCTTCGACCGCTACGTCTACGGCTCCGCCGAGGTGGTCGGCCTGATGTGCCTGCGCGTCTTCCTCGCCGGGACCGACGACGCCGCGGCCGGCTACGACCGGCTCGCGCCCGGTGCACGCCGGCTCGGCGCCGCCTTCCAGAAGCTCAACTTCCTGCGCGACCTCGCCGAGGACCACGACACCCTGGGCCGCCGCTACTTCCCGGGGCTGGCGGTCGACCGCTTCTGCGACGCCGACCGGGACCGCATCCTCGACGACATCGACGCCGACCTCGCGGCGGCCGCCGCCGTCGTGCCGGACCTGCCGACCAGCAGCCGTCGCGCCGTCCGGGTCGCGCACGCCACCTTCGCCGAGCTCGCCGCCCGCCTGCGGGCCACCCCTGCCGCGGAGATCCGACGCAGTCGCGTCCGGGTCCCCGACACCGTCAAGCTCCGGATCGTCGCCGGTGCGATGCGCGGGGGTCGCGCATGACCTCGCTGCTCGACCGCACCGGCCGCTCCTCGGCGGCGGGGGAGGGCCCGCGCCGTGTCGTCGTCATCGGCGGCGGGATCGCCGGCCTGGCCACCGCCGCGCTGCTCGCCGCCCAGGGCCACAGCGTCGACCTGCTCGAGAAGAACGACGAGCTCGGCGGCCGGGTCGGGAGCGTCGAGCGCGACGGCTTCCGCTTCGACACCGGCGCGTCGTGGTACCTCATGCCCGAGGTCTTCGAGCACTTCTTCTCCCTGCTCGGCACGACCGCCGACGCGGAGCTCGACCTCGTCACCCTCGACCCGAGCTACCGCGTGTTCTTCGAGGGTCATCCCGACCCGGTCGACGTCCGACCCGACCGCGCGCACAACCGCGCCCTCTTCGAGTCGCTGGAGCCCGGCGCCGGCGAGCGGTTCGACGCCTACCTGCGGTCGGCCGAGGACACGTACGACGTCGCGCTGCGCCGCTTCCTCTACAGCAACTTCGACTCCACCTCGTCCTTCCTGCGCACCGACGTCATCCGCAGGACCCCGGCGCTGAGCCGGCTGCTGACCCGGTCGCTGGGCAGCCACGTCGCCGCCCACTTCACCGACAACCGGCTCCGCCAGGTGCTCGGCTATCCCGCGGTGTTCCTCGGCTCGTCGCCGAGCCGGGCGCCCAGCCTCTACCACCTGATGAGCCGCCTCGACCTGGGCGACCGGGTGCTCTACCCGCAGGGCGGCTTCACCCGCCTGATCGAGGTCATCGCCGCCCTCGCCGAGCGGCACGGGGCCCGGCTGCACACCGGTGCCGCGGTGACCCGGATTCTCACGGGTGGCACCGGGCGGCGTCCCCACGTGACCGGCGTCGAGCACACCACGGCCGGCGGCGAGCGTCGTACGGTCGAGGCGGACGTGGTCGTCGGCGCCGCCGACCTCCACCACCTCGAGACCGCGCTGCTGTCGCCCGAGCTCCAGACGCACCCGGAGACCTCGTGGAAGCGCCGCTCGCCGGGGCCCGGCGCCGTGCTCGCGATGCTCGGCGTCGCGGGACGACTGCCGGAGCTGGCCCACCACTCGCTGTTCTTCACCGAGGACTGGGACCAGAACTTCGGCGACATCTTCGGGCGACACACCCGCGTCCCCGACCCCGCGTCGGTCTACGTCTGCAAGCCGTCGGAGACCGACCCGAGCGTGGCGCCGGAGGACTGCGAGAACCTCTTCGTCCTGGTGCCCGTGCCCGCCGACGTCACCATCGGTCGGGGCGGCGACGAGGGCGAGGGGTCCGACCTGGTGGAGCGGGCCGCGGACGCCGCGATCGACCAGGTCTCCCGGTGGGCCGGCGTCCCCGACCTGCGCGACCGCATCCTGGTCCGGCACACGGTGGGGCCCGAGGACTTCGAGCTCCAGTACAACGCGTGGCGCGGCGGTGCGCTCGGCCTCGAGCACACGCTGCGGCAGAGCGCGTTCTTCCGCCCCGGCAACGTGTCGTCGAAGGTCGACGGGCTGCTCTACGCCGGCGCCAGTACGGTCCCCGGTGTGGGACTCCCGATGTGCCTGATCAGCGCCGAGCTGGTGCTCAAGCGCCTGACCGGCGACCGGTCGGCCCTGCCGGTGAGCGGATGAGCCTGCCGCACTGGTCGTACGTCGCGATGCTCGTGTTCTGCCTCGCCGGGACGCTCCCGCTCGTCCCGGCCTTCCGCCTGCACGTGCTGCGCCAGCGTCGCCGGCTGGCGCTGACGATCCTGCTGGCCGGCACGCCGTTCGTCGTCTGGGACCTCTACGCCACGCACGCCGGGCACTGGTGGTTCGACGCCGGGCAGACCCTGCCGCCGCGGATCGCCGGGCTGCCGCTGGAGGAGATCGCCTTCTTCGTCGTCATCCCGCTGGTGTCGGTGCTGACCTTCGAGGCGGTCCGCGCGGTCGGTCGCCGGGGTGGCGTCCGGGCAGCGGCCGCCCGCTCCGACGACGAGCGGAGGGTGTCGTGACCTACACCGCCCTCGCGGTCACCGGCGTGCTGGTGGCGATCGCGCTCGACCGCTGGGTCGCCCGCACCCGGCTCACCACCACCCGGACCTGGTGGTCGGCGTACGCGATCATCGTCTTCTTCCAGCTGCTCACCAACGGCTGGCTCACCAGTCGCCGGATCGTGCAGTACGACCCGGACACGATCATCGGCGACGAGCGGGTGTCCTTCCTCGGCGACGGCCGGATCCTCTACGCGCCGGTCGAGGACCTGGCCTTCGGCTTCGCGCTGGTGCTGACGTCGTGCGTGGCCTGGATGTGGCTCGGGCGCCGGAGCGGCGTGGAGCCCGGGCCGGCCCGGGAGGAGGCCGCGTGAGCGTCGCCACCCGGCTGCAGGCGATGCAGCCCACCGACCTCGGCATCCCCGGCCCCACCAGCCTGGACATGGCGCGCGCGTTCCGCTCGGTGCGCGCCGACCCGCTGTCCTTCCTGGTCCGGGTGTCCGAGCAGTACGGCGACCTCGTCGCCTTCCCCGTCCCCGGCGCGCCCGCACTGCTGGTCAACGACCCCGTCGACGCCCGGCACGTGCTCCAGACCTCCGCCCGGCACTGGGGCAAGCAGACCGTGCAGTACGCCGCGCTGGCCCGGGTCACCGGCCCCGGCCTGCTCGCGTCGTCAGAGCCCGACTGGATCGAGCACCGCCGCCTCGCCGCACCCGCCTTCCACCACCAGCGGCTCGAGGCCGTGGGCGACCAGGTGCGCGCCGCCGCGTCGTCGGCGATTGCCACCCGGCTCGCCTCGCTGACCGACGGCGACGTGGTCGACGTCGCCGCGCTCACCCACCGCATCGGGCTGGACGCCGTCGGTCGGGCGCTCTTCTCCGCCGACCTCTCCGGGCACGCGCAGCAGCTGCTCGACGCGACCAGCGACGCCGCCGAGCTGGTCGTCAGGCTGGGCCGGTCGATCCTGCCCACCGCCGCGTGGACGCCCACGCCCACCAACCTGCGGCTGCGCGCCACCCGGCGGCGGCTGGACGAGATCTCGGCCGAGCTCGTCGCCGAGCGTCGGGCTCGGATGCTGTCCTCGCCCGGGTCCCACGGCGACGACCTGCTCGGTTTGCTCCTCGACAGCCGGATGAGCGACGCAGAGATCCGCCACGAGCTGGTCACCATGGTGATCGCCGGCCACGAGACCGTGGCCGGGGCGCTGGCCTGGACCCTGATGCTGCTGGCCGAGGACCAGCCCGCGCAGGACCGGCTGCGGGCCGAGCTCGTGTCGCACGACGGCCCGGTGTCGCTGCTCGGGCACCGGTCGACCCTGCCCTGGACGCGCGCCGTGGTCGACGAGTCGCTGCGCCTCTTCCCGCCGGCCTGGGCACTGTCGCGCCGATCGCACCAGGCCGACGTCATCGGTGGCCGGGAGGTCCCGGCCGGGACGCTGGTGATCATCAGCCCGTGGCTGCTGCACCGCCGCGCGGACTCGTGGTCCGACCCGCTGGCCTTCCTCCCCGGGCGCTTCCTCGGCTCCGGGACGGAGCGCCCGGAGGGCTACCTCCCCTTCGGGCAGGGGCCGCGGCTGTGCATCGGTCGCGAGTTCGCGCTCGGCGAGATGGTGCTGGTGCTGAGCGAGCTGCTGCGCGACCACCACTTGTCGGTGCCGCCGGGCTGGACCCGCCCGGCCGCCCAGGCGCAGGTCGCCGTGCACCCGGCGGGCGGCATGCCGCTCGTCGTGACCCGGGTGTCCCGCCATGGCTGACGTGATGGTCCTTGTCGTCCTGCTGGCTGCGGGCGTCGTCGCGCTCCGGCTCCTTGCCGACCTGCGGACGGTCCCGCGCGGTGCCTGTCGTGACGGGTCTCCCACGGTGTCGGTGGTGATCCCGGCCCGTGACGAGGAGGCCACGCTGCCTGCCCTGCTGGCGTCGCTGCAGCGGCTCGGGGCGCCCGCGATCGAGGTCGTGGTGGTGGACGACGGGTCGCGGGACGCGACGGCCGCGGTCGCCCTGGCCGCCGGCGCCACGGTCCTGCCCGCAACGACCCCGCCGCCCGGCTGGACCGGCAAGGCGTGGGCCTGCCACCTCGGCGCGGAGACCACCAGTGGTGACCTGCTGCTCTTCCTCGACGCCGACACGGTGCTGGAGCCGGACGCCCTCGACGGCCTGCTCCGGCTGCACGAGCGGCACGGGGGACTGGTGTCGGTGCAGCCCTTCCACGCGGTGGTACGCCCCTACGAGCAGCTGTCGTCGTACTTCAACGTGATGGCCTTGCTCGCCAGCGGCGCCTTCACCCGTCGCCCCGCGGCGCGGCCGATGGCCTTCGGGCCGTGCCTGCTGACGTCGCGCGTCGACTATGAGCGCGCCGGCGGGCACGCGGCGGTGCGCGGCGAGATCCTCGACGACGTGCAGCTCGCTGCGGCGTACGACCGGGCCGGGCTGCCGGTGCTCTGCGCCGTCGGCGGCGACGCGATCCGGATGCGCAGCTATCCCGGCGGGCTGCGCCAGCTCGCTGACGGCTGGACCAAGAACTTCGCCTCCGGCGCCTCCGCCGCCGCCCCCGGACCGACGCTCGGTGCGGTGCTGTGGATCAGCGCCCACCACGCCGTCGCCGTCGGCGCCCTCCTCGCGCTGGTCGAGGCCGTGACCGGGTGGGGCGCGTCCCTGATGGTCGGCGACCCGTGGGTGTGGGTGGCCGCGTGGGTGGCGGTCGCGGCGCAGCTGCGGTGGATCCTGCGCCGGACCGGCGCGTTCCGCTGGTGGACCTGGGCGCTCTTCCCCGTGTGCCTGCTGGCCTTCGACGTGATCTTCGGGTGGTCGGCCGTGCACACGGTCGGACGCCGCTCGGTGCGCTGGCGGGGTCGGACCGTGGACCTGCGGGCGTCCTCGTCCTCCGCTGCGTCCTCGGAGTCGGCGGGTCCGTCGGGGGAGGCGGCCTGATGCTCGAGCTGGTCATGCCGCAGACGGTGACCGTGGCCGTCGACGTGGTCGCGTGGGGCTTCTTCCACAGTGCAACGGGCTACGCCGCCCACCGCCTCGACGACCGACGACTGAGCCGGGAGGGGTGGTGGCTGCGGCCGAGGTCGTTCGAGACCGCCGACCGCTACCGCCGCTGGCTGCGGATCAACCGCTGGAAGGACCGGCTCCCCGAGGCCGGTGCCCTCTTCGCCGGCGGGGTCAGCAAGCGCCAGCTGCCGTCGTACGACGTCGCCGGTCTCGAGCTCTTCGTCCGCGAGACCCGCCGTGCGGAGCTCGGGCACTGGTGGGCGATGGCCTGCTCCCCGCTCTTCGTCCTGTGGAACCCGCCGCTCGCGGCCGGGATCCTGGTGACGTACGGCGTGCTGGTCAACGCGCCGTTCATCGTGATCCAGCGCTACAACCGGATCCGGACCACGGCGCTGCTCTCGCGCCTCGCCCGATGACGCAGCAGGACGTCGAGCGCGCCGTCGACACCACCTCTGCTGACCCCGCTCCGTCGACGGAGTCGCGGCACGGACCCATCGCCCAGCTCCTCATCGCGTGGTCGCCGCTGAGCGTGATCCTGGTGGCGTACGCCGTGGCGGGCTGGATCAGCGCCCCGCTCGAGGAGGGCGACGGCGCCGCCACCAACCGGCTCGGCTTCGGCGTCCACGTGACCGGGCCGCCCTCGGCCGACGCGTCCGTCTTCGGTGCGGTCCCGTCCGTGTGGATGCAGGAGCGCCTCGTCGACGGGTCGCCGCACTGGTACGACGCGGTCGCCGCGCTCGTCTACGTCACCCACTTCCTCTCCATCCCGATCGTCACCGCCGTCGCGTGGTTCTGGCTGCGGGACCGCTTCAAGGCCTGGCTGGGGGCGCTGCTCGTCTTCACGGTGCTGGGGGTGAGCGGGTACGTCGTGTATCCCGCCGTCCCGCCGTGGCTGGCCTCCGAGCAGGGCGAGATCGGGACGGTGGACCGCATCTCCAACATCGGCTGGGAGTGGCTGCACCTCGACTGGATCGGCACCCTGACCGCCTCCGGGCAGGAGGGGAGCAACCCGGTCGCGGCGATGCCGTCGCTGCACGCCGGGGCCGCCCTGCTGGTCGCGCTGTTCCTCTGGCCGATCGCCGGCACGCTGTGGCGGGTCGTGCTGGTCGCCTATGCGCTGGCGATGGGGCTCACGCTCGTCTACACCGGTGAGCACTACGTCGTGGACGTGTTCGCCGGGTGGCTGGTGGCTGCTCTTGCCGTCGCGGGTGGGGCGGTGGTCAGGCGGGCGCGTACCCCTTCCCCTCCATCCAGGTGACCACGTCGAAGACGCGCAGTGGGGATGCCGGGATGGGCGGCGGCCCGGGCGGCCCGGGAGAGATCCCCAGCCTCGACCCAATGGCTGTTCACTCGTGGCGACATAGGATCTCGTCATGGAGCTGATCCTGCTGGTGTTGGTCCTGGGGGCGTTGGCCGCCGTTGTCGTGGTGCAGTCGCGTCGCAGCAAGGAGCGCGAGCTGACCCGGCGCGAGGACGAGCTCGCTCCGGTCCGCAAACTTGCCTTCGAGGACATCACCGCCTTCGGCGTGGACCTCCAGGAGCTCGACCTGGAGATGAGCGGTCACGAGCTGGACGCCGGCGCCAACGCCGACTACCAACGTGCGCTCGACGCCTACGAGTCGGCCAAGCTCGCCGGCGACTCCATCACCAAGCCGGAGGACATCCGGCACATCACCGAGATCGTCGAGGACGGCCGCTATGCCGTCGCCTGCGTGCGCGCCCGGGTCGAGGAGAAGCCTCTGCCCACCAGGAGGCCGCCGTGCTTCTTCGACCCGCGCCACGGGCCTTCGGTCGCCGACGTCCCCTACGTGCCGCCGGACGGCGTGGAGCGCGACGTGCCGGCCTGCGCCCTCGACGTCGAGCGCGTCAACGCCGGCGCCGAGCCGGACGTCCGCAAGGTGATGGTCGGGGCCCAGAGGGTTCCCTACTGGCAGGGCGGCCGTGCTTACGAGCCCTACGCCATGGGCTACTTCGGTGCCTTCGGGCCGATGACGTGGATGTTCATGGGCGGGATGATGTTCGGCGACCTCGGTGGCGGTTACGACGGTGGTGGCGACGGGGGCGATGGCGGTGGCGACGGCGGCGGCGATGGCGGTGGTGATGGCGGCGGCGACGGCGGTGGCTTCGACTTCGGCGGGGACGGCGGGGGCTTCGACTTCGGCGGTTTCTGAGGTCGGACCTACCGTCGGCTCGCGACTGCGGGCCGTCGAGCCGACTGGCTGGCGGGGCCGAGGCGCAGAACGCCCTGGACCTCGCTGACATAGCGGAGCGGGACCTCGGCGTCCTCAATCGCCGGCGGTTCGTATCTCGCGGTGGCTCCCGCGTCTCTGTAGGAGGGACCGAGTCGCCCCGCGTGGGGGCGACCGTCCGAGTGGGAGGAGACAGTCATGGAGCTGACGCAGACGATCGGGATCGGGGTCACCGACATCCAACATGCGGCGCTGGAGGAGGCGCGGCGACTGATGCGCGAGGCGAAGGGCGACCGAAGGGTGGCCACGGGCCTGACCTTCGAGCGGCTGCACGACCTGGGATGGGTGTCGGCGGAGGAGCGGGACGTGCTCCACAGGATGCACGAGATCGGGTTCGACGCCACGCAGAAGCAGAAGGACGGCGAACCCAACGCCACGGCCGCCTACCTCGAGGTACGCCGCATGTACAACGGCCTGCTTGCCCAGGGTGACGCCGGACCGGTCGCTCTGGCCCTGGCTGCTGGTGCCGTCGGATCGTACGAGGCGGTCCCGGGTGACGACGGTGCCACCGTGGTCTACGCCAAGAGCAATCGCAGCTATCAGGGGATTCTCGGAGGAGCCGGCGCGATCATCGGCGGCGCCCTCGGCGGTGCACCAGGGGCGGCGATCGGGGGCGCGATCGGTGGAGTCATAGGCACGATCGTCGACGACTGCAAGGACTGACCGACTGGAGCTGCGTACCGCTGTCGGATGCCCGTGCTTTGCTGCGCGAATGCACAGAGTCGTCGTCGGCGCGCTGGTCAGCGAGGACCGGGTCCTCCTTGTCCACCGCAGTCCCCGCAAGCGTGCGTTCCCGGACCAGTGGGACCTGCCCGGTGGGGGCGTCGAGGACGGCGAGTCAGAGATGGGCGCACTCACGCGGGAGCTGCACGAGGAGCTCGGCGTGCAGATCGTGACCAGCTCGACGATGCACCTGTGTCGGCTGACCATCGGACCCGCGGAAGCGCCCGTGCTGGTGAGCGCCTGGTTGGTGCATGAGTGGGAGGGAAGTCCAGCGAACGTCGCTCCCGACGAACACGACGACATCGGGTGGTTCGGCCCGGACGAGCTGCCGCCCCTCGCCCACGAGCCCGTGCGTCGGGCCCTGGTGAGCGCAGTGTGGGGCCGCAGGAGTCAGCGCCCGCAGCGGTCCACGCGCTCCCACGGCCAGTCGGTGGCGAGCCAACGGGCGACGGCGTCCGCGAGTGGTACGTCGAGGTCCGCCCTGTCGGCGCTCACCCACGACTGCGCCGTCACGTCCCACTCCTCGGAGGACGTCGGATACAGGTAGACACATCCGATGATGCGGGTGCTGCCCGGCTCCAGGACGGTGAAGGTGAAGCCGACACCTCGCGTGAAGTCGTCGGCGTGGCGGCGCAGGTCGGCGAGGTTGTCCTCGAGCGTCATGCCGCCGGGTGGCGGCCAGTTGCCGTCCGGATAGCCCGGGGTGGAGCGGATGTGGTCGATGCTCGACATCCAAGCGGCGTGATCCGCCTGGTTGTGCTGCGGCCCCAGCGGCTCCAGGTGGAACTGGTCGTTGTCGAGTGAGGTGGGCGGCTCGAAGCCGACTGGCACGAATCCATCCGAGGTCATGACCAGGAACGTACGTCGCTGGCCGGCGCCTCGGCACGTGAGTTCTTCTCGGCGAGGACCGAAGCCAGGCAGCTGCCACGCGATCAGCTTGACCCTCCCCACGGGTGATCCGGCGAGGTGGCAAGTCGGCGAGGGTGGGACGACCTACCTCACGAAGGAGCACAGCATGTCCGATGACGCTAAGGCGGCCAAGGAACTGGTCGAGACGCTGAAGGACGGCGAGCGCGGCTACGCCGACGCGGCCGAGAAGCTCCGCGACGGGGAGCACCCCGAGTGGGCCACGACCCTCCAGCGCTTCTCCGAGCAGCGCGAAGGATTCTGGCGCGAGATCGTCGACCTCGGCCACGAGTACGGAGATGACGTCGACAAGAGCGGCACGGTCGCTGCGGCCGTGCATCGGGGCTGGATCTCCCTGAAGGACGCCCTGACCGGCGACGACGCCGAGGCCGTGCTCAAGGCGGCCGCGACCGGCGAGGACCACGCGGTCAAGGAGTACGAGGACGCCCTGGAGATGGACCTCAGTGCAGGCTTCCGCGAGGTCGTCGTACGCCAGCGGGCCGCCGTCGTCGCCGCCCGCGATGAGGTCAAGGCACTCCAGAACGCTGGGTAGCGGTCGTGGCCCGGCGTCGCGCGAGCGGCGACGCCGGGCTCGGCTCGTACGCGGCCGAGAGGTGCTACGAGGTCAGTCCTGGGCGCGCCTTCCGAGGACTAGCATGCCCGGATGAGCGAGGACGGGTGGCGGCAGTTCTTGGCCGCCGAGGGGGTCGACGACTGGGTGGTCCTCCATGGCGGTCCGACGGCTGTGTTCCGCGTCGGGAGCCTGCAGGAGGCGGCACGCCTGGCGCCATCCCTGGCGAACGTGAGCGGCTTGGATCCGCGGACCGTGCTGAGCCTCGCGTCCGATCGTGTGACGGTGAAGCTCACCCGCGAGATGTGGGGCACGGAAGCCAAGCATGTCGACGTGGCTCGCGCGATCTCTGCCTTGGCGCGAGAGTCTGGCGCGACTGCCGATCGGCGCGCTGTCCACGAGGTGCAGGTGGCGATCGCGGCCAAGCCGGAGGCGATCGACCTCGGTTTCTGGCGGGCGGTCCTCGGATACGCGAGCCTTCACGACGACAACTGCCTCGATCCCCTCGGACAGGGCTCGACGGTGTGGATGCAGGACCTCGACCCTGACAAGCCGCTGCGGCACGCGATGCACGTGGATGTCTCTGTTGCGCGCGAGGAGGCCGACGCTCGGATCGCGGCAGCCGTCGCGGCCGGTGGGCGGGTGGTGGACGACTCCGACGCCCCCGGCGCGTGGATCCTCGCTGATCCGTCGGGCAACAAGGTGTGTGTCGCCGCTTGGCCAGACGGCGCACCCATGCGCGACTCGTAGTCCCACAGCTCCACTCTGCAGTGCGCGCCATAGTGTCGATCCATGACTTCCGCTGACATCCGCTTCTACTTCGATCCGGTGTGCCCCTTCTGCTGGCTGACCAGCAAGTGGATCCGGATGGTGCAGGCCGAGCGTCACCTGACGGTGGACTGGCGGTTCATCTCGCTGCGGCTGATCAACGAGCACATCGACTACGACGCCCACTTCCCACCCGAGTACGAGGCGGGGCACACCGACGGGCTGCGCCTGTTGCGCACGGTGGCCCGTGCGCGGCAGGAGCACGGCAGCCAGGCCGTGGACTCGCTCCAAGCCGCGCTCGGAGCACACATCTTCGACACGCCTCCCACCGACCCTGCGGACGCAACGGCGGACCGTGGGCGACACGGCACCCGCCAGTTCCTCGAGCCCATCCTGACCGAGGTGGGCCTGCCCACCCAGCTGGCCGACGCCCTCGACGACACCTCGTGGGACGCCGCGATCCGCGCGGACGGCGACGAGGCCCTCGCACTGACCGGAAAGGACGTCGGCACGCCCATCATCCACTTCGAACCCCCGGACGGAGTGGCGTTCTTCGGCCCTGTCATCAGCCGCCTCCCCGAGCCCGACCGTGCCGGGGAGCTGTGGGACCACGTGGTGGGGCTGGCCCGGTTCCCCGGCTTCGCCGAGCTGAAGCGCAGCCTGCGCGAGCAACCGCAGCTGGTCGGCTTCGGCGTCGAGCCCGGCGCCGTCGGCAAGCAGGAGGACTGGCACGGCGGCAGCCGGCGACAGAGGAGTGAGCGCGGATGACGCAGTCGGAGTCGAGGACTCACCAGGAGGCGGTGATCGTCGCGGCCATCCCCGAGGCGGTCTACGACCTCGTCAGTGACATCACGCGGACCGGCGAGTGGAGCCCGGTCTGTACGGCGTGCTGGTGGGACGACGAGGCGGACGCGGGTCGGGTCGGCGCCTGGTTCACCGGCCGCAACGAGCTCCCGGACCGCACCTGGGAGACCCGGTCCCAGGTGGTCGCAGCCGACCGCGGCAAGGAGTTCGCCTGGCTCGTGGGAGGGGCGTTCGTGCGGTGGGGCTTCATCGTCGAGGCGGCGGGAGCGGGGACGCGGCTGACCGAGACCTGGGAGTTCCTCCCCGAGGGGCTGGCGATGTTCGCGGACAAGTACGGCGAGCGCGCTGCCGATGAGATCGAGGACCGCACCCGCCAGGCGCATGCCGGGATCCCCACGACCCTTGCCGCGATCAAGCAGATCGCAGAGACCACCTGATCGCACGGGCAAAAGGCCCGCGCCGGCCGTGGTCCTCGGAGAGATGTCCGACCCAGAATCCCCCAAGGTTTCGTGCCCAGAATCGTCTGTGACGGTCTCGGATCGCAGGAACTGCCGAGGAGGGCCCGATGGCCGACATCGATCGCCGCGACTTCATCATGCTGGCCGGACTGGGTGTGGGCGCCACCGCCGTGGGAATCGCGGTGCCGCTGGGCCAGTCGGCCAGCACAGCCGACTGGATCAGCACCTCGTTGAAGCCAGCCCTCTTCAAGCGGCCGATGCCCGTCCAGCAGGCGATGAGCCCGGTGCGCCTGACCGACCAGTACGGCGAGTACCTGCACTTCGAGCTCACCGAACGGCCCGGGCTGGCGCAGATCCTCGATCCGGGAGCACCGAAGACCCCGATCCTCGGCTATGCCGTGGGTGCCGGTGCTCCCACGGTGCCCGGCCCGCTGATCAAGGTGGACCAGAACACCCGTGTGCGCCTGCGCGTGCACAACGCGCTCCCGACCACCCACCCGACCTTCGGCTACGGAGGCGTCGCGACCTCGGTGCACCTGCACGGCTCGGCGTCGCTCCCGCAGGACGACGGCTTTCCCGATGACCTGACCACCCCCGGCAAGTCCAAGGACTACTGGTACCCGAACAGCCAAGGAGCCAGGACGCTCTGGTACCACGACCACGCCGTGCACCGGACGGCCCAGAACATCTACAGCGGACTGCTCGCGCAGTACCACATCCAGAGCCCGTGGGAGAAGGCGAACCTGCCGCAGGGCCAGTACGACGTCCCGCTCATGATCAGCGACGCCATCTTCGCCAAGAACGGCCAGCTGGCGTACATGGACCGTGACTTCTCCGGCATGTGGGGCGACGTGATCACGGTCAACGGTGTGCCGTGGCCGTTCCACAACGTCGAGCGCCGGTTCTACCGGTTCCGGGTCCTGATGTCGACCCTCTCCCGGTCGATGACGCTGAGCTTCGTCAACACCCGCACCGGAGGTGTGCTCCCGACCTTCGTCGTCGCCACCGACGGAGGCGTCACGCCTCCTCAACAGGTCACCACCTGGCGTCATGCGAGTGCCGAGCGGTACGAGGTCATGGTCGACTTCGGGACGTGCCGCATCGGCGACAAGGTCGAGCTCCGCAACGCCAGCGCCAAGAACAACCGGAACTACCTGCGCACCAACAAGGTGATGCAGCTGCGTGTCACCCGCGAGCGCACGGACACCCGCTGGAACGTCGTGCCGACTCCGCCGGACAGCGAGATCAGCACCGTGATGAGGGCATCCGCGGACGCGGCACGTCGGACGCGTCACATCGACATGAAGCACGACGACGTGACGAACGAGTTCTCGATCAACGACATCTTGTGGAGGGACGTGCGGGCCTCGCAGTGGAACATCTTCGCGGACGACAAGGAGTCCGAGCGGCCCCGGCCCGGTGACTACGAGATCTGGCGGATCGAGAACGACTCCGGCGGATGGTTCCACCCGATGCACTGGCACCTCGCGGACTTCCGGATCCTCAAACGCTCCGGTGGATCCGGAAGGGTCGAGGCGTGGGAGAAGGGGCCCAAGGACACCGTGTACGTCGGTGAGGGGGAGCGTGTGGAGATCCTGGTGCACTACGCGATGCCGCCGACGACCTACCCGGACGGACGGAGCACGGGCCAGGCTGGTGCCAACGGACACCTGGGCGGGCGCTACATGATCCACTGCCACAACGCCACTCACGAGGACCACGACATGATGGCCCAGTTCCTGGTGGCTCCCGCGAGTGGCGAGGTCGACCTGTCCCCCGCGCACCCCAACCACCCCGTCTTCGGGGCGCCACCTGTGTGATCTCCGCCCGGTGACGGTGGGCGGCCTGCGCCACCGTCGTGACGGGCGCGCGCGCGTACGCAGGGGTCGGACTACGAGCGGCACGTGGTCCGGCCACACCCCGGCGGGCCAAGGATCGGTGGGTCACCACCCAATCCGAGGAGTCCCCCATGGCACCGAAGCTCTTGACCCGTCCCGTGACGACCTTCCTGATGGCTCTGAGTCTGCTGGGCGTGATGCTCAGTGCGGCGGGAGCCGCGTCGCCACCGGGAGACACCCGTGCCGCCGTTCAAGCCCCCCAGGCGAGCAAGAAGCACGACGCCAAGCCCACCGTGGTGCTCGTCCATGGCGCGTTCGCAGACTCCAGCGGATGGAGCGCCGTCGCCGGTCGCCTGATGAATGCGGGCTACCCCGTGCTCGCCTTCTCGAACCCCCTCCGCGGCCCGAGCAGCGACGGGGAGTACCTCCGGAGCTTCCTCTCGACGATCGAGGGCCCGATCGTGCTCGTGGGTCACTCGTACGGCGGCGTGGTCATCACCAACGCGGCCACCGGCAACGAGAACGTCCGGTCCCTCGTCTACGTGGCCGCCTACGCGCCCGCGGAGGGCGAGAGTGTCTCGGACGCCAACCACCTCGGCGGTGGGACCTCGGTCGTGACGGACCACCTGGTTGTGCGGCCGTTCCCCGGAGCGAGCAACGGCGACGCGGATGCCTACATCGATCCGGTGTGGTTCCACGAGCTCTTCGCCCAGGACCTGCCCCGGCGGACGACGCGGTTCATGGCGGCGTCGCAGCGCCCCGGAGCGTTCGCCGCACTGGTGACCCCCTCGGGTCCGCCGGCGTGGGCCGAGATCCCGAGCTGGTATCTGGTGGCGAGCCAGGATCGCATCATCCCGCCCGAGGCCGAGCGAGCCATGGCAGAGCGGGCCGGCTCGACCACGGTCGAGATCGACAGCTCGCACGTGGCCATGATGAGCCACCCGGGCGCCGTGACCCGGCTGATCCGCCAAGCGGCCCGGTAACCCGGACCCGGGGCCGGCGGGCGCGTGTCCGCCGGCCCCAGCACGCGTGCCCCGGGCAGCTGGACAGCTCTGGATCACGGCCGCCTGCGGACACCGCGGCGCTTCGTCACGCTGGCTCTCAGGGCCGTTGTGCGGCCCAGTCCTCGAGGGTCACCGGGTCATCGAGCCCGAAGGGGCCGGCCGCCGTGACGGCGATGTCGTCGGCGTTCACTACATGGCCGGACGCACACCGCGCCTCGATGGTCACCGGCTCGCCGCACTCGTCGTGGCGGAGGTCGGGTGGGTAGGGAGGCGGGTCATGGCGGTTGGCCCACTGGAGCAACGCGAACAGCGCCGGCATGAGGTCCTGGCCGGCGGCGGTCAGCACGTACTCGTGACGAATCCGTTGCCCGGGACGCTGGTAGGGCTGCTTGTCCAGGATGCCGGCCCGCACCAGCTCCCGGAGGCGCGCCGATGTGGTGGCGTCGGTGAGGTCGGCACGGGCGGCGAACTCCTCGAACCGTGTCGCGCCGTAGAACGCCTCTCGCAGCACCAGCATCGCGGACCGGGTGCTCAGCACGCCGAGTGTCCGCTCGATCGGGCAGTAGCCACCGACGGGTCGGTTCTCGCGGCGGGCCAGCGCCCCACGGAGTTTCATGGACACCGTTTCACTCTAGGTCTTGGCCCCACGTCGACGTGTCGCCCACCTGGCTGGCGACGCCGAGCTCCAGCCAGGTGAAGAGCTGCCCGATGGCCGGGCGCGCGTGGTCCACGGTGGCGCGCAGCTCGGTGGTGGGCTCGCTGAAGTGCGACCAGCCCTCGTGGTGCACGGGTACGACGACGCGGGGTCGCAGCAGCTCGGCGAGCCGCACCGCGTCCTTGCCGTCCATGGAGTACCGCACCCGACCTGTGGTCGGGAACCGGACCCGGCCGAGATGGACGAGCAGCACGTCGACGTCCAGGCTCTCGGCCAGCTGGCGGACCGGTCGGTGCAGGACGGTATCGCCGGTCATCCACACGGCGACCGTGTCACGGTCCGCCAGCGTCAGGGTGAAGCCGATGACCGGACCGACAAGGGGCGTGCTGAACGGCGGCCCGTGTCGGCACGGGGTGGCCCCGATGGTCAGGGTCTGCTTGCCCGGCGCGCGCAGCGTGTGGGTCTCACCGGGAGCAAGGCCCACCGCGTTTGCCCCGAGGAGCCGGCGCGCCGCCGCCCGGGTGGTGAGCACGGTCCCGGCCTGCGGGAGGACGTCGCGGCCACGCTGGTCCAGGTTGTCTGCATGGTGGTCGTGGCTGAGCAGCACGACGTCGACGGGTGCGACGGCGTCGGGCTCCAGCGCAGGCCCAGCGGTCTTGGTGGACGACGTCCCCCATCCGAATGCGTAGGTGGTGCCGGGTGGGTCGAAGGTGGGGTCGGTGAGGATCCGCCAACCGCCGAGCTCGAGCAGGACGGTGGGTCCGCCGAGATGTGTCATCCGCACCATGTCGGACCCACCGTCCTCGTCACGACCCGATCACGAGCCTGCAGCGGTCTCGGACCCGGTGCGGGCGTGCTCGCGCGCCCACGTGAGCGCGTGGTCGGCAACTGCTTCCCAGCCGGGCGCGGCGCAGGTCCAGTGGTCGCGGCCCTCGAACTCGTAGTACTCGGTCAACGCCGGGGACTTCTTGTAGTGCTTCGCGTTCGACTTGTTGACCGAGGTCGGCATGATGTGGTCCTCCGAACCGCCGATGAAGAGCAGCGGGGCCCTGTCGGCGGAGTAGTCGACCCAGGTGTCCTGGTGTCCGGGCTTGAAGTTGGCGAAGAGCCCGAACTCCCAGATCCAGCTGCCGGGCGCCGGGATCTGGTAGCGGTCCCACGCAGCCTTGGAGTCCTCCGCCGACAAGGTGTTGGTGAAGGCGTAGTGGAACTCCTCGGGAGTGAAGCCGACAGCCTTGTGCCGGTTCGCCGGGTTCTTGAGTGCCGGGAACAGTGACTTGGCCTGGGAGATCGGATTCACCCTGACTCCCTCGGTGGGCGCGGAGTCGATGGCCACGCCGGCGCACCCCAGGCCCCGGGCGAGCAGGAGCTGGGTGAGGGTGCCTCCGAAGGAGTGGCCCATGATGATCGGAGGGCTCTCGAGCGCCTCGATGGTGGCGGCGAGGTGGTCGACGGTGTCGGGGACGGTCAGGTCGGCGATGATCTCGGGGTTGGCCCGCAGGGCCTCGACCTCGATGTCGAAGCCCGGGTAGCCGGGGGTCAGCACGGCGTGGCCCTGTGCCTGGTAGTGGGTGACCCAGTTCTCCCAGCTGCGGGGGGTCATCCACAGGCCGTGCACGAGCACGATGGTCTGGCGGTGGTCGTCGTTCATGGTGGTGTCCTCTTCCGTGTGGTCAGGCGTCGATGAACGCGAGGAGGTCGGCGTGGAGCCGGTCGCGGTCGGTGTCGGGCAGGGCGTGGCCGCTCCCGGGGTAGACGGTGAGGGTCGCACCGTCGATCATCTGGGCAGAGCGCTTGCCGCCGACCTCGAAGGGCACGATCTGGTCGTCGTCGCCATGGATGACCAGCGTCGGGACGTCGACCTTCTCCAGGTCGGGTCGGAAGTCGGTGGCGGAGAACGCAGCGATGCACTCGTAGGCGCCTCGGTGGCCGCACGCCATGCTCTGCAGCCAGAATGCGTCGCGGAACCCCTGGTCGACGTCGTGGTTGCGGTTGTGGCCGAAGAACGGGCCGTCGGCGAGGTCGCGGTACAGCTGTGACCGGTTGGTCGCCTCACCTGCGCGGATCTGGTCGAACACCTCCAGGGGGAGCCCTTCGGGGTTGTCGTCGGTGCGCAGCATGAGCGGCGGGACGGCCGAGACGAGGACCACCTTGGCGACGCGGGCGGTGCCGTGCCGGCCGACGTAGTGCACGACCTCACCACCGCCGGTGGAGTGGCCGACCAGGGTCAGGTCGGTGAGGTCGAGGGCGTCGATCAGGCAGGCCAGGTCGTCGGCGTAGGTGTCCATCTCGTTGCCGTGCCACGTCTGGCTGGAGCGGCCGTGGCCACGGCGGTCATGGGCGATGGCTCGGTGGCCGTGCTCGGCGAGGAACAGCGCCGTCGCCTCCCAGGCGTCGGCGTTGAGCGGCCAGCCGTGGCTGAGCAGGACCGGAGTGCCACCGGCGCCCCAGTCCTTGTAGAAGATGTGGGCTCCGTCGTCGGCGTTCACGAAGGGCATGGAGTGCCTCCTGGATCGAGTGGGATCACCCGAGCCTGCAGCGAGGTGAACGGTCCCGGACCACGTGCGGCTCGTAGTCCGTGCGCCGGCGAGGACACCTCAGGTGAGGGTGCCGACGCGGTCGGCCAGCTGGCGTCGGGAGGAGATCCCCAGCTTCTGGAAGACCTTGCGCAGGTGGTAGTCGACCGTGTGTGCGCTGAGGAACATGGTGGCCCCGATCTCGGCGTTGGTGTGACCCGCTGCGGCGAGGCGCGCGACGGTCAGCTGCTGGACAGTGAGGTCCAGGGTGTCCGGCGTCCCGGAGGACGTGGAGCGGTCGCCGATCGCCTGCAGCTCGATACGGGCGCGGCGGGCGAACGCCGGAGCCTGGCCGCGCTCGAAGAGCTGGAGGGCCCGGTGCAGGTGCTCGCGAGCGTCCCGGCGTCGGCGGGCGCGCCGCAACCACTCGCCGTACAGGAGGTGAGCACGGGCGAGCTCGATGTCGAGGTCAGTGCGTTCCAGGGTCGAGATCCCACCCAGGTAGTGGGGTTCGGCATCGTGCTCGACGAGCGCACGGGAACGCTGGGCGACACCACTGGTCCATGGCGACCCGTTGACGGACGCCAAGGCCTCGAGGTGCGCCACGTGTACGACGGCCTCGTCGGCATGCTGGCTGCGGCACGCCGCCTCGATGAAGTCGGGCAGCTCGAGCGGGGTGACCTGGAGGAAGGGGTCGTCCACCAGTGGCTTGAGCCGGTGGTAGGCATCCTCGTAGCTGGCCTCGGCGAGGTCCCGCACGGCGAGGGCGGCCTGCCCGGCGGCCGCGACGCCGCCGAATCCCATCGAGGCCGCGCCCTCGCTGATCATCTCGACCTGTGGGCGAGGGGCGTCGGACCAGGCCAGCAGGGCGACGTTGATGACGTGCTCAGCGTCGTAGCCGATGGCGCGCCGCAGCTCGCGCACCTGCTCGATGTACTCGTGTGCCCGGCGGGGGGTTCCGCCGCTCAGCTCGGCCAGCGACATGATCCACAGCGCGGTGTCCAGCAGCTGCAGGGACCCCGCGTCGCGCGCCGCCGCAGCGGTGCGTTCGAGGCACTCGCGTCGGGCCGGGGCGTCCCACAAGGCTGTCGTGAGAGCGACACTGATGGCGCCGTACGTGAGGAGGTCCGGCGGATCCAGCGCCAGGATCGTGTCCACGGCGGCCCGCATGCTGGGTACGGCGTGCTCATAGGGGAGCAGGACGTGGGCGCTGAGTCCACGGAGGATGGTGCCTGCCGTGCCCTCGTCCAGCTCTGCGCCCTTGCGCATCCGGGCGCCGAGCTCGGACAGCGTGGCGCCCTGGGCCAGTCGTTCCGCAGGCAACGTGTACTCGAACGCCTTGATCAGGGCCCCCTGCTCGCGGTTGACGTCGTGGCCATGGAACGACTCGGCCGCCGACAACATGTTGGCTCCGGCCTCCATGAGTGCCGGGTCCGCGGTGAACATCGCGATGCTGGCCCGGGTCCAGATCAGGCGCCCCCGCGAGACCGGGTCCAGCACCTCCTCGTCCACGTCATCCAGGTAGGTCTTGGCCAGCTGGGCCGCACCTGACGCCAGCGCCGCCTCCGCTGCCGCGACGAGACGTGCGAACCTCAGCTCGCCGACGGGGGTCAGCGCGGACGACTGGGCCAGGAGTCGAGCCCGTGACGAGAGACCGCCGCGCCGTCCAGCCGCAGCGGCGACCCGCTCCAGCCGGTCAGCCACGTCCGGGTCGGTGCCGAGGGTGCCCTTGGCCGAGTGCCACGCCTCGACCTCGGCCAGGCCCAGCTGATCGGCGGCGGCCGCCAGCGCTCGGTGGGCCCGCCGCCGCTGCGCGCCCTGGGCGGCGTTGTAGGCAGCCGAGCGGACCAGTGGGTGCCGGAACCGGATCGCGTCCTCCAGCACGACCAGCCCGGCCGCCTCGGCCTCGTCGACCGGATCCTCCGGCAGGCCCCACGACTGGCCAGCCGCCCGGATGAGGTCGATGTTGCCGGTGGAGTCCGCCGCAGCGATCAGCAGCCACACCTGGAGGTCCGGTGACAGGTGGCGGATCCGGCGCAGGTACAGGGCTTCGAGGTGGTGGCCGATCGGCAGGGGCTCGTCCGCCAGGCTGGTCTCGGTCAGGCGGCGCACGCTCAGCTCCCCGGCGAGGTCGACCAGCGCCAGCGGGTTGCCACCGGTCGCAGCAACGATCTGCGCGGCTGCCACCGGATCGATCGCCTCGGGCAGGGACGCATTCAGCAGCCGCATCGCCCACTCTGGCTCCAGACCGGCGAGGTGCAGCACCGGCACTCCGGCGACGTGGGTCTCGAGGTGCGGGGTGTCCCGGGCAGCCATGACGACGGCTACGGCCTCGGCTCCGAGTCGGCGTGACACCAAACCCAGGACGTCCAGCGACTCGGGGTCGAGCAGGTGTGCGTCGTCGACCACACACACGATGGGCTCGACCTGTGCGGCGGCGGCCAGCAGTCCGAGGACTCCCAGGCCGACCAGGAAGCGATCCGGCGGCGGCCCGTCGGTGACGCCGGCGGCGACCTGGATCGCTTGTTGGTGCAGCTCTGGCAGAGCAGCCACGTACTCACGCAGCGGAATGAAGAGTCGCTGCACTCCTGCGAAGGGAATGGTGGACTCGGCCTCGAAACCGTCGGCCGTCAACAGACGCATGCCGGCCGGTTCGGACGTGGTGGCCTCCAAGAGCGTCGTCTTGCCGATCCCGGGCTCACCGGTCAGGAACAAGGCGCCTCCGCGACCGTTGCGGGCATGCCCCAGAAGGGTCCCCACGCGCTGCTTCTCCGCCTCCCGACCGAGTAGCGGTTGGCTGCGCCCCATGGCCTGACTCTATTGAGATGAAGTCAGGACGCGCCACCCCTCGGACTGACTAGTCCTGAGCCGGCGCAGGCACAACTGCCGGGCCTGTGCTGACCGGCCGGAGTACGCTGTCTCTGAGCCCTTCTGTCACCGGAGTTGTCATGGACGCGCTGTTGTCCGTCACTCGAGCCACGCGCTCAGGCAGCCGCTAGACGGTATGAAGTCCCGGCTGCGCCATCCGCTCGGAACCACACTGGCTCGGGTTCTACGGATGCCGCTTGGCCACTACGACTACACCGTCGGCCGAACGCGTGTCCCCATGCGTGACGGCGCGGAGCTCCTGACCGACGTGTACGTGCCGGCCACCAGGTCGTTGGGCACGGTTCTCATCCGCACCCCCTACGGTCTGGGCGGGGTGATCGCCCAGCTCACCGCCGGCTTCTTCGCCAGCCACGGCTACCGGGTCGTGAACCAGGGTTGCCGCGGGACGTCCGGTTCCGGAGGGGACCTCGACCCGTTCAGTCAGGAGAAGGCCGACGGCGCCGACGCGGTCGTCTGGCTTCGTCGACAACCCTGGTTCGACGGTCGCTTCGCCCTCTGGGGAGCGTCCTACCTGGGGCACGCGGCATGGGCGGTGATGGCGGACCCTCCCTCGGAGCTCGTGGCGGCGGTGGTCGCCATCTCCGGGCACGACGCCCACTGGGGGGCGCACGGTGCCGGGGCCTTCTCCCTCGAGGAGGTCGTGGGCCTCATGGACGCCCTGGGGCATCTCGAGGTCGGAGCCATCAGGCAAGTCGCGCGCGCGGCGACGTCGAGCCGCCGCTTGAGGCCGGCGTACGAGGACCTCCCTCTCGTCAAGGCGCAGGACACCCTCTTCGCCGGTAGTCCCATGCCGTACGCCGACTGGCTCCTGGCGTCGGACCCCGAGCATCCCGTCTGGCGCCACATGCGCCTGGGCCAGGCTCTCGACCGGGTCACCGTGCCCGTGCTGCTGCAAGCGGGTTGGCAGGACCGGTTCCCCGCCCAGATGATCGAACAGCACGACCGACTGCAGCAGCGGGGCGTCGAGGTGGGACTCACCATCGGACCGTGGACCCACATCGAGGCAGCCACCACGGGCGCCGCAGCCGTCATGACGGAGGCACTGGACTGGTTGGCCGAACACCTCGCCGGAGTCGGCGGCCAGCAGCGGCCGGGTCGGGTACGGATCTTCGTGACAGGCGCCCGGGAGTGGCGCAACCTGGAGGCGTGGCCGCCGCCGACCAGCGAGCGGGTGTTCCACCTCCAGTCCGGCGGTGGTCTCGACGACACCCCGCCGCCGTCCGGCACCGGTCCCACGACGTTCACGTACGACCCTTCCGATCCCACCCCAGCCGTCGGTGGCCGCGTGATCAACCCGGCGATCGGTGGTCATCGCGACAACCGGAGGCTCGAGGATCGCGCAGACGTCGTGACGTTCACCAGCCCACCGCTGACCGACCCTCTGGACGTGCTCGGGAACCCGGTGGTCGAAGTCGTCCACGAGACCGACAACCCATACGCCGACCTCTTCGTACGGGTATGCGAAGTGAGGAGGAGTGGGCGGTCCATCAACGTCAGCGACGGATTCGTGCGCCTGGGACCGGGGAATGCGAACGGGACCATCACGCTCCAGCTCGACGCCCTGGCGCACCGCTTCACCACCGGCAACCGCCTTCGCCTGCAGATCTCTGGAGGAGCGCACCCTCGTTACGCCAGGAACCTGGGCACCGACCGTGCACCAGCGACGAGTACCGACCTTGCTCCATCAGCTCGGAAGATCTTCCACGGCGACGGCGGCTCCTCCCGACTCCGCCTGCCCTGCTCGTACTAGCGCAGGATTCAGGTGAGTCCCTTGTCCGGCGGCGGGCCGGTCCGTGCGGCTAGGCACAGTGGCGGCGGTTCACGTGAACAGTCAAAGAGTGTCGCGACGGCGAATGCGGAACCAGTGACGGCGGCGGTGACAGCGAAGCCGCGCGCCCAGGTCACGGCGAGGTGATGCATCGTCGTCGCCGCTGGATCGGACCCGTGGCCCCTCCTAGCCTGTCGGTCGAGACGGAAGGGTGGATGCCGAGCGTGAGGATCCGGTCAGCGGTGCGGGGCGACGCGGCAGCGCTGGGGCGCGTCATGGTGGCGTCTTGGCTGTCGGGTCATAGGGGGCAGATGCCGGACGAGGCGTGGCGGAGGCGAGTGGCCGAACGGACGCCAGAGGTGTCAGAGCAGGGTTAGGTGCGTGTCCTCGTCGACCAGGCCAACGGCGACGCCCCGCGGGACGTGCTGCTGGTGGCAGACGACCACGCGGGGGAACTCGTGGGTCTTGTGTACGGGCGTCCTGCGGATGGTGATGCAGTACTGACTGCCGAGGTGGTTGCGCTGTACGTCGATCCGACTCGGCACCGCCAGGGCATCGGAGCCGCGCTGCTGCATGCGGCCGCGCTGGACTTCAGCCAGCTCGGGTTCTCGACCGTCCGGCTCGAGGTCTTGTCAGCGAACCTCCCGGCTCGCGCGTTCTACAAGCACATGGGAGGACACGAGGTCGGCCAGGGGACGTTCGACGAGGATGGCTACCTGCTTCCCGTGACGATCTACGAATGGAAGATTGGCAAGCTGGGGCCAAACGAGCTCCGTAGCTACGCCTACAGGCGGCGGGAAGACGCACCCGATCGCATTCGGGGACTGCCGCGAAAAGCCACCACTTCCGCGCTGTACCAGCAGGACCGCGGCACCCGCCCTGCTGCCCCATCGGCGGTGGCCATGGGCGGCGAGTGGGGCCGACCCGCACGGTTGTTGTCGTTGAATTACCTCGGCGTTGCCGCTTCTTGGTCGGTGTCACGCCCGGCCATGATGTGTGTTCGGGGACGCCGCAGTCCCAGCAGGGTCGCGTCCGCGAGCAGAAGAACGCCTGCCGTTGCTGTGAGCGTCCCGCGGATTGCCTCCCACCAGGGGCGGGCGTCGTAGGGACCGATTCCGTAGGTGGCCGCGGCGACGAACGGCGACGACAGCACCAACGCAATACCGGCTCCCCCCGCCAATCCGCGAGAGTTGAGGCTGAACCAGATCAACAGGGGAGCCGGTATGAAGAACCACGCGAACAAGGCAAGGTCGCCACCCACCGGGTGCACCACGATGCTGGTGAGACCGGACGTGAGCGTGGCGACGCCGACACTCACCAACGCGGCCACTCCGATCAGCCACACGACGCCAACCATGACCCCTGGGCGACGTCCGGTCAGCGCCCACGGCAGAAGCACGTAGGCGAGGGCGAGGACGAGCAGTGACGCGCCGGCCAGTTGCGCTGCCGTACCGATGGGTTCCCACGGAGCTTCGGGTGCGATGAAGTCGTACCGGTGATCTTGACGCATGTCGCACAGCGGGGACTCGCTGTCACCCCACGCGCACGCACCGGCCCAGCGTTGCCATGACGCGGTGTACATCAACGCCCCTGAGACCCCCAGAAGCAACCCCACTCCGGCTTTCAGGAACCGCAGCACCATCGTCCTCCTGCTCTGTTCGGTTCCCAGTGTGAGGCCCGTACAGACGCGGTGAAAGGCCCGCCGGGTGCCGGTTGTGGAGCGGAGGTGGCATCGACCGCTCCAATCGGCAAAGACACGCGACGACGTTTGCGGGCAACTCGCGGCGGTTCGACCCACCTTCAGAGGGCAAGAAGACGCGGTCCCGCGCCGGGGAGAGCGCGGGACCGCGACGCCCGTCTCAGCGGGCGCGCACCTTGTTCGACATCGTCGACCAAGAGCTGGCACCGGCGGCATTGAGGGCCCGGATCTTGAATCGGTAGGTGCCACGCTTCAGCACCATCGTGCGGGAGCGGGCGGAGCCGCTCAGCTTGTCCGAGGTGACGGCCTTGCCCCGAGCTCCGAGGCGCACCGCGCGGACCTGGTAGGCGGCGGCACCGGCGACGGACTGCCACCGAGCGGTGGCGGTGGCCCGGCCACCCGCTCGACCGGCCACGGCCTTCCTCACCTGCGGCGTCGACGGGCGCACCTGCGAGGGTGCGGGCGGCGTACCGGTCGAGGTGGACCCGGGCAGGGACGGGGGAGCGGGGAGGGCCCCTGCGGCGGTGGCGGGCGTGAGCCGGCTGCCGGCGGGCACCGGGAAGGGGAAGCCCAGCACGGCGAGGCGACCGCGGACCTGGTTCTGCGCCTGGCAGTCCTCGACGCAGTCAGTGGGCGGGTTGGCCACCTCGACGGCGTCCTCCCCGGTCACGAAGCCCATCCGGCCGCCGCTGGCGACGTCCCAGATCGACTGGCTGCCGCAGTGCTCGACGCTCGGGTTCAAGGGAGTGGCGGTGTTGCACTGGGGCTGGTCGACACGCTCGGCGACCTGCGCGCTGTCGCGGGCGACGAAGGCGGAGGAGACGTCGTTGCCGATGTTGGTGCGGGTGTTGACCTGCACGCAGAACTGGCTGGGCGGCCCGGTGACCACGCTGGTGCAGTCAGCACCGAGGAACTGGCCGACGCGCTCACGGAAGTTGGTGTTGTCGAAGAAGAAGGGCGTCATCCCGGGCTGGGACGACTGGGCGAGCGTGTGCACGATCCGCGTGGTCTGCCCGTCCCCGCGCTCCGGCTCCATCTGGAAGATGCCGCCCTGTGCGCAGTCCTTGGCCTGGATCTTCATCGACACCGCGGACCCGGTGCGCATGATGACCAGGTCCTCCTCGTCGAGGCTGACCTCCACGCCGCTGCTGAGCGTCGCGCCCCGGTGGTCCGGCACCTTGCTGGCCCACACCGGGGTGAACCGGCCGCCGGTCATGTCCTCCTCGTTGGCGGCACCCGTGAAGGCGTAGTCCAGGACGGCGAAGTCGGACGCACGCACGTCGAACTGGTTGTAGAGGCCCCGCACGCCGAAGCGCTCTCCGAGGGCTGCGGCCGAGACGGTGCCCTCGGTCGGGCTCGAGGCCACGGTGGCACCCGTCGTCAGGTTGACCAGCCGGAAGCCTCCACCCGCACAGGCGTCGGAGCTCGCGGCGGTGGCGGGGACGGCGAGCACGCCGGCGGTCATCGTCGCGGCGCCGAGCGCGACGACCATCGGCGCGACCAGGCGGCGTACCCAACCTCTGTGGTGGTGCAGTCCTGCTGTGCTCATCGCGACGCTCCGCTCTGCGGCGTGTGGGGTCCGCCGTCCAGGCCCCCGAGCGTGTCCCTGACGAGGAACGGGTCGCCATTGGACGTTGGTCCTAGTACCCCCGACGAGCCTTGACCACCGCTCCACGCACTGCCTACGTTGAGGAGCGATCGACAAGGAGTGCGACGGAGTCCTCGAGGGACACCGGCGCACCGAGTCACCCACGACCGTTGTGGCCAGACGCGTCGCAGGACCAGAGTCCTGGACCCGCTGTCGCCCACGCTCGGACCGGTCCCTGCCCCCTGCTCCCTGTGGCGCGACGCCTGCGCCGCACTGTCGGCCTGCCCCACCGGCGGCCGTCAGACCTCCACGTCCGGGACCCTCATGACGAACCCACGATCCGACGTGCGCGCCCTCGAGGCCGCACTGCCCCTCGCCAGTCGCCGAGAGCTCCTCGTCGGCCTCGCCAGCGGCACGCTGGTCATGGCCGGGGCCGACCTCCTCAGCCCCGCGTCCGCCGGTGCCGCCACCCGCACCGGGCCGGTCACGCTCGACGAGTTCATGGAGCTGTCGGAGATCCTCACCGATGACGAGTTCAGCCTCGACGACGAGCCCGGAGCCCTCTACCTCGCCTCCCTGGTCCGCGACCCGGCGTACAACGATCCCCTGCGCCAGCTCGTCCAGGACACCGTCCGTGCCGATCGCGTGCCCCGGACCTTCAACGCGGTCGTACGACGGGGCGCCCTCCGCAGCGAGGCCGCAGCGCGGACGGCCCAGCAGGTCCTGGTGCTCTGGTACTCGGGCCTCGTCGACGGCCGTACCGCCGACTACCTGGAGGCGCTGGCCTGGCAGTCGCTCCCGTTCGCCGAACCGCCGAGCACCAAGATCGGCTTCTCGAAGTGGGATGAAGCCCCATGAGCATCGTGGCAACCGCCGACGTCGTCATCGTCGGCTCGGGTGTGGCCGGAGCCCTCGTCGCGGACCGGCTGGTCCGCCGGGGCGTGAGCGTGGTGGTCCTCGAGGCGGGACCGCCGGTCGACCGGGACCGGGCGGTGGAGATCTTCCGGCAGGCACCCGCCAAGGTGCCCGAGTCGCCCTACCCGTCCACGGCGCACGCACCCCGGCCGACGGTTCTGGACATCGGCGTACCCGGCACCGGCTACTTCGTCCAGGAAGGACCCGAGCCGTTCGGCTCGACGTACGAGCGCGTGGTCGGCGGCACCACCTGGCACTGGCTCGGCAGCACGCCGCGGCTGCTGCCGAGCGACTTCGAGATGAGGACCCGCTTCGGCGTCGGCCGGGACTGGCCGCTGACGTACGCCGACCTCGAGCCCTACTACGTCCAGGCCGAGAAGGAGATGGGAGTCGCCGGCGACGGTCGCCAGGACCAGGGCTCGCCCCGCAGCGCCGGATTCCCGATGCCGGCCGTGCCCATCTCGTTCCTCGACAAGGTGGTGAGAGGCGCCGCCCGCACCATCGGGCTGGACGTGCTGTCGACCCCGCAGGCCCGCAACACCGAGACCTACAACGACCGCCACCACTGCGTCGGCAACAGCAACTGCATCCCCATCTGTCCGATCGGTGCGAAGTACGACGCGGTCATCCACCTCGACCGCGCCGTCGAGAAGGGCGCCAAGCTGATCTCGGACGCGGTGGTGCGCGAGGTGCTGCTCCGCGAGGACGGTACGGCGCGCGGCGTCCGGTTCCGGCGGCCGGACGGCACGGACGACGAGGTGCTCGGCCGGGCGGTCGTGATGGCCGCCCACGCCATCGAGACCCCCAAGATCCTGCTCATGTCCAACGGCGGCGACGGGATCGCCAACAGCTCCGGACAGGTCGGCCAGAACCTGATGGACCACCCCATCGCCCTGTCCTACGCGCTGTCGGCCCCCGACCAGCCGGTCTACCCGCAGCGCGGTCCCCTGTCGACCGCCGGGATCGAGTCGCCCCGGCAGTCCCCCGACCGCGGGCTGCGATCGGCGTTCAGGGTGGAGATCGGCAACGACGGGTGGCGGTTCCCGATCGGTGACCCGACCTTCGAGTTCACCCAGGGGCCGTTCCCCGCGCTGAGGGAGGGCGGCGCCGCGCTGGCCGCCCGCTGGGAGGACCACGTCTCCCACGAGCTCCGGTTCGCCTCGCTCACCGAGCAGCTGCCGGACCGCGCCAACACGATCACGCCGGCGTTCGACCTGCTCGACGACATCGGCATCCCGCGGCCGCGGATCACCTTCTCGATCGACGCCTACACCCAGGGCGGGCTCGACGACGCGCAGGCTCTGCACGAGCGGCTCTTCGGCGCACTGCGTGCGCGGGAGCGCACGCACGTCCCGTTCGCGTTCGGCGCCGGCCACATCATGGGCACCACGATCATGGGTACCGACCCGCGGGACTCGGTGGCCGACGGATTCGGGCGCAGCCACGACGTCCCCAACATGTGGATCGTCGGCAGCAGCCTCTTCCCGACCTGCGGCACGGCCAACCCGACCCTGACCCTGGCTGCCCTCGCGCTGCGGACGGAGGTGGCCCTGCGCGCCGCACTGCCGTCCCTCCCGGCGGCGGTCTGACCGGGACGATCTTCGTCTGGGGGCAGTACGCTGGGAGCACATCCTCCCCGGATGGAACCGTCACATGTGGCCGTACGCCTGGCTGGCAATCGCCTTTCTCCTCGGCGTGGTGGAGTTCCTCACGCTGACGCTGGCGTTCGGCCTCTTGGCGGGCGCGGCCCTCGTCGCGGCGGTCGCCGCCGGCCTGGGAGCGCCGGTCGTCGTACAGCTGTTGGCCTTCGCCGTCACGGGCGGCATCGCCCTCGTGGCGATCCGGCCCATCGCCAAGCGGCACCTGGCGCTCCCGCCGCTGTCCCGGGACGGCAGCGACGCCCTGGTCGGCCGGTCGGCGCTGGTCACCCGCGAGGTCAGCGCGACCGGCGGTCTCGTGCACCTCTCGGGCGAGGACTGGTCGGCCCGGTCGTACGACGAGAGCCTCGTGATCCCGGCCGGCATCCGGGTCGACGTCTACGAGATCGACGGGGCCACCGCCCTGGTGCACCCGAGCGAGCCGCTGCCCGAAACCCGACCGAGAGAAGCGTGAGACTGATGGAGCTGTGGATCCCGATCGCCATCCTGGCGGCGCTGGTCGCCTTCGTGGTGGCCTCCGCCATCCGGATCGTGCCGCAGGCGCGGCGCTACAACATCGAGCGGTTCGGTCGCTACCAGCGGACCCTGCAGCCCGGGCTCAACCTGATCATCCCGCTGGTCGACCGGGTCAACACCAAGCTCGACGTCCGGGAGACCGTCTACACCTCCCAGCCCAAGCCGGTGATCACCGAGGACAACCTGGTAGTCGCCATCGACACCGTCCTCTACTACCAGATCACCGACCCGCGGGCGGCCGCGTACGGGGTGACCAACTACCTCCAGGCCATCGACCAGCTCACCGTCACCACCCTGCGCAACCTCATCGGGTCGATGGACCTCGAGAGCACGCTGACCTCCCGGGAGACGATCAACCTCCGACTGCGCGAGGTGCTCGACGAGGCCACCGGCAAGTGGGGCATCCGGGTCAACCGGGTGGAGATCAAGGCCATCGACCCGCCGCGAAGCATCCAGGAGGCGATGGAGAAGCAGATGCGCGCCGAGCGGGACAAGCGCGCGGTGATCCTCCAGGCAGAGGGGCACCGCCAGTCGCTGATCCTCACCGCGGAGGGCACGCGCAACAAGCTGATCCTCGAGGCGGAGGGCCGCCAGCAGGCGAAGATCCTCGAGGCCGATGGGGAGGCGAAGGCACTGGAGCGGGTCTTCCAGGCGGTCCACGACAACGACGCCGACCCGCAGGTGCTGGCCTACAAGTACCTCGAGATGCTCCCGCGCCTCGCCGAGCACGGCAACGGTTACTTCGTCATCCCCGGAGAGCTCAGCGAGGCGATGCGCACCGTGACGTCGGCCTTCACCGCCGAGCAGAAGCAGGCGCGTCCGGCCGACGAGTCCGGGATCGAGGAGGCTCGGCCCGAGCCGATCCTCGAGCCCGAGCAGGTGAGGCCCCACACCCTGGGGGCCTGACCGAGGTCACGGGGCGGGTCGGCTCCGGCCTCAGGGCATCCTGCGCGTCACCCGGTCGGCGGTGCGATGAGCGGCTCGCCGTCCACGACGCTCCGGCACACGTCGTGCACGGTGAGGTGGTGGGACCGCGCGTAGGAGCGCAGCGACGCGAAGGCCTCGTCCGGGGTCACCCCGTCGCGGCCGACGAGGTACCCCTTGGCGAGCTCGATCACGAGCCGCGACTGCAGGGCGGTCTCGAGCTGTCTGGCTCGCAGCTCGGCCACTTCCTGAGCCACCCGCGCCGGGCTGGGGCGCAGGTTGCACACGACGCCCCGCACCGTCGGGTCGTCGAGCAGGTTGGTGAAGGCGGCCTCCGCCCACCTCCAGTCGTGCCACGCCTGCACCCGCACCTCGACGGGCGTGTGCACGCCCGGGTGGGCGACGACGTCCTCCAGCAGCGCCGCCAGAGCGGCGCGGTCCTCCTCGTGCAGCAGCGGGACGATGGAGGTGCCCATGAGCGCGTCCTGCTCCCAACCGAACAGCAGCTCCACGGCGGGGCTCGCGTAGGTGATCACGGCGTCACTGCGCAGCACCAGTGCCGCGTCGGTGGAGCGTTCGAGGAGGGGGCGCAGGGCGGTCCCGAGGTTGATGGAGACGCCGATGATTCCGACGAGGTTCCCGTCCCGGTAGATGCCGGAGTCGGTCACCAGGGCAGGGAACAGGGTGCCGTCCTTGCGGCGCACGGGGAACCCGCCGGACCACGGGACCCCGTCCCGGAGGGCGGCCATGATCTCGGCGGCGACGTCCTGCCCCACCTCGGGCACGCTGAGCTCGGCGATGTTGCGGCCGATCGCCTCCCGCGCCGTCCAGCCGTAGAGCTCCTCGGCCGCGGGGTTCCAGAAGAGGACCACCCCGGCGGGGTCGGTCGTGATCACTGCCTGCCCGAGGGCCTCGAGCTGCTCCGTGGAGCTGATCCGCTGGTTGCTGGCCATGGCTTCATGGTGTCGACCCGCGACCGGTGACGTCAGGGTCGAAAGGCCGTGGCCGTCCGGGACGTCTTGCTCGGGGGCGGTTCCGTCTGGCCGCGGGCCGGCTAGGCGCGGCCCAGGGAACGGGCCGCGTGCACGGCCGAGGTGTAGCGCCACTGCGTGGGGGCGGCAGCCGGTGATCGATCCGCCCCCGCGGGTGCGCGCCGCTCGGTCAGGTTGCGACGCGGCGTCACCTCCGGGACCGGGTCGGGCGCCGCTGCGATGTCGGCGCGGAGGCGCTGCTCGAGCCAGCGCACGATCCCCTGGGTCTCTGGGGTGACGCGCCCCTGGCAGATGCCCTTGACCAGGGCGCGAGCCACGTCCTCGACGGGGGTGTCTGCCTCGCGCGCCCACCGGATCATGGCCGCCAGCGACTCGTAGGAGCCGACGCCGTAGCGGAGCATGATCGCTCCCTTGGCCTGCTCCACGAGGGCGCGGTCCGAGTCGATGTCGACGATGTCAGTCATGTGCCAGGGCCTCCAGGAGTGGGTTGTCGGATGTCCTGGTCACCCCGTGGTCGACCAGGACGGCGCGCTCGGGCGACGCGTCGAGCGCGCGTCCGGAGCAGGCATGATGAGGCATCGTCCAGCCAGGTACCGAGCGGGCTGCAGGCGTCCGGCGGGTCAGGAGCACGGCCACCCCTCCAGGTCGTAGATGACGAGCCACCGGAGGTCTGGGGTGGGGTTCCCGAGTGATCGGGAACACGATGCTGGGGTGGAACGTACCAGCGGCCCCGGGGGGCGGCAAGGCTCGCAGGGGCGGCCCGAGGGCGTCGACGACCGGCAACGAAAGTGTCAGGGTGAGCGGGTGAAGCGTCTGCCTCCGCCGCTCCTGGCCCTGGCCGCGGGGTTCGCGCAGCGGGCACTGACGCCCGACGCGTCTCCGCCGTCCGCCGTCAACGCCGTCACCCGCAACCCCATGTACGTGGGCATGGCCGGGTTGCTGGTCGCCAACGCCGTACGCCGCGGGGCATGGGCCGGCCTGCTCCCGGTCGCTGCCTTCGTGCTGGTGATCGACCGCCTGCAGATCACCGCGGAGGAGTCCGCCCTGCTCGCCAACTTCGGCGCCGACTACGACGCGTACCTGGCGTCCGTGCCCCGGTGGCTCGATCGCCGGTCGCTGGCGATCGGGCACTAGGCGCCCCTCGGGGCGGCAGGTCGCTCAGTGGGTGTGCGGCGGCGCGACGCGGCCCTCGCTGGCCTGGACGACGACGAAGCCCTGGCCGGCGAAGACGAGCTGGAACGCCTCGCCGGATCCGCGGCCGATGAGTGCGCTCGCTCCCGCCGTACGCCGCACGCTCGTGGTGAGCGACGTCGACCAGGCGACGGCCGCCTGGATGTCGGCGTACGTGGGCGCGTCGACGTTGAGGACCACGGGCGTGCCGTGCGAGGTGATCGCGACCGTCCCGGTGCCGGTGAACGTGGTGTTGAAGACACCGCCGGCCATCATCGACGCTCCCTCGACCCGCTTGATGTCCCACGTGAGCGAGGAGTCGAAGGCGAGGACGTTGCTGCCGTTGACCGTCAGTGCGTCGCCGTCGAGGTTGACCAGGTGGATCTCCATGGCGTCGTCGGCGAGGAAGACGTCACCGCGACCGGTGACCTTCATCAGCGACATGCCCTCGCCGGTGAACGCCTTCTTGAACAGCTTCCCCATGCCGCCCGAGCCCTGGTAGGCGAAGTCGACCTCGCCCTGGTAGGCGACCATCGACCCCTGCCGCGCCATCACCTCCCCGTCGAGTGCGACCCGCACCATGCGGGAGTTCTGCAACGTGAAGCGGTCGGTGGTGCCCGACTCGAGGTTCTCGCCGAACAGGTCGCTGCGCATGGGACTCCTCGGGATGAGTGGGTGGCGGTCCTGGGCCACAGCCTATGGCCGCGTCGCGACGACGTCAGGACGCAAGCGAGCCGCCGAAGATCTGCCAGGCGAGGGCGGACTTCGCGACGAGGCTGAGCACCAGGTAGGCCCGCTCGCCGAACGCGTAGCTGCGCCACGGCCCGACCCGTCGGTACTGCAACCACTGGTTGAGCGCGAAGCTGTTGAAGAAGACGAACAGCGACACGAATATGCCGACCACGAAGCCGGGGACCTCCTCGGCAGCGACGAGGTTGTAGCCGATCGCCACCCACGGTGCGGCGCCCGCGACGCAGCCGAACCAGAACGGCTTCATCGTCACCGTCGGGCTGCCCGGTGGGTTGGCGGACTCCTGGAGCCAGCCGAAGAGGATCATCGCCACGTTGGCGCCGATGATCCCGATGAGTGCGGAGATCCCGTCGATGCCCGAGTAGAGGGCGATCAGGACGACCATGATCGTCGCGCTGAACGAGTACTCCACCCATCGGAACCGGTTGATCCCGCCGAGGAGGTCGCGCTCGTACGTACGCCGCATGACCGTCGCCGTCAGCAGGTGGTCGAGCCCGGCGAGCACGAGGAACGCCCCGATCGCGACACCGATCGGGAGGTCGAAGAGCGCTTCCGGCGACGCGGTCGGCGTGCCCGGAGGTCCGGTCGGCAGCGACCGGGTGACGGTGATCGCGAAGTCGGTCGCCAGCACCACCACCGCGACCGCCTGGGCCAGGTGGAGCACCGCGAGGCCGAGGTTCCATCCCCTCAGGGACCGCAGGGCCCGGTCGTCGACGCCGGCCGCGGTCACCTCGGGAGTGGTCATGCGGCCATCATGCCGCGTCGGAGTGGAGCCGGGAGCGGCCGAAGGCCCCGGGACCTCCGGCACTTCCGGCGTGGTCGCCCGAGGCGCGAGATTGGGTCCGTGACCGAGGAGCAGCCGTACGACGTCGTGCAGGAGCATCCCGGCTTCGAGCTGCGCCGGTATCCAGGGCACGGGGTCGCCGAGACGCGGGTGACGGGCTCCTTCGAGAGCGCCGGCAACACGTCGTTCCGGCGGCTGGTCGGCTACATCGGCGGGCGCAACACCCAGTCCCGCAAGGTGGCCATGACGGCCCCCGTCCTCCAGGAGGCGGACACCGAGGTCGGGCACTACGTGGTCAGCTTCGTGATGCCGGGCTCCTTCGAGCTCGACGCGGCCCCGGCGCCGACCGACGGCACGGTCCGGCTGCGCGCGATCCCCGCCCAGACCGCCGCCGCGCTGCGGTTCTCCGGACGCTGGTCGCAGAGCAGGTACGACGAGCACGCCCGGCGCCTCCTCGCGGCCGTCGCGGAGGCCGGGCTCGAGGTCGACGGGGCGATGCGCTTCGCACGTTTCGACCCGCCGTGGACGCCGTGGTTCCTGCGGCACAACGAGGTCGTCGTGCCGGTCGTGGCTCCCGCCGAGTGAGCCCCGACGGTCCCGCCGGGCGGTCGGGACCTCGGCGGGTCAGGCCGCGTCGCGGGCGAGCCGGTCGGCGACGATCGCCCAGACATCCGGGTCGACGCCCATGCCGATGTGGGTCGAGGACACCTCGACGTGCTCCACGCCCGGAGTGGAGCGGTCGATGCACGCCTGCCAGGAGACGATCCCGTCCCGCTGGGAGAAGACGGCGGTGAGCGGCACCCGGATCGGTGCGGCGGCGTCGAGTCGTCGGGTGACCCGACCGGCGCCGGAGCCGCCGCCCTGGGCGCGGGCGATGGTGGTGTGGATCGGTCCGCCGATCACCGGCGTGCCGTAGGTGACGACCCGTCGTACGGCGTCGGGATGGCGGCGAGCCACCTCGCGGGCGATGACCCCGCCGAGGCTCCACCCGACCAGTGACGCGGGGGAGCCTGCCTGGTCGACCAGCTCGAGCACGCGTCCCGCCAGCCGGTCGACGTCACGTCGCGGGTCGCCCATGTTGGTGCCGAAGCCCCAGCCCCGGGCGTCGTAGCCCAGTGCGCGCAGGTAGCCGCGCAGCGGTGCACCGGTGATCTCGGGAGCCCGCCACCCCGGGATGTCCACCACGAGGTGGCCGTCGCCGCGGGGAGCCGTGGCCAGGCGGGGCACGGCCCCCACCAGGCGGACCGCGTCGAGGGCGGCGCCGAGCTCGCCGAGTGCCGTCCGGGTCGAGGGCGGGCCGGTCGGCGACCCCAGGGTCGAGGTGTCCTCGTGCTGGCTGGCGCGGGAGCGGACGCCCGAGGCGGCGAGCAGCGGTCGAGCCGAGTGCTGGAGGGAGCGCCACATGGGCACGACGCTACGTCGGTCCGGGGAGCCGCTCACCTCAGAGCGCCGCGACGACCTCGGTGCCCTGCTTGATCGCCCGCTTGGCGTCGAGCTCGGCGGCCACGTCCGCGCCACCGATGAGGTGGACGCTGCGGTGGTCGAGGACGTCGTACAGGTCGCGCACGGACTCCTGCCCGGCGCAGATGACGACGTGGTCGACGTCGAGCACCCGCGGGGTGCCGTCGACGGTGATGTGCAGGCCGGCGTCGTCGATGCGGTCGTAGGTCGCGCCGATGACCTGGGTGACGCCCGACTGCTTGAGCACGGCTCGGTGCGCCCAGCCCGACGTCTTGCCCAGGCCGATGCCGATGGGCGTGGCCTTGCGCTGGACGAGCGTGACGTCGCGCGCCGGCGTACGCGGCTTGGCCTCGGTCAACCCGCCCGGGTTGAGGGTCGGGTCGCCGACGCCCCAGTGGGCGTACCAGTCCTCGACGGTCTCGCCCGGGTCGTGGGCGAGGAAGTGGCTCACGTCGACGCCGATCCCGCCGGCGCCGATCACCGCCACCCGCTTGCCGACCGTCACCGAGCCGTCGAGCACCGCGGCGTACGACACGGCCTTGGGGTGGTCGATGCCCTCGATGACGGGGATGCGCGGGACGACGCCGCTGGCCACGACGATGTGGTCGTACGCCGCGAGGTCGGCCGCCGAGGCCTCCGTCGAGGTCCGCACGTCCACGCCGAGCACCTCGAGGCGACGGGTGAAGTAGCGCAGCGTGTCGGCGAAGTCCTCCTTGCCGGGCACCTGCATGGCCAGCCGGAACTGGCCACCCAGCTCGGCGTGCTTCTCGAAGAGGGTGGTCGTGAAGCCGCGCTCGGCGGCGTTGACCGCGGCGGCCAGGCCGGCTGGGCCGGCACCCACGACGGCGACCGTGGCCGGACGCAGGGTCGGCATCAGCACCAGCTCGGTCTCGTGGCAGGCGCGGGGGTTGACCAGGCACGATGCGCGCCGGTTGCTGAAGGTGTGGTCGAGGCAGGCCTGGTTGCAGGCGATGCAGGTGTTGATCTCGTCGGCGCGGTCGTCGAGCGCCTTGGCGACGAACGCCGGGTCGGCCAGGAAGGGCCGCGCCATCGAGACCATGTCGGCCTGCCCGGAGGCGATGATCTCCTCGGCCAGCTCCGGGGTGTTGATCCGGTTGGACGCGCACACCGGCACGTCGACGACCTCGGTCAGCCGCGCGGTGACGCTGGCCCACGCGGCCCGCGGGACCTGCGTGATGATCGTGGGCACGCGTGCCTCGTGCCAGCCGATGCCGGTGTTGAAGACGGTGACGCCGGCCTCCTCGAGCTCGCCCGCCAGCTCGACGACCTCGTCCCACGTCTGGCCGCCCTCGACCAGGTCGAGCAGCGAGATCCGGTACATGATCGGGAAGCCCTCGCCGACCGCCTCGCGCGTGCGCCGCACGATCTCGACGGGGAAGCGCATCCGGTTGCGCGCGCTGCCGCCCCACCGGTCGGTGCGGTCGTTGGTGCGGGTGGCGAGGAACTGGTTGATCAGGTAGCCCTCGGAGCCCATGATCTCGACGCCGTCGTAGCCCGCCTTCTGCGCCAGGCGCGCGGCGTTGGCGAAGTCGGAGGCGGTCTTGTCGACCGCCCTGGTCGACAGCGCGCTCGGGCTGAAGGGAGTGATCGGCGACTTGATCGACGAGGCCCCGACCGAGAACGGGTGGTAGCCGTAGCGGCCCGCGTGCAGGATCTGCAGGGCGATCGCACCGCCCGCCTCGTGCACCGCGCCGGTCACCCGCTGGTGCCGGATGGCCTGCAGCCGGGTGGTCATCTCGGAGGCGAAGGGCTTGAGCCAGCCGCGCTTGTTGGGCGCGTAACCGCCGGTCACGATCAGCCCGGCGCCGCCGCGGGCGCGCTCGGCGAAGTAGGCCCCCAGCTTGTCGATGTCCCACGGGTAGTCCTCGAGGCCGGTGTGCATCGAGCCCATGACCACGCGGTTGCGCAGGGTCAGGTCGCCGAGGGTGATCGGCTCGAGGAGGTGCGGGTAGGACGTCATCTGAGTGCCTCTTCTTCGGTGGTTGAGGTGCGAGCGGCGTTGGTTGAGGTGCGAGCGGAGCGAGCCTCGAAACCGCGAGCCTCGAAACCATCGGCCTCGAAGCCGTGCGCGTCGAGGTAGTCGGTGAGCCAGGTGATCCAGAACTGCTCCAGCCCGATCCCGCCGCGCAGGACGAGCAGCTGGTCGAGCTCGAGCCCGGTCGCGTGGCTCGGCATGGCGGCCTCCAGCTGGCGGTAGTGCGCCAGCCGGGTCTCGTGGTCGGCCCGCGCGTCGGCGACGTGCCGCAGCAGCGTCGCGCGATCGCCGTACGACGCCCCGCGCAGCTTGACGGCCAGCTCGCTGCGGAACGTCTCCGAGCCCATCGGCTCGGCCAGCCAGTCGGCGAGGACCTGCCTGCCGGCGGCCGAGACGGCGTACACCTTCTTGTCCGGGCGGCCGGTCTGGCCGACGGTCTCGACGGTGACCCAGCCGTCGCCCTCCATGCGGGCGAGGACGCGGTAGATCTGCTGGTGGGTGGCGTGCCAGAAGAAGCCGATCGACTTCTCGAAGCGCCGCGCGAGGTCGAGGCCGGCCGCGGGCTGCTCGCGCAGGGCGACGAGGAGCGCGTGTTCGAGGGCCACCGGAGGATCGTGGCAGACCTATGCAACGAGTTGCAAGGGCGTGTGACCCGCACGACGCTGACACCAGTTCTGTCATGATCGGCGCATGAGCGAGCCACTCGGGCAGGGGACGGGTCCGCTGCGGGGCGTCAAGGTCGTTGAGATCGCCGGCATCGGCCCCGGGCCGCATGCGTGCATGATCCTGGCCGACCTCGGCGCCGACGTGATCCGGATCGACCGCAAGGGCGGCGACATGCTCGGCGCCGGGCGCCACGACGTGCTCACCCGCGGCCGCCCGAGCGTCGCGCTCGACCTCAAACACCCCGACGCCGTGGCCACCGTCCTTGACCTGGTCGAGCAGGCAGACGTGCTCGTCGAGGGGATGCGCCCCGGCGCCATCGAGCGCCTCGGCCTCGGGCCCGACGAGTGCCTCGCGCGCAACCCGCGGCTGGTCTACGGCCGGATGACCGGCTGGGGCCAGGACGGTCCGTGGGCCCGCACCGCCGGCCACGACATGAACTACGTCGCCATCACCGGCGCCCTCCACGGCCTCGGCCAGGACCCGGCGCGCCCGCACTTCCCGACCAACCTGGTCGGCGACTTCGGTGGCGGTTCGACCTACCTCGTCATCGGCATCCTCGCCGCGCTCCTCGAGGCGAAGGTGAGTGGCCAGGGCCAGGTCGTGGACGCCGCGATCGTCGACGGCACCGCCCACCTCAACGCGATGGCCAGCACCTTCGCCGCGCTCGGCCTCGACACCGGTCGCCGCGCGTCCGGCCTGCTCGACGGCGGCACGCCCTACTACGACCTCTACGAGACGGCCGACGGCCGGCACATGAGCGTCGGCCCGCTGGAGCCGCAGTTCTACGCCGAGCTGGTCCGCCTCCTCGAGCTCGACCTGCCCGACCGCGACGATCCCGGCAACTTCCCGGCGATCCGGGAGGCGCTCACCGCGAGGTTCAAGGAGCGCACCCAGGCGGAGTGGAGCGCGCTCTTCGACGGCACGGAGGCCTGCGTCGCGCCCGTCGTACCTCTCGCCGACGCCCCGCACCACCCGCACCTGGCCGCCCGCGGCACCTTCGTCGAGCGGGACGGGATCACCCAGCCCGCCCCCGCGCCGCGCTTCTCCCGCACCCCTGCAACGCTCGGCACCGCGCCCGGGGGACCCGGCGCCCACACCCGCGAGGCGCTCACCGCCTGGGGCATCGACGACGTCGACGCGCTCCTGGCCAGCGGCGCCGCGACCCAGGCCCCGCACGAGGACTGAGCACGATGAAACCCTTCCTCTTCCTCGGCACCCGCGCCGAGGACGACGTCGCCCAGCAGGAGTACGACGCCGTCCTCGCCGGCACCGGGCTGCGCCCCGACGAGCTCGTGCGCATCCGGCTCGAGGCCTCGCCCCTGGGCTGGATCGAGCTCGAGGACCTGTCCGGGATCATCCTCGGCGGCGGCCCCTTCAACGTCTCCGACCCCGACGACGCGAAGTCGCCCGTGCAGCGCCGCGTCGAGGCCGAGCTCAACGACCTGGCGATCCGCGTGGTCGAGCTCGACTTCCCCTTCCTCGGCGCCTGCTACGGCATCGGCGTGCTCGGCACCCTCGACGGCGGCACCGTGGACCGGACGTACGGCGAGCCCATCGGCGCGCTGCCCGTCCGGCTGAGCGCCGAGGGCGCCGAGGACCCGCTGTTCGGCGCACTGCCCGAGGTGTTCGACGCCTACCTCGGCCACAAGGAGGCGGTGTCCCGCCTGCCCGGGAGCGCGGTGCTCCTCGCCTCCACCGACACCTGCCCGGTGCACGCCTTCCGGATCGGCCGCAACGTCTACGCCACCCAGTTCCACCCCGAGCTGGACGCCGTCGCGATCTGCGACCGGATCGACGCCTACAGCGCGCACGGCTACTACGAGCCGCACGAGCAGGAGTCCCTCAAGGCGGCCGCCCGCGAGGCCATGGTCACCGAGCCGGTCCGGCTGCTGGCCCGCTTCGTCGAGCTGCACGCCCGCCCCTAGACCCGGCACCACCCGCGAGAAGGAGAGCCATGTCCGACCACGTCGACGTACTCATCATCGGAGCCGGCCTGTCCGGCATCGGGGCCGCGGCCCAGCTCACCCGCGAGCACCCCGGCCGGTCGTACGCCGTCCTCGAGCGGCGTGCGGCCAGCGGCGGCACGTGGGACCTCTTCCGCTACCCCGGGATCCGCTCCGACTCCGACATGTTCACCCTCGGCTACCGCTTCAAGCCGTGGCGCGGCGACAAGGCCCTCGCCGACGGGCCGTCGATCCTCGCCTACGTGCGCGAGACCGCGCGGGAGTACGGCATCGACGAGCACATCCGCTACGGGTACGACGCCCGCGCGGCGTCGTGGGACAGCGACACCGCGACGTGGACGGTCACCATCGAGCACAGCGACGGCGAGTCCAGCGAGATGACCTGCCACTTCCTGTGGGCGACCACCGGCTACTACGACTACGAGCAGGGCTACCGGCCGGACTTCCCCGGGGAGGACTCCTTCGACGGGCAGGTCATCCACCCGCAGCACTGGCCCGAGGACCTCGACCACACCGGCAAGAAGATCGTCGTGATCGGCTCCGGTGCCACGGCGGTGACGCTGGTCCCGGCGCTGGCCGAGTCGGGGGCCGGTCACGTGACCATGCTGCAGCGCTCCCCGACGTACATCCTCTCGCTCCCCGCCGAGGACAAGGTCGCGCAGCGACTCAAGAAGGTGCTGCCCGAGAAGCTCGCCTACGCCGCGACCCGGTGGAAGAACGTCGGCGTCTCGACCGGGCTCTTCCAGCTGAGCCGGCGTCGGCCGGGGACGATGCGTGGCTTCATCCGCAAGGAGAACGCCAAGCGGCTGCCCGAGGGGTACGACGTCGACACCCACTTCAGGCCGACGTACGACCCGTGGGACCAGCGGCTCTGCCTGGTGCCCGACGGCGACCTCTTCCGCGTGATCAAGGACGGTCGTGCCGAGGTCGTCACCGACACGATCGAGACCTTCACGCCCACCGGTCTGCGGCTGGCGTCGGGGCGCGAGCTCGAGGCCGACATCGTGGTGACCGCGACCGGGCTGCAGCTCAAGGCCTTCGGCGGGATGACCTTCGACGTCGACGGCCGGCGCGTCGAGCTGCCCGAGACGATGGCCTACAAGGCGCTGATGCTCAGCGGGATCCCCAACCTCGCCTACACGATCGGATACACCAACGCGTCCTGGACGCTCAAGGCCGACCTGGTGGGGGAGTACGTCTGCCGGCTGCTCTCGCACCTGGACGCGCACGGGCTCCGCTCTGCCGTGCCGGTGCCGGACGCATCGATCGGCGAGCAGCCGTTCATGGACTTCGCGGCGGGCTACGTGCTGCGGGTCATCGACACCCTGCCCAAGCAGGGCGACGTCGAGCCGTGGAAGCTCAAGCAGAACTACTTCCACGACATGCGCACCATCCGGCGCGGCGCCATCGACGACGGGGCGCTGGCCTTCCGCTGAGTCCGGACGTCATGGAACTGGTCGCCACGCCGTCAGCACGACGCGGGCACGAACGAGGCAGTTCGTGGCCGGTCGGGCGGTGCTGAGCGTGCCGGCCGGGTATCGGCGATCGAACTGCCTTCGTTGTGCTCGCCCTCACCGGCCCTGGACGACCCGGCGGGCCTCAGGCCGAGAGCCGCGTCCCGGACTCGGTGTCGAAGACGTGGACGGCGCCCGGGTCGATGACGAGGCGCACCTGCTCACCCTTGGCGAGCTGGGGCCGACCCTCGAGGCGTACGACGGCCTGGCTGATGTCGCCGGCCAGCGACGGGTCGTCGGGGACGGCGTAGAGGAAGGCGTCGGCGCCGAGCTCCTCGACGACGGTGACGGTCACGGCGAAGCCCTGGTCGGAGGCGGTGGAGCCCAGGTGCCAGGCGTGGGGCCGCACCCCGAGCGTCACGTCACCGGTGGCCCGGGCCGCGACCTCGCGCTCGAGCGGCACCCGGAGGTCGCCCACCCAGGCGTCGCCGTCGGAGACCTTGGCGGGCAGGAGGTTCATCGCGGGGGAGCCGATGAAGCCGGCGACGAAGAGGTTGGCCGGACGGTCGTAGAGCGCGAGGGGCGTGTCGACCTGCTGGAGCAGGCCGTCCTTCATCACCGCGACCCGGTCGCCCATCGTCATCGCCTCGACCTGGTCGTGGGTGACGTAGACGGTGGTGACGCCGAGCCGCTGCTGGAGGGCGGCGATCTGGGTGCGGGTGGAGACCCGCAGCTTGGCGTCGAGGTTGGACAGCGGCTCGTCCATCAGGAAGACCTCGGGCTGGCGCACGATCGCCCGGCCCATCGCGACCCGCTGGCGCTGCCCGCCGGAGAGGGCCTTCGGCTTGCGGTCGAGGTAGTCCTCGAGGCCGAGCAGCCGGGCCGCCTCCTGCACCCGCTGGTCGCGCTCCTCCTTGCCGACGCGGGCGACCTTGAGGGCGAAGCCCATGTTGTCGGCGACCGACATGTGCGGGTAGAGCGCGTAGTTCTGGAAGACCATCGCGATGTCGCGGTCCTTGGGCACGTCGTCGGTGACGTCGCGGTCGCCGATCATGATCGAGCCCGCCGTGCACTCCTCCAGGCCGGCCAGCATCCGCAGCGAGGTCGACTTGCCGCAGCCCGAGGGCCCGACGAGCACCATGAACTCGCCGTCCTCGATCTCGAGGTCGAGCGCGTCGACCGCGGGGCGCTCCGCGCCGGGGTAGCGCCGACTGGCTCCAACGAATCGCACCGATGCCATGGGGGTCCCTCCGTCCAACCTCCCGACGCACGGGCGGCCGGGGTTGGCCATCACCGTACGACGCCTCGGCGTACGCGTCTAGTGGAAGCGCTCTCACACTTTGCCGAACCGTGATCTAGCGGCCCGTTGACAGACGGTGTGACCGATGTCATGGTGATCCGCAGGCCGGTGTGGAAGCGCTCTCACACTTTCACCCCGAACCGACGACCCAGCCGGACACCCGTCCGGCGTCCCCGCAGGACGGCAGGAGAGCAGTGGTGCACACACCGAACACTCGACGAGCACGGCTCGTCACGGGCGCCCTGATGGCGCTCACTCTCACGATGACGGCTGCCGCTTGCGGCGGCGACTCCGAAGGAGCGTCCGAGGACGGCAAGATCAAGCTGACCGTCGCGACCTTCAACGAGTTCGGTTACGAGGAGCTCATCGAGGAGTACAACGCGATGCAGGACGAGGTGGTGGTGGAGCAGAAGAAGGCCGGTACGGCCAACGAGCACCAGGACAACCTCTACACCAAGCTGGCGGCCGGCTCGGGCCTCTCCGACATCGAGGCCATCGAGGTCGACTGGCTGGCCGCGCTCATGGAGGAGTCCGACGCGTTCGTCGACCTCTCCGACCCCGAGGTCGAGGGCCGCTGGCTCGACTGGAAGACCGAGGCCGCCACCACCGAGGACGGTGCGCTGATCGGCTACGGCACCGACATCGGCCCGGAGGGCATCTGCTACCGCGCCGATCTCTTCGAGAAGGCCGGGATGCCGACCGACCGCGAGGAGGTGGCCAAGCTCTTCACGAGCTGGGACGACTACTTCCAGGCCGGCCGCGACTTCGTCAAGAAGGTCCCGGACGTCGCGTGGTACGACGCCTCGGGCGCCACCGCGCAGGCGATGATCAATCAGGTGGAGTACTCCTTCGAGGACCAGGACAACACCGTCATCGCGGCCGACAACCCCGAGGTCAAGGAGGTCTTCGACACCGTGACCTCGCTGGCCGACGAGGGGCTGTCCACCAGGCTCGTGCAGTGGAGCGAGGACTGGACCGCGACCTTCCAGAACGACGGCTTCGCCACGATGGCGTGCCCCGGCTGGATGCTCGGCGTGATCGAGGGCAACGCCGAGGGCGTCGAGGGCTGGGACATCGCCAACGCCTTCCCCGGTGGCGCCGGACTCTGGGGCGGCTCCTACCTCACCGTCCCGGTGCAGGGTGAGCACCCGGAGGAGGCCCAGGCCCTGGCCGAGTGGCTGACCGCTCCGGAGCAGCAGATCAAGGCGTTCGAGGCGAAGGGCACCTTCCCGAGCCAGAACGACGCGCTCGCCGACCCGGTGCTGCTCGAGAGCACCAACGCGTTCTTCAACGACGCACCGACCGGGCAGATCCTGGCCGAGCGCGCCGAGGCGATCGAGTTCATCCCCCACAAGGGTCCGAAGTTCGCCGACATCAACACCGCGTTCCAGCAGGCCATCCAGCGCGTGGACGAGGGCAAGGAGTCGGCCGACGAGGCCTGGCAGTCCTTCCTGGCCGACGTCGAGCGGTTGGGCTGACCCTCCACCATGACGCTGGACTCTCCTGCCGTGAAGCCCGTCGGGGACGGCGGTGACCCTGTCGGGGCCACCACGTCCCCGGCGGGGGCCAGGCCCTCGCTCCGGAGGCGCCGCCCGTCCCCGTGGCGGCGCCGGCTCTCCCGGTGGGACACCCGGCTGTCGCCGTACCTCTACATCTCGCCGTTCTTCGTGCTCTTCCTGCTGGTGGGCATGTTCCCGCTCGGCTACACCGCCTGGGTATCCGTGCACCAGTGGGGACTGCTCAGCGGCCAGGGCGACTTCATCGGGCTCGACAACTACGCCCGGGTGATCGAGGACCGCTACTTCTGGAACGCCCTGCGCAACACCGTCAGCATCTTCGTGCTGTCCTCGGTGCCGCAGGTGGTCATCGCCCTGGTCCTCGCGGCGCTGCTGGACACCCAGCTGCGCGGTCGGACCCTGTGGCGGATGAGCGTGCTCATCCCCTTCGTGGTCGCCCCGGCCGCGGTGGCGCTGATCTTCGGCAACGTCTTCGGTGACCGCTACGGCCTGGTCAACGAGGGGCTGCAGGCCATCGGGCTCGACCCCATCCGGTGGCACGTCGACACCCTGGCCAGCCACGTCGCCATCGCCTCGATGGTCAACTGGCGCTGGACCGGCTACAACGCGCTCATCTTCCTGGCGGCCATGCAGGCGGTGCCGCGCGAGCTCTACGAGTCGGCGTGCCTCGACGGGGCCGGCCGGGTGCGGCAGTTCCTCTCCATCACGCTGCCGATGATCCGGCCCACGCTGCTCTTCGTGATCATCACGTCGACGATCGGCGGGCTGCAGATCTTCGCCGAGCCGCGGCTCTTCGACACCCAGGGCCTCGGCGGCTCGGACCGGCAGTACCAGACCCTGACGATGTACCTCTGGGAGCTCGGCTGGCGGGTCCGCGACCTGGGCATGGCCTCGGCCGTGGCCTGGCTGCTCTTCCTCATCATCATCGTCTTCGCACTCGTCAACCTGGTGGTCAGCCGCCGGGTCGGGGCCCTGGGAGGCCGTCGATGAACCGTCGTCCAGGCTTCCTCGTCTACGGGCTGCTCACCGCCTTCGTGCTGGGCTCGTGCCTCCCCCTCTACTGGTCGTTCCTCGTCGGCTCGCACAGCCGTGACGTGCTGACCGAGCGGGTCCCCCCGCTGCTGCCCGGCGGCCACTTCTTCGAGAACGCGCAGCGCGCCTTCGAGGCCGTGCCGTTCTGGAAGGCGCTGGGCAACAGCCTGCTCGTCTCCACGACGGTCGCCACGTCGGTGGTGTTCTTCTCCACGCTGGCCGGCTTCGCGTTCGCCAAGCTCGCCTTCAAGGGACGCACAGCGCTGCTCGTGTTCGTCGTCGCCACCCTGGCGGTGCCCACCCAGCTCGGCGTGATCCCGCTCTTCATCGTGATGGCCGAGCTCGGCTGGGTCGGCTCGATGTGGGCGCTGATCGTGCCGGGCATGGTCACCGCCTTCGGCGTCTTCTTCATGCGGCAGTACCTCATCGACGCCGTGCCCGACGAGCTCATCGAGGCCGCCCGGGTGGACGGGTGCTCGATGCTCCGCACCTTCTGGAACGTCGCGCTGCCGGCGGCCCGCCCGGCCGCGGCCATCCTCTGGCTCTTCACCTTCATGGCCACCTGGACCGACTTCTTCTGGCCGCTGATCGTGCTGCCGGCCAGCAACCCGACGGTCCAGATCGCCCTCCAGCAGCTGCAGAGCGGCTACTACGTCGACTACAGCCTCGTCCTCGCCGGCGCCGCGATCTCCACGATCCCGCTGCTGGTCCTCTTCGTCCTCACCGGCCGGCAGCTCGTCGCCGGCATCATGCAAGGAGCAGTCAAGGGATGACCGTCCAACGCACTCTCACCCCGGCCGGGAGCACGGTCACCGCTCCCGACCTGTCCGCCCGCTTCCCCGACGGCTTCGTCTGGGGCGTCGCGACCGCGTCGTACCAGATCGAGGGCGCGGTGGCCGAGGACGGTCGCACCCCGTCGATCTGGGACACGTTCTCCCACACCCCCGGTGCGGTGATGAACGCCGACACCGGCGACGTGGCCTGCGACCACTACCACCGGATGCCCGACGACGTCGCGCTGCTGCGCGAGCTCGAGGTGGCGTCGTACCGCTTCTCCGTCGCCTGGCCCCGGGTGCGCCCGGACGGCGGGCCGGTCAACCGCGCCGGCCTCGCGTTCTACGACCGGCTCGTCGACGAGCTGCTCGCGCAGGGTGTCGCGCCCTGGCTGACGCTCTACCACTGGGACCTCCCGCAGGCCCTCGAGGACGCGGGCGGCTGGACCAACCGCGACACGTCGTTCCGCTTCCGCGACTACGCGATGAGCGTGTACGACGTCCTCGGCGACCGGGTGCCCACCTGGACGACGCTCAACGAGCCGTTCTGCTCCTCCCTCCTCGGCTACGCCGCAGGACACCATGCCCCCGGGCGGCAGGAGGGCGTCGCTGGCTTGGTCTCCGCGCACCACCTGCTGCTCGGGCACGGCCTCGTCGTCGACGAGCTGCGACGGCGCGCCGACCGCGATGGCGACGACATCCGGCTGGGGGTCAGCCTCAACCTCACCGTCCCCGACCCCTTCGACCCGGCCGACCCGGCCGACGTGGACGCCGCCCGCCGGATCGACGCGCTGCACAACCGGCTCTTCCTGGACCCGATCTTCCGCGGCACCTACCCCGAGGACCTGCTCACCGACACCGCTCACCTCGACTGGCGGGGCGGGCACTGGCAGGACGTCGTGCAGGACGGCGACCTCGCGGTGATCTCGTCGCCGATCGACGTGCTGGGCGTGAACTACTACCACGGCAACGCCGTCTCGGGGCACCCGCACGAGGCGGTCGTCGGGATCGGCAGCGACCAGCCCGACCGGGTCGCGAAGTCGCCGTTCGTGGGCTCCGAGCACGTCACCTTCCCGAGCCGCGGGCTGCCGCTGACCGACATGGGCTGGGAGGTCCAGCCCGAGGGGCTGCACCGCCTGCTGCGGCGCCTGCACGACGACTACCCGCGGCTGCCGATCTTCCTCACCGAGACCGGGGCGGCCTACCCCGACGTCCCCGGTCCCGACGGCCAGGTCCACGACCTCGACCGCATCGGCTTCCTCGACTCCTACCTGCACGCCGTGCACCGCGCGATCGAGGAGGGCGTCGACGTGCGTGGCTTCTTCCAGTGGTCCTTCATGGACAACTTCGAGTGGGCCTTCGGCTACGCCAAGCGCTTCGGCCTCGTCCACGTCGACTACGCGACGCAGCAGCGCACGCCCAAGGCGAGCGCCCGCTGGTACGCCGAGGTGGCACGGTCGGGAGGGCTGCCCGCGGCGGGATCACCGGGACCACTAGCGTGAGCAGGATGAACGGGACGAGGCGCGACACGACGTCCACCTCGCCCACCCTCGACGAGGTGGCCCGGGTCGCCGGCGTCTCCCGTGCCACCGCCTCCCGCGCCATCAACGGCGGTCAGCGGGTCAGCCCCCGCGCGCAGTCGTCGGTCGACGCGGCCGTGCGCTCGCTGGGCTACGTCCCCAACCCGGCCGCGCGCAGCCTGGTGACGCGGCGTACGGACTCGATCGCCGTCGTCGTGCCCGAGCCCGACGACCGGGTCTTCTCCGACCCGTTCTTCGCCGGCACCCTCCGCGGCGTCACGCGGGTGCTCAGCGACAGCGACATGCAGCTCGTGCTGCTCCTCGCCCGGCCCGGTGCCTCGACCGCGCGCACCCTGCGCTACCTCACCAACCGCCACGTCGACGGCGCCCTGGTCGTCTCCCACCACCGCGACGACGGGCTGGCCGACCAGCTGGCCCGCCTCGACCTGCCGTGCGTCTTCGGCGGCCGGCCGTGGTCGGCGGGGGACCGAGTGGCGTACGTCGACGTCGACAACACCGCCGGCGAGCGGATGGCCACCGAGGTGCTCGTCGAGCGCGGCTGCCGCCGCATCGGCACCATCGCCGGGCCGACCGACATGACCGCCGCCGAGGACCGGCTCGACGGCTGGCGGCAGGCGATGTCCGCCGCGGGCCTGGCCGACGACGCCGTCGTGCACGGCGACTTCACCGAGGCCGGCGGGCAGCGCGCGGCCGAGGAGCTCTTCGCCCGGCACCCCGACCTCGACGGCATCGTGGTCGCCTCCGACCTGATGGCCTCCGGCGCGCTCAAGGTCCTCTCCGCGCTCGGTCGCCGGGTGCCCGACGACGTCGCCGTGGTCGGCTACGACGACCTCGGCGTCGCCGAGCGCACCACCCCGCCGCTCACCACCGTGCGCCAGCCGGTCGAGGAGATGGCCGAGCGGGCCACCCGGCTGCTGCTCGAGCAGGTCGACGGCCGGACCGGGGGCCACGCGATGCGGGTGATCATCCCGCCGCTGCTCGTGCGTCGGGACTCCGCCTGACGCTCTCGTCGTACGCCGTCCTCCCGGGTCCGCGACGGAGCGGGGACTCTGACAACACCCCCGCGTGACCCGCGACACCCCTCTGGTCCCACGATTCACAGGAACATCGGCCCCACCGATACCGTTGTGCCCACGCAGCCCGTCAAGTCTTGCAACGGGCGCACGGATCGTGACTCACGCAGTCGGTCGATCCGCCCCTCACTCTGAGGACGTATGCCGCCCGATACTGGGCCGGCCCACGATTGGCGAGACGCCAACCGAAAGACTTTCCCCATGAACTTTGCCGACCTCGGCGTGCCCGCCTCGTTGATCAAGATCCTCGAGAAGCAGGGCATCACCACCCCCACTCCCATCCAGGCCGCGACGCTGCCCGACAGCCTCGCCGGTCGCGACGTCCTGGGCCGTGGCCGCACCGGCTCCGGCAAGACGTACGCGTTCGTGCTGCCGCTGATCGCGCGCCTCGACGCCTCCAAGATGCCGGCGATGCCGCGCAAGCCGCGCGCGCTGATCCTGGCCCCCACCCGCGAGCTGGTCGGCCAGATCCACGCCGCGCTCAAGCCGATGGCGGACGCCGCCGGCCTGTCGACCGTCGTGATCTACGGCGGCGTGGGCCAGGGCCCGCAGACCACCGCGCTCAAGAAGGGCGTCGACATCGTCATCGCCTGCCCCGGCCGCCTCGAGGACCTCATGGGCCAGGGGTACGCCGACCTGTCCGCCATCGAGACCACCATCCTCGACGAGGCCGACCACATGGCCGACCTCGGCTTCCTGCCCGGCGTGCGCCGGATCATGGACAAGACGCCGCGCACCGGACAGCGCCTGCTGTTCTCCGCGACGCTCGACAAGGCGATCGACGTGCTGGTCAAGCGCTTCCTCACCAACCCGGTCACCCACGAGGCCGACTCGGCCCAGTCGCCGGTCTCGACGATGTCGCACCACGTGCTGCACGTCTCCCGCGACCAGCGCGTGCCGGTCCTCGTCGACCTGACCAGCGCCCCCGGCCGCACGGTCGTCTTCACCCGCACCAAGCACGGCGCCAAGGCGCTGGCCCGCCAGCTCAACAAGTCGGGCATCCCGTCGGTCGACCTGCACGGCAACCTCAGCCAGAACGCGCGCACGCGCAACATGGAGATGTTCCACTCCGGCAAGGCCACGACCCTGGTCGCGACCGACATCGCCGCGCGCGGCATCCACGTCGACGACGTGGCGCTCGTGATCCACGCCGACCCGCCGACCGAGCACAAGGCCTACCTGCACCGCTCGGGCCGTACGGCGCGTGCCGGCGCCGAGGGCACCGTCATCACGCTGATGACCGACGACCAGGTCCGCGACGTGCGCGACCTGACCCGTCTCGCGGGCATCAAGCCCACGACCACCAAGGTCCACGGCTCCGACCACCCGATGCTGGTCCAGCTCGCCCCCGGTGAGCGCAGCACGCCCGGCGGCCTCGTCGTCGAGGTGCCCACCTCGGGTGGCGGTGGCGGCCGGTCCAACGGCGCCAACGCCCAGCGCAAGCGGGCCCGCAGCACCGGCCAGACCAACGGCCAGTCGCGTCGGGGCAACCCGGCCGGTGGCTCCTCCGAGGGTCGTTCCTCGGGCGGCCAGGGTGGCAACGGTGGCGGCAACGGCGGCCAGCGTCGTCGCTCCGGCGGCGGTGGCCAGGGTGGCGGCCAGGGCGGTGGCCCGCGCGGCCAGCGCCGCGGCGGCTCCGGCTCCTCGGGCGGCGGCAGCACTCGCGTGCACAGCTCGTCGTCCTTCAGCGCCGGGCGCTGACCGAGGGCTTTCGACCGCTCTCTAGGCTCGGGACCGTGTACGACTGGTTGCGACGCTCCCTGTGGGACGTGGTGCCGCGCGACCAGCGCGACACCCCGTCCGCACTGCGTCGACGCCAGGTCGTCACGGTCGCCGTCGTCCTCATCGGCGCCGGCGTCCTCGGCTACTCGCTGCGGATCGAGCCGGGCAGTCCCACGTTCTACGTCTCGACCATGGTGCTGGCCGGGGTCTGGGTGGTCGGCGCCTTCGCGTCGGGCCGCCTGCACCTCGGCCGCATCACTCGCGGCGAGGCGCACCTGCGACCGGTGGTCGCGCCGCTCATCCTCGGGCTGGCTCTGGTGGCGCTCTTCGTCGTCGGCTCGCTCGTGGTGCGCCAGATCGAGCCGCTGGCCGACTACGTCAGCTCGGTGCTGGCCTACGCCGACGAGGGCTCGGTCCCGGTCCTCGTGGTGATCACACTCATCAACGGCGTCGCCGAGGAGCTCTTCTTCCGCGGTGCCGCGTACGCCGCGATCCCGCGCAACCCGGTCGCCTGGACCACGCTCGCCTACTTCGTTGCGACGCTGGCCACCGGCAACGTGATGCTGGCCTTCGCGGCGATCCTCATCGGGCTCGTCTGCGGCCTCCAGCGCCGCGCGAGCGGCGGGGTGCTGGCGCCGATCATCACGCACTGCACCTGGTCGCTGTCGATGCTGCTGGTGCTCCCGCTGTTCTTCCGCTGACGCGGGCCTGACGCCCGACGCGGTCGCCTACGCGGACTCGGCGGCCGCCGCACGCTCCGCGAGCGCGCGGCGTACGGACTCCGCATAGCTCAGCGGCTCGCCCGGCACCACGTCGCGGATCGACGTGTCGGTCACGACGACCTCGGTCGACATCGAGTCGATGAGGTTGCGGCCCGTCGTGGCGTCCACGTCGGTGACCAGCGCGAGCCAGTACGACGAGAGCCGCGGCGTCAGCACGGGGACGGGGACGACGGGGATCTTGCGGCCGTTGATGAGCTCCGCGGCGACCGTCATCATCTCGAGGTAGGTCAGCTGCTCGGTGCCGCCGATCTCGAAGACGCGGTCGAGCGCCTCCTCCTTGTCGACGACGCCCGCGAGGTAGCGGATCACGTCGTCGAGCGCGATCGGCTGGGTGCGGGTGCCGACCCACTTGGGGACGATCATCGCCGGGAGGTTCTTGACCAGCTGGCGGGTGATCTCCCACGAGATCCCGCCGTGCCCGACGACGATGGCGGCCCGCAGGACCGTGACGGGTACGCCGTCCTGGCCGAGGAGGCCCTCGACCTCGCGGCGGGAGCGCAGGTGGGCCGACAGGTCGCCGTCGTCGGCGCCGAGCCCGCCCATGTAGATGATCTGGCGCACGCCGGCGGTGGCGGCCGCCTTGCTGAAGTTGCGGGCCGCGTCCGCGTCCTTGCGCTCGAAGTCGGGGTCGTCGAGGGAGTGCACCAGGTAGACCGCGACGTCGACGCCGTCGAGCGCCGCGACCAGCGACCCGGGGTCCATGACGTCGGCTCCGACCGGCTCGCCCGGGCCGTCGTACTCCTCGGGGCGGCGCGTCATCGCGCGGACGGTGTGCCCGTCGTCGACGAGGGCAGGGACGAGGCGGCGACCGATGAAGCCGGTGGCCCCGGTGACCAGGACGGTGGACATGGACACAGCCTCGCACGTGGGTGGGGAATGGATGGATCGCGACATTAGTTCAACCGTCAACTATAGTGTGACCCAACGAGAGGGAGCACCCCATGACGACCCACACGCCCATCCCCGCAGTCCGGCTCAACCACGCCGTCCTCTTCGTCGCCGACCTCGAGCGGTCGATCGACTTCTACACGTCCGTCTTCGGGATGGAGGTCGCCGCGCGCGAGCCCCGCGCCGGCGCGGCCTTCCTGCGCCTGACGCACGGCGCCAACCACCACGACCTGGGCCTCTTCGGCATCGGCGCCGACCAGGTCAAGCGGCCCGGCATCGGGCTCTACCACCTCGCCTGGCAGGTCGACACGATCGAGGAGCTCGAGCAGGCCCGGACCACGCTGGCCAACGCCGACGCCTACACCGGGGAGTCCAGCCACGGCGCCACCAAGAGCGTCTACGGCAAGGACCCGGACGGCAACGAGTTCGAGGTGATGTGGATGCTGCCCCGCGCCGAGTGGGGCCGCTACGAGCACGAGGCGCCGGTCGAGCGCCTCGACCTGGTCGCCGAGGTCGACAGCTGGGCCGGCGTCCGCACGGCCGGCCGGGTAGTCGTCGAGGGGGACGTCGGGTGACCACCCTGTTCGCCGACCCGGTCGTCGCCTGGGCCGCCGGCTCCGACGACCCCGGCCGCCCGCTCGTCGTGCTGCTGCACGGCCGCGGCTCGCACGAGCAGGACATCCTCGGGCTCGCCTCGCACCTGCCATCTGGCCCGTCGTACGCCGCGGTGCGCGCGCCGATCGCCGAGGGCGGCGGCTACGCGTGGTTCGCCAACCGCGGGATCGGCCGGCCGCTCGCCGACAGCCTGACCGCGACCACCGCGTGGTTCCGCTCGTGGCTCGACGAGGTGGCCCCGGGTGGTCGACCCGTCGTGCTGGTCGGCTTCAGCGGGGGAGCGGCGTTCGCCGGCGGGCTCGTGCTCGGCGACCCCGGGCGCTACGCCGGCACGGCGGTCCTCCACGGCACGCTGCCCTTCGAGGACGCGGGCGTCGACGTGGGGGAGGGACGGCTCTCCGGCCGCCCGGTCCTGATGGTCCACGGCGAGCTCGACACCGTCATCCCGGCCGAGCTGCAGACCCGCACCTGGTCGTGGCTGCACGACGGGTCGGGCGCGCTCGTGACGTCGCGTCGCGATCCCGGCGGCCACGCGCTGAGCGCCGGCACGGTCGCCGTGCTCGGCAACTGGATCACCGGGCTGGTCAGCTGACGCCGGTCCCGCGCCGCTCGTCGAGCCGCGCCATCGCCGGGGTCGCGGTGACCCCGTGGAGCAGGACCGACACGATGACCGTGAAGGCCACCGTCGACCACAGCCACGGCTCGTCCGGCACGTGCTCGTGGCTGGTCGCGTAGGCGAGGTAGAACAGCGAGCCGACGCCGCGGACGCCGAAGAAGGCCACGGCCATCCGCTCGCCGCGGTCGAGACCACCGTCGCGGTCCTCGTCGCGCGCCAGCACCGACAGGGCGGCGTACCCCGCGAGCGGCCGCACCACCAGCACGAGCGCGAGCGCGACGGCGACCCCGCGCCAGTCGAGGTGGTCGAGCAGTCCCCGCGTCATCGCCATGCCGAGCACCAGCAGGACCATGAGGGTCATCAGCTGCTCGAGGCGCTCGACGACGCCGTGCATCGCGCGCTGGTAGGAGTGCCCGCGCTCGGACGCCCGCAGCCGCATCGCACAAGCGAAGACCGCCAGGAAGCCGTAGCCGCCGACCAGCTCGGCGGCGCCGTACGCCGCGAGCAGGGCCGCGAGGGCCAGCAGCGGCTCGCCGTGGTCGGCCAGGCGCAGCTTGTCGCTGCGTGAGTGGAAGGCCTGGCGGCCGAGCAGCCAGCCCGTCGCGATGCCCACGGCGACGCCGAGCGCGATCTTGCCCACGACGTACCAGCCGATCCACGTGCCGACGTCGAGGACGGTGAAGCCGCCGGCCAGCAGGAGCAGGGCGAGGTGCACGAAGGGGAACGCGAGGCCGTCGTTGAGCCCCGCCTCGGCAGTGAGGGAGAAGCGGATGTCGTCGTCCTCGGTGGGCTCGTCGCGGTCCTCGCGCTCGTCGATGTCCTCGGTGATCGGCTCGCCCACCTGGACGTCGGAGGCGAGCACCGGGTCGGTCGGGGCGAGGACGGCGCCGAGCAGCAGTGCGACCGCGGGCGCGAGGCCGGCGACCCACCAGCCGAGCACGGCGACGCCGAGGATGGTGAGCGGCATCGTCACTGCGAGCAGCCGCCAGACCGGGGACCAGGTGCGCCACGACCGCCAGGACCGCAGGTCCAGGGTGCGCTCGATGGCCAGGCCGACGCCCATCAGCGAGACGAGCACGGTGAACTCGGTGACGTGGGTGACCAGCTCCCGATGGTCCTGCGGGTCGAGGCTGACGAACCCGACCGGCGGCCACAGGCCGATCAGCATGCCGACCGCGACGAGCACCATCGGCGGCGACAGCGCGATCCGCCGGGTGACCTGCGGGAGGACGATCGCGAGGAGCAGGGACAGGCCGAGGAGGAGGTAGACCGCCGCCCCGGTCATCGGGCCCGCGGACCGGGGTTCGTCAGGTGGTTGAGCACGGGACCAGTCTCTCAGCCGACCCCTCGCCCTGTCGCTTCGTCGTCACCCCGTCGGGCGGTCGGGGGCCGCCATGGGCCCGCGAACTGGTCCGCACGCCGGGGTAGTACCGGACGTTCGGGTGGCTTCCATCGGCGTGTCGCCACCCAAAGGTCCGGTACTACCCCACGTGGCGCGGTCGCATCAGTGCGGGCGCCTGCCGTCGTACGCCGCGGCGCTGTCGTCCATCGCCTGTTCGTAGGCCGCGACCAGTCCGGCCACGGTCAGCGGCTTGAGCCGGTGGACCATCTCGCGCAGCTGCTCGGCGGTCCCGCCGGCCTCGCGGAAAGGCGGCCAGACGAGGGTCCGGACGATCTCGGACAGCTCCGCGGCCACCTGGCGGCCGTGCTCGGCGTAGACCTCGGCGACGGCCGCGGCCGCCTCGGGCGGCACGCCCAGCGAGGCCAGCCCCTCGGCGACGTCGACGTGCCGCTCCCCGGTGACGGGGGCGAGCAGGGAGAGGTGGAGCGCGATGTCGGAGGGGGTGGCGTCGGCGGGGATGCGCTCGACGTACTTCTCGATCGCGGCCAGCGTGAAGCCGTGGCCCTGGAGCTCGCGCACCAGCTCCAGCCGGGCGACGTGGTCGGCGGAGTAGTAGCCCGACCGCCCCCGGCGGATCGGCGGCGGGACGAGGCCGCGGGAGGTGTAGAAGCGGACGTTGCGCACGGTGGTCCCGACCCGGTCGGTCAGCTCGTCGAGGGTGAGGAGGGTGCCGTCGGCCGCGTCATCGTACGACTCGCCGGGCACGTCGTCGGGCACTGCGTCGGTCATCCTCGTCCTCCTCCTGCGTGAAGCGGGCCACACACCTTGACCACGATGACAGTAATGGTGTCACAATCGAGCCACGGGCTCCCACGCCCTCTCGACACCGAAGGACGGTCATGGCAGAGGCATTCATCTACGACCACATCCGCACTCCGCGCGGCAAGGGCAAGGCGGCCGGTTCGCTGCACGAGGTCAAGCCGGTCGACCTCGTCGTCGGCCTGCTCGACGAGGTGCGCACCCGCAACCCCGGCCTCGACCCGGCCCGCGTGGACGACGTCGTGCTCGGCGTCGTGTCGCCGATCGGCGACCAGGGCGGCGACATCGCCAAGACCGCGGCCCTCGCGGCGGGCTACCCCGAGACGGTGGCCGGCGTGCAGCTCAACCGCTTCTGCGCCTCCGGGCTCGAGGCGGTCAACCAGGCCGCGTCGCGGGTCCGCGGTGGCTTCGAGGACCTGATCCTCGCCGGCGGCGTCGAGTCGATGAGCCGCGTCGCAATGGGCTCCGACGGGGGCGCCTGGGCGATGGACCCGGCGACCGCGCTCACCACCGGCTTCGTCCCGCAGGGCATCGGGGCCGACCTGATCGCCACCATCGAGGGCTGGAACCGTGACGACGTCGACGCGTTCGCCGCCGAGTCGCACCACCGGGCCGCCAAGGCGTGGGCCAACGGCTACTTCGCCGACGCCGTCATCCCGGTGACCGACCTCAACGGCCTCACCGTGCTCGACCGCGACGAGCTGATCCGCCCCGACACCAGTCCCGAGAGCCTCGCCGGCCTCAAGCCGTCCTTCGCCGGGATCGGCCGCGACGCGGGCTTCGACGACGTGGCGCTGGAGAAGTACCACTGGGTCGAGCGGATCGACCACGTCCACCACGCCGGCAACAGCTCCGGCATCGTCGACGGCGCCGCGATCATGGCCATCGGCAGCGAGCAGGTCGGCACGGACCTGGGCCTCACCCCGCGCGCCCGGGTCATCGCCACCGCGGTCTCCGGCGCCGACCCGACGATCATGCTGACCGGCCCCGCACCCGCGGCCCGCAAGGCGCTGGCCAAGGCCGGTCTCGAGGTCGAGGACATCGACCTCTTCGAGATCAACGAGGCCTTCGCCGCCGTCGCGATGCGCTTCATGCGCGACCTCGGCATCAGCCACGACATCACCAACGTCAACGGCGGCGCCATCGCCATGGGCCACCCGCTCGGCGCCACCGGCGCGATGATCCTGGGCACGCTCGTCGACGAGCTCGCCCGCCGCGACCAGAAGCGCGGCCTCGCCACGCTCTGCGTCGGCGGAGGCATGGGCATCGCCACCATCGTCGAGCTCGTCTGACCACGAAGGACTTCCCACACCATGACTGACACCACCACCGAGACGGCCGTGCGCTACGAGCGCGACGCCGACGGCATCGTCACCCTCACCCTCGACGACCCCACGTCGAAGGCCAACACCATGACCGAGCTGTACCAGCGGTCCATGGACGCGGCCGTCGACCGGCTGTACGACGAGCAGGACGACGTCGTCGGCGTCGTCGTCGCCAGCGCCAAGAAGACCTTCTTCGCCGGCGGCAACCTCTCGCTGATGTCGCAGGCGACCGCCGACGACGCGCAGCGGATCTTCGCCTCCGGCGAGGCGATCAAGGCGGGCCTCCGCCGCCTCGAGCGCTTTCCCCGTCCCGTCGTCGCCGCCATCAACGGTGCCGCCCTCGGCGGCGGCCTCGAGATCGCGCTGGCGGCCAATCACCGGATCGCGGTCGACGACCGCTCGGTCAAGATCGGCCTGCCCGAGTCCACCCTCGGCCTGCTCCCCGGCGGCGGCGGCGTGACGCGCGTCGTACGCATGCTCGGCCTGCAGTCCGCCCTCATGGACGTGCTCATGCCCGGCACCCAGTTCGACCCGCAGGGCGCGCTGGCCAAGGGCCTCGTCGACGAGCTGCTGCCGACCCGCGAGGAGCTCGTGCCCGCCGCGAAGGCGTGGATCCTCGAGCACCGCGACGACGAGGAGGCGGCCACCAAGCCGTGGGACCGCGCGGGCTACCGGATGCCCGGCGGCACCCCCAAGACCCCCGCCCTGGCGGCGTTCCTGCCGGCCTTCCCGGCGCTGCTGCGCAAGCAGACCAAGGGCGCCGTCTACCCCGCCCCGCGCGCGATCCTCAGCGCCGCGGTCGAGGGGGCGCAGGTCGACTTCGACACCGCGTCGCGGATCGAGTCGCGCTACCTCACCAGCCTGATCGTCAACCAGGGCTCCAAGAACATGATCCAGGCGTTCTTCTTCGACCTCCAGGCGATCAACTCCGGGTCGCTGCGTCCCGAGGGCATCGAGCGCTGGAAGGCCACCAAGGTCGGGGTCCTCGGCGCCGGGATGATGGGCGCCGGCATCGCCTACTCGTGCGCCCGCGCCGGCATCGAGGTCGTGCTCAAGGACGTCTCGGCCGACAACGCCGATAAGGGCAAGGCCTACACCGCCACCCTCAACGCCAAGGGTGTCGAGCGCGGCAAGATCACGCAGGACAAGGCCGACGAGCTGCTGGGCCGGATCACCGCGACCGCCGACCCGGCCGACCTCGCCGGCTGCGACCTGGTCATCGAGGCGGTCTTCGAGGACCCGGCGCTCAAGGCCACGGTCTTCGCCGAGGTCGCGCCGTACGTGAACGACGACGCACTCCTCTGCTCCAACACGTCGACGCTGCCGATCACCGAGCTCGCCGAGGGCATCGACCGTCCCGCCGACTTCATCGGGCTGCACTTCTTCAGCCCCGTCGACAAGATGCCGCTCGTCGAGATCATCCGCGGCAAGGAGACCTCGGACCTCGCGCTGGCCAAGGCGTACGACGTCGTCCAGCAGATCCGCAAGACCCCGATCGTGGTCAACGACTCGCGCGGCTTCTACACCTCGCGGGTCATCGGCACCCAGATCAACGAGGGGCTGCGGATGCTCGCCGAGGGCGTGCACCCGGTCTCGCTCGAGCGGGCCGCGACCCAGGCCGGCTTCCCGGTCGGCCCGCTGCAGATCAGCGACGAGCTCAACATGGAGCTGATGCTCAAGATCCGCAAGGCCACCGCCGAGGCCGCCGCGCGCGACGGCGTCGAGCTGCCCGACGACCCGTCCGGGTCCGTGGTGCAGACGATGGTCGACCTCGGCCGCCCCTCGCGGCTCAAGGGCGCCGGCTTCTACGAGTACGGCGACGACGGCCGGCGGACCCGCATCTGGCCCCGCCTCGCCGAGACCTTCCCGGTCTCGGACGAGCAGGTGCCCTTCGGCGACGTGAAGGACCGGATGCTCTTCATCGAGGCGATCGAGACCGCGAAATGCTTCGAGGAGGGGGTCATCACCTCCGCCGCCGCGGCCAACATCGGCTCGATCATGGGCATCGGCTTCCCGGCCAGCACGGGTGGTGCCGCGCAGTTCATGACCGGTTACCAGGCGCTCGACGAACGCGGGCGTCCCGTCGGCGAGATCGGGCTCGGCGCGTTCCTCGCCCGGGCCGACGAGCTCGCGGACGCGTACGGCGACCGGTTCCGGCCGACGGCGTACCTCCGGGAGCTGCACGAGAAGGGCGAGTCCTTCCCCGCCTGAACGACCGGGTGGTGTGGCCGCGCCCAGGCAAGCCGACCTCCCCCTTCCTGCCCTCGCCGGGCGGGAAGGGGGAGGTCGCCCCCGTTTGCCCCTCAGTCGCCGATCTCGACGCTGTCGACCATCGCGAGGAGGTCGTCCACGTCCCGCTGGGGTGTCGACCTGCTCCACTCGGCCCACACCAGGACCGGGCTCACGCCCGTGTCGATCACCCACACGTCGTAGAGGGTGTCGGCCTCTCCGCCCCCGATCGGGCCGTGTGAGCTGTGGAGCACGACGCCACCCGTGCATCTCGGCAGGGTCCCGAGACCCCGGAGCCGCAGGTGCAGTGCGGGAAGCCCGTCGACGGTCGCACTCGTCGGTCCCGTGTCGACCCCGAAGCCGGGCAGCCGGACGAGGGTCTGCGCGAGTGCTGCAGCGTCGTCGTCCGCGGTGTCGGCAAAGCTGCAGCCGCGCTGGGCGACCCACTGGACGTCCAGGACCAGGAGGCCGGCGTACCAACGCGGGTGCTCCTCGATCACACCCTCGTTGACGTCGGCGTCGTCGGTGACGCTCCGGTCCAGGCCCTCGAACCGGTTCGGCCCCTCCCAGGCGTTCCACCCCGGCGGGAGGGTGACCAGCACGGGCGGGCTGCCGGGGGCGATCGAGGGCCGGAACTCGTAGGTGCCCTCCTTCATCGTGGTCATCGTGGGACCGGGCCACGGTGTGGCCAGCGAGCGGGGGGCGGGGTCCTCCGCGGGCCGCGGGTCCGGGGTGTCGCCGGTCGTGGTGACCACGACCCCGGTGGTGGCGAGCAGGCACGCGGCCACCACCCCGCCGATCGTGTGCCTGCGCCGGCGTCGAGCCCGTCCGGCCGCCTCGATCAGCTCGAAGGCCGGCAGCCTGGTCAGGCGCTCCGCGTCCTCGCGGAACGACTCGAGCAGCAGTCGCTCAGACATGGTCGACACCTTCCTGGGAGTGGTCGAGCCGGACGGCCAGCGCGTCGCGTCCCCGGCTCAGCCGGGACTTGACGGTCCCGGTCGGGACGCCGAGGGCCGCAGCGATCTCCTCGACCGGGAGGTCGGCCAGGTAGTGCAGGGCGATCACGGTGCGCTGCGCCTCGGGCAGCGTCCGGAGGGCCGTCATGATCTCGACGTGCTGCTCCAGGCCGTCCGGTTCCCGGGGCGGGGGCACCAGCTCCCGGGCCCGGCGGCCGTTGCGGGCCTTGCGCCACCGGCTGCGGTGGGCGTTGATCGCGGTCGTGCGCAGCCAGGCCTCGGGGTTGTCCACCGCGCTGAAGCGTCCCCGCTTCCCCGCTGCCCGGACGAACGCCTCCTGGACCAGGTCCTCGGCCTCCTCGAAGCTGCCGGTCACGCCGTAGAGCTGCACCACGAGCCTGCGGTAGCTCGCGTCGAACACGTCGCGGAGGGTGGGCCCGTCGTGGCGGTCGGACACCCTGCCGAAGCTGATGGAATCCTCATCCATGAGCGCCTCCTGGGGATGACCACGACGACTCCCGACGGCGGACCCGGGTTCCGTCGGCAGGCCGACTTCTTCGATGGTGCGCCTCGCGTGGCCCGATGCCACTGCCCCGTCCGGGCCAGTTCCGCGCATTCGCCGGTCAGGTGGACCGCTGTCGGGGACCATGAGCGGGTGAACGCCCCCGTCATCGACGTCCGCGGCCTGCACGTGCGCTTCGGCGAGGTGGAGGCCGTCGCCGGCATCGACCTCCAGGCCGACGCCGGTCACGCCACCGCGCTGCTCGGGCGCAACGGCGCGGGCAAGTCGACCACCATGCGGGTGCTCGCCGGGGTCGTCCCGCCCACCGCGGGGACGGTCCTCGTCGACGGCGTCGACGTGGCCCTCGACCCGGTCGCGGTCAAGCGGCTGGTCGGCTACTGCCCCGACGTCGGCGGGCTGGTCCCGCGCGCCACCCCGTGGGAGCACCTCCAGCTCGCCGCCCGCCTGCGCCGCCTCGACGACTGGGAGGCCCGGGCCCGCGACCTGCTGGAGCGCTTCGAGCTCGGCGACGTCGCGCACCGCGTCACCAGCGGCTTCAGCCACGGCATGGGGCGCCGGCTGTCCGTCGTCCTCGCCGCCCTGCACGAGCCCGACGTCCTGCTGCTCGACGAGCCCTTCGACGGCGTCGACCCGCTCGGCGTCGAGGCCACCCTCGCCGTCATCGAGGACGCCCGGGCCCGCGGCGCCTGCGTGCTCGTCTCCACCCACCTCCGCGACCTCGCCATGCAGGCCTGCAGCACCGCGGTGGTCCTGCGCGGTGGCGCCCAGGTCGCCGCGATGGACGCCGACGAGCTGAGCGGGGAGGCGGGCGCCGATGCCTACCGCGCGCTCCTCGACTGAGCCGGGTCCCACCGGCTGGGTGGACGCCGTCGCCGACCTGCGGCACCTGCTGCGCTTCCGCGCCGCGACCGTACGCCGCCCGCGCGCCGCGGGCGTCGCCCTCCTGGTCCTGCTCGGGGTCACCCTCGTCGCGGCCGTGGGACCGCTGCTCGTCGACGGGTCCGGCCGGGCCACCTTCCTGGACGACCACCTCGGCGCGATGCTGGCCGGCTTCCTGGCCCTGGCGGTCGCGTCGTCGATGGCCTCGGGCGGCGGGCGCGAGCTGATCCCGCGCGAGCAGGCCGCCATCCACCCGATCAGCCACCGCACCGAGCACCTCGGGGCGCTCGCCCTGGCCCCCCTCAACTTCGCGTGGCTCCTCCAGGCCTGGCTGCTGCTCGGCATCACCGCGCGGGTCACCGGCCCCGACGGCTGGGTGGGCGGCCAGGTGGTCGTCGCCGCGTGGATCGTGTGCGCCACCGCCCTCGCCCAGGTGCTCGGCTGGGTCGTCGAGACCGTCCGCCGCACGCCCCACGGCGTCGCCGTCGTGCGCGGCCTCGCGGTCGTCCTGGTCACGATCGGTGTCGGCCTGCAGGCGACCGACCGGCTGCTCCCGCTGCTGGACGCCTCGCCCACCCGGGTCCTCGCCGACACGGTCACCGCCCGGGACGGTGCGCTGCCCGTCGTGCTGGTGCTGGTCGCCCTGACCGCGGTCGCGGTCGTGGTCGGTGCGTTGCCCGCCGGCGTCGCGCTGCGGCGTACGCCTCGCGAGGAGCTCAAGGTGGAGTCGGGGAGCCACCCGGCCCGTCCGCTGCCCGCCAGCGACCTCGCGGTGCTGCGTCGCATCGACCGGGCGTCGGTGTGGCGCGCGGTGCCGATGCGCCGGGGGCTCGTGGTACTCGCGGTCGGCCCCGGCCTCGTCGCGCTGGGCGGCGGCATGGACTGGACGCAGGTGCTGGTCCTGCCGGCCCTCGTCATCAGCGGCGGCGCGTTGCTCTTCGGCGTCAACGCCTGGTGCCTCGACGGGCGCGGCGCGCTGTGGCGCGAGAGCCTGCCGGTCGGTCCGGAGACCGTCTTCGCGGCGCGGGCGCTCACCCTCGCCGAGTGGCTCGGGGCCGCTGCGCTGGTGACCGTCGCGCTGGCCGCCCTGCGGGCCGGGGTGCCGAGCGCCACCGAGGTGACGGCCCTGGTGGCCACCCTGGTCGTGGTCCTGCTCCAGGTGGTGGCGGTGTCGATGTCGTGGTCGGGCCGCCGCCCGTTCCCGGTGCAGCTGGCCTCGGCTCGGGCGACCCCCGCGCCGCCGATCGTGATGGTCGGCTACTCGGCCCGCCTGGCGGTGAGCACGACGCTCACCGCGATGCTCTTCTCCTCCGCGGCCCAGGCCCCGGCCTGGTGGCTGGTGCCGGCCCTGGCGGTGCCGTTCCTCGTGTGGTCGGCGGTCCGGCTGCGACGCGCGCGGCGACGCTGGCTGGACGCGCCGCAGCGGGCCCGCGTGGTGGTGGCCGTCGCCGCCTGAGCGGTGCCGGGCAGGGTCAGCGGCGCGCGACCGACAGCACGGAGCACTCGGACTGGGCGACGCTGAGCTCGCCGACGGCCGGGTCGTCGAGCCGGGCCATCAGGGTGGCGGTCGTGGCCTCGCGGATGGTCTTCTCGTCGAGTCGACCGTCCAGGCATGTCTCGTAGGCCCCGGCGTCGAGGCGGCCCTTGGTCAGGACCTCCTGTGCCTGGGTCGACTGCTCGACGAAGTCGGAGCACGCCATCTGCGCCTCGGTCCACGCCTCGGCGACCGGACGGTCCAGGGCGGTCTTCTCGGCCCGCGGCGCGAAGGTCTCGTCGAGCACCCCGCCGTCGCGCAGCTCCTCGGGGGTGACCCGCTCGAGGAGGTCGTCGGCGAAGCACTCGGCGTCCCGGGGGTCGTCGCCGGCGGCGCGGCCCCCGGCGTACAGGTCGACGAGTGCCTCGCGCACCGCCGGTGCGGAGACCACCTCGGCCTCGGCCTCGCCCGCGCAGGCGGCGAGGCCGGGCAGGGTCGTCGCGGCGATCAGGACGATCGCGGACAGGCGTCCGGGCCGCGTGTGGACGCGCATGCGTGGTCTCCCTCGGGTGGTGACCGCCCCGCGGCCGTCGGGCTTCAGCCTAGTGACGACCGCGGGGAGCGGCTCACCCCTTGGGCTGCTCGATGACGACGGTGCTCATGATCTTGTCGGCGAAGGTCTGGCGCTTGGAGTCCCACAGCGGCCACAGGTAGCCGAGGTAGCAGGGGATCGCGTCGACGATGTGCGCGAGCTGGCGCACGAAGGACAGGCCGGCGCCCATCGGCTGGCCGGTGTCCATCTTGATCAGCTTGATCCCCAGGATGCCCTTGCCGATGGTGTAACCGGTGCGGCCCTGCTTGATGCAGTAGTTCCACACGTAGTAGGCGATGGAGAGCGCGCCGCCGAGGAACATCAGCAGCAGCGCGAGGCCGCTGGCGCCGTCGCCCGTGGTGGTGACGACGCCGGTGGTGGGATCGGTGGTCGTCTCCACCGAGCCGAGCGTCATCACGAGGCCGATGTAGTAGGGGACCAGCGCCACCAGGCCGATGAGCTGGTCGATGAGGAAGGCGCCGACGCGCTGGAACCACGACGCGTACGCCGCCGGGGCGCCGTACGCGGGCTGGCCGTAGCCCTGCTGCTGGCCGTAGGGGTCCTGGCCGTACGTCTGCTGCGGCTGCTGGCCGTAGGGGTCCTGGCCCTGGCCGGACGCGCCCTGGCCGTACGGGTCGGACGGCGGGTTGCCGTAGTTGGACATGGTTCTTCCCCCTGCTGGTCTGGGCCCGCGGTCGGTCGCCGCGGGTCGGTTGGGCGACACCCTAGGGAGGAGTCGCCCCCGTGTCCTGCCCATCGACCCCGAGTCGAAACACCGGTCCGTACCGATCGACGAGCCGTGCATACGTGGTATACATACCCAGTATCCATCGGTCATGGGGGCCGGTGGCGCACCGCGAGGAGACGCGATGTCGATCAGGCAGGCGATGCTGGCCCTGCTGGAGGACGGGCCGATGTACGGCTACCAGCTGCGCGCCGAGTTCGAGCAACGGACCGGCTCGACCTGGCCGCTCAACGTCGGGCAGGTCTACACGACCCTCTCCCGGCTCGAGCGCGACGGCCTCGTCGAGCAGGTGGACGGCGAGGGGGCCGACCACGCTGCCGACGAGGGCGGACACGTGATCTACCGCGTCACCCAGGCGGGACGGGTCGAGGTGTCGGAGTGGTTCACCACCCCGGTGCCTCGCACCCAGCCCCCACGCGACGAGCTGGCCATCAAGCTCGCGCTCGCCGTGACGGTCAGCGGCGTCGACGTCGGCACCCTCATCCAGCGCCAGCGCAGCGCCACCATGGCCGCCCTCCAGGACTACACCCGGCTCAAGCGCTCGGGCCGGGCCGCCCAGCCCGACCAGCCCGAGGACCTCGCCTGGAGCCTGGTCCTCGACGCGCTCGTCTTCGACGCCGAGGCGGAGATCCGGTGGCTCGACCACTGCGAGGCCCGGCTGCGGCGCGCCGCGGTCGACGGGAGCGGCGTACGACGCGGGACGGCGGCGCCCGACGTCGCCGCCGGATCGACGACGACCCCGACCACCACTCCGGGGAGCGCCCGATGAGCGCGCCCGTGCTGCACCTCGACGGCGTGACCCGCATCCACGGCGAGGGCGACACCGAGGTGCACGCCTTGCGCTGTGTCTCCTTCCGCGCCCACGCCGGCGAGCTGGTGGCCGTGATGGGCCCGTCCGGCTCGGGCAAGTCCACCCTGCTCACCCTCGCCGGAGGTCTGGACCAGCCGACCCGCGGCACCGTGCGGATCGAGGGCGAGGACGTCGGCGCCCTCGGCAACGCGGGTCGGGCCCGGATGCGGCGTACGTCGGTGGGCTACGTCTTCCAGGCCTTCAACCTGATCCCGGCGCTCACCGCGGTCGAGAACGTCGCGCTGCCCCGCGAGCTCGACGGCGAGAAGTCCCGCGCCGCCCGGCGGCTCGCGATGGCTGCCCTCGAGGAGGTCGGCATCGTCGACCTCGCGGACCGCTTCCCCGACACCATGTCCGGCGGCCAGCAGCAGCGGGTCGCCATCGCGCGCGCCGTCGTGGGCGAGCGGCGGCTGATCCTCGCCGACGAGCCGACCGGCGCCCTCGACACCGACACCGGCGAGGAGATCCTGCGGCTGCTGCGGGCGCGCTGCGACGCCGGTGCCGCGGGGGTGCTGGTCACCCACGAGGCCCGGCACGCGGCGTGGGCTGACCGGGTGGTCTTCCTGCGCGACGGCGTCGTGGTCGACGAGTCGGGCGCCGACCCGGTCGACGACCTGCTCGCGCCGGAAGTCGCCCGGTGAGCCGGTCGGGGGGCTGGCTCGCCGGCTGGCGGCCGGCGCTGAAGCTGGCCCGGCGCGACGCGCTCCGGGCCCGCGGTCGCAGCCTGCTGGTGCTGCTGATGATCGCATTGCCGGTGCTCGCCGTGAGCGCGGCCGCGGTCGTGCAGGCCACCGCAGACGTCAGTGGCATCGAGGGCGCTGACCGGCGGATGGGTGCCGCCGAGGCGAGGGTCCGCCCGGTCGGCGGTGCGGTCTTCCAGTCGCCCGACCCCGAGGACTACGGCGCCGGCGGGTGGGGCACCGAGGGCGAGAGCGCCGGCCCGGTGCCGTCGTACGACGCCGTCACCGCTGTCCTCGGCGACGTCCGGGCCATCACGCTGCGCGAGGGCTGGACGGAGATCCCGCTGGGGGAGCGGAGGGTGAGCGTCAACGCCCGGGAGGTCGACCTGCGGGACCCGCTCGCCGCCGGGCTCTTCACGATCACCGCCGGACGGGCCGCGGCGGCGGCCGACGAGGCCGTGGTCAACGACGTGCTCGTCGAGCGTGGGGTCGCGCTGGGCGACACCGTGACGGTCGGGGACCGTGAGCTCGAGGTGGTCGGATCCGGGGTCCACGCGACGATCCGCGACACCGCCACGGTGGACGTGCTGCCGGATGCCCTCGGGCCCGCCTTCGCCGACTACACCCCCGACGTCGACTGGCTCGTCGGTGGCGACGCGGTGATGTGGTCAGACGTGCTCGCGTTGAACCGGTCCGGCCTGCTCGTGACCTCGCGGGCGGTCCTGGCCGACCCGCCGCCCGTGCACGAGATGGCCGAGCAGATGGGCTACGACACCGGCTACGGCGACGCACTCGCGATCATCGCCCTGGTCGTCACCATGGCACTGCTCGAGGTGGTGCTGCTGGCCGGACCGGCGTTCGCCGTCAGTGCCCGGCGCCAGGCCCGCTCCCTGGCCCTGATGGCCGCCACCGGCGGCACGCCGCGGCAGGCCCGGAGGGTGGTGCTCGCGTCCGGGATCGTGCTGGGCTCGCTGGCCGCCCTCGCGGGCGCCGTGCTCGGCGTGGTGGTCGGGTGGGCCCTGCTGCCCCTCGCTCAGCGCTGGTCGGGGGAGTGGTTCGGCCCGCTCGACGTCGACTGGCGGATCGTCGCGGTGGTCGCGGCGTTCGGGTTGTTGTCGGCGCTGCTGGCCGCCGTGGTGCCGGCGCACATCGCGTCGCGGCAGGACGTCGTCGCGGTGCTGGCCGGCCGTCGTGGCGACCGGCCGCCGTCCGCCCGGACGCCGGTGCTCGGCGTGCTGCTCCTGGTCGCCGGCGTCGCCCTGTCGGCGTACGGCGTCAGCGCCTCCACAAGCGGCCACTGGTTCATCGCGATCGCCGCGATCGTGTCGGTGCTCGGGATGATCCTCGTGGTGCCGGTCGTGGTCGCGCTGGTCGCGCGGCTCGCCCGCCGGCTCCCGCTCGCGCTGCGGTACGCCGCCCGCGACGCCGCCCGGCACCGCACCCGGACCGTCCCGGCGGTCGCCGCCGTGGCCGCGACCGTCGCCGGGGTCGTGACCCTGGGGATCGCCGTGAGCTCCGACGAGGCGCAGAGCGAGGCGTCGTACTCCCCGTCGCTGCCCCTCGGCGCGGCGATGGTCAACGTCTTCCCGAGCGCACCGATGAACGGGTCGCCCGAGCCCGTGTCCGCCGCGACCTGGGACGAGGTGGGGGCGGCCGTGCGGGCGCGGGTGGACGACGTCGAGGTGGTCCGGGGGGTGCAGCAGCAGGCCAGCGACGGGTCGTACCTCAGCGTGGACTTCCGCGAGCCCGGCGACCGGACCCCCCTCCTGGAGTACTGGGGCGGCCGCCTCGACGGCAGCCTGGTCGTCGCCGACACCGTGCCCGGCGTCGCCGGCCTGGAGGGGGAAGCACTGGACGCCGCGGAGTCGGCTCTCGCTGCGGGGTCGGCCGTCGTCTTCGCGCAGCGGCCCGCGGACGCGGACACCGTGCGCGTCCGGCTGGACTCGTACGACGAGACAGGTGACGGCGGGAGCACGGTCCGCCGGCTCGCGTGGCCGGCGACCTACGTCGACGTCGGTGGCGACACTCCGGTCGTCCAGGCCCTCGTGCCGACTGACCTGGCCGCCGAGCTCGACCATCCCGTCGGGACCGCCGGCATCTACCTGCCGGACCCCGGGCTGGACGAGGACGCCCAGACCGACCTCGACGAGGCGCTCGGCGGAATCACCGCGGACGCATCGCTCTACGTCGAGCGCGGCTACCAGGCGCCCGACGAGGTCGTGGTGGTCCAGCTGGTCCTGGCTGCGCTGGGTGGGGTGCTGATGCTCGGGGGCACCCTGACCGCGACGTTCCTGGCGCTGTCCGACGCCCGGCCCGACCTGGCCACCCTGGCGGCGGTGGGGGCCGCGCCCCGGACGCGGCGGGGGATCGCAGCGTCGTACGCCCTGGTCGTCGGCTTCGTGGGCGCGCTGCTCGGCGCGGTCGTGGGTTTCATCCCGGGGATAGCGATCACCTGGCCGTTGACCTACATCCCGGCCGACCAGCTCGGCTCGTCCGGTGAGGCCACTGGGCCGTACCTCGACGTGCCCTGGCTGCTCGTCCTCGGGCTGGTGGTCGCGCTGCCGCTCGTCACCGCCGCCGTCGTGGGGCTCACCGCGCGCTCCCGGCTGCCGCTGGTCACCCGCCTCGACTGAGGTGAACGGGCGCTTCCTGGTCGCTGGACGGTGGCGACCGGGCACCTCCGTGACGCCGAGGGGGTGCCGATCGGGCACGTGCGTGCGCTGGATCGAGCCCCAGCGAGGGCGTGCCGGAAGCAGCCTGGTCGCGCGCGGGTCCGGTCTAGACAGGCGGCCCCGTCGTGGGGGTCCGGGTATCAGGGCACGTGTGTCGGCCTTCCGAGTTGTCATGGGCGGAAGCCCCGTCTCGACACCGTTGTGACGGGTCTTGACGCAGGAGACCTGGCGCAGATCCCAGGGAAGGATCGGAGCTCCGGAGGGGCCATGCCGCACGCACGCAAAGCAGGGGACGCCGAGACCATGGACGTCGGAGGCTCCGGAGCCGGGGTGTGGACCACGGCCGCGGTGGTCCTGGTCGTCGCCGCTGCGGTCGCGGGTGGCGCTCTCGGCGTCGGCGGCGACCCGGATGTCCGGCGGCCGGCGTCCGCACCGACGTGGGACGTCCCCGCGCCGCCCCCTCTCGGCCCGTCCACCCGGTCGCGCTCGGCCGCCGCCGCACACGAGGCTCGCCAGCTGGTGGTACGCCCGTCCGAGGCCGCGCTGGGGAGCGCCGCGCTGGTCGTGCGGGCCACTCAGCGACCGGCCGCGGTCCGCCTCGTGGTGCGCGGACCGGCCGAACGCAGCGTCGTTCGCAGCGTGGTGGTCCGGAGCCAGGGCGGCCGCCGCCTGGTGCTGGACGGACTCGAGCCGGGCGCCTATCGATGGTCGGTCACATCGCCGACCGCCCTGCCGGTGAGCGGACGGATGAGGGTGGCCGATGAGTCGCCCGTGCCGGACCCCGGACTCGTCCCCATCCGCGAATAAAAAGTCAGGCTTGACTGTTTGTTCGTGAGCCTCCACGATGGGCAGGTGACCCCCCCGTCCACGCCCGTCGCCCGCGTGCCCCAGCAGGAGCGCACCCGGGCGATGCGGCTGCGACTGCTGGAGGCGACGGTCGAGTGCCTCGTCGAGCGCGGCTTCGCCGGGACGTCGACCACGCTCGTCTCCGAGCGGGCCGGTGTGAGCCGCGGGGCGCAGCTGCACCACTTCCCGACCAAGAACGACCTCGTCGTCGCCGCCGTCGAGCACCTCACCGAGATCCGCGGCGCCGAGCTGGCAGCCGCCGTCGCGGCCCTGCCGGGTGGGCGGCGGCGTACGCGTGCGGTCCTCGCCGTCCTGGGCGACCACTTCAGCTCGCCCGTCTTCGCCGCCGCGCTCGAGCTCTGGGTGGCGGCGAGGACCGACGAGGCGTTGTACGCCGCGGTCGCGCCGCTCGAGCTGCGCGTCGGCCGCGAGACGCACCGGCTCACCGTCGAGGCGCTCGGCGCCGACGAGTCACGCCCCGGGGTGCGCGAGCTCGTCCAGGCCACCCTCGACCTCGTGCGCGGCCTCGGGCTCGCCAACACCATCTCCGACGACGCCCGCCGGCGCCGTCGCATCCTCGACCACTGGGCCGACGTGCTCGACCGGGAGCTGGAGCCATGAGCGCCGACATGGGTTTCGAGGCTCGCTCCGCTCGCACCTCAACCAACGAAGGGTCATTGGATCCACCCCACGACGTTCCCGGCCTCCCCCGCTCCGCTCCTCCGTCCGACAACGCCGCAGGGACCCCGACATGACCGACGTGCTCCGCACCGTCCTCGCCGACCTCGACGCCGAGGGGGACCGGCTCGACGCGCTCGTCACCGACCTCGACGACGCGGGCTGGCACACGCCGACCCCGGCGGCCGGGTGGGACGTCGCCGCCCAGGTCGCCCACCTGACCTGGACCGACGAGGTCGCGACGCTGGCCGCGCGGGCCGGTACGCCGGAGGGCAAGGCCGCGTGGGACGACGTCGTGCTCGCCGCCATCGCGGACCCGGACGGCTTCGTCGACGCGAGCGCCCTGGAGATCGCCCGCGACCCCGACCTGCTGGAGCGCTGGCGACGAGGACGCAAGGAGCTGGCCGCCGCACTCACCGAGGTCCCGCACGGTGAGAAGCTGCCGTGGTTCGGCCCGCCGATGTCGCCCACCTCGATGGCGACCGCGCGCTTCATGGAGACGTGGGCCCACAGCCTCGACGTGCACGAGGCGCTCGGGGTCGCGCCGGAGGAGTCGACGCGGATCCGCCACGTCGCGCACCTCGGCGTACGCACCCGCAACTTCGCCTTCGCCACCCACGGGCTGGACAAGCCGGCCGAGGAGTTCCGCATCGACCTGGCCGCTCCCGACGGCGACGTCTGGACGTGGGGACCCGAGGACGCCGCGCAGACGGTGACCGGGTCGGCCGTCGACTTCTGCCGGCTGGTCACCCAGCGGGTGCACCGGGCCGACACGGACCTGGTCGCCAGCGGGTCCGACGCCGACCGCTGGCTCGACATCGCCCAGGCCTTCGCCGGTCCGCCCGGCGAGGGGAGGGCGGCGCGATGACCGGCGTGTTGCGGATCGGCAACTGCTCCGGCTTCTACGGCGACCGGCTGACCGCGATGCGCGAGATGCTCGAGGGCGGACCGCTCGACGTCCTCACCGGCGACTACCTCGCCGAGCTGACGATGCTCATCCTCGGTCGCGACGCCATGAAGGACCCTTCGCTCGGCTACGCCCGCACCTTCGTCCGCCAGGCCGAGGACTGCCTCGGGCTCGCCCTCGAGCGCGGCGTGCGGATCGTCGCCAACGCCGGCGGCCTCAACCCCGCCGGCCTCGCCGACCGCCTCCGCGAGGTCGCCCGCGGCCTCGGCCTCGACCCCGCGATCGCCCACGTCGAGGGCGACGACCTGCGCCCCCTCGCCCTCTGGGACGGCGCGCTGACGGCCAACGCCTACCTCGGCGGCCTCGGCATCGCCGCCGCCCTGCGCGCCGGCGCAGACGTGGTCGTCACCGGCCGGGTCACCGACGCCTCGCTGGTCGTCGGACCCGCGGTCGCGCACCACGGCTGGACGCCCGAGCAGTACGACGAGCTCGCGGGCGCCGTCGTCGCCGGCCACGTCCTCGAGTGCGGGACGCAGGCGACCGGCGGCAACTTCAGCGGCTTCCTGGGCCTGCCCGACCGGGACCGGCCCCTCGGGTTCCCGCTGGCCGAGATCGCCGCCGACGGGTCGAGCGTCATCACCAAGCACGACGGCACCGGGGGCGCGGTCACCGTCGACACGGTCACTGCCCAGCTCGTCTACGAGATCCAGTCCACCCGCTACCTCGGCCCCGACGTCACCACCCACCTCGACTCGGTCCGGCTCAGCCAGCAGGGACCCGACCGGGTGGCCATCACCGGCGTCCGCGGTGAGGCTCCGCCCGCGCAGCTCAAGGTGTGCGTCAACGAGCTCGGGGGCTTCCGCAACTCCGTCGAGCTGGTGCTCACCGGTCTCGACGTCGACGCCAAGGCCGCCTGGGTGCGCGAGCAGCTCACGGCGGCGCTCGCCGCGCGGCCTCCGCAGGAGACGACCTGGTCCGAGCTCGTCCTCCCGGCCGCCGACGCCGACACCGAGCAGGGCGCCTCGACCCTGCTGCGCTGCACCGTCAAGGACACCGACGCCGGTCCGGTCGGCAAGCCCTTCACGGCCGCCGCGGTCGAGCTCGCGCTCGCGTCGTACCCCGGCTTCACCCTCACCGCGCCGCCGTCACCGCCCACGCCGTACGGCGTCTACCGCGCGCGGTACGTCGACCGGTCGCAGGTCGAGCACACGGTCGTCCACGCCGACGGCACCCGGGAGATCGTCCCGGACCCGCCGGTGAGCACCGCGGACCACGAGCCCGACATCGGCATCCGCCCCTCGCCGTACCCCGCGACCGCCGACGTCCTCACCCGCCGGCTGCCGCTGGGGACCTTCGTCCACGCGCGGTCGGGCGACAAGGGCGGCGACGCCAACCTCGGTCTGTGGGTCGCGCACGACGGCTCGGAGCACCGCGAGGCGCGGGTCGAGTGGCTGAGCAAGCTGATCACCCCGCGGCGGATCCGCGAGCTGGTGCCGGAGGCGGTCGGCCTTGAGGTCGACTGCTACCTGCTGCCCAACCTGGGCGGCGTCAACGTCGTGATCCACGGCCTGCTCGGTGACGGGGTGGCCGCGTCGACGCGGTTCGACCCGCAGGCCAAGGGGCTGGGCGAATGGGTCCGGTCGCGACACGTGTCGATCGAGGACGGCTTGCTGTGAACGAGCAGGAGAGCCCGAGGAACGAGGGCGAAGCGTCGCGAGGGCAGATTGAGCAAGACCCGCGACCGAGGGACGAGGTCGCGACGGGCGCGTCGAAATCCGGTGAGACGGCCGCTGGCGGCGACCACCGTGAACCCCTGCGCGCGACCGCGGCGGAGTTCGTCCGCCGCGAGGTCGTGCCCCACCTCCAGGAGTGGGAGGACGCCGGCGAGGTGCCGCGGGCCCTGCACGCCACGGCCGGCGAGCTGGGGCTGCTCGGCGTGGCCTTCCCCGAGGAGGTCGGTGGCTCGGGCGGCGACCTGGCCGACAGCGTGGCCATGCAGGAGGCGATGTTCGCCGCGGGTGCGTCCAGCGGCCTGATGGCGGCCCTCTTCACGGCCGGCATCGCGCTGCCCCACATCTCCGCGTCCCGCGATCCCGCCCTGGTGGACCGCTACGTGCGGCCGACGCTGGCCGGTCAGCTCATCGGCTCGCTCGCGGTCACCGAGCCGGGCGGCGGCTCCGACGTCGCCGGCATCATGACGCGCGGCGTGGTCGACGGCGACGAACTCGTCATCAACGGCGCCAAGACCTTCATCACCAGCGGCGTGCGCGCCGACTTCGTGACGACCGCGGTCCGCACCGGCGGCCCCGGCCACACCGGCATCTCGCTGGTCGTCGTCGACAAGGGCACGCCCGGCTTCACCGTCGACCGCGCGCTCAGCAAGATGGGCTGGCACTGCAGCGACACCGCCGAGCTGTCGTATGTCGACGTGCGGGTGCCGCTGTCGAACGTGGTCGGCGAGCTCGACTCGGGCTTCTACCAGATCGCCGAGCAGTTCGTCGTCGAGCGGATCGCGCTGGCGGTGCACGCCTACGGCATCGCCGCCCGCAGCCTCGAGCTGACGGCGGCGTACTGCAAGGAGCGGACCACCTTCGGCAAACCGCTGATCGCCAACCAGGTCGTGCGGCACCGGCTGGTGGAGATGCACCGGCAGGTCGACGTCGCGCGCACCTACACCCACCACGTCGTCGCGCGCCACCTCGACGGCGACAACGTGATCGCCGAGGCCGCGCTGGCCAAGCAGACGGCCGTTGAGTGCGCGACGCACGTCTGCCACGAAGCGGTGCAGCTGCACGGCGGCACCGGATACATGCACGGGTCCGAGGTAGAGCGGCACTACCGCGACGCCCGGATCCTGCCCATCGGAGGAGGAGCGACCGACGTGCTCACGGATCTTGCGGCCCGACTGCTGGGGTACTCGACATGAGGGGCCCTTTCAGCCCCCTCGGGGCCGAGGTCACCGTCTGGATGGACGCCCCGCCCGCGACGGTCTGGGACCTCGTCAGCGACGTGACGCGGATCGGGGAGTTCAGCCCCGAGACCTTCGAGGCGAAGTGGACCCGCGGCTCGACCGGCCCCGAGGTCGGCGCCTTCTTCGCCGGGCACGTCAAGCGCAACGGCGTCGGCCCGACGTACTGGTCTCCCTGCCGGGTCACGGCCTGCGAGCCCGAGGAGGTCTTCGAGTTCTCGGTCGGGACGGACGCGGTGACGGTCAACAACTGGGGCTACCGCCTCGCGGCGCGCGACGGCGGGACCGACGTGACGGAGTACTTCCGGCTCCAGCCCTCGCTGCCGATGCGGCTCTACTGGCTGGTCCTCGGCCCGCTGCGGTCGCGCACCAACGTCAGCGGCATGCGCACGACGCTGGAGCGGATGAAGGCCGTCGTGGAGACGGAGGTGGACGCATGAGCGACGTGTCGATCGAGCGCCGCGAGGCGATGCTGGACAAGATCGCCGACCTCGACGCCCAGCACGCCGTCGCCGTGGCCGGAGGTGGCGAGCGGTACGTCGAGCGCCACCACGCCCGGGGCAAGCTGCTGGCCCGCGAGCGCATCGAGCTCCTCGTCGACCCGGGCAGCGCGTTCCTCGAGCTGTCTCCGCTGGCCGGCTGGGGGTCCGACTTCACCGTCGGCGCCTCGGTCGTCACCGGCATCGGGGTCATCGAGGGCGTCGAGTGCATGATCACCGCCAACGACCCGACCGTGAAGGGCGGCGCCAGCAACCCCTGGACCGTCCGCAAGATCTTCCGCGCCTCGCAGATCGCCGAGGAGAACGGGCTGCCGACCGTCGCGCTCGTCGAGTCCGGCGGCGCGGACCTGCCGACGCAGAAGGAGATCTTCATCCCCGGCGGCAAGCTCTTCCGCGACATCACCCGCTCGTCGGCGGCCAAGGTGCCCACGGTGGCGCTGGTCTTCGGCAACTCGACCGCAGGGGGGGCCTACGTCCCCGGCATGTCCGACTACACCGTGATGGTGCGCGAGCAGGCCAAGGTGTTCCTCGGCGGCCCGCCGCTGGTCAAGATGGCGACCGGCGAGGAGTCGGACGACGAGTCGCTCGGCGGCGCCGAGATGCACGCGAGGACGAGCGGGCTGGCCGACTACCTCGCCGAGGACGAGCACGACGCCATCCGGATCGGGCGGCGGATCGTGGCCCGGCTCAACTGGCGCAAGGCCGGAGTGTCCGGGGGTTTCGAGGCTCGCTCCGCTCGCACCTCAACCACCGATCCGTTGGTTGAGGTGCGAGGAGCGTCAGCGACGAGCCTCGAAACCAGGCCCTACGCCGAGCCCGAGGCCGACCCCGAGGGCCTGCTCGACCTCATCCCCACCGACCTCAAGGAGCCGTTCGACCCCCGCGAGGTCATCGCCCGGATCGCCGACGGTCGCAGCGAGACCAACGGCGCGGTCTTCGACGAGTTCAAGCCGCTCTACGGCGCGAGCCTGGTCACCGGCTGGGCGCAGATCCACGGCCACCCGGTCGGCATCCTGGCCAATGCGCAGGGGGTGCTGTTCTCCGAGGAGGCGCAGAAGGCGACGCAGTTCATCCAGCTCGCCAACCAGGTCGACACGCCCCTGCTGTTCCTCCACAACACCACCGGCTACATGGTCGGCAAGGAGTACGAGCAGGGCGGCATCATCAAGCACGGCGCCCAGATGATCAACGCGGTCAGCAACAGCACGGTCCCGCACATCAGCGTCCTGATGGGGGCGTCGTACGGCGCAGGCAACTACGGCATGAACGGTCGCGCCTTCGACCCGCGCTTCCTCTTCACCTGGCCGAGCGCCAAGTCCGCGGTGATGGGACCGGCGCAGCTCGCCGGCGTGCTCAGCATCGTCGCCCGCGCCGCCGCCGGGGCCAAGGGTCGCGACTACGACGAGGAGGGCGACGCCGGCATGCGCGCGATGGTGGAGCAGATGATCGAGGAGCAGAGCCTGCCCTACGCGCTCTCCGGGATGTTGTACGACGACGGCGTCATCGACCCGCGCGACACCCGCACCGTGCTGGGCATCTGCCTGTCGGTGATCGCCAACAGACCCGTCGTCGGCACCGACCGGTTCGGGGTGTTCCGGACATGAGCCAGATCAACCGACTGCTCGTCGCCAACCGCGGCGAGATCGCCCGCCGGGTCTTCGCCACCTGCCGCCGCCTCGGCATCGAGACCGTCGCCGTGCACTCCGACGCGGATGCCGGCCTGCCGTACGTCGCCGAGGCCGACGTCGCCGTCCGGCTCCCCGGCAACGCCCCCGCGGACACCTACCTGCGCGCCGACCTCGTCCTCGACGCGGCCCGGCGGACCGGTGCCGACGCGATCCACCCCGGCTACGGCTTCCTGTCGGAGAACGCCGACTTCGCCCGTGCCGTCATCGCGGCGGGCCTGACCTGGGTCGGTCCGCCGCCCGAGACGATCGACGCGATGGGCTCGAAGGTCGGCGCCAAGGAGATCGCCCGCGCGGCCGGAGTGCCCACCCTGGAGGCGCCCGAGCACCCGACCGAGGCGGACCTGCCGCTACTGGTCAAGGCGTCCGCGGGCGGCGGTGGCCGCGGGATGCGCGTCGTACGACGTCTCCAGGACCTCGCCACCGAGGTCGCGGCAGCCCAGGCCGAGGCGGCGTCCGCCTTCGGCGACGGCACCGTCTTCGTCGAGCCGTACGTCGAGCAGGGACGCCACGTCGAGGTGCAGGTGGTCTGTGACGAGCTCGAGGACGGCGAGACGGGCGTGCTCGTGCTCGGCTGCCGTGACTGCACCGTGCAGCGCAGGCACCAGAAGGTGGTCGAGGAGACGCCCGCCCCCGGGTTGCCGGTCATCACCCGCGCCGACATGGAGGAGGCGGCGAGCCGGCTCGCCCAGCAGATCGGCTACCGCGGTGCGGGCACCGTCGAGTTCCTCTACGACGCGGCGGCCGACCGGTACTTCTTCCTCGAGATGAACACCCGGCTCCAGGTGGAGCACCCGGTCACCGAGCTCGTCTGGGGCGTCGACCTGGTCGAGCTGCAGGTGGCCGTGGCCGAGGGGCGAGGAATCGGGGGGCACCGCGGTCCGAGCGCCGGTCCGGAGGTCGTCTTCCAGGGCGCGGGCCACGCCGTCGAGGTCCGGCTCTACGCCGAGGACGCGACGTACACACCGCAGAGCGGGCGGCTCCTGGCGCTGGACGTCGAGCACGACGTGGCCTTCGGCCCAGCGACCGCCGAGCGCGGCATCCGTGTCGACTCGGGCTTCGCCTCGGGCGACGAGGTCGGCACCCACTACGACGCGATGCTGGCCAAGGTCGTCTCCTGGGCGCCGAACCGTGAGCAGGCGGTGCGCCAGCTGGTGAGCGCCCTGCGCGGTGCCCGGATCCACGGCATCACCACCAACCGCGACCAGCTCGTCTCGATCCTCACCGACGAGGTGTTCACCTCCGCCCGGATGACGACGACCTGGCTGGAGACCCGACCGACGGACGCCGTCGAGGTCGACCGGGCGACGGTGGTGGCGGGGGCCCTGATGCTGGCCGCCGACGACGCGGCGCGGCGTACGGTCCAGCAGGGCATCCCCGCGGCCTGGCGCAACGTCGTCAGCCAGCCCCAGCGCACCACCTTCGACGGACACGACCCGGTCGAGTGGTGGGGGACCCGCGACGGGTTCGCGGTCGACGGGATGACCGTGCTCGAGGTGTCACCCACCCACGTCCGGCTCGAGGTCAACGGCGTCGCCGTGCCGACCGACGGACTGATCGCCCCCGGCGCGGCCGCCGGCACGCGGGAGATCTGGGTCGACGGGCCCGGTGGGTCCGTCGGCCTGCGCGAGGTCCCGCGCTTCACCGACCCCGCCGACGCCGTGGCGAGCGGCAGCCTGCTCGCGCCCATGCCGGGCACGGTCGTCAAGGTCGCCGTCGCCGACGGCCAGGACGTCGGAGCGGGCGACGTCGTCCTCGTCCTCGAGGCCATGAAGATGCAGCACTCCGTCACCGCCCCGTCCGCGGGCACCGTCACCGTCAACGTCACCACCGGCCAGCAGGTCGCCGCGGGCGAGGTCCTCGCCGTCGTGGAACCACCCGTGGAATACCCCGAAGGAGCCAACGCATGAGCACGTCCACCGAGATCCCGTTCACCGAGTCCGAGGAGCGCCGCGAGCTGCGCACCCAGGTCGCCAGGCTGGCCGGCAAGTACGGCCGCGACTGGTTCACCGAGAAGGCCCGTGCCGGCGAGAAGACCACCGAGCTGTGGCTCGAGATCGGCAAGGCGGGCTACCTCGGCATCAACATCCCCGAGGAGTACGGCGGTGGGGGCGGCGGCATCGGCGACATCGCGGCCGTCTGCGAGGAGCTCGCGGCCCAGGGCTGCCCGCTCCTGCTCATGGTCGTCAGTCCGGCCATCTGCGGCACCATCATCACGCGCTACGGCACCGAGGAGCAGAAGCAGCGCTGGCTGCCCGGCATCTGCGACGGCACCGGCACGATGGCCTTCGCGATCACCGAGCCGGACGCCGGCACCAACTCGCACAACATCACCACCACCGCCCGCCGCGACGGCGACGGCTGGGTGCTCAACGGCCGCAAGATCTGGATCTCCGGCATCGACGAGGCCGGCAACGTGCTGGTCGTCGCGCGCACGGAGGACGCCCGCACCGGCAAGCTCAAGCCCTGCCTCTTCGTCGTCCCGACCGACGCCGACGGGTTCGAGGCGCACCCGATCCCGATGGAGATCGTCTCCCCGGAGAAGCAGTTCCAGGTGTTCATCGACGACGTCCGGCTGCCCGCGGACGCGCTCGTCGGCGACGAGGACGGTGGACTCGTCCAGCTCTTCGCCGGCCTCAACCCCGAGCGCATCATGGCGGCGGCGTTCTCGACCGGGCTGGCGCGCTTCGCGCTCGGCAAGGCCGCGGCGTACGCCAAGGAGCGGGTGGTCTTCCAGGCCCCTATCGGCTCCCACCAGGCGATCGCCCACCCGCTCGCCCAGTCGCACATCGAGATCGAGCTGGCCCGGCTGATGAACCAGAAGGCCGCCGCCCTCTACGACGCCGGCGACGACATGGGGGCCGGCGAGGCCGCCAACATGGCCAAGTACGCCGCCGCCGAGGCCGCCTGCGACGCCGCCGACCGCGCCGTGCAGACGCACGGGGGCAACGGGATCAGCCAGGAGTACGGCATGGCCGGCCTGCTCGTCGCGACGCGTGCCGGCCGGATCGCGCCGGTCAGCCGGGAGATGATCCTCAACTTCGTGGCGATGCACAGCCTGGGGCTGCCGAAGTCCTACTGAGGGCCCTGATTTCGGGTAACCCTCGTTGCCGCGCCGCACCGTGGACCGCCGAGGGTGGACATTCGCCATCACCGCGCGTGCGGTGCTGGACGAAGTGAGCGCACATGTCCGAGACCCTGGATCCTGACCCCCGGTGGCTGGCTCCCACCCGACGAATCGCGCTGGCAGTGCTCGCCGCGGTCGCGGCGGCGGTGGCCCTCGTCCTGCTGGGGGCCGCCTCGGCCGACGCCGGCCGGGCCGCCCCGGGCGCCTTCCCGGTCGAGCAGCCCGACGGCGACCCGATCATCGTCCGGCAGTGGGGCGACGAGTGGTACAGCGGCCTCGAAAGTGCCTCGGGCCACACGCTCCTGCAGCGTGCCGACGGGTTCTGGGTCTACGCCCGGCAGCGCGCCGACGGCTCGCTCGCCCCGAGCCCGCAGGTGGCAGGTCGGGACGACCCGACCGGCGCACGGCACCTGCGCGACGAGGTGGCGACCGAGCAGGCGCTGGTGCAGCGGAAGTCAGGGCGCACCGGGCCGAGCCTCGACGACACGCGGCTGATGGCCCCCACCTTCGTGAGCCTTCGGGAGCCGGACGGCTCCACGGGCACCGCCGCCCGCAGCCGTGGCGCGGCGTCTGCCTCGGACAGCATGCCGGCCGCGGCCACGGGTGCCCCGCCGTCACTGGTGATCCTGGCCGAGTTCACCGACCGTCCCTCCCTGGGCACGACGCCGGCGCAGTGGCACGACCGCTTCTTCGGGCAGGGCAAGAGCGTCCGGGACTACTTCGAGAAGGCGTCGTACGGCGCGTTCACCCTGACTCCTGCCGCCGAGACCAGCGGCACCCCCGGCGACGGCGTCGTCGGCTGGGTGAGCATGGACATGGCCAACCCCGGATGGGTCGGAGACAGGTCCGGGAACGACCAACTGACCCGGCGCGCGATCATCGCCGCCGACCCATTCGTCGACTACGCGTCGTACGACACCGACGGCAACGGGGTCGTGCGCAACGACGAGCTCCACATCACGGTGGTCGCGGCCGGCTACGACGCGAGCTACGGGAGCACGGACCCTCAGCGCAACGTGTGGGCGCATCACAGCTACCTGGTGGGCGAGGACATCCCGCGGCTGGACGGCAGGTGGGTCGGGGGTTGGGGGTACACCCAGCTCGGAGAGATGCACGCACGGCCCGCCGATCCGACGCACCAGACGCACCAGGCGACGGTCGGCATCATCGTGCACGAGCTGGGCCACGACCTGGAGCTGCCTGACCTCTACGACTACGACTACGACTCGGAAGCGGTCGGCGACTGGAGCCTGATGGCCGCCGGTGAGTGGACCAAGATCGCTTCCGACACGTGGTTCGGTCAGACGCCCGTGCTCCCCGACGCCTGGTCCCGCGCCACGCTCGGGTGGATCACGCCAACGCGAGTCGTGGGTTCCTCGACCCGCACGATCGCCGCGGCGTCGAGCGGAACCAGCTCCACCGCGGCCGTCCAGCTGGGGCAGAACCCGTTCGGCTTCGACTGGTCCGGGTTCGATCCCGGCGGCGGCGAATACTTCCTTGTCGAGAACCGCCAGCGCACCCCGGGCTCGTACGACGAGGCGCTGCCGGGTGATGGGCTCCTCGTCCTGCACGTCGACGAGGGCAACAACGACAACCGGACCACCGGGTCGCGGCTCGTGGACGTGGTGGAGGCGGACGGGCTCGACCAGCTGGACGGCCTGGGCAACGAGGGCGACGCCGGAGACCTCTTTCCGGGGGCCAGCACCACCCGAGAGGTCGGCCCGGTGACGGTGCCCAACACCGCCTGGAACGACGGCACGGCCAGCGGCGCTGCGATCACGGGCATCAGCGACTCCGGGCCGTCGATGACGGCCTTGTTCACGGGACCGGCCAACAGTGCGCCACGCAACGACCAGCTCGCGGGCGCCCTCACCGTGAAGCCGGGCTCGTGGGGCCATCGGACCGACATCACGCTGGCCACCGTCCAGGCCGGGGAGACGACCCAGAACGGGTGCCCGATGGGCCGGACGGTCTGGTACCGGTTCACGCCGCCGCGGGACATGATGTTGTCGGCGCACACCTTCGGAAGCCGCGTCGACACGGTGCTGAACCTGTGGAGTGGCACCGCCCTGGGCTCCCTGACGGCGCTGGGCTGCAACGACGAGTACGAGCAGGACAGCGGGTACTCCTACCTGCGGGACCGGCTGGTGCAGGGCGGACAGACCTACTGGTTCCAGGTGGGCGGCTACTACGACGGCTCGACGGTCGCCGCGGGCGAGCTCTCGTTCAGCGTCGACACCTGGCCGCTGAACGACTACTTCCCCGACGCCGTCCCGCTGGGCGGTGCATCGGGGACGGTGGCCGGCAACGACGAGTACTCGACGCAGGAGGGCGGCGAGCCCCGACACACGGGCAGGCAGTTCACGGGGTCGGTCTGGCACCGCTGGACGGCCCCGACCTCGGGCCAGGTCTCCTTCGACACCTTGGACCAGGGAGGTGACACGGTCCTCGCGGTCTACACCGGGACGAACGTCTCCGCCCTGGCACCGGTGGTGAGCAACAACGACGTCGTGTCCGGGGTGAACCTGCGGAGCCGGGTCCAGTTCCAGGCGGTCGCCGGCACGGAGTATCGGATCGCTGTCGGGCACGTGCACGAGGGCAGTGAGCGCGGCGGACCCTTCACGTTGCGCTGGCGCCAGCCGACGCTGCGGCCCGCGACCGACGTGGCGGGCGCGCCCGGCAACCAGTCGGCGACGGTCTCGTGGCAGCCTCCGGCCCCGGTCGAAGGGGTCGACGTCACCGGCTTCCGTGTGTCCGCCTCCGACGGCCTGAGCGGGTGCACAACGACCGGCTCCCTGTCGTGCGTGGTCACGGGCCTGACCAATGGCCAGTCCTACACCTTCACCGTCACCGCCCTGACGACCTACGGCGACGGGCCGGTCTCGGCCGCCAGTGCTACGGTCTCGCCCGCGGCCCCGAGCTCGGCGCCGCCGGTCCTGACGGCGGCGCCGACCGTGGGCCCGTCCGTCACTGGCGACGCGCGGTTCGGCACCCGGCTCGTCGTGGCGGCGGGCACCTGGCCCGGAGTCACCTCGCACGCCTACGCGTGGCACCGGAGCGGGGTCCCGATCTCGGGCGCCACAGCAGCCGCATACACGCCAAGCCGCGCCGACATCGGCCACCCGATTACCGTGACGGTCACGGGCAGCGGTCCGGGGCTCGCCCCCGGCGCCGCGACGTCCGCGGCTGGCGTCGTTCGGAAGGCTCTGCCGTCGTACTCGGAGTCGCGTGCCAACGTCAAGAAGCGGACGCGGGGTGTGCGGCTGGGTCGCTCGATCCTGTTGACCTTCAGGATCGGCCCGTGGGCCGACGGCGGCCGCGTGACCGCCTTCCTGGCGGGCAAGCGCCGCGGCTCCGCGACCGTCGCGTCGGGCGTGGTGGTGGTTCGGGTGTCGAGCAAGGGAGTCGCCGTCGGACGCCGCCCTCTGATCCTCCGGTATGCCGGCACGGGCGTGGCTGAGCCGGCCAAGCGGACCGTGAGGCTGCGTGTCCGCCCCGCCGCCTGAGACGGGGCACGTCAGGCGGGCGGGATGTTGGCGTTGCGGTCGAAGAAGTTGGTCGGGTCCCAGACCGTCTTGGTCGCGCGCAAGCGGTCCCACTGCGTCGGGCTGTACGCCTCGCGCACCCGGGACTGCGCGTCGTCGGAGGTGAAGTTGACGTAGACGCCGCGCGAGTGGGGAGCGAGGGCGTCGAAGAAGCCGCGGACCCACGCCCGGTGCCGGTCCGCCTCGCCCGCCTGCTCGGGCAGCCACGAGGCCACGATGTTGATGTCGTGCGCGGCGTCGCGGTGCGGGAAGGCGGTGGCGTCCTCGGGCACCCTCGCCATCGCCCCGCCGAAGCAGAAGATCGGCACCGAGCTCATCGGTGAGGTGATGCTCCCCAGGTGGGTGCAGATGACGTCGATGACCTCCCCGGTGAGCGGGCCGAGCCGGTGCGACTTCCAGTAGTAGTGCCGCCCGTGCGGCACCGCGGCGTCCAGCATCTTCTGGTGGGCGGTGTAGGCCTTGGTGGTGATCGCGTCCGCGACCGGGGTGCCGAAGGAACGCAGCGGCCGGAGGAAGCGCTCACCGGCCTCGATGTCACCCGACCACGTCACGACCAGCGCGATGATCGGCGTGCCCTGCACCTCCGGCGGGAAGAGCGGCAGCGGCGGCGCCAGCCGCAGGTTGGCCATCAGGCCCAGCTCGTCGGGGGCGTCAGCCACGAAGTCGCGCATGAAGGCGAGCACGGCATCCGCCTGGGCGGCCGGCCAGGCCACCAACCCGGCGAGCACCTGCGGGCCGAGCGGCTGCAGGTCCATCGTCAGGCTGGTGACCACGCCGAAGTTGCCGCCACCGCCGCGCAGGGCCCAGAACAGGTCGGGGTTCTCCTCCGCGCTGGCCCGGACGAAGGCCCCGTCGGCGGTGACCACGTCGGCCCCGCGCACCGCGTCGACGGCCAGGCCGAGCCGGCGCATCAGGTGGCCGATCCCGCCGCCGAGGGTGAGCCCGACGGCACCCGTGTGGCTCACGAAGCCTCCGGTGGCAGCCAGCCCGAAGGCCTGGGTCTCCCGGTCGAGGTGGGCGTTGAGGGCGCCGCCCTCGAGCTGGACGGTGCGCGCCACCGGGTCGACCCGCGCGCCGGTCATCCCGGACAGGTCGATGACCAGCCCGTCGTCGAGCACGGCATGCCCCGCGACGGCGTGACCTCCACCGCGGACGGACGCCGACAGGTCGTGGTCGCGGGCGTGGCGGACGGCGGCCATCACGTCGGCCACCCCCCGGCACCGGGCGATGGCGGCCGGGCGACGGTCGACCTCGCCGTTCCAGACGCGTCGCGCGGCGTCGTACTCGAGCGACTCCGGGACGACGACGTCGCCCGTCAGGGAGGCGTCGAGCGCCTCGAAGGCACTGGTGTCGGGTGCGGTGATGGTGGTCATGGCGGGGTTCCCCTCGGTCGTGGTCTGGTGTGTCCACCGTCCGTCCCGGCGCCGCCGACCCTCCAGTACTGATCCAGTACTGGTACAGAACCCATACCGGTCCTAGCGTCGGTGCATGACGACGTACGGGCAGTTCTGCCCGGTGGCCATGGCCTCCGAGGTGCTGACCGAGCGGTGGACCCCGCTCGTGGTGCGCGAGCTGCTCTGCGGCAGCACGCGCTTCAACGACCTGCGACGCGGCGTGCCGCTGATGTCGCCGGCCCTGCTGTCCAAGCGGCTCAAGACCCTCGAGCGGGTGGGCGTCGTGGAGAAGCACGGCGCGTCCTACCACCTCACGCCCGCCGGGGAGGAGCTGCGGACGGTCATCGAGTCGATGGGCGTCTGGGGTCAGCGCTGGGCGCGCGGCGACGTGGAGACGAAGCGCTTCGACGCCTCGCTGCTGATGTGGGACGTGCACCGCAACGTCGTCGTGGAGGCCCTGCCGCAGGAGCGGGTGGTCGTGCACTTCCACCTGCGCGGCTCGGCGGACAAGAAGAGCCACTTCTGGCTGGTGCTGGACCCACCGGCCGTCGACCTGTGCCTCACCGACCCGGGCCACGACATCGACGTCGAGGTCGCCGGTCACGTGGAGACGATGGTCGACTACTGGATGGGACGCGTGGACCTGCTGGGCGCGGTCCGCGCCGGTGACCTGGTGGTCGCCGGTCCCCGGGCGCTGGTGGCCGGGCTGCCGACCTGGTTCGGCCGCAGCACCTTCGCCCGGGTGCCGTTGCCGCCGACCCCTGTCGGTGCCGCGTCCTAGCCTGTCCCCGTGGCCCTCGTCGACCGACCGCTCGTCCCCGAGGAGTGGGTGCTGCGCATCGACGCGATCCTGGGGCGGTTGCCGCGCTGCCGACAGGAGTCCGCGTGGACCGGCACCCGGTGGCGCGTGGGCAGCGCGACCGTCGCCCACGTGTTCGGCGGGGAGGACCAGGTCTTCCGGATCACGTTCCGCGGGGAGCCCGACGAGGTGGCGGCCTTCGAGCACCTCGGCGATCCCTACTTCCGCTCCGGGTGGGGCGACAACGCGATCGGCCTGGTCCTCGACGACGACACCGACTGGGAGGAGCTCGCCGAGCTGCTCACCGACTCCTACTGCGTGCAGGCGCCCGCGCGCCTCGCCGAGCAGGTGGCGCGACCGGGGTGATTCTGCGGACACGGGACTGTCCGTGACTGCATGCTGTGCCGCGTGCTGAAGCTCTATGCGCTGATGTCCGTGGTGGGACTCGTCCTGATGGTGTGGTCCCTCGTCGAGGCGATCGGTACCGACGAGTCCCGGATCCGACACCTGCCGAAGATCGCGTGGATCCTGCTGGTCCTGTTCTTCCCGCTCGCCGGGTCGATCGCCTGGATCGCGGCCGGGCGTCCGAGGGCGGCCGGCCGTCGTGCGGGTGCCTCACCGGCGTTCCCCGAGTACGACCGACCGGGCCGCGCCGCCGCCACCGACCCGGCCAAGGACGAGGACTTCCTGCGGAAGGTCCGTGAGCGGGCGGAGGAGCAGCGCCGCCGGTACGACGCGCAGCGCCGTGAGCAGCAGCGCCGCGATGCCGAGGGGCCCGAGCCCACCGCGGACTGATCATCAGGCCCTCGCGGCGTCGTACCGCTCCTGGATGACCTCGTTGGGCGCCTCGTTGGGCTGGCTGATCCGCACGTGGTTGCCGAACGGGTCGCGGATGCCGAAGTCGGTGCCGTAGGGCTGGTCGACCGGCTCCTCGCTGATCTCGACGCCGGCGTCGCGGAGCGCGGCGAACGTCGCGTGGACGTCGTCGCTGACGAGGAACAGGCCGCCCAGCGCGCCCTTGGTGACGAGCTCGCGGACCTGCGCGGCGGTCGACTCGTCGTGCTGCGGGCCGCCGACGAGCTCGAGCAGCAGCTGCTCGCCGCCGGGGAGCGCCACGGTGAGCCAGCGCATGAAGCCGAGGTCGATGTCGTCGCGGACCTCGAAGCCGAGGTGCGTGGAGTAGAAGTCGAGGGCCTCGTCCTGGTCGAGGACGGGGATGGCCTTGATGCGGACGGAGGTGATGTGGTTGGTGGTCATGACGAGGACGCTAGCCAGCGCCGGGGGTGTTCCGCTTCTCCGAAACCGCTGTCCCTGCGGCGCCCTCGCGCGGGCGGGTCCACGCGGCGATGAAGCACGACGGCACGTGCACCGGCTCGTGCCGCGCGCGGAACTCCGAGGGCGAGCAGCCGACCACCGTGGAGAAGGTCCGGCTGAGGGTGCCCAGGCTGGCGAAGCCGACGTCCCACGCGACGTCGGTCACCGGCCGGTCGGTCTGGCGCAGCAGGGTCATCGCCCGTTCGACGCGGCGCCGCTGGAGGTAGCGGTGCGGCGTCTCGCCGTACGTCTCCTTGAAGACCCGGCCGAACTGGGACGCCGACAGGTGCGCGACCGCCGCGAGCGTGGGGATGTCGAGGGGCTCGGCGTAGCGGCGGTCCATCTCGTCACGCGCCCGCAGCATACGGCGGTTGAGGTCCTCGCGGGGGCTGAGCTCCACGGGGAAGAACCTACTCGTCGCGGGAGTCGATGACGGGTCCGTAGCGCTGGCGGTCGATCGCCGCGGCGAGGCCCGGGTCGAGGTACGTCGGGTCGGACGCGGGCTCCTGTCCGGCGAGGTGGAGTCCCTCCCCGACGGGTGCCTGTACGCCGCCGCACCCGTCGATGACGTAGGTGTGGCGGTCTCCCCAGACGGAGTAGCCCTCGACCGTCGTCCACTGTGCGCCGACGCACCTGCGGGGTCGCTGGGTCGGACCGGCGAGGAGCTCGTCGTTGATGCGGGCGAGCAGCGTCGCGGTGACGTCCGCCTGTCGGTAGCGGTAGGCGCCCGCAGGGCGGCACAGCACTGCGGTCGCGAGCTCGACCGGGCGTCCCGGCAGGGGTGACGGGGAGGTCGTGCCGAAGAAGGCTCCGCACGTGGCTGGGGTGCGTACGTCGGGCGGGGTGGACGCTCGTCGCTGGCTCGTGAGCGCCTCGACGAAGGTGGTGGCCAGGTCGGTGCCGCCGAGGCGCACCCTCCCGGTGCCGACCATGAGCTGGTGGCACCCGTAGGCACCGAGCCGGACCGCCCGCCAGTCGCCGTCCGGGTATCCGAACCAGTAGGTCATGTCCGGCCCGCCGTCGAAGGTGCACTCGACGTCCTCGGTGAGGTCCTCCTCGTCATCGACCGCGGCGACGAGCACGCCGACGTCGGTCGTGAGGAGCTCGGGGACCGCCTGGATGCCGGGCTCCAGCTGATCACCCTGACCATCGAGCTGTGGCGGACCGGGACACAGCCTGACCTTCGTCGCCCCCGTCGGCAGGTCCCCCTCGGGGAAGCGCAGCTCCGTCGTCGGATCCGGACAACCACTGTCCAGCCCGGCGGGCACCGGCGCGGGCTCGACGACCCGCTCCGGTGGAGCGGAGGATCCCGACCCTGAGGGACTGCAGCCGGCCAGGAGGCCGGCGACCAGCAGCGCTGTCACCCGCCTCATCCCAGCTGCTCCGACGGTCCGAGCGGCAGCGCGGCGAAGGCGGCGTCGAGATCGGGCGAGAGGTACTGGCGCTCGTAGGGCAGCACCGACGCCCCGTGCAGCGGGTAGAGCAGGCCGCAGGCGTCTATCCCCCAGGCGACCCGGTCGCCCCACGGCGTCACACCCTCGATCCACTGACTGCCACCCGTGGTGCAGGGCCACCGGCTGCGCTCGCTGACGCCCGGCCAGAGCCCGGCGTCGACCCGTTCCAGCAGCTCGGGGGGCAGGGGGGCGCTCCGGACGGTGTCGGGTCGAGGGGACACGCACAAGCTGGCGGAGGCCAGGTCGAGGTCCGCACTCGCGAGGGCCGACCGCGGGGTCTCGTACGGCGCGAGGCAGCGCGCCGCGGGCACGCCGACCGGTGGCTCCGCGGACGGGCGCTGGGCCAGGAGCGCCTCGGTGAAGGCGAGCGAGAGCTCCACCCCGCCGAGCCTGCGGGCACGCGCTCCGACGCGGACCACGTCGCAGCCGTAGGAGCCGTGCTGGACGGCGCGCCAGTCACCCCCGGGATAGCCGAACCAGTAGACGAGCTCCGGGCCGGCGTCGGAGTTGCACAGCAGCTCGCCGTCGAGGTCGGCCTGCTCGTTGACGAGTGCCACCAGCTCGTCGACGTCGGCCGTGAGCATGTCCACGGGGCCCTGGATGTCCGGCGCGACGGGGGAGCCGTGGTTGTCGACCAACGACGGACCGGGGCACAACCGGACGCGGGTGGCACCCCTCGGCAGGTCACCCCCGGGGAGCCGGAGCTCCGTGCTGGGGTCCGGGCAACCGGCCTCCAGGCCTGCGGGCAGCCGGGCCGACGGCACGGACTCGGCGCCGCCGGAGCCGCACCCGGCGAGCAGCAGAGCCACGGCCAGGCCCAGTGCCGCGCGTCTCATCGCTGCTCCACCGGGGGTCCGAGCGGCAGCGACGACAGGTCGTCGGCCAGGTCGGAGGAGAGGGTCCAGGACACCGGCTCGGGGGACCGGGGAGAGCCCGCCATCGTGCACTCGGCCCCCAGCTGCAGCTCGACGGGGTCACCCCACGTGCTCCGGCCGACGACCTTGCCGGCGAACGGGACGGTGCACCCGGCTGCGTCGGTCGAGGTGACGGCGTACTCGTCCGACAACCGTGCCACCAGGTCGGGCGGGACCACCGCGCGTCGCCATCGCTCGCCGTCCAGGACGCACAGGGCTGCCGTGGCCAGCTCGAGGTCCGCGGTCGGCACGGTGGTGACGTCCCGGGTGTTGGGCACGCACCGCGGAGCGGCCGGCCCCCCGTGCGGTTGCTGCCCGCCACTGCGCTGGGCGAGGAGGCCGTCGGCGACGGCCTCCATGAAGGGCGCGGCGTCCTGCTTCGCGACCGTCCCGGCGGTGGGGAAGGGGGCCGGCGCCTCCAGCTCGAGTAGGTGGCACCCGCCGTACCCGTAGGTCACCGACCGGGTGCTGCCGTCCGGGTAGCCGAGCACGTAGTGGATGCGAGGGCGCCCCTCCGAGCTGCAGTAGGTGTTCTCGGGCAACCCCTCCCAGTCCGGCAGGTCGTTGAGCAGCGTGACGAGGTCGTCGACGCCACTGGTCAGTGCGTCCCGCGGTGCGGCGATCGCCGCCGTGAAGCGGGGAGCCTGCACCGTCTCCTCGCCCGGGCAGACCCGGATGCTGGTCGCGCCCGCGGGCATCGCACCGGCCGGGTAGCTCGGGTCCGCGTCCCAGCGCGGGCAGGGCGGTACGTCGTCCGGGTCCACGGTGTCGGTCGGGGCGGTGCTGGTCGATGCGGGGGGTGCCGCCGTGCCGACCGGGACGGCATCGCCCGAGCAGCCGGCGAGCAGCAGCGCCGTGGCTGCTGCGGCGACGAGCGACCGGACCCCCATGGCTGCATGCTGGGCGCGCCAGCGGTCGACGACCATAGGTCCGCGCGCTCTGGCGCCGAATCGTGACACCGTCCGGGCAGTTCGTGACCGCAGCGAGACACGACAGGCCTGATGGGGCGCCTTGGCGCCGCGAGCTGCCCGCGGCGTGCGCGGTCAGCGCGGGCCCGCTCGCGGGGTCAGTGCGACTCGACCAGGGCCAGTGCCCGGACCTCGCGGAGGGCGGCATGGTGGGTGGGAAGCGCGACCTGGTCGAGGTCGTCGAGCAGCGCCTCGAGGCGGCGCGGGACCTGCAGCGAGTCCTGGCCGTAGTGGGCGATCTCCTCCACGGCCAGTCGCAGCAGGTCGGCCACCCGCTGCGGACGGTGCACCAGCAGGACCGTCCGGTCACCGACCACGCGGGGCAGGTCGTGGCGCGTGACCAGCTCCCTCAGGACGCGGTGCAGCTGGTCGAGGACCTGGACGGCGGTCGTGGGGTCGTTGATCCCCGGCGAGAGGGCACGCTCGGCGACATCGACGAGCTGGCGGACACCGAAGGCGGCGTCCTGCTCGAGGGTCCGGGACCGGTCGATGCGCACCAGCGGGCCTGCCGCCCCGGCCAGGGCGTCGAGGTCGACGTCCATCGCCGTCCCGGCCGTGCGGTGGATCGTGAGGAGCGGCTGACCCTCGACCACGAAGTCGCCGACGGAGACGAGCGACTCCATGACCACGTCGTGGTCGTCGGCCACGGCGGCGAGTCGGTGGTGGTCGAGGGACGTGACGTGGCCGGCCCGGTCGCCGCTGTCGACCCGGCGCAACGCCCAGCCGGCCCGTGCCTCCCACGCGGAGCCGTGGTCGGACGTCGGCCGCTCGGGGAAGAGCCGCCGCACCAGCAGGACGGTTTCGTTGCCGAGGTCTCCCACGACGTGCGTCACCTGGATGGATCGGGTGATGTGGTGGATGAACGCGATGAACATCGCCACGCTGGCGGCCACCAGGACGAACGCGACCGTGACCGACAGCTGCGGTACGAACGCCCCTCCGCCCTCGAAGTCGCCGCGCACCGAACGCAACACCGTCAGTGCGTAGACGAACGACGCGGTGAAGACGCCCAGGGTGACCTGGGTCGTCCGGCTCTGCAGGAAGGTGCCCAGGATGCGTGGGGTGAACTGGCTGCTGGCCAGCTGCAGCACGACCATCGTGATCGAGAAGACGAGACCGGTCACCGAGATCATGGCGCTGGCGATGGTGCTCAGCAGGCTGCGGGCGCCGTCGGGTCCTCCCTCGAAGACGAACGGCACGAGCTCGGCGAGCGCAGAGTCCAGCGCCGGCAGGACGAGGCCCAGGACGAAGGCCGAGACGACGATGGCCGTCGGGACCGCCCAGAACGGCTGCCAGAGGCGTGTCCACGTGGTGTCCCGCGGAAGGTCGGGGATGTCGGTCAGCGTGCCCGGACGTGACGCGCTGCCGGCGGACCCCATCGGCCCATCTTGGCACGCATGCCGCTCCCCCTTTGCGGCGGTGTCGCCCTCGTCGTACGCAGTCAGCGCAGCGGCACGAACCGGTAGGCGCCGTGCTCGCTCACCACCGGTCCGGGCATCTCGACGAGCGTCATCCAGCCGGCCACCGGGATCACCATCCGACCGGCGGGGCCGAGCTGCTCCACCAGCTGCTTGGGCAGCGAGCGGGGCTCGGCCGAGACCAGGATCCGGTCGTACGGCGCGTGGTCCGGGTCCCCGAGCACCCCCGGGGCCGACTGCTCGATCCGCGCCCACGGCTGGTGGGTGGACGCCAGGTTGGCGGTCCCGAAGGTGACCAGCTCCGGCTCCAGCTCGACCCCGATCACCTCGCCGGTCGGGCCGACCAGGTGGGCGAGCAGGGCCGTGGTCCACCCCGATCCGGACCCGACGTCGAGCACGCGTTGGCCCGGTCGCACCTCGAGCAGGCGCAGCATGGCGTCGACGGTGCGGGGTTGGGAGTTGGTCTGGTGCGCGGCGATCCGCAGCGGGCCGTCGAACGCCGCGCGTCGTCGTACGGACGCCGGCAGGAAACCCGCCCGCGGGCAGGCGTCGAAGGCAGCCTCGACGGCGTCCATGTCACTGAGTCTGGCCCTGATGGCACGAGACGGCCACCCCTCGGGGGAAGGGGTGGCCGCCTCGGCTTTTTTGGGGGGAGGAGAAAGGTCTCTCGGGCATGCCTGGTTCCACCGAGGGGTGGAGGCCAGGCGTCGGCGAAGTTCTACCCGATCGGCGGTGGGCCTCCGGGCAGGTTGACCAGATCTTGCCGATCCGTGCCGCGGGCGCCGCCGCCGACTGGCGGCGGGCGACATCCGGATCCGCGGGTCGAGCTGTTGTTCGCCGCCAGTCTCTGCGGGGACCGGTCCATCGATCAGCCGCGGGGCGGCTCCATCGATCAGCCGCGAGGCGGCAGCGGCACGAACATCGACGTCCGCGCGGCGTACTCGGGGTAGCCGGGCCGCTTCATCATGGTGCGCTCGAGCAGCCGGGCCCCGGTGGCGAAGGCGAGGAAGTAGGTCATCGCGATCGGCGCGACGACGGTGAGGAGCCCCGGCAGCCAGCCGGTCGCGAGGGCGCCGGCCAGCCAGATGCCCCACCAGACGCACGCGTCGCCGAAGTAGTTGGGGTGGCGCGTGTAGCGCCACAGGCCGCGGTCCATGACCGGCGGCTTGGTGTCCTTGGGCAGTGCCTTGTACGCCGCCAGCTGCGCGTCGCCGACCGACTCGAAGACCAGCCCGACCAGCCACACGACCGCGCCGAGGGCCACGAGCCACGCCCAGCGGACGTCGTACGCACCGGCGACCATGATCGGCAGCGAGATCACGAACGCGGCGAACCCCTGGACGAGGAACACCTTGCGGACGGCGAGCGAGAAGCCGCCGTCACCGAGGAGCTCCGCGTAGCGCGGGTCCTCGCCGTGGCCGCGCGAGCGCTTGAAGATGTGCCACGCCAACCGGCCGCCCCAGACGGTGACGAGGCCGGCGAGCAGCCACGAGTGCCAGTCGGGGGACCAGATCGCGACGGCGATCGCGACGCCCACGAACATGAGCCCCCAAGCGACGTCCACGACCGCGACCCGACCGACCCTGAGGCTGACGACCATCGTGACCCCCATCACCACTGCGATGGTCGTCAGCCCGATCAGGGTCGCTGTCACCATGTGCGTACGGGTGACAACGTGTGTGCGGCGCCGGGGCGGACGGCGAGGATCTGGTCCACGCCCATCCGGCCGTCGCGGAAGGCCATGGCACCGCCGACGAGGTAGAGCCGCCAGACGCGCACGACCTCCTCGCCCACCAGCTCGGTGAGCCGCGGCAGGTTGGCCTCGAAGCGCTCGATCCACCCGGCGACGGTGAGCACGTAGTGCTCGCGCATCGCGTGCACGTCGCGGACCTCGAGCCCACCGGCCTCGATCATGCCGACCGTCTCGCCGACCGGGCGCATGTGCATGTCGGGGGCGATGAAGGACTCGATGAACGGCCCGCCGCCGGGGTGCTTGCCGCCGTTGCGGCCCTGGCGCGACATCTGCTGGACGAGCACCCGCCCGCCCGGCCGGACCGACCGGTGCAGCACCGAGACGTACGTCGGGTAGTTGGCCTGCCCGACGTGCTCGCCCATCTCGAGGGAGCCGACGGCGTCGAAGTGGTCGCGCTCGGGCACCTCGCGGTAGTCCTGGAGGCGGATCTCGACCCGGTCCTGCAGGCCACGCTCGGCGATCCGGGCGTCGATGAACTTCTTCTGCTCGGCGGCGATCGTCACGCCGGTCACCTGCGCCCCGAAGTGCTCGGCGGCGTGCAGCGACAGCGATCCCCAGCCGCAACCGACGTCGAGCATGCGCATGCCCGGCTCGAGGCCGAGCTTGGTGCAGACGAGGTCGAGCTTGGCGCGCTGCGCCTCCTCGAGCGGGGTGTCCGGGGTGGCGTGGTAGCCGCAGCTGTAGGCCATCTGCGGCTCGAGGATCAACGAGTAGAACTCGTTGGAGAGGTCGTAGTGGTGGCTGATCGCCGACCGGTCGCGGCCCAGCGTGTGCAGCCGGCCCTTGATCCGGGCCTGGGAGGCAGGCGGCGCCGGCGGGCGGCTCAGCACGCCGAGCCCAGAGGCGGTGCGCAGCGCGTCGACGAGCGCGCGGGGCGAGAGGCGCGGGCCGGACAGGCCGCGCTCGGCGCCCACGGCGAAGGCGTGGGTGAGGGCGGAGTCGAGGTCCCAGCCGTCCTGCTCGGGGACGTCGAGCTCGCCGGTGACGTAGGCCTGCGCGGCCCCGAGCTCACCCGGGTGCCACAGCAGTCGTCGCAGCGCGTCGGGCGAGCGGAGCACCACCAGCGGGGCGTCCTCGGGGCCGGCGACGGATCCGTCCCAGACCTGGAGGCGCACCGGCAGGTCGCCGGCGAGGAAGGGGCGCGCGGCCTCGGCGAGGCGCTGCGCGATCCCGGTCGTCGTCTGCGTGGGGGTGGCCGTCGTGGTCATCAGGCCTCCCGACCGAAGGTCAGCTGCTGGACGTCGATGTAGCCGCTGGCGAAGCCGGCGCGGGAGTAGGCGAGGTAGAAGTGCCAGATCCGCATGAAGAGGTCGTCGAAGCCCAGGTCGAGCACGTCCTCGCGCCGGGCGAGGAACGTCTCGTCCCACCGGCGCAGCGTCTCGGCGTAGTGGCTGCCCATCGAGAGCCGGCCGGTGAGGCGCAGCCCGGTCTCGTCGCGGGTGATCTGGTCGATGACCTCGGTGCTCGGCAGGAAGCCGCCGGGGAAGATGTACTTGTTGATCCACGTCTGCGTCCCGCGGGTGGCCAGCATGCGGTCGTGGGGCATGGTGATGGCCTGGATGGCCACCCGGCCGCCCGGTGCCAGCACCCGGTCGATGGTCTGGAAGTAGGTCCCCCAGAACTCGTGCCCGACCGCCTCGATCATCTCGACAGAGACCACGGCGTCGTACGTCGCACCGTCCTCGCCGAGGGCGCGGTAGTCGAGCAGCTCGATCCGCACCCGGTCGGCGAAGCCGGCCTCGGCGACGCGCTGCTCGGCGAGCTCGAGCTGCTCCACCGACAGGGTGATCGAGTGGACGGTCGCGCCCCGGCGGGCCGCGCGGATGGCCAGCTCGCCCCAGCCGGTGCCGATCTCGAGGACCCGGGAGCCGTCGGTGACGCCGGCCTCATCGAGGAGGCGCTCGATCTTGCGGCCCTGCGCCTCGGCGAAGTCGGCCGTGTGGTGTCGGGGGTCGCCGACCTCGGCGCCCTCCGGCGGGGCAGCGACCAGGAATTGGTCGGTGTCGGCGTCGGTGTCGCGCGTCTCCACCAGCGAGGTGTCGAAGAGTGCCGACGAGTAGCTGAGCGTCTCGTCGAGGAAGAGGGAGAAGAGGTCGTTGGACAGGTCGTAGTGGTGCGAGATGTTGGCCTGGCTGTTGTCCTCGGTGCCCACCTGGTGGCTCGGCGTGCGGTGGGTGACCAGCGCGCGCAGCTTCTGCAGGGAGCCGGGGACCAGCGTGGCGATGCGGGCCGCGGGCACGGTGAGGAAACCGGCGACGTCGTCGGCGTCCCAGGCGCCGGTCAGGTAGGACTCACCGAAACCGATGAGGCCGTCGCGGCCGAGCCGGGCGTAGAACTCGTCGGGCCGGTGCACCCGCATGACCGGGCCGCCCTGGCCGAAGGTCAGCCCGGTGGGCTCCTCGACCACGGTGACCGCGAGGCGGCGTACGGCGGCACGGAAGAGCTTGCGGGCGACCGCGGCCGACACGGCGGTGCGGGGCCCCGAGCGCAGCGGCTCGAGGTCGGGGAGACGGTCGGCGACGGCGCGGGCCTGCTCGGCGTCGGTGGGCCTGGATGTCCCGGTGGCGGGCGAGTTGTCGAGCGTCATCGGACACCTTCCTGGTGGTGGGTCGGACGGGGGCGGACGGGCAGGCGGCGGGCCCACAGCCAGATGCCGTGGGCGCGGATGAGCGCGCTGCCGCGCAAGGCCGCACCGAGGGTGCGGCGGATCGGGACGTCGGAGCGGGTGCCGGTGAGCGAGGCGCTGAAGGCCGCGGCCGTGGAGGTCCCGCTGTCGTCGTGGTCGCGCAGGGTGACGGCGATGTGCAGCCGGTCGGTCGGCACCGGCACGGCGACGTCGTACCAGCCGTCGACGCCGTGGAAGGGCGAGACGTACATCGCCTTGTCGGTGCGTGCCCGACCCTGCTCGTCGGGGTGGACGAGGTAGGCGTGCCGGTCGCCGTAGGTGTTGTGCACCTCGACCACGACGGCCGCCTGGGCGCCCGTCTGGTCGAAGCACCAGAACACGCTGATCGGGTTGAAGCAGTGGCCCAGCGACCGGGGGTGGGCGGCCATCAGGATCCGACCGGAGCCGGCTCCGGGACCGAGCGAGACGCCGTTGTCGGCGAGGAACGACTCGACGTTGCCGCGCAGCGTCCCACCCGCGTCACCGAGGTGGTCGCGCGCCTCGAAGCGGGCGAGCATGCCGTGGTCGGGCAGGTCGTCGAGGTCGACGACCCAGAAGGTCGAGCGGTGCTCGAAGCTGCGCGTGAACGGCGTACGACGCGTGTGCCGGATCGTGGTCTCGAAGCGGCCCGGCCGCACGGGTGCGGCCTGTGCGGGGCGCACCCACGGCAGCCCGAGCCGGGTGGCCGCGGCCAGCCCGGAGCGCGCGCCGTCCTCGTGGAAGCCCCAGCCGTGGTAGGCCCCGGCGAAGGCGATCCGGTCGGTGTCGATCTCCGGCAGCCGCCCCTGGGCGGCGACGGACTCGGGGGTGTAGAGCGGGTGCTCGTACTCCATCCGGTCGATCACGGTGGCCGGGTCGACGAGGTGCTCGCCGCCGAGGGTGACGAGGTAGTGCGTGTCGGTGGGCAGCCGCTGCAGGCGGGTGAGGTCGTAGGTCACGGTCACCGCACCGGTCTCGTCGACCGGGCGCTGGAAGTTCCACGACGAGCGCGCGGCCCTCGCACCCGGCAGCAGGGAGGTGTCGGTGTGCAGCAGGGCGGTGTTGGGCGAGTAGGGGATCGCGCCGAGGACCTCGCGCTGGAGCGCGGTGGGGGACTCGAGCATGCTCAGCGCCTGCGACGGGTGCGTGGCGATCACGACGGCGTCGTACGACGAGGTGACGCCGTTGCCGTCCGTCACGTCGACGCCGTGGGTCGTCTCGACCACGGAGGTGACCTTGGTGCCGAGCCGGATCTCCGGGAGCTGCTCGGCGACCGCCGCGACGTAGGTGCCCGAGCCACCGGTGACGGTGCGCCACTCGGGCGAGCCGAAGATGCCGAGCATGCCGTGGTGCTCGAGGAACGTGAACAGGTAGCGGGCCGGGTAGTCGAGGGACGTCGCCGGGTCGCAGGACCAGACGGCCGCCACCAAGGGCTCCATGAAGTGGCGCACGAAGTGGGCGCTGAAGCCGCCCTCGTCGAGGAAGGCGCGCAGGGTCTGGTCGCGGGCGACGTCGTAGGTGTCTCCGGCCGTCGACGAGGCGGTCAGCACGGCCTTCGCACGGCGGTGGAAGCGCGGGATCTCGGCCAGCATCCGCCAGTGCGTGGGGGAGGTGACGGCCGCGCGCGTCGGGAAGAGGCCGCGGGCGCCGAGCGCCCCGGCGTACTCGACCCCGGTGCCCTGGTCGGAGACCGAGAGCGACATCTCCGACGGCTGGGTCGCGATGTCGAGCTCGGCGAAGAGCCGCAGCAGCGTCGGGTAGGTGCGCCGGTTGTGGACGATGAAGCCGGTGTCGATGCGCAGGTCGCCGCCGGGCGTCGGCACCACGTGGGTGTCCGCGTGCCCGCCGAGGCGGTCGTCCGCCTCGAACAGGGTGACGTGCGCGGTCCGGGACGCGACGTAGGCCGCCGTCAGCCCGGCGACGCCGGAGCCGACGACGGCGATGCGTCGCGGAGCGGTGGAGCTCATACGGCCTGCGAGAAGTCGAAGAGCGCGATCGGCTCCGTCGTCGGCTGGTCGGACCCGCCCTCGGGCTCGACGGTGATCCCCACGGCCGTGGCCGTGGTGGCGTCACCCTCCAGCACCATCTGGGTGTCCTCGCCCGGCGGCATCAGGCCGGCGGGGACCATCTCGCCGTCCACCTGGAGCCAGAGCTCGAAGACCTTGCCGGAGGGGGCGGGAGCCATGTCGTCGGTCGTGATGACGGCCTTGCCCAGGGACTCCGAGCGGGTCACCGTGGCGCTGCCGGAGTCACCGAGGTCGACGGCGACCGAGCGGGCGTCGCCGGCCTCGAGGACCTGCTCGGCCGCAGTCAGCGAGGAGTCCTGCGAGGGGGCCCAGGGCTGCCAGAGGGCCGCACCGACACCGAGGATCGCCACCACCGCAGCGGCGACGAGGAGTGGAAACCACCGGCGCTGCACCACCGGCGTCCGGTGGACGATGGGCGGCAGGGGGCGGACCTGGGCGATGCCGGCCAGCACCGACTCGCGCAGGGCGGGCGGCGGGGTGACCGCGGTGGTCTCGGAGAGGAGTCCGGCGGCCTCGCGGAGCGAGGCGACCTCCAGGCGGCAGTCCTCGCACTCGGCGAGGTGCTGCTCGAAGCGTGCCCGCTCGATGTCGTCGACCGCGTCCAGCGCGTAGGCGCCGGTCAGGTGGTGGATGTCGCTCATGACCCAACTCCCATCGCATCGCGCAGCCGGATGAGTCCATCCCGGATGCGGGTCTTGGCCGTGCCGACCGGTACGTCGAGCATGGTGGCCACTTCTGTGTGTGTGTACCCGCCGAAGAAGGCGAGCTCGACCGCTTCGCGTTGCACGGCGGTCAGGGTGGCGACGGCACCGCGCACCCGCTGGGCCTCCAGGGAGGCGTGGGCGCTCTCGGCCGTCTGGTCGTGCTCGACCTGCTGGGTCTCACGGTGGTAGACCGCGTCCCGCTGGGTCGCGGCCTCCGCCGAACGGACCCGGTCCACGGCCTTGCGGTGGACGATCGTCAGGAGCCAGCCCAGGGCACTGCCGCGGGTGGGCTCGTAACGGCTGCTGCTGCGCCAGGCGTCGAGGTAGGCCTCCTGGACGACCTCTTCGGCCTGCGCCGGGTTGCGTACGACGCGGAGTGCGAGCCCGTAGGCACGCGACGAGGTCGCGTCGTACACCTGCGCGAATGCTGCCTCGTCCCCGCGGCTGCTGCGCTGGAGGAGCTCGGCGAGCTCGGCGGCGCTGGTGTCAGCGGGGACGGCCCCCGACGGGGCGCCCGGTGAGGGCGCCCCGTCAGGTACGGCTCTGATGTGGTCCACGTGAGTGATCCTTGCCTAGCCGTCGTTTATCCGACAATCACATCTGGGGCATCATGACGGTGTCGATGACGTACACCGTCGCGTTGGCGGTCTGGATGCCACCACAGATGATCTTGGCCTGCTCCTCGGCGTCGGCGGTGAACATCTCGCCCTCGCCCTCGACGACGAGCTCGTCGCCGTTCAGGGTCTCGAACGTGCCGGCCAGGTTGTCCTGGGTCAGGGTCTCGCCCACGACGTGGTGGGTCAGGATCGCCGTCAGCTGCTCCTTGTCGGCGAGGACCGCATCGAGGGTCTTCTTCGGGAGCTTGGCGAACGCGTCGTCGGTCGGCGCGAAGACCGTGATGTTCTCGGCCGAGTTGAGGGTGTCGACCAGGCCGGCCTCGCCGACAGCGGTGACCAGCGTCTTGAGGAGCGGGTTGGCGGACGCGGCGGTGGCGACCGGCTCGGTGGCCATGCCGTCGAAGGAGCCGGCACCGTCCGCGGGGATGGCGGCGCAGCCCTCGCCGAAGGTGCCGTCAGCGGCACCCATGGCGTCGGAGGACTCCTCCTCCATGGGGGTCTCCTCCTCGGACATGGTCTCCGAGGGGCTGCTGGTGGTCTCGTCGGAGGCGGTGTCGGCCTCGTCAGAACCACCGCAGGCGGCCATGCCGAGGGACATCGTCAGGGCGAGGGCGGCGAGACCGGACTTGCGAGCAATGCGGTTCATGAGGGAACTGCCTTTCGTGAGGGTGACTCCGGGGCTGTGAGCCGCCCCGGCAGGGTTTCCGGGAGTGGTTCGGCACCGTGGTCGGGCCGGATTGGTCCTGATTGCGGAATCAACGAAGAAATTGGGTATGTCCTGAAATCAGTGCTGGGACCTGGGCTCCCCTGAGGCCCAGGTCCCAGACGAGACCGCGGAGTACGACGCCGGCGCGCAGGCGCGGCGTCGTCGCGCCGGTGTCAGCCGACGTTGACCGCGATCTCCTGGATGCCGCTCGAGCCCTCCGGGAAGGGCCGTGCGCGGACGGCTGTCTGGACGTCCCCGTCCTTGTTGGTGGCGCGGCTGGCGATGAAGTGCTGGCCGGGCTCGGCGTCCCACTCGTAGAACCACTGGCGCCAGTAGTCGTCACCGGCGTCGGGACCGAGCTCGGCGGGCTGCCACGGACCGCCGTCGATGCGGACCTCGACGCCCTTGATGCCGGAGCCCTGGGCCCAGGCGACGCCGCCGATGAAGGTCTTGCCCGTGTCGCCGTTGGAGAGCGGCTCGGGGGTGTCGATGCGGCTGGAGAGCTTGATGGGCGCGTCGATGGCCCAGTCGCGCTCGGTCCAGTAGGCCTCCTGGTCGTCGTACGTCGTGAGCGTCATCTTCACCATCCACTTGCAGGCGCTGACGAAACCGTAGAGACCGGGGACGACCATCCGCACCGGGAAGCCGCGCTCGCGGGACAGGGCCTCGCCGTTCATGCCGATCGCGAGGAGCGCGTCGCGCCCGTCGAGGGCCACCTTGAGCGGCACCGAGATGGTCATCCCGTCGACGTCGGTGCACAGGATCTGGTCGGCGCCGGTCGAGTCGATGCCGGCCTGGTCGAGGACGTCCTGGAGGGGTACGCCGAGCCAGCGGCCGGCGCCCACGTAGGGTCCGCCGACGTCGTTGGAGACGCAGGTGAGGGTGATGTCGCGCTCGACGAGGCGCATCTTGCTCAGGTCGTCGAAGGACAGCTCGACCTCCTGGTCGACGTCGCCGTCGATGGTCAGCGACCACGAGTCGACGTCGATCACGGGCACGGTGAGCGCGGTGTCGACGCGGTAGAAGTCGGCGTCGGGCGTGCGGAAGGCCGAGATGCCCGGGATGCGCTCCTCGAGGCCGGTGGGCAGGGCGGGGGCCTTGTCGGCGGCGGCGGGCAGGGCGATGTCGGTGCCGCGCAGGCGGATCTCGCTCACCCAGCGGCCGGCACCGGCGATGGCGGCCGCGGCCAGGGCGGCGCCACCGGTGGCGATCAGGACCGTACGCCGCGACGCGGACGTCGTCGTCGGCTCGCCGTGGTCGCCGGCGTGGTCACCCTCGGTCCGCGCGGCCATGGCGTCGGACGGGCCGACCTCGGGCGCGGGTGCCGGGTCCGCGTACCGGTACAGGCCGGCCAGCGTGAGGGCGCCGACGAGGGCGGCCACCGCGCTCGGGACCAGGTCGAGGACCCCGGCGGTGGGCCGCAGGAGGGCGAGGACCCCCGCGATCGCGGCGAGGCCGACGATCATGGTGATGCCGAGGGTGAGCCGACGTGCGGCCACGATCCCGGCGATGCCGGCCAGGATGAGCACGACGACGAGCACCGAGCCGATCAGGATCGGCTTGTCGGCGGTGCCGAACGTGCGGATCGCCCACTCCTTGACCGGGGTCGGGGTGAGGTCGATGACCGTGGACCCCGTGGCCAGCACCGGGGAGGCGGCCGGCACGGTGAGGGCGGCCACGAGGTGGGCGGCGGCCATCCCCACGAGGGTCGCGAGGATGCCGTACAGGGCGTGGAGCAGTCGGATGAGCACGATCGGTGTTCGGTGCGGGGGCCCCCTTGGATGGGTTGCGGCAGGATGGCGGCCATGACCGAGCTAGTCCACTACGCCGTCACCGACGCCGTCGCGACCCTCACCCTCGACTCGCCCCACAACCGCAACGCCCTCAGCCGGCAGCTCGTGACCGAGCTGTTCGCGCACCTCGAGCGCGCAGGGGCCGACGACGAGGTCAGGGTCGTCCTGGTCGAGAGCTCGGGCAAGGTCTTCTGCTCGGGCGCCGACCTGGGCGAGGCCACCACCGAGGGGATGGAGGTGGGCGCCCGCCGGATCGTCGACCTCCAGCGCCTCGTCGTGACGCTGGACAAGCCGGTGGTGACCAAGAACCTCGGCGCGGTCCGGGCTGGCGGCATCGGCATCATCGCCGCCGCCGACATCGCGATCAGCGCCGACGAGGCGACCTTCGCGCTCACCGAGGTCAAGCTCGGGCTGGCCGCCGCGATCATCAGCCTCACCGTCCACCACCGGATGAATCCGCGCGCCGCGGCCCTCACCACGCTCGGCGGTGAGGTCTTCACCGGCGCCGAGGCGGCGGCGTACGGGCTGGTGACGCAGAGCGTCCCTGCGGCCGACCTCGACGCGCGCGTCGCGGAGGTCTGCGCGAGCCTGGCGACCGGTGCCGCGCAGGGGCTGCGTGAGTCCAAGCGGATCCTCAACGCCGACCTCGTCCGCCGCATCGACGAGCGCGGGGCCGAGATGGCCGCCCTCAGTGCGCGGCTCTTCGCCAGCGACGAGGCCCGCGAGGCGATGACGGCGTTCCTCAGCCGGGGGAAGTGACGTCCCTCGTCACTTCTTCGTCTCGGGCACCGGGCTAGTAGTCTTGAAGGTCTGTCGTCCCCCGGACGGCAGGTGGGGACGGACGCACGTGCACAGGGGGAAGCCGGAGTGAGCGAAGATCTCGAGGGACGTGAGATCGCCACCGAGCAGGAGTACGTCGACCGCGTCTACGTCCAGCTCGAGGCGAGCGCCCGCAGCGCCCAGCAGCTGGCCGCCGAGGGGCACGGACGCGGCAGGCTGGGGCACGAGGGCGGGCTCGTCGAGCGCGACGCGATGGTCTTCCAGGCCGCCAAGCGGATCGCCCAGCTCGACGCCGCCCACGAGGGGCTGGTCTTCGGCCGGCTCGACCTCGACGCCTCCATCGACACGGTGCCCCGCTACATCGGGCGCATCGGCCTGCGCGACGCCGAGCGCGACACCCTGCTGATCGACTGGCGCGCCCCCGCGGCCGCCGTGTTCTACCAGGCCACCGCCGCCGAGCCGCAGGGCGTGATCCGCCGCCGGGTGCTCCGGGCGGACCACCGCACGGTCGTCGGGGTCGAGGACGAGCTCCTCGACGCCGAGGCGCTCGAGTCATCGGAGGTCGACCTGCCGATCATCGGCGAGGGCGCGCTGATGGCCCAGCTCAGCCGGGCCCGCGACCGGAGCATGCACTCCATCGTCGCCACCATCCAGGCCGAGCAGGACAAGGCGATCCGCGCCCCCGGCAAGGGCGTCGTGTCGATATCCGGCGGCCCCGGCACCGGCAAGACGGTCGTCGCGCTGCACCGCGCGGCGTACCTCCTCTACTCCGACCGCCGTCGCTACGAGACCGGCGGGGTGCTCGTCGTCGGCCCCAGCGGCGTGTTCATGCGCTACATCGAGCGGGTGCTGCCCAGCCTCGGCGAGACGGCCGTGGCGCTGCGCAGCCTCGGCGAGGTCGTCGACGGCGTCCGCGCGACCCGCCACGACGAGCCGGCGGTCGCCGACGTCAAGGGCGCCGCCCGGATGGCCGAGCTGATGCGCCGCGTCGCGCGCCAGCAGGCTCCCGGCAGCCCGACGGACTTCAGCGTGTTCTGGCGCGACGACCGGATCGTGCTGGACCGGGGCGTCCTGGGACGCGTCCGCCGCACCCTCATGTCGCAGGGCCGTCGCAACCGGCAGCTGCCGCGCGTCGCCCACGCCCTCCTCGACGCCATGTGGCGCCAGGTGCGCGGCGAGCGCGGTCGCGAGCGGGGCCGGGAGGCCTTCAACGACGACATGCTGTCCAACCCGGCGTTCGTCGAGTTCGCCGCCTCGTGGTGGCCGCCGCTCGACGCACCCACCGTGCTCGGCTGGCTGGCCGACCCCGAGGTGCTGGCCCGGGTCGGCGAGAACGTCGTGACGGCCGAGGAGCAGCGCCTGCTCAGCAAGTCGTGGACCGGGGGCGGGCTCTCGGTCGAGGACGTCGCACTGCTCGACGAGCTGCGCTACCTGCTCGGCGACGTGCCGCTGCGCACCGACGCCGACCACGACCGCGACGACACGGTCACCGCCACCGAGGGCGGGGTCGACCTCCAGGAGCTCACCACCGCCTCCGAGCGCGAGTACGCCCCCACCGGCCGGGCCTGGGCCCCGCCGACCCACCGCATCGAGGACGACGGCTTCGCGCACGTGCTCATCGACGAGGCGCAGGACCTCACCCCGATGCAGTGGCGGATGGTCGGCCGCCGTGGCCGCACCGCCAGCTGGACCATCGTCGGCGACCCGGCGCAGTCCTCGTGGCCGGTGCCCGCCGAGAGCGCCGAGGCCCGCGCCGAGGCCCTCCAGGGCAAGCAGCAGCACGAGTTCCACCTCTCGACCAACTACCGCAACTCGGCGGAGATCTACGAGTTCGCTGCGGCGTACGCCGGTCGTGTCGGCCTCGACGCCGACCTGCCCGACGCCGTACGCCGCACCGGCGAGGCGCCGCGCGAGCTGCCCGACACCCCCGACCTCGAGGCCGCCACCCGCGCGGCCGTCACCGAGATCGCCGCCAGCGTCGCGGGCACCGTCGGTGTCGTCGTGCCGGTGGCCCGGCGCTCGGAGGTCAACGCCTGGCTGGCCTCGTGGCCCGAGCTGGCCGACGACGCCCGCGGCGCCCGCGCCGCCGTGGACTCGTCGGTGGCGCCCAGCGGCGAGGACCGGGTGGTCGTGCTCACCGGGCTCGACACCAAGGGGCTGGAGTTCGACGGCATCGTGGTCGTGCGCCCGCAGGAGATCGAGGACGAGTCGGCGACCGGCCGCGCGACGCTGTACGTCGTGCTCACCCGCGCCACCCAGCTCCTCACGACGGTCGGCTGAGACACCCCGGATCCACGCGGACCCCGGACCGTAGGGTTTCGGCCATGACCGACGCCCCCGCCGTACGCGCCCTCCTGGACGACATCCAGGGGCACGAGGCGTGGGCGGTGATCCGACGCAAGGCCGAGCGGACCGCCGGGCTGGTGGCCGGGCGGCGTACGGAGGTCGAGTCCATCCTCGACATCCCCCTCGAGACCGGCGTCCCCGAGCACGGCAAGGTCGCCGACCGGCTGGTCGCCGTCCCGTTCCGGCAGGTCCGCGAGCGCGGCTTCGACGTCATCGACGACGGCACCCCGCTGGTGGTCGTCGACATCGACGTCGAGCACGAGGTGACCGTCGGCGACCTGCTCGCGGCACTGCCGGCGCTGGAGATCGAGATCGCCGACCGCGGTGGCTTCGAGACGTCCGACGACGACTACGCGACAGTCGTCGAGTCGATCATCCGCGACGAGATCGGCCAGGGCGAGGGCGCCAACCTCGTCATCGGCCGGCACTACCGCGCGGTGGTCGCCGACTGGAGCGCCGAGCGGGCGCTCAGCGTCTTCCGCCGCCTGCTCGAGCGCGAGCGCGGGGCGTACTGGACGTTCTGCTTCTTCACCGGTGACCGCTTCCTCATCGGCGCCTCCCCGGAGCGGCACGTCAGCGTCCGCGACCAGGACGTCCGGATGAACCCGATCTCCGGCACCTTCCGCGTCGGCGGCGACCTCGAGACCCTCAAACCGCGCCTCCTCGACTTCCTCGCCGACGAGAAGGAGGTCTTCGAGCTCTTCATGGTGGTCGACGAGGAGCTCAAGATGATGTGCGACATCTGCCACGAGGGCGGGCAGGTGTTGGGACCGTTCCTCAAGCCGATGACCCACCTCGTGCACACCGAGTACCTCCTCGCCGGCCGCAGCGAGCGCGACCCGCGCGAGATCCTGCGGGACACGATGTACGCCGCCACGGTCACCGGCGCGCCCGTCGAGAACGCCTGCCGACTGATCGCCGAGTACGAGTCCGAGGGACGCGGCTACTACGCCGCCGCGCTCGCGCTCTTCGGCCGCGACGCCGCGGGCCACCACACCATGGACAGCCCGATCCTCATCCGCACCGCCGACGTCGCCCCCGACGGCCGCCTCAAGGTCACGGCCGGCGCCACCCTCGTGCGCGACTCCGACGCGGCGTACGAGGTGGCGGAGACGCATGCCAAGGCCGCCGGCATCCTCGGCGTCTTCGGCCTCGTCCCGCAGGCGACGGCGCCCGCGGAGGAGATCGCCGCGCTGACCCGCGACGAGGACGTCCTGCTCGCGCTCGGCACCCGCAACCAACGGCTCAGCCGCTTCTGGCTCACCGACCAGGAGGGCGCGCCGCCGGACCCGTCGCTGGCCGGCCAGACGGCGGTGATCCTGCACGGCGAGGACGACTTCGTGAACATGCTGCGCCACGTGCTCGGCGTCTTCGGGATGACGTCGACCGTGGTGCGCCACGAGGACTACGCGACCGGGGCCTTCGACGGCGCGGACCTCGTCGTCATCGGGCCCGGACCCGGCGACCCCCGCGACGGCGACCATCCCAAGATCGCGGCGTTCCGGCGCGCCGTCGACGACGTGCTGGCCTCGGGCGAGTCCTTCCTCGCGGTGTGCCTGGGCCACCAGACCCTGTGCGACCGGCTCGGCATCCCGCTGGACTTCAAGGACATCGTCTTCCAGGGCACGCAGTCGCCGATCCAGCTGGCCGGGCGCACCGAGCGGGTCGGCTTCTACAACACCTTCGTGGGGCGGGTGCAGGACGGCGACGCGCTGCCGGAGGGCGTCACGGTCGAGCGCGACGAGGCGACCGGCGACGTGCACCAGGTCACCGGGCCGCACTTCCGCGGCATCCAGTTCCACGCGGAGTCGATCCTCACCGAGAACGGCTACGACCTCATCCACGAGCTCGTGCGCGACCTCCTCGCCGATAGTCGATAACTCTGGTAGACATTGCATCTCTCGGGCGTGGCAGGCAACCGATCCACCCCCGCACGCGTCACCATCAGTGACCATCAACGGACGGGGGAGTCCAAGTTGTTCGTACGACGTCGCCTTGCTGCGGCCGTGAGCCTGGCCGCGGTCGCGGCACTGACCGCCGGTGGGGCCGCCAGCGGCATCACCGGTGCCATCAACAGGGGCGCGGCACCGGCGCCGCGGCTGTCCGTGCCGGCCGTGCAGGGCGCCGACCTGGCGACCGCCGACCGGGTCACCGCCCAGCGGAGCACTGCGCAGGCGGGATCGGCCCAACGTGGCTCCGCCCAGCGGGGCTCGGCCCAGCGGGGGTCGGCCCAGCGGGCCGACCGGCCCAACATCGTGATGGTCCTGATGGACGACTTCTCGATGGACCTGGTGCAGACGATGCGCTCGATGAGGCAGATGAAGCGCGCCGGGGCGTCGTACTCGCACGCCTTCGTCGTCGACTCGCTGTGCTGCGTCTCGCGCTCGAGCCTCTTCACCGGGCAGTACCCCCACCAGACCGGCGTCCGCACCAACACCTCCGGTGCGCGTGACGCGATGCCGCTGGGCGGCTACGCCGCGTTCGCGGGCTACGGCAACCGGGAGCGGGCCTTCAACGTCACCCTGCAGGGCTCGGGCTACACGACCGGCTTCGTCGGCAAGTACCTCAACGAGTACGAGTACGTGAAGGGCCGCACCCTCCCGCCCGCGCCGCCGGGCTGGTCGCAGTTCAACGTCGTCTTCGGCTCGGCGTACGACGGGTGGGACTTCGACAGCACCTACGTCCGGCAGGGCCGGTTGCGCACCCGGCACCACGCCGCGCCGCCGCTCTCGGCCCCGCAGAAGGAGCGCGACAAGGCCTACGCCGGCAGCGTCATCGACCGCTACGCCACGAAGTTCATCAAGGCCCACCGTGACGGCGACGCGCCGTACTTCCTCGAGGTGGCGCCGTACGCCCCGCACAACCGCACCCAGCCGCAGCCCTACTACCCGGGCGATCCCGTCTTCCCGCCGGCGTTCCGCGACCGTCCGGCGGCCGGGCGCAAGGGCAACTGCGGGCCGGTGGCCTGCACCTCGTTGACCACCCGCGACCTGCCCGGCTTCGGCGACGACCGCCGCGACAACCGGCCGCGCAAGGCCAACGGCAAGCGCGCCCGGGCGTGGAACACCCGGGCCAACCCGTTCCGCCCGGCGCAGCACGTCGCCGACCTGCGCAACCGCGCGATGATGGCGCAGTCGGTGGACCGCACCGTGCGCAAGATCCTGCGTCTCGTCGACGACAACACCTACGTCGTGCTCACCTCGGACAACGGCTTCCACCTCGGGCAGAACGGCCTCGGCCGCGGCAAGGGGACGGCCTACGACACCGACGTGCACGTCCCGCTGTACGTCGTGGGGCCGGGTGTCGTGCCCGGCAAGCGGGCCGAGCTGACGTCCAACATCGACCTCGGGTCGACCTTCGAGGACCTCGCCGGCGTCACGTCGCCGGCGTACCGCTCGGGCCAGTCGCTGGTGCCGACCTTCGGTGACCCCGCCCTGGTGCGGCGCAACCACGTGTTCTTCGAGCACACCGCCCAGGCGCTGACGAAGCTCGACCCCGACTCGGCGCTCAACGGCGACGAGCTCGACCGGATCCCGTCGTACGTCGCCGTCCGCAGCCGCACCGGGCTGCTGATCCGCTACGACATGGACACCGACGTGCGCCGCAACGCGTGGGCCTACGAGTTCTACAGCTACAAGAACCGGGTCTGGGAGAAGAGGAACGCCTTCGCCCAGCCGCGCCACGCCCCCGAGGTGCAGGCGCTGATGGCCAAGCTCGCGCAGTGGGACCAGTGCGCCGGTGCCACCGGGGGCCAGGGCGTGCCGCCGGGGTGTCGCTCGCTGACCCAGTGATTGTGCGGGCGAGTGTCTTTTCGGGGTAGTCCGTGACGAACGGACCCCTGGTCGGCGGGCGGAATCTAGGCAGTCACGCAACACCGTCTTCGTGTGTGTCTTTGGACAGTAGTTGGTCCAGGACTTCGGCCGGGGTCTGGAAGCCGTGGCGTTTGCGTGGTCGGGCGTTGAGCTCGGCGGCGATGTTGTCGAGCAGTCCGGGTCCGTAGAAGCCCAGGTCGGTGCCCTTGGGCAGGTACTGGCGCAGCAGTCCGTTGGTGTTCTCGTTCGACCCCCGCTGCCAGGGTGAGTGGGGGTCACAGAAGTAGATGTCCAGGCCCGTGGCGTCGGCGATCTGGACGTGGTTGGCCATCTCTTTGCCCTGGTCCCAGGTCAACGACAACCGCAGCTGATTGGGCAGGGTCGCCATCTTGGCCACCAGCGCTTCCTGGACGGCGAGGGCGCCGTGGTTCTCGGGCAGGTGCAGCAACATCACGAACCCGGTGGTGCGTTCGACCAAGGTGCCGACCGCGGATCCCGACTCCGTGGACCCGAGGATCAGGTCGCCCTCCCAGTGTCCGGGAACGGCGCGGTCCTCGACCTCGGGTGGACGCTCGCTGATCATCACCATGTGGGGGATCCGGCCGCGTC
>NZ_PZYY01000037.1 GCF_003047265.1 Nocardioides terrigena | reverse complement strand
TTCGCCTTTAGCTGCTTTGAAAGCTTCAGCCATAGCGTTTGGAATTGCAACTTCTTCTTTATTCACTTGAGCGATTGCCGCTGATTCTTCAGCTTCGTCTTTCGCGCGAACAGATAAGTTCACAACACGCGCTTTACGATCTACACCTGTATATTTCGCTTCGATAGTATCACCTGCAGAAATAACGGTTGTAATATCTTCAACACGGTCACGAGTTGCTTCGTTAGCACGGATAAATGCTTCCACGCCGCCTTCTAATTCAACTTTAACGCCTTTCGCATCAACTTCTACAACTTTACCAGTCAAGATTGCACCTTTTTTAGTGCTTTCTACGAAGTTAGTGAACGGATCCGATTCTAATTGTTTGATACCTAAAGAAATACGTTCTTTAACCGCATCAACTTGTAATACAACAGCTTCTACTTCGTCACCTTTTTTGTAGTTACGAACAGCTTCTTCACCTGTCGCATTCCAAGAAATGTCAGATAAGTGAACTAAACCGTCGATACCGCCTTCAAGACCGATGAAGATACCGAAATCAGTGATAGATTTGATTTTACCTGTCACTTTATCGTTTTTGTTGTGAGTTGCTGCGAAGTGTTCCCAAGGGTTTGCTTTACATTGTTTTAAACCTAATGAGATACGACGACGTTCTTCATCAACTTCAAGAACCATTACTTCAACTACATCGCCTACGCTAACCACTTTAGACGGGTGAATGTTTTTGTTTGTCCAGTCCATTTCTGAAACGTGAACTAAACCTTCAACACCGTCTAAAATTTCAACGAAGCAACCGTAGTCGGTTAAGTTAGTTACTTTACCGGTTAATTTGCTGTTTACC
>NZ_PZYY01000036.1 GCF_003047265.1 Nocardioides terrigena | reverse complement strand
CGACTCGGCGAGGCCCGCCTGACCCGGTTCCTGCACGCCCGCTCGCGTGGCCAATACGGGGCAGTGCCCGCGAAGGCACTGGTCGCCGCCGCGAAAGAGACCCTCGTACTGTGGGGACCCGAGGGAATGGACTTCGCCGAGCTCGGTGCCGACATCGCCGTCGAGGCCGAGCAGGCCATCTTCTTGTCGACCCAGATCAAGGACGTCGACGAACGCCTCGCCAACTTCTACGCCGAGGCCGACCCCGAGGGGATCGTCGCATCCGCGCCCGGCGTGGGACCGGTGATCAGCGCCGTCATCGCCGGCCGGATCGGTGACCCGCACCGCTTCACCAGCCTGGCCGCGATCCGCGCCTACTCCGGCCTGGTCCCCAAGGTCAATCAGTCCGGCGTCGGGGAAACCCACGGCGGGATCACCAAGGCCGGCGACCCACTGCTACGCGAGATGCTGTTCATTGCCGCCGACCAGGCCCGCCTCATCGACCCGCAACTCGGCGCCAAGTACGCCCGATTGATGTCCGGAGACCGGCACCGCGACTCCGCGATCTGTCACCTGGCCACCGACCTCCTGACCCGGATCGCGGCATGCATGCGCACCGGCCAGCCCTACGTCATCCGCGACGTCGACGGCCGCGAAATCACCGCCGCAGAAGGTAAGACCATCGTCAAGGACCGCTACAAGATCGACCAGAAGAAGCGCGTCACCTCAGCCGGCCGACGGATGCGACAACGCCGCAAACAAGCGACGGACCGGGAGTCACAGAAGTCGCAAAGCGCTCCAACATCCCGGCCCGTCCCTACCAGCATACGAACCACTCACGTGGCTTGAAGTTCCTTAGGAACTCA
>NZ_PZYY01000035.1 GCF_003047265.1 Nocardioides terrigena | reverse complement strand
CAGTACAAAAATTCGTGAAGCGGAACGTAATAAAGTTATTGAACAATTCCGTTCACAATTAAATACCATCATTACTGCAACCGTTAAAAAAGTAAACCGCGAGCAAATTATCTTGGATTTAGGTAATCAAGCGGAAGCGGTAATCGTGCGTGAAGATATGCTTCCGCGTGAAAACTTCCGTCCAGGCGACCGTGTACGCGGCGTATTATATGCGATTAAACCTGAATCAAAAGGCCCGCAACTTTTCGTAACACGTGCAAAACCGGTAATGTTAGAAGAGTTATTTAAACTGGAAGTACCGGAAATCGGTGAAGATGTCATTGAAATTAAAGGCGCATCACGTGATCCGGGTTCTCGTGCGAAAATTGCGGTGAAATCACATGATAAACGTATCGATCCGGTAGGCGCTTGTGTTGGTATGCGCGGTGCACGTGTGCAAGCTATTAGCAATGAATTGGGCGGTGAGCGTGTAGATATCGTACTTTGGGACGATAATCCGGCGCAATTCGTGATTAACGCAATGGCACCGGCGGAAGTAAGCGCGATTGTCGTGGATGAAGATAAACATGCGATGGATATTGCGGTTGAAGGTAAAAATTTAGCCCAAGCAATCGGTCGTAACGGTCAGAACGTACGTTTAGCGACACAATTAACCGGCTGGACGTTAAATGTCATGACTACCGAAGATTTAGATAAGAAACATCAAGCGGAAGATAACAAAGTTATTAGTTTATTTGTTTCCGCGTTAGAAATCGACGATGAATTCGCTCAATTATTAGTGGATGAAGGCTTCTCTAGCTTAGAAGAAATCGCATTCATTCCGGTAAGCGAATTAACCGCAATTGACGGCG
>NZ_PZYY01000034.1 GCF_003047265.1 Nocardioides terrigena | reverse complement strand
CTCACGAGTTTGTGGCATCGGACCGTCTGTCGCTGCTACTACTAAGATTGCACCGTCCATTTGCGCAGCACCGGTAATCATGTTTTTAACATAGTCCGCGTGTCCCGGGCAGTCTACGTGTGCGTAGTGACGTGTTTCCGTATCGTATTCAACGTGTGAGGTGTTGATGGTGATACCACGCGCTTTCTCTTCCGGCGCATTATCGATTTGGTCGAATGCACGAGCCGCACCACCGAAGTGTTTTGATAATACGGTAGTGATTGCTGCTGTTAAAGTTGTTTTACCATGGTCAACGTGACCGATTGTACCCACGTTTACATGGGGTTTTGTACGTTCAAATTTTTCTTTAGACACTTTGATAGCTTCCTAGAAATAAGCCTCCGCCCTATTGCCGAGGCTTTAGTTAAAAGATAAATTATTTAGCTTTACGAGCTTCAATAATTGCATTAGCAACGCTTGTCGGTGCTTCAGCGTATTTTAATGGTTCCATTGAGTAAGATGCACGACCTTGAGTTTGTGAACGTAAGTCTGTTGCATAACCGAACATTTCTGATAACGGCACTTCCGCATTGATCTTAACAACGAACTCATTCGCTTCTTGACCGTTCACCATCGCACGACGACGGCTTAAGTCACCGATTACATCACCCACGTAATCCGGCGGAGTTTCCACTTCAACTTTCATGATTGGCTCAAGTAATACAGGGTTTGCACGACCGAACGCTGATTTAAACGCTAATGATGCAGCAAGTTTAAACGCTAATTCTGACGAGTCAACATCATGGTATGAACCGAAGTGTAAACGTACACCGACATCAACTACCGGATAACCCGCTAACGGACCTGATTTAAGTTGTTCTTGGATACCTTTATCAACCGCAGGGATGAATTCGCCAGGAATTACACCACCTTTGATCTCGTTC
>NZ_PZYY01000033.1 GCF_003047265.1 Nocardioides terrigena | reverse complement strand
ATTAAAAGCTAAATTCAACTACTCATCTGTCATGCAAGTCCCACGAATCGAAAAGATTACCCTGAATATGGGTGTGGGTGAAGCATTGACCGATAAAAAACTTTTAGATAACGCAGTAGCGGATCTAACAGCAATTAGCGGTCAGAAACCTTTAATTACTAAAGCGCGCAAATCTGTTGCAGGCTTTAAAATCCGTCAGGGATATCCAATCGGATGCAAAGTAACCCTACGTGGCGAACGTATGTGGGAATTCTTTGAAAGATTGATTACTATCGCTGTTCCACGTATCCGTGACTTCCGCGGTTTAAATGCGAAGTCATTCGACGGTCGTGGTAATTACAGTATGGGTGTTCGTGAACAAATCATTTTCCCAGAAATCGACTATGATAAAGTAGATCGTGTACGTGGTTTAGATATTACTATCACCACAACTGCGAAAAGCGATGAAGAAGGCCAAGCTTTATTAGCTGCTTTCAATTTCCCATTCCGTAAATAAGGTAGGTTATCGTGGCAAAACAATCAATGATTGTACGTGATGTTAAACGTGCTAAATTAGCTGATAAATTCTACGCTAAACGTGAAGAATTAAAGAAAATCATCTCTGATGCAAATTCTTCAGACGAAGATCGTTGGGCGGCAGTGTTAAAACTACAAACACTTCCGCGCGATTCAAGTCCTAGCCGTCAGCGTAACCGTTGCCGCCAAACTGGTCGTCCACACGGTGTACTTCGTAAGTTTGGTTTAAGCCGTATTAAGGTACGTGAAGCTGCAATGCGCGGTGAAATTCCAGGCCTTAAGAAAGCAAGCTGGTAATAACCTCTTTTAATTTGGAATCATGGGAGTAAATACATGAGCATGCAAGATCCAATCGCAGATATGCTGACCCGTATTCGTAACGGTCAAGCTGCGAATAAAGTTGCAATCAGTATGCCTTCATCTAAGTTAAAAGTTGCTATTGCAAGCGTTTTAGCTGAAGAAGGTTATGTTGAGAGCTTCAAAATTGTTGAAGGTTCTAAACCTGAATTGGAAATCACTTTAAAATATTTCCAAAACAAACCGGTTGTAGAAAGTATCCAACGCGTAAGCCGTCC
>NZ_PZYY01000031.1 GCF_003047265.1 Nocardioides terrigena | reverse complement strand
GAGACCGCAGATACCAAAACTGTTCTTTCAGTGTAGCCGCAGTTAGGCACCCACTTCAAGACCTCTCAATATCTCTCTCGTATATATCCAGTTACCAATGGCTGCTGCCAGTGGCGTTTTTGCGTGTCCGTCCGGGTTGGACTCAAGATGATAGTTACCGGAAAGGGCGCAGCAGTCGGGCTGAACGGGGGGTTCGTGCATACAGCCCAGCTTGGAGCGAACGACCTAAACCGAGCCGAGATACCAGCAGCGTGAGCTATGAGAAAGCGCCACGCTTCCCGAAAGGGAAAAAGGCGGAACAGGTATCCGGTAAACGGCAGGGTCGGAACAGGAGAGCGCACGAGGGAGCCGCCGGAGAGAAATCACCGGCATCTTTAAGTCCTGTCGGGTTTCGTCCTCCTCTGACTTGAGCGTCCATTTCTGTGATGCTCGTCAGGGGAGGCGGAGCCTATGGAAAAACGGCAACGCCGCATCCTTTTCTCCGGCCCTTTCTGATTTGAGCGCCTTTGCTTTATCCCGTTATCCGTGAGTCGGTCACGCCCGCCGCAGCCGAACGGCAGGAGCGCAGCTACCGAGTGAGCGAGGAGGCGTCATTTCATCTGTCCGTGCATGGTATTGCGGACGCTCCTGAGCCACATATCACACCTGCCACATGAGGCACTTTCATGAATCGTGCTCTCATGCCAACATAGTAAGCCAGTATACACAGCGTAAACGCTGTGACTGGTTCAGGGCTGCGCCCCGAAACCCGCTAACACCACTGACGCGCTGGCGCTTGTCCAACGCCGGAGCGACCCGGAAAACTTTTCCGTGCCGTCCGGCGTTTGCGAAGGAGGGATAATGCAGAAGCCGAAGAAGAAGCCGCTCGTCGTAAAAAAAAGATCCTGGCATCCGGCAGTGATGGCAAATCTGATGCGTCAGGCACAGGAGGAAGATTACCGCCGGGAGCAGATGGCAGAGCTTGAGCGTTCAGCCCGGTCACATTTTGCGGATATCGGAGGAGAGGATGGCGGTTAAGCGTACCCGTTTTTTAGGTATCCGGGTGACCGATGGGGAGTACCAGCAGCTGCTGGAGCGCTGCAATGGAAGGCAACTGGCGGTGTGGATGCGGGAAACCTGTCTCGATACGCGCCCGGCGCGGTCGTTGCGGCTGCCGTCCATCGATCCGGTTTTGCTGCGCCAGCTTGCCGGGATGGGGAACAACCTCAACCAGATCGCCCG
>NZ_PZYY01000030.1 GCF_003047265.1 Nocardioides terrigena | reverse complement strand
TATAATTGAAAATACTTTGATAGATTTATATGCAGATAATAATAGCAAAAATTTCACATCTAAAGGTTCAGCGAGGAAATAAAGAATTTAACAATGTTTTAATTGGTAATAAACAAAGTTCACGTCTATACTCTAGTCTTGCTTCTGAAAATAACGCTGTCAAGGTTAATCCGTGATTTATCACAGGGTTCACTGACGCTGAAGGGACATTTACGGTAAAAATCAGTAAATCAGATAAATACCGTACAGGATGAAAAGTAGAACCTTTATTTGCTATAGGTCTACACATTAAAGATGTAGCTATATTAAATGCTATACAAAACACTTTAGGTGGGATCGGTGCAATCTTAAATCAAGCGGAAAATAGTATTCAATTTGTTATATCTTCTCAAAAAGATTTGCAAGTTCTTATGTCACATTTCGAAAATTATCCTTTAATTACACAAAAAAGAGCGGATTTTGAAATATTTAAACGTATTTTAGAAATCGTTAGTAATAAAGGGCATTTAAATAATGAAAACCAGGAAAATGGGCTTCAAGAAATAGTAAATTTAAGAGCAACACTTAATTTAGGTTTATCTGATGTTCTTAAAAATGCTTTCCCTAATACAGTTCCTGTGGCCAAGCCTTTGGTAGAAGATTTAACATGCCCACATCCCCAATGATTAGCTGGGTTTACTTCAGGTGAAGGTTGTTTTAGTATAAAAGTTAGAAAAGGTTCTACTAAAATCGGTTATAGAGTAGAATTGGCATTTATATTAACACAACACGCTAGAGACGATAAGCTTTTAAAAAGTTTAATTACTTATCTAGGCTGTGGTAAATACTATAAACAAGCTAGTAATTCATTTGGAAGTCTAAGATGTGAAAATTTTACGGAAATTTTTGAAATAATTATCCCTTTTTTTAAAGAACACAAAATAGTAGGTGTTAAAGCATTAGATTTTGAAGATTGATGTAAAGCCGCAGATCTAATTAAAACAAAAGATCATTTAACTGAAGAAGGATTGGAAAAAATTCGTCAATTACAGTTAAATATGAATCGTAGTAGAAATAATTAGTATTATACTGCAGGTATAACTATTTACTTTAATGTAGTAACAATAATTTTGTTATGTTATGTTATTTAATCCCCCTCGGCGAGGGTATTAATTTACTTAATGTTGGGTTATATTGGCTAATATTTATTATTTGTGAGGGTGAGGAAGGCGGGTATTCCATTAAAGACTTAGTTATT
>NZ_PZYY01000029.1 GCF_003047265.1 Nocardioides terrigena | reverse complement strand
AGAAGAACAAGAATGTAATATTAGGACTGGAAAGTTCGAAATTACAAATTGATTGTAGTTTTGCTTTTTATCCTTGATAATTAACTCTCTTTTCTCTAGTGAGACGAGAGCATTAAATCAAAACTTTGGTGCCACAAGCGGTGCTGAAGTGATTTTGTTTTATTAATCGATGACAATTTAGAGGATCATCAAAATGAAAAAATCATTAGTTGCTTTAGCAGTATTATCGGCTGCAGCAGTAGCTCAAGCAGCTCCACAACAAAATACTTTCTACGCAGGTGCGAAAGTTGGTCAATCATCATTTCACCACGGTGTTAACCAATTAAAATCTGGTCACGATGATCGTTATAATGATAAAACACGTAAGTATGGTATCAACCGTAACTCTGTAACTTACGGTGTATTCGGCGGTTACCAAATCTTAAACCAAAATAACTTCGGTTTAGCAGCTGAATTAGGCTATGACTACTACGGTCGCGTACGTGGTAACGTAGATGAATTCCGTACAGTTAAACACTCTGCTCACGGTTTAAACTTAGCGTTAAAACCAAGCTACGAAGTATTACCTGACTTAGACGTTTACGGTAAAGTAGGTATTGCGGTTGTTCGTAATGACTATAAAAAATATGGTGCGGAAAACACTAACGAATCAACAACAAAATTCCACAAATTAAAAGCATCAACTATTTTAGGTGCAGGTGTTGAGTACGCAATTCTTCCTGAATTAGCGGCACGTGTTGAATACCAATACTTAAACAAAGCGGGTAACTTAAATAAAGCATTAGTTCGTTCAGGCACACAAGATGTGGACTTCCAATATGCTCCTGATATCCACTCTGTAACAGCAGGTTTATCATACCGTTTCGGTCAAGGCGCTGTAGCACCAGTTGTTGAGCCAGAAGTTGTAACTAAAAACTTCGCATTCAGCTCAGACGTTTTATTTGATTTCGGTAAATCAAGCTTAAAACCAGCAGCAGCAACAGCTTTAGACGCAGCTAACACTGAAATCGCTAACTTAGGTTTAGCAACTCCAGCTATCCAAGTTAACGGTTATACAGACCGTATCGGTAAAGAAGCTTCAAACTTAAAACTTTCACAACGCCGTGCAGAAACTGTAGCTAACTACTTAGTTTCTAAAGGTCAAAACCCTGCAAACGTAACTGCAGTAGGTTACGGTGAAGCAAACCCAGTAACCGGCGCAACATGTGATGCAGTTAAAGGTCGTAAAGCATTAATCGCTTGCTTAGCACCGGC
>NZ_PZYY01000003.1 GCF_003047265.1 Nocardioides terrigena | reverse complement strand
AGATCAAACGCTGCCTCAAGCGCTACATCGCCCGAGATCTCTACCGGCTACTCGAACACCGACCGATCATGGCTTGACGATCCATAGGAGCGTCGACCTTCTCCCAGAGGACCCAGCTGAGATGCTCTTGGGCGCGGTCGGCTTCGACGTACTCAGCCCGACCGACTTCGAAGAGTTCTGCTTCGACCTGATGTCAGAGACGGGTTTCGTGAACGTCGACTGGCGGAAGGGGACGCCCAAGGAATCCTCGCCGGCCGATCGCGGGCGCGACATCGTGGCTCAGCTCGAACGCCGCGACGTTGACGGGCACCAGTATCTCGAGACGTGGTTCGTCGACTGCAAGCACTACACACGTGGAGTGCCGCCCGAAGCGTTACAAGGGACGATCGCCTGGGCCACGGCCGAACGGCCGGACACGGTGCTGTTTGTTGCCTCAGGATTCTTCACCAACGGAGCGAAGGACTGGATCTCGAGCTTCAACCAGACGAGGCCGGCGTTCCGCGTGAGAACGTGGGAAATGCCGCAACTGCGGAGGCTGCTGGCTGACCGGATGGATCTCGCGTTCAGGCATCAGGTTGAGACGTCTGCGCTGCGTCGTGTCTCCGAAATCATGGCGGTCGAACACGAGCTGTTCGATCGGCTCTGGTACGGGCGCTCGGAGGCTTCGATTGGTGACGAGCGCCCCGAGGGCTATTCGGCGGAGATCTGGGCGACAGCACAGGCGGCCGCCCGCCGAATTGAGGAACAGTACGGAGTCGACCTGCTCCGTAAGGACACCGAGACTCAGTTCGACTGGGGGATGCTCTCCGGGAAGATCTCTGCGATCCGCTGGGTTCTCGGGGCCGAATGGGACTTCCTCGACAGCTAGTGACGGACCGTGCCAAGACCTCCTAGTGTTAGACATCGAGAGGGCCCATTCCCGCAGACCATGAGCGGGTCGACCTCTGTCGCTGCGGTAGTCAGTCAACTTGCGTTGCTGGACTGGCGCCCGCTAGCCCCGAGAGGGTTGCTCGAGTTCTGTGTCAGCCTCTTTGCCCGCGTGGCGCCCGGCTGCAAAGGCCGCATCCACTGCTGCACGGGTTCGCTCCGTGCTGCTGGGCATGAGATGGGTGTAGGTGCGCAAGGTGAACCCGGGGTCGCTGTGGCCGAGGTATTCGGACACGGCGCGAATCGATTCGCCGGCGTCTAGCAGCACGGAGGCGTACCAGTGGCGTAGAGCGTGCATGCCGTTGTCACGCGATTGCTCGATGCCCACACGGGCTTGGCCGGGCTTCCAGAGCCGTGTGTTGAAGTAGTTGCGGTTGAGGGCAGAACGCTCGCGTGTGGTGAGTATGAGCCCTGCGCTCGACTTCTTGTCCGCCTGGGGCGTTCCCCACGGAAGCGTGATGCTCCGTCGCGGGTAGGTAGCGAGGTGGTTGCTGAGTTCCGTCGCGACGCTCTCGGGCAAGGGGACGGTTCGGGTCTTGTCGCCCTTCGGCAGGCCAAAGACCAGGCGGTTGCCTCCGAACACCTTGACTTGCCGCCTGACCTCCACAACTCCGCGGAGGAAGTCGACATCCTCGACCGCGAGCCCAAATACCTCGCCTTGGCGTAGTCCCAGCCCCGATCCCAACGTGACTGCGATCCTGTACTGCGGCGGAAGCGCGTCGTGCATGGAGGAGACCCACTCGGTCGGCCAAGGCACCACCTTGCGGCGCGACGTTGCGGGCCTTGTCACTGAACTCGCTTTGCACGGATTCTTGGCAATCATGTCGTCGTCGACCGCAGCCGAGAAGATGGCAGACACGTTAGAGAAGATGACGCGCCGGTAGGTCTCGGCCATCTCCATCGACCGTAGGAGCTTCTGGATGGTCGACGGCTTGATCTGTCGCAGCTCGAGGTGTCCTAGCGTCGGGAACACATGGAGCCTGAGTCGCAATTCGGTCGCCTCGTAGGTCAGCGGACTGAAGGTCCGACTGTCGAGCCACTCCTCGGCATAGGCGCGAAATGAGATCCTGCCGGCGTCGACATCGAGGTAGGTTCCACGAAGTTTGTCCGCCTCGACCGTGTTGCGGAACGCAACCGCCTCGGCCTTGCGTCGGAAGGTCTTACGACGCTGCCGCCCCTCGGGATCTCGGTAGTTGACGACGTAGCGAGGGCTGCCGTCGTCGGATGGTCTCCCAGAGCTAATGCTTGCCATGGCAGCCCTCGGCAGCGTCGGACCGGGTGACCAAACATGCTGATGAGCATCTGCTCGCTGGTGGCGATGGAGTCGATTCCGGGTCAGGCTGATGGCCTGTCGGGATCACTGATTCTCCTCGAGTCGCAGCGTCCAATCGATCACGGTTGCTGCCCGCCAGCGCAGGTGCTTGCCGACACGGAAGCCGGCCGGGCCGTAACCTGTCGTCCGCCAGGAGTAGATGGTCTGCTTTGTCACGCCAAGGTAGGAAGCGACATCGTCGATGTCCCACAGCTCTTGGGCCTCGACCAGCCTGGGTGCCCGGCTTCCGCGGTCTCCGCGCCGCCGCGGCCCAAAGATTCCCGGTTCCAAAGCCGGCACGTTCGAGTTCGTTGCCATCATCCAGCCCCTCCTCGCGGCGTTGACGGACAGTTGGTCTACGGGCACCTATGTCCGACGGCGGCATGGGAGCGATCACGTCGGCGGAAACGATGTGGCAGCAAGATGACTCGGGCATCGCGGCGGTGGTTGCCCAACTGTGCGATGCCAGGCTGGTGGCTCGGGCAACCGACCCGTGCCGCGACCTACCCGAAGAGTCCCCTGAGGACCGTGTGGCAGGAGATGGCGCTACCCAAATTTGTACCGGATTTGTAACAGACGAGCGGCTACCAACAGCAAACGCCGCCGAACGACCAAAAGGTCGCTCGGCGGCGTTTGTGCAGGTCAGCGGCTGTTCTTTGCGGTCGTTCGGCGTTGCTGAATGACCGCAGCCGGAGGCCCGGTTAGATGTCGTAGTACAGCTCGAACTCGTGCGGGTGCGGCCGCAGCTGCACGGGCAGGATCTCGTTGGTGCGCTTGTAGTCGATCCAGGTCTCGATCAGGTCGGGCGTGAAGACGTTGCCCGCCGTGAGGAACTCGTGGTCCCTCTCCAGGTTGTCCATGACCGCGTTGAGCGACGTGGGGACCTGGTCGATGTCGGCCATCTCGTCCGGCGGCAGCTCGTAGATGTCCTTGTCGATCGGGGCCGGCGGCTCGATCTTGTTCTGGATGCCGTCGATGCCGGCCAGCAGCAGCGCCGAGAAGGCGAGGTAGGGGTTGGCCGACGGGTCCGGGCAGCGGAACTCGACGCGCTTGGCCTTGGGGTTGGCGCCGGTGATCGGGATGCGCACGCAGGCCGAGCGGTTGCGCTGGCTGTAGACCAGCGAGATCGGGGCCTCGAAGCCGGGCACCAGGCGGTGGTAGGAGTTGACCGTCGGGTTGGTGAAGGCCAGCAGCGACGGGGCGTGCTTGAGGATGCCGCCGATGTAGTGGCGCGCGGTGTCGGACAGCCCGGCGTACCCGGTCTCGTCGTAGAAGAGCGGCTCGCCGTCCTTCCAGATCGACTGGTGGCAGTGCATGCCGGAGCCGTTGTCGCCGAAGATCGGCTTGGGCATGAAGGTCGCCGACTTGCCGTTGCGCCAGGCCGTGTTCTTGATGATGTACTTGAACTTCATCACGTCGTCGGCGGCCTTGAGCAGCTCGTCGAACTTGTAGTTGATCTCGGCCTGGCCGGCGGTGCCGACCTCGTGGTGGGCACGCTCGACGAGCAGGCCGGACTTCTCGAGCTCGATGACCATCTCGTCGCGCAGCTCGCCGAAGTGGTCGTAGGGCGCGACGGGGAAGTAGCCGCCCTTGTACTTCACCTTGTAGCCGCGGTTGGGGTTGTCCTCGGTGCCGGCGGTGCCGGAGTTCCAGGCGCCCGCCTCGGAGTCGATGTGGTAGTAGCCCTCGTTCTGCGAGGTGGCGAACCGGACGCTGTCGAAGACGTAGAACTCGGCCTCGGGGGCGAAGTAGGCGGTGTCGCCGATGCCGGTGGAGGCGAGGTAGGCCATCGCCTTCTTGGCGATGTTGCGCGGGTCGCGCGAGTAGGCCTCGCCCGTGATCGGGTCGTGGATGAAGAAGTTGACCACCAGCGTCTTGGAGACGCGGAAGGGGTCGATGTAGGCCGTGGTCACGTCCGGGAACAGCGACATGTCGGACTCGTGGATGGCCTGGAAGCCGCGGATCGAGGAGCCGTCGAAGGCGAGACCGTCGTCGAAGACCGACTGGTCGAACGAGGACACCGGCACGGTGAAGTGCTGCATCACACCGGGCAGGTCACAGAAGCGGACGTCGACCATCTCGACGCCCTCGTCCTTGATGTACTTGAGCAGCTCGTCGCTGTTGCTGAACATGCGTCCTCCTGGGTGGGACCCGCGGGTCGCGCACCGAAGTGTGTGGAACCGACGTGGAGTACGGCGCACCGTTGCGCCGGTTGCCCGCGAAACTACGCACGGGCGGTTTCTCGACCGTATCCCGTTTGTTTCGCCGATGTAACAGATGTCCCGGCCAGCGGTCGGTTCCCGGGTGCCTCCTAGGGTCGTCACCATGCTGTCCCGCCTCCGTCCTGCCCGTACGACGTCCCTCGTCACCACCGCTCTCGCCACCTGCGTCCTGGGGTTGAGCGCCTGCAGCGGCAGCGACGACGGCGGCGAGGGGGAGTCGGCGGGCGACCCCGCGGCGTACGACACCGAGACGCTCATGCCGGCGGTGCAGGACTCCGTCGCCGACGCCGAGTCGGTCCACGTCACGCTGGGCACCAAGGAGTCACCCGACGACGTCGAGGTGGACGTCAGCTGGGGCGAGGAGCCAGTCCTGTCCGCCGTGACCGGCGACCAGACCGGTGCCGGCCTGGAGGTACGCCGCGTCGGCGGCCGGGTCTACGTCGGCGGGGCCGCCGCACAGGACCAGTGGCGCTACCTCGAGGAGGACGACCCCCGCCTGCAGGGCGCAGAGGGCTTCGACGCCGGGGTGGTGCCGATCCTGCTGGCCATCGACGTGCCGGCCGAGCTGGCCGCGCTCGAGGCCGGGGTCACCGACGTCGGCGAGGGGACGGCCGACGAGGTGGCGGGGGAGGACGCCACCCGCTACGACGTCACCCTCGACACCGAGGCCTGGCTGGCCGCGCTGCCGGAGCAGTCGATCTACCGGGTGATGGACGTGCCGGCCGAGCTCGACGCCGAGCTGTGGATCGACGAGGACTCCCGACCCGTCCAGCTGGCCTACCAGGTCGGCGACGACGCGGCCCGCTCCGCGCAGGTCGGCTGGAGCGCCTGGGACGAGCCGGTCGAGGTGACCGCGCCGGAGGGGGCCAAGCCGGTCCGCTGACCGGTCGGCTGCGGTGCTCCACCTACGCTGGGACCCGTGATCGAGACCGCCTCCTGGGCACGCCGCATCCTCGCCCTCGTCGTCGACTGGCTCGCCTGCACGCTGGTCGTGGTCGCGCTCATCGGACCCCGGTCCTGGAGCGAGGACCCGATGTCGAGCTGGTACGTCCTGGGCCTCTTCGTCGCGGAGTCGGCCGTCTTCACCGCGGTCGCCGGCGGATCGTTCGGCAAGCTGGCGACGCGGCTGCGCGTCGTACGCAACGACGGGTCCTACGGACCCGTGTCGCTGCTGCGCTGCGTGCTGCGCCAGCTCCTCGTGGCGGTGGTGATCCCGCCGCTGGTCTTCCGTCCGGACGGGCGCGGACTGCACGACATCGCGGCAGGGTCGCGCACGGCCCGGCTCGAGGACCTGAAGGCCGCCTCGCCGGGCTGAGCGCCGGGTGGGACCTGGGTCAGCGGCCGCGCTGCTGGCCGCGCATGCCCTTCATCGACGTGGGGACCGGGCCCTTGGGCAGCGGGACGGTGCCGCGCTGGGCGTCGATCGCCTTGAGGCGGTTGCGCACGTCGGTGATGTCGGCGGGCTTGAGGTTCTTGCCGAGCTTGGTGACGTGCTTGACGAGCTTGGGGAGCGGGACCTCGCCCTCGCCGTTGCCGCAGACGACCTCGTGGATCGGGGTCTCGGGGAGCACCCGCTCGTGCTTGCGGCGCTCGTTGGCCATCAGCTGGCGCAGCCGGGTCGGGTTGCCCTCGCCGACGAGCACGATGCCGGGCGGGCCGACGACGCGGTGCACGACGTCCTGCTGGCGGTTGAAGCCGACCACCGGGTCGGTCTTCCAGCCGCGGCGCAGCATGGTGAGCGCGGATGCCGCGGCCCCGACCTGGCCCTCCATCTGCCCGTACGCCGCCTTCTGGGCACGGCGCCCGAAGATCGTGACGGCGAGCAGCAGGCCGACGAGGAGGGCGCCGACGCCGGACATGATCCAGGCGATGAGGCCGTCACCGGGGAGGAACCAGATGAACGCGAAGCCCAGGAGGGCGCCGAGGACGAAGGCGCCGAAGATCCACAACCCGATGGTGCGGTCGGTCTTCTTCGCCATCCGGTAGGTCTGGATGAACTGCTGCCGCCGTGAGGTGGGCGGGGTGGCGGGCGTCGACATGCTGGCCTTTACCTGTCTGGCGGAGTCTGGATGTGCGGGTCGTGCGGGGTGGGTCAGACGGTCGCGCCGGCGGTGTCGCGCGCGTCCATCGCCTGACGGTACAACCGACCGGCCCGGTAGGACGAACGCACCAGCGGTCCCGACATCACGCCGGAGAAACCGATCTCGTCCGCCTCGTCCTTGAGCTCGACGAACTCCTCGGGCTTGACCCAGCGCTCGACGGGGTGGTGCCGGGGAGAGGGGCGGAGGTACTGGGTGATGGTGATGAGCTCGCAGCCGGCCTCGTGGAGGTCGCGGAGCGCCTGGCTGACCTCCTCGCGCGTCTCGCCCATGCCCAGGATCAGGTTGGACTTGGTCACCAGCCCGAAGTCGCGGGCCTGGGTGATGACGTCGAGCGAGCGCTCGTAGGTGAACGCCGGGCGGATGCGCTTGAAGATGCGCGGCACCGTCTCGACGTTGTGGGCGAGCACCTCGGGGCGCGACTCGAAGACCTCGCGGAGCAGGTCGGGCTTGCCGTTGAAGTCGGGGATGAGGTTCTCGACGCCGGTGCCGGGGTTGAGCTCGTGGATCACGCGCACCGTCTCGGCGTACAGCCAGGCGCCGCCGTCGGGGAGGTCGTCGCGGGCGACGCCGGTGATGGTGGCGTACTTGAGCTCCATCTTCTGCACGGACTCGGCGACCCGTCGGGGCTCGTCGCGGTCCAGGGGCTGCGGCTTGCCGGTGTCGATCTGGCAGAAGTCGCAGCGCCGGGTGCACTGGTCGCCGCCGATGAGGAAGGTCGCCTCGCGGTCCTCCCAGCACTCGAAGATGTTGGGGCAGCCGGCCGACTGGCACACCGTGTGCAGCCCCTCGCCCTTCACCAGGTTGAGGAGCTCGGTGTATTCGGGACCCATCTTGGCCCGGGTCTTGATCCACTCCGGCTTGCGCTCGATCGGTGTCTCGGAATTGCGGATCTCCAGGCGGAGGAGCTTGCGTCCTTCGGGTACCGGTGCAGTCACGTCGTCACTCTACGCCGCGCCCCGAGGGCACCCAATTCGCCCTCCGGGCGCCGGACCGGCCGGTCACAGGAGCAGGTCGGGGGTGATGGGCAGGCGCCGGATGCGGCGTCCGGTGGCGTGGTGGACGGCGTTGCCGATGGCCGCGGCGACGCCGCACAGGCCGACCTCGCCGACGCCCTTGACCCCGACCGGGTTGAGCCGGTCCGGGCCGCCGACGAACTCGACCTCCAGGTCGGGTACGTCGGCGTTGACGGCGATCAGGTAGTCGGCGAGGTGCGCGTTGGTGATGCGCCCCGTCTGGGGCCCGGCGTGCAGGTCGGTCGTCGTGTGCTCGAGCAGCGCGTGGCCGATGCCGCCGACCGTGCCGCCCACGACCTGGCTGCGGGCGGTGCGCTCGTTGAGCACCTGCCCGCAGTCGATCACCGAGACCAGGCGCTCGACCCGGACCAGCCCGAGGTCGGCGTCGACGCGCACCTTGGCGAACTTGGCGCCGAAGGCCCCCGAGGGGGACATGCCCACCTCGGCCGGGTCGGGCTTGTCGGCGGTGGCCTCGGCGGCGACCTCGTCGCGGTCGCCCACCGCGCGCGACAGCGCGTCGCGACCGGGGGCGGACCCCAGCTCCAGGTCGCCGAGCACGCCGGTGACGGCGCGCGCCGTCGCGTTGGAGATGGCCATCGCCAGGCCCGACCCGCCGGCCGGGGGAGAGGCCGGCAGGGAGCTGTCGCCGAGCACGACCTCGACGTCGGCCAGCTCGAGGCCCAGCCGCTCGGCGGCCACCTGGGTGACCACGGTGTAGGTGCCGGTCCCGATGTCCATGGCGGCGCAGTGGACGGCGGCGCTGCCGTCGCGGCGTACGACGACACGGACCGTGCACGGCTGCTGGAAGTAGAAGAACGAGACCGCGGCCATGCCGTAGCCGATCAGCTGGTCGCCCTCGCGCATCGAGCGCGGGGTCGGGTCGCGGTCGTCCCAGCCGATGAGCTCGGCACCCCGGCGCAGACACTCGTCGAGGGCCTTGCTCGACCACGGCAGGTCGTCCTGGTCGGGGTTGGTGTGGGCGTAGTTGCGCAGCCGCAGCTCGACCGGGTCGATGCCCAGCTCGAGCGCGAGCTCGTCGAGCGCGGTCTCCAGGCCGAAGTTGCCCTGCGCCTCACCGGGGGCACGCATCGACCCGGGCGGCGAGATGTGCAGGCGCACCTGGTCGACGTCGGCGCGCAGGTGCTCGACGGCGTAGCCCTGCCGGGTGCCCGACACGACGTTCTCCGGGTTGTCGTCGTCCATCGCCACCGGGATGGTCGCGGTGTGCTCGACGGCGGTCAGGGTGCCGTCACGCAGCGCACCGAGGCGCACGCGCTGGACCGTCTCGGGCCGGTGGCCGACCCCGGTGAACATCTGCGGGCGGCTCAGCACGATCCGCACCGGCCGGTCGACGACCTTCGCAGCCATGGCGGCCGCGTGGATGTAGGGCCACGGGCGCAGGCCCGAGCCGAAGCCGCCACCGAGGTAGGGGCACACGACCCGGACGTCCTCGCGGGGGATGCCCCACGCCTCGGCGAGGCAGTCGGCGGTGTTGAACGGCCACTGGGTCGTCGCCCACATCATCAGGGCGTCGCCGTCCCACTGGGCGCAGGCGGCGAAGAGGCCGAGCGGGTTGTTGGTGTTGTCCCCGGTGACGTAGTCGGCCTCGACCACCACGTCGGCGGCCGCCAGTCCACGGTCGAGGTCGCCGCGGGTGCTGTCGGCACCCGCCGGGTCGTCGGTCTCGCGGGTGGCGCGGGGGTCGTTGAGGTCGACGACGGGCTCGGTCGCGTCGTAGGTGACGTGCAGCAGGGACGCGCCGTGTGCCGCCTCCTCGTGCGTCTGGGCGACGACGAGCGCGACGTAGTCGCCGCGGAAGCGCACGGTGGCGTCCTGGAAGGGCGGCATCGGGGCCCGCTCGTCGGACGACGCCTCGTTGGGCCGGATGACCGCCGGGGCGTTGTGGTGGGTGAGCACCGCGACGACGCCGGGGGCGGCGAGCGCGTCGCTGGTGTCGACCAGCGAGATCTCCCCGGCCGCGACCGTGCTGCCGACCAGGACGCCGACGAGGGCGTCCCGGGGCGCGAGGTCGTCGGCGTACGGTACGGCGCCGGTGACCTTGAGGGGGCCGTCGACGCGGGTGACGCCGGCGCCGATGACCGGGGCGCCGGTGCTGGTGGGGACCTGGGTCGTCGTCATGCGGTGACCTCCGTGACGTCGCGGAGCTGGCGCACCAGGGTGCGGCGCGCGAGCTCGGGCTTGAAGTCGGTGCCGGGCAGGGTGAAGGCGTCCGCCAGCTCGGCGGCGGCAGCCTCCTCGAAGAGGGCGAGCGAGGCCGGCCGGCCGCGCAGCACCTCCTCGGCGCGGGTGGCGCGCCAGGGGACCGAGCCCACCCCGCCGAGCCCGATGGCGACGTGCGCGAGCACGCCGTCCTCGACGCGGGCGACGACGGCGGCGGACGTCAGCGCGAACTCGTACGACGCGCGGTCGCGCACCTTGAGGTAGCCGGTGCGCGCGTCGGGGACCGGGATCTCGAGGTGGGTGACCAGCTCCCCGGGCGTCAGGACGTTGTCGCGGGCCGGGTCGTCGTCGGCCCGGACGTGCAGGTCGGCGACGGGCAGCGTGCGGACCCCGTCGGGGCCGTGCAGTCGGACGCGCGCGTCGAGGGCGACCAGGGCGACCGCCAGGTCGGAGGCGTGCAGGGCGATGCAGCCGGCGTCGACGCCGAGGACCGCGTGCATGCGCGCCGTGCCCTCCACGGCCGCGCAGCCGCTGCCGGGCTCGCGCTTGTTGCACTGGCTGACCGTGGGGTCGCGGAAGTAGCGGCAGCGGGTGCGCTGGAGAACGTTGCCACCGATCGTGGCCATCGCGCGCAGCTGGGGGGAGGCGGCCAGCAGCAGCGAGTCGCGGAGCACGTCGAGGCCCGCGACGGCCGCGTGCCGGGCGAGGTCGGCCATCGTCACCGCGGCTCCGACCACGAGGACCGTGCCGTCGTCCCCGTCCCCGTCCTCGACCTCGACGTCGGCCAGCGGCAGCCGGCTGATGTCGACGAGGGTGCCCGGGGACCAGACGCCGTCGCGCATCAGGTCGAGCTGGGTGGTGCCGCCGGCGATGAACGCCGCGTCCTCGGGCACCTGGACGGCCCGGGCGACGGCGTCGGTCGTGACGGCGGCGACGGCCGCGTCCACGTCGTCGACGCGGGTGTAGGTGAAGGGGTGCATCTCAGGCCTCCCGGGCGTCACGGACGGACAGGACGGCGTCGACGATGCGCGGGTAGGCACCGCAGCGGCACAGGTTGCCGCTCATCAGCTCGCGTACGTCGTCGGCTGTCTCCCAGCCGTCCTCCTCGAGGAGCGCGGCCGCGGACATCACCTGGCCCGCCGTACAGGCGCCGCACTGGAACGCGTCGCAGTCGATGAAGGCCTGCTGCACCGGGTGCAGGGACTCGGCGGTGCCGATGCCCTCGATGGTGGTGACCTCGCGGCCGTCGACCTGGGCGGCGAGGGTCAGGCAGGACAGCACCCGGCGGCCGTCGACGTGCACGGTGCAGGCGCCGCAGGCGCCCTGGTCGCAGCCCTTCTGGGTGCCGGTGAGGCCGAGGGTGTCGCGCAGCAGGTCGAGCAGGGAGCGGCGGGGGTCCACGTCCACCGACTGCTGCTCTCCGTTGACGGTGACGGACAGGGGGAGGTGGCTCATGGCTCGAGCCAACCAGAGCCGTCCGACTCCTGCACCACCCCTCCGAGCGTCGGAGGGGTGGTGAGGCTCACGGGATGTCGCGGCGCGTGAAGGTCGCCAGCGAGGCGGCGACCACGGCGCCCAGGATGGAGAGGAGGTACGCCGCCGCGGCGCCGGCGCCGAGGACGCGCTCGCCCGAGCAGACCATCCCGGTCCCGTCGTCGACGCAGGTCTGCCCGTCGTCGGAGTAGTAGACGGTCCCGTCGGCGATCCACGCCACCACGTTGAGGTGCGGCATCCAGCGCTCCGGCGACTCGAAGGGCAGCACCGCGATGAGGAACGTGCCCGCGATGACGACGGCGAAGAGGATGCCGAGGGTCGCGACGGTGCTTCGGAAGAGCATCGTGGTGGCCAGGCCGGCGAGCCCGGCACCGGCCACCAGGACCGCTCCCCGCACGACCTGCCAGCCCACCTCGCCGGTGACCCCGTCGGCGATCGGGAGGTCCCGGGCGTTGGCGACCCCGGCCAGGGCGGCCCACCAGAGGGCCCCGACGGCGAGGCCGAGGAGCAGCCCGGTGACGACGACGGCGCCGGCCTTGGCGGCGTACACGCGGAGGCGTCGGGGCTCGAAGAGCAGCTGGTTGCTCATCGACCCGCTGGCCCAGTCGGCGCCGACGAAGGTCGCCCCGAGGAGCATCATCAGCCCCGCCATCACGATGGCGATGCCGATGCCGCTGCCCTCGAGCTCCCGCTCGAGGTCGAGGGGCTCGCGGAAGAGGCCGGTCCACCACTGGGTGATGAGCGCCCGGCACTGCTCGGAGGCGTCCGCCTCGTCCTCGACGGGGAGCTGGTCGGGAGCGAGGTACTGCTCGGGCTTGCGCTCGCAGCGACGCACCTCCTGGTCGAAGCCGGGCTGGGCCTGCGCCTGCTCGGTGGCCCGCTGGACCTCGGCCCCGGAGTAGGGGCGGGTGCCCCAGACCGTGCCCGCCCAGATCAGGGCGGGGACCAGGACCGACGCGACCATGAGCACCAGGCACGCGCGGCGCCAGCGCAGGCGGGTGAGCTCGACACCGAGGAGCCTCATGCCTGCCCACCCCCCTGCGTGTTGCCGAGCGTGTCCTGGGAGGTGAGCTCGAGGAACACGGTCTCCAGGTCGGGGCGGACCGAGGTCAGCTCGGAGAGCCACACGCCGGCCTCACCGAGGGTGCGGGTGATCTCGGCGGCGGGCGCCTGCGTCTCGACGCGCAGCGACGTGCCGTCCGTGTGGACGTCGTACGGACCCTCGGCAAGGGCCCGCCGGGCGGCGTCCGGGTCGTCGACGACGATGCGGTACGACGTGCTGGCGCCGAGCAGGTCCTCCACCCGCCCGGAGGCGAGCAGCCGGCCGTTGCCGATGATGGTGGCCGAGGTGCAGACCTGCTGGACCTCGGCGAGGATGTGCGAGCTGAGCAGCACGGTCACGCCGGACTCGCCCAGGGTGCGGATGGTCTCGCGGATCTCCCGGATGCCAGCGGGGTCGAGGCCGTTGGTCGGCTCGTCGAGGATAAGCAGCTGCGGGTCCTTGAGCAGGGTGGCCGCGATGGCCAGGCGCTGTTTCATGCCGAGCGAGTAGGCCCGGTAGCGGTCCCCGTCGCGGCCGGTCAGGCCGACGGTGTCGACGGCGGCGTCCACCCGCTCGGCGGCGATGCCCTTGGACCGGGCCAGGATGGTGAGGTTCTGCCGGCCGGTGAAGTGCGGCAGGAACTTGGGCATCTCCACGACGGCGCCGACCCGGTCGATGACCTGCGGCAGCCCGGACGGCACGGTGGTGCCGAAGAGCGCCATCTCGCCGCGGGTGGCGCGGGCCAGGCCCAGCAGCATCCGGATGGTGGTGGTCTTGCCGGACCCGTTGGGCCCGAGGAAGCCGTGCACCCCGCCGCGCGGGACCGCGAGGTCGAGGTCCTGGACCGCGACGCGTGTGCCCCGCCTCCCGCTGAACTCCTTGCGCAGTCCCCGGGTCTCGATGACCAGGTCTGCGGTGGCCGCGCTCGACACGGCGCTCCCTCCCGGACGCCGCTCGGCGCCCTCCCCGTGGAGCGCACTGTGGCAGCAGACAGGGACGGCCGTCTCGCGGCACGCCGGAGGTCAGCGACCGGGCGTGACCAGCTCGATGCGCGGACCGCGGGCGGGCTCGGGGCGCGGCTCGTAGTCCGGCGTCGCGTCGTACGGCCCCCACGCGAGGTAGTCGGTGAGGTGGCGGCGCACGCTGGGCAGCACGTCGTCGACGGTGACGTCGCGGCCGAGCTCGGTGCTCAGCGAGGTGACGCCGGCGTCGGCGATGCCGCAGGGCACGAAGCGGTCGTACCAGCCGAGGTCGACGTCGCAGTTGAGGGCGAAGCCGTGCATCGTCACGCCCCGGCTGACGCGGATGCCGAGGGCGGCGATCTTGCGCTCGGGGCCGCGCTCGTCGGCCCGGAGCCACACGCCGCTGCGGCCGGGCACACGGGCACTCGTGACACCGAAGTCGGCGCACACCCGGATCAGCGCCTCCTCGACGCGACGGACGTAGTCGACGACCTTGACGTGGTCGGGCAGCGCCACGATGGGGTAGCCGACGAGCTGGCCGGGACCGTGGAACGTGATCTTGCCGCCGCGGTCCACGTCGATGACGTCGGCGCCGCCCGGGTCGAGGGGCCTCTCGTGCGGGTCGGTGCGCTTGCCGGCGGTGAAGACCGGCGGGTGCTCGAGGAGCAGCACGGTGGGCTCCTGCTCACCGGAGACCACCCGGGCGTGCACGTCGCGCTGGAGCTCCCACGCGGCGAGGTAGTCGACGGCCTCGGGTCCGAGCCCTGCGATGTCGAAGCGCATGGCGCCAGCGTACGCCGCACCGCCCGGGACTCCGCCTGTGGATGACGCCCGACGCCGCGGGGCGATCTGGGGCACCGTGGGGGAGTGGACCCGCGACGACTCCTCCCGATCCTGCTCGGCGTCACGCTGTGTGCCGTGCTCGGCACGGCCGCGCTGGTCGCCCTGCGACCGGGTCCGACCGGTCCCGGGTCCCGACCGGTGGCCGCCGCCCCCGACGGGCCGCGGTCCGTGCTGGCCGACTGGGACGCTCGGCGTGCCCGGGCCTGGGCCTCCGGTGATGTCTCGGCACTGCGTGAGCTGTACGTCGATGGCTCGCGCACCGGGCGCGCCGACGTGCGGATGCTCGCGTCGTACGTCGACCGCGGCCTCACCGTGGAGGGGATGCGCACGCAGGTGCTGGCGCTCGAGGTCCTGGACGAGTCGCCGGTGTCGGTCGAGGTGCGCGTCACCGACCGGGTCGGCGGGGCGCAGGCGGTCGACGGGGAGACGGTCATCCCGTTGCCCGACGACCGGCCGTCGACACGGACCGTCGTGCTGCGCCTCGTGGGCGGGGAGTGGCGGGTCGACGAGGTCCGGGAGTGACGTGGGCGCGCGTGGTCCGCAGCTGTAACGCTCTGTCACATCCACTGCGCACCCCATCGGTGGGGTGTGGAGGTGCTGCAACAGCGCGTTACATGTGCGCGACGCTCAGGCGAGCCCGGCGGCGAGCACCGCCGTGACGTCCTCGTCCTCGAAGTCGTAGCCGGCCCGCTCGAGCGCGGCGGGGCGGGCGTTGACCGACCCCAGGAGCTCGGGGGCCATCCGGCCGGCGGCGACCTTGAGCACCGGGGCGGGGGCGACGAGGAACGCGGGGCGGTGCACGGCGTCGGCGAGGGCCCGGGTGAACTCGGCGTTGGTCGGGGTCCGCGGGCAGCACAGGTTGAAGGCGCCGGAGACGTCGCCGGAGCCGGCGAGGAACGCGACCGAGGCGACCCAGTCGCGCAGCGAGATCATCGGGAAGTACTGCTCGCCGGAGCCCAGCCGGGCACCCATGCCGAGCTGGAAGAGGCGGCGCAGCTCGCGCAGGGGTGAGGACCGGCGGTCCATCACCGGCGCCGTGCGCAGGACGCAGACCCGGGCGCCGGCCTGCTCGGCGGGCGAGGTCGCCGACTGCCACTCGCGGGTCACCTGCGTGAGCATCGCGTCGCCGCGCGAGTCGGACGCCTCGGTGAGGACGTCGGCACCGTGGTCGCCGTAGTAGGAGATGCCGTTGCCGGCGAGGAACGCCGGGGGGCGGGGGGCGGCCGCGATCGCGTCGGCGAGGGCGCGGGTGGTGGTGACCCGGCTGGAGAGCACCGCCTCCGCGCGTGCCTTGGAGTGCGGGTTGCCCGCGATGTTGACGCCCGCGAGGTTGACGACCACGTCGGCGCGATCGATGACGGCCTGGTCGAGCCGACCGGCGTACGGGTCCCACTGCGACTCGAGGGACGAGTGGCCGGGACGCCGGACGAGGTGGACCACCTCGTGGCCCTGTGCCCGCAGGTGATGGGTCAGATGGGTACCCAGGAAACCGGACGCACCGGCGATCACCGCTCGCATGCCTCCACCCAACCATGGCGCCCAAGGACGCCCGGGCGGGCGGACGGCATCACCCGGCGAGGTGCGACCACCGCGACGCGAGCTCCGACCACGGGCCCTCGTCGTCGACGCGTCCGTCGACCAGCACCACGACCCGGTCGGCCTGCGCCAGTGCCGCCGCCTTGCTCGTCGCGCCGACGACGGTCGCCCCGCCCTCGCGCAGGGACGCCCAGAGCTCGACCTCGGTCGTCGCGTCGAGCGCCGACGAGACGTCGTCGGCGAGCAGCAGGTCGGCGTCGCACGCCAGCGCCCGGGCCAGCGCGAGGCGCTGCACCTGACCACCGGAGAGGCGTACGCCGCGGTGCCCGACGAGGGAGTCGGGCCCGCCGGCCTCGTCCACGTCCCGCCCGAGGCGTGCCATGGCGATCGCCGGCCCGACGTCGCGGCCCTCGTGGTCGAGGGCGACGTTGCCGGTGAACGACCCCGAGAGCACGCGCGGGACCTGGGCGACGTGCGAGACCCGGGAGGGACGCAGCTGGACCTGCGGGTCGCGGACGGGGTCGCCGTTCCATCGGACCTCGCCGGTGCTGCTCACCAACCCGGCGAGCGCCGACAGCAGGCTCGACTTGCCGGAGCCGACCTGTCCCAGCAGGAGCACGAGCTCTCCGGACCGCACGGTGAGGTCGACGTCGCGGACCCCGAGGGTGCCGTCGTCGTGGATCGCGGAGAACCCGCTCAGGGTGAGCTCGCGCAGCGGGTCGCGCTCGGGCCGGACCGGTGCCGGCGCGGAGCCCGTCACCATGTCGACCCCGGGAGGTAGGTGCATGAGGTCACCACCGCCGGCGAGCGCGCTGGTGGCGTTCAACCAGGCACGGACGCCGGGCGCCTCGGTCACGACCGAGCCCGCCACCCGGCCGAACCAGTCGAAGCCGCTCACGGCGTTGGCCACCAGGAGGGCGGTCGCGAGCTCCCACCGGCCGGTGAGCAGGCCCACCCAGGCGGCGACGACGCCGCACTGCACCATGACGACCGGCACGCCCTCGAGGAGGGCCTGGACGCGGTGCTCGCGGACGGCGGCATCCACGCGGCCGGCGTCGACCTGGCGCAGGTGCTGGTGCACCGAGGGGGTCGCCGCCGCGAGCTTGACGGTGCGCACCGACTCCAGCGCCGAGACCAGCGAGCGGCCGAAGCCGGCCCGCGCGGTCGACGCGGCGGCCGCGGAGCGACCGGCGACCCGGCGGCCCAGGGTCGAGGCCCCCGCCGACGCGACCATCACGGCCAGCAGCACCGCGCCGGCCAGCCAGCTGCCGGCGATGGCGGCGGTGACCGCGACGATGACGAGGCCGGTGATGAAGTCGACCCAGCGGTCGGCGTAGCGGGCGAGGCGGTCGGCGTCCATGGTGCGGGCGACGACCTCACCGGGGGGCGTGCGCTCCAGCCGGTGCTGCTCGGTCTGGCCGTGCAGCACGGCCAGCCGCACGCGCAACCGCACGGAGATCCACCAGCGCGGGTAGGTGCGGAACGCCTGCGACAGCAGCAGTGGGCTGACGAGCAGCGACGCCACCAGTGCGACGGTGGGACCGGTCGGGAGCTGGCCGTCCTGGAGCTCGGTGACGGCGAGTCCCCACACCCACCCGGTCAGCGCGCCGAAGGCGCCGGTGAGGGCGGAGAGGAGGAAGAGCCCCATGCCGAGCAGGCCCCAGCGCGGCTCGATCATCAGCGCGCTCCACGTCGCCCGGGTGAGGCTGGGAGGCGGCGCGACCACCGGGGCCGGCGGGGGAGTCGTCGAGCGGCGCACGGAGCCGATGGAGCTGGCGTCGTGGTGGTGCTCCTCCACGACCGGCTCGTGGGCCGACGCGCGCAGCAGCGCCCGGAACGGGCCGTCCTCCACCGCCAGCCGCTCGCGCGGCCCGCGCTGGACGACGCGCCCCGACTCGAGCACGGCGACCTGCTCGGCACGCCGGGTGGTGGAGAGGCGGTGCGCGACCAGGATGCCGGTGCGCCCCGAGATGAGGCGGTCGGCGGCGCGGACGACCCGCGCCTCCGTGACCGGGTCCATCCGGGCGGTCGCCTCGTCGAGCACCACGACGCGCACGTCACGCACGAGCAGCCGCGCGAAGGCCACCAGCTGCTCCTCGCCCGCGGACAGGCTGGTGCCGCCGGGGCCGAGGGTGGTGTCGAGGCCCTCGGGCAGGCCGGCGACCCAGTCGGTGAGGCCGAGCTCGGACACCGCGGCCTCGACGACCTCGCGGGGGTGGTCACCGAAGAGCGTGATGTTGTCCGCCAGGCTGCCCGCGAGGATCTCGGTGCGCTGGGTGACCACGCCGACGGCTGCGCGCAGCGCCTGGAGGTCGAGGTCCAGGACGTCGGTGCCGCCCAGCAGGACGGTGCCGGGCTCCGGCTCGGCGGCCCTGGACAGCAGGGACGCCAGCGTCGACTTGCCCGAGCCGGTGCGTCCGACGAGCGCGCAGGTGTGGCCGGCCGGCACGAGGAGGTCGACGTCTTGCAGGGCGAAGGAGCCCGCGTCGTAGGAGAAGTGCAGGTCGCGGAACTCGACGTCGAGCGGACCGGCGGGCAGCGGCAGTCCGCCGGTCGGCTCGGCCCGGGACGCGAGCATCCCGCGCAGCCTCAGCACCGCGCCGAAGCCCTCCTGGAGGTCGGGCAGGTGCCGGGCCAGCATGTCGACCTGGCCCACGAACTGGGTGGTCACCAGGAAGAGGGTCACCAGGGCGGCCGTGGACAGGTCGCCGCGGAAGGCCAGGGCGATGCCGAGGACTCCGGTGCCGGCCAGCACACCGGCGAGCAGGGTGCCGCTGCGCCGGGTGATCCGGGCCTCCACCGCGAGCACCGCGTCGAGCGCGGTGTGCACCGCGGCGGCCACCCGCGCGTTGCGGCGCAGGACGAAGGCCTGGCCGAGGCTGGTGCGCAGGTCGTCGCGCGCGGCCACCCCCTCCTCGGTGGCGGCGGCGTGGTCGGTCCAGGCGGCCTCCTCGACGACCTTGCGCTGGGAGACGAGCGGCAGCAGGCGGCGTACGACGAGGACGGCGGCGACCGCCGTGAGCGGGAACAGGAAGAACGCCGGCCACCAGGTGAGGGTCGCGACGACCCACAGGGGCCCGGACGCGAGGAGCGTGCGGGCCGCCATCCAGACGCCCCACCGGAGCAGCTGGCCGACCTCCCAGGTGTCGTCGTCGATGCGGTCGAGCACCTCGCCGACTGCCTGCTCGGTCAGGTCGGCCAGCGGCTGGGACATCGCGGCGTCGAGCAGGTCGGAGCGCAGCCTGCCCTCGGCCCGGTCGACGATGCCTGCCCAGATCGTCTTGGCGACCGTGTCCACCAGCGCCGCGCCCACGACGCAGATCGCCAGCAGCACCGCGAGGCGCTCCGTCGGCTCCTCGGCCAGGCGGCCGGCCGCCACCGAGCCCAGCGAGGTGCCGATCGCCCCGATGAAGGACAGCGAGAAGCAGAAGACCGACAACGGCTGGCGCAGTCGCCGCCAGTCGACGGGGACGCGACCCGGCCCCGGGTCGGGCGACGGCGTCGGCTCGGTGCGGGCGGGTGCGGAAGAGGTGTCCAAGGTGCTCACGGTAGGCACCACCGTAGGTGTCGGCACCGACACCGCGCGCGTGAATTACGCCGGTGGAGGACGACGGACGCCCCGCCCGGGATGGGCGGGGCGTCCGTGGTGACGCGGGGTGGGGCGGGTCGGGTCAGACCTCGAACTGGCCCGACTCGAGACGCGCCTTGACGTCGCGCAGGAAGCGGCCGGCGTCGGCGCCGTCGACCAGGCGGTGGTCGTAGGACAGCGACAGGTAGACCATGTGCCGCACCGCGATCGTCTCGCCGAGGTTGGCGTCGTCGATCACGACGGGGCGCTTGACCACGGCACCGGGGCCGAGGATCGCGACCTGCGGCTTGTTGACGATCGGGGTGTCGAAGAGCGCCCCGAAGCTGCCGAGGTTGGTGATCGTGAAGGTGCCCCCGGAGAGCTCGTCGGGACCGATCTTGTTGGTGCGGGTGCGCTCGGCCACGTCGGCGATCTTCTTGGCGATCCCGGCGATGGAGAGGTCACCGGCGTCCTTGACGACCGGGGTCAGCAGGCCCTTCTCGGTGTCCACTGCGAACGCGATGTTCTCGCGGTCGAAGTAGGTCACCTCGCCCTTGTCGGTGTCGATCGTCGCGTTGAGCTTGGGGTGCTGCTTGAGCGTGTCGATCGCCGCCTTGGCGAAGAACGGCAGGTAGCTCAGCTTGACGCCCTCGCGGGCCAGGAAGTCGGCCTTCACCCGATCGCGCAGGCGGGCGATGGTGGTCACGTCGACCTCCACCACCTGGGTGAGCTGCGCCGACGTCTGCAGCGAGTCGACCATGCGCTCGGCGATGATCTTGCGCAGGCGCGACATCTTCTCGGTGGTGCCGCGCAGCGGCGACGGGGTGCCCGCCGGGGCGGAGGACCCGCCCGCTGCCGGCGCCGCGGCGGCGGCCGGAGCCGCGGCCGGGGCGGCGGGCTGCTGGGCCTGCTGCTGGGCGGCAGCGGCGGCGTCGAGGACGTCCTGCTTGCGGATCCGGCCACCGACGCCGGTGCCGGTCACGGCGGCCAGGTCGACCCCGTGCTGGGAGGCCATCTTGCGCACGAGCGGGGTGACGTACGCGCTCTGGTCGTCACTGCGGGACGGGGCGGCGGCGGGTGCTGCCTCCTGCTTCGGCTGCTCCTGCGCGGCGGGCTGCTCCTGGGCCGGCTGCTTCGCCTCGGGCTCGGGCTGCTTCTCCTCCGCGGGAGCGGACTTCTCCTCGGCGGGCGCCGGCTCCTCGGCCTTCTCCTCGGCGGCGGGCTCCTCGGTCTTCTCCTCGGCCTTGTCCTCCGACGTGTCCTCGGACGACGACCCCGACCCAGCGGCGTCGCCGGAGCCGATGGTGGCGAGCTCGGCGCCTACCTCGACGGTCTCGTCCTCCTCGACCTTGATCTCGAGCAGCGTGCCCGCGACCGGGGAGGGGATCTCGGTGTCGACCTTGTCGGTGGAGACCTCGAGCAGGGGCTCGTCGACCGCGACCTCGTCGCCGACCTTCTTGAGCCAGCGGGTCACAGTGCCCTCGGTGACGGACTCACCGAGCGCGGGCAGGGTCACGGAGGTGCTGGAGCCGCCACCGGAGGAGCCGCCGTCGGACTTCTCGGCGGCAGGCTTCTCCTCGGAGTCGGAGTCGGACTTGTCGGCCTCGGGGGTCTCGTCGCCGGCGGGCAGCTCGCCCTTCTCCTCGACGATCTCCTCCTCCTGCTCGGCCTTCTTCTCGGCCTCCTGCTCGTCCTTCGGCTCGGCCTCGGGCTCGGCGGTGTCGTCGGCGTCGCCGCCGGACTCGCCCTCCTCGCCGACGACGGCCAGCACGGCGCCGACCTCGACGGTGTCGTCCTCGTTGGCCTTGATCTCGAGCAGCGTGCCCGCGACCGGCGACGGGATCTCGGTGTCGACCTTGTCGGTGGAGACCTCGAGCAGCGGCTCGTCGACCGCTACGGAGTCGCCGACCTGCTTGAGCCAGCGGGTGACGGTGCCTTCGGTGACGGACTCACCGAGGGCGGGGAGGGTGACTTCGGAGGCCATGGGATTCCTTCGCTCGCGTTGACGTGGGGTAGGTGGGTCTGGGTCAGGAGTGGGCGTGCAGCGCCTTGCCGGCGAGGGCCAGGTGGGCCTCGCCGAGCGCTTCGTTCTGCGTGGGGTGGGCGTGCACCAACGGGGCGACGTCGTCGGCGTGGGCCTCCCAGTTGTAGATCAGCTGCGCCTCACCGATGAGCTCGCCGACGCGGTCGCCGACCATGTGGACGCCGAGCACGGGACCGTCGGTGCGGCTGATGAGCTTGACGAACCCGGAGGTGCCCAGGATCTGGCTCTTGCCGTTGCCGCCGAGGTCGTAGGTGATGGTGGTGACCTCGTCGCCGTACTGCTCTCGCGCGGTCGCCTCGTCGAGGCCCACCGACGCGATCTCGGGGTGCGAGTAGGTGACCCGCGGGATGCCGGCCTCGTCGATCGGGCGTGGGTCCAGGCCCGCGATGTCCTCCGCGACGAAGATGCCCTGCTGGAAGCCGCGGTGCGCGAGCTGGAGGCCGGGGACGATGTCGCCCACGGCGTAGACGCCGTCGACGTTGGTGCGGCAGCGCTCGTCGGCGAGCACGAAGCCGCGCTCCATGGCGACGCCCTGCTCCTCGTAGCCGAGCCCCTGGGTGGAGGGGCCGCGACCGACCGCGACCAGCAGCAGCTCGGCCTCGATGACGTCGCCGCCCTCGACGGTCATGGCCACGCCGGTGTCGGTGTGCTTGACGCTCTGGAAGGGCGTGCCGGTGCGGAAGTCGATCTTGCGCTTGCGGAAGGCCCGCTCGAGGGCCTTGGAGGACGCCTCGTCCTCGACCGCGACGAGCCGGGGGAGTGCCTCGACGATGGTGACCTGGGAGCCGAAGCTGGCCCACACGCTGGCGAACTCGCAGCCGATGACGCCGCCGCCGAGCACGATCACCGACGCGGGCACGCGGTCGAGGCGCAGGGCGTGCTCGGAGGTGAGCACCCGCTCCCCGTCGACCTCGAGCCCGGGCAGGGACTTGGAGTAGGAGCCGGAGGCGAGCACGACGTGGCGGCCCGTGTAGGCGGTGTCGCCGACGGTGACGGTGCGCGGTCCGGTGAGCCGGCCCTCGCCCTCGATCACGGTGATGCCGCGCGACTTGATGAGTCCGGTGAGGCCCTTGAAGAGCCGGCCGACGACCTTGTCCTTGTAGGCGTTGACGCCGGTCATGTCGATGCCGTCGAGCGTCGCGTGGACGCCGAACTGCGAGGCCTCGCGGGCCGAGTCGGCGACCTCGGCGGCGTGCAGCAGCGCCTTGGTCGGGATGCAGCCCACGTGGAGGCAGGTGCCCCCGAGATTGCCCTTCTCGACCAGCCCCACCGTCAGCCCGAGCTGCGCCGCCCGGAGCGCACAGGCGTATCCGCCCGAGCCCGCCCCGAGGATGAGTACGTCGAAGTCGCCCTCCGCCACCTGATGCCTTCCGCTCTCTCCCGATGGATCGGGCCCCATCTTTGCACTCTTCGTGAGCCTGTCCACACCGGGTCACTTCGCGCGGGCGGGCAGAATGTCGGCATGGGACTCTTCGACCGATTCCGTCGCTCCGGCCGCACGCGACGTCCTGCCAGTGATGCGACGCGGACCGGATCGACCAGGGTCCGCGCCGCCGACGGGCACGACGTCACCCACCTGAGCGACTTCGTCACCACCCACCGGGGGGTCGAGGGATTCGTCGAGCCGCGCACCGCCGTCAGTGACGTGACGCTGCTCCTGGTCGCCCACGACGGGGAGTGGACGCGCCGGCGGGTGCCGAGCGTCAAGTGGGCGCACGACTTCGCCAACAAGCACCAGGTGCCGTCGTACGACGCCGCCGTCGTCGGCATCCCGCAGCGGATGCGCGACTACAACAGCCGCAAGAAGGCCGGCGGCCTCTAGTCGGACGCGGCGAGGCTGCGGGCGTAGGCGACGAGCGTCGTCACGCCGAAGCCGGTCGCGCCGGACGGCACGTGGCCGTAAGGGCCGCCGCCGTTGATCTCGTTGCCCGCGATGTCCATGTGCGCCCACGGCAGCCCGCCGGTGAACTCGCGCAGGAACGCCGAGGCGTAGAGGCCGCCGCCCCAGCGCACCCAGTCGTGCTGGAGCAGGTCGGCGACCTTGGACGAGGTGACCCGCTCCTTCATCTCCTCGGGAATCGGCATCGGCCACAGCTGCTCGCCCGCGACCGCGCCGGCGTCGAGCACCGCCCGGACGGACTCGTCGGTGCCGAGCACGGCACCGACCCGGTCGCCGAGGGCGATCTGGAGGTGGCCGGTCAGGGTGGCGATGTCGACGACGACGTCGGGCTCCTGCTCGCTGGCCAGCTGGAGCGCGTCGCCGAGCAGCATCCGGCCCTCGGCGTCGGTGTTGGCGATCTCGACGGTCGTGCCGCCGTACATCGTGACGACGTCGCCGGGACGCATCGAGGTGCCGGAGACCATGTTCTCGGCCATGGGGGCGTAGGTCGTGACCTTGACCGGGAGGCCGAGGCGGGCGATGGCGAAGGTCGCCGCGATCACGGCGGCTGCACCGGCCATGTCTCCCTTCATCCCGACCATGCTGCTGGACGGCTTGATGGTGAGCCCGCCGGAGTCGAAGGTGATGCCCTTGCCGACGAGCGCGAGGTGCCGTGACGCACCCTTGGGCGCCCACGTCAGCCGGACCAGTCGGGGCTTGGCGTCGGAGCTGTTGCCGACGGCGAGCGTGCCGCCGAAGCCGAGCTCGGCGAGCTGCTTGTCGTCGAGGACCTCCAGGGTGACCTTGGGGGCGCCGCGACCCTTGGTCAGCTCGCGGTGCGCCGCGGTGACGGCGTCGGCGAAGGCGGGCGGGGTGAGGTGGCCGGGGGGCTCGTTGACCCAGTCGCGGCAGGTGATCACGGCCCCGGCGACGACCTGCGCCTCCTCGAAGGCGGTGATCGCCTCGGCCTTGCGGGCGACCGGGCTCAGCACGACGACCTCGCCGGCCGTGGTGTCCTCGGTGTCGCCGGACTTGTGGCGGGTGAAGGTGTAGCCGCCGAGCAGGTGCCCCTCGGTGGCGGCCGCGACGAGCTCCGGGGAGCCGGCCGGGAGGGCCAGGGCGACCGACGCGGCGTTGGGCACGCTCCGCGCGGCGACACCGGCGGCGCGGCGTACGGCGGTGGGGGTGACCGAGCCGTCGGCGGCGGCCGGGCCGAGACCGACCAGCACGAGCAGCGGGGTCCGGACGACGCCGGCGGTCGGCATCTTGACGCTCTCGCCGGCGCGACCCGTGACGCCGAGCGACGACAGCAGCGGGCGCAGCTTGCGTCCCCACGCCTCACCGACCTCGGCGGCCTCCTCGCAGAGGACCGGGCCCTTGTCGGTGGACAGGACGCCCACCACCACGGCGTCGGCGCGGGTCTTGGCGGGGCTGGCGCTGCGAAGCGTGTACGTCGTCGTCACCCGGGCATGCTAGGCGAGGCGTCCGACACCTCGCGCTGCGGTAGGTTTCCGAGCATGTCCGAGCAGACCCTGACGCAGTCGCCCCTCCACGAGGCACACGTCGCCCTGGGCGCCAAGCTCGCCGAGTTCGGCGGCTGGTCGATGCCCCTCGAATACCCCTCCGGCGTGGTCAAGGAGCACACCGCCGTCCGCGAGGCGGTCGGCGTCTTCGACGTGAGCCACCTCGGCAAGGTGATGATCACCGGGACGGGTGCCGCCGACTTCGTCAACGCGACCCTCTCCAACGACCTGCGCAAGCTCCCGCCCGGCAAGGCGCAGTACACGCTGTGCTGCGACGAGCGGACCGGCGGCATCGTCGACGACCTCATCGCCTACTACCAGGACGACGAGCACGTGCTCCTCGTCCCCAACGCCGCCAACACTGCCGAGGTCGTACGCCGCCTGCTGGCCGCCGCGCCCGAGGGCGTGACCATCACGGACCACCACCGCGACTACGCCGTGCTGGCCGTGCAGGGACCCCGGTCCGACGAGGTCCTCGAGTCCGTCGGCCTGCCCACCGGGCACGACTACATGTCCTTCGTCGAGGCGCCCTTCGAGGGTGCCGACGTCGTGGTCTGCCGCACCGGCTACACCGGCGAGCGCGGCTACGAGCTGATCGTCGCCAACGACGGCGCGCGCGGACTGTGGGACGCGATCCTCGCGGCCGGTGCCGAGCACGGCATCCTCCCGTGCGGCCTGGGCTCGCGCGACACCCTGCGCACCGAGATGGGCTACCCGCTGCACGGCCAGGACATCAGCCTCGACGTGACCCCGGTGCAGGCCGGCCTCGGCTGGGCGGTCGGCTGGAAGAAGGACGCCTTCTGGGGCAAGGACGCCCTCGTGGCCGAGAAGGAGGCCGGCCCGAAGCGCCGGCTCCGCGGCCTCGTGGCCGTCGGCCGTGGCATCCCGCGTCCCGGCATGGGCGTCACCCTGACCCAGGACGTGCCGCTCGCCGACATCACCTCCGGCACGTTCTCCCCGACCCTCAAGAAGGGCATCGGCCTGGCGCTGATCCCGACCATGGTGGCCGAGGACGCGGAGGTCGGCGTCGACGTGCGCGGGCGCCGCGAGATCTTCCGGCTGACCAGGCCGCCGTTCGTCGACACGTCGGTGAGGGAGTCCTGATGCTGCCCGGACAGCCCCCGACGTTCCGCCAGCCCAACGCCGCCGAGCGCCCCTGGTGGTGGCGCCTCGAGGACGCCAACGGCGCCACGGTGGAGGCCCCCGAGCACGCCGACCAGCGCTTCGCGTCGCAGGCCGACGCCGAGTCGTGGGTGGGGGAGGTGTACGCCGACCTCGCCGAGGCCGGCGTGGACGCGGTGACGCTCTTCGAGCACGAGCGGCAGGTCTACGGGCCGATGTCGCTGCACGCCTGAGGACCCGCTCGATGGCCGAGGCCCTCTGGACCGACGTCGCAGCGACGTACGACCGGTCCTTCGCGACGCTCTGCGCGGGCACGACCGGGACGCTGCTGGACCGTGTCCCTCCCGGCTCCCGGGTGCTGGACGTCGGCTGCGGCTCGGGGCACGTCGCCGCCTCGCTCGTGGCAGCCGGCCACGTCGTGCACGCCGTCGACCCGGACCCCCAGATGGTCGCCCTCGCGACGTCGCGGTCCGCCGCCGACGTGCGTCCCGGCGGGCTGCCCGACCTGCCGTACGACGACGCCTCCTTCGACGCCGTCGTCGCCAACTTCGTCCTCAACCACGTCGACGACCCGCGTGCCGCGGCCCGGGGGATCGCCCCCGTGACGCGTGCCGGTGGGCACGTCGTGGCGAGCATCTGGCCGGCGTTCCCGCCGCCGCAGGCGACGCTGTGGAACGCCCTGCTGGACGACGCCGGCGCAGCGCGTCCCACCATGCCGCGGCTGGCCCCGGAGCTGGACTTCGAGCGCTCGCCGGAGGGCCTGGGCGGCCTCCTCGCGGAGGCCGGGCTCGACGTGGCCGAGGTCGGCACCACCGAGTGGGACTGGCGGGTGCGACCGGACGACTTCTGGGCCGGGGTGACGACGGTGGGCAACTTCGGCGTCGCGTGGGCCGCCCAGTCGACCGACGTGCAGGAGCACATGCGAGCAGCCTTCGCCGAGGCCGCGACGCCCTGGCGCGACGGCGAGGACCTGGTCTTCACCGTCCGCGCCGCGATGGCCCACGCCACCGCCTGACCCATCCGCCGCGCGACCCGCGCCGAACGCTCGCTGGAGGTGCGGATGCCGACGGACGAGGGATACGACGCGTTCGTCGCGGCGCGTCGCGACCTGCTGGTCGAGGAGCGCGGCGGCGGCCCGGTCGTGGAGGCCGCGGTGGACCGCGCCCTGGCCCGGTGCCGGCGGGGCTGGCGCCGGCTCGAGCGCGAGGACGACGTCGAGGCCCGGGTGCGCGACCAGGTCGAGCTCGAGCTGGACCGGCCTCGCCGCCGACGGATCGCCTTGAGGGCCGTGGGGGTGCTGCTCCTGGTCGTCCTGGCGGGGGTGCTCTGGTCGCTGCGGCCCCAGCCGCCGGCCGTCGCGGAGGAGCCCAACCCGCTGCCGGTGCCGTGGTACGACGGCACCGACCTCCACCTCGCCGAGGTGCGGGTGACGCTGCCGGACCTCGGTCCCTTCGTGGCCGACGGGGACGGCGTGATCGTGCGACGCGACGGCGAGGTGCAGCGCGTCGACGCGGACGGTGACCTGTCGGCGTACTCCGGGAGCGTGGACTTCGGCAGCGACACCACCGACAACATCCCGCCGATCGACCCCAACGACCGGATCCTGCAGTCGGTGGACGGTCCCAGTGACACGACGCTCCACCTCGTGGAGATGCTCAGCTCCAACCCGGAGGCGGGCACCTACGTGCGGCTCTCCGAGACGGGGCGGCGGGTCTTCCTCCTGTGCACGCCCTACAGCTGCGTCACGCGGCTGGTGGAGCCGGGGGCGCGGCTCCGCTGAGGGGGTCGTGCTCGGTGCGCGCGGCGTGCACCCGGGCATGGGCGATGGCGCTGGGGGTGTCGTCGAACAGGTGCCGCTCGTGCGCGAGCCGGTCGTGGACGCCGAGCTCCCGGAGGACCTGCTCGTGCTGGGGCTGGACCCCGGAGAGGAGCACGGTCACGCCGCGTCCCTCGAGGCGGTTGATCGTGTCGGCCAGCACGTGCGCCCCGGTGGCGTCGATCGTGGTGACGCGGGACATCCGCAGGACGACGACCCGGACGTTGCTGACCTCGGCGAGCTCGAGGAGGAAGTCGTGGGCGGCGGCGAAGAACAGCGGACCGTCGATGCGGAAGGCGACGATCTGCTGGTCGAGCAGCGACTGCTCCTCGGCGGTGTGGTCGCCCGCGTCCAGGGGGATCTCGTCGAGGCGGGCGGTGGCGGCCGTCTGGCGCAGGGCCACGAAGCCGGCGACGACCAGTCCCAGGAGGACTGCGGTCACCAGGTCGACGAGGACGGTGGCGACGGCCGTGACGGCCAGCACGGCCGCGTCGCCGCGGGTCGAGCGGGCCAGGGCGCGCAGGCTGGAGACCCGCACCATGTGCACGGCGGTGGCGACCAGCACCCCGGCCAGGGCCGCGAGCGGGATCTCGGAGACCCAGCGCGCCGCCAGCAGCACCACGAGCAGCAGGAAGACGGCGTGGGTGAGCGCGGCCCACCGGGAGGTGGCCCCCGACCGGACGTTGACGGCGGTGCGGGCGATGGCCGCGGTGGCCGGGATCCCGCCGAACAACGGGGCGGCGAGGTTGGCCAGCCCCTGGCCGACGAGCTCGCGGTCCGAGTCGTGGCGCTGTCCGACGCTCATGGCGTCGGCCACCGTCGCCGACAGCAGGCTCTCCAGTGCGGCCAGGGCCGCCACCGCCACGGCCGGCAGGAGCAGGGCGTCGAGGTCGCCGAACGCGACGTCGGGCAGGGACGGGCTCGGGATCCCGCTGGGGATCCGGCCGATGGTGGCGGCTCCGAGGTCCAGCCACGTGTTGGCGGCGGTGGCGACGACCACGGCGAGCAACGACCCGGGCAGTCCGGGTCGGATCCGGGACAGGGCGAGGATCCCGGCGACCACCGCGACGGCCATGGCGACGGGGGTCCAGACCGGGGCGGTCGCCCACGCCTGCACGGCCAGCCAGGCGAGCACGAGCACCTTCTCGGCGTGCACCTCCGAGCCGAGGGCGGCCGGGAGCTGCTGGAGCGCGATGATGACCGCGATCCCCACCGTGAAGCCCTCGACCACGGGCACCGGCACGTAGCGGATGAACCGGCCCGCGCCGACGTACCCGAGGCCGATGAGGATCACGCCGGCGAGCAGGCCGACGACCAGCACCCCGTCGGGCCCGTACGCCGCGATGATCGGGACCAGGACGACGGTCATGGCACCGGTGGGGCCGCTCACCTGGACCCTGCTCCCGCCGAACACGGCCGCCACCGCGCCGGCCACGATCGCCGTGACCAGGCCGGCACCGGCGCCCATGCCCGAGCTCACGCCGAAGCCGAGGGCCAGCGGCAGCGCGATGAGCCCGACCATCAGGCCGGCGCTGAGGTCGCGGCCGACACGGGCGTGCGTCCAGTCGGACCTCCGCGGCACCAGCCTGGCGGTGCGTGAGACCGACGTGAGCAGCCAGCCCCTCACCGGGGTCGGTTCGGGGACCGGTCGGCCGCCGGCTCGTCGTCGACCAGGACGAGACCGGACAGGATGCGACGCGCGGCCAGCAGCAGGTCGCGGACCTCCGGGGCGCTCACCGAGTAGGTGACCTCACCGCCCTGGCGTCGGGACACCACGAGACGCGCGCGGCGCAGGACGGCCAGCTGCTGGGACAGGTTGCTGGGCTCGATGGCGATCCGCTCGAGGAGCTCGTGCACGGCGTGGTCGCGCTCGGACAGCAGCTCCAGGATCCGGATGCGTGCCGGGTGCCCGAGGGTCTTGAAGAACTCGGCCTTCGCCTCGTACAACGGGACGCTCACGGACGCACCTGCATGCCGGCTCCTCTGCTGTCGACCCCGGGCTCGGGGCTACGTGAAGACTACACGACATGAACAGGTCTTCATGTCGGAGTCACTCGCTAGCGTGATGCCATGCGCCCCTTCCGCCAGGTCGACGTCTTCTCCCACCTGCCGATGCTCGGCAACCCGGTCGCCGTCGTCCACGACGCCGACGGCCTGACCGACGAGCAGATGCGCGCCTTCGCGCGGTGGACCAACCTCAGCGAGACGACGTTCCTGCTCGCGCCGACCGATCCCGCCGCCGACTACCGGGTGCGGATCCTGACGCCGGACGTCGAGCTGCCGTTCGCCGGCCACCCGACCCTCGGCACGGCGCACGCCTGGCTCGAGGCCGGGGGAGTGCCGGCCACCGACGGCGTGGTGGTGCAGGAGTGCGCCGCGGGTCTCGTGACCGTACGCCGCGGCGAGCGGCTCGCCTTCGAGGCGCCGCCGCTGGTCCGCAGCGGCCCGGTGTCCGAGGAGGACCTGGACCGGATCGTGCGCGCGCTGCGGATCGGTCGCGACGACGTCCTCGACAGTGCCTGGATCGACAACGGTCCCGGCTGGGTCGGGGTGCTGCTGGAGTCCGCGGAGGCGGTGCTCGCGCTCGAGCCGGCGTGGCACGAGTTCGGGGGGATGGACATCGGGGTCGTCGGTCCGCGCGACGGCGGCGACACCGCGTGCGAGGTGCGGGCCATGTGCCCGGCGCTGGGCGTCACCGAGGACCCGGTCACCGGCTCCCTCAACGCCGGGGTCGGCCAGTGGCTGGCCGGCGGCGCGCTGCCGTCGGCGTACGTCGCCGCCCAGGGCACCGCGATGGGACGGGCCGGGAGGGTGCACGTGTCCCGCGAGGGGGACGCGGTCTGGGTGGCCGGCGACACCGTCTCCCGCATCGTGGGCGAGGTCGACCTCGGCGACTAGCCTGAGGGCATGCAGTCCTACCTCGACCTCCTCCAGCGCCTGCTCGACGACGGGGTGGCCAAGGACGATCGCACAGGGACCGGGACGCTCTCCGTCTTCGGCCACCAGACGCGCTACGACCTCTCGGAGGGCTTCCCGCTGGTCACCACCAAGAAGGTGCACACGCGCAGCATCTTCGGCGAGCTGCTGTGGTTCCTGCGCGGAGACACCAACGTGAAGTGGCTGCACGACCGCGGCATCTCCATCTGGGACGAGTGGGCCGACGCGGACGGCGACCTCGGTCCCATCTACGGATACCAGTGGCGCTCGTGGCCGACTCCGGACGGCCGGCACGTCGACCAGGTCGCCCAGGTGATCGAGCAGATCCGCACCAACCCCGACAGCCGCCGCCACATCATCAGCGCGTGGAACGTCGCCGACGTGCCCGACATGGCACTCCCGCCGTGCCACACGCTCATCCAGTTCTACGTCGCGAACGGCAAGCTCTCCTGCCAGCTCTACCAGCGCAGCGGCGACGTCTTCCTCGGCGTGCCGTTCAACATCGCGTCGTACGCCCTGCTCACCCACATGGTCGCCCAGGTGACCGGGCTCGAGGTGGGCGACTTCGTGCACACGATCGGCGACGCGCACCTCTACTCCAACCACGTCGAGCAGGCGCGCCTGCAGCTCACCCGCGAGCCGCGCCCGCTGCCGACGCTCACCCTCGACCCGTCCGTGACGACCATCGACGGCTTCGACCTCGAGCACATCACGCTCGAGGGCTACGACCCGCACCCCGCCATCAAGGCGCCCGTTGCCGTCTGAGGCCGCGGCCCGGGTCACGTTGGTCGCGGCGTACGCCGACAACCGGGTCATCGGCGACGCCGGCGCGATCCCGTGGCGGATCAGCGAGGACTTCGCCCACTTCAAGGCCGTGACCATGGGCGGCGGGCTGATCATGGGCCGGGCGACCTGGGACTCGATCGGACGACCGCTGCCGGGTCGGACCACGATCGTGCTGACCCGGTCCGACGACTTCGACCCGGGCTTCGAGGGCGTGCACGTCGTCCACAGCCTCGAGGCAGCCCTGGCGCTCGCCGCCGACCTCGACCTCGCGGCGTACGTCGTCGGCGGGGGACAGGTCTACGAGCTGGCGCTTCCGGTCGCGACCCATCAGGTGCTCACCGAGATCCACCTCTCGCCGTCCGGGGACGCGGCCTACCCGGTCTTCCCGCTCGACGAGTGGCGAGAGGTACGCCGCGTCGCGCGGCCCGACCTCGGGCTCGACTGGGTCTGGTGGGAGAGGTCGTCGCCGGCCTACTTCGGCGGGAGCGACCGGGCGTAGGTCGCGCCCCGCTCCACCCACATGGCCAGCGCCGCGTCGTCGTCGAGCGTCGCGGTCGAGACCAGCAGCCAGCCCGTCATCGGGCGCCCGCGCATCTCCATCGGCCGGACGCCCTCTTCCTCGAGCCACTGCTCACCGGCGGCCGGGTCGGCGCGGACCATCAGGTCGCCGGTGCTGCCCGCCGCGACCGCCATGTGGCCGTCGACCATGAACCCGAGCCCGCCGAACATCTTCCGCTCCGTCACACCCGGCTCGCCCCCGAGCTCGTCACGCACCCGCGCCGCGAGGGCTTCGTCGTAGGCCATGACCCGGGTCAGGAGTAGCGGTGGCTCTTGGCCGAGTGCCCGGCCTCACGGGTGCAGGTGCGCCCACTCATGTTGCGGTGGCCGCAGAGCGCCTCGTCGGTCTCGCCCGGCGCCTCGACCGCAGGCGCGGAGGACGCGGGAGCGGAGGCGGCAGGTGGGGCGACCGGGGCGGGGCGCTTGGGCGCGCCCGCACCGGGAGACGCGGCGCGCTTGGCGTTGGCGTCGAACTTGGCCTCACGCATCGCGCGGAGGTTGTCCATCTTGCTCATCGGCTACTCACCCTCCCGACAGTAGGCGCACCCACCGACAACGCTGGCACGACACCCCTGCGGGACGTGGTCGCGTTCGCCACACCGGGACGCCGACGCTGCCGGGGCGTGCAGTGCGACGTGGCGATCGCCGTGGTCGCGGCACCTTCGCGGTAGCCTGACCCCATGACCTCCGCAGCACCGTTCGGCCGCCTGTTGACCGCGATGGCGACGGCATTCACCGACGACGGGGAGGTCGATCTGGAGGGCACGGCCGCCATCGCCGTCCACCTCCTCGACCACGGCCACGACGGCGTCGTCGTCAGCGGCACCACCGGCGAGTCGCCGACCACCACGGTGGCCGAGGACGGACGCATCCTGCAGGCCGTGAAGGACGCCGTGGGGGACCGCGGCACCGTCATCGCCGGCGTGGGCACCAACGCCACCGCCCACTCCGTTGAGCTGGCCGAGCAGGCCGCCAAGATCGGCGTCGACGGGCTGCTGCTGGTCACGCCCTACTACAACAAGCCCAGCCAGGCCGGCGTGCTGCACCACTTCCGCAGCGTCGCCGAGGCCACCGACGTCCCGGTGATGCTCTACGACGTGCCCGGACGTGCCGCCACCACGATCTCGTTCGACACCTTCGAGCGCGCGCTCGAGATCACGACGGTCAACAGCGTCAAGGACGCCTGCGGAGACCTGGCACGCACCGCCCGCCTGGTCCAGCTCGGCTACGCCGTCTACAGCGGCGACGACGCCAACACCCTCGGCATCCTGAGCAGCGGCGGCTGCGGCCTGGTCAGCGTCGTCGGCCACGCGGCCGGTGACGAGCTCAAGCAGATGATCGACGCCTTCCTCGGGGGCGACATCGACGCCGCCCTCGCGACGTACACCCGGCTGCTGCCGGCCTTCGACGCCGTCATGGGCGTCCCCAACTACGGAGCCACGACCGCCAAGGCTGCGCTGCAGCTGCTCGGCGTGCTCGACAACCGGAACGTGCGCGGACCGCTCGTTCCGCTCGACGACGACGAGGTCGCGGCACTGCGTGCCGGGCTCGCCGCGTCCGACCTGATCTGAGGAGAACCTTGAGCCACCCCCATCCCGAGCTTTCCACGCCTGCCCCGCTGGCCGAAGGGGCGCTGCGGGTCACCCCGCTCGGCGGCCTCGGCGAGGTCGGTCGCAACATGACCGTCTTCGAGTACGACGACCGGCTGCTGATCGTCGACTGCGGCGTCCTGTTCCCCGAGGACCACCACCCCGGCGTCGACCTGATCCTCCCCGACTTCGACTCGATCCGTGGCCGCCTCGACAAGATCGAGGCCCTCGTGCTCACCCACGGCCACGAGGACCACATCGGCGCCACGCCCTACCTCCTGCGCGAGCGCGGCGACATCCCGCTGGTGGGCTCCGAGCTGACCCTGGCCCTGCTGGGGTCCAAGCTGCGCGAGCACCGCCTCAAGGAGACCGTGCACCACGTGGTCAAGGAGGGGGAGACCATCACGTTCGGGCCGTTCGTGCTCGAGTTCGTCGCGGTCAACCACTCCATCCCCGACGCGCTCGCGGTCGTCATCCGCACCGGCGCCGGCGTCGTGCTGCACACGGGCGACTTCAAGATGGACCAGCTGCCGCTGGATGGCCGCATCACCGACCTCAACGAGTTCGCCCGCCTCGGTGACGAGGGCGTCGACCTCTTCATGACCGACTCGACCAACGCCGAGGTCCCCGGCTTCACGACGTCCGAGAAGGACATCGCGCCGATCCTGGACCGCGTGTTCCACAAGTCGGCCCAGCGCATCATCGTGGCCTGCTTCGCCTCTCACGTGCACCGCGTCCAGCAGGTCATCGACGCGGCCGTCGCCAACAACCGCAAGATCGCCTACGTCGGTCGCTCGATGGTCCGCAACATGGCCATCGCCAAGGACCTCGGCTACCTCCACGTGCCCGCAGGCGTGCTGGTCGACGCCAAGGAGCTGGCCGACCTGCCGCCCGAGCGCCAGGTGCTGATCTCCACCGGCTCGCAGGGCGAGCCGCTGAGCGCCCTGAGCCGGATCGCCCAGCGCAGCCACGCCTTCGTGCACCTCGAGGAGGGCGACACCGTCGTCCTGGCCAGCTCGCTCATCCCCGGCAACGAGAACGCCGTCTACCGGGTCATCAACGGACTGTCCCGCTGGGGCGCCAACGTGGTCCACAAGGGCAACGCCCTCGTGCACGTCAGTGGCCACGCCAGCGCCGGCGAGCTGCTCTACTGCTACAACATCGTCAAGCCGCGCAACGTGCTGCCGATCCACGGCGAGATCCGCCACATGCGGGCCAACGCCGACCTGGCTGTCGCCACCGGGGTGCCGCGCGAGCGCGTCGTGATGGCCGAGGACGGCGTGGTCGTCGACCTCGTCGACGGTGTCGCCAAGATCGCCGGCAAGGTCGACTGCGGCTACGTCTTCGTCGACGGCTCGTCCATCGGCGACATCACCGAGTCGTCCCTCAAGGACCGCCGGATCCTCGGCGAGGAGGGCTTCATCTCGGTCATCGTGGTCGTGGACATGGTCACCGGCAAGGTCGCCGGCGGCCCGGAGATCCACGCGCGCGGCTTCGCCGAGGACGACTCGATCTTCGACGCCATCAAGCCGGGCATCATCGACGCGATCGACAAGGCCGTCGCCGACGGGACGGTCGACTCCTACCAGCTGCAGCAGACCGTACGTCGCGTCGTCGGCCGGTGGGTCAACAAGGCCCACCGTCGCCGCCCGATGATCATCCCGGTCGTGATCGAGGCCTAGCCGTGACGGCGGAGGAGGCGCCGGAGGCCCCCGTGGCCCCGGTGGGAGCGGCGGGGCCGGACGAGGCGGCGCCCGCGCCCGCCCTCCAGCGCCTCTCCGAGCTCGTCCGCCGGGTCAACTCCTCCACCGACACCGCCGAGGTCCTCGAGGAGATCGTCCACGGGGTCTGCGAGGTCCTCGGCTACGGCGTGGCCGCCATCGCGCGCCTCGAGGGCGACACCCTGGTGATGACCGCGGTGGCCGGCCCCGACGACGTACGACGCCAGGTCCTCGGCCGCCGGACGCCGGCGGCGGAGATCCTGGACGAGTTCAGGCAGGCCGACCGGTGGGGCATCCTGCGCTTCGTCCCGCACGGCCGGATGGACAACGCCCGGCTCACGGCGGCGTGGATCCCCGACTTCGAGCCGGACGACGACCCGATGGCCTGGCACCCGGAGGACGCGCTCTACGCCCCGCTCTACTCCGCGACCGGCGGGCTGCTCGGCAACATGGCGGTCGACCTGCCCACCGGCAACCGGATCCCGTCGATCCACGAGCGCGAGCTGCTGGAGATGTTCGTGGTGCAGGCGGGGTTGGCCCTCAGCAACGCCCAGCAGCGCGAGCGGCTGGCCGAGCAGGTGCGCCTCGGGTCGACGGTCAAGGAGGTGGCGCAGGCCGGCAGCCAGCCCGGGATCGAGGCGATCCTCTCCGACGCCTGCCGGGCCGTCCAGCGCGGCCTGGGCGCCACCCAGGTCTGGATCCGCTGCTACCCCGACGAGGACCGCGCCAACGGCGTGGCGGCCGGCCACCCGCGACCCAGCCCGACGGGTGCCGGGGTCGTGACCCTGCGCGCCGACCTGTCGGAGCTGTGGCCGAGTGCCGACCCGGTGGTCGTGCACATCAGCGACGAGTCGTGCGACCGGCTCCCCTCCAGCCTCCCCAAGCTCCAGCAGATGATGACGTCGGTCGGAGCCTTCCAGGTGGTCGTGATGCCCATGGGCGTCGCGCTGTCCCTGCTCGGCTACGTCGTCATCGGCTTCCCGGGCAGCCGCGGGCCGCTCCGCGCCTCGGAGCTCGACGCCATCGCCGAGATCGCCCGCGAGCTCGGCCGCAGCGTGCACAGCGCCCGGCTGCTCGAGACCGAGCAGCGCCTGGTCTCCGAGCTGCGCGAGCTCGACCGCTACAAGGGGGAGCTGATCACCACCATCAGCCACGAGCTCAAGACCCCGCTCACCACCATCATCGGCCACGCCGAGCTGCTCGGGGAGCTGCACGAGCACCGCTCGGTCGAGGCGATCACCCGCAACGCCGAGCGCCTCAACCGCCTCGTGCAGAACCTCCTCGACTACTCGCGCGTGCAGGACAGACGGGCCGCCGTGCGGGTCGACGTCGACGTCATCGAGTGCTGCCGGGCCGCCATCGACCTCGTCGCCCACCTCGCCGACACGGGGAGGGTGGGCATCGAGCTGGTCGTCTGCTGCGAGCAGGTCAGCGTCAGCGGCGATCCCGAGGACCTGTCGCTGGTGGTGGACAACCTGGTCAGCAACGCGGTCAAGTACACCCGCCCCGGGGGGACCGTCCGGATCGAGGTGGCCTGCGACGACCACGAGGTGCGCGTCACGGTCCGCGACTCGGGACTGGGCATCTCGGAGGCCGACCAGGTGCACCTGTTCTCGGCGTTCCACCGCTCCAGCAACCCGGAGGCGCTGTCCATCCCGGGCACCGGCCTCGGACTGGCCATCTCGCGGCGCATCGTGGAGTCGCACGGGGGCCGGATCGAGGTCGAGTCGGTCGTCGGCGAGGGCAGTACCTTCACGCTGGCGCTGCCACGCGCCCCACACCGGACTCCCTGACCCCGGACCCGCCGACCTCGGGCGCGTCCAGCTGGACGACCTCGTCGACCAGGTCGAGCCCGACCGTGCCGTGGGTGATCCACACGACCGTCCGGTCCGGCCGCGCCGCCAGCAGCACGTCGGCCACCTCGCGTGCGGTCGCCGTGTCGAGGTGGGCCGTCGGCTCGTCGAGGACCAGCACCGCGGCGTCGGCCAGCAGCGCCCGGGCCACGCCGATCCTCGCCCGCTCGCCGCCCGACACGGCGATCCCGGCGCTGCCCACGAGAGTGTGCATGCCGTGGGGAAGCGACGCCACCCACGCCCCCAGGCGGGCACGTCCGAGGGCGTCGGCCACCTCGGCGTCGGTGGCGTCCGGCCGGGCCAGGCGGACGTTCTCGCAGACGCTGGAGGCGAAGACGTGCGGGTCGTCGGACGCCAGGCCGACGTGCCCGCGCACGTCGTCCAGGCGCGAGTCGCGCAGGTCGCGGCCGCCGACCCGCACCGTGCCAGTGGAGGGGTCGAGGTGTCGCACCAGCAGCGCCGCGAGGGTCGACTTGCCGCTGCCGGACGGCCCGCAGACCCCCACCCGCTCACCGGGGCGCAGGGAGAGGTCCACCTCGTGCAGGCAGGGCTCCGGCCCCCAGCCGGCGCTGACGCCGTCCAGGACCAGCGGGCCCGGGGACAGCGGGGCCGGGACGGCCGGGTCCTCGACGAGCGGCGCCAGCGAGGCCAGCCGGTCCAGCCGGTCGCGGGCCGCGTCGGTGCGGACCGAGAGTGCCCCCGCGTCGGCCAGCGGCGCCAGCACCTCGCCGAGGGCGACGGGCAGGAGCACGAGCAGGGCGAGCGTCGCGGGGGAGACCGCACCCGCCGGCACCACGGTCGCGACGGCGACGACGGCCGCGCCGGTGGCCAGCCGGACGGCGGCGTGGCCCGTGGCCACCCCACGGACCGAGCGGCGCACGGCTCGCTCGAGGGCGTCGCCCTCGGCGTCGACGGCGGCCAGGGCCTCGGGAGCCGCCTGCCACTGACGCAGCTCGTCGCGGGCGGTGACCACCTCCTCCACCAGCTCCGACACCCGGGCGCGATGCCGGAGGTGGGCCGGCTCCGCGACCCGGGCCCCGCGACGTCCGAGCAGCCCGGCGAGGGCGCCGACGGCGACGAGGAGGCCGAGGACGGCCCCGGCCTGGGGCGCCCACCACCAGGCCAGCGCGACGGCCAGCAGCCCGACGGCCAGCGCGGTGACGACGGGCTGGCGCACCCGCAGCCTGGCGTCCAGCAGCGAGTCGACGTCGTCGACCACGGAGGTGAGCAGGTCGCCGCGTCGCGGCCCGGCCACCCGGAGGGCGCCCGGGACGAGCGGCACGAGCGCGGCGTACACCGCGGTGCGCCGCTCCGCGAGCTCGTGCAGGGCGACGTCGTGGGAGAGCAGCCGCTCGGCGTGCCGCAGCACCGGCCGGGCGATGCCGAAGGTGCGCACGCCCACGATCGCCACCATGAGCACCAGGACCGGGGGGTGCTCGCTGGCGCGGGTGATGAGCCAGGCCGCGGTGGCCGTGAGGGCCACCCCCGACGCGGTGGAGAGCACGCCGAGCAGGGTGGCCAGAGGCCCGGACCAGGCGGCGGGCAGCGGTACGTCGTCCGGCTCGGCCGCGGCGGGAGGGGTGGGAGGCGCGCTCACCGCGATCGCGGGTGCGGGCTCGGTGGCCCGGGGGAGCAGCTCGACCACCCGGTCGGCGGCGGCCAGGACCTGCGGGCGGTGGGCCACCACGACGACCAGCGCGTGGTCCGCCAGGGTCCTCATGGCGGTCAGCAGGACACGCTCGGTCGCCTCGTCGAGGTGCGCGGTCGGCTCGTCGAGCAGCACCACGGGCCGCTCCGCGACCAGCACCCGTGCCATGGCCAGCCGCGCCCGCTGGCCCGCCGACAGGCCGGCACCGTCCTCGCCGAGGACGCGGTCGAGCCCGTCGGGGTGGGCGGCCACGACGTCGTCGAGCTCCACGGCGGCCAGCGCACGCCGGAGCGTCCCGTCGCTGGCGGCGGGGTACCCCAGGCGCAGGTTGTCGCGCACCGTGGTCGCGGCCAGCCACGGGCGCTGGGGGAGCCACGCCACCTGGCGGCGCCACCAGGCCGGGTCGACGTCGGCCAGGTCGACACCACCGACCAGCACGCGTCCGTCGTACGCCGTCAGCTCGCCGCGCACGGTCTGCAGCAGGGTCGACTTGCCGCACCCGCTCGGACCGGCGACCGCGACCAGCCCGCGGTCGGGGAGGTCCAGGGCGAGCGGTCGGGTCAGGGCCTGCGGCGCTCCTGGGTGCCCGGGCGCGAGGTCGTCGAGGCGCAGGGTGGTCGAGTCCGGGACCCGGTCGCCGGTGGGCCCGTCCTCGAGGGCGGCCAGGGCCTCGCTGGCCCCGGTCAGCGCGGCCGTGCCCTCGGCCGCGGCGTGGAACTCGGCGCCGACGCGGCGCAGCGGCCAGTAGGCCTCGGGAGCGAGCAGCAGGACGACCAGGGCGGTCTCGAAGCCGATCGTGGCGTCGGCCAGGCGGAGGCCGACGCTGACCGCGACCAGGGCGACCGAGAGGGTGGCGACCAGCTCGAGCACGCTCGAGGAGGCGAAGGCGAGGCGGAGCGTGTCCACGGTGGCCCGCCGGTAGCGCTCGGTGACGGCGCCGATGCGCTCCACCTGGGCCTCGGCCCTGCGGTGCGCGACCAGGGTCGGCAGCCCGCGGACGACGTCGAGGAAGTGGCCCGACAGGACGCCGAGCTCGCGCCACTGGGTGGCCGCCCGGTCGCGCGTGGTCATGCCGACGAGGGCGGCGAAGACGGGGACGAGCGGGAGCGTCAGCAGAACGATGAGGCCCGACAGCCAGTCGAGCGACCAGATGGCGATCACGGTCAGGGCCGGCAGGGTCGCCGCGAGGACCATCGCGGGCAGGTAGCGGGTGACGTACGGCTCGACGCTGGTCGCCCCGCGGGTGGCCAGCAGGACCAGGTCGTCCGGGTCCGGCCCGTCGGACCCGGGGCGCTGCGTGGCCGCGTCGAGGAGGCGGCGACGCAGGGTGGACGACACCCGGGCGGCGGCCCGCGCGGACGCGAGCTCGCCCAGGTGGTCGACGAGCGTCCGCAGGCCGACCACCACGAGCAGCGCGAGCGCGGCGCCGTGCCACGCCCCGCCCGCGGGGTCGTCGACCAGCTCCACCACGAGTGCCCCGATCGCCACCGCCTGGGCGATGGTCAGCAGCCCCCCGGCCACGCCGGCGCCGACCAGGACGGCCAGCGGCCGGCGGGCCGGCAGCAGGTGGGGGAGGACCAGCGGGTCGAGCGGGCGCACCGTCAGCGACCCGCCGTCGCGGCCGGTGCCGCCGTCGGGATGTGGTGGACCGCGATCCGCTTGCGGAAGACCCAGTAGGTCCAGCCCTGGTAGAGCAGCACGATCGGCGTGAAGATGACCGCCACCCACGTCATCAGCTCCAGCGTGTACGGCGTGGAGGCGGCGTTGGTGGTCGTCAGCGAGTAGGCGACATCGGTCGAGGACGGCATCACGTCGGGGAAGAGCCCGACGAAGAGCCCGGCCACGGCCAGTCCGATCGTGACGAACGTGCCGAGGAAGGCCCAGCCCTCCCGGCCGGCCCGGGCGGCGACGAGGCCGCCGACCAGGGCGAGTGCTGCCACGACGAACAGCGCCGCGGAGACCGCCGTACCGGTCTTGGCCTGCGTCCACACCAGGAAGACGACGGCGAGCACCGCGGCCACGGCGCCGATCTTCACCGCCAGCTCCCGGGCGCGGTGCCGGATCTCGCCGTCGGTCTTGAGGGCCACGAACATCGCTCCGTGGGTGGCGAACAGGGTGAGCGTCACCAGGCCGCCGAGCAGGCCGAAGGGGTTGAGCAGGGTGAACAGGTTGCCGGTGAACTCCTTGTCGGCGTCGATCGGCACCCCGGCCACGATGTTGGCGAAGGCCACGCCCCACAGCAGCGCCGGCACGACCGAGCCGATGATGAGCGCGAGGTCCCACCGGGCCCGCCACTGGTCGTCGTCGCGCTTGGCGCGGTACTCGAAGGCGAGCCCCCGCACGATCAGAGCCACCAGGATGAGGAGCAGCGGCAGGTAGAAGCCGCTGAAGAGCGTGGCGTACCACTCCGGGAAGGCGGCGAAGGTCGCGCCGCCGGCGACGAGCACCCACACCTCGTTGCCGTCCCACACGGGACCGACCGAGTTGTACATGACCCGGCGCTCGGTGTCGTTGCGGGCGAGCACGGGCAGGAGCATCCCGACGCCGAAGTCGAAGCCCTCCAGGCAGAAGTAGCCGATCCAGAGGACGGCGATCAGGCTGAACCAGACGGTGGTGAGTTCCATGTCGATCCTCTCGGGTCAGTAGGCGAAGGCCATGGGGGCGTCGTCGTCGTGACCGCCGACGGGCACGTCGGGCGGCTCGACGAAGGGGTCCGCGCCCTTCCTCGCGTAGGTGATGAGGAGGCCGAGCTCGACCACCGCCAGCACGGCGTACAGGACGGTGAGCACGATCAGCGACGTGGCCGCCTCGAAGACGCTGACGCCGGGGGAGACGGCGTTCTCGGTGGTCATCAGCCCGAAGACGACCCAGGGCTGGCGACCCATCTCGGTGAAGATCCAGCCGAAGGAGTTGGCCGCGACCGACAGCACGGGCAGGCTCAGTGCGAGCCAGGGGAACCACCGGGCGCCGGGCACCCGGCCGCGGCGGGTCATCCACAGCACCAGGGCGGCCCCGGCCGCGGCGGCCATGCCGAGCCCGATCATGAAGCGGAACGACCAGTAGGTGATGGGCACGACGGGCACGTAGTCGCCGGCCGTGTAGTAGGCCGCGCCCGGGTCCTGGCCGTACGTCTCGATGTACTCCTCGCGCAGGTCGTTGATCCCGCGCACCTCGCCGTCGAAGGAGCCGGTGCCCAGGAAGCTGAGCAGCCCGGGGATCTTGATGGCGAACTTCTCCTCGGTCCCGTCCGGGGTGCCGATGGTGAAGACGGAGAACGACGCCGGCTGCTCGGTCTCGAAGAGCCCCTCGGCCGCGGCCATCTTCATCGGCTGGACCTCGGTCATGATCTTGCCCTGGATGTCTCCGGACACCGCGACGCCGAGGCCGGCGAGCAGGGTGACCGTCGCCCCGATGCGGACCGCCCGGCGGTAGAGCCCCCGGTCGGCCTCGTGGCCGCGGCGTACGTAGAGCCAGCCGGCGACGCCGACGACGAACGCGCCGGCGGTGAGGTAGGCCGACGCGATCACGTGCGGGAAGGTCACCAGCTGCACCTTGTTGAACATCACCGCCCAGAAGTCGACGAGCTCGGCCCGTCCGGTCTCGGGGTTGTAGATGTGGCCGACGGGGTGCTGCATCCACGAGTTCGCGGCGAGGATGAACCACGACGAGAACAGCGTCCCGATGTGCACGATCCACATGCACCCCGCGTGCATGGCGCGGGGGAGCTTGTCCCAGCCGAAGATCCACAGCCCCAGGAACGTCGACTCGAGGAAGAAGGCCAGCAGGCCCTCGATGGCCAGCGGGGCACCGAAGACGTCGCCGACGAAGCGCGAGTAGTCGGACCAGTTCATCCCGAACTGGAACTCCTGGACGATGCCGGTCACCACGCCGATGGCGAAGTTGATGAGCATCAGCTTGCCGAAGAACTTGGTGAGGCGGAGGTAGTCCTCGTTGCGGGTCCGCACCCACGCAGTCTCGAAGCCGGCCACGATTGCGGTGAGGCCGATCGTGAGGGGGACGAAGAGGAAGTGGTAGACGGTGATGATGCCGAACTGCCAGCGAGCGATCTCGAGGACGTCCATCGGGCTCCTTGGGCGAAGTACTACTACAGATCGTAGTAGATACTACGACGTGTCGTACTTCTGCGGACAGGGCCTCTAGACTCCGGTGCCATGGGTCCAAGGTCCCGGATGGGTGAGCTCGAGCAGGCCGTCATGCAGGCGCTCTGGGCGCTCGACGACGAGCAGTGGGCGACCGTCCGCCAGGTGCACGAGTCGCTCGCCGACCGCGGCCTCGCCTACACGACGGTGATGACCGTGATGGACCGGCTGGCGCGCAAGGAGTTCGTCGAGCAGCAGCGCGACGGACGGGCCTACCGCTACCGCCCGAGGGTCACCCGCGCCGGCCTGACCGCCGAGCTGATGCGCGAGACGCTGTCCGACATGGGTGCCGACGAGCGCGGCTCGGCGCTGGTCTCCTTCGTCGAGGACGCGAGCCCCGACGACATCGCGGCCCTGCGCCGTGCCCTCGGCGACCTGGCCTGACCCGCGCCCGTCCGTGCTGACCCCTCTCCTCCTCGGCGCGCTGGCGCTCGCGCTGGCGAGCCCCGTGCCGCGGGTCCTCGCCCGCTGGACGTGGCTGCGGCACACGCCCGTCGCCGCGATGCTGCTGTGGCAGAGCACCGCCCTCGCCGCCGTCCTCGCCGCCCTGGGCGCCGGCCTGTCGCTGGTGACGCACCGGCTGTGGGAGGGACGCGTCGACGCCCCGGACGTCGCGCTGGCCGTCCTGGCCGGGGGAGTCACGGTCGTGGTGGCCGGCCGGCTGCTGCTCAGCGGCCACCGCACCGGCACCACCCTGCGCCGGCTCCGGCGGCGCCACCGCGACCAGGTCGACCTGCTCGCCCGGGTCGACCGCGAGATCCTCCACCGGGGGATCTCCGTCCTGGACCACGAGGTGCCGGTCGCGTACTGCGTGCCCGGCATGTCCGGGTCCCGGATCGTGGTGTCCCGCTCGACGCTCACGGCACTGGACCCGGCGGAGCTCGCGGCCGTGGTCGCGCACGAGCGCTCCCACCTGCGCGCCCGTCACGACCTCGTGCTGGAGGCCTTCACGGTGCTGCACCGGGCGTTCCCGCGCTGGGTGTCGAGCGCTGCGGCCCACCACGAGGTGCAGGTGCTGGTCGAGGTCCTCGCGGACAAGGCGGCCGTACGCCGCGCCGACCGGCGGGCACTGGCCTCCGCGCTGCTCACCCTGGCCGGGTCGCGGACCCCGGGCGGGGCACTCGGGGCGACCGGGGCGACCCTGGCCGCCCGGGTCGCGGTGCTGCGCGACACCCGCCCCCACCGGGTGCAGGCGCTGGTGGTGACGCTCGCGGCGGCGGCGCTGCTCGCACTCCCCACCTCGCTGGTGGTGCTGCCCTGGCTGTCGGGGTTGCGATGAGTCCGGTGCCCTGACGGCGTGGGCAACGAGACGGGGCCCCGGTGGATGTCTCCACCGGGGCCCCGCTCGTTGCTGTACTTCAGCTGTCGATCAGGTCAGCGCCTGACCCGGAACGTCACCTTGTCGCGGCTGTCCTCGACCGTCGAGGAACCCTTGTAGATCGCGACGAGCTTGTGCTTGCCGACCTTGAGGTTCTTCTTGACCTTGTAGACGAGCCGGCCGTTCTTCAGCGAGCCCTTGCCCATCCACTTGCCGTCGACCTTGATGACGACCTTGCCGGTCGCGGTGGAGCCGCCGGCGGCCTTGACCTTGACGATCGTCCGGAAGTCCTGCTTGAAGGCGGGCTTCTTCGGCTTGATCTTGGCCTTGGTCGTCGAGTCGACCTTGCCCGCAGGCGGGGTCGACGCGGCCTTGACGGTGACCGTCACCTTGGCGCTGGACGACGCCAGCGACGTCGTGCCCTCGTAGGTGGCGGTCAGGGTGTGCACACCCACCGGCAGGTCGGCGGGCAGGGCGATGGTCGCCTTGCCGTCGGCCAGGGTGGCCTCGCCGACGGCCGAGCCGTCGGCCTTGGTGAGGGTGACGTCACCGGTCGGCGTGCCACCGGCGCTGCCGTCACGGGCGACCGTGACGTTGACCGACGAAGCCTCGCCGAAGGTCGAGGGCTCGGGCGTGTGCGTCGCCGTCACCTTCGTCGGGAGCTTGCAGACCAGGATCTGGATGTCGTCGACGTACCAGCCGTCCACGCCGCCACAGCCGTCACGGCCGATGTCGAAGCGGAACTGGACGGTGTCGCCGGGCTGCACGCCCAGGGCCGACATGTCGACCTGCGACTCGCCCCACGAACCCTTGGTCTCGCCACCGTCGGTGCCGTTGAAGGCGTCCTCGCCGGCCATCGGGTTGGTGTTGCCCTCGTCGAGCGTCGCGAGCTGACCGGGCGCGTTCCAGATGTAGGCCTCCGCCGGGACGACCTCGAAGTCGCCGCCGTTGAGGCTCACCTTGACGTTGCCGCCGTCGTACGTCGCCTCGGTGGCGACGTAGTGCTCGAAGGACATCCGCGGGGTCCGCATCTCGTCCGGCAGCTCCACGATCGGGGAGATGATCGAGTCACGGCTGGAGAAGTCGGTCTCACCGTCACCGGTGCACTGACCCGTGTTGGTGGGAGTCGGACCGTAGGCGACGCCACCGGCGTGGCCGCCGGGGGCGTTGGTCGTGGTCTCCCACGCCTTGCCGAAGCCACCGAAGTAGCCGTACTGCGGGAGGTCAGCGAGCTCCTGCTCCGCGGTCCAGCCGGCGAGGCCGTCCTCGAAGTCCTCGCTCCACAGCGCGTCCGTCACGAAGCCGTCGCCACAGATGGACGGGGCGTTCGGGGCGAGCAGCGGCTGGAAGTCGCAGCGCACCGGCTCGGTCCGCATCTCCACGGCCGTCATGGCGTTGGCGACCTGTTGGCAGTCGGCCGCAGTGATCGGCTCGGCTGCGACAGCACCCGCGCCGGGCTCGGTGGACAGCTTGTTGATCGGCTGGCCCACCAGGTCGGCGCAGGACTGCTCCAGCGCGTTGGCGGCGTCGGTGAAGTTCGACGACGGCGTGAGGTACGCGGACTGGGCCCGCCACCACACGTTGGCGGCCTTGTCGAGGCCGATGCCGGCGATCGTCTGGTCGTTGAAGGTGCCGCCGTCGACGCTCAGCGCGTAGGCGTGGTTGGGCACACCCGAGTTGCTGTGCACGCCGCCACCGTCGGTGAAGGCGGGGTCGCACTTGTACTCGGCGTCCGTCACCTTGCCGGGGTCTCCGTAGCAGGTGGGGGTCCACATGTCGCGGATGGCGCCACCGAAGGCGGTCGACTTCTCACCCATCAACCAGCGGGTGGAGTCCTGGCGGGCGCTGGTGTCCTCGGCCTGGATCCGGACCGTGGTCGTGCCGGCGGACTTGAAGCGGGCGCCGTCGGCCTGGCTGACCATGACGCCGGGGATGTCGGCGGTCCCGCTCATGCTGATCGGGAAGTCGACGTTGCTGTTGCCCACGACGATGCCGGTGGCGTTGGCGGCCTCGGCGTTGTCGACCTTGACCTGGAAGGCGCACGTGCCGCGGTCGACGTACACGTACTTGGTCGCGATCGCGGCGGCGTTGGTGAAGGGCGTGCAGCCGTCGGTGGTCGAGGGGCCGTCAGCGTTGGCCGCGTCGATGCCGACGACGACCTGCGGGGTGACGGGGGTCGTGGTGAAACCGGGGCCGAAGCCCGCCTCGACCGCCGAGCACTCGCCGGCCACGCTGGTGGGGGCGGTGATGGTCATCTCGATGCCCGCCGGAGCGGTGGTCTCGCACGAGCCGTCGGCGCGACGGTCCGAGAAGGACTCGTCCTCGTCCTCACGAGCGTTGATCATGTCGAGGGTCTCGCCCCAGACGTCGGAGTAGGACTCGTTGAGCGCACCCGACTGGTACTGGTAGATCAGCCCGGAGGTGTACTCGGTGTAGGCGTGGCCCCACTCGTGGGAGACGACGTCGTCCGAGGTGACCCCGTCGCAGTAGTTGGTCGTCTGGCCGTTCCAGTTGGCGTTGGGGCAGTCGATGCCGGGGTCGTTGTTGACCGTCTTCATCGTGGCGCCGAGGCCGTCGTAGGAGTCGCGGCCGAAGGCGTTGGCGTAGAGCCAGTAGGACTCACCCGCGGAGTTGACCAGGTTCTGCTGGTCGGGGTTGAGGGTGCCGGGGAGGGGGTCGCCCTCCTCCCAGACCGGCTCGCTGGCGGGGGACTGCTCGTAGAGCTCGCGGTCCAGGGCGCCGTGCACCATGGAGTAGCGGTTGAGGATCTTCTTGGTGTTGGCGTCGAAGAACACCATGTCGCGGATGTTCTTGCCGTTGGTCACCTCGACCTGGTAGGCCAGCACGGCCTCACCGGGCTCACCCTTGACGAAGCCCTTGCGGTAGACGATCAGCGTCGGGTCGACCGCGCGGATGCCGCTCGTGTCGGCCTTGCCCTTGCCCTCGGCGTGGCTCGGCGGGTCGTTGCGCACCCAGGCGAGCGCGAGGTCCGAGACCTGCGCGGCCGTGGCCCGCGGCTCCACCGACATCGTGAGACCCGGCGCGGCGTAGCCGGTCACCGAGACGAGGTCGCCCTGCGCGTCGACGTTGGCCTTGAGCATCGAGCCGAAGACGGGGACGCCGCGGTACTCCTGCGTGTAGGTCACCGTCGTGCCGTGCTTGCCGGCGAGGACGTCCGCCTGGGTCAGCTCGCCCGGTCGCGCCCCGAAGGTCGCGGCGTGCTCGTCGAGATAGGCGCCGGACTTGGCCACCGCGTCACCGCGGGACGTGCCCGAGACGCCGGGCAGCAGGTCGCCGTCCTTGCCCTGCACGGCGAGGAAGCTCACCTTGCCCGTGGCCGACGAGCGCTGGCTCGCCACCGTCCCGTCTGCCTGCTGCTTGATGGCCCCGAGGCCATCGTTGCCGGCGGCTGTGGCCGGCTCTGCCTGCACTGCAACGGTCGGGAAGGCTGCCAAGCCCGCCCCCACGACCGCAAGTGCAAGCCCTCTGTTGAGGAGCTTCACGTGTTTTCCTCCACTGTTCCGAGCGCCACTCGGAACAGATCTGCCCGAGTGATCTCGGCCACCTTAAGTACGCAGGCGTGACACGGGAACCCCCTCAGGGAGGTTTCTGGTAACACGTCCGTTGCGGTCAGGTCTCGGGACAGCCGTGGCACGACACGCTCCGTGTGATCCATGGGGCTGGTGTGACTCTCCCGTAGGGTCGCGGCATGGCGACCCGTACGTCTTCCCCGCCGGGGTCGCGGAGCTCGAGCACGTCCCGTTCCACCGCCTCCCGAGGCGGTGGGGCCAAGTCCTCGAGCACCCGATCCCGGAGTACCTCCAAGAGCCCCGCTGCCCGCACGAGCAAGGGCCGCTCCCGCACGCCCGCTCGCACCAGCGCGAAGCGTCCGGCGCCCCGGGCGGTGCGCAACGGGCCCGGCCCGGTCGCCCGCACGTTCGGCGGCCTCGGTCGCGGCGTCGCGTCCGTCTGGCTCGGGATCGCCCACGCGCTCGGCGCCGTGGCCCGCTCGGTCGGGCAGTCGGCCCGTGACCTCGAGCCGGAGCACCGTCGCGACGGTGCCGGCCTGTTCGTCATCGCCCTGGCCATGGTCGTCGCCGCCGCCGTGTGGTGGCAGCTGCCCGGCGGGGTCATGGAGTTCATGCGGTCGATGACCGCCGGCGCGGTCGGCAAGGTCGGCTGGCTCGTCCCGCTCTTCCTCGTGTACGCCGGGTGGCGCACGCTGCGCGACCCCGAGCGCAACGGCCCCGCGGGCCGCCAGGTGATCGGCTGGTCCGCCTTCGCCCTCGGGATCCTCGGCATCGTCCACATCGCCAACGGCAACCCGCAGCCCGAGCTCGGCGACGCCAGCTCGCTGCAGCAGGCCGGGGGAGCGGTGGGCTTCGTCATCTCGAGCCTGCTGCTCGACCTGTTCCGCACGCCGTACGTCGTGGTGCCGATGCTGGCGCTGCTCGCGTTCTTCGGCGTCCTCATCATCACCGCCACGCCCGTCTACCAGATCCCGACCCGCCTGGCCGCGGCTCGCGACAAGGCCCTCGGCCGTGGTGCGCACGCCGAGACCCCCGACGCTGCCGAGGACGTCACCACGCCGATGCGCACCCGCCGCCGCGGGATGCTCGACGAGATCGACCCCGAGGCCGGCGACCCGGCGTACGACACCCCGATGCTCGAGGACCGTGAGGTCAAGCGACGTCGCCGCAAGAAGGATGCCGAGACGGGCACCGACGCCGGCATCGACCTCTTCGCCGACGCCCCGACCGAGGCGACCCCGGTCGTCCCCGGCACCGTCGTCGGGGCCGGCTCCGACGCCACCGGCGAGGTCGAGCCGCCGCCGCACACGCCGCTGCCGCAGCGCGTCGAGCAGCTCGCGCTGTCCGGCGACATCACCTACTCGCTGCCCGGCAACGAGGTCCTCAAGCCCGGCTCGGTGCACAAGGCCCGCTCCAAGGCCAGCGACGCCGTCGTCGAGCGGCTCATGCAGGTGATGGACGAGTTCGGCATCGACGCGACCGTCACCGGCTACACCCGCGGCCCGACCGTCACCCGCTACGAGGTCGAGCTCGGCCCCGCGGTCAAGGTCGAGAAGGTCACCGCGCTCTCCAAGAACATCGCGTACGCCGTCGCCTCGGCCGACGTGCGGATCCTGTCGCCGATCCCGGGCAAGTCCGCGATCGGCATCGAGATCCCCAACGTCGACAAGGAGATCGTCTCCCTCGGCGACGTGCTCCGGTCCAACACGGCCCGCTCGGACCACCACCCGATGGTGGCCGGGCTCGGCAAGGACGTCGAGGGCGGCTTCGTCGTCGCCAACATGGCGAAGATGCCGCACCTCCTGGTGGCCGGTGCCACGGGCTCCGGAAAGTCGTCGTTCATCAACTCGCTGATCACCTCGATCCTGATGCGGTCGACGCCCGACGAGGTCCGGATGATCATGGTCGACCCCAAGCGGGTCGAGCTCAACGCCTACGAGGGCGTGCCGCACCTGATCACCCCGATCATCACCAACCCCAAGAAGGCCGCCGAGGCGCTGGCCTGGGTCGTGCGCGAGATGGACATGCGCTACGACGACCTGGCCAACTTCGGCTTCCGCCACATCGACGACTTCAACAAGGCCGTGCGTGCCGGCAAGGTCGAGGTGCCCGCCGGCAGCGAGCGCACGCTCACGCCGTACCCCTACCTCCTCGTCATCGTCGACGAGCTCGCCGACCTGATGATGGTCTCGCCGCGCGACGTCGAGGACTCGGTCGTCCGCATCACCCAGCTCGCGCGTGCGGCCGGCATCCACCTGGTGCTCGCCACCCAGCGCCCGTCGGTCGACGTCGTGACCGGCCTCATCAAGGCCAACGTCCCGTCGCGGCTGGCGTTCGCGACCAGCTCGCTCGGCGACAGCCGGGTCATCCTCGACCAGCCGGGTGCGGAGAAGCTCGTCGGCCAGGGTGACGGTCTCTTCCTGCCCATGGGCGCCAGCAAGCCGGTGCGCGTGCAGGGGTCGTGGGTCACCGAGGCCGAGATCCAGCAGGTCGTCAAGCACTGCAAGGACCAGCTGGAGCCGACGTACGTCGAGGACGTCACCGCCCCGGCCGCGGCCAAGCGGGAGCTCGACGACGACATCGGCGACGACATGGAGCTCGTGGTCCAGGCCATCGAGCTCGTCGTCTCCACCCAGTTCGGCTCGACGTCGATGCTGCAGCGCAAGCTGCGCGTCGGCTTCGCCAAGGCCGGACGACTGATGGACATCCTCGAGAGCCGCGGCGTCGTGGGCCCGAGCGAGGGTTCGAAGGCTCGCGACGTGCTCGTGAAGCCGGACGAGATCGACGCCGTCATTGCCACGATCGAGGGGAGTGCGTGATGGGTGCTGCTGAGCTGTACGACGCCGAGGGGGCGTCGCGGACCACCGGCGAGGGGGCCGGGGAGTCGCTGTCGGTCGCGCCCGAGGCCGTGGAGGTGCGTCGCAACGGCGCGCTCGCCGCCGCCGTCGGTGCCGTCGCCGCCGCGATCGCCATCGCCTACCTCGCCCGCGCGGCGCAGACCGGTGCGGCGCTCGACTGGGCCCTGGCCGCGGTCCTGGGGCTGGTCTCGGTCGGGTGGCTGCGTGCCTTCGTCGACGCCCGCACCCCGCTGCTGGTCGCCGACGCCCAGGGCGTACGGATCCGGCTGGGCCACACGTGGCGCGGCCTGCCGTGGAGCGCGGTGCACCACGTCGAGCACACCCCGCGCCGCGGCGTGCTGCGCGACGGACGCCTGGTCGTCGTCGCCCACAACGAGGAGCTCGTCCTCGACGAGCTCGACGCCCGCGGTCGTCGCCAGGCCGGGCTCTCCCGACGCCTGTACGGCGCCCCGCTGGCCGTCCCGCTCGGCCTCGCCACCCGCGTGCTCGGCGGAGGGGACGACCTGACCGCCGCCCTGGACCGGGTGGCCCTGCGCTCGACCGAGGTCGTCGTGCTCGACGGCCCCGCGGCCGACGCGCCGAGCGACGACACCCACGAGGTGGTCGTCGACGACGCCGACCTCGAGGACACCGACGAGCCCCACGACGGCCACCCCCCGCTGGTCCGCGACCCGCGCCCGTTCCTCGCCGCCGGCATCGCCCGGCTCGCGGCCCTGGTGCCGAGCCGCCCCGAGCGGTCCGAGGTCGAGCACGACGCCGATCTCGACGTGGACAGCGACAGCGACAGCGACAGTGACGTCGACGGCGAGGACGCCGACCCCGGGAGCGAGCTCGACGACGACGCCGTCGTCGCCAGCGCCACCCCCTCGCCGTTGCGCGAGGCCACCAGCGCCCGCCGCTCCGAGGTGCGCCGCGAGGTGCCCGAGGAGACCGACGAGGTCGTCGGGCGCGAGCTGCGCCGTCCGGGCAGCGTCAGCCTGGTCGAGGACACCCAGGTCTGGGGGGACCGCGTCCGCCCGATCTCCCGACAGGGCGAGGTGGTGGAGCCGCTGGTCATCGACGAGTTCGCCACCCTGCCGGCCGCCGACCCGGTCGTCGGACCGGAGCTGGCCGCCGCCCGCACCCGGCTGGGCCTGACCGTGGACCAGCTCGCGGACCGCACGCGCATCCGGCCGCACGTCATCGAGTCCATCGAGGTCGACGACTTCGCGCCCTGCGGCGGCGACTTCTACGCCCGGGGACACCTGCGCACCCTGGCCCGCGTCCTGGGCATCGACGTCGCGCCGCTGCTCACGTCGTACGACGAGCGCTACGCCCACGCCCCGATCAACCCGCGCCGGGTCTTCGAGGCCGAGCTGGCCACCGGAGCCAACGGCTCGATCCGCAGCACCCGCGGCGGCCCCAACTGGTCGGTCCTCGTGGCCGTGGTGATGGCCCTGGTGCTGTGCTGGTCGATCGCCCGGCTGGTGATGGACACCCCGACCGAGCTCCGCAACGCCACGCCGGTCCTCAACGGCTCCGGCGGGCCCAGCGGCACCGGCGCGGCGCCCACCGCCGACCCCGTGCCGGTCGTCGTGACCGCGGCCGCCGGTGGCGCCCACGTGGTGGTGCGCGACGGAGCGGGCGAGATCGTCTTCAAGGGCAACCTCGCCGTGGGGGACACCCGTGAGCTCGACGCGGCCCCGCCCGTGCGCGTCCAGTCGACCGACGGCGCGGTCACGGTGGCCCTCGACGGACAGGACGCCCGGGCCGTCGGCGAGCCCGGCGTGGCGGGCCAGGGCACGTTCGTCGCGCGGTGACCTGTGACCGGTGCCATGCCCTGACCGCCCGCGAGGGTTGGGGCGTGTCACGGCCGAGGCGGCATACTCACGGGTGCGATGACCACCACTTCTGCTGACGCCCGCCGCGCCGTCCCCGGCACCCCCCTCAACGTGGCGGTGGTGACCCTGGGCTGCGCCCGCAACGAGGTCGACTCCGAGGAGCTGGCCGGCCGCCTCGAGGCCGACGGCTTCGTCCTCGTCGAGGACCCCGAGGACGCCGACACCGTCGTGGTCAACACCTGCGGTTTCGTCGAGGCCGCCAAGAAGGACTCGGTGGACACCCTGCTCGAGGCCGCCGACCTCAAGGAGTCCGGTCGCCCGCAGTCCGTCGTGGCCGTCGGGTGCCTGGCCGAGCGCTACGGCAAGGACCTCGCCGACTCGCTCCCGGAGGCCGACGCGGTCCTCGGCTTCGACGACTACCCCGACATCGCCGCACGCCTGCGCTCGATCGTGGCGGGGGAGGTGCACCAGGCGCACACCCCGTCCGACCGCCGCCGACTGCTGCCGATCAGCCCCGTCGACCGGGACGCCTCCTCGATCTCTGTCCCCGGGCATGCCGGGACCACGCCTGCCGACGCCTCGGAGATCGGGGTGGGCGCTCCGGCGACCGGGCCTCGCACGGTCCGCCGGCGTCTCGACTCCGGGCCGATGGCCCCCCTCAAGCTGGCGAGCGGCTGCGACCGACGCTGCTCGTTCTGCGCGATCCCCAGCTTCCGTGGCTCGTTCGTGAGCCGACGGCCCAGCGACGTCCTGGCCGAGGGCCGGTGGCTGGCCACCCAGGGAGCCCGCGAGCTCTTCCTGGTCAGCGAGAACTCGACGTCGTACGGCAAGGACCTCGGCGACCTGCGACTGCTCGAGACGATGCTCCCCGAGCTCGCCGCGATCGAGGGCGTCGACCGGGTGCGGGTGTCCTACCTGCAGCCCGCCGAGACGCGTCCGGGCCTGATCGAGGCGATCGCGGACACCCCGGGTGTCGTGCCCTACTTCGACCTCTCCTTCCAGCACGCGAGCGCCGGCGTGCTGCGCCGGATGCGGCGCTTCGGTGACCCGGAGAGCTTCCTGGACCTGCTCGCCCGCATCCGTGCACAGGCGCCGCTGGCCGGCGTCCGCTCCAACGTGATCGTCGGCTTCCCCGGCGAGACGGAGGACGACCTGCAGACCCTGTGCGACTTCCTCGAGGCCGCGCGCATGGACGTGACGGGAGTCTTCGGCTACTCCGACGAGGACGGCACCGAGGCCGCGTCGTACGACGGCAAGCTCGGCGAGGACGAGGTGCGGGCACGCACCGAGCACGTCACCGCCCTCGTGGAGGAGCTCAACGCGCAGCGGGCCGAGGAGCGCATCGGCGAGACGGTCTCGGTCCTCGTCGAGTCCCTGGAGGACGGGGCGGTCGAGGGCCGGGCCGAGCACCAGGGCCCCGAGGTCGACGGCACCACCCTGCTCGAGCTCGCGGACGGCGCACAGGTGGGGGACATCGTGGTCGCGGAGGTCGTGGCCACCGACGGGGTCGACCTCATCGCGCGACCGACGGGAGCAGGGGCATGAGCGACACCGACCGCACGGTCTCCAACTGGAACGTGCCCAACGCGCTGACCACCCTGCGCATCGTCATGGTGCCCTTCTTCGGCTGGGCGCTGCTGCACGACGGCGGCGACTCGACGCTGTGGCGCTGGGTGGCGTTCGCGATCTTCGCCGTCGCGATGATCACCGACAAGATCGACGGTGACCTGGCCCGCAAGCACGGCCTGGTCACCGACTTCGGCAAGATCGCCGACCCGATCGCCGACAAGGCCATCACCGGGATGGCCTTCATCGGGCTCTCGATCGTCGGGGACATCTGGTGGTGGGTGACCATCGTCGTCCTGCTGCGCGAGTGGAGCGTGACGGCGCTGCGCCTCTCGGTGCTCAAGGACGTGGTCATCGCGGCGTCGCAGAGCGGCAAGATCAAGACGACCCTGCAGGGCGTCGCGCTGGCCGGCCTGCTGATGCCGCTGCCGCACGGCGACGCGCACGGGGGCAACTTCGACTACTGGGGCACGGCCGGTGAGGTGATCTTCTACACCAGTCAGGTGCTGCTCGCCGGGGCGGTGGCGATGACGCTCTGGTCGGGCTACGAGTTCTTCCGCGACGTCGCGCGGCAGCGTCGTACGACCGCTCCGGCTGAAACGCCCGATCGGTAACCTGACGTTCACGTGTCACACCCGTTGAGGTGACTCAACGGGGTTCGGGCCGGGTTATGGTGTCGCGGATCACCCACCCTTTTCCGAAAGGCTCACCCGTGTCACCTTCACGTCCGGGTCGCAAGTACACCCTTGCAACCGCCGTGGCGGGCCTCGTCGCCGCTCCACTCGCCGTGGTCACCATCACGGCCGCGCCGGCCAACGCCGCTCCCGTCGACATCCAGATCCTGGCCACCAACGACTTCCACGGTCGTCTCGCCGACCGCCCGACCGGCTCCACCAACCCCGAGCCGATCGAGATCGCGTCGGTCATGTCCGGGGCCGTCAAGGAGCTGCGGGACGACAACCCCAACACCGTCTTCTCGGCCGCCGGCGACCTCATCGGTGCCTCGACCTTCGAGTCGTTCATCCAGAACGACAAGCCGACCATCGACGCCCTCAACGAGGCCGGCCTCGAAGTCTCGGCGGCGGGCAACCACGAGTTCGACCAGGGCTACGACGACCTCGTCAACCGGGTGATGGCACCGTACGACGCCACCACGAACCCCGAGGGTGGGGCCGGCTGGGAGTACATCGCGGCCAACGTGCGCAAGAAGTCCGACAACAGCCACGCGCTCGGCCCGGACTCCGACCGGTGGATCAAGGACTTCGGCGACGTCGAGGTCGGCTTCGTGGGTGCCGTGACCGAGGACCTTCCGTCCCTCGTCAGCCCGTCCGGCATCGCGGACATCGAGGTCACCAACATCGTCGAGGAGGTCAACGCCAGCGCCGACGTCCTCGAGAGCGAGGGTGCGGATGTGATCGTCCTCCTCGTCCACGAGGGTGCTCCGGACACCAGCCTGGCGTCGGCCACGAGCAACGCCAACGCGTTCGGCCGGATCGTCAACGGCGTCGACGCCAACATCGACGCGATCGTCTCGGGCCACACCCACCTGGCCTACAACCACTCTGTTCCTGTCCCGGCCTGGGTCACGGAGGGTCGCCCGGTCACCGAGCGCCCCGTCGTCTCGGCCGGTCAGTACGGCGCCAACCTCAACCAGCTCGTGTTCTCGGTCGAGACCGACCCGGACGCCGACCCGACGACCGACGACGTGCAGGTGACGGCGAAGACCCAGGCCGTCCTGCCGATGTTCGGCCCGGACCCGGACGGCAGCGGGCCGCTCGCGACGCCGCCGCTCTACCCCGTGGACGCGCCGACGAAGGAGATCGTCGACGCCGCGTTCGCCGAGGCCGACGTGCTCGGCGCCCAGGTGCTCGGTCGCCTCGCGGGCCCGTTCAACCGGGCCAAGCTCTCGACCGGATCGGAGAACCGCGGTGGCGAGTCCAGCCTCGGCAACCTGGTGGCCGAGGTGCAGCGCTGGGCGACGTCGTCCACCGAGGCCGGCAGCGCGCAGATCGCGTTCATGAACCCCGGCGGCCTTCGCGCCGACATGGTGGGCAACGCCACGGGTGGTTACCCCGCCGACCTGACCTACAAGCAGGCCGCCGTCGTGCAGCCCTTCGCCAACACCCTGGTCAACATGCGCATGACGGGGGCCCAGATCAAGACGCTCCTCGAGCAGCAGTGGCAGCGCGACAGCTCCGGCGCCGTCCCGTCCCGTCCCTTCCTGCGTCTCGGCACCTCGGCGGGCTTCAGGTTCACCTACGACCCGGCCCGGGCCGAGGGTGACCGCATCACCGGGATGTGGCTCAACGGGACCCGCGTCGCTTCGACGACGTCGTACTCGGTGACGGCCAACTCGTTCCTCGCCAGCGGCGGGGACAACTTCCGTGCCTTCAACCTGGCGACGAGCAAGCGCGACACCGGCAAGGTGGACCTCGAGGCGATGGTCGACTACGCGGCCACCCAGAACCCCGTGGCCGCGGTCACGGACCAGCACGCGGTGGGCGTCAGCTTCCCGGCCGGTGCGCCCGCGGCGTACCTGCCCGGGGACACGGTCACGTTCGGCCTCTCGTCCCTGGCCTACTCCACGCCCGCGGACGCGAAGGACGCCACCGTGTCCGTCTCGCTCGGCCAGACGGCACTGGGCTCCTTCCCGGTCGACAACACCATCGGGACGGCCGTCTTCGACGAGTACGGCACTGCCACCGTCTCGGTGAAGGTTCCGGCCGGCACGGCTGCCGGCGCCGCGACCCTCAAGGTCACGGGAGCGACGACCGGCACCACGGTCGACGTCCCGGTGACGATCGGTGCCGTGACTCCGCCTCCGACCCCGGAGCCGCTGGAGACCGACGTGGCCGTCAAGACGGTCCCGAAGCGAGTGGTCGTCGACCGCACGCGGGTGAAGGTGATCGTCAAGGTGCGTGCCGACGAGAAGGTCGACGAGGGTCGCGTGCGACTGCGCATCAAGGGACGGATGTACCAGGCCAAGGTCGACAACGGGCGGGCCGTCTTCCGCATCGGTCGCTTCGCCGAGCGTGGCTTCTACAAGGGAGTTGCGATCTACCGCGGCACTGACGACTTCGACGCCTCGCGCGACAATTTCAAGATCCGCGTCAAGCGGCGCTGATCGACCAGTGGGGGCCCGGTACGCCGGGCCCCCACTGCACTGCTCCACCGCCACACCCGCTGCACCGCACCTCGGTGCCACCCCTCCCACCACACCCCTCTCGGAGACCTCATGCCCGCACGTCCCTCCTTCCGACGCAGCTCCGTGCTCGTCGGACTCGCGGTCGCGGCCACCAGCCTCGTCGCGATCCCCCTCACCGCCACGGCCAACCCGGCCGGCACCGGCCTCGTCATCAGCGAGGTGTACGGCGCGGGCGGCAACGGCACCGGCTCGTCGTTCCGCTCCGACTTCATCGAGCTCTACAACCCCACCAGCAGCCCCATCGACGTCGACGGCTGGTCCGTCCAGTACCGGTCGACGGGGGGCACCTCCGTGGGCTCCAACATCACGCCTCTCACCGGCTCCGTGCCGGCCAGCTCCCGCTACCTGGTGGCCGAGGCCACCGGCGCTGACACCACGGCTCCCGCGCTGCCGGCGCCGGACGCGACCGGGACCATCGCGATGGCGGGCGGGTCCGGCCAGGTGCTGCTCGTGAGCTCGACGACCGCCAGCACCGTCGGCACCGGCAATCTCGCCGGGAACGCCGACCTGGTGGACATGGTCGGCTACGGCACGGCCAGCTCGTTCGAGGGGGCGCCGACCGGAGTCGCGCTCACCAACACGACGTCGGCCGCCCGCGTCGTCACGGCGACCCAGCCCGACACCGACAACAACGCCACCGACTTCGTCGAGGGCACCCCAGACCCGCAGAACGCGGACCCGGTCGCCCCCGGACCGCTGGACGCCACGTCACCCGGCGCCCAGACGGGTCAGGTCGGCACGCCGGTCGACGACTTCACCCTCGAGGCCACGGGCGGCACGGCGCCGTACACGTGGACCGCCAGTGGGCTGCCCGCCGGCGTCACCATCGCTCCCGACGGGACCGTGTCGGGCACGCCGACGACGGCCGGCTCCTACGACGTCACGGCCACCGCCACCGACTCGGCCACGCCGACCCCGGCGACCGACCAGGTGACCTTCACCTACTCGATCACCCCGGCCGCTGCGCTGCGTCCGATCGCCGAGATCCAGGGCACCGGAGCGGCAACTCCCTTCGACGACCAGAGCGTCATCACCGAGGGCGTGGTGACTGCGTCCTACCCGACCGGTGGCCTCAACGGCTTCTACCTCCAGACCCCGGGCAACGACACCCCGGACGCCTCGGACGCGATCTTCGTCTACGGCGGGACGAGCGGTTTCGCCACCTACCCGGCCGTGGGCGACTCGGTTCGCGTGGCCGGCACGGCCGACGAGTTCTTCGGCGCGACCCAGATCGTGGCCACCCAGTCCGGTGTCACGCCGGTCGCCTCGCTGGGCACGGTGACCCCCAAGACGGTCGTCCCCGGCACCGACTGCGCGCTGCCCGGCACCGACTGCCTGGCCGGTACCGAGCTCGACGACCTCCGTGAGGTCGCCGAGGGCGAGCTCTTCCAGCCGACCGCGCCGTGGACCGCCACCGACGTCTACGACGGCGGCCCCTACTACAGCAACGGCACCAACTCGTCCGCCTTCCGCGGCGAGATCGGTGTCGCGGCCAACAGCGACCAGCCGTTGGTGGCCCCGACCGAGGTGATCGACGCACAGGCGACGGCGCTGGTCGCGGAGCGCAAGCGCTACAACGACGCGCACCGGATCATCCTGGACGACGGGTCCAGCCTCACGTACTCCACGTCGCAGAACAGCGACCAGCCGTTCCCGTGGTTCACCGCAGACCACACCGTGCGCGTCGGTGCCGGGATCACCTTCCCCAAGCCGGTCGTGTTCACCTACGGGTTCAACGCCTGGAGGATCCTGCCGCAGGCCCAGGTCGTCGGCGCGCCCACCGGCGCGATCGACGTCGAGCAGACCCGCCCGGCGGCCCCCGAGAACGTCGGCGGCGACGTCACGCTCGCGACGTTCAACGTGCTGAACTTCTTCCCCACGACCGGTGAGGAGTTCGTGGCCTCCGGTCTCGGCACCTGCACGTACTACCGCGACCGCGACGGCAACCCGATCACCAACAACCGCTGCGACCCCGACGGACCGCGTGGTGCTGCGAACGACGCCAACCTGACCCGTCAGCGGGACAAGATCGTCTCGGCGATCAACACCGCCGACGCCGACATCGTCTCCCTCGAGGAGCTCGAGAACTCGGTCAAGTTCGGCAAGCCGCGCGACTTCGCGATCAACGAGCTGGTGGCTGCCCTCAACGAGGACGCGGGCGCAGGCACGTGGGCCGCGGTGCCGTCGGCGGCGACCCTGCCGCCCACCGAGGAGCAGGACGTGATCCGCAACGGCTTCATCTACCAGCCGGCCAACGTGTCGCTCGTCGGTGAGTCGGTCGTCGTCAGCGACCAGTCGTCGGCCGGCGAGGCCTTCGAGGACGCCCGCGAGCCGGTCGCCCAGGCCTTCAAGCAGGTCGGGACCCCTGACGCCGACGCGTTCGCCGTCATCGTCAACCACTTCAAGTCCAAGGGCTCCGGCACCCCGGACCCCGACGGTCAGGGCAACGCCAACGACCGGCGCGTCATCCAGGCCAACGCACTGGTGGCCTTCGCCGACACGTTCAAGACCCAGCGCGGCATCACCCGGGTCTTCCTGGCCGGAGACTTCAACGCCTACTCCGAGGAGGACCCGATCCAGGTCCTCAACGCGGCCGGCTACACCAACCTCGAGTCGACCAGTGATCCCGAGGAGGAGACCTACAACTTCGACGGCATGGTCGGCTCGCTCGACCACGTCCTGGCCAACGCGCCGGCGCTCGAGGACGTCAACGCGGTCGACGTCTGGGACATCAACGGCTACGAGTCCGTCTACTACGAGTACGCGCGCTTCAACACCAACGTCACCAACCTGTACGCGCCGAACCCGTACCGCTCCTCGGACCACAGCCCCGAGATCGTGGGCATCAACACCCAGGACGAGGGCCCGACGGACCCGGGCACGGCCACCGTCGAGGCGAAGGTGACCCCCCAGCGGGTCGTCGTCGACCGCACCCGGGCCATGGCGCACGTCAAGGTCATGACGGGGTCGAAGAAGGACGCCACCGACGGCACGATCGAGATCCGCGAGGGCGCGACGCTGCTCGCCTCGGCTCCCGTCACCAACGGCGTCGTCAACGTCAAGCTGCCGGTCTTCACCACCGTCGGTGAGCACACGCTGACGGTCCGGTACGTCGCGGGCACCGGCACGGTGGCCGAGACGACGGTCGTCGTGGACGTCGCGTACTCGCGTGGCTGAGTAGCAGTCCCGAGGCGGCCCCCGTCCTGCGCACGAGCGTGGGACGGGGGCCGCCGGCACGCTCGGACACCTGCGCGGCCGGACTGCACGGTCGGGCGCACGCCTGGTCAGCGCAGCGCGAGCGCTGCCTGCACGAGCGTGAGGTGGCTGAACGCCTGCGGGAAGTTGCCGGCCATCCGACCGGCCACGGCGTCGTACTCCTCCGAGAGCAGCCCGACGTCGTTGGCCAGCGCGCAGAGCCGGTCCATCAGGGCGTGCGCGTCGTCGCGGCGACCCGCCGCGACGTACGCCGACACCAGCCAGAACGAGCAGGCGAGGAACGCGTGCTCTCCGCCCTCGAGCCCGTCCACGCCGGTCTGGGTCCGGTAGCGGTGCAGGAGGCCGTCGTGCATCAGGTCCTCCTCGATGGCCCTGATGGTGCCGAGGACCCGGGCATCGTCGCCGGGCAGGAAGCCCACCAGCGGGATGTTGAGCAGGCTCGCGTCGAGCTCCCGGGTGTCGTAGTGCTGGGTGAAGGTGCCGCGCTCCGCGTCGTACCCGCGCTCGAGCACCTCCGCGTGCACCCGGTCGCGCAGGGTGCGCCAGTGGTCGACAGGTCCGTCGAACCCGTGCTCCTCGACCGCCTTGACCGCCCGGTCGAAGGCGACCCAGACCATCACCCGGGAGTGGGTGAAGTGGCGCAGCGGTCCGCGGATCTCCCAGATCCCGTGGTCCGGCTCGTCCCAGTGGGTGGCCAGCTCGTCGACGAGCACCCGCTGCAACGCCCAGCTCTGCGGCGTCTCCTCGAGCCCGCCCTTGCGCGCGTCCTCGAGGGCGATCATCACCTCACCGAGCACATCGGTCTGGCGCTGGTCCACGGCGCCGTTGCCGATGCGCACCGGTCGGGAGCCGGCGTAGCCCGCGAGGTGGTCGAGCTCGCGCTCGGGGAGCTGACGGCCACCGTCGATGCCGTACATGATCTGGAGGTCCTGGGGGTCGCCCGCGACCGCCCGCAGCAGCCAGTCGCGCCAGCTCTGCGCCTCGTCGGTGTAACCGGCCCCGATGAGCGACTCGAGGGTGAGGGCGGCGTCCCGCAGCCAGCAGAAGCGGTAGTCCCAGTTGCGCTCGCCACCGAAGTCCTCCGGGAGCGAGGTTGTCGGAGCCGCCACGATGCCCCCGGTCTCGTCGTGGGTCATCAGGCGCAGGGTGAGCAGGCTGCGACGGACCAGGTCGCCGTGGGGGATGTCGTCGGTGCACGTCAGCGCCCAGCGCTCGTGCTCGACCCGGGTCGCCTCGATGCGGTCGTCGAAGGGGACCGGCTCGGGCAGATCGTGCCAGGACCGCACCCAAGTGGTCGAGAACGTCATGGACTCGCCGACCGCGAGGTCGAACTCGTCAGCGTGGTGGCCGTCCACGGCGCGCGGGAGCCGAGGGCCGTGCAGCATCAGCTTGTCCGGCCCGGCGGTGGCGACGATGACCTCGTGGCCAGCGACCTCCTGGCGGGTGACCCACGGCCGGACCAGGCCGTAGTCGAAGCGCACGACCCACTCGTGGGCCACCCGGACCGACCCCTCGCTGCACCGCACGGTGCGCACGAAGTCGGCGCGACCGTCGTGGGTGGGCATCACGTCGCGCAGCACCAGCACGCCGGTGGGCGTGGTGAACGTCGTCTCCAGGATCGCGCTGTTGCCGACGTATCGCCGGGTGCTCTCGACGCCCTCGGCGTCCGCGGGGGCGATGATCCAGCGTCCGTTGTCGCGGTCGCCCAGCAGGGCGGCGAAGCAGGCGGGGGAGTCGAAGCGGGGCAAACACAGCCAGTCGACCGATCCGTCCCGGCCGATCAGCGCCGCGGTCCCGCGGTCGCCGACGAGTGCGTAGTCCTCGATGGGGAGTGCCATGCCCGCCAACGTAGCTAGAGTCCCCAGCATGGTGACGGACCCCCGGCAGATCGTGGCGCTCCTCACTGCTCGCGACGCCACCGTCGCCACGGCCGAGTCGCTCACCGGTGGGCGCCTGGCGGCGGCCCTGACGTCCGTGCCCGGGTCGTCCGCGTGCGTCACCGGTGGCGTGGTGGCCTACGCGACGCGCGTCAAGGTCGACGTCCTCGGTGTCCCTGCCGACCTGGTCGCCGAGCACGGCGTGGTGTCGGGCGAGTGCGCGGCCGCGATGGCGAGCGGGGTCCGCGACCTGCTCGGCACGACGTACGCGATGGCCACCACGGGCGTCGCTGGTCCGGACCAGCAGGAGGGCCACCCGGCGGGACACGTGTGGGTCGCGGTCGCCGGTCCGGACGGCGTGGAGACGCGGCTGCTGACCCTGGCCGGGGACCGGTCCGCCGTCCAGGAGGCGACCTGCCGGCACGCGTTGTCGGTGCTTGTGGGCATGCTCACCCGGGAAGAACCAGCGCTCGGGTAGCGTTGGCCATCACGGAGCCCGCCACGAGCGGGCCCTTCGACGGACGGGAAGGACAGCGCCATGGTGCTCTTTCGACGCATCCTCGGTGACGTGCTCCGCAGCGAGCGGATGCAGCGTGGCCTGACCCTGCGCGAGGTGTCCGCCGATGCCCGGGTCAGCCTCGGCTACATCTCCGAGATCGAGCGCGGCCAGAAGGAAGCCTCGTCCGAGCTCCTCGCCTCGCTCTGCTCGGCCCTCGACCTGCCCCTGTCCGACGTCCTGCGCGAGGTGTCCGACGCCGTCGCCGTCGAGGAGCTCGCGCAGGGCCTGCGCCGCGTCGAGTCCGTCGAGGCCACGCCGATCACCTCGGTCCGGACGGCCGCCGGCGACGTGGTCGCCTCCGCCGCCTGAGCAGGGCCGCCTGAGCCCTGCCGTCCCGCGTCAGTCCTCGGGCTGGCAGCGCGGGCACCAGTACGACGCCCGCTCGCTCTCGGCGGGCCCCCGCATGGCCACCCGGACCGGTGTCCCGCAGCGGCGACAGGGGGCGTTGTCGCGGCGGTAGACCCACATCCGTTCGCGGGGTCGCAGGTCGCCGGTCGTCGACTGGATCGCCCGCTCCTTGTTGAGGTCGAGCATCTGCCGGGCCCGTCGCACGAGACGCTCGAGGTCGGGGACCTCCCCGACCGGCCGCAGCGGGTGCACCCCGCTGGTGAAGCAGAGCTCGGCCATGTACATGTTGCCGATGCCGGCCAGGTTGGTCTGGTCGAGCAGCGCCTCCGCCACCGGGCGGGTGGGGTCGCTCCGCAGCCGGCGCAGGGCCTCGGCCTCGTCCCAGTCCCCGCCCAGCAGGTCGGGGCCGAGGTGGCCGACGACGTCGGGCTCGTGGGAGCGGGGCACCAGCTCCACGATCCCCAACGAGAAGCCCACCGCGGCCCGGGCGTCGGTGCGCAGCACCACCCGGGCCTGGGTGGACGGGCGGCGCCACTTCTCGTGGAGGGGGTAGACGTGCCAGCTGCCCTCCATCTTGAGGTGGGTGTGCAGGGTCCACGACTCCTCGTGCTCGATGTGGGTGAGCAGGTGCTTGCCGCGCGAGAACGTGCCGGTCACCGTGGCGCCGGACAGGTCGACGGTGGCGAGCTGGGGCACGCGGAAGTCGCTGGCGGCCAGCACGTGACCGGTGAGCGCCCGGTCGAGCTTGCGGGCGGCTCGGTAGACGGTGTCTCCCTCAGGCACGCATCCTCAGTCCCTTCGGGGTGGCGACGAAGCCGGCCTCGTCGAGGGCGGCCCGCAGCGGGGTGGTCCCGCCGCCGAGCAGTGCGGCGCCGTCGGCGCGCTCGACGACGAGCTTGCCCAGTGCACCACGTCGCGTGGCATCGGCCAACGCGGAGGCGGCCGGGACCAGCCGGTCGGGGTCGTCGCTCCAGGTCAGCAGGGTGCGTCCGCCGCGCTCGACGTACATGGTGAGGTCACCGTCCACGAGCACGACCAGGGCGCCCGCCTTGCGCCCCGGGCGGTGCCCGGCCTTCTCGGCGGCCTTGGCGGTCGCCGGGTCGGCGGGCTGCACGGCCCCCCGACCGCTCGTCTCCGGCCAGGGCAGCGCCGCGCCGTAGGGATTGGCCGGGTCGGTGGCCGCCAGGGTGACGGCGTCGGGCTTGGCGTCGGCCGGCTCGCTGAAGGTGCGCAGCCGGTCGATCGCGCCGGCCGACCCGAACTGGGCGGCACCGAGGCCCTCGATGAAGTAGCCGCGTCGGCAGCGCCCGGTGTCCTCGAAGGCGGAGAGCACCTTGTAGACGCCGGCGAAGCCTCCCGGCACCCGCTCGCTCATCACCGCGCCGCGGGTCACCACGCCGTGACGTTCGAGCAGGTGCTCGGCGGTCGCGTGGGCGCGTCGGGTCGGGTCGGAGTCACGCTCGGGCAGCAACGCCCACCGCCCGGCGGTCTCGGGGGGACCGGTGCGGACCGGCATCCGTCCGGTGCCGGTGCGCCCGCCGCCGCGCAGACGAGGTGGCGTGCGCCGGGTGCGGTGACTGGCGTTGCCCGACCGTACGAGTGCCCGCAGCGGTGTGACGGTGTCGTTGGTGAGCCGGCCCTGCCACACCAGCGACCACAGGGCCGCGGAGAGCTCCGAGTCGCTGGTCGAGCCGACCCGGTCGGAGAGCTGGCGGAAGAACCAGGCCCCGCCGGGGTCGAGCGCCTCGAGGACGGCCCGCTCCACGGCGCTCGGCTCGACGTCGCTGATGTCGGGGAGCGTGAGCTCGGCCTGGTCCGCGAGGTGCAGGCTGACCCAGCCGTCGCTGCCGGGCAGGGGCGAGTGCCCGGCCCACACGACCTCGCCGGACGCGGTGAGCTCGTCGAGGTAGGACGGCTCGTAGTCGCGGACCCGAGCCGCCAGCACCAGCGGCTCCAGCGCGCTCGCGGGCACCGGGCAGCCGGCGAGCTGGTCGATCGCGGCGACCACGCCGTCGACGCCCCGCAGCTTGCCGCCGACCCGTTGCCACGCCGGCAGGAACCGCGCGACGGTGTCCTGGGTGACGGGCTCGACCTCCTTGCGGAGCCGGGCCAGCGAGCGCCGTCGCAGCTTGCGAAGCACCTCGGCGTCGCACCACTCGCTGCCGCTGCCGGCGGGACGGAACTCGCCCTCGAGCAACCGGCCGCGGGACACCAGCCGTTGGAGGGCGTGGCGCGCGACGGCCTCGCCGAGGCCGAGCCGGGCGGCGACGTCGGCGGTGGTGAAGGGGCCGTGGGTGCGTGCGTAGCGGGCGATGAGGTCGCCGATGGGGTCCTCGTGCGGCTCGGTGAAGACGTCCGGGGTGCCCGGCGGCACGGGCACGCCGAGGCCGTCGCGCAGCCGGCCGACGTCCTCGACCGTCGTCCAGCGCTCCTCGCCGGCGATGCGGGCCGGGACCACGCGGCGTACGTCGGAGAGGGCGGCCAGCCAGGAGTCGACGTCGGCGCCGTCGGTCGACCGGGCGATGATTTCGTCACGGCTCAGCGGCCCGAGCAGCCGCAGCAGGTCGGCGACCGCCTCGGCGTCGCGGGCACGGCGGTCCGGCGCGAGCCACTGGAGCTCGGCCTCGACCTCGGCGAGCACCTCCGGGTCGAGGAGCTCGCGGAGCTCGGCGCGACCGAGGAGCTCGGCGAGGAGGCCCTGGTCCAGGGACAGCGCCGCGGCCCGGCGCTCGGCGATCGGGGAGTCACCCTCGTAGACGAACTGGGCGACGTAGCCGAAGAGCAGGCTACGGGCGTAGGGGCTCGGTGTCTGGGTGGCGACGTCGACGATGGTGATCTCGCGACGCTGGACGCGGGTCAGCAGCTTGACCAGCGCGGGCAGGTCGTAGACGTCCTGGAGGCACTCGCGGATCGCCTCGAGGACGATGGGGAAGGACGGGTACTGGGAGGCGACCTCGAGCAGCTGGGCGCTGCGCTGGCGCTGCTGCCACAGGGGGCTGCGGCGGCCCGGGTCCCGGCGGGGGAGCAGCAGCGCGCGGGCGGCGCACTCGCGGAAGCGGCTCGCGAACAGGGCGGAGCCGCCGACCTCCTGGGTGACGAGCTGCTCGATCTCGTCGGGCTCGAAGACCACGACGTCGCCGCCCGGCGGCTCGTCCTCGGTGTCGGGGATCCGGATCACGATGCCGTCGTCGGAGGCGACCGCCTGGCCGTCGATGTCGTAGCGCTCGCGCAGGCGGGCGTTGATGGCCAGCGCCCAGGGCGCGTGCACGGGCGTGCCGTAGGGGGAGTGGACGACGAGGCGCCAGTCACCGAGCTCGTCGCGGAACCGCTCCACCAGCAGCTGGGTGTCGCTGGGCAGCGCGTTGGTCGCCTGCTGCTGCTCGGTGACGTAGGTGACCAGGTTGCCGGCGGCGTACTCGTCGAGGCCCCGGTCGCGGGCCTGCTGGCGCGCCTTGTCGGGGGTGACGCTGCCGAGCTCGCGGGTGAAGCTGCCGATCGCCTCGCCCAGCTCGGCGGGGCGGCCGAGCGAGTCGCCCTTCCAGAACGGGAGGCGTCCGGGGATGCCGGGGGCGGGCGTGACCAGCACCCGGTCGTGGGTGATGTCCTCGATCCGCCAGCTGGTTGCGCCGAGGGCGAAGATGTCCCCGACGCGCGACTCGTAGACCATCTCCTCGTCGAGCTCGCCGACCCGGCTCGCCTTGTCGCCGACGAGGAAGACGCCGAAGAGGCCGCGGTCGGGGATCGTGCCGCCGCTGGTGACGGCCAGCCGCTGTGCGCCGGGCCGACCGGAGAGCACGCCGGTGACGCGGTCCCACACGATGCGCGGTCGCAGCTCGGCGAACTCCTCGCTGGGGTAGCGGCCACTGAGCAGGTCGAGGGTCGCGTCGAAGGCGCTGCGGGGGAGCGCGGCGTAGGGCGCCGCGCGGCGGACGAGGTCGTAGAGGTCGTCGACCTCCCAGTCCTCCAGAGCCGTGCAGGCCACGACCTGCTGGGCCAGGACGTCGAGCGGGTTGGTCGGGACCGAGAGGGACTCGATCGCGCCGCTGCGCATCCGCTCGACCGCGACCGCGGTCTGCGCGAGGTCGCCGCGGTGCTTGGGGAAGAGGACGCCGCGGCTGACCTCGCCCACCTGGTGGCCCGCGCGGCCGACGCGCTGGAGGGCGCTCGCGACGCTGGGCGGCGACTCGATCTGGATCACCAGGTCGACGGCACCCATGTCGATGCCCAGCTCGAGGCTGCTGGTCGCGACGACGCAGGGGAGCCGGCCCCGCTTGAGGTCGTCCTCGATGAGGGCGCGCTGCTCCTTGGAGACCGAGCCGTGGTGGGCCTTGGCGATGATGGTGCCGGCACCGCTGCTCTGCCCGGACTGGGCCATCACCTGGGCCGGCGGGCCGGCCGCGGGCTCGTCGGTGTCGTCGCCGGCCACCCGGTCGGTGGCGATCTCGTTGAGCCGGGCGGTGAGCCGCTCGGCCAGCCGGCGCGAGTTGGCGAAGACGATGGTGGACCGGTGCTGCTCCACCAGGTCGACCACGTGCTCCTCGACGTGGGGCCAGATGCTGGTGGCGCGCTGCGGGTCGCCGGACTCCTCGTCGTACTCCTCGGGCGCGGTCATGTCCTCGACGGGGACGACGACCCGGAGGTCCCACTGCTTCTCGCTGGGGGGCGAGACGATCTCCACCGGGGCGCTGCCGCCGAGGAACCGGGCGACCTCCTCCAACGGCCGGACCGTGGCGCTCAGGCCGATCCGCTGGGCGGGTCGGTCGAGGAGGGCGTCGAGGCGCTCGAGGGAGACGGCGAGGTGCGCGCCGCGCTTGCCACCGGCCACCGCGTGCACCTCGTCGAGGATGACGGTGTCGATGCCGCGCAGCGACTCGCGGGCCTGGCTGGTCAGCATCAGGAACAGCGACTCGGGGGTGGTGATCATGATGTCCGGCGGGCTGCTCGTCAGCTTGCGCCGGTCGGCCGGGGACGTGTCGCCCGAGCGCAGGCCCACGGTGAGGTCGGGCAGGCTGGTGCCGAGCCGCTCGGCGGTGTGCCGGATGCCGGTCAGCGGAGCCCGCAGGTTGCGCTCGACGTCGACGGCCAGCGCCTTGAGCGGGGAGATGTAGAGGACCCGGGTGCGGCGGGTCTTGTCGTCCGGGCGCTCTGCCGTGAGCAGCGAGTCGATGGCGTGCAGGAAGGCGCTCAGCGTCTTGCCGCTGCCGGTCGGGGCGACGACCAGTGCGTGCTTGCCCGCGGCGATGGCGTCCCACGCGCCCTCCTGGGCGGTCGTCGGCTGCGCGAAGGCGGCCTCGAACCAGGCGCGGGTCGGCGCACTGAAGTGGTCGAGGGCGGACATGGGCCCAGTCTGTCCTACGGCACCGACAGCGGGTCCGGCTCGCTGGCCGGGGACGACCGTCGTGACGCCCGCAGGGGTGGGCACGGTCTTCCCCGACCTGCCTAGGGTCGGGGCATGGCCACCAAGAGCACCCCCGCCCAGACCTTCCACGTCCCCGGCCTCAGCGCCAAGGAGAGCACCACCGTCGTCGCCGCGCTGCAGGACCGGCTCTACGCCTACACCGACCTCCACCTCGTGCTCAAGCACGTGCACTGGAACGTCGTGGGCCCCAACTTCATCGGCGTCCACGAGATGCTCGACCCGCAGGTCGACGTGGTCCGTGGCTACGCCGACGCGGTGGCCGAGCGCATCGCCACCATGGGCGGTACGCCGATCGGGACGCCCGGCGCGCTCGTCGACGCCCGCTCGTGGGACGACTACGCCCTCGGCAAGGACACCGCGCAGGCCCACCTCGGTGCCCTCGACCTCGTCTACACCGGGGTGATCGAGGACAACCGAACGGCGATCGACGTGGTCGGCGAGATCGACCCCGTCACCGAGGACCTGCTCATCGGCCAGACCGGTGAGCTCGAGCAGTTCCACTGGTTCGTCCGCGCCCACCTGGAGAACGCCGGAGGGCAGCTCTCCACCGAGGGCGCCACCACCGAGGAGGAGGCCGCCGACGCGGCGCGCGGGACCCAGCGGCGTACGGCGAGGAAGACCACCCGCAAGAAGTAGTAGGACGGCGAAACCTCGTCGCGGCTGTCCCCGCCAGTCCCTAGGCTCGCGCCATGACGGACATCGGGGGAGACGACCAGCTGCGCGCCGACCTGGCGCGGCTGGTCAGGCAGCTGACGCGCGAGGAGCCGGTGCAGCGGGGGACACCGCTGCTCGAGGTGCTCGACGAGCACCTCGGCACGCGGGCCGACGAGCTGCCGGTGGTGGTCGAGAAGGTCGACGTCCACCGCTGGGTCGACACCGACATCGCGCTGGCCGAGATCGCCGGGCGGGACGCCGACGCACGGCTGGTCGGGGTCGGCGGCGGCGACCAGCGGCACCACAGCTCGCTGGGCGACCTCATCGCCAACGCCGAGTGGGGACGGTTCCGGCAGGGACAGGTGGACCGGCTCAACGTCCCCACGGGGCCGGACGACGAGCGGGCGACGGTGGCCTTCGGGCTGCACCTCTTCCGCCACGACGGCCACCCCGTGGCCGTCCTCCAGCGCGGTCACAACCCGCAGTTCCACGGCGAGGCGCGCCTCGAGGTGATCGTGCAGGACCCGGAGGTGGGGGCCGCCCTGCTGGCCGAGGTCCGCGACCTCGCCGTGTCGCGCTCGGTGCTCCGCGGCCAGGTCATCAGCTTCGCCGGCAACCCCTACGAGCCGTCCATGGGCGCGATCACGTTCGTCCGGCGTCCCGACCTGCCCGCCGACCGGGTCATCCTCCCGGACGGCACGCTCAGCCAGGTGCGTGGCCACGTCGTCGAGCTCGCCGCCCACCGCGACGAGCTCCGCCGGCGCGGCCAGCACCTCAAGCGCGGCATCCTGCTCTACGGCCCGCCCGGCACCGGCAAGACCCACACGGTCCGGCACCTGGTCGGCGCCGGCCCGGACACCACCGTCGTCCTGCTGTCCGGCACCCAGATGGCGTACGTCGCCCAGGCGGCCCAGATCGCCCGCGCCCACCAGCCGGCCATCGTCGTCCTCGAGGACGTCGACCTGATCGCCGAGGACCGCGACCACGGCCACTTCGGAGGCGGCGCGTCGCCACTGTTGTTCACGCTCCTCGACGCGATGGACGGCCTGGACCAGGATGCCGACGTCGTCTTCCTGCTGACCACCAACCGGGCCGAGGCGCTCGAGCGGGCCCTCTCCCAGCGTCCCGGTCGCGTCGACCTCGCCGTCGAGATCCCGTTGCCGGACGTCGCTGCGCGCCGCCAGCTCATCGGCCTGTACGCCGCCGAGGTCGGCTTCAGCGACGAGGCGATCGCCGCCGCAGCCGAGGCGTCCGCGGGCACCACCGCGTCGTACTCCAAGGAGCTGGTCCGCCGTGCGGTGCTGCGGGCGGCCATCGCCGAGCGGTCGCCCTCCGACGAGGACCTCGCGGCCGCCTCCGACGAGCTGCAGGCGGACGGCGCCGTCCTGACCCGCTCGCTCCTGGGCAGCGGCCCTGGCTAGACGCGACGCCGGGCGAGGAGGAAGCCCTGCGGATCCTTCTCGCCCGTCGGCGCACGCTGGACTCTCGCCACCTCCGAGAGGCCGGCTGCCTCCAGCACCGCGGACCACTGGGCCAGCGACCGGTGGAAACGGGTCAGCCGTACGTCGTGGCCCAGGGCCCGGTAACCCTCACCGACGTCGCGGGCGGCCTCGCCGACCTGGAAGGCGACGAGCACCAGCCCGTCCGGGCGCACGACGCGGCGCGCCTCGCCCGCGACGCGCGGCAGGTCGTCGTCGGGGGAGTGGATCGTCGAGTACCAGTACATCGCGGCGTCGAACGCCCCGTCCCCGTACGGCAGGTCGGTGATCGTCCCGACCACCCAGCCGATGTCGGGGTGGTCCCGACGGGCCATCGCGACCATGCCCGACGACAGGTCGACGCCGGTGACCAGGGCGCCGCGGTCGGCCAGGTAGCGCCCCATCCGGCCGGTCCCACACCCGGCGTCGAGCACGCGCGGCGCGGGACCGAGCAGGGCGAGCAGGTGGTCGATCGTCGCCAGGTCCAGGGCCGTCTCAGGGCCGGTGCCCGGGAAGTGCCGGGCGTAGTCGGCGGCCACGGCGTCGTACGTCGACCTGACCTGTCCGTTGACAGCGTCCATGCCGCGGAGTGTTCCACGCGGGTCGGGGACATCGGGTCGAGCGTTGTCGGTCGGCCTCTATAGGGTCGCGTCCGTGACGGAATCCATGATCCTGGCCCGGGGGCTGCGCAAGTCGTTCGGCGACTTCGAGGCCGTCAAGGGCATCGACGTCGACGTCCGCCGCGGCGAGGCGTTCGGCTTCCTCGGCCCCAACGGTGCCGGCAAGTCGAGCACCATGCGCATGATCGCCAGCGTCAGCCCCATCAGCGGCGGCGAGCTGACGATCCTGGGCATGGACCCGGCGACCCACGGCCCGACGATCCGGGGCCGGCTGGGGGTGTGCCCGCAGGAGGACACCCTCGACAACGAGCTCAACGTCCGCGACAACCTGTTCATCTACGGCCGCTACTTCGGCATCCCCCGGGGCGAGGTCAACAGCCGTGTCGACGAGCTCCTCGAGTTCGTCCAGCTCACCGACAAGGCCAGGTCCAGGGTCGAGGACCTCTCCGGCGGCATGAAGCGCCGGCTCACGATCGCCCGCAGCCTTGTCAACCGACCCGACCTGCTCCTGCTCGACGAGCCGACCACTGGGCTGGACCCGCAGGCTCGCCACGTCCTGTGGGACCAGCTGTTCCGGCTCAAGCAGGCCGGCGTGACGCTGGTGATCACCACCCACTACATGGACGAGGCGGAGCAGCTCTGCGACCGGCTGGTCGTGATGGACAAGGGCCTCATCGCCGCCGAGGGCTCACCCCGTCAGCTCATCGAGGAGCACTCGACGCGCGAGGTGGCCGAGCTCCGCTTCGGCATCGTCGACGAGGGCAACATCCACGAGCAGATCGCCGAGAAGATCGGCGACCTCGGCCGCCTCGAGGTGCTGCCCGACCGCATCCTCGTCTACAGCCCCGACGGCGAGGAGGTCATCGCCAAGGTGCACGAGCGCGGCCTCGAGCCGATCGCCGTGCTGGTGCGGCGCTCCACGCTGGAGGACGTCTTCCTCAAGCTGACCGGACGGACGCTGGTGGACTGATGGCAGACCCCACGACACCGCCGACCACGCCGCCGACGACCGAGCCGACCACGTCGCCGACGACCGAGCCGCGCGGGCTCTCGCTGGCTGAGGGGATCGGGCGCCAGCGCGACTACTGGTGGACGGTCTTCAAGCGCACGTGGCGCGGCGGCATCATCTCCTCGTTCTTCTCGCCGCTGTTCTACGTCCTGGCCATGGGCGTCCTGCTGGGCGGCTTCATCGAGGTCGACCCGTCCCGGCTCGAGGGCGCCACGTCCTACCTCGCCTTCATCGTCCCCGGCCTGGTGGTCGCGCACGCGCTCGGCATCGCCGTGGGGGAGACGACCTACCCGGTCATGGGTGGCCTCAAGTGGCACAAGACCTACTGGGCGCAGGCCGCGACCCCGCTCGAGGCCCGCCACATCGCCGGCGCGCACCTGATGTTCGTCCTGTTCCGCCTGGCGACCGCCTGCGGCGTCTTCATGGTGGTGCTGGCGCCCTTCGGCGTCTTCGAGAGCTGGTGGGGACCGATCCTGGCCTTCGGCGTCCAGCTGCTCACCGGCATGGCCTTCGCCACCGTCGTGATGGGCATCGCGGTGCGGGTCCGGTCCGAGGAGGCGTTCGGGGTGATCTTCCGGCTCGGCGTGATGCCGCTGACCCTCTTCTCCGGCGCGTTCTTCCCGGTGAGCAACCTCGGCCCCGTCATGGAGGTGCTGGCCCGCCTCACCCCCATGTGGCACGGGGTCAACCTGTCCCGGATGCTCTGCCTCGACACCGTCGACTGGCCCGTGGCGCTGGTCAACGTCAGCGTGCTCGCGGCGGTCACCGCCTTCGGATGGTTCTGGGCAGCCCGCGGTCTCGAGCGGAGGCTGGTGCTCTGATGTCGGTCACCCCCTACGAGCCGCTCACGTCGGTCCAGGCCCTTGGCCTGCTGGTGCAGCGCAACTACATCACCTACCGCTCCTCGTGGAAGCTCTTCGTCACCGGCTTCCTCGAGCCGGTCTTCTACCTCTTCTCCATCGGGATCGGCGTCGGCCAGCTCGTCGACGGCTTCGAGTTCAACGGGCAGGCCATCCCGTACGCCGAGTTCGTGGCGCCCGGCATGCTCGCGGTCAGCGCCTTCAACGGTGCCCTCATGGACTCGACCTACAACGTCTTCTTCAAGCTCAAGTACGAGAAGCTCTACGACCAGATGCTGGCCACCCCGCTGACGACGGCCGACATCGCCCGCGGCGAGATCGCCTGGGGCCAGATCCGTGGGTCGACCTACTCGGCGGTCTTCCTGCTCGTGATGGCCGCGATGGGGATGCTGCACACGTGGTGGGCGTTGCTGGCCCTGCCGGCCGCCATGCTGATCGGGTTCGCCTTCAGCGCCGTGTGCATGGCGCTGACGACGTGGATGAAGAGCTTCCAGGACTTCGACAAGATCACGCTGATCCAGATGCCGATGTTCCTGTTCTCGGCCACGTTCTTCCCGATCACCGCGTACGACGGCGTGCTGCGGTGGATCGTCGAGGCCACGCCGCTCTACCGCGGGGTCGTCCTGTGCCGCGAGCTCACCACGGGCACCCCGGGCTGGGAGAGCGTCATCTCGGTCGTCTACCTGCTCGTCATGGGCCTCATCGGCCTGGCGATCGTCCGGAGGCGGCTCGACAAGCTGCTCCTCACCTGACGTGGAGCGCGAGCCCGACCGCTGGGAGGATGGAGCCATGCCCGAGCCCGACCCGATCGCACCGGACACCAAGGACTGGACCTGGGTCCTCGACCGGCCGTGCCCGGAGTGCGGCTTCGACCCCGGTGCCCACTCGCTGGCCACGCTGCCCCGCCCGCTCCACGACTCGGCGATGGTCTGGTCGCGGGTGCTGGCGCGGGCCGACGCCGCGCTCCGTCCGGCACCCGGCGTGTGGTCGGCCCTCGAGTACGCCTGCCACGTCCGCGACGTCCACCGGGTCTTCGCCGAGCGTGTCGCCCTCATGCTGGTCGAGGACGAGCCGCACTTCGCCAACTGGGACCAGGACGAGACGGCGGTCGCCTCGCGCTACGCCGAGCAGGACCCCGCCACCGTGGACACCGAGCTCGTCGAGGCGGCCGGACACGTGGCCGGCGTCTACGCCACGGTCACCGCCGAGGAGGGCGCGCGGCGGGGGTTCCGGTCCGACGGGAGCGAGTTCACCGTGGAGACGCTGGGCGTCTACCACCTCCACGACGTGCTGCACCACGTGCACGACGTCGGTGCGGTGTGACCGAGGCAGCAGCGGCGACCGTGCGTGCCTACGACCTGGACGCCACCGCGTACGCCGCCAACACCCCGGCCGTCCCGCAGTCCGTGCGTGCAGTCGTCCGTCGCCTCGGTGAGGAGCTCGGCGCCGGCGCGCGGGTGCTGGAGATCGGCTCCGGAGGCGGGCGCGACGCAGCGCTCCTGGAGGAGCACGGCCTGCGCGTGCGTCGTACCGACGTGACCCCCGCCTTCGTGGAGCTGTTGCGCGCCCAGGGCCACGAGGCCGACGTCCTCGACCCGTTGACCGACGACCTGTCCTCCGGCGAGGGCCTGTACGACGCCGTGTGGGCCAATGCCTCGCTGCTGCACGTCGCCCCGTCTGACCTGCCCACGGTCCTGACGCGTCTCGCGGCGGCCACCCGGCGCGGCGGTCTGCTCCGCGTCGCGGTCAAGGAGGGCGACGGCGAGGGGTGGTCGACGCACGGGTCGATCCGGGGTCCACGGCACTTCACCTACTGGCGGCCCGACGCCCTGCACGAGGTGTTGGTGGGCGCAGGCTGGGTCGACGTCTCGATCGTCCGCGTCCCCGGCAAGGGGTCCGAGCAGTGGCTCGAGGTCGTGGCGGTGCGCGGATGAGGCACACCGAGTTCTGGGCTCGTCTCGACCACGCGCTCGGCACGGCGTCCTCGCGCTCCTGGGCCGAGCTCTACGTCATCGGGGAGCTCGGCAGCCGCACCGTCGTCGAGGCGCTCCACGCCGGCGTGCCCCCCAAGCAGGTCTGGGCGGCCGTGTGGCGCGTGCTCGACCTGCCGGACTCCGAGCGGTGAGCGTCACCGGGGACGACCCGCTCGCCCGGCACGCCGACGTCCAGGCCCGTACGGTCCGGGTCCTGGTCGTCTCCCAGGCCGTCGGTGCCGTCGGAGTGACCATCGGCGTGGCCACGGCCTCCCTGCTGGCCCGTGACATCTCGGGGTCGGACGCCCAGGCCGGCCTGGCCCAGACCTTCCAGGTGCTCGGGACGGCACTCGCCGCCTACGTCCTGGCCCGACTGATGGGTCGGCGGGGCCGCCGCGCCGGACTGGTGGTCGGCTACCTGGCAGGTGCGTCCGGCGCAGCCCTCTGCGTCGCCGCCGGGGTGCTCGACTCGATGCTGGTCCTGCTGACCGGTGCCGTCCTGCTGGGGGCCACCACCGCGGTCAACAACGGGTCTCGCTACGCGGCCACGGACCTGGCACCCGAGGCGACCCGGGGTCGGGCGCTCTCGGTGGTGGTGTGGGCGACCACGATCGGTGCCGTGGCCGGCCCCAACCTCACGGGGGTCGGGGCGGGACTCGCGCGTCGGCTCGGCATCCCGGAGCTCACCGGCGGGTTCGCCATCGGGGCAGTGGTGCTCGTCGCCGCGGCGGTCTGGATCGCGGTGCTGCTGCGTCCCGACCCGCTCCTGCTGGCCCAGGCCGCGGCCGGAGCCACGGCCGAGGCTCGCTCGGGCCGGTCGTGGTCCCGTTTCACCGCGGCCGTCGGCGCGCAGCCGGCCCTGGTCGCGGCGATCGCCGGGATGGCCTGCGCCCACGCCGCGATGGTGACGGTGATGATCATGACGCCGCTGCACATGGAGCACGGCGGTGCGCACCTGCACGTCATCGGCTTCGTGATCTCGGTGCACGTGCTCGGGATGTTCGCGTTCTCGCCCCTCGTGGGGATCGCCGCCGACCGCCTCGGACGAGCCCGGGTGCTGCAGGCCGGGGGAGTGGTCCTGCTCGTCTCGCTGGTGCTGTGCGGGCTGGCGCCCGAGGGGTCCTCGTGGCAGATCTTCGCGGGTCTCTTCCTGCTCGGCCTGGGCTGGTCGTGCGCCACGGTCGCCGCCTCGACGATCATCGCCGACCTCACCCCGGTCGCCGCTCGTACCGACGTGCAGGGCACGGCCGACATGGCGATGTCGCTCACCGCGGCGGGTGGCGGCGCCCTCGCCGGCCTGATCGTCGGGTGGCTGGGCTATCCCGTGCTGGCGGCGTTCGCGGGGGTGCTGGCGCTGGCCGTGCTGCTGGCCGGGGCCAGGGCCGGGGCGGCCACGCGGTCGGCCTCCCCGGTCGAGGGGACCGGCACCCGCCGGTAGCCGCGACACGCGGGCGTGTCGTCCATGACTCGAACAACTGTTCGGGCTAGATTGTGTCCACAGGTACGACGCACGGCGAGGTTGTCCACAGCGTTCGACGGTGCTGATCAGGCATTGTCGGTGGCTCGTCCTAGCGTCGCAGACGTACCTGACTACCCGACGGACAAGACAAGGACACACACATGGCTGGTGGAGACCGCGAGAAGGCACTGGATGCCGCACTCGCCAACATCGAGAAGTCGTTCGGCAAGGGCTCGGTCATGCGACTGGGCGACGACACCCGTGCTCCGCTGGAGGTGATCCCGACCGGTGCGATCGCCCTGGACGTGGCCCTCGGCCTCGGCGGCCTGCCCCGCGGTCGTGTCGTGGAGATCTACGGTCCCGAGTCCTCGGGAAAGACGACGGTCGCCCTGCACGCGGTGGCCAGCGCCCAGGCGGCCGGCGGCATCGTCGCCTTCATCGACGCCGAGCACGCGCTCGACCCCGACTACGCCAAGGCCCTCGGCGTCGACACCGACGCCCTGCTGGTCTCCCAGCCCGACTCCGGTGAGCAGGCGCTCGAGATCGCCGACATGCTGGTCCGCTCCGGCGCCCTGTCCCTGATCGTCATCGACTCGGTGGCCGCGCTCGTGCCGCGCGCCGAGATCGAGGGCGAGATGGGCGACAGCCACGTCGGTCTCCAGGCGCGGCTGATGAGCCAGGCGCTGCGCAAGATGACCGGTGCACTCAACAACTCCGGCACGACGGCCATCTTCATCAACCAGCTCCGCGAGAAGATCGGCGTCATGTTCGGCTCGCCCGAGACCACGACCGGTGGTCGCGCGCTCAAGTTCTACTCCTCGGTGCGCCTCGACGTGCGTCGCATCGAGACCCTCAAGGACGGCCAGGAGATGGTGGGCAACCGCACCCGCGTCAAGGTCGTCAAGAACAAGGTCGCCCCGCCGTTCAAGCAGGCCGAGTTCGACATCATGTACGGCAAGGGCATCAGCCGCGAGGGTGGCCTCATCGACGTCGGCGTCGAGGCGGGACTGGTCCGCAAGTCCGGCGCTTGGTACACCTACGAGGGCGACCAGCTCGGCCAGGGCAAGGAGAACGCCCGCACCTTCCTCAAGGACAACCCGGACCTGGCCAACGAGCTGGAGAAGAAGATCCTCGAGAAGCTCGGTGTCGGTCCGCAGGTCGACGCCCCGTCCGACCTGTCCGACGACCCCATCGGCGTGAATGACTTCTGAGCACACCTCCCGGCCGGGTGAGTCCAGGCCGATGCCGTCGTGGGCGGGGGACGTCCACGACGGGGTCGAGGCCTGGACCCGGTCGGCGGGGCTGCCCACGTCCGCGGACGACTCGCCCGACGAGCCGTTCCGGCGCGTGCCCACCGGTCGGTCGGGTCGCCGCTCGAGCCGGTCTCGCGACCCCGGCGCCGGACGCTCCGGCGACCGGGGTGTGCGGCGGACTCCCGCACCTCCCGACACGACGGCGCAAGGGCCCGATGCCGACCCCGAGTCCGTCGCCCGCAAGATCCTGCTCGACGCGCTGACCGGTCAGGCCCGCTCCCGCAAGGAGCTGGCCGACAAGCTGGCGAAGAAGGACGTCCCGGCCGACCTGGCGACTGCGCTGCTGGACCGGTTCGAGGAGGTCGGGCTGGTCGACGACGAGGCCTACGCCCGGGCGTGGATCGCCTCCCGCCAGCCGGGCAAGGGCCTCGCCCGGCGGGCACTGGCCCAGGAGCTGCGTCGCAAGGGCATCGACGACGAGGTGGCCCGCGAGGCACTCGACGAGATCGACCCCGACGACGAGGACGCCGCCGCCCGGGCCCTGGTCCGCAAGAAGCTGCGCACCGTGCGCGGCCTCGACCAGCAGAAGGCGACCAGGCGCCTCGTGGGCATGCTGGCACGCAAGGGCTACGGAGCGGGCATGGCCTTCGCGATCGTCAAGGACGAGCTGCGTCGCGACGGGCTGGAGGACGAGGGACTGGACGATGCGGGGTACGACGAGGAGCTCTAGGCTTCTGCCATGCCCGATCTTCCGGCGGTCTACGCCGAGCTGCGGCGTCGCCTGAGCGTCCACGAGGACGCGTTCCTCGTCTCCGACAACCTCACCGACGCCAACACCGCCGCCAGCCGGAAGGTCGACGAACCTTCGCCGGACACCTACGTGCTCCTCGGGGCGCCGACGGATCGCTACCCGGACGGTCAGCTGTTCGCCTCTGTCCGCATCGGCAAGCGTTACGTCAGCTATCACCTGATGTCGGTCTACATGTCGCCTGAGGAGCCGTCGATCAGCCCGGAGCTGACCCGTCGGCGGCAGGGCAAGAGCTGCTTCAACTTCACCCGCGTGGACGACGCGCTCTTCGACGAGCTGGCCGACCTGACCGACCACGGCCGGGACCTCTACGAGGCCGAGGGCCTGCTGCGGCGCTGACGCGCGCGGGCCGGTCGGTGCCCACGCGGTGTCCGTGCGCTGGGACATACTGCACCCGTGGCCACCACCGAGCAGACGCAGATCCCCGGCACCACCGCAGAGTCCGTGCGACCGCTCCTGCGGCTGCCGGCCGGACCCGTCGACCTGGGCAGCATCGACCCGCGATCCACTCCGGGTTTCGACGGGGACAAGGCCGACGGCAAGGCGGCCCTTCCGCTCGTGGGCGAGCCCCTGGCCGAGCTGCAGGAGAGGTTGTTCGCCCATGGCAGGTCGGACGGGCACCGGCGCGTGCTGCTGGTCCTCCAGGGGATGGACACCTCTGGCAAGGGCGGGGTGCTGCGCCACTCCGTCGGCCTGATCGACCCGCAGGGCGTGCGGATCACGTCCTTCAAGGCTCCCAGCGCCGAGGAGCGTCGGCACGACTTCCTGTGGCGCATCCGTCGCGCGGTTCCCGAGGCGGGCATCGTGGGCGTCTTCGACCGCTCGCACTACGAGGACGTGCTGATCGCGCGCGTCCGCGAGCTGACGACGCGCTCGGCCATCACTCGTCGCTACGACGCCATCAACCGGTTCGAGGCCGAGCTGGCCGACAGCGGCGTGACCGTCATCAAGTGCATGCTGCACATCTCCGCCGAGGAGCAGAAGGAGCGGCTCCTGGCCCGGCTCGACGACCCGACCAAGCACTGGAAGTTCAACCCCGGCGACATCGACGAGCGCTCGCAGTGGCGCGCCTACCAGGAGGCCTACGAGATCGCCCTGGAGCGCTGCAACACCCCCGAGGCGCCGTGGTACGTCGTGCCCAGCGACCGCAAGTGGTACCGCAACTGGGCCGTCGCCACCCTGCTGCACGAGGCCCTCGAGGACCTCGCCCCGACCTGGCCGCCTGCCGACTTCGACGTCGCCGGCGAGCGCAGGCGCCTCGTCGAGGAGGACCCGGTCACGTGACCGCCCGCACGTCGCAGACCGAGGAGACCACCCTTCCCGGAGTGTTCGTCACGCGCTACGTGACGCCGCTGCGGGAGGGCGGCAGCCTGCCGGGGATCGTCGAGGGCGATGACCTGGGCACCTATGTGTGCAAGTTCCGGGGCGCGGGACAGGGCCTCAAGGTGCTCGTCGCCGAGGTGATCGTCAGCGGGCTGGCCGAGCACCTCGGGCTGCGCACCCCGCGCCTGGTGGCCCTCGACCTGGACCCCGAGATCGCGCGCTACGAGGCCGACGAGGAGGTCCAGGACCTCCTCAATGCGAGCGCGGGCCTCAACCTCGGTGTCGACTTCCTGCCGGGTGCCTTCGGCTACGACGGGACGGTGCTCGACCCGGGCGGCCCCGCCGCCGACGGCGAGGCGGCGAAGGTCATCTGGCTCGACGCGTTCTCCGCCAACGTCGACCGGTCCTGGCGCAACCCCAACCTGCTGCTCTGGCACGGCGACCTCTGGGTCATCGACCACGGCGCCTCGCTCTACTTCCACCACGGCTGGGCCGGCGGCGTGACCGACCCTGCGCGCTTCGCGCGACAGCCGTGGGACGCCTCCGACCACGTCCTCGGCAGCCACCTCGCCGGCGTCGCCGCGGCGGACGTCGAGATCAGTCCCCGGCTCGACCGCGACACCTTCGCCCGGGTCCTGTCCCGGGTGCCCGACGAGTGGCTCGAGCCCGTGCCCGGCGCCGAGACCCCGGACGCCCTGCGTGCGTCGTACGTCGAGTTCCTCATGGCGCGCCTCGGCACCCGCCAGTGGCTCCCGGGCGGTGTCGCGTGAAGCGGCTGTCCTACCAGTACGTCGTCCTGCGCTGCGTGCCGCGACCGGACCGCGAGGAGTTCCTCAACGTCGGCGTCGTCCTCTACTGCCAGGCCGCCGACTTCCTCGACGTGGCGTGGCACTGCGACGCCGATCGGCTCGCGGCCCTCGACCCGGGCCTCGATCCAGGCCAGGTGTGCGCTGCGCTCGAGTTCGTCGAGGGCGTGGCCCGTGGGGACTCCCGCGGGGGTGCGGCTTCCGGGCAGCCGCCGGGCCCGCGCTTCGGCTTCCTCAAGGCGCCCCGGAGCACGGTGCTCCAGCCCGGCCCGGTCCACGGTGGCGTGACCACCGATCCCGCCCGCCAGCTCGAGCACCTCCTCGAGCGCCTCGTGGGATGAGCGCCGCGCCCGGCCTCGTGGAGGCCGTGCGGAGCACCCTGGCCGGTGCCGGCGACCCTGACCGGGCACGCCAGCAGCAGGCCTACATGAAGTCGGCGATGCCCTACCGCGGGCTGTCCGCACCCGAGCTGCGCACGCTCCTGCGCCCGGTGCTCGCGGGGCACCGCCTCGGTGACCCCGGCACCTGGCGCGCCACGGCCCGCGAGCTGTGGGACGGGGCCACCCACCGGGAGGAGTGGTACGCCGTCATCGCCCTGCTCCGGCACCGCTACTACGCGGTCTGGGTCGATCCCGACCTGCTGCCCCTGCTCCACCACCTGGTCGTGACCGGGGCCTGGTGGGACGTGGTCGACGAGGTAGCGAGTCACCTGGTCGGCGGGGTGCTCGCCGGTCACCGGGCCGAGGTCACACCCGTCGTACGCCGCTGGGCGTCCGCCGAGGACAGCATGTGGGTCCGGCGGACCGCGATCCTGACCCAGCTCCGGCACCGCGGCGACACCGACACCGTGCTGCTCGCGGACGCGATCGGGGCCAACCTCGAGGGCACGACGTACGGCTCGGAGTTCTTCGTCCGCAAGGCGATCGGGTGGGCACTGCGCGAGCACAGCCGCACCGACGCCGACTGGGTGCGCGCGTACGTCGCTGAGCACGGAGAACGCCTCTCGCCGTTGTCGCGGCGAGAGGCGCTCCGGCTGGTGGACTGACGCCTCACGGTGCCTTGTAGGCCCACACGTAGCGGATGCGCACCTCGCCCGCGGCAGCGGCAGTGGCGAGCACGTAGAACCCGCTGCGGTCGGCGGCGTCGTCACCGTCGACGGAGCCGTCGATCACCTGGGCGTTGTCCGCGGCGACGTTGGAGACCTCCGCGGCGTACACGCACAGCATCCCGGCGGCGGGGTCGGGGCTGGCAGCGGTGCCGGGGCACAGGACGCCGTTGGTGTCCGCGTCGTTCAGGAACGCCGAGTTCTGCGTCCCCCAGTAGAGGTTGCGCGCAGGGCCGGAGTCACTGATGACCTGGGTCGTCGTGATCGGCAGCGGCGCGTAGTCGCGCAGCGCTGTCACCGCGGACACCGTGACGTTGAAGATGCCACCGCCCCGCACGACCGTCCCCGACGGCGGCGGTGCGAAGGCACTCGCTCCTGCGGGGCCTGCCGCTCCGGTGGCTCCCGTGGCGCCGGTGCCACCGGCCGGGCCGGCCGGTCCCACGAGCTTGCCGCGCTCCGACTTCTTGAAGTCCTTGAGGACCAGGGACCCGTTCTTCACGTCCTTGCTCGTGACCGAGCCGTTCTTGATGTCCTTGCCGGTGATCAAGCCGGCGGCGGTTGCGCTGCCGGCCGTGACGAGCACCAGTGCTGCGCCGGCTACGACGTGGCTGGTGCGGATGTGCGGCCGGATGCCGCGGCGTACGTGGTTCATGTCCTGTGACCCCCTGGGCGGGACGCGTCTCGTCCCTGCCCGGATCGGAGTCCTCACCCGGCCGGGTGATACCCGACCGGGTGAGGATCCCTCGATCGGAGGATCAGACGGGGACGAGCTCCACCGCGCCGACGGCGTAGCGCGCCAGCACCGCGCGGGCGACCTCCGGGTGCGCCCCGAGGGGCTCCGAGACCGCGATCGCGCCGGCCTCGGTGGCCAGCTCGGCGGCCCGGTCCGGCAAGAAGCCGGGGGCGAGGAAGAAGGACGCGACCGCGATGTGGCGGCGGCCCTCGGCCCGGAAGGCGCGGACGGCCTCGCCGGCGGCCGGCGGAGCGGCCGACGCGAAGGCGGCCGTCACGGGGAGCTTGTGGCGGGTGCCCCAGGTGCGGGCGAGGCGCGCCACGGCCTGGTTGGCGAGCGGGTCGGAGGAGCCGGCCGCGGCGAGGACCAGGGCGTCGAGCTCGCGGACCCGGGCCTCCTTGAGGGCGTCGCGCAGCCGCAGGTCGAGCACCTCGAGGAAGGTGGCCTCCATGCCCAGGATCTTCGAGGCGCGGATCTTGAGGCCCTCGTGGCGCGACGCCGCCGCGGCGATCGCCTCGGGGACGTCCACCTTGGCGTGGTAGGCCTCCGTGAGCAGCAGGGGCACCACGACGATCTCGTCGAAGCCGGCCTTGACCAGCCGGGCGACGACCGTCTCGAAGGACGGCTTGGAGAGGTCGAGGAACGCGGCCTCGATGCGGAGGTCCGGGCGCATCGAGCGGACCTCGTCGACGAGCGCGGTGATCGTCGCGGCCGAGCGGGGGTCACGGCTTCCGTGAGCCAGGGCAACCAGTGCAGGAGCGGCCATCAGAGAGGCCTCCCATCTTGTGCGGTGGTGTGGTCGACGCCGTTGTCGGTGGAGAGGACGGTGTGGATCGGGGTGGAGAGATCGGGTGTCTTCATGCGTGGATCCCGCACTCGGTCTTGGTCGTGCCGGCCCAGCGGCCGCTGCGCGGGTCGTCGCCGGGAGCGACGCGACGGGTGCAGGGCCAACAGCCGATCGAGGGGTAGCCGTCGTACACGAGCGGGTTGACCAGCACGCCGTGGTCGGCGATGTACTGCTCGACCTGCTCGTCGGTCCAGCGGGCCATGGGGGAGACCTTGACCTTCTGCTTCTTGGCGTCCCAGCCGACGACCGGTGCGATCACCCGGTTGTGGGTCTCGGCGCGACGCAGGCCGGTGGCCCAGGCGTCGTACTCTCCGAGCGTGTCGGCCAGGGGCTGGACCTTGCGCAGCGCGCAGCAGAGGTCGGGGTCGGTCTTGTAGAGGTCCTTGCCGTACTGCTCGTCCTGCTCGGCGACGGTCAGCGGGGTGCTCACCGTGCGGAGGTTGACCGGCAACGTGGCCTCGACGGCGTCGCGGGTGCCGATGGTCTCGGCGAAGTGGTAGCCGGTGTCGAGGAAGACGACGTCGATGCCCGGCGCGACGGTCGAGGCCAGGTGGGCCAGGACCGCGTCGCCCATCGAGGAGGTGATGCAGAAGCGCTCGCCGAAGGTCGCGACGGCCCACTCGATGATGTTCTCGGCCGGCGCCAGCTCCAGCTCGGCCCCGACGTGCGAGACCAGCTCGCGCAGCTCCTCGGGCGTGCGCCCGGCGGTGTGGGTGCCCTTGAAGTCACGGGCGGCCTGGGTGGAGAGACTCATCGGGCACCTCCTCTGCTGGTGTCGGGACGGGTGAGGCCGAGGTACTTGACGGAGAACGCGCGCAGGCACGACCGGCACTCCCAGCCCTCCTCCAGCGGCCACAGGGTGGTCTCGCCGCAGTAGGGGCAGTGCTGGGTGACCGCGCGCCCGCTCACGAGGCGACGACTTCCCCGCGCAGGTGGACGTCGTCGGCGCGGGCGGCCCAGGTCGCGAACGACTCGCCGTCGGTGCGGTCGGCGAGGTACGCCGTGACGACGCGGGTCACGTAGTCGTCGAGGTCGGCACTGGTCACCTTGTGCGCGCGCAGCTTGCGGCCGAAGTTGGCCTGCAGGCCCAGCGCGCCACCGAGGTGCACCTGGAAGCCCTCCACCTGGTTGCCGTCCTCGTCCATCACCAGCTGGCCCTTGAGGCCGATGTCGGCGACCTGGGTGCGCGCGCAGGCGTTGGGGCAGCCGTTGACGTTGATCGAGATCGGGGTGTCGAGCTCGGGGAAGCGCTTCTCCAGCTCGGTGACGAGCAGGCGGGCGCGCTCCTTGGTGTCGACGATCGCCAGCTTGCAGAACTCGATGCCGGTGCAGGCCATGGTGCTGCGACGCCAGTTGCTGGGACGGGCGGTCAGGCCGATCTTCTCCAGCCCGTCGGCGAAGGCCTCCGTGTCGGCCGCGTCGACGCCGAGGACGACCAGCTTCTGGTACGCCGTGAGGCGCGCGCCCAGCGCGCCGTACTGCTCGACGAGGTCGGCCAGGGCGCTCAGCGTCGTCCCGTCGATGCGGCCCACGACGGGCGCAGCGCCGACGTAGAACTTGCCGTCCTTCTGCTCGTGGATGCCGATGTGGTCGCCCTGCGAGACCGGGGTGGCGGGGGAGGGGCAGTCGACGAGCTCACGCTTGAGGTACTCGGTCTCGAGCACCTCGCGGAACTTCTCCTTGCCCCAGTCGGCGACCAGGAACTTCAGGCGCGCCTTGGAGCGCAGCCGGCGGTAGCCGTAGTCGCGGAAGATCGACACGACGCCCACCCAGGCGTCGACGACTTCGTCGACCGGGATCCAGACGCCGAGCTTCTGGGCGAGCATCGGGTTGGTGGAGAGGCCGCCGCCGACCCAGAGGTCGAAGCCGGGGCCGTGCTCGGGGTGGACGGTGCCGACGAAGGAGATGTCGTTGACCTCGGGCGCCACGTCGTGGCTCGGGTGCCCGGTCAGGGCCGTCTTGAACTTGCGCGGCAGGTTCGAGAACTCCGGGTTGCCGATGGCGTGGGCCTTGATCTCGGCCAGCGCCGAGGAGCCGTCGATGATCTCGTCCTTGGCGATGCCGGCGACCGGGGAGCCGAGGAAGGGACGCGGCGAGTCGCCGCACGCCTCGACGGTGATGAGGCCGACCGACTCGAGGCGGTCCCAGATCGCGGGGACGCTCTCGACCTCGATCCAGTGGTACTGGATGTTGTTGCGGTCGGTGATGTCCGCGGTGTTCCGGGCGTACGTCGTCGACGTCTCGCCGAGGGCCCGCAGCTGCTCGACACCGAGGACCTGGCCGTCGGTGCGCACGCGCATCATGAAGTAGCGGTCGTCGAGCTCCTCCTCCTCGAGCATGGCGGTCTTGCCGCCGTCGAAGCCGGGAGCGCGCTGCGTGTAGAGCCCCATCCAGCGGAAGCGACCGCGCAGGTCGGCCGGGTCGATGGAGTCGAAGCCGCGCTTGGAGTAGATGTTCTCGATGCGCGCGCGGACGTTGAGGGGGTTGTCGTCCTTCTTCGTCTGCTCGTTCTTGTTGAGCGGCTCGGAGTAGCCGAGGGCCCACTGTCCCTCGCCGCGCTTGCGGCGGACGGGCTTGGCGGGGGCTGCCGAGGTGGGGGAGCCGGCGGGAGCGGTCGGGGTGCTGGTCACGGCTGACGTGTCCTTCTGCGCTGAGGGCCGCGCGCGACGGTGAGCGCGGAATGTGCGGGGGGCGGCGAGGTTCAGCGGTGCCAACACATCGAGCTGCACGTGCGCCCGAGGTCGACGTGGCGTCGGACCACGAGGAACTGGGTGGTGGCAGCAAGACTCATGTCAAGGAGTCTCAACTCCCGGACACCCTGCCCACAAGCCGAAATCTCATGATGAGAGACGGTGCGCCACATAGTGAGACGGTGAGCGCGGTTTCAGGCGGCATCGCGCGTCCGATGCGGTCCACGTCACACTCGATCAGGGTCGCGGACAGGCGCGGGCCCGGTGGTGCGCCTGCCTCTAGGCTGTGCCGCATGACGGACTCCCTCATCAGCAGCGCATACACCCAGGCCCTCGAGGTGATCGGGGCCGTCGAGCCGCGGATCGCCGACGCGACCCGCCAGGAGCTGGCCGACCAGCGGGGTTCGCTCAAGCTCATCGCCTCGGAGAACTACGCCTCCCCGGCCGTGCTGCTGACCATGGGCACCTGGTTCTCGGACAAGTACGCCGAGGGCACCGTCGGGCACCGCTTCTACGCCGGCTGCCAGAACGTCGACACGGTCGAGTCGCTGGCGGCCGAGCACGCCCGCGAGCTGTTCGGCGCGCCGTACGCCTATGTGCAGCCGCACTCGGGCATCGACGCCAACCTCGTGGCCTTCTGGTCGATCCTGGCCAACCGGGTGGAGTCGCCCTACCTGCAGAAGATGCAGGCCAAGAACGTCAACGAGCTGACCGAGGCCGACTGGGAGACCCTGCGCGGCGAGCTGGGCAACCAGCGCCTCCTGGGCATGTCCCTCGACGCCGGCGGGCACCTCACCCACGGCTTCCGCCCCAACATCAGCGGCAAGATGTTCCACCAGCAGCAGTACGGCACCGACCCGGAGACCGGCCTGCTCGACTACGACGCGGTTGCCGCGAAGGCCCGCGAGTTCAAGCCGCTGGTGCTCGTCGCCGGCTACTCGGCGTACCCGCGCCGGGTCAACTTCGCCAAGATGCGCGAGATCGCCGACGAGGTCGGCGCCGTGCTGATGGTGGACATGGCGCACTTCGCCGGGCTCGTCGCCGGCAAGGTCTTCACCGGCGAGGAGGACCCCGTCCCCTTCGCCCACATCACGACCACCACGACCCACAAGTCGCTGCGCGGCCCGCGCGGGGGCATGGTGCTGGCCCAGGAGGAGTTCGCGGCCGACGTCGACCGCGGCTGCCCGATGGTGCTCGGCGGTCCGCTCTCGCACGTGATGGCCGCCAAGGCCGTCGCCTTCGCCGAGGCCCGCCAGAGCTCGTTCCAGGCCTACGCCCAGCAGATCGCCGACAACGCCCAGTCGCTCGCCGACGGCTTCCTCAAGCGCGACGCCCGACTCGTCACCGGCGGCACCGACAACCACCTCGTCCTGCTCGACGTGTCCGGCTTCGGCCTCACCGGTCGGCAGGCGGAGTCCGCGCTGCTCGACGCCGGCGTGGTCACCAACCGCAACTCGATCCCGGCCGACCCCAACGGCGCCTGGTACACCTCCGGCATCCGCCTCGGCACCCCCGCGCTCACGACCCGCGGCTTCGGCCATGACGAGTTCGACACAGTCGCCGAGCTCATCGTCGACGTGCTCAGCAACACCGAGGCCGGCACCACGAAGGCAGGTGGCCCCTCGAAGGCCTCGTACGCCCTGGCCGACGGCGTCGCCGACCGCACCAAGGCCGCGAGCGGCGAGCTGCTCGACAAGCACCCGCTCTACCCGGGCCTCGTCCTCGGCTGAGCCCGGGTCACCCAGCGCTCGCGTGGACACGCGGACACAACCCCGCTCATCGACGCGCTTCAGGCGGCATCGAGGGCCCGTGAGGTGAGTTGTGTCCGCGTGTCTACGAGACCGACTGTGCGGGCGATCACCCGTCGCACCCACTCGGGTCGGAACATGACGTCCTCCCACGTGAACCGCAGCACCGTCCACCCGTCGGCCGTCAGCAGCGTGTAGCGGCGCACGTCCTTGCGGAACCCGGCCCGGTCGCCGTGCCACTCGTAGGACTCGGCCTCGACGACCACGCGCAGACGCGCGTCGACGAGGTCGGGTCGGGCCCAGACATGGGCGGAGGAGATGACGACCTGGGGCTGGACCGCGAGGTGGGGCACACTGAGGGCGATCGAGCGCAGCCCCGACTCGAACGGGTTCGTGGCTTCGCGTCTCGCCGCACCGGCGACGGCGCGCACCTGGTCGCTGCCCGGCCCACGGACCTCCTCCACCACTCGCCTGAGCAGCGCACCGTCCCCTGCGCGCAGTGCCGAGTCGGCGACGGCGAGCGCCTCGTCGTGCGGGAGCTGGCGCAGGCACTGGACGAGGGTCAGCAGCTTGCTCGTCGCGATGCCGGCACGGTCGTCGGGCGACAGGTCGCCGCGGTGCACGACGATGCCCTGACGCCGCTCCGGGCTGATCCGGCGCTTGCGGGGGAGCAGGACGTGCGGTTGCTCGGGAGTCCGGAGCACCTCCCACCCGTGGTGCAGGGCGGCGCTGGTGAGGCTGAGGACCCCGTTGACGGCGTGGGCGCGACGAGGCGCGTCAGCGATCTCCGCGAGCGCGTAGCGCCCGTGCGACACCGGGACGAGTGCACCGGTCCGCAACGCCCGGTCGACCTCCGCCCGGGAGCAGGCCCGGACGAGGTCCGCGCGCGTCGCGAGCCCACCGCGACGGCGTACGACCTCGACCACATCCATGGCGCGAGCATGCCGAATCCCGCGACACCGCGACGTACGTCATCCACAGGCTCGTAGACACGCGGACACAACCCCGGTGCACCGCCGGGTTGCACGCGTGAGAGCGGCGCGCCGAGGGAGTTGTGTCCGCGTGTCTACGCCCGGCCCAGCTCAGCCCGTACGACGGTCAGGCGAGCGAGCGGTAGATCTCCAGCGTGCGCTCGGCGATCGCCGGCCAGGAGAAGGCCTCGATGGCGCGGGCGCGCCCGGCCCGGCCACGCTCGGCGGCGCGGGCGGGGTCGCTGACCGCGTCGACGAGGGCGGCGGCGAGGTCGGCGACGTACTGCTCGGGGTCGAGCGGGGTGCCGGTGCCGTCGGTGGCCTGGTCGATCGGCACCAGCCACCCCGTGGACCCATCGACGACGACCTCCGGGATGCCCCCGGTGGCGGTGGCGACGACGGCGGTCTCACAGGCCATCGCCTCGAGGTTGACGATGCCGAGCGGCTCGTAGATCGACGGGCACGCGAAGACCGTCGCCGCGGTCAGCAGCGCGACCACGTCGGGGCGCGGCAGCATCTCGGCGATCCACACGACGCCGGTGCGGGTGGCGGCCAGCTCCTCGACGAGCCCGCGTACCTCGGCCTCGATCTCCGGGGTGTCGGGGGCGCCGGCGCACAGCACGAGCTGGACGTCGGGCGGCAGCTGGGCCGCGGCGCGCAGGAAGAGCGGCAGTCCCTTCTGCCGGGTGATGCGACCGACGAAGATCACGCTCGGCCGGTCGGGGTCGAGGCCCAGCTCGCGCACGCGATCGGGGTTGTGGACCGGGGACCAGTCGGTGGTGTCGATGCCGTTGTGCACCACGTGCACGCGCGCGGGGTCGACGGCGGGATAGCTGCGCAGCACGTCGTCGCGCATCGCGGCACTGACCGCGATGATGCCGGCGGCGCCCTCGTAGGCCGTGCGCTCCACCCAGCTCGACAGCGCGTAGCCGCCGCCGAGCTGCTCGGCCTTCCACGGTCGCATCGGCTCCAGCGAGTGCGCGCTCACCACGTGCGGGATGCCGTGCATGAGGGAGGCGAGGTGGCCGGCCATGTTGGCGTACCACGTGTGCGAGTGCACGAGCGACGCCCCGGCGCAGTCGTCGACCATGGCCAGGTCCACCCCCAGGGTGCGGATCGCGCCGTTGGCCTCCGCCAGCGACGACGGCTCGGCGTACGCCGTGGTGCCGGCCTCGTCGCGCGGTGCGCCGAAGCAGCGCACCCGTGCGTCCACGTCGGGCTGTGCGCGCAGCGCACGCACCAGCTCGGCCACGTGGACGCCGGCGCCGCCGTAGACCTCGGGCGGGTACTCCTTGCTCAGCACGTCGATTCGCATGACCGGGAACTTACTCGTGCCAATGGGTCGACCGCGCCGTCCGCGCGCCACTAGTTTCGGTGCATGAGTGCCGCACCCGCCCGCAAGAAGATCCTCGCCATCGTCCTGGCCGGCGGTGAGGGCAAGCGCCTGATGCCGTTGACGGCCGACCGCGCCAAGCCCGCGGTGCCGTTCGGGGGGATCTACCGGCTCATCGACTTCGCGCTGTCCAACGTCGTCAACTCCGGCTACCTCAAGGTCGTCGTGCTGACCCAGTACAAGTCGCACAGCCTCGACCGGCACGTCACGACGACCTGGCGGATGTCCAACCTGCTGGGCAACTACGTCACGCCGGTGCCCGCGCAGCAGCGGATGGGCAAGCAGTGGTACCTCGGCAGCGCGGACGCGATCTACCAGTCGCTCAACCTGCTCACCGACGAGCAGCCCGACATCGTCGTCGTGGTGGGCGCCGACCACGTCTACCGGATGGACTTCTCCCAGATGGTGGCCGCGCACGTGGAGTCCGGCGCGGGCTGCACCGTCGCCGCGATCCGCCAGCCGATCGAGCTCGCCGACCAGTTCGGCGTCATCGACGTCGACCCCGGCAACCCCCAGCGGATCCGGGCCTTCCTCGAGAAGCCGACCGACCCGATCGGGCTGCCCGACTCCCCGCACGAGGTGCTCGCCAGCATGGGCAACTACGTCTTCACCGCCGACGCGCTGCGTGACGCGGTCATCCGCGACGCCGAGCTCGAGCAGTCCAAGCACGACATGGGCGGCGACATCGTGCCGTGGTTCGTCGACAAGTCCGAGTCAGCCGTCTACGACTACAAGGACAACACGGTCCCGGGCTCGACCGATCGTGACCGCGGCTACTGGCGTGACGTCGGCACGATGCGGTCCTACTACGCGGCCCACATGGACCTCGTCTCGCCCCTGCCCGTCTTCAACCTCTACAACCAGGCCTGGCCGATCTACACCAGCTACGGCCCGCACCCGCCGGCCAAGCTGGTGGAGGGCGCCAGCGGCGCCAAGGTGTCGACGTACAACTCGATCCTCTCGCCCGGCGTCGTGGTCAGTGGCGGCACCGTCAACCAGTCCGTGCTGTCGCCCGCGGTGTGGGTCAAGGACGGCGCCGAGGTCTCCGACTCGGTGCTGATGGACGGCGTGCACGTTGGTGAGGGGGCCGTCGTGCGCAACGCGATCCTCGACAAGGGCGTGGTCGTGCCGCCGGGGGCGCGCATCGGCGTCGACCCCGACGAGGACCGGGCCCGCGGGTTCGTGGTCGACGACGGGCTCACGGTGCTCGCCAAGCAGCAGCAGGTGCCGACCGACTAGCGATCAGTCCAGCGCCGTCCGCCGCGCACGCAGGTGGGCGAGCTCCACGTCGTTGCGGCAGGCGGCGATCGCCTGGTCGTACGCCGCCCGCGCGGCCACCGTGTCGCCGTCGCGCGCCAGGAGCTCGGCGCGCACCGCGGCGACGCGGTGGCTGGACGGGATGTCGACGCCCTCCAGGGCGGCGATCCCCGCCGCCGGGCCGCGCGCCTCGGCGACCGCGACGGCGCGGGCGAGCCGGGCACTCGGGGAGGGCGCGACGGCCAGCAGGGTGTCGTAGAGCGTCAGGATCCGCTCCCAGCGGGTGTCCTCCGGGCGCAGCGCCCGGGCGTGCTCGGCGCCGATCCGCGCCTGCAGCGTGTACGACGCCGCCTGCACGGTGATCGGTCCGGCCAGCGCCGGGTGGCCGAGCAGGGTAAGTGCCTCGGCGATCTCCTCGTGGTGCCAGCGCGAGCGGTCCTGGTCGGGGAGCAGCACCAGGCGACCGTCCGCCACCCGGGCGTCGCGGCGCGAGTGCTGGAGGAGCAGGAGCGCCAGGAGGGCGACGAGCACCGGCTCCTCGGGTCGCAGCGCGAGCACGACCCGCACCAGCCGGATCGCCTCGCCGGAGGTCTCGGCGCGGAGCAGGTCGGGGCCGGTGCCGGGCGCGTAGCCGGCGGTGAACGCGAGGTAGGCGGTGTGGGCGACCGTGTCGAGGCGGTCCGGCAGCACGCTCGCGTCGGGCACGGCGAAGGGGATGCCCGCCCCGACGATGCGCTTCTTGGCGCGGGTGATCCGGGCCGCCATGGTGGCCTCCGGGACCAGGAACAGCCGCGCCACGTCGGGCGTCGGCACCCCCAGCACGAGCCGCAGCGACAGCGCGCACGCGGCCTCGGGGGACAGGGCCGGGTGCGCGCACATCAGCACCAGCCGCAGCAGGTCGTCCTCGACGACCGATCCGGGGTCGGCCATGGTGCGCACTCCCTCTCCCCGCCGCTCCGCCTCGGTGGCGAGCAGCGGGTGCTTGCGCCGCGCGACCTCCTCGGTGCGCAGCCGGTCCAGGAGACGGCGGCGGGCCGTGGTGAGGAGCCAGCCGGTCGGGTTGTCGGGGGCGCCGTCGCGGGGCCAGGTGCGGCTGGCCGCCTCCACCGCGTCGCCGAGCGCGTCCTCGACGAGGTCGAGGCGGCGGAACTGCGCGAGGAGCAGGGCCACGAGGCGACCCCACTCCTCGCGCACGGTGACCTCGAGGACGTCCACGGTCAGGAGGCGACGTCGACCACGGGGGAGACCTGCATGTCGTAGGCAGGCAGGATCCCCAGCAGCTCGACGAGCACGTCGAGGTCGGGTGCCTCGACGAGGTAGAACCCGCCCATGCCCTCGATCACCTCGGCGTACGGGCCGTCGGTCAGCTGCAGCCGCGCGCCGCGGGTGCGCAGGGTCGTCGCGTCGCCCGGCCCCGAGAGTGCCTCGCCCGCCAGCAGCTCGACGCCCTCCCGCGCGGCACACGCCGCGTCGAAGGCCCCGAAGAGCTCCATCGCCGAGGCCTGCTCCTCCGGCGTCTGCTGGTCCCAGGGCTTCACCTCGCCGTCGCCGATGAGGAGCACGAGGTACTTCACGACGCACGCTCCTCGTCGGAGACGCAGCGGCGGACCTCCACGGCGTCCCCGGTGGCCGCGAGGATCTTGCAGCACTCCATGAGGTCGTCGAGGTCGTCGGTGTCCACCGTGTAGAGGCCGCCCACCTGCTCGGCGGTCTCCGCCCAGGGTCCCTCGGTGACGGTCGCGGCGTTCGGGGCGATGGAGCGGGCCTCCGACGCCCGGTGCAGCTCGGCGCCGCCGGTGATGCGGTGGCCGCGTCGCTCCAGCTCGGCGGAGAAGTGGCCGTGCGCGGCGTACCCCTCCCGTCGCTGCTCCTCGGTGAGCTCGGTCCACCAGCGTTCGGCGTCCCCCATCAGCAGCACGACGTACTCGGTCATCTCGATCTCCTCTACTCGGCCATGCGGCGGAACTCGATGTGCTCACCGCGGGCGGCGAAGCGCTCGCACGCTGCGCGCAGGTCAGCCTCGTCGTCGGTCTCGACGAGGTAGAAGCCGACGACCTGCTCGGCGGTCTCCGAGAACGGTCCGTCCGTGACGAGGGCACCGCCGTCGCCGTCGGGGCGCATCGCGACGGCCTGCGCCGACGGCTCCAGCGGTCCGACGGTGAGGATCGTGTGGCCCCCGGCGCCCAGCTCCTCGTGGAACTGCACGTGCGAACGGTGTCCCTTCTCGTGCTCGGACTCCGGCAGCGAGGCCCACTCGGCCTCCGGGGCCGGGAGCAGGATCAGGTATCGGCTCATCTGGTTCCCTCCTGGGTGGTGGGCCGCGGGTGCGACCTCATCACGATGACGGTCGGGTGCGACGGGTTTCGACATCGTCGCGGATCTTTCTCCGGGGTGCCGGTCCTCGACGTGCGAGGCGGTGGGCACCAAGATGGCGGCATGTCACCCGCAGATGCAGCATCCCGCGCCGGACAGCTCGCCGAGGCACGCGACCTGGTCGACGTCGCCCACCTGGTCACCGCCTACTACACGGGCGTCCCGGACCCCGGTGACGTGGACCAGCAGGTCGCGTTCGGCACGAGCGGGCACCGTGGCTCGAGCCTCAAGACCTCGTTCAACGCCACCCACATCGCGGCGACGACGCAGGCGATCTGCGACTACCGCCGTGCGCAGGGCTACGACGGGCCGCTCTTCATCGGCCGTGACACGCACGCCCTGTCCGAGCCCGCGTGGGCGACGGCGCTCGAGGTGCTGGCCGCCAACGACGTCACCGTGCTGGTCGACGACCGCGACGGCTACACGCCGACCCCGGCGGTCTCGCACGCGATCATCCGGGCCAACGGCGGGCGCTCCACCGGCCCCGGCCTCGCCGACGGCATCGTCGTCACCCCGTCGCACAACCCGCCCGCCGACGGCGGCTTCAAGTACAACCCCCCGCACGGCGGTCCCGCCGACACCGACGCGACGAGCGTCATCGCCGCGCGGGCCAACGAGCTGATCGCGGCCGGGATGGGCGACGTACGACGCATCCCGTTCACGCGCGCCCGGGCCCACGCCTCGTCGTACGACTTCCTCGGCACGTACGTCGACGACCTGCCGTCCGTGCTCGACCTCGACGCCGTCCGCGAGGCGGGCGTCCGCATCGGCGCCGACCCGCTCGGCGGCGCGAGCGTGCACTACTGGGGCGAGATCGCGGACCGGCACGGGCTCGACCTCACCGTGGTCAACCCGCTGGTCGACCCGACGTGGCGCTTCATGACCCTCGACTGGGACGAGAAGATCCGGATGGACTGCTCGAGCCCGTCCGCGATGGCCTCGTTGATCAGGCGCAAGGACGAGTACGACATCGCCACCGGCAACGACGCGGACGCCGACCGGCACGGCATCGTCACCCCCGATGCGGGGTTGATGAACCCCAACCACTTCCTCGCCGTCGCCATCGGCTACCTCTTCGGCGGCGCCCGCCCCGACTGGCCGGACAGCGCCCGGATCGGCAAGACGCTGGTCTCGAGCTCGATGATCGACCGGGTCGCCGCGTCGATCGGCAAGCCGCTGGTGGAGGTCCCGGTGGGCTTCAAGTGGTTCGTGCCCGGGCTGATCGACGGCTCGTTCGGCTTCGGCGGCGAGGAGTCGGCGGGCGCGTCGTTCCTGCGCCGCGACGGCTCGACCTGGACCACCGACAAGGACGGCCTGCTGCTCTGCCTGCTCGGCAGCGAGATCCTCGGCCGCACCGGCCGGACCCCGAGCCAGCACTACGCCGACCTCGTCGCCGAGCACGGCGACCCAGCGTACGCCCGGGTGGACGCCCCGGCCGACCGCGCCCAGAAGGCCAAGCTCGCGGCCCTCTCGCCCGACGACGTCTCGGCGACGTCGCTGGCGGGGGAGGAGATCACCGGCAAGCTCACCGAGGCGCCGGGCAACGGCGCGAAGATCGGCGGGCTCAAGGTGACGACCGAGTCGGCGTGGTTCGCGGCCAGGCCGAGCGGCACCGAGGACGTCTACAAGATCTACGCAGAGTCGTTCCGCGGCCCCGAGCACCTGGCCCAGGTGCAGGCCGAGGCCCGCGACGTGGTGTCGGCCGCGCTGGGGTGAGGCGTCAGCGGCGGGTGGCGTCGATCTCGAGCCGGACGTAGTCGATGACCGGCTCGGCCATCGCCTCCCGCACCGCACGCACGAAGGGCCGGTGCTCCTCGGCGGGCAGCGCCTGCAGGTGCGAGCCGAGGTTGACCGTCGCGAGGTAGGTCTCCATCAGCTCGGGGTCCTCGAGCCGCAGCGGGTCGGGCCGCAGCCGCACGTCCTCGACGTCGAAGCCCGCGCCCTCCAGGGACGCGCGCGTCTCGTCCACGCCCTTGAACGACGTGCCGAACTTGCCGTCGCCGGTCACCTCGACGAGGGCCGCGGTCATCACCGCGAGCTGCCCCTGCCCGCCGCAGTCCGACGTGAGCCGGGCGCCCGGGCGCATCACCCCCGCGAGGTGGGCGAAGAGCAGGTCGTGGTCGGTGATCCAGTGGAAGGCGGCCACACTCATCACCGCGTCGACGGGATCGGTGAGGGGCAGCGGCTCGGTCAGGTCGGCGACGTGCAGCTCGGCCCGGTCGCCGAGTCGGGTGCGGGCCTGCTCGATCATCTGCGCGGACCCGTCGATGCCGACGAGGTCGACCCCCGGCCAGCGCTCGAGCAGCGCGGCGCCGTCACGACCGGTGCCGCACCCGGCGTCCAGCACCCGCTCGTCACCCGTGAGTCGCATCCGGTCGAGGACCCGCTGGCCCCAGGCCACGTGGGGGAGCGGCAGCGAGTCGTACGTCGACGCGTCCCACTCGCGGGTGGCCATCAGGCCACCACCGGGGTCGTGCGCTCGACGATCGCGGCGAGGTCGGCGCCCGCGAGGGTGCCGAACGTCCCGTTGTACGACGCCCCGAGCCGGCTGGAGCAGAACGCATCGGCGACCTCGGATGGCCCGAAGCGGACGAGCAGCGACCCCTGCAGGCAGGCGGCCATCTGCCCGGCGAGGCGGCGGGCGGACACCTCGAGCGAGGTGACGTCGCCGAGCAGCGTGAGCGTGTCGTCGACCGCGCGGTCGAGGTGCGGGTCCTCACCGCGGGCGGCGCCGACCTCGGTGATCCATGCCTCCAGCGTCTCGGGCTCGCGGGAAAGCGCGCGCAGCACGTCGAGCGCGTTGACGTTGCCCGAGCCCTCCCACACGGAGTTGAGCGGGGACTCGCGGAAGAGCAGCGGCATGCCGGACTCCTCGACGTACCCGTTGCCGCCGAGGCACTCGAGGGCCTCGGCGACCATGGACGGCGTCCGCTTGCACACCCAGAACTTGGCCAGCGGCAGCGCGATCCGTCGTAGCGCGGCCTCGTGGGCGTCCCCGGGCCGGTCGACGGCCGCCGCGAGCCGCAGGCCGAGCGCGGTGGCGGCCTCGGACTCCACCGCGAGGTCCGCCACGACGTTCTGCATCAGCGGCTTGTCGACGAGCCGCCCGCCGAAGGCCGAGCGGTGGGTGACGTGCCACGACGCCTCGGCGAGCGCCCGGCGCATCAGCGACGCGGAGCCGAGGACGCAGTCGAGACGGGTGGCGGCGACCATCTCGATGATGGTGCGCACGCCGCGGCCCTCGTCGCCGAGCCGCTGGGCCAGGGTGCCGTCGAGCTCGAGCTCGGAGGAGGCGTTGGAGCGGTTGCCGAGCTTGTCCTTGAGGCGGACGACGTCGATCCGGTTGCGGGTGCCGTCGTCGAGGACCCGCGGCACCACGAAGCAGGTCACACCCCCCTCGGCCTGGGCGAGCACGAGGAAGACGTCGTTCATCGGGGCGGAGGTGAACCACTTGTGGCCGTGCAGCGTGTACCAGCCGTCGTCCCCGGTCGGGCGGGCCTGCGTCACGTTGGCCCGGACGTCCGAGCCGCCCTGCTTCTCGGTCATGCCCATGCCGGCGAGCGCGCCGAGCTTGGAGGTGTGGGCCCGCACCCCGGGGTCGTAGCGCAGCGACGCCAGCAGCGGCGTCCACTCCTTGGCGATCGCGTCGTCGGCCCGCAGCGCCGGGACGGCGGCGTACGTCATCGAGACGGGGCAGCCGTGGCCGGGCTCGGCCTGCGACCAGGCGAGGAAGCCGGCCGCGCGGCGTACGTGCGCGTGCGGCTCGTAGGAGGTCCAGGGGGCGGCCGCGAGGCCGTGGCCGACGGCCCGCTCCATGAGCCAGTGCCACGACGGGTGGAAGGCGACCTCGTCGATCCGGGTGCCGTAGCGGTCGTAGGGGACCAGCTCGGGGTGGTGGCGGTTGGCGAGCATCCCGTGCTCGCGAGCGTCGGCCGTCCCGGCCTCCGCACCCAGCGGCACCAGGCCGTCGAGGACGTCGGCGGAGGCGTGCCGGAGCACCCCCTCGCTGAGCGCGAGGTCGGAGGTGACGACGTTGTGACCGACGAGTGGCGGGGCCTGGTTGGTGGCGTCCCGGAGATGGGCCTGCATGGTGGATACCGTAGGCCCCATGGTCACGGTGGGGCAGCAGCATCCGGCGCTGCGCACCCTTCGTGCGAGGGGTGTGACGGTGCGCGAGCACCTGTGGCGGATCACCGTCGCGACGGTGGGATCGTGCATGCGCTACCGGGTGACCGGCCTGGCCGCCGAGGCGGCCTTCTTCGCGATCCTCTCGGTGCCGCCGCTGGTCTTCGCGATGGCCGGCGCGATCGGCTACGTGTCCGACCGCTTCACCGCGGCCCAGCTCGACGACGTGCGGCAGGCGGTCCTCGACCTCTCCTCCCAGGCCCTCACCGAGCGGGCCGTCGACACCATCATCCGGCCGACCATCGACACGGTGCTCCAGGGCGGTCGGTACGACGTGATCTCCGTCGGCTTCGTGCTCGCCCTGTGGTCGGGGTCGCGTGCCCTCAACGTCTTCGTCGACACCATCACGATCATGCACGGGCTCGGCGGGCACCGGGGGATCGTGAAGACCCGCGCCCTGTCGTTCGTCCTCTACGTCCTGGCGATGCTCACCGGGGTGGTCAGCATCCCGCTGGTGGTGGCCGGCCCGAGCCTGGTGGGGCGGTGGCTGCCCCAGCGCTTCGAGTTCCTGATGGGCTTCTACTGGCCGCTGGTGCTGCTCCTGTGCGTCTGCTTCCTCGCCACGCTCTACCACGTGTCCGTGCCGGTGCGGACCAACTGGGCGTTCAACCTCCCGGGCGCGGTCTTCTCCCTGGTGGCGTGGGTGGGCGGCTCGTTCGTGCTGCGCTGGGTCCTCACGGTCACGGCCGCGGAGTCCCGGTCGATCTACGGACCGCTCGCCGCCCCCATCGCGGTGCTGCTCTGGCTCTACCTCCTGGCCATCGCCGTGCTCATCGGGGCCGCGGTCAACGCGGCCTTCGACACGGTCTTCCCGCAGGGCACCACGACGCGGGCCCGCCACGAGCTCGTGCAGCGCCTTCGCAGCCGCATCACCGTGAAAGACTCCTGAGCGTGCCGGACCTCCCCCCACGCGACACCAGCTCGTTGAGCAAGACCATGGTCGCCCTTCCCGACCCGGCACGGTCCCCGTGGTGGGAGCTCGGGCGGCGGCTGCTCCTGGCGCTGGCGATCCTGGTCGGCACCGTCCTGCTGGTCTACTTCGACCGCGAGGGCTACCGCGACGGCAACGACCCCGCGACCGACTACGCGGTGGGCTTCACGGACTCGATCTACTACACGACCGTCACGCTGAGCACCACCGGCTACGGCGACATCGCGCCGGTGACCACCCAGGCCCGCATGGTCAACGCATTCATCATCACCCCGCTCCGCATCGCCTTCCTGGTGCTGCTGATCGGGACCACCCTGGAGGTCCTTGCCTCCCAGGGCCGCGAGATGTTCCGGGTCGCCCGGTGGAGGAAGAGCATGGGAGAGCAGGAGCACGTCGTCGTCGTCGGCTACGGCACCAAGGGCCGCAGCGCGGTCGACACCCTGGTCAACAACGGCCAGAACCGCGAGGCCATCGTCATCGTCGACCCGAGCGCCCTGGCCCTCGAGGAGGCCCACGCCGACGGGCTGGCCGTCGTCACCGGCGACGCCACCCGGCGCGAGGTGCTCCGGCGGGCCGGGGTGCAGACCGCCACCCAGGTCATCATCACCACCGACCGCGACGACTCCAACGTGCTCGCGACCCTGACCGTGCGCCAGCTCAACCCCGACGCGTGGATCGTGGCGGCGGTGCGCGAGCAGGAGAACGTCTCGCTGATGAAGCAGTCTGGAGCCAACTCGGTCATCACGTCCTCCGACGCCGTCGGGCGCCTGCTCGGCCTGTCGTCGATGTCGCCGATGCTCGGCTCGGTGATGGAGGACCTCCTCACGTACGGCGAGGGGCTCGAGGTCGCCGAGCGCGACCTGCTGGTCAACGAGGTCGGCAAGCAGCCGCAGTCGCTGCCCGACCAGGTCATCGCGGTGATCCGCGACGAGAAGGTCTACCGCTACTTCGACCCGGTCGTCACCCTGCTGGCCCGCGGCGACCGGCTGATCGTCGTACGACCCGCGAAGGAGCTGCCGTGGGCCCCGCGTCCCGGCACCCACGGCGAGGAGGCGGCGGACGAGGACTGATCCTCATGTCCGCCGGGGGCGCACGGTGAGCGACTGGGCGATCGTGCCGACGGGTCCTGCCTCGTCGTGGAGCACGGTGCTGGTCAGCCCGTGGCCCGAGGGTCCGAAGGACACCGTGGTGTCGAATCCCAGCCACCCCGCCGCGGGCGCCCGGAAGAGGTGCGCGGTGAGGTCCAGGTTGGGGAACGCCACCTCGGCCGGGTCGGCCCGCACGGTCATCCCGTTGGCGATGTCGAGCAGGCCCGCCGCCCGGGCCGTGACGCTGACCGGCTCGTCGACGAGCGGCACGTCCGTGGTCACCCAGTAGGACCCCCGCCCGGGTGCCTGCTGGTCGCGACGTACGTCGACCGACGCGATGAAACCGCCCGGCCACACCGACGTGGGGTCCCACGGCTCGACCTCCTCGGGCCCGGGGATCCGGGGGAGGTCCGTGCCGTCGATCGCTGCGGTGTCGCCCGCGCCGAGCAGCCACGCACGTAGCACGACACCGGGCCGGCCCGCGTGCGACAGCACGGCCTCGACCAGCTCGATGGTGCGACCCGGCCGGCGGACGTGCACCTCGACGGTCACCTCGTCCATCGGCAGGGTGCCGAGGATGTCGTACGACAGCCGGGTCAGCACGAGGCCGTCGTCGCGACGCCGGTCCCGGTCGGCCTCGACGAGGTGCGCCATCAGGCCCAGGGCCGGGGCGACGTGCTGCTCGTCGACGTCCCACGCCCCACCCACGTGCCGGGTCGGTGTCCAGCCGGTCTCGCCGGTGCGCTCGAAGTAGGCCACCGTCCCCATCCTCGCAGGGACGCACGTCACCCCGGGACGGCCCCTCGGGGTGGTGGGCGAGCCGGGTGCGCGTCGCTAGCGTGGGGAGACCCCGACGACAGGAACCGACCCATGGCGGAGAACACCCGAATCGTGCACGCGACCCCCGAGCAGGTCTGGGAGGTGCTGAGCGACGGCTGGCTCTACCCGGTGTGGGTGGTGGGTGCCTCGCGGATGCGCGAGGTCGACGACGACTGGCCGGCCGTCGGCAGCAAGCTCCACCACTCGGTGGGTCTGTGGCCGCTGCTCATCGACGACAACACCGAGGTCACGGCGACGGTGCCGGGCCACTCGATCACCCTGCGGGCCCGGGCCTGGCCGGTCGGGGAGGCGGAGGTGGACATCCGGCTGGTGCCGATGGGTGCCGAGACCGAGGTGCGCATCACCGAGGACGCCGTCTCGGGACCGGGAGTCCTGGCACCGCCGCCGGTGCGGGGCGTCACGCTCAAGTGGCGCAACACCGAGACGCTGCGCCGGCTCGCCTACCTCGCCGAACGGCGCCGATGAGCCCCCGTGTCGTCCTGGTGACCGGTGCCTCCAGCGGCATCGGCGAGGCCACCGCCCGGCTGTCCGCCCGCCGGGGCGACCACCTGGTGCTGCTGGCCCGCGGGCGTGAGGCCCTGGAGCGTGTCGCCGCCGACTGCGACGCGCTCGGGGCCGCCACGACGATGGTGACCCCCGCCGACGTCTCCGACGACGACGACGTACGCCGCGCGGTCGCCGCCGCGGTCGAGCGGCACGGCCGGCTCGACGTCGTCGTGGGCGACGCGGGCGTCGTCGCCTACGGCCGCATCCAGGACGTCCCCGTCGAGGTCTTCGACGCCGTCCTGGCCACCAACCTGCACGGCTCGGTCAACCTGGTCCGGCACGTGCTCCCCGTCCTGCGCCGGCAGGGGGAGGGGAGCCTCGTCCTCGTCGGCTCCCTCATCGGGCACATCGCGGTGCCCGACATGGCGGCGTACGTCGTCTCCAAGTGGGGCCTGCGCGGGCTCGTGCGCCAGCTCCGTGTCGACAACCGCGACCGGCCCGCGCTGCGCTTCGGCTACGTCGCGCCCGGGGGTGTCGACACGCCCATCTACGAGCAGGCCGCGACGTACGGCGACTCCGTCGGGCGCCCGCCGTTCCCCGTCCAGACGCCCGAGCGGGTGGCGGCGCGGGTCCTCGCGACCGCGGCCCATCCGTGGCGCGGTGGCCAGTCGAACGCCGCCAACCACGTGATCCGGTTCGGCTTCCGGGTCCTCCCGCCGGTCTACGACCGCCTGGTCGGTCCGCTGTTCACGCTGGCCGCCCAGGACCTCGAGCGCGAGGTCGTGCTCGGGCCGGGCAACGTCCTGGAGTCACGGCAGGAGCGCAACGCGCTCCGCGGCACCCACGGCAACGCCCTGGCGGGCATCGCCCGCAACGTCGCGGAGCTGCGCCGCCGACGCAGGGTGCTCGTCCGATGACGGGGACGACGTACGACGCGGTGGTCGTGGGCGCCGGGCCCAACGGCCTCGTCGCGGCCAACCGGCTGCTCGACGCCGGCTGGTCGGTGCTCCTGCTCGAGGCCCAGCCCGACGTCGGCGGCGCCGTGCGCAGCGACCGCGACCTGCACCCGGACTTCGTGCACGACACGTTCAGCGCCTTCTACCCCCTGGCCGCCTCGTCCCCGACGATCCGGTCCTTCGACCTCGAGGACCACGGCCTGTCGTGGCGGCACGCGCCCTCCGTGCTCGGTCACCCGTTCCCGGACGGCAGCTGGGCGGTCCTGCACCACGACCGCGAGGCGACCGCCGCCGGTCTCGAGGCCCACTGCGCCGGGGACGGCGAGGCCTGGCTCGATCTGTGCGCCCAGTGGGACCGGGTGGGTCCGCACCTCATCGGTGCCCTGCTCACACCGTTCCCTCCCGTCCGCCACGGCGTCGGCGTGCTGGCCGCCCTGCGGCACGTCGGGGGGCTGGGCTTCGTCAAGACGCTGCTCACGCCCGTGTCCGAGCTCGGGCGGCAGCGCTTCGGGGGAGAGGCGGCCCGGGTGCTCCTCGCCGGCAACGCCGCCCACGCGGACATCCCGCTCGATGCCCCCGGCTCCTCGCTGCTGGGGATGCTGCTCGCCATGATGGGCCAGACGGTCGGCTTCCCGGTCCCGGAGGGCGGTGCCGGCGAGCTCACCCAGGCCCTGGCACGTCGCTTCCGAGCTCGCGGGGGCGAGATCCGGACCGGCGCCGAGGTCACCCGCATCGACGTGGAGCGGGGACGGGCCACGGGCGTCCGGACCGCCGACGGTGAGCGGTACGCCGCACGTCGCGCGGTCGTGGCCGACGTGCTGGCCCCGACGCTCTACACCCGGTTGCTCGACGCCGCGGAGGTGCCCGACCGCGTCACCCGGGCCCTGCGGACCTTCGAGCTCGACCCGGGGACCGTCAAGGTCGACTGGGCGCTCGACGGCGGCGTCCCGTGGACCGGCGCGCCCGACCTGGCCCCCGGGACCGTCCACGTCGCCGACTCGGTCGCCGACATGTCGCAGGCGATGAGCCAGGTCCAGTCCGGTGCCGTGCCGGCGGCTCCCTTCATGCTCACCGGCCAGATGACGACGTCCGATCCCAGCCGCTCGCCGGCGGGCACCGAGTCGTTCTGGGCCTACGCCCACGTGCCCCAGCGCGCGTCCTCGGACGCCGGGGACGGCGGTGTCCGGGGCACGTGGGACCGCGACGACTGCGAGAGGTTCGCCGACCGGATGCAGGCCCGGCTCGAGAGGGCCGCCCCCGGGTTCGGCGACCGGGTGCTGGCCCGCCGGGTGCTCGGACCGCACGAGATGGAGGCCCGCGACGCCAACCTGGTCGGAGGCGCCCTCAACGGCGGCACGGCCCAGCTGCACCAGCAGCTGGTGTTCCGGCCGGTCCCGGGCCTCGGACGCGCCGAGACCCCGGTCCGTGGCCTCTACCTCGGGTCGGCGTCGGCGCACCCGGGCGGCGGCGTGCACGGGGCCTGCGGCGACAACGCGGCACGGGCCGCTATCGCCCGGGACCGCGTGGAGCGGGTCATCCCGGGTCGCGGTCGGGGGCTCCTGGGTCGCTGAGCGGTCAGCGCTCGAGCGCGGGTCCTGGCGCGAGCCGGACCGGGCCGCGCGCGGACTGCGGGTCGTCGACGCGCTTCCCGCCCTGCTGGACCTCCACGACGTCCTGCTCGTGCAGCTCGCGGGCCACGTCGCGGGCCACGGGCATGACGTCGCGCCACTGCTCGCCGCCCACCACCCGGGCGGCGTCGCTGGGGCAGATGGTGCTCGTCTCCCGGTGCCTCAGCAGCGCCCGCACGGTCGCGGCGAGACGGTCGCGCTGCCCCTCGGCGGAGGGGTCCTCCCACCACGGCTCGCCGCGCTCCCCGAGGGCCACCTTGGCGTCGTGCACGAACGGGCGGGCGGCGTCACCCCGGCTGCCCACGAGGCGGCGGGCCCGCATGAGCTCCTTGACCAGCTCGGCTCGCAGCGGCTCCGGGATGGAGGTGTCGGTGGCACGCCAGCGGCGACCGTCGACGACGATGTGGTGGCCGTCCGGGGTCCGCTCGACGTCGTCACCGCTCATGTCGACACCCTAGGCGCCGCCCGTGCACCGGACCCCGGTGACGTGACGGTGGACCACGTCGGAGGGGAATCTCGGGGGAGGGACTCCCCGCCGACGCGGCAACGACGACGCTACTCCGCGGGCAGGGTGGTTGTCTGCGGCGCGCGTGAGCCTCGCCAAATCAGGTGACCACCGGTCTGGACGGCGTGCCGGGGCGCCGCACGCTGTCCGCGGGTGGCTCGGGACAAGACGAAGCCACCCGTCGGCGCGCGTCCTGCGCGGCCTGCCGACGGGTGGCCCAGCGTGACCCAGCGAATCCCCCCGGATCCAGCCGGCCACAAGCTCGTTCCTCAGGTTAGGTGCGTGGCGCATGCCGCGTAAACCGCCCGTTCGGACTAGCGCATCGCCTCGTCCACGGGCGCCCACCTGCGCCCGTTGCGACCGCGCCCTCCGGCGGAGCACCATGGGCAGATGACGCAGCCCGCACCCGAGCAGGACGACCAGGAGGCGTGGCGCGACCTCCAGGACGTGCTCGAGGAACGCGACGCCGAGTGGTGGGACGGTGAGCAGGGCCCGGGCGACGACGAGGCGGACTGACGACCTGTCGCGGGACGACAGAACCGCCCACGGCTGATGAGGACCGTGGGCGGTTCCGTGCGGACGCCCAATGCAGCAACTAGGGAGCTGCCGCGAACGACGCCGCCCCTCGACCCTAGGAGCGGGAACACCTCGCGTCAGGGCCCCAGATGGGGTAACTCCCACGCCGCGGTGCCCGACCGGCGAAGTGGCGTCATGGTCAAGGGCGGCCGGCGTCTCATGGGTCGTCGGGGACGTGGGGACGTCCTCGACGGACACAACAGCCGCCCACGGCTCTCATCGGCCGTGGGCGGTTCTGTGTCGAAGCTCGGGGAGAGCGACACAGCCCCCGACCGCGGATTCGCGGGCCAGGGGCTGTTCGTCGATCTGGTGGGCGATACTGGGATTGAACCAGTGACCTCTTCCGTGTCAGGGAAGCGCGCTACCGCTGCGCCAATCGCCCAGGTCTTGACTTGTGTGGAGGTGGGTACGGGATTTGAACCCGTGTACACGGATTTGCAGTCCGTTGCCTCGCCTCTCGGCCAACCCACCGCGGGGGGCCCTCCAGGGAGGGACCCGGTGGAGAGACCTCTCCGAGCGGACAACGAGACTCGAACTCGCGACCTCAACCTTGGCAAGGTTGCGCTCTACCAACTGAGCTATGTCCGCCTGCGCTTTCCCTCCGGTGACCCGGCGGGAAGTGCGAGTGGAACATTAGCCGACGGTGCGGCGGGTGCCAAAACCGGGTCCCCCGCCGCGTGTTCCCGGGCGGTCCGACGGGGTCCCCGCTGCCTAGAGTGGGCCCCATGCGCGCGTGGATGAACGGTGACCTGCTGACCGACCCGACCGGCCCGGTGCTCGGGGTCACCGACCACGGGTTCACCGTCGGCGACGGTGTCTTCGAGTCCGTCAAGACCCTGGACGGGCGCCCGTTCGCGCTGACCCGGCACCTCGACCGCCTGGCCCGCTCCGCGACCGGTCTCGGGCTCGACGCTCCCGACGAGTCCGAGGTGCGCCGCGGCATCGCGGCGGTGCTGGAGGGCGCCGGCGACCCGCTCGGTCGCCTGCGGATCACCTACACCGCCGGGCCGGCGCCGATGGGCTCGGGACGCGGCGACGGCCCGGCCACCCTCGTCGTGGCCTGGTCCGCCCTCGAGCCGACGGGGGAGTCGACCACGGTCGCCACCGTGCCCTGGACACGCAACGAGCGCGGGGCGACGGCGGGGCTCAAGACCACGTCGTACGCCGAGAACGTCATCGCGCTCGCGCACGCCCAGCGGCAGGGCGGGACCGAGGCGATCTTCGCCAACACGGTCGGGCACCTGTGCGAGGGCACCGGGTCCAACGTCTTCTACGTCGTCGACGGCGAGCTGCGCACCCCCACGCTGGCGAGCGGGTGCCTGGCGGGCGTCACCCGGGCGCTGGTGCTCGAGTGGTGCGGTGGTCGCGAGGTCGACGAGCCGATCGAGGTCGTGCAGCGCGCGGACGAGGCCTTCCTCGTGTCGACGACGCGCGACGTGCAGGCGATCAGGGCGTGGGACGGTCGTGCGCTGCCGGCGCCGGGACCGGTCACCGCCGAGTGTGCCGCCACGTGGCGCCGCCGCGAGGGCGAGCAGATCGACCCCTGATACTGGAGGGGTGACCGACCTGGACCCCGCCATCGCCGACCGCCTCAAGCGCTCGGCCGACGGACTGGTGCCCGCGATCGTCCAGCAGCACGACACCGGCGAGGTGCTCATGCTCGGATGGATGGACGACGAGGCGCTGGCCCGCACCCTGGAGACCCGCCGGGCGACGTACTGGAGCCGCTCGCGCCAGGAGTACTGGGTCAAGGGCGAGACGTCCGGCCACGCCCAGCACGTCCACGAGGTCCGGCTCGACTGCGACGGGGACACGCTGCTGCTCCGCGTGGAACAGGTCGGCGCCGCGTGCCACACCGGGGACCGCACCTGCTTCGACGCGGACCGGCTCGATGGCTGAGCCCCCGATGCCCGAGTCCGACCCGGAGACCGGGTCCGACGACGAGCAGCGTCCCCGGACCGGCTTCGGCCCGGTGGTGCTCGCCGGCCTGGCCAGCGCCGGCCTCGCGGCCGTCGCCGGGACCCGGGCCTGGGTCGAGGGCACGTCCGGCCAGCTGAGCACCGAGACCGCCGGCGACGCCGCCGTCGTCGGATCGGCGGTGGCCGAGGGGCTCGGGGAGATGCCGCTCGCCGGGGCGCTGAGCCTCGTCGTGCTCGCCGGCTGGGGGGTCGTGCTCGTCACCCGCGGCCGCTTCCGCCGGGTCGTGATGGGCGTCGCCGCGCTCGCCGCCGTCGGCCTGGTCGTCACCACCGTGTGGGCGCTCTTCACCCTGCAGGACTCGGTGGCGGACCAGCTCATGGCCGCCTCGGGTGCCGACACCGCCGACGTCCACCTCACCGGCTGGTACGCCGCGGCCTGCGTCGCCGCCCTCGGCTGCGTGGTCACCACGCTCCTCGCCGTGCGCCTCGTGCCCGCCTGGCCCGAGATGGGTCGCCGGTACGACGCCCCTGCAGGGGAGGCGGCACCGGTCGAGCCACAGGGCAACCTGGAGATCTGGAAGGCCCTCGACGAGGGGCATGATCCGACCGACCGGTAGTGGCCCCTAGACTGATCGGCGTCCGATCGGGGTCGCCGATCGCGCCCCTCGCCAGCACCGCACGCCACGCACCAAAGGAGCACCCATGGCCAACAACCACGGCAACACCCCCGCTGCGTGGACCGCGGTGAGCGTGGCCATGCTCGGCTTCCTGGTCGGCTCGATCGCGCTCATGCTCTCGCCGGTCAGCATGACCCTCTTCTGGGTCGGCATCGCGCTGGGCGTCGTCGCCCTCCCGCTCTTCCTCGTGATGGCCCGGCTCGGGTTCCACGGCGACCCGCACTGACCTGATGGGCGCCCGGGCGCAGCGGCTCGCCGCACCGCTCGGTGCCGCCGCCCTCGCCGCGGTCGCGACCCTCGCGCTCGCCGTCCGCGACCCCCACCGGCCGGGCAGCTGGGGCTGGTGCCCCACCCAGGTGCTGACGCACCTCGACTGCCCCGCCTGCGGCGGCCTCCGGGCAGTCCACGACCTCACGCAGCTCGACGTCGCGGCCGCCGCGTCGAGCAACCTGCTCCTCGTCGTGGTGCTGCCCGTCGTGCTCGCGCTGTGGCTGCGACGGGTGGTCGTCGTGTGGCGCGGGGGAGAGGCGATGCGCCCCCTCACCGTGCCCACCGCCGTGTGGGTGGCGGGGCTCGGGGTGGTCGCGGTGTTCACCGTGGCGCGCAACCTGCCCGGGTCCTGGCTCGCAGCCTGAGCCACCGTCGGCCCCGCCACCGGTGGAGTGAGAGGGTTGGCCCCATGTCCGTGCTCGACCAGATCATCGTCGGCGTCCGCGAGGACCTCGCCGGTCGCGAGGCCGTCCGGCCGCTCGCCGACGTCCGCGCCGCGCTGGCCGACGTCGACCCCGCCCGCGACCCGATGCCGCACTTCCGCGCCCCAGGATCCAGCGTGATCGCGGAGGTCAAGCGCAAGAGCCCCAGCAAGGGCGAGCTCGCCGACATCCGCGACCCCGCGTCCCTCGCCGCGGCCTACGCCGCGGGCGGTGCCGCCGCGATCTCCGTGCTCACCGAGCAGCGCCGCTTCGGGGGGTCCCTCGACGACCTCGTCGCCGTCCGTGCGGCCGTCGACACCCCGGTGCTCCGCAAGGACTTCATCGTCACGAGCTACCAGCTCGTCGAGGCCCGCGCCGCCGGCGCCGACCTCGCGCTGCTGATCGTGGCCGCCCTCGACGACGACGACCTGCGCCGCCTCCACGACGAGGCCCGCGAGCTCGGGCTCACCGTGCTCGTCGAGGTCCACGACGAGGCCGAGACCGAGCGCGCGGTGGCCCTCGGCGCCGAGCTCGTCGGCGTCAACGCGCGCAACCTCAAGACCCTCGCGGTCGACAACGACACCTTCGGCCGCCTCGCTCCCCTCGTCCCCGAGGACCGGGTGCTGGTGGCCGAGTCGGGGATCAGCGGACCCGACGACGTGACCCGGTTCGTGGGCGAGGGCGCCCGCGCCGTGCTCGTCGGCGAGGCGCTGGTCAGGGACGGCGACCCCACCGGCGCCGTACGTGCCATGACAGGAGTGCAGCGATGAGCCAGCGGGTCAGCCAGTACGACGCCGACGACCGGGGCTACTACGGCGGCACGTGGGGTGGGCGGTTCATGCCCGAGGCCCTCGTCGCCGCGCTCGACGAGCTCACCCAGGCGTGGCACGACGCGATGGCCGACCCGGCGTTCGTCGCCGAGTTCGAGGCGATCTGCCGCGACTACGCCGGCACCCCGAGCCGGCTCTACCACGCCGAGCGCCTGTCCCAGCAGGTCGGCGCCCGGATCCTGCTCAAGCGCGAGGACCTCAACCACACCGGCGCGCACAAGATCCGCAACGTGCTCGGGCAGGCGCTGCTCACCCGCCGGATGGGCAAGCAGCGCGTCATCGCCGAGACCGGCGCGGGGCAGCACGGCGTCGCCAGCGCCACCGCGGCGGCGTACTTCGGGCTCGACTGCACCGTCTACATGGGCTCGGTCGACACGCGCCGGCAGGCGCTCAACGTCGCCCGGATGAACCTCCTCGGCGCCAAGGTCGTCGCGGTCGACTCGGGCAGTGCGACCCTCAAGGACGCCATCAACGAGGCGCTGCGAGACTGGGTCGCCAGCGTCGACCACACGGCGTACCTCTTCGGGACGGCCGCCGGCCCGCACCCGTTCCCCAGCATGGTCCGCGACTTCACCCGCGGCATCGGCGACGAGGCGCGCGCCCAGGTCCTCGAGCAGTACGGCGCCCTGCCGGACGCCATCGCCGCCTGCGTCGGCGGCGGGTCCAACGCCATCGGGCTGTTCACGGCGTTCCTCGACGACGAGGACGTCAGGATCTTCGGCTTCGAGCCCGGCGGCGACGGCGTCGAGACCGGCCGGCACGCGGCCACCATCCACGCGGGGGAGGCGGGGGTCCTGCACGGCGCCCGCACCTACGTCCTCCAGGACGAGGACGGCCAGACGGTCGAGTCGCACTCGATCTCGGCCGGGCTCGACTACCCGGGCGTCGGGCCGCAGCACGCGCACCTCGCCCAGACCGGCCGGGCGACCTACCGCCCGATCACCGACACCCAGGCGATGGACGCGCTCGCCCTCCTGGCCCGCACGGAGGGCATCATCCCGGCGATCGAGTCGGCGCACGCCGTCGCGGGGGCCATCGACGTGGCCCGCGAGCTGGCTGCCGAGAAGGGACCGGGGGCCACGGTGCTCATCAACCTGAGCGGCCGCGGCGACAAGGACATGGGCACCGCCACCGAGTGGTTCAAGCTCGGCCAGCCCGACGACGAGACCGGAGAACCCGAGTGAGCGCGACCACCGCCACCGCCTTCGAGACGGCCCGCGCCGAGGGGCGCGCCGCGCTGGTCGGCTACCTGCCCGCGGGCTACCCCAGCGTGGAGGGCTCGATCGAGGCCATGCTGGCCATGGTCGACGCCGGCTGCGACGTCATCGAGGTCGGCCTGCCCTACAGCGACCCGGTGATGGACGGGCCCACCATCCAGGCGGCGGCCCAGGCCGCCCTCGAGGCCGGCACCCGCACCAGCGACGTCATGCGGGTCGTGGAGGCGGTCGCCGCCACCGGGACGCCCACCGTGGTGATGACCTACTGGAACCCCGTCGAGCGCTACGGCGTGGAGCGCTTCGCCGCCGACCTCGCCGCCGCCGGGGGAGCGGGCCTCATCACGCCCGACCTCACCCCCGACTCGGCCCGCGAGTGGATCGACGCGGCCGACGCCCACGGGCTCGACAAGGTCTTCCTCGTCGCCCCCAGCAGCACCGAGGACCGGGTCGCCATGACCACCGCCGCGTGCCGGGGCTTCGTCTACGCCACCGCCGTGATGGGCGTGACCGGGGCGCGGACCACGACCAGCGACCTCGCCGGACCGCTCGTCGCACGCACCAAGGCCACCACCGACCTGCCTGTCTGCGTCGGGCTCGGCGTCAGCACCGGCGACCAGGCGGCCGAGGTCGCGTCGTACGCCGACGGCGTCATCGTCGGGTCCGCCTTCGTGCGCACCCTGCTGGACCACGCCGACGACCCGGCAGCGGGGCTGTCCGCGCTGCGCGCGCTCACCGAGGACCTGGCAGGTGGGGTGCGTCGTGCGTAGGACCCCCGGGGCCGTCCTGGCGGCCCTCCTGTCCACGGTCCTGCTGGCCGGTTGCGGAGGCTCCTCGAGCAGCGCCACCGAGTTCACCGGCACCCTCGTGGACCCGCCCTTCGAGGTCGCGGGCACCACCTTGGCCACGACCACCGGCGAGGACCTGTCGCTAGACGACCCGGGGGCCCGGCTGACCCTGGTCTTCTTCGGCTACACGACCTGCCCCGACGTCTGCCCGCTCGTGATGTCCTCGATCGCCGGCGCGGTCAACCGCCTCGACGAGGACGACCGCTCCCAGGTCCAGGTCGCCTTCGTCACCACCGACCCGAAGGTCGACACCCCGCCCGTGATGCAGGACTACCTCGACGGCTACGGGATCGAGCAGGCGGGCGTGACCGCCGTCGGCGGCCGCGCCAGCCGGGACGAGACCGTGGAGCTCGGGGAGAGCGTCGGCATCTTCGTCGCGGACGCCGAGGAGCTCGAGAGCGGGGGCTACGACCTCGGGAGCCACGGCTCCCAGGTGATCGCGGTCGACGCCTCCGGCCAGGCGCCGGCGTTCTGGAACCAGGACGTGTCCCCGGCCCAGCTGTCCGCCGACATCGAGACCCTGTTGAGTGAGTCATGACCACGTTGCTCGTGCTGCCCGAGATCCTCGTCCACTCCATCCCGAGCCCCAGCCAGGGCACGTGGTACCTCGGACCGCTGCCGATCCGCGGCTACGCCCTGAGCATCATCCTCGGCATCGTCGCCGCCATCTGGATCGGTGAGCGCCGCTGGCAGGCCCGCGGGGGCCGCGCCGGAGACATCGGCGACCTCGCGATCTGGGGGGTCCCGTTCGGCCTGATCGGCGGCCGGCTCTACCACGTCCTCACCGACTGGCAGCTCTACTTCGGGGAGGGCCAGAACCCCGTGGCCGCGCTGTACATCTGGCGCGGTGGGCTCGGCATCTGGGGCGCCATTGCCCTGGGCGCTGTGGGCGTGATGATCGGCGCTCGGCTGCGCGGCATCAGGCTGCTGCCGCTCCTGGACGCCATCGCCCCCGGGGTGCTGGTCGCGCAGGCCATCGGGCGCTGGGGCAACTGGTTCAACCAGGAGCTCTACGGTCGTCCCACCGACCTGCCCTGGGCGCTGGAGATCGACCCCGCCCACCGGCCGGACGCCTACCCGGACGCCGCGACGTACCACCCGACGTTCCTCTACGAGTTCTTCTGGTGCCTGGGGGCCTTCGCCCTGCTGGTGTGGCTGGACAAGCGTTTCCGGCTCGGCTTCGGCCGGGTGGCCGCGCTGTACGTGATGCTCTACACGCTGGGCCGGGTGTGGATCGAGAACCTCCGGATCGACGAGGTCCAGCTGATCGACGTGGGCGGCCTGCGGCTCAACGTGTGGACCTCGATCGTGCTCTTCGTGCTCGCGGCGGCGTACTTCGCGTGGTCCGCCGTCAAGCGTCCGGGCCGCGAGGAGCAGGTCTACACCCAGGAGCGCCTCGACCACGACCGCGCCGACGAGGAGCCGACCACCCGCCCGGCGACCGGGGCGTCTGAGGGCTGAGATCGCCGTCTCACCCCGTGGCGCCGCCGGTGATAGATTTCCTGACGCGCGGGCCAATGCCGTCCCCTGCCGATCGCCACATCCACCGCCGGACCCCACCACGAGCACCTCGCACCACGCGGGACTGTGCGGTGTGTCCGGCGAACGACGACGGGAGAAAGCCAGATGCACGCCTTCCCGCCGCCCGCACCCGGAGCACGTTCCGGACTTGGGGCCGGACCTGAAGCACAAGGGCTCTACGACCCCCGCCACGAGCACGATGCGTGCGGCGTGGCGTTCGTGGCCACCCTGACCGGTGTCGCCAGCCACGACATCGTGGCCAAGGCGCTCACCGCGCTGCGCAACCTCGACCACCGCGGCGCCGCCGGCGCCGAGACCAACTCCGGCGACGGTGCGGGCATCCTCATGCAGGTGCCCGACGCCTTCCTGCGCGCCGTGGTCGACTTCGACCTCCCGGCGCAGCGCAGCTACGCCGTCGGGACGGCCTTCATCCCCGGCGACGAGGCGGCCGTCACGGCCACCCGCGCGCGGATCGAGGAGATCGCGACCGAGGAGGGCCTCACCGTCCTCGGCTGGCGCGAGGTCCCGGTCGACCCCTCCACGCTGGGGGCCACCGCGATCAGCGTCATGCCGACCTTCGTGCAGCTCTTCGTGTCCGGCTCCGCCAAGCGCGTCAGCGGCATGGCCCTCGAGCGGCTCGCCTTCTGCCTGCGCAAGCGGGCCGAGCACGAGACGGACGTCTACTTCCCGTCGCTCTCCTCGCGCACCCTGGCCTACAAGGGCATGCTCACCACCGACCAGCTCGACCACTTCTTCCCCGACCTGGTCGACGAGCGGATCGCGTCGGCGATGGCGGTCGTGCACTCGCGCTTCTCCACCAACACGTTCCCGAGCTGGCCGCTGGCCCACCCGTTCCGCTTCATCGCGCACAACGGCGAGATCAACACCGTGATGGGCAACCGCAACTGGATGCGGGCCCGTGAGGCGCTGCTGTCCAGCGACCTCATCCCCGGCGACCTCGACCGCCTCTTCCCGATCTGCACGCCCGGCAGCTCCGACTCCGCGTCCTTCGACGAGGTCCTCGAGCTGCTGCACATGGGCGGGCGGTCGCTGCCCCACTCGGTGCTGATGATGATCCCCGAGGCCTGGGAGAACCACGCCGAGATGGACGCCAAGCGGCGTGCGTTCTACCAGTTCCACTCCTCGATGATGGAGCCGTGGGACGGCCCCGCCTGTGTCGTCTTCACCGACGGCTCGCAGATCGGCGCCGTGCTCGACCGCAACGGCCTGCGCCCCTCGCGCTACTGGGTGACCGACGACGGTCTCGTCGTCCTCGCCTCCGAGGTCGGCGTGCTCGACATCGACCCCGCCACGGTGGTCCGCAAGGGCCGCCTCCAGCCGGGCCGGATGTTCCTCATCGACACCGACGAGCACCGGATCATCGAGGACGAGGAGGTCAAGTCCGAGCTGGCGGCCGAGCACCCGTACGACGAGTGGCTGCACGCCGGCCTCATCCACCTCGACGACGTCATCGACCGCGAGCACATCGTGCACACCCACGCCTCGGTGACGCGGCGCCAGCAGATCTTCGGCTACACCGAGGAGGAGCTGCGCGTCCTGCTCACGCCGATGGCCAACACCGGCGCCGAGACGCTCGGCTCGATGGGCACGGACACCCCGATCGCGGCCCTGAGCGAGAAGCCCCGGCTGCTGTTCGACTACTTCGCCCAGCTCTTCGCGCAGGTCACCAACCCGCCCCTGGACGCGATCCGCGAGGAGCTCGTCACCTCGCTCAGCGGCACCATCGGGCCGGAGGCCAACCTGCTCCAGCCGACCCCCGCGTCGTGCCGGCAGGTCGTGCTGCCGTTCCCGGTGATCTCCAACGACGACCTGGCCAAGATCCGGCACATCAACCGTGACGGCGACATGCCCGGCTTCATCACCCACGTCTCCCGCGGCCTGTACGACGTCGCGGGCGGCGGCGAGGCGCTGGCGCAGCGCCTCGACGAGATCTGCGCCGAGGTGTCGGAGGCGATCGCCGGGGGAGCGCGCATCATCGTGCTCTCGGACCGGCACTCCACGGCCGACCTCGCCCCGATCCCGTCGCTCCTGCTGACGGGCGCGGTCCACCACCACCTGGTGCGGGAGAAGACGCGCACCCAGGTCGGCCTGCTGGTCGAGGCCGGCGACGTCCGCGAGGTGCACCACGTGGCGCTGCTCGTCGGCTACGGCGCCGCGGCGGTCAACCCCTACCTCGCCATGGAGTCCGTCGAGGACCTCGCGCGGGAGGGCTACTACGTCAAGGCCGAGCCCGAGAAGGCCGTGGCCAACCTCATCAAGGGCCTGGGCAAGGGCGTCCTCAAGGTGATGTCCAAGATGGGCGTCTCCACGGTGGCGTCGTACACCGGGGCGCAGATCTTCGAGGCCGTCGGGCTCTCGCAGTCCGTCGTCGACCGCTACTTCACCGGCACGACGTCCAAGCTGGGCGGCATCGAGCTCGACACCATCGCCGAGGAGGTCGCCCGTCGGCACGCCACGGCGTACCCCCGCGGCGGCATCGCGCCCGCCCACCGCGAGCTCGAGATCGGCGGCGAGTACCAGTGGCGCCGCGAGGGCGAGCCGCACCTGTTCGACCCGGAGACGGTCTTCCGCCTCCAGCACGCGACCCGGTCGGGCAGCTACGACATCTTCAAGCAGTACACCTCTCGGGTCGACGAGCAGTCGGAGCGGCTGATGACGCTGCGCGGGCTGTTCCGCTTCAAGGACGGCGAGGCCACCGGCCGGCAGCCGATCAGCATCGACGAGGTCGAGCCGGTCTCCGAGATCGTCAAGCGGTTCTCGACCGGCGCGATGTCCTACGGCTCCATCAGCCAGGAGGCGCACGAGACCCTCGCCATCGCGATGAACCGGCTGGGCGGCAAGTCCAACACCGGTGAGGGCGGCGAGGACGCCGACCGGCTCCACGACCCCGAGCGCCGCAGCTCGATCAAGCAGGTCGCGTCGGGGCGCTTCGGCGTCACCTCGGAGTACCTCACCAACGCCGACGACATCCAGATCAAGATGGCGCAGGGCGCCAAGCCCGGCGAGGGCGGCCAGCTGCCCGGCCACAAGGTCTACCCGTGGGTGGCCAAGACCCGGCACTCCACGCCGGGCGTGGGGCTCATCAGCCCGCCGCCGCACCACGACATCTACTCGATCGAGGACCTGGCGCAGCTGATCCACGACCTCAAGAACGCCAACCCGAGCGCGCGCGTGCACGTCAAGCTCGTGTCGGAGGTCGGCGTCGGCACGGTCGCGGCCGGCGTGTCCAAGGCGCACGCCGACGTGGTGCTGATCTCGGGCCACGACGGCGGCACCGGCGCGTCGCCGCTGACGTCGCTCAAGCACGCGGGCGGACCGTGGGAGCTCGGCCTGGCCGAGACCCAGCAGACGCTGCTGCTCAACGGCCTGCGGGACCGGATCGTCGTCCAGGCCGACGGCCAGCTCAAGACCGGGCGCGACGTCGTCGTCGCCGCCCTGCTGGGTGCGGAGGAGTACGGCTTCGCCACCGCCCCGCTGGTCGTCAGCGGCTGCATCATGATGCGCGTCTGCCACCTCGACACCTGCCCCGTGGGCGTCGCGACGCAGAACCCGGTCCTGCGCGAGCGCTTCAGCGGCAAGGCGGAGTACGTCGTCAACTTCTTCACCTACATCGCCGAGGAGGTGCGCGAGCTGCTCGCGCAGCTCGGCTTCCGCAGCCTCGACGAGGCCATCGGACAGGTGGGGTCGCTCGACATCGCGCAGGCGGTGGACCACTGGAAGGCCGCCGGGCTCGACCTGACGCCGATCCTCCACCAGGCCTCGCGCTCGGGTGAGTTCGGGCAGTTCGAGCACCAGGACCTGCGCTGCACGCACGGCCAGGACCACGGGCTCGACAAGGCGCTCGACAACGAGCTGGTCAAGCTGGCCGCACCGGCGCTCGAGGACGGCGAGCCCGTCCGCGCGCAGGTGCAGGTCCGCAACGTCAACCGGACCGTGGGCACGATCCTCGGCCACGAGGTGACCAAGCGCTACCGCGGCGAGGGCCTGCCCGACGGCACCATCGACATCACCTTCACCGGGTCGGCGGGGCAGTCGTTCGGGGCGTTCGTGCCGCGCGGCATCACGCTGCGCCTCGAGGGCGACGCCAACGACTACGTCGGCAAGGGCCTGTCGGGCGGGCGCATCGTCGTACGTCCCGACCGGTCGGCGACCTTCGAGGCCCACGAGCAGATCATCGCGGGCAACACGATCGCGTACGGCGCCACGTCGGGCGAGATCTACCTCCGCGGCCAGGCAGGCGAGCGCTTCTGCGTGCGCAACTCCGGCGCGACCGCGGTGGTGGAGGGCGTCGGAGACCACGGCTGCGAGTACATGACCGGCGGCGTGGTGGTCGTGCTCGGCCCGACCGGGCGCAACTTCGCCGCGGGCATGTCGGGCGGCCACGCCTTCGTGCTCGATCTCGACGCGGGCCGGGTCAACCCCGAGCTCGTCGACCTCGGCCCCGTCACCGGCGACGCGGTCGAGCAGCTCAAGGCCCTGGTCACCCGGCACGGGGAGGAGACCGGCTCGACGGTCGCCGCCGCGCTGCTCGAGGACTGGGACACCGCGCTGGGGCGCTTCACCGAGGTGATGCCCCGCGACTACAAGCGAGTGCTGGACGCCCGCGCCGAGGCCCTTGCGGAGGGGCTCGACGAGGACCAGGCGAACGCACGGATCATGGAGGTGCTTCATGGCTGACCCCAAGGGTTTCCTGAAGAACGGCCGCGAGGTCGCCACGCGACGCGTGGTCGAGGAGCGGGTCAAGGACTGGAACGAGGTCTATCCCGACGGGATCGGCCGCGCCCTCCTGCCCATCATCAGCACCCAGGCGAGCCGCTGCATGGACTGCGGCATCCCGTTCTGCCACCAGGGTTGCCCGCTGGGCAACATCATCCCGGAGTGGAACGACCTGGTCTGGCGTGACGACTGGGACGGTGCGATCGAGCGCCTCCACGCGACCAACAACTTCCCGGAGTTCACCGGGCGGCTGTGCCCCGCGCCGTGCGAGACGGCCTGCGTCCTGGGGATCAACCAGGACCCGGTGACCATCAAGAACGTCGAGGTCTCGATCATCGACCGCGCCTGGGAGTCCGGCGCGGTCCGTCCGCAGCCGCCGGAGTGGCTCTCGGGGCGCACCGTCGCGGTCATCGGATCCGGGCCCGCGGGGCTCGCGGCCGCCCAGCAGCTGACCCGGGCCGGTCACACCGTCGCGGTCTACGAGCGCGCCGACAAGATCGGCGGGCTGCTGCGCTACGGCATCCCCGAGTTCAAGATGGAGAAGAAGCACCTCGACCGGCGCCTCGACCAGATGCGCCGCGAGGGCACCGTCTTCCGGGCCGGGGTCGACGTCGGCGGCACGCTGACGGGGGACCAGCTCACCGAGCGGTACGACGCCGTGGTGCTCGCCATGGGCGCCACCCAGGCCCGCGACCTGCCGGTGCCCGGGCGCGAGCTCGGCGGCATCCACCAGGCCATGGAGTTCCTGCCGCAGGCCAACCGCGTCGCCCTCGGCGAGGAGGTCGAGGGGCAGATCACCGCGACCGACAGGGACGTCGTCATCATCGGCGGCGGCGACACCGGCGCCGACTGCCTCGGCACGTCGATCCGCCAGGGCGCCCGCTCGATCACCCAGCTCGAGATCATGGCGCAGCCGCCGGAGGACCGCCCGTCCGGCCAGCCGTGGCCGACCTACCCGATGACGTTCAAGGTGTCCTCGGCGCACGAGGAGGGCGGCGACCGCATGTACGCCGTCTCCACCCAGGAGTTCCTCGGGGACGACGACGGCCACGTCTCGGGCCTGCGCCTGATCGAGGTGGACGCGAAGTTCCAGCCGATCGAGGGCTCCGAGCGCGAGATCCCCGCGCAGCTGGTGCTCTTCGCCATGGGCTTCACGGGGCCCGAGCAGCCCGGTCTCATCGAGCAGCTGGGCGTCGACCTCGACGAGCGGGGCAACGTCGCGCGCGACGCGTCGTACGCCTCGAGCGTGGACGGCGTCTTCGTCGCCGGCGACGTGGGCCGCGGGCAGTCGCTCATCGTGTGGGCGATTGCCGAGGGGCGGGCGGCGGCGTCGGCCGTCGACACGTGGCTCACCGGGTCGACGACGCTGCCGTCGCCGGTCAGGCCGACCGACCGTCCCCTCGTGGTCTGACGGCGGTCGTCCGACATTCACCGGACAGGGACCTTTGGATCGATCAAAGATCCGCTAGGGTCGAGGTGTGCGTAGAGCAAAGATCGTCTGCACCCTCGGCCCTGCGGTGTCCACCCCCGAGCGTGTCCGTGAACTCGTCGACGCGGGCATGGACGTGGCCCGCCTCAACATGAGCCACGGGGCGTACGCCGATCACGAGGCCGTCTACACGCTGGTGCGTCGTGCGAGCGACGAGTCGGGCCACGGGGTCGGCATCTTCGCCGACCTGCAGGGGCCCAAGATCCGGCTGGCGACCTTCGCCGACGGCCCGGTCAAGCTCAAGCGCGGCGCGACGTTCACCATCACCACGCGCGACGTGCCGGGTGACGTCGACGTGTGCGGGACGACGTACAAGGGGCTGCCGGGCGACGTGAAGGTCGGCGACCCCGTCCTGATCGACGACGGCAAGCTCCGGCTGCGGGTCGTCGACGTCACCGAGACCGACGTGGTCACCGAGGTGGTCGTCGGGGGCAAGGCGAGCAACAACAAGGGCATCAACCTCCCGGGTGTCGCCGTGTCCGTCCCTGCGCTCTCGGAGAAGGACACCGAGGACCTGCGCTGGGCGCTGCACCTCGGCGTGGACTTCATCGCCCTCAGCTTCGTGCGCAGTGCCGCCGACGCCGAGGACGTCCGCAAGGTGATGCGCGAGGAGGGGATCGTCATCCCCGTCATCGCCAAGATCGAGAAGCCGCAGGCGATCGACAACATCGACGAGATCGTCGACGCCTTCGACGGCCTGATGGTCGCCCGCGGCGACCTCGGCGTGGAGTGCCCGCTCGAGGACGTGCCGATCCACCAGAAGCGGATCATCGAGAAGGCCCGTCGCAACGCCAAGCCCGTCATCGTGGCCACCCAGATGCTCGAGTCGATGATCGGCTCGCCCGCCCCGACCCGCGCCGAGGCCAGCGACGTAGCCAACGCGGTGCTCGACGGTGCCGACGCCGTGATGCTGTCCGGCGAGACGAGCGTGGGGGAGCACCCCATCACCGCCGTCCAGACGATGGCGCGGATCATCGAGTCCACCGAGGACCACGGCCTGCACCACATGCGCTCGATCGACTGGCAGCCGCACACCCGCGGCGGGATCATCGCCAAGGCGGCCGCCGAGGTCGCCGAGGCGGTGGGTGCCAAGTTCCTCGTCGCCTTCACCGTCAGCGGGGACTCGGCCAAGCGCCTGTCGCGCTACCGCGGCCCGATCCCGGTGCTCGCGTTCACCCCGCAGGCGCGCACGCGCTCACAGCTGGCGCTGACCTGGGGGGTCGAGACCTTCCAGGGGGCCGAGGTCGAGCACACCGACGAGATGGTGCGCCAGGTCGACGAGGCGCTGCTGCACATCGGTCGCGTCGACGAGGGTGACCTCGTGGTCATCATCGCCGGCTCGCCCCCCGGCATCCCCGGCTCCACCAACGCGCTCCGCATCCACCGGATGGGCGACGCGATCAACGGGGTCGCCCCGGCGTACCGACGCCCTCGCTGATCGTCCTCTCCTCCCGCTGACGCGGTGGTCAGGTCTTGGGGCCGATCAGCTCGTCGAGCCGGGCCACGGCCTCGCGCCGTGACACCGACACCACCCAGCGGCGGGACCGGCGCCACGGGACGTCGATCAGGTCGAGCGCCCAGCAGCACAGAGCGCTGACGTCGTCGGAGTGGTTCGTGAACTGCCAGCGGGGATAGTCGTAGCGCCGCTTCTCGCCACCCACCATCCGGGTGGCCCAGTTGTTGGTCCGGCAGCCGTCGGAGTGGAAGAGCCCGCGCAGGAAGTCGGCCGGGTGCGCGATGACGACGTCCCGCTGCCAGTCCTCGAGGACGATGGGGCGATCGTGCTTGCGTCCCGGGCCGTGCTGGGGGAACAGGCACGGCCAGTGCTTCCAGTTCGTCGACACCACGACGACGCCGGGAGCCGCGACGTGGAAGACGCCGCCCGACGGGTGCAGGGCTCCGACGACGCGGGAAACGTCCGCGATGATCCCCAAGAGCGTGGCGTCGCACGAGACCCTCAACGTGGTGTGGCTCCGGAAGGTCGAGACGCACCCGTCGCCCAGGTAGTAGCCGAGCAGTGCGGAGTAGGCGTCGGCCCGGGCAGGGTGCAAGAAGATGCACCGGAAGCACTCGACCGGCAGGACGCTGTCCGCCTCCCGCCACGCCCGGAGGGTCGAGCGGTGGACACCCGTGGCGCGAGCGACCTCGCTCAGGCTCGCCCCGCCGGCCACCATCTCGAGGGCGGCGATCCGCACCGGCGCGTCGTACATGGGTGCACCGTGCCATCGGCCACCGACATCAGTGGCTGTGCCCCGGGTGAGATTCGAACTCACACTGGATGGTGTTTGAGACCACTCTCTCTGCCATTGGAGTACCGGGGCGGTTCGGCGAGGAAACCGTATCGGACTAGCCTTGCGGCCGTGACGCAGCCCGACACCCACTCCGCTCCCGCCGTACGCCGCGTGGTCATCGCCGAGGACGAGGCGCTGATCCGCATGGACCTCGCCGAGATGCTGGCAGAGGAGGGCTACGAGGTCGTGGGCCAGGCCTCCGACGGCCAGCAGGCCATCGAGCTGGCGGAGCGGCTGCGCCCCGACCTGGTGATCACGGACGTCAAGATGCCGGTCCTCGACGGCATCGCTGCGGCCGAGCACATCGCCGGCGCCCGCATCGCCCCGGTCGTGATCCTCACGGCGTTCTCCCAGCGCGACCTCGTCGAGCGGGCCCGCGACGCCGGGGCGATGGCGTACCTCGTCAAGCCGTTCTCCCGCACCGACCTGGTGCCGGCGATCGAGATGGCCGTGAGTCGCTTCGGTGAGCTGGCCGTCCTCGAGAAGGAGGTCGCGGACCTCTCCGAGTCGCTGGCCACGCGCAAGGCGGTCGACCGCGCCAAGGCCGTCCTCCAGGAGCAACTGGGACTCGCCGAGCCGGACGCCTTCCGGTGGATCCAGAAGACCGCGATGGATCTTCGCCTGTCGATGCGCCAGGTCGCCGAAGGAGTTGTCGAGCACGGCCCGGGGAGCGCGACACCCTCCTGATCGGGGCGCACGGTTCGGTAACGGATTAGTCATGTTTCGGGGTGTGCATCCAAAGGTGCTTACAGGGCGGGTCCCGGAGGTGTACGTTTCCGCGACGGAGGGACGCGGTCGACTCGGTGTGCGGGTTGCCTTCCTCCATGAACTCTGCGTCCCCGGTAGTCGAGCCGGAGACCTGACGAGAGGTAGAAGGCCTTGAGGCGTAACACTCGAGTGGGGCTGGGTGCACTCGCACTCGCCCTGACCGTCACGGCATCCGCTTGTGGCACCACCGACACCGATGACGGCGGCAGCGCCTCCGGTGAGGACTGCAACTTCAAGATCGGCGTGATGGGTGCCCTCTCCGGCGCCAACGCGAGCATCGTGCTCCCGTCCGTCGACGGCGCCGAGCTGGCCCTGAACCAGTGGGAGAACGACGAGTGCGAGGTCACTCTGGAGAAGTTCGACACCGAGGGTGACCCCGCGAAGGCCACCCCCGTCGCGACCCAGATCGCGGGCGACGACACCTTCATCGGTGTCATCGGTGGCGCGTTCTCCGGTGAGACCCGCGCGACCAAGAGCATCTACAACGACGCCGGCGTCACGATGGTGAGCCAGTCGGCCACCGCGACCGACCTCACGCAGGAGGACCAGGTCGAGGTCTTCCACCGCCTCGTCCCCTACGACGACTACCAGGGTGCGGCGATCGCCAAGTACCTCACCGACGAGCTCGGCGCCTCCAAGGTGTTCGTGGTCGACAACTCCGAGGCGTACGGCGAGCCGCTGGCCGACCGCGTCGAGGAGACCCTCGGCGACTCGATGGTCCAGCGTGACAAGACCGAGGTCGGCCAGACCGACTTCGCGCCCACCATCTCCAAGATGGAGTCCGCCGCTCCCGACGCCGTCTTCTACGGTGGCTACATCGCCGAGGCCGCGCCGCTGCTCAAGCAGATGCGCGACGCCGGCATCGAGGCCCCGTTCGTCGGTGGTGACGGTCTCTACGGTGCCGACTTCGGCAACGCGGTCGGCGACGCCGGTGAGGGCGCGGTCGTGATGTGCCCCTGCGCCCCCATCGAGGAGGACAGCACCTTCGCTGCCGACTACGAGGCGGAGTTCGGCAGCGCGCCGGGCGCCTACGCGGCCGAGGGCTTCGACGCGATGACCGTCTTCCTGGCGGCTCTCGACGACGGCGCCCGCACCCGCGAGGATGTCGAGACGTTCGTCGACGGCTACACCGGCGAGGGCCTCAGCAAGGAGATCGCCTTCGACGAGAACGGCGACGTCCCGCAGGAGAACGTGTCCTACTGGGCCTACAAGAACGAGGGTGGCACGCTCGTGCCGGAGGTCGAGGTCGCTCCGTGACCTGGGCCTGACCCACATGTAGCACCAAGCACCGCGGGGGCGGCCGGGATGACCGGCCGCCCCCGATCCTTGGCCCCGACCGGGGCATGAGTCTGAGAGGGGTCCCTGAGTGGACTTCGACGCCTTGTTCAGCGGCCTCGACCGTCACACGCTCGACGGCATCACCCGCGGATCTATCTACGCGCTCGTCGCGCTCGGCTACACGATGGTGTACGGCGTGATGAAGCTGATCAACTTCGCCCACTCCGAGGTGTTCATGGTGGGCACCTGGACGGTGCTCGGCGTCTACACCGTGCTCGGGGTGTCCACGGGTGAGACCCTCCCCGTCGTCATCGGGGCCACGCTCCTGGCGCTCCTGGCAGCGATGATCGCCTCGGCCGGCACTGCGCTGGCGGTGGAGCGGATCGCCTACCGCCCCCTGCGCAAGAAGGGCGCGCCACCCCTCATCTTCCTCATCACCGGCATCGGCTGCTCGTTGGTGCTCGTCGAGCTCTTCGGCCAGGTCTTCGAGGTGCTCTTCGGCCCGCCGTTCGGCCGGGTCACGGTCAACATCCCCTCGGTCCTCGAGACCAAGGAGCTGTTCACCATCCCCGGCATCGACCTCACCATCACCAACACCCGCGTGATCATCATCGTGGGTGCGATCGCGATGATGATGGCGCTGGACACGTTCGTGAACAAGAGCCGCCTCGGTCGCGGCGTCCGGGCCGTCGCCCAGGACCCCGACACCGCCTCGCTGATGGGTGTCAACCAGAACCGCGTCATCATGCTGGTCTTCGTCCTCGGTGGCGCGATGGCCGGCGTTGCGGCGCTGCTCTACACGATCCAGTACGACATCACGAAGTTCGACATCGGCTTCATCATCGGGCTCAAGGCGTTCACCGCCGCCGTGCTCGGTGGCATCGGCAACCTGCGAGGCGCACTCGTGGGTGGTCTGCTGCTCGGTATCGCCGAGGTGTACGCCTCGACGATCTGGAGCTCGGAGTGGGCCAACGTCACGGCCTTCGTCGTCCTCGTCGTCGTCCTGATGTTCCGCCCGACCGGCCTGTTGGGCGAGTCCCTCGGAAAGGCACGCGCATGAGCCAGATCCTCGACGCCTACCGTGGCCTCAAGCTGCGGGACCGCATCGCCGCGGCCCCCAACTGGGCGCGCAAGGTGGTGCTGCTGCTGGTGGTCGCCTTTGCGTTCTACCTGCCGTTCCTCAACATCCTGCCGTTCGCCTACATCCGCACCGACCTCAGCTCGAGCGGCTCGGACTGGGCCAGCGTGCTGTTCCTCGTGGTCGTCTACATGATCGCCGCGGTCGGACTGAACGTGGTGATCGGCTTCGCCGGCCTGCTCGACCTGGGCTACGTCGGCTTCTACGCCCTGGGCGCCTACTCGATCGCCCTGTTCGGGTCGCCGTCGTCGCCGGTCGTGGAGAGCATCCAGAACAGGTTTGGCCTCTCCGAGGAGTGGGCAGTCCCCTTCGCGATGTGCATCCCGATCGCCATCGCGATGTCGCTCACCGCCGGCGTGATCCTCGGTGCCCCGACCCTGCGCCTGCGCGGCGACTACCTCGCCATCGTGACGCTGGGCTTCGGCGAGATCATCCGGATCACGGCCCGCAACCTGGACGGCGTCACCAACGGTGCCACCGGCATCAGTGGCGTGCCCGTGCCGCCCGGCCCGGAGATCGACGGCCGTCCCTTCTTCAACACCGTCGACGCCGAGCGCTGGTACTGGCTGGCCCTGTGCATCCTGATCGTGGTCGTCTTCCTGGCCTTCCGGCTGGAGAGCAGCCGGGTGGGTCGTGCATGGCTGGCCATCCGCGAGGACGAGGACGCGGCCGCGATCATGGGCGTGGCAGCGTTCAAGTTCAAGTTGTGGGCCTTCGCCATCGGTGCCGCAGTCGGTGGCATCGCGGGGCTCCTGTTCGGCAGCAAGCAGCAGTACGTCGAGCCCAACGCGTTCATGGTCCAGCTCTCTTTCCTCTTCGTGGCCATGGTGGTCATCGGTGGGTCCGGCAACGTCTACGGCGTGCTGCTCGGGGCCTTCCTGCTGACCTACCTGCCCGAGCGTTTCCGGGAGTTCCAGGAGTGGCGACCGTTCGCCTTTGGTGTCGCGCTGGTGCTGGTGATGATCCTGCGTCCGCAGGGCCTGGTGCCGAGCAGGCGAAGAGCACGAGAGTTCGAGGATCGCAGGCACGAGGCGGAGGAGGCGGCGACTGATGTCTGACCAGACCACACCGGTGTTGAAGGACACCTCCGACCACGACAAGATCACGATCCACACGTCGGGCGAGAAGGGCAGCGTGCTGCTCGAGGTGGACCACGTGACCTTGCGCTTCGGCGGCGTCGTCGCGCTCAACGACGTGCACTTCGAGATCCGCCGCGGCGAGATCCTGGGCCTCATCGGCCCCAACGGCGCCGGCAAGACGACGTGCTTCAACGCGATGACGGGCGTCTACACGCCGACGTCCGGCACCATCCGTTTCAAGGACACGGAGATCGCCGGGATCAAGTCCCACAAGATCAACCAGATGGGCATCGCCCGCACGTTCCAGAACATCCGGCTCTTCCCGGAGCTGTCCGCGCTGGAGAACGTCATGGTCGGCTGCGACGCGAGGCACAAGACCAGCGTGCTCGGCGCGCTGTTCCGCCTCTACCGCGTCCGTCCGAGCGAGGACGAGCTGCCCGAGAACCCGTTCCGGCGCAAGATGGCCAAGATCTTCGGGATCAGCCGGCACACCCTCGAGGAGCGCGGCGGGCGTCGTCGCTCGATGGAGCTGCTGCGCTTCGTGGGCATCGCCGACCGGGCCCACGAGCTGTCCCGCAACCTGCCGTACGGCTACCAGCGACGCCTGGAGATCGCGCGGGCGTTGGCCACCGAGCCCGAGCTGCTCTGCCTCGACGAGCCGGCAGCCGGCTTCAACCCGGCGGAGAAGGAGGACCTCATGGGCCTCATCCGCCGCATCCGCGACCTCGGCCACACGGTGCTGCTCATCGAGCACGACATGAAGCTGGTCATGGGGGTCACCGACCGGATCGTGGTCCTCGAGTTCGGCCAGAAGATCGCCGACGGGCTGCCCGCCGAGGTCGCCCGCAACCCGAAGGTCATTGCCGCCTACCTGGGAGAGCCCGACGATGCTGCTTGAGCTTGAGAACGCCGTCCTGAGCTACGGGAAGATCGAGGCCCTCCACGGCATCAGCGTGCAGGTGGCCGAGGGTGAGGTCGTGTCCCTCATCGGCGCCAACGGTGCCGGCAAGACGTCCACCATGCGTGCCCTCTCCGGGGTGCGCGGCCTGAGCGCAGGCAAGGTGGTCTTCGAGGGCGAGGACGTCACCAGGTTGCGCGCCGACCAGCGGATGCGCAAAGGGCTCGTGCTGACGCCCGAGGGTCGCGGCATCTTCCCGGGCATGTCGGTCACCGAGAACCTCAACATGGGTGCCTACACGCGCAAGGACAAGTCCGCCATCGACGAGGACTACGACCGCGTCTTCGGCCTCTTCCCGCGGATGAGCGAGCGGCGCAAGCAGGTGGCCGGCACGCTGTCCGGCGGCGAGCAGCAGATGCTGGCCATCGGGCGGGCCCTCATGTCCCGGCCCAAGCTGCTGATGCTCGACGAGCCCTCCATGGGGCTGGCCCCCATGCTGATCCAGCAGATCTTCGACATCATCACCGAGATCTCCAAGCAGGGGACCACGATCCTGGTGGTCGAGCAGAACGCCAAGCAGGCCCTGTCGCGCAGCGATCGCGCCTACGTCCTGGAGACCGGGCGCATCGTCAAGACCGGCACCGGGGCCGAGCTCCTCGACGACCCCAGCGTCCGCGAGGCCTACCTCGGCGTCTGAGGACAAATCTTCGGCACCTCCCGGGACACCGCGCCACCGACGGGCGTAGGGTCCGGGGGGTGCGCCGGACGGATCCGGCGGACGGGGGACTCACCATTACGGGGCTGATCTTGGGGAGTTGGAGCATGAGCCGGACACCGGTGACCGTGCGCGATGCCGTCGCGGACGACCTGCCCGCACTGCGGGAGCTGTGGGGCGACATCCTGCGGCGCGGGACCGCCGACGAGCAGCTCGCCGACCTCGCACGCGTGCTCGACGAGGCGGACTCCGACCCCGGCCAGTCGATCGTCGTCGCCGAGTACGACGGCGAAGTGGCGGGTGCGATCCACCTCAGCGCCACGACGCTCACCCCGCTCAACCTCGAGCCGGCGGTGCTCGCCGTCTCGCCGCACGTGCTGCCGCAGTTCCGCCGTCACGGCGTGGGCTCCGCCCTCATCGAGGCGGCCGTCCGCTTCGCGGAGGCCCAGGGGATCGCCACGATCTCCACGGCCGCGGTCGCCAGCTCGCGCGACGCCAACCGCTTCATGGCCCGCCTGTCGTTCACCCCGCAGGCCACCCTGCGGGCCGCGACCACGGTCGCCGTACGCGCCAAGCTCTCCGCCCGTCGCTCGGCGGGTCGCTCGGCCGCCCGCCCGGCCGGCTCCCGCCACATCGACCGCGTGCTCGCGGCACGGCGCATCAGCCGCGAGAACATCGCCGGCTGACCCCTGCTGAACCAAGCCGGCCCCGCGGGGCCGGCGTACGCGTCGGTCAGCGCGCCACCTTCAGCGCGCAGGGATCAATGCGCAGGTGATCCGCGAGGTGCACACGCGCTTGCCCCGCTCGTCGGAGATCACGACCTCCCAGGTCGCCATGCTGCGGCCGATGTGCGCCGGGGTGGCGACCCCGGTGACGGTGCCGGACGTGGCTGAGCGGTGGTGCGTGGCGCTGATGTCGACGCCCACCGCGATCCGGTCCGGCGCCGCGGCGATGGCCGAGCCGATCGAGCCCAGGCTCTCGGCCAGCACGACGGACGCTCCGCCGTGGAGAAGTCCGTAGGGCTGGGTGTTGCCCTCGACCGGCATCGTCCCGACGATGCGCTCGGGGCTGATCTCGGTGATCTCGATGCCCATCGTCGCGTTGAGCGCGCCCATGCCCTCCGGCATGCGGGCGACGAACTCGTCGACGTCGATGGCGGTGGGGTCCGTGGTGGGCTGGTCGGTCATGCGGGCCATTGTGGCCGACGCGCCGCGGGCGCCGGCGGGAGGCGTCGTACGACGGGTGACGGGCTGGTCCGGGCGTCGGTGGCGGCGGCTAGAGTCGCGACGTGTCGCAGACGGATTCCCCTCGCCCCCGGCTCCTGCTCCTCGACGGCCACTCGCTGGCCTACCGCGCGTTCTTCGCGCTCCCGGTGGAGAACTTCGCCACCGCCTCAGGACAGCACACCAACGCCGTCTACGGGTTCACCTCGATGCTGGTCAACGTGCTGCGCGACGAGGTCCCGACCCACGTCGCGGTCGCGTTCGACAAGTCGCGCCAGACCTTCCGCCTCGAGGAGTACGCCGAGTACAAGGCCAAGCGCAACAAGACCCCGGGGGAGTTCAGCAGCCAGCTGCCGCTGATCCAGCGGGTCCTCGACGCGCTCCACATCACGCACATGGAGCTCGACGGCTACGAGGCCGACGACATCATCGCCACGCTCACCACGCAGGCCGTGGCCGAAGGCATGGAGGTGCTGATCCTCACGGGCGACCGCGACTCCATCCAGCTCGTCACCGAGACCTCCACCGTGCTCTACCCGATGCGCGGCGTGAGCGACCTGGCCCGCCTCACCCCGGCGTACGTCGAGGACAAGTACGGCGTGCCGCCCTACCGCTACCCCGAGCTCGCGGCCATCGTGGGGGAGACCTCCGACAACCTGCCCGGCGTGCCCGGTGTGGGCCAGGGCTACGCCGCGAAGTGGATCAACCAGTTCGACGGGCTGGACAACGTCATCGCCCGGGCCGACGAGATCACCGGCAAGAAGGGCGAGGCGCTGCGGGAGCACCTCGGCGACGTCATCCGCAACCGGCGCCTCAACGCGTTGGTCCGTGATCTGACCCTGCCCGTGCGCCCGGGTGAGCTGGCCCGACAGCCCTGGGACCGCACCGCCGGGCTCGAGCTCCTCGACGAGCTGGAGTTCCGCGGCGAGCTGCGCACCCGCCTCATGGACACCATCGACCCCGACCCGGGTGGCGAGGTGTCCGAGGAGGGCTTCGAGCTCGACGGCGAGCGGCTCCCCGCCGGCGGGGTGGCGGCCTGGCTGGAGGCCCATGTGTCGGCCGGCGAGCGGGTCGGCGTGGCCGTCCAGGGCGCCTGGCGCGCGGGCACGGGCGAGGTCGTCTCCCTCGCGGTGGCCACCGCCGACGGCACCGCTGCCTGGGTCGATGTCGCCGACGTGTCGCCCGAGGACGACCAGGCCCTCGCCGGCTGGCTGGCCGACCCGGAGCGCCCCAAGGTGCTCCACGACGCGAAGGGCCCGATCCTGGCGCTGGCGGCGCGCGGCTGGCGGCTCGGCGGCCTGGCCGTCGACACCGCGCTCGCGGCGTACCTCGTCCAGCCCGACCAGCGCTCCTACGACCTCGCCGACCTGACCCTGCGCTACCTCAAGCGCGAGCTCCGCCAGGACACCGGTGACGCCGACCAGCTCACGCTGGACGCGATCGACGACACCGGCACGAGCGACGTCGCGATGCTGACGGCCAAGGCGGTGCTCGACCTGGCCGCGGCGCTCGACGCCGCGGTGGAGGAGCACGGGGGCACCCAGCTGCTGGCCGACGTCGAGCTGCCGCTCATCGGCACCCTGGTCCGGATGGAGCAGACCGGCATCGCCGTCGACACCGACTACCTCGAGGGGCTCGAGTCCGAGTTCGGCGACCAGGTCCGCTCCGCCGCTCAGGACGCCTACGACGTCATCGGCAAGGAGATCAACCTCGGCTCGCCCAAGCAGCTGCAGGTGGTGCTCTTCGACGAGCTCGACATGCCCAAGACCAAGCGCACCAAGACGGGCTACACCACCGACGCCGACGCGCTGCAGCAGCTCTTCGAGAAGACCGAGCACCCGTTCCTGCAGCACCTGCTGCGCCACCGCGACGTCATCCGGCTCCGCCAGACCGTGGAGGGCCTGCTCAAGACGGTGGCCTCCGACGGGCGGATCCACACGACCTACAACCAGATCATCGCGGCGACGGGGCGGTTGTCCAGCACCGATCCCAACCTCCAGAACATCCCGATCCGCACCGAGGCGGGGCGGCGCATCCGCGAGGGCTTCGTGGTCGGTGAGGGGCACGAGTGCCTCATGACCGCCGACTACAGCCAGGTCGAGATGCGGATCATGGCGCACCTCTCCGAGGACGCCCTGCTCATCGAGGCGTTCCGCTCGGGCCAGGACTTCCACTCGATCACTGCTGCCCGAGTCTTCGGCGTCGACGCCGACGCCGTCAGCACCGAGCAGCGGGCCAAGATCAAGGCGATGAACTACGGCCTCGCCTACGGCCTGTCCGCCTTCGGCCTCTCCCAGCAGCTGCGGATCAGCACCGGCGAGGCGGCCGGGCTCATGGAGGAGTACTTCGAGACCTTCGGTGGGGTCCGCGACTACCTCGGCGGCATCGTCGACGAGGCCCGGCGCTCCGGCTTCACCGAGACGATCATGGGACGTCGCCGCTACCTCCCCGACCTCACCAGCGACAACCGCATGCGGCGCGAGACTGCCGAGAGGATGGCGCTCAACGCGCCGATCCAGGGCTCGGCCGCCGACCTGGTCAAGGTCGCCATGCTCGGGGTCGAGGCTGCGCTCGCCGAGCAGGGGTTGCGCTCGCGCATGCTGCTGCAGGTCCACGACGAGCTCGTGTTCGAGGTCGCCACGGGGGAGCGCGAGGCGCTCGCCGCCCTGGTGCGCGAGCAGATGGGCGCGGCCGCCGACCTCGCGGTCCCGCTCGACGTGTCGGTCGGCACCGGACGCAGCTGGCACGAGGCCGCGCACTGAGGCGAGCCGCCGCAGGTGCGCAGGGTCGTCAGGCGACCGGAGCAGCCACCGGGGCGCTGGTCGCCTGCTCCCGCAGGACGTGGACGGTGGCGCCGAGCAGCAGCACGAGCAGGACGGCGTCCGCGGCAACCACGGTGGTGAGCAGGCCGAGCAGCGTGTCCTGCATGAGACCCACGGAGACCACGACGGCGAGCGCGGCCCACACCGCCAGCACCGTCCATCGGCCGCGACGGGCCAGGACGGAGTAGACCAGCAGCTGGATCATGGACAGCAGCGTGCCGAGGATGGCGAAGAGCCACAGGTACGGCTGGATCTCGGAGAAGTCGGCTCCTCCCGCGAAGACCATGGCCAAGGGCGCGAGCAGCCACGCGGCGAGGGTGCCGAGCACGCCGAGGCCCGCGATCAGGGTCAGGCTGCGGACCATCGCCCGGCGCCGCTCGTGGGCGGTGGACATCGCGGGGAAGGCCACGACCACCACGAACTGCGGCAGGAAGAGCATCGCCTTGCTGATGATCAACCCGGCGGCGTACAGGCCGGCGTCGTGGTCCGAGAGCACGTTGCGGGCGACGATGATGTCGACGTTCGAGAGCGCGAAGAACGCCAGCAGCGCGTGGGAGTTGTGCAGGCTCTCCTTGAGGATCGCGGTGCCGCCGTGCTCTGGACTGGCGTCCCCGGCTTGGCGGCCGCCGCGCAGCACCCACCACCCGACGACGGCCGGTGCGAAGAAGCCGATGGTCACGCCGAGCAGGGCGGTGAACTCCCCGGGAGCGAGCACGATCAACGCGGTGGCGATCACCAGGCGTGGCAGCCCCGCGGCCACGTAGACCAGACCCAGGGGCGCCCACCGTCGTTCGCCCTGCAGGATCCCGGCCTGGCCGCCCATGATGGTGAGCGGCACAGCAGACACGGCGATGAGCGCCGTGGTCGGGAGGCTGTCGAGACGCAGCATGCGGTCGATGAGGGGGGTCAGCGCCAGGAGCAGGAGCCCGAGCGCGGCGGCGGCGCGGTAGGTGACGCGCATGATCGAGCGCTCGATCTGCGCGACGTGACCACGGTCCGCGGAGATGCGACGGGCGGCCGTCGCCTGCAGCCCGAGGGAGAGCACGCTGACCACGATCAGGAAGTTCATGGCGGCGATGAGCGCGCCGTAGTCCTTGGGGCCGAGAAGATAGGTCGCCAGCATGGTGAACGCGTAGGTCGCGATGTTCATGATGCCCATCGCGATCGCGATGCCGGCGCTGGTCTGCGCCAGCGTGCGGGCACGATCCAAGGCTGGCACGGGGCGAGCCTAAGGGGTCGCCTGCCAGTAGGGTCGGACGCCCGCCCGCTCCGCCCGGAGCGCCCGAATCGGCCCGAAGGAGGAGTGGTGTCCACGGAGCGCCCGCCCGCCCCTGCTGCCGGTACGCCGCGTCGGTCGAGGCTGGTCGCAGCCCTTCCCGCCGCCTGGGCGTTCCTGCTGCTCCTCCTCATGCTCGGCCCGGCGCTCGGGTGGGGTTACGTGCTGAGCTACGACATGGTGTGGGTGCCGCAGCTGGACCTGCGCAGCGACACGCTCGGGCTCGGCAGTGCGTTGCCCCGGGCGGTGCCTTCCGATGCCGTGGTCGCCGTCCTCGACGGGGTCGTCCCGGCGGTCCTCCTGCAGAAGGTGGTGCTCGTCGGGGCACTCGTGGGCGCCGGGACCGGCGCCGCGGCCCTGGTCTCCGAGCGCTCGGTCCCCGCGCGACTGGTCGCCGTGACGATCGCGGTGTGGAGCCCCTTCGTCGTGGAGCGCCTGCTGATCGGCCACTGGCCGTTGCTCGTCGGGTACGCCGTCCTGCCCTGGCTGCTGGTGACGTTGCGGGGGAGCGCCCCTGGCCGGCCCCTGCCGCTACGGGTGCCGGTCCTGCTGCTCCTCGGCAGCCTGAGCGCCAGCGCCGGGCTGGTGACGGCGGTCGCCGCCCTGGCCGCGGGCACCCGCCGCGGTGATCCCCGCCGCACGCTGGTCCTCCTCGGGTGGCTCCTCGTGGCCAACGCACCCTGGGTGGTCGCCGGCCTCGTCCAGCCGTCGTCGGCCACCTCGGACCCCGTCGGTGCTGAGCTGTTCGCCACCGCGGGGGAGGGTCTCCTGCCGGGACCCCTGGCCGCACTGTCCTTCGGTGGCATCTGGAACGCCGAGGTGGTCCCCACCTCCCGCACGGGGTGGGCGGGCGTGGCGCTGACCGCGATCCTGGTCGTGGCGGCAGGGCTGGCGATCGTCCGCCTGGCCCGAGGGCATGCCCACGTCACCGGGCTCGCGGCGCTCGTCGTCTGCTGGGGCGTCGGCTACGGGCTGGCGGCGCTCAGCTGGGCGGCGCCCGGTGCTCTCGGATGGCTGGCCGCGAACGTACCCGGAGGCGGGCTCCTGCGGGACGGTTCCCGGCTGCTCGGCCTCGCGGTCCCGCTCGTGGTCGTCCTGGTGGCGGTCGCGGTGGACGGCCTGCTCGAGCGCCTGCCCGACCGCGCGACACGCGTGCTCGTGGGCGGCGTCCTGGTGCTCGTCCCGCTGAGCCTGATGCCGGACGCGGTGTGGGGCGTCGGCGGACGGTTGGCCGCCGTGTCCTACCCGGCTGCGTACGACGACGCGCGGGACGCGGTCTCGATTGCACCGGTCGGTGACGCGGTCTCGCTCCCCTTCGTGAGCTACCGCGCCCCGGTGTGGAACAACGGCGGGCACCGTGTGCTCGACCCGCTCGGGCGCTACCCGGACCGGCCGGTCGTGGTCAACGACGAGCTCGTAGTCTCCGGCACCCGGATCGCGGGGGAGGACCCTCGTGCCGCGCAGGTGCAGACCGCCCTCGAGGCCCCCTCACCCGAGGCGCGCACCGCCGCGCTGCGGGCGGCCGGGGTGTCCGTGGTCGTGGTCGAGCAGCTCGACGGCTACCCCGTGCCTGCGGTCGCGGGCACGAGGACGCTGGACGGCGACCTCACGGTGGTCGAGCTCGGCCCGGCCCGGGAGGTGTCGGTGTCGGGAGCACGACGGGCCGCGATGTCGACCGCCTGGGCGGCCTGGGTGCTGGTGCCGTCGGCGGCACTGGCCGCGGGGTGGTGGCGACGCCGACGCGGGCGCGGATGACGCGTGGGGTATTCGGCTCGCGAAATGGCGCACGGGGCCGTACTGACTGGTAGGGTCCGCGTCGTACCTGAGGAGGGTCATCCACAATGGGATCTGTCGTTGCGCCGCTCGTGAGCATCGTTGCCGGAGCAGTTCTTGGTGTCACCACGCTGATGGGCGTCATCTCGTCCCAGACCGGTGCCCCCGACCAGTCCCCGGCCAACGCCGAGGCCCCGGCCCTCGAGTACGGCACCGTCTCCGAGTGATCCCGCGGGCGCGGCCGTCGGTCGTGCCCCTGCCGGACCGCAGCGTCCGGACCGGCCCTCACTCCTCGTCGGGGTCCTGGCTGTCGATGACCTCGCCGCGCAGGGCGCTCGCCACGACGTGGGCGAACGACTCCTGCGCGTGGCCCCAGGTGAACCGGTGGCTCATCGCGTGCGCCCCCTCACCGAGGCGCGCCCGCTCCTCGGTGTCGTCGACCAGGCGACCGAGGACTGCGGTGAACGCGGCCTCGTCGTCGACGAGCACCCCCGAGCGGCCGTCGGCGACGGACTCGCGCGTCCCGCCCGCCGAGCGGTAGGCCACGGTGGGGGTCCGGTGCATGCCGGCCTCGCCGATCACCAGGCCCCACCCCTCCTTGAGCGAGGGCAGGCCCAGCAGCCACGCCTGCTCGTAGACCTCGTGCTTGCGCCGCTCGTCGACGTGCCCCTCGAACACCACCGTGTCCCCGGCGCCGCGCGCCTCGGCGTACGCGTGGAGCTCGGCCTCCCACCAGCCGCTGCCGACGACGTGCAGCCGGAGGTCGGGGTGGCGGGTCCGCAGCGCGAGCGCCGCGTCGATGGCATGCTCGACCTGCTTGTGCGGGACCAGGCGGCCGACGACGGCGATCATGGGGTGGGGCGCCTTGCCCACGCCGACCGGGATGACAGGGTCGGTGCCGTTGTGCACCACGGCGATGCGCTCGCGGTCGACCCCGAGGTCGACCAGCTCGCCGCGGGTGGCCCGCGAGACGGCGACGTACTGGCAGGCGCGGTAGAGGCGCGGGGCGAGTCGGCGCTCGATCCACCAGCCCACCCGGCCGCTGAGCCCCGGGTAGACGACCGGCCACTGCTCGCGGTGCACGTGGTGCACCAGCACGATGACCGGTCTCCGGGTGGCGGCGCGGGTGAAGAACGGGAGGCCGTTCTGCACGTCCACCACGGCGTCCACGTGGCCCAGCTCGCGGCGGACCAGGGCCGAGACACCCTCCTTGTAGACGCTCAGCTTGGTGCCGCGACGCAGGAAGCGCACGCCGTCGACGGTCTCGTCGGGCGGTGCGGCCGCGTGGGCTGCGCAGAGGATGGTGACCCGGGCGCCGCGGGCCACGAGACCGTCGGCCATCTTCTCGAGGTAGCGCTCCGCGCCACCGCCCTCGGGGTTGTGCGTGTCCCGCCAGGAGAAGAACGCGATGTGGCGGCCGGAGAGGTCGTGGACGTCGGACATTGCCGCACAACCTACAGCTACCGCGGGGTAGGGTCTGCGCGTGCCGAGCCAGATCCGTCCCGCCGAGGTGCCCCCCACCTCCCCGGGACAGCGACGCTGGAGGGCCGACCTGAGGCGCTCGCTGCACCTCTTCGGGGAGTTCCGCTACGAGCAGCCGGACCCCGCTCGCTTCTACACCGCGCTGGCCCAGGACTCGGCGGCCCAGGTCGGGCAGTACGCCGACCTCGACGGCGCGCTGCTGCTCGACGTGGGCGGCGGCCCGGGCTACTTCCGTGACGCCTTCCGCGCGGCGGGCGCGACGTACCTCGCCCTCGACTCCGACGTCGGTGAGCTGGCCGGGGCCGGCGACATCGGGGCCGGCACGGTCATCGGTAGCGGCATGCAGTTGCCGTTCGCGGACGCCTCGGTGGACATCTGCTACTCCTCCAACGTCCTCGAGCACGTGCCCGAGCCGTGGCGGATGGCCGAGGAGATGGTGCGGGTCACCCGACCCGGCGGGCTGGCGTTCATCAGCTACACGACCTGGTACGGCCCGTGGGGCGGCCACGAGACCTCGCCCTGGCACTTCCTCGGCGGGCGCAGGGCGCGACGCCGGTACTCAGCGAGGCACGGCCACGAGCCCAAGAACAAGTACGGCGAGTCGCTCTTCGCCGTCACCGTCGCCGACGGCCTGCGCTGGGCCCGCACCCAGCAGCACGCCGACGTCGTCCACCTGCTCCCGCGCTACAACCCCTGGTGGAGCCGCTGGCTGCTCCGCGTGCCGGTGGTGCGAGAGGTGGTGACGTGGAACCTCGTGCTCGTGCTGCGGAAGAAGTGACCCAGGACGTCTCGCGGTTCCGGTGGCGGCTCCTCGCCGCCTGCATGCTGCTGACCGGCCTGGCCATGACGCAGTCGCCGGGGCTCCTGGTGCCCGACACCAAGCTGGACCTGGCGATCGCGCCGCTGGACTTCCTGGCGCGGGCCGCCCACCTGTGGGACGGCGAGGGAGCGTTCGGGCAGCTCCAGAACCAGGCGTACGGGTATCTCTGGCCGATGGGTCCGTTCTTCGCGCTGGGGTTCGTGCTCGACGTGCCCGGGTGGGTGGTCCAGCGCCTCTGGATGGCCCTGGTCCTGTGCGTCGCCTTCCTCGGCACCGCGAAGGTCGCGCGCGCCCTGGGGGTGCGCTCGGACCTCGCGTGCATCGTCGGCGGGATCGCCTTCGCGCTGTCCCCGCGGATGCTCACCGTGCTCGGACCGAGCTCCATCGAGGTCTGGCCGATGGCCCTGACGCCGTGGGTGCTCCTGCCGCTGGTGATCGGCGCGGAGCGTGGCTCGCCGCGCCGCGCGGCCGCTCTCTCGGCGCTGGCCATCGCGATGGTGGGTGGGGTCAACGCGGCCGCCACGAGCGCCGTGCTCCCGCTGGGTGTGCTGTGGCTGCTCACCCGCGAGCCGGGCGCTCGTCGCCGTTCGATGATGCTGTGGTGGCCCGTCTTCACCCTGCTGGCCACCCTGTGGTGGCTGGTCCCGCTCTTCCTCCTCGGCGCCTACAGCCCGCCGTTCCTCGACTTCATCGAGTCCGCGGGCATCACCACCATCCCCACCAACCTCGCTGACTCCCTGCGGGGGACCTCGAACTGGGTGCCCTACGTGGACGGGACCTCCCGGGCCGGCAACGACCTGATCCGGGAGTTCTACCTTCCCCTCAACAGTGCGCTCGTGCTGATGGCGGGAGTGCTGGGCCTGGCCCTGCGACGGACACCGCACCGCCTGTTCCTCGTCAGTGGCGTCGTGACGGGGCTGTTCCTCGTGTCGATGGGGCATGTGGGCGCCGTGCAGGGCTGGTTCGCGCCGGGCATCCAGGAGCTGCTCGACGGGGTCCTCGCCCCGCTGCGCAACGTCCACAAGTTCGACCCGATCGTGCGGCTGCCGCTGGTGATCGGCCTCGCCTGGCTCACGGACGCCCTGGTCGAGGCTGCCCGGGACGCGCGGACCGCGCGCCCGGACCGGACCAACTACCGGGTCCTGGCGGGGATCGTCGCCTTCTCGGTCCTCGCCGCCGCGACGCCTGCAGCCGCCGGCCGGATCACGCCTGCCGGCGGCTTCGAGGAGGTCCCGGACTACTGGTACCAGGCAGCGGACTGGCTCGCCGAGGAGCAGGAGTCCGGGGTGGCGCTTCTGGCGCCGGGCACCATGTTCGGCGCCTACGTCTGGGGCGCCGCGCGCGACGAGCCGTTCCAGGCCCTCGCCTCCACCCCGTGGGCCGTCCGCAACGCCGTGCCCCTCACCCCTGCGGGCAACATCCGGATGCTCGACGCGATCGAGGAGCGCTTCGCGCAGGGACACGGGTCATCCGCGCTCGCCGACTACATGCGCCGCAGCGGCATCAGCCACGTGGTGGTGCGCAACGACCTCACGCGCAGCGACGACCACCCCGACCCCGTGCTGGTGCACCAGGCCCTCGACGAGTCCGAGGGAATCGACCTGGCGGCCACGTTCGGCCCGGCGCTCGGCGGCGGTGCGCACGTCGACGGCGAGCTCGGCCGCGCGCTCATCAACGGTGGCTGGCAGAACGACTACGCCGCGATCGAGGTCTACGCGCTCGACGAGCCGCCGACCGCCGGGACGGCCACGGAGGAGGCGCCGGTCGTCGTCGGTGGACCCGAGGACCTGCTCGACCTGACCGATCTCGGCGTCATCGAGGACGTCCCCACCCGGCTGGCCGCGGACGTCGGCGACGGCAACACCGGCGGGGCTCCCGTCGTGCTGACCGACGGCTACCGCTCGGTCGTCCGCCACTTCGGCCGCATCCACGACGCGACGTCCCCGGTGCGGACCCGAGAGCAGGCGGAGGCACCGCAGGAGACGGTCCCCGACTACGAGCTCCCCGACAGCGCCCGGTGGTCGACGTACGCCGAGTACACCGGGATCGAGGGGGTGCGCGCCTCCAGCTCGCTCTCCGACGCGGGTGCCAGCGCGTCCTCGACCGGTCGGCTGCCGTTCGCGGCGCTCGACGGGCACCCGTCGACCTCATGGCAGAGCACGCGTTTCAGCGACGAGGGGCACTGGTGGCAGGTGGACCTGTCCGGCGACGTCGTGCCGCGCACGATCGTGGTCACGGGCGCCCTGGTCGGCGACCAGGAGGTCGTGGTCAGCACCGATGACTGGGCGAGCGAGCCGATCGTCCTGGCCCCCGACAACCCGACGCGTATCACCGTGGGAGATGCGGAGTCGGACCACCTCCGGATCACCGACGTGTCCGGACGCACCAGCACCCCGCTCAACCTCGCCGAGGTCGAGCTGGACGGGATCGACCCCGCGCGTCTCCTGGCCCTCCCGGAGGTGCCCGAGGGTGCGGGTGCCCCCGATGCGATCGTGCTCCGCGCGCTCACCGACGACCGCACCGGGTGTGCCGTCGTGGACCTCGACGTGCGCTGCGTCCAGGGCCGCGAGGCCGCCGCCGAGGAGCCGTTGGGCATGGCGCGGCGGATCACGCTCCCGGAGGCGGCGGCGTACGACGTCTCGATCACGGCGCGCGGCGTGCCCGGGCGCGCCCTCGAGGCGCTGCTGCAGCAAGGCTCGTTCGTGAGCGTGGCCGCCTCGTCCACCGGCATCGCCGACCCGAGGGGCTCGGCCCTCGCTGCCGTCGACGGCAACGGCTCCACGACCTGGTCGGCGGACCTGTCGGACGTGCGACCCACGCTCGACCTCCGGTGGTTGCGCCCGCAGACGATCGACTCCATCGCGCTCCGGGTCGACCCGGACACGGCGGCCCGTGCCCCCGAGTCGTTGGAGCTCCGATGGCCCGGCGGGCGTCGTGCGGTCGAGCTCGACGAGGACGGCACGGCCACCTTCCGGCCGTTCCGGACCGACCAGCTGTCGCTCGTCGTGGATGAGTCCGAGCCGGCGACCACCGTCGACTTCAGCGGCGCCACGAGCGCGGTCCCGGTCGGTGTCACGGAGCTCCGGCTCGGTGGTGCGCAGGGTCTGCCCGCACTCCTGGGCGACGACGCGCTCGAGCTCCCCTGCGGGACCGGTCCCGAGCTCGCGGCCAACGGCGTGCGGCTGCGGACGTCCGTCACCGCCACGGCCCGCGACCTCTTCGACGGTGCGGCCGTGCCCGTGACGCCGTGTGGGGTCGGCGCCGTGTCGCTCCGCGCCGGCGACAACGTCGTCTCCGCAAGCGCCTCCGAAGCCTTCACACCGCTGTCCGTCGTGCTGGGGAGCGCGGCGCTGCCCCTGGGCGAGGGAACCCCGCTCGCGGGCAGCTCGGACGGCATCGGTGGCCAGTGGCTCGTCCCGGAGCCCGGGCAGGAGCTGGTGGCCGGTCACGAGAACACCAACCCCGGCTGGGTGGCGCACCAGGACGGGACGGAGCTCGAGCCGGTGACCGTCGACGGGTGGCGGCAGGGATGGCGTGCCTCCGGCACGGCCGGCGAGGTGACCGCGGACTTCGCTCCCGGGACGACGTACCGCTGGGCGCTCCTGGTCGGGGCAGCCGCCCTGCTCGCGCTGCTGGCCGCGCTGCTCGTCGGTCGACGCTGTCGCCCCGGTGCGGACGCGCCGATGTCCGCCGAGAGGTCACTGCACCCAGTCGTGCTGCTCGTGCTCGTGCCGGTTCTGGGTGCGTTCCTGGCCGGTCCGTCCGGCTGTGTGGTTGCGATCGTCACCGCGGGCGTCGTCGGGGCGGTGTGTCGCGTCCGCGCCGCGGTGGCCCGGGGGTTGGTGGCCGCGCTGGTCCTCCCCGCCGTGGGCGCCTACGCCTTCCTGCCGTGGGGAGGTCTCGATGACTGGGCGGGCAGCCTGGCGTGGCCGTCCTACCTGGTGGTGGCTGTCGTGTCGGGGCTGCTCGTCCTGGTCGCCGCCGACTCGCGCCGGCGGAGCTTGCCCTTGAGCCGGAGGGCCGGCAGCTCGACGACGCGGTAGAGGACCTCCGAGACGACGAGGGACAAGGCCAGGGTGGTCAGCCAGATGCGCAGGCCGTGGCCGGTGAACACCTCGATCCCGGTCAGCTCGAAGGCTGCGGCGAGCAGGGCGAGGTGGATGCAGAAGATGCTGTAGCTGATGTGTCCGAGGTGTCGCAGGGGCTGCCAGACCATCACGCGCCGATAGGCACCGGGCACGGCGAACACTCCGCTCAGCACGAGGAGCGTGCCCACCAGCGTGTAGAGCAGGTGCTTGGTGATCGACTCGGTGACGGTGGGGGCCTCAAGCAACGTCGGACCCGCCAGCGGTGTCGCCGCCACCAGCAGCAGGCCGGCGGCGAGCGCCCAGCACACCCCCGGCTGGCTCCCGAGCGCCACGACGTGACCGACCACCCGTGACCTGGACCCGCGCTGGTGCTGCACGTGGACGAAGGCCAGGCCGATGCCCGTGGCGAACCAGGTGAGGTACGCCGGGAGCCAGAGGCCGGGGGAGCCGGCGACGTGGGCGTCGAGGCTGGGTGCCACGGTCAACCAGGCGAGGTTGCCCACACCCATCAGGACCAGGAGGAGGGCGAGCCAACGAGCGCGGACGCCGCCCCTGCCGACCGCCCACATCAGCGCGGGGAGGACGAGGTAGAACGACGCCTCCACGGCGAGGCTCCACATGTGGGTCAGGCCGAAGGGCAGCGACTTGTCGACGAAGGAGTCGAGCAGCGCCAACGACACGAGCCAGTCGATCGGATCCGCACCCTCGTTGCCGTCCACGAAGAGGTAGGCGGCCACCACCGCGACGGCGTACACCGGCAGGATGCGCAGCGCTCGCTTCTCGTAGTAGGTCCCCAGCTCGGGAGCCGGCAGGTCGAGTGCCAGGCGTGCCAGGTAGGAGCGGGAGAGGAGGAACCCGGACAGCACGAAGAAGATGGCCACGCCCACGTCGAGTCGGGCCAGGAGCGTGCCTCCGAGGCCGTTGCCGAGGTACTCGCCGGTCTGGAACGCCGTGTGGGTCGTGAGCACGGCGATCGCACCGACCGCACGCAGGGTGTCGAGGACGGGGAACTGGGGGCTGATCTCCACCCCGGTCGGTGCAGTGCGCGCGGGGGACTCGCGGGTGGGCATCAGAGGACTCCTGGCTCGGGCGTGCCGACCTCGATGACGTCGACGCACAGCGTCGTCCCGGGCTCGAGGCCGGAGATGCGCACCTCGTCGAATGCTCCGGTCGCCTGGACGAACAGGCTGCCGATGCCGGGGTTGACGGTGGTCTCGCGGCTGACGTCCCCCGCCGTCACCGTGAGGTCGGTGCGTTGGGAGGAGAGGTACCCGATCCTGAGCCACCAGTAGACGTCGAGGGTGCCTCCCCGCAGCGGGATGGACCTACCGCTGGCGCCCACTCGCCATCCGCACTCGTCCACGGGGCCCGGTCGTGAGGTGATCGCTGCGTCGATCACCGTGGGTGCTACGGCACCTTCCTCGCTCACGGAGTGCAACGTCTGGCTGATCAGCGGGAAGTCCGCTCCGGACGTGTAGAGCGGGACGAGCGACTCCAGCGTGTTGTAGGGGAAGGAGAACCCGGGCATCACGTCCTGGGGCACCGGGCCCCCGGTGAGGTCGAGCGAACCGGCCGCGTCCACCTCGTTGCTCACCCGCTGCAGGTAGGTGGCTCCGGGATTGTCGGTGTGCCAGATGCGCGCGTACGTCGCCGTGCTCGCCAGGGCGCCCACCAGGTACAGGCAGGCCAGTGCTCCCGCGAGGACCTGTGTCGGTGCCACTGCGAGCAGTGGCCGCTCGCGTGGTTCGCTGGACTCGGCAGCACCCGGGACCGGCAACCAGACCAGCCCGAGCGCCAGCACGAGCGCACACACGGTCTCCGTGAGGTAGCGCATCTCCAGGCCGATGTCGGCCCCTGCGACGGGCGCGCGCGTGGTGAGCAGCAGGAGGTAGGCGCCCGCGAGGGACACGGCGAGGATCAACCAGGCGCGCCCGGTACGGCGACGCAGGAGGGCGCCGAGGACGATCGTGCCGATCAGGACCACCCAGGCGAGGTGGACCGACCAGGCCGGTGGGTCCGCGTATCCGGTGGGCGGGTTGCTGGTGTCCCAACGCCACGGACCGCCGACCGCCGCGCTTCCGAAGGCGGTGCCCAGCATCGTGTCCGCCAGGGCGCCGGCCAGCCCGCCTCCGCGGTCGTCCTCGACGAACGGCTGGGGGATCGCGACGACGTAGTAGAGGACGTACAGGCCGGCGGTGGTGCCGCCGGCAACGGCGGCCGGCCAGTAGCGCCGACCGATCTGCGACACGCGGGATCCCAACCCGCCCGAGGCGAAGTAGCCCAGGGCCAGCAGCGCGAGCACCGGCAGGACGAGCAGGGCCTTGACGTAGCACAGGAGCCCGACGACGAGGACCACTGTGGTGGCGGCGAGCCATCGCAGCCGACGGTCGCGGAGGTAGAGGACCCAGGTCGCCACCGACGCGAACCAGACGGCCTGCAGGGGCAGCTGGTTGAGCCCGGCCGCCCACCACATGAGGGCGGGAGCGCTCAGCGCGCTGAACAGGTACACCGCGAAGAGGGGAAGGATCTCGAGCCTGGTACCGAAGATCGTCACCAGCATCCACCAGCAGGCGAGCGCGGCCAGGGTCGAGAAGAGCATGCTGAACGCGACGGCCGTGCCCCATCCGGTGGCCACCTCGCCCGAGTTGCTGACCGTCCAGGCCACGAAGCGACCCACCGGCATGAACTGGCTGTCGAAGGGTGATGTGAGGTAGTCGAGGTCCAGGGCTTCATCCCGGGACTGGGCCAGCAAGCGGTAGTCGTCGGTGTAGAACCAGCTGCCGAGGAGCATCCAGCAGCGCAGGGCCACCTGGCCGAGGAGGAGCACGAGGGCGACGACGTGAACGCTGACAGCGTCGAGGGCGAAAGGCGTCCTGCGGGTGCGCCCATCCTCGTTCCCGACGTGGAAGAACCACGGCCACACCTTGTCCACGGGCCCTCCTCGGGCGGGAACTATGCCACAGGGACGACCGGCATCCGGGGGAGACGGACGGTTCAGGCGACGGGACCGACCGAACCCGCGAAGACCTCGCTGATGCAGGCGGTCCCGCTGGCAGAATCGGAGCGAAGTCGGATCTTCCGGGGGACCTCACCCTGGATCTGGATCTTGCGGCTCTGCAACCCGGGCGGCAGGGACACCGAGACCTCACGGTCCCCCAGGTCGATGGCGAGGTCGACTCCCTCGGCCGCGAAACCGTTGACCTGGATCGCCCAGTTCCAGAAGTACAGCGAGCCACTCATCGGCACGACGACCTCCTCACCGGCCGAGAGGGCATATCCGCAGCCCTTGACCGGACCAGGCTTCGCACGTACCGCCGGATCGACCGCGACTGTCTCCAGGCGGCCCGAGTCCGAGACGCGCCACAGCTCGTCACTCGCGACGCCGAACACGACGGTGTCCTCCACCGGAGCCAGCATGCTCGACAGGAGCGCGTGGTCGGCCCAGAAGGCCGCCGGCATCACGTCGTCGGGTGCGTAGGCGTCCCACAGCACCAACGGTTCTCCAGTCGTGCCGGCCGGGCTGGACGCCGCGATGTCCTGGCGCAGGGTCTCGACCCATTCACGTGCCGGTCGCACACCGACGCGTTGCGCCGCGAGGACGTTGGCGACCAGGAGCGACACGGTCACGGCCACGACGGCGCCGGCGAACCAGCGCCGACCCGTGCCGGCCGCCAGCGGGTCGCCCTCCGCCCCGCCGTGGGCAGGCGGCGCCACCTCGCGGATGACGAGCACCACGGTGAGCATCGCGACCGCGAGCCCGTCGATGTAGTAGCGATCGGTCAGCACCACGTCCCAGACGTCGTTGGTCCTGCTGCTGAACTGGACGAGGCCGACCGTCAGGACGACGTACCCGAGGGGCAGGGCCATCAACCACAGGGCACCCCGGTGTCGGACAGCCAGCCAGACCACGACCAGGAGGAGGATCCCGACGACCACCGCGGTCGTCGCCGGTCCCTGGGCGGTGGCCGCATCGCCGTCGACGCGCAAGGTGCCCCACGGCCCTCCCAGGAGGGACGGGAAGAACACCTGCGTGAGACCACGCCCGTAGTCGGAGAGCGCGGAGCCGAGGGTCTGACCGGCGAACGACGTCTCGACGGAGTTGCTGCTCGACGAGCCGCGGGTCCAGTAGAGGAAGAAGGCCAGGTAGGGCACCGAGATCGCGGACAGCAGGACGACCGGCTTCGCGATGACGCGAAGACGTTCGCGCAATCCGCCCTGCGCCACGGCCAGGAGCACGAAGGCCGTCGGGACCGTGGCGAAGAGGCACTTCTCCCAGAAGAAGAGCCCGACGACGAACGCCAGGCCCAGGAGGTACAGGTCGCGAGTGCGCCGCCGCTCGACCCACGAGCAGGCCAGCAGCGCCATGACGGCCATGCAGATCTGGAGCGGGAGCGCGGTCACGGCACATGCCCACCACATCATCGGACGCAGCATCACGGGGGAGAGCGCCAGGACCGCGAGGGGCAGCAGCGCCACCATCCGGCCACCGGTGAGCCTCTCGAACAGCCGGCCCCAGAGGGCGATGCTCAGGGCGGAGACCAGGGCCACCACGCCCACGACCACCGAGAAGTTGAGCGGGGACGCCATCACCATCAGCTTGGTGACCAGCAGCCCGCCGGGCATGACGTGGCTGTTGTAGTCCTGCATCAGGTAGGGCAGCAGGGGCATCGACGCGCTGCGCTCGATGAAGAGCCAGTCGTCGTCCTGCCAGGTCCACCGGGCCACCGTCCACGCACGCCACACGAAGGTGACCAGGACGAGCCCCACGACGGCGCGCCGGTACGGAGTGGCCAGCGCGGCGCGGGGAGACAGCACGGCGGCGATGGTAGTGCCTGGGCCACACGGGTCCCGGAGAACCGCCTCTTCCACGTGCATCCGGAGGTAGGTTGTGCGCGGCCACATGAAGGAGCACAGGCAACCGTGACCGACACTTTCCACTTCGACGTCTGCATCGTCGGCGGGGCTGGCCACGTGGGCTTCCCGCTGGCCGTCGCGTTCGCGAGCCGCGGCCTGTCCGTGGCCATCTTCGACATCAACGCGGCCGCGGTCGACCAGATCATGGCCGGGAGGGCGCCGTTCCTCGAGCCCGGCGTGCACGAGCCGCTGGCCGATGCCCTGGCCAGCGGTGCGCTCGTCGCCACCACCGACCGCGCCGTCGTCGGCCGCTCCGAGCACGTCGTCGTGGTGGTCGGGACGCCCGTCGACCAGTACCTCAGCCCGGATCCTGAGGCGGTGCCGCGCGCGGTCGGCGAGCTGATGCAGGACCTGCGCCCCGGGCAGCTCGTCATCCTGCGGAGCACGGTCTTCCCCGGCGTGACGCGCCGGGTCGAGCACCTGCTCGCGCCGCTCGACGGTGTCGAGGTCGCCTTCTGCCCCGAGCGCATAGCCGAGGGCCAGGCCATGACCGAGCTGTTCACGCTGCCGCAGATCGTCGCGGCCCGGACCGACGGGGCGCGGAAGCGTGCGGCGGCGCTGTTCGGGCGGCTGACCGAGACCGTGGTCGACCTCCAGCCGGAGGAGGCGGAGCTCGCGAAGCTCTTCACCAACTCGTGGCGCTACATCAAGTTCGCCGCGGCCAACCAGTACTACATGATGGCCAACGACCTCGGGCTCGACTTCTCGGTGATCCGGGCCGCGATGATGGAGGGCTACCCCCGCGCGGCCGACCTCCCGGGCGCCGGCTTCGCGGCCGGGCCGTGCCTGTTCAAGGACACCATGCAGCTGGCCTCGGTGACCGGGGGGAGCTTTCCCCTCGGTCACTCGGCGATGCTCGTCAACGAGGGCCTGCCGGACTACCTGGTCAAGAGCATGGAGGCCAGGCACGATCTCATGTCGATGACCGTCGGCATCCTCGGGATGGCCTTCAAGGCCGAGAGCGACGACCGCCGCTCGAGCCTGTCCTACCGGCTCAAGCGGGTGCTGGCCTTCCGGTCCGCCCGCGTGCTGGCGACCGACCCCTTCGTGACCGACGACCCCGACCTGCGCCCGCTCGACGAGGTGCTGGCAGAGTCCGACATCGTGGTCATCGGTGCGCCCCACTCGTCGTACGCCGACGTGCCGTTCGCCGGCCCGGTCGTCGACGTGTGGAACCTCCGCGGGCAGGGGGCCCTGGCGTGATCCCGGCCGCCGTCAGCGTCGTCATCCCCGCCTACCGGGAGGACGAGGGCATCCAGCGCGTGCTCGACCGGCTGCTCGACGCGATCACCGTCGACGTCGAGGTGCTCGTCGTCGTCGACGACGAGGCTGACCCGACGGTGGCCGCCGTCGCGGAGCACGTGGGCCACGACACCCGGGTGCGGACCCTGGTCAACACCTACGGCCGGGGGCCGGCCAACGCGATCCGCTACGGCATCGACGCGGCCTGCAAGCCGGTCGTCGTCGTCACCATGGCCGACGGCAGCGACGACCCGCGGCTCATCGACCCGCTGGTGCGTCTGGTCGAGCGCGGAGTCGTGGTGGCCGCGGCCTCCCGCTACTCACCGGGCGGGCAGCAGGTCGGGGGACCGATGCTCAAGGGCCTGATCTCGCGTGCCGCGGGCCGCTCGCTGGGCACGTTCGCCCGCGTCGGCACCGACGACGCCACCAACAGCTTCAAGGCCTACGACACCGACTTCGTGCGCGAGGTCGGGGTGCACAGCCGCAGCGGATTCGAGATCGGCCTCGAGCTCACCGCCAAGGCCCGCCGGCTGCGACTGCCGGTCGCCGAGCTGCCCACCATCTGGCTGGACCGGACCATCGGCGAGTCCAGCTTCGACATGAAGGCGTGGATCCCCAAGTACCTGCGCTGGTACCGCTTCGCCTACGGTCCCCAGCTGACGGTGGACCAGGTCCGCGACCAGGCGGCCCGCATCGCCCGGCTCAACAACGGTGCGGCCCCCGCCGCGGAACAGGACACCTGACCTGATGGATGGCCACACGGACGACCGGAGCGACATGCGCGTCCTCGTCACGGGCTCCGCCGGCTTCATCGGCGGGTACGTCGTGGAGGAGCTGCTCGCCCGCGGCTACAGCGTCACCGGCATCGACAACTACTCCAAGTACGGCCCGGTGACGAAGTCGTACGACGACCACCCCCGCTACACATTCGTCGAGGGTGACGTCCGCGACGTCGAGCTGATGGTGCGGCTGCTGGGCGACTGCGACCACCTGGTGGCCGGGGCCGCCCTGATCGGCGGCATCTCCTACTTCCACGCCTACGCCTACGACCTGCTCGCCACCAACGAGCGCATCATGGCCGCGACGTGCGACGCCGCGATCGAGGTGCTCGGACAGGGCCGGCTCCGGAAGGTGACCTACCTCAGCTCCTCGATGGTCTTCGAGTCCACCGACTCCTGGCCGTCCAAGGAGGGCGACGAGCGACGCGTCCCGCCGCCGCTGTCGTCGTACGGCTTCCAGAAGCTGGCCGTGGAGTACTTCGCACAGGCCGCATGGGACCAGTACTCGCTGCCCTACACGATCGTGCGCCCCTTCAACTGCGTCGGCGTGGGGGAGGGACGGGCCCTCGGGGACGTCGAGATCCCCAGCGGCAACGTCAAGCTCGCCATGAGCCACGTCGTGCCCGACCTGATCCAGAAGGTGCTGAAGGGACAGGACCCGCTGCACATCCTGGGCGACGGCCAGCAGGTGCGGCACTACACGTACGGCGCGGACCTGGCCCGTGGCATCGTCGCGGCGATGGAGTCCCCCGACGCCCGCAACGAGGACTTCAACCTGTCGACGGCCGAGTCCACCACCGTGCTGGACCTCGCCGAGGTCATCTGGCGCAAGATCCACGGCCCGGAGCGCCCGTTCGCGGTCGTCTCGGACAACCCCTACGAGCACGACGTCGCCAAGCGGGTCCCCGACGTGACCAAGGCCCGCGAGGTGCTGGGCTTCACCGCCGCGACTACCCTCGACGAGATGCTCGACGTCGTCATCCCGTGGGTCCGCCAGGCGATGGCCGACGGCGTCATCTGACGGCGCGACGAAGCTGCGTACACAGAGGGCTACCTGCTGGTAGCCTTCGGCGACTCATCGACTCCTGGGAGGACTTTCGTCGTGCGCAAGATCTTTGGTTGGGTGCTTCTGGCGCTCGGCGCCTTCTTGGTGGTGGTCGCCCTCACCGCGACGCTCTGGGCTCCCGGACAGGTCAAGCGGACCCCGCTCGACACCGACAGCACCACGCGCCTGGCGGGATCGGCCGACAAGCTGAACCCCGGGACCGGCGAGGTCGAGAGCCTCGACGTCAAGGCCACGAGCATCACCCAGGCCGACTCGAAGCGCTCGGACGACGAGGTCGTCGTGTTCGTCAACTCGGTCTGCCTCGTGATCGACGAGGGTGACGTCCCCGACTGCGTCGACGCCGACGACCCCGAGGGTCGCCTGGTCTCCGCGTCCACCGACGTCTTCGCGACCGACCGCTCCACCGCGGAAGCGGTCAACGGGGAGTACCTCCCCGCCGGCGCCGAGGAGAAGGAGGGCCTCATCAACAAGTGGCCCTTCGACGCCGAGAAGAAGGACTACCAGTACTGGGACGGCATCCTCGGCGCCCCCGTGGACGCGGTGTACGACAGCACCGAGACGCTCGACGGGCTCGAGACCTACAAGTACCACGTGGTCGTCGACGAGGAGTCGGCCGAGGTCGTGGACGGCGTCCAGGGCATCTACTCCCAGGACAAGTTCCTGTGGATCGACCCGGTGACCGGGTCCATCATCAACCAGACCCAGCAGGAGCTCCGCACCCTCGAGGACGGCGACGTCCTCCTGGACCTCGACCTGGCCTTCACCGAGGACCAGGTCGCCGACAACGTCGAGTCGGCGAAGGACTCCGGCAGCCTGATCGAGCTCATCACCCGGACCGTCCCGCTGGTCGGCTTCATCGGCGGGGCGCTCGCCCTGCTCGCCGGAGCCTTCCTCGTCTTCGCCGGTCGCCGGCGCGAGACCGCCTGACCCTGCTCCACCGGTGCTGGTGGTGGGACCGCGTCAACGACGCCGTCCCACCACCAGCATCTGCTTTCCCAGCACCCGCCAGGCGAGCGGGAACCGCAGGTAGGCGGCGACCATGAACGGCCGGACCTCGACCTTGGCGTCCTTGACGGTGTAGGGCAGGAACCGCGGCACGACGCGCTCGATGTCGTAGCCGTGCAGGCCGAGCGCCTCGCAGACACTCCGGTCGGTGAGCGGCAGGTGGTGGTCGAGGTAGTCCCAGTAGCGCCCGCCGACCGCCCGGATGTTGGGCATCAGGACCACCAGCGCCCCGCCCGGCCGGGTCACCCGACGGGCCTCGGCGAGGGTCGCCGCCAGGGCGTCCTTGGTGGGCAGGTGCTCGAAGAAGTTCGACGTGAACACCGTGTCGACGCTCTCGTCCGCGACCTCGTGCAGGTCGTCCGAACTCGTGGTGAGCACCTCGACGCCCGGGTCGGCGAACCCCACGGTGTCGGGGTTGAGGTCGACGGCGATGCGTCGCCCGGCCCGGACGGCGTTGGTGAACTCGCAGTTGCCGGCGCCGAGGTCCAGGACGGTGCCCTCGACGGGCACGTAGCGCTGGAAGACGTCGCGCACCAGGACGTCCCACAGGATGCGCTTGTTGGCGAGGTCCCGCTCGTCGAACCGGTTGCGGTAGATGGCCTCGAGGTCGTCGTTCACGGTGCGGTCCTTCCGGGGGTCAGGTCGGCCACGAAGATCGCGGTGCCGGGGGTGAGCAGGCCTCGGGTGCGGGACCAGCCGCCCCACACCCGGTCGTGGTCCGCGGGCCACTCGGGCTCGACGAGGTCGCGCAGGACGAAGCCCGTCGCGGAGAGCAGGCGCACCCAGTCGCCGAGCGTGCGGTGGTGCTCGACGTACGCGACCGTGCCCGACTCGTCGTCGACCTCGACGTACGGCGTGCGGTCCCAGTAGGACTGGGAGGCGACGAGGCCGCCGTCGCCGGGGTCGTCGGGGAACATCCACCGTGTCGGGTGCGTGATCGAGAAGGCGTAGCGCCCGCCGGGGCGGAGCACCCGGGCGGTCTCGGTCACCGCGTCCTCGATGTCGTGCACGAACTGGAGGGCCCCGAAGGAGCAGAAGACCACGTCGAAGGTGTCGTCGGCGAAGGGGAGGTGCGTGGCCGTGGCTCGCACGGAGGGCACGACGACCCCGGTGATCTCGTCGATGCGCCGGCTGTGCTGGAGCTGGCGGTGCGAGAGGTCGAGCCCCACGGCGCGACCGCCGTGGTTGCGCACCCAGCGCGAGCACTGCCCGGCGCCGCTCCCGACCTCGAGGACGTCGCGGCCGGCGACGTCCCCCAGGATCCCGAGGTCCTCCTCCGTCTGCCCCTCGGGTCCCCACACGAAGCCCGCGTCGCCCAGGAACTCGCCGTGCGTCGCCTGGTACTCGTCGGCGTACCGGTCCCAGTCCGGACCGTTCGCGCGCCGCGACTCGGACTCGTCGACCGGGCGGCGTTCGACCCGGACGGACTGGGGAAGGTGGTCCTGCACGGGCTCACGGTACTGCCGGGCCCGTGCGCCCGGGGGCGAGGGGGACACACGGGTTGGACGCTCGCGGTCGCACCCGCGTAGGCTGCAGGGTGCGCCAGAGGTCTGCCTGGGTTCCATACGGAGCGGACTCTCGCTCGTCATCTCTCATCGGTGGTGAAACAGGGCTTCCGGCGTGTCCGCACGACTTCTGACCACCCAAGGAATCACTTCCCTTATGACGAGCACCATCTCTACTCTTCCGGACTACGACGCGCCCCAGGTGGCTGTCAACGACATCGGGTCCGAAGAAGACTTCCTCGCGGCGATCGACGCGACCATCAAGTACTTCAACGACGGTGACATCGTCGAGGGCACCATCGTCAAGGTGGACCGCGACGAGGTCCTCCTCGACATCGGCTACAAGACCGAGGGTGTCATCCCCTCGCGCGAGCTGTCGATCAAGCACGACGTCGACCCCAACGAGGTCGTCAACGTCGGCGACAAGGTCGAGGCCCTCGTCCTCCAGAAGGAGGACAAGGAAGGCCGCCTGATCCTGTCCAAGAAGCGCGCCCAGTACGAGCGCGCCTGGGGCACCATCGAGCAGGTCAAGGAGGAGGACGGCGTCGTCGAGGGCACCGTCATCGAGGTCGTCAAGGGTGGCCTCATCCTCGACATCGGCCTGCGCGGCTTCCTGCCGGCCTCGCTCGTGGAGATGCGTCGCGTCCGCGACCTGCAGCCCTACGTCGGCCAGACGCTCGAGGCCAAGATCATCGAGCTCGACAAGAACCGCAACAACGTGGTCCTGTCGCGCCGTGCCTGGCTCGAGCAGACCCAGTCCGAGGTCCGCCACGGCTTCCTCACCCAGCTCCAGAAGGGCCAGATCCGCAAGGGTGTCGTGTCCTCGATCGTCAACTTCGGTGCCTTCGTGGACCTCGGTGGCGTCGACGGCCTCGTGCACGTCTCGGAGCTGTCGTGGAAGCACATCGACCACCCGTCCGAGGTCGTCACCGTCGGTGACGAGGTCACCGTCGAGGTCCTCGACGTGGACATGGACCGCGAGCGTGTCTCCCTGTCGCTGAAGGCGACGCAGGAGGACCCGTGGCAGCACTTCGCCCGCACCCACCAGATCGGCCAGATCGTCCCGGGCAAGGTCACCAAGCTGGTGCCCTTCGGTTCGTTCGTCCGTGTCGAGGAGGGCATCGAGGGCCTCGTGCACATCTCCGAGCTGGCCGAGCGCCACGTGGAGATCCCCGAGCAGGTCGTCCAGGTCAACGACGACGTCATGGTCAAGATCATCGACATCGACCTCGAGCGTCGCCGGATCTCGCTGTCGCTCAAGCAGGCCAACGAGACCGCCACGGCTGCCGACGTCGACGAGTTCGACCCGACGCTCTACGGCATGACGGCCACGTACGACGAGCAGGGCAACTACGTCTACCCCGAGGGCTTCGACCCCGAGACGGGCGAGTGGCTCGAGGGCTTCGACGAGCAGCGTGCGGTCTGGGAGGAGCAGTACGCCAAGGCGCACGCCCGCTGGGAGCAGCACGTCAAGCAGCAGGCCGACGCCAAGCAGGCCGAGGTCGAGGCGAGCGAGGCCACGTCGTACTCCTCGGAGGGCACCGACACCGGCGCCCAGGAGCAGACCGGCGGTTCGCTGGCTTCGGACGAGGCGCTCCAGGCGCTCCGCGAGAAGCTCACCGGTGGGGGCAACTGACCCGCTGCACCACACGTTCCACCAGGAGGCCCGCCGGTTCGCCGGCGGGCCTCCTGCCATTTCGTCAGTCGCCGAGCAGGTCGGGGAGCCGGTCCCGCCGGACCTTGCCCGTGGCGGTCAGCGGGAGCCCCTCGACGTGCACCCAGGTCTTGGGCCGCTTGGCCGGTGCGAGCGTGGAGCGGGCGAGGGCGTCGAGGTCGGCGACCGACGCGCTGCCCACGACCGCGGCGCAGACCCGCTGGCCCCAGTCGTCGTCGTCCGTCCCGAACACGGCGACGTCGTCGACCCCGGGCGCCTCGCGCACGACCTGCTCGACCTCGAGCGGGTAGACGTTGACGCCACCGCTGATGATGAGGTCCGTACGACGCCCCTCGAGGAACACGTAGCCCTCGGTGTCGACCCGGCCGACGTCCCCCACGGTGAAGGCCGGGCCGTCGGGGGTGTCGCGCCAGGCGGCGGCGGTCTTGTCGGGCGCACCCACGTAGGAGAAGCGCGCGTGCGGCGGGACCGCGCACCACAGGGTGCCGCCGGCGTCCACTGAGATCGTGCGACCGGGGCGGGCCCGCCCGACGGTGCCGGGGCGCGCCTGCCACTCCTCGGAGCGGCACGCGGTGAACTGGCCCTCCGTGGAGCCGTAGAACTCCCAGGTCGACCCCTCGGGGAAGAGGTCGACGAGGCGTTCCTTGACCGCCGTGGGGCACGGTGCTCCTGCGTGGGCGACGAGCCGGAAGCTGGACAGGTCCGGGACGCCCACCTCGTCCCAGTGCGCGAAGAGGCGCTGGAGGTGCGTGGGGACGCAGAACATCGTGGTCGGCCGCTCGGCGGTGATCGCGGTGGTGATCGCCGCGGGGTCGAAACGACCGGGGACGACGATCCGGCCACCGGCGAGCAGTGTCCCCGTGGCGAAGCGCAGGGGTGCGGAGTGGTGCAGGGGGCTCAGCACCAGGTTGACGTCGTCGGCGCAGAACCCCCACAGGTCGCGCTCCTCGGCGACCAGGGCGGCGGCCAGGTCCGGGGGCAGCAGGCCGGAGTCGACGCCCTTGGGGGTGCCGGTGGTGCCGCTCGTGCAGTGCATGGGCCGACCGCGGGGGAGCGTGCGGCGGGGGTCCGGGTCGGCGAGCTCCGCCAGCAGTGCCTGCACCCCCTCGGTCGTCGTGACGAGCAGGTCCGGGGAGATGGGGGCCAGGATCCGGGTGCGCTCGGGCTCGGTCAGGGCCGGGTCGAGCGGGACCGGGAAGACGCCGCGGCCCAGCAGGGCGAGCACGAGGTCGACGTACGCCTCGGAGCCGGGGACGAGCAGGGCCACCCGGGAGCCCTCGGTCAGGTCGGCGGACGTCACCCCGCCATCCAAACAGAGCCGGTCGGACGGGCGGGTCAGGCGTGGCGGGGCACGACGTGGCGGCGGAGGTCGACGGGACCGAGCTCGTCGTGGTCGTCGGCGACGTTGGCGGGGCCGGCGAAGTGGTCGTGCCGGGCGTAGCGCACCAGCAGGACGGACAGGGCGATGAGGACGAGGATGAAGGCGAAGGTGGTCATGGCAGTAATCATGCGCTGGTTGTGATCCGGCCACGAGTGGCAGCAATGACAGGGTCCGTTGATTTCCTGCCAGACGTCCGTCATGCTGGCGGACATGCTCTCCAACGTCGCCGTCCTCGTGTGGGACGAGGTCGCCCTCTTCGAGCTCGGCGTGCTCTGCGAGGCCTTCGGGGTCGACCGCAGCGACGACGGCCTTCCCGTGCTCGACTTCGCCGTCTGCGGTGTGGAACCGGGGCAGGTGCGCACCTCGCTGGGCTTCGGGATGGAGGTCCTGCACGGCCTTGACCGGGTCGCCGAGGCCGACCTGGTGTGCATCCCGGCGATGGGCATGGAGGGTCCCGTCCCCGCACCTGTCATCCGGGCGCTCCGGGACGCCGTCGACCGGGGGGCCCGGGTCCTCTCGGTTTGCACCGGCGCGTTCGCCCTGGGGGAGGCGGGGTTGCTCGACGGCCGTGAGGCGACCACCCACTGGAAGCACACCGACGAGCTCGCCGGTCGCTTTCCGCTCGCGCGGGTGGTGCCCGAGGTGCTCTACGTCGACGCCGGCGCGGTCATCACCAGTGCCGGCTCGGCCGCCGGCCTCGACGCCGCCCTGCACCTGTGGCGCGAGGCCTACGGTGCCGCTGCGGCCAGCACGGTCGCCCGCCGGATGGTGGTGCCGCCGCAGCGTCCCGGCGGGCAGGCGCAGTTCATCTCCCGCCCGGTGCCCGAGTGCACCTCCGACTCGCTGGCCCCGCTGCTGGAGTGGATCCAGGGCAACCTGGGCGAGGAGCTCAGCGTGGACCTCCTCGCCCGCCAGACCCACATGTCGGCCCGCACGTTCGCGCGCCGGTTCAAGGAGGAGACGGGCACGACGCCGTACGGGTGGATCCTCGCCCAGCGCGTCCAGGTCGCCCAGGCGCTGCTCGAGCAGTCGGACCGCTCGATCGAGTGGATCGCCTCCGAGGTGGGGTTCGGCAACGCGGCGACGCTGCGCCACCACTTCACGCGGGTCCGTGGGGTGAGCCCGCAGCAGTACCGCCGCACGTTCTCCTGCACGGCGTGACCGTCCGCCTCCCGCGACTGGACGCGGCAGCCCCGCCGGCGCGGCACCTCGGTAACCTTGCGGTGTGACGCACACGCCGCTCTCCGACCTGTCCCACGACGACCTCCTCGCCCTGCGCGAGCGGCTGCAGGCGTCGTACGACGAGCTGAAGGGTCGCGGCCTCTCGCTCGACCTGACGCGGGGCAAGCCGTCCTCGGCCCAGCTCGACCTCGCCGACGAGCTGCTTCGCCTGCCGCGGGGGTGCACGGACCGCAGCGGCACCGACGTGCGCAACTACGGCGGGCTCGCCGGCCTCCCGGAGCTGCGCGAGATGTTCGCCGAGCTGCTCTGGGTGGAGCCCGAGCAGGTCGTCGCGGGCGGCAACTCCAGCCTCACCATGATGCGCGACACCCTCGTCTACCTCCTGCTCTTCGGAGGCGTGGACAGCGACCGGCCGTGGGGCAAGGAGAGCGTGGTCAAGTTCATCTGTCCCGTCCCCGGCTACGACCGGCACTTCGCGTTGCTCGAGTCGCTGGGGATCGAGATGATCACCGTCCCGATGAACGACGACGGCCCCGACGCCGAGGCGGTGGCCCGCCTCGTCAAGGAGGACCGGTCGATCAAGGGCATGTGGGTCGTCCCCACCTACGCCAACCCGGCCGGTTCCGTCTGCACCCAGGAGGTCGCCGCCCGGCTCGCGTCGATGGAGACGGCGGCCCACGACTTCAAGATCTTCTGGGACAACGCCTACGCCCTGCACCACCTCACCGAGGACGAGGCCAAGAGCGCCGACATCCTCACCCTGGCCGCCGCGAGCGGCCACCCGCACCGGCCGATCATGTTCGCGTCGACGTCCAAGATCACCTTCGCGGGCGCGGGGGTGGCGTTCCTCGCGGCGTCGGTCGAGAACGTGAACTGGTACCTCCAGCACCTGGGCAAGGGCTCCATCGGCCCCGACAAGGTCAACCACCTGCGCCACGTGCAGTTCTTCGCCTCGGCGCAGGGCGTGCGGGACCACATGGTCCGGCACCGCGAGATCATCGCGCCCAAGTTCGCCGCGGTCGACCGGGTGCTCACCGAGCGCCTCGACGGCCACGGGGTGGCCCGGTGGAACAAGCCGCGGGGCGGCTACTTCGTCAACCTCGACGTCATGCCCGGCACGGCGTCTCGGGTCGTCTCGCTGGCCAAGGAGGCCGGGATCGCGCTGACGCCCGCCGGGTCGTCCTTCCCCCTCGGCCAGGACCCGAACGACGAGAACATCCGCCTCGCCCCGACCATGCCGCCGCTCGAGGAGGTCACCGAGGCCATGGACGGCGTGGCCACCGCCGTGCTGCTCGCTGCGGTGGAGAAGCTCCTGTCCGGTGGCTGAGTCGGCGGGTGGCGAGGCGGTCGACGGGGACTTCCAGCCCTTCACCTTCTCGATCGTCGGCGTGCAGAAGGCCGGCACCTCCACGCTGCAGTGGATGCTCAACCAGCACCCGCAGGTGGCCCGGCCGCCGCGCAAGGAGATGGGCTGGTTCGACGTCGACGAGGCGACGTGGCGCGACGTCGACCACGCGTCGTACGGCGTGCGGCGGACGTCGCCGCAGCAGCGTGCGCTGGGCGACGCGACGCCCCGCTACCTGCTGATGCCGGGCACGCTGGAGCGGATGCGGGACCGGCTCCCCGACCTGCGCCTGATCGCGATCTTCCGCGACCCGATCGACCGGCTCGTGTCCCAGTGGGTGATGGTCCGCGAGCGCCAGCCCGACAAGGCGCCGGACTGGCCCGAGATGATGGCCTGGCGGCCGCCGTCCTTCCCCACGATCCTGCCCGAGGAGCTCACTGGTCCGGGCGGGCGGGCCCGCTTCCTGCGCGCGTCCGGGGTGGTGCGCGGCTACTACGGCGGGCAGGTCGAGCACGGCCTCACCGTCTTTCCCCGTGACCAGTGGCTCTTCCTGGACTTCCCGTCGCTGCTGGCCGACCACGCACGCCACCTCGACCTGGTCACCGACCACATCGGGGTCGACCGCTTCCGCAGCCACCCGCCGCTGAAGAAGCTGATGGCGGGCTCGCCCACGATCACCGGGACGGCGCCGACCGGCGAGGACCTGATGACGCTGGCGCGCGCGCTGGAGCCCGAGCTGGCCCAGTACGTCGCCCTCACCGGTCTGCCGGTCGAGCACTGGACCACCGAGCGGCTGCTGCGCGGCGACCTCGACGCCGACGAGCAGGCGGCCACGTACGCCGCCAAGGCCGGGCTGGCCTGAGCCATCAGGCCGCGACGTCCTCCAGGCCGCCGCGCACGAGGGTGGCGTAGTGGCCGCCCCGGAGCAGGAGCTCCTCGTGGGTGCCGAGCTCGACGACCCGCCCACCGGAGAGGACCGCGATCCGGTCCGCCTCCCGGACGGTCGACAACCGGTGGGCGACGGTGATCGTGGTGCGACCCCGGGCCAGGGCGTCGAGTGACTCCTGGACGGCCCTCTCGGTCTCGTTGTCCAGCGCGCTCGTCGCCTCGTCGAGGACGAGGACGGCCGGGTCGCGCAGCAGGGTCCTGGCGATGGCCAGCCGCTGCTTCTCGCCCCCGGAGAACCGGTGGCCGCGCGAGCCCACGACGGTGTCGTAGCCGTCGGGCAGGCTCGTGACGAGGTCGTGGATCCGTGCGCTGCGGCACGCCTGCTCGATCTCGGCGTCGGTGGCCTCGGGTCGGGCGTGGCGCAGGTTGGCGCGGATGGTCGTGTGCATCAGGTAGGTCTCCTGGGTCACCATCCCGACGCGGGACGCCAGGTCGGTGGCCGCGACGTCGCGGACGTCGACGCCGTCGACCAGCACCCGACCCGAGGTCGCGTCGTGGAGGCGGGCCACGAGCCCGGCCAGGGTCGACTTGCCGCTGCCGGTCTCACCGACGAGGGCGAGGCTGGAGCCGGCCGGCACGACGAGGTCGATGTCGTGGAGCACCGGTGACTCCGACCCGTAGGCGAAGCCGACGTGCTCGAACCGCACCTCGCCCCCCGAGGCGGGCAGGGGGACCGGGGCCGTCGGCTCGGCGAGGTCGACCGGCAGGTCGGCGTACTCGAAGATCCGGGAGAAGAGCGCCATCGACGAGGTGATGTCGACGCCGAGGTTGAGCAACCCCATCAGGGGCCGGAACAGCGTGCCCTGGAGCGCGACGAAGGCGACGAGGGTGCCGATGGTCATGCCGCCGGAGGTCGCCGGCAGTCCCGCGGCCAGGTAGATCGCGGCCGGGACCGCGGCGAAGACGACGCTCATGGTGGCCATCCGCCAGCGACCGGCGAGCCGACTGCGGATCTCGAGGCCCACCAGGTCGGCGGACGTCTCCTCGAAGCGGGTGCTGAGCGCGGTGCCGGCGCCCAGCGTCTTGGTGAGCAGGACCCCGCTGACCGAGAGCCCCTCCTCGATCTGGACGTGCAGGTCCGCGAGCCGGCGCTGCCGCTGGGCGGTGATCGCGTGCCGCATCCGGGCGACCTGCCGGGTGAGCAGCACGGCGGGCGGCAGGACGACCAGGGACAGCAGGGCGAGGCGCCAGCTGAGGGCCACCATCGCGACGGCCGTGCCGGCGACGACGGTGACGTTGGCGGCGATCGACGTCGCCGTGCTGGTGACGACGCCCTGCATGCTGCCGATGTCGTTGATCAGTCGCGACTGGACGTCCCCGCCGCGGGTGCGGGTGAAGAAGCCCAGCGACTGGCGCTGCAGGTGGGCGAAGAGGTCGCTGCGCAGGCGGTGCATGACGCGCTGGCCGACCGAGGTGGCTAGCCACGTCTGGACGACGCCGATCACGGCGGTGGACACGGCGACGCCGAGCATGGCGAGCACGAGCACCACGAGCAGGCGCACGTCCTGGCGGGGGAGCGCCTCGTCGATGACGCGGCGCACGAGGAACGGCTGGGCCAGCCCGATGAGCGAGCTCACGACGATGAGGGCGACGACGATCGTCAGCGTGCCGCGATGGGGCGCGAAGAGTCGCGCGACGCGGGACAGGGGGACGGGGTGGTCCGCGAGCTGCCGCCGGTCGGCGGGGTCCGGACGGCCGCTGCGGGAGCGGTAGGAGCCTGTGGGGTCGTCCACGCGACCAGCTCCTTCCTGTGGTCGGAGATGGTGAGGTTGCCTCACCATGAGGGTGCAACGCCATCTCCGCTATGTTTGTTCCGTGACCGACCAGACGGGGGACCTGCTGATGGCGGCGGCCCGTCGTGTGCGTCGCGAGTACGCCGCCGCGCTCGCGGAGTTCGGCACCACCCCGTCGCAGTCGCGGGCCCTGCGCGTGATCGCCGCCGACGCGCCGGTCCGGCCGTCCGTCCTGGCCGAGTCGCTGCACATCGCCCCGCGCTCGGCCACCGAGGTCGTGGACGCGCTCGAGCAGCACGGCTGGGTCCGCCGCTCGCCCGACCCTACGGACCGCAGGGCCACCACGCTCGCCGTGACCGACGAGGGCCACCTCCTGCTCGCGCGCATCGGCGCGGCGCGCCGGGAGGCGGGGGAGCGGGTGCTGGGGGCGCTCGGCGACCGGGACCGCCGTACGCTCGACCGCATCCTGAGGACGTTGGGGGAGCAGCAGTGAGCAAGCGGGTCGGACTGACCGGGGGCGTGGCCTCCGGCAAGAGCACCGTCTCGGCGATCCTCGCCGAGCTCGGCGCGGTGGTGATCGACGCCGACGCGCTGGCGCGCGACGTGGTCGCCCGGGGCACTCCCGGGCTGGATGCCGTGGTGGCGGAGTTCGGTCCGGCCCTGCTGACGCCGGCGGGGGACCTCGACCGCCCGGCCATGGGACGGCTGGTCTTCGGCGACGAGGGCGCCCGCAAGCGGCTCGAGGCGATCATCCACCCGCTCGTGATCGAGCGGATGGCGACCCTGGAGGCCGCCGTGGACGAGGACGACGTCGTCGTCCACGACATCCCGCTGCTGGCCGAGGGGGGCAGGGCCGACACCTTCGACGCGGTGGTCGTCGTGGACGCTCCCCGGGACCTCCAGGTCGAGCGGATGCTGTCGGAGCGGGGCTGGACCCGTGAGGACGCGGAGTCGCGGATCGCCGCGCAGGCCACCCGTGAGCAGCGCCGGGCCATCGCCACGCACGTCATCGACAACAACGGCTCGCTCGAGGAGCTGCGGGCCCGCGTCGAAGCGGTCTTCGACGAGCTCCGCGGGTAGCCTGCAGGCCGTGCGACTGCCTCTCCTGACGACCGCGACGGCCCTCACGGCGGGGGCGCTCCTCATCGGTGGCTGTGCCACCGCTCCGGAGCCCGAGGCGCCCGCGACCGCCCGCACGAGCAGCCCGACGGTGGAGGCGGAGACGCCCGAGCCGACGCCGACCACCGACCCGGACACCCCGCTGGGGTGGGGGCCCACGGCGGGCGAGCTCGAGGACGCGCAGGCCCTGGTGGCCGGGTGGACGCCCGAGCAGCTCGCGGGGCAGGTCATCGTCGGCCGATACCACGGCACCGACCCCGCCACCGTGGCCGCGATGGTGCGCGACCACCACCTCGCCGGGATGTCGGTCACCAGCGGCAACATCCTCGACGAGGCGCAGGTGCGCGCCACCACCGCGGCGATCAGCGACGCGGTCGCGGCCGACGGGCGGGAGTTCCCGGCCGTCATCGGCGTGGACCAGGAGGGCGGCTACGTCTCGCACCTGCGTGGCATCGCCACCGAGTTCCCGGCCTTCGACGCGGCCGGCGCCGCGATCACCGCCGACGGCCCGACGGGGCGCGAGGTCGTCCGCGAGGCGGCGTACGCCACCGGCATGGAGGTGCGCGACCTCGGCTTCACGTGGGTCTTCGCGCCGGTCGCCGACGTCACCATCGGGGCCGCGGACCCGACGATCGGCACCCGCTCGCCCAGCGAGGACCCGGCGGTCGCGGCCAAGGCCACCGCCACGGCGGTGCGGGGGTACGACGCCGCGGGGATCGTCTCCACCGTCAAGCACTTCCCCGGCCACGGCGCCGCCACGAGCGACAGCCACGAGACCCTGCCGGTGCTCGACTCCACGCTCGAGGAGATCCGCTCCCACGACCTGCCGCCCTTCGAGGCCGCCATCGCGAGCCACGCCCCGGCAGTGATGATGAGCCACCTCGACCTGACCGCCATCGCCCCCGGTGTCCCGGCGTCGCTCGCGCCCGAGGTCTACGACCTGCTGCGCGACGACCTCGGCTTCGAGGGCGTGACCATCACGGACTCGCTCGGCATGGGCGCCGTCGCCGCCAGCTACAAGCCGGCCGTGGCCGCCCTCAACGCGGGCGCCGACCTGCTGCTGATGCCAGTCGACACCGTCGAGACCCACCGGGTGCTCACCAAGGCGATCAACGACGGCGACGTCACCCGCGAGCGCGCCGAGGAGGCCGCCGCCCGCGTCGTGGCCCTCCAGATGTGGCAGGGGCGCACCGCCGACGCGAGCCCGGTGCCCGCCGACGTGTCGACGCTGGCGAGCGAGGCGTCCGCGGCGCTCGGCTCGGCGGCCTACTGACGCAGGACGACCGACGCGACGAGGCCCGCCCCGACGGCGTCGGAGCGGGCCTCGTGCGGTGGGACCGGGTTGCGGACCTCAGGCGGCGGTGCTGCCGGTCGCGAGGTCCGGGTCGCCGATGCGGCGGAGCTTCTGCAGGGCCTCCCGCTCGAGCTGGCGGACCCGCTCGGCGGAGATGCCGTGCTTGGCGCCGATGTCGGCCAGCTTGTGCTGGCGACCGTCGGTGAGGCCGTAGCGAGCCCGGATGATGTCGGCGGCCCGGTCGTCGAGGTGGGCGACGAGGTCCTCGAGGCGCTGGCGGGCCTCGACGTCGAGGAACTCCAGGTCCGGCCCGGGGGCGGTCTCCTGCGCCATCAGGTCGCCGAGGGAGGTGTCGCCGTCCTCGTCCACCGGGGTGTCGAGGGAGACGTGGTCGCGACCCCACGACATGAGGTCGAGGACCCGGTCGATCTCCATCCCGAGCTCCAGGGCGATCTCCTGCGGCTCGGGGTCACGGCCGAGCTGGCGCTCCAGGGTGCGGCGCGCACCGCTGACCTGGTTGAGCTCCTCGACCACGTGGACCGGCAGGCGTACGACGCGGGCCTGCTGGGCGATGCCGCGCGTGATGGCCTGGCGCACCCACCAGGTCGCGTAGGTCGAGAACTTGTAGCCCTTGGTGTAGTCGAACTTCTCCACGGCGCGGATCAGGCCGGTGTTGCCCTCCTGGATCAGGTCCAGCATGGGCATCTGGGAGCGGCCGTACTTGCGCGCGATGGAAACGACCAGGCGCAGGTTGGCGGAGATGAACTGGTCGACGGCCCTGCGGCCCTCCTCGGCCAGCCACTCCAGCTCCTCCTGGTTGGCGCTCATAGGGGCACCGCCCTTGCGGCGGCCGATGCGGCCCTCCTCGAGGAGCTTCTCGGCCAGCAGGCCGGCCTCGATGGTCTTGGAGAGCTCGACCTCCATGGCGGCGTCGAGAAGGGGAGTGCGGGCGATCTCGTCGAGGTACAGGCCGACGCTGTCGCGACCCTCGATCTCACGCGTGGTGCTCGTCCGGGTGCTCCTGGCAGTGCTCTGTGCGGTGCTCATCGTCGTCTCCTCCTCCGTGGCGTTGCGCCGAATACCTCGCCACGTCATCTCCAACGGCCTGCGTGGACGAGAGATTCCCCGGCCCCGATTGCTCGGCCCTTCACCTGACTCGACGTCCCGGCGAGCACGAGAGTTGCCTTCCGGCACAACTCTCAGGGACTTCTCAGGGGTGGTTCGGAGACGGCCGCCCGCGGGATTGCCCGCGGGGTGCCCCGAGTTCCCGCCGGGGGAATTCGTCCACAGGCTGGTCCACATGTGTGTGGACAACTGGGGCGGACCTGTGGAGCACCGGCCCCGGACTGTGGAGGCGGCTGTGGGACTGGAGGAATGTGGCGCGAACCCCTTGTGCGGCCGCGCACGGCGGGCATAGAACTCTCTCACCAGCACCGCTCGCGGGGCTGGGGATCGGACAGGCAGAGAGATCCGTACGGCGAGCTCGCTCGCTGCGGGGGCCCGGTGACGGGGATCCCGGGATCCGACTCCCGTCCAGGTCGATCGGACGTCACCCAGCCGATCAACCCGAGGGGCTCCAGGCGCTCATACCGGCTGGAGCCCCTCACCTCATTTCCACCGGGTCGGGAATTCCACCGGTTCGGGCAGTCCCCGGCTGCTCAGTCCTCCGCCGGCCGCGGTGCGGGCGCGAGTGCCGGGTCGTCCACGGCGTAGGACCGCACCGGCCCGGGCGGGGTGTCGGCGGTCTCGAACCGCACCGTCACGACGCCGCGACCCGACCCCCACACCCAGCCGGCACCCATCTCCGCGTGGACGACGTCCATGCCGGGGGAGAAGTGGCGCACCGACGGGGCGGGCTCCGGGACGACGACCTCCTCGGGCTCGGGGTCGGTCTCGCCGAACAGGTCCTCCTGGATCCAGTCGGCCAGCCCGGAGACGCCCACGCCCAGCAGTCGGACACCGCCGGAGGTGTCGAGGTCGGCCAGCAGTGACCGGGCCAGCCGCGCGATGGTCGGCGCGCTGTCGGTCGGGCTCGCGAGGGTCGAGGAGCGGCTCAGGGTGGTGAAGTCGTGCAGTCGCACCTTGATCGTCACCGTGCGGCCCGAGAGCCCGTGCTTGCGCAGCCGGGCGCCGACCTGAGTGGCCTGACGGGTCAGCAGGGACTCCATGAGGCTGCGGTCGGTCAGGTCCGTGTCGTAGGTGCCCTCGCTGCTGACGGACTTGGTCTCGCGGTCGGCCACCACCGGGCGGTCGTCCTCGGCTCTCGCCAGCTGGTGCAGGCCGTGCCCGTGCGCCTTGCCGAGCAGCCGGACCATCTCGTCCTCGTCCACGGCCTCGAGGTCGGCGACCGTGTGGATGCCGACCCGACGGAGCCGTTCGGCGGTCGCCGGTCCGACGCCGGGGATGACGGTGACCTTCATCGGACGCAGCAGGTCGCGCTCGGTGCCCGGGGGGACGACGGTCAACCCGTCCGGCTTGTCGAGCTCGCTGGCGACCTTGGCGATGAACTTGGACGTCCCGATGCCCACGGTGCCGGTGAGCCCGCCGCTGACCTCCTGCACCCGCTGCCGCAGCTCCTCGCCGAAGGCGGTCACCGTCCCCACCTCGAGGTCGGGCAGGTCGGCGCGCTCGAGGTCCACGAACGCCTCGTCCAGGGACAGGGGCTCGACGAGCGGCGAGGCGGCGCGCAGCACCTCCATGACCCGCGCGCTGGTCTCGCGGTAGGCGTGGAAGCGACCCGAGAGGAAGGCTGCGTGGGGGCACCGGGCGCGTGCCTCGCGTCCCGACATGGCCGAGCGGACGCCGTACACGCGGGCCTCGTAGGACGCGGTGGCGACGACGCCGCGCCCACCCGTGCCGCCGACGATGACGGGCTTGCCGCGCAGCGACGGCTTGTCGCGCTGCTCGACCGCGGCGAAGAAGGCGTCCATGTCGAGGTGCAGGACCGAAGCGGTACGACGCATCAGTCGACGTCGTGTCCCGGGGCGCGGTAGAACCCGGAGCGACGCATGTCAGCCATTGTCGCAGGCCACCGGGCGTCCACAGGCGCCTGCCGCGGGGGAGCCGTCCACAGCCCGGAGACGTGCGGGTGAGAGCGCCGGCGCACGCGGGGACCGTCTCCGCATGACACCGACACCGACAAACACCCCAGCCTCGCTCGTCGCCCGCACCCCCGAGGACATCCTCGCCTTCGTCCCGGTCGCCCTCGGGTTCCCTCCCGAGTGCTCCGTCGCGATGCTCACCTTCGGTCGCGGGCAGTCCTTCCACGCCCGGGTCGACCTGCCCGACGACCCCGATGACGTCGACGAGGTCGTCGACGCACTGCTCCGGCCCAGCCTGCGGCACCGGGTCCGCCAGGTGGTCTTCGTGGTCTACGACGACGACACCGTCGTGGCCGACGAGTCGGCCTGGTCGCTGCACGAGACCTTCACCGAGCGCGGCATCGAGGTGATCGACGTGCTGCGGGTGCACGACGGCCGCTGGTTCGCCGTCCTGCCCGGTCGCCCACCCGAGGCGTACGACGGCGTCCCCTTCGACTCCGGGTCGCACCCCTTCACCGCCCGCGCGGTCTTCGACGGCCGCGTCACCCGGGCGTCGCGCGAGGAGCTGCGCGCCACCCTCGACCCCGTCCCCGACGAGGTCGCCGCGTCCGGTGCCCTCCTCGCGACCTCCCCGGCGCCGCTGACGGGGGACCGGGTGCGTGCCGTGGTCGCCCGCCACGGTGACGGACCGGTCCCGGTGCCCACCGACGTCCTCGTCCCCCTCGCCCTGGCCCTGCGCGACCCGGCGTCGCGCGACCAGGCCTGGGCCGGACTGTCCCGGGGCGTGGCCCGCGACCACGTCGAGCTGTGGAGCGACGCCGTGCGGCGGCTGCCCGACGACCTCGTGGCGGGTCCTGCCGCGGTGCTCGCCGTCGCCGCCTGGCTCGCGGGGGAGGGGGCGCTGGCGTGGTGCGCGGTCGAGCGCTGCCGCGCCGTCGACCCCGGCCACTCCCTCGCCCGGCTGGTGGCTGATCTGCTCGACGAGGCGTGCTCGCCCGAGCTGTGGGAGCCGGTGCGCTCGTCGTGGGAGCGCGGGGCGGCCTGAGCCCCGCGAGGGAGCCTCCATCCCACGGGGGGTGACACCTGTCGCGAGGGCCTCCCGCGTGGCTAGGGTCCACCCATGGGAGAAGAAGTCGAGCAGCAGGAGTTCTCGCGGGCCGATCGCACGCGCCACCGCGAGAAGGTGCGGCGCAACCTCGACGTCTTCGCCCGGATGCTCCGGGAGGCGCGCTTCGACACCGACGACCCGATGACCGGGCTGGAGGTGGAGCTCAACCTGATCGACGACCGCGGCGACCCGGCGCTCAAGAACGCCGAGGTGCTCGAGGCGATCGCCCAGCCGGAGTTCCAGACGGAGCTCGGCCAGTTCAACATCGAGATCAACGTGGACCCTGCGACGCTGCGTGAGGGTGGCCTGACGACCTTCGAGGACAGCCTGCGGCGCTCCCTCAACAAGGCGGAGGACGCGGCGAGCGAGGTGGGCGCGCACCAGGTGATGATCGGCATCCTGCCGACCCTTGCCGAGGGCCACATGTCCATCTCCTCGCTGAGCGCCAACCCCCGCTACAAGCTGCTGAGCGAGCAGATCCTCGACGCGCGCGGCGAGGACATCACGATCAGCATCTCCGGTCGCGACCGGCTGTCGACGACGGCCGACTCGATCGTGCCCGAGGCGGCCTGCACGAGCACCCAGTTCCACGTGCAGACGTCGCCCGACGACTTCGCCAACTACTGGAACGCCTCCCAGGCCATCGCCGGTGTGCAGCTCGCGGTGGGTGCCAACTCGCCGTACCTGCTGGGCAAGGAGCTGTGGCGCGAGACCCGCATCCCGTTGTTCGAGCAGGCCACGGACACCCGCAGCGAGGAGCTCAAGGTCCAGGGCGTCCGCCCCCGGGTGTGGTTCGGCGAGCGGTGGGTCACCTCGGTGTTCGACCTGTTCGAGGAGAACGTCCGCTACTTCCCGGCCCTGCTCCCGATCACCGACGACGAGGACCCGCTCGAGGTGCTCGAGGACGGCCGCACTCCCGAGCTCTCGGAGCTCCGGCTGCACAACGGCACCATCTACCGCTGGAACCGGCCGGTCTACGACATCGCCGGCGGGGTGCCGCACCTGCGCGTCGAGAACCGTCTCCTCGCCGCCGGCCCCACGGTCGCCGACACCATCGCCAACGCTGCGTTCTACTTCGGCCTGGTGCGGCACCTCGCCGAGAGCGAGCGCCCGCTGTGGTCCCAGATGTCCTTCTCGGCCGCGGAGGAGAACTTCCACGTCGCGGCCCAGCAGGGTGTCGACGCCCAGATCTACTGGCCCGGCATCGGCCAGGTGCGTGCCACCGAGCTCGTGCTGCGCCGGTTGCTCCCGATGGCGGCCGAGGGCCTCGACGCCTGGGGCGTCGAGGGCGCGGTCCGGGACCGGCTCCTCGGCATCATCGAGCAGCGCTGCCTGCTGGGGACCAACGGGGCGGAGTGGTTCGTGGGGCAGATGCGGCGGCGGGCCGACATGGAGACGTACGACGCGCTGCGCGCCACCACGCTCGACTACCGCGAGCGGATGCACACCAACGAGCCCGTCCACACCTGGGGCGACTGAGGGTCACGACCGGTTCCCGGCCGGCGGGGGAGGAGAGCCCGAGCGTCGCCGCAGCCGGCGCCACTCGCGGCGCACACCCGTGACGGGGTCCAGCCAGCCGTCGCGGGTCACGACGACGAACGTCGCGTCCAGTCCCGCCTCGGCGTACGCCGCGCGGGTCGCGGCCGACCAGACCATGTCGGCGTCGTGGACATCGAGCGACCCGGCACGCGTCAACCAGGCGAGCGGGAGCTCGTCCCGGCCCGGCGTTGCGGCCAGCTCGCGTCGTGACCGCTGGAGGAGGGCCCCGACGACGTCGACGGCCAGCGCCGGGTCCGGCGGTTCGTCGGGGTCGGTGACGAAGCACGCCGCCGGCCGGCCGGGGACGCCCACCCGCAGGGCGGGTGGAGGGCGCCGCCGGTGCTCGCCCTCGCGGAAGTCGAGCACCGCCGCGCGCAGGGCGACGTGCGTCTCGCGCGTGATCGGGGCGAGCAGCGGCATGGCCCACAGCCTGCCCTCCCGGGACGGTTCGTGCGCGTCGTCGTCCACAGCCTCCCGCTCGGGGCCCGGATTGGGTACGGTGCCAGCACCCGGCGCGCACCGATGCGCGACCGGCCTGCAGAAGGAGGCGCCATGGGCACCGTCGTCGTCGGATACGTCCCCAAGCCGGAGGGCGAGGCCGCACTTGCGACCGCGATCTCCGAGGCCAAGCTGCGCGGCAGCAAGCTCGTGGTGGTCAACTCCCACCGCGGCGGGCACGACTACGACCAGGACAGGGCGCAGGCGGCCGAGGGCGAGATGGACAACGTCCGCAAGACGCTCGACGAGTCCGGCCTGGAGTACGACATCCGTCAGCTCGTGCGCGGCTTCGAGCCGGCCGAGGACCTGATCAGCCTGGCCGAGGCCAACTCCGCCGAGCTGCTCGTCATCGGGCTCCGCCGCCGCTCGCCCGTCGGCAAGCTGATCCTGGGCAGCAACGCCCAGCGGATCCTCCTCGACGCCCACTGCCCGGTGCTGGCGGTCAAGGCCGACTGACGCTCCTGCCGACCTGGCGTCCGTCCCGTCAGGGGCTGACGTTGATCACGGCGGCGCCCGTGACGGCGTCGCCGGCGAGGTCGGCGAGCGCCCGATCGACCTCGCCGAAGGCATAGCTCGTGACGCGGGCTCGCAGCCCCAGCCGTGGTGCGAGCCGCAGCAGCTCCTCGCCGTCGGCGCGCGTGTTGGACGTGACGCTGGTGAGGGTCCGCTCGCGGAACAGGTGCTCCTGGTAGTCCAGGCGGGGGATGTCGCTCAGGTGGATCCCGGCCACCGCCAGGGTGCCTCCCTGCTCGAGCGCGGCCAGGGCCGTCGGCACCAGGTCGCCGACGGGAGCGAAGAGGATGGCCGCGTCGAGCGGCACCGGCGGCCGCCCGTGGGCCGGTCCTGCGGAGGCGGCGCCGAGCTCGGTGGCCAGCTCACGCGCGGCGGGGTCGCGGGTGAGCACGTGCACCTCCGCACCCTGGGCGAGGGCGAGCTGGGCCGTGAGGTGGGCGCTCGCCCCGAAGCCGTAGATCCCCAGACGTCCACCGGGGGGCAGTGCGGCGCGCTTCAGGGCGCGGTAGCCGATGATGCCCGAGCAGAGCAGCGGGGCGACCTCCGCGTCGGAGCCCGGGCCGGGCAGCGCGTAGGCGAAGGCCTCGGGCACGACGGCGTACTCGGCGAAGCCTCCGTCGTGGTCCCACCCGGTGTACTGCGAGGACCGGCACAGGTTCTCCCGACCGAGGCGGCAGGCACGGCACCTCCCGCACGTACGTCGCAGCCACGCGATGCCCACCCGGTCGCCGACCGCCAGGCGACCGGCGGCCGGACCGAGGGCGACGACGCGACCCACGACCTCGTGGCCGGGGACCACCTGCATCGCACGCGGCGCGAGCTCGAGGTCCGCCAGGTGGAGGTCGGTGCGGCACACGCCGCAGGCGGTCACGCGGACGAGCACCTCGTCGGCCGCGGGCGTCGGCACCATCCGCACGACCTCCTCGAGGCGTCCCGGCGCCCCCGGCCGGCCGCTGACCACCCAGGCACGCATCGTGGCGGGGACGCCCGCCACGTCAGCCCGCGTGATGTCGTCGTCCACGCACCCAGCCTGCAACCCGCTGCACCACCGGCACAGGGTCGGAGGTCCCCGGACCTGCCGACGGACAGCTCGAAGGACGGCTCACCGGACCAGCTCAACGGACCACGGCGACGGGGCAGTGGGCGGCCTGCAGCACCCGCTGGGCGACCGAGCCGAGGAGCAGGTCGGCGAACGCGTCGCGGCCGCGGGAGCCGACGACCACCAGCGAGGAGGCGGCACTCAGGTCCACCAGCAGGCGGTCCGCCGGCGCCGGCACCGCCAGCTCGGTGAGCTCCAGGTCGGGCATCTCGGCGCGAACACCGGCGGTCGCTGCCGCGAGCAACCGCTCGGCGGCCTCCCGGCTCGCCATGTCCCGGGTGGACGGGACCGGACCGGGCGCCATCGCCCCGGTGAGCACCGTCCTCCCGGTGGGGATGGTCGGCGAGCGGTAGGCGTGCACGGCGAGCACCTCCTCCCCGGTCCGGCTGCCGCGAGCGCAGGCGAAGCGCAGCGCCGCCTCGCCGCCCCCGGACCCGTCGACGCCGACGACGATCCGGCGGGCGTCGGGCTGGTGGGCCGGACGCACGACGACCACGGGACAGGACGCGTGGCGCGCCAGGTGCTGCGTGACGGACCCGGTCACCGAGCCCACCGCCAGGCCGTGCCCGCGGCTGCCCACGACGAGGGCCGCCGCGCCGTGGGAGACGGCTCGGAGCACTGGCACGACGGGCCCGCGCCGTACTTCGACCTCGGCGTCGGCGTTCCCGCTTCGCCGGAGGTGCACCGTGGCCCGGGCGCTCCACGCGGCCACCAGCTCGTCCTCGTGCTCGCGGAAGTGGCCGACGACCGGGTCCATCGCCGAGCCGACGACCACGACGCGGAGCGGAGCGCCGGTGGCCGACGACGTCGCCTCCGCCCACTCGAGAGCCAGACCGGCGTCGGGCGACCCGTCGTACCCGACGACGATCGCTGACTCGGACGTGCTCATGCCTCCACGGTCCGGCGTCGTGGGAGACCGGAACAGGGCCGTTGGATGCCACCCGGGGGCCGATGGTCCCCGCTCAGTCCCGGTCGACCCACAGGGTCCAGCTGCGCGGCTCGCCGAGCCAGTCGCCCAGACCGCCGCTGGTGCCGTCGGAGCGTGTCCCGGAGACCCGTACCGCCACCCGGACCCGGTCGGGACGGCCCAGGGAAGCTCGCGACATCCGCATCCGTACCTGGTCCTTCGCGTAGTCGACGGTCATCTCGTAGGACCCGTCGACGGGGGTGCCCCAGCTGCGGCGCCCGAAGCCCTCCGTGTGGAGCAGCTGGTAGTCGGTGCCGACGAAGTAGCCGCCCACGAGCACGATCTCGGGTCCGCGGTCCGCGGGGTCGGTGTCGACGTACACCGACCCGGACGAGCCGGAGGCCGGGTCGCGTCGCAGGTTGGTGTGGTGGGTGGTGACGACGAGGTCCCGGTCGCCGTGCTCGACGTGGACCGCGCGCAGGTCGGACCCGTGGGAGGTGTCCCGGGGGTCGCGCACCCCGATGCTGTCCGCGCTCGCCGGGGCGGCGAGCCCGACGGCCAGGGCGGCCACCGAGAGGGCGGTCACGGCGCTGGAGAGGGTGGTGCTGGTCATGGCAGGTCTCGCTTCTCGTGTGGTGTCACCCTGACGGGCCGTGCTCCGCGACGGGGCACGCACCAAGGACGCCGTCGACGACCCGGTGGTTGCATCCGGGCGACCTCGCGCCGGCCGAGGCCGAGGCCGGGGGACGTGCAGGTCAGGCCCCGGTCGCGGCTCGTGTGCAGGGCAGGCAGACCTCCGTGCGCGGCACGGCCACGTCCGGTCCGTCCAGATACGTCTCCCAGGCCTCACCGGCCACCGTCATGCCGTGCGCCGACACCCACTGCATGAGGGCCCGGTACGCGTCGCCGACATCGCTGTACGGACCGGCGTGGAGCGTGACGGCGACGGGGCCCGCCGGCAGCTCGTCGGGCACGACGCGACCGCGCGCCTGCACCGGCCGGTCGACGGGGAAGCCCGCGGTCACCCCGAAGCCTCGTTCGGTGGGGGCGTACCGGCCGAAGGGCGGCCCGGCCAGGCTCGCTCCCTGCTCGGCGACGGCGCCCATGACCTCGGTGAAGGCGCCCGAGAGGAACGCGGCGAGGTCGTCGTACGGGACGCCGGCCCGGATCACGGCCGCGGGGCGACCCGCGCGTTCTTCGACCCGGACGTCGTACCCGCTCACCGGCTCACACCTGGATCTGGGCGTCCGTGCCGACGTTGTCCTCGACATCGGCGACGGCGGCCTCGAACAGGTCGTGCGCGAGCCCGGTGAGCGCGCGGCAGGCGGCGAGCTCCTCGCCGATCTCCGGCACGTCGCGGTCCTCGGGACTGCGCCGGGCGACGCCGGAGTGCCGGACCTCCGTTCCGGCACTGGTGCGCAGGACGGTGTCCGCCCTGGTCGTCCTGCCGTCCTCCGTCAGGTAGAGCTCGATGTGCCACTGGGTGGTCTCCATGACCGGTCTCCCTCTCGTGTGTCGGCGCGGGTGCTGGCCGTGCGCTCCTCACGCGTGGTTGGTGTCACCTCCAGATCACCAGCGGCCCACCTGCGACACCAGAGGAGAACGTCACGAGACAGGGGGCGATGTGACCCCGACCGTCGCGGGCAGCGCGTCGGTCGTGTGACGGCCGATCGAGACCGGCCCGGTCACCCCGGTGCGGCAGGATGGGGCCATGGCGATCCACATCACCGGCGACCCCGCCGCCGACCAGGTCCTCGACGAGTCCCCGTTCGCGCTGCTGGCGGGCATGATGCTCGACCAGCAGTACCCCATGGAGCACGCCTTCCGGGGGCCGGCCAAGGTCGTCGACCGCTTCGGCAGCATCGACCCCGCGGCGATCGCGAGCGCAGATCCGGAGGAGTTCGCTGCCATGGCGGCCACCACGCCCGCGATCCACCGCTTCCCGGGCTCCATGGCGGCCAAGCTCCAGGAGCTCGCCCGGATCGTCACCGAGGAGTACGACGGCGACGCCGCGCGCATCTGGACCGAGGCCGCCGACGGCAAGGACCTGCTGCGGCGGATGAAGGCGCTGCCCGGCTTCGGCACCCAGAAGGCCCAGATCTTCGTGGCGCTGCTCGCCAAGCAGTGCGGGGTGCGACCCGACGGCTGGGAGGAGGTCGTGGGCGACTACGCGCTCGACGGCTACCGGTCCGTGGCCGACGTGGTCGACGGCGACTCCCTGCAGAAGGTGCGCGACCACAAGAAGCAGAAGAAGGCCGCCGCCAAGGCACAGGCCTGACCGTCACGGTGCCGCGCCCGCCGGGGGAGACGCGAACCGCCCGCCAGTTTCGGGTCTGGCGGGCGGTCGAGTGATGGCCTGGAACGTCCCCCCGGACGCCAACCACTGAGGACGAGGCTAGGGCGGCGGAACCCCCTCCGGCACCCCCGCATGGGTGGTTCGACGTTCAATCTTCGCTACCCGATTTGGGCGATGTCGGCCGGAGTCGGGTCAGGACCCGTGCCTGGTGGGTGACCGTCTCAGGCGAGGAGCGCGCCGGGCGGTGCGCCACCACCTCCTCGGTGCTGAGGAGACCGGTATGCGGATGCGAGCCCGGCAGGGTGCCACCCTGCTCGTCACCTCCCTGGCGGTGCTGACCGCGGCCACGCTGCCCTCCGCTGCCGTCAACGCCGACCACGGCAACCGGGTCGTCTCGGCCAACCCCGCCGACGTCACGCCGCACGTCATGAACGGCTCCGTCAACGCGATCACCCAGGTGGGCAACAAGATCATCGCGGCCGGGACCTTCACCTCGGTGAGTCCCGCCAACACCTTCGGCAACACCGGTGACGACCTGGTCCGCAACCGGATCTTCGCGTTCGACGCCACGACCGGCGCCATCGACACGGCGTTCAACCCCAACCTCGGCGGCGCGGTCAACTCGCTGGACACCGACGGCACCCACGTCTACGCCGCGGGAGCGTTCGGCTCCGTCGGCGGCAACAGCGCCATCAAGCGCATCGTCAAGCTCACCGCCTCCGGAGCCGTGGTCCCCGCCTTCAACGCGGTCCCCAGCGCGAAGGTCAACGAGGTCGTAGTCCGCGGCCCGCGGGTCTACATCGGCGGCGGGTTCACCAGCGTCCGGTCCTCCGGGGCCGCGACGTCCCGCGGTGCCCTGGCGGCCCTCGATGCCACCTCCGGCGCCGTCCTCGCCGCGGTCAACGTCCCGTTCGCCGGGGTCTACGACCCCACCAACAACGGCGGCGGCTCGACCAACGTCAAGCGCTTCGACGTGACCGCCGACGGCTCACGCCTCGCCGCCGTCGGCAACTTCGCGACCGTCGGTGGCCAGCCGCGCGCGCAGGTGGCCGTGCTCGACACCAGTGGCACCACGGCGACGCTCTCCGCGTGGTCCACCAACCGGTTCGAGCGGTCCCGCAACTCCTGCGCACGCGCGTTCGACGCGTTCGTGCGCGACGTCGACCTCTCCCCGGACGGCTCGTACTTCGTCGTCTCCACGACGGGCGCGTTCGCGGGCGGGGCCGGGTCCGGGACGCTCTGCGACACGATCTCCCGCTGGGAGACGGCCAGCACGGGCAACGACCCGTCCTGGGTCGACTACACCGGTGGCGACACGTCGTACGGCGTGGCCGTGACCGGGAGCGCCGTGTACGTCGGCGGGCACATGCGCTGGTTCAACAACCCCTTCCAGGGCGACCAGGCCGGTCCGGGGGCGGTGCCCCGGTCGGGCATCGCCGCCCTCGACCCGGTCAACGGCCTCCCGTTGTCGTGGAACCCCGGCCGGACGCGCGGGGTGGGAGCCCAGGCGATGTTCGCGACGAGCCAGGGGCTCTGGGTCGGCAGCGACACCACGCAGATCGGCGGTGAGCGGCACGGCCGCGTCGCCCTGATGCCGCTCGCCGGGGGCACCGCCGTGCCCGAGGTGCCGGCCGCCGTGCTGCCCCACGACCTCTTCGTGGCCCAGCGCACCGCCGGTGGCGTGCTCCAGCGCCGGGCCGCCGACGCGACCGGGGCGCCCACGGGCGCGCCGAGCACCGCCAACACGGCGATGGACTGGTCGACGGTCCGTGGCGCGTTCCTCCTCAACGGCACCGTCTACTACGGCCTCAGCAACGGCTCGTTCTACGCACGCACCTTCACCCGGAGCACGGGCGCGACCGGCACCCAGCGCACGGTCAACCTGCGCGACGACCCCGACACCGGCACGCGGATCCCGTTCGCCATCGCAGGCGTCACGGGCATGTTCTTCGACCCGGCGACGCACCGCCTCTACTACACGGTCTCCGGCGACGCCCGGCTCTACTACCGGTACTTCACGCCGGAGAGCGAGGTGGTGGGTGCCCAGACGTTCACCGCCGACGCGGGAGGAGTCTCGTTCGCCAGCGCCGCCGGGATGACGCTGGCGTCGGGACGCATCCTCTACGGGTCGTCCACCGACGGGGCCCTGCGCAGCGTCCCCTTCGCGGGCGGACGCGTCACGGGGTCCCCGACGGTGGTCAGCTCGGACGGCACCTGGGCCTACCGCGCGATCCTCGTCCCGAACACCTGAGCCGGCGGCACCGTGCCTAGCGGGCCTCGACCCGCTCCGGCTCCGGCTCCGGCGTCGTGCGCCGCGAGGCGACCAGGCTGGTCGTCGTGGTGACGGCGAGGATGCCGAGGATCACGCCCAGCGACGCCAGGGTCGGCACCGAGGGGACCGAGGGCCAGACCTCGTGGGCCCAGTGCAGGACCAGCTTGACCCCGATGAAGCCGAGGATGGCCGCCAGCCCGTAGGACAGGTGCACCAGCTTGGCGAGCGCGCCCTGGAGGACGAAGTAGAGCGCCCGCAGCCCGAGCAGGGCGAAGGCGTTGGTGGCGAAGACGAGGTACGGGTCGCCGGTGATGCCGTAGACGGCCGGGACCGAGTCCACGGCGAAGACGACGTCGGTGGCGAAGACGGCGATCACCACGAGCGCGAGCGGCGTCAGCCAGCGCCGGCCGTCACGGCGTACGACGAGGCGGGTGCCGTCGTACTCGTCGGTCACGGGCATCACCCGGCGGGTCAGCCGCACGACGCGCATCTCGTTGACGTCGACCTCGTGGTCGTGCCCGGAGAGTGCGTCACGCAGGAGCTTGAGGCCGGTCAGCAGCAGGACCCCACCGAAGACCAGGAACACCCAGTCGAACCGGTCGAGGGCCGCCGCGCCGAGCGCGATGAAGATGCCGCGCAGCACCAGGGCGCCCACGATGCCGTAGAGGAGCACCCGCTGCTGGAGCGCCTTGGGCACGGCGAAGGCCGCCAGCAGCAGCATGAAGACGAACAGGTTGTCGACGCTCAGGGTCTTCTCGACCAGGTAGCCGGTGTAGTACTCCAGGCCGCGGTCGGAGCCGTGGGCGTTCCACACGTAGACGCCGAACGCCAGGGGGAGGGCGACGTAGAACGCCGACCAGCCGACGGCCTCCCGCATGGACACCTCGTGGGGCCTGCGGGTGGCGAGGAAGTCCACGACCAGCAGGGCGACGACGGCGCCGATGGTGACCCACCACAGGGTCGGGGACGCGATGGAATCGAGCACGGAGGTTCTCCTCGGGCTTCTCAGGGACAGGTGTCTGGGCCTGAGGTCTCCCTCGCCGTGCGTCGCGGACGACGCCGGCGTCCACCCGAGGCGCGGTACGACGCGCCGTAGTGACCGGGTGGCCTTGGTGAGGTACTCCCCTCGGATGAAACTGTACAGATCCACTCAAGTTCGGCCCCGGACGGCGACACGGGGACGCAGGTTCGGGTCCTGAGGGGTGCCGTGGCAGAATGGCAACGCGGCTCTTGACGAAACCGGGCCTTGCCGCGCCCCGAAGTCTTCTGACGAGAGGTGTTCGTGTCCTCGCACGCACGCAAGTTGCTCCCCGCAGAGGTGCTCGCGCACCCGGCCATCGTCGCGCTCGTCGAGCGCGGCGCCCCCGCTGGCAGCGTGACCACCCACGACCTCCGACAGGCCAGTGACGACGCCCAGGTCGAGCCACGCCACCTCAAGGCCCTGCTGGGCCACCTGAGTGGGCTGGGCATCTCGGTCGAGATCGGTGTCGACACGTCGCGCGCCGCGGCGGCCACCTCGGGCGTCCGCAAGACGACGACCGCCGCCACGGCCAAGAAGACCGCCACCAAGGCGGCTGCCAAGAAGGCCCCGGCGGCCCCCGCGGCCGAGCCCGCGGCTGCTGCCAAGAAGGCTCCCGCCAAGAAGGCCCCGGCCAAGAAGGCGGCGGCCGGCGCGGTCGACCTCGAGACCGAGCTCGAGCCGGCGGTGATCGGCGCGGACGGCAAGAAGGTCCTGCCCGACCTGCCCGACGCGCAGTTCGAGAAGGACGTCAAGGTCGACCCGACCATCAAGGAGGACGAGAAGCAGGCCTTCACCGTCTCCGCCTCCGACGACACCGACGAGCCCGAGCAGCAGGTCATGGTCGCCGGTGCGACCGCCGACCCGGTGAAGGACTACCTCAAGCAGATCGGCAAGGTGCCCCTCCTCAACGCCGAGATGGAGGTCGAGCTCGCCAAGCGGATCGAGGCCGGCCTCTTCTCCGAGGAGAAGCTCGCCAAGGGCGGCAAGATCAGCCCGAAGGTGCTCGAGGAGCTCGAGTGGATCTCCGAGGACGGCCGTCGCGCCAAGAACCACCTCCTCGAGGCCAACCTGCGCCTCGTGGTCTCGCTGGCCAAGCGCTACACCGGCCGCGGCATGCTCTTCCTCGACCTGATCCAGGAGGGCAACCTCGGCCTCATCCGTGCGGTCGAGAAGTTCGACTACACCAAGGGCTACAAGTTCTCGACCTACGCGACGTGGTGGATCCGCCAGGCGATCACCCGCGCGATGGCCGACCAGGCGCGCACCATCCGCATCCCGGTGCACATGGTCGAGGTCATCAACAAGCTCGCCCGCGTCCAGCGGCAGATGCTCCAGGACCTGGGCCGCGAGCCCACGCCCGAGGAGCTCGCCAAGGAGCTCGACATGACCCCCGAGAAGGTCATCGAGGTCCAGAAGTACGGACGCGAGCCGATCTCGCTGCACACGCCCCTCGGCGAGGACGGCGACTCGGAGTTCGGTGACCTCATCGAGGACTCCGAGGCGATCGTGCCCGCCGACGCCGTGTCGTTCACGCTCCTCCAGGAGCAGCTGCACGCGGTGCTCGACACCCTGTCCGAGCGCGAGGCGGGAGTCGTGAGCATGCGCTTCGGCCTCACCGACGGCCAGCCGAAGACGCTCGACGAGATCGGCAAGGTCTACGGCGTGACGCGCGAGCGCATCCGGCAGATCGAGTCCAAGACGATGTCCAAGCTGCGCCACCCGAGCCGCTCGCAGGTCCTGCGCGACTACCTCGACTGACGCTTCCCCCCATGCGATCCGCGGCCGTCCTGCTCTGTGCGGGGCTGGCCGCGGTCGCATGTACGGCGAGCGGTGACCCGAGTCGGGAGGCCCCGGTCGAGCGGTCCCCGGCCTCCGTCTCGACGACACCGGCGCCACCAGCGACACCCACGCCCACTCCGGCGCCTGCACCGACGCCGACACCCGGGGTGAGGGCCGCGGACTTCGAGCCGCAGGTCGCCGCCGACGCGGTGCGGCACCTCGCCGGCCGCATCGGCCCGCGGGAGGCCACGAGCCCGTCGTACGACCGGGCCGCCCGCTGGGTGGCGCGCGAGCTGTCCCGCTCGGGCCTCGAGGTCGAGCTCCAGCCGGTCGAGGTGCCGGCCGGGGTCTCGTGGGGCGTGCCGGTGGGCGCCGGCCGCTCGGTCAACGTCGTGGCCACCCCGCCCGGCCTCCGGCCGGGGGAGCCGCACCTGCTGGTCGGCGCCCACCTCGACACCGTGCCGCAGGCACCGGGCGCGGAGGACAACGCGTCCGGGGTCGGCGTCCTGCTGGCCGTCGCCGGGACGCTGGCCACGCGACGGGCCCGCCTGCCGGTCGTCCTGGTGGCCTTCGGCGCGGAGGAGCCGCGCGGGGAGACCGACGCCGATCACCACTACGGGTCCCGCCAGTACGTCGCCAGCCTCACGCCCGCCGGGCGCGTGGCCGTGCGGGGCATGGTGTCGCTCGACCGGGTCGGTGTCGGCACCGTCGTGCCCGTCGGGTCGGCGTACGACGGTCCCGACCCCCTCGCCGAGGAACTGGCGGCGACCGCCCGGCGGATCGGCGTCCCGGTCGTGCGCGAGGCGAACCGGTCCAGCGACCACTGGCAGTTCGCGCAGGCGGGGATCCCGGGTGCGCGGCTGGGGAGCACGCCGTACGCCGGCTACCACTCGGCTCAGGACGTGCCGGCGGTCGTCGACCCGTCGCAGCTGGAACGGGTCGGTCGTCTGGTGCTGGGCTGGCTAGCCCCCTGACCGCACGCCCGCGAGGACCGCGCGCGCCGCGGCGCCGCGGACCAGGCGTGGGGTGAAGGTCGGGTCCATCCGGTAGGGCGCGAGGTCCACGGCGACGACCTCACCACCGGTGATGGTGGCCGTCAGTGCCACCCCTTCCATGGTTTGCTCCATGAAGTTCATGTCGAAGACGAAGTTGCCCAGCGAGTGGGCGATCGTGGCCCCCCGGTGGCGTTCGAGCGACTGCACCCAGTGGGGGTGGCCGCCGACGACGAGGTCGGCCCCGGCGTCGACGAGGCGCCGGCCCACCCGGCGCTGCACCGGCTCGGGGACGTGGGTGTACTGGGTGCCCCAGTGGGGGAGCACCACGACCACGTCCACCCGCGCATCGAGGTCGCGCACGGCGCCGAGCACGTGCGCCAGGTCGCCGCGCTGGAGGGGGCCGGTGCGCGGCGGCATCCGCACGGACAAGGCGCCCGGCGTCGACGCCGTGGCCCGGGGTGTCTCGCCGATGGCGTTGAAGCCGATCAGCCCCACCCGCACTCCGTCACGCTCGACCACCGCGGCCCGGGTGGCCGAGGCGAGGTCCCGACCGGCGCCGAACGACGTGATCCCGCTGCCGCGGAACTCCCGCAGGGTGGCGAGCAGTGCGCGCTCGCCGTAGTCGCCGACGTGGTTGTTGGCCAGCGACAGGGCGTCGAACCCGCTCGCGGCGAGCCCGCGCAGCACGGCGGGGTCGGCCGCGAAGCTGTCGCCGCCCTGGGTGGGTGCCCCGTCGGTCGACAGGGTGCTCTCGAGGGTGCCGACCGTGATGTCGGCCCGCCGGAGGAACCGGGCCATCGGGCGCAGCGTGGCGGTCGGGTCGGCATGCACGGCGGCGACGCCGCGCCCGAGCATCACGTCGCCGACGACGGTGAGGGTGATGGTCGGCGGTGGGGTCTCCCGGGCCGAGTCGGGCTCGTCGGTCGCCGAGGGGGAGCGGGTCGGTGACGGGGACGTGGTGGGGCGCTCGGTCGGAGCGTCCGGACGGACGTCCTTGACCCCCGCACACGCCGCGACGAGGCATACCAGGCAGGCCAGCGCGCCGGCGGCGAGCAGGCGGCGTACGGCTGCGGCGCGCCCCATGTCCCCACGCTACGGGAGGTCACCCCCTCCGGGTGACGCCTCGTCCGCACCGCACCCGATAGCCTGCGGACAGGCGTGAGCGGGGGGCTGCATGCCTCGACCGGGCCGCGGCGGCGCAGGCACCGCGAGACCACAGGGGGAAGATCTCATGAAGCACACGACGACCGGGCTGGGCCTGGCGCTCGCGTCCGCGCTCGCCGTGCTGACGGTCCCGACGGCGGCGCACGCGACCACCCAGACGCTGCCGGACGCGGCGGAGACGCCCGAGTCGCGCACCGACGTCCTGGCCACGACGGTGCGCCACTCCACCACGCAGGTGGTCGCCCGGGTCCGCTTCGACGACCTGCGCCGCCGCAACAACGCCGGCCTGAGCACCTACGTCGACGTCGACCGGGGACGCCGCGGGCCCGAGTACGTGCTCAACACCGGCCTCAGCGCCGGCACCGACTACCAGCTCGCGCGGGTGCGCCGGTGGCAGGCCTCCAGCACACCGCTCCAGTGCGAGCACTCGGTGCGTCTGCGCTGGCGCACGGAGGTCGCGGTGGTGCGGATCTCGCGCGACTGCCTCCGGGACCCGTCGTCGGCCCGCGTCAGCGTCCTGATGACCGACCTGTACGACGGCGTCCACGCGGTCGTGGACTGGTCGCCCGGCACCCGTCGGTTCGGCACCTGGCTCGCGCCCAGCTGAGCCCACGCACGGCTGGTCCGGCGGGGAGCGCTCAGCCGGCCGCAACGAGCGCGACGGCGACCCCGCAGCACGCCAGGCCGAGTCCCTGGAGGCCGTGGATCCGCTCGTGCAGCACGGTGGCGGCCAGCAGGATCGTGAACGCGGGGTAGAGCGACGTGACGACGGCCGCGATGGTGAGCATCCCGGTCTGGGTGGCCAGCAGGAAGCACACGACCGCGGTGGTCGCGAGCAGTCCTGCCAGGAGTCCCCAGAGCTCGGTCGCGTGCCGGGGCACCCAGCTGACGCGCAGCGCCGTGGCCGTGAGGGCCACCGCGATGAGGGCCACGGCCTGGGTGACCGCAGTGGGCCACCAGCCCGCCTCCTCGGGCACCTGGCCCACGGCCGCGAAGAGCAGCCCGAAGCCCGCCCCGGCCAGGACGCCGTCCACGAGCCCGGCGGCGAGCCCGCCGTCGCGCTCGGGCTCGCGGCTCACCAGCCAGATGCCCGGCACGGCGGCCACGATGCCGACCCACACCAGTGCGGAGGGGCGTTCCCCGGTGCTCACGGCCACCACGACGGGCAGCAGCGCGGCACCCACGGCGGACACCGGGGCCACCACGCCCATGCGGCCCGCGGCGAACCCGCGGTAGAGGAAGGCGCCGCCGGTGCCGCTGCCGATCCCGGCCAGCGCGCCCCAGGCCAGGTCCGTCCGGGTGGCGTCGCCGGGGACCGCGAGGGCCAGGGCGACGGCCCCGACGAGGGAGCCGACCGCGGCGACGAACGCCACCGCCCAGGCCGAGGTACGCCGCGACGCGAGGCCGCCGATGAAGTCGGACAGGCCGTAGGCCAGCGCGGCCCCCAGGGCCAGCAGCACCCCCATCAGGGCGTCACCAGGATGCCCACGATCCACGTGAGGGCCGCCAGGACCGCCGCCAGGGCCTCGACGAGGATGGAGATGCCCACCGCCTTGAGCGCGTGCTTCGTGGCCGGCCAGGCGGCCGCGGCGCCGAGACGGCGACGCTCCGCGGCGTACACACCGAGGACGAAGCCGACGAAGAGCCCGACCACCGGCACCACGAAGAAGCCCACGAAGGCGAGCGCGCCGCCGAAGAGCAGCGTGGAGCGGGGGACCCCCGCCTCCTTGAGCCGCTTGCCGGGCAGTGCGTACTTCACCACGGCGCCGATCACCAGGAAGGTCGCGGCCACCGCGAACACGATCCAGGCGGTCGAGGTGCCGACCTCGGTGGCCCAGACGAGGATCGCGCCCAGGACGAGGATCGTGCCGGGCAGCACGGGCACGACGATGCCGGCGATGCCGACGGCGATCAGGATCGCGATCACGACTTCGGTGAGGGTCACGCGCGGGAGCCTGCCACAACGGAGGGACGCTACCGCCGGGCGGCGGTCGGGCGAGGTGGCGGGCGTGAAATGAGGAGCGGCCCCGGACATGGTGTCCGGGGCCGCTGTGGTGGTCTGGGGGTCGGGGCGCTCAGTCCTCGGGGGTGGCGGGCGTCGCCGAGAGCTTGTGGGTCTCGTCCTGGACGGTCGAGGCCACCTCCCGGAGCTTGTCGCCGTGCTCCCGTGCGTGGTGGGCGCAGAACAGCAGCTCGCCACCGGTCTGGAGCTCCACCCGCAGGTAGGCCTGGGCACCGCAGCGGTCGCAGCGGTCGCCTGCCGTCAGGGCGGCGGGCTGGGGGGCAATGGCAGTGGTCACATCGGCCTCTTTTCTCTCCATCGGTGTCTGGCCCAACGTAGCCCCCGGGGAAAAGATTCCCCGCGGGTGGTGCGGTGGTGACCCCTCCATAGTGACACTGATGGGGTTGCCCTGTGGTCATTGTTCGACACCGTGGGACATCCGGATCGGTACGGTGCGCTTGTTGCCTCGTGTGAGGTACGACGCTAGACCGGTCGGGGACGGTTGCGTGGCAGCGTGCCTGCGTGGTCGTACGGCGTGTCGCAGGTAGGTTCTTCCCTTGTGGCAGCACCGGCGGACAACACCTACAACGCAGCGCACCTCCTCGTCCTCGAGGGCCTGGAGGCCGTGCGCAAGCGGCCCGGCATGTACATCGGGTCGACCGACACCCGCGGGCTCATGCACTGCCTGTGGGAGATCATCGACAACGGTGTCGACGAGGCCCTGGCGGGCGTCGCCCACCGGGTCGAGGTGACGCTCCACCCCGACGGCTCCATCGAGGTCCACGACGACGGTCGCGGCATCCCGACGGACAAGGAGCCCAAGACCGGGCTCCCCGGCGTCGAGGTCGTGGCCACCAAGCTGCACGCCGGTGGCAAGTTCGGCGGCGGCTCGTACGTCGCGACCGGCGGCCTGCACGGAGTCGGCCTGTCGGTCGTCAACGCGCTCTCGTCGCGGATGGACATCGACGTGGACCGCTCGCCGTCCCAGCAGGGGATCTCGTTCCAGCGCGGCGTGCCCGGCACCTTCGACGGCGAGGGCCCGGGCGCGACCTTCACGCCGGCCTCCGGCATGACCCGCAAGGGCAAGCGGGTCGCCAAGGGCAGGACGGGCACCCGCATCCACTTCTGGCCGGACCGGCAGATCTTCACCAAGGACGCCACCGTCGAGTTCGAGGGGCTCCTCGGCCGAGCCCGGCAGACGTCGTACATCGTCCCGGGCCTCGAGCTGGTGATCCGGGACCGCCGCGGCCCCGAGCCGGTCGAGGAGAAGTTCCTCCACGAGGGCGGCATCTCGGAGTTCGCCGACTACCTGTCGTCCGGCGAGCCGGTGACCGACATCCTCCGGCTCCAGGGCAGCGACACCTTCACCGAGACCGTGCCTCTGCTCGACGACTACGGCCACATGACGCCGCAGGAGGTGGAGCGCGAGCTCACCGTCGACGTGGCGCTGCGCTGGTCCCACACCTACGACACCCAGGTGCGCTCCTACGTCAACGTCATCGCGACGCCCAAGGGCGGCACCCACCTCAGCGGCTTCGAGCAGGCGATCACCGCGACCTTCAACGACGTGATGCGCTCCTCCAAGGTGCTCAAGGTCAACGACGACAACGTGATCAAGGACGACGTGCTCGAGGGCATGACGGCCGTGGTGACCGTGCGGCTGGCCGAGCCCCAGTTCGAGGGCCAGACCAAGGAGATCCTCGGCACGCCGGCGGCGCGCACCGTGGTCCGCAAGGTCGTGGCGGCGGAGCTCAAGGGCTTCCTCACCTCGACCAAGCGGGCCGAGAAGGCTCAGGCCAAGCTGGTCATGGAGAAGGTCGTCGGGGCCTCCAAGACCCGGATCGCCGCCAAGCAGCACAAGGAGACCCAGCGTCGCAAGAACGCCCTGGAGTCCTCGGCCCTGCCGGCCAAGCTCGCCGACTGCCGCGCCGCCGACAACGAGCGCACCGAGCTCTTCATCGTCGAGGGTGACTCGGCGCTCGGCACGGCCAAGCTGGCCCGCAACTCGGAGTACCAGGCGCTCCTGCCCATCCGCGGCAAGATCCTCAACGTGCAGAAGGCCTCGGTCGGCGACATGCTCAAGAACGCCGAGTGCGCCTCGATCATCCAGGTGGTCGGCGCGGGCTCGGGCCGCACCTTCGACCTCGACGCCACGCGCTACGGCCGGATCATCTTCATGGCCGACGCCGACTCCGACGGCGCCCACATCCGCTGCCTGCTGGCGACGCTCTTCTTCAAGTACATGCCCGACCTCGTCACCTCCGGCCGGGTCTTCACCGCCGTGCCGCCCCTGCACCGGATCGAGATCTCCAACCCCAAGAAGGGTATGGACAAGTACGTCTACACGTATTCGGACGACGAATTGCAGCGCAAGCTCGCCGAGCTGAAGAAACGAGGAGTCCGCTGGAAGGACCCGGTGCAGCGCTACAAGGGCCTCGGCGAGATGGACGCCGACCAGCTGGCGGAGACCACGATGGACCCGCGGCACCGCACCCTGCGCCGGCTCACCGTCGACGATGCGGAGGTCTCCGCGCACGTCTTCGAGCTGCTGATGGGCTCCGACGTGGCGCCGCGCAAGGAGTTCATCGTCCAAGGTGCCTACGACGTGGACATGGAGACGCTCGACGCGTGAGCCGCTTCGTCCGGTTCCAGAGCCCGGAGCCGTCGTCCCGCGGCATCCACGTCGGCGTCTTCGGGCTGGTCAACGTGCTGGGCCGCGGCGGCGGCCTCTCCGTCGCGGACGAGGCGTACCGCGTGCGCATGAACCGCTGGTTCGACGACGCCTACCCGGATCCCTCGACCGTGGACCCGCTGGTCTACGACCGGGCGGTCAACCCGGAGGCGGTGGCGTGGTTCAAGGTGCCCGCCGCCAGTCACCTGGTCGAGGCCACCCGGGGCCACCTCGACCTCCTGGATCGCCACGGCATCGCGTGGGAGCGGGTGGAGTCCGACGACCCCGGGCGCGTGGTCTACGAGGACGAGCACCAGGTGGTCGTCGTACCGCGCTGACCGTCGTACGGACCGAACGGCCGCGATCGTCGTCCTCGCGAGCGCGTGGTCGGCACGTGAGACGTCCGATAGGTCCGTACGACGGGCGCCGGCGCGCGTGGACACGCGGACACAACTGACCGCTGCGGCGGGTCGTGAGCGTGGGCCGGACCGGGTGACCGGGGTTGTGTCCGCGCGTGTACGACGCGTCAGTCCGGCAGGGCGCGGTTGATCGCGGCCACGGCACCGAACCAGGTGATCAGCACCGTGCCGATGGTCGCCAGGCCCAGGAGGATGCCCCACGGGGCGGCGTTGCCGGCTCCCACCGCGGCCAGGGTCGCGAGGGCGACGACGCCCGCGGCGTAGCGGCCCGCGACCGTCCAGGGAAGGGCCACCTCGTGGCCGCGCACCCAGCCCTCGTCGGAGGCGGTCGTGCCGCGGGTGTGGATGCCCGTGCTGCCGGGGGTGCTGCGCCCGGCCGCTGCCTGGGCGGTGATCCACCACACCCCGGCCCCCAGCGCCGCACCCGCCACGGCCAGGAAGATCGCGACGACGGTGGCGTCGAGCGTCACAGCTTCTGCTCGAGCAGGCCCGTGTCGACGTGGTAGAGGAACCCGCCGACCTTGACCGTGTCGGGGATGAGCGGGTGGGACCGCACCTTGCGCACGTCCTCCTCGAGGGCGGCGACCTGGTCGGCGATGACGTGGAACTGCTGCCACGACGCGTCGAGGCCGGCCGACTCGCCGACCTTGACCCGCAGCTCGGCCTCGGTGTTGGCGGCCATCGCGCACCGGGTGTGGGGCACGACCAGGACCCGCTCGACGCCGAGCAGGTGCACGCCGAGCACGAGCGCCTCGAGCGCGGCGCTGGTGACGCGGCCACCCGGGTTGCGGAAGATCTTGGCGTCGCCGTGCTGGAGGCCCAGCATCCGCAACGGGTCGATCCGGCTGTCCATGCACGTCACGATGGCGACGCCGGCGTGGGCCACGCCGTCGAAGCCGCCGAGCGCGAAGTCGTCGGCGAAGGCGCGGTTGGCGGCCATCAGGTCACTGAAGTCGTCCACGACGCCAGACAGTAGCGGAGGACGGGGTCAACCCGTTGCGACGACCGGCGCGCTGGACCCCTCGATGGCGGGACCGTGGTCCGGCAGCAGCACCGAGACCGGCACCGACGGGACGATCCGGTAGGGCTGGGCCTCGAGCAGCGAGCCCAGGGTGCGCCGCAGCCGCGACATCTCCGCCCGCACGGTCACCACCCGGCTCGGGTCGGCGAAGAGGTCGTCGGCGAGCTCCGCGGCGGTCCGGCCGCCGGGGGAGCGCACCAGCGCGAGCAGGATCTCGGCGTGCCGGGGACTGGGGTGGTGCTGCCAGGCGTGGCTGGGGGTGCGGACCCGCAGCTCGGGGCGGCCGCGGAGATCGAGGACGAGCTCGGTCGCCTGCGGGTGCTCGTCGCCGAGGCGGACCAGCCAGCCGCCGGGCAGCGGCTCCACGGTGACGGCGCCGAGGGTGGGCAGCCACGTCGACTCGGGGGAGAGATCCGGTGGCAGGAGGAGCCGGTCGGGCGCCGTGAACCCGGTGACGGCGGCGATGTGGCCGCTGGGATCGACCGCGAGGGTGCGGCCACCGACCCGGGCGACGACGGGGGCGGCGTACGCGCGCAGCCGCTCGAGCGCCACGGCGTGCTCGTTGCGGACCTCGGCGGCGGCCAGCCGGGCGGTGACGCCGACAAGGGCCAGCACGGAGCGCTGGACGGCGTACGCCGGGCCGCTGATGTCGACCGCGCCCAGCGTCCGGCCGGTCCACGGGTCCAGCACCGGGGAGGCGGCGCAGCTCCACCGGGTGTGGGACTCGACATAGTGCTCGGGGCCGTGGATGTGGACGGGCTCGCCGACGACGAGGCAGGTGCCGATGGCGTTGGTGCCGACGTTGGCCTCGGTCCACGCCGAGCCCTGCACGAAGCCGAGCCGGTCGGCGAGGCGTCGTACGCCGGTGCGGCCCCGCCGCCACAGCACGCGGCCGTCGGTGTCGGTGACGACCACCAGCAGGCCGTCGTCGACGACGGGGGACAGCGACGCGGTGATGCTGGGCAGCAGGGGGGACAGGGCGCTCGAGGCCCGGCGCGACTCGACCTCGCCCTCGGTCAGCGGGGCGACGGCCGGCTCGGCGCCCGGGGCCAGGCCGCCGGCCCGCACGCGGCGCCACGAGGCGCTGATCTCGGGGCGGGCGACCCCGGCGGCCGCGCCACCGGACAGCACGCGCTCACGGGTGAGCCGTGCCGCGCGCTCGCCCTGGCGGCGGTCCTCGCCCATGTCGGCCTCCTGGTGGTTGCAACCCCCTGCAACCCTGCCGCTGATCCTACGACCGGGTGTGTCGTGGGTCACGTCGGAAGGAGACACCCCGTGACCCAGACCCTGGACCCACCCGAGACCACCGAGACGCCCGACGCGAGCGCCGTGGCCACCGCCTGGCTGGACAACCTGGAGGTGGCGCTGTCCGCCCGGGACGTGCCGGCGGCCGCCCACCTGTTCGCCACCGAGTCCTACTGGAGGGACCTGGTGTCCTTCAGCTGGAACATCACCACGGTGGAGGGGCGCGAGGGAGTCGAGCAGCTGCTGGAGCAGACGCTGGCCGGCACGGACCCGTCCGGCTTCGCCCTCGACGAGCCGGCGGACGAGGCCGACGGCGTGGTGACCGCGTGGTTCCTCTTCGAGACCGCGGTGGGCCGGGGTCGCGGGCTGCTGCGGCTCATCGAGGAGGACGGCGAGCGACGTGCGTTCACCTTCCTGACGACCCTCTACGAGCTCAAGGGCCACGAGGAGCCGCGCAACGAGCACCGCCCGCGAGGGGCCGAGCACGGCGCGGACAAGAGCCGCCAGACCTGGCTCGAGCGCCGCCAGGAGGAGGCCGAGAGCCTCGGCAGCACCACGCAGCCCTACGTCCTGGTGATCGGCGGCGGCCAGGGCGGCATCGCGCTCGGCGCCCGGCTGCGGCAGCTCGGGGTCCCGAGCCTCGTCATCGACAAGCACCCGCGGCCCGGCGACCAGTGGCGCAACCGCTACAAGTCGCTGTGCCTGCACGACCCGGTCTGGTACGACCACCTGCCCTACCTGAAGTTCCCGGACAACTGGCCGGTCTTCGCCCCGAAGGACAAGATCGGCGACTGGCTCGAGTCGTACACGAAGATCATGGAGGTCCCCTACTGGTCGAGCACGACCGCGACCAGCGCGTCGTACTCCGAGGAGACGGGCGAGTGGACCGTCGAGGTCGAGCGGGAGGGCAGGCCCCTCACGCTGCGCCCGACCCAGCTGGTCTTCGCGACCGGGATGTCCGGCAAGCCCAACATCCCCGACGTGCCCGGCACGGACGTCTTCGAGGGCGACCTGCACCACTCGTCGGCCCACCCCGGCCCGGACGCCTACCGGGGCAAGAAGGTCGTGGTCATCGGCAGCAACAACTCCGCCTTCGACATCTGCGGGGCGCTGTGGGAGAACGACGTCGACGTGACGATGGTGCAACGCAGCTCCACCCACATCGTCAAGAGCGACAGCCTCATGGAGATCGGGCTGGGCGACCTCTACTCCGAGCGGGCCGTGAAGGCCGGGGTGACGACCGAGAAGGCCGACCTGATCTTCGCGTCGCTGCCCTACCGGATCCTGCACACCTTCCAGATCCCGGCCTACGAGGCGATGGCGGAGAAGGACAAGGACTTCTACGAGCGGCTCGAGGCGGCCGGCTTCGACCACGACTGGGGCGACGACGGGTCCGGGCTCTTCATGAAGTACCTGCGCCGGGGCTCGGGCTACTACATCGACGTCGGCGCCGCCGACCTGGTGGCCAACGGCGACGTCAAGCTGGTGAAGGGCCAGATCGACCACCTCACCCAGGACGCGGTGGTGCTGGCGGACGGCACCGAGCTGCCGGCGGACGTGGTCGTGATGGCCACCGGTTACGGGTCGATGAACGGCTGGGTGGCCGACCTCATCGACCAGGAGACCGCCGACCGGCTGGGCAAGGTGTGGGGGCTGGGCTCCGACACCACCAAGGACCCCGGACCGTGGGAGGGCGAGCAGCGCAACATGTGGAAGCCGACCCAGATCGAGAACCTCTGGATGCACGGGGGCAACCTCCACCAGTCACGGCACTACTCGCTCTACCTCGCGCTGCAGCTCAAGGCGAGGTTCGAGGGCATCGACACACCGGTCTACGGGCTGCAGGAGGTGCACCACACGAGGTGATCCCCCCGGGCCGGGTCAGTGCGCCGACAGCGCGTCGCGCGCACTGACCTGGTCGGTCCGCGCGCCGGCGAACAGGACCAGGGCCATCACCCCAGCCACGACAGCACACCCGGCCGCGCCCCAGAAGACGGCGTGCTCCTGGGCGATGCCCGCCAGCTTGAGGAGTCGGGTGAACTCGTCGCAGCGGCTCGACCCGTCGCAGACCTCGCGGACGGGCGGCACGTCGGCCTGCTCGGCGTAGTAGCGGCGCAGCCCGATGACCGTGAGCGCCGAGATGCCGACCAGCATGCCGACCATGCGGGCGACCACCACGAAGGCGCTCGCCACCCCGTGGACGTCGTCGTCGGTGAAGGCGAGCAGCGCGGCGTTGACCGGGGCGAGGGCCAGGCCGAAGCCGAAGCCGCACACCACCAGCGCGATGTTGGCCGTCCACTCCGACAGCGAGGTGAGGTCCCAGCGGGTCATCAGCACGAACCCGACCGCCGCCAGCAGCATCCCGGCCGCGGTGACCACACCGGGGGACAGGCTGCGGATGAGGTAGCCGCCGACCACCGCGCCCACCGGCAGCGCCACCAGGAAGCGCACCAGCACCAGTGCTGCGAGCAGCTGCGAGTCCGGGTAGACGGTGGTGCGGGCGAACAGCGGGATGTCGATGAGGGCCGCGATCAGCGCGGCCCCGATGAAGAAGCTGACGAGCAGCGCCCCCCACGCGGGGGTACGCCGCAGCGCACCGCGGGGGACCAGCGGCGCTGCCGAGCGACGCAGGTGCACGACGAACAGCACGGCGGCCACCGCCGAGCCGAGCAGGAACCACAGGCCCTGGTCGGAGAAGACCTGCACCTTGGGGTCCGCGGTGGCGAAGGCGAGGATGACGCCGGCCAGCGCCACGGCCAGCAGCAGCGCGCCGGTGAGGTCGGCCTCACGCAGGGCGCCCACCCAGCGGCGTACGTCGAAGAGGGGAGCGCGGGCGAAGGTGCACCAGGCGAGGAAGGCGACCGCGGCCGCCATGGCCACGACCCCGACCGGGGTGAGCCACCGGCCGTCGCCGGCGAACGGGATGAAGGCCTGGCCCCAGGTGAGGTCGCGCAGCAGCGGCGGGGGTCGCAGGAACACCAGGGACCCGGCCACCAGGGTGAGGGCGAGGAGCCCCAGGCCGACCACGTCCACGCGGCGCCGGGCCTCGTGCGGGGCCGGCGCGACCCGGCGGATCGCCGCCGCGAGCACCAGCCCGACGGCCAGGTTGATCAGGAAGATCGCCCGCCAGTCGGTGAAGGCGAGCACGACCGCCCCGAACAGCGGCCCGATGACCGAGCCGATCTCCTGCACGGCCGAGACGACGCCGAGGGGTACGCCGCGCCGGTGCGGCGGGTAGAGGTCGGCTACCAGGGCCAGGGTGGCGGGGACGAGCCCACCACCTCCGACGCCCTGGAGGAAGCGGCCGGCCACCATCGACGGCATGTCGTAGGCCAGGGCGGTCACCAGCGAGCCCAGCGCGAAGAGGACCAGGGAGAAGACCAGCACCGGCACCCGCCCGCGCAGGTCGGCCATCCGGCCGATCAGCGGGAGCATGGCGACGTAGCCGAGCAGGAAGCCCGAGATGATCGGCGCCGCCCGCTGGAGCTGGTCGATCGGCACCCCGGTCGACGTCATCATGTCCGGCAGGGCCAGCACCACGACGTAGGTGTCGGCGGCAGCGAAGGCCACCGCGACGGCCGCCAGTCCCAGCAGCAGGCGCGCGGAGCCGGCCCCGGACGCGTCCGGTCCGGCCGCCGGTCTCATGGAGCGACGATGTCCTGCGTCGTGCCGTAGGCGGCGAGGTCGACGGTGTAGGTCATCTCGGTGCTGTCGGGGTAGAAGACCCCGGTGAGCACGGCCTGGCGCAGCTCGCCGTCGTCGCTGACGAGGTACTCGGCGTCGAAGCTGTCGCCCGACGAGCTCGGGATGACCTTCTTCATGGCCGTGCCCGGGACGGTGCCGGTGTAGGTCGTGAGCACCTCGGCGTTGTCGGCGCCGCCGCGGACGCTCTCGCCCTCCTCGACGCCCTCGGTCACGGCCAGCAGCGAGCCGAAGCCGGACTCCTCGCTCACCAGCGCGGCCGGGTCGGGAGCGCCGTAGTCACCGGGGTCGATGTCCTGGTACCCCGTCGTGAAGGGCAGCTGGGCGTAGACCACCTGGTCGACGGCGATCACCGGCACGTCGACGCTCTGACCGGCGTAGATGACGGTGATGGTGCCCTCGAAGGCGGGGGCGCTGGTCGCGACGCCGTCGGCCCGGGTGATGCCGGAGACGCCCTCGGGCAGGTCCTCCGTGGACAGGGTGAGGTCGACACCGCTGGTCGTGGCCAGCGTGTCCGCGGCCGCGGCGAGCACCTCCTCGGGCGTCTGCTCGTCGGCGGCCGCGTCGTCGCCGCCACCGGAGCAACCGCCCAGCAGGAGCGCGCCGGCTACGGTCGCCGCGAACGCGAGGGAGGGCGTACGACGTCGGCGGCGGGCCACGGGGAAGGTCATGAGATCAGCCTTCCACACCGTCGGTAGGGGGCACGTCGCCCGCCGCGGGTGCTGCGGCGTCGCCGGCCACGGTGCTCGCCACCGGACCGGCCACCGCGGCGATCGGCTGGGCGGCGGGGATGCCGGACCCGTCCCGCCGGCCGGTGGCCTCGGGCAGGTCGACCGGGGCCCCGCTGGCCGCGGCCGCCCGGGCGGGCGCCGGGCCGGCCCAGGCGGTGAGCAGGGTGTCCTCGCCCTTGAGGAAGCGGTGGCAGCGGACGCCGCCGGTGGCGCGCCCCTTGGCGGGGTACTCGGTGAAGGGGGTCACCTTGACGGCCCCGGCCTCGGTGCCGGGCAGGGCCGTCGAGGCGCCGCTGGCGGTCACGACGACCGCCGTGGTCGGGTCGAGGGCGCCGAAGAACGCGACCCGCTCGCCCGAGGTCAGCCGGACCCCGGCGATGCCGCCGCCGGAACGGCCCTGCGGGCGGACGCCGTCGGCAGCGAAGTGCAGCAGCTGGGCGTCGGTGGTGATGAAGCAGAGGTTCTCCTCACCGGTCGCCAGCTCGACGGCACCGACGACCTCGTCGCCGTCCTTGAGCGAGATGACGTCCCACTCGTCGCGGCCGAGCACCTCGGGGTTGACCCGCTTGACGATGCCGTCGCGGGTGCCGAGGGCCAGCCCAGGACCCTCGGTGGCCAGCGAGGTGAGCGCCAGCGCGCGCTCCCCGCCCTCGAGCTGGAGCATCTCGCTGAGCGGCAGGCCGCCCTGGAGGTTGGGGTCGTTGGCCGAGTCGGGCAGCTGCGGCATGTCGAGCACGCCGAGCCGCAGCAACCGCCCGCGGGAGGTGATCACGCCGACCTCGCCGCGCGTCGTCGTACGGACCGCGGAGACGATGACGTCGTGGTTGGCGCGGCCCTCGCCCTGCCCGGGGACGCTGGCGTTGCCCGAGCGGGCCAGCAGCCCGCTGGACGACAGGTAGGCGAAGCACGGGTCGTCGGCCACCTCGAGCGGGGTGGCGGCCGTGGCGGTCGCGCCGCTCGAGGCCAGCAGGACCGTACGACGTGGCGTGCCGTAGGTCTTGGCGACCTCGGCCAGCTCGTCGGAGACCACCTTCCGCAGCATCTTCTCGTCGCCGAGGATCGCGTCGAGCAGCTCGATGGTGCGCAGCAGCTCCGCCTTCTCCTTGTCCAGCTCGAGCTTGCTGAACTTCGTGAGCCGGCGCAGCGGCATGTCGAGGATGTAGTCGGCCTGGACGTCGGACAGCTCGAAGATGTCGATGAGCCGCTCCTTGGCCGCCGCGGCGTTGTCGGAGGTCCGGATCACCTGGATGACCTCGTCGATGTCGAGGATCGCGATGAGCAGGCCGTCGACGAGGTGAAGGCGGTCGGCGGCCTTCTGGCGACGGAACACCGAGCGGCGGCGCACGACCTCGAAGCGGTGGCCGAGGAAGACCTCGAGCAGCTGCTTGAGGCCGAGCGTGCGGGGCTGGCCGTCGACGAGGGCCACGGTGTTGATGCCGAAGGAGTCCTCCATCGGCGTGAGCTTGTAGAGCTGCTCGAGCAGCGCCTCGGGCACGAAGCCGTTCTTGACCTCGATGACCAGCCTCAGGCCGTGGTTGCGGTCGGTGAGGTCCTTGATGTCGGAGATGCCCTGGAGCTTCTTGGACAGCACCAGCGCCTTGATCCGCTCGATGACCCGCTCGGTGCCGACGCCGTAGGGGAGCTCGGTGACGACGATGCCCTTCTTGCGGGCGGTGACCGCCTCGACGCGGGCGGTGGCGCGCATCTTGAACGTGCCGCGGCCGGTCTCGTAGGCGTCGCGGATCCCGTCGAGGCCCACGATCTTGCCGCCCGTGGGCAGGTCGGGACCGGGGATGAAGCGCATCAGGTCGTCCAGCGACGCCTTTGGCGTGGTGATGAGGTGCCGCAAGGCCTGGACGACCTCGACAAGGTTGTGCGGGGCGATGTTGGTCGCCATGCCGACCGCGATGCCGGTGGTGCCGTTGACGATCAGGTTGGGGATCGCCGACGGCAGGACGACGGGCTCGGTCTCGCGCGAGTCGTAGTTGGGCTTGAAGTCGACGGTGTCCTCGTCGATGGACGCGGTCATCGCCGCTGCGGCCGGCGCCATCCGGCACTCGGTGTAGCGCATCGCGGCGGGGGAGTCGTCGGGCGAGCCGAAGTTGCCGTGGCCGTCGATCATCGGCAGCCGCATCGACCAGGGTTGCGCCATCCGCACCAGGGCGTCGTAGATCGCACCGTCACCGTGGGGGTGGAGCTTGCCCATCACCTCGCCGACCACGCGGGCGCTCTTGACGTGTCCCCGGTCGGGGCGCACGCCCATCTCGTCCATCGTGTACAGGATCCGTCGCTGCACCGGCTTGAGGCCGTCGCGGGCGTCCGGGAGCGCACGGGAGTAGATGACCGAGTACGCGTACTCCAGGAAGGAGGACTGCATCTCGTCGCCGATGTTGGTGTCGAGGATGTGCTCCTCGAAGTCGTCGGGAGGGGGTGGTGTCGCGGTACGCCGTGCCATGGGCGCCATTGTCCCCGTACGCCGTCCCCGCGCCACGCGGGGCGCGCCGTACGGGCACCGCGAGGCGCCCGCGCCCTAGCGTGGGTCCATGACCGCCTCCCGCTCCACCTTCACGTCCCCGTCCGACGCGACCGCCCTGGCGGCGTACACCTGGGACGACGTCGCCGACCCGGTCGGCGTCGTCCAGGTCGCCCACGGCCTCGCCGAGCACGCGGCCCGCTACGACCGCCTCGCCCGCGCGCTCAACGCGGCCGGCTACGTCGTCCATGCCACCGACCACCGCGGCCACGGGTCGTCGGTCGTCGACCGTCCGGGCGACTTCGGTGCGGTCGGCTTCGACGGGCTCATCGCCGACGTCGCGGCGTACGGCGCCTCGCTGCGGGAGGCTTCCGGCGAGCTGCCGCTCTTCCTCGTGGCCCACTCGATGGGCTCGTTCGCGGCGCAGTCGGTGCTCCTCGAGCACTCCGACCTCTACGCCGGGGTCGTGCTGTCCGGCTCGACCGCCCTCGACCTCCTCGCCGCCGGGCTGGCGCAGGCGGAGGGGCCGGTCGGGCTGGAGGCGTTCAACGCCGGCTTCGAGCAGCGCACCGGCTACGAGTGGCTCTCCCGGGACGAGGCCGAGGTCGACGCGTACGTCGCCGACCCGCTGTGCGGCTTCGACCTCCCGGACGAGACCGTGCCGGCGCTCTTCGGTGCCGCGGCCACGCTGGCCGACCCGGCGTCCCTCGCGCGGATCCGCGCCGACCTGCCGATCCTGGTGGCCTCCGGCTCGGCCGACCCGCTCGCCGGTGGGGGAGACCTCGTCCGGGTCCTCGGACAGCGCTACCGCGACGCCGGGGTCACGGACGTGACGGTGCGCGTGTACGACGACGCGCGCCACGAGATCTTCAACGAGACCAACCGCGACGAGGTGGCCCGGGACGTCATCGCCTGGCTCGACGCGCACCGGTGACGGGCGGGCGCCCGACCCGAGGGGATCGGGCGCTCCCGCTCAGCGGTCCAGCGGCCAGCCGCGCTGGGCCCAGCCCGCGGTGCCGTCGGACACGTTGACCGCGTCGACGCCGTTGGACTGGAGGTATTCCGTGATCGCCCGGCTGCGGCCGCCGCTCTGGCAGATCACGAGGACGCGGCGGTCGGTCGGGACCTCGGCGAGGCGCTGCGGGACGTCGTTCATGGGGATGTGCACCGCTCCGGGCACGTGCCCGGCGGTGAACTCCTCCTGCTCGCGCACGTCGAGCACGTAACCGCCGCCCGCGTGCTCGGCGGCGAACGAGTCGAGGTCGAGCTCGGTCGGGTTGGCCTCGGCCTCGGCGATCTGGGCGCGGATCGCGTCCATGTCGAGCTCGCGGGCCTGCTCGATGACGCCCTCCAGCGCCTGCGGGGGCAGCGCCCCGGCCTGGTTGAAGAGGAGGACACCGTCGCGGAAGAGCATCAGCGTCGGGATCGACGAGATGCCCGCCATCCCCGCCAGCTGCTGCTCGGCCTCGGTGTCGACCTTGGCGAACACGATGTCGGGGTGCTTCTCGGACGCCGCCTCGAAGATCGGTCCGAACTGCTTGCACGGGCCGCACCACTCGGCCCAGAAGTCGACGAGGACGATGCCCCCACCGACCACGGTGTCCTCGAAGGTGGCTTCGGTCAGCTCTCGGGTACTCATGCCGACCAGCGTAGGAGGTGGGCCCGTACGGCCTATGGACCCCACCTCCGAGGCGGTCATAGCGTGCGAGAGGGACCCGCCGGGTCCGGGAAGCTGGATGGACATGACAGGGCAGGAGAACATCGAGAAGACCAAGGCGGCCTACGCCGCCTTCAGCGCAGGGGACGTCGAGGCGGCCAGCGCGGAGCTCGCCGACGACATCGAGTGGATCACGGCTGGCAACAGCGCGGTCTCGGGCACCAGACGCGGCAAGAAGGAGGTGCTCGACTTCTGGATGCAGCTGGCGGGGAAGGGCTTCTCGACGAGGCCGGAGTACTTCCTCGGCGACGACGAGCGCGTGGTGGTCCTGACGTCGATCACCCTCGACGGCGAGACCGCGGACCAGGCCGACGTGCTGACGTTCCGCGACGGCAAGGTCGTGAAGTTCCAGTCGGCGGGCGACACCGCCATGCAGGAGCGGATCTGGGGCACCAAGTAGGAGGCCCTCGTAGCCGGTCCGGTGGGCCCTCGTCGGGGGCAGCGCGGCATCCTTGCCGACGTACGTCCCCGCACTGCCTCCCGGATCGGAGCCGACGTTGACCCCTGACTCCTCCTACCTGCTCGAGGTCGCCGAGATCGTCGACGAGACGCACGACGCGAAGTCGGTCACGTTCACGGTGCCGGACGAGCTCGCCGACCGCTTCGCGTTCGCGCCGGGCCAGTTCCTCACCCTCGCCATCCCCTCGGAGCGGACGGGTCTCGTCCCGCGCTGCTACTCGATCTGCACCCCTCCCGGGGAGCCGCTCACGGTCACGGTCAAGCGCACGGAGGGCGGCTATGCCTCGGGGTGGATCCACGACCACCTCGCGGTCGGTGACACCGTGCGGGTGCTGCCGCCGTCGGGCATCTTCACGCCCCGGGACTGGTCGGCCGACCTCCTGCTCCTCGCCGGCGGGTCGGGCATCACGCCGATCATGTCGATCGTCCGCACGGCCCTCGCCGAGCACTCCGGCCGGGTCGTCCTCCTCTACGCCAACCGCGACGAGCGGTCGGTCATCTTCGCCGGGCCCCTCGCCGCGCTGGCCGCCGAGCACCCCGATCGGCTGCTGGTCGTGCACTGGCTCGAGTCGGTCCAGGGACTCCCGAGCCAGGAGCAGCTGCGCGCCTTCGCGGCGTCGTACGACGGGTGGACCAGCTTCTGCTGCGGCCCCGCACCGTTCATGACCGCGGTCTCCCAGGCGCTGCGCTCCCTGGGCGTCCCACGGGCCCGCCGCCACCAGGAGAAGTTCGTGTCCCTCGACGGCAACCCGTTCGGCGACGTCGACGAGGTGCGCGCGGCACGCGCCACCCTGGACGAGGCGGACGACCCGGACGACGCGGCCTGACCTGCTACCAGCCGCGCTCGCGCCACTCGGCGAGGTGCGGGCGCTCGGTGCCGAGGGTCGAGTCGCCGCCGTGGCCGGGGTAGAACCAGGTGCTGTCCGGGAGGGGGTCGAAGAGCTTGGTCTCCACGTCCGAGACGAGCCGGCGGAACGCGTCGTCGTCGCCGAACGTGTTGCCCACCCCGCCCGGGAAGAGCGAGTCGCCGGTGAAGAGGTGGCCGCCGTCCTCGGGCCAGTACAGGCAGATAGACCCGGGGGTGTGGCCGGCGACGTGGATGACCTGAAGGTCGCAGGTGCCGACCGCCACCCGGTCGCCGTCGCCGACGCGCCGGGTCACCTCGACGCCGGTCTGCTCGGTGATCGCATCGGCATCGGCCTCGCCGGCGACGACCATCGCCCCGGTCGCGGCGACGACCTCGGCAAGCGCCCGGTGGTGGTCCCAGTGCTGGTGCGTGGTGACCACGGCCGTCAGCGACCGGTCGCCCACCAGCTCCAGCAGCCGCGGTGCCTCCGCGGCGGCGTCGACCAGGACGAGCTCGTCGGTCTCCCCGCAGTGGACCAGGTAGCAGTTGTTGGACATCTCCGGGTCGACCGCCACCTTCGTGATCGTGATGCAGCCGATCGTCCGGACGTCGGGCGCGCCACCGGGGGACACGTCGCCGCTGTAGGCGTCGGGCTGCTGCTGGTCGTTCACCACGAGGGCACCTCCGGGAGTCGGTCCTGGTCGACGGTCAGGTCCGCGCCGTCGCCGCGGCCGGTCAGCCACCACCCCAAGGAGGCGGCGTCGCCCGTGACGTTGGCCACGGGATCGCCGTCGCCGAAGTCCCACGTGCGAGCGAGGTCGCGGGCCAGGACGCGGAACGGCCGTGGGTAGGGGCGCTTCGTCATCGACTCGATCAGGACCGCGTCGAACGCCTCCGGCCACTCGTCGGGCGTGTAGTCGGCGTCGAGGTCGACGTGGTGGATCTCGACCTCGCGCAGCCGCATCAGCGGCACCGTGGCGACGGAGAACGTCGCGCCGCCACCCGGCGTACGCTCGAAGCGTCCGTGCCAGGCGTCCTCGCCCGACAGGGACGTCGCGGCCCGGGCGAAGCAGTGCGTGGAGCCCATCAGCCGCTCGCGCAGCTCGCTGACCTCGGCCTTTGCCAGCTCCTCGATGTCGGCGGCGCGGGCGTCGGGCGAGGTGTACATCGGCTGCTGCTCGCCGCGCGCCGCGGCCGAGAGCACCCGCTCGAGGGACTCGGCGTTGAGCGCCAGGTGCGCGACGACGTGCGCCCGCGACCAGCCGGGGAGCAGGGAGGGCCGGGCGAGGTCCTCGGCGGTGAGGGCGTCCACGGTGCGCACGAGGCGCTGGTCGGCCCCGGTCAGGAGCTCGAGCTGGGTGGGAACCCAGGGGGGCGCCCCGGCCCCCGGTTGCGGGGGAGCGGTGTCCGTCATGGATGTCATTCAACACACACCTGGGGGTGCTGTGCAGCCCCGTAGGATCGATGACTGACCGCGTGGCGGGTTGCAACCCGGCGCGGAGTGACGAACACTTGTTCGAACCCGTCTCCCTGCTCGAGTGACCACCCGGGTGGGGATCCCTGTGCAGTGAGGACCATTGTGGCCGACCAGCTGATCATCCGCGGCGCCCGCGAGCACAACCTCAAGGACGTCTCGCTCGACCTGCCCCGTGACGCGCTCATCGTGTTCACCGGCTTGTCCGGCTCCGGCAAGTCGAGCCTGGCGTTCGACACGATCTTCGCCGAGGGCCAGCGCCGCTACGTCGAGTCGCTGTCGGCCTACGCCCGCCAGTTCCTCGGCCAGATGGACAAGCCCGACGTCGACTTCATCGAGGGCCTGTCGCCCGCGGTGTCCATCGACCAGAAGTCCACCTCCAAGAACCCCCGCTCGACCGTCGGCACCATCACCGAGGTCTACGACTACCTGCGCCTGCTCTACGCCCGCGCCGGCCGCCCCCACTGCCCCGTCTGCGGGGCCCCGATCGAGCGCCAGACCCCCCAGCAGATCGTCGACAGGATCCTCACCCTCGAGGAGGGTGCCCGCTTCCAGGTGCTGGCGCCGGTCATCCGCGGCCGCAAGGGCGAGTACGTCGAGCTGTTCCGGCAGCTCCAGACCGACGGCTTCAGCCGCGCCCGCGTCAACGGCGAGACCCACCAGCTGGCGGAGCCGCCCAAGCTCGACAAGCAGAAGAAGCACACCATCGAGGTGGTCGTCGACCGGCTCGCGGTCAAGGCCTCCAGCAAGCGCCGCCTCACTGACTCGGTCGAGACCGCGCTGCGGCTGGCCAGCGGCCTGGTGGTCTTCGACTTCGTGGACCTCGACGCCAAGGACCCGGGCCGCGAGATGCGGTTCTCCGAGCGGATGGCCTGCCCCAACGAGCACACCATCGACACCGACGAGCTCGAGCCGCGGTCGTTCTCCTTCAACTCGCCGTTCGGCGCCTGCACGCAGTGCCACGGCCTCGGCACCCGGATGGAGGTCGACCCCGAGCTGGTCGTCCCCGACTCCCGCGCCACCCTCGGCGAGGGCGCCATCCAACCGTGGAGCAACGCCCACGTGGCCGACTACTTCCTGCGCCTGATGAACGCCCTCGGCGAGGAGCTCGGCTTCGACCTCAACACCCCGTGGGACGAGCTGGACGCCAAGAGCCGCACCGCGATCCTCGACGGCCACAAGACCAAGGTCCACGTGGTCACCAAGAACCGCTACGGCCGCCAGCGGTCCTACTACGCCGCCTTCGAGGGCGTGCGCCCCTACATCGAGCGCCGGCACACCGAGGCCGAGTCCGACACCAGCCGGGAGCGCTTCGAGGGCTTCATGCGGGAGGTGCCCTGCCCGGCGTGCCGGGGGAGCCGGCTCAAGCCCGTCTCCATGTCGGTCACCCTCGGCCCCAAGGACGAGGGCGGCAAGAACATCGCCGAGGTCTGCGCGCTGCCGATCAACGAGGCCGCCGCCTACCTGGGCGACCTGGAGCTGTCCCCGCGCGAGAAGCAGATCGCCGAGCGGGTGCTCAAGGAGATCCAGGAGCGTCTCAACTTCCTGCTCGACGTGGGCCTCGACTACCTCTCCCTGGACCGGCCCTCCGGATCGCTGTCCGGTGGCGAGGCCCAGCGCATCCGGCTGGCGACCCAGATCGGCGCCGGGCTGGTCGGCGTCCTCTACGTCCTCGACGAGCCGTCCATCGGCCTGCACCAGCGCGACAACCAGCGCCTCATCGAGACGCTGGTGCGGCTCAAGGAGCTCGGCAACACCCTGATCGTCGTGGAGCACGACGAGGACACCATCCGCACCGCCGACTGGGTGGTCGACATCGGCCCCGGCGCGGGTGAGCACGGTGGCCAGGTGGTCCACAGCGGCACGGTCAAGGACCTCTACGAGCACCCGGACTCGATGACCGGCCAGTACCTGTCGGGACGCCGCGAGATCCCGGTCCCGGAGATCCGCCGCCCGCGCACCAAGGGGCGCGAGCTCACGGTGCACGGCGCCAAGGAGCACAACCTGCGCAACGTCGACGTGAGCTTCCCGCTCGGCGTCTTCTGCGCGGTCACCGGCGTCTCCGGCTCGGGCAAGTCGACCCTGGTCAACGACATCCTCTACACCTCGCTGGCCAAGCAGATCTACAACGCCCGCACGGTCCCCGGACGGCACACCCGGATCTCGGGCACCGAGCACGTCGACAAGGTCATCCACGTCGACCAGTCGCCGATCGGGCGCACGCCGCGGTCCAACCCCGCGACGTACACGGGGGTCTTCGACCACGTCCGCAAGCTCTTCGCCTCGACCCCCGAGGCCAAGATGCGCGGCTACCTGCAGGGCCGCTTCTCGTTCAACGTCAAGGGCGGGCGCTGCGAGGCGTGCTCCGGTGACGGCACGATCAAGATCGAGATGAACTTCCTGCCGGACGTCTACGTCCCGTGCGAGGTCTGCCACGGCGCCCGCTACAACCGCGAGACGCTCGAGGTGCACTACAAGGGCAAGACCATCGCCGAGGTCCTCGACATGCCGATCGAGGAGGCCCTGGACTTCTTCGCCGCCGTGCCGCCGATCGCGCGCCACATGAAGACACTGTGCGAGGTCGGGCTCGGCTACGTCCGGCTCGGCCAGCCGGCCACCACCCTGTCGGGCGGCGAGGCCCAGCGCGTCAAGCTCTCCAGCGAGCTCCAGAAGCGCTCGACCGGCCGCACGGTCTACGTCCTCGACGAGCCGACGACCGGCCTGCACTTCGAGGACATCCGCAAGCTGCTCCTGGTCCTGGGCAGGCTCGTCGACGCGGGCAACACGGTGCTGGTGATCGAGCACAACCTCGACGTCATCAAGACCGCCGACTGGCTGGTCGACATGGGTCCCGAGGGTGGGTCACGAGGCGGCATCGTGGTCGCGGAGGGCACTCCCGAGACGGTGGCCGCGCACCCCGACAGCCACACCGGTCGGTTCCTCGCGCCGCTGCTCGAGGGACGGGCCGCGAAGCAGCCACGCGGACGGGTCGCCCCCAAGGAGGAGCCGCCCACGAGACTGGCCAAGAAGGCCGCCCGCAACGCCGCCGCCAAGAAGACGGCGGCCAAGCGCAAGGTCTCGAAGTAGGGGCCCCCCGACGGATCCTCAGCCTCCTCACAGGTACGGGCGGGCCCGGTGTCCTACGGTGGTCAGACCCTGCTGACCTGACCGAGAGGCCACCACCATGAGCACCGAGCACTCCGTCTCCCGCCGGCGGTTCGCCACCACCGCGTCCGCCGGCCTGGCGCTCCCCGTCCTCGCGGCCTGCGGGTCCGACGACACCGGGACGGCGAGCGAGTCGTCGTCGTCCGAGCCGAGCCCGTCGCCGTCGAGCTCCAGCAGCGAGGGCGGCGGCGCCGCCGGCGGTGCGGCCCTCGCGAGCACGTCCGACATCCCCGTCGGGGGCTGCGCGGTGTTCGAGGCCGAGAAGGTCGTCGTCACCCAGCCGACCGAGGGCGACTTCAAGGCGTTCAGCGCCACCTGCACCCATCAGGGGTGCTCGGTCAGCGCGTCCAGCGACGGCGAGATCCCCTGCAACTGCCACGGCAGCGCCTTCTCCCTCGAGGACGGCTCGGTGGTCAACGGTCCGGCGACCGCGCCCCTCGCGGAGGTCTCGATCACCGTCGACGGGGACAGCATCACGCTGGCCTGACACGGGGTCCGCGGGCGCCGGTCACCACCCGCAGGGACTGTCCCCGGCCGCCCGTAGGGTTGTCGGGTGGCCACCCCCAGCAGCTATCGACCCGCCCCCGGGTCGATCCCGACCGACCCGGGGGTCTACCGGTTCCGCGACGCCAAGGGCCGGGTGATCTACGTCGGCAAGGCCAAGAGCCTGCGCCCGCGCCTGTCGTCGTACTTCCAGGACATCGCCAACCTGCACCCGCGCACGGCGAGCATGGTGACGACCGGCGCGAGCGTCGAGTGGACGGTGGTCAAGACCGAGGTCGAGGCCCTCCAGCTGGAGTACAGCTGGATCAAGGAGTTCGACCCGCGGTTCAACGTCAAGTACCGCGACGACAAGTCCTACCCGTGGCTTGCGGTGACCGTCGGCGAGGAGTTCCCGCGGGTCATGGTGGGCCGGGGCGCCAAGCGCAAGGGCACCCGCTACTTCGGGCCCTACGGCCATGCCTGGGCGATCCGCGAGACCGTGGACCTGCTGCTGCGCGTCTTCCCGATGCGCTCGTGCAGCAACGGCGTCTTCAAGCGCTCCAGCCAGATCGGCCGGCCGTGCCTGCTCGGCTACATCGACAAGTGCGCGGCGCCCTGCGTCGGCAACGTCACCGCCGAGGAGCACCGCCGGATCGTCGACGACTTCTGCGACTTCATGGCCGGCAACACCAACGCCTTCGTGCGCCGCATCGAGCGGGAGATGTACGCCGCGTCCGAGGCGATGGACTTCGAAAAGGCCGCCCGCCTGCGCGACGACCTCGGCGCGATGCGCAAGGCGCTGGAGAAGCAGGCAGTGGTCCTGGGCGACGGGACCGACGCCGACGTCATCGCGCTCGCCGAGGACCCCCTCGAGGTCGCGGTGCAGATCTTCTACGTGCGCGGCGGGCGCATCCGCGGCCAGCGCGGCTGGGTGGCCGACCGCTCCGACGACAGCGACACGGCCGGGCTCGTCCAGGAGTTCCTGCTCCAGCTCTACGGCGGCGTGGCGGCCGAGGACGACGCCTCGGCGATCCCGCGGGAGGTGCTGGTGCCCGCGCTGCCGCCCGACGCGGCCGTGCTCGAGGACCTGCTCAGCGACATCCGGGGGAGCCGGGTGGCCATCCGGGTGCCCCAGCGGGGTGACAAGAAGGCGCTCCAGGAGACCGTCGCCTCCAACGCCGGCCAGTCCCTGATGCTCCACAAGACCAAGCGCGCCAGCGACCTCACCACCCGCAACCGCGCCCTGGAGGAGATCCAGAAGGCGCTCGGGCTCGACGAGGTGCCGCTGCGCATCGAGTGCTACGACGTGTCCAACCTCCAGGGCACCGAGGTGGTGGCCTCGATGGTGGTCTTCGAGGACGGCCTGGCCCGCAAGGGGGAGTACCGCCGCTTCGTGATCCGGGGTGAGGACGGCTCGGACGCGGACGGGCAGGTCGGCCAGAACGACGTGGCGCACATGCACCAGGTCATCACCCGACGCTTCCGGCGGCTCCTCGACGAGCAGGCCAGGTCGGAGGCCGTGAGCACCGAGTCCGGGCCCATGCTCGTCGACCCCGAGACCGGCCGGCCCCGCAAGTTCGCCTACGCGCCGGGCCTCGTCGTGGTGGACGGCGGGCCGCCGCAGGTGGCGGCCGCCCAGCAGGCGCTCACCGAGCTCGGCATCGACGACATCCCGGTGTGCGGGCTCGCCAAGCGGCTCGAGGAGGTGTGGCTGCCCGACGAGGAGGACCCGGTGATCATGGCCCGGTCCAGCGAGGGTCTCTACCTCCTCCAGCGGGTGCGCGACGAGGCCCACCGGTTCGCCATCACCCACCACCGGTCGCGGCGTTCCAAGACCATGGTCGAGAGCATGCTCGACGACGTGCCGGGCCTCGGCGAGGTCCGCCGCAAGACGCTGCTCAAGCACTTCGGCTCCCTCAAGAAGCTCCGGGAGGCCGATGCCGCCGAGATCGCCCTGGTGCCGGGCATCGGGCCGCGCACGGCGGCCTCGATCAAGGAGGCGGTCGCTGCCGCGGCCTCGACCCGCAAGACTGGCAGCCCGCGGGTCAACACCGCGACGGGCGAGATCGAGGAGGACTGATGGACCCCCAGCCGGCTGAGCTGGTCATCGTGACCGGCATGACGGGCGCCGGGCGCAGCACCGCCGCCAAGGAGCTCGAGGACCTCGGGTTCTTCGTGGTCGACAACCTGCCGCCCACGCTGGTGCGCGACGTCGTACGCCTCGTCGACGACAACCACGGCATCAGCCAGCCGATCGCGGTCGTGGTCGACGTCCGGTCGGGGTCGTTCTTCGACTCCCTCCAGGCCAACCGCCACCAGGGGGTCACCGGGCGTCCCACCACGCTGCTCTTCCTCGAGGCCACCGACGACGTGCTCGTCCGCCGGCAGGAGGCTGCCCGGCGCCCACACCCGCTGCAGGGCAGCGGCCGGCTCCTCCACGGCCTGCAGCGTGAGCGCGAGGTCCTCGCCGAGCTGCGCGGGGACGCCGACGTGGTCATCGACACGACCAACCTCAACGTCCACCAGCTCACCGACCGGATCGCCCAGGCCTTCGGCACCGCCGAGTCGACCCGCCTCAAGGTCACGGTGACCAGCTTCGGGTTCAAGTACGGCATCCCGGTGGACGCCGACTTCGTCGCCGACATGCGCTTCCTGCCCAACCCGTTCTGGGTGCCCGAGCTCCGTGCCCTCAACGGTCGTGACGAGGCGGTCGCGACCTACGTCAAGGAGCGTCCCGGCGCGGCCGAGTTCCTCGAGCAGTACGTCCCGGTGCTGGAGACCGCGGCCAGCGGCTACCTGCGCGAGGGCAAGCGCTTCATGACCGTCGCCATCGGGTGCACCGGCGGCAAGCACCGCAGCGTGGCCATGACCGAGGAGATCGCCGCCCGGCTGCGTGCGCTCGGTCACGACACCGGCGCGCGTCACCGCGACCTGGGTCGGGAGTGAGCTGATGGCACGCGACACCGCCCAGGCCGCCGTCGCCCTGGGTGGCGGGCACGGCCTGTTCGCCACCCTGAGCGCCCTGCGCCGGCTGGAGGCCGACCTGACCATCGACTCGCTGACCGCCGTCGTCACGGTCGCCGACAACGGCGGCTCGTCCGGTCGGCTCCGGGGCGAGTTCGGGGTGCTCCCGCCCGGCGACCTGCGGATGGCGCTGGCCGCCCTGTGCGGCGACGACGAGTGGGGTCGCACCTGGGCGGAGGTCGTCCAGCACCGGTTCGCCGGGGAGGGCGACATGCGGGGCCACGTGGTGGGCAACCTGCTCATCGTCGGGCTCTGGGAGCTCATGGGCGACCACGTCCGGGCCCTCGACTGGGTCGGGCGGCTGCTGGGTGCCCAAGGGCGGGTGCTGCCGATGGCGGTCACCCCGATGGATGTCACCGCCGAGGTGCGCGGCCTCGACCCGGGGGACCCGGCCCGCACCACGACCGTCCGCGGCCAGGTGGAGGTCGCCACCACCGACGGCGACATCGTGTCCGTGGCCCTCGACCCGCCCGCGCCCCAGGCCTGCGCGGAGTCCGTGGACGCCATCCTCGACGCCGACTGGGTGTTCCTCGGACCCGGCTCGTGGTTCACCTCGGTGATCCCGCACCTCATGGTCCCCGGGCTCCGGGAGGCCCTGGTCAACACCTCGGCCCGGCTGGTGGTGGTGCTCAACCTGGAGCCCCAGGAGGGGGAGACCCCGGGGTTCGGGCCGGAGGACCACCTCGCGGCCCTCTTCGAGCACGCGCCCGAGCTCAAGATCCACACCGTCCTGGCCGACCGGGGCAGCGTGGCGCACCCCGACGAGCTCGAGCGGGTGGCCGCGTCCGCCGGTGCGGAGCTGGTGCTGGCCGACGTGGCCGCCGACGACGCCACGGACCGCCACGACCACGCTCGTCTCGCGGCCGCCTTCGAGGGGATCGTGTCGCGCGTCTGAACACCCCCGGCGGCGGTCGGGGTGATTGACGCGCATGGCAGGATCGGGGCCATGGCGATGACGGCACAGGTGAAGGCGGAGCTCGCCAACACCCAGATCACCAAGACCTGCTGCCGCAAGGCCGAAGTGGCCTCGATGCTGCGGTTCGCGGGAGGTCTGCACATCGTCAGCGGCCGCATCGTGGTGGAGGCCGAGCTCGACACCGGCGCCGCCGCGCGGCGCCTCCGCAAGGACATCGCCGAGGTCTACGGCCACCAGTCCGACGTGGTCATGGTCCAGGGCAACGGGATCCGCAAGGGCAGTCGCTACATCGTCCGGGTGGTCAAGGACGGCGAGGCCCTCGCACGTCAGACCGGCCTGCTGGACCAGCGCGGCCGCCCGGTGCGGGGGCTGCCCCCGGCCGTCGTCTCGGGTGGCGGCTGCGACGCCGTCGCCGCGTGGCGCGGGGCCTTCCTCGCCCACGGCTCGCTGACCGAGCCCGGACGCTCGTCGTCGCTCGAGATCACCTGCCCCGGCCCGGAGGCGGCGCTCGCGATCGTCGGCGTCGCCCGCCGGCTCGGCATCTCCGCCAAGGCCCGCGAGGTCCGCGGCATCGACCGGGTGGTCATCCGCGACGGTGACGCCATCGGTGCGCTGCTGACCCGGCTCGGCGCCCACGAGTCCCTGATGGCCTGGGAGGAGCGGCGCATGCGCCGTGAGGTCCGTGCCACCGCCAACCGGCTCGCCAACTTCGACGACGCCAACCTGCGTCGTTCCGCCCGGGCGGCCGTGGCCGCCGGTGCCCGCGTCGAGCGGGCCCTGGAGATCCTCGCCGACGAGGTCCCCGACCACCTCAAGCTGGCCGGCCACCTGCGGCTCGAGCACAAGCAGGCCAGCCTCGAGGAGCTCGGCCAGCTGCACGACCCCGTGCTCACCAAGGACGCCATCGCCGGCCGCATCCGGCGCCTGCTGGCCATGGCCGACAAGCGCGCCGAGGAGCTCGGCATCCCCGACACCGAGTCGTCGCTGACCCCGGAGATGCTCGCCGAAGAGGCCTGACCGGCCCTCGTCCGGGCCCGGTGCCGCCGCCCGGCGGAGTTACCTGCACGTACGCCGATACGGCCCCCGCCACGCAGGACGCGCGCGCGATAGGGTCGACGCGAGACGCCGACGACCGCGCCTGCGTGCCGTCGTGCCACCTGACCCCGCACACGCTCGTTCCCTCTTAGGAGTTCCGCAGTGACTGTTCGCGTAGGTATCAACGGCTTCGGCCGCATCGGCCGCAACTTCTTCCGCGCCGTGCGTGCGTCGGGTGCCGACATCGAGATCGTCGGCGTCAACGACCTGACCGACAACGCCTCGCTCGCGCACCTGCTCAAGTACGACTCGATCCTGGGCCGCCTCGACGCCGACGTGTCGAGCGACGACACCTCGATCCGGGTCGGCGACCAGACCATCACCGCCTTCGCCGAGCGCGACCCGGCCAACCTCAAGTGGGGCGAGCTCGGCGTGGACGTCGTCGTCGAGTCCACCGGCTTCTTCACCGACGCGACCAAGGCCCGGGCCCACGTCGACGCGGGTGCCAAGAAGGTCATCATCTCCGCGCCCGCCTCGCACGAGGACATCACCGTCGTGATGGGCGTCAACCACGAGCTCTACGACCCGAGCAAGCACACGGTCATCTCCAACGCCTCGTGCACGACCAACTGCCTCGCCCCGATGGCCAAGGCGCTCCACGAGGAGTTCACGATCGTCAAGGGCCTGATGACGACGGTGCACGCCTACACCGCCGACCAGAACCTGCTGGACAACATCCACAAGGACCCGCGTCGCGCCCGCGCCGCCGCCCTCAACGTGGTCCCCACGTCGACGGGTGCCGCCAAGGCCATCGGCCTGGTCATGCCCGAGCTCAAGGGCAAGCTCGACGGCTACGCCCTGCGCGTCCCGGTCCCGACCGGCTCGGCCACCGACCTCACCTTCGAGGCCGGCCGCGAGACCTCGGTCGAGGAGGTCAACGCCGCCGTGCAGAAGGCCGCCGACGGCAAGTTCCTCAAGTACTCCACCGACCCGATCGTCTCCTCGGACATCGTCACCGACCCGGCGTCCTGCATCTTCGACGCGCCGCTGACCAAGGTCATCGGCAACCAGGTCAAGGTCGTCGGCTGGTACGACAACGAGTGGGGCTACTCCAACCGCCTCGCCGACCTGATCACCCACATCGGCACGACGCTCTGACGTGTCGGACATCTCCTCCCTGGGTGACCTGACCGGCAAGCGCGTCCTGGTCCGCTCGGACCTCAACGTGCCGCTGGACGGCAGCACCATCACCGACGACGGCCGCATCCGCGCGAGCGTGCCGACCATCCGCCAGCTCTCCGAGGCCGGCGCCCGGGTGGTCGTGACCGCCCACCTGGGCCGGCCCAAGGGCGAGCCGGACCCGGCGTACAGCCTGGCCCCGGTGGCCGCTCGCCTCGGCGAGCTGCTCGGCCAGGACGTGGCGTTCGCGACCGACACGGTGGGCGAGAGTGCCACCGAGACGGTCGCGGCGCTGCAGGACGGCCAGGTCGCGCTGCTCGAGAACGTCCGCTTCAACTCGGGCGAGACGAGCAAGGACGACGACGTGCGCGGCTCGTTCGCCGGCCAGCTCGCCCAGCTCGCCGACGCCTTCGTCTCCGACGGCTTCGGCGTCGTCCACCGCAAGCAGGCCAGCGTGTACGACGTGGCGCTGCGCCTGCCGGCCGCCATGGGTGGTCTGGTGGCGACCGAGATCGACGTCCTGCGTCGGCTCACCGTCGACCCCGAGCGCCCGTACGTCGTGGTGCTCGGCGGCTCTAAGGTCTCGGACAAGCTGGGGGTCATCGACAACCTGCTGGGGAAGGCCGACAAGCTGCTCATCGGCGGTGGCATGGTCTTCACCTTCCTCAAGGCCCAGGGCCACGAGGTCGGCAAGAGCCTGCTCGAGGAGGACCAGCTCGACATCTGCCGGCGCTACCTCGAGGAGGCCACCGAGCGCGGCGTGGAGATCGTGCTGCCGACCGACGTGGTCGTCGACACCGCCTTCCCGTCGGGTGATCGCGAGCCCCAGCCGCAGGTCGTGGCCGCCGATGCCATCCCGGCCGACGCGCTCGGCCTCGACATCGGCCCCGAGTCGGGTGCCGCGTTCGCGGCGGCGCTCGCCGATGCCCGCACGGTCTTCTGGAACGGCCCGATGGGCGTCTTCGAGGTCGACGCCTTCGCCGAGGGCACCCGTGCCGTCGCGCAGGCGCTGACCGAGGTCGACGGGCTGTCCGTGGTCGGTGGGGGCGACTCCGCCGCCGCGGTCCGCAAGCTCGGCTTCGACGAGGCCGCCTTCGGCCACATCTCCACCGGCGGTGGCGCCAGCCTCGAGTTCCTCGAGGGCAAAGAGCTGCCCGGCATCGCCGTACTCGAAAGGAACTGATCACATGAGCCGCACCCCGATCATGGCCGGCAACTGGAAGAGCAACCTCAACCACCAGGAAGCCGTGGTGCTCGTCCAGAAGCTCGCCTGGACCCTGTCGGACAAGCGTCACGACTACGGCAAGGTCGAGGTGGTCGTGGTGCCGCCGTTCACCGACCTGCGCTCGGTGCAGACGATGGTCGACGGTGACCGGCTCTCGATCAAGTACGGCGCCCAGGACGTCTCCATGCACGACGGGGGCGCCTACACCGGCGAGATCTCGGCGGCGATGCTGGCCAAGCTCGGCTGCTCCCACGTCGTCGTGGGCCACAGCGAGCGCCGCGAGCACCACGCGGAGTCCGACGAGACCGTCAACGCCAAGGCCCACAAGGCGCTGGCGGCGGGCATGACGCCCATCGTGTGCGTGGGGGAGGGGCTCGACGTACGCCAGGCCGGCGAGCAGGTCCCCTACACGCTCGCGCAGGTCGACGGCTCCCTCGCCGGCTTCACCGCCGAGCAGGTCGCCGGCCTCGTCGTCGCCTACGAGCCGGTGTGGGCGATCGGCACCGGCGAGGTGGCCACGCCGGACGACGCCCAGGAGGTGTGCGGAGCCATCCGTGGACGCATCCGCGAGGTGCACGGGGACGCCGCCGCGGACGGCGTACGCATCCAGTACGGCGGCTCCGTGAAGGCCTCGAACGTCGCCGGGATCATGGAGAAGCCGGACGTCGACGGGTGCCTCGTGGGCGGTGCGAGCCTCCAGGCCGACGAGTTCGGAGGAATCTGCCGGTTCTACGAGATGCCGGTCCTCTGATCCACGGGGGTGTGACGTAGGCTTCCGCTCGTGATTCTGCTCTTCACCATCCTGCTCGTCATCACGAGCCTGATCCTCATCCTGCTGGTGCTGCTCCACAAGGGCCGCGGCGGCGGACTGTCGGACATGTTCGGCGGCGGGGTCTCCAGCACCATCGGGGGTTCCTCGGTCGCCGAGCGCAACCTCGACCGGTTCACGGTCGGGATCGGCATCATCTGGTTCGCCTGCATCATCGCTCTGGGCCTGCTCACGGCCTACGGCAGCAACTGACGTTTCGTGTGACGGGGATCGTGTCCCCGGCGGCACCGTCGCCGGGGTCTTGAAGAGGGAGAGAGACACGTGGCTGGTGGCGGTAACGCGATCCGAGGGAGTCGGGTCGGTGCTGGCCCGATGGGCGAGGCCGAGCGCGGCGAGGCGGCGCCTCGCCAGGCGGTGACCTACTTCTGCTCGCACGAGCACCGCTCGGTGGTGACCTTCTCGGTCGAGGCCAACGTGCCGGAGTCGTGGGACTGCCCCAAGTGCGGGCTCCCGGCCAGCCTGGACTCCGACAACCCGCCGCCGGCGCCCAAGATCGAGCCCTACAAGACGCACCTCGCCTACGTGAAGGAGCGTCGCTCCGACGCCGAGGCGGCGGACATCCTCGACGAGGCGATCCAGCTGCTGCGCAGCCGCCGCAAGTCGGGCGACATCATCTTCTGATCCGACCTGCCGTCGTACGGACCGATCGGTCGGGCAGTGACGCGCCACGCGCGTTCGGCGGTCTCGGGGCGGGCCGTCGGTCCGTCCGGCGGACCAGCTCCTCGTAGACGCGCGGACACAACCCTCCGGCTGAGTCACCGCCGAGCGCGGCGTGTGGGGTGCGGAGGCAGTTGTGTCCGCGTGTGTACGCCGTGCCCGGTCGGTCAGAGGGCGGAGGCGGCGGCCTCGTCGAGCAGCCAGAGCGTCTCGACCTGCCCGACCACCCCGCGGGCGGGGATCTCGTGGACGTCGCCCCCGGCCAGCGCGGCGGCGACCGCGTCGGCCTTGCCGTCGCCGCTGACGAGGAACCACACGGCCCTCGCCCGGTCCATCGCCTCGAAGGTCAGCGAGACCCGGTCCGGCGGCGGCTTGGGGGAGTCGTGGACGGCGACGGCGATCGAGTCCGTGACGTCGAGCGCCGGGTGGCCCGGGAAGAGCGAGGCGATGTGGCCGTCGGGTCCGACCCCGAGCATCAGCACCTCGAAGAAGCCGGCGCCGTGCGTGCGCAGCGCCTCGGAGTACGCCGCCGCGGCGTCCTCCGCGGTCGCCACCGCGTCCGCCGCCGGGACCTCGTGCACGTGGGCCGGGTCGACGCCGAGCCCGTCGAGGAAGGCCTCGCGGGCCTGGCGGGCATTGCGGTCGGGTGATCCGGCCTCGACGAAGCGCTCGTCCCCCCACCAGAACACCACCCGCGACCAGTCGACGGAGGAGTCGACGGCGCGACGGGCGATCTCGCGGTGGATGGCCTCGGCGATGGAGCCACCGGTGAGGCCGATCTGTGGCACCTCACCCCGCCCCTGCGCGGTCTCCAGCCGGTCGAGCAGCATCGAGGCGACGTCGCCGGCGAGGGTCTGGGCGTCCTCGTGGACGACGACCCGGGGGTCTGCAGGCACGCTCATCCCTCCTTGGCCAGGCCCACGAGCCGCTTGGCGGTGGCCGCGTAGACGTCGTCCTCGTCGAGACGCCGCAGCTCCTCGGTGAGCAGCGCCGGGACCTCGCGGCGCTTGAGCGCCACCGGTCGGTCCGGCCGCTCGGGCGAGGAGAAGGTCGCGAGCCGGCCGTCGTCGCGGGCGATGGTGATCGGGCCCTGCTTGGTGTCCATCACGACCTGGGTGATGCCCGGGCCGTCGGAGGTGTGCCGCTCGACGGGCACCTTGAGCCGGTCGTTGAGCCAGGCCACGAGCAGGTCGGCGCTGGGGCTGATCCGCTCGGCGGAGACCGAGGCCCGGGTGACCTTGAGCGGGTGCTGGTCGAGCGCCGCGGCGAGCAGCGCCCGCCACGGGGTGAGCCGGGTCCAGCTGAGGTCGGTGTTGCCGGGCGCGTAGGACTGGCACTGGCGCAGCATCACGGACGACTTGCTGCGCTTGGCGGCCGCGGAGTCGGTGATCCGCCGCTTGGCCAGGGCCCCCAGCGGGTCGTCGGCCGGGTCGTCGGGGGGCTCGGTCGGCCACCAGATCGCGACGGGGGAGTCGGGCAGCAGCAGGGGCAGCACGACCGACTCGGCGTACCGGACGACCTCGCCCTTGAGCCGGATGAGGGCGGTCTCCCCGCCCCAGCCGCCGCCGGTGGCGACGGTGGCGTCGACCTGCGGCTTGCCGCGGCCGTCACCGAGGATGACGCCGAGCACCCGGGCGGGGTGCTCGCGCGAGGCGCGCTGGGCGGCCTGCATGGCCTCCTCGGCGTCGTCGTCGGGGACGACGATGATCAGCGTCATCACCATGCCCATGGCCGGGGAGCCGGCGCGGGTCCGGGCCCGGACGAACTCGGCGGCGATCGCGGACGCGTTGGTGTCCTCGAGCTCGAACTTGGTCATGGTCGCCTCCAGGTGCGTCCGTCACGGGCGAGCATCTTGTCGGCCGACTCCGGCCCCCAGGTGCCGGACGGATAGGCCTCGGGCTTTCCCTTGCGCTCCCAGTGCTCGAGGATCGGGTCGAGGATCTTCCACGACAGCTCGACCTCCTCGTGGCGGGGGAAGAGCGGCGGGTCACCGAGCAGCACGTCGAGGATGAGCCGCTCGTAGGCCTCGGCACTCGCCTCGGTGAAGGAGCCGCCGTAGGCGAAGTCCATGTTGACGTCGCGGATCTCCATCGCGGTGCCGGGCACCTTGGAGCCGAACCGCATCGTCAGGCCCTCGTCGGGCTGCACCCGGATGACCAGGGCGTTCTGGGTGAGCTCCTCGGTCGAGGTGGCGTTGAAGGGCAGGTGCGGCGCCCGCTTGAAGACGACGGCCACCTCGGTGACGCGGCGGCCCAGGCGCTTGCCGGTGCGGAGGTAGAACGGCACGCCGGCCCAGCGGCGGGTGTCGACGTGCAGCGTGATGGCGGCGTACGTCTCCGTCCTCGACGTGCGCTTGATGCCTTCCTCCTCGAGGAAGCCGATGACCTTCTCGCCGCCCTGCCAGCCGGGGGAGTACTGCCCGCGGGCGGTGGTGGTGTCAAGCCGCGGTGGGAGGACGACCGAGGAGAGGACCTTCTGCTTCTCGAGGCGCAGCTGCTCGGCATCGAAGGAGGTCGGCTCCTCCATGGCGACCAGGGCCATCAGCTGGAGGAGGTGGTTCTGGATGACGTCGCGGGCGGCACCGATGCCGTCGTAGTAGCCGGCCCGGCCGCCGATCCCGATGTCCTCGGCCATGGTGATCTGCACGTGGTCGACGTAGTTGGCGTTCCAGATCGGCTCGAACATGTTGTTGGCGAAGCGCATCGCCAGGATGTTCTGGACCGTCTCCTTGCCGAGGTAGTGGTCGATGCGGAAGATCGACCCGGACGGAAAGACCGAGGCCAGCACGTCGTTGAGCTCGCGTGCCGACTCGAGATCGTGGCCGAAGGGCTTCTCGACCACGACGCGACGCCACGACGGCATCCCGGTGGAGTCGACGGTCGGCTCGGCCAGCCCGTGCTCCTTGAGCTGCGCCACCACGGTGCCGAAGAACGACGGGGGGATGGCGAGGTAGAAGGCCGTGTTGCCGCCGGTGCCGCGTGCCTCGTCGAGCTCGCGCATCGTCCGGCCCAGGGTGGCGAAGGCGTCGTCGTCGTCGAAGTTGCCCGGCACGAAGCGGAAGCCCTCGGCGAGCTGGCGCCACACCTCCTCGCGGAAGGGCGTGCGCGCGTGCTCCTTGACCGCGTCGTAGACGATCTGCGCGAAGTCCTGGTCGGCCCAGTCGCGCCGGGCGAAGCCGATGAGCGAGAAGCCCGGCGGCAGCAGACCGCGGTTGGCGAGGTCATAGATCGCTGGCATGACCTTCTTGCGGGACAGGTCGCCGGTGACGCCGAACAGCACCAGGCTCGACGGGCCCGCGATGCGCGGGAGCCGTCGGTCCTGGGGATCCCGGAGCGGGTTGGGTCGCATGACGCCGCCGATCAGCCGCGGTGGGCCAGGTAGTAGGAGACCAGGGAGCGGGTGGAGGCGTCCTGACCGGCGAGCGCCGTGGCGTCGCCGGCGACCGCGGGGGCCACCTGCTGGGCCAGCTGCTTGCCGAGCTCGACGCCCCACTGGTCGAAGCTGTCGATGCCCCACACGACACCCTGGGTGAAGGTGATGTGCTCGTAGAGCGCGATCAGCTGCCCGAGCACCGACGGGGTCAGGGCCGGGGCCATGATCGAGGTGGTCGGGCGGTTGCCCGGGAACACCCGTGCCGGGACGACGTCCTCGGCGGTGCCGTCGGCTCGCACCTCGTCGGCGGTCTTGCCGAAGGCCAGTGCCGCCGTCTGGGCGAAGAAGTTGGCGAGGAACAGCTCGTGCACGTCCGCCTCGTCGTCGCGCAGGGGGTGGGCCGGGGTGGCGACGGCGATGAAGTCGGCGGGCACCAGCCGGGTGCCCTGGTGGATCAGCTGGTAGAACGCGTGCTGCCCGTTGGTCCCGGGCTCGCCCCAGAAGACCTCGCCCGTCTCGGTGGTGACCGGGGTGCCGTCCCAGCGGACGCCCTTGCCGTTGGACTCCATGGTCAGCTGCTGGAGGTACGCCGGGAAGCGGTGCAGCAGCTGGCTGTAGGGGAGCACGGCGTGGGTGTCGGCGCCGAGGAAGTTGACGTACCAGACGTTGAGCAGCCCCATCAGCGCCGGCACGTTGCGGGCCAGCTCGGTGGTGCGGAAGTGCTCGTCCATGGTGTGCATGCCCGCCAGCAGCTCGGCGAAGCGCTCCGGGCCGATCGCCACCACCAGCGACGTGCCGATCGCGGAGTCCAGCGAGTAGCGCCCGCCGACCCAGTCCCAGAACCCGAAGGCGTTGTCCGGGTCGATCCCGAAGTCGGCGACCTTGTCCAGGGCGGTGGACACCGCGACGAAGTGACGCGCCACCGCGTCGGCGTCGCCGTCGTCGTCCCCGATCGACCCCGCCGCGCGCAGGCCGTCGAGCAGCCACGACTTGCACAGCCGGGCGTTGGTGAGCGTCTCGAGGGTGCCGAAGGTCTTGCTGGAGACGATGAACAGCGTGGTCTCGGGGTCGAGGCCGGCCAGCGTGGTGGCGCAGTCGGTCGGGTCGATGTTGCTGATGAACCGGCACTCGAGGCCGTCCTGGACGTACGGCGCGAGCGCCTCGTACGCCATCACCGGTCCGAGGTCCGAGCCGCCGATGCCGATGTTGACCACCGTGGCGATGCGCTTGCCGGTCACCCCGGTCCATGCCCCGGACCGCACGCGCTCGGCGAAGTCGTAGACCCGCCCGAGCACCTCGTGCACGTCGGCCACGATGTCGTGCCCGTCGACCTCCACGGTCGCCCCGGCCGGCTGGCGCAGGGCCGTGTGGAGGACCGCCCGGTCCTCGGTGACGTTGATGCGCTCGCCGCGGAGCATGGCATCGCGCCGCGCGGCCAGCCCGACCTCGTCGGCGAGGGCCAGCAGCGCCGCGAGCACGTCGTCGTCGACGAGGTTCTTGGAGAGGTCGACGAACAGGTCGCCCGCCGTGTGGGTGTGCCGCTCCACCCGGCCCGGGTCGTCGGCGAACCACGCCCGCAGGTCGGGGGAGGAGGTCGCCGCGAGGTCGGCGAGCTCCGACCACGCCTGCGTGGTCACCGGGTCGACGGGCGACGAGGTCACGCCGAGGTTCCCTCGCCCGCGGCCTTCAGCTGGCCGGACACGGTGTCGAGGAGCTCGGCCCACGAGGCCTCGAACTTCTCGACACCCTCCTGCTCGAGGGTGGCGATCACGTCGTCGTAGTCGATGCCGACGGCGGCGAGCCGGTCCATCACGGCCTGCGCCTCGGCGTACGTCGTGGTGACCCGGTCACCCTCGACCTCGCCGTGCTCGGCGAAGGCCTCGAGGGTCTTCTCCGGCATCGTGTTGACGGTGTCGGGCACCACGAGGTCGGTGACGTACATCGTGTCGCGGTAGTCGGGGTTCTTGACGCCGGTGGAGGCCCACAGGGGGCGCTGCTTGTTGGCGCCGGCCGCGGCGAGGGACTCCCAGCGCTCGCCGCTGAAGAACTCCTCGAAGTCGCGGTAGGCCAGGACGGCGTTGGCCACGCCCGCCTTGCCGCGCAGGCCGAGCGCCTCGTCGCCGCCGATGGCCTCGAGCCGCTTGTCGATCTCGGTGTCCACGCGGGACACGAAGAACGACGCGACCGAGTGGATGCCCGAGAGGTCATGGCCGTTGTCGCGAGCCTTCTCCAGCCCGGCGACGTAGGCCTCCATGACACCGCGGTAGCGGTCCAGGCCGAAGATCAGGGTGACGTTGACGCTGATGCCCTCGCCGAGGACGGTGGTGATCGCGGGTGCGCCCTCGGTGGTGGCGGGGATCTTGATGAGCAGGTTGTCCCTGTCCACCTCGGCCCACAGCGCCTTCGCCGCCTCCTCGGTCGCGGAGGTGTCGAACGCCAGCGTCGGTGCGACCTCGATCGAGACGCGACCGTCCGCGCCGTTGCTGGCGTCGTACGCCGGGCGCAGGATGTCGCAGGCCTGTCGCACGTCGGTCGTGGTGAGCGCGAAGACGGTGGCGTCGACGTCGGCGCCGTCGGCGGCGAGCTCGCGCACCTGGGCGTCGTACCGCTCGCCCTCGGCCAGCGCCGCGGCGAAGATCGACGGGTTGGTGGTGACACCGACGACGGAGCGCGTCTCCATGAGCTCGGCGAGGTTGCCGGTCTCGATGCGCTCGCGGGACAGGTCGTCGAGCCAGATCGACACCCCGGCGTCCGCCAGGGCCTTCATTCGGTCAGTCATGGGATTCCTCCGATGGTGGTGGTCGGATGTGCGCGGTGCGCAGGTCAGTCGGTGACGGCGTGGATGCTGTCGCGGGCGGCTGCGGCGACCGCCTCGCCCGTCATGCCGTACTCCTCGTAGATGCGTGCGTAGTCGGCCGAGGCGCCGTAGGTCTCGATGGAGACGATCCGGCCGTGGTCGCCGACGATCTCGCGCCAGCCCATGGCGATGCCCGCCTCGACGGAGACGCGCGCCTTGACGGTGGGCGGGATCACGCTCTCGCGGTAGGCCGGCTCCTGTGCGTCGAACCACTCGCGGCACGGCATCGAGACGACGCGGGCGCGAATGCCGTCCTCGGCGAGGAGCGCCCTGGCCGCCACGGCCACCTGGACCTCCGACCCGGTGCCGACGAGGACCACGTCGGGCAGCCCGTCCTCGACGTCGAGCAGCGTGTAGCCGCCCCGGTGCACGTTGCTGGTGTCGCTCCAGCCGTCGGCGCCGCGGGGGAAGACCGGCACGTTCTGGCGCGTGAGGGCGATACCGGCCGGACGGTCGGTGTTCTGCAGGATCGCGTGCCACGCGGCCGCGGTCTCGTTGGCGTCGGCCGGGCGCACGACGTCCAGGCCCGGGATGGCCCGCAGGGCGGCCAGGTGCTCGATCGGCTGGTGGGTCGGTCCGTCCTCGCCGAGCCCGATCGAGTCGTGGGTCCACACGTAGGTGACGGGGAGGCCCATCAGGGCCGCGAGCCGCACCGAGCCGCGCATGTAGTCGGAGAACGTGAGGAACGTCCCGCCGAAGACGCGGGTGCCGCCGTGCAGCGTGATGCCGTTGAGGATCGCGCCCATCCCGTGCTCGCGGATGCCGAAGTGCAGGACACGGCCCGCCTCCGGGTCGCCCGTCCACTCGTCGGTCGAGCGGTCCTTCGGGATGAAGGAAGGGGCGTCCTTGATCGTGGTGTTGTTGGACTCCGCCAGGTCGGCCGAGCCGCCCCACAGCTCGGGCATGAGGGCGGCGACCGCGTTGATGACGGCACCGGAGGCCTTGCGGGTGGCGACACCCTTCTCGTCGGCGTCGAAGGTCGGCAGCGCCTCGGCGAGACCGTCGGGCAGCGCGCGCGTCTGCATGCGCTCCCACGTGGCGAGCACGTCGGCGGAGGCTGCGTCGCGCCAGTCGGCGAACTCCTTCTCCCAGGCGGCCTGTGCCTCCTTGCCGCGAGCAACGAGCGAGCGGGTCTGCTCGATGACGGCCTCGGGCACCTCGAAGTGCTGGTCGGGGTCGAAGCCCATGATCTTCTTGGTCGCCGCGACCTCCTCGGCGCCGAGCGCGGAGCCGTGCGAGGCGCCGGTGCCCTGTGCGTTGGGCGCGGGCCAGGCGATGACGGTGCGCAGGACGATCAGGCTGGGCTGGTCGGTGGCCTCCGCCGCCGCGCGGATCGCGTCGTGCAGCTGCGGGACGTCCTCGGTGTAGGTGGTGCCGTCGTGGGTCCAGTCGACGGTCTGGACGTGCCAGCCGTAGGCCTCGTAGCGCCGACCGACGTCCTCGGTGAAGGCGACGTCCGTGTCGCCCTCGATGGAGATGCGGTTGGCGTCGTAGATGACGGTGAGGTTGCCGAGCCGCTGCGTGCCGGCGATGGACGAGGCCTCGGCGCTCACGCCCTCCTGGAGGTCGCCGTCGCTGCAGATCGCGTAGACGTGGTGGTCGAACGGCGAGGCGCCGTCTGCCGCGCCCGGGTCGAGCAGCCCGCGCTCACGGCGGGCGGCCATCGCCATGCCCACGGCGTTGCCGACACCCTGACCGAGCGGTCCGGTGGTGGTCTCGACGCCAGCGGTGTGGCCGTGCTCGGGGTGACCGGGAGTCTTGCTGCCCCAGGTGCGCAGCGCCTTGAGGTCGTCCAGCTCGAGTCCCCAGCCACCCAGGAAGAGCTGGGTGTAGAGGGTGATCGAGCTGTGGCCGGCCGACAGCACGAAGCGGTCGCGCCCGGCCCAGTGCGGGTCGGCGGGGTTGTGCCGCATGACCTTCTGGAACAGGAGGTACGCCGCGGGGGCCAGGCTCATGGCCGTGCCCGGGTGGCCGTTGCCGACTTTCTGGACGGCGTCCATGGCCAGGACACGCGCCGTGTCGACGGCCTTCGAGTCGAGTTCGGTCCAGTCGAGCGCGGGCACGGTGGAAGGCACGGGGATCCTCTCGGACGATCATTGGCAGGCACCGCCGAGCCTACTCATGCCGAGGTCTAGACTCGACCCCGCACCGTCCCCCTTCCCGCGAGGTCCCCACCGTGTCCCACGTCGGCCGTTCGGCCAACGCTGCCGTGCCGTCGGCGCCCTCCGGTGACCCGGCGACAGGCGGAGAGCGCGCCTCGTTCCGTGACGTCGTGGCGGCGTACGTCGGGCTCACCAAGCCCCGCGTCATCGAGCTGCTGCTCCTCACCACCGTCCCGGTGATGTTCTTCGCGGCCCGCGGCATCCCGCCGCTCGGGCTAGTCGCCGCCACCGTCGTGGGCGGTGCGCTGTCCGCCGGGTCCGCGTCGGCCTTCAACTGCGTCTACGACCGCGACATCGACGAGCAGATGCGGCGCACGCGGCGCCGTGCCCTCCCGCGGCACATCGTCTCGCCGCTGTCGGCGCTCGTCTTCGCCACCGTCCTGGCCGTCCTGTCGACCGTCGTGCTGGCGGTGTGGGTCAACTGGCTCTCGGCCGCGCTCTCCCTGCTGGCCAACGCGTTCTACGTGCTCGTCTACACGATGGTGCTCAAGCGCCGCACGACGCAGAACATCGTGTGGGGCGGCCTGGCCGGCTGCTTCCCGGCGCTCATCGGCTGGACGGCGGTGACCAACGAGCTGGCATGGACGCCCGTCATCCTCTTCCTGGTCGTCTTCTTCTGGACGCCGCCGCACACCTGGGCCCTGGCCCTGCGCTACCGCGAGGACTACGCCGGCGTGGACGTGCCGATGCTGCCGGCCGTCGCCCCGGCGGCGTCCGTCGGGCGGCAGATCGTCCTCTACAGCTGGGTGATGGTCGCCACGTCCCTGTTGTTGTGGCCGGTCGCCGGCACCAGCTGGTTCTACCCCACCGCGGCGGGCGTGCTCGGGGCCGTGTTCCTCGTCGAGGCCCACCGGATGTGGCGCCGCACCAAGGCTTCGGACGACTTGTCGGTGATCAACCCGATGCGGCTGTTCCACCACTCCAACCTCTACCTCAGCCTGCTGTTCGTCGCGGTCGCCCTCGACCCGCTCATCGGCTGAGGCCGGGCCGGGACCGGACCGACGGAGCTCAGCCGCGGTGGCGTGGGCGGACCGCCAGGACGACCCAGGTGACGCTCGCGGAGACGAGCGCGGCGCCGAGCATGTGGATGCCGACCAGGATCTCCGGCAGGTCGGTGAAGTACTGCACGAAGCCGACGACCCCCTGCGCCACCTCGAGGACGAGCAGCAGGAGGACCGCGCGGGCCAGGGTCGGCGAACCGACCCGACGGGCGGCGACGGCGAGCCCCAGGGTGAGCGCGAGCAGCAGGTAGACCGCCGCGGCGTGCACGTGCGACATGACCTGGGGGTCCAGGCCCGTACGACGCGAGTCGAGGTCGCCGGAGTGCGGGCCGCTGCCGGTGACGACGGTGCCGAGGTAGAGCACCACCCAGGTCACCGCGAAGACCGCCCAGGCCAGGGCGGCCAGCCGGGGGGAGCCGTCGCGGTCGGGCCCGCGCAGCTCGTCGAGCAGCACCACGCAGACGCCGATGATCGCCATCGAGACGAGCAGGTGCAGGGACACGATCCAGGGGTTGAGGTCGGTGTGCACCGTGATGCCGCCGATGATCGCCTGGGCCGGGATGCCGAGCGCCACGGTGGTCGCCAGGAGGAAGGGACGCCACTCCCGCTCGCTGCGCCAGGAGCGGACCAGGCCCACGAGCATGACGACCCAGAGCGCGACGGCCAGGACGACCAGCACGAAGGTGAGCAGCCGGTTGCCGAACTCGATCGCGCCGTGGATGCCGAGCTCGCCGTGGGCGACGTACGAGTCGTCGGTGCAGCGCGGCCACGTCGGGCAGCCGAGGCCGGAGCCGGTGAGCCGCACGGCCCCGCCGGTGATGACGATGCCGATGTTGGCGACGAGGTTGGCGACGGCCAGCGGCCACGCGAGGCGTCGGACGCCGGAGGTGGGTCGGAGGTCGGCGGACTGGTCGAGGCGGGTCATGTCATTCCCAGGTGAAGGTGCGTGCGGTCAGGAGGGTGCCGACGGCACCCCAGACGAGGAGGACGAGGATCGCGGTGGCGTCGAGGCGGGCGTCGACGAGGGCGGCGCGCATCGCGTCGCCCAAGGCCGCCGAAGGGAGCCACTGGAGGAAGCCGGACGCGGCGCCGTACGACGACGTGGGGAGCACCACGCCGCCCCCGACCATGAGGAGCAGGTAGACGAGGTTGGCCAGCGCCAGGGTGGCCTCGGCGCGGAGCACACCGGCGACGAAGAGGCCGAGCGAGGCGAACGCCCAGGTACCGGCCGCGACCGCGAGCACGGTGGAGCCGACCGTCGTCACCGGTTCGTCGAGGGTGGGCTGCCAGCCCAGGGCGAGTCCGACCACGACCAGCACGACGAGCTGGAGCGCCACCACGTTGAGCAGGGCCAGCACCTTGCCGAGCAGGAGGCCGTGGCGGGGGAGTGGTGAGGCGCCGAGGCGCTTGATCACGCCGTAGCGGCGCTCGAACCCGGTGGCGATCGCGATCGACGTGAAAGCCGTGGACATCACGGCCAGCGCCAGGACCCCGGGCACGAGGACGTCGACGGCCCGGTGGCCCTCCAGGTCGAGACCCAGCCGGTCGGCACCGGCGACGCCGCCGACGAGCACGATCACGGGGATGACGATGGCCAGGAGGAGCTGCTCGCCGTTGCGCAGCATGAGCCGCGCCTCCATCCGGGCCTGCGCGGCGACCTGACGGTGCAGCGGGGCGGCTCCGGGGCGGGGGGCGAAGGTGCTCACGGGGGTGCCCTTCATCCGACCAGCTCGTGACCGGTGAGCTCGAGGAAGACGTCCTCGAGGGTGCGACGGCCGAGGGAGAGCGACTCGGGCAGCACGTCGTGGCGCTCGCACCAGGCCGAGACCGTCGCCAGGGTGCTGCCGTCGGCGGGACCGGTGATGAGCATGCTCACGGCGTCCAGCTGGGTCACCTCGGTGTCCGGCCCGAGCGCGGTGCGCAGCGACTCCGGCGCGCCGTCGGGGAACGGCCTCGTGACAACGAGGCGGATGGTGGCGGACCGGCCGCCGCTGGTGAGCTCGGTCGGCGAGCCCGACGCGATGAGGCGGCCACGGTCGATGATGTGGATGGTGTCCGCGAGGTGCTCGGCCTCGTCCATGTGGTGGGTGGTGAGCACGACGGTCACCCCGTCGGCGCGCAGCTCGTCGAGCAGCTCCCACGTGGCCCGCCGGGCCTGGGGGTCCATGCCGGCGGTGGGCTCGTCGACGAAGACGAGCTCGGGGCGTCCGACCAGGGCCATGGCCAGGCCGAGGCGCTGCTGCTGGCCGCCGGAGAGGCGCCGGTACGGCGTGCGCCCGCAGTCGGCGAGCCCGAGCCGGTCGCTGAGCATGGCCGTGTCGAGAGGGTGGGCGTGCAGTGCCGCGATGTGGTCGAGCATCTCCATGGCCCGGACTCCCGACCAGGCACCCCCGTCCTGCAGCATCACCCCGATGCGGGGGAGCAGGGCACGACGCTGGCGGTGCGGGTCGAGCCCCAGCACCCGGACGGTGCCGCCCTGCGGCCGGCGGTAGCCCTCGCAGGTCTCCAGCGTGGTGGTCTTCCCTGCGCCGTTGGGTCCCAGGACGGCCGTCACGGAGCCGCGCTCCACGCGCAGGGACAGGCCGTCGACGGCGACCTTGTCGCCGTACCGCATGACCAGTCCGTCGACCTCGACGGCAGGGCCGTGGGAAGGCGAGTCGGTCGGCACGCTGGGAAGTCTAGGAGCGGCCCCGAGGAAAAGCGGACGCGCCCTGTCCCCGGTGGTGGCTAGCGTGGGCTGCATGACATCGACCCACGCCATCGAGGCGGAGCACCTGGTCAAGCACTTCGGCGACACCGTCGCCGTCGACGACGTCTCGTTCGTCGTTCCGGAGGGCTCGGTCCTCGGCCTCCTGGGTCCCAACGGGGCCGGCAAGACCACCACGGTGCGGATGATGACAACACTCACCCTGCCGACGTCCGGGACGGCCCGGGTCGCCGGGCACGACGTGGTGCAGGAGCCTGACGCCGTGCGACGCAGCATGGGCCTGACCGGCCAGGCCGCCACTGTGGACGAGCTGCTCACGGGCCGGGAGAACCTCCGCCTCATCGGCCAGCTCTACGGCCTGGACAAGGGCTACATCTCGCGGGCCAGCGAGGACCTCCTGGAGCGCTTCTCCCTCGGGGAGGCGGGGGACCGGATCGCCAAGACCTACTCCGGGGGCATGCGCCGCCGCCTCGACCTGGCGGTCAGCCTCATCGCCACGCCACCGGTGCTGTTCCTCGACGAGCCCACCACGGGGCTCGACCCGCGTTCGCGCGTCGAGCTGTGGGAGGTGCTGCGCGAGCTGGTGGCGGACGGTACGACGCTGCTCCTCACGACGCAGTACCTCGAGGAGGCCGACCAGCTGGCCGACAACATCGTGGTCATCGACCGCGGGACGGTGATCGCCGAGGGCACCCCGCTGCAGCTCAAGGACCAGTCCGGGGCGGCGGCGCTGGTCGTCACCGTCTCGGAGGCCAGGGACCTCGAGGCCGCGGAGGCGCTCATGCGACCCCACGTCCGGGAGATGCACGTCGACCACGGGGCCCGCCAGATCACCGCGCCCGCCGAGGGCCTGGGCCACATGACCCGCGTCGCCGGCATCTTCGACGAGAGCGGGATCGTGCTCGACGACATCGGGCTCAAGCGCCCGAGCCTCGACGACGTGTTCCTCCACCTGACCGGCCACCGCGCGGAGGATGCGGAGGCCGACGCGGGCTCCGACGGGACCAGCTCCACCGACCAGAGCAAGGAGGCCGTCCGATGAGGACGCTCGAGCGCCCCGAGATCCGCCAGACCGGGCTGATGGGCCAGTCGTGGTCGATCGCCCGCCGCAACTTCCTGCACATCCGCCGGATGCCCGAGATGCTGCTCGACGTCACCATCCAGCCGGTGATGTTCGTGCTGCTCTTCGCCTTCGTGTTCGGCTCGTCGATCGCTGTCGACACCCCGGCGGGCTACCGCGCGTGGCTGCTCCCCGGGATCATGGCCCAGACGGTCGCCTTCGCGTCCTTCATCGTCGCCGTGGGCCTCACCGCGGACCTCGAGAAGGGCATCGTCGACCGGATGCGCTCGTTGCCGATCAACTCCTCGGCCGTCCTGGTGGGACGCAGCATCTCCAGCCTGGCGCACTCCTCGATCGGCCTGGTGGTGATGTCCCTGACCGGGCTGCTCATCGGCTGGCGCATCCACACCGGCGTGCCCGAGGCGGTCCTCGGCTACCTGCTGCTCCTGGGCTGGGGCTTCGCGATGATCTGGGTCGGGATCTGGGTGGGCTCGGCGATGCGCTCGGTCGAGGCGGTCAACGGCGTGATGTTCGCGACGATGTTCCCCATCACCTTCCTCGCGAACACGTTCGCCCCGACCGACCAGATGCCCACCGTGCTGCGCTTCATCGCGGAGTGGAACCCGATCTCGTCCCTGACCCAGTCGGTCCGGGTCCTCTGGGGCAACGACCAGCCCCTCGCTCCGGGCGCGGCCTTCCCGATGCACCACCCGATCCCGTTCACGATCGGCTGGATCCTGCTGATCACCGCCGTGGTGGCGCCGCTGGCCATCCGCACGTTCCGACGTCGTACGGCCTCCTGACGCTTGCAGCGGGTCCGGGTAAGGGGACCCTTGCTTGAATGCGTGGAAGCATTAACGTCACACTTGCGTTGTGCAATTCGTGAGGACGACTGCTGCGGCGCCCGACAGGGACGCCCCGACCCGTGAGCGGGTGGCTCGGTCGATCCTCGAGAACGGCCCCTCCACGGCCGTTGCGCTGGCCGAGCGGCTCGAGCTGACGCCGGCCGCCGTGCGTCGACACCTCGAGCACCTGGCCGAGAGCGGCACCGTCGAGGGACGCGAGCAGAAGGTCTACGGCCACCGCGGTCGTGGGCGCCCGGCTCGCGTCTTTGCGCTGACCGACTCCGGTCGCGACGCCTTCGACCAGCAGTACGACGACCTCGCGGTCGCCGCGCTGCGCTTCGTCGCCGAGACCCAGGGCGAGGACGCGGTCGTCGAGTTCGCCCGGCGCCGGGTCGCCTTCGTCGAGCGCGACTACGCAGCCGTGATGGCCGAGGAGCCCACGCTCACCCCGGCCGAGGCCCTCGCCCGGGTCTTCACCGCCGGTGGCTACGCGGCCACCGTGCGCCAGCTCCCGATCGGCGACCAGCTCTGCCAGCAGCACTGCCCGGTCGCACACGTGGCCCACGAGTTCCCGCAGCTGTGCGAGGCCGAGACCGAGGCCATCGGCCGGGTCCTCGGCACGCACGTCCAGCGGCTGGCGACGATCGCCCACGGCGACGGCGTCTGCACGACCTGCATCCCCAGCACGACCGGCACCACCCAGACCACGAGCACCCCCTCGAGCACCAAGGAGAAGGCATGACCTCCATCGAAGAGCTCAACCCCGAGCTCCAGGGCATCGGCCGTTACGAGTTCGGCTGGTCCGACTCCGACGCGGCCGGCGCCGCCGCGACCCGCGGGCTGAACGAGGACGTCGTCCGCGACATCTCCGCGAAGAAGAACGAGCCGCAGTGGATGCTCGACCTGCGCCTGAAGGGCCTCAAGCTCTTCCACCGCAAGCCGATGCCGACCTGGGGCTCCGACCTCAGCACCATCGACTTCGACAACATCAAGTACTTCGTCCGCTCCAGCGAGAAGCAGGCGACCTCCTGGGACGACCTCCCCGAGGACATCAAGAACACCTACGACAAGCTCGGCATCCCCGAGGCGGAGAAGCAGCGCCTCGTGTCCGGTGTCGCCGCGCAGTACGAGTCCGAGGTCGTCTACCACTCGATCCGCGAGGACCTCGAGGAGCAGGGCGTCCTCTTCCTGGACACCGACACGGCGCTGCGCGAGCAGCCCGAGCTGTTCCAGGAGTACTTCGGCACGGTGATCCCGGTCGGCGACAACAAGTTCGCCGCGCTCAACACCAGCGTCTGGTCCGGCGGGTCGTTCATCTACGTCCCCAAGGGCGTCCACGTGGACATCCCGCTGCAGGCCTACTTCCGGATCAACACCGAGAACATGGGCCAGTTCGAGCGCACCCTCATCATCGTCGACGAGGACGCCTACGTGCACTACGTCGAGGGCTGCACCGCACCGATCTACTCGTCCGACTCGCTGCACTCGGCCGTCGTGGAGATCATCGTCAAGAAGGGTGGTCGCTGCCGCTACACGACCATCCAGAACTGGTCCAACAACGTCTACAACCTCGTCACCAAGCGCGCCACCTGCGAGGCCGGCGCGACCATGGAGTGGGTCGACGGCAACATCGGCTCCAAGGTGACGATGAAGTACCCCGCCATCTACCTGATGGGCGAGCACGCCAAGGGCGAGACCCTGTCGATCGCCTTCGCGGGCGAGGGCCAGCACCAGGACGCCGGCGCCAAGATGGTGCACGCGGCGCCCCACACCTCCAGCTCGATCCTGAGCAAGTCGGTGGCGCGCGGCGGTGGCCGGACGTCGTACCGCGGCCTCATCCAGGTCAACGAGGGCGCCTACGGCTCCAAGTCCAACGTGCTGTGCGACGCGCTGCTCGTCGACCAGATCTCGCGCTCCGACACCTATCCCTACGTCGACATCCGCGAGGACGACGTGTCGATGGGCCACGAGGCGAGCGTCTCCAAGGTCTCCGACGACCAGCTCTTCTACCTGATGTCGCGCGGCATGGAGCAGGACGAGGCGATGGCCATGATCGTCCGCGGCTTCGTGGAGCCCATCGCCAAGGAGCTCCCGATGGAGTACGCCCTCGAGCTCAACCGCCTGATCGAGCTGCAGATGGAGGGTGCGGTCGGCTGATCCTCCGGGATCGGCACCGCCCCCAGACCACCCGTCGTACGTAGGAAAGAAGTAGAGCTGTAGTGACTGTCACGGATTCTGTTCGGTCTGCCCTCGAGGTGGACAAGGTCGAGAGCCACCTGCACCCCGCGGGCTCCTTCGACGTCGCCGACCACGTGGTGCCCACCGGCCGCGAGGAGATCTGGCGCTTCACCCCGCTCAAGCGGCTCAAGGGCCTCCACGCGGACGCGGAGTTCCAGCCGAGCGCCACGGCGTGCACCTGGAACACCCCGGCCGGCGTGCGCGTCGAGGGCGTGGACGGCGACGAGGCGCGCGCGCTGCGCGGGGTGAGCGGCCTCGTGCCCAACACCCGCTTCGCGGCGCGTGTCCTCGCCGAGGTGCCCTCGACGCTGCTCGTGGACGTGCCGGCCGACGCCGACGTCACCGAGCCGGTCGTCGTCGAGCTGACCGGCGAGGACGCGGGCGTGACCGAGGCGGGCCACGTCGTGCTCCGCTTCGGCCGCCACTCGCGCGCCACCGTGGTGCTCAACCACACCGGCCACGCGTCGATGGCGCAGGTCGTCGAGGTCGTGGTGGGCGACGGTGCCCAGGCCTCGGTCATCTCGCTGCAGGACTGGGAGGACGACGCCGTCCACCTCACCCACCACCAGACGCTGGTCGGCCGCGACGCGACGTACAAGCACGTGGCGGTCAGCTTCGGCGGCGACGTCGTCCGGATGGACGCCAACGTGACTTACGACGGTCCCGGCGGGTCCGCCGAGCTGCTGGGCCTCTACTTCGCGGACGCCGGCCAGCACATCGAGCACCGGCTCTTCGCCGACCACGACGCGCCGCGCACCAAGAGCAACGTGATGTACAAGGGCGCGCTCCAGGGCCAGGGCGCCCACACCGTGTGGATCGGCAACGTGCTGATCCGCAAGGTCGCCGAGGGCATCGAGACCTACGAGGAGAACCGCAACCTCGTGCTCAGCGACGGCTGCCACGCCGACTCGGTCCCCAACCTCGAGATCGAGACCGGCGAGATCGAGGGGGCCGGCCACGCCAGCGCCACCGCCCGCTTCGACGACGAGCAGCTGTTCTACCTCCGCGCCCGCGGCATCGACGACAAGGAGGCCCGCCGACTCGTCGTGCACGGCTTCTTCAACGACCTGATCCGCAAGATCGGCGTGCCCTCCATCGAGGACAGGCTGATGAGCACGGTCGAGGCCGAGCTCGCCAAGAATGTGCTGAAGGACCTCTGATGGCCTGGGTCAAGGCGTGCGCGCTCGCCGACGTACCCACCGACGAGGCCCTCGCGGTCACCGTCGGGGCCTACGAGGTCGCGGTGGCCCGGGACGGCGACGAGGTCTTCGCCATCCAGGACCAGTGCTCGCACGCGGCCGTCGCCCTGAGCGAGGGCGAGGTCGAGGACTGCACGGTCGAGTGCTGGCTGCACGGCTCGCGCTTCGACCTCCGCACCGGCAAGCCCACCGGCCTGCCGGCCACCGAACCTGTAGCAACCTTCCCTGTAGACGTCCGTGACGACGCGGGCAGCCTGGCTGTCTGGGTCGACACCGACACCACCCTGAACGGAGTCACCCCCGCATGAGCAAGCTCGAGATCAAGGACCTCCAGGTCACCGTCGACACCGAGGACGGTCCCAAGCAGATCCTCAAGGGCGTCACGCTGACGATCAACGACGGTGAGACCCACGCGATCATGGGCCCCAACGGGTCGGGCAAGTCGACGCTGGCCTACTCCATCGCCGGCCACCCGAAGTACACGATCACCGGCGGCACCGTGACCCTCGACGGCGAGGACGTCCTCGCGATGACGGTCGACGAGCGCGCCCGCGCCGGGATGTTCCTGGCGATGCAGTACCCCGTCGAGGTCCCCGGCGTCTCGGTGTCCAACTTCCTGCGCACCGCCAAGACCGCCATCGACGGCGAGGCCCCCAAGCTCCGCACCTGGGTCAAGGACGTCAACGCGGCTCTCGAGCAGCTCAACCTGGACCCGACGTTCGGCACTCGCAACGTCAACGAGGGCTTCTCCGGTGGCGAGAAGAAGCGCCACGAGATCGCCCAGCTCGAGCTGCTCAACCCCAAGGTCGCCATCCTCGACGAGACCGACTCGGGCCTCGACATCGACGCGCTGCGCGTCGTCAGCGACGGTGTCAACCGCTTCCGCGCCCAGGAGGGCAAGGGTGTCCTGCTGATCACGCACTACACCCGCATCCTGCGCTACATCACCCCCGACTTCGTGCACGTCTTCGTCGACGGCCGGATCGCCGAGCAGGGCGGCCCGGAGCTGGCGGATCAACTAGAAGCCGAGGGCTACGACAAGTACACGTCGGCGCTGCGATAAGCGGCGCTGGGCGGCGTTGTCGTCGCTCGACGGCCGCTTCGCTCTCAGGCCGTCTTCGCTCCTCCGCCTTCCCCAGTACCACTTCTCCCAACGCCTTGAGAGGATTCGACCATGATCGAGGGACTGCTTCCCGAGCTGGAGGTCATCCGCAAGGACTTCCCGATCCTCGAGCGCACGCTCGCGGGCGGGTACCCGCTGGTCTACCTCGACAGCGCCAACACCTCGCAGAAGCCGCAGGTCGTCATCGACACGATGGTCGACCACCTCGAGCGCCACAACGCCAACGTCGCCCGCGCCATGCACCAGCTGGGCGCGGAGGCGTCGGAGGCCTTCGAGGCCGGGCGCGACAAGGTCGCGGCGTTCATCAAGGCGCCGAGCCGCGACGAGGTGATCTTCACCAAGAACGCCTCCGAGGCGCTCAACCTGGTCGCCAACACGCTCGCGTGGCGCGGTGACCTCCAGGTCGGCGAGGGCGACGAGGTCGTCATCACCGAGATGGAGCACCACTCCAACATCGTGCCGTGGCAGCTGCTCACCGAGCGCACCGGAGCGACTCTGCGGTGGTTCGGGCTGACCGACGACGGGCGGCTCGACCTGTCGAACATCGACGAGCTCATCACCGAGCGCACCAAGGTCGTCTCGCTGACCTGGGTGTCCAACATGCTCGGCACGATCAACCCCGTCCGCGAGATCGCCGACCGCGCCCACCAGGTCGGGGCGATCGTCGTGGTGGACGCATCCCAGGCGGCGCCCCAGCTGCCGGTGGACGTCGTCGCCAGCGGTGCCGACGTGCTCGTCTTCACCGGCCACAAGGTGGTCGGGCCGACCGGAATCGGCGTCCTCTGGGGGCGTCGCGAGGTGCTCGAGCAGCTGCCGCCCTTCCTCGGTGGCGGCGAGATGATCGAGACGGTCCGGATGGAGCGCTCGACGTACGCCGGGATCCCGCACAAGTTCGAGGCCGGTACGCCGCCGATCGTCGAGGCCGTGGGCCTCGGCGCCGCCGTCGACTACCTCGACCACGTGGGCATGGACGCCATCCACGCACACGAGCAGGCCATCACGGCGTACGCCCTCGAGGGCCTGCAGACCGTGCCCGGCCTGACCGTCATGGGTCCGCTCGACGCCGCCTCGCGCGGCGGCGCGATCTCCTTCGAGATCGCCGGCGTGCACCCCCACGACGTCGCCCAGGTGCTCGACTCGCGCGGCATCGCCGTGCGGGCCGGACACCACTGCGCCAAGCCGGCACACGCGCGATTCGGCGTCCAGAGCTCGACCCGCATGTCGTCGTACCTCTACACGACCCCGGCCGAGATCGACGCGCTCGTCGAGGGGCTGCACCACACCCGCTCCTACTTCAAGCTGGATGCCTGATGGACCTCGACTCCCTCTACCAGGAGATCATCCTGGACCACTACAAGCACCCCCACCACGCGGGTCTGCGCGACCCGTTCGAGGCGGAGGTGCACCACGTCAACCCCACCTGCGGCGACGAGGTGACGTTGCGCGTCCACGTCGCCGACGGCGTGGTCGAGGACGTGTCGTACGACGCCCTGGGCTGCTCCATCTCGCAGGCGTCCACCTCCGTGATGACCGACCTCCTCATCGGCAAGAGCGTCGACGAGGCCATGACGATCCACCAGACGTTCCTGGAGCTGATGCAGGGCAAGGGACAGGTCGAGCCCGACGAGGACGTCCTCGAGGACGGCATCGCGTTCGCCGGAGTCGCCAAGTTCCCCGCCCGCGTCAAGTGCGCCCTCCTCTCCTGGATGGCGTGGAAGGACGCGACCGCACAGAGTCTCGACAAGGAGAAGGCATGACCAACGACAGCACCGGTGCCCCCGCACACGTCCCCGACCACGGTGACCTCCCCGACGTACCCGCCGCCGGCGGCACCACCACGGTGACGATCGACGACGTGACCGAGGCGATGAAGGACGTTGTCGACCCCGAGCTCGGCATCAACGTCGTGGACCTCGGCCTGGTCTACGGCGTGCACGTCGACGAGGGCAGCAACGCCGTCATCGACATGACCCTGACCTCGGCGGCCTGCCCGCTGACCGACGTGATCATGGACCAGACGCAGTCCGCGCTCGAGGGCATCGTCAACGACGTGGCCATCAACTGGGTCTGGATGCCGCCGTGGGGCCCGGACAAGATCACCGACGACGGCCGCGAGCAGCTGCGCGCCCTCGGCTTCAACGTCTGAGGCGTCGGGTCGGTCGGGACTCCCGGCCGTCCGGCTAGGGTTCGCGCATGAGCGACGCCGACATGACCGTGTCCGAGCCGGACCACCCCGAGGTCCGGGCCTTCTGGGACGTCGCCCGCGTCCACGCGAAGATGAACGCAGCGTCGTCGTACTTCGGTCCGACGCCGCTGGAGTCGGTGCCGCCGCCGGCCTGGTCGTACGGCGACTCCCCGGCCGAGGCGGGGGAGTTCGTCGCCGCCGCGCTCGAGTCCGAGGGTGGCTCCACCACCGCACCGCTCGCGGACTACGACGGCATCCTGCCCGAGGAGGGCGTCCTCTCGATCCTCTGCGACGGCGACGGGCGACCGCGGGCCCTCGTCGAGACCACCACGGTGGCCGTCGACGGCGACGAGGTGCGTGAGCAGTTCCGCGTCGTCTACCGGGGCGACTGACCCGTGTCGGAGCGCACGACCTACCTCCTCGTCGACGGCGAGAACATCGACGCCACCCTGGGCGGCTCGATCCTCGGCCGTCGTCCCCGTCCCGAGGAGCGCCCCCGCTGGGACCGGCTGCTCGAGTGGACCGAGCGGGCGTTCGACCAGGACGTCACCGGACTCTTCTTCCTCGCGGCCACCACGGAGCTGCCGACGACGTTCGTGCAGGCCCTGATCGCGATCGGCTTCCGGCCCGTGCCGCTCAGCGGCGCCGGCAAGGTGGTCGACATCGCCATCCAGCGCACCGCCGACGCGCTCGTCGAGCGTGACGCCGACGTGGTGCTGGTCAGCCACGACGGCGACTTCGTGGAGCAGGTGTCCCGCCTGTGCGACGGCAGCCGCCAGGTGGGCGTCGTCGGCTTCAACGAGTTCGTCAACGGGGCGTTCCGTGGCCTGCCGGGCCTGCGCATCATCGACCTCGAGCACGACGTGGGCGCCTTCACCGCTCCGCTCCCGCGCGTGCGCGTCATCCCCATCGACGAGTTCGACCCGCTCGACTTCCTCTGAATCCCCCGTAGCACTCTTGCTGCCCCCGTAGCACACGTACTACATTGCTGCGATGGGTGACAACGAGCCCGGGGGACCGGTCGTCGAGGTCCGCGACCTGCGGATGCGCTACGGCGACAAGGACGTGCTGGTCGGCGTCGACTTCACCATCGACGCGGGCGAGGTGGTCTGCCTGCTCGGGCCCAACGGGGCCGGCAAGACCACGACGATCGAGATCCTCGAGGGCTTCCGGGAGCGGTCGGCCGGGGCGGTCACCGTGCTCGAGCAGGATCCGAGCCGGGCGACCGAGGCATGGCGGGCCCGCACCGGCGTCGTCCTGCAGTCCTGGCGTGACCACCCGCGCTGGACCCCGCGCCGCCTGCTCGACCAGATGGGCGGCTACTACGCGCCGTACGGCACCGCCGAGCGCCCGCGCCCCGTCCCGACCGACGAGCTGCTCGACGTCGTCGGCCTGACGGAGCTGGCGGACCAGCGGATCGCGACGTTCTCCGGCGGGCAGCGGCGTCGGCTGGACGTGGCGATGGGGATCGTGGGCAGGCCCGAGCTGCTGTTCCTCGACGAGCCCACCGCCGGCTTCGACCCGCAGGCACGACGGGAGTTCCACCACCTCGTCCACCGCCTGACCGACCTCGAGGGCACCACGATCCTGCTCACCACCCACGACCTGGACGAGGCCGAGAAGCTGGCCGACCGGGTGCTGATCCTGGCCGGCGGGCGGATCGTCGCGGACGACACCGCCGAGCGGCTCGCCCTGCGGGCGGCCATCGACGTCGAGGTCAAGTGGTCGCGCGACGGGGAGCGGTTCGTGCACGCGACCCAGGACGCCACCGCCTTCGTCCACCAGCTGCTGGACGAGCACGGCGATGCCGTCGTCGACCTCGAGGTACGCCGGGCCAGCCTCGAGGACGCGTACCTGGCCCTGGTGCAGAGCCACGAGTCGGGCCGGTCGGACGAGGCGGCGCGCGCCTTCACGGAGGTGATCTGATGGCGACCGGGTCGAGCGTGCCGCCGAGCCCGGTCCTGCACGCGGTCCGGCTCGGCGTACGACGCGGCTGGGCCGAGTTCGTGCAGAGCCTGCGCAGCTCGCAGGACCAGTGGTTCTACCTCTTCACGGCGTTCCTCGCCGTGGGCTACCTCTACCTGCGCCGCGACACCCCCGTGGAGGGCACGGACCTGTTCCTGCCCTCCGTGGCCCTGCCCAGCATCCTCGGCGGGTTGCTGGCGTTCGGCCTGGTCATCGGCCCCGCCTACAGCCTGGCCATGGAGAAGGAGGACGGGACCCTCCTGCGCGCCAAGGCGGTGCCCCACGGCCTGGTCGGGTACTTCGCCGGCCAGCTGGTCCTGCACTCGTCCAGCATCGTGCCCCAGATGGTCGCCGTCCTGGTGCCGAGCTTCCTGCTCTTCGACGGGCTGATGGCCGACCCCTCGGGCTGGTGGACGGTGGCCTGGGTGCTGGTGCTGGCCCTGCTGGCCACCCTGCCGATCGGGATGGCGATCGGGGCCCTGGTGCCGAGTGCGCAGAAAGTCGGCATGTGGGGCATGCTCCCCGTCATGCTGCTCGCCGGGATCTCCGGCATCTTCTATCCCATCGATGCCTTGTGGGGGTGGGTGCAGGTGGTCGCGCAGCTCTTCCCGATGTACTGGCTTGGCCTGGGCATGCGGTCCGCCTTCCTCCCCGACAGCGCCGCGGCGCTCGAGATCGGCGAATCGTGGCGGACCCTGGAGACGGTGCTCGTGCTCGGTGCCTGGGCCGTCGTCGGCGCTCTCGTCGTCCCCGCCCTGCTGCGCCGGATGGCCCGACGCCAGTCGGGGTCCCAGGTGGCGGCCGCGCGAGAGGCCGCGACACAATGGGTCAAGTGAACCGGCGGTCGAGCGGTCGGGCTGCCCGATGAGCGAGTCGGTCCACAACCGCATCGCCCTGCTGCGCGCCGAGCAGGGGGTCAGCCGGCGTGACCTCGCGTCCGCCCTGGGCGTGCACTACCAGACCGTCGGCTACCTCGAGCGCGGTGAGAACAGCCCGAGCCTGGACCTCGCCCTGCGGATCGCCGAGTTCTTCGGGGTGCCGGTGGAGGCGGTGTTCTCGCTCCGTCCCTTCCCGCGGGTCAGCGACGGGGCGGGTCGCTCGGCCTGAGGTGCGGCTACCGTCTGAGCCGTGCCCGTCGTCCTGGTCCCGCCCGCCCGCCTCGAGCGCTGGGTCGTCAACTTCGAGGCCCGGCACGGGGCCACGTCGTACGCCGTCGAGGACGGTGGGCTGCGTGGCGAGGCCGCCGACGGGTCGTCGTTCGTGGCCCGCCCGCCGTTCGCCGCGACGTACGACGCCGTGCCCGACGTCGGCGCCCTGCTCGCTGCATCCGGCCCCCCTGACCGGTGGGGGGTGCTGCTCGTCCGCAAGGGCGGGTTCGCGGTGGCCCGGCTCGAGGGCGCGCGGATGGTCGAGCACAAGATCGGCCAGCGCCACGTGCAGGGCCGGACCAAGGCCGGGGGCCAGAGCCAGCAGCGCTTCGCGCGCCGACGCGACAACCAGGCCCGCCAGGCCTACGAGGCCGCGGCCGAGCACGCGGCGCGGATCCTGCGTCCGGGACCTCTCGTGACGGGCGGAGACCGGACGGCGGTGGACGAGGTGCTGACCGACGCTCGGCTGTCCGGGATGCGGTTGGTGGAGCCGTGGTTGCCGGTGCCCGACCCCCGGCGCGCGGTCCTCGACCAGGCGATCGCCGACGCGCAGTCGCTGTCGGTCGACGTCACCAACGCCTGAGGCCGCCGGGTCCTGCGCCGCTCCCGACGGGTCTTTCGTCCCTGCCCGGTGACCGGCGCCGCGCCTAGCCTTGAGGTCGTGGCGAACCCCATCGAGATCAGCGGTCTCGTCAAGACCTTCGGCCGTTCCCGGGCCCTCGACGGGCTGGACCTGACGGTGGCGCCGGGCGAGGTGCACGGCTTCCTCGGGCCCAACGGTGCCGGCAAGTCGACGACGCTGCGGGTGCTCCTCGGGCTGCTGAGGGTCGACAGCGGATCGGCCACGGTCTTCGGCCTCGACCCGTGGCGTGACGCGACCGAGATCCACGGCCGGCTGGCCTACGTGCCCGGCGACGTGAGCCTGTGGCCCAACCTCTCCGGGGGCGAGACCATCGACCTGCTGCTCCGCATGCGCGGCGTGCGCCCCGCCGACACCCGGCGCGAGGAGCTGCTCGAGCGGTTCGGGCTCGACCCGACCAAGAAGGGCCGCGCCTACTCCAAGGGCAACCGGCAGAAGGTCGCCCTGGTCGCCGCCTTCGCCGCACCGGTCGAGCTGCTCGTCCTCGACGAGCCCACCTCCGGCCTCGACCCGCTCATGGAGCAGGTCTTCAACGAGTGCCTGGCCGAGCACCGGGGGACGGGCACGACGGTGCTGCTCTCCAGCCACATCCTGAGCGAGGTCGAGCGGCTGGCGGACCGGGTCACCATCATCCGCGAGGGCCGGACCGTGGAGACCGGCTCGTTGACCGACCTGCGGCACCTGCGGCGCAACCGGGTCCGGGCGGAGGTCTCGGGCGTCGTCCCGGACCTGGCCGCCGTGCCCGGGGTGCACGAGGTGGTCACCGAGGGACGGGTCATCAGCTGCTCGGTCGATCCCGTCGGCCTGCCCGCGCTGCTGTCCGCGCTCGACGGGGCCGGCGTCCTCTCGCTGACCAGCACCCCTCCCACCCTCGAGGAGCTCTTCCTCGACGCCTACCGGAGCACGCCGTGAGTGTGCAGCTCAAGGGGACCCTGCTGCTCGTCCGCTTCGCGCTCAGGCGCGACCGGGTCCTGCTCCCCGCATGGGTGGGCGTCCTCGGGGCCATGGTCGCCGCCAGCGCGGTGGGCACGACCGGCCTGTATGCCGACGCCCGCGAGCGGGTCGCGGCCGCCGAGGCCATCAACGCCAGCCCGGCGATCGTGGCCCTCTACGGGCCGATCCTCGACACCGCCAGTGTCGGCGAGCTGGCCATGGCCAAGATGACCGTCCTGTACGCCGTGTTCGTGGCGTTCATGGGGGTGGTGATCGTCCGTCGGCACACGCGTGTCGAGGAGGAGAGCGGTCGCGCCGAGCTGGTCGGTGCCACGGCCGTCGGCGCGGACGCCCCGGTCGCCGCCGCGCTGGCGGAGGCCGCGCTGGCCGCCGTCGCCGTCGGGGTGCTGGCGGCCGTGGGCAACGTCGCCGGTGGGCTGCCGGTCGCTGGGGCGGTGCTCTTCGGGGCGTCCTGGACCGGGATCGCCCTGGTCGGCGCCGCCGTGGGCCTGCTCGCCGCGCAGGTCTCGAGCAGTGCGCGCACCGTGGGGTTCGTGGCCTCGGGCGTGATCGGCGGCCTCTACCTCGTGCGCGCCGTGGGGGACACCACGGCGTGGTGGCTGGGTTGGGCGAGCCCGTTCGGCTGGGGGACGCGACTGAGCGCCTGGTCCGAGCCCCGCCCCTGGGTGCTGGTCCTCCACCCGCTCCTGGCGGCCGCCCTGACCTTTGTCGCGGTGGCCCTGCGCCGGCGACGGGACCTCGGCTCCGGCCTGCTGCCGGACCGCCCGGGTCCCGCCCACGGCTCACCGCGCCTCCGGGACGCCGTCGCCCTCGCCTGGCACAACCAGTCCACCGCCCTGCTGGGCTGGACCGTCGGGATCGCGGGGATGGGGGTCCTGATGGGGTCGATCGTGCCCGACATCGGCTCGATGCTCGACTCGGCCGACGCCCGGGCGGTCATCGAGGCGATGGGCGGCCTCGGCGGCCTGCAGGACGCCCTGGTCTTCGCGCTGGCGTCGATCATCGCGGTGGTGATCACCTGCTTCGGGATCGCCGCCATCACCCGGGCGGCGGGGGACGAGTACGCGGGCCGCACCGAGACCGTCCTCGCGACGGCGACGACGCGGGACCGGGTTCTCCTGGCGGTGGGCGGACTGGCCATCGTCGGGTCCACGTGGCTGCTGCTCGTGTCCGGGGCGGCCACCGCGGTCGGGCGCGGCGACGGCCTCGACCCGGTGTGGGCGTCCCTCGCCCAGGCGCCCGCCGTGTGGCTGGTGCTGGGCCTCGGTCTGGTCCTCCTCACCATCCGCAGCCGATGGGCGGTCGCCGGCTGGGCGCTGCTGGCGGCCTTCGTGACCGTCGGCCAGGTGGGGGAGACGCTGCGGCTGCCGGACTGGCTGATCGGGCTCTCGCCCTACCACCACGTGCCGAAGTACCCCTCCGAGGCCTTCGTCTGGACTCCCGGCCTGGTGATGACCGGGCTCGCGGGCGCGGCGCTGCTCGTCGCCTGGTTGCGCTTCCGCAGCCGCGACATCGGCTAGCGTCCTCGCCATGTGGCAGCCCGAGCCCGGTTGGCAGCGACTCCCCGGCGCCGGCCCGTCGACGTTCGGCGTGTGGTCCGCGGTCGAGGACGGCCGCGAGCTGGTGGTCAAGCGCTTCGCCGCCCCCGAGCCGCCCGACCCGGCCGGCCTGCGCGACCCACGGGACACCGGCTACTGGCGGCGGGCCGCGGACGTCGCGCTGTCCGGTGTCGTACGCCGCACCCCCGGGCTGCGCGAGGCCCCCGTCGTCCGGGTGGACGAGGACGAGGACGGCGTGACCGTGGTGCACGAGCGAGTGACGGGCGAGGCCCCGGGCGGGCTCTTCATCGCGCACTGCCTCGGGCGCTTCGCCGGGGCCGACCTCGGTGACGAGCCGTGGCTGGCCACCGGTCAGCTCCGCACCCGGCTCGGCCTCGTCGAGCGTCGCGGGGGGTGGCGCACCCTCGCCCGGACGCCGACGGCCGACATCGCCGAGCACCTGTGGAGCAGGCGGGACTCGTGGCTCGCCCGCTGCGACGACCTGCCCCGGGTCGCCCAGCACGGGGACCCGGTCGCCGCCAACGTGCCCGTCCGTGACGGCAGCGATGCCGTGGCCATCGACTGGTCGCACCTCGGCACGGGGCCCGTGGGTGCCGACCTCGGCTACCTCTCGCTGTCCTCGCGCGAGGGGTTCGAGACCTTGATCGACGCCTACCTCGACGGCCTCCCCGAAGGCTCCGCGACCCGGGAGCAGGCCGAGCTCGGCGCCCAGGTGACCGCCGTCTACACCGCCCTCACCCGGGTCGACTGGGCGCTCGGCCGGGTCGCCGACGGGGAGGGCGCCCTCGCCGGCAAGTTCCGCCACCCCGCGGTCGCGCCGTACATCGTCGCGATGCAGCGCCAGGTGACGCAGATCGAGGCCCTGCTCGGCTGATCCTGGGGTAGTCCGTGACGAAGGGACCCCGGATCTCGCGATCCAGGGGTCCGACCGTCACGGACTACCCCGAGGAGCGGGTCAGAGCTCGGTGGCGGCGAACGTGTCGCACGCCTCGAGAGAGCCCTCCTCGAAGCCGACCATGAACCAGCGCATCCGCTGCTCCGACGACCCGTGGGTCCAGCCCTCGGGGTCGACCCGCTGGCCGGACTTCTGCTGGATCCGGTCGTCACCGACGGTCTTGGCCGAGTCGATCGCCTCGTCGATGTCGCCCTGGTCGAGGTCGAGGAGGATGCCGTCACCGTCGCTGGCGTCGCGCGTCCACATGCCGGCGTAGCAGTCGGCCTGCAGCTCGAGGCGCACGGCGTCGGACTCGGGGCCCTGCTGGGTGCGGACCTGGCCCATGGTGCCGAGCATGTTCTGGATGTGGTGCCCGTACTCGTGGGCGAGGACGTAGGGCTCGACGAAGTCGCCGCCCTGCCCGCCGAGCTGTCCCTCGAGCACGTCGGAGAAGAAGGTCGTGTCGAGGTAGATCTGCTGGTCGGCCGGGCAGTAGAACGGGCCGACCTGGGAGGTGGCCTGGCCGCAGCCGGTGTTGACGCCACCGCTGAAGGTGATGGTCTGCGCGGGGACGAGCTCGGTGCCGCCCTGCTCGGGCAGCGTGGCCCCCCAGTACTGCTCGAGGGACAGGAGCACGGCCTTGCGGGCGCAGTCGGCGTCGTTCTCCGCGTCGGCGCCGGTCCTGCAGTTGGCGTAGCGCTCGCTGTCCTGGTCCAGGCCCGAGGGGTTGCCGCCCTGGCTGGTCGGGTCGATGGCCGTGCCGCCACCTCCGCCGCCGCCCATGCACTGGGTGAGGACGAGGAACAAGATGATGACCAGCACGCCACCGATGCCGCCGCCGGCCTTGGTGCCACCGGGCATCGGGATGCGCATGCCACCGCCACCGCCGCCACCGCCACGCCCGGCGTCGCCGACGCGACCTCCGCTGATGTCAGCCTTCGGGTTGAACCGCATGAGGGTGCGCCTTTCGGTGGAGCAGGAGGGTCGGGGGGCAGGCTAACGCGCCGTTGCCCGATCGCGCGTCACCGCCGATTCCTAGGGGTGGGTCCTTCCTCCGTACACTCGGGACCGATGATCACCGCCCAGCAGCTCGAGGTCCGCGCGGGCGCTCGCCTCCTCATGGAGAACGTCTCGTTCCGCATCGCCGCAGGCGACAAGGTCGGCCTCGTCGGTCGCAACGGCGCCGGCAAGACGACCCTCACCAAGATCCTCGCCGGCGAGGCCCAGCCGGCCTCCGGCACCGTCCTCACCAGTGGCGAGGTCGGCTACCTCCCGCAGGACCCCCGCATCGGCAACCCCGAGGTCCTGGCCCGAGAGCGGATCCTGTCCGCACGCGGTCTCGACGACGTCGTACGCCGCCTGCGCGACGCCGAGGTCGAGATGGCCGACGAGGACCCCGCCGTCCACGAGCGCGGCATGAAGCGGTGGGCCCGGGCCGACGCCGAGCTGCACGCCGGCGGCGGGTACGCGGCCGAGTCCGAGGCCGCCCAGATCGCCAGCAGCCTCGGCATCGAGGCGCGGCTGCTCGAGCAGCCCCTCAAGACGCTGTCCGGCGGCCAGCGCCGCCGCGTGGAGCTCGCGCGCATCCTGTTCTCCGGTGCCGAGACCCTGCTCCTCGACGAGCCCACCAACCACCTCGACGCCGACTCCATCGTCTGGCTGCGCGGCTTCCTGTCCTCCCACCGCGGCGGCCTCATCGTGATCAGCCACGACAACGCCCTGCTCGAGGCGACCGTCAACAAGGTCATGCACCTCGACGCCAACCGCGGCGTCATCGACGTCTACAACATGGGCTGGAAGAACTACCTCACCCAGCGCGAGACCGACGAGCGTCGCCGCAAGCGCGAGCGGGCCAACGCGGAGAGCAAGGCCAAGACCCTCACCGACCAGGCCAACAAGATGCGGGCCAAGGCGTCCAAGGCGACCGCCGCCCAGTCGATGCTCAAGCGCGCCGAGAAGATGGTCTCGAGCCTCGAGGGCGAGCGGGCCTCCGACAAGGTGGCGCGGATCAAGTTCCCCGCCCCCGCCTCCTGCGGCAAGACCCCGATCACTGCCGAGGAGCTGTCCAAGTCCTACGGCTCGCTGGAGGTCTTCACCGACGTCGACCTCGCCGTCGACCGCGGATCCCGGGTGGTGATCCTGGGCCTCAACGGTGCGGGCAAGACCACGATGCTGCGGATCCTGGCCGGCGTCGACGAGGCCGACACCGGTCGCGTGCTGCCCGGACACGGGCTCAAGGTCGGCTACTACGCCCAGGAGCACGAGACCCTCGACACGGGTCGCACCGTGCTGGAGAACATGCAGTCGGCCGCCCCCCAGCTCACCGACAGCGAGGCGCGCAGCGTGCTCGGGTCGTTCCTCTTCTCCGGTGACGACGCGCACAAGTCCGCGTCGGTGCTGTCCGGTGGCGAGAAGACCCGCCTGGCCCTGGCCGCCCTGGTGGTCTCCAGCGCCAACGTGCTGCTGCTCGACGAGCCCACCAACAACCTCGACCCGGCGTCGCGGGAAGAAGTGCTGGCCGCGATCCGTTCCTACGAAGGAGCGATCATCCTCGTCACCCACGACGAGGGGGCCGTGCGGGCCCTCGAGCCCGACCGGGTGCTGCTGCTCCCCGACGGGGACGAGGACCTGTGGAACGAGGGCTACCTCGACCTGGTGTCGCTCGCCTGACCCGGAGCGCCGCCGACTTGTCCTCATGTGGACATGAAGTCCTAGCCTCCCGATCGGGACGTGCCACTGCAGGACCTGAGGAGGTCGCATGTCGATGATGAGCCCCGGTGGGCGTGGAGCGGTCTTCCGCCACATGCGCACCGACCGGTCCGAGGTGCCGCGTGGCGTGAGCCGCGAGACCGTACGCCGCGTGCTGTCGTTCGCTCGTCCGCACCGCGGCCTCATCACCGTGTTCCTGCTGCTGACCGTGGTCGACGCCTGCCTCGTGGTCGTCAACCCGCTGCTCGTGCAGCGCCTGGTGGACGACGGCATCACGGCTGGCAACGGCCGCCTGGTCACCCTGCTCGCGCTCGCGATGGCGGGCGTGGCGATCGTCAGCGCAGCCCTCGCGGTGGTCGCCGGCTGGTTCTCCTCGCGGATCGGCGAGGGCCTCATCTTCGACCTCCGCACGCAGGTCTTCGGCCACGTGCAGCGGCAGAGCCTGGCCTTCTTCACCCGCACCCAGACCGGCGCCCTCGTGTCGCGGCTCAACAACGACGTGATCGGCGCCCAGCGCGCCTTCACGTCCACCCTGTCGAGCACGGTGTCCAACTCGATCTCGGTCGTGGTGGTCGGCATCGCGATGCTGGCGCTGAGCTGGCAGGTGACCCTGCTGTGCCTGATGCTCTTCCCCATCCTGCTGATCACCTCGCGGATCGTCGGCACCAAGCTGGCCGGGCTGACCCGCGACCAGATGGACGGCAACGCCGACCTCGGCAACGCGATGACCGAGCGCTTCAACGTGGGCGGCGCCATGCTGCTCAAGCTCTTCGGCCGCCGCACCGAGGAGGACGTCGTCTTCGCCCAGAAGGCGGGCGTCGTGCGCGACCTCGGGGTGCGGATCTCGCTCATCACCCGGATCTTCGGCGCCTCCATGATGCTCGTCCCGGCGCTGGCCACCGCGCTGGTCTACGGCGTCGGCGGTCACCTCGCCATCCAGGACGAGCTGACCGTGGGCACGCTGTTCGCCCTGGCGACGCTGCTCCTGCGCCTGCTCGGCCCGCTCCAGGGACTCTCCAACGTGCGCATCGACGTGATGACCGCGCTGGTCAGCTTCGAGCGGGTCTTCGAGGTGCTCGACCTGCCGTCGCTGGTCGCCGAGAAGCCCGGCGCTACCGTGCTTCCGCGTACCGCCTCCCGGCTCGAGTTCGACCACGTCTCGTTCAGCTACCCCAGCGCGGACGAGGTGTCCCTCGCGTCGTTGGAGAAGGTCGCGCGGGTCGAGTCCCGGGACAACGGCGAGGTGCTGAACGGTGTCTCGTTCACCGCGGAGCCCGGCCAGATGGTCGCCCTCGTCGGCCCGTCCGGCGCCGGCAAGACGACCGTCACGCACCTGGTCGCCCGGTTGTACGACGCCACGTCCGGCGCCGTGCGTGTCGGCGGCCAGGACGTCCGCGACGTCACCCTGGAGTCGCTGGAGGACGCGGTCGGCTACGTCACCCAGGACGCCCACATGTTCCACGACACGATCCGGGCCAACCTCGTCTACGCCCGCCCCGGTGCCACCGACGAGGAGATCTGGGCGGCGCTCGAGGCGGCGCAGGTCGGCACCCTGGCGCGGAGCCTGCCCGACGGCCTCGACACCGTCGTCGGCGACCGCGGCTACCGGCTCTCCGGAGGGGAGCGGCAGCGCCTCGCCATCGCCCGGTTGCTGCTCAAGTCCCCGTCGATCGTCGTCCTCGACGAGGCCACCGCCCACCTCGACAGCGAGTCGGAGGCCGCCGTGCAGCGCGCCCTCGACGCCGCCCTGGAGGAGCGGACCTCCCTCGTCATCGCGCACCGGCTCTCGACCGTGCGCAACGCCGACCAGATCCTCGTGCTCGAGGACGGCCGCGTCGTCCAGTCCGGGACGCACGCGTCGCTGCTCGCCGAGGGTGGCCTGTACGCCGACCTGTACGCCACGCAGTTCCGGGAGGACGCGGCGCAGGTCGGGTGACTGGCTAGGGTCGGGGGATGGACCTACGTCTCTCGGACCGTGTCTACGTCGTCACCGGGGGAGCGCGTGGTCTCGGCCGGGCGACCGCCGACTGCCTCGTCGCCGAGGGTGCCCGGGTCGTGCTGTCCGGGCGCTCGGCGGAGACGCTGGAGTCCGCTGCTGCCGACCTCGGCGAGGCGGCCACCACGGTCGAGGCCGACAACGCGGACCCCGCCACACCGGCCCGGCTGGTCGCGGCCGCCCACGAGCGCTGGGGGCGCCTGGACGGCGCCCTGATCTCGGTCGGCGGGCCGCCCAAGGGGCCGGTCACCGCCATGACCGACGAGCAGTGGACGGCCGCCTTCGGGTCGGTCTTCCTCGGCGCCGTGCGGCTGGCCCGCGAGATCGGCTCCGCGCTGGGGGAGGGCGGTTCACTGGCTCTGGTCCTGAGCTCGAGCGTGCGTGCGCCGCTGGCCGACATGGCCATCTCCAACGGCCTGCGTCCCGGGCTGGCGATGGTCGCCAAGACCCTCGCCGACGAGCTGGGACCCCGCGGGGTGCGGGTCAACGGGCTGCTCCCGGGCCGGGTGGCCACCGACCGGGTCGCCGAGCTGGACGAGCTGTCCGGAGACGCCGCCGCGGCGCGGGCCGCCGCCGAGGCGACCATCCCGCTGGGGCGTTACGGAGAGCCGGAGGAGTTCGGCCGGGCCGCGGCCTTCCTGCTGTCGCCGGCGGCGTCCTTCGTCACCGGGGTCATGCTGCCGGTCGACGGTGGGATGCTCCGCTCGCTCTGAGCGCCGGCCGCCGCATTCGTCCCGGCGGCCGGCTGCCGACGCGAGCCGCGCACCGGCCCACGGCCGCCGCGCGACTCGTCGTACACGAGGTAGGCGAAGCCGAAGAGCGCCAGGGCGCCGAAGAACCACCACTGCAGGCCGTAGAAGAAGTGCGGACCGTTGTCTAGGTCGGGGAGCTGGGCGGGGGCCAGGGCCTGCTCGGGCTCGGGCGACTCCGAGCGGAGGTCGACGAAGCCCTCCAGGACCTCCCGGTCGATGGCGGGGCCGATCTCGGCGCTGCTGATCGCTCGGGTCGAGAAGTCGGTGACCGCGGCGCTGTCGCCCGCGGCGTCCGCCCGCACCCAGCCCTCGATCTCCACCTCGCCGGCCGGGGGAGCGGGTACGTCGTCGGGGGTGGTGCCGCGGTTGTCGGTCGCGAACCAGCCCCGGTCGACCAGCAGGCTCGTGCCGTCGGCCAGCCCCAGCGGGACCACGACGTCAACACCGGCCGCACCGTCGCGGGTGCGGTAGCGGACGACGACGGTCGAGTCGACGTCGTACGTGCCGGTCGCGGTCACCCGGGTCCACTCCTCGTCGGAGGACACGGGGGCGTCGACCCCCAGGACGTCGGTGACGGGCACCGGTGCCTGGGTCTCGTTGCGCTCGATGACGGCGTTGCGGTCCTTGCGGTCCTCGAGGCGGTGGAACTGCCACTCGCCGAGGCGCCACGCCACCCACGCGAGCGCGAGGACGGTGAGCAGGAAGAGCACCCAGCGTCTGCTGAGCAGGAACCGGAACCGTCGCACTGCTCGAGGCTATCCGGCGACCCCGCACGCGCCGTCGGCGACCTCGCCTCGTTCCACCCCTCCGGACGGGCGAGTGACGGCCGTTACGCACCCCCACCACCTAGACTGTCGAGGTGACGACTCGGATGCTCCCGCTCGCGGACGACTACGGTCGTGTCGCGACCGACCTGCGCGTCTCCCTGACCGACCGATGCAACCTGCGGTGCTCCTACTGCATGCCGGCGGAGGGCCTCGACTGGCTGCCCGACGACCAGACGCTGACCGACGACGAGGTCGTGCGGCTGATCACCATCGCCGTACGCCGCCTCGGTGTGCAGGAGGTGCGGTTCACCGGCGGTGAGCCGCTCGTACGCCGGGGCCTGGTCGACATCGTGCGCCGCACGCACGCCCTCGGCGGCGTCGAGACGTCGCTGACCACCAACGCCCTGGGCCTGCAGCGCAACGCCCAGGCCCTGCGCGACGCCGGGCTCGACCGCATCAACGTCAGCCTCGACAGCGTGCGTCGCGAGACCTTCCACGAGGTGACCCGCCGCGACCGGCTCGACGACGTCATCGCCGGCCTCGAGGCTGCCCGGGCCGCCGGGCTGGGTCCGCTCAAGCTCAACGCCGTCCTGCTGCGCGGGCTCAACGACGACCAGGCGCCCGAGCTCCTGGCCTGGGCGATCGAGCGGGGCTACGACCTGCGCTTCATCGAGCAGATGCCGTTGGACGCGCAGCACGGCTGGAGCCGCACCGAGATGATCACGGCGGACGAGATCTTCGACGCGCTCAGCGCCGAGTTCACCCTCACCCCGCACGGCGCGCCGCGGGGGAGTGCCCCGGCCGAGCTGTTCGACGTCGACGGGGGTCCGGCGACGGTCGGCATCATCGCCTCGGTGACGCGCCCGTTCTGCGGGGACTGCGACCGGGTCCGCCTCACTGCCGACGGCCAGGTGCGCAACTGCCTGTTCGCCCGCGACGAGTCCGACCTGCGCGGCGCCATGCGCGCGGGCGCCTCCGACGAGGAGCTCGCGCAGCGCTGGGTGACCGCGATGGCGGGCAAGCTGCCGGGCCACGGGATCGACGACCCGTCGTTCCTCCAGCCCGACCGGCCGATGTCGGCCATCGGGGGCTGACGGAGCCGCGTCAGCGGATCCGCTGACGTCGGTCGAGCGAGACGCTCGACCGAGGAACTAGTCGGATCCCTGGCTCGGGTGCGCGACGACGTCCTTGAGGAAGCCGCGCGCCCCGAGGAAGTCACCCAGGGTGGTGCGGTGCTCGTCGCAGGCCAGCCACGTCTTGCGGCGCTCGGGCGTGTGCAGCTTGGGGTTGTTCCAGAGCAGCGCCCACGTGGCGGGGGCCGTGCAGCCCTTGGCGGAGCAGGTGTCGGGGAGCTCGTCGCTCAACCTCGGTCCATCCTCTCGACGTCGCGGACGGCCGCAAATGAGGGCGGTGCCGGACAGCCACGGGGGAAGCCGTCCGGCACCGCCGGTGCCACCTCAGACGGGGGATGCTGGGTGGCGAAGTTGATTCTTGCATGACGCAACGGCAAAACCAACAACCGGTTACGGGCGTGTGGCGGACGGTGGGAGCTCCGGCGTGGTGTGCGTGCCACGCAGCTCGAAGCTGTCGTCCTTGCGCGTCTCCGGGTTGGCCATCACGACCGCCACGTAGGGCAGGAGGACCGCTCCCGCGACCAGCACCCAGCGCAGCCAGCCCGGCCCGACGGCGACCGCGCCGATGAAGCACAGGGTGCGGATCGACATCGAGATGACGTAGCGCTTCTGCCTGGCCGCGATGTCCGCGTGGTGGCTCGACGCCGCGGTGGTGATGCGCACGGGCGTGCTCTGATCCTCGCGGCGGGCCATGGATTCACTCTACGTCGGACCCCCAACGCAGGGCCGTCCGTCGCTAGGCTCCGGATGACCGTCCGTACGCACCCCAGGAGGACCCGTGTCCAACCGCACCTACCGCGTCACCGAGATCGTCGGCACCTCGCCCGACGGGGTCGACCAGGCCATCCGCAACGGCATCGAGCGGGCCGGCAAGACCCTGCGCCACATCGACTGGTTCGAGGTGACCCAGATCCGGGGCCAGGCCAAGGACGGCCAGGTCGAGCACGTCCAGGTCGGCATGAAGGTCGGCTTCCGGCTCGAGGACGAGTGAGACGGCGAGGTCTTTTCGCATACCCCGGGGTAATCACTAGCGTCGACCAGCATGAGTGACGACACGCGCCCCGAGCCCCGTTCCGTGCTGGTGACGGGCGGCAACCGCGGCATCGGCCGCGCCATCGCCGAGGCCTTCATCGCCCAGGGCGACAAGGTCGCCGTGACCACGCGCAGCGGGGGTGCGCCCGAGGGGGCGCTCGACGTCCGCTGCGACGTCACGGACCCGGAGGCCGTGGAGGCCGCGTTCAAGACCATCGAGGAGGCCCATGGGCCCGTCGAGGTGCTGGTCGCCAACGCCGGCATCACCGCCGACACTCTGGTGCTCCGCATGTCGGAGGAGCAGTGGTCGAGCGTCATCGACACCAACCTCACCGGCTCCTTCCGGCTGGCCAAGCGGGCCGCCAAGGGCATGCTGCGGCTGCGGCGGGGCCGGATCATCTTCATCTCCTCGGTCGTCGGGCTGCTGGGCTCGGCCGGCCAGGTCAACTACGCCGCCTCGAAGGCCGGTCTCGTGGGCATGGCCCGCTCGCTGGCCCGCGAGCTGGGGTCGCGCTCGATCACCGCCAACGTGGTCTCGCCCGGCTTCGTCGAGACCGACATGACCGACGTGCTCACCGACGAGCAGAAGCAGACCATCAAGACCCAGGTGCCACTGGGCCGCTACGCCACTCCCGAGGAGGTCGCCGGCGCCGTCACGTGGCTGGCCTCCGACTCGGCGGCGTACGTCACCGGGGCAGTCATCCCGGTCGACGGCGGCCTCGGCATGGGCCACTGAACGAGCGAGAGGGAATCTGACAATGGGACTTCTGGACGGCAAGCGGATCCTCGTGGCGGGCGTGACGATGGACTCGTCCATCGGCTTCGCCACGGCCAAGGTGGCGCAGGAGCAGGGCGCCACGGTGCTCATCTCCAACTTCGGGCGGGCGCTGGGCATCACCAAGCGGATCGCCAAGCGGCTCCCGACCGAGCCGCCGGTGCTCGAGCTCGACGTGACCGACGAGGACCACCTCGCCGGCCTGGCCGACCAGGTGCGTGAGCACGTGGACGGGCTCGACGGGGTGGTGCACTCGATCGCCTACGGCAACCCGGCGACGCTGCTCGGCGGCAAGTTCATGGAGGGGCCGTGGGACGACGTCGCCCAGGCCGTGCAGGTCTCGGCCTACTCCCTCAAGTCCCTCGCCACCGCCACCCGGCCGCTCATGTCGCGGGGCGGGTCCATCGTGGGCCTGACCTTCGACGCGACGTCGGCCTGGCCGGCGTACGACTGGATGGGCGTCGCCAAGGCGGCGCTGGAGAGCACGTCGCGGTACGTCGCACGCGACCTGGGCCCCGAGGGGATCCGCTGCAACCTCGTCTCCGCCGGTCCGCTCAAGACGTTGGCCGCCAAGGCGATCCCCGGCTTCGAGGACCTCGAGACCTCGTGGAAGGACCGCGCCCCGCTGGGCTGGGACGAGACCGACCAGGTCCCCACCGCCCAGGCCGTGTGCGCCCTGCTGAGCGACTTCTTCCCGGCCACCACCGGTGAGATCGTGCACGTCGACGGCGGCTTCCACGCGATGGGGCTCTGACCCGCCGGAATCGGTAGCGTGCGCGGGTGAACTCTCTCGTCGAGCTGCGGGTCCTGGAGGGCCCCAACCTCTACTTCCCCCGCGCCGCCATCAAGCTGACCCTCGACGTGACCACGATCGTCGAGGCTTCCGACGAGACTGCGTTGCGCTTCGCCCGCCGGATCGGGCTGCGGAGCACCCGTCCGGGCGCCCCGGGCAGCGGCTTCCGGCAGCGGTTCGCGATGCGTGCGGTGGAGAGGCTCGTCCGGGCGATCGCGGCCGAGTCGGGTACGACGCGGCTCGCCGTACGGGTCCGCCCGACCAGCGACCCGGACCGGCTCGTCGTCGCGTTCCCGTGGCGGCACCGGGGCCGGGCCCAGTCCCTGGGCCGGGCGGTCGCCGATGCGCTCGACGCGCTGCCCACCCCGGACCTGGAGGCCGCCGTCAGCGCCGCCGCCGAGACCGTCGCGGCCGCCGAGCCGGGGGACGGGCCGACGACGCTGACGCCACGCGTGCCGGTCGTCGCGGTGACGGGCACCAACGGCAAGACCACCACGAGCCGGATGATCGCCCACATTGCGCGTGCCCACGGTCTCCTCACCGGCTGGTCGAACACCGACGGCATCTACATCGACGGCGAGCTCGTCGAGGGCGGCGACTACTCGGGGCCGAGCGGCGCCGGGCGCGTCCTGGCCCACCCGCAGGTCCAGCTGGCCGTGACCGAGACCGCCCGCGGCGGCATCCTGCTCAAGGGCATCGGCCTGCGGCACAACGACGTCTCGGTGGTCACCAACGTCACCGCGGACCACCTCGGGCTCCAGGGCATCGACACCGTCGACCAGCTCGCCGAGGTCAAGTCGGTCGTCCCGCAGATCACGCGCAAGGACGGCTGGGCCGTCCTCAACGCCGACGACCCGCGGGTGCTGGCGATGCGGTCGGTGACCAAGGCCAGGCCGTGGGTCTTCTCCCGCGACCCCGACTCGCCGGCCATCCGCGAGGTGCTCGGCAGCGGCGGGCGGGCCACCACCGTCATCGACGGGTGGGTGACCGTGCTCCGCCCGGGTGCCGACCCCGAGCCGCTCGTCGAGCTGGTCGACGTACCCATGACCCTCGCCGGGCTGTCCCGCTTCAACGTCGAGAACTCCCTCGCGGCCACCTCGGCCGCGCTGGCCATCGGCCTGCCGGCCGAGGCCGTCGTCGAGGGGCTGCGGTCGTTCCTGCCGGACGCCGAGCACAACCCGGGCCGGATGAACTTCTTCACGCTCCCGGTCGACGGCGACCACCTCTCGGTGGTGATGGACCTCGCCCACAACGAGGCCGGACTCGAGGCCCTGATCGAGATCATGGGCGGCGTACGACGCCCCGGTGCGCGCCTCATGCTCGGCCTCGGCGCGGTCGGCGACCGCACCGACGAGCTGATCGACGCGCTGGGGGAGATCGGCGCCAAGGGCAGCGACGTCGTGGCGATCGGGCACAAGGAGCACTACCTGCGTGGCCGCACCATGGACGAGATCGACCAGCTGCTGCGCGCGGGTGCGGCCCGGGTCGGCGTCGAGGACATCGAGACCCACCGGACCGAGGTCGAGTGCCTGGCCGCGCTCGTCGCTCAGGCGCGCCCCGGGGACGTCGTGGGCCTCATGTGCCACGCGGAGCGCGACGAGGTCTACGACTGGATCGCCTCCCACGGCGGTACGCCGGACACGCCGGAGGAGCTGGCTGCCAAGGTGCGGGCCGCCTCGGCGTGACCCTCACGCGTCGTCCGGTCGCGAGGGTGCGTGGAAGCACCAGTCGCGGCTCGGTTCCGGTGCTGTTGCGCACACTCGTCCCGGCTGACGTGCCCTGGTGGGTCTTCCTGCACCCACCGCGTGACGTGCGGCGGGTCGGGGGACCTGTCCGGGACGTGCCTGTGGCCCCGCCGGGTGTCGCTGAGGCGGGGTCCGAGGCGTGGTGGTCAGTGGTCGGGCGGGTGTGAGTCCGGACGGTCGTCCGGATCCGGAGCGTCGATGCGGTCGCGAGGGGACGGGATCCCGGTCTCGGGCCAGGCCCGGCCGATGGGCCGGCTGCCGGTGTGGTCACGGAGGTAGGTGTTGCCGAGCGGACTGGTCCAGATGAACACACCCGGTTCGGTCATCTCGTACCGCCACCTGCCTCGCGTCTTCAACCGGTGATGCCGCCTGCACAACGGCGCGAGGTTGTCGGTCGCCGTCGGACCACCGTCCTCGGGATGGTCGTGGTTGTACGGGATGACGTGGTCGAGGTCGCAGTGCCTGGCGTTGCGGCCGCACCACGGGAACACACACGTCCCGTCGCGGACGATGACGTGCTCCCGCATCTCCGGGGTCGGCCGGTAACCGGTGCACTCCAACCGCTCCCGGAGGTCGATGACCTTCGTGACGACCACCTGCACATCGGGTCGTCCGCACCAGCCGCGGATCTGGTCCACGGACAGCAGCCGTTGGCCGCCCTGCTCGATCCGCCCACACAGCGCCTCATCCGGCGCGTCCGGGTGGTCGAAGTGGGTGATCGCGTCCGCGGACAGGTGGGCGTAGAGGTGGATCTGGGTCACGGGCTTCGTGGTCTTGCGCGACGCCCCAGACGACCGCGGTCTCGGGACGTTCCCCAGGGGGCCCTGCCAAACCAGCGACGCGTCAGCGCCGGTGTCGTGGTCAGTGGTGTCGCCGATGTGGTCCGGGTCGTCGAAGCCGATGGTGAGCTGGTGACGGGCCAGGTCACCGAGGGCGGTGGCGCGGCGGCCGTCGGCGGTGTCGGTGGACCCGAGCTTCGCGAGGTGCTCCGCACCCGACGCGACCGCTTCGGCGAGTGCGAGGGCGTCGGGGATCTCCAGGTCGGCCTCGAGGTGCATGGTCCCGTCGAACGACGCCTGCTCGGTGTCGAAGGTGACGTGCCGCTTGTCCGCCGAGTCGTCCAGGGACTTCTGCACGGCGTCGGGCATGAACCGCACCCGGGCCTCGTCGACCACCCGGCGCAGCTGCGACGGGGTGAGACGGGAGGCGCACCAGAAGACCTGCTCATCCACGTGCGTCGCGGCCTCGAGGGACAGGGCGAGGGTGGTCTGGGCGATGATCCGCGCCCGCCACCCGGCGACCAGCCCGGACAGGACCGCACCCCAGAGCCTGGGGAGGCGGTAGGCGACCTCGACGCAGTCGGTGAGGAACCGCCCCGCGGAGTCGTTGGTCCGGCCGAGCATGGTCGCGAACTCCGGCACACAGAACTCGTCAATGGACGGGGACCCTTCGCCGGCGAACGTCTTGGGGGAGGTGAAGCATGCCTCGGCGAACTCGGGGTCCGCGATGTGGAGGTCGGCCCAGTGGACCGCGAGGCGCATCATCTCGACGTCCTCGGCTGCGGCCCGGTCGCGCGAGTCCTTCACCGCACGCAACAGCTCGGCCGGGGTGTCCGGCAGAGCGGGTGCGGTGGTCGAGGTCATGGCTCCAGCCAATCAGGGAGCACCGACATTTCGACCCCGTGAGGACCGGTGCTGACCGGATGGTGGACACGACTTTCGACGACTTTCACGCGCCGGCGGGTGGCGTGGTTTCGAGGCTCGCTGCGCTCGCACCTCAACCACCGAACGCACGGTCTGCGCTCGCACCTCAACCACCGAACGCACGGTCTGCGCTCGCACCTCAACCACCGAACGCACGGTCTGCGCTCGCACTTCCACCACTGAAAGGGAAGGTCTCGATGTCGCTCGACGAGCAACGGGACGGCACGCGGTAGCGTGGCGCGCGCCCCGATCTCCGCCCAGGAGGACCTGTGAACCGACACCAGCTGCTCCGCAGCCTGCACGAGACGATCGAGCCGAGGACCTACCTCGAGACCGGCGTCAACCGCGGTGCGAGCATGGCCCTCACCCGGGTGCCGAGCATCGGCGTCGACCCGGAGTTCCGGGTGGTCTCGGAGCTGCAGGCCGACGTCCACCTGGCCCGCACCACGAGCGACGAGTTCTTCGCCCGGCGACGTCCGCTCGCCCACCTCCCGGTCCCGGTGGTGGACCTGGCGTTCGTCGACGGCATGCACCTGGCGGAGTACGCGATGCGCGACTTCCTCGCGATCGAGCGCTTCACCCTCCCGACGAGCGTCGTCGTCATCGACGACATGCTCCCGCGGACGGTGGAGATGGCAAACCGCCAGCGCACCACCCTCGGCTGGACGGGGGACGTCTACAAGGTCGCCGACGCCCTGCGACAGCTCCGTCCGGACCTGCTGGTTCTCGACGTGGACACCCACCCCACCGGGACCGTCGTGGTGCTCTTCCCGGACGCCCGTCGCGACGGGGTCCTCGAGGGGTACGACGAGTGGGTCGCGACCGAGGCCGTGCGCCCCGATCCGCAGCCGGTGCCCGACGCCGTGCTGGAGCGCACCCGCGCGCTCGACCCCGAGGTGCTGCTGGCGAGCCCCGGCTGGCTCCGGCTGGCCGACCTGCGTGGGTCGTCGCGACCGGGTGACGACGCGGACGTCCGCGAGGCGTTCAGCGACCTCGTCGGGGCAGGCTCCGCACGCGTCGGCTGACGGCTCGCTTCGTCCGACCCGCGAGGGAACGAGCCCGCTGGACGGGAGTCCGACCCGCCTGCGGCCGCTCGTGCGGCACCGGGAGCCGTGACTTCGAGGCCTCGGCGCCCCACAGCAGGACCAACGGTCGCGCGCCCTGCACGAGGAGCCGGCACCCGAGGGGTCGCTCCTCGGCACCGTCTGCGAGCAGCACGACGTACTGGCCGTCGGTCAGGGCCGAGCGACCGAACCGTACGACGCCGCGCCGGCCACCGTCGCCGTCCCCGTCGAGCAGGCCGAGGGTGCCCCGGAAGGACGCCTCGCGCCGCCGCAGCACGATCGTGGCTACGTCCGCGATCTCGGGACCGGGGGAGGCCAGCACGACCTCCACCTCCCCGCCCACCTGGCGGGCGTAGCTGTCGACCAGGTCGACATCGGCAGCGGGTGGCCTGGACGAGCCCACGGGTGCTCCTCGGGGTACGGGGTGCGGTCGCCAGCAGCCTAGCCACTCACCCGCCCCGTCCGGCGCAGGCTCAGACGTCCCCGGGGTCGACCTGCTCGCCGGGCGCCCCGATGTCGAGGTCGCCCTCGACGATCATGCCCAGCATCCCCGTCGGGGAGCGTGTCTCGTGGACCTCACCGGGCTCCCAGACGGCGGCGTCGCCGGCCGTGAGGCGTCGTACGGATCCCTCGGCACCCGCGACCTCGGCCTCACCGGACAGCACGACGAGCAGCTGGCGACCGTTGGCCGGGTGTGGACCGATCACCCCGCCCGGAGCGAGGGTGACCGCGACCAGGTGGGCGTCGGCGCTGATGCCGAACGCCCCCACCGAGAAGCCCCGGCTCCCGTGCGCATCGATCGACCGGTGGGGCAGGTCGGCCAGCGACAGGATCCGCACTCAGGACTCCGCGGGCGCCGAGTAGTCCGGGTCAGCGGCGGGGGTGTCGGACGACGCGCCGGCGCCGGCCTGGGCCTGCGAGGACCAGTTCTCGAGCTCGGTCATCACCTCGGCGTGCTTGTCCACGCAGACGACGACCAGGTCGCCCTTGTTGGCGCGGCCGAGGGCGTGCCGGACCGCCGAGATCTCGTCGAGCACCTCCTCGGCCTGCTTGCAGCGGGAGCCCTCGGCCATCGCCTGCCGCACGCCTTCGAGCACGAGTCCCGCGACGTCACCGCGCTCGCGGCCCCGGAGGGACACGTCCTCGCGGACGATGCACACGTCGAAGTGCTGGGCCGCGATCTGCCCGAGCTCGCGCATGTCCTCGTCGCGCCGGTCGCCGGCGGTGGCGATGATGCCGATCCGCGAGGGACGGGCCAGGTCGTGCGACCCCTCCAGGGAGTCGCCGACCCGGTCGACGAAGTCGCCGAGCATCTTCATGCCGGGCGCGTTGTGGCAGTAGTCGACGATGACGTTGACGCCGTTGACCTCGACCTCGTTGAGGCGGCCGGGGGAGAGGTAGTAGTTGGTCGAGAAGCTCCGCAGGCCCTGCCGGATGTCGTGCAGGGGCGCACCGGCGGCGAACGCCGCGGCGGCCGCGGCGAGCGCGTTCTGGACGTTCATCCGGGCCCGCCCGCTGAAGGTCGCGGGCAGCAGGTGGGTCCAGGCGAGCTGCATCTCCCGACGTCCGTGGCGTACGACGATCATCTCGCCGCGCTCGGAGGGGTCGAGGACCAGCGCCTTGCCGCCCCGGCGGCAGTGCGCGTCGATCATGTCGCGTGCCTCGGAGCCCGGCTCCTCCATCGAGAACCACACGACCTGCCCCGAGCAGCGGCGCCGCATCTGGCGCACCAGCGGGTCGTCGGCGTTGAGGACCGCGTGGCCGTCGCGCGGGACCGCCTCGACGATGACCGCCTTGACGTCGGCGAGCTGCTCGACGGTGTCGATGCCGCGCAGGCCGAGGTGGTCGGGCTGCACGTTGAGGACCACCGCGACGTCGTTTCGCTCGTAGCCGAGGCCCTCGCGCAGGATGCCGCCGCGGGCGACCTCGAAGACGGCCGTGTCCACGCGGGGGTTCTGGAGCACCATCCGGGCCGAGCGGGGGCCGCTGGCGTCGGCGCGGATGACGAGGCGCTCGTCGATCACGACGCCGTCGGTGGAGGTCATGCCGACCTTGCGGCCCATCCCCTTGAAGATGTGGCTGATCATCCGGCTGGTGGTGGTCTTCCCGTTGGTGCCGGTCACCGCGATGATCGGGATCCGCGACGTCGCGCCGGGCGGGAAGAGCATGTCGACGACCGGCTTGGCGATGAACTGCGGCTCGCCGATGGTCGGGTGGGTGTGCATCCGGAAGCCGGGCGCCGCGTTGACCTCGCAGATCGCCCCGCCGGCCTCGCGCACCGGCTCGGTGATGTCCGGGCAGATGAAGTCGATGCCGGCGATGTCGAGCCCGACCATCCGGGCGGCCTCCTCGGCGATCTCGACGTTCTCCGGGTGGGCCTCGAAGGTGCGGTCGATGGAGATGCCACCGGTGGACATGTTGCCGGTCAGCGCGAGCTTGATCATCTCGCCCTCGGCGGGGACGGACTCCAGGGAGTGTCCCTGGCCGGCCAGCACCTCGAGGGCGCCGGCGTCGACCTTGATGCGGGTGAGGACCTTCTCGTGCCCGACGCCGCGGCGCGGGTCGGCGTTGGTGAGGTCGACGAGCTGCTCGACGGTGGACGTGCCGTCGCCGGTCACCGACGCCGGCACGCGCTCGGCGATGGCGACCATCCGGCCGTCGATGATCAGGCAGCGGTAGTCCTTGCCCACGACGTGGGACTCCACGATCACGACCCCGCGACGCGACTGCTCGCGGGCGATCTCGAAGGCGCCGCGGACGTCGTCCTCGTCCTGCAGGTCCAGGCAGACACCGCGGCCGTGGTTGCCGTCGAGAGGCTTGACGACCACGGGGTAGCCGATGCGCCGGGCCGCGGCGACGGCACCGTCGGCGCTGCGGACGGACTCCTGCTTCGGGACGGGCAACCCGGCCGCGCCGAGGAGCTTGGTGGTGAGGTCCTTGTCGGACGCGATGTCGACCGCGATCGAGCTGGTCTCGCTGGTCATGGTCGCCCGGATGCGCTTGGCGTGGACGCCCTGGCCGAGCTGGACCAGGGAGTACTGGTTGAGCCGGATCCACGGGATGTCCCGGGACACGGCCTCGTCGACGATGGCCTGCGTGGAGGGGCCGAAGGCGGTCCGCTCCGCGCGGCGGATGAAGGAGTCGCGCTCGGTCTCCCAGTCGAAGTCGGGGTCACCCTGCACGAGGTGGTTGACGAGGCGCACGGCGAGCTTGCCGGCCTCGAGGCCGACCTGCTCGTCGACGTACCCGTAGATGATGTTGTAGCGGCCCTTGTGCCCCTTGACCGAGCGGGTCTTGCCGCGCCGGATGTCGTGGCCGACGACCTGCTGCAGGGCGAGCGCCGCGTGCTCGGCGACGTGGCCGAGCCACGTGCCCTCCTGCAGCCGCTCCAGGAAGCCGCCGCGCCGCCCTCGCGAGCACGAGTGCTCCCGCAGGCCGGGCAGCATCGCGACGAGCTCGTCGGTGAAGCCGGGCAGCGTGTTGGTCGGGAACTCCTCCAGCGAGCCGAGGTCCACGACCAGGTGCACCGACTTGTCGTACGACCAGACGTTGGCTCCCCGGTAGACCCGGGTCTCCAGGATCGTCAGGTCAGGCGTAGGGCGCTCGCTCATGCAGGGTCTCCGGTCTCGACGGGGGCGGTGGCGGGGGCTTGGGTGGCCGTGACGCGGCGCGCACGCGTCAGGCGGCGTCGCAGGTTGGACGGCGAGACGTCACCGGCCGCGATGTCGCGGGCCAGCTGGCGCAGGTCGCGCCCGGCCTCGGCGATCTCCTCGGCCTCGCTGGCGTCGACCACCGGCTCGCGGGGGACGAGGGCGCGGACCGTGAGGTCGTACGCCGACCCGGCCGGCAGGACGTGCAGCGTGAGGCCGCTGGCGAGCAGGGGGGCCGAACGCCGGGCCTCGTGCGCGTTGGACACCATCTTGGCCGGGTCGAGGATCGTGACCGCGCCCTTGCCGGCCACGCGGAGCACCTCGTGCCCGTCGACGACCTCCACGATCGCCGCCGTGTCCTCGTCGACGCCGATGCCGAGCAGCTGCGGGCTCTGCGCCACGATCATCAGCAGCCGCCCGTAGCGGTTGCGCTGGTCGAAGTGCTGGTCGATCACCGTGGAGCCGACGAGCCCCAGGCCGGCGGCGACCTGGGTCATCCGCTGCTTGGGGGTGGCCCCGCCCGAGCCGAAGGCGACCATGTGCGACGACTGGATGCTCGCGCCCGCCGAGGTGCCGGCGACGACCGCACCCCGCTCGTGGGCCGCGACGATCGCGTCGCCGAAGGGCGTCCCGCAGACGACGCCGGACAGCTTGAGCTGGTTGCCACCGGTCATGAAGATGCCGGTCGCACCGTCGATAGCGGCCACCAGGTCGGGGTCGTGCGCGTCCTCGCGGCTCTCGGGCCGGGCGGCCCGCACCTCCCCGGCGCCGAGCTTGGTGAAGAGCGCCTCGTAGACCTCGACGATCTCGGGGCCGAGGGACGAGGCGGTGGGGATGACGACGATGCGGGCGTCGTGGCCGCCACTGGCGACGACGAACTCCTTGAGGATCGTGCGCTTGCGCAGCTTGTCCTCGGCGCCGCCGATGATCATGAGGGGTCCTGAGGGCATGACAGGCAGGCTATCGGCTGCCACAGTGACCCCGTGCACGAGACGCAGCCAACCCCCACGACACCCGCCCGCAGGCTGGTGGTCATGCGCCACGCCAAGGCCGAGTCCTGGGGTGAGTCCGACCAGGGACGCACCCTCGAGCCCCGGGGACGCGACGACGCCGCGGCCGCCGGACGGTGGCTGGCCGCCCTCGGCTTCGTGCCCGACCACGCCTTGGTCTCGACCTCGGTGCGCACCCGCGAGACCTGGGAGGCGGTCGCCGGAGCGGCCGGCTGGGAGTCCGAGCCCGACTACGACACCGGCCTGTACGCCGCGGGCCCCGAGGCCGCGCTGGACCTGATCCGCGAGGTCCCGCCGCACGCGACGGCCGTGATCGTCATTGGCCACAACCCGACGATGGCCTACCTCGCCCAGCTCCTCGACGACGGCGCAGGTGATTCCGACGCGGGCGCCGCGATGGCCGGCGGCTACCCGACCTCGGCGCTCACCGTCCTGGAGTACGACGGGGCATGGGTCGAGCTGGACATGGCGTCCGCCTCGGTGGTCGCGTTCCACGTCGGCCGCGCCGAGTGAGCGACCGCTGAGCGTTCCCGCGGTCCCGTCGGACCTCGTCGACCGGCTGCGGGGGGCCGGGTGCGTCTTCGCCGAGGACGAGGCCCGGCTGCTTGTCCGCACGGGAGCCACCGGGGAGCAGCTCGAGGCCCTGGTCCTCCGGCGCGTCGCCGGTGAGCCCTTGGAGACGGTCCTCGGCTGGGTCGAGTTCGCCGGCCGGCGGCTGGTCGTCGCGCCGGGGGTCTTCGTGCCGCGCCGCCGCACCGAGCTGCTGGCGCGCGTCGCCGCGTCGTACGCCCGTCCCCGGAGCGTCCTCCTCGAGCTGTGCTGCGGCGTCGCCCCGGTCGCGGCCGTCGTCGCGGCCGGTGAGGTCCACGCCAGCGACGTGGACCCGGTGGCGCTCGGCTGCGCGCGACGCAACGTGCCGCACGGGCACGTCCACCTCTCCGACCTGTACGACGCCCTCCCGGGCGTCCTGCGCGGGCGCGTCGACGTGCTGGTGGCCAACGCGCCGTACGTGCCCACCGACCGGATCGCCCTGATGCCGCCCGAGGCACGCGACCACGAGCCGACCGCCGCGCTGGACGGCGGCCCCGACGGCGTGGACCTGCACCGGAGGATCGCCGCCGGCGCGCCGGACTGGCTGGCGCCCGGGGGAGTGCTGCTGGTCGAGACCAGCGCGGCCCAGGCCATCCTGACCACGAAGGCGATGCGGGAGGCCGGTCTCGAGCCGCGCGTCGAGCACGACGACGACCTCGAGGGGTGCGTCGCCGTGGGCGTCAGACCGGGGGAGCCGGGGTGACGATCCCGTCGGCCATGTCGGCGGCCTCGATCTCCTCGCGGGAGATGCCGAGCAGGTAGAGGATCGTGTCGAGGTAGGGCACGTTGACCGAGGTGTCGGCCGCGTCGCGCACCACCGGCTTGGCGTTGTAGGCGATGCCGAGGCCGGCCGCGTTGAGCATGTCGAGGTCGTTGGCGCCGTCGCCGATGGCGATCGTCGCGTCGACCGGGACCCCGATGTCGGCGGCGAACTCCCGCAGCGCGGTGGCCTTGCCGGCCCGGTCGACGACGTCGCCGACCACCCGGCCGGTGAGCCGGCCGTCGACGATCTCGAGCTCGTTGGCCCGCGAGTAGTGGATGCCGAGGTCCTCGGCCAGCCGGGCGGTGATGTGGGTGAAACCGCCCGAGACGATGGCGAAGCGGTAGCCGAGCCGCCGCAGCACCCGCACCATGGTGCGCGCACCCGGCGCCAGGGCGATCGACTCGTAGACCTCGTCGAGCGCCGTGGCCGGGACGTCCTTGAGCAGGGCCACGCGTGCGCGCAGCGACTCCTCGAAGTCCATCTCACCGCGCATCGCCTGCTCGGTCACCGCGGCGACCTCGGCCTCGCAGCCGGCGTGCGCGGCGATCATCTCGATGACCTCGCCCTGGATCAGCGTGGAGTCGACGTCCATGACGATGAGCCGCATGGACCGGCGCAGCAGGTCGGCGGGCTGCACGGCGATGTCGATGCCCTGGGAGGCGGCCTCGGCGGCGAGGAGCGGTCGCAGCACCTCGGGCTCCACGCCCGAGATGGCGAGGTCGATCGCGGTGACGGGGTAGCGCGCCATCCGCTCGATCCGGTCGATGTTGGCGCCGCAGTCGGCGATCCGCCCGGCGATGGCGGCCATCGCCGACGCCTTCAGCGGGGCGCCGAGCACGGTGACGTGGGAGCGGCCGGAACCGCGCACCCGGTTGTCGCCGACCCCGCGGTCCACGTCGACCTGCATGCCCAGCGCCGCTGCGGTCTCCTCGATGGCGACCCGCAGGCGCTTCCAGTCCCGGGGGGCGGTGATGAGCACACCCAGCACGAGGCGGCGGCGGAGCACGATCTGCTCGATGTCGAGCACCTCGACCCCCGCGGCCGAGAGGGTCGCGAACATCGCGGACGTGACACCCGGCCGGTCCTTGCCGGTCAGGGTCACGAGGAGGGTCCTGGGCTGCTCGTCGACGTCGCTCATCTCGGGCCCGAGGCTATCCCCGTCGTGGGGGGTGCTCATGGATCCGGCCACACCTCGGGCGAGCACGCCGCCACCACGGCCCGGCGCGACGCCCGCTCCAGCGGTGCCAGGGCGTCACGGCGGCGCCCGATCTCGTACGACGACAGCGCACCGCCGTCGTCCTCCAGCGCGAGGTCGACGATCGCCCACCCCTGCAGCCCACGCGCCGCCAGGTCGACGCACCGGGCGGGGATGCCCAGAGGTGGCTCGAGCGCCGGCCGGTGCCGCAGGTTCATCAGCCGGTCCGCCACCTCGGGACGCCAGCGCGCGACGTCCAGGTCCGCCAGCAGGTTGGCGGAGTCGACGAGGGCCGCCCGCATGGACCGGTCCGCCTCGCCGACGTCGGGGAGCTGCCGGGGCGCCGAGGGGTGCATGACCCAGTGCACGACCTCCCCGACCACGGTGGGCACCAGCGCGAAGCCCGCCAGCACCACCGCCTCGCCGGAGTCGAGGGCGGCGTCGTTGAGCTCGCGGGGTCCGCCCAGGCCCAGCAGGTCGCCCTCCACCGGCAGGGCCAGTCCGGCCCGGTCGGCACCGGTGCGCCGGGCCGCGACGAAGGCGTCGAGCAGCGTCGTACCGCCGTCGGGCAGGCCCTCGACCACGTGCCCGAGGTCGCCGTGGGTCACGGCGTCGAGGGCGTGGTCGGTGACCTCGTCACCGCGCAGCCAGGCGGTCATCCACCAGGCGAGGCGGGCGGAGAGGGGGAGTTCGGGTGACACGGCTGGAGACGATACGTCGGTGTCGTCGGGAGTGCGGTGCCTGCTGGATAGGGTGAGCCGCATGAGCGCCGTGATCGAGTGTGCAGGTCTCACGGTGCGCCGTGGCGAGGCGACGTTGCTCGACGACATCGACTGGACGGTCGAGGAGGACGAGCGCTGGGTGCTGATCGGCCCCAACGGTGCCGGCAAGACCACCCTGCTGCAGGTCGCCTCGGCCCAGCTGCACCCGACCTCCGGCGTCGCGGGCATCCTCGGTGAGGTGCTCGGCACCGTCGACGTCTTCGACCTGCGTCCCCGGATCGGCCTGACCAGCGCCGCCCTCGCCGACCGGATCCCGCGCGGCGAGCTGGTGCAGGACGTCGTGGTGTCCGCGTCGTACGGCGTGCTGGGCCGCTGGCGCGAGGAGTACGACTCGCTCGACCACGACCGGGCCGCCGACCTGCTCCGCGAGGTGGGGGCCGCGCACCTGGTCGACCGCACCTTCGGCACCCTCAGCGAGGGTGAGCGCAAGCGTGTCCAGATCGCCCGCGCCCTGATGACCGACCCCGAGCTGCTGCTGCTTGACGAGCCCGCCGCCGGGCTCGACCTGGGTGGTCGCGAGGACCTCGTCTCCACCCTCAGCGTCCTCGCCCTCGACCCCGACTCGCCGGCCACCGTCCTGGTGTCCCACCACGTCGAGGAGATCCCGCCCGGCTTCACCCACGCGATGATGCTGCGGCAGGGCCGCGTCGTGGCGCAGGGACCGCTGGAGCGCGTGGTCACCGAGGAGGCGCTCTCCGAGACCTTCCAGATGCCGCTGCGGCTCAGCGTCGAGGACGGTCGGTACGCCGCGCGGCGACGCACCCACCGCGCCACCGTTTGAGCCTTCGTCCCACCGGATAGGGTCAGGTCATGGACTGGCTCGCGCGACACCTCTGGGAGGCCTGGCTGGGTCTTGCCATCGTGCTGGGCGTGGCCGAGATGTTCAGCCTGGACCTCATCGTCGGCATGCTCGCCATCGGCGCGCTCGTCGGGATGGTGCTCGCGATCGCCGACGTGCACGTCGCCATCCAGGTCCTCGGTGCCGCGGGGGCGTCGATCGCGATGCTGGCGCTGGTGCGGCCGTCGATGATCAAGAAGCTGCACTCCGGCCCTGAGCTCGAGCTCGGCCACGGCAAGCTCGTCGGCACCCAGGGCATCGTCGTGACCGAGATGAGCGGTCTCACCACCGGCCGCATCAAGATCGGCGGGGAGGACTGGTCGGCGCGTCCCTACGACGACACCATGACGATCCCCGCGGGGGAGACCGTCGAGGTCCTCGCCATCAAGGGCGCGACTGCCTACGTCCACCCGGTCGCCCGACTCGACTACTGACCACGCAGCACCCATCACCTTCCACGGGGGAAATACATGCCCACAGCAGTCTTCGTCCTGTTCGTGCTGTTCGTCCTGTTCGTCGTCGTCCTGCTCGCCAAGACGGTCCGGATCGTGCCCCAGGCGCGAGCGGGCATCGTCGAGCGGTTCGGCAAGTACAAGGGCACCCTGCCCGCCGGCCTCAACATCCTCGTCCCCTTCATCGACCGGCTGCGCTACCTCATCGACCTGCGCGAGCAGGTCGTGAGCTTCCCGCCGCAGCCGGTGATCACCGAGGACAACCTGGTGGTCTCCATCGACACCGTCATCTACTTCCAGGTCACCGACCCGGTCGCCGCGACCTACGAGATCGCCAACTACATCCAGGCCATCGAGCAGCTCACGATGACCACCCTGCGCAACATCGTCGGTGGCATGGACCTCGAGGAGACGCTGACCAGCCGCGACTCGATCAACTCCGGCCTGCGCGGTGTCCTCGACGAGGCCACCGGCAAGTGGGGCATCCGGGTCAACCGGGTCGAGCTCAAGGGCATCGACCCGCCGCCCTCCATCAAGGACTCGATGGAGAAGCAGATGCGTGCCGACCGCGAGAAGCGCGCGGTCATCCTCACCGCGGAGGGCCAGCGCCAGGCCGCGATCCTCACCGCCGAGGGCTCCAAGCAGTCGCAGATCCTCAACGCCCAGGGTGACCGGGAGTCGCAGATCCTGCGCGCCCAGGCCGACCGCGAGGCCTCGATCCTGCGTGCTCAGGGTGAGGGCCAGGCCATCCAGACCGTCTTCCAGGCCATCCACGACGGCCAGCCGGACCAGTCGCTGCTGGCCTACCAGTACCTCCAGATGATGCCCAAGATCGCCGAGGGCAGCGCCAACAAGGTGTGGGTCATCCCCTCGGAGATCACCAAGGCGATGGAGGGCCTCGGCTCGTCGATCCACGAGATCGCCGGCATCCCGCGCGACGCCACGCCGCGCACCCGTGTCGACATGGGCCCGACCGAGCCGCAGGGCGGCATCAACGCCTCCGCGGACGCCGAGCTCAGCGACGCCAGCAAGGCCGTCGAGGAGGCCATCGCGGCCGCCGAGTCGGCCGCGCGCCCCAGCCGGGCCTCCTCGGCCATGACTCCGGACACGCTGGGCGGGGCCACCCCGCCGGTCGCCTCCGAGCCGACGGACCCGTCCGCCGGCGAGGGTCCGGTCGACCCGAGCGCCCCGGGGGCAGCCCCGGCGTGACCTGGGTCGAAGCCGTGCTGATCGCCCTCGCGGGCGTGGCGGCCGGCACCATCAACACCGTGGTGGGGTCGGGGACGTTGATCACGTTCCCGACCCTCCTCGCGTTCGGCGTCCCGCCGGTGACGGCCAACGTCTCCAACTCGATCGGCCTGGTGCCGGGGTCGGTGACCGGGGCGATCGGCTACCGCCGTGAGCTCCGCGGCCAGCGCTCACGCCTGCTGCACCTCGCCAGCGCCTCGGGACTGGGCGGGCTGCTGGGCGGCGGACTCCTGCTCTGGGCGCCGGGGGCCTTCGAGGTCGTCGTGCCCGCGCTCATCCTCCTCGGCCTGCTCCTCGTGGTCGCCGGTCCGCGCATCTCGGCGTACGTCGCCCGCCGCCACGAGGCGAGCGGCGGTCTGCCCGAGCGCGGGGCCTGGTGGGTGTGGCCGGGGATGTTCGCGTGCGGTGTCTACGGCGGCTACTTCGGTGCCGCCCAGGGCGTGCTGATGATGGCGGTGCTCGGCATCGGCGTCGACGAGACCCTCCAGCGCCTCAACGGCGCCAAGAACGTCCTCGCCGCCCTGGTCAACGGGATCTCCGGGGTGCTCTTCGTGCTGCTCGCCGACGTCGACTGGAAGATCGTCGGACTCATCGCGGTGGGCGCCGTCATCGGTGGCGTGATCGGCTCCTCGGTGGGTCGACGCCTGCCCGCACCGGTCCTGCGCGGCTTCATCGTCGTGGTGGGCGTCGTGGCCCTCGTGGCGTTCCTGGTCTGAGCCCCGAGGCTCAGCGGTCGACGTAGGTCGACAGCCAGGTGTCGATCTCGTCGTAGACCCGCGCCCGGACGTCCGGCAGCGACAGCACCACGTCGTGGCGGGCACCGTCCACGGCGATGCTGGTGACGTGGCGTCCCAGGCTGGAGGCCCAGCGCCGGATCTGCTCGACGTCCAGCACGACGTCGTTGCTGTGCACGGCGTCGCCCATCGTCGTCGGCCACGCCGAGGTCGTCGAGGAGAGCACCAGGCACGGGCCGGGGACGTCGAGGCCGCGGTGCAGCTCGGCGTGGCCGCGGCGCACGGCGCGCAACCACCCGGCGTACACGGGGTAGGACTCGACGGGCTTCCAGTCGAGGTTGAAGTCGAACTCGCCGTGGTGGTCGCGGTGCAGCGACTGGGTGTAGACGCCGCTGACCTTGCGGGGGATCAGGCGGCGCGGCTGCCGGGCGCCCATCCGGTCGAGGGCCAGGCGCGCGGCGGGGTTGCGCAGCCAGGCGCTGCCCTGCAGGTCGAACCACGGGGAGTTGAGGACGACGCCGGCCAGGCCGTCGGGCCGACGGTCGTGCAGCCACAGCGGCAGGGTCAGGCCGCCGGTGGAGTGGGCGGTCGTGACGATCCGGGTGTGGTCGACCGCGATGCGCCCCCAGGCAGCGTCGAGGTCGGGGAAGTACTCCCGCAGGTCCTCGACGTAGTTGGGCGTCTGGTGCTCCCGCAGCGAGCGGCCGTACTTGCGCAGGTCGAGGGCGTAGAAGTCGTGGCCGCGCGCGTTCCACCACTCGGCGTACTCGGTGTGGAAGAAGTAGTCGGCGAAGCCGTGCACGTGCAGGACGGCGCGGTCGGTCGGCTCGGGAGCCGGGCGGTGCACGAGGGTCGCGTGCACCGGGCCCTCGGCGTCCTCGCCGAGGTCGAGGGTCTCGACGGTGTACGGCGCACCGAGCACGTCGTACGTCGGGTCAGGGGCCATGGCGCGCACGATAGCGGGCCGTCGTCCGAGGCCCCGGACGGCACGTGGGCCCCGGACGGTGTCCGGGGCCCACGTGGGTCAGGCAGGTGTCGAGCGAAGCGGTCAGCGGGCCGCGTGCGTGTCGCTCTCCCTGACGGGGTCCGACGCGTCGTCCTGCGCGTCGTCGGGCTGTCCGCCGGGGTTGTCGTTCGGGCCACCGGCGCGCACGAGCTCCTCGATCTGCTTGCCGCAGTCGGCGTCGACCGCCTTCCAGTAGGCGAAGGCGCGCTCGAGGACGTCGCCCTCGACGCCGCCGAGGAGGTGGCCGGCGACGGTCTTGACGAAGTTGGCGCGGATCTCGTCGTCCCACACCTCGCGGACCAGCGTGCCGGCCTGGCCGAAGTCGTCGTCGTCCTGGCGCAGGGCGTAGGCCTGGCGCACCATCGCGCCGTCGGCCTCCCAGCCGTCGGAGACCTCGCCGACCTCGTCGGCGTAGCCGCGACCGAAGGAGTTGGGCGCGTAGACCGGGTCGTCCGAGCGGTGCTCGAAGGCCATCGGGCCGTCCTGGGTGTAGGTGTTCATCTCCACCCGGGGACGGTTGACGGGGAGCTGCAGGTAGTTGGGGCCGATCCGGTAGCGGTGCGTGTCCGAGTAGGCGAACGCCCGGCCCAGCAGCATCTTGTCGGGGGAGAAGCCGATGCCGGGGACCGTCGCGGACGGCTCGAAGGCCGCCTGCTCGATCTCGGCGAAGAAGTTCTCCGGGTTGCGGTTGAGGGTCATCGTGCCGACCTCGATGAGCGGGTAGTCGCTGTGCGGCCACACCTTGGTGAGGTCGAACGGGTTGTAGCGGTAGGTCTTCGCGTCCTCGTAGGGCATCGCCTGGATCGACAGCGTCCACGAGGGGTGCTCGCCGCCCGCGATCGCGTCGTACAGGTCGCGGCGGTGGAAGTCGGCGTCCTCACCGGCGATGCGGGTCGCGTCGGCGTCGCTGAGGCTCTCGACGCCCTGCTTGCTGTGGAAGTGGTACTTGACCCAGTGCTTCTCCCCGGCCGCGTTGGTCCACAGGTAGGTGTGCGAGCCGTAGCCGTTCATGTGGCGGTAGGACTTCGGGATGCCGCGGTCGCCCATGAGGTAGGTGACCTGGTGGGCCGACTCGGGGTTGAGCGACCAGAAGTCCCACTGCATGTTGTTGTCGCGCAGGCCGCTGCCGCCGCGACGCTTCTGCGAGCGGATGAAGTGCGGGAACTTCATGGTGTCGCGGATGAAGAACACCGGGGTGTTGTTGCCGACGAGGTCGTAGTTGCCCTCGTCGGTGTAGAACTTCAGCGCGAAGCCGCGCGGGTCGCGCCACGTGTCGGGGGAGCCCTGCTCGCCGGCGACGGTGGAGAAGCGGGCCAGCATCTCGGTCTTCACACCGGGCTGGAAGAGGCCGGCGCGGGTGTAGGCGCTGACGTCCTCGGTGGTGACGAACCCGCCGAACGCGCCGGAGCCCTTGGCGTGCACGTTGCGCTCCGGGACCCGCTCGCGGTTGAAGTGCGCCATCTGGCTCAGGAAGTGCACGTCGTGGAGCAGGATCGGGCCGTCGGACCCGAGCGTGAGCGAGTTGCGGTCGCTGGGGGCGGGTGCACCCGTGTCGGTGGTCGATCCGAGCCGGGCCTCCTCCGAGGGGGCCGTGGCGATCGAGCTGTCCGTGGGCTGGGGCAGGTCGGGCATGTCACTCCTTGGGGGCGGGGTCGGGTGGGGTCGGTACGACGGTGCAGGCCCCCGGTGTCCAACGTCGCACTCACTCTGGAACAGGTCAAGAAAGTCCGCCCGTGGGGGTGGAAGTCGTGCGACCCCGTCACCCCAGCAGGTCGGAGCGACCGAACATCTCGGCCGTCGCCCGGGCGGTGGGGGCGCCGGCGTCGGGGTCGGCACCGCCGGCGAGCAGGCGGCGTACGACGTCGTCCTCGCCCTTGAAGACCGCGCCGGCGAGCGGGGACTGACCCCGGGCGTTGAGCCGGTCGGGGTCCGCCCCGCGGTCGAGGAGCAGGCCGACCGTGCCGGCGTGGCCGTGGTAGGCGGCGAGCATGAGCACGGTGTTGCCGTCGTCGTCGGGGTGGTCGACCGGGAACCCGCCGTCGAGGTAGCGCGCCAGCAGGTCCGTCTCGCCCTGGCGGGCGCAGTCCATCGCGAACGCGACCACCTCCGCGAGCAGGGCTGCGGGGTCGGCGGCGGGATCGGCGGCGGGCTGGGTGGACTGGTCCGGTGAATCGGTCATCAGGCTCCCGAGCCTAGGGGCTGGTGCGGACATCGCCCGAACGGCCCCGACGGTGGTCCCCGAGACCTATTCTCAGGAGGTGTCGACTGCTCTCGGGTCCGTGCCGCGCCGTCTGGCGCTGCACGTCCACGACCGGGTGCAGAGCTGGCGGACGGGGTCCCGGGGGAGCCAGGTCTACGTGCTCTGCCTGCTGCTGGGGGGCTCGGCGGCGTCCTTCGCGGCGGCGTGGGTCGCGCCGGACCTGGTGCCGGTCACGGTGTGGTTCGTCTGGCTGCTGCTGGGCGTGCTGCTGCTGCGCACCCTGCCGCTGGTCGTGCTGTCCGGATTCATCCTGGTCGCGGCCGGCGCCACGACCCTCCACGAGGGCGTGGACGGACCCGCGGTCGCCACCCTGGTGACCCTCGCGGTGTCGGTGGGCCTGGTCGTCTACCAGTCCAGCCGTCAGCGCTCCGGCCTACCGGTGGCCCTGAGCGAGCCGATGCTCGCCCAGCTCCGCGACCGCCTCCAGCGCCAGGGGGTCGTGCCTCCGCTGCCCGACCCGTGGCGCACGCAGTCGGCGATGCTCAGCGCGCACGGCACCGGCTACGCCGGCGACTTCCTCGTGGCCGACCTGCACGACGACCGTCACCTGGAGATGGTGCTGGTCGACGTGTGCGGCAAGGGGGCCTCGGTGGGGCCGCAGGCGCTGCAGTTCGCCGGCGCGCTGGGCGGCCTCCTGGGCGCGCTGCCCCCGGACGCGCTGATGCGGGCGGCCAACGCGTTCCTGCTGCGCCAGGAGTCCGACGAGTCCTTCGCCACCGCGGTGCACGTGCGGGTCGACCTCGAGACCGGTGACTACACGATCACCAGCGCCGGTCACCCGCCGGTGCTGCACTGGTTCCCCGCTCGGAGCGAGTGGGAGGTCGACAACGCCCGGGGCACGGCGCTCGGGGTGGTGCCCGACCCCGAGCTGCACGCCAGCGAGGGCCGGCTCGGGGCGGGCGAGGCGCTGATGTTCTACACCGACGGGGTCATCGAGACCCGCGGTCGCGACCTCGACGACGGCCTGGAGTGGCTGCGCGGGGTCGCCCGCACCCGCGTGCTGGCCGCGGGGTTCGCCGGCTTCGCCCGTGCGGTGCTGGCGAAGGTGCCCCGGGGCGACGACGACCGGGCCGTGCTCGTCCTGGACCTGCGGGCCGACTGACCTCGGTCGTCAGGCGCCGCGGGAGTAGAGGTCACGGATGACCTCCTCGATGTCCGGCTCCTGGATGGACAGGTCGGCCACGTCGTACGACGCCGCGACCGCCGCGACGATCGGTGCGGCGCTCGCCTCAGTCGGGAAGGACAGCCACTGGCGTGGTCCCTCGACCCGGCGCACCACGGCGCCCGGGACCTCGATCGCGGGCGCCTCGTCGACCAGGTCGACCACCAGCGTGCGCGTCGAGCCGCCCTGCGCGTGCAGCGCGGGGAGCGGACCGTCGAAGACGGCCGTGCCGTGGTCGATGACGATGACCCGGTCGCAGAGCGCCTCGATGTCCTGCAGGTCGTGCGTCGTCAGCACGAGCGTGGTGCCTCGCTCGGCGTTGAGGGCCCGCAGGAACTCGCGCAGCCGCCCCTTGCTCACCACGTCGAGCCCGATCGTGGGCTCGTCGAGGTAGAGGATCTCCGGGTCGTGCAGCAGCGCGGCCGTGATGTCACCACGCATCCGCTGCCCGAGCGACAGCTGGCGGACCGGCGTGTCGAGCTGGTCGCGCAGGTCGAGCAGCTCGACGAACCGCTCGAGGTTGGCGCGGTAGCGCTCCGTGGGGATCCGGTACATCTTCTGGAGCAGTGCGAAGGAGTCGCGCAGGGGGAGGTCCCACCACAGCGTCGTGCGCTGGCCGAAGACCACGCCGATCCGGCGGGCCAGGGCCACCCGGTCCTTGCTCGGGTCGAGGCCGGCGACGCGGAGGTGGCCGGCGGTGGGGACCAGGATCCCGGTGAGCATCTTGATGGTCGTGGACTTCCCGGCGCCGTTGGGGCCGATGTAGCCGACCATCTCGCCCGCCTCGACGGAGAACGTGAGGTCGTGGACCGCCCGCACCTCGTCGCGCAGCCGGCGGCGACCGCCGTCGACCTTGCGGCGCACCACGAAGGTCCGCTCCAGGTCCTGTACGTCGATCAGGGCCATCTCAGCTCCCGGTGGAGGTGTAGTGGCGCACTCCGGTGCGCCAGACGAGCAGGGCCGCGGTGACGACCACGGCCGCGGCGAGAGGAGAGCAGAACTGCAGCCACTCGGGCAGGCCGAACGGGTCCGGCCGGCCGAGCAGGTAGAGGCAGGGGTACCAGTTCACGAAGGCGATCGGCAGCACCACGGTGAGGGCGATGGCCAGCTCGCGGGGGAAGATCGTCAGCGGGTACTGGGTGAGGGTGTTGCCGCCGTACGTGAAGGCGTTGGCGAACTCGTTCGCGTCCGTCGTCCAGAACTGGATGCAGCTGAAGAGCACGAACAGGCCGAAGAACAGCGCGCTCGAGCTCAGGACCATCACAAGTGCCATCCCCACGCGGGACGGGGTCCAGTCGACGACCGGGAGCGCCCAGACCAGGACCACGGTGGCCTGGGTGATCCGGCCGAGCCGACGCAGGGTGAACCGGTCCGAGCAGACCTGGACCAGCAACGGGACCGGCTTGGTGAGCATCTGGTCGAGCCGGCCGGTCCGCACGTACTCCCCGATCCGCTCGACGCTGCCGATGAGGGTGTCGGCGACGCCGATGCCGATCCCGGTGGCGCCGTAGAGCAGCGCTATCTCGCGCAGCTCGAACCCGCCGAGCTGGTCGATGCTCGAGAACATGATCGCGATGCCGACGAAGTCGAGTGCGTTGATCAGCATGCTGCCCACCACCAGCATCGCGAAGGAGGCCGGGTACGAGATCTCCGCACGGATCCACAGCCGGGCGATCTCGCCGTAGCGGGCGAGCGGGTGCCACGGGCGCACCAGGGTCGCGAGGTCAGCCACCCTGGACCACCACCTTGCGGGTGGCCCGCGCGAGCACGAGCCAGCAGGCTGCGAGCAGCACCACGGCCCAGCCGGCCTGGAAGGCCAGGGCACCGAGCAGGTCGACGCCGGTGTGGCGACCGAGCCAGATGTCGTTGGGCACCTGGATCATCGCGGACCAGGGCAGTGACTCGGCCAGGATGCCGAGCCAGCCGGGGAACAGGACCAGGGGGAGGGCCATCCCGCTGAAGAAGATCGCCAGTGCTCCGCTGAGCGTGCGTGCCCCCGTCGCGTCGAGCAACCAGAACGCGGTGCTCGCGACCAGGAACCTCAGCCCGAAGCTGACCACGACGGCGAGCGGGACGCTGACGAGGAAGCCGAGTGCAGCCGCCGGGGAGTCCGGCATGGCGATCTGGAAGAGGACCGCACCGACGACGGTGGGAGCCAGGCCGCGCGTGAGCAGGTGGTACGCCGCGCGTCCGAGGTCCGCGGCGAGGTACCACTGGATCACCCCCACCGGCCGGTAGAGGTCGATCGCCACGTCCCCGGACCGGATGCGCTCGGCCAGGTCGTCGGTGGTGCCCCCGCCCCACAGGGCGACGGTCATCAACAGCGCCTGGCCGAGCCAGACGTAGGTGACCGCGTCCACCTTGTCGTAGCCGCCCGCCGTCGGGTTGGCGTCCCACAGCGCCAGGTAGGCGAAGGAGTAGATGACTCCGAAGACCGAGTTCGTGAAGACACCGGCGAGCGTGGCCGCCCGGTACGTCGAGTAACGGCGGAACGCGCGCGTCGCGATGGCGACGTAGAGCATCCCGGCCTCCCGTGATCGGCGACCGGGATCCTCTCACACGTCAGCGCTGGATCGAGCCGGGTCCGCTCAGTGCTGGTAGGTCCCGTGGATGATCGCGCGTCCCAGGGTCTTGAAGGCCAGGTTGAAGGAGACCACCGCGTTGGAGGCGTCGGCGTCGACGCCGAGGGTCTCCTCCTGCACCGCGTGCACGACGAAGAAGTAGCGGTGGGGCTGGTCGCCCTGCGGGGGAGCGGCGCCCATGAAGCCGGCCTCGCCGCCGTCGTTGCGCACGTGGAAGGCGTTGCCCGGGAGGTCGCCGGAGGAGGCGCCGGTGTCGAGCGAGGTGACGTCGGCGGGGATGTCGACCAGCGACCAGTGCCAGAAGCCGCTGGGCGTCGGGGCGTCGGGGTCGAAGCAGGTGACCACGTAGCTCTTCGTCCCCTCCGGAGCGCCCTCCCAGCTCAGCTGGGGAGAGGTGTTGCCGTGCTCGGCGACCTGGTCGTCCTTGAGGGGCTGGCCGTCGGTGACGTCGGTGCTGGTGACCGTGAAGGACGGCACCGCCGGGAGGAGGTCGTAGGGGTTCGGGGCGATGGGGCGCTCGAGGCTCATACCCCGAACCTAGGAGTGCCGTGGTTGCCGTTTCAAGCGTGGACGCCGGTGCCGCCGATCCCGTGGCGCGCGAGAATGGCGAGATGAGCGACCCCACGCCGTACCTCTCGGGACTGATCCTGCGCGACCGCAGGGTCGTGGTGGTGGGCGGCGGTCACGTGGCGCAACGCAGGGTGCCGATGCTCATCGCGGCGGGTGCCCGGGTCACCGTGGTGTCACCCGTGGTGACGCCCGCGCTGGAGGGCATGGGCGGCGAGATCACCCTCGAGCTGCGCCGCTTCGAGCCCGCCGACCTCGACGGTGCGTGGTACGTCATCGCCGCCACCGACGACCACGCGGCCAACACCTTGGTCTCCGAGGCCGCCGAGGAGCGCCGGATCTTCTGCGTGCGCAGCGACGACGCGACGGAGGCGACCGCCTGGACCCCCGCCGTCGGGCGGCACGGCACGGCCACGGTCGGGGTGCTCGGCAACCGCGAGCCCCGCCAGTCGGCGACGCTGCGCGACGACATCATCACCGCGCTCCGCGACGGGCACCTGACGGCGTCCGGAGCCCTGGACCGCTCGCCCGGCGTGGTACTGGTCGGCGGGGGACCGGGGGACCCCGAGCTGGTGACGGTGGCCGCCCGGCACGCGCTCGCCTCCGCCGACGTGGTGGTGGCCGACCGCCTCGCACCGCGGGAGCTGCTGGACGAGCTCGACCCGGGCGTGGAGCTCATCGACGTGGCCAAGCTGCCCCGCGGCCGCTCGGCCCTCCAGGAGCACATCAACGAGATCATCGTCGACCGGGCGCGGGCCGGGAAGCGGGTCGTGCGCTTCAAGGGTGGCGACAACTTCGTCTTCGGCCGGGGCTACGAGGAGGTCCTGGCCTGCGAGGCCGCCGGGGTGCCGGTGACGGTGATCCCCGGGCTCTCCTCCTCGGTGGCCGTGCCCGGCGTCGCCCAGATCCCGGTCACCCACCGGGGCATCACCCACGAGTTCACCGTCGTCTCCGGGCATCTGCCCCCCGGGCACCCCGAGTCGCTCGTGGTCTGGCCAGCGCTCGCCCAGCTGCGGGGCACGCTCGTGCTGATGATGGCCGTCGAGAACGCCCCGCACATCGCCGCCGCGCTCGTCGAGGGAGGTCGTCCGGCCGAGACCCCCGTCGCGGTCGTGGTGGAGGGGACCATGCCCGAGGAGCGCACCGTGCTGGCCACCCTCGGCACGCTGGCTGACGAGCTCGCGGCGCACGAGGTGCGGCCGCCGGCCATCATCGTGGTCGGCGAGGTGGTGGCGGTGGCACACCCCGTGCACTACGGGCGGCATGCTGCTCCCCGTGGCTGACCTGATCGAGATCACCGACCCCGCCGACCCGCGGCTGGCCGACTACCGCGACCTGCGCGACGTCGAGCTCCGCAAGCACCTCGAGGCCGAGCACGGGCTCTTCCTGGCCGAGGGGGAGAAGGTCGTACGCCGCGCGCTCGAGGCGGGCTTCGTCCCGCGGTCGCTGCTGATGGCACCGCGCTGGCTCGACGGCCTCGCCGACGTCCTGGCAGCAACCGACGCTCCCTGCTTCGTGCTCGACGAGGCCCTGGCCGAGCAGGTCACCGGCTTCCACGTCCACCGCGGGGCGCTGGCCTCGCTCGAGCGTCGACCCCTGCCCCCGGTCGCCGATGTGCTCGAGGGTGCCCGCTCGGTGCTGGTGCTGGAGGACATCGTCGACCACACCAACGTCGGTGCCATCCTGCGCAGCGGCGCCGCGCTCGGCTTCGACGCCGTCCTGCTGTCGCCGCGCTGCGCCGACCCGCTCTACCGTCGCGCGATCAAGGTGGCGATGGGCGCGGTGTTCACCATGCCGTGGACCCGCCTGCCCGACTGGTACGACGCCCTGCCGGACCTGTCGGCGGCCGGCTTCACCACCGTGGCACTGACGCTCGCGCCGGACTCCACGCCGGTCGAGGAGGCCGTGGCCGGGGTCGAGCGGCTGGCCCTCGTCCTCGGCTCCGAGGGCCACGGGCTCTCGGCGCGGTGGGAGCAGTCCGCCGACCGTCGGGCGATCATCCCCATGCGGGAGGGGATCGACTCCCTCAACGTGGCCGCCGCTACCGCCGTTGCCTGCTACGTCGCCGCCCGCCGCTGACCCTGCCGGCCGGGCCTGCCTGCGCACCTGCGCAGCCATGGGGCGGGGCGTGGGTCGCTTCCCTGCGCACCTGCGCACCTGCGCACCTGCGCAGGCAAGCCAGCGCGGTGGCTTCCCAGAGCTGCGCACGTGGGCAGGAATGGGCCCCGGCCCGATCGCGGTCGCTCCCGTCGGGCGCGACGCTACCGTCCGGCCCGACGCTGGCGGGCCGCCTCGTCGAGCACGATCGACCCGGCGGTCGCGGCGTTGAGGGAGCTCGCCGAGCCGGCCATCGGGATGGACACGAGCTCGTCGCAGGCCTCTCGCCAGGCCGCGGTCATCCCGGAGGTCTCGTTCCCGACGACCACCAGGAGAGGACCGGTGAGGTCCGCGGCCCGTAGGTCGGTGGTGCCCGTCTCGTCGGTCCCCACCACGCGGACGCCCGCCGGCCGAGCCCAGTCGAGCACCTCACGGTGCGACGGCGCCCGCACGACGGTCAGCGCGAAGAGGGACCCGGTGCTCGCCCGGACCGCGCGGGGGTCGTAGGGGTCGGCGGCGTGCCCGGTGACGACCAGCCCGGTGGCGCCGAAGGCGTCGGCCGAGCGGGCCAGGGTGCCGATGTTGCCCGGCTGGGTCGGGCGGTCGAAGACCACGGTGAGACCGGTCGGGTCCAGGCGGGAGAGGTCGTCCGGGGGCATGCCCACGATCGCCAGCAGCTCGGAGGGCTCGTCCTTCTCGCCCAGCTCGGCGACGAGCTCGGGCGCCATCACCACCCGCTCGGCGTCCGTGGTGCCCCACACGCCCGCCGCCCAGGCCGACATGCGGGGCCGACCGTCGGAGATGAGCGCGCGGACGGTCCAGCCGTGCTCGATCGCCAGGCTGATCGGCCGGACGCCCTGGACGACGAGCTCGCCGAGCCGGTGTCGCTTGGTCCGGTTGTGCAGCAGCGACTCCCACTGCTGGAAGCGCGCGTTGCGGCTGGTGATCCGGACGGTCACGACCCGGCCGGCCAGTCCAGCGGGTAGTCGTCGGCCGCCTTGTCGTGCTGCTTCTGGAGCTTCTTGCGGGCCTTGGTGGGCAACCGGTCGCCGAAGACAGTGCCCAGCGTGTGGTCGGTCTCGTGCTGCAGGCACCGGGCCAGCAGCCCGTCACCCTCGAAGTGCACCGGCTCACCGTCGAGCCCGGTGCCGTCGACGGCGGCCCAGTCGGGTCGGGCGCACTCCACGAATGCACCCGGGTAGGACAGGCAGCCCTCGTCGCCGTCGTCGAGGCTGCGGTCGCGGCCCTCGGGGAGCGTGACCACGGGGTTGCAGACGACTCCGACGGTGTGCTCCCCGCTCTCGTCGGGGCAGTCGAAGACGAACATCGCCACGTCCTCCCCGACCTGGCACGCGGCGAGACCGACCCCGTCGGCGGCGTACATCGTCGCGACCATGTCCGCGGCCAGGGACCGCAGGGAGTCGTCGTACGACGTCACGAGCTGCTGCGGCGCGTGCATGACCGGCGTGCCCCAGCGGGTGACGGGGCGGACGGTGCCACCGGTGGGGAGCTCGCCGTGCGGGGCGTGGACAGGGGGGCCCGAGGGGTCGGTCGGCATGGCGCAGATCCTAGTGAGGTGCCTCGTGACGCCCGACACGCAGACCGGACCGGGAAGGTGTGGCCTCGTGTGTAACTCAGAGTTACATTAGAGCCATGTACTTCACCGCAGACTTCCTCAGGCGAGGACTCCGGCCGGGCGGCAAGCACGGCCTGTCGTCCCGGGAGAGCCGCGACCCGATCGGTCTGGCCGTGGCCGGTCTCAACCGGCTGGCGCAGAGCGAGGTCATCGACCGGCTGGGGCTGCGCCGCCAGACCGAGCAGGCGGTCTTCACCGTGACCCGCAGCGGCTTCCGCGGGGCCACCGCCGCCGGGCGCACGTTCGCCCGGATGGGCACGCGCGGGGCACCCGGCACCCGGCCCGGGGCCGCGCGGGCGGACGACCGCTTCGACCTGACCCCGACCGAGGACGAGCAGATGCTCGTCGACGTCGTGGCCGAGTTCGCCGCCGAGGTCGTGCGACCGGCGGCGGCCGACGCGGACGCGGCATGCGCCGCCCCCGAGACACTCCTGCGGGCCAGCCTCGAGATCGGGCTGCCGATCCTGGGAGTCCCCGAGTCCCTCGGCGGCATCTCCGACGAGCGCTCCGCGGTGGCCGGCACCCTCGTCGCCGAGGCGCTCGCGAGGGGCGACATGGGGCTGGCCGTCGCGGCCCTCGCCCCCGGCTCCGTCGCCACGGCCCTCGGGCTGTGGGGCACCGACGCCCAGCAGCAGACCTACCTCCCCGCCTTCACCGGCGACGACGTGCCGACCGCCGCGCTGGCGCTCACCGAGCCGACGGTGCTCTTCGACCCGTTGACGCCGGCCACCACGGCCCGGCGCGACGGAGACGGCTTCGTGCTCGACGGCCTCAAGTCCGCGGTCGTGCGCGGCGCCGAGGCCGAGCTGTTCGTCGTCGGCGCCGAGCTCGAGGGCCGACCCGTCCTCTTCCTGGTCGAGTCGTCCGCCGCGGGCCTGACCGTCGAGGCCGACCCGGCCATGGGGGTCCGCGCCGCGTCGCTGACCCGGCTGGGCCTGTCCGGCGTGCGGGTCCCGGCGGACGCCGTCCTCGGCGAGACCGACGGCTCGACGTACACCGAGTGCGTGCGGCTGTCCCGCCTCGCGTGGTGCGCCCTCGCGGTCGGCACCGGGCAGGCCGTGCTCGACCACGTCACGACGTACGTCAACGAGCGCGAGGCCTTCGGCGAGCCGATCAGCCACCGCCAGGCCGTGGCGTTCATGGTCGCCGACATCGCGATCGAGCTCCAGGCCATGCGGCTCGTCACCTACAAGGCGGCGTCGCGCGCCGCCCGCGGCGAGGACTTCGCCCGCGAGGTCGCCCTCGCGCGCTCGCTGTGTGCCGACAAGGGCATGCGGATCGGCCTCGACGGCGTCCAGCTGCTCGGCGGCCACGGCTTCGTCAAGGAGCACCCGGTCGAGCGGTGGTACCGCGACCTGCGTGCCATCGGGATCATGGAAGGAACGGTGCTCGTCTGATGATCAACCTCGAGACCCCCAGGAAGCACCGCACGCTCGTCGACCAGGCCCACCAGGTCGCGATGAACATGCTGCGGCCCATCTCGCGCAAGTACGACCGCGAGGAGCACGCCTATCCCCAGGAGCTCGACCTGCTCGCCGCGATGATCGACGGGCTCTCCGAGTCCGGGTCGGCGGAGGGGGCGGGCGCGTCCGGCGTACGCCGCGACGAGGCCGAGGACGACTCCGGCGGTGTCCGCAACGGCGCCAACCTCGCCTCCGTCATGTCGATCGCCGAGATGTGCTGGGGCGACACCGGCCTGCTGCTGTCCATGCCCCGCCAGGGCCTCGGCAACTCGGCCATCGCGTCCGTCGCGACGCCCGAGCAACAGGAGAGGTACGCCGGGACGTGGGCCGCGATGGCCATCACCGAGCCCAGCACCGGCTCGGACTCCGCGAGCATCTCCACGACCGCTCGCCTCGACGGCGACGAGTACGTCATCAACGGCGAGAAGATCTACGTCACCTCCGGCGAGCGCGCCGACAGCGTGGTCGTGTGGGCGACGCTCGACAAGTCCCTGGGCCGGGCGGCGATCAAGTCGTTCGTGGTCCGCAAGGACAACCCCGGGATGAAGGTCGAGCGTCTCGAGCACAAGCTCGGCATCCGGGCCTCCGACACCGCCGCGATCACGTTCACCGACTGCCGCGTGCCCGCCGAGGACCTCCTCGGCTCCCCGGAGGTCGACGTCAAGCAGGGCTTCGCCGGGGCGATGGCGACCTTCGACAACACCCGGCCGCTGGTGGCCGCGATGGCCGTCGGCTGCGCCCGTGCGTCCCTGGACCTCACCCGCGACCTGCTCGAGCAGGCCGGGGTCGAGATCGACTACGACCGCCCCGCCCAGGTGCAGTCCGCCGCGGCGGCGACGTTCCTCCGGCTCGAGGCCGACTGGGAGGGCGCCCAGCTGCTCACGATGCAGGCCGCCTGGATGGCGGACAACCGCCGGCCCAACTCGCTGGAGGCCTCGATGGCCAAGGCGAAGGCGGGCCGGGTCGGCTCCGACATCACGCTCTCGTGCGTCCAGCTGGCCGGCTCGCTGGGCTACAGCGAGGTCGAGCTGCTGGAGAAGTGGTCGCGCGACTCCAAGATCCTGGACATCTTCGAGGGGACCCAGCAGATCCAGCTGCTCATCGTCGCCCGGCGGCTGCTGGGGCTGACGAGCGCCCAGCTGCGCTGAGCGACGCGCCGTCCGGGCCCGGGCGATCAGGCCGACTTGAACGGGTCGTGCTGCGACAGCGCCTTGTCGAGGCGGGCCTGGTCGAGCCGGTGCATGACGGTCGTGTCCTCCTGCATGTCGCGCACGACCTTGGCGAGCGTGAAGGTCGAGGTCGTCAGGTAGAGCGTCCCGAGGGCGAGGAATCCCTTGACCCACGGGTCGGCGTCCATGAAGTAGACGGCGACGAGCATCGCGAACAGCGCGGCCCCGAAGGAGATCGCGGCCTGGGCGGCGAAGGCGGTGGTGTTCTTGGCGGTGGTGCTGGCTGTGTTGGGCATGGGAGGAGCCTCGTCGCGGCGGGTTCGCCGCGGACCTGTCGCGCTACCCGACGTCCCCTGAGTACGACGGCTCAACCGCGCGCAGTACCTTCGGGCCATGTCTGACAACGCCGGGCACATGTCCCCCGAGGAGTTCCGCCGGCAGGGGTACGCCACCATCGACTGGATCGCCGACTACTGGGCGTCCCTCGACGACCTGCCGGTGCTCTCGCAGGTCGCTCCCGGCGACGTACGACGCGCGCTCCCGGCCTCGCCGCCGGAGCAGGCCGAGGGGTTCGACGCCCTCCTCGCGGACCTCGACGAGGTGGTCGTGCCGGGCCTGACGCACTGGCAGCACCCGCGCTACTTCGCCTACTTCCCGGCCAACTCCTCGCCGGCCGCCATCCTCGGCGACCTCCTCTCCAGCGGGATCGGCGCGCAGGGGATGATCTGGGCCACCAGCCCGGCGGTGACCGAGGTCGAGCAGGTCGTCGTCGACTGGCTGGCCCAGGCCCTCGGGCTGCCCGAGCAGTTCCAGCACCGCGCGGAGGGTCCCGGCGGGGGCGTCATCCAGGACACCGCCTCGACGGCGACCTTCACCGCCCTGCTCGCCGCGCTCCAGTCCGCGGGCGCCGGGACCGTCCGCGAGGCGGGGCTCGGCGACACGCGCTGGACCGTCTACGGCTCCTCGCAGGCCCACTCGTCGCTGGTGAAGGCCGCCATGATGGCGGGGATCGGTGCCGAGAACGTCCGCATGGTCGAGGTCGACCCGGCCACCCAGGCCATGGACGTGGCCCACCTCGAGCGACTGCTGGCCGACGACATCGACGACGGTTGCCGGCCCGTCTTCGTCCAGGCCTGCGTCGGCACCACCTCCACCGGGGCGATCGACGACGTGCAGGCCATCGCGGAGGCCCTCGACGGTGTCGGCGCGTGGCTGCACGTCGACGCGGCCTGGGCCGGGGTCGCCGCCGTGTGCCCCGAGCACCGGGAGGTCCTGACCCGGGGGCTGCACCTCGCGCAGTCGTTCGTGACCAACCCCCACAAGTGGCTGCTGACGACCTTCGACTGCAGCGTCCTGTGGGTGCCGGACCGCGAGTCGGTCGTCGACGCGCTCTCGCTGACCCCGGAGTACCTCCGCAACGCGGCCTCCGAGTCCGGGGAGGTCGTGGACTACCGCGACTGGCACCCGCAGCTCGGCCGTCGGTTCCGGTCGCTCAAGCTCTGGGCGGTGCTGCGCACCTACGGGCTGGAGGGGCTGCGCGCCCACATCCGCGACGGCGTCGAGCTCGCCCGACGGGTCGAGGACCTGGTGGCGGAGGACGACCGCTTCGAGCTGGTGACCGCCCGCAGCCTCAGCCTCGTGGTCTTCCGCGCGGTGGCCGGTGACGAGGAGACGATGGCGATCATGGATCGCGTCAACGCCTCCGGGGTCGCCTACCTGAGCCACACCCGGGTCGAGGGCCGGGCCGCGATCCGCTGGGCCGTCGGGAGCTGGCGCACCACGGCAGCGGACATCGACCGCACCTGGGCCGCCCTCACGGAGGTGGCCACCGGCCCCCGGTGATGCTCGGATGGGGGCATGAAGCTCTACGCCGACAGCCCCGGCCGCCGTACCGCCCAGATCGTCGCCGACCTCCTCGTCCTCGGGTGGATCGTCCTGTGGGCCCGGGTCGGGGGAGCCGTCCACGACGGGACCACGGCGCTGGCCGAGCCCGGCCGGCAGACCGACGAGTCGGCCACGGCGATGGCCGGCCAGCTGCGGGACGCGGGCGGGCGGCTCGGCGAGGCACCCCTGGTGGGCGACGAGCTGGCGACGCCGTTCGACAGGGCGGCCGACGCCTCGGAGGGCATCGCGTCGGCCGGACGGGCGTCGGTGGAGGCCATCGAGCAGCTGGCCGTCGTGCTCGGCCTGGCCATCGCCCTCATCCCGATCCTGGTGATCCTGGCCGTCCACCTGCCCCGGCGGTGGCGGTTCGTGCGCGAGGCCACGGCCGGGGCACGTTTCATCGACTCCGCCGACGACCTCGACCTGTTCGCCCTGCGGGCCCTCGCGCACCAGCCGATGCGGGTGCTGGCCCGGGTGAGCGACGACCCGGCGGGGGACTGGCGACGCCAGGACCCGGAGGTCGTACGCCGCCTGGCCGAGCTGGAGCTCGAGGACGTCGGCCTGCGCCCGCAGCACCGACTCACGTAGATTCCCGACACGTGCGCTTCCTCCACGACGCGGCCCCGCCGCACGACCTGACCTACGACGACGTCTTCATGGTCCCGCGCCACTCGGCCGTGGCCAGCCGGTACGACGTCGACCTCGCCACCCACGACGGCACCGGCGCGACGCTGCCGCTGGTGGTGGCCAACATGACCGCCATCGCCGGCAAGCGGATGGCCGAGACGACGGCCCGCCGCGGCGGCCTCACCGTCATCCCGCAGGACATCCCGATCCCGGTGGTCACCGACGTCGTGCAGTGGGTCAAGCAGCGCCACCTCGTCTTCGACACCCCGATCGAGCTGGCGCCCACCCAGACGGTGGCCGAGGCGCTGTCGCTCATCCCCAAGCGGTCCCACCATGCCGCCGTGGTCGTCGAGGACGGTCGCCCCGTGGGCGTCGTCTCCGAGGCCGACTGCGCCGAGGTCGACCGCTTCGCCCAGGTGGGTGCGGTGATGCGCCGCGACCTCGTGACGGTCGCCGCCGACGCGGACCCGCGGGTCGTCTTCGACCGGCTGGACGCTGCCAAGGCACCGCTCGCCGTCGCGGTCGGCGAGGACGGCTCGCTGGTGGGCGTCCTCACCCGGCTGGGGGCGCTGCGGGCCACGCTCTACACCCCGGCGGTCGACGCGTCCGGCGGCCTGCGGATCGCGGCCGCGGTGGGGGTCAACGGCGAGGTCGCGGCCAGGGCGGCCGCCCTGCTGGACGCCGGCGTCGACTGTCTCGTGGTGGACACCGCCCACGGGCACCAGGACCGGATGCTCGAGGCGCTCCGCGCGGTGCGGGCGCTCTCACCGGCGGTGCCGATCGTGGCGGGCAACGTGGTCTCCGCCGAGGGCACCCGCGCGCTGGTCGAGGCGGGCGCCGACATCGTCAAGGTCGGCGTCGGCCCGGGCGCCATGTGCACCACCCGGATGATGACCGGTGTCGGGCGCCCGCAGTTCAGCGCGGTGCTCGAGTGCGCTGCCGCTGCCCGGGAGCTCGGCAAGCACGTGTGGGCCGACGGGGGAGTGCGGCACCCGCGCGACGTCGCGCTCGCCCTGGCCGCCGGCGCCAGCTCGGTGATGATCGGCTCGTGGTTCGCCGGGACGCACGAGTCGCCGGGCGACCTCATGCACGACGCCGACGGGCGGGCCTTCAAGGTGTCCTTCGGGATGGCCTCGGCGCGGGCCGTCGCCCACCGCACGTCGACCGAGTCGGCGTACGACCGGGCCCGCAAGGGCCTCTACGAGGAGGGCATCTCCTCGTCGCGGATGTATCTCGAGCCGGCCCGGCCCGGCGTCGAGGACCTCATCGACCAGATCTGCTCCGGGCTGCGGTCGTCCTGCACGTACGCCGGCGCGACGACGCTCGAGGAGCTCCACGAGCGCGCGGTCGTCGGCCTGCAGTCCGCCGCCGGCTTCCACGAGGGACGGCCGCTGAGCACCTCCTGGTGAGGAGGCGCCCAGCGGCCGCCGGGGTGGTGCTGGGTCAGGCCTTCGTCTGCGAGGGGCGCGCGGTGGACGTGTCGTCCGCGCCGGGCTCCTGCTCGACGGAGAGGCGGAAGTCGTCCCCGTGCTCGGTGACGCCCGCGATCACGGCGTCGTGGACGGCCTCGCGGGCCACCCGCGTCCGGACGATCATCGGGTCCTGGCTGAGGTCCTTCACCAGGGACACGCACAGGCCGATCATCACCACCACGAACGGCACGGCCGCCACGATGGTGATCGTCTTGAGGCCGTCGAGGGCGGTGTCTCCACCGACCAGCAGCATGACCGCGGCCACGCCGCCGGTCGCGACGCCCCAGAAGATCACCGGCGCCTTGCTGGGCTCGATGGCACCGTTCTGCGAGAGCGACCCCATCACGATCGACGCCGCGTCGGCACCGGAGATGAAGAAGATCGCCACCAGGACCATCACCAGGATGCTGGAGACGGTGGCCAGCGGGAACTGGTCGAGCACGGTGAAGAGCTGGTCCTCGAGGGCACCGGCGCCGTAGACGTCGGTGCCGTCCATCTGGAGCTTGATGGCCGCGCCGCCGAAGATCGCGAACCAGACCAGGGTGACCAGGCTGGGGACCAGCAGCACGCCGGTGACGAACTGGCGGATCGTGCGCCCGCGCGAGATCCGTGCGATGAACATCCCGACGAACGGGGTCCACGAGATCCACCAGGCCCAGTAGAAGACCGTGTAGCTGCTGAGCCACGCGGCCGCGGCCTCGCCGTCGGCGTTGGTGCGACCGGCCATGGTCGGCAGCTCGCGCACGTAGGAGGCGATCGACGTCGGGATGATGTCAAGGATGAACATCGTCGGACCGACGACGAACACGAACACCGCGAGCGTCAGCGCCAGCACCATGTTGATGTTGGAGAGCCACTGGATGCCCTTGGCGACGCCGGAGACGGCCGACAGCACGAAGCAGACGGTGAGGACCGCGATGATGGCGACGAGCACGCCGTTGCCGACCTCGCCGAGGCCGGTGACGATGCGCAGGCCGCTGGCGATCTGGATGGCACCGAGACCGAGCGACGCGGCAGAGCCGAAGAGCGTCGCGAAGATCGCGAGGATGTCGATGACCTTGCCGGCCGGGCCGTTGGCGTGCTTGCCGAGCAGGGGCTCGAAGGCCGAGCTGATGAGCTGGAGGCGACCCTTGCGGTAGACGCCGTACGCGATGGCGAGACCGACGACCGCGTAGATGGCCCACGGGTGCAGGGTCCAGTGGAACAGCGTGTGCGCCATCGCGTTCTCGGCGCGCTGCGGGTCGGCGAGGGTCTCGGAGCCGGGCGGCGCGAAGCCGTCGGTGTCGGCGAAGAACGTGAGCGGCTCGTTGACGCCGTAGAACATCAGCCCGATGCCCATGCCGGCGGAGAACATCATGGCGACCCACGAGGTGGTGGAGAACTCCGGCTCGTCCCCGTCGCGACCGAGGGGGATGTTGCCGTACTTGCCCAGGGCGAGCCACAGGGCGAAGACGACGAAGGCGGACGACGTGAGGACGAACAGCCAGCCGAGGTACTCCATCGTGCCGGTGAGGGCCGTGCCCGAGGCGCTGGCCAGCGAGGCGGTGTCGAGGAACCCCCACAGCAGGAAGCCGATCGCGATCGCGGCGGTGACGCCGAAGACGACCTTGTCGAGGAGCTGGGGGCGCTCGGACTCGGCGGAGGGCTCGACGTCCAGAGCGGGGTGCGGGATCACCGTGTCGGTGGGTGACTTGAAGGGGTCGGAGAGCGGGCGCTCCGACGTCTTTTCCTGGGTCACTGGAAGGTGACACCTCCTGGAGCTACTCGGGTGAACGGGCCCGTCGACACTAGGTGCTGGGTTGTCAAAGGGCTAACCAGGAAGGGCTAGCGTGACGAGGTGCACACCCTCGTCGTGGCCGCCACCGCGGCCGAAGCCGCCCACGTCCCGCCCGACCTCCCGCTCGTCGTCACCGGCATGGGCAAGACCGCCGCGGCCGTCGCCACGGCGCGTGCGCTGGCGGCGTACGACGACGTCGCTGGGCTCACCGTCGTCAACATCGGCACCGCCGGCGCGTTGCGTGACGGGCTCACCGGCCTGCACGAGCCGGGTGTCGTGATCAACCACGACATCAACGCCGACATCGTGCGCTCGCTCGGCCACGACCCCGAGGAGCGGCTCGTGGTGGGGGAGTCCGGCGTGGTGCTGGCGACGGGCGACGTGTTCGTCACCGACCCGCTGGTCCGCGACCGGCTGGCGCTCGCGGCGCACCTCGTCGACATGGAGGGGTACGCCGTCGCGTTCGCCGCGCGGTCCTTCGGCGTGCCGGTCCGGCTGGTCAAGCACGTGAGCGACGAGGCCGACGAGTCCGCGATGGACTGGCCGAGCCGGGTGGAGGCCAGCGCGGTGGTGCTGGGCCGGTGGCTCGAGGAGTGGCTCAGCGCGAGCTCGTGACCCGGCGTCCCCGGACCACGCCGACGAAGGCCTGCGTCACGTCGTCGTCTCGGTCCCGGAGCCAGACCAGAGCGATGGTGGTGGGCTCCAGGTCCGTCACCGGCCGGCTCACCACGTCCTTGCGCTGGTGGAGCCGGGCCACGCTCATCGGCACGACCACCACGCCGGTGCCGGCGGCCACGGTCTCGATCGCGTCCCTCTCCGACATCGGCGGCCAGTCGAGCTGCTCGGCGGTGGGCGTCCAGCCGCTGGCGTGCGGGCGCACCAGCTGCTCGTCGGCCAGGTCGTCGAGGGTCACCTCGTCGACCGCGCCGACGACGTGCTCGAGGCCGGCGACGACGACCGGCACCTCGTCGTACAACCGGATGCAGTGGAGGTCGTCCGTGTCGACGGGCAGCCGGACGAGGGCCATGTCGAGGCTGCCGTCGCGGACTCCCTCGACCTGCTCGTCCTCGCTGACGGGGACCAGCTCGAGCCGCTCACGTCGGCGCTCGCGCCAGGCACGCGCCCACTTGTCGGGGGTGGCACCGGTCACGAAGCCGACCCGCAGGGTCGGGCGCAGGTTGGCGGTCACCCGGCGAGCCTAGGGTGAGCCTCGTGATCACGCACGTGCTGCTCGACGCCGACGGCGTCGTCCAGGACCTTCCCGGCGGCTGGTACGCCGCGATGGAGCCCTTCCTCGGCGACCGCTCCCGCGGGTTCCTCCACCGGACGTGGGCCGACGAGGAGCCCACCCTGGCCGGCGAGGGCGACTACCTGCCGATGCTCGAGGCGAGGCTGCTGGAGTACGGCGTCGCGACCCCGGTCGCGGAGGTGTACGCCGCGGTGTGGCACCGCATCGACGAGGTCGCCTCGTCCTTCGAGGTCGTGTCGGCGCTGCGCAGCGCCGGCTACGGGGTGCACCTCGCCACCAACCAGGAGCGCCACCGCGGCACGTACATGCACGACGTGCTCGGCTACCGGGACCGCTTCGACGTGAGCGCCTACTCGTGGGAGGTCGGGGCCGCCAAGCCGGACCCGGAGTTCTTCCACCGCGTCGTACGACGCATCGGGGCGCCGGCGCACGAGGTGCTCTTCGTCGACGACAACGAGGCCAACGTCGAGGGCGCGCGGGCGGCGGGACTGGTCGCCGAGCACTGGCACTTCGAGCGCGGGCCCGGCTCCTTGGCCGACCTGCTGGCCTCGCACGGGATCCGGCTGGGCACTCCCTGAACGGACGCCGCGAGCGTAGGGTCGCGCCATGGTGTGGATCGTGGTCGGCGCCCTGGTCGCCTACTTCTCCGTCGCCGGCTGGTTCCTCGAGCGCCGCTGGCGTCGCGACCCCGACGGGCCGATGGAGTCGGACGCCCCGGGGGTGCGGGGCCTCGGTGAGGCGCCGGCCCGGGTGCACCACAGGATGGGACCTTCGGGCCGTCCTCGCCGCGGGCGTTGACCCGCTCCTCCGTGGCCCCGAAATGAAGAAAAGGCCCCGTGGAGCCGGAGCCTTCTCAGTGTCCGAGGGGGGACTTGAACCCCCACGCCCTAATACGGGCACTAGCACCTCAAGCTAGCGCGTCTGCCAATTCCGCCACCCGGACGAGTGCTGGAGAACCGTAGCAAAACGCCTGCCCAACACCCGAATCGGGGTCCCCCCGTCCCTGGGGCAGGATGGGGGTCATGGCTGACGAGACCTCGGTGACCCCTCTCGACCCCGCCCACGACCCCGCGGGCGAGGTCGTCGACCTGTGCCGCGACCTGATCCGCATCGACACCTCCAACTACGGCGACGAGGACGGCCCGGGGGAGCGGAAGGCGGCAGAGTACGTCGCCACGCTGCTCGACGAGGTCGGCATCGAGTCGCGTCTCTACGAGTCCGAGCCGGGCCGGACCAACCTCGTCGCCCGGTGGGGCGGGTCGCCCGGCTCGACCAAGCCGCCGCTGCTCGTGCACGGCCACCTCGACGTGGTCCCCGCCGCGGCGGACGACTGGCAGGTCCACCCCTTCTCCGGCGAGGTGCAGGACGGCTTCGTGTGGGGTCGCGGCGCCGTCGACATGAAGGACTTCGACGCCATGCTCCTCAGTGTGGTCCGCGCCCGGGCCCGGGCCGGCCGGCTGCCCGACCGCGAGCTGGTGCTCTGCCTGACGGCCGACGAGGAGGCCGGCGGCCACAAGGGTGCCGAGGTCCTCGTGGAGCAGCACCCGGACGAGATCGCCGACTGCACCGAGGCGATCGGTGAGGTCGGCGGCTTCAGCGCGACCGTCCGCGGCCGTCGGATCTACCTCATCGAGGCCGCCGAGAAGGGCATGGCCTGGATGAAGCTCACGGCCCGCGGGCGCGCCGGCCACGGCTCGATGATCAACACCGACAACGCGGTCACCCGCCTCAGCGGCGCCGTCGCCCGGATCGGCGCCCACGAGTGGCCGGTGCGGCTGACGCCGACCATGGAGGTCCTGCTGGCCACCGTCGCCGACATCGCCGGCACCGAGGCCACCCCGGACAACGCGGTCGAGCTGATCGACGAGTTCGGCAGTGCCGCGCGGATGCTCGGCGCGGTGATCCGCAACACCGCCAACCCGACGATGCTCGGCGCCGGCTACAAGGTCAACGTGATCCCCACCGAGGCGACCGCGCACGTCGACGGCCGCTTCCTGCCGGGCTACGAGGACGAGTTCTTCACCACCCTGCGCGAGCTGTGCGGGGAGGGGGTCGAGATCGACTTCCTCTCCCACCAGCAGCCGTGGGAGATGCCCTACGAGGGCCACCTGGTCGACGCGATGACCCGCTCGCTGATGGCCGAGGACCCCGACGCCGTCGTCGCGCCGTACCTCATGAGCGGCGGCACGGACGCCAAGCACTTCACCAAGCTGGGCATGACCTCCTACGGCTTCGCGCCGCTGCGGCTGCCGGCGGACCTGGACTTCACGGCGCTCTTCCACGGCGTCGACGAGCGGGTGCCGGTGGATGCGCTGGAGTTCGGGGCGCGGGTCTTCGACCGCTTTCTCGACGAGCTCTGAGCCGGCTCACCACCCGTGCTCCGACGGGTGGGCGTCGTAGCGGGAGCGGGAGGACGTGAGCCCGCGGGCCCGGTCCAGCCGGGCCATCGCGGCGTAGCGCGCCTCGTCAGGGGTGGCAGGAGGGACGCGGCACAGCAGCGCGGACACCAGCCGAGCCGTCAGCTCCTCGTCGAGGCCACGAGCGACCACCTCGTCGCAGACCTCGCGCACCGCGCCGGCGTCGGCGGTCTCGCAGTGCAGGAGCGCCCACGCCGCCTCGAGCAGCAGCGCCACCTCGAGCCCGGCGGCGCCGGCGAGGTGCTCGACCCGTTGGACCACGGGCGCCGGGGGAGGGAGCCGGACCATGATCTCGGCCCACGGGTAGTCCGGCTGCTCCCGGACGTGCCCCCGCAGCGTCGGGAGCACCCGGTCGGCGAGGATGGCCCGCTGCTCGGGCGGCAGCAGGGCGCGCAGTCGCGGGGTGACGGCGCCCTCCGTGCGCTCCAGCGCGTCGGCGATCGCGGGCACGTCGTGGCCCTCGCGGACCAGCGCCACCAGCCGCTCGTAGTCCTCGTCGGCCCAGGGCTGACCGGAGCGGCCGGGGCGCCCTCGGGCGTCGCGACGTGGACGAGGGACCTGGGGTGGCGTGCCGTGCGGGGCGTTGACGTCGTGGAACGGGGTCATGGACCCAGCGTGCGCCGACGCCGGGATCGCGTCGAACGCTCCTCCACAGGGAGCGTGGGAGATGGACGATCCACAGGTCCGGTGGCCCTGAGTGGCCCGCTCCCGGCCGGGGCGACCGCAGGAGGCTCAGCCGGCGAAGAGCGTCAGGCGCTGGCGGATGATCTTGCGGCGCAGCACCACACGTCGTACTCCGTCGTTGCCGATCCGCAGCCGGTCGAGCTCCCAGCCGCCGTGCTCCGCGCGTTCGACGAGCACCCTGGTCACCACGTTGCGAGAGAAGTCACGGGGCAGGGTCAGCGTCTCGAACTCCCACTCCACCCCCGCCCGCGGCGGTCGCCGGTGCGCGCGAGCCATCAGTCGCCGCTCACGTCGTCGAGGGCGTCCACGATCTCCCGGGGCAGCGTGAGCTCCTCGATGCCGAGCGCGCCGCGGAGCTGGGCCGCGGTCCGCGCTCCCACGATCGGGGCGGTGACCCCGGGCCGGTCGCGCACCCACACCAGCGCCACCTCGAGCGGGGACCAGCCCAGGCCGTCCGCGGCCCGGGCCACGCCCTCGACGATGGAGCGACCCCGCTCGTCGAGGTAGACACCGACGAAGCGACCGAAGTGCTCGGTGGCGCCGCGAGAGTCCGACGGCGTGCCGGAGCGGTACTTGCCGGTGAGCACCCCGCGCCCCAGCGGCGACCAGGGGAGCACCCCGAGGCCGAGCGCCCGCGCCGCGGGGACGACCTCGTGCTCGATCCCGCGGTTGAGGAGCGAGTACTCCACCTGCGTGGAGGCGAGCGTCGTCCGCCCGGGCACGGCCCGCTGCCAGGTGGCGGCCTGCGCGGTCTGCCAGCCGGTGTAGTTGGAGACGCCGACGTACGACGCGCGCCCGGACGTGATCGCCAGGTCCAGCGCGCTGAGGGTCTCCTCGATGGGGGTCTCGTCGGTCCACACGTGCACCTGCCACAGGTCCACGTGGTCGACGCCGAGGCGCCCGAGGGATGCGTCGAGCGAGGTGAGCAGGTGCCCACGCGAGGTGTTGGTGACCTGCTCGCCGGTGCGCCTCGAGATGCCGGCCTTCGTCGCCAGCACGATCTCGTCCCGGCCCACCACGTCGCCGATGAGGGTGCCGATGAGCTCCTCGCTGGCGCCGTCGCCGTAACCGGCCGCGGTGTCCAGGAGCGTGCCGCCGGCCTCGGCGAAGGCGATCAGCTGGTCGCGCGCCTCGTGCTCATCGGTGTCACGCCCCCAGGTCATGGTGCCGAGACCGAGCCGGGAGACCTTGAGGCCGGTCGAGCCGAGCGAGCGCTGCTGCATGCGGCAGAGATTAGTCATGCCCACCCCGGCGGGCCCTTCGGCTCGCCGCAACCACCTCCCCGTAGGCTCCTGCGGCGTGTCAGATTTCCTCAAGGCCATCGTCCTCGGGACCATCCAGGGACTCACCGAGTTCCTGCCGATCTCCAGCAGCGCGCACCTGCGGATCTTCCCCGAGCTCTTCGGGTGGGGCGACCCGGGCGCCGCCTTCACCGCGGTGATCCAGATCGGCACCGAGCTGGCGGTGCTCATCTACTTCCGCAAGGACATCTGGCGCATCGGCAAGGCGTGGCTGCTGTCGCTCTTCAAGCCGGAGTGGCGCGGGCAGTTCGACGCCCGCATGGGCTGGTTCATCATCATCGGGTCGCTGCCGATCGTGGTGCTGGGCGTCTTGCTCAAGGACGTCATCGAGGAGGACTTCCGCAACCTGTGGATCGTCGGCACCACGCTGGTCGTGATGGGCATCGTGCTCGGGCTGGCCGACCGCTTCAGCAGCGACGACCGCGAGATCAAGCAGATCACCCTGAAGGACGCCGTGCTGATGGGCGTCGCCCAGGCCATGGCGCTCATCCCCGGCGTCTCCCGCAGCGGCGCGACGATCTCGATGGGCCGGGTGCTCGGCTTCGAGCGCGAGGCCGCCACGCGCTATGCCTTCCTGCTCGCCATCCCGGCCGTCGTGGGAGCGGGGCTCTTCGAGCTGAAGGAGATCCCCCACGGCGACAACTCCTACGGCTGGGGCCCGACCCTCGTCGCCACGGTGGTGTCGTTCGTCATCGGGTACGCCGCCATCGCCTGGCTGCTGCGCTACGTCTCGACGAACTCCTACACGCCGTTCGTCATCTACCGCGTCCTGCTCGGCTCGGCGACGCTCATCCTGCTCGCGACCGGCGTGCTGTCCGCCTGAAGGTCTGCAGCAACAGGGCCAGCGCCAGCAGCTGGCTGATCGCGACGACCACGACCAGCGCCGTCAGGGAGCGCTCGTAGAGCCAGCCCGCGCCGGCCCCGCCCACGATCGCCAGCAGGCCCTGGATGCCCGCGAAGACGCCGTACGCCGTGGCCCGGCGCGGCGCCTCGACCAAGTCGGCGACGGCCGCCTTGATCGTGGAGTCCTGGACACCGTGGGCGAATCCCCACACGACCACGCCGACGACCACGGTCGCGAGGGTGGGACCGAGTGCCAGGGCGGGCACCAGCGCCACGAGCACCGGCACGACCAGCAGGACCGCCGCCCCCGTGCGGTCGTAGACCCAGCCGACGAGCAGCGCCGCGACCGCCTCGACGGCCATCGCGGCGGCGTACACGAGGGGCACGGCGGCGACGGGGACGATCCCCTCGACGGTCAGGTGGTAGCCGATGATCCCGAAGGTGACCAGGGCGCCGGTCGTGAGCGAGGCCGCGACGGCGTACCGGAAGAAGTCTCCGGGCAGGCCGGCGCCGACCGCGTCGGCCCACCAGCCGCGGGTCGGTGCCTGGGTGGCGTCCGGGGAGGGGGACGACGACGGGTCGTAGACGCTCGGGTCAGGCACCCGTCGACGCAGCGTGAGCAGCAGCACCATCGTGATCGCCCCGGGGATCGCCAGCACCGCCATGCCGGCCCACAACGTCGCGCCGGCCACCACGGCAGCCACGAGCAGCGGTCCCGCGAAGGCGCCCACCTGGTCGAGGGCCTTGTGCACCCCGAAGCCGCGTCCGCGGCCCACGGCACCAGCCACGTGGGCGAGCAGCGCCGACTTGGAGGGGGAGCGCACGGCCTTGCCGAGCCGCTCGAGGAGGATCAGTGTCACCGCGAAGCCCAGTCCGGCGGAGCCCAGCCGGGGCGCCAGGAAGAGGAGAGGCACGCAGACGGCGGTCAACCCGTAGCCGACGATCGTGAGGGTCCAGTAGCGACCGGTCCGGTCCGCGACCGGCCCGAAGAACAACCGCAGCACCAGCGCCATCGCATCGCCGGCACCGGTGACCGCCCCGACGAGGACCGCTGACGCCCCCAGGGCGGCGAGCACCGGGCCGTACATGGACCGGGCGCCCTCGTAGACCATGTCGGCGGCCAGGCTGACGAACCCGAACCACCACACCACCCGCCAGGCGCTCGGCCGGGTGGTCGCGGGACCGCTCAGAGCCATCCCGACTTCTTGAAGAACCACAGCAGGACCGAGGAGACTCCGACCATGAGCGCGATGGCGAACGGGTAGCCATAGGTCCAGTGCAGCTCGGGCATCTGGTCGAAGTTCATGCCGTAGATCCCGGCGATGAGGGTGGGCACCACGATCAGGGCCGCGCCGGCGGAGATCTTGCGCATGTCCTCGTTCTGCTGGACCGAGATGCGGGCCAGGTGGGCGTCGAACGCGGTGGACAGCAGCACGTCGAGGTTGTCGATGACCTCCGACACCCGGTGGAGGTGGTCGGAGACGTCGCGGAAGTAGGTCGCGGTCTGCTCGTCGATCCCACTCAGCTCGGCTGAGGCGAAGCGGCGCATCGGCTCGCGCAGCGGCATCACCGCGCGGCGTACCTCCGCGATCTCCCGCTTGAGGGTGTAGATGCGGACGGAGTCGTCGGTGCGGGCGGGGGAGAAGACCGACTCCTCGACCTCGTCCACGTCGATCTCGAGGGAGGCGCCGACCTTCTCGTACTCGTCGACCACGCGGTCGCAGATGGCGTACATCACCGCCATCGGGCCGTGCTCGAGCACCTGGGCCCGCTGCTCGAGGTCCCGGCGGGCGGTGCCGAGGTTGATGCCCTGCCCGTGCCGGACGGTGATCACGAAGTCGGGGCCGATGAACAGGTTGATCTCCCCGGTCTCCACGGCGTCGTCCTCGTCGACGTACCAGAGCGTCTTGAGGACGAGGAAGAGCGTGTCGCCGTAGCGCTCCACCTTGGGGCGCTGGTGGGAGTCGCCCGCGTCCTCGACCGCCAGCGGGTGCAGGTCGAAGGTCGTGGCGATCTGCTGGAGCTCCTCGTCGGTGGGGTCGTGGAGGCCCACCCACTGGAAGTCGCCGCGACCGCACGGGACCCGGGCGTGACCGAGGCTGGGGTCCCCGTCGTCGAGGGGGACACGCACGCCCTCGTGGTAGAGCGCGTTGTCGACGATCACCCGGTCAGGCTATGCCCATTAGGGTCGCCACCATGGCAACCGTGATCCTCGTGCGACACGGCCGGACCACCGCCAACGCCACGGGCGTGCTGGCGGGTCGGCTGCCCGGTGTCCGGCTCGACGACCGGGGCACCGAGCAGGCGGTCGCGACCGCCGACCGGCTCGCCCCGGTGCGCCTGGTGGCGGCCGTCTCCAGCCCGCTCGAGCGCTGCAAGCAGACGACCCGGGCCATCACGCGGGCCCAGGCCGGCGACCTGGCCATCACCACCGAGCGCCGGCTCAGCGAGTGCGACTACGGCGAGTGGCAGGGCCGCGAGCTCAAGGACCTCGCCAAGGAGCCGCTCTGGAAGGTCGTGCAGGGCCAGCCGTCCGCCGCCGCCTTCCCGGGCGGGGAGTCGATGCGGGCGATGCAGGACCGCGCCGTCGAGGCCGTACGACGCCACGACCGCCTGGTCGAGGCCGAGCACGGCCCCGGAGCGGTCTGGCTGGCGGTGAGCCACGGCGACGTCATCAAGGCGATCCTGGCCGATGCCCTCGGCACCCACCTCGACCTCTTCCAGCGCATCCAGGTCGACCCGGCGTCGGTGTCGATCGTGCGCTACACCGAGTCGCGCCCCTACGTCCTCGGCACGAACACGTCCGCGGGCGACCTCTCCTGGCTCAGCCCGCCGCCGGCGAAGAAGGCGTCCAGGCGTCGTCGTACCGCCGATGCGCCGGTCGGCGGTGGTGCCGGGCCGGACACGTCCCCGGCTGGGTCCTAGGGTGAGTGGCATGCCTCTCGTCCACGCCTTCGACCCGCCCGAGCGCTTCGTCGCCGGCACCGTCGGCGAGCCCGGTCAGCGGACCTTCTTCCTGCAGGCCCGCGACGGCGCCCGCCTCACCAGCGTCGCCCTCGAGAAGCAGCAGGTCGAGGCGCTCGCCGAGCGTGTCGACGAGCTGCTCGACGAGGTCATGCAGGCCGCCGGCGGCAGTGCGCTCGTGCCTGCCGTCGCACCCTTCGACCTCGTCGACAACGACCCCCTCGAGCAGCCCATCGAGGAGGAGTTCCGCGCCGGCACGATGACGCTGTCCTGGGACTCCGCGACCGAGCGGATCGTCATCGAGGTGTTCCCCTACACGGAGGCCGCAGTCGTGTCCCCCGAGCAGCTCGACGAGGACCTCGAGGAGCCGGAGCCCGACGAGATCTTCCTCGTCCGGCTGACCGCCGGTGCCGCACGCGCCTTCGTCGGGCGAGCCCGCACCGTCATCGGCGCCGGTCGGCCCGACTGCCCGTTCTGCGGCAACCCGGTCGACCCCGCGGGCCACCTGTGCGTGCGCGCCAACGGCTTCAAGCGTCGCGACCCGCAGGCCTGACCCGCCCGTGACCGAGCGGACCGGCGCCGACGTGCTCGCGGGCGAGATCACGCTCCACGGACGCGTCATGCCCGCCTCCAACGCGACCTTCGTCGGCGAGATCGACGGCGTGCGCTGCGTCTACAAGCCCATCCGCGGGGAGCGCCCGCTGTGGGACTTCCCGGACGGCACGCTCGCGGCGCGCGAGGTGGCGTCGTACGCCGTGTCGGAGGCGTTCGGGTGGGACGTCGTCCCGCTCACGATCCTGCGCGAGGGGCCGCACGGGCCCGGCATGGTGCAGCTGTGGCGCGAGCCCGACCCGGGCCAGGACGCGGTGGACCTGGTGCCCGGCGGCCGGGTGCCCGACGGCTACCGCCACGTCTTCGACGGCCTCGACGAGTCCGACCGGCCGATCTCGCTCGTCCACGAGGACACCGACGCGCTGCGCCGGATGGCGGTCCTCGACGTCGTCGTCAACAACGCCGACCGCAAGGGTGGCCACGTGCTGGCCATGCCCGACGGGCACCGGTACGGCGTCGACCACGGTGTCACCTTCCACGTCGAGCACAAGCTGCGCACGGTGCTGTGGGGCTGGGCCGGCGAGCCCCTGACCGAGGAGGAGATCGCCGGGGTCGAGACGGTGCTCGACGCACTGCGCGGTGACCTGGGGGAGCGGCTCGAGGACCTGCTCGCGGTCAGCGAGGTCGACGCCACCCGCCGGCGCGCGGAGCGGCTGCTGCGCACCGGCGTGCTGCCCGATCCGCAGGGATCCTGGCCGGTCATCCCCTGGCCGCCCTTCTAGGTCTCGCGCCCGCACCGCCGGATAGGCTGCCCGGCATGCGCAGCTGGTCCTCTCCCGACGTCCCCGCCCTCCCCCTCGCAGGGCCCGTCGTGCGGGTGCACGACACCGCGACGGGTGAGCTCGTCGAGACCCGTCCCGAGGGCCCGGCACGCCTCTACGTCTGCGGCATCACGCCCTACGACGCCACGCACATGGGCCACGCGGCGACGTACGTCGCCTTCGACCTCCTCAACCGGGCCTGGCGCAGCGCCGGGCACGAGGTCCGCTACGTCCAGAACGTCACCGACGTCGACGACCCGCTGCTCGAGCGGGCCACCAGGGTCGGCGTCGACTGGGTCGAGCTGGCCGAGCGGGAGACCGAGCTCTTCCGCCACGACATGGAGGCGCTGCGGGTCCTCGCCCCGGACCACTACATCGGTGCCGTCGAGTCGATCCCGCTCGTCATCGAGCTCATCCAGCGGCTCCAGGAGGCCGGCGCCGTCTACCAGGTGGAGACCGACCTCTACTTCTCCGTCACCGCGGACCCGGCGTTCGGCGACGTGTCCGGTTGGGACCGCGAGACCATGCTCCGCGTCTTCCCCGACCGCGGCGGCGACCCCGACCGCCCGGGCAAGAAGGACCCCCTCGACTGCATCGTGTGGCGTGGGGAGCGCGACGGCGAGCCGGCGTGGGACAGCCCCTTCGGTCCGGGACGACCCGGGTGGCACATCGAGTGCAGCGCGATCGCGCTCGAGCACCTCGGCTCGGCGTTCGACGTGCAGGGCGGCGGGAGCGACCTGGTCTTCCCGCACCACGAGATGTCCGCGGGTCACGCGCAGGTCGCCTCGCCGGGCGAGCGCCTGGCCCGCGCCTACGCCCACGCCGGGATGGTGGCGTACGACGGCGAGAAGATGTCCAAGTCCAAGGGCAACCTGGTCTTCGTCTCGGCGCTGCGCAACAGCGACGTCGACCCGATGGCCATCCGCCTGGTGCTGCTGCGCCACCACTACCGCAGCGACTGGGAGTGGACCGACGCCCAGCTCTGGGACGCGGTGGACACCCTCGACTCCTGGCGCAAGGCGTTCTCCCTCGGCGCCGGCGCCCCGTCCGGACCCGTCGTCGAGGCCGTGCTCGCTGCCCTGGCCGACGACCTCGACGCCCCGACGGCCGTCGCCGCGGTCGAGGGCTGGGTCGCCGCCACCCTGGGAGACCACGGGCTCGCCGACACCAGCGACCGGGACGCGGCCGCGACCCTGCTGCCGGTGCTCGACGCGGCGCTCGGGCTCGCTCTCTGATCAGTCCTGGTCGCGGCGCTTGAGGTAGCGCTCGAACTCGCGGGCGATCGCCTCGCCGCTCGCCTCGGGGAGGTCGGCGGTGTCCCGCGTCTCCTCGAGCGCCCGGATGTAGTCGGCGACGTCCTCGTCCTCCTCGGCGAGCTCGTCGACCCCCCGCTCCCAGGCCTTGGCGTCCTCGGGGAGGTCGCCGAGGGGGATGCTGCACTCCAGCAGGTCCTCGAGCTGCCCGATGAGGGCCAGGGTCGCCTTGGGGCAGGGCGGCTGCGCGACGTAGTGCGGCACGGCGGCCCAGTAGGACGCGGCCGGGATGTCGAGCTGGATGCACGCGTCCTGGAAGACGCCGACGATGCCCGTCGGACCCTCGTACGTCGACTGCTCGAGCTTGAGCCGGTCCACCAGGTCGGGCTCCGTGGCGGTCCCGGTGACCGGGATGGGGCGGGTGTGCGGTGCGTCGGCCAGCAACGCCCCGAGGGTCACCACGAGCTCGCCCCCGAGGTCGTCGCAGGCGGCGAGCAGCTCGGCGCAGAACTGGCGCCAGCGCATGTTGGGCTCGATGCCACGGATGAGGATCACGTCGCGGTGCAGGCCCGGGGGAGAGGCGATCGCGATCCGGGTGGTGGGCCACGTGAGCCGCCGGTGGCCGTTGTCGTCGGTGCCCACCATCGGGCGGTTGACCTGGAAGTCGTAGAACTCCTCGGGGTCGATGGCCCCGATGACGTGGGCGTCCCACACGTCCATGAGGTGGTCGACGACCGAGGACGCGGCGTCCGCTGCGTCGTTCCAGCCCTCGAAGGCCGCGATCACCACGGGAGACACCAGGTCCTGGACATCGTCGAACTCGATCACCGTTCCAGCGTAGTCCGCGCGGCGGCCCGAGCGGCGGCCAACCGCGGCGGCGGGTCCGAGCGAGCGCCGCCGCCCCCGTCACGGCGGCGGTCGCTCCCCACGAACAAGGTCCCCGGCCCCCTGGCTCGAACACCCCACGCCGCGACGCTAGGCGTCCCGGGCGGCGCGGGGATCCCCCGACCGGTCGGCGCTCGACCCCCACGCGGGCCATGCCCGGCGCCCGGACGGCACCACCGGGACCGACTCCCGGGGGGTGCCCGGGATTTCGGGGGCACCGCCGGGCGGTGTCACGATCTGGGAATGGTGTCCACACAGTGGAACGCCGAACCTAGGCTGGCGATCCCAGCCGAGAGGAGCCGAGAGCCCTGTGAGTCCCGAGTCCGTGAGCCAGCACCGCCCCGATGCCACCGAGGAGCTCGCCGCCACCATGCGCGAGCGGATCCTGGTCATCGACGGCGCCATGGGCACGGCCATCCAGCGGGACCGGCCGGACGAGGCGGGCTACCGGGGCGAGCGCTTCGCGGACTGGGAGAGCGACCTGGTCGGCAACAACGACCTGCTGACGCTGACCCAGCCGCACATCATCGAGGAGATCCACCGCGAGTACCTCGAGGCCGGCGCGGACATCATCGAGACCAACACGTTCAACGCCAACTCGATCTCGCTGTCGGACTACGGCTTGGAGGAGCTGGCCTACGAGATCAACCTCGAGGCCGCCCGGCTCGCCCGCACCGTCTGCGACGAGGTGAGCGCCCGGACGCCCGAGCGGCCGCGCTACGTCGCCGGCGCGCTCGGGCCGACGACCCGCACCGCCTCCATCTCGCCGGACGTCAACGACCCGGGGGCCCGCAACGTGTCCTACGACGAGCTCGTCGCGGCGTACTCCGAGGCGACCCGCGGCCTGCTCGACGGCGGCGCCGACCTCGTCATCATCGAGACGATCTTCGACACCCTCAACGCCAAGGCGGCCATCTCGGCGGTCGACCAGGTCTTCACCGACCTCGGGCGTCGCTGGCCGGTCGTCATCAGCGGCACCATCACCGACGCGTCCGGGCGCACCCTGTCCGGGCAGACGACCGAGGCCTTCTGGAACTCGGTGCGCCATGCGCGCCCGTTGCTCGTCGGGCTCAACTGTGCTCTCGGCGCCCGGGAGATGCGTCCGTACGTCGCCGAGCTGTCGCGCATCGCCGACGTCTTCGTGTCGGCGTACCCCAACGCCGGCCTGCCCAACGCCTTCGGTGAGTACGACGAGGCGGCCGAGGAGACCGCGGCCATCGTGTCGGAGTTCGCCGAGAGCGGCCTCGTCAACCTCGTCGGCGGGTGCTGCGGCACCACGCCCGCCCACATCCGTGCCATCGCGGACGCCGTGGCGGACAAGACCCCGCGGGTGCCGGTCGAGGTCGCCCCCGCCATGCGCCTCTCCGGCCTCGAGCCGTTCACGATCAACGCCGACAGCCTCTTCGTCAACGTCGGCGAGCGCACCAACATCACCGGCTCCGCCCGCTTCCGCACGCTCATCAAGGACGGCGACTACGACGCCGCCCTGTCGGTGGCCGCGCAGCAGGTGGAGAACGGCGCCCAGGTCATCGACGTCAACATGGACGAGGGGATGATCGACGGGGTCGCGGCCATGGACCGCTTCCTCAAGCTGATCGCCTCCGAGCCCGACATCAGCCGGGTGCCGGTGATGGTCGACTCCTCCAAGTGGGAGGTGATCGAGGCCGGCCTCAAGTGCGTCCAGGGCAAGGCGATCGTCAACTCCATCTCGATGAAGGAGGGGGAGGACAAGTTCCGCGAGCAGGCACGCCTGTGCCGCCAGTACGGCGCGGCCGCGGTCGTGATGGCCTTCGACGAGGACGGCCAGGCCGACAACCTCGAGCGCCGCAAGCAGATCTGCGAGCGGGCCTACCGGATCCTCGTCGACGAGGTCGACTTCCCGCCCGAGGACATCATCTTCGACCCCAACGTCTTCGCCGTGGCGACCGGCATCGAGGAGCACGCGTCGTACGGCCTCGACTTCATCGAGGCGACCCGCTGGATCAAGCAGAACCTCCCCGGCGCCAAGGTCAGCGGCGGCATCTCCAACGTGTCGTTCTCGTTCCGCGGCAACAACCCGGTGCGCGAGGCCATCCACGCCGTCTTCCTCTTCCACGCCATCGAGGCGGGACTCGACATGGGCATCGTCAACGCCGGCGCCCTGACCGTCTACGACGAGGTCGACCCCGCCCTGCGGGAGCGGATCGAGGACGTCGTCCTCAACCGCCGACCCGACGCCGCCGAGCGGTTGCTCGAGATCGCCGAGGAGCACAACCGGGCCGGTCAGGCGGCCGAGGTGACCGAGGAGGAGTGGCGCGCGCTGCCGATCGGCGAGCGCATCACGCACGCCCTGGTCAAGGGCATCGACGCCCACGTCGAGTCGGACACCGAGATCCTCCGTGCCGAGATCGCCGAGCGCGGCGGCCGCCCGATCGAGGTGATCGAGGGCCCGCTGATGGACGGCATGAACGTCGTCGGCGACCTGTTCGGCGCCGGCAAGATGTTCCTCCCACAGGTGGTGAAGAGCGCCCGGGTGATGAAGAAGGCGGTCGCCTACCTGATCCCCTTCATCGAGCAGGAGAAGCTCGACAACCCGGAGTACGCCACCGCGAAGGACACCAACGGCACGATCGTGATGGCCACCGTCAAGGGCGACGTCCACGACATCGGCAAGAACATCGTCGGCGTGGTCCTCCAGTGCAACAACTACGAGGTCATCGACCTCGGGGTGATGGTGCCGGCGCAGAAGATCCTCGACACCGCCGCCGAGGTGGGCGCGGACATCATCGGCCTGTCCGGGCTGATCACCCCGTCGCTGGACGAGATGGTCAACTTCGCCACAGAGATGCAGCGCCAGGGCCTCGAGATCCCGCTCATGATCGGCGGCGCGACGACCTCACGCGCCCACACGGCGGTCAAGGTGGACCCGAGGTACGACGGGCCCGTCGTGTGGGTCAAGGACGCCTCACGCTCGGTGCCGACGGCTGCCGCACTGCTCGACGCCAAGCAGCGCACCCGGCTGCTGGCCGACGTCAAGGCCGACTACGACTCGCTGCGGACCCGGCACTCGGCCAAGCACGACCGCCCGATGCTCACGCTCGAGGGCGCACGCGCCAACGCGACGCCGATCGACTGGAGCGACTACCGGCCGCCCGCGCCCGCGCAGGCCGGCGTGCACGTGCTCGACGACTACGACCTCGGCGAGCTGCGCGACTACATCGACTGGCAGCCGTTCTTCAACGCGTGGGAGATGAAGGGCAAGTTCCCCGACATCCTCAACAACCCGACCACCGCCGAGGTGGCCCGCAAGCTGTACGACGACGCGCAGGACATGCTCGACCGGATCGTCGAGGAGGGGTGGCTGACCGCCCGCGGGGTCTACGGCTTCTTCCCGGCCAACGGGCTCGGCGACGACGTCGAGGTCTACACCGACGACACCCGCTCCGAGGTGCTCACCACGCTCCACCACCTGCGCCAGCAGGGGGAGCACCGCTCAGGGGTCCCCAACCGGGCGCTCAGCGACTTCGTGGCCCCCCGGGAGACCGGGCTCGCGGACCACGTGGGCGGCTTCGCCGTCACGGCCGGGCACGGCATCCGGGAGCGGATCGAGAAGTTCAAGGCCGAGCACGACGACTACTCGGCGATCCTGCTCGAGTCGCTCGCCGACCGGCTGGCCGAGGCCTTCGCCGAGCGCCTGCACCAGCGGGTCCGCACCGAGTTCTGGGGTCACGCGAGCGACGAGACCCTGGCCAACGAGGACCTGATCGCGGAGCGCTACACCGGGATCCGCCCGGCGCCGGGCTACCCCGCGTGCCCCGACCACACCGAGAAGCTCACGCTGTGGGACCTCCTGGACGTCGAGGCGCGCGCCGGCATCGAGCTCACCGAGTCGATGGCGATGTGGCCGGGCGCCGCGGTGTCGGGCTGGTACTTCTCCCACCCGCAGTCGCAGTACTTCGTCGTCGGTCGCCTCGGCCGCGACCAGGTCGCCGACTACGCCGAGCGCAAGGGCTGGAGCCTCACCGAGACGGAGCGCTGGCTGTCGCCCAACCTGGGCTACGACCCGGAGGACTGAGGGGAGTCCTCGGCTGCCTCGTCGGGGTCGAGGTCGCCCCGGTCGGGTCCGGGGCGGACAGGTCGTCGAGCCACGCTCCGCCGATGGGCTCGCGGTGCCACGAGGCGACCGTCCAGCCCTCGTCGGGGCTCCCGTCGAGGGTGATGCAGCCCGTGTTGTGCAGGCCCTCGTGGATCGGCGCGTGGTCGCCGCCGGCCCGGTGGGTGACCCAGGTGCGGATCGCGGCACCGTGGCTCACGACCAGGGTGACGTCGCTGCCCCGGGCGCAGACGCGGGCGACAGCGGCGTCGTACCTCGCGAGGAACTCGTGCCCGGTCTCGCCGCCGGGCATCCGGCGGAGGAGGTCGCCCTCGAGCCACCCCCCGATGGTGCCGAGGTAGCCCTCGATGGCCTCGTGGTCGTTGCGCATCTCGAAGTCGCCGGCCGCGATCTCGCGGAGTCCGTCGTGCCGGACCGGCTCCAGCCCGAGCGACCGGACGAGCGGCATCGCGGTCTGGCTCGTGCGGGTGGCCGTGGAGACCGCGACGGCGCCGATGCCGAGCGTGCCGAGGGCGCGGCCGGCTGCCCGCGCCTGACGGAGGCCGAGCTCGGTGAGCTCGTGCCCGGGGGCGGCGGTGTCCAGCGCGGCGGTCGTGTTGGCAGAGGTCTGACCGTGGCGGAGGAGCAGCAGGCGCATGGGTCAAGGCTAGGCGCATCCGAACGACTCACCCGCTCCGGAGGATGCGGCGACCGCGGGGAGTGCTCATCGTGGATGCACCAGCCATGGGTCCGGAGGGCCCGAGGATCCTGAGAGCGGAAAGTGGGCCAGCCATGACGATCGAGGTCGACGACCCGGGTCCGCGCACTCCGCTCCAGCGGGGGGAGAAGGACGAGGGGCTGGCGATGAGCTCGCTCGTGCTCGAGCTGCAGGCCGAGTTCCCGTCGGTCCCGGGCGACCAGGTGTCCGTCCTCGTGCAGTGCCTCTGGTCGCACTACGACAGCGCGCCGGTCCGGGACTTCGTGGTGCTCCTGGTCCGCAAGCAGGCCAAGGAGGAGCTGTCCGACCACCTCGGTCCTCCCGCGGAGGCGCCAGCGCGATCATCGCTGCCCGCACCTCGACGTTGGGGCTCGTGGCACCCGGCCCCCGCGGCCGACAACCCGGTCTGACGTCCAACGAGTAGAAGGAAGCACGCGATGTCCAGCAGTGCAGAGGAAGCCCCGGCCCGACTCACCGACGCCCAGGTCGGCGAGGTGCTGGCGCTGGCCAGGGACGCGGACAGCGTCGAGCTCAAGCTGACGGTGCCGGACTCCTATCGACGCGCGGCCGTGGCGGCCCTGGGCGTGGACCCGCTCGACGCGCAGATCCGGCAGGTGTACTTCTTCGACACCCCTGACCTGGCCCTCAACGGGGTGGGTGTGGTCGTCAGGGCTCGGCGGGTGCAGGGGCGGGGGGACGACTCCGTGGTCAAGCTGCGGCCCGTGGTGCCGGCCGAGGTGCAGCAGGAGCGGAGCTCGGACAACCTCGTCGTCGAGGTCGACGCGATGCCGGGCGGCTTCGTGTGCTCCGCGACCATGAAGGCCACCTTGGGCTCCGCGGACGTGCTGGACGTCGCAGCGGGCCGCAAGGGCATCCACAAGCTGTACTCCAAGGAGCAGCGGCAGTTCTACAAGGCGCATGCGCCGGAGGGCCTCGAGCTGGACGACCTGTCGATCCTCGGCCCGATCACGGTCTTCAAGCTGAAGCTGCGTCCCCCCGAGCTGCGCATGCGCCTCGTCGCCGAGCTCTGGTTCTATCCCGACGGGTCGCGGATCGTCGAGCTGTCGGCCAAGTGCCCTCCCGCCGAGGCCTTCCAGGCCGCGGCTGAGCTGAGGGCCTTCCTGGCCGCCAAGGGCCTGGACGTCTCGGGCGAGCAGCAGACGAAGACCAAGACGGCCCTCGAGTTCTTCTCTGCCGAGCTCGTCGAGGAGCAGCGCGCGCAGCCGCCCCACGGTTCGGCGTGAGCGGGGTCGGCCCGCCATGACGGTGGAGGTCCCGCCCACCCGGTGGCGGGTGCTGCAGGTCCTGCCGATCGTCGAGCAGCTGCGCGGCTACCAGTCGGCCTGGCTGCGGGGAGACCTCGTCGCCGGTGTCGTGGTGGCGGCCCTGATCATCCCGAAGAACCTCGGGTACGCCGAGATCGCCGGCGTACCGCTCGAGAACGGCCTGTACGCCGCGGCCGCCGGGACGATCCTCTACGCGCTGTTCGGGAGCTGCCGGCAGATCTCCATGGGTCCCAGCTCGGGGCTCGCGGCGGTCGCCGGCGGTGCCGTGCTGGCGACCGGTCTGACCGACCCCTCCGACGTGGCCACCCTCGTCGCCGGGATCACGCTCACGAGCGGTCTGTTCTTCCTCGCCCTCGCCGTTTTCAAGATGGGGTGGCTGTCGCAGTTCCTCTCCCGCGCCGTCGTGACCGGGTTCCTCTTCGGTGCCGCCATCGACGTCGTCATCGGGGAGCTGCCCAAGCTGACGGGCACCGACAGCGAGGGCGACAACTCGTTCCAGGAGCTCTGGTCGTGGCTGTCCACGCTGGACCAGGCGCACCTCGCCACGCTGGTGGTCGGCGTCGTCGCGCTCGCCGTCGTCTTCGGCCTCCGGTGGGTCGCTCCCCGGGTCCCCGGCGCCCTGGTCCTGCTGGTGGGCGGCCTCCTCGCGGCTGCGGTGCTCGACCTGGGCGCACGCGGCGTGGCCCTGGTCGGGGACATCCCCCGCGGGCTGCCGTCCCTCGACGTGCCCGACCCCGGACTGCTGGTGGACCACGCCGGCACGGTCCTGGTGGCCGCCTTCGCGCTCGTGATGATCGGGTTCTCCCAGACCGCCGGGGACGCCCGGGCCATGGCGGCCCGGCACCGCTACCAGGTCGACATCGACCAGGAGTCGGTCGCCCAGTCGGCCGCCAACATCGGCGCCGGGCTCCTGCAAGGGATGCCGGTCTCGACGAGCCTGTCCGCCAGCTCGCTCAACGACCGCTCGGGGGCGAGGACCGGCCTGGCGTCGCTGACCTCGGGCGTCACCGTCCTCCTGGCGCTCCTCGTGCTGGCGCCCCTCTTCTCGTCCCTGCCCAAGCCGGTCCTCGCCGCACTCATCATCGAGGCGGTGGTCATGGGGATGATGGACGTCGGCGAGATGCGACGGCTCCGCCGGGTGTCGAGGTCCGACTTTTGGGTGGCGACGGCCGCGATCCTCGGGACCCTCGTCTTCGGCATACTCGCCGGGGTGGTCATCGGCATCGCGCTGTCCCTGCTGTGGCTGGTGTACGTCGCGACGCACCCGCAGCTCTCGACGCTCGGCCGTGAGCGCGGGACCCAGGTCTTCCGGGACCTCGACCAGCACCCCGAGGACGAGACGCTGCCCGGGGTCGTGGTGATGCGCATGGACGGCGGCGTCTTCTTCGCGACCGCGGACGCGATCGAGGACCGGATGCGCACCGTCATGCTGGCCCCCGACCTCCGCGGGGTGGTGCTGCACTTCGCGGGGGTCAACTTCGTGGACTCACAGGGCGCCTCGACGGTCTCGGAGATCATCCGGATGGCGGCGGAGTCGGGGATCGAGCTCCGGCTGGCGGCGGTCCGGCCGGCCGTCCGTGCCATGCTCGAGCGCGAGGGTGCGGTGGAGCGGCTCGGGGCCGACCACATCCACGGCAACGTCCACCGGGCCGTGTCTGCCCTGTCGGCGTCCCGGGCCGCGCCGGGGGACGGGCCCGTCGGTTCCGAGGAAGGTGAGGGACAGTGACCACGAGCGACCGGACGACCCACCCGACTGCGCCCGCCGTCGTCCCGCGGTGGGAGTGGCGCACGTTCGGCGAGGACCTCGCCGACCTCGACCCCGCGCTCGCATCGTTGCGGACCGTGGAGGCTGTCGAGACCGACGAGACGTATCTCCTGTCCATGCACAGCGACGCCTCCGTCAAGGTGCGTGACGGCGTCCTGGACGTCAAGGTGCTGCATCGGGTGGACGGCTCCGGCCTGCAGCTGTGGGTCCCGGTGATGAAGGCCCCCTTCCCGCTCGATGCCGGAGCGGTCACGGCGGCGTTCGCGGCGCTCGGCGCGTCGCCACCGGGCTCCCGGCGCGCCGAGCACAGCATGGAGCAGCTGGTGGACGAGCTGGTCGGCACGAGCGACGACCTACGTGCCGTGGGGATACGCAAACGCCGTCGCCGCTCGGTGCTGGACGACTGCATGGTCGAGCTCACCGAGGTCATCGCCGAGGGGAGGGCCATCCGAACGGTCGCCGTGGAGTCGCCGGATCCTGGCCTCGTGTCCAGCACGGTCCGCCGACTGGGGCTGGACGGTCGGTCCAACACCTGCGTCGCCCAGGGACTCAAGTCGCTGCTCGGTTGGGGACCGAGGAGGTTCGCCGTCATCGACGTCGGCACGAACTCGGTCAAGTTCACGCTCGGTCACCGTGATGAGGCTGGCACCCCGCACACCGATCTCGACACCGCCGTGATCACCAGGCTCGGCGAGGGCCTGGCCGCGGCCGGCGAGCTGACCGCCGCGTCGATGGGACGCACGGTCGACGCGATCGGAGACCTGGTCGACGAGGCCCGACGCGGTGGCCCGCTCGACATCGTGGCAGTGGGCACCGCGGGCCTCCGGCAGGCGTCGAACAGGGATGACTTCGTCGAGGCCGTCCACACCCGCTGCGGAGTGGTCGTGGAGGTCATCTCGGGGCGGGAGGAGGCCAGGCTCGCGTACCTGGCCGCCGTGTCCGCCCTGCCGCTGACCGGTGACCGACTGCTGGTGTTCGACTCCGGTGGGGGCAGCAGCCAGTTCACCTTCGGCCGGGTGGACCGGATCGAGCAGCAGTTCAGCGTCGATGTGGGCGCGGTGCGGTTCACCGAGCGCTTCGGGCTCGCGGACGCCGTACCGCGTGCGACCGTCGAGGCGGCGCTCGGCGCCATCGCGACCGACCTCGCCGAACTGAGGAGTCGGCCACGCCCGGACGCGGTGATCGCGATCGGGGGCACCTCGACCAACCTCGCCGCCGTCAAGCACGGCCTGGATCACTACGATCCGGACGTCGTCCACGCGACCGTCGTCGACGCGGACGAGGTGGATCGTCAGATCGAGGTGTTCCGCGGACGCTCGGCGGACCAGCGCCGGGACATTGCCGGCCTTCAGCCTGCGCGGGCCGAGGTGATCCTCGCCGGCGCCTGCATCATCCGCACGATCCTGATGCTCACGGGCCAGCAATCCCTGACCGTCAGCGACCGCGGGTTGAGGCACGGGGTCATCGCCGAGAGGTTCGGCTCGCCGGCGCCCCCGTAGCACCACAGGTCACTCGTGGGACCACGCCGGCCACGCCTGCCGCGCCCGAATCGTCAGCGGCGCGCCACACTCGCGACCTACGGTGTGCTGGAGCGGGCCAACGTCCGGTGCGCCTCCAGCAGGCTCGGGCCGTACCACGTGAGCAGCCGTCCGCTGACCAGCTCGGTGGGCGTTCGGGTGAATGCCTCCGGGCCGTCCTCGGGGGTGAAGAGGTAGGGCTCGTCCGGCAGCAGCAGCGCGTCCGCGCCGGCGGCGTCGAGGTCGGCGAGGTCGACGTGCGGGTAGCGCTCGGGGTGGTCGGCGTAGACGTTGGCGAGGCCGAGTCGTCGGGCGAGGTCGCCGGTGAAGGTGTTGCTGCCGACGACCATCCACGGGTCTCGCCAGATGGGGATCGCGATCCGGCGACTGACCGGCGGCAGCGGTCCGGTCCACAGGGCGGTGGCCTCCGCGAGCCAGTCGGGGCGTGGCCAGCGCAGGCCCTCGTCGAAGAGGCGGCCCAGCGAGGTCAGGGCTTGGGGGACCGTCTCGATGTCGGTGACCCAGACGCGGACGCCGGCCCCGCGCAGGCGGCGTACGTCGAGCTCGCGGTTCTCCTCCTTGTTGGCGACCACGAGGTCGGGGGAGATGGCCACGATCTTCGCGACGTCGGGGTTCTTGGTGCCCCGCACCCGGGTGACGTCGAGGTCGGCGGGGTGGGTGCACCAGTCGGTGGCGCCGATGAGTGCCTCTGGCCGGGCACCGGCGAGCGCCTCGGTGATGGAGGGGACCAGCGAGACGACCCGCCGGGCCGCTCCCGGGGAGGGGAGCGGCTCGATCGGGTGTCCGAGGTCGTCGGCGCTCACACGTTGCGGCGGTACTGCCCGCCGACCTCGAAAAAGGCCTCGGTGACCTGCTGAAGCGAGCAGACCCGGGCGGCGTCCATCAGGACGGCGAAGACGTTCTCGCCGGACACGGCCGCGTCCTTGAGCCGGGCGATGGCCTCGGTGGCCTCGGAGGTGTGGGCGGCCTGGAACTCCCGCACGCGGCGCAGCTGGGACTCCTTCTCCGCCTCGGTGGCGCGGGCCAGCTCGACCTCGGGAGGGGACACGTCGGAGTCGGGCTTGATGAAGGTGTTGACGCCGACGATCGGCAGGGAGCCGTCGTGCTTGCGGTGCTCGTAGAGCATCGACTCGTCCTGGATGCGACCGCGCTGGTAGCCGGTCTCCATGGCACCGAGCACGCCGCCGCGCTCGTTGATGCTGTCGAACTCGGCCAGCACGGCCTTCTCCACGAGGTCGGTGAGCTCGTCGATGATGTACGACCCCTGCAGCGGGTTCTCGTTCATCGCCAGGCCCCACTCGCGGTTGATGATGAGCTGGATCGCGAGCGCGCGGCGTACGGACTCCTCAGTGGGGGTGGTGACGGCCTCGTCGAAGGCGTTGGTGTGCAGGCTGTTGGCGTTGTCGTAGATCGCGATGAGGGCCTGCAGGGTGGTGCGGATGTCGTTGAAGTCCATCTCCTGCGCGTGGAGCGACCGGCCGGAGGTCTGGACGTGGTACTTCAGCTTCTGGGATCGCGCGTTGGCGCCGTACTTCTCCTTCATGGTGACCGCCCAGATCCGGCGGGCCACGCGGCCGATAACCGAGTACTCGGGGTCCATGCCGTTGGAGAAGAAGAACGACAGGTTGGGAGCGAAGTCGTCGATGTCCATGCCACGGGCGAGGTAGGCCTCGACGTAGGTGAACCCGTTGGCGAGGGTGAACGCCAGCTGGCTGATGGGGTTGGCCCCCGCCTCGGCGATGTGGTAGCCCGAGATGGAGACCGAGTAGAAGTTGCGCACCTGCTGGGCGATGAACCACTCCTGGATGTCGGCCATCATCCGCAGCGAGAACTCCGTGGAGAACAGGCAGGTGTTCTGGCCCTGGTCCTCCTTGAGGATGTCGGCCTGGACGGTGCCGCGGACGTTGGCCAGGGCGTACGCCGTGAGCTCGGCGTGCTCGGTCTCGTCGGGGTCGCGGTCGTGCTCGGCGCGGAACTTGTCGACCTGCTGGTCGATGACGGTGTTGAGGAAGAACGCGAGCACGGTCGGTGCGGGGCCGTTGATCGTCATGGACACGCTGGTGGACGGGGCGACCAGGTCGAAGCCGTCGTACAACGTCTTCATGTCGTCGAGGGTGGCCACCGAGACGCCCGACGTGCCGACCTTGCCGTAGACGTCCGGGCGGGGGTCGGGGTCGCGACCGTAGAGGGTCACGGAGTCGAAGGCGGTGGAGAGCCGGGTCGCGTCACCGTCGTGGCTGAGGATCTTGAAGCGACGGTTGGTGCGGGCCGGGTCGCCCTCGCCGGCGAACATCCGGGCGGGGTCCTCGCCGTCGCGCTTGAAGGGGAAGACGCCGGCGGTGAAGGGGAAGAAGCCCGGCAGGTTCTCGTTGCGCCAGAAGCGCACCAGCTCGCCGTGGTCGGTGAAGCGGGGGAGCGCGACGCGGGGGATCTTGTTGCCCGACAGGGACTCGCGGGTGAGCTTGGTGTGCAGCTCCTTGTCGCGGACCTTCACGACCTGCTCGTCGCCGGAGTACGACTCGACCACCGCCGGCCAGGCGTGGATCTGGTCGGTGATCTCGTGGGGGAGTGCCTTGCGGGCCTTCTCGAGGAGCCCGCCGACACCGTCGGTCGGCTCACCGGCCTCCACGAGCTCTCCCTGGACGACCTCGAAGCGCTGCACCCGGCTCGCGGCCGCGGCGTACTCCTCGGTCCGTGCGTGGTAGCCGCGGACGGTGTCGGTGATCTCGGCGAGGTAGCGCACCCGGTCGGTGGGGACGACCTGGCGGATGCCGGAGGAGTGGCGTACGTCGACGTGGGGCAGCGTGCCCTCGGTGACCGGCAGGCCCTGTCCGGCGAGCTGGTCGCGCAGGTGCTGGTAGAGCGCGGTGACGCCGTCGTCGTTGAACGTCGCGGCGCTCGTGCCGAAGACCGGCATGTCGGAGGGCTGCTTGCCGAAGGCCTCGCGGTTCCGGACCATCTGTCGCCCGACGTCGCGCAGCGCGTCCTTGGCGCCACGGCGCTCGAACTTGTTGATGGCCACCGTGTCGGCGAAGTCGAGCATGTCGATCTTCTCCAGCTGGGAGGCGGCGCCGAACTCGGGCGTCATCACGTAGAGCGAGGAGTCGACGAAGGGCACGATCGCGGCGTCGCCCTGCCCGATGCCCGGGGTCTCGACGACCACGAGGTCGAAGCCGGCGGCCTTCATGACGGAGATGACGTCGGCGAGGTGCGCGGGCACCTCGTGCGCCCCGCGGGTGGCGAGGCTGCGGAAGAAGACGCGGTCACCGTCGAGGGAGTTGGCGCGGATCCGGTCTCCGAGCAGCGCGCCACCGCCCTTGCGGCGCGTCGGGTCCACCGCGATGACACCGATGCGCAGCTTGTCCTGCTGGTCGACCCGGAACCGGCGGACCAGCTCGTCGGTGAGGCTGGACTTGCCCGAGCCGCCGGTGCCGGTGATGCCGAGGACCGGGGTGGTGCGTGCGGCCGCGGCCTGCTGGATGCGGGTCAGGGTCTCCTCGTCGAGCTGTCCCGTCTCGGCGCCCGTGATGGCGCGCGCGATGGCCAGCCGGTCACCCGCCAGCACCGAGTCGACCTCGGCCTGGCGCTTCTCCCACGGGTCGAAGTCGCAGTCGGCGACCACGGAGTTGATCATGCCGACCAGGCCCATCTTCTGCCCGTCCTCGGGCGAGAAGATGGTCACCCCGGACTCACGCAGCCGCGTGATCTCCGCCGGCACGATGACGCCGCCCCCACCACCGACGACCTTCACGTGGTCCGCGCCCGCCTCGCGCAGGGACTGCACGAGGTACTCGAAGTACTCCACGTGCCCGCCCTGGTACGACGAAACCGCGACGCCCTGGACGTCCTCCTCGAGAGCCGCGTCCACGACCTCCTGGACCGAGCGGTTGTGACCGAGGTGGATCACCTCACAGCCCTGGCTCATGAAGATGCGCCGCATGATGTTGATCGACGCGTCGTGACCGTCGAACAGGGCGGACGCGGTGACGAGTCGGACGGGGTGCTGCGGCTGGTGGAGCTCGGCCATGGGAATCCCTCGGGAAGATGGTTGGACGTCCTACGAACAGCAATAGTAGGACATCCAACTAACTACTGCGAAGTAGCCGGGTCGACCACGAGGTCACCCGCGGCCGCGCGAAGCTGGCCCAGCAGCTCGGTGAGCCGGAGCACGTTGTCCACGGGAATGCCGGGGGACTCGAAGACCTGCGCGTTGAGCCCGGCCGTGGCCTCGTCGACGACGGTGCGGCCCTGGTCGGTCAGGGCGGCGAGGACCACGCGACGGTCGGTCTCGCGGCGCAACCGCTCGACGTACCCCTGGCGCACGAGCCGGTCGACCGCACTCGTGACGCTGGTGGGGTGCACCTGCAGCAGGGATCCCAGGCGCGTCATCGGCATTGACCCCGACTGCACGAACGACAACAGGCGCAGGATCTCGTAGCGGGCGAAGGTCAGGTCGAGCGGGCGCAGGACGGTGTCGATCCGCTCCATCAGCAGCTGCTGGACCCGGACGATGGACGTCACCATGGCCATGCCGTCGGCCGCGTCGGTCCACCCGTGGCGGATCCACTGGTTGTGCGCCTCGTGGATGGGATCGCGGTCCGCAGTCATGCGTGCAGGCTACGGGAATGTGCTAGGACGTCCCACAACCTGCGCTGTGCGACCCTCCCTCCGGACTCCACCCGCACGTGGTCGGTCACGATGCTCCGTGCCGGTGTGTCCCGTTCTAGGGTGGTTTCGTCGCACGGAACGCTTCGGAGGTCATCGTGAACACCGTCAATTCTCCTGTCTCGGCAGGGCAGCGCACGGGTGAGGTCGCGCGGCGGCCGGCGGCCGTCCTGTGGGACATGGACGACCGAGGTCATGCGCAGGATTCCCCTGTGACGCGTTGAGACGTACGTTACCGCAGGTCAGACGCCATACAACGGTCTTGCCCCGCAACGCCGTGCGTCTGGCGGGATTGACGATCGGGGCCGTCTGTCGCATGACTCGTCGCATGGGATGGCGCATGAGATCCGGGACGGCCGTGCTCGGTACTCGGACGTAGTCGGGTCCGAGAGCCGGCCCGATACTGGTGCATAGAGTGCTTGTTGGCGCACCGCAAGAATTGCCTCTCCGCTCGGACGACATGGGAGGCCAGGGGACGACGGCGTCGGACGGGCACCGCCCCCTCACCATGGCGCTCACCATCGCGCTCACCACTTCCGTCCAAATTGGGAGACTGCGTTCGCATGCCGTGCGGCGCATCCCCGCAGCAGGCAGCGCCGCTGACAAGCGTGATTGCGTTCTCGATGCCCAGACTCCGGATTGGGGCGCCCAGTTCGCCCAGATAGACGCAAGGTCGGGGAGCTGCAAGAGCATCCCCGGCTACTTGTAATGACCCATCTGAGAGTCGTGCGGGCGCCGCTCGCGGTCACGGTGCCTCGAATCAGTCGTATCAGACCGTCGGCCGGATGCACCGCAGCCGCTTAAGGGCTGCTGAGGATGCCGAGTGTCCCTGGCCCGCAAGCTCGCGCGTGATTGTGCTACGTCATTCCGGGCAACAGGTGCGCGATACAGGACGACGCGATAGCGTCCGGATCGGCAGTCCGAATTGAGAGACTGATTCCACTCAACAGTGAAAGGACAGCCGTGAGCCACGACCGAGTGATTGTTGACAGGTTTCAGCGAGCACAGGAGGCCCTGATTCTGCAGCACAATGACCTCGGCCTAAGCACTCTCGCGCAAATGGTGGGCAGCGGAACGATTGATGTTGCTCCCGACTTTCAGCGTCGCGACCGCTGGGCGGCAAAGAAGCAGTCGCTGCTCATAGAGTCCCTGCTCCTGAATCTACCGGTTCCGCCAGTATACCTATCGGAAGATCTTAACGGTACTTTTTCTGTCATTGATGGCCGACAGCGACTCACGGCGATCTCACGGTTCATGAACAACGAACTCGTCCTTCAAGGCCTCGCGGAGTTTCCCGAACTTAACGGCACGAGATACGAGGCCATGCCACAGATGTTGAAGACCTCACTTGCTATGAGACCCCTACGATCGGTCACCCTGATGAAGCAGACCGATCCGGAACTGAAGTACACGGTGTTCCATAGGTTGAACAGCGCCGGCGAGGTCCTCAACCCTCAAGAAATTCGGAACGTAATCTTTCGGGGTCCTCTAAACGACTTGATTCACGAGTTGGCCGAGTCTGAGTTCCTCCGGCATCAACTCAAGATCCGTAACGAGCAAGCGAGTGCTTTTCGGAAGATGCAGGATCTCGAGTACGTCTTGCGTTTCCTGACCCTCACCGGCTCCTGGGAACGGTTCAGTGGTGACTTATCGAGGTCAATGGACGTCTTCATGGAGGAAAACCAGTACGCGGATGCTGATCAACTTCACTCCTATTCGCTGGCTTTCAGGCGTGCAATCGACGCGGCGGCGGGAATCCTCGGAGAATTTGCCTTCAATCGCCCCGAGGGTAACGGATGGCGCAGTCAGGCTCTTGCGGGCTTGTACGACGCCCAAATGATTGCTTTCCATGAACTCGCTCGCGTAGAACTGCAGACCCTTGCATCAAAACCAGATCGAGCGATCATGGCCGTCCGGGACCTCTTCGAGAATCGAGAGTTTGAGAACGCAGTACGCGTGGGGACGAACACTCCGAGCCGCATCAGGTACAGAACGGGCGCGATGATCGAAGCGTTCAGTCGAGCCGCTAACGCATGACGTCGGCCAGGGAAGCGCTGCTCGAACGACTCATGGCGGCAGACGCATTGTGTGCTGGTACTGACTTGCAGGACGTTCCTGTAATTGGCAGCAGTGACCCCGCGGCCGCCGCAACTACCAACCGAAACAGGCAATACTTTCGACGCGGGGTGATGGTGGGCTGCTTCGCGGCGTTTGAGGACTTTGTCCACGAGCGCACTAGAGAACTTTCTCACCAATTGTCGTTGGCGGCTCTTCCTGCTTCTGCATTTCCTGACTCGATGGTTGCCGCCACTCGCGCCCCGGCCGTCGGGGTGCTTCAGAGCCTTATGAGTCGCGACAGTTCAGCAACTCAAGCCGCACTCGCAACGCAGGAACTCGCTGCCGCGTGGTCTAGTGAAGCTGTGGGGGGCGCATGGACTGTCCCGCATGCTGCTTTTCTGTGGCCAGGCAGCAATTTGTCCTCGGGATCGCTCGTCAGCGCTCTCGCCACGATTGGTACGGCTTCAGACTGGAGCGACCTAACAGGTGTCGTCCAAGCAACGGGTGTAAGCGTGCTGCCGACCAAGCCCGTCTTTGACGACATTGCGCAAGAACGCCATAAGGCGGCGCATGACGCGAAGGCTGCGGTGGACATCATCGCCCTTTCGCCGATACCGAAACAACTCGTCCGACTTGGCTTCGCGGTAGATGCTTTACTTTCAGTCGGGGCCGCCCGAATCGTCCAGCGATCCGCAAGTTCGGCTAAGGGTCGGCAGGCAGTGACGTTTACCAGGCTCGTTCGTCGACCCGGGACGAGCGAGACCTGGGCCCAGTATGCAGGCCCTGCTCGGGCGGCCGTTCAGCGCGCGGTGAAGGTTCACGTCGCCTCACTCAATGATGTCGTTGATGGCCTGGGCCAACACCAGAAGGGCTCTGGGGATGTCGTATGCGTCCTGGAACCGGACATCTCGGGGAAGCTTGATCTGGTCAACTGGCGCTGCTTGGGCATCTGATCGTCCGACCGATGATCGCAGGTGCCGCAGTGCCTATGCACGCAAAGTCGGATGCCGCGAGGACCCGGGGGTCACAGGGGCTGCGACTCACACCCATTGGTACCACCTCGGTCGTTGCGGGGAGCGCGAATTTTTCGCCCGTACTCCAACCCCTCCGAATGAGTCGACCGCGATTTCCCACTCGCCCGCCTCGGCTTTGCGCGCTGAGCTCCACGAGGGCAGGGCGCCCCTCGAGCAACCGGCAACGCGTTGCCCCGCGCCCACCAGATGTGCACGGGAGGGCTTGAGGCCTTCTGGTCGGCCTGACACAGGCACTCGAATGATGCGATGAATGCCTCCCAAGGCACGTCATCGCGTGACTGCGCGCTCCGACATCGTCGCGGGGTCTGTGCGACGCCACTGCGTAGATCTCCCTGTGGCTCGACACAGTTCCCAGCCCAAGCCGGCACGACGGCCGCTCGCTCGCTCGCTACGCAGCCCGGGGTATGCGCAGTATCTCTTTGACTCGCTCGTTGCGAAGGGGCTCGAAGTCGCCCGTAATGACTTGGTCGCCCCCGAAGATCCGCTTTAGCTCGTTGGACGCTCGCTCATCGATCGCGGGGCTACCCGACTGGAGCACCCTGTTGAGGCTCGCCGTGATCTCAGGAACTGAGAGCTTCTCGATGGCCGCCTGTAGATTTACGGATAGATCGTCATCGATCTGAGCGGCCGAGAGGGCTCTCATGTTGTCGGCAATGACCGCCGCCGCAAGCATGATCTTGACGAGACGTTGCTGAGCTTCAGCGTTGCTCATATGCACCCATTGCTCCTCGAGCATGACGTTCACCTCGGACGCGAAGTTCGCGGCCGCAATGGTGGCCTCTTGGGCTTTAAGCTCGACGAGCTCTGGTTTAGGTTGCGCCGGCGTCCCCTTCGACCGTCGTCGTTCTTGCCACCAGGCCCTCACATGTGGTGCCGCCTTCAGGGTGCCCAGTGTTGCCAAGACTCCTGCCGCAGCCGCCGCAGCTGCAACAAGAAGGTCGGGTTCATTTCTGTCCTCCTCCACACGTCCACCGAGGGTGGCGTGTGCTTCCAACTTGTTCGTCTCATTGTCACGAGCAAGCGGGCTCGACCCGTCAGCCGAGAAGTGTGTGTCGGCGGGCCGCCCCACCCACATCTTCTCCCACTCCAAGTTCGAGTCCCGGTCGTTTGTAGCCACGGTCGGATCGTATCTTGCAGAAGGCCACTGCGGTGGCCCCATGCAAGTCAAGGCGTCCGGTTTGGGTATCGGCACGACCCAGCCAGTCTGAAACCAGCTGGAGCTATCGCCGGCCCTACTCCCGCCAAGTGGCACGTTCCAAAGTTGGTTGCCGCGCCGCGGGCAGGGCGCTGCAGCAACCGCGCTTTCCGCCGCTCAAGAAGGGCGGGGGGCGCGCTCCACTTGAGTTCTTGGGAGCGCACGGCGGTGTTTGCGGACGCCTGGTGACGTCTAGCCGCACCAAGCGGCACGGAAGCTAAGCAGTCAAGGTGTACGTCGGCCGCGCCACCGAACGAGACCTGTGCCAACCAAGATCGAACCAGCAACCGCAAGGACGCTATAGCCGCGCCGCTCTTGCCCCTCAAAGAGGTAGAACGCTCCGGCCGATATCAATGCCAGTGCAACGACGAGGAGGAGGGCTGTCCACGGCGCCGTCTGAGCGTCCAGCAAGACGAGAACTATTGCTCCGGCCAACACCCCGACCAAGGACGCTGCCGGCGGCACCTCGTTCATGACCGTCTCGGCCGACACGGAAACCAGTTGGGAAGTGATCGCAGACCCCAGCGCGTATGAGCCGAGCAAACCAGCCCAGAATGGTTTGGTGGCGAGGTGCGCGCGCAGTGCGCCCGAGACGGCCGAAGCATCATCTTGCGCTTGGCCAGTAGTGGTGACGAAGGCGCTTGCACGCGTGTGAGTCAAGTGACGGCCGAAAACCACAAAGGCTGTGAGCAGTGAGGCTCCTCCTCCAAGGAAGGAGCCAAAGCACCCGAGCCAGTAGAGCCACTCGGACTCCACAAAAGATGTGGCTAGAACGAGGGTCCCACTAAAGACAAATCCTGAGGTCAGTCCAGCGAACAGGCGACGCTCTGCTGACGAGTCTGACACTTTTGGTGCTGCTCCTGGAGCGGCATCCTGATTCTGATTGACGGTCACCGGCCTCAGCCTACTGTCGAGAGTCTTGCGTCGTTGACCGCTCGGCCTTCTTAAGGCAAACCCTTCGTTGGTCTCGAATCTGGACACCACTCAGCCTCGATCCTGCAGAACCGCCGACCTGACGTGCGTCTTACCGCCGCCTGAGCCCGGTCCAGTTCGTAGGCGTGTCCTCGACACAGCGCCTCCCTCCTCCTAGCGTGCTCTCCATGTCTGGGCGATCGAGGGGTAGGCCGCTGGTCGGCGCTCATGGGCTCTTCTGGGATCGGCATGAGATCGATTGGGACGCGAGCCGTGGCACTACTTACCAAATGCTGGGCTATAGGGGAGATCGTCGACCGCGGCTAGAAGTGTGTAACTTTCGTAGGGCGCGGGGCACCTACGTTCTCTACAACGACTATGGGCCCACGTACGTAGGAAGAGCTCGAGGAAATCAGGGTTTCGGTAATCGCCTGTCTGCTCACCATCGTGATGTGTCCAAGGACTGGGTGCGGTTCTCGTGGTTCGCGTTTGATTCGGTTGAGGACTGGCCGGAGCACGATGGCTGGCGGCGACCGGTCGCAGACGATGCGTCCAACTCCGTAGATAGTCAAGGCGCGATTGACGGGGTTGAGGCCTTAATGATCGCCGCCTTTGGCCTAAGCGGTCAGAACCAGATGAAGCTAGGCGGCGGAGCCCCTTGGAAGCAGGTCACCTACCAAGACTGTGGTCCAGGTGGCGTCATCCGGCGGGTGGCCGCCACGCCCATTCGCATGCCGGCGCTGCGCGAGGCGCTGGCCTTCCACTGGAACTAGGTCTCGGTGGAAGGGAGGTAGTCGCGCTGACTGAAGCAGATAGTGCACGCGGCCGCGCTGGGGACCGCGTCATACCGCCGCCTGTCGGCGTCCCCCCGAACCTGACTCAGCCGAGACTTGGGGGTGGCTCAGCGGGGTCTTGGATGCTGACCGCCGTGAGGGACGAGCTCGTGCGGGCCGTCGTGCGGAAAGCCCAGTTGAGACCGGCGTGCGTTGCAGCCGCACGGAAACGCCGCCGAAGGCCTATAAGAGGCCGGCGACGGCGTCGTCCGTTTGGCGAAGGGTGCCGCTCAGGCTTTGAGCGGCAAGAGGCGTACGTCAGTCGGCGAGGTTGTCGATGATCGCGGTGGTGACGTCGTCGGTCGAAGCGGTGCCGCCCACGTCACGGGTGAGGATCCCGGCAGCACAGGTTGCCTCGATGGCGCGCTGGATCCGCTTGGCCTCGTCGGGGAGTCCGAGGTGCTCGAGCATGAGCGCGGCGCTGCCGATGGCCCCGACCGGGTTGCAGACACCTTGGCCCGCGATGTCCGGGGCGGAACCGTGGACGGGCTCGAACATGCTGGGGAAGCGTCGTTCGGGGTTGAGGTTTGCCGAGGCGGCGAGGCCGAGGCTCCCTGCGAGTGCGCTGCCCAAGTCCGAGAGGATGTCGGCGTTGAGGTTGGATGCGACCACGACGGAGAGGTCCTCGGGGCGCAGCACGAACTTCGCGGACATGGCGTCGACCAGGACGCTTTCGGTCTCGACATCGGGGTAGTCGGCGGAGACTCGCGTGAAGACCTCGTCCCACAGGACCATGCCGTACTGCTGGGCGTTGCTCTTGGTGACGCTGGAGACCTTCTTGCGGCTGCGCGTGCGGGCGAGGTCGAACGCGAAACGCATGATCCGCTCGCACCCCACCTCGGTGAAGACTGCCGACTGGGTCGCGATCTCGCCGAGGCCTTCGCGTCCGGCGAAGTTGCGCCCGCCGAAGCCGGCGTACTCGCCCTCGGAGTTCTCGCGGACCACGACCCAGTCGAGCTCGGTGTCGTCTGCCTTGCGCAACGGGCTGGTGATGCCGGGGAGGAACTGGACGGGGCGCACGTTGGCCCACTGGTCGAACCCCTGGCACAGCCGCAGGCGCAGGCCCCACAGGCTGATGTGGTCGGGGACGTTCTCCCAGCCGACGGCGCCGAAGTAGATGGCGTCGTGGTCGCGGACCTGCTCGGGACCGTCGTCGTCCATCATCTTGCCGGTCTTCGCGTAGTACTCCGAACCCCAAGGGAACTCGTCGACGTCGAAGGCGAAGGCGCCGTCGGAGTTGGCGGCTAGGGCGTCGAGGACGCGCAGGCCTGCGGCAACGACCTCCTTGCCGACGCCGTCTGCGGGGATGGATGCGATGCGGAATCGCTGGGTCTCGGTCATGGTCTTCCTCCGGTGCTCGTGGACGTGACTCGAGTCAAACCCGTGGGCCGGGCACCCGTCCAAGACCAAGCAGCGATCCTGATCATAGGCGTGGGCTATGGGTCTCCGGGTTGCTCGCCCTACTCGGACGGCGCCACGTACCGGTCGAGCACGTCGAGGAACGCCCGGGCGCCAGGAGTCACCGATCCCTCGCGCCACACCGCGGCGACCCGCAGGACCGATCCCGGGTCGATCCTCCGCACCTCGGCGCCTACAGCGGTTGCGATCGAGTTCCACGACGAGGGCATGACCGCGTGGCCGACGCCGGAGAGCACGAGGGGCAGGATCGAGGTGCGGTGCGCCACCTCTGCGGCGATGTGCACATCGGTGCCGCTGGCCAGCACCTCGTCGACGAGCTGACGCATCAGGCTGCCGCGCTGGGAGACGATGAGCCGCAGGCCGCTGAGGTCGCGGCGGCCGACCACGTCCCCGGGTGACAGCCCCGAGTCGGCCGGAGAGATGAGGACGAGCGGTTGGTCCTCGATGTGCTTGACCGCGAGGTTGCCTGTGTAGGGCTGTCCCGATGACCCGAGCAGGCCGATCTCGGCCGTTCCCGCCAGGACGGTCTCCACGACCTCCTCGGGGGTGAAGACGCCCGCCACGTCCACGGTCATCGCCGGCCAGGCCGCGGTGAAGTCCGTCATGATCGAGGTCAGTGGCTCGATGCCCGGTGACGGCATCGTCACCAGCGTGACCGTCCCTCGGCGCAGTCCTTTGGCGGATCGCACGACCTGCGTGGCGTCGTCGAGCTCCCGCAGGACGCGGCGCGCTGGTGCCACCAGCTGGGTGCCGGCGTCGGTGAGGGTGACCCCTCGCCCGGCCCGTACGAAGAGCTTGACGCCGAGCTCGCGCTCCAGCCCCGCCATGGCCTGGGACAGCGAGGGTTGAGCGACGAGGAGGTGGTCCGCCGCGCGGCCGAAGCCACCGTGGTCGACGATCGCGAGGAAGTACCCCAGTTGTCGGGCGTCCACCGCCCACCTCCCTCGATAGGCACCACCTATGACTCCAAGAGCATATCTGTCTTGGACGTGACGTCGCTCACGTCCGCATGGTGTGACGAACCCCAGCCCAAGGAGAAACGCTATGGCTTCCGTGACATCACCGCCCGCCGACCCGGACACCTCGACCTCCGCCAAGCGCACCGACGTCGAGGAGGCGCTGCTCGGCGGGCGGACCTACCGCAGCCTCTCGGAGCAGAGGCTGTCGCCGGCCGAGGAGCGCTTCGAGCGCGGCCGCCGCACCGTCGGCTGGTTCCTCGCCCCATCCGTCGCCCTGGTGTTCGGACTGCTGCCCCTCGGTCTGGAAGGAGATCAGCAGACCTTGGCGGCCGTGCTGCTCGGTGTCATCGTGCTGTGGATCTGCGAGCCGGTGCCCATCCCGATCGCGGGCTTGATGGGGGTCAGCGCGATCATCCTGTTCGGTGTCGCCCCTTCCGATGAGGTGCTGGCGCCGTTCGGGTCGACGACCGTGTTCACCTTCATCGGGGCCTTCATCCTGGCCCAGGCCATGCTCAAGCACGGCGTCGCGCAACGGGTTGCGTTCTTCGTGCTGGGCTTGCCGGGGGTGGGGAAGTCGACGTTCCGCATCATTCTGGCCTTCGGTGCGGTCACTTGCGTGCTGTCCGCTTTCGTGTCCAACACCGCGACCGTCGCGATGTTGATGCCGACCGCGCTCGGCATCCTGGCCGTCATCGCCCGGCTCATGCAGGACCGCGGCATCGTCAAGCCCGACTTCGACCCGATGCGGATCCGGGTCGGCACCGCACTGATGCTCATGCTGGCCTACAGCGCCAGCGTCGGCGGGTTGCTCACCCCTGTCGGCGCCCCGCCGAACCTCATCGGCCGCGGCCTCATCGAGGAGGCGACCGGTGAGCGCATCTCCTTTGCCCAGTGGACCGCCACCGCCCTGCCCATGTGCCTGGCGATGTTCGTCGTCCTCGCTGTTGTCCTGCTCCTCATCAACCGGCCCGAGGTACGTCGGATCGAGGGCGTTGCGGAGTACATCCGCGAGCGCCGGATCGAGCAGGGGCGCATGAGCCGCGCCGAGATCAACACCGTGATCGCGTTCGGCGTCACCGTGACCCTGTGGCTGGTCCCGGCCGTGGTCGGACTCGTCTCCGGCACGAGCTCCGAGGCCTATGCCCTGGTCGACGACCGCCTCAACGAAGGAGTCGTCGCCGTGATCGGCGCGTCCCTGCTCTTCATCCTGCCGGTCAACTGGAGTCGCCGGGAGGCGACCATGGACTGGAGCGACGCCGCCAAGATCGACTGGGGCACCATCGTGCTCTTCGGCACCGGCATCATCTTCGGCGCGATGCTGTCCGCGACCGGTCTGGCGGAGACCATCGGCGGCGCTGCCTCCGACCACCTCGGCATCACCAGCTCGTTCGCCATCATGGCCTTCGGAGTCGTCCTCGCGATCCTCATCTCCGAGACCACCAGCAACACCGCCTCCGCGGCCGTCGTGGTCCCGATCATCATCCCGCTGGCGATCGCGGCGGGGGTCGACCCCGTCCTGCCGGCCATCGCGGCCACCTTCGCGGCGTCCTTCGGCTTCATGCTCCCGGTGTCCACGCCGCAGAACGCGATCGTCTACGGATCCGGCTGCGTGCCGATCACCAAGATGATCAAGTCGGGCATCTGCTTCGACGTGCTCGGTGCCCTCGCCATCATCACCATCGTCCCGATCATGGCCTCCCTCACCGGGCTCGCCTGATGCCGACCGCCACCGTCCTGCTGGCCCCCGACAAGTTCAAGGGTTCCCTGGACGCGGCCGCTGTGGCCCGTCACCTCGCCGAGGGGATCCGGTCTGCGGACGCCGGGGTCGTGGTCCTTACCTGCCCGATCGCCGACGGAGGAGAGGGCACCGTCTCCGCGGCGATCGCGGCAGGGTGGGACCCGCGCACCACGACCGTGGAGGGCCCGACGGGTCGACCCGTCTTCGCGACGTACGCCGTCCGCGGCACGTGCGCGATCGTCGAGCTCGCGGAGTCCAGCGGCCTGCACCGACTGCCGTACGACGCGCTCGCCCCGTGGAGCGCCTCGACGTACGGGCTCGGCCAGACCATCAACGCAGCCGTGGCCGCTGGCGCGACCACGGTCGTCGTGGGCCTGGGGGGTAGCGCGAGCACCGATGGCGGGTCGGGGCTTCTCCAGGCCCTCGGCGCCGTCATCCTCGACGGCGAGGGCCACGAGATCGGACGAGGAGCGCGGCACCTGGGCAGGGTCGGGAGCATCGACCTGGCCCGCGCCCACGCACTCCTCGGCGGCGTGCGTCTGGTCGCCGCCTGCGACGTCACCAACCCTCTCCTGGGCCGGACCGGAGCCGCCCACGTCTTCGGTCCCCAGAAGGGCTTCGCGCCCGACGACCTCCTCGCGGTCGAGGCCGGGTTGCACGCCTTCGGGCAAGCCACCGCTCGTCACCTCGGCCGCGACCTCACCGAGGTCGATGGGGCCGGCGCCGCGGGTGGTGCCGGGCACGCGCTCCTGGCCCTGGGAGCCGAGTTCAGGCCCGGGATCGACGTGGTCGCCGACGTCACGGGGCTCCACGACCACCTCGCCAAGGCGGACCTCGTCGTCGTGGGCGAAGGACGGCTCGACGAGCAGAGCCTGGCCGGCAAGGGCCCTCTGGGCGTGACGAGGCTCGCGCAAGCGTCAGGCGTGCCTGCCGTGGCGGTCGTGGGTCGTTGCGACCTGACCCCGACGCAGCTGCGTGAAGTCGGACTCGCTCACGTCATGGAGCTCCAAGCCCTCCAACCGGACCCCTCGCTCAGCATCACCCAAGCCCCAGCACTGCTGGAGGACATCGGACGACGCATCGCACTTATGACCGCCACACAAGGTGACCACGCCCGCTCCTGAGAGAGGGCCGCCGCGCGGTCGCGCCTGAAATACAAACCGATCCCTGCGATGACATAGATCGTTCGAATGTCCACATCTAGCCGCACTTGGGGCGTTCTCGGAGTGCGTCATAGCGCCGCTAGGGGACCAGTCATCAGCCCGGGCGCGAACCCTGGTTGGTGGACCAGCACCACTCTCCGACTCGCACTTACCACCCGAGGGTGCCGCCGGTTCAGTACGGTCCGGCCATGAAGGCGATCGTTCAACACCGGTACGGATCCGTCGACGACCTCGCTCTGAGCGAGGTCCCTCGCCCGGAGCCAGCCGCGGATGAGGTGTTGGTCCGGGTCCGGGCAGCGTCGGTGCACCCGGACGTGTGGCACGTCGTGGCGGGCCGGCCCGCGGTCCTTCGCCTCATGGGCTCGGGGGTCAGACGCCCGCGTGAGCGAGTGCCCGGGACCGACGTCGCCGGGGTAGTGGAGTCCGTCGGGAGCGCGGTCACCCGGTTCGAGCCGGGTGATGAGGTCTTCGGTGAGACCATTCGCGGGGTCCAGTGGCGCAACGGCGGTGCGTTCGCCGAATATGCCACTGCACCGGAGGAGGGGCTGGCGCTGAAGCCTTCCGGTGTCAGCTTCGAGGAAGCGGCCGCGGTGCCGACCGTCGGGCTGATCGCGTTGAACAACCTCCCTCGACGACGAGTGCCCCCCGGGACGCGCGTCCTGGTCAACGGCGCTGCGGGAGGCGTCGGCGCGGTCGCCGTGCAGCTCGCCAAGTCCTACGGTGCCGAGGTGACCGGTGTCGACCATGAGAGCAAGCTCGCACTCGTGCGGTCCCTCGGCGCGGACCGGGTCATCGACTACACGTCCGAGGACTTCACCCGCTCCGGTGAGCATTGGGACCTCATCTTCGACGTGCCCGGCAACCACTCCTTCAAGGCGATCCGACGTGCCCTGGACCCGCGAGGCAGCTACGTGCTGATCGGGCATGACGCGTTCGGCGCAACCGGACACCGCTGGCTCGGCAGCATCCCGCGACTCCTCGGCCTCGTGGCACGCTCGGCGGTGTCCCCGCAGCTGCGGGGCGGGTCCTTCGCGTCACCGGACAAGCGGCAGTTGGTGGGCACGCTCGTGGATCTCATGGAAGCGGGCCAGCTGCGCGTGGTGGTCGACCGGATCTTCCCCTTGAGCCAGGCGCCACAGGCGATGCGCCACCTCATGTCCGGCCATTCTCTAGGTCGGGTCGTTCTCCGCATCGACCACTGAGACCGCGTCTAACCGCCGCCTGTCGGGAACATCTGGATCTGCCGATGTCCGGCTGTGCTGTCAACGCCGGTTCTGCGGGATGAGCGCAGGAGCACAGGTGCAGGCGCGGGACTGTCCGCTGCAAACCGGTCCGAGCGGGCGGCGGACCGCTGGCGAAGGCAGCGAGATCGAAGTCAGGCAGTAGTCGAAGGATGTGCGCGGTGGACGCTTATTAAGCCCGGCTCACCTGTTCCCAGGGCTTGGCGATCTCGAGCACATCGAGCAGGTCCGGCGCCATGAAGAAGGTGCGGTTCGATGCGACGAACTCGGTTAGGACGATCTGTTGCTTCTCGGTAGGCGATCGCTCAATCTTGAAGGCTTCAGCGAATTGGATCACCATCGGTACCGCCTTCTCGACGAAGTGGCGGCGCGCGTAGTTCGCGCCGACCCCGGTAAGTCGGCCAAGGCTTTCGGGGATCCCTTGAGCGCGGGGTGTGGCTTGCCACAGGCGTCCCCACGGCTCGTCAGCGAAGAGGTGGTCGATCATCCAGCCGTCTGTGGACAGCTTGGTCGTCCACGCCTGCGGCATGGCGCTGCCGCCGCGGCCGATGTCGAGCAGGTGGGCTTTGGTGGCGTGCGGCTTGTGGACCAGCCCACGCATGCCGAACCAGCGGTACGCGGCCGTAGCGAACATGGTGCGGCCGTTCTCGTCAACGTTGGTCAAGCCGACTAGGCGAGTTCTAGGGCTCCATTCGTGGAGCAGCGCGAAAGCGGACAGGCCGGAGTACGCGCTCTTCTCACCGAGGGAGAAGTCGAGGAAAGCTACGTCCCAGCTGATGGAGGCACGTGAGAGCGACGAACGCAGCGACTCGACGCTCTCGTACACGTCCACGTTCTCTTCACCGAAGATGCTGTAGAAGTGGCTATCGAGCGGCTCGTCCTCGAGCAGAAGAACTTTCGGCATCCTGTGTCCCCCTATGTGACCGGATCGGAGTGGGTGCGCCACCGCGCGACGATCAGTTTGGTGTCATCACGACCGCCGGTGCGCACGAGGTCCACGGATGCCTGGGGCCCAGTGCGCTCGAGCCGGAGCAGCATCCGTCTAATTCCGCCGCCTTCTCGCAGCCACACGGCCTGGTTGACGGGACGGCCGTCGTCCGTGGCCTCGACGACGAGCGTGTCACCGTCGCGTCGCAGGTCCATGCGGCATGTCTGAGCGCCCGCGTTGGCGGCGTTGACGGCGAGGTTGTGCAGTAGGTGGTGCGCAATCATCCGATCGACGCGGCTCAGCTGCTCGGGGTAGATGAGGTCGAACTCAGTGAAGTAGAGCCGTGTCAGCCGGCGCAGGCGATGTTGAAGACGCCCGGGCCAATCAATGTCGCGGTCGAGTTCGGTCTCCATCGACAGCACGTCGCTGTAACCGCCTTCTAAGTCAGACACGGTCTCGTCGAGGAGCTGCAGCAGCGATGGGTCGTCCGCGAGTTGCACGCGCAGCATCGCGGTCGGTTGACCCACCATCTCGTGCACCGCCTCGACCATCTTGTGCCGTCCCGCGACTTCACGCTCCCCGGAGACCCGCCGGGCTTGGTGGAACCCGCGGTCGGTCTCGTTGACCCTGAACTGCACGCACCCGAACACGACGCACATGCCGGCCACGACCCAGCGCTCGTCCTTGGTCCAGTCCGCCGGGAGACCCATGAGCGCGGCGGCAGCGATGAGTACGAGCCATAGCGCCCGCTGCCGAGCAAGGTCGACGATCCGCCATCGAGGATCGACTTCCGGGTTGTAGAAGGCCGGGTCGGTGAAGACCGCGTTGACGCAGCTGGCGACCCAAGCGAGCGCCGCCGCGAACGCGAGGAGCCGCAGGGCGCCTGCTTCTGCTGGCATCAGCCAGGGCCCGATGCTGGCCAACGGCAGGTAGGACAATGCCTCGACGGTGCCGGGGACGTCGGGAAGCATGCGCCCGCTGCCGGTGACGGTCACTCGCAGGCTCCAGCGACTGACAGCGTTCTTGGGATGGTGTTCTTGGTCGACCTGCCAGTAGTTTGACGCCACCGACAGCAGGCCGCCGATCAAGGCGAACGCGACGATCAGATAGGCCCACGCGGATGCCTGGCCGGCAACGGCGCAAGCGCCGATGACGCATAGCATGGACACGCGGAAGCGTGCAGCGCGCAGGCCCATGTCGCCCACCCGCATCATCGCCACGTCGTAGGCGAACGCCGTGCGCGGGATCAACGGCGCGCAGTCCGACACAGGTGCCTCGATGACTGTCATGTCATAGGTACCTATCACCGGACCCGACCGGTGCGCGCCACTTTTGTGCGCCCTCCCCCTCTGGTGCGCCGTCAAGGTGGCACATCGAGCAGTGCGCTGCGGCTGGAATGGGTGCGACTCGGTGTAGGAGCCGGGCCGAATCGAGGTCACCAGCTCACCGCTCACCTGTCAAAGAGAAGGGCAACCGAAATGACGACCGAAACTCGACGCCTTCCGGTGCCCCGGAGGGAGTTGTTCGCTGATGACCGTCAACTCGGGGTCGCTCACACCATCCGCGAGCAGCCCGCCCGCGCTTGGGACACCCACGACCTGACCGACGACGAGTCCGCAGGACTCGCGTTGGCCGCATCCCGCGTGACGGCTGATCCGTCCACCGACATGGCGTCGTTCCGCATGGAAGCGCGTGCCGCGTTCGATGGCCTGCGGGACTCGACACGAGCGAAGCTCCGCAACCTCGCCGACGGCACGTCGGTGCGGCCCGAGTTGTACGTACGCAACCTCCCCGTTGTGCCCCTGCCTCTAACTCCCACGGTCGGCCAGCTCGCGCTCACGAAAAACAATGTCAGCGAGTTCATCCAGATCGCGTTTTCCATACCGTTCGGCTTGCCCATCTCGTACGCCGACCAGCGCGAGGGGCGCCTGTTCCACGACATCTACCCAACCGCGAGAAACGCCGAAGTCGTGTCCAGCCAAAGCTCGAAGGCGCATCTGGGCTTCCACACCGAGATGTTCTTCCACCCCGAGCCGCCCGACTTCCTCTTCCTGCACTGTCTGCGACCCGACCCGGCCGGGCTTGCCGAGACGGGGGTGGCAGCGCTAGCAGACATCATGAGCCTGCTCACCGCGGACGAGATCGTCGAGCTGAGCAAGCCGCACTTCGCCCTGGATCTGGCGCGCCTGCACGGGATCTACCGTCACGACGGCCGAGCCATCACGGAGGACGACCCCCGGCCCGTCCTGGCCGTCACTCCCGAGGCCGGTACGAGCCAGGAATGTGGGCGCTTCCGCTTCGAGCCCGGACTGACCACCCCCACAACCCCGGCTGCAGCCGCAGCGATGCAGGCGGCCGACGATGCCGCCGAGAAGGCCGTCGTCGCCGGCAAGCTCGAGTCGGGAACGATGCTCATGGTCGACAACCGCCGCACCGTGCACTCCCGCTCACCGTTCATCGCGAACTACGACGGCACGGACCGATGGCTGCGACGCGTGATGCTCGGGTCCTACGACACCGGTCCTTCCAACGACATCTCCAGCGACATCTCCAGCGACGTCACCGGCGACAAGCCTGGCGACGTCGGCTACTTCATCCGCAACGACCTCGAACTGTGCAAGGCGTGGCAGGACGACGGCGCCCACATTGCCCCCATTCCCTACGTCGCCCGCGGGGGTGTGGCATGAGTTCGGCGACCACCAAGACTGAGCTCACGTCGGCCCACACCTCGGACTGGTTGACAACCCTGGAGTACGACAAGGCGACGGCGAGCGAGGTGGCCTCGTCGGTCAGCGACATCGTGCGTGATCGGGGAGTCGTACGCGTGTCGTGCTTCCCCGGTGATGCGGCTGAGCTCATCGGCTTCGTCAACCACGTTGGAGACCCGCTGGAGTACTACGGCGGCGACACGGGCTCCCACCCCGACCAGCCGGCGGTGTGGCGAGTCCGCTATGAGCACGAGGCGTCGCTGCGGGGCGACACCCACGCCCTCGACGGTCCGCTGTCTGTCCACTCCTCGCAGTCGCTCCTCGAGCCCCGTCCCCGCTACTTCTGCATGCTCATGGTCAACCCCGGCTGGCAGGACAACGCGCCGGGCCTCAACGGCGAGTCCCTGCTAGCACCTTGGGCGAGGGCCTTCGAGAGTCTCGACCACGAGCACGTCGCCTACCGCGACATCCGCGACACGCTGCTCGCGCCGATGCGCTACCCCGACGGCACCATCAGAGCGCTGGCCTACGACCTGCCCGATGCCCGGAGCCAGTACGACTACGGCATCAGGCTCAAGAGCGATCTGGAGTCGTACCTTCGCGAGAGCCGACCTGCCAGCGTCGATTTCGACGCCGTCCGCACCTTCGCCCAAGCAGCGCAACGCACGGCACTGTCCGTGCAACTCGCCGCCGGCGACCTGATCGTCGTCGACAACAACCGGTGGGGCCACGGACGTCAGAGCGTCATCGGCCGACGTGGCGACGGTGCCGGCCTCATGCATACCAACCCGCGAGAACTGTGGAGCCTCACCCTCAAGTAGCGCAGCCCGCGCTTCCCAGCCGTGGTTCTCCGGGGCGCACGTACTCCGGAGCACTACGGCACCAGGACTCATCGCCCACCTCCCAGAGCGGCCCGTGGCACCGACCCACCCAGGTGCGATCCGGCACGGACCGCTGACTGACCCCTCACATCCCGCAATCCGGCATGCAGCCCCGGCACGGCTTCATGCCAGCTCATCACGAAGGAGCTTGACCCCCCATGCACCCCACAACCATGCGGCTCGTCAACAGGCCCGTCCTGGCCAAGTCTTCCGTCGCCAGGTCACTCATCGCGGCGTTCGGCCTCCTCCTAGCTATCTCCGGCCTTGTCGCGCCCCCGCCCGCAGTGGCGGCCGACTACGCCATCGCGTGGACCCAGATCGGCATCTACCCGCGCTCGGCCCCCAGCATGGATGCCCCCCGGGTCGGTCAGGCCATGCTGGACGACACCCACGTCACCGTCGACTGCGAACTGACCGGCACCCCGGTCAGCAACGGCTACCAGACCACCGACATCTGGGAACGCCTCAGCGACGGCACCTTCTTGCCCAACGCGTTCCTCGACACTGGTGTCGATGGATGGACCCCCGGTATCCCTCATTGCGACGAACTGACGACCCCCGCGGAGTCGACCCCAGCCGAGAGCCCGACGGCAAGTTCGGGCAGCTGGGTGCCCTACTGCGGCGCGAGCGAGTACCTGTCCGAGATCACCGTGACGGTGTGGGCGGACGAGGCGTTCATGATTAGCGCAGCACCGACAGAAAATGCACGCAGGTCGTCTGATCCCGGCGGCGTCACTGCCGCCCAATGGCATGCCATCCAGGCCTGCGTCTCCGGTCTCTACGGCGACCTCGCCGACAGCATTTGGGACCAGCTCGAATGCCACCAGCACCTCGCACTCGTTCCCGCGGTTCACGACTTCGCCTTCGGGTGGGCGACGGGCGAGACATACGACCTTGAGAGCTGGCGCGGCACATTTTCGGCTGGGGACTGGATTAGTGCTCGGTGCGGCAACGAGCTCAATATGGAGCATAACCACTTCGACGAGACCCCCGTCTTCGTCGGACGCCCCGACACTGGGGTCGGCGACCTTTTCTACGGCAACATCGCGTAGGGCACCGGCTCACGCTCCATCCTGCGGGCGATAGAAGCGTGGAGACGCAGATCCAGGCCCAGGACCAGGCCAACGACATTGCCCTCATGCATGGTGAAGCAAGCCAAGCACGACGGCGGTGTCGGCGCCGATGGACGAAGAAGGGCACAGTCAGCGCTAGGCACCGGTCGCGAACTTGAAAGGATCCGCCACACCCTCTTGGCACGCCGAACCTTTGTCTGCGGGCGAGGTCAGTGACCGACAACGCCACGTTCCACGTATTGGCCCTAACGGCGTGCACCTGTCGCTGCAGCAGGCGGACCACCCGGTCCCGGCAAGTGCTCGCGGGCGCTTCCCGTGTTCATCTTCGACCAGATGGCGACAATTGCACGGCTAGTCGAATTGGGCGCCACCCGTCGGACGCCACAATCGAGACCTGCTCGACCATGACGTGGTCATGGGTGACCACGACGCAACGCGGTTGCGGGCGCAGTCACCGGTTGGGGTCGCACCGCCGGCGACAACCACGAGAGGCCAGCACATCCGGACTAGCCGTGATGAGTGCGTCCTTCCGCCGCCTGCGGACGTGGTCTTAGACGAGCGGAGCGGGCTAGCGTCGGCGCGTCCATGAGCCCGGTCGTGTTGGCGGCGGGCGGGCCGGGCGAAGCGAGGTCGCCGCGTGAGGTGCCTCCATGTCCGGATCGACCATCCTCTTGCCGTTCCAGCCGACCTCGATGTCGACAGCCCAGCTGGCGGCGGTCTCCTACCTGGCCCGCTACAGCGGGCACACCCACAAGCTGTACGCCTCCCAGCTGCGCCGCTGGTTCGCCTGGTGCGAAACCAACGGGCTCGATCCGCTCGTGGGGATCCAGCGCGCCCATGTCGAGTTGTACATCCGGCAGCTCGGCGATGCCGGGCTCATGGACTCCTCGGTCACGACCATGATGCACGCCGTGCGTGGATTCTTCCGGTTCGCCCACATCGACGGGCTCATCGCAGCCGATCCGGCCGTCTACGCCAGGCTCCCCAGGGTGCATCGCGACGAGTCTCGCACCCAGGGACTGGACCGCCTCGAACTGATCCGGTTCCTCCAGGTGGCTCAGACCATCACCGTCCACCACGGCGCCTTGGCCTACCTTCTGGGCATCAACGCCCTCCGTGCCTCCGAGGCAGCATCGGTGCGGATCGAGGACTACGCCGACACACTGCGCGGCCACCGAGTGCTCCACCTCGTCGGCAAGGGCAACAAGCCCGCCACCATGCCGATCACCGTCCCGGTACTGCGCGTCCTAGAAGCGTGCCGAGGCCAACGAACCACCGGACGTCTCATCCTGCGGCCCATCTCAGGCAAGCCGATCGACCGGCGCGACGCCTACCGGATGGTCATCAGGATCGCGAAGGTCGCCGACATCCCACGCCACATCAGCCCCCACTCCCTGCGTCACGCAGCAATCACCAACGCTCTCGACGCGGGCGTCCCGCTCCGTGATGCCCAGATCCTCGCCCGCCACGCCGACCCACGCACGACCGAGCACTACGACCGCGCCCGCGGCAACCTCGACCGACACGGCGTCCATTTCCTCACCGCCTACGTCGCCGGAGTCTGAACAGCCACGCGATCGTGCACCGGGTTCGCCCAGGATGACGTCAGGTCTTGGGCGTAGGAACTAGCGCTTCAGGTTGAAGCTCGCGCTGTGAATACCGCCGTCGGTGAGTGTCACGAATAGTTCGTAGCAGCCCGCCTGTGAGGGCGACGCCCAGTTGTAGATGTACCGCCCGTCGTAGCGCAGCCCGGTGTTCCCGGTCGCGGTTGTCTCGAGCGCGTCGGCCGGGTCGCCGGAGAAGGTCCCGCAGGAGACCACCTTGTATCTGATCGAGGCGACTGCGGCCAGGCTGGTCACCTCGTTCCCATCGGCATCCACGATGTGCCACTTGACCGCGTAAGTCCTGCCCGCCTTGCCGTTGTTCACCACCGGCGGGCCGTCCACCGGTGCGAGGAAACCGCCGAAAGTGGAGGTGTCGCACACGTCGCCGCGGCCGTCGCCGTCGCCATCGGCCTGGCCCGGGTTGGCCACCTCCGAGCAGTTGTCGGTGCCGTTCGGCACCCCGTCGCCGTCGGGTCGGTGTCGGTGTCGGTGTCGCAGGCATCGCCCTGCCCGTCACCGTCGGCATCGGCCTGGCCCGGGTTGGCCACCTCCGAGCAGTTGTCGGTGCCGTTCGGCACCCCGTCGCCGTCGGCGTCGGTGTCGGTGTCGGTGTCGCAGGCATCGCCCTGCCCGTCACCGTCGGCATCGGCCTGGCCCGGGTTGGCCACCTCCGAGCAGTTGTCGGTGCCGTTCGGCACCCCGTCGCCGTCGGCGTCGGCGTCGCCAGTTGGGTCACCGAACTCCTTGACGTACACGTCGGACAGAGTGTCGGTATCGGCGGGATCAAGGTTGCTCGCGTTCGACGCGAAGGCGACCTTGGTCGTGTCGGCGGACAGGAAGGGTTCAAAGCTGGTGCTGTTAGCCTTCACGCCGGTGTCGGAGGTGGAGACCAGGGAGACGTCGCCGGTGACGAGGTCCTTGACGTAGACGTCTGCGAGGTTGTCGCTGTCGGCGGGGTCGAGGTTGCTGGCGTGCGAATAGAAGGCCGCCTTCCTCCCGTCGGCGGACAGGAACGGGTCAAGGCTGGAGTTGTTGGCCTTGACCCCGGTGTCGGAGGTGGAGACCAGAGTGATCTCGCCGGTGATGAGGTCCTTGACGTAGACGTCCGGGCCCGTGTTCGTGTCGGCGGGGTCGAGGTTGGTGGCGTGCGAAGGGAAGGCCACCTTGGTCCCGTCGGCCGACAGGAACGGCTGAATGCTGTTGCCGTTGGCCTTGACGCCGGCATCGGAAGTGGAGGCCAGGGTGATGTCACCGGTGACCAGGTCCTTGACGTAGACGTCCGTGCCCGTGTCCGTGTCGGCGGGGTCGAGGTTGGTGGCGGTCGACGAGAATGTCACCCGGGTTCCGTCGGCCGACAGCGACACCTCAAGGCCGGGGCTGTTGGCCTTGACGCCGGCATCCGAGGTGGAGGCCAGGGTGATGTCGCCGGTGATGAGGTCCTTGACGTAGACGTCGGTGCCCACGGTGTCGGCGGGGTCGAAGTTGGTGGCGTTGGAATGGAAGGCCACCTTGGTCCCGTTGGCCGACAGGAACGGATCAAAGCTGGCACTGTTGGCCTTGACGCCGGCATCGGAGGTAGAGGCCAAGGTGAGGTCACCGGTGATCAGGTCCTTGACGTAGACGTCCGTGAGCGGGTCGGTGTCGGCGGGGTCGAGGTTGGTGGCGGTCGATTGGAAGGCCACCTTGGTCCCGTCGGTCGACAGGAACGGCTGAATGCTGCTGCTGTTGGCCTTGACGCCGGCATCGGAGGTGGAGGCCAGGGTGATGTCGCCGGTGACCAGGTCCTTGACGTAGACGTCTGGGTTCGTGTCGGTGTCGGCGGGGTCGAGGTTGGTGGCGGCCGATTGGAAGGCCACCTTGGTCGCATCGAGTGACAGCGATACAACAAAGCTGGTGCTGTTGGCCTTGACGCCGGCATCCGAGGTGGAGGCCAAGGTCGTGTCTCCCGGCGCCGCCGACGCAGGGGCCGTTGGCAGCGTCACCATGAGCGCAGCGGCGGCGACGGTGCCTGCCAACAGGTGGCGACCCCGGGCGCGGGCGAATCCGGAAAGCGCTCTCCCCCTGGTCAGATTCGGTGCCAGAATCCCCATACCCACCACAGCTTCCCGCGACACGGATGCCGCATTCATCGAAGCCCCCGAGCGGCACAACCGCGCTCACGCTAAGGCGAGGCGCGGCGCGACGAGTAAGGCGGAGAGGGCATCTCCCCAAAAGTGGCCATGCCCCGACACCCGGCGTGTCATCCTCAGCACGGCTCCTCGACCCAGAGCGTCATATCGCCGCCTGTCGGCGCGGCTCGCAACACCCGCTGATGCCGATGAGCGGTCGGCGGGGTCTTCGCGGCCCCGGGCGGCGGGATGTCCCCAAATACTGACCTCGACACATCGAGGCAGTCGTTCGTAAACTGAGAGGCTGAAACGGGGTCCTCACGATGCACAAACTAGCCTGCATGCTGGTCTCTCATAAGTGGGTAGTGCGCCGAGATCCAGGCGTGAAACCGTACGTCGTATGTAAGCGCTGCCAGAGGACGAAACTGATCGACTTCAGCCCCGACGGCGTGGCAAGCGGACTCTTTACTCCGTACGACAAGTAGCGCCGTTTCCCTCGGGACGAGGAGGTCTCGCTTGATCATGGAGCCGATTCGCTGGACGGCTGGCCCCGCGCGAGGCACGCCTACTCCGTTGGCGGGCCTCCTGCCCGTCACCCGGGGGAGCTCGTTGGACGCGGGTCATGGTCCGAAGACCTCCCGCCTCGACAAGAGGTGTCGAAATTCGCACCCGCCGAACTCGGTCACGGGGGTTACGGAATCGCTAGCCTGCCGACATGGAGCGCACGCGTTCCCGCAGAGCGTCGCCAGTTGCCCGCCGGAGGCTGGCCTCGCCAGACGACCCGATGACCGAGACGATTCCTCCACTGCCGCAGCAGCATGGTGTAAGCCTCGCGAGGCGCGGGTGAGATGAAGTTCGACCTGATCACGCGAGCCTCGCCAGCGCAGGTGCTTGAGGCAATGACGGACTTCACGGATCGCAGGCTCGAGATCTGGAACACGACGCTCGACCCGAACATCTACAAGGTCATCGAGCTAGGTGACACCTGGGCGGTAGCCCGGGAAGGATCACCGCGCTCGCCGTACTGGGTCATCGCCCGATACGACTGGTCCGACCCCGGTGTGGTCCGGTGGACGGAGTTGGAGACCAATCACGGAGATCCTGGCGATGGATTCATGCGGATCGAACCGAGCCGAGCGGAAGGCAGTCACCTTCACGTCGAGTGGAGCACCCATCCAGTTCGCATACGGGACAAGCTGGCCATATTCCTGCTGCACCACACGATGAACCGCGTCATCGCCCGTATGTGGCGGAATGCGCTGGATCGATTCGCCCTTGCCTGATTTAGCAATCGACGGGCTGAGCCTCAGCCCGTCGAAGATGCCCTATGAAGGCACCCTGATGACCCGCAAGGCCCATCGAGCGACCACCCGGTGAGCGGGTTTAGCTGGGTGCGTCGGGCGAGCAGCCGCTCCGGCACGCGCGAGTGCGTCCTTCCGCCGCCTGTCGGCGTGGCCGTGCGTCCGCCCATGCCGACCGCCAGATAACCCGATGACCGCCCAGGGTGAGGCTGCGACGCCCCGGCCAGACGCGACAGTCCTGGCTTTGCCTCCCAAGCCACTTCGGTCATCTCGGCTGGGTCAGTGTTGCCTGTAGTTGCTGCGCGACCGCGTCGGGGCTGGGCATCGCGGCGATGACGGCTCCCAGTCGCCGTGCCGCTTCTCGTTCGGGGGCGTGCTGTGTGGTCAAGGCGGTGGCAGCCGCAGCGATCGAGCCGGGCGGCGCGCCCGGGGGCACGATGCGGCAGGCACCTGCCGCGGCGAGGTGGTCGGCGTTCCAGAACTGGTCTGCGCCTTGCGGCATGACGATCTGCGGCAGCCCGTTGGCGAGGGAACCGATGACCGTGCCGGTTCCGCCGTGGTGCACGACGAGGTCGACATGCGGCAGAAGGTGCGCTTGCGGGACCTCCTGCTCGAGGTGCACCGCTGCCGGCAGGTCACCGAGCGCGCTCGGCTCTATCCCAGGGCCCGTCGCCACGAGGACATCACATCCCGAGCCGGCGATCTCGAGTGCCGCCGCGCGGAGCAGGTCCACGCTGCCGAAGACCGTCCCCATGGTCAGATACACCCGCGGAGCCCGCCGTGGCTCGAGCAGCCACGGCTGCACTGGACCGTCCGGGGACCAGGCCGTCGGGCGCATCGCCATCGTAGGAAACGGCGGGGTGGCGTCGACATCGGCCAGGAAGGGCGGGTGCGGGTCGATGAGACCCTCGGCCAACGCGCCGGCCACGGGTGCGTGGACCATCGCTGCCACGGTTTCGTAGATGGTCGACCACTGGCGGCCCCAGCCAACGATCGCCAAGCAGAAGGCCCTGATACCGGTCGTGTGGGCGGCCATGGCAGCACCGACGTTGCTCTGCTCGAAGACGACGAGGTCGGGTCGTTCTCGTTCCAGTACTCCAGTCATGACGTCCACGACGTGCGGCGCGCAGAGCTCGACGAAGAGCGTCTGTCCGAGACCCTCGTCCGACGCTGCCTTGCCAAGATGTTCGACTCGTCGCGCGATCTCCGACGTGGCGTCGGAGAAGGACCACGATTCCTCGGCTCCGGGGACAGCCCGCGCGGGTAGCCGACTCGCGAACTCCTCGCCAGTCGCGAACACCACTTCTGCCCCAGTCCGCTCGAGGGCGAGGGCCAGCGGTACCAGGGGATAGAGATGGCCGAACGCGGGCAGCGACGCCAGGACGACCTTCACGGCGTCATCGTGTGGGCCCACCGCTCCACATCCGCCTCATCGTCTGACCATAGGACGGATCCGGAGCCGGATCATCACCTCACCCGGGGATGACGGCTGTCCTCGCGGGGTGGAACCCCCTTGCTTGGCTGGTCCCGAGGATCGCGCCCATCGCTGGCGAGCCGAACACCCAACAGGTTGCGCCACACCGCCGCCAATCGGCGCCAGTCGTTTACCGGACCTGACGATGACAAGGCCGCTCAGCCGCTGCGGACAACCCGATAGATCGTCTCGGATGAGGGGGTAGGTCGAGGCACGTCGTTCCAACCGATCTTGAGCGCCTCCTGAGCAATAGCCGCCTTGACCTGGGCAACGTCCACGTCGTCTTGGAAGAAGGCGATCGACAGGCCGTTGCCGGTCGCCTCGTCGACCAAGTGGTAGGCGTTCAGCACACCGGGCACGGTCTTGGCGGCGTCGATCACCCACTGACGATCATCGTCTGGCATGGGCTCCCACGCTGCGAGTCGTGCGAACACGGTTGCACCTCCGTTGATCTCTGGGACATCAGCATGTCGCGATCACCGAGGCGAGGTCGCGCGTTCTGCATGAGCCTGATTCTGCCGCCGTACGCGCGGCCACGCGACCTGCGTCTTAGCGCCGCGTGTCGGCGTACTAAAACGTACGGACATGCCAAGGGGGACGTTGGACGCAGCGGAACGGGGTGGCCTGACCTGCCCGTCCCTATGGCTGCCGGGTCGGCCAGCGCACGAAAAGCTCGCGGCCACCGACTGCGAGGAGGGCCGCGAGCGTCCAGAGTCCGACTGAGATCGACAGGTAGTGGACGCCGTCGTACAGATTGTGATGGTCAGGGTCACCGACCGCGTAGGCAATGAAGGGCAGAGCCGCGAACCAGAGCGTCGCAAGAGTTGGAGCCAACCAGATTGGCCGCCGTCGGGCGAGCGCCCATCCGCCGAGCAGGGCGCTGAGCAGAAACAGCCCGAGGCCCATGGGGGCTCCCAGGAACGGGAGCGCGAGGAAGGCGGCGAGTCTCCAGACTTTGGAGCGGCCGGTCAGGCGCGCGCCTCGCACTAGTCCTAGTCCCAGTCCGCCGATTGCTGCACTGATGATGATCGCCAGCGTGCCGGCCCAGGTGAACGTCTCGGGGTACACGACGATCAGTCGCATCCATAGTCGCGCGAGCGCGCCGACCCAGGCACCCAGCAGGAGCCCCAGCGTGCCCCAGGCGAGCACGGTTCAGGCCACCGGCGTTGGCGTGGCCGTCATGGCTTGGCCGACACGATCGTCGAGAAGTCTGAAATGCCTCTGTGTGGCGGGATCAGCGCCGAGTGAGAGGACGACGGCCATACGCCATTGTCAGCCTGGGTGGCAGGGGCGGGCAAGAGACATGCCAGGGCTCCATGTCACGCACTCACATGTCGTCATCCGCGCGGGTCACGCCCGAGATTCGCTGCAGCTTTGTCCTGAAGGGTGTGCAAGCACCAGGATGGGTGGTGGCCTTTTGCGAGTCTGAGTCCCGTCTCGGACTCCGCTCGTGTAAGGCGCCGCTTTGTCGTCAGCGTGCGCTCTTGTTGCGTATGGAAACCACCCCTTGTCGAGTTCGACGCTGGCGCCTTGAGGGCGAGAAGTCGCGTAGCCACCATCTGGCTATCAGCACTCTGCGGAAGCGTCTCGCCTCCCTCACGCCTAGCCCTTGAGCTGACGACCTGACATGCCGCGATGGGTGCGTCTAACCGCCGCGAGGCGGGCCGCGCCCCTGGCGAATGACATGGGGCCATATTGAGCACACCTCCAAGCCAAATGCACTGCCAGCCGGTCGTCACGCGGGACGCACGCCGGCTGGAGTCCGCACCGGGACGCTTCCCGTGCCATCAAGGTCCGAGTTCGGCCCCGCTTCGACGTAGGGCGGCAAGTCGCGGCGGCGCCGCCACCGACTTTCAGCCCTCGGACGCTTCAAGCACGAGCTTGCCCCGGCTTTCTCCAACGGCGAGTCGGGCGAATGCTGCCGGCGCATCGCGGAGTGGGTACACGCGGTCAATCCGCGGCGTGACGGCGCGCTGGGCGACGAGGGCGGTCACCGCCTCGACCTCGGCTCGCGACTGGGGGACAACCAGCACGCCGACTCTCTTTCCGGTGGCACGTCCCACCAGCGGGCCGGCGACCGCCGTGCCCAGCAGGATCCTGGCCAGGCCGCCCACCATCGCGTACCTCCCGTGGCGCCGCAGGGCGCGGTGCACGCGGAACGGCGAGCGATGAGCCACCAGATCCACGATCAGGTCGAAGCTGTCGCGCTCGTCGGCCCAGTCCTCAGTGGCAAAGTCGATCGTGCGGTCAGCCCCGATCTCGCGCAGGAAGTCGGCCTTGTCGGCTCGATCGACCGCCGTCACCTCGGCACCGGCATGCTTGGCCAGTGCGATAACGAAAACACCGCCGGCGCCGCCCGCGCCGTTGACCAGAACCCGATCTCCCGGTCGGACATCGGCAGTTGCCCTGTGCGCGATGCCGCCCGCCTGCGGGATCGTCGAGGCCTCCGCGAACGACAGCCAGTCCGGCTTGCGGGCCAACAGCGTGGGTCGCGTGCAGACGAGGTCGGCAAGCCCGCCCCGGTATCCGGCCAGCTCGCCGAACAGCTCGTCTCCCACGGTGTACTCAGTGACCACACTGCCGACCGCGGCGACGACGCCTGCGACGTCGGATCCTGGCACCGGGTGTCGCGGTCGGCGCAGCCCGTTGGACCACCGCGCGTAAGCCGGACTTCCCGCCAGGTTCTCACGGTCCGACGCCGTTCAAGGAGACCGCACGCACCCGAAGGAGGACCTCGTTGTCGGCGGGGACGGGCTCCGGGAGCTCGCCCACCCGGAGGACGTCTGGAGGGCCTTACCTGTCCTGGATGACAGCCTGCATCGGGACCCCTGTCTGCGGCCGAAGCCGTTTGCTCACACCGATGCTACGGGCTGGAGCAGCCGCTTCCCGTAGACCCGGATTGTCACGGGACGGGCTTGGTCCTTGGGGTGTGACATTCCGCCCCAACCAGCTCGATGAGTTCGACACTCGCTAGTCACACGCACAGCTCTCGACCGTGCGCCGTTCCCGTGCTGCACCGTCGGTCGTCGAGAGCCTGATACAGACCCAACGACCGGATCAGGCGGCGACCGTGGCCGGGGCCTCCGTGGACAGCGCAAGACGAACGACATCGAGCACGTCGCCAACCAGATGCACGGTGACCGTCTCGAGGACCTCAGTGGGCACCTCGTCCAGGTCCGGCTCGTTGCGGAGGGGGGCGAACACCTCGGTCAGCCCGTGGCGCTGGGCGGCAAGCAGCTTCTGCTTGAGCCCGCCGATGGGCAGCACGCGGCCGTTGAGGGTGACCTCGCCCGTCATGCCGACGTCGGACCGCACCGGCCGTCCAGTCGCGAGCGACGTGAGAGCCGTGACCATCGTGATGCCCGCCGACGGGCCGTCCTTGGGGGTTGCCCCCGCGGGCACGTGCACGTGGATCGCCCGGTCGAAGAACGCCGGGTCGACGCCCAGCTCCGCCGCGTGCGATCGGACGAAGGTCAGCGCGATCTGCGCTGACTCCTTCATCACGTCGCCGAGCTGGCCGGTCAACGTGAGACCCGCCGGGCCTTCGTGCGCGGACGCCTCGATGAAGAGCACGTCACCGCCGAGACCGGTGACGGCGAGACCCGTCGCGACACCGGGCACCGACGTGCGCTCGTGCGCCTCCGGGGTGAACCGCGGCCGTCCGACCAGGTCCTTCAGATCGGGCAGGTCGACGTCGACATGGTCGGCGCCGGTCGCGAGACGGATCGCCGCCTTGCGCAGCGCCTTCGCGAGGAACCGCTCCATCTGTCGTACGCCCGCCTCGCGGGTGTAGTTGGCGGCGATCTCGCGCAGCGCCGCGTCGGAGATGGTGACTTCGTCGGTGCTCAGCGCGGCCAGCTCGAGCTGTCGGGGCAGGAGGTAGTCACGCGCGATGGCGATCTTGTCGTCCTCGGTGTAGCCGTCGAGGGTGACGAGCTCCATCCGGTCCAGCAGTGCTTGCGGGATCTGCTCGATCACGTTGGCGGTGGCGATGAACAGCACGTCGGACAGGTCGAGGTCGAGCTCGAGGTAGTGGTCGCGGAAGGTGTGGTTCTGTGCGGGGTCGAGCACCTCGAGCAGCGCCGCGGCCGGGTCGCCCCGGTAGTCGGCACCGACCTTGTCGACCTCGTCGAGCAGGATGACCGGGTTCATCGAACCGGCCTCCTTGATCGCCCTCACGATCCGGCCGGGAAGCGCACCGACGTAGGTTCTGCGGTGCCCGCGGATCTCGGCCTCGTCCCGTACGCCCCCCAGCGCGACGCGGACGAACTTGCGACCCAGCGTGCGCGCCACCGACTCACCCAGCGAGGTCTTGCCGACTCCCGGCGGACCCGCGAGCAGGATCACCGCGCCGGAGCCGCGACCGCCGACCACGTGCAGCCCACGTTCGGCGCGGCGGCTCCGGACGGCGAGGTACTCGGTGATCCGCTCCTTGACCTCGTCGAGGCCGTGGTGATCGGCGTCGAGCACGGCACGGGCCGCAACCACGTCGGTGGAGTCCTCTGTCGTGACGCTCCAGGGCAGCTCGAGCACGGTGTCGAGCCAGGTCCGGATCCACGCGGTCTCCGGGCTCTGGTCACTCGACCGCTCGAGCTTGTCGACCTCACGCAGCAGTGCCTCGCGTACGCCGTCTGGGACGTCGGCCGCCTCGACGCGGCCGCGGTAGTCGTCGGCCCCTTCCGGCTCGCCCTCTCCCAGCTCCTTGCGGATTGCGGCGAGCTGCTGACGCAGCAGGAACTCCCGCTGGCTCTTCTCCATCCCGTCGCGGACGTCCTCACCGATCTTGTCGGTGAGCTCGGCCTCGGCGAGGTGGTCTCGCGTCCAGCCGATCAGGGCCTCGAGCCGCGACGCGACGTCGGGGTTCTCCAGCAGCTCCCGTTTGCGGTCGACGGAGAGGTACGGCGCGTAGCCGGCTGCGTCGGCGATGGCGCTCGGGTCGGTCATCTGGTGGACCGAGTCGATGACCTGCCAGGCCTCACGCCGCTGGAGCACGGCGACGACCAGTCTCTTGTACTCCTCGGCGAGCTCACGGGCATGCTCGTCGACGTGGTCGTCGACGGGCTCGACCTCCACCCACAGGGCCGCCCCCGGCCCCGTGACGCCGGCGCCGATCCGACCCCGACGCTCGGCCTTGAGCACGGCCGCCGGGCTGCCACCGCTGAAGCGACCCACCCGCTCGACGGACGCAATCACGCCATACGACGCGTAGCGGTCCTCGAGCCGCGGTGCGACGAGGAGCCTGCCGTCGCTGCTGGCGCGGGCGGCGTCGATGGCGGCTTGCGAGGACTCGTCGAGTTCGAGCGGTACCACCATGCCCGGCAGAAGCACCAGGTCGGACACGAACAAGACGGGGAGACTGCTCGGGGATACGGTGTCGTTGCTTTCGGAGACTTGAGTCATGTTGGCTCAACTTCGACGCGCGGGATCGTGTTCCGCAGAAGTCCTGTGTTCGTCCAGGGCGAACACAGTCCCGACCGACATCGCCGTGAGGCGGGCGCTTTCCTCCTCACGGGGGTCCTTGACGGCCGAAGACAGGGCATCCCGCGCTCTAGGCTGATCGGGTGCTCACGAACCGTTCGGCACCGCACGAACGAGTCACCCCGGTGCTCACCGTGGCCGAGTCAGATCGGCCGTGGCGTGGTACACCGAGGTCTTCGGCTTCGTCGAGCACGTCCGCATAGGCGAGAGGCATCGCTCGCAGCTCGGCTTGCCGGACGGACCGGCGGCCGAAGCTCGTGGTCGCAGAGGTTCTGCCGGGCCGGCGAACGCCGGAGCGCGAACGCGCGCACCTATTGATGCTGAAGGTCGCCGACGTGGCGGCAGTGGTGGCGGCTGCAGTGGCACGGGGCGCTCACCTGGTCGATGAGAGCCACGACTGGGAGTACGGCGAGCGGCAGGCCGCCATCGATGACCCGTTCGGCCACCAGCGGGTGCTCAACCAGACGCTGACCGACGTCGAACCTGAGCAGTGGAGTGGAACAACAGTGACTCCACGTTCGCCGTCCCGGTAGGAGCAGGCAGCGTCACTTCGCCGCCTACCGGCGCCTGCAGTTACTCGATCCGCCGATGACCGGTCGTCTAACCGGCCAGCCCCTCCAAGTTCGCGCAGTTCAGGAAGCCGGCGAAATCCGGATCCAGGATGAAGCGCTCCAGGTACAGGCCGGGCCCGATCTGGACGATCGCCGGACCGGTCGGAGCCGCCACAACCTTTGCCTGCGCCTTCTCGAAATCGAAGTCGATCAGGACGCCGTCGAGGTACGGGGTGAACGCAACGACCCCCCCAGCGAGCACGGGTCGGCCGAAGTTCTTCTTCGTGTCGTCCGACACGCCGGGTGGTTCGATCTCACCCTTCCCCGCGCACCACGCCCCGTAGATCTCATGGACTACGGCAGTCGCAGGCGGTGGGGTAACCACGACAAGGGCTGCTGCCGCCAGCACTGTTGCTGTCAATATGCGCATCATGTCCGTGCCTTTCCTGACCCGAGGTCAACCGTTGGAGACCTTCTGGCACTCAGAGTGAACCAAGCGGCCTTGGGGTTTCCTTGTGTCCATGGCCGTTCATGCCGCGACCGGTTCCGCGGCGGCGAACTGGACGCTCGACGTCGACGAAGTGCTGTTCCAGTCGTCCCGTGCTGCGAAGTAGCTCTGGAGGTTCTGCAAGATCGGCAACGTTGAGCTCACCGCCAGCCAGCTGCGTGAGGGCCCACCGCTCGAGTGGTGGGAACGCGGGGCACCACGGCGCGAGAGACTTGGGTCTACCAAGCGCCAACCGGCGAACAATACTGACCGCCACGCAGGCGTACGCGCGTCTTCCGCCGGGTCAGTCCGCCCACTTGCAACGCCGCGTGACACACGCTGAAACCTGATCGTGCAGAAGTCTCTATCGGGAGGCCGCCGAGTTGGCACAGCTGTGGGGAGTTCCTAGAGAGGCGGACACCGTCTTCGGTCGACGGAGACAGATGCGCTCCCGCGCTAGTGCCGAGGTGGTCCACACTGAGTGTCATGTCTAGTGCGTACCGCTCGGCCGCCGGCGCCGAGCGGGTGCGTGACTGGTGCTCCGCTGGCCTGGCGAGGTGGGAGTTTCCGCACTCAACACACGAGGTCGACACTTCCCACGGGCAGACTCATGTTGTCGCACTCGGGGCGGGGGACGGCATTTGCATCTATCTGCCCGGTACGAACTTCAACGCCGCGACCAGCACGACGGTACTCAGTCAGCTCGCCACCAGTTGTCGCGTCTATGCCGCAGACCTGCCCGGTCAACCGGGCCTGAGTGCGGCCGAGCGGCCGCATCCCGAACTCCTCGGGTATGCCGCTTGGTTGAGGGATCTGATTGCTTGGGTCAGTGGGCGCCACGAACACGGAAGCATCGTGCTCGCCGGCCACTCCCGCGGTGCAGCGGTGGCGCTGTCGGCGGAGCCGGACAGTGTGCAGGGCCTGATGCTGCTGGCGCCTGCGGGCCTGAGCGAGGTGCGCGCGTCCATCGAGATGCTGCGGGCGACCTTGCCGTGGCTCGTCCGGCGCAACAGTGCCGGAGCGAGACGGTTGCTCGAGTACATGTCAGGCCCCGCACACACGGCTGAGGATGACGTGGTCGAGTGGATGACCCTCGTGTCTCGAAGCTGTCGCACGACTGGGGCTCCCGGACCGCTCCCGGACCACACCCTGCTCAGGTGGAAGGGCCGCCAAGTGCTGGTCGCTGTTGGCGAGCATAATGTGTTCTTTCCGGTCAGCAAGCTCCGTGTGTCATGTCGATCCAAGCTCGGGCGGGAGCCGGTGGTGATCCCCGGCGCCGGGCACCTCGTAGTCGACGAAGAGCCCGTCCTCGTGACGGAGCTGGTCACGAGCCTGCTCTGATTCAAGCCGCCGCTATGCCAGCTGGCTGGGCCGTGACGATGAGGCACCCCGGCGCCTCTCTTCTCAGATTGACGTTGGCTGCTGAATGGCCGCGGAGGTCACTGCGTGGGGTAGGTGGGCCGTGGCTTGGGTAGGGCCTGGATAAGTCGATCGAGCTCGTCGTCGGTGTTGTAGTAGTGGACCGAAGCGCGGACGAGGTCGGGGAGCTGCCGGTGCGACAGGTCTAGGCGGGCGTATTCAACGAGGGAGACGCTCACGTTGATGCCTTGCTCGGCCAGTCTTCGCTGCACGTCTTGCGAGTCCACGCCGGCCAGGGTGAAGGTGACGATGCCGCACTGGCTTTGTCCTTGGTCGTGGACGGTGACGCCGTCGACTTGGCGCAGCATGTTCCGGAGGCGTTCGGCCAGTGCCGTGACCCGTTCTGCGATGGCGTCGATTCCCCAGGACAGGGCGTAGTTGACGGCGACACCCAGTCCGATCTTCGCCGCGTAGTTGGTCTCCCAGTTCTCGAAGCGACGGGCGTCGGGACGGATGTCGTAGGCGTCCGGGGCCGTCCACCTGGCCGCGTGCAGGTCGAGGAAGGGTGGTTCGAGTTGGTCGATCATGGCCCGCCGGGCGTACAGGAATCCCGTGCCGCGGGGGCCTCGCAGGTACTTGCGGCCCGTCGCGGAGAGGAAGTCGCAGTCGATGTCGGTGACGTCGATCGGCAGCTGACCCACCGACTGGCAGGCGTCCAGCAGGTAGGGAACTCCTGCCTCGCGGGTTGCGACGCCGATCTCACGGGCAGGGTTGACCAGCCCGCCCTGGGTGGGCACGTGCGTGATCGCCACCAGCTTCACCGGACCGTCTCCGGTGTCGAGGCGGCGCCGCAGGTCATCGATGGAGAGCTGTCCGGTCTCGTCGTCATCGACGATCTCGATGACGGCTCCAGTGCGTCGCGCGACCTGGAGGAACGCGATGACGTTGCTGGAGTACTCCGCACGAGCGGTGAGGATGCGGTCGCCCGGGCTGAACCGAAGTCCGTAGAACGCCATGTCCCAGGCCCTGGTCGCGTTCTCGATGACCGCGACCTCGTCGGTCTGGCACCGGATCAGCCGGGCAATCGCCCGGTAGGAGTTCTCCACGCGGTCGTGGGCCTCGGCCGCTGCCTCATAGCCGCCGATCGCCGCCTCGCGCTGCAGGTGGTCGATGACAGCGGTGGTCACGCAGGTGGGCGGGAGCGCGGCACCGGCGTTGTTGAGGTGAGCGACGTTCCGGGTGCCCGGCGTCTCACGGCGGGCTCGCTCCACGTCGAGCGTCGACACAGTCATGACAGCTCCTCGAGTCGGGTGAAGAGTCGGTCGACATCCCACGCGTAGGTCGTGTTGGTCATGGCGACCATCGCCAGGCGACGTTAGGGGTAGATGCGCATCGCGTTCCAGTAGCCGCAGCCGGTGCCGTAGTGCTCGACGAACCCGGGGGTTCGGCCGGCGTCGGCCGGCCTGCGGAACCAGCCGATGCCGTGATCGAACCGCTTCCCGGGAGAAGCGATGGTGCGCATGGAGTCGATGTCGCCGTGGCTGAGCAGGCGCTCGGGGTCGTGGGATCGGCTGGCGTGGACGGCGGCCAGTCTCACGGCGTCGGTCACGGTGCCGACCAGGCCACCGAAGGCTGCTCCGTTGATCAGGAAGGGATTGAGTGCAGAGTGTCCAGCGACCCTGTGTCCCACGATCCCGCTCGGCAGAGCGGCCCGTAAGAGGGGTACGACGGGGGGCGGGACGCGGACGTAGCCCACGGACCTCAGGGTGTCTGGCAGGAAGTCGTAGCTCGTGGTGGTCATCGAGAGCGGTTGGAGCACTTGGTGGCGGACGTTGTCCTCGACGCTGTGTCCGCTCGCGGCGGCGATGACTTCGCCGGCCAGGAGGTATCCGATGTTGGAGTAGCTCGCTTGGTGGCCGACGGCCCGCACGGGGGTTCCGTGCTTGGCGATGATCCTGCTGATCGCCGTGGCGTCTGCAGGTTCGTGTTCGAGCCGCACCCACCGCACCGGAATCGGGTTGCTGAGTCCCGCGGTGTGGGTGAGCAGGTGGCGTGTCGTCGGGTGACCGTGCTTCGGGTGTGGCAGGTAGTCGGGGAGGTAGTTGCCGATGGGGGCGTCGAGGTCCAGGACGCCGGTCCGGTGCAGCTGCATGGCCGTGGTGGCTGTGGCGATCTTCGTCATGGAGAACCATGGGTACTGGTCGTCGACGGATGCGGGTCTGCGGTCTGCGAGGTCGGCGTACCCGACGGCGCCGGCGTAGAGGAGCGCGTCGGGAGTGGCGACGGCGACGGTCATCCCGGGGATGCGGTGTGCGGTGGCGACCTCCTCCATGAGGTCACGCGCGCGGTCGTCGTTGCCGGCGCCTGTGCCGGGCCCGCTGGTGGAGTTGCCGTTGGTGGTGTTCATGAGAGTGCCTTGCTGGGGGAGTGCTGCAGGACTGGGGTGTGGGTGGCGCCCGTCTCGACCGTGTCGAGCTGCTGCCGGTAGTCGGGGCCGAGGCGTCGTCGCGTCGCTACGGCTACGGCGGCGGTGAGCACGATGACCGCCAGGAGGCCCGCCAGCTTGCGTCCATCGCCCTCGACGAGTGCCGCGATCACGCCCTCGTCGTTGTTGCTGCGGTTGAAGACGCTGTGGAGTACGGCGACGGCGAGGATGCTGTCGCGGGTGCCGCGCAGGTACACGCCGAGCATGAGGCGGACGACCGCACAGACGAGCAGGAGTGTGACGAGTGCGCCGGCGACGGACGCGATGGAGAAGTCGCCGATGAAGTGGAGCGGCAGGTGCACCAGGGCGAACGGCACGGCTGTCAGGAGTGCGGCCTTGACCAGGCCGTACCTGCGCTCGAGCCGGGTCTGGACCACACCTGACCATGCGGTCTCTTCCCAGAGGTTGATCAGCAGGAGGTTGACCAGAAGCCCCAGCACCTGAGTGGCGACCAGGGGAGCCGCCTCGACGGTTCGGAGGTCGTCACCGAGGCAGACGGCGAACAGCAGGGTGAGAGTGGGAAGCGCGGCCAGGACCAGGATGGTCCAGCCGACCCCGATGCGCCAGGCGAACATGCGCCGGCGCAACCTGACCAAGCCGGGACGACCTTCGACGGCCCAGGTGACCCACAGTGCGGCGGGCAGGAGAGCGGTGAAGACCAGCAGCACGGAGGCAGTGCGCTCGGTGTCCACGCCGGCGACCTGAGGCATCCAGCCGCCCGGGATCACGCCATGGCTGGCCAGGACCGGGAGCGCCATGACCGGATAGCCAATGGTGAAGGCGACGATCATGAACGCCGCGACAGGGTGGCGGGTCGTCCAGTCCCGCACCCGGGCGGGCCGCGGGGGCCGGTCTACGTGCAGATTTTGCGGGTCGATGAGTGGATGATCGTGCTTCTCGAGGGTGTACATGGCGGTGCCTTCTTGGGCTTCGGCCGGCCGGAAGATCCGGTCAGGCGCGGTTCGCTTCCTGGCTGCGCAGGAAGTCGATGTAGAGGCGGACCTGCTGCTCTTCGGCAGCGCTGAGCGGCGCGCCCGTGTAGGCCAGCACCGAGGTGTCAGTGCGGTCGTGGTCTGACGAGTCCTGTTCCAGCGCGACCCGGTAGGGGCGCGGGTCCAGCCCCGCGCTTTCCCGAAGGATGCTGTCGAGGTGCTGCAGCACCAGGCGCTCGCGGATCGTGTCCGGGACGAACCTGGGCCGCAAGGTGTGCATGGCCGCGAGGAACGGCTCGGTAGCACGGTCGTGGGCCGCCTCCCCGGCGGGGGTGAGCCCGACGCGGTGCGAGCGACCGTCGGCCGGGTTCGCCGAGCGAGCGATGTGCCCCCGAGCCTGCAACCGCTTGAGGTGGGCGGACACGGTCGTGGGCCGCTGCCCGGTCCAGCGCCGGATCTGCGTGGGTGTGGCCGGTCCGAAGCGACGCAGCAGCGAGTACATGCCGTAGTCGTCGCCATTCAGGTCGGTGTCCTCGAGGATCCCATCGAGCAGCCCCGACGTCAGGCCGTTCAGGAGCCAGACGTCGAAGAGCAAGGACATGGGGCCATCGGAGGCGGGTGCTGGAGTCACTCGAAGATGATACGACGATGCAATAGAATAGTGCAAGTACGTAGTAATTCGCCATCCGTCATCAGACGCGCTCCCGTCCGCCGTACAGCGACGTCATTCGCGCCTCACACTCGTGGTCGGTGATGCCTGATCGCCTCCACGGGAACGGCAGCACGAGCTGAACCGGCTGGCGTCCCACCAGCCGCATCATCGTGATCTGCCGCGTTCCGTGTGTTCCCGGAGCGCGTCATAGCCGCGAGTGTCCGTCCAACGGGAGTTCACTGGCGAGTACCCGAATCTGAAGTCAACTGGCAGCTCGGAGATGACGTCCGAGCTCAGATCCCAGGATGAATCTGCTGCCGTCTGCTGCGCCTCCGTCGATGAGTCCACTGCTGCCTCCGTCGTCAACTGGACCGCTCCGGCCACCGTCACCACCGTCGTGATTCCAGGGCCCTGTCGTTTGGGCAACTCCCGGGTCCTCTGCTGTTCGAGCAGCCTGCGACGAGCAATCAGAGACGACGCTTGCCCAGTGCCTGCACCACGCGACGCTTGCGCCGGCGGAGAGTTGAGGGCCGCCACGTACGCCCCGCGCCCGGATCCCTGACTCCGTGACGCAGTGGGGGCGCTAGCCCAGGTTCGTCATACCAGCGGCAGCGGTGAGTCCCTACCGTCGTGGACGTTGCGCCCGACGCCGCCTGCGGCCCCCGACGTCTCGCGGCAGGCGCAGCCCCAGGCCGCCCACGTATGTCTCCAGTGCCGCGGGCGGTCTGCGGCGTTCCGGCGCACGCCTTGTACGCCGACCGTGGCCGCCTGTCCATAGCCCACATGGGGTCTGCCGCATGGCCACTCACGAACGTAATTTGCAGCCACGGGGGCCCAGGCGGTCCGGGGGGACGCCAGGTAGATCGGACCGCCCGCCGCGACCGACCCGAGACGGTCGCCGGCGGGCGGCCCGTTCTGATCGAGCACTTCCAGCGTTCCGGCCCACCGTCGCCGGAGCACCTCTACGCTCTGCCTGGCTCCTCCGGGAGCACGGCCCGCTCCCCACCCCATACGGGAGCATTGGGGGCGCCGTGGGCATAAACCCGACCGCGGCACCGGGCCGGCGAGAGCTCTCACCCCCCGGGATCGCTCCGCCGGCCCGGTCCCTGCCGCTCAGTGGCGCTGAACGCCCCGACGACAAAGGCAGCCCATGACACACATCCCGACCAGTAGGGCGCCGGTCCCGCCAATCGCGGGGGCCGATAACCGCTTCGGGTGGGCAGGGTTGCTAGCAGGCATCTGCGGACTCACGTTGTTCTGGCTGCCCTACTTCTTCCCGGCGGCAGGGCTCGCGGCAATCGCATTGGGCTCTGTCGGGTACTCCAAGGCGCAGTCAGGCGCGGCGACTAACAGGAGGACGGCCGTGCTGGGCATCGTGCTCGGCGTCCTCGCTCTTGTGCTGCCGGTCGTGGCGATTCTGGGACTCGGCGTCTATGTCTCCCTTCACGGCATGTAGCAACCGACGTCGGGCGCCGCCTGGCAGCGAACCGCAGGGTCGCCATGCCGCCGGAGACCAACTAGCCACAACCGCAGTCGTTCTTCGAGGCTGGTATTCGTCCACCCGGCCCGTTACGTCCACCCGTCCGGCGAACGCCCCGGCGTCGAGGTCCGCATGAACGGCACCTGGTGAGGGGCTGACGTGTCCTGGCGGCCGCCCTGGCGAGACGCACCTCGACGTGGGCATTCCCCGTGTGTGCCGCGGCGGCCGGTCTCAGTTTGCGATGAGCGCGCCATCCCGGGCCTCATGCCAACAGGCCGAGTCGGAGGATGACCGGCCTCAGACCGCTGACGAAGTCCTGGTCTCACAGGTTGCCCGCCGGCGCTCGTCTGCGTAAGCGAGCACCTTCGGGCACCCCGTGAGCAGGACTAGGTCTACTCCGGGCATCGGGAAGGCACAACCATGGTTGAACGATCGACTTCTTCGCCCACCGTCCACCCGGCGATCTGCGCGTGGACCGCATCCCGGCCGGCCCGCCAACACGGTGCGGTCAGGTGCGTCCGCCCGCCGCCCGCCGCCCGCCGCCTACGCCTGTGCCGGAGGCCGTCCGATTCGTCAGGACGGAATGCGCCTGTGAGGTCATGGCTGAGATTCGTCCCGACGTACGAACGGTCCGTGCGGGTTCATGCCCGCGGTGCGGAGCACCGCTGCCGAAGGGCGGGCGGGGGAGACCCCCGAAGTGGTGCTCGCAGGCGTGCCGCAGAGCGGCCTACGAAGAACGTCGAGCGGCGGTTGCTGGAGTGCTGGCGATCGAGTTCGTCCGCGAGACGTTGAGGGAGCACGACCTGGGGGAGTGCGTGTCGCGAGTAGCAGGTTCCCCGACGGCGTGCAGACGCGTGCTTCAGGAGATGACCCAGCTCGCTCGAAGGGGCGACCTAGCGGCTGACCCGAAGTGGGTGCCGGTACTGGATGCCGTCGGCAAGTTCGCCGACGCTCTGGTCCAGCGCCCCGCGTCGAAGTCGCGTTTCTATCGCTGAGAAGCCCTAGTCAGGCGCCGAAGAGTTTCGTACGGACGGTTAACCAGAGCCGGAGTGGGCCTCTATGTCCACTGTCGATTCCAGGCCGCGGTCCGGAGTAGCCTGCCGGGCAGGTGGGTGCGGTGCGAACGCCTCAGCGAAGAGCAGGACCCGAGGCTGAGAGTTCTGCCGTGCTGCTGGCCTTCAGGCCGTTAGTCGCGCCTCGTTTGCGTCGTCCGCACCCACCGCCAACGACTGTCCACCGGCGACGGTTGACCGTGGTCGGTGCACTGGTGAGGCGTGTGGTGAGGCGACCGGTTGGGTGCCAGCGGAGGCCTTCTCGGCGTCGGCGCGCATGGTGCGGTAGATGACGTCGGAGAGCCGGCGTTTGAGGCAGCGGATCGCTTCGCGGCTGGTCTTGCCCTCGGCTCGTTTGCGGTCGTAGTAGGCGCGGCCCTCCGTCTCGGCGCGGATCTGGGTGATCGCGACCGTGTACAGCGCGCGGTTGAGCTGGCGGTTGCCGCCGGGGTTGAACCGATGCCGGACCGTCCTTCCTGAGGAGGCGGGTAGGGGAGCGGTGCCGTTGCTGGCCGCGAAGGTGTCCCGGTTGGGGTAGCGGCGTGCGTCGACGACGTCGGCGAGGAACCGGGCCGCGACGAGGGGGCCGATCCCGTACTCGTCGGTGAGGGTGGTGCCGCTGGCTTCGACGAGGGTGGCGATCTGCCGTTTGAGTTCGGCTGCTTCGGTGTCGATCGCGGTGACCCGTTCGAGTCGTCGTCGGCACAGGTCGGCGCGGACGCTGCGGTCGGGCTCGAGCAGGGCCAGGACGGTGCGGACTCGGGTGCGGGTGGTGAGTTTGGTGACTTGGGCCTGGTAGCCGGGTGCCAGGCCGGTCAGGTCGGCGTGGACCCGGTTGACCAGGGCGGTGCGTTCGGCGATCAGGTCGTCGCGGTAGTCCAGGAGGGCACGCAGGTCCGCGGCGGGACCGATGGCGAGCCGGACCGGGGGCAGCTGGGTTTCGCGGGCGGTGATCCTGGCGATCGCGAGCGCGTCGACGGGGTCGGTCTTGCCCTTGCCGGGCTGGGCCCGTGGCTCGCGTGAGGTCATCAGCGTCGGCACCTCGACGACGACCGTGTCCCGTCCTGGTTGCCATTCGATGGCCAGGTGGACGGCGATGGCGCGACCGAAGTTGCCGGACCCCTCGATGCCGACCCGGGTCACCTGATGGGTGTCGAGGAGCAGGTCACCGAATCCGGGTTCGGTGTTGGGGACCTCGCGGTGGGCCAACTGGCGGCCGTTGGGGTCGATGACGGCGACCGCGAGAGTGTCTTTGTGGGTGTCGATGCCGGCGAACAACGGCGCCTCCTTCTGCGGGTCCGGAGCAGCGGGGGTCGGCGACGCGCATGCCACTTCTGGGGACCGGAGTTCGAGCTTCAGCTGACGGATTCCCATGCCTCTATTGAGCGTCACCGCCGACCACCGGACGCCGCCGGGAGGCATCCACTCTGAGAGCCTCACCCGCGCCGACACGGCGTGGATGGGCAGCATGAGGTCGGGTCTTCCCGGCGACGTTTGCGGTCCGGAGTTTCGTACGGACGACAGGGACTGTTCCAGAAGTGCATGAGGTGTGCAGGCTTGCGACTTCGTCGCTGCGTTGGGGGATGAGAATCGGGGGGTCGCTCGGCGACGTCGGATCACACTGGTGCGGGGTGAGCCCGTTGAGGTGTCTGACGCGGGGTCTTCGGGTGCCTTTGGATTGTTGCTGCGAGCACGAGGGTCTGTATCCCGGCAGAGGACCTTCCGAGCGACCCGGCCCGACCGCCCGGGCGGGCCGGCGGGTCTGGTGAGGGAGCTGATCGGCATGGAAGTGCTCTACGAGAGAGTCGCGGGGCTGGATATCGGCAAGGCGTCGTTGACGGTGTGTGTGCGCACGCCGGGTGCACGACGTGGACGGCACAGCGCCACGCGGACGTTCAAGACCACGACCGGTTCGCTGGGGGTGATGCGGGACTGGTTGGTGGAGTCGGGGGTGACGATCGCGGCGATGGAGTCGACCTCGACGTACTGGAAGCCGCCGTTCTACTGCCTGGAGGAGGTGATGGAGGTCTGGTTGCTGAACGCGGCGCACATGAAGGCAGTGCCGGGTCGCAAGACCGATGTGCGTGACGCGGAGTGGATCGCGCAGCTCCTGGAGTACGGGTTGCTGACGCCGTCGTTCGTGCCGCCACCGGCGATCCGACGGTTGCGGATGTTGACGCGCTATCGGGTCCAGCTGATGGGGGACCGGACCCGGGAAACGGTGCGGTTGGAGCTGATGCTCGAGGACGCCTCGATCAAGCTGTCAACGGTCGCGTCGTCGCTGACCACGGTGTCAGCGCGGGCGATGTTGGCCGCGATGATCGAGGGCGAGACCGACGCGCGGGTGCTGGCCGAAATGGCGAAGGGTCGGATGCGTCGCAAGATCCCCGACCTGGCCCAGGCGTTGGAGGGCCACTTCGATGCCCATCACGCGCAGCTGGCGAGGTCGATCCTGGATCGGCTGGACAGGGTCGAGCGTGCGTTGGTCGAGCTGGACGAGGCGATCGTGGCGGCGTGCGAGCCCTGGGCGCACGAGATCGAGCTGTTGTTGACCATTCCGGGGGTGGGGCCGCGGGTGGCGCAGGTGATCATCGCGGAGACCGGTGGTGACATGTCGAAGTTCCCGTCGGCGGCGCATCTGGCGTCGTGGGCGGGACTGGCGCCGGCGATGTATGAGTCGGCGGGCAAGCGCACCCCGGCCGGTCGTCGGCGGGGTAACAAGTGGTTGTCGGCGATGCTCGTGGAGGCCGCCGGGTCGGTGGGTCGTATGCGCGACAAGAACTACCTCGCGGTCCAGCACTCACGGCTGACCCGACGGCGGGGGATGAGTCGCGCGCAGGTGGCGGTGGCGCACTCGATCCTGACCACGTCCTACTACATGCTCAAGCGCGACCAGCCCTACCAAGACCTGGGCACGGACTGGCTGGCCAAACGCAACGAGGAGGCACACACCCGCCGGCTCGTGGCACAGCTCGAGAAGCTCGGACACACCGTGGTGATCGATCCCGCTGCCGCCTGACCCGTACGGAACTGCATCGTCGGGCTCCGCCCGACGCGCGCTGTCGCGCGCCCCGGTACAGGTGATTCACGGGTCTGTGAGGGCTCGCGGGCTCCGTCCGCTCATCGGGAGATGGGAGGCGCGCGGTCGCCGGTGACGTCGGCTCATACCGGGGCAGGGTGGGCCCGTGAGGTGTCTGAGGCCGGGTCTTTCGGTGCCATTGAGCTGTTGCTGCGAGCACGAGAATCTGTATCCCGGCAGAGGACCTTCCGAGCGACACTGGGCCCGGCCGCCCGGGCGGGCGGGTCTGGTGAGGGGGTTGAGCGGCATGGACGAGCCCTCACTTCGGGTGTCGTCTACGATCGGCGCGCCGGTCCATCGCGTCAACATTCCCCCGTGTGTGCCGCGGCGGGCCGGTCTTTACTCCGATCGTCATCGTGCATTTGGGCGGTGAACGATCGGGGGAGTTACCCCGTAGCGGGCCTAGCCATCCTGCGAGGGAGAGCCCTACGGTCGAACTGACGCCCGACGCTGCGTGACGCTCACGTCTTCGGCCTCGCGGCAGGCGCCAGGCAGCCGCCCACGTCGCTCCCCCCGTGCGTGGGCGGTTTTGCGTTCGATGTCGCAATGGTTGCGTCTCCCCCGATCGGCCAGACCGGCGTCGGTGCGCTGCCCTCACAGGTGGATCACCTCTGTGGGTGGTACCGACGCGCACAGTCCCGCCTAGCATCGGGCTCGTGGTTCGCGGTCGGGGGAACGTTCCGACCATCATCCGACCGCCCGCCGGACACGCTCCGGCGGGCGGTCGAGTGGCCTAGCATCCGGGCTGTGCCCTCCCACGTCTACCCGCCAGGCGAGCGGCCCGAGGTCGCGGTACTTGTCGATCACGTCTGGCACTCCGGCGCGCTGTGCATGTGGTCCCAGCGCGACGACGGCACCTGGTGGGTGAACGTAAACTGGAGCCGCGACGGCATGCGCCACGTCGGCAGTTTCCCAGCCGACCGGGTGCGCCTCGACAAGTCCGAGTGGCGCCCGGACTGGTGACAACCGTCACCAACTCTGGTCACCTTCGCTGTTCACCCCCGCTGCGACTGGCCCTCGGCCTAATCTTTGTGTCGCCTCCTGGGAGGGAGTCTGCCCTGCCTCACTGCGGGCGGATCACTGCTGGCGAGTGTGAGTGGCTCCGGCCCGACCCACACCCCGGCCACGCACGTGAGCATCGTCTGCCGGCGTCGTCGGAGCCCACCCCATGGGGCTCCGACGACGCCGCACCCCGTATACGCGGGGAAGTCGGGGGTACGTCAGGTGTGCACCCACAACGGGGGTGGCTCTAGGGCCACTACCAGGGGGTGTGTGCCTTGAGCCATCAGGGTGCGATTGACGCGGCGCCCCGTCTCACGGTCTCTTCCGTGACAGGACGGGGCGTCGCCCAGTGCGAAGCGCGCGCGGTCTGATGTCGGGATAGCTACCCCTCGTCGTCGTCCTGGTCGTCGTCCCACCACTCGCGGTCGCGTTCCTCGAGGACATCCTGAAGGTCACGCCACGCTTCGTAGTCCTCTGCAGGCTCCGGTGCAGGCTGGGTCACCCAACCATGGTGCTCCGGACCGGTCCGCAGACGCAACGGGGACCGACACCCATGGCCGGATGACCCGCTCGGTCAGCCATTGGGCAAAGCGGCCCCCGGCCGATTGGGTGCTGCTTCTCGACGATGTAGTTCCGGGCTGCGGTCCACCCTTGACCGCACGCCACGCGATCGCTGCGTCGCGCAGCATCCCAGCGCCCGTGCCACCGGCCATGCTGGGTGCCGTGCGCTACGGCTCGGGTGGCCGATCATGGCCGCGTCGTAGACCCGTCGAGGGTGTGTGTGCTTCGCCGAGCGGCCGGGCTGGCTGTGCACGACCGGGCGAAACGGCCACGGTCGGCTGCGCCGGGACTCGCAAGACCAACGACTTGCTTCGGCGGCGATCTGAACGGGTCATGCCGACTCGGGACTCTCCGAGCCGGCGCGGAGCACGGTGGCCTGGCGCTGGCGGCAACGACTTCCGAGGAGGGTTCGAGCTGGGTGCCTACACCGAGCCACGACGAACCTGCCGGCGCGCTGACGAACCCAGGCACGAGTGATCCATCTAGCGTCGTCCGCGACCACGTGCCCAGGCGCTCGCGAGCCCGTGGAGGTGGTCCCCCGAGGGCGAGGGGCGGAGGAGACGTGCCCGCGCCGCAGGGTCGGCGCATCTGCGGGATCCCACCCAGGTGCCATTCGCCCCTACATGACGGCGCACTAGCGGTGCCACGATTCCTGGATGGTGTGGTTTCTGCGAGCAATTGAGCTTGCCGACGGACGGTGGGCCTGTCGCCGGGGCGGGCACGAGTACGACGCTCACGAGTCCCTGGAACAGTCACTGGGACACCTCAGGTTGATCTCCGGCGAGCTCGGCAGCACGAAGTTGTTCGCACACCACCTTGACGGTCGCGTGACGCCTCATGGAGGACGGCCCGCGTCTCCCTCGGAATGGGACGCAACCGAGTTCGCCGACCGCCGAGGGGGCTGACAGCGTCGCAGAGGCCAAGACGCGCACGATCAGGCGCGGCAGCCCGGACGCGGGGTTCCTTCGCCGCTCGGAGGCCGCGCATCCCGTCGTCGGCATTCGCTTATGCGATGCGTCTCGCGCCGCCAGCCGACGGGTCGGCGCGCTGGGTGTGATCGTGACCTCTAACCCCAAGGATCCTCAAGGTCGATGCTGGACGATCCGTCTTACGAGGTCGGAATCGTGAGAGGAGATCGACATTCTCATCACGGTCATGCTCGTCGATGACAACCGCGTCATGCTCGACGCGCTGACCTACGTGGTTGGTCAGGAATCCGGTCTCCAGCTCGTCGCCACGGCCGCCGACGCAGAGGAGGCGGTCACAGCGGGTCGGCGTACGCAACCCCAGGTGGTCGTCATGGACATCAGGCTGCCGGGACGCGACGGCATCGACGCCACCCGCGAGCTGTGCCGCGAGCTGCCCGACGTCCGTGTCGTCATCCTGAGCGTCACCTGCACCCGCAGGCTCATTCGGGAGGCGTTCGGAGCCGGAGCCTGCGGATACCTCGTGAAAGACGGGTCGCACAGGCAGCTCGTCGACGCGATCCATTTCGCCGCCGACGGCGGCTGCCCCCTCACGCACGCCGCTCGCAGACTGCTCGAGGTACGACGCGGCCCCGGCCTCCCACCCGGACAACCGAGCGACGGCCGGCGCCTCGAAACGCTGCGTTGACAAGACCTCCACTCGGCCCGCGCTCTAACCGGGCTCCGCTGTGCCGCCGCTGCGACAGTGTCAGCAAACGTCACCCTCGCCTGGTGTGGCCGACCGCGGGTTCACGCCCCTGCGGCACTCACCCGACGGTCGGCCCCCGTGGCCGCGGTGGTCCCCCGACCCCGCGACCCCGGAGAGCGACTCTAGGCGCCAATGAGGACGACATGCCCCATCTTGTCGGTGTCCGAGACGCGCTCGCTGGTGGCGAACGGCGTGTGTGTGGCACAAAGCCCACCAGTGACCGAAGCGCTGTTCTGCACGCCTTCAGGCAAGGGGCGTGGCTGTCCGATTCGGAAGGCGTTGACGTGGTTCAACCCGGTGGCGCATTGCGTCACCCGCGCAGTTCTGGTTCACCGCACGGGCCTCAGTGCGCCTCACGACCGGTTCCGATGCCTCCGCCGAGGAGCTCGTCGAGAGCCGCCGCCGCGCGGGTCTGGGCGTCGTGGAGCAGGTGGGCGTAGGTGTTGAGCGTGACCTGGGCGCTGGCGTGCCCGAGGCGTTCCTGGACGACCTTGACCGACTGCCCGGCCTCGAAGAGCAGGGAGGCGTGGGTGTGGCGCAGCTGGTGCACGGTGAGGGCGGGCAGGTCGTGGTCGGGGTGCGCGTGGCGGTAGTGCTGTTGGACGCGTTGGAACGCGGCGAGCAGGCCGGACTGGGTGGCCGCGCGGCCGGGCAACGGGGGGAAGACGGGGTCGCTGGAGCGCAACCCGCGGAGCGCGGTGACGTTGTCTCGTTCCCCGGTCAGGGCGGCATGCAGGTCTCGGCGCCACTCCTGCAGCAGCGTGACGCAGGTGGTGTCGATGGTGACGGTGCGCGGCCGACCGCCCTTGACCGCGCCGATCGCGTACCGGTCCCCGGCGGGCCGGGTCTCGTCGTAGTGCAGGGCACGCTCGATGCGCAGCTCCTGCTTGACGAGGTCGACGTCACCCCAGCGGAGCCCCAACAGCTCGCCCGAGCGCAGTCCGGTGCGGGCGAGCAGCACCCAGGCCATCGCCCAGGGTTCGTCCTCGGTCAGGGCCCAGTCGCAGAACCGGGTGAGCTGCTCGACGTTCCAGATCGCAAACGGCTTCACCCGCTTGGCGCTCTCGCCCTTGGGGCGGCCGGCGTGCTTGGAGTTGGCGGGGTTCTTGACGATCAGTCCCTCGTCGAGCGCTGCCAGGAAGATCGTGTTGACCCAGTTCGCGTACCTCGCCACGGTGGAGGTGGCCAGCCCCGGGTGTGGACGCTTGGGTGACGGCGGCTGCCGGAGCCCCCGTTCGAGCCCCCGGTAGGCCGCGGCCAGGTCGGTGGCCCGGACGTCCGTGAGCGGGACCGAGCCGATGTAGGGGTCCATCGCCTTCAGCACCCGTTGGATGTACATCCGCGTGCCGTTGCCGCAGGCGTGACCGTCGAGCCACCGTTGCCCGTAGCCGCGGAAGGTGTCCCGGCCGACGGACTGCGGGATCCGGCGGAGCAGGTCGGCGCGCAGCAGGGTGAGGCCGGTCTCGGCCTCGTCGTGGCTGGTGAACCCGCCGCGGGACAGGGCCCGGGTGCCTTCCTCGGGCCGGCCGGGGTCGAGGGGCACGCGGATCTCGAAGCGCCAGCGGCGCCCGGCCTTCGTCCGGTAGGACGTGATGGACCCGGTGCCGCGCCCGCGGGCGGTGGAGGCCCGGCGTGCGGTCACGTCGAGGTCTCCTCATCGACGCCGAGGGCGCGCAAAAGGGGGCGCCGGGGGATCAGGACGCGGCGACCGACGTGGACGGCGGGGATGGTGCCGTCCTCGATGGCGTGGTCGACGGTGCGGGGGTCGAGGGAGAGGAGCGCGGCGACCTCGGCCCGGTTGAGGACCTCGCGGTCGCTGCTGCGCAGCTCGGCCCAGGTGGTGATCGGCACGGCGATGGTGTGGTTGCTCATGACGTGTACAAGCGCCACGGTCCGCGCGGGATCGGTCGCGAGGCGTCCGGATGCGGCCAGGCCGGGGCGGGGTCGCCGCCACGATGTTCTATGCCGGAGGGTCCCGTTCTAGGGTGGTTCGTCGCATGGAACGTCGCATGAAGCGCTTCGGAGGGCATTCTGAGTACCGTCAATTCTGATGTTTCCGCAGGTCAGCGCCCGGATGGGGGAGTGCGCCCGCCGGCGGCCGTCCTGTGGGACATGGACGGCACCCTCGTCGACACCGAGCCGTACTGGATCGAGACCGAGTACGCGATGGCCGCGAAGTACGGCGGCAGCTGGTCGGACGAGCACGCCCTCAACCTCGTCGGCAACGCGCTGCTCGAGTCCGGGGTCTACATCCGCGAGCACATGGGCATCGACCGCACCCCCGAGCAGATCGTCGACGAGCTGCTCGACGGCGTCGTCGAGCGGGTCCGACGTGAGGTGCCGTGGCGCCCCGGCGGTCGCGAGCTGCTGGCCGACCTGCGGGCCAACGACGTCCCCTGTGCCCTCGTGACGATGTCGTGGATGCGCTTCGTGGAGCCGATCCTGGAGCACCTGCCGGAGGGCACCTTCGGCACCGTCGTCACCGGCGACCGCGTGGAGTTCGGCAAGCCGCACCCCGAGCCCTACCTCAAGGCGGCTGCGGACCTCGGTGTGGAGGCCGGTGACTGCCTGGCCATCGAGGACTCCAACACGGGGGCGAAGTCCGCCGAGGCGGCCGGCTGCGTGGTGCTGTGCGTGCCCAACCACGTCCCGATCCTCGACGGGCGGCGTCGGGTCTTCGCGGGCACGCTCGCGGGCCTGACCACCGAGGACCTGGCGGGCTTCGTCAGCGGGCGGTGACGCCCTCGTCGGTGTCGACGTCCCCGGAGGGGTCCGGGACCGGCACCCGCTCGGGCAGCGGCGGTGGCGTGCCGCCGTACGACGGGCAGAACGGCTTGTAGCTGCACCAGTCGCACAGCCGCGACGGGCTGGGCTGCCAGTCGCCGGTCTCCTCGCACTCGCGGATGGCGCGCCAGACCGCCTCGACCTTGCGCTCGGTGGCGAGCAGGTCGGCCTCGTCGGGCTCGTAGCGCAGGATCTCGCCGTTGCCGAGGTAGACCAGCTGCAGCACGCTCGGCAGCACGCCGCGGGTGCGCCAGACGACCAGGGCGTAGAACTTCATCTGGAACAGCGCCTTGGCCTCGAAGCCCGGCCCAGGGCTTCGTCCCGTTTTGTAGTCCACCACTCTGACCCGGCCGTCAGGGGCCACGTCGAGGCGGTCGACGAAGCCACGCAGCAGGAGCTTGCTGTCGAGCACCGTCTCGACGTACAGCTCGCGCTCGGCCGGCTCGAGGCGGCGCGGGTCCTCGAGGGTGAAGTAGCGGTCGAGGACCTCACGGCACGAGGTCAGCCACGAGGCGACGTCGGGCCCCTCGTCACCGAACATCTCCGCGACCTCGGGGGCGGCCTCCAGGACTGCCTCCCAGGACGGGACGAGCATGTCGGCCGCGACGTCGGGCGTGCGGTCCGTCGCGGGCAGGTCGAAGAGGTCCTCCAGGACCTTGTGCACCACGGTGCCCCGGACGGCGTCGGGCGAGGGCTGCTCGGGGAGCTTGTCGATGGTGCGGAACCGATACATCAGCGGGCAGGTCATGAAGTCGCCCGCCCGGCTCGGGGAGAGCGCGCCCAGCACGTCGACGCCGTCGACCGGGGTGGAGACCCGGTCGGCGGGGGAGGGGGCAGTCGAGCTCATGCGCCGCACCCTAGGTGACCCCACCGACACCACGGCCCGCGGCTAGGCTCGTGGGGTGACCGAGACTCCTCCGCCGGCGGATCGACAACATGCCGATCGGCAGCGCCCTGCCGGCACGTTCCGCGTCGGCTCGGTCTCCGGCATCGACGTGCTCGTCACCAGCTCGTGGTTCCTCGTGGCCGCGCTCATCGCCTTCGCCATCGCGCCGCGCATCGAGCAGGTGGAGCCGGGGCTCGGCGTCTTCAAGTACGTCGCGGGGCTCGTCTTCGCCGTCATGCTCTACCTCGCCGTGCTGCTGCACGAGGCGTCGCACGCCCTCATGGCGCAGCGCTTCGGGTACGTCGTCAACTCGATCACCCTGCACTTCCTCGGCGGCATGACCGAGATCGACGGGGCCGCGCGCAAGCCCCGGCAGGAGTTCTGGATCGCCGTCGTCGGCCCGCTGACCTCGATCGCCGTGGGCCTCGTCGCTGCCGCTGCGTGGTTCGTGGTACCGGAGGGGCTCATCCGGGTGACCATCGAGGGTCTCGCCGGCGCCAACCTCCTGATCGGGGTCCTCAACCTCGTCCCCGGCCTGCCGCTCGACGGTGGCCGGGTGCTCAAGTCCCTCGTCTGGGGCGTCTCCGGCAACGAGCACCGCGGCACGCTGGTCGCCGGCTGGGGAGGGCGGCTCACCGCGCTCGCCGTGCTCGCCTGGCCGCTGGTCCAGCGCGAGGTCTTCGACGTCGAGCCGACCCTCTTCGACTACGCCCTCGTCTTCGTGCTCGCGGTCTTCCTGTGGACCGGCGCGACCGCGGCCATGTCCCAGGCGCGGCTGCGCCGACGCCTCCCGCACCTGGTCGCGCGCCCGCTCGCGCGTCGTACGCTCGCGGTCCCGGAGGACCTGCCGCTGGCCGAAGCCGTACGCCGCGCGCAGGAGGCCGGCGCCGGGAGCATCGTCACGACCACCAGTGCCGGTCGCGCCACCGGCATCGTCAACGAGGCGGCCGTGCTGGCCACCCCCGCCGACCGGCGCCCCTGGATGGCCGTCTCGGCCGTCGCCCGCACCCTCGAGGACGGGCTCTCGCTGCCCGCCACGATCGAGGGGGAGGAGCTGATCCTCGCGATCAGCCGACGCCCTGCCGACGAGTACCTCCTGCTCGAGGAGGACGGCCAGATCTGTGGCGTGCTCGTCACCGCCGACGTCGACAAGGCGTTTCGCGAGGCCCCGCGCCGCTGACCCGTCGCCGGACCTCTCGGTGGTTGAGGTGCGAGCGCAGAACGTGCTCTCGGACCCACGCCACCCGCCGCGCCGGGACCGTGCTGTCGGTGGTTGAGGTGCGAGCGCAGCGAGCCTCGAAACCCGGCCACCCACCGCCCCGGGACCGTGCTGTCGGTGGTTGAGGTGCGAGCGCAGCGAGCCTCGAAACCGCGCCGCCCGCCGGTCCGAAAAGTCGTCGAAAGTCGTGTCCACCATCTGGTCAGGAAGGGGTTCGACGGCCTCTGAATGTCGGTGGTCCCTGATTGGCTGGAGCCATGACCTCGACCACCGCACCCGCTCTCCCGGACACCCCGGCCGAGCTGTTGCGTGCGGTGAAGGACTCGCGTGATCGGGCCGCAGCGGAGGACGTCGAGATGATGCGCCTGGCGGTGCACTGGGCCGACCTGCACATCGCGGACCCCGAGTTCGCCGAGGCCTGCTTCACCTCGCCGAAGACGTTCGCCGGCGAGGGGTCCCCGTCCATTGATGAGTTCTGTGTGCCGGAGTTCGCGACCATGCTGGGTCGGACCAACGACAGTGCGGGCCGGTTCCTGACCGACTGTGTCGAGGTCGCCTACCGCCTCCCCAGGCTCTGGGGTGCGGTCCTGTCCGGGCTGGTCGCGGGATGGCGGGCGCGGATCATCGCGCAGACCACCCTCGCGCTGACGTTGGAGGCGGCGACCCACGTGGATGAGCAGGTCTTCTGGTGTGCCTCGCGGCTGACGCCGTCGCAGCTGCGCCGGGTGGTCGACGAGGCCAGGGTGCGGTTCATGCCCGACGCGGTGCAGAAGTCCCTGGACGACTCGGCGGACAAGCGGCACGTCACGTTCGACACCGAGCAGGCGTCGTTCGACGGGACGATGCACCTCGAGGCCGACCTGGAGATCCCCGACGCCCTCGCACTCGCCGAAGCCGTGAAGCGCGGAGCCGAGCACCTCGCGAAGCTCGGGTCCACCGACACCGTCGACGGACGCCGGGCCACCGCGCTCGGTGATCTCGCCCGGCACCAGTTCACCATCGGCTTCGACGACCCGGATGAGGCCGAGGACAACGCTGCGGGGGGTGAGGTGCGACCGCAGCGGCCGGTGAAGCCCGTGACGCAGATCCACCTCTACGCCCATCTCTCAGCGGACCCGATCACCCACGTCGACCACCCGGACGCGCCGGACGAGGCGCTGTGCGGGCGGATCGAGCAGGGCGGCCAGCGGTTGCTGTCCGTGGACCAGATCCAGGCCTGGTGCGGCCGCGCCGACGTGCAGGTGGTCGTCACCAAGGTCATCGACCTCCGCGAACGCCTCGAATGCACGGGTTACCGGCCAACCCCGGAGATGCGGGAGCACGTGATCGTCCGCGACGGCACGTGTGTCTTCCCGTGGTGTGGTCGCAACGCCAGGCTCTGCGACCTCGACCACGTGATCCCCTACGACCACGACCACCCCGAGGACGGCGGGCCGACGGCGACCGACAACCTCGCGCCGCTCTGCAGGCGCCACCATAGGCTCAAGACACGGGGCCGATGGCGGTACGAGATGACCGAACCCGGGGTCTTCGTCTGGACCAGCCCGCTCGGCCACACCTACCTCCGCGACCACACCGGCAGCCAACCCATCGGCCGCGCCTGGCCTGAGCCTGAGATCCCGTCCCCTCGCAAGGGCACCGACGCACCGGACCGGTACGACGCGCCGCCCAAACCCACGGGCTCGGATCCGGACGACCTGCCGGACCCACACCCGCCCGACCTCTGACCACCACGCCCCGGACCCCGCCAACGCAGCATCGGCGGGGCCACAGGCGCGTGCAAGGGCCACGTGACGCCGCGTTCGATGCAATCGAGTCAGCCCGTCGAGGTCTCGACGCTCCGGGCGGTCGCTGTGACCTCGAGGTCGACCCACGGCTCGGGCGGGCGGGTGACGGCGGGATGGATGGTCAACCACCGTTCTCGCGAGCGCACGCGCTGAGGTGATCCGGTGGCGGGGGAGTGGTCGGGGCAGCGACGCGGGTCCATGCTGGCGTGATGACAGGGGCGAGGGTTGCGGTCGTGGGTGGGCTGCTCGTGGTCCTCCTGGCCTTCTCCGTCGGCACCGAGCACCAGAGATCGACGCAGGTCATGGGTCGGACCCACCGCTGCGGCGCCGCGATCTCGGCGTCGTGGCTCGTGTCCGGTACGCCCGACACGGCAAGCAACGCGACACGCGCTGCGGACGCTCAACCGGGCGAAGCAGCGGCGTGCGGCCGCGTCATCCGGCAGTCCCGGGTGGTGCTGCTGACCACGATGGGCATCGGCGGGCTGATGGCGCTGGCCGGGTGGACGAGGATCCTGGCGCGTCGCGAGGTCGAGCCGCCGGAGTCGGCGCCCGTCCACGCGTAGCACCGGCGAGCCGAGGCGCGCCGCTGACCCCGGCCCCGGTCGACCCACCTACGACCCGGCGTACGCGTCATTTCCGCGACCACGGGCACCCAGCACTAGGGTTCCGCGCATGCCCGAGACGACCCCCGCCGTACCCTCCCCAGACGTCCCGCGGGAGGCGTGGTCCGGTGTCCACCGCGGCCCGCTGCGGGCCGGCGAGTGGGTGCGCCTGACGGACCAGAAGGGCCGCCGCCACAACTTCGAGCTGACGCCGGGCAAGCGCTTCTTCTCCAACCGCGGGCACCTCGAGCACGACGAGCTCATCGGCCGCGACGAGGGCTTCACGGTCGTGTCGTCGGCCGGCGGGCAGTACCTCGTCTTCCGCCCGCTGCTCAGCGAGTTCGTGGTGTCCATGCCCCGGGGCGCGGCGGTCGTCTACCCGAAGGACGCGGCCCAGATCATCGCGCTGGCCGACATCTTTCCCGGCGCCCGCGTCGTCGAGGCCGGCGCCGGGTCCGGCGCCCTGACCTGCTCGCTGCTGCGGGCCGTCGGCCCGTGGGGCCGGGTGACGTCCTTCGAGCTCCGCGAGGAGTTCGCCGAGGTCGCCAAGCGCAACGTCGACCAGTTCTTCTCCGCCCCCGAGGGCGAGACGCACCCGGCCTGGGACCTGCGGCTGGGCGACCTGAAGGAGGGGCTGCCCCAGATCGAGGGCCAGGTCGACCGCGTCATCCTCGACATGCTCGATCCGTGGAGCTGCGTGGACGCCGTCGCCGACGCGCTGGTCCCCGGCGGCATCGTCTGTGCGTACGTCGCCACGACGACCCAGCTCTCCCGCGTCGTCGAGACGCTCCGCGTCCACGGCGGCTTCACCGAGCCGCAGCCGTGGGAGTCGCTGGTCCGGGACTGGCACGTGGAGGGCCTCGCGGTCCGTCCGGGCCACAAGATGATCGGTCACACCGCCTTCCTCGTCACCGCCCGCCGGATGGCGCCGGGGGAGAAGCCCATGCGCAAGACCCGCCGTCCCGCGCCCGGCGCCTACGGCCCGGACTACACGGGTCCGCGTCCCGCCGACCTCCCCCCGCTCCCGGAGGCCGACGCCACCAACGCCGTCACCACCGACGAGGCGTGAGCCTCGAGGTCGTCGACTGGTCCCCGGACTGGGCGGTCCGCTTCGAGGAGGTCGCCGAGGTGCTGCGCCGGGCGGTCGCCGACATCCCCGGCGCCCGGGTCGAGCACGTCGGCTCGACGTCCGTGCCCGGTCTCGCGGCCAAGCCGATCCTCGACATCGACGTGATCGTCGACCGCGAGCACGTCCCTGACGCGGTCGGTGCGCTCGAGCGCGTCGGCTACGTCCACCGCGGCGACCTCGGCGTCACCGACCGGGAGGCCTTCCACGCCCCGGACACCGCACCGCGTCGTCACGTCTACGTGTGCGCCTCCGGCACCATCAACGTCCGTAACCACCTCGCCGTCCGCGACGTGCTGCGACATGACGAGGACCTCCGGACGGCGTACGGCGACGTCAAGCGCGCCCTGGCCGACGACCCGGCCATGGACATGGACGTCTACCTCGCCGGCAAGTCGGCCGTGGTCCAGGAGGTGTTGCGCGCGTCGGGGGAGTTCACCGACGACGAGCTGCTCGCGATCCACCGCCTCAACGACCCGTCGGCCTGAGGAGTCGCCGGCGGCGGCACCGCCGGTGGAGCCGGCCGAGTCCGGATCGCGACGAAATAGTGATCAACACTGGCGGTTATCCACTTCCGTCCCATCAGGAGATGGGTAGTGTCCGAAGGACCAAGGAGGTGACGCACATGTCCGAATCGACATCCACGCCCGCCGGAGCGGGGCGCACGCCCGACGAGCTCGTGCAGCAGGTGCGCTTCCTCGAGGCCGAGGTGGGTGACCTCCGTCGCCGCCTCACCGACATGCCCGGCCAGTCCCGGGGCCTCGAGCTGCGACTCGCCGACACCCAGCGGTCGCTGGCCGCCGTGACCAGCCAGAACGAGCGGCTCGCCCAGACGCTGCGCGAGGCGCGCGACCAGATCATGAAGCTCAAGGAGGAGGTCGACCGGCTGGCGCAGCCGCCCGCCGGCTTCGGCACCTTCCTGGCCCGCAACGAGGACGACTCCGTCGACGTGTTCACCGGCGGTCGCAAGCTCCGGGTCAACGTGAGCCCCGCCGTGGACCTCGACGAGCTCGTCAAGGGCCAGGAGGTCATGCTCAACGAGGCCCTCAACGTGGTGGCGGCGCTCGGCTTCGAGAAGGTCGGCGAGGTCGTCATGTTCAAGGAGCTTCTCGAGGACGGTGAGCGCGGCCTGGTGATCGCCAACGCCGACGAGGAGCGCGTCGTACGCCTGGCCAAGCCCCTCTTCGACGAGCCGCTGCGCGCCGGCGACTCGTTGCTGCTCGACGCCCGCGCCGGCTACGCCTACGAGCGGGTCCCCAAGTCCGAGGTCGAGGAGCTGGTGCTCGAGGAGGTCCCCGACATCGACTACTCGCAGATCGGTGGCCTGATCTCCCAGATCGACGCCATCCGCGACGCCGTCGAGCTGCCCTACCTGCACCCCGAGCTCTTCAAGGACCACCAGCTCAAGCCCCCGAAGGGCGTCCTCCTCTACGGTCCGCCCGGCTGCGGCAAGACGCTGATCGCCAAGGCGGTCGCCAACTCGCTCGCCAAGAAGGTCGCCGCCAGGACGGGCCAGGAGGGGAAGTCCTACTTCCTCAACATCAAGGGCCCCGAGCTCCTCAACAAGTACGTCGGCGAGACCGAGCGCCACATCCGGCTCGTCTTCCAGCGGGCCCGCGAGAAGGCGTCGATGGGCACCCCGGTGATCGTGTTCTTCGACGAGATGGACTCGCTGTTCCGCACCCGCGGGTCGGGTGTCTCCTCGGACGTGGAGAACACCATCGTCCCGCAGCTGCTCAGCGAGATCGACGGCGTCGAGCTCCTGGAGAACGTCCTGGTCATCGGCGCCTCCAACCGCGAGGACATGATCGACCCGGCCATCCTGCGACCCGGCCGCCTCGACGTGAAGATCAAGATCGAGCGCCCGGACGCGGAGTCGGCGCGCGACATCTTCTCCAAGTACCTCGTCGCGTCCCTGCCGCTGCACGCCGACGACGTGGCGGAGTTCGGCGGCGACCGCGACGCGACCGTGGCCGGCATGATCCGGGCCACCGTCGAGCGGATGTACACCGAGTCCGAGGAGAACCGCTTCCTCGAGGTCACCTACGCCAACGGCGACAAGGAGGTCCTCTACTTCAAGGACTTCAACTCCGGCGCCATGATCCAGAACATCGTCGACCGGGCCAAGAAGATGGCCATCAAGGACTTCCTCGAGCACGACCAGCGCGGCCTGCGGGTGCAGCACATGCTCCAGGCGTGCGTCGACGAGTTCAAGGAGAACGAGGACCTGCCCAACACCACCAACCCCGACGACTGGGCGCGCATCTCCGGCAAGAAGGGCGAGCGGATCGTCTTCATCCGCACGCTCATCACCGGCAAGCAGGGCACCGAGCCCGGCCGCTCCATCGACACCGTCGCCAACACCGGTCAGTACCTGTGACCCCAGCCGACGACGAGCTGGGGCACGGCGACATCGAGGCTGCGCTGGCGACCCGTCGCGAGCTCGGGGCGCGGTACGACGCGGAGCTGGTCGACGGGTTCGCCGAGCGCATCGAGCGGGCCGTCGAGCAGCGGGTGGCCGAGCAGGTCTCGCTGCAGCAGCGCCGGTCCGCCGCGGTGGCCGGCGCCGGTGCGCGCCAGCTCGCGCTGGGGATCATCTCGCTGGTCGCCTTCATCCCGATCAGCATCGCGCTGGGCGTCAACGACGCGTTCCTGCCGCTGCTGGTGACGCTGCTCGGCATCGTCGGCGTCAACCTCGCGCACGCCTGGCAGAGCCGGGGCTGACCCCGCCGGAAGCGGCTCGCGGGGTCGCCCGCGGGGGTGAGCCTCCGGCCCACTCCGGGGGGCTACAGTGACCGCTCCGGGACCCCCCGGAAGGCAAGATTCCTCGTCCCCCGGGAGTGCATCGTGCGCACCATCGTCATCATCGCCATCGTCGTCGTCGTGGTCCTGGCTCTCATGAGCTTCCTCCGCAGCCGCCGCTGACGTCACACCGAGGTCGCGACGCCCAGGGACAGATGGGTCCAGGGGCGTCCGACCGCCGGCCCGGGCAGGTACTCCTGCTCGAGCCACCCCGTCTCCCCGTCCGGTCTCCACCCCGCCCGGGCGAGCATGGCGGGCACGTCCCGCGTGAGGTGACAGCCGCCGGCCACCCGGCGCTGCACCGGCTCGAGCCGCCGCTGCCAGCGACTCACACCCGGCTCGGGTGCCAGTCCGTGCTCCACGAAGTGGAGCCGACCACCGGGCCGCACCACGCGGCGTACCTCCCGCAGCGCGAGCTCCGGGTCTTCGATCGTGCAGAGGCTGAAGGTCACCAGCGCGGCGTCGTGCGACGCATCGGTCTCGGCCAGGTGCTGACCGTCCAGGCCCGAGCGGGCCACCGGTACGCCGCTGCGCCCGCGCCGCTCCTCCGACAGCCGCCAGGCCACGTCGGAGGGCTCGACGGCGCTCACCCCGGTCACCTCCGGCGGGTAGAACCGGGTGTTGAGCCCGGAGCCGAAGCCGATCTCCAGGACCTGGCCCTGCAGCCCGGCACAGACGCGCTCACGGAGCACGCCGACCTCGCGACTGCGCAGCGACGCGTCCACCAGGTGCGGCACGACCCGGTCGTTCCAGATGCCCATCCCGCTCACTCCTCGCCCCGGCCTCGTAGGCTCGCCCCATGAGCGTACGGCGGATCATGGGCACCGAGGTCGAGTACGGCATCTCGGTGCAGGGCCAACCCGCCGCGAACCCGATGGTCGCGTCCTCCCAGGTGGTCAACGCCTACGCGACGTCGACCATCAAGGCGCGCCGGGCCCGGTGGGACTTCGAGGAGGAGTCGCCGCTGCGCGACGCGCGTGGCTTCGACATGTCGCGCCAGGTGGCGGACCCGAGCCAGCTCACCGACGAGGACCTGGGCCTCGCCAACATCATCCTCACCAACGGGGCCCGGTTGTACGTCGACCACGCGCACCCGGAGTTCTCCACCCCGGAGGTCACCACGCCGCTGGACATCGTGCGGTGGGACAAGGCGGGGGAGCAGGTCATGCTCGACGCCTCCCGGGCGGCAGGCCAGGTCCCGGGGGCGACGCCGATCGTGCTCTACAAGAACAACACCGACAACAAGGGTGCGTCGTACGGCGCCCACGAGAACTACCTGATGCGGCGCTCGACGCCGTTCGCGGACATCGTGCGGCACCTGACCCCGTTCTTCGTGTCCCGGCAGGTGGTCGTCGGAGCGGGCCGGGTCGGCATCGGCCAGGACGGTCGCGAGCACGGCTTCCAGATCAGCCAGCGCGCCGACTACTTCGAGGTCGAGGTGGGCCTCGAGACCACCCTCAAGCGGCCGATCATCAACACCCGCGACGAGCCGCACGCCGACCCGGAGAAGTACCGCCGGCTGCACGTGATCCTCGGTGACGCCAACCTCGCGGAGGTGTCGACCTACCTCAAGGTCGGCACCACAGCGCTCGTGCTCGCCATGATCGAGGACGGCTACATCACCCGCGACCTCGGCGTGGACCAGCCCGTCGCCTCGCTGCGCGCGGTCTCCCACGACCCGACCCTCCAGCACCTCCTCACGCTGCGTGACGGGCGCACCCTCACCGCGGTGCAGCTGCAGCTGGAGTACCTCGACCTGGCTCGCAAGTTCGTCGACGACCGGCTCGGCAACGACGTCGACGACCAGACGCGCGACGTCCTCGCCCGCTGGGAGTCGGTGCTGACCCGGCTCGAGCAGGACCCGATGCTGTGCGCCGGCGAGCTGGACTGGGTGGCCAAGCTCAAGCTGCTCCAGCAGTACCGCGACCGCGACGGCCTCGACTGGGACGACGCCAAGCTGCACCTCATCGACCTGCAGTACTCCGACATCCGACCCGAGAAGGGTCTCTACGCCAAGCTCGTCGCCGCGGGCCGCATCGAGCGGCTCCTCGACGACCGGTCGGTCGAGCGGGCCATGCACGAGCCCCCGGAGGACACCCGCGCCTACTTCCGCGGCCGCTGCCTCGAGAAGTACGCCGACAACGTCGCGGCCGCGTCGTGGGACTCGGTGATCTTCGACCTCCCCGGGCGCGAGTCGCTCCAGCGCGTCCCCACCATCGACCCGATGCGCGGCACCAAGGCGCACGTCGGCGACCTCCTCGACCGCTGCGACACCGCCCTCGAGCTCTTCTCCGCCCTCACCGCCCGCTGAGGCACACCACCGCGGGCGGACCGCCGCCGGTCACCCAGCGGCGAGGGCCGGGTCCTGGCCGGCGTCGGTGAGGGCGGCGGCCACCCAGCCGCCGGCGACCAGCTCGTCGACGAGGGAGCGCAGCCACGTGACCGCGGTGTCCGAGCGGTCCTGCGGGACCGCGACGGCCTGTCGGATCTGCATGAAGGCCGGCTCGAGGATGCGGTGGCCCGGGTGCGCCGCGACCCAGGCGGTCATCGGCTGGCGGATGCCGGCACCCACGTCGAGGCCCCGGTCGACGAAGGTGTCGATGCCCTCCGCCCCGCGCTCCAGCGAGGACTGCTCGAGGGCGCGGGACAGGTGCAGGTCGTACGCCGACCCCTCCTTGACGCCGATCCGCACGCCGTCCGCGTCGACCGCGGTCGTCCCGGCCAGCGGCGAGCCGGCCGCGACGACGTACACGCCCTCGATCAGGACGTAGGGCGACGTGAACTGCAGCGGACGTCCCGGGTCAATCGCGAGGAAGCCGATGTCGGCGCGTCCCTCCGCCACCGCGGCCACCGAGTCCCGGGCCGCGCCGTAGCACTGGAGCTCGGCGGTGACGCCGAGCCGGGCAGCGACCTCACGGGCCAGCGCGACGGTGATGCCCGACGGGTCGTCGGGGGTGCCCGAGGCGAGCACCGGGTTGCCGAGGTTGATGGAGGCGCGCAGTGCGCCGGTGGGGGCGAGATCTGTCCGGAGTGCGGGATCGACGGTGTCCACGACGCCGAGCCTAGGACGTGCCCGTGCGCGGCTTCGTTTTGTGGATAGGGTCGGAGACATGGCCCAGGAGCAGAAGCAACCGAGGAAGTCCTCCCAGGAGGAGACGACGACCGAGGAGGTCGTCGAGACCGACGTCGCCGAGCGCAAGGAGGTGATCGACGACGACGTCGACGCCATCCTCGACGAGATCGACGACGTCCTCGAGACCAACGCCGAGGACTTCGTGAAGTCGTTCATCCAGAAGGGCGGACAGTGAGCGACCGCCTGCCCGCGTCCTTCATGTCGCCCGGGACGTCGAGCTTCGCCGACTTCCTGGGTGACCACCAGCCCGACCTCCTGCCGGGCCGTCGCGCCGTGCCCGCGGGCAACGCCGGCGAGCTGGCGCCGCACGGCACGACCATCGTCGCCGCCACCTTCCCCGGGGGCGTCGTCATGGCCGGAGACCGCCGCGCCACGATGGGCAACATCATCGCCCAGCGCGACATCGAGAAGGTCTTCCCCGCCGACGAGTACTCCGTCGTCGGCATCGCCGGCACCGCCGGCCTCGCGGTGGAGATGGTGCGGCTCTTCCAGACCGAGCTCGAGCACTACGAGAAGATCGAGGGCACCACGCTCTCCATGGACGGCAAGTCCAACCGCCTCGCGACGCTGATCAGGGCCAACCTCGGCCTCGCGATGCAGGGCCTCGCCGTCGTCCCGCTCTTCGCGGGCTACGACCTCACCACCGACCAGGGGCGGATCTTCAGCTACGACGTCACCGGCGGTCGCTACGAGGAGACCGCGTTCCACTCGGTCGGCTCCGGGTCCCTCTTCGCCCGCGGTGCGCTCAAGAAGATCTACCGCGAGGACCTCGACGCCGAGGGATGCGTCACCGCCGCCATCCAGGCGCTGTACGACGCCGCGGACGACGACTCCGCGACCGGCGGCCCCGACCTGGCCCGCCGGATCTTCCCTGTCGTCCACGTGATCACCGCCGACGGCGGGCGCCGTGTCCCCGACGACGAGGTGGCGGCCATCGCCGACCGGATCATCGCCGCCCGCATGCAGCGGCCCGACGGCCCTGCCGCGGCCCTGACCTGAGCTGAGGAGCCCAGATGAGCACCCCCTTCTACGTCTCCCCGGAACAGCTCATGAAGGACCGGGCGGACTTCGCGCGCAAGGGCATCGCGCGCGGCCGCTCGGTCGTCGTGATCCAGTACGCCGACGGCATCCTGTTCGTCTCGGAGAACCCGTCCCAGGCGCTGCACAAGGTCTCCGAGATCTACGACCGGATCGCGTTCGCCGCGGTCGGTCGCTACAACGAGTTCGAGAACCTGCGCATCGCCGGCGTGCGGCTCGCCGACATGCGCGGCTACGCCTACGACCGTCGCGACGTCACCGGCCGCGGGCTGGCCAACGCCTACGCGCAGACGCTCGGCAGCATCTTCTCCTCGGGCGGCGAGAAGCCCTACGAGGTCGAGATCTTCGTCGCCGAGGTGGGCGAGCGGCCCGCCGACGACCAGGTCTACCGCCTGACGTACGACGGCCAGGTGGCCGACGAGCACGGGTTCGCCGTGATGGGTGGTGCCGCCGACGTGGTGGCCGGCCACCTCAAGGAGCACTACGTGGAGGGTGCGTCCCTCCAGGGCGCGGTCCGCCTCGCGGTGGCCGCGCTCGGGCACAGCGAGAGCGACGACCGGGTGATCCCGACCCGCGACCTCGAGGTCGCGATCCTCGAGCGCACCCGGCCCCAGCCCCGCAAGTTCGTCCGGCTGCGCGAGTCGCGTCTCGTCGAGCTGCTGGGGGAGCGGGGGGCCGAGCAGGGCGACGCCCCGCAGGCCGACGACACCGCGGGCGCTACGCCGCCCACCGCGCCGGCGGTCGACGACCCGGCCGACCCGACCGACCAGGTCAGCGGGGGCACGCCTCCTCTCGAGCACCCGGTGACGGGCGAGCCCACGCAGCCCCCCGTCGCCCCACCGGTGGCTCCGCCGACCGCCCCGCCCGTGGCCCCGCCGCCGACGCCGAGGCCGGAGCCGACCGACCCGGCGCATCCCGGCGAGCCGCGGCCGCCCGCTCCGCAGCCGCCCGCACCCGACCCGTCGCAACCCCCCGCGCCCGGCACCCCGCCGGCGGACCCGGGCGACCCGCTGCCCTGACGACGCTCCCGGCGGGGGCTTTCTGCGTGTCATCCGTCAGGACGCCCCGCAGGCGTGGTCCCGCCGCCTAGGGTGTGGGCATGGACCGGCGCATCTTCGGCATCGAGAACGAGTACGGCGTCACGTGCACGTTCAAGGGCCAGCGCCGGCTGAGTCCCGACGAGGTGGCGCGCTACCTCTTCCGCAAGGTCGTCAGCTGGGGCCGGTCGTCCAACGTCTTCCTGCGCAACGGTGCCCGTCTCTACCTCGACGTGGGCAGCCACCCGGAGTACGCCACCCCCGAGTGCGACGACATCGCCGAGCTGGTCACCCACGACAAGGCCGGCGAGCGGATCCTCGAGGGCCTGCTCCTCGACGCCGAGCAGCGCCTGCACGACGAGGGCATCGCCGGCGACATCTATCTCTTCAAGAACAACACCGACTCCGCCGGCAACTCCTACGGCTGCCACGAGAACTACCTCGTCGGCCGCGCCGGTGAGTTCAGCAAGCTCGCGGACGTCCTGATCCCGTTCCTCGTGACCCGGCAGATCATCGTCGGGGCCGGCAAGGTCACCCAGACCCCGCGCGGGGCGTCGTACAGCGTCTCGCAGCGTGCCGAGCACATCTGGGAGGGCGTCTCCAGCGCCACCACGCGCAGCCGTCCCATCATCAACACGCGCGACGAGCCGCACGCCGACGCGGAGAAGTACCGCCGGCTGCACGTCATCGTCGGCGACTCCAACATGAGCGAGACGACGACGATGCTCAAGGTCGCCTCGTGCGACCTCGTGCTGCGGATGATCGAGGAGGGCGTGGTGATGCGCGACCTCACGATGGAGAACCCCATCCGTGCGATCCGCGAGATCTCCCACGACGTCACCGGCCGCCGCAAGGTCCGCCTCGCCAACGGGCGCGAGGCCAGCGCCCTGGAGATCCAGGCCGAGTACCTCGGCAAGGCCCGCGACTTCGTCGACCGCCGCCAGATCAGCACGCCGCTCATCGAGCAGGCCCTCGACCTGTGGGAGCGCGGCCTCAAGGCCATCGAGTCCGACGACCTGGGCCTCGTCGACCGCGAGATCGACTGGGTCATCAAGTGGAAGCTCATCGACCGCTACCGCGCCAAGCACGGCCTGCCGCTGGGTCACGCACGCGTCGCCCAGCTCGACCTCGCCTACCACGACATCCACCGCGGACGCGGGCTCTACTACCTGCTCGAGAAGCGCGGGGCCGTCGCCCGGGTGACCAGCGACCTCAAGATCTTCGAGGCCAAGAGCGTCCCCCCGCAGGACACCCGCGCCCGGCTGCGGGGCGAGTTCATCCGCAAGGCCCAGGAGCGCCGACGCGACTTCACCGTCGACTGGGTGCACCTCAAGCTCAACGACCAGGCTCAGCGCACGGTCCTGTGCAAGGACCCGTTCAAGGCGTACGACGAGCGCGTGCAGCGCCTCATCGACGGCATGTGACCCGCCCGGACCGGTCGCCCGTGCGAGTCACAGGGGTCCCGGCCCTGCCTCAGGACCGTCTCAGCGTCGCCGGATAGGGTGACCGCGCCGTCCAGACGGACCATCGACCAGCTCGACCACCGCTCGACCACCGCAGCCATCGCTCAGCCATTCGAAAGGGTGACCCGCACGTGTCTCGCCCCCGCTCCACCGCCCGTCGTACCCGCCTCGCCGCCGTGAGCGGCGTCCTCCTCCTCTCCTCGGTCGGCCTGGCCGCCTGCGGTGAGGACGACGCAGCCTCGAGCGGCGCCGGCCTCGACGCGATCACCGTGGAGGGCGACGCGGGCAAGGAGCCGAAGGTCACCTTCGACGAGCAGGTCGCCCCCGTGGAGATCGAGTCGGAGGTCCTCATCGAGGGCGACGGCGAGGAGCTGGCCGCGGGCGACAACGCCTTCGCGCACATCTGGATGGGCAACGGCTTCACCGAGGAGAAGGCGTTCAGCACCTACGACGCCAAGTCCCCCGAGCTGCTCACCTACGCCGACCTCGGCGCCCCGTTCCAGGAGGCCATCGAGGGCCACACCGTCGGGTCGCGCGTCGCGGTCGCCGCCAGCGCCGAGGACACCTACGGCGAGGCCGGCAACCCGCAGCTCGGCATCGGCAACCAGGACGGCCTCGTGATCATCGTCGACCTGCTCGGCAAGGTGGCCACCGAGCCGAGCGGTGAGGAGCGCGAGCCCGCCAAGTGGGCGCCCACGCTCGTCGAGGAGGGCGACACCATCACCGGGCTCGACTTCACCGACGCCAACAAGCCCAGCAAGAACCTCCTCGACACGACCCTCATCAAGGGTGAGGGCCCGGTCGTCGAGAAGGGCCAGACCATCGCCGTGGACTACCTCGGCCAGGTCTACGACGCCAAGAAGCCCTTCGACGAGTCCTACTCCAAGGAGCCCACGTCGTTCCCGATCGGCACGGGCGCGGTCGTCGCGGGCTGGGACCAGGCGCTGGTCGGCCAGACCGTCGGCTCCCGCGTGATCCTGTCGATCCCGCCGGAGCTCGGCTACGGCGAGGCCGGCAACGAGCAGGCCGGCATCAAGGGCACCGACACGCTCTTCTTCGTCGTCGACATCCTCGGCGCGGCCTGATCCGAGCGGCAGACTGACCCGGTGGCGAGCGACAAGGCGGAGCGGCTGCTCAACCTCTACATCATGCTGCTCGCCCAGACCCGGTTCGTGTCCAAGCAGGACATCCGGCGCGCCCATTACGCGGAGTACCCCGACAACGCCAAGGGCGACGAGGCGTTCGAGAAGGCCTTCGAGCGCGACAAGGACGACCTGCGCGAGCTCGGGGTCGTGATCGAGGTCGGCTCGCTGGACGCCTTCTTCGACGACGAGCCCGGCTACCGCATCTCCACCGACACCTCGGCGCTGCCGGAGATCCGCTTCGAGGCCGACGAGGCCGCGGTGCTCGGGATCGCGGCCCGCGCGTGGGAGCAGGCCACCCTCGCGCGTCGTACGACCGAGGCGATGCGCAAGCTCACCGCCCAGGGCGTCGAGGTCGACGCGGCCCGGCTGGACCTGGTCCCGCCGAGCCTGCGCGCCGAGGAGCCGGCCTTCGACGCCTTCTGGGACGCCACCCAGAAGCGCCGGGTGGTCACGTTCGACTACAGGAGGCCGGGGGAGCAGCCCCGCAAGCGCCGCCTGCAGCCCTGGGGCGTCGTCCGCAGCTCCGGCCGGTGGTACGTCGTGGGGCACGACGTCGACCGCGACGCCGAGCGCGTCTTCCGGCTCTCCCGCGTGCAGGGCAAGGTCAGCGGCATCGGCAAGGCCGGGGCGTACGACGTCCCGCCCGGCACCGACGTCGCCGCCATCGCCGCCAACCTGGCGCGCCGCACGCCCGACGTCGAGGCCACGGTGCTGGTGCGCCAGCGGGCCGGCGTCGGGCTCCGTCGCCGCGCGACCAGTGTCGAGGAGGACGTCCCCGGACCGGACCGGGAGAGCGGCTGGGACCGGGTCGTCCTCACCGGTCCCGGCTCCGACCTGGCCGCCGAGGTGCTGACCTACGGGCCCTCCGTCGTCGTCGAGGCCCCCGACGAGCTGCGCGCCGACGTGCTGGCGCGGCTCCGCGGCATCCTCGAGCAGGAGGGATCCCGATGAGCCCGGCCAAGCCCGTCGTGCACGCCGCCCGCGAGCAGGTCGCCCGGCTCCTCGCCCTCGTGCCCTACCTCCACTCCCGCGGCGAGGTGCGGCTCGCCGACGCCGCCGCGGCCCTGGGGGTCGACCCCGACCAGCTGGACAAGGACCTGCGGGTCCTCTTCATGTGCGGCCTGCCCGGTGGCTACCCCGACGACCTCATCAACGTCGACCTCGACGCGCTCGAGGGCGATCGCATCATCCGGGTCGCCAACGCCGACTACCTCGCCCGCCCGGTCAGCTTCGCGCCGTCCGAGGCGGCGGCCCTGGTGGTGGCCCTCCAAGCCCTGGCCCAGAGCGCCGCACCCGAGACGCAGGACGTCGTACGCCGCACGCTGGCCAAGTTCGAGGCGGCCGGGCAGACCGCGGCGGCCGAGCGGGTCCACGTGGAGGCGACGCCCGAGCCGGGCAGCGAGCTCGTCCCGGTCCTCCAGGGCGCCATCGACCGGGGCCACCAGCTGGAGCTGGAGTACCACGTGGCCAGCCGCGACGAGCACTCCACGCGCGTCGTCGAGCCCCGCGCGGTCACCCGCGTCGGGGACGCGACCTACCTCGACGCGTGGTGCCACACCGCCGGCGGTGACCGGGTGTTCCGGCTCGACCGGATCCTGCGGGCCACCGAGCTCGACACGCCGGTCTCCGAGCAGGCCGGTGACGCCCGCGACCTCGGCTCCGGATGGTTCGCGGGGGAGGAGGCGGCCACCACGGTGACCGTCCGACTCGCCCCGCCGGCCCACTGGGTGACCGAGTACTACCCGGTGACCGACACGCGGCCCGGGCCGCGCGGCAGCCTCGACGTCGACCTCGAGGTGGCCAGCGAGGCGTGGCTGCGCCAGCTCCTCTTCCGCGTGGCGCCGCACGCCGCCGTCGTCGCACCCCAGGAGTTCGCCGACTCGTTCCGGGCCGGTGCCCAGGCGGCGGTCAGGCTCTACACCGAACCCGGCGTACGATGAAATGACCCCGCACGATCCCCGACATTGGAGAGTCTCATGATCCACACCCTGATCGGCATGCCCCAGGGCGCGGAGTGGCTGATCATCCTCGCCATCGTGGTCCTCGTCTTCGGCGCGGCCAAGCTTCCCGAGCTCGCGCGTGGCACCGGCCAGGCACTGCGCATCTTCAAGACCGAGACCAAGGGCCTGCGCGACGACGATGACGACGACACCACGCCGCCCAAGGCCGCGACCGAGCTGCCGCCGCCCACCCACACCGACACGACCCGCCCGGACGTGACGCGCACCGGCACCAACGACCTGCCGCCCGAGCCCCGCTCCGACAAGCACACCGGCTGACGGCCGCACCCGACGACCTTTCGTGAAGCTCCTCGCCCCGCTGCGCCTCTTCTCCGCGCGCCCGGCCCATCCCGTCGGTCCCGACGGCCGCATGGCCCTCTCGGACCACCTGCGCGAGCTGCGCGCGCGCGTGCTGCGCGTCGCCCTCGTGACGATCGTCGCGCTCGGCGTCGCCCTGTACTTCTTCGACTTCCTCTACGAGCTCGTCTACGGGCCGTACCAGGACGCCGCGGAGCAGCTGGCCGAGGGCACGACCTTCGCCACCACCAGCGGCGCCGCCGGTGGTCTCATGCTCTACCTCAAGCTCAGCGGCTTCGCGGCGCTCGTGGTGACGGCGCCCTACTGGCTCTACCAGATCTGGGCCTTCATCCTGCCGGGCCTGCACGCCCACGAGCGCAAGTGGTCGCGCATCTTCGTGATGGTCGCCGGGCCGTTGTTCCTCGCCGGCGTGCTGCTCGGCTACCTCACCCTGCCCAAGGGCCTCGAGGTGCTCATCGGCCTCAACCCCGAGGGCGTCACCAACCTCGTGGACTTCAACGAGTACCTCCAGTTCTTCACCCGCACCCTGCTGGTCTTCGGGATCGCCTTCGAGATCCCGGTCTTCGTGGTGATGCTCAACCTCGCGGGCGTCGTGTCGGGCAAGAGCCTGGGCGCGCACCGGCCGTGGATCATCGTCGGCATCTTCATCTTCGCCGCGGTCGCGACCCCGTCGGCGGACCCGTTCACCATGACCTTCATGGCCGTCCCGATGGTGATCCTGTTCCTCATCTCCGAGGTCATCGCCCGGGCCCACGACCGGCGCAAGGCGGCCCGCAGCGCCAACGCCGGCCTCAGCCCCGATGAGCTCTCGCCCATCTGAGGTCTGACAGGCTGGGCGCATGCACGTGCAGCCGCTGGTCGACATCGACCCGTTCGACCTGCCCGACTGGCTGGGCACCGCCCAGGTGGTCTGGCACGCCGACGGCGGGCTGCGCGACGGGCACCTGGTGGCGGGACGGCTCACGAGCGGTGGCCACGACGACCTGGTGTGCGACCTGCTCGGGGTCGACGACGCCTACCCCGTGCCGGTCACCGACGACGCCTCCCGGCTGCGCGCCCACCAGGCCTGGCGCCACGGCCAGGTGTTGCTCGGGCAGTACGACGGGCGGATGACGCTCGCGGTCCCCGGCACCCGCTTCGACGCCGGGCTCGTCCTCGACGCCCTGGGCCGGCTGGCGAAGGCCGTGGGTGCCTCGCCCGACCACTACGCGGCGCTGCTGCGGATCGGCCAGGACAAGTCACGCGGGTCCCGGTGAGGCACTGCCCGTGAGCGGGCCTTCCCGGCGCTAGGGTCGGCCCATGGACGCGGGTGCTGGACCAGTCGCCGGGGCGGGCCTCCACGAGATCGCCCTCCTCACCAACCCGACGGCCGGTGGCGGCAGGGGCGCCCGCTACCGCGACGCTGCGCTGCAGCGGCTGCGCGACAGCGGCCTGGTGGTGCGCAACCTCGAGGGTCGCGACGCTGACGAGGCTGCCGACCTCGCCCGGGCCAGCGTGGCCGACGGCGTCGAGGCCCTGGTGCTGTGCGGTGGCGACGGCCTCGTGCACCTGGGCGTCCAGGCGGTCGCCGGGACGGGCGTCCCGCTCGGGATCATCCCGGCCGGCACCGGCAATGACGTCGCCCGCTACCTCGACCTGCCCCGCAAGGACCCCGTGGCGGCCGCGGACCGCGTCGTCGCGCGGCGTACCCGCACCCTCGACCTGGCCCGCAGCGGCTCGCGCTACTTCGTGACGGTGATGGCGGCCGGCTTCGACGCGATCGTCAACGAGCGCGCCAACGCGATGCGGTGGCCCAAGGGCCAGATGCGCTACAACCTGGCCACCGTGGCCGAGCTGCGCACCTTCCACCCGCTGCCCTACACGCTTGACCTCGACGGGGCCACGCGACGGGTCGACGCGATGCTCGTCGCGGTCGGCAACGGGCCCTCCTTCGGGGGTGGCCTGCGCATCACCGAGGGGGCCCTGCTGGACGACGGTTTGCTCGACGTGGTCATCATCAAGGAGATGTCTCGAGCCAAGCTGGTCCGCACCTATCCCAAGCTCTTCTCCGGCACCCACACCACGGTCGCCGAGTACGAGCACCATCGCGTGCGCCGGGTGACCGTCGCCGCGCCCGGGATCGTGGCCTACGCCGACGGCGAGCGCTTCGGCGAGCTGCCGCTGACCGTCGAGGCCGTGCCCGGTGCCCTGGTGGCGCTCGCATGAGCGGCGACCCGACGCCCGCCGAGCGCTACGCGGCGTACTCCCGGGACAAGGCCTATCCCGCCTTCCGGGACTTCGCGGGCCACTACGACTTCCCGCTCGACGACTTCCAGGTGCGCGCCTGCAAGGAGATCGAGGACGGCCGCGGTGTGCTCGTCGCGGCGCCCACCGGGTCGGGCAAGACGATCGTCGGCGAGTTCGCGGTCCACCTCGCGCTCGCGACCGGTCGCAAGTGCTTCTACACGACGCCCATCAAGGCGCTGTCCAACCAGAAGTACAACGACCTCGTCGCCCGTCACGGCGCCGCCAACGTCGGCCTGCTGACCGGCGACAACGTCGTCAACGGCGAGGCGCCCATCGTCGTGATGACGACCGAGGTGCTGCGCAACATGCTGTACGCCGGGTCGCGCACCCTGCTCGGCCTCGGCTACGTCGTGATGGACGAGGTGCACTACCTCGCCGACCGGATGCGGGGCGCGGTCTGGGAGGAGGTGATCATCCACCTGCCGGAGTCGGTGTCGCTGATCTCGCTCTCGGCCACCGTCTCCAACGCCGAGGAGTTCGGCGAGTGGCTGTCCACCGTCCGCGGTGACACCGCGACCATCCTCGAGGAGCGCCGCCCCGTGCCGCTCTTCCAGCACGTGATGGTCGGCCGGCGCCTGCTCGACCTGTTCGCCTCGTCCGACGTCGACGCCAGCGCCGGCTTCGTGCGCGAGGGGGCGCCCGTCAACGACGAGCTGGTGCGCCTCGCCCGTGACGACTGGGCCAGCTCCCGCCTGATGCGCGACCGGCGCTCGCCGCGCAAGGGCAAGCCCGGGTCCTCGAAGAACCCTCGCCAGGTCGGCAACGGCCGCCGGGTGTGGATCCCCAGCCGCGTCGACGTCATCGAGCGGCTGGACCGCGAGGGGCTGCTGCCCGCCATCGTCTTCATCTTCAGCCGGGTCGGGTGCGACGCCGCGGTCACCCAGTGCCTGTCGGCCAACGTGCGGCTCACCAGCCCGGAGGAGCGCGACGAGATCTACGCGTACGTCGAAGAGAAGTGCCGGCACCTGCCCGACGACGACCTGCACGTGCTGGGCTACCACGAGTTCCTCGACGGGCTGACCCGTGGCGTGGCGGCCCACCACGCGGGCATGCTGCCGACCTTCAAGCAGATCGTGGAGGACCTCTACGTCCGGGGCCTCTGCAAGGTGGTCTTCGCGACCGAGACGCTGGCGCTGGGGATCAACATGCCCGCCCGCACGGTGGTCATCGAGAAGCTGTCGAAGTGGAACGGCGAGACCCACGCCGACATCACGCCGGGGGAGTACACCCAGCTGACCGGTCGTGCCGGTCGTCGCGGGCTCGACGTGGAGGGCCACGGCGTCGTGCTGTGGCAGCCCGGGATGAACCCCCGCGAGGTGGCCGGTCTCGCGTCCACCCGCACCTACCCGCTCCGGTCGTCGTTCCGCCCGTCGTACAACATGGCGGTCAACCTCGTCCACCAGTTCGGTCGCGCGCGCTCCCGCGAGCTGCTCGAGCAGTCCTTCGCGCAGTTCCAGGCCGACCAGGCCGTCGTCGGGCTCGCCCGGCAGCTGCACAAGGCCGAGGAGGCGCTCGACGGGTACGCCGAGGCGGCCACCTGCCACCAGGGCGACTTCATGGAGTACGCCGCGCTGCGTCGCCGGATCAGCGACGTCGAGAAGGGCGCCGTGCGCGAGCGCCGCCAGGACCGTCGCCACGAGGCGATGGAGTCGCTGTCCAAGCTGCGCCCGGGCGACGTGATCATGGTGCCGTCGGGCAAGTTCTCCGGCTTCGCCGTCGTCATCGACCCCGGCCTGTCCGGGCACGAGCCGCGGCCCTACGTCCTCACCCAGGACCGGCAGGCGCGGCGGCTGGCGCCGATGGACTTCCCGACGCCGGTCGAGGCGATCACCCGGATGCGGGTGCCCAAGTCGTTCAACGGACGCAACCCGGCGATGCGGCGCGACCTCGCCTCGGCGCTGCGCTCCAAGACCCACGACTTCACGCCCCCGCCCCGCCGGCGCGAGAGCCGCGACTCCTTCGCCGACTCGCCGGTCGACCGGGAGATCGCCGAGCTGCGCGAACGGCTCAAGAAGCACCCCTGCCACCAGTGCCCCGAGCGCGAGGAGCACGCCCGGTGGGCGGAGCGGTGGTTCAAGCTCTCGCGTGACGCCGAGACCCTCAAGCGGCGGGTCGAGCAGCGCACCAACACGGTCGCGCGCACCTTCGACCGGGTGTGCAACGTGCTGACCGCGCTGGACTACCTCGACGGCGACAAGGTCACCGAGCGGGGCAGCCACCTGCGGCGGATCTACACCGACATGGACCTGGTGGCCGCCGAGTCGCTGCGCGAGGGCCTGTGGGACGACCTCACGCCCTCCGAGCTCGCGGCCGTGCTCTCCGCGCTCGTCTTCGAGGCCCGGCGCCCCGACGACGCGTCCGCCCCCCGGGTGCCCGGGGCACGGATCCAGCGGGTGCTGGGCGAGATGGTCCGCGTGTGGGGGCAGCTCGACGCCCTGGAGCGCGACCACAAGCTCGACTTCCTGCGCGAGCCCGACCTCGGGTTCGCGTGGGCGGCCCACCGCTGGGCCGAGGGCGACGACCTCGACGAGGTGCTCGACGGCACCGACCTCGCAGCCGGGGACTTCGTGCGGTGGATGAAGCAGCTGCTCGACCTCGCCGGACAGGTCGCCGACGCCGCGGGCGGGACACCGCTGCGGGCGACCGCGCGGGAGACCGTGGGGCTGCTCAAGCGTGGGGTGGTGGCCTACTCGGCGCTGACCGAGTAGGACGCGTGCCTGCGTCCGTGCGTGTCGCCCGGTGCCCCGTCAGCGGGCGGCGAGGACGCCGGTGAGGCGCTCGACGGGGCTGGCCAGTCCCCACCGCTCCGCGAGGGCGGCCAGCGCCTCGGCGTCGGCCGGCTCGGCCGGGAGGGCGTGGTCCCGCTCGCCCAGGTCGATGTCGCGGGCGACGGCGACGACGGTCGGCGCCACGTCGAGGTAGTCGGCCGCCGCGATGATCTTGGAACGCGGACCGGGGCCGAGCGCGGAGTCCGGGTCGGCGGCCGCGGCACGGACCCCGGCCAGGTCGCCGTACGACAGGAGCAGCGAGGCGGCGGTCTTGTCGCCCACGCCGGCCACGCCGGGGAGGCCGTCGGAGTTGTCACCGCGCAGCGTCGCGAAGTCGGCGTACTGCTGGGGGAGCACGGCGTACTTCTCCACCACCGTGTGCTCGGTGACCTTCTCGTGCTTGCCGACGCCGCGGGCGGTGTAGAGCACCCGCACCTCGGCGGCGTCGTCGACGAGCTGGAAGAGGTCGCGGTCGCCGGTGACGATGTCGACGGGCATGCCCGCGCCGGTGGCCAGCGCGCCGATGACGTCGTCGGCCTCGTAGTGGTCGGCGCCCACGACGGCGATGCCGAAGGCCTCGAGCACCTCGAGGATGACCGGCACCTGGACCTGGAGCGGATCCGGGACCTCCTCGATGTCGGGGGTGTCGCCGGGGCGCACGGCGACGACGCGGTGCGCCTTGTACGACGGGATCAGGTCGACGCGCCACTGGGGCCGCCAGTCGTTGTCCCAGCAGCACACGAGATGGGTCGGCTGGTACTCGTCGACGAGGCGGGAGATGAAGTCCAACAGCCCGCGGACCGCGTTGACGGGGGTGCCGTCGGGGGCCTGCACGGAGTCGGGGACGCCGAAGAAGGCCCGGAAGTAGAGGGACGCCGTGTCGAGGAGCATGAGTCGCTGTGCGGTCACTCCCCGATCCTTGCACGATCCATCGCTAGCCTGTCGGCGTGACGACCTCAGAGGTGGAGTCCACCGACCGCAAGATCCTCGCGCTCCTGGCCGAGGACGGCCGGATGTCCTTCACCGACCTCGGCAAGGCCACCGGCCTGTCGACCTCGGCGGTGCACCAGCGCGTCAAGCGGCTGGAGAGCAAGGGACTCATCACCGGGTACGCCGCGCTGGTGGACCACGAGCAGCTCGGCCGGCCGCTGACCGCCTTCATCTCGGCCACGCCGATCGACCCCGCCCAGCCCGACGACTACCCCGAGCGGCTGGTCGGCATCACCGAGATCGAGTCCTGCTGGTCGGTCGCGGGGGAGGAGTCCTACATCCTCAAGATCCGGGTCGCCACCCCACGCGCCCTCGAGGACCTGCTCGCCCGCATCCGCTCCGCCGCCAACGTCTCCACCCGCACGACCATCGTGCTCTCCACGGCGTACGAGAACCGCCCGCTGGGCTGAGGGCGTGTCGGGCGCGGCAGAGTCCCCGCTCAGCCGGGGACTCTGTCACCGTGTGACTGTTGCAACCGTCACACGGTGATGGAATCGCCGACACAGTGGCGGGTCAGGCGCCCTTTCGACTGCGGCTCTCCAGGAGAGCCTGGATGCGACGTGCGGTGCGGAGCGGGTTCTCGAGGTCGGGCCAGGTGATCCTGACGCAGGTCCACCCCGTCAACAGGCAGATCTTCTCCTCGCGCTTCTTCTCCCGCATGAGGTAGTCCTCGAGGGTCTCGCCCGGCCGGCGGTACTTCGTGTACCTGATCCTGCCGTCGAACTCGAGGAAGACACCGAGCTCGCGCCACAGGAAGTCGACGATGCCGACGATGCCGACGATCTCGCCCTGCTCGTCCGGGACGGCCACCTGCGGCTCCGGCCGAGGGATGCGCTGCTCGTGGAACAGATGCCAGGTGCGGGCCTCTGCGACGCTCGTGAGTCCAGCGTCAGCGCGTGCCAGGACCAGACGGGCGTTGAGGCTGTTCGGCCAACGCTCGGCGGCCTCATTGGCTGCCAACAGCTGTTCCCGGGAAGCCAGTCCCCGCGAGAGCACCCCGGAGACCGCGACCAGACCGACTTCAGGGGGATGCGTCAGGACGACCTCGAGCGCCGCCCGCGGAGGATTCATCACCGGAATGCCGTTGACCATGCGCCAGTCGTCCGCGTCGAGCCTGGCCCGGTGATGCACGACTCCGGCCTCACGACGCCCGCTCTTCCCGTCGGTGCGGGTCAGGTGTGTCTCAGACAGGTCCACGCCCCACAGTGGCACCTCGTACTCCGACAACGCGTTGTGGTTGGTGAGCACCGAGGTCGCGTGCGCCGTCCGGAGCACGGCGCGTGAGCGGACACGAGCGTGCCCGACCGCGTCCATCTGGGCCATCAGCGCCGCCCGCACGTAGGCGCCGTACCGCACCTTGCACATCTCGCCGGACCGGACGGCGTACGCGATGTCGCGGTCGGTCCAACCCTCCGCCACGAGCTGTCGTCGCAAGTCGATGTCGTCGATGCCGACCGGGAAGTCACCACTCATGCCCGATGGGATGCCCACGTCGACCGCATCAGGAAACTCGCGATCGACATTCTGTGGACAACCTGGGACTGCCGAACTGTGTCGGCGAGTCCGACACTCTGTGACCGTTGCACCCCCCCCAACGGTGACGGAGTCCCCACCTGAGCGGGGACTCCGTCACAGCGGGGACCCCACCTGAGCGGGGACTCCGTCACAGCCGGGACTCCAACGCAGGGCAAACCCCCAGCCCTCACCAGGCCTGGAGCGCCGCCGTACGCCGGGAGGCCTCGGCGACCTCGGCCGCCTTGAGGGCGGACTCGTCGAGGTTGCCGTGCTCGGCCCACCACTGCTGGCCGGCCTCGGGGAGGGTGTGGATCGGGTCGTAGTACTCGTAGGTGCGCGAGAGCGCGTCGTCGGAGGTGGCCTCGATCGAGGTGCGGTAGTTCTTGGTCCAGTAGGAGATGCCGCGCTCGGTGTCGTAGTCGGCGAGCTGGTGCACCCAGCGCTTGCCGACGAACGGGACGTCGCACACGATGCGCGGCGTCGCGAAGCCCGGCAGGTAGCCCATGATGTGGTGCTGCAGCTTCTGGGCGTCCGCGACCGAGACCCGCCAGTGCTCCGAGAACGGGATCATGTCGCACATGTAGAAGTAGTAGGGCATGATCCGGGCGCCGTCGAGGAGGCGGAAGCACAGGTCGAGCAGGGCGTGCGGGTCGGCGTTGACGCCGTTGAGGAGCACGCCCTGGTTGCGTACGTCGCGCAGGCCGGCGTCGAGCATCGCGCCCGCCGCCTCGGCCACGATCGGCGTGATGGAGTTCGCGTGGTTGGCGTGCGTGTGCATGGCCAGGGAGACCCCGCGAGCGTTGGCCAGCGTGGCGACGCGGCGTACGCCCTCGACGACGTCGGGCTGCAGCCAGTGCTGCGGCAGGCCGATCAGCGCCTTGGTGGCGAGGCGGATGTCGCGGATGTTGTCGATCTCGAGCAGCCGGGTGAGGAAGTCCTCGAGGCGGGGCCAGGGCATGTTGGCCACGTCGCCGCCGGAGACGACCACGTCGCGGACCTGGGGCGTGCGGCGCAGGTACTCGAACATGGAGTCGAGGCGGTCCACCGGCTTGGCGGTGAACTTGAGCTTCTCGATCACCGGGGTGGAGTTGCCCACGAGGTCCATGCGGGTGCAGTGGCCGCAGTACTGCGGGCAGGTGGGCAGGAGCTCGGCCAGCACCTTGGTGGGGTAGCGGTGGGTCAGCCCCTCGGCCACCCACATGTCGTGCTCGTGCAGCGAGTCGCGGGTCGCGTGCGGGTGCGAGGACCAGTCGGTGCGACGGTCGCTGAAGACCGGGATCATGTAGTGGCGGACCGGGTCGGCGTAGAACGCCTCGGTCATGGAGCCGGCGCCACCGGGGGAGAAGGTCGGCACCATCGTGTTCATCATCTGCGGCGGCACGAGCATCGACATCGTGGCCCGCTCGGCCTGGTCGCGCTCGAGGTCGGCGTAGAAGCGCTCGTCGAGCAGGTCACCCATGAGCTCGCGCAGCTGCTTGAGGTTCTTGATGCAGTGGGCGCGCTGCCACTGGACGGAGGCCCAGTCGTCGGCCGTGACCGACGCCCAGCCCGGGAAGCGGGTCCAGTCCGGCTCGACGAGCTCGACGCGCTCGTACGGGTACGGCTGACCGGTGGTCAGGCCGATCGCGGTCTCGATGCTCATGGGAGGTGCTCCTGGTGCGGGCGGGTGCGGGCGGACGGCAGCGGCGCGTCGGTTGTGTGACGTGCGGCTCCTCTGTCAGAGTAGGCGGAGATCCTCCGGTGCGTCCAATGGCGCGCCGCAAGATATCCCGTCATATGCTCCAAGCAGCGAAGGAAACAGCGGTCATGTCGACCTCGCCGACCATCACCACCAGTGACCCCACGGGGCTCCACCGGGTCCTCGACGAGCAGACGGTGCTCCCGCAGGCGGCGCAGCGCCTGGACACGCGTCGGGACCTGTGGCCCGACGAGGTGCGGATCCGCATCGAGCGGCTCAACCTCGACGCCGCGTCGTTCCGGCAGCTCGAGCGCACGCACGACGACGGCGACGGCGTACGCCGCGCGGTCCTCGACATCGTCGCGACCCGCGGCAAGATGCAGAACCCCGAGACCGGCTCCGGCGGCATGCTGGTCGGCACCGTCGAGGAGGTCGGCCCCGAGTCACCCCTCGGCCTCGCGGTGGGCGACCGGGTCGCCACCCTGGTCAGCCTCACCCTGACCCCGCTGGTGATCGAGGACGGGCTCGCCGCCTGGAGCGGCACCACCGAGCAGGTCCCGTGCGACGGCTACGCCATCCTCTTCGGCCGCTCCATCGCGGCCGTCCTGCCCGACGACCTCACCCCCGAGCTCAGCCTGAGCGTCATGGACGTCTGCGGCGCCCCGGCACTCACCCGCCGTGTGGTCGAGGAGTGGTCGCGACTGCGTCCCGGCGGCGAGGGCGGACCGACCGTCGCGGTGGTCGGGGGAGCGGGCAAGTCCGGCTCGCTCAGCCTCGCGGCCGCCCGTGACGCCGGCGCCGCCCGCACCATCGGCGTCGTCCCCCACGAGGCCGAGGCCGACCTGCTCCGCGGTGCCGGGCTCGCGGACGCCGTCGCCGTCGCCGACGCCCGCGACCCGATCGCCCTGCGCGACGCCGTCACCGCCGCCGGGGGACCGGCCGACGTCACCGTCGTCTGCGTGGACGTCCCCGGCTGCGAGGGGGGCGCGATCCTCGCGACCGCCGACGGCGGCACCGTCGTCTTCTTCTCCATGGCCACCTCCTTCAGCGCGGCCGCCCTGGGCGCCGAGGGGCTGGCCGCCGACGTCCGGATGATCGTCGGCAACGGCTACGTCCCCGGCCACGCGGCGTACGCCCTGGACCTGCTGCGAGCCCACGAGGGCGTGCGCGGGCTCTTCGAGCGGAGGCTCTGATGGGCAAGCTCACCCTCGACGCCGCAGACGTACGACGCGCGCGCACCCTCGCGCGCCAGGTCGGGCGCCCGATCGTCAAGACCGCCCAGCGGCACACGACCGTCAGCGTGGAGCGCGCGACCCTGCGCCTCGCCGGGCTCAGCGGGGCCGACGCCGAGGGCACCCCCTGGGTCAACCGGCTCTCCGACGTGGTCCGTGCCGACGTGGGGCTCGAGCACGGCGTCTCGGCGCCGGTGTGGGACGCCCTGCTCCGCGGCGAGGCCGAGGACCTCGTGACCCTCGCCCAGAAGGCCAGCGCCGGGTCGGTGACCTTCCGCCTGCCGGAGGGGCGCGACCTCACCCGGGCCCGCACCGCCGCACGCAAGGCGGTCGGCAAGGGCATCACGCAGATCGACCGTCGCCGCGTCGAGCGGGAGCGGATGATCGCCAAGGTCGGCGACGCGCCCCGCAAGCCGTGGATCTACCTCATCGTCGCGACCGGCGACATCTACGAGGACATCCCGCAGGCGCAGGCGGCCGCCCGTGAGGGCGCCGACGTCATCGCGGTCATCCGCAGCACCGGCCAGTCCCTGCTCGACTTCGTGCCCGAGGGCGCCACCCGTGAGGGCTTCGCCGGCACCTACGCCACCCAGGAGAACTTCCGCCTGATGCGGGCCGCGCTCGACGAGACCAGCCGCGAGCTGGGCCGCTACGTGCGCCTGACCAACTACGCGTCCGGCCTGTGCATGCCGGAGATCGCCGCCCTGGCCGGTCTCGAGCGGCTCGACATGATGCTCAACGACTCGATGTACGGGATCCTCTTCCGCGACATCAACCCGATCCGCACCTTCGTGGACCAGCGCTTCAGCCGCCAGGTCCACGCCCGCGCGGGGATCATCATCAACACCGGCGAGGACAACTACCTCACCACCGCCGACGCGGTCGAGGCTGCTCACACGGTGACGACCAGCCAGCTCCTCAACGAGTACTTCGCCAAGGAGGCCGGTCTCGAGGACTGGCAGCTCGGCCTGGGCCACGCCTTCGAGATCGACCCGGCCGTCCCGGACTCGTTCCGCCTCGAGCTGGCCCACGCGCTGCTGGCCCGCCAGCTCTTCCCCAAGGCGCCGCTCAAGTGGATGCCGCCGACGAGGCACATGACCGGCGACGTCTTCCGCGGCTACCTCCTCGACGGCTTCTTCAACCTCGTCGGCGCGCTCACCGACCAGGGCATCCTGCTCGTCGGGATGATGACCGAGGCGGTGGTGACGCCGTGGATCTCCGACCGTGACCTGGCTCTGCAGAACGTCCGCTACGTCATGGACTCCGCCGGCAAGCTGCACGAGGACTTCCACCCGGCGCCCGGCGGGTTCATCAACCTGCGCGCCCGCGAGGTGCTGGGGGAGTCCATCGGCCTGCTCGAGGACATCAAGGCCCACGACAACGGCCTCCTCGACGCGATCGCCGACGGCACCTTCGGCCTGATGAAGCGTCCCGCCGACAAGGGCCGGGGCCTCGAGGGCGTCGCCCGCAAGGCCGCCGACTACTACAACCCCGCGACCGAGATCCTGGAGGGCGACCCCGCATGAGCATCGTCCGCCCCTATGGCGACACCACCGGCGACGGCATGGTGCAGCTGTCCTTCACCCTGCCGATCAAGCACTCCAAGGTCGCCGAGGGCGCGGCCGCCCAGCTGGCCAACAAGATGGGCATGGACCCGGCCCTGGTCGTGCACGCCAAGCCGATGGGCGACGGGTTCACGTTCTTCGTCGTCTACGGCCGGGTCAACCACCTCGTCGACACCGACCAGGTCGAGGTGGTCGAGCGCGACTACCCGCTGCTGACGCCCAAGGAGGCCAACGCGGCGATCAAGCGCTCGCTGCGCCGCCGGATGGTCGTGGTGGGCGGGTGCATCGGCACCGATGCCCACACGGTCGGCATCGACGCGATCCTCAACATCAAGGGGTTCGCGGGGGAGAAGGGGCTGGAGTACTACCGCGAGGTCAAGGTGGTCAACCTCGGCGCCCAGGTGAGCGTCCCCCAGCTCGTCGACGCCGCGATCACCGAGAAGGCCGATGCGGTCCTGGTCTCCCAGGTCGTCACCCAGCGCGACGCCCACCTGCTCAACACCCGCGAGATGTCGGCCGCATTCCGCGAGTCCTACCCGGCCGCCAAGCGTCCGCTCCTGGTGGTCGGCGGCCCGCGGTTCGACGAGACGATGGCCGACGAGCTCGGCGTCGACCGCGTCTTCAGCCGGGGTACGACGCCCGGCGAGGTCGCGTCCTACCTCGTCCACCGCCTCACCACCCGGAAGGCCTCATGACCACCCCCGAGACCCGTGTCGGCACCGTCGTCACCCACCGCCGCTACGTCCCCTACAGCCACGCGCACTACGCCGGCAACCTCGTCGACGGCGCCTACTCGCTGGGGCTGTTCGGCGACGTGGCGACCGAGCTGTGCATCCTGCTCGACGGCGACGAGGGCCTGTTCGCGTCGTACTCCGACGTGCAGTTCGTCGCCCCCGTCCGGGCCGGGGACGTCCTCGAGATCACGGCGACGCTGGTCCGGGAGGGCACCCGCAGCCGGGTGATGGACTTCGCGGTCCACGTCGTCGCCCGCGGTGCCGCGACCCTCGACGCACCGGGTGCGGCGACGCCGCTGGACCCCCCGGAGGTGGCCACCACGGCGACCGGCACGGTCGTCGTACCGCCCCGTCGAGCCTGACCTCCGGCGTGTCATGTCGCGACACGCCGCGACGCCGTGAAATTTGTTGCCCGATTGTCGGTATCCGTCCCCGCGTTGACCTGCGATTTCTCGCGAACGTGCAGGTCAGGGCCGTGTTGACACCTCCGCCCCGGCGAGACAGGGTTCCACGGTCCGCCTGTGCAGATCGTGGCGAGCGGACCGACGTCCGGGTGGCCGGTTGGCCGGTGTGAAGCCAGCATCTGAGCCAACTTGTCCACGGAGGTCGGTCTCGCACCACGAGGGCGGATACGGGGGGCCTGCTGGCTCCGTAGACAACTTCCCACTGCCGGCAGCCGGTCGGTCGTGGGTTGGTCCGAAGGGTCAGCGTGCCCCCCGTCCCCCTGCAAGCACCCCGCGCGTGGTCGCGCCGGATAGCGTGGGGCCGTGATGCTCCGCTGCCTCGCCGCCTTCTTGGGCGGCGTCGTGCTCTCCCTGGCCTTCGAGCCCGTCGGTGTCGCCGCGCTGATGCCGGTGGCGCTGGCCGTCCTCGTGCTCTCGGTCCGCGGGCTGACGGTCGGGCGAGGGGCGTTGGTGGGCTGGCTGTTCGGCCTGGGCTTCATGGCCACCCTGCTGTGGTGGATGCGCGCGGTCGGCACCGATGCATGGCTCGCGCTGACGTTCTTCCAGGCCCTCTACCTCGCGCCCCTGGGCATGGTGCTGGCGCTGGTGACGCGACTGCGCGCCTGGCCGGTGTGGGCGGCCTTCGCGTGGGTCGCCGTCGAGACCTGGCGGGGCGCCTGGCCGTTCGGTGGGCTGCCGTGGGGTCGCCTGACCTATGCCACCGCCGACACCCTCTGGCAGCCGGTCGTCCCGTGGCTCGGCATGACGGGCACGAGCCTGCTCATCGCGCTCTCCGGCACGACGCTGGCCTGGCTGGTCACCAGCCGCCTGCGACGCCCGGTGGCCGCGCTGCTGGCCGTCGGCGGCCTCGCCGCGCTCACCCTGCTCCCGCTCGCCGGCTCGTACGACGCCGTCCCCGGCGTGAGCAGCCGGGGCGAGGACCTCACGGTGGCGGCCGTCCAGGGCGACGTCCCCGGCGACGGCACCGACGTGCCGGCCGTGCACCGCGAGATCACCGCCAACCACGTGGCCCTGACCGAGCAGCTCGCCGACGACGTCGAGGCGGGCACCGTCCCGCGCCCCGACCTCGTGGTGTGGCCGGAGAACTCCACCGCCGTCGACCCCTTCACCGACGCCGAGGTCAACGCCGGGATCGTCGCGGCCTCGGACGCCATCGGCGTGCCCATCCTGGTGGGCGGCATGGCGGACTCACCCCGCGAGGGCGAGGTGCTCAACCAGGGGATCGTGTGGCGCCCCCGTCTCGGCGGGGGAGACCGCTACACCAAGCGGCACCCGGTGCCCTACGGCGAGTACATCCCCTTCCGCGGCTCGATCCTGCCCGACACCTACGGCCAGCTCGCCCTCATCCCGCGCGACATGGCCCGCGGCACCAGCCTCGAGCCGCTGCGGGTCGGTGACGCGCTGGTGGCCGACGCCATCTGCTTCGACGTCGCCTACGACGACGTCATCCACGGTCAGCTGGCCAACGGGGGAGAGCTGGTCACCGTGCAGACCAGCAACGCCATGTTCATCAACACCGCCCAGATCGACCAGCAGTTCGAGATCAGCCGGCTCCGGGCCGTCGAGACGGGCCGGTACGTCGTCGTCGCCGCGATCAACGGGGTCTCCGGGATCGTCGCCCCCGACGGCACCGTGGTCGAGAGCGCCGCGCCCCGCACCCAGGACGTCCTCGTCGCCGAGGTCCCCCTCGCGCACGGGCTGACCCCCGGCGTCTGGATGGGGCCGTGGCCCGGACGCGTCAGCGTGGCGATCACCGTTCTTGGCCTCGCATTCATCCTGGTTCCGTATCGTCGTCCCACACAGCACGACAGCGACACGACGACCGGGAGGTCACGGACCATGACGCGGGTCTCCGCATGAGCACCCCGAGGAGCACGCCCGGGCTGGGCCGCGTCGTGATGGTCGTCCCGACCTACAACGAGGTCGACAACCTCGAGTGGATCGTGGGTCGGCTGCGCGCCGCGCAGCCCACGGTCGACCTCCTGGTGGTCGACGACGGGTCACCCGACGGCACCGGCGCGGTGGCCGACCGGCTCGCGGCGGCGGACCCCGCCGTGACGGTGCTGCACCGCAGCGAGAAGGCCGGCCTGGGCGCCGCCTACCTGCACGGCTTCCGGGTGGCCCTCGACGAGGGCTACGACGTCATCGGGGAGATGGACGCCGACGGGTCCCACCAGCCCGAGCAGCTCCACCGGCTGCTGGACGCGCTCCACGACGCCGACCTGGTGATCGGGTCGCGCTACGTCCCGGGCGGGTCTGTGGTCAACTGGCCGCTCTCGCGTCAGGCGCTGTCCCGCGGCGGCAACCTCTACGTCCGGCTCCTCCTCGGGATCCACGTCCGGGACGCGACGGCGGGCTTCCGCCTCTTCCGGCGCGAGGCGCTCGACAAGATCGACCTGGCCAGCGTGCAGAGCACCGGCTACGTCTTCCAGACCGACCTCGCCTACCGCGCCGTGCGGGCCGGGCTGCGGGTCGTCGAGGTGCCCATCGAGTTCGTCGAGCGGGTCCGCGGCGACTCCAAGATGAGCGGGCCGGTCGCCTCGGAGTCGCTGCGTCGCATCACCCGCTGGGGCCTGCGCGAGCGTCGTACGCAGCTCGCCCACGCGCGGCAGGGACGGAGGGCCCGATGAGGCGCGTGCGCATCCCCGGCTGGCTGCTCCTGGTGGCCTTCGTGGTCGTGCCGTTGGTCGAGATCTTCGTGCTCATCCAGGTCGGCCAGGTGATCGGCCCGTGGTGGACGATCCTGCTCCTCATCGGCGCCAGCGTCCTGGGCACCTGGCTGATCAGGCGGGAGGGTTCGCGGTCCTGGGCTGCCCTCCAGGAGGCGCTGCAGACGGGACGGATGCCCGCCCGCGAGCTCGCGGACGCCGGTCTCATCCTCATCGGCGGCACCCTGATGCTCACGCCGGGCTTCGTCAGCGACATCGTCGGCGTCCTGCTGATCCTGCCCCTCACCCGACCGATCGCACGGGGCGTGCTGACCAAGGTGGTCGCCGGGCGGCTGCTGGGCCCCCTGGGTGGCGGGCTGGCGGGACCGGGAGGCGGACCCGGAAATGCACGACGCCCCGGACCGGGCCCCGAGGGGCCCGTGGTCCAGGGCGAAGTGGTCGACGACTGAGTCGTCGGCTGCCGGTCAGGCGGCCTGGTCGGACAGTGCCGATCAGGCAGTCGCCTTGCGCTTCTTGGCATTGGCGCGGTGCAGGTGCGCCGGGCCGATCTCGCCGCCGCGGAGCAGCTCGAGACGCTCCTTGAGGATGTCCTCGAGCTCCTTCTCCGAGCGTCGCTCCAGGAGCATGTCCCAGTGCGTGCGAGCCGGCTTCTCAGCCTTCTCCTCGGGCTTGATGCCCGCCGTGCTGAGTGCCTTCGCCCCACAGCGCGGGCACTCCCAGATGGCCGGGATGTCGGCCTCGACCGACATCGTGACCTCGAACTCGTGACCCTGCTCGCAGCGGTAGCCGACCTGCTGTCGGGCTGCGAACTCGATCCCGCGCTCGTCTTCGAAACTCTGGCCGCCGAGCCGTGCGCCACGTAGCGTGCGCTCCGCCATTGAGCCACCTCCAGATGATGTGTGCTGACCCCGAGTGAGTCGGGAGTGGGACGATCGGAGTGTGCATCCGTGACGCCATTTCGGGAGCGTCGCTCGTCCCCTGTTCCTTCCAAGGTAGCGGGGAACGCCAAGGTTCAACCAATCACGCGGTCGTGGACCACCCGATCGGGTGCAGTGCACGGAGAACGGGTCAGACCACGGCGGGCAGGGCGTTGCCGGCGTCGCGGATGCCGCGCTCGGTGTCGACGCGGGTGAGCAGGTAGCCGCCGACGAGGAAGAACACGATGAGCGCGAAGACCGCCGGCCGGTAGGAGCCGGTGAACTGGAACGTGAGGCCGAACACCAGGGTCCCGAACCACGACGTGCCGCGGTCCATCGCGTGGTAGAAGCTGAAGTACTCGGCCTCCTTGCCCCGCGGGATCAGCAGCGAGAAGTACGACCGCGCCAGTGCCTGGGTGCCGCCGAGCACGATGCCCACCGCGACGCCGAAGACCATGAAGAGGGCCACGTTGCCGGCCGGCAGGAACAGGGCCGCCGTCACGATGACCATCCAGATGACCAGGCCCATGAGGATCGTCTTCTTGGCGCCCTGCCGCTGGGCGAGGCGACCGAAGAGCAGCGCCCCGAAGAACGCGACGAACTGCACGAGCAGGATGGTGCCGATGAGGACCGACTGCCCGTGGCCGAGCTCCTCGGAGCCGTACGTCGAGGAGCTGGCGATGACGGTCTGGATGCCGTCGTTGAAGAAGAGGTAGGCCAGCAGGAAGGTCAGCGCCATCGGGTAGTTGCGCATGTCACGCAGGGTCGCGACGAGCTGTCCGAAGCTGCGGGCGACGACGTTGCCCTCGGCCGGCTCCACGTTGGCCGGCGGGTGGTTGCTGAGCCGCACGAACGGGATGATGGTGAAGCCCGCCCACCAGATCGCGGCGGAGAGCATGCAGATGCGCGCCGCCTCCCCGGTGGTCAGCCCGAAGGGCAGCAGCGTGACGATCGCGAGGTTGACGGCGAGCAGCAGGCCGCCCCCCAGGTAGCCGAAGGCCCACCCGCGCGAGGACACCCGGTCGCGGTTGGCCTCGTCGGAGATGAGCGGCAGGATCGAGTCGTTGACGACCATCGACGCAGCCAGGCAGAGGTTGGCGCCGATGACGGCGACCGCGCCGATCTGCCAGTTCTCCCCGCGGGCGAACCACAGCAGCGAGGCGAACGCCGCGCCGGTCCATGCGAAGCCGGCCAGCCACTGCTTCTTCTTCTCGGTGCGGTCCATCATCGCGCCGAGCGGGGGGAGGATCAGCGCGGAGAGGATCGTGGAGAACGTCACGAGGTACGACGGGAGCGAACCGGGCGCCACCGACAGCCCGAGGACGCTGATGCGGTTGTCGACCGCGGCCTCCTCGGCGATCGCGATGAGGTAGGGCGCCAGCAGCACCGTCGCGATGGTGGTGACGTAGGCGCTGTTGGCCCAGTCGTACCAGTACCAGGCCTTCTGCTCCCGGGCCTGCTCGAGGGGCCGCAGGTCGGCGACACCGGCCGGCACGTCAGAGTCCTTCACGATGATTCCTCCCACAGGCCACGGCTGCGCAGCACGTCCCTGAGTATGTCGGTGCGGTCGGTCATCAGGCCGTCGACACCACGGTCGACCAGCACGTGCATCTCGTCGGGGTCGTCGATCGTCCACACGTGGACCTCCACGCCGTTGGCGTGCGCCCGGCGCACCAGGCCGGGGGAGGCCACCACGAGCCGTCCCTGGCGGTGCGGGATCTGCAGGGCCCGCGGGTGGTCGCCGGTGAGCCGCCGGACCAGCCGGGCGCTCGGCACGACGACGTACGCCGCCACCTCGAGGGGGTGCGCCGACGTCGCGACCCGACCACCGGTCAACCGGCGGAAGGCCCGCATCCGGCGGACGGAGAAGGACCCGACCACGACGCGGTCCCACGCCTCGCGCTCGTCGAGGAACGAGGCCAGCGCCGGCACCGACCCGTCCGACTTGAGGTCGATGTTGAAGCGCGCCGCCGGGAACGCGTCGAACAGCTCGGCGAGGGTGGGCACCCGCTCGCGGCCGCCGATCAGGGCCTGCTGCACCTCGGCGTACGACGTCTCGGCGATCGAGCCGACCCGGTCGGTGACCCGGTCGAGGACCGTGTCGTGGAAGGCGAGCAGCACGCCGTCGCGCGTCACGTGGACGTCGGTCTCGAGGTGGCGGTAGCCGAGGGACACCGCGTGGCGGAAGGCCGCCATGGTGTTCTCGAGGCCCTCGACCTCCGGGTGGTAGGCACCACCGCGGTGGGCGAAGGCGAGCACCGTGGGGCGCCTGCGGGACTCGGGCCGTGTCACGCGAGCAGTATGGGCCCCACCGGGAGTACCGTCTGGGAAATGGAGCCCCTCACCTGCCCGCGTTGCGGGACCGAGATGCGCGAGCGCTCAGTGGGCCTCGCCACCGTCAGCCAGTGCCCTGAAGGTCACGGAGTCTTCCTCGACCGTGCCGACCTGGGCACGCTCGTCGAGGCCGAGACCGACTGGCACGCCGGATCGGCCACGCGCACTGCACCCCTGCCCCGCATCACCCCGGACATGACCGCGCCCCCGGCCGCCGCCAAGCGGTCGAGGGCGTGGGTGGAGACACTCTTCGGCTGAGCCGACGGGTCGGGTCGGAGCGTCACATCGGCGCGAGGACCTCGCTCATCGGCTGCACCTCGATGCCGCGCGCCGCGAGGTGGTCGAGGAGACCGCCGAACTTCTCGGTCGTCCAGTCCAGGCCGTCGCCGGTCTCGTCGCCGACGCGGTGGAAGGTCAGCACCAGCCAGTCGCGGGCGTCGACGCTCGCGTCCACGATCCGGATGACGTCCTCGAGGCTCTGGTCGGAGTAGACGTTCAGCGACTTCACGGCGTAGGGGTCGATGTCGCCGACCGGCTGCACGTTCTCGTTGATGGTGCGGCCGACCGAGAAGTAGTCGGCGACGACGCGACGCACCTCCGGGTCGACGGCGCCGTTGGGGTAGGCGTAGAGGTGGCTGCCCCGCGACCCGCGCTCGCGCAACCAGCGCGCCGTGGCCTCCACGTTGTCCTCGAGCGCCTCCGTGCTGAGCTCGGTCAGCGGGATGTCGCTGTGGCCGCCGAGGTCCCACCCGAGATCGTCGAGGGACTCGAGGTCACCCCCGTCAAGGAAGCCCGGCTCGTCCACCAGGGCGGGCACCACGAACGCCGTGCCCCGGAAGTAGTGCTCGCGCATCAGGCGGGCGGCGTCGGCGACCGACTCGTCCCCGTCGTCGAAGGACAGCGTCACGACGCCGGCGCCCGGCGCCGACCGGTCGAGGCGCGGATGGGTCTGGACCTCGTCGACCAGGACGGTCGGCGAGGTCGGCCCGTCCTCGCCGTCGGTGAACCCCCACACGGCGAACGAGACGGCCTCGAGACGGCGCCAGTCGGGCGCGCCGACGGTGAGGAAGTCGGCCCGGGAGAGCTGCACGCGCTGCCACGCGTCGTCCACGAGCGCGGTGCGGGCCGTGCGGTCACGCACGTTGGCGTAGAAGAAGTCGTCGTCGGTGGTGTGCAGCCGGAACTGGATGTTGGCGACCTGGCTCCAGTCCGCGGTCCGCACCGAGAACGACCAGGAGAACGGGGAGCCGTCCCGCAGTGGGACGAGCGCCTTGCGGGCGTTGGCCTGCAGCCCGCCGGGCTCGGCGGTGATCTCGAGGGCGGCCCGGCCGGCCTCGGTCGCGCCCACGTGCCGCATCGACCCGGGGCCGTACCAGTCCGAGAAGCCCGCCGCCGTGCCGACGAACCGGGCCCCGGGACCCGTCTGCACGCTCAACGAGGGCGGCGGGTCGAGCTCGGGCTCACGGGTGAGCGCGCTGCACGAGGCGGCCACGACGGCCACGACGGCGGCAAGGCCGAGCAGCCGCCTCGTCGGCGTGTTCATGATCCCCCCGGATGCTGGTACGCCTGACGTCCGTCAGGCGGCCACTGCGACAGTAGTGAGCGCGGTGCTCAGATGTCGCGGAACGTCTCGATGTTGGCACCCAGCTGGTTGAGCCGCTCGGCCAGGTCCTCGTAGCCGCGGTGGATGACGTACGTCGACCGCAGCACCGAGCTGCCCTTGGCGGCCAGCATGCAGATGAGGATCACGACCGCCGGTCGCAGGGCCGGCGGGCAGACGATCTCGGCGCCGGACCAGTGCGTGGGCCCCTCGACGAGCACCCGGTGCGGGTCGAGCAGCTTGACCTGGGCGCCGAGCTTGTTGAGCTCGGTGAAGTAGATCGCGCGGTTCTCGTAGACCCAGTCGTGCAGCAGCGTCTGTCCGTCGGCCACGGCAGCGATGGCCGCGAAGAACGGCAGGTTGTCGATGTTGAGGCCGGGGAACGGCATCGGGTGGATCTTGTCCAGCGGCGCGCGCAGCGAGCTCGGGTGCGTGGTGATGTCGACCAGGCGGGTGCGGCCGTTGGCCGCGACGTACTCCTCGGAGCTGGTGTAGAGGAAGCCCATCTCCTCGAGGATCGCGAGCTCGAGCTCGAGGAACTCGATCGGCGCGCGCGTGATGGTGATCGACGACTTGGTGACGATGGCGGCGGTCAGCAGCGACATCGCCTCGATCGGGTCCTCGGAGGGGGAGTAGTCCACGTCGACGTCGATCCGCTCGCAGCCGGTCACCCGGAGCGTGGTGGTGCCGATGCCCTCGACGGTCACGCCGAGCTTCTGGAGGTAGAAGCACAGGTCCTGGACCATGTAGTTGGACGAGGCGTTGCGGATCACCGTCGTGGCCGGACGCAGCGCCGCGGCCATCAGGGCGTTCTCGGTCACCGAGTCGCCGCGCTCGGTGAGGACGATCGGACGCTCCGGCTCGATGGTGCGGTTGACCATCGCGTGGTAGCTGCCGTCGGTGGCCTTGACGTCGAGGCCGAAGGGGCGCAGCGCCGACATGTGCGGCTCGACCGTGCGCTCACCGAGGTTGCAGCCGCCGGCGTACGGGAGGTCGAACTCGTCGTAGCGGTGGAGCAGCGGGCCGAGGAACATGATGACCGAGCGGGTTCGCCGCGCGGCGGCCTCGTCGATGTGGGCCAGGTCGAGCTCGGCCGGGGGGATGATCTCGAGGTCGTTCTGGTCGTTGAGCCAGCGGGTCTGCACGCCGAGGGAGCCGAGCACCTCGAGCAGCCGGTTGACCTCCTCGATGCGCGCGACCTTGCGCAGCGTCGTACGGCCCTTGTTGAGCAGCGAGGCGCAGAGCAGCGCGACACCGGCGTTCTTGGAGGTCTTGACCTCGATCGATCCCGACAGCGTCGTCGGGCCGTTGACCCGCAGGTGCGTGGGGCCGGCGCCGAGGGCGACGATCTCGGAGTCGAGCGCGGCACCGATGCGCGCCAGCATCTCGAGCGAGAGGTTCTGGTGGCCCTTCTCGATGCGGTTGATGGCACTCTGGCTGGTGGCCAGCAGCTCGGCGAGCTGGTGCTGGGTGAGGCCCCGGTGCTTGCGGGCGTCCCGGATCAGGTTGCCGATGCGTCCCTTGTAGTCGGTCTCCATGCCGGCCACGGTATCTCAGATATGAGATACGACAACACTTGGCGAACGCCGTGTCGCGCGCCTCCTCCGGGGGCGTGCAAGGATCGCCGACATGCGCGCTACGACCATCCATGCCCCCGGCGACATCCGGGTCGAGGACGTCCCCGACCCGACCATCGAGGCCCCCACGGACGCCATCGTCAAGGTGGCCGCGGGCTGCATCTGCGGCTCCGACCTGTGGCCCTACCGCGGCCACAACGACATCACCGCCGGCGACACCATCGGCCACGAGTGCATCGGGGTCGTGGAGGAGGTCGGCAGCGAGGTCACCGACTTCCGCGCCGGCGACTTCGTCATCGTGCCGTTCGACCACTGCGACAACACCTGCGTGCACTGCCGCGCCGGCGCGCACTCGGGGTGCGTCAACCTCGGCTTCACCTCGAGCGGCCAGGCGGAGTACACCCGGGTCACCCAGGCCAACGGGTCGCTGGTCAAGACCGACGGCCTGCCCGACCGCTCGCTCTACCCCTCGTTGCTCACCCTCTCCGACGTGATGGCCACCGGGTGGCACGCCGCCGTCTCGGCCGGCGTGACGCGGGGGAGCACCGCCGTGGTGGTGGGCGACGGCGCCGTGGGCCTGTGCGGCGTGCTCGCCGCCGCCCAGCTCGGCGCCGAGCGCGTGATCGCCATGTCGCGCCACGAGCCCCGCCAGGAGATCGCCCGTCGCTTCGGGGCCACCGACGTCGTCGCCGAGCGGGGCAAGGAGGGCGCCGAGCGGATCGCCGAGCTGACCGACGGCGTGGGCGCCGACGCCGTGCTCGAGTGCGTCGGCACCGACGAGTCGATCAAGCAGGCCTTCTCGATCGCCCGACCCGGTTCGACGGTGGGCTTCGTGGGCGTGCCGCACGGGGTGGAGCTGCCGGTGCGCCGGATGTTCCAGCGCAACATCGGCCTGGCCGGCGGCATGGCCCCGGTCCGCAAGTACCTCCCCGAGCTGCTCGAGCTCACCCTGAGCGGCGCGATCGACCCCGGGCTGGTCTTCGACATGACCCTGCCGCTCGAGCAGTCCCCGGAGGGCTACCGCGCCATGGACGAGCGTCGGGCCATCAAGGTCCTCCTGGAGCCGTGAGATGACCGCCACCTCGGCCGACCTGGTGGTCGGCCCGCTGCTGCGCCACGTCGACGAGACCTCGGCGTCCGTCTGGGTCGAGACCCGCGACCGCGCCCGGGTCACGGTGACCCGCGACGGCGAGTCCTGGTCGGCGGGCACGTTCGTCGTGCACGGGCACCACTACGCCCTCGTCGAGCTCGACGGCCTCGAGCCGGGTTCGCGGGCGGCGTACACCGTGGCGATCGACGACCGGACGGTGTGGCCGCCGGAGGACTCGGCGCTCCCGGACCCGGTGATCGCGACGCTGGTGCCGGACAAGCCGCTGCGCCTGGCCTTCGGGTCCTGCCGCACCTCGGTCGGGCACGACAAGAAGGGCAACGACACCCACGGCATCGACGCACTGCGCACCTACGCGCTGCGGATGGCCGGTCAGGCCGAGGCGCACGACGCCGACGGCGACACCGACCTCCTCGAGCCGCGGTGGCCCGACCTGGTGCTCTTCCTCGGCGACCAGGTCTACGCCGACGAGACCACCGACGAGATGCGGGAGTTCATCAGCGCCCGCCGCGACATCGAGCAGCCGCCGTGGACCGAGCTCCAGGACTTCCAGGAGTACGCCCACCTCTACTCCCTGGCGTGGACGGACGCCACCAACCGCTGGCTGCTCTCGACGCTGCCGACGGCGATGATCTTCGACGACCACGACATCCGCGACGACTGGAACACCTCGCAGGCCTGGCGCGACGAGATGGAGGCCACCTCGTGGTGGCACGGCCGGATCGTGGCCGGGCTCGCGTCGTACTGGGTCTACCAGCACCTCGGCAACCTGTCGCCCAGCGAGCGCCTCGAGGACGAGATCTGGCAGCGAGTGGTGGAGCACGAGGGCGACGACGAGCTCGACCTCACCGACGTGCTCGACGCCTTCGCCGAGCGGGTGGACCAGGAGCCGACGACCTACCGCTGGAGCTACGCCCGCGAGTACGGCGACCAGGCCCGGCTCGTCGTCGTGGACTCCCGCGCAGCGCGCGTGCTCGAGCCCGACCAGCGGGCGCTGCTCGACCCCGACGAGCTGGCCTGGCTCGACGAGCACATGCGCGGCGACGTCGACCACCTGATCATCGGCACGTCCCTGCCGTTCATGCTGGCCCGCGGGCTGCACCATCTCGAGGCGGCCGGCGAGGCCATGGCCGCGGGGGCGTGGGGCAAGCGCGGCGCCAGCGTGGGGGAGTGGGCCCGTCAGCTCGTCGACCTCGAGCACTGGGCGGCCTTCCAGGACAGCTTCAGCCGGGTGGCGGAGATGGCGATCGAGGTCGCGTCCGGCCAGCGCGGCCGGGCACCCTCCAGCGTCACCTTCCTGTCCGGGGACGTGCACCACAGCTACGTCAGCGAGGCGCGGCTGTCGCGTCGTACGGCACGCCGGAGCCCCGCACTGCAGAGCCGGCTGATCCAGGCGGTCTGCTCGCCGATCCGCAACCCGCTCTCGCGCAACATGCGCTTCGCCACCGCCGTCCTCAGCTACGGCGTGGCGGGGCCGCTCGGTCGGCTGGCGTCGCGGTCGACCAAGGTGCCGACCAGCCCGATCACGTGGAAGTACGCCGAGGGGCCGTGGTTCGACAACAACCTGGCGTTCCTCGAGCTGGCGCCGGGGTCGCTGCGGATGTGGTGGGTGAGCAGCAAGGTGGTCGGCGGTGACCACGACTCGCCGCGCCTGACGAAGGTCGCCGACTACGCCCTCGGCGACTGACACCCGGAGGGGCCAGCGGGCAGCGGGGTCAGCTGGCGGCGGCGAGCATGCGCCCATGGGCGCAGGTGCACGCGTCGGAGCACGGGAGGTAGCTGTGCGCGGCGTGGCCGCAGCCGGTGCACGGCATGTCGTGCGAGAGATGCGTTCCGGTGGTGTCGACGGTGTCCCACATGGTCCTGCTCCTGAGCTTCGTTGCTGTCGGGCGTGTCTTCACCGTGACACGCGAGATGGCCGGTCCTGACGCGATCCCCGCGCAAACACGCCGTATGCGGTATGAAGATGACCCGTTCGGGCCATGCCCCCTGGTCACGCGGGGTGGTACTCACCTCGACGGATCGCCGAGGCCCCGGTCCTGATACGTCCCGCGGCTCAGCTCCAGGCGGGGCCGGTGCCGCCGACGCGCTCGACGAGCCGCGCGGCGACGTGCGTCGCGTGCGCCCGGTGCACCTCGAGCGGCACGGCCGGGAGGTTCTCCTCCCAGTCCAGGAGCGGTGACCCGCGGAGCTGGAGCATCCGGGCCGGGCGGCCGAAGAGGAACAGGTGCAGGTGGGCGCCGCCGTCGCCGTACTTGGCGAGCTGCACGCGACCCACGCCCGGCAGCGACTCGATCGCGGCCGAGACCGCCACCACCAGCCGGCCCATCTCCCCGGCCAGGTCGTCGGGGACGTCGGTGAGGTCACAGTGCTCGCGGGGGAGCAGGTTGACCGCGATCGGCAGGCGCATGGAGGTGTCGAGCGTGAGGATCCAGCGCTCGTTGCTCCAGACCGTCCGCTCCGGGTCGTCGGCCGGCGCCGCGGCACACCAGCAGTCTGCCGGGTCCTCGCCCCGCCGCGGCGGCTCCGCGTCCGCGAGCGGCTGCAGCGGCTTGATGCGCAGCGAGTCGATCTCGAAGGGGAAGATGTCCCACCCCGGCATCTCGGTGACGGCGACCGGCAGCCGCCCCTCGGCGTCGGTCGCCGCCGCGACGCGGGCGTGGAACTCCTCGGGTGTCTCCAGGTGGTCGCTCATGCGACCCATTACAGCGTGACGGTGTCGTTGTCCCCGAGGTCGGGCTCGGCGTCGCTGACCAGGCCCTTCGCCAGGCCGATCGCCATCGACACCTTGCCCGGGGACTCCCAGTACTCGGCGGTCACGCCGCTGACCTCGAGCAGCACGTTGCCCTCGTCGTCGGGACCACCGGACATGAAGATGCCGGCCGAGGCGTCCCACAGCTCGCGGAGCTTGGCGCGGTCCTCGTTGACCCGGGCGGTGCCGGTCAGGGACACCCAGCCCGACTTGCTCGAGTAGGAGACGTTGACGCGGGGGTCGGCCGTGATCGCGTGCACCTTGTCGGTGTCGCGCTCGGTGATGAACCACACCGTCGACGGGGTCTCGAAGTCCTGGGTCCCCATCGGGGTGGACACCAGGGTGCCCTCGGCGGAGTGGTAGGTCAGCACCGCGATCCGGGTGTCGCGCATGATCTCGGTGACGGTGCCGAGCTGGTCGTCGTGGCTTGTCATGGCCCGACCCTGTCACCCGGGACCGACGCTCGCCTCACCCCTGGGAGGCGGACGCTGCGTCAGGGCGTCGTACGACGTCCGGCGCGGGTGACGAGGAGCACGAGACCACCGATGACCAGCGCCCAGAAGGCCGGGCTGACGCCGGCGAAGGAGAGCCCGGAGGCGGCCACCAGGAAGGTGACCGCCCCGGCCTCGCGGTGCAGCGGATCGGCCAGCGCCGCGGTCGCCGATGCGGCGAACGTCCCGAGCAGGGCCACCCCGGCGACCGCGGTGATGATGCCCGCGGGAGCCGCCGCGCTGAGGGCGGTGACGAGCACGGAGAGGGGCGCGAGGCAGAGGTACGCCGCCCCGCAGGCGACGCCGGCGATCCAGCGGCGGTCCCGGTCGGGACCGGCCTCGGGGCCGGCCGCCAGCGCGGCCGAGATCGCGGCCAGGTTGATGCTGTAACCGCCCGCGGGCGCCGTGGCGACGGTGGCCACACCGGCCCACCCGAGCGCGGGACGCAGCGGGGCGCGGTAGCCGAAGGACTCGAGCACGGCCACACCGGGGATGTTCTGCCCGGTCATGGTGACGAGGTAGAGGGGCAGCCCGATCGCGACCACGGCACCCCAGTCGAGCACCGGCGTGGTCCAGGTCAGGGCAGGCAGCAGCGACCCCTCCGGCAGCGGCTGACCGGCCACGGCGATCACCACGCCGGCAGCCAGCAGGGCGCCCGGGACGGCCCAGCGCCGCGCCACCCGCAGCAGGACCAGCCAGGTGAGCAGCACCGGCGCGATCGTCGCGGGGTCGTCGGCCAGCGCCCGGAAGGGCGCCACGCAGAGGGTGAGGAGCACCCCGGCCAGCATGCCGCTCGCGATGGGGGCGGGGATCCGGCTCACCCAGGTGCCCAGGGGCCGGACGACGGCCGTGAGCAGGTAGAGCAGTCCCGCGAACGCGAAGGCCCCCACGGCGCCGGCCCACCCCGCAGCCGGGACGGCGGCCCCGGCGAGTAGCGCGGCTCCCGGCGTCGACCACGCCATGGTCACCGGGATCCGGTGGCGCAGCGACAGCAGCAGGCAGCCGAGCCCCATGGTCACCGACACCACCGCCAGTCCCGACGCGGCCTGCTGGCGGTCGGCACCGACAACGGTCAGCCCCGTCAGCACCACCGCGAAGGACGACGTGAACCCCACGAGGGCGGTGACCACGCCGGCAACGACGGCGTCCGACGTGCCCGCGTTGGTCGTCGTACCGCTCATGCGTGGAGGCTAGGGGGCCCGGGCTCCCGGCTGGTGCGCGGTCCGCGCGACGGGACCGGGAAGATCCTCGGCGCCCCGGTGTTGTACCCGGCATGAAGAAGATCGGGTTCCTCAACTTCGGCCACTGGTCCGACACGCCGCACTCGCAGGTCCGCACCGCGTCGGACACGCTGCTCCAGTCCATCGAGCTGGCCGAGGCCGCCGAGGAGCTCGGGGTCGACGGGGCCTACTTCCGTGTGCACCACTTCGCGCGGCAGCTGGCCAGCCCGTTCCCGCTGCTGGCGGCCGTCGGGGCCCGCACCAGCCGGATCGAGATCGGCACCGGCGTCATCGACATGCGCTACGAGAACCCGCTCTACATGGCCGAGGACGCGGGCGCCGCGGACCTCATCTCGGAGGGTCGGCTGCAGCTCGGCATCAGCCGCGGATCACCGGAGCAGGTGATCGACGGGTGGAGGCTCTTCGGCCACGAGCCGGAGGAGGGGGAGACCGACGCGGACATGGCGCGACGGCACACCGAGGTCTTCCTGCGGATGCTCTCGGGAGCCGGGTTCGCCCGACCCAACCCGCGCCCGATGTTCCCCAACCCGCCCGGCCTGCTGCCCCTGGAGCCCTACTCCGAGGGCCTCCGCGAGCGCATCTGGTGGGGAGCCGGCTCCGACTCGACCGCCCGGTGGGCCGGCCGGATGGGCATGCACCTGATGAGCTCGACCCTCAAGCAGGACGAGAGCGGGGAACCCTTCCACGTGCAGCAGCGCAAGCAGGTCGAGGCCTTCCGCGACAGCTGGAAGGATGCGGGTCACGACGGCGAGCCGCGGGTGTCGGTGAGCCGCTCGATCATGCCCATCACCACCGACCTCGACCGGGCCTACTTCGGCCACCAGGGCGACAGCACCGACCAGGTCGGGCAGATCGAGCCGCAGATGCGGGCGATCTTCGGCCGGACGTACGCCGCCGAGCCCGACGTGCTCGTGCAGCAGCTGGCCCAGGACGAGGCGGTGGCGACCGCCGACACCGTGCTGCTGACGGTCCCCAACCAGCTCGGCGTCGACTACAACGCCCACCTCCTCGAGACGGTGCTGCGGGACGTCGCCCCCGGTCTGGGCTGGCGCTGAGGACTGCCCCTGTCCGCGATCTCTGGTTGGATCGGGACCACACGGAGGGGTGACCGCGGGGCGGTCGGACGCACGGAGGGACGCTGAGACATGGCCACGACCGGGGCGCACGCCGCCGACAGCCACGACCTGATCCGCGTGCAGGGCGCGCGGGAGAACAACCTCAAGGACATCAGCGTCGAGCTGCCCAAGCGGCGGCTGACCGTCTTCACCGGGGTGTCCGGGTCCGGCAAGAGCTCGCTGGTCTTCGCGACCATCGCCGCCGAGTCCCAGCGGATGATCAACGAGACCTACAGCGCCTTCGTGCAGGGCTTCATGCCCAGCCTCGCCCGGCCCGAGGTGGACTTCCTCGAGGGACTCACGACGGCGATCATCGTCGACCAGGAGCGGATGGGGGCCAACCCGCGCTCGACGGTCGGGACCGCCACCGACGCCAACGCGATGCTGCGGATCCTCTTCAGCCGCCTCGGCACGCCCCACGTCGGCCCGCCCACGGCCTACTCCTTCAACGTCCCGACCCGCAAGGCGAGCGGCGTCATGTCCACCGACAAGGGCGGGCGCACCGAGAAGAGCGTGGTCAAGGACGCCGTCTACCTCGGCGGCATGTGCCCGCGCTGCGAGGGCATGGGCAACGTGAGCGACATCGACCTCACCGCGCTGTACGACGACTCCAAGTCGCTGAGCGAGGGTGCCCTGACGATCCCGGGCTACTCGATGGACGGGTGGTACGGCCGGCTCTTCGAGGGCGTCGGGCTGCCGATGGACAAGCCCATCTCGTCGTTCACCAAGAAGCAGCTCGACACGATGCTCTACGCCGAGCCGACCAAGATCAAGGTCGAGGGCATCAACCTCACCTTCGACGGCATCATCCCCAAGATCCAGAAGTCCATGCTGTCCAAGGACCCGGAGGCGATGCAGCCGCACGTACGCCGCTTCGTCGAGCGCGCGGTGACCTTCCAGCCCTGCCCCGAGTGCGAGGGCACCCGGCTGACCCGGGAGGCGTTGTCGTCCAGGGTCGAGGGCAAGAACATCGCCGAGCTCTGCCAGATGCAGATCAGCGACCTGGCCGACTGGGTCCGCGAGCTCGACGAGCCGTCGATCGCCCCGCTGCTCAAGGGGCTGCAGCACCTGCTCGACTCGTTCACCGAGATCGGTTTGGGCTACCTCTCGCTGGACCGGCCTGCCGGCACGCTGTCCGGGGGAGAGGCGCAGCGCACCAAGATGATCCGCCACCTCGGTTCGTCGCTCACCGACGTCACCTACGTCTTCGACGAGCCGACCATCGGGCTCCACCCGCACGACATCGAGCGGATGAACCAGCTGCTCCTCCAGCTGCGCGACAAGGGCAACACGGTGCTCGTGGTCGAGCACAAGCCGGAGACGATCGCCATCGCCGACCACGTCGTCGACCTCGGGCCTGCGGCCGGGACGGCCGGCGGGGAGGTCTGCTTCGAGGGCACCGTCGAGGGGCTGCGGGGGAGCGACACCGTGACCGGACGGCACCTCGACGACCGGGCGACCCTCAAGGACACCCTGCGCGAGGCCTCCGGGCGGCTCGCGGTCAAGGGTGCGTCGACCCACAACCTCAAGGACGTCAGCGTCGACATCCCGCTCGGCATGCTGTGCGTCGTCACCGGCGTAGCCGGCTCGGGCAAGAGCTCGCTCATCCACGGCTCCGTCGCTGGCCGGGACGGTGTGGTCGTCGTCGACCAGGGGGCCATCAAGGGCTCGCGCCGCAGCAACCCCGCGACGTACACCGGGCTCCTCGAGCCGATCCGCAAGGCCTTCGCCAAGGCCAACGGGGTCAAGCCCGCGCTCTTCAGCTCCAACTCCGAGGGCGCCTGCCCGACCTGCAACGGCGCCGGAGTGATCTTCACCGAGCTCGGGGTGATGGCCACCGTGGAGTCGCCCTGCGAGGAGTGCGAGGGCCGGCGCTTCCAGGCCGCGGTGCTCGAGTACACCCTCGGCGGCAAGAACATCGCCGAGGTGCTGGCCATGTCCGTCCTGGAGGCGGAGGAGTTCTTCTCCGACGGCGAGGCGAGGACGCCTGCGGCGCACAAGGTGCTCGACCGGCTCCGCGACGTCGGCCTGGGCTACCTCAGCCTCGGGCAGCCGCTCACCACGCTGTCAGGCGGCGAGCGCCAGCGGCTCAAGCTCGCCACCCAGATGGCCGAGAAGGGCGACGTCTACATCCTCGACGAGCCCACGACAGGCCTCCACCTCGCCGACGTGCAGAACCTCCTCGGCCTGCTTGACCGCCTGGTCGAGTCGGGCAAGTCGGTGATCGTGATCGAGCACCACCAGGCCGTGATGGCCCACGCCGACTGGATCATCGACCTGGGCCCGGGCGCCGGCCACGACGGCGGCCTCGTCGTCTTCGAGGGCACTCCCGCCGACCTCGTCGCGAAGCGTCCGACCCTCACCGGCCAGCACCTTGCGGCGTACGTCGGGGCCTGAGCCCGGGAGACGGCGGCCTCAGCCGGTGGCGTGCGAGCGTCGCCGTGCCTCGGGACCGGGACCCGGCTGGCAGCGGGGACACCACCACGTCCGTCGGTTGCCGGCGTCACCCGGGATCTCGGCGACCACCCGGACCGCGGTGCCGCAGCGCAGGCAGCCGCGTCGCTGGCGGCCGGTGACCCAGTGGTCCGTGCCGGGCCACATCGACCCGGTCGTCACCTGGTAGGCCTGCGGCACGGTGGCCGAGTGGTGCAGCATGGTCGCCGCCCGCTCGACCAGTCGTCGTACGTCGACGTCGCCGACGGGCGTCCAGGGGCTCACCCCGGTGAGGAACGCCAGCTCGTTGGCCCAGAGGTTGCCGAGCCCGGCCACCAGCCGCTGGTCGAGCAGCGCACTCACCAGTGGGAGCGTCGGATCGGCGCACAGCCGGCGGACCGCCTCGTCGGCGTCCCAGTCGTCGCGCAACGGGTCCGGGCCGAGGTGGCCGACCAGGCGGGACTCGTCCGCGGTCGGCACCAGCTCGAGGTCGTGCAGCTTGATCCCGTGGGTCGTCTGCCCGTCGTCGAGGGCCAGCACCAGCCTGACGTCTGCCATCACCCGGGCCGGGAGGCGCTTGCCCGGTCCGGTCGTGGTCCACGACCCGTCCATGCGCAGGTGGCTGTGCAGGGACCGGCGGGGAGTCGTCGAGCCCGCCCAGCCGGGTGAGCAGGTGCTTGCCGTGCGTGGCGTGCCCCGCCACGGTCCTGCCGGACACGTCGCGGGTCGCGAGCCGCGGCGTACGGAAGTCGGAGCGCAGCACCGTGCGGCCGGTCAGCTGGCGGTCGAGCCGTCGGGCAAGCTTCCAGACGCTGTCTCCCTCGGGCACGCGTCCATCCTGCCCGCCGGGCGGTCACCACGTGGCAGGGTCGAGGCATGACGGGGGAGAGACGCTTCGTGCTCCACGACCACCGCAGGCCAAGCCCGCACTTCGACCTGCGGCTCGAGGAGGACGGCGTGCTCCGGAGCTGGGCGGTGCCCAAGGGCCTGCCCGACGACTCCGCCCACGACCGGCTGGCGATCGCGGTCGACGACCACGAGCTCGAGCACGCCGGTTACGAGGACGAGCACAAGACCATCGCCGACGACGGCACGTGGGAGGAGCTGGACCGCACCGAGCGCCGGCTCCTTTTCGCGCTGCACGGTCGCCACGGCGTACGCCGGTATGCGCTGATCCACACCGGCGGCACGCAGTGGCTGCTGCACCTCACCCGGGACCAGCGGGGGACGGACGGATGAGCGGTGCGTTGGTCGGCACCGCGATGATGGGGACGTGTTCCACCGTCATCCCTTCCTGAGCCTGCTCACCTTCGCCTACCTCGGCTTCGTCGGCCTGGTGACCCTGACCCCGGCCTCCGAGCAACCGGACTACTCGGCCCTGGCGGCGCGGGTGCTGGCCCGGCTGGAGCGGTATCCCGACCTCGACCCCGTCACGGCGCGACTCAGCGTGGATCGGGTGGAGTTCCTCGCCAACATCGGTCTGTTCGTCCCCGTGGGTGTGTTCGTGCTGCTGCTGTTCGGCTCACGGCTGTGGTGGGTGGCCGTGGCGGGCAGCATCGCCCTCACCTCGGCCATCGAGACCGCGCAGCGCTCCATCCCGGGCCGCGTCCCGGACCCCCGCGACGTCGTGGCCAACTCCATCGGGGCTGTCATCGGTGTCGCGCTCGCCCTCATCCTGACCCTGCCGAGCACGCTGCGCCGTCGTCGGCGCCGCACCGCACGGGTCCCGGCGCCGACCTAGGGGACGGTCAGGACCACTAGCCGCTGGGTGGCGCGTGTCATCGCGACGTACCGGTCCACGGCCCCCTCGATGCCGGTGCCGAACGCCTCGGGATCGACGAGCACGACCAGGTCGAACTCGAGCCCCTTGGCGAGCACGGGGGAGAGCGACCGGACCCGGTCCGTCGCGGCGTACGACGGGTCGCCGATGACGCAGGCCGTGCCCTCGGGGTGCTCCCTGAGCCACTGCTCGACCACGGCGTGCAGCTCGGAGACCGACCCGCGGTGGACGGGCACCCCGGTGCTGCGGACCGAGGTGGGGACGTTGGCATCGAGCAGGGCGGCGCGGATCACCGGCTCGGCCTCCGCCATGACCTCCTCGGGCGTGCGGTAGTTGAGGGTGAGGGACGCGAGGCGCACCCGGTCGAGTCCGACGCGCTCGAGCCGTTCCTCCCACGACTCCGCGAACCCGTGGCGGGCCTGGGCACGGTCGCCGACGATGGTGAGGCTCCCGGACGGGCACCGTTGGAGGAGCATCTGCCACTCGGCGTCGGTCAGCTCCTGCGCCTCGTCGACCACCACGTGGGCGAAGGGCCCGGCGAGCTGGTCGCGCTCGCCGCCGGGCAGCGCAGCGTCGTCGACGAGGGCGTCGCGGATGCCACCCTGCGTCAGCTGCGCCATGAGCCCCTCCTCGTCGTCGAGCTGCAGGAGCTCGTCGACGACCCGGTCCATCCGGGCCCTCTCGGCGGCGACGGCCGCCTCGTGTCGACGTCGTCGCCGCGAGGCCTCCGGGTCGCCGAGTCGCCGGCGGGCCGCGTCGAGGAGCGGCAGGTCGGACACGGTCCACGCGCGAGCGTCCGTGCGCTGCAGGGCACGGACCTCCTCGGGCGAGAGCCAGGGCGCGCACATGCGCAGGTAGGCCGGCACCTCCCACAGGTCACCCACGAGGTCCGTCGCCTCGATGAGAGGCCATGCCCGGTTGAAGGCGGTGGCCAGGTCGGCGTCCTGCCTCAGCGACCGGCGTACGAGGTCGGGGGAGACGTCCTCGTCGGCCTCGTGCTTGTCCACGAGGATGGTCAGCAGCTCCTCCCAGACCTCGTCGCGGGCCTCGTTGTGGGGAGTGCCCGGGGCAGGTGTCTCGAAGGCCTCGGCCCAGTCGCTCGGGCTGAGCCAGACGTCACCCCAGGGGGTCTCCAGCTCCATACCGGTGGTGGGCGGTTCCTCGTACAACCGGACGGCCGGCTCGATCGCCCGGACCATGTCGGCCGAGGACTTCAGCCGGGCCACCGCGGGGTCGGTCTCGGGCACGGCCGTCGCGCCCTCGGGCAGCAGGTCCAGGAGGGTGCTGGTCCGCACGTCCTCCTCACCGAGGCTGGGCAGGACGTCACCGACGTACGTGAGGTAGGGCTGGTGCGGGCCGACGAAGAGCACACCGCCACGGCGATCGCCGAGCCGAGGGTCCGAGTAGAGCAGGTACGCCGTGCGGTGCAGCGCGACGACGGTCTTGCCCGTGCCGGGCCCGCCGTCGACGACGAGCACACCACGCGATCCGGCCCTGATGATGGCGTCCTGGTCGGCCTGGATCGTGCCGAGCACGTCGCGCATCTGTGCAGAGCGGCTGCTGCCCAGGGTGGCGATGAAGGCGGACTGGTCGTCGAGTGCCGCGTGCCCCTCGAGCCCGTCGGACGTGAAGACCTCGTCCCAGTAGTCGGTGACCCGGCCACGCGTCCAGCGGTACCGCCGGCGGCTCGCGAGGCCCATCGGGCGGGCGTGGGTGGCTCCGAAGAAGGGTTCGGCCGCGGGGGAGCGCCAGTCGACGAGCAGCCGCTGCCCGTCGCCACCGGTGAGGCCGAGGCGCCCGATGTAGAGGGTCTCGCCGTCCGTGCCGACGACGCGACCCAGGCACAGGTCGAGGGAGTAGCGGCTCAGGGTGCGCAGCCGGACGGAGATGCGGTGCACCTCCTCGTCGCGGTCCATGGCCGCCTGGTCGGTGCCACCCGGGAGCCTCAGCGCGGCGTCGCGGCGGTCCGCCAGGTCGGCGAGGGAGAGCTGGAGGCTGTCGGCGATGGCCGCGAAGTGGGCCTCGTCGGCGGCGATGAGTCGTGGGTCGGCCTTGGCCGGGTGCTCGGCCAGGGAGAAGACGTCGGTGGTCTGGTGTGTCACAGGTGGTGGCTCCGGTGGTTCTGTACGGCGGGCTGGAGCCGGGATTCTGGGCCATGACCAGGGTCTTGCGGCAAGCCCCGTGGTGGGTTATACCTTGAACACGGAGGGCGTGACATCGACCGCCCGCCACATGGCTGACGGACGCGGGGTGCCTTCATGGGCAAGGACGACGAGCGGGTTGTCGGCGAGATCGCAGAGCATGACGGCGTCAGCCCTCGCGAGTCCTTGGTCCGGCCAGACTCCTGTGCGTCACCCGGGCGTCTGTACGAGACCGATGTGCGCGAGCTGTCGGCCCAAGCACGCGACAGGTACGACGAGGTGTTGCGACGTCTGGGCGAGTGAGCGACCACTCGATCCCATGGTCACGCCCTGTCGTACCGTGACCGACGTGTTGCCCGCTGCCACACCCCGGCTCCGATTTCGAGAGATGACCGAGGCAGACCTCCCCGACATCGCGACCTTGGAGATCGGCGGCTCCCGCGGCGCGACGGGCTGGATCGAGTGGAATCTCAACAACTACGCCGACCACGAATTCGGGCTCTGGATCATCGAGACCCACTCCGGCGAGTTCGTCGGCGACTGCGGGCTGACCATGCAGGAGGTGGAGGGCCAGTGGCTGGTCGAGGCCGGCTGGCACGTGCGATCCTCGCTCCGTCGTCAGGGATACGCCGCCGAAGCGGCTGCAGCGGTCCGCGAGGCCGCCGGCGATGCGGGCATCGATCACCTGATCGCGATCATCCGGCCCGACAACGTCGCCTCCCAGGGGGTGGCAGCGAAGATCGGGCTGGCGCTCGAGCGTGAGATTCACAAGAACGGGGGCCCGGCGTTGGTCTTCGGCGCCGACCTCACGACGAGCGTCGGCCATTGAGCAGCGAGTTGACCTGAAGCAACGAGTTCGTGGTCGAGGAACGGGAGTAATCCCACCTACGTCTACTCAGGTCCGGACATCGCCGATAACTGACATTATGTCAACACACGTCGATCCGGGCACGACACCGGTGTCATTCGACCCTCCCCGCAGCCATCTCCTCTCAGACTGCCTCGAGGACGAAGAAGAGGAAACAGAGGAACGACGTGCGGTCACCCAGGTCGGGCGGCAGCAGCTCACGCGGTGTGTCCGGCGAGAACGGCGGCTCGCTGATGACCGCGATCCGGAAACCGGCCCGGGTGAACGCGTCGGTCATCGCGTGCAACGGCCGGTGCCAGAACGTGAGGTCCACGGTGTGCCCGTCGAAGGTGTAGTCCTCGGTGTACGACGACGTCACGAAGTAGTCCTCGTCCGGGTAGACGACCGGGCGGATCACCGGATGGTTCACCGCGAGGATCAGCCGCCCGCCCGCCCTCACCACCCGGCGCAGCTCCGCCAGGGGGCCCGACCAGTCCTCGAGGTAGTGCAGCACCAGAGACACGACCGCGTCGTCGAACTCCCCCGTGGCGAACGGCAGCTGCTCGGCGAGGTCGGCCACGAGCACGTCGGTGCCCGTCCCGAGGCGCCGCCGCGCCAGCTCCACCATCGCCGGGCTCGAGTCGAAGCCGGTGATCTCCGCGCCTCGATCACGCAGGGCCGCCGCGAGGGGTCCCGCGCCGCAGCCGGCGTCCAGGATGCGCCGTCCGGCGACCTCCCCGGCGAGGTCGAGCATCGCGGGCTGCGCGTAGTGGGCGTTGAACAGGCCCGTCTCGTTCTGCCGCGCGTAGGCCTCGGCAAACCCGTCGTAATGATCCGCTTCCATGACGATCCCCCTCGTCGGACTGTGACGTAGGACCCTAGATCAGCACGGGCGCGGCCAGCCGGAGGCACACGGGCAGCCCGCTGCCCTGGAGCCGAACTACACCGATGTCATTCGGGGTTTCCGTCCTCGGCGCACCGGATGGCGGCGAGCCGGTCGTGCACGCCCAGAGTGCGGTAGATCTGTTCCAGGTGCTTCTCGACCGTCCGCGTCGAGCAGCCCAGCCTCCTCCCGATCGCGTCCTGGGTGAGGCCCTGGCACAGCAGCGACAGCACTGCCCGCGCGAGCGGCCTCGCCGTTGAGCCGGTCGAGCAGCACCAGCAGAGCCTGGACCTGGTGCGCCAGGAGGAGGTCCTCCGGTCCGCGGGTCCGATCGCCTCCTCGGGACACCACGAAGGCTCCTCGCCCGGTCCCTCGGACCCGAACCGGGATCACCAGCTCCTGGCTCGTTCCTCTGTCCGCCTCGCGCAGCGAGGAGACCGGCAGTCGGCAGCCGTCGGACTCGGGCCCGGTCGTCCACCGCACCGGGCCGCCGTACGTCTCGCGCAAGAGCTGCTGGATGTCCAGCACGGGGAACGGGTCACCGGCACCGCGAGCCCGCTCGACCACGAAGACCGCCCAGCGCTCCAGAGGGTCCTGCAGTGACTCCACCCTTCTCCTCCCGGACAGCGTCCCCACTCTCCATGGTCACCGGGGCGGCAGCACGAACCCGGTCCGGGCAACGCCTTTACCGACAATTCGGGCCGGACGGACCGACGCGGCGACCGGTCCGCAGTACGGGGTTTCCCGTATTCCGGTGCGGTCCCTGCGGCGCGAGACTCGACAGTGGACACATCCAGGAGGCGATGCACCGTGAGCCGACACCGCCGCGTGCGAGCCGCGGTGATGGCGACCCTGCTGGCGCTCGCCATGCTCGGCCCGTCCGGTCCCGCCCCCTCGGTAGCCGAGGCTCCCCCACCACCGGCCCGTGCCGCCGCCGCGCTCACCGGGACGAACGTGTTCATCTACCACCTCGACGACCTGCGCGACGCCTTCCCCGGCAGCATCGACCCGTTGCAGTACATGCCCAAGGCCCGCCAGTGGATGAACACCGGGCGGCGCTACACCCAGTCCTTCGTCAACGACCCGTCCTGCTGCCCGTCCCGCGCCTCGATGATGACCGGTCGCTATCCCCACAACAACGGCGTGCTCGACCAGCAGGCGGGCCCGCAGTTCCCGTCGCAGTACTCACTGGCCTGCTACTTCGATCGCGCGGGCTACGCGACGTACATCGCGGGCAAGTTCCTCACCACCTGGCCCAAGACCCAGCGACCCCCCTGCTTCGACCACTCGACGGTGATCTGGGGTGGCTACAACAACGTCGCGAGCCGGGTCGACGGGGTGGCGGGCACCCTGACGGGCTACAACACCACGTCGCTGGGCGCCCGCGGCCGCGAGTACCTCACGACGTCGCTCAACCGCGCCGAGCCGTTCCTCCTCTACGAGACCCCGCAGGCTCCGCACTGGGTCAACGTCACGACCAACGGCACCACGACCCAGCGGGCCGTCCCGGAGACGAAGTACGCCTCCTCCCCCGTGGGCACCTGCTCCGGTGTCCCGGAGCCGGACCGCAGCGACAAGCCGGCGTACGTCCGCCAGATGAACTACTCGACGGCGAAGGCACAGACGATGTGCGCCAGCCAGATGCGGGCGATCATGTCCGCCGACGACCAGTTCGACGCCACGATGCAGCTGCTGTCCAACCGCGGCGTGCTCTCGAACACCCTGGTCGTCCTCTCGTCCGACAACGGGTTCCTGTGGGGCGAGCACGGCCGGTGGGAGAAGTTCACGCCCTACGAGCCGTCCATCCGGACGCCGCTCCTCGTCCGCTGGCCGGGACACGTCACCGCCGGGACCGACACCACCCGGCTCGTCACGCTCGTGGACATCCTGCCCACCGTGCTGGCGGCCGCGGGCATCACCGTCCCGGCTGCCGCGCCCCGGCTCGACGGCGAGTCCCTGCTCTCCCCCTCGGCCCGGACCACCGTCTACGCCGAGTACGACGTCGACGAGAGCGCCAACCCCAACATCCCGTCCTGGCGGATGATCCGCACCAGGACCGTCAAGTACGTGCACACCTACAACGCGCAGGGCGCGATCATCGCCCGGGAGTACTACAACCTGACCAACGACCCCAACGAGCACACCAACCTGCTCGGGGACGCGAGCACGGCCAACAACCCTCCGGCCGCCACCCTCACCAACCTCGCGTCCCGGCTCAACGCCTTCGCCACGTGCGTCGGGACCGGCTGCGTCCAGTAGGCCGCGCCCTTCCCGAGGCAGGTGCTTCCTGCGTACTCTCGACGGATGGCACAGAAGTCGTGGTCCGAGCTCAGCCCGTCGCAGCAGCGCACGATCATCGTGGTCGGTGCCGTCGAGGTCGTCCTGACCCTGGCCGCCTGGCGCGACCTGGCCTCGCGGCCGGCGTCGGGGGTCCGCGGCCCCAAGGCGGCGTGGGCGCTCGCGACCCTGGTCCAGCCGGTCGGCCCCGTGGCCTACTTCGCCCTGGGTCGCCGCTAGTCGCTGAGCACCCTTGGTCCTCTCCTTGGTGGCCGTTCGGCCCTGACGCCGGCCGGACCGGCGGGAGGAGGCTCGGAGACACCCCGCCAGGCGCCGCAGCCGGCGCCGGGCAGCCCCCGAGCTCCCCAGGAGAAGACCATGAAGGCTGCAGTCGTCCCCACCCTCGGCGCCCCGCTGGAGATCCGCGACGTGCCCGTGCCCGAGGCCGGCCCCGGCCAGGTGCTGGTCCGCATCGAGACGTGCGGCCTGTGCCACACGGACATCCACGCGGCTCGGGGTGAGTGGCCGGTCAAGCCCAAGGACCAGCTCATCCCGGGCCACGAGGGCGTCGGGATCATCGAGGCCGTCGGGGAGGGGGACCTCCCCGTCGCCGTGGGCCAGCGCGTCGCGCTGCCGTGGCTCGGCCACGCGTGCGGCAGCTGCCGCTACTGCGTGGACGGGTGGGAGACCTACTGCACCAGCCCGGCCTACATGGGCTACACGATGGACGGCAGCTACGCCGAGTACGCCGTCGCGTGGGCCAGCCACGTGGTGCCCGTCCCCGACGCGGTCGCCTCCATCGACGCCTCTCCCCTGACCTGCGCCGGCGTCACGACGTACAAGGCGCTCAAGGTGGCGCACCCGCAGCCCGGCGAGACCGCGATGGTGGTCGGCATCGGAGGGCTGGGCCACCTCGGCCTGCAGTACGCCCGCGTCTTCGGCACGCGCACCGTCGCGGTCGACGTCCACGACGACAAGCTGCAGCTCGCCAAGGACCTCGGCGCCGACCACGTCGTCGACGCCCGCGGCGACCAGCAGGCGCAGCTCGAGGCCCTCGGCGGCGTCGACATCGCCCTCGTCACGGTGCCCTCCCCCGCCGCCATGCGCGCCGCCCACGCGGCCCTCAACCCCAACGGTCGGCTGGTCATCGTGGGACTGCCGGCGGACAACCGGCTCGAGCTGCCCGTCTTCGAGACGGTCCTCAAGGGCATCTCGGTGATCGGCTCCCTCGTCGGGACCCGCAACGACCTGGCGACCTGCTTCGACCTCCACGCCCGCGGGCTCACCCGGGTCGTCACGGAGAGTCGCCGGCTCGACGACGTCAACGAGTGCTTCGACGAGGTGCTGTCCGGCGAGGTCCCCGCACGGCTGGTCTTCGAGATGGGGTCCGCCTCGTCGTGACCGGCACCGTCCGGCTCGGCGTGCTCTGCGCCGGCCTGGTGGTGTTCGCCGTGGGAGTCGGGCTGGGCCCGCGCCACCACGCCGCGGAGGGGCTCGGACCCGGGGCCCTCACGGGCTACCTGCTCCTGGCGGGTGGTCTGGTCGCCGCCCTGTGGGCGGCAGGACGCATCCTGGGGGCGACCCGGCGCCGGTGGTGGGCGCCGGTCGTCGCGCTCCTGCTGGTGGCGACCGCACTGGCCCTCTGGACCCTCGGCCAGGCCGTGGCGGCGTCGTTCCCTCCGCGCCCCGCGCTCGATGGCCGGACACCCGCGGACGTCGGGCTGGTCTACTCGGACGTCACGTTCCCCAGCAGTGACGGCACCGCGCTGGCCGGTTGGTACGTCCCTTCCCGCAACGGCGCCGCCGTCGTCCTCATGCACGGGGCAGGCTCCACGCGGTCCGCAGTCCTGGACCATGCCCGGGTGCTGGCCGACCACGGCTACGGGGTCCTGCTGTTCGACGCGCGCGGCCACGGGCAGAGCGCCGGTCGGGGCATGGACTTCGGCTGGTTCGGCGAGTCCGACGCGTCCGGTGCCGTGGACTTCCTGGCAGCGCGGCCGGACGTGGAGTCCGCTCGCATCGGGCTCGTCGGAATGTCCATGGGAGGCGAGCAGGCCATCGGGGCGGCCGGCGCGGACGAGCGGGTCCGTGCCGTGGTGGCGGAGGGCGCGACGCACCGGGTGGCGGCCGACAAGGGCTACCTCGACGCGTACGGCGTGCGCGGCGAGCTTCAGCAGCGCGTCGACCGGGTCACCTACGGCCTCGCCGGTCTGCTGACCAGCGCCCCGGAGCCCGTCCCCCTCCGACGCTCCGTGTCGGTCGCCACGCGACGACCCGATCCCGCGGCCTTCCTCCTCGTCACGGCCGGCGACGTGCCCAACGAGTCGCTCGCCGCCGACCACGTGAGGGAAGGCAGCACCACCGGTGTGACGACGTGGAATGTGGCCGGTGCCGGCCACACGCAGGGTCTGGCGACGGCACCCGACGCGTGGGAGGAACACGTGGTCGCCTTCCTCGACGACGCGCTGGGCCGCTAGGCCGGTGTGCCCGTACGGGAGGACCTTCGACTCCTGCGCGAGCGCGCGGCCCGGGTCGATGCTGGTGGTCCCACCCGATCGAGGAGGTCCACGTGGCCGACAACAACGCCGGAGCCGCCGGTGGCGGCGCGATCTACGGACTGGGCGTCTTCGGGGCGCTCGTCTTCTTCTGGCAGCAGGCGGACGGCTTCTGGGAGCACGTGCTGTCGCTCTTCCAGGGCCTCTTCTGGCCCGCGTTCATGGTCTTCCAGGCGTTCGAGGCGCTGGCGGGCTGAGGCACGGGACGTAGGGCCCGCTGACAGCAGACCCTCTCCCCTGTCCCCCGTCGGACTCCCGCGCGAGGCTCGAGATGACGACCCCCGGGGTCGATGAGGAGGCGACGTGTTCGCCGTACGAATCCACGGCAGGGGCGGCCAGGGAGCCGTCACCGCGGCCGAGCTGCTCTCGGTCGCGGCCTTCGACGAGGGCCGGCACGCCCAGGCCTTCCCGACCTTCGGCTCGGAGCGCACCGGCGCACCGGTGGTCGCCTTCTGCCGCATCGACGACCGCCCGATCCGCCTGCGGGAGCCCGTCACCGACCCCGACGCGCTCGTCGTGCAGGACCCGACGCTCCTGCACCAGGTGGACCTGTTCGCCGGTCTGGGTCCCGACGGCTTCCTCGTGGTCAACACCTCCTCCTCGTTCGAGCAGATGGGGCTGTCCGAGCTCATCGGCCGACTGTCCCCCGAGCGCGCGGTGACCGTGCCGGCCACCGAGATCGCGCGGCAGCACCTCGGGCGCCCGCTGCCCAACGCAGCGCTCCTCGGCGCCCTGGCCGCACTCACCGGCCAGGTCTCGCTCAAGGCGCTCTGCCACGCGATCAGGGACCGCTTCCCCGGCGACGTCGGTGAGGGCAACGCCCACGCCGCGGAGGCGGCGTACGAGCACGTGCTGGAGACGATGAGGAGGACGACGGATGCGTAGCCAGATCGAGGGCTCCCAGGCGGTGGCCCGTGCCGTGACTCTGTGCCGGCCGCAGGTGATCGCGGCGTACCCCATCTCTCCGCAGACCCATATCGTGGAGTCGCTCTCCGACCGGGTGCGCACCGGTGAGCTGGCGGGCTGCGAATACATGCTGGTGGAGTCGGAGTTCGGTGCCATGTCGGCCTGCATCGGGGCCTCGGCGGCCGGGGTCCGGACCTACACCGCGACCTCCAGCCAGGGCCTGCTCTTCATGGCCGAGGCGCTCTTCAACGCCTCCGGGATCGGGCTGCCGATCGTGATGACGGTGGCCAACCGCGCGATCGGTGCGCCCATCAACATCTGGAACGACCACTCCGACTCCATGGCGATGCGTGACTCCGGCTGGATCCAGCTCTTCGCGGAGTCCAACCAGGAGGCCGTGGACCTGCACGTCCAGGCCTTCCGGCTCGCGGAGTCACTGTCGGTGCCGGTGATGGTCTGCATGGACGGCTTCATCCTGACCCACGCCTTCGAGGAGGTGGACCTTCCCGACCAGGCACAGGTCGACGCCTTCCTGGCGCCGTTCGTCCCCCAGCAGCAGCTCGACCCCGACGAGCCGGTGACCATCGGCGCGATGGTCGGTCCGGAGGCGTTCGCCGAGGTGAAGTACCTGATGCACGCCAAGCAGATGACGGCCCTCGACGAGATCCCGGAGATCGCCGCCGACTTCCGGCGTGCGTTCGGACGGGACTCCGGGGGGCTTCTCAAGACCTACCGGCTGGACGACGCGGAGACTGTCGTGGTCGCCCTCGGCTCGGTGCTCGGGACCATCGAGGACGTCGTCGACTCGATGCGCGACGCAGGCGTGCCGATCGGTGTCCTGGGCATCACCTGCTTCCGCCCGTGGCCCGCCGCAGAGGTGCGTGCCGCGCTCGCCCACGCCAGGCGGGTGGTCGTCGTGGAGAAGGCCTTCGCCGTCGGGGCCGGCGGCATCGTCGGCCAGAACACCCGCGACGCCACCCGGGACCTCCCGCTCGTCGTGCTCGACGTCGTCGCCGGCCTGGGAGGGCGACCCGTCACCCGGGCGTCCCTGCGCGGGCTCCTCGACGACGTGGTCGAGGACCGCCTCGACCCGACCCGGTTGCACTTCCTCGACCTCGACCTCGCGCTCGTCGAGCGCGAGCTGGAGCGCTCCCGGCACGGCCGGAGGCCGGGCCCGCACGCCGAGCACATGCTGCGCGACCTCGGCACCGTCGCCTCCGGCGCCTTCGACTAGGAGTCAGCCATGGCCTTCCAGGAGATCAAGCTCTACCAGACCGGCACCTTCGTGGTCGGCAACCGGTTGCTCGACCCCGAGCAACGCACCGTGCAGGCCCGGACGGGGCGGTCCAACTCGCTCACGTCGGGCCACCGCGCCTGCCAGGGCTGCGGCGAGGCGCTGGGCGCCCGCTACGTGCTCGACGCCGCCATGCGCGCCACCGACGGCAAGCTGGTCGCGGTCAACTCGACCGGCTGCCTGGAGGTCTTCTCCACGCCCTACCCGGAGTCGTCGTGGCAGCTGCCCTGGCTGCACTCGCTCTTCGGCAACGGCCCCGCCGTCGCCTCCGGCGTCGCCGCCGCCCTGCGGGCCAGCGGCCGCGACGACATCCGCGTCGTGGGACAGGCCGGTGACGGCGGCACCGTCGACATCGGCTTCGGAGCGCTGTCGGGGATGTTCGAGCGCAACGACGACGTGCTCTTCGTCTGCTACGACAACGAGGGCTACATGAACACCGGCGTGCAGCGCTCGGGCGCGACACCACCGGCGGCCGTCACCGCCACCACCAAGGCCGTCGGGCCCGAGCCGGGCAACGTGTTCGGGCAGGGCAAGTCCGTGCCGCTGATCGCGATGGCCCACGAGATCCCGTACGTCGCCACGGCCACCGTCGCGGACCTGCACGACCTCGAGCACAAGGTGGAGCGGGCGATGAGCTTCCGGGGTGCGCGCTACCTGCACGTCTTCGTGCCCTGCCCGCTCGGCTGGCGGGCGGCGTCCGCCGACACGATCCGGCTCGCCCGGCTGGCGAAGGAGAGCGGCGTCTTCCCCGTCTTCGAGGCCGAGGCCGGTGAGGTGACCGCAGTGTCACGGATCCGCCGGCAGGTCCCCGTCGAGGACTACCTGCGTCCGCAGGGGCGCTACGCGCACCTCTTCGGCGACCACCCGCGCCCCGACATCGTCGCGCGGATCCAGGCCCGGGCGGACCGCAACATCGCCCGCTTCGGGCTGCTCCCGGAAGGGGACGAGTGATGGACAAGCCGTTCGCGATCACCCTGGACGTCGGCACCAGCCGGGCCAACAAGACGGGCTCCTGGCGCACCGAGCGTGCCGTCTACACGAACCGGATGCCGCCCTGCAACGACGCCTGCCCCGCGGGTGAGGACATCCAGGGCTGGCTCTACGAGGCCGAGGAGGGTGGTGCCGGTTACGAGCGTGCCTGGCGCCGGATCATGGAGGACAACCCGTTCCCCGCCGTCATGGGCCGCGTCTGCTACCACCCCTGCGAGACGGCCTGCAACCGCGGACAGCTCGACGAGGCGGTCGGCATCAACTCGGTCGAGCGCTTCGTCGGCGACGCCGCCATCGAGCAGGGCTGGACGGTGTCCGTGACCGCACCTGCCTCGGGCAGGCGGGTGCTCGTCGTCGGCGCAGGCCCGTCCGGGCTCGCTGCGGCCTACCACCTCGCCCTGGCCGGCCACGACGTGACCGTCAAGGAGGCGGGGCCGATGGCCGGCGGCATGATGCGCTTCGGCATCCCCCGCTACCGCCTCTCCCGCGACGTGCTGGACGCCGAGGTGCAGCGCATCCTCGACCTCGGGGTCACCCTCGAGCTCGACACCAAGGTCACCGACCTCGACGCGATCCGCGGCGAGTACGACGCGGTCTTCCTCGCCGTCGGCGCCCAGCTCGGCAAACGGGCCTACATCCCGGCCGGCTCGGCCTCCCACGTGCTCGACGCCGTGGACATGCTGCGCGACGTCGAGGCGGGCGAGAAGCCGCTGCTGGGCAGGCGGGTGGCGGTCTACGGCGGGGGCAACACCGCGATGGACGCGGCACGGACCGCCAAGCGGCTCGGCGCGTCCGAGGCGATCGTGGTCTACCGCAGGACCAAGGACCGGATGCCCGCCCACGAGTCCGAGATCGCCGAGGCGGAGGACGAGGGCGTGCTCTTCACCTGGCTGACCACGATCAAGCAGGTCGACGCCGGGCGGCTCGTCGTCGAGCGGATGGAGCTCGACGAGGACGGCTTCCCGCGGCCGACGGGTGAGCTCGACGAGCTCGACGCGGACTCCCTCGTCCTCGCCCTCGGCCAGGACACCGACCTCACGCTGCTCGAGGGCGTGCCCGGCCTGGTCGTCGAGGACGGCGTGGTCGCCGTCGGTCCCGACCTGATGACGGGGTGCCCGGGCGTCTTCGCCGGCGGTGACATGGTGCCCTTCGAGCGCTCGGTCACGGTGGCGGTCGGGCACGGCAAGCGGGCCGCCCGGCACATCGACGCCTGGCTGTCGGGAGCGGCGCCCGAACCCGCCGTACGCCCGGCGCTGGCGACGTTCGACACCCTCAACACCTGGTACTACGCCGACGCGCCACGAGCCCACCGGCCGCTCCTCGACCGTGCGCGGCGCGAGTCCACCTTCGACGAGGTGGTCCTCGGCCATGACGAGGCGACCGCCCTGCTGGAGGCCCGCCGATGCCTGTCGTGCGGCAACTGCTTCGGCTGCGACAACTGCTACGGCGTGTGCCCCGACAACGCCGTGCTCAAGCCGGGCGGGTCCGGTCCGGACTACCTGATCGACCTCGACTACTGCAAGGGCTGCGGCATCTGCGTCGCCGAGTGCCCGTCGGGGGCCATCCAGATGTTCCCCGAGGAGATCTGAGCCGTGCGGGAGGTCAGGGTCGACCCCCTCGACCTGGACAAGCTGGCGCGCATCCTGCCGCCCGAGCGGGCCGACTCACTGCGCACCCGGGCCGCCGACGCGGCGGACCGGCTGCGCGGTCGGGTCGTGTGGAACGTCAACGCCACCGCGACCGGAGGTGGTGTCGCCGAGATGCTGCAGGTCCTGCTGGCCTACGGCCGCGGAGCGGGCGTCGACACCCGGTGGCTGGTGCTCGACGGGGATGCCGAGTTCTTCACCGCGACCAAGCGGCTCCACAACGTCCTGCACGGGTCGGCGGGCGACGGCAAGGGCCTGGGCGACGACGTGCGGGCCCACTACGAGGCCGTGCTGGCCCTCAACCTGCGCGACATGCGGCGGCTGGTGCGCCCCGGGGACATCGTGCTGCTCCACGACCCCCAGACCGCGGGTCTCGCCGAGGGGCTGATGGGGAGCGGCGTTGCGGTGGCCTGGCGCTGCCACATCGGGCTCGACGAGCCGGACGAGATCGCCGACCTCGGCTGGGCGTTCCTGCGTCCGTACGTCGAGCAGGCCGACGCCTTCGTCTTCTCGCGGCGCGCCTACGCGCCCGCCTGGGTCCCGCCCGACCGCCTCCGGGTGGTGCCACCGTCCCTCGACCCGTTCAGCGCCAAGAACGCGGTGCTCAGCGTGCACGACGTCCGGGCGACCCTCCAGGTGGCGGGGCTGGTCAGCACCGGCGCAGACGGCGGCGGCACGGCGTTCGGCCGGCGCACCGACGGCCCCGGCCGGGTCCGGGCGCGCGACAGCCTGATGGTGGACGACTCCCCCGTCCCCGGGGACGCCCGGATCGTCCTCCAGGTGAGCCGGTGGGACCGGCTCAAGGACATGGAGGGCGTGCTCCGGGGCTTCGTCGACCACCTCGGGGAGCTGCCCGCCGACGCACACCTCGTGCTGGCGGGCCCCGACGTGGCCGGGGTGAGCGACGACCCCGAGGGCGCCGAGGTCTTCGCGTCCTGCCGGGAGCTCCGGGCCTCGCTGCCGAGCGGGACCAGGGACCGGGTCCACCTCACCGCGCTGCCCATGGACGACGGCGACGAGAACGCCCACCTCGTCAACGCCCTCCAGCGCCACGCCTCGGTCGTCGTGCAGAAGAGCCTGGTCGAGGGCTTCGGCCTCACCGTGACCGAGCCGATGTGGAAGGGACGCCCGGTGGTCGCCTCGGCGGTCGGAGGCATCAACGACCAGGTGGAGCACGGCACGAGTGGCCTCCTGCTCGACGATCCTCGCGACCTGGCCGCCATGGCCGGTGCCGTCGACACTCTGCTGCGCGACCCCGCGCTGGCCCGGCGCCTGGGCGCGGGGGCCCACCTCCGGGTGCTCGACCGGTTCCTGGCCGACCGTCACCTCATCCAGTACGCCGACATGTTCTCCGAGATGCTCGGTCGCTGACCCGCGCGGGCGTCAGGACTCCGCCCGGCGGCGTCCCATCAGGTCGTCCAGCACCGCGGCCTCGTCACTGATGATGCCGGTCACCCCGATGGCCAGCGCGGCGTCGAGCGCCCGGGACGTGTTCACCGGCCAGGTCATCACCAGGTCCACCTCCTGGTGGAGGGCCGCCACCACGTGGGAGTCCAGGAGCGTCCGGTGGACCGACACCCCGTGGACCGGCGGCCCCACCTCCAGGCGGCGGCGCAGACGAGTGAGCTCACCGCGGGTCCGGGCCGACAGCACCGGTCGCACGAACGGGAGCTCGGCCACCGTCTCGACCGACGGCCACCAGCGTCCGCACACCAGCACCGGCGCGTGGTGACCGCCGTGGTGGAGGAACCGCGCCACCGAGCGGGCCGCCGACGTACGACGCCCCTTGAGGTCGAGCATGAACGTGGTGCCGTGCTCGTCCGCCCGCATCAGCTCGTCGAGACCGAGCCGTGGTGCCGACGCGGGCGCGAGCTCCCACCGGTCCCAGAGCAGGGGCAGCGGACCGGCCGTCTTGAGGTGCCTGACCTCCAGCCGGCCCCGGTGCTCGTGGACGTCGCACTCGATGACGTCGACACCGAGCTCGTTGGCGGCGTGCAGGCCCGCCAGCGAGTTGCCGGCGCGGTGGGCGATGGCCAGGACGGACACTCAGACCACGCTCCGCGCTGCCCGCCGTCGCTCCAGCCACAGGGCGACCGCGTGTCCCACCAGCGCGAGCGCCACGCCCGCGACCACGTCGACGATGTAGTGGTTGGCCGTCGCGACCACGGCGAACGCCATCAGCACGGGCATCGCGAACCCGACCACCTTCAGCGCGAGGGTCGAGGCCGCCGAGATGATCGCCATGCCCACCAGCAGGTCCCATCCCGAGTGCAGGCTGGGCATCGCGGCGTACTGGTTGACGAAGGCCGGCGGCTGCAGGACGCGGTAGGCCTCGGACTGCTGGGTGACCGTGTCGGCCAGCCCGAGTCCGGCGAGTCTCGGCGGGGTGACGGGGTAGCTCATGAAGACCACCAGGCCCAGCGCACCCGACACCATCATCGCGTCCCGGAGGCGCAGGAACTCGACGCGGTGGCGCCAGGCGAGCCACAGCATCGTGACGATGATGACGGGCCAGTGACCCCAGACGTAGATCCAGTTGGCGAAGGTCTGCAGCGACCCGGACGGCGCCACGAGGTCCTGCAGTCCGGCCTCGACATTGATGCCCAGGGACCGCTCGAGGCGCACGATGTCGCGGGCGTGCTCGTTCGCGAGGTCGACCGAGCCCTCGGTGAGCCCGCGGACGCGGAAGTAGACGAAGACGCCCAGGGCCACCAGGCCGGCCTGCCACAGGACGAAGCCGGCTCGGCCCAGCCTCGGATCAACCCTCGTCACCCGACCCTGGATCTCCAGCATGTGGGTGCACGCTCCCGCCGTGGACGCTCGACTGTCCCGTCCATGGTCACCCCTCGGGGCGCCGAGCGCTGGGGCCGAAAGTCCCGAAGCTGCCCCCCGTGGGCGGAGTACGTCGTCAGGCGGGCTGGGGTGCGGCGCGCAGTGCCCGACGCGTCAGGAGCAGGCTGGTCCCGCCCAGCACGAGCGCCGGCGCCCAGGCCAGCGCCGCCTTGAGCGTCACAGCGGCCGTGGCCGCCACCCACGGGACGCCGGTCGCGACCAGCGCTACGACCAGGGCCGCGTCACGTGGGCTCGCGCCGTTGGGCCCGGGGATGGCGCCGGCCAGCTGGCTCGCCCCGAAGGCGCCCATGACGGCGAGCGGTGACACCGAGTGCCCGGTCGCGGCCACGGTCCCGAGCAGCAGTCCCGCGATGGAGACCTGGTAGCCCGCGGACAGCGCGAGGGCGTGGGCCAGCTGGCGGGGACGCGGCAGGGGTCCGCTGGGCAACCACTCGGGACGGACCCGGCGTACGACGAGGGCGACGGCGACCGCGACGAGGCCCACGGCGAGCGAGACGAGCAGCATCCGCGTCGGCAGCGCCGTCCCCGCGAACCCCACGAACACCGCCAGGCCGATCGCACCGACGAAGCGGTCCGCCCCGACGCTCATCACGGCGTCACCGCGACCCAGGCCGGTGCGGGTGAGCCGGTGCAGCCGCCACACGTCGGCACCGACGTGGCCGGGCGTGACCAGGCCCAGCAGCTCCGACTCGGCGTACGCGCGCATGTGCCACCGCCGGGTGAGACCGGCGCCGGTGAGCACCCGCCAGCGCAACGGGCACAGGACGTACTTCCCCACCACCCACGGGAGGAGGCCGACGAGCACCGGCCAGAGGGTCACGTGCGGGAGGCGCGGCAGCGTCATGGCGGGCACCAGGAGGCTCACGACGACCCCGAGGACGAGCACGGGACGGGAGTGCAGGACGGAACGCCAGGTCACAGGGGTCCTTCAGCGGGGGGCGGGGGGAAGGGACGGCTGACCCCATGGTAAAAGACCCCGCGCGCATGTGCTGAATGCTGGGACACCACAACCCGCTGCACCGGCGGGTCAGCTGCAGTAGTCGTCCTTGGACGCACCGTGCTCGTTGCTGACCGAGATGCAGTAGCCCGTGTCGTCGTCGACCCCGGTCACCACGATCGACACGCCCTCCGACGCGACGAACTCCTGCTCGCCGATCTCGGCCGTCTCACCTCCCGACAGCTCCACGGGCACGGCGGCACCGGTGGTGGCGAGACTGGCGTTCTGGATCGTCGCCATCCGGGACAGGTCGGTGTACATCGGCCGGTCACGGTCGATGCTCTCGTCGAGGCGCAGCGCGAGCGGCAGGCACGCCAGCAGGAGCACGAAGGCGGCGATGGTGATGAGCACCGACGCGTTGTCGACCTTGAAGAACCCGTCTCGCTGCACGCCGCCATCCTAGGCACACGACGCGGTCCCACCGGTGCTTGCGTACGATCCGACGCATGCTGAAGCGACTGCTGCCCGCCACCGCCGCCCTCCTGGCGCTCTCCCTGCTCGCTGCCTGCGGCAACGAGGCCGACAACGACGAGGCGGTCGACCCCTCCACGGGTGCCTCGACGCCCGCCGACAGCGAGAGCGACGAGGCGGCCGCAGCGACGGCGTGCGACTACCCCGAGGACGGTTCCGAGCCTGCCAAGCCGGTCGAGCCTCCCCCGGCGGAGGCGACCACCACGGGCACCGTGAGCGGCACCATCGCGACCAACGTCGGGGACATCGCGATCGAGCTCGACGCCGGCCGGACCCCGTGCACCGTCGCCAACTTCCTCTCCCTCGCCGAGCAGGGCTACTTCGACGACACCCAGTGCCACCGCCTCACCACCGAGGGCATCTACGTCCTCCAGTGCGGCGACCCGACCGCGAGCGGCATGGGCGGCCCCGGCTACACGATCCCCGACGAGGTCGACGGGACCGAGAAGTACGGCCCCGGCGTCCTCGCGATGGCCAAGACCAGCGAGCCCGACTCCGGCGGCTCGCAGTTCTTCCTGGTGTACGCCGACTCCGGCGTCCTCGATCCGGTCTACACCGAGTTCGGCACCTTCGACGAGGCCGGGGTCGCGCTGCTCGAGGAGGTCGCCGCGAAGGGCACCGCCGAGGGCGGACCGGACGGCTCCCCCGCGGACGAGATCACGATCTCGGGCGTCACCGTCGAGTGATCCGACGGGCCTCCGGTACCTGAGTACTAGGACCATCGGACACTCGCAGCCTGCACCGCCTCCTCCCTAGCGTGGTTGCTACCACCAGCGGACCCGATCGGGTCCGTCCCCCCGAGGAGAGGAACCCGTCATGGCCTTCAGCGCCTACAGCCTCAGCACCCGTCGCCGCCGCGGTCGCGGTCGTGGACGTCACGGCACCGGCACCGGCACGCACACCCGCACCGGAGGGACCAGCGGGGGCACCAGCACCCGGACCCGCACCGGCCACTGAGCCCACCGTCCCCCCGGCACGAGGGCGGGTCAGCGTCGTCACGACGACGCCGACCCGCCCTCGTCGCCTCTCCACGAGGAGAAGCCATGCCACTGCTGCCTGCGCACGCCCCGGCCGTGCCGCTGCGTGAGGTCGTCCGCACGTTCTGGCCGTACGCCGCGCCGCGCCAGCGCTGGATGGTGCTCGCGCTCGTCCTGGCCGCCGTCTCCCCCGCGCTCGCGTGGTGCGAGATCTGGCTCTTCAAGATCGTGGTCGACGACGTGCTGGTCCCCCGGGACTTCGCGGCCTTCCTGCCCGTCGCCGCGGCGTACGTCGTGCTCACCGTCGTGCAGGGCCTGCTCGGCGGTGCCGAGCGCATGCTCGGCACGTGGCTGAGCCAGCACTTCCTGGTCGACCTGCGGAGGGCGCTCCTGAGCCACCTCGGCCGCCTCCCCCTCGACTTCTTCTCGCGCAGCACCGTCGGCGACCTCCTGTCACGGGTGTCCGGCGACGTGGCGGCCATCGAGGGCTTCCTCGTCACCGGCACCACCCGGGCGCTCACCCAGGTGCTCGAGCTCGTCGTCTTCACGGCGGCGCTGTTCTGGATCGAGCCGACGCTCGCCCTGGTCTCGCTGGCCGTCGCTCCCCTCTTCTGGACGACGTCACGCTGGTTCAGCACCCGGATGCGCGCCGTGTCCCGCGAGCGGCAGCGCCGCTCCGGCTCCATCACCACCGCGGTCGAGCGCACCCTCGGGACCATGCCGCTGGTCCAGGCCTACGACCGCATGGACGCCGAGGTGGACCGCTACGGCGTCGAGGCCGACGCCAAGCTGCGCGCCGAGATGTCCTCGTCGCGGCTGCGCTCCTGGTACGTCCCGGTCGTCGACCTCATCGAGCTCATGGGCGCGCTGGTGGTCATCGGGCTGGGTGCCTGGATGCTGTCGCAGGGCCGCCTCACCGTGGGTGAGCTGCTCGCCTTCCTCACCTTCCTGAGCCGGCTGTACGGTCCCGTCCGCGGCCTCGGCAGCTCCCTGACCGCGGCCTACTCGGCAGCGGCCGGCGCCGAGCGTGTGATCGAGCTGCTCCGCCAGACCCCGCTCCCCCCGGACCGGCCCGGGGCCGTCGCCCTGACCCGGGTCACCGGGGACGTCGAGCTCGACCGGGTCGGCTACACCTACCCGGGCGCCGGCCGCCCCGCCCTGGCCGACGTCACTCTCCGGGTGCGTCCCGGCGAGCTGGTCGCGGTCGTCGGCGAGAGCGGCGCCGGGAAGTCCACGCTGGCCCGGCTGCTCACGAGGAGCATCGATCCCACCGTCGGCCGGGTCACCCTCGACGGGCACGACCTGCGCGACGTCACCCGGGCCAGCCTGCGCGCCCAGACCGCCGTCGTGCTGCAGGAGACGCTGCTGCACGACGGGACCGTGCACGACAACATCGCGTTCGGGCTGCCGGGCGCCGACGATGCCGCGATCGAGCGGGCCGCCCGACTCGCCGACGCGCACGGCTTCGTGGCCGACCTGCCGGACGGCTACCTGACCCAGGTGGGCGACCGCGGGCGGCGGCTCTCCGGCGGGCAGGCCCAGCGCATCGCGATCGCCCGCGCCCTGCTCCGCGACGCCCCGGTGCTGCTGCTGGACGAGCCGACCGCAGGCCTCGACGCCGGCAGCGCCGACCGGGTCACGGCCCCCCTGCGCCGGCTCGTCCGAGGCCGAGCGACCCTGATGATCTCCCATGACCTGTCGGTCACCCGGCACGCCACCCGCATCGTCGTGCTGGACGCCGGACGGGTCGTCGAGACGGGGACGCACGACGAGCTCCTGGACGCCGGGGGCCACTACGCCCGGCTCTGGGCCCTGAGCCACCCGGACGCGGCAGCACACCGCGAGGGAGTCCCCGCATGAGCGCCCCCGCGATCGTCGAGCCGCCGGTCCTCGGGGCCGGGGCGGAGCTCGCCCCGGGATACCGGGTCGTCGAGCTCGTCTCCCGCGGGGTCGCCCTGGACGTCTACGAGGTGTTCTCCGAGGAGCGCCTGTGCCACTGCATCGCCAAGTCCGTCCGCCCGGACCGGCCCGAGCAGCGTGTCAGGGACCGCCTGCTCCTCGAGGGACGGCTGCTGGAACGACTCGCGCATCCCCACCTGGCCCGCGCGCTCGACACGGTCACGGACTCCTCGGGCGCCCCGGTCGTGGTCCTCGAGATGATCCTGGGTCCGACCCTGGAGGAGCTCATCGACTCCCGCACCCGGCGCTTCGCGGCCGCCGATCTCGCCCACCTGGGCCAGCACCTCGCGTCCGCCCTCCACCACGTGCACGGGGCCGGCTTCCTCCACCTCGACGTACGTCCTGCCAACGTCGTGGCCCGCGCCGGCATCGCGACCCTGATCGACCTGAGCATCGCCCGTCCCCCGGGCCCGGTGCGCCGCGGCCTCGGGTCCCGTGAGTACCTGTCGCCGGAGCAGGCGCGCGGCACCGTCGCCTCGGCGGCCACCGACGTCTGGGGGCTGGGCGCCACGCTCTACGAGGCCGCGACCGGCACGGCGCCCTTCGCCCCGCACGACGACGAGGAGCGGACCACCTGGGAGGCCGGCCAGCCCCTCCAGCTCGCCGTCGCGCCGCGGGACCCCCGGACGCTGCGACCCCGGCTCCGCCGGGACCTGGCCGCCCTCGTGCGCGAGATGCTGGACCCCGTCCCCCGTCGTCGACCGGTACTGGTCGAGGTGCACCAGCGGCTGGGGCGGCTGGTCGAGGAGTGATCCGCGCGCCGGGTCAGGTCCGTCCCTCGAGGACGGCGCGGAGCCGGGCGAGGTCCTTGGTGGTCGCGCGGCGCATGGCCCGCTCCATCACCGGCGCGGCCACCCGGGCGAATCCCGACGGTTCTCCGGTGTTGGTGAGCGTCATCCGGGTCCCCCCGGCCGCCGGCTCCCACGTGTAGGTCGTCCGCATGGGGAAGGGACCCTGCGCGGTGGCCATCACCAACCGCTCCCCGGGGACCAGCTCGACCACTTCGTAGGTGTAGGCGAGACGACGTCCGAGGAAGTGAGTGACGAAGTCCATCCGGGACCCTACGGCCACCGGCGGCGGGGTCTGCCACTGCACCGAGCGGATGTTGGCGTACCACTCCGGGGCATGGCCGGGATCCGCGGCGTAGGCCGCCACCTCGTCCACGGGACGGGCGATCACAGTCTCGACGGTCACGTCCACCGCCACACCCGGCAGCGTAGTGCCGGGTCGTCGGCTCAGCGCTGCTCGTAGGTGACGTCGGCACCCAGCTGGACGGTGCGGCTCACCGAGCACAGCCGGTCGCGCGACTGCGCGATCGCCCGCGGGAGTGCCTCGCGGGCGGCGTCACCCTCGGGACCCTCGGGGAACTGCACGTCGAAGCTCAGGCGCAGGCCGGTCACGTGGTTGCCCTGCTCGTCACGGACCTTGTGCCCCTCCGAGGTCAGCTCGAAGGTGGTGCTCACAGCGCGCTTGCGCGTGATCAGGTCGACGTCGATGGCGCTGCACCCGGCGATCGCCGCCAGCAGGAGCTCGACCGGGGTGAAGTCGGGGTCCTCGCCCCCGGTCCCCATGAAGGTCTCGCCGCCACGGGCGTTGGTCGCCTTGAAGCGCCCCTCGCCGATCTTGGTCAGCCCGATGCTGCGCAGGCTGTCGGGCGGGGTGCTGGCGGGGATGTCGGATACGTCGTCCATCCCCCCAGCCTAGGGAACGGTCAGCGGGCGGTACGGCGCGCGGCGCGGCGGGCGCGGCGCTGGTCACGGCGGGCCAGCTGGATGTTGCGGAGCTGCGCCGGGTCCTCCACCGAGTGGATGCGCCCGTCGACGATTCCGTTGGCGAGGTGGAGCTGCGTGCTCATGGTGGTGCTGTCCTTCCGGCCCGTCCGGGCCCGGCTGAGTGGTTCTCGATGTAATGAACAGCGCCGCTGGGGCGCCTCTTACATCCTATGTCCGTGGAGGAGGCCTCCCCTACCGTCGAAGGGGTGATCTCCCCCACCCGGGAGAACGCGTCGTGGCTAGGGTGGACAAGTGAGTGGATCCCCCTACGTGAGCCTGCAGCGCACCGAAGCCATCGACCGACGGGAGCTGCTCGACCTCACGTCGTACGACGTCTCGCTGGACCTGGCGGCGGACGAGACGACCTTCGCGTCGCACACCACGATCCGCTTCCGCAGCCGCGGCGGACCGACGTTCGTGGACCTCAAGCCCGTGAGCGTCCGGTCGATCACCCTCAACGGCGAGCGCATCGACCCCGACCTGCTGCGCGGGGGGCGGGTCCCGCTCGAGACGGCGGCCGGCGACAACGAGCTGGTGGTCGACGCGGTGATGCGGTTCCGCAACGACGGGGAGGGGCTGCACCGCAGCGTCGACCCGGCCGACGGGCGTCACTACGTCTACGGCATGTCGTTCATGGACGCCGCACCCAGCGTGTTCGCCTGCTTCGACCAGCCGGACCTCAAGGCGCCCTACCGGCTGGCGGTCCGGGCTCCCCAGGACTGGGTCGTCGTCGCCAACGCACCGGGCGAGCAGGTGGAGCCGGGGTCCTGGGTGTTCGAGGAGACGCCGCCGCTGTCGACGTACTTCGTCACCGTCGTCGCCGGGCCCTACCACCTCATTGCCGACGAGCACGACGGGATCCCGCTGGGGTTGTCGGCGCGCGCCAGCCTGGCCCGCGAGCTCGAGGCCGACGCCGACGAGCTGTTCACGCTGACCCGTCAGGGCTTCGACGAGATGCACCGGCTGTTCGGGATCCGCTACCCCTTCGGCAGCTACCACCAGGCGTTCGTCCCGGAGTTCAACGCCGGGGCGATGGAGAACCCCGGGTGCGTGACCTTCCGCGACCCGCTGATCTTCACCAGCAAGGTGACGCGGGGTGCCCGCATCGTCCGCGCCACCACGGTCGCCCACGAGATGGCGCACCAGTGGTTCGGCAACCTCACGACGCCGACGTGGTGGGACGACCTCTGGCTCAACGAGTCGTTCGCGGAGTACATCGGCACCCGGGTCACCGCCGACGTCACGCAGTACGACGACGCGTGGGTCCACAGCTCCTACATGCGACGTCAGTGGGGACTGCTGGCCGACGCCGGCCCGGCGACCCACCCGGTCGCCGGCAACGGCGCGGTCGACGCCACCGCCGCCCTGCAGGACTTCGACGGCATCTCCTACGTCAAGGGCTCGACGCTGCTCAAGCAGCTCAACGGACGCCTCGGTGACGAGGTCTTCTTCGCCGGGGTCGTCGACCACTTCGAGACGCACCGCTTCGGAAACGCCACGATGCACGACCTCTTCGCGAGCTGGGAGAAGGCCGGCGCGGGCGACCTGTCCGACGTCACCGACGGGTGGCTCCGCACGCGCGGCGTCGACACCGTGACCCACGACCGTGAGGCCGGCGTCCTGCGGCGCACTCCCCCGGCGGTCGAGCCCGTCGAGCGCACGCACCGGTTCACGCTGTCCGTCACGCCGGCCGTCGGCACCGGCCGCCGCGTGCCGATCACCCTCGACGCCTCCACCACGCCGCTGGAGGTCGACGCGGACGACGCAGTCGTGATCGACGTCGACGAGGACTCCTGGCTGCTGGCGCGCCCGGACGCCACCACGGTCTCGTTGCTTCCGTCGGTCATGCGCTCGAGCCGCGACCCCATGGAGCGCGCCGCCGTGTGGAACAACCTGCGCAGCGCCTTCGAGATGGGTGGCGCCACCCCCGAGGACGTGCTCGCCGTCGCCGTCGTCGCCATCCCCGACGAGACCAGCGACGAGCCGCTGTCCTTCAACGGCTGGGCCAGCTCCCCCAGCAAGATGCTGCTGATGGAGTGGCTCGTCGCCAAGGTGGCCCCACTGGCCGGGGACCCCCGGGCCGCTCTCGGGGCGCTGCACCAGGCCTGCCTGGCACGGGCCACGACCGCCGACCCGGGCAGCACCGTCCAGCTCGCGGCCTTCCAGGGCGCGATCGCCTCGTGCGACACGGCCGAGGAGGTCTCGAGCTGGCTCGCCGGCGACGTGCCCGAGGGCATCCACGCCGACCTCAGCCTCCGCTGGCGGCTGCTGGTGCGACTGGCCGCCCTGGGCGGCACGGACCGCACGACCCTCGACCGTCTGCTCGCCGAGGAGCCCACCGCCACGTCGCGCGTCGACCACGCCCGCGCCGTCGCTTCGCTCCCGGACGACGAGGCCAAGGCGTGGGCCTGGGGCCGCTTCACCGGCGTGGAGGACGTGCCCAACTACGAGCTCCAGGCCACCGGCCAGGGGATGTGGGTGCCCGGCCAGGAGCACCTCACGACGCCGTACGTCGAACGCTTCTTCGCCGACGTGCCCTCGACGCCGTCGCACCGCTCCGGCTGGGTGCTCGCGGACGCCGCCTGCTGGTTCTTCCCGCTCACCTCCCAGGACCCGCACACCGTCCGGCTGGCCGGCCGCCTCGCCGGCGACGAGTCGCTCGACCTGTCGCTGCGCCGCCAGCTGCGCGTGATGGCCGACGAGCTCGAGCGCCGCCTCGCCGTGCGGGCGGTGCCCGCGTGACCACCAGCGCCCGCGCGCGCAGGCCCGGACCCTCGGTGCGCACCCGCGTGACCGAGCACCTGGCCGACGGCACCCGGCACCACGAGGACCGCCTGGCCACCGAGGAGCCGCTGGAGATCCGACTGGCCGTCGGGACGCTGCCGGCCCGGCGCATCTGGGTCACCATGCGGACCCCCGGGCACGACTTCGAGCTCGCGGCGGGCTTTGCGATGGGTGAGTCACTGTGTGCTCCCGAGTCGATCCGTCAGGTGGCCTACTGCACCGACGCCGATCTCGCTCCGGAGCAGGAGTTCAACGTCGTGACCATCACCGTGGCAGCCGGCACCGACATCGCCGCGGCGCACCGCCACCAGGCCCGCAGTGCCGGGTCGTCGGCGTGCGGGGTCTGCGGCAAGGACAGCGTCGCGGAGGTGCTCGACGTCGTGCACGGTGCGAGGTGGACCGATGAGGTCCCGTCACCCGCGGTCGCTCGGGAGCTCCCGGACCGGCTGCGCGAGGACCAACAGCTCTTCGGGCGCACCGGTGGCGTGCACGCGGCCGCACTGGCGTCCGCCGACGGGGTCATCGAGGTCGTGCGTGAGGACGTGGGCCGCCACAACGCCGTCGACAAAGTGATCGGCACGCGCGTCCTGGGCGGGCGCGACACCGGCGCCGCCTGCCTCGTGGTCAGCGGCCGGGCGGGCTTCGAGCTCGTCCAGAAGGCCGTCACCGCCGGCATCGGCAGCCTCGTCGCCGTGGGTGCGCCGACCAGCCTCTCGGTCGACCTCGCCCGCCAGGCGGGGCTCACGCTCTACGGCTTCACGTCCTCCGGCAGGTGCGTGCAGTACGCCTGACCCGGGTCCCGGCGGCGTGGGGTCCCGGCCACTGTCGGTGGTCGAAATTAGGTTCGTCCCATGCGCATCCTGCACACCTCCGACTGGCACCTCGGGAGGTCCTTCCACCGGGAGGACCTGCTGGGTCACCAGGGTGTGTTCGTGGACCACCTGCTCGACGTGGTGGAGCGCGAGCGGGTCGACGTGGTCGTCGTCTCCGGTGACGTCTACGACCGTGCCCTGCCCCACGTCGACGCCGTGCACCTCGCCGACGAGGCCTTCGCCCGGCTGGCAGCGTCACCGGCGCGGGTGGTGGTCACCAGCGGCAACCACGACTCCGCCCAGCGCCTCGGCTTCGGCTCCCGCCTCATCGACGCCTCCGGGGTCTTCATCCGCACCTCGGCCGCGACGGTGGGCAGCCCCGTCCTGCTCGAGGACGAGCACGGCCCGGTCGCGATCCACGGCCTGCCCTACCTCGACCCCCGCGCCCTCGCAGAGCCGTGGCAGCTGGCGGGCAGGTCCCACCAGGCCGCACTCGATGCGGCCATGATGCGGGTCCGGGCCGACCTCGCCACGCGGAGCCGCAGCACCCGGTCGGTCGTGATGGCCCACGCCTTCGTCGCCGGCGCCGAGCCCTCCGACTCCGAGCGCGACATCAGCGTCGGTGGCGTGTCACGCGTCGCCACGTCGTCGTTCGACGGGATCGACTACGTCGCCCTGGGCCACCTCCACGGGCGACACACCCTGACCGAGTCCGTCCGCTACAGCGGCTCCCCGCTGGCCTACTCCTTCTCCGAGGCCGACCACCGCAAGGGGTCCTGGCTCGTCGATCTCGACGCACACGGCATGGCCCACGCCGAGTTCGTCGAGGCTCCGGTCCCCCGCCGGCTGGCGCGCATCTCCGGCGAGCTCGAGGCCCTGCTCGCCGACCCCCGGCTCGAGGTCCACCAGGACGCGTGGGTGCAGGCGACCCTCACCGACCCGGCCCGCCCGCGGCACGCGATGGACCGGCTCCGCGCGCGCTTCCCCCACACGCTGGTGCTCGGCTTCGCCCCGCCCGGTGGCACCACCTCCACGACCCCGAGCGCCCGCGCCGCCGGCCGCAGTGACCACGACGTGGCGCTCGACTTCGTCGCCGAGCTTCGCGGCGCACCGGCGACGTCCGCCGAGTCGGCGCTGCTGCGCGAGGCCGTCGACGCCTGCTGCGAGGACACCGACGTCGACGTGCTGGTGGGCGAGGGCTGATGCGCCTTCACTCGCTCGAGGCCACCGCCTTCGGCCCGTTCGCCGACACCGTTGCGATCGACTTCGACGCGCTCTCGGCGTCCGGGCTGTTCCTGCTCAGCGGCCCCACCGGCGCGGGCAAGTCCAGCATCCTCGACGCCGTCTGCTTCGCGTTGTACGGCGACGTCCCCGGCGACCGCGCAGTGGCCAAGCGGCTCCGGTGCGACCAGGCCGCCCCGGGAGTGGCCCCCACCGTCGGCCTCGAGGTGACGCTGTCCGGCCGCCGCTGGCGCATCGAGCGATCACCCGCGTGGCAGCGCCCCAAGAAGCGCGGGACCGGCATCACCACCGAGCAGGCGTCGGTGCACCTCGCCGAGCGCGTGGACGGGCAGTGGGTCACCCGGTCCACCCGGCTCGACGAGGCGGGTCACCTCATGACGCGCCTCGTCGGGATGAACCTCCCGCAGTTCTGCCAGGTCGCCATGCTTCCCCAGGGGCGGTTCCAGGCGTTCCTGCGTGCCAGGTCAGAGGAGCGGCACGCCCTGCTCCAGCAGGTGTTCAGGACGGGTCGCTTCGACCAGGTCGAGCGCTGGCTGCGCGAGCACCGGGTCTCGGTCCGCCGCACGTCCGAGCAGCACGCGACGACGGTGGCCGCGCTGGTGAGCCGCATCAGCGAGACGGCCGACCGGCCGGCCCCCGACCACGAAGCCTCGCCCGCGGACCTGCGCATGTGGCTCGACGTCGTGCAGGCCGGGGCTCGCGCCACGTCCTACTCCGCGGCCGTCGCCGTGGCCGCGGCGGACGACACCTCCGACCGGGCCTCGCGCCGGCTCTCCGAGGCCGAGCAGCTCCGTGCCCTGCAGGCCGCGCATGCCGAGGCCGCAGACCTCATGGCTGGTCACGATGCCGAGGCGCACGAGGCTGCGCGGACCCGCGTCGAGCGGGCCCAGCGCGCGGCCGGGCTGCTCGGCCTGGACCACACCCTCGTCGAAGCCGACGGACTGCGTGAGGTGGCCCGGCGCGAGGCGGCGCGGACACTGGCGGCCTGGACCGCCGTGACCGGTTCCGCGACGGTGGGACCCGAGGCCGGCGACGACCTGACCCAGGCGCTCGCCGACTCGGCGGCCGCCCTGCAGCGGGCGGAGGCCATGCGGCCCGACGCCGAGCGGCTCCACGAGGTCCGGCGCCTGTGCGACGAGGTGGGCGCCCTCGTCGGTCAGGTCGAGGTCGACCTGGCCGCCGCCGTCTCGCGGGCGGACGCGCTCCCCCAGCGGCTGGCGCAGCTGCGAGCCGACCTGCGCACGGCTGAGGAGGCGGTGGTCCTGCTGCCCGGCGCTGCCGCCCAGGTCGAGCAGGTCCGGGCCCGGCGCGATGCAGCCCGGGACCGGACGTCCCTCGCGCCCGTGCTCCGTCGCGCCGTGGCCGACCGGGACGCGGCCCGTGCCGAGGTGGCCGACCTCAAGGAGCGGTGGCTGGAGATCCGCGAGGCCCGTCTCGACGGTATGGCGGCCGAGCTGGCATCGCAGATCGCTGTGGGGGCGAGCTGCCCGGTCTGTGGGTCTTGCGAGCACCCCGCCCTGGCTGTGTCGGCCCACGGCTCCCCCGACGCCGCAGGTGAGCGTGCGGCTCGCAAGGCGGTCGACGACGCCGAGACCGTCGTGGTCGCCCTCGACGACCGGGTGCGACACCTCGAGTCGCAGCACGCGGCCCTCGTGGCCCTCACCGGATCCGAGCAACCCGGCTCCCTCGACGACGAGCTGGCCGAGGCCATCGACCGGCACGACGAGGTGGCCGCCGCGGCTGCCCGGGCCGACGTCCTCAGGGCGAGCGTGACCGGCGCCGAGACCGAGACGCACGCCGTGCAGGCCGAGATCGACGCCCACGAGCAGCGGCTGGCCGGGCTCACCTCCCGGCTCGAGCTCCACCGGGCCGAGCGCGACCGCCTCACCACCCGCGTCCACGCGATCCTGGACGGCAGCGGCCAGCCGACGCTGTCGGCACTGCTCCAGCACCTGACCCGCCGCCACGACCGGCTGGCCGAGGCATGTGCGGCCCATGAGGAGCTCCGCTTCGCGGAGCGTGACCGCCTGGCCGCTGAGCGTGCCTTGGCCGACGCCGCTGGACGCGCGGGCTTCACGGACGTCGACGACTACCGCGATGCCCTGCTCGACGGTCCCGAGGTCGAGGGCCTCGTCCTCCGGCTCGACGCCGCGGAGAGCCGGCTGGCCCGGGCCCGGGAGATGCTGGCCGATCCCGCGCACGCCGCCGCGGCTCGCCAGCCGGTGCCCGACCTGGCAGGGGCCCGCCGCCGACGCGAGGTTGCCGTGTCCGACGCCCGTGCCGCCCACGCGCGGCTCGAGGTCGCGACCCGTCGGGTGACCCGCCTCGTCACCCTGGGCGCCGACCTACGGGCCGCACTGGAGGCATGGGCGCCCGTCCGCGAGGACCTCGACCTCGCGACCCACCTCTCCGCCTTCGTCGAGGGCAAGGCCGCCGACAACGCGCTTCAGATGCGCCTGTCTGCCTACGTCCTCGCCCACCGCCTCAGCCAGGTCGTCGCAGCCGCCAACGAGCGGCTGGCCAGGATGAGCGACCAGCGCTACTCACTCGAGCACACCGGTCGCCGGGGGGCCGGCGAGACGAGGGGTGGCCTCAGCCTGCTCGTCCGCGACGACTGGTCGGGCGAGAGCCGGGACCCGGCCACCCTGTCGGGCGGCGAGACCTTCGTGGTGTCGCTGGCGCTGGCACTCGGACTGGCTGATGTCATCACCCAGGAGGCCGGTGGCGCGGATCTCGACACCCTCTTCGTCGACGAGGGCTTCGGCTCGCTCGACGCCGAGACGCTTGACGACGTCATGGACACCCTCGATGGCCTCCGCGACGGCGGTCGCGTCGTCGGCGTCGTCAGCCACGTCGCCGAGATGCGTGACCGGATCCCCACCCAGCTACGGGTGCACAAGCACCGCCAGCGTGGCTCCACCGTGGAGTCCGTGCTCGCCTGACCGGGGCCCTCGCGCGTGGCGACCGCATGTACCGGAGCTGCCGATGAGCGGCTGGTCATGGACCGGCTGCGGGACGTCAGCCAACGCTCCTGGCGCGCGGTCCTGCACCTGACCCGGGACTCCCTCAACAGCCCGTCGATCCCCATGCCAGGTTCATCGGCGAGCAGATGGGGCAGGGCGGCGAGGGCTAGTGAGCGCCCGTGGTCGGTGTTGCTTCTCGTCAGTTCCCGAACAAGTAGAACGCGCCGACCATCACGAGGACGGGCACGAGGAGCATCAGCATCGTGAGGGCGTTGTCGAAGTCGAACTTGGGCCTCGCGTCCGGGTCCCACGGGCCTTGGGGCCGATCACTGCCTGGGCTGATCATCATGGCCGACTCCTTCGGTCGTCGCCCTCGACCCTAGTCGAGTCCGGCCACGTGAGACTGTCCGATTCGCGCAGATCAGGCGTCACCCCATCCGTGCACCAGACTCAGGCGCGGCAACCTCCGGGCATGCCGCTGACCGGTCGCGGAACTGCCGGTGCCCGTGCCGATCGCCAGATCCAGGCCCGCCGGGCGTCAGGTCACCCGAGCCGCGATGAGGCTGGCGCACTCCTTGGGTGAAGCGGTGCTGCTGTCCACGACAAGGTCGTAGACGACACCACGGTGAACCGCTGTCGCCTGCCCGACTGCCATCCCGGCCGGACGGTCCCCTCGTGCACGCTCGCGAGCCGCCGCCACCTCGGGGTCGCAGTGGACACCGACCCACAGCACCTCCAGCCCGTCGAGGTGCTCGCTGGTCCGCTGCTGCGACACCGCACCGTCGAGGAAGACGTCGTCGAGGATCACCCCGGCACCGGCTCGTGCCATCGCGGCGACTCCACGCGACCACGCAGCCTCCAGCGCACGCCACTGGTCACCGAGGACCACCTGCCCTTGTGGCCCGTAGGAGACCAAGGACGACGGGGCGACGTCGATGAGGTCGTCTACACCCAGCAGGAGCCACGGTCGAGGCAGCAGGTCCTGCAGACACCGCCCGATGCTCGTCTTGCCCGCGCTCGACCCTCCGTTCAGTACGACGACGTCGACACCCATGCCCGACATTGTCTGCCGTGTCGGCGGGCGGTCGGCATTCGGCACCACCTCGAGCGGCGAAGAGTGCACGCTCGACCGCGACCCGGTCCGCCCGCTCGTGCCGAGATCGGGCGAACTGCGGAGATCCCCTTTCACCACCTTTGAGTGGGTCGTGCGACCTCGACGCTCTGATCTAGCATGAGCGAGTTCTTCCGGCCTCTGGGCGTTCCGGGCGCTGGTACCGCTTGAGTCCCGGGAGCCACGTCGTGACCGCTGCTGCTGACAGATCCGTTCGGACGGCCGCCGCCCGTGCCGTCGAGGCGCGCAAGACCTACGGTGTCGGCGATGCCGCCGTCCATGCGTTGGCGGGAGTGACCGTCGACTTCCCGGAGCACGAGTTCACCGCGATCATGGGCCCCTCGGGCTCGGGCAAGAGCACCCTCATGCAGTGCGTGGCGGGACTCGACCGACTCACCTCGGGTGCGGCGTTGATCGGCGAGACCGACATCTCGAAGCTGAACAAGACCCAGCTGACACTGCTGCGCCGGGACCGCCTCGGCTTCATCTTCCAGCAGTACAACCTCATCCCATCGCTCACCGCGCGGGAGAACATCCTGCTTCCACTGACGCTGGCGGGCACGAAGGCTGACCAGTCGTGGTTCGACGAGATAGTGCGGACCGTGGGGCTCCAGGACAGGTTGGGCAACCTGCCCAGCCAGCTCTCCGGTGGGCAGCAGCAGCGCGTCGCCGTCGCGCGGGCGCTGGTGCCGAAGCCCGACATCGTCTTCGCCGACGAGCCCACCGGTGCACTGGACTCCCGCACTGGCATCGAGATCCTCACCTTCATGCGTCGCGCGGTCGACGAGAGCGGGCAGACCATCGTGATGGTGACCCACGACCCGCACGCCGCGTCGTACGCCGACCGTGTCCTGTTCCTGGCCGATGGTCAGATCGTCGACTCGATGGAGGCACCGACCGCGGACAAGGTGTTGGACCGGATGAAGCAGTTCGAGGGCTGAGGACCCGACCCGATGCTCAAGCTTGTTCTCAGCAGCGTCCGGCACAACCTCGGGCGCTACCTCGCGACCCTGATCGCCATCATGACCGGCGTCGGGTTCTACACCGCGGTCGGCGTTGTCTCCGACGGCGTCATCTCCTCCCTGGAGGGCAACGTCGACGCCGAGTACGGCAACGTCGACGTCGCCGTTGTCCCGGACGTGACCGCGACCGCTGACGAGACGGCTGCGGACCCCGAGGCGCTCAAGGTGCCGCAGCCGACCGTCGACCAGCTCCTCACCCTTCCCGGCGTCGAGGGAGGCGCCGGCATCCTGACGGGGTCGGTGGCGTTCCTCGGCAGCGACGGCAAACCGTTCGCGACGTCGGCCGTCGGCCGCCTGTGGATCACGGACCAGGACTTGAACCCGCTCTCGCTGGCCGATGGAGACGCCCCGGCGAGCACGGGCGAGATCGCGGTGGACCGCGGCACCGCCGGCGATCATGGCCTCGACGTCGGTGACGACCTGACGTTGCTCACACTCGCTGGCAAGGAGAAGGTGACGCTCGTCGGCATCACCGAGTTCGGTGACTCGGCCGCCCTCGACGGTGATGGCACCGTCTCGGTCACCGAGGCCGACGCGTTCGACTGGCTGAACTCCGGCCAGGCCGAGTACGAGTCCTACTACCTGCGCGGGTCCGAGGACCCTGATGACCTCGTCGCTTCCGCCGGCGAGGTCCTCCCCGACGGCTTCGAGGTGCAGACCGGGGACGAGTTCCGCGCCGACCAGCGCGAGACGACCGGGTCGTTCGCTCAAGGGCTGAAGACCGCGCTCCGCGCTTTCGCCGTCCTCGCCCTGCTGGTCGGTGGTTTCGTCATCTTCAACACCTTCAGCGTCATCGTGGCGCAACGGCTTCGCGAGCTCGCTGTCCTGGCCGCGATCGGCGCGACCCCGCGCCAGCTGAAGCGGTCCCTGCGGCTCGAGGGGCTCGTGCTGGGCCTGGTGGGGTCGCTGCTCGGCGTGGTCGCGGGTTACGTCCTGACACTGCTTCTCGACGGGGTCCTGAAGGTGACCGGCGGTTCCCTGCCCGGTGGGCTGGGCTTCGGGCTGTCGAACGTCCTCGGCGGCATCGCGCTCGGCACGATCATCACGGTCCTGTCGGTGATGATCCCCGCACGCCGGGCCGCTCGGACCGAGCCGATCGAGGCCATGCGTGATGCGGCGGTGGAGTCCGCCGAGCTCGGCCGGACCCGCGGCATCGTGTGCGTCGTCCTCGTCGCCCTCGGAGTGGCTGCGATGCTGCTGACCGACGAGCTCGCGGTCGTCGGCATCGGGGCGGTCGCCATCATCGCGGCCGTGCTCATCGGTGCTCCCTACCTGGCGAAGGGCGGCGCCCGGCTCTTCCGCCCCCTCCTGGAACGCTTCGGCATGGAGGGCCGGCTTGCGGTCGACAACTCGGTACGGAGCCCGAAGCGCACGGCGACGACCGCGAATGCGCTCCTGATCGGCGTCTTCCTCGTGACGCTCGTCGCGGTCGCCGGCGCGAGTGTGCGCGACTTCGCGGTGGGCGAGGTCAGCGACCTGCAGTCCGCGGACTACGTGGTCGTCAGCCAGGGCGGCTCGCTCGACGACGCGTTCGTGTCCGACCTCGCGACCATCGAGGACGTCAACGACGTGGTCGCGTTCAGACGCGAGCCCGTGACCATCGACGGCACGGCCACGGTCGCCTCGGCCGGCGACGTCTCCGAATTGGCCAAGGTCGCCAACATCGCAGTCGAGAGTGGCGCCCTCGCCGACCTGGCCAGCAGCGGTGATGGGAGCGGCACCATCGCCGTCATCGACACCGGCGAGGGCGCCACCCCGGACATCGGCGGCACCGTCACCGTCACCGACAGTCGCGGCAAAGACGTCGAGCTCCGGGTCGTCGCTGTCCTGGAACCCACCCAGGACACCGCCCAGACCGGCAGCATCATCGACACCACGACCTTCGAGTCGCTTGTCGGAGACGTCGCCCCCACCCTCGCGTTCGTCGACGTTGCCTCCGGAGCACAGGGCAAGACCAAGGACGACATCCAGAACCTCGCCGCCGTACGCCCCGACATCACTGCGCAGGAGGGGAACGCGGTTGGAAAGCTCATCGGAACGGTCTTCGACTTCCTGATCAAGGCCGTCACCGGGCTGCTGCTGATGAGCGTGGTGATCGCCATCATCGGCATCATCAACACGATGTCGCTGTCCATCCTCGAACGCCGACGCGAACTAGGGCTCCTGCGCATCATCGGCATGACCGACAACCGGGTGCGCCGCATGGTCACCCTCGAATCGGTCCTCATCTCCCTGCTCGGGACCCTCGGCGGCCTGGTCCTCGGGCTGGTGGTCTCGTTGCTGCTGCTGGTCTCCATCAATCGCGACAGCCAAGCCGCGGTCACCCCGTCCATCCCGTGGATCGAGCTGGTCGTCATCCTTGTCCTGGGAGTGCTCATCGGCGTCCTGGCGGCCCTCCTGCCCGCACGACGATCCACCAAGCTCGAGGTGCTCGACGCGATCTCGGCCACCTGACCAGGAGTGACAACCACGCCCACTCATGGCGCGATGAGCGTGCTGAGCTGCCGACTGCGGATGTCGCCACCCACACAGCCCTGCAACGAGCGCGATCCGCTCAGGTGAACACGTGGACGAGGACAACCCCGTCCGGCGTCACCTCACCCGGGCAGCATTCCATGTCCCGCACCTGACGCGTTACGTCCGCTCATGGCCGCGATGCGTTCGCGTCGATCCGCATCCGGGCTGACGCTGCGGAGCCATGAGTCTCTGCGGCGCAGCCGTCTGCCTCAGCACCTACACTCCGGGCGTGCCTCGAATGACCGTCAAACTGCTACTGCTGGACCACGAGAATCGTGTTCTCCTCATTCGCGCGGCAGACCCTCGAACGGGTCGTCAGTGGTGGTACCCAGTTGGTGGAGGCGTTGAGCCCGGTGAGTCGCTTCAACAGGCCGCCCAACGTGAGGCCTACGAGGAAGCCGGACTCGCGCAGCTGCCGATGGGAACGCTCGTCTGGACCCGCGATCACACGTATCGATATGACGGTCGAACCGTGGACGTTCATGAGGACTGGCTTCACCACACGGTGCAGCACTTCGACCCGGCCCCTGCGAACTTGAGCGACTACGAGACCAAGAGCGTCTTGGGGTTCCGCTGGTGGGATGCCGAGCAGCTGTCGCAGACGAACGACACGGTGTTCCCGCCGGGACTGGGAGACCTGCTGTCAGCGCTGCTGCGGGACGGACCGCCGCCCGTTCCGGTAGACATCACCGAGCCGGCCCGCTCCTGATTGTTCAATCGCTCACGGTCACAGGTCGAGTCGGCGTCCCCTCGAACGTCCGGATCTACCGCGGTGCTGCGCAGCGTCTTGGCTGACCGGCGCGCCGGCTTGCTCCTGCCAGACTGCCGCCCGTGACCGAAGAAGTCTTCGCTGCTGCCCGGGCGTTTCTCGATCGCGAGGGACGGCTCATCGAGCGCCGCCTCGCCACTGTGCTGTTCGACGGAGCCGATGGCTCCGGCGTGATCGACGCCGTCCGGGCCTACCGCAACCCCGACGGCGGGTTCGGTCACGGCCTTGAGCCCGACAAGCGCTGCCCGGCAAGCCTGCCCATCGACGTCGAGTGCGCTCTCCGGATCCTCCTGGTCGCCACCGGTGGCGACGCCGCGGCAGGATCAGGCGATCCAGTCACGGACGAGCTCGTCCGGGGCGCTTGTGAGTGGTTGGCCTCGGTGGCCGCGCCCGACGGAGCGGTGCCCTTGGCCTTCCCCATCATGGAGCGCTACCCCCGGGCCGAGCACTGGTCGGACTGGACCTACACGCCCGGACTGAACCCGACCGCCGGGCTGGCTGGACGGCTGCACCAGCTGGGCGTCACCCACCCGTGGCTCGACCGGGCCACCGACTGGACCTGGGCACGGCTCGAGTCCGGCTTCGAGGAAGACGCACACGCCCTGGTCGAGGTGATGGTCTTCCTCGCCCACGTGCCAGACCGAGATCGGGCGCAGGCCGTCGGCGCCCACGTGGGCGACTGGCTGTCCAACGCCGTCTGGTACCGGGCGGATCCGGCGGATCCCGGCTACGGACTCACCCCCCTCCACCTGGCGCCGTCGCCGGACAGCCCCTGGAGTCGACTGTTCGACGACGCAACCATTCAGGGCCACCTCGACCGCCTGGTCCGTGACCAACAGCCAGACGGCGGCTGGCCGATCACATGGGACCCACCGGGGAGCGCCTCCGCCCTGGAGTGGCGCGGGATCGAGACCCTCCGCGCTCTGCGCGCCCTCCGGGCCTACGGTCGACTTTGACGACCCCAGCTCCGGGCGTCGCACGCCTGAACGTCCTCATCTGTCGCGATCCACGCTCTTGCTGATGCGCGCGCACTCGGGGTGCGCGTAACAGAATCAGGACTCAGCGCGTCCTAGGGTTCAGGAGAGCCGGAAGGGACGCATGGCGACGACACACGACTTCGAGGGCTTCGCCCACGCGCACGCACAACGATTGGGACGTACCGCATGGCTGCTCACTGGCAACCATCACGCGGCGGAGGACCTGGTTCAGGACACCCTCACCAAGTTGTACGTGCACTGGACGCGAGTCACCCGGGCCGACGATCCCGTGCGCTACGCCCGCGCAACCATGCTGAACACTTTCATCAGCGGACGCCGTAGGCGCAGTTCGACTGAGCGCCCCACCGCAGACGTCCCTGAACGTTTGCATCAACCCGAGCACAACAGCCGTGTCGACCTGCTCCGCGCGCTCGACACCCTCACCGCGCTGGACCGCACCATCCTCGTGCTCCGGTTCTTCGAAGACATGTCCCCACCCGACGTGGGCGGACAACTCGGGCTGACCTCGGGAGCCGTCCGCACGCGCACCACCCGAGCGTTGGCCAAGATTCGGCCACTTCTCGCCGACGACTACGCCCCAGCCGGGCTGGGTCGACCAGCGCCCTGCCCGACCCAGCCCGGAAGGAGCGACGCGTGAACCCCACTCACTCGCCCGATGACGCCACCGACGTGCACGAACTGATGCGTCACGCCACGGAGGGCTACACCTACGACACGGCCCGGGTCGTTCGCGAGGCCGCCCGTCGTGGGCGACGACGCAAGAGGGCCCGCGCCGCTGCTGCTGCAGGCCTGGGTGTCGCCGCCGTAGCGCTCTTTGCGACGGTCACGGTCTACGGAGTCGGTTCCGCAGGTGAACTGGCCACCCCAGCCGCCGACCCCACCGGGACGGCTTCCGCCACCACAGGACCGGCCCCCACAACACCCACCACCACGAGTCCCTCACCGACTCAGACAATCGCGAGGGAGCGGACCTTCGCCTTCGCACCAGACCTGCTCGCCTACGAACTGTCCGCAGCCGTGACAGCCCAGACACCAGGTGCGCGCACCAGCGACCACACGACATGGTCCGAAGACATCGCCATGACCGACACGGGCGACATGCAGGCACGGCTGGACAAGAACGACCCCTTCGAGGGCGCCTCGATCGTCCTCGACGACGGACAAGGCGCATCCCAAGTCACGCTCCTCATCGCCGACAACGACGGCATCGGACTCGTCGGTCCCAACCCGACCTGCCGCACCCTCCCCGACGGGACGCCACCAGGAACGACCTGTCAGGACCTCGACGACGGATCGATACTGCTCGTGCGCGCGCAAGCGACCGAGGCCCGACCCGAAGGGACCGTCGTCTCCAACACAGTGACCGTCATGACCGCTGACGGGTGGATGATCGAGGCGACCTCGCGCAACAGTCCGGCCGAGAAGAACGCGACCATCACCCGCACACGACCAGCCCTCGTCATCGCCGACCTCGCGAGACTGGTCCTCGAACCAGACTGGCTCGATACGCAGTGAAACAGCACCAAGGCGCTGTCATGGTTCCCTCAGCCACTGCGAACACCCGCACCTGGCGCTGATGGTGTGCGGAACCAGCCGCAGTCCGCACGGACGGCGGTCCTCCGGTCCCCCGGTCGGGTTGACCGGGGTTCCCCCACGTTCGGGGTCATGCCCATCTGCATCGGAAGACAATTCGTCGTGTGTCAGGAGGCGTGCTGATCGAGGTGCGTGACAAGTCTGCTGTAGAGCGCAGGATCGTCGTAGTCCCCGACCAAGAGGCTGGCAAGTACCTGAAGACGGCGCAGATCTCGGCACCCGGCAAGTCGGGTCCGGTCGATGGGGCCGCTGTACGCGGCGAGGGCGTCCTCGGTGATCGTCATCGACGCCAGGTCCCACTCGACGGGTCCGACACAGACATCTTCGAAGTCGGTCCACAGCGGTCCACGTGGGGTCATGAGCACGTTTCCGGTGTGGGCGTCTCCGTGGAGCGGACGGCGCGGCCAGGACAGCGCCAGCGGAACCAGCGCGGCTGCTGCACGATGAAGGGTCGGGTCGGAGGAGACCGCCAGCGCCGTTGCGATGTCGGTGAGTGGACCGACCAGTGGCGGCAGGTCGCCTGTGTTCGACGCGAGCGCTTCGTGCAGTGGTCCCAACATGGTCCCGAACTCGGCGGCGGACACCTCTGTTGAATCGTGCTCGACCCAGTGCCACAACGACACCTCCAGCCCGTCCGCGATGTGCGGCCCGGGGTCGCTCCACGGGGCGACGAGAGGGACACCTGATGCGGCGAGGTGTAGAGCGACGGACACCTCGCGCTCCAGCCACGGCCACGGGTCCGGGCGCAGCTCTCGTCCGGTGGTCACGACACGGGTGACAACGGCTGCGGGCCTGAGTCGCACCCGGACGCTGTAGCCCTCGGCGATGACCTCAGGGTCGTCGGCAGGCAGTCCCAACGCCCGAGCGCACACGACCGAGGCCGACACCGCCTGGGCGGTGGTCGGAGTCGTGTGGACCTGCGTGCCGAGCTGGTCTCCGAGCCTGCGATCCATGAGCTCACCTTGTCAGAGCAGTCCGACCGGTCTGCGCCGGCAACAACCTGCACCCAACCTGTTCGGCAGACCGGCGAGGATGGCGGCATGCGACGCTGCAGACTTCACGTGATGGGTGCCAGTGGGTCCGGAACGACCACGCTCGCGCGGGCGCTGGCAGACCACTGGTCTGTCCCGCACGCTGACGCTGACGACTACTTCTGGGTGCCCACCGATCCGCCCTATGTGGAGAGGCGACCAGAGAGCGACCGACTGGCGCTGATGCGCGAGGTGTTCGTGCCCCGTGAGGCATGGGTGCTGTCCGGGTCCATGGTCGACTGGGGTGACGCGGTCGTCGACGAGTGCGACGCGATCGTCTTCCTGACCCTCGATCCCCAGGAGCGGCTTCGGCGTCTTGAAGCGCGTGAGGTTCATCGAAGGGCAGGTCGGGGGTTCGACTCCACGGCGTGGGAGGGATTCTTGGACTGGGCGCGCGGCTACGACGACCCGGCATTTGACGGGCGAAGCCGGCTGGCCCACGAGAAGTGGTTGGCCGAGCGCCACCATCCCGTGCTGCGACTGGACGGTGCGGCGAGTCGAGAGGAACTGCGGGACCGAGTGCTCGACTGGATTCCTGATCACTAGTACAGCGCAACCTGTACGCGCGGGGCGTCGGGCCCACCGGCACGCCGCCAACAACGTGCCTGCGAACTCGGCTCGATGGCGGGACAGCCGCGGTCCGCGCCGACTTGAGCGGACCACGCGTGCGATTGCGCGAACGCTCCTTGCCGCCTCATGCATGCTGTGGACATGCAACACCCGAAGCGCCTCCCCGGCCAACCCAGAGCCAGACCCGGACGCGCCCATGCATGTCGCCCGGCAGAGTTGGATGAACGCCAGTCACGGACATGGTGACGGTGCCCCGGGCATTGCGCGGGCTGTCGCGGCACTCCTCGATTGGCGCAAGAGTCGGAAGGCACGGAGGAGCCGGTAGGAAGTGAAGGTGTTGCGCGCAGCTGACGATGAATGGACAAGACCCGGCGAGGTTGTCGGCGATCTTGGCAAGGCACCGACGGCATACTGCGGTTCGTGAATGCAGACCGCGACTCAGTTGCAGCTCCAGACGTAGCCCAACGGCGCGGGGTGGCGTGGGGCATGGACATCCACAAGGAACGCCATCCCTGACATCCGGCTAGCACGATCCGCGCGCGTTCATGCTGGGATGCGCGCAGACAGGCGGCCTGGCCGCCGGCACCCCGGTTCTCTGGCGTCAGCCACTCCGTCGTCGGGCCCGTTCACCATGCGGTGCGGCTCGAACGTGGCGAGTCGGATGAAGCGATCATCGGTCCATGGCCACGCGCTGCATGACTGACGAGAGCCGATCTTCGAGCCTGTGACGCTCGTCCTGCGCCTTGATGAGTCCTTCTCGGCCGGGGGGAGGAAGGAATCCGACGATGTCCATGACATCGAAGTAGGGCTGGGGTTCTCGACCCGTGCGGGCGATGTACGCAGCGGCGAACCGGTCGGCGGCATCGCTGCCGTGGCCGATGGCGATGTTGGTGCAGCAGTGCGCAACGTCCAGCCACGCCGGGCCTATCGACGTCTCGACCCAGTCGACCACGCCACTGACCCGGTCGTCGGACCAGAGCACATTTCGGAGCTGGAAGTCGCGGTGGATGAAGCACGGCTCGTAGTCCGGTGCATCGGTGCGAAGCAGCTCGAATGCCTCTCTCCAGAGTCCTGCGTCCGTGGCCCAGTGCGGGACCGTGTACTTCGCCTCCCATGCCCACGACTGGTAGGTGCGGACCTCGATGGTCGGCGAGACGTCATGGATGGTGGCGAGCAGGTGCGCCAGCCGGTCGAGGGAGTCCTTGTCGACGCGGTCGAGATCTACTTGCCCGGGAAGCAGGCTCATCAGGTGGCCGGGAAAGCCGCATTGCCGACCTTCGGCGTCCAGAGCCCGAGAACGGGGCGCGGGCACGGGTGTCTGCACGAGCATCTGTTGGATCTCGGACTCTCTCGTGGTCAATCCGGCGCCGTGACTGCGCCATGGTTCGCGCGTCATCAACCTGAGCACGAGCTCGTCACCGGCTCCGGTCGCCAATGACAGCATGGTCGAGGTCCAGCCACCCGAGAGCTCGCTCACACGGGTGAGGGGGCCGGTGGTCTCCGACGCCCAGGTCAGCGCGTCGGTCACGTCGAGGTCGTCAACGGTCAGCACGGATGCAGTCTGCCGCAGGCCAGCGGGTTGAATGTCCCCGTGCCTCCCACCGTGCCTCCCACCGTGCCTCCCGCCCTGACCCACCGGCTAGCGGCACCACTGCGTCAGCCGCCCGCCATCCGACCCAGCACTGACCGCTGATGGCACTGCTCGACACCGCAGCGGGTCTCCTGGTGACGGCTGCTCCGGGCACGGCCAGCACGGCGCTGCGCGAGGCGCTCCTCGCCCGCCCCAGCGTCACCGAGGTTCCTGCCGGCGGCACGGTCCGTGCCGCCGGCATCGACGTCAAGCACGCCACCGCTGGTGACCTGGTCCGAGCGGGGTTCCTGGCACCGGACCACGAGCTGCGCATCGTGACGACCACCCGCAACCCGTTCGACTTCTACGTCGCCGAGTACGAACGCACCCGCCGCCGGTGGGTGCACGAGCTGCGCAACCCCGACTCGTGGGTGCACGCGACACCGGGTGCGGTCGGACGCATCGTGGACGCGGTGACGCTGGAGTTCAACGAGTGGCTGGCCGGAGCCATCGCCGAGCCCGGCCCGCGCCGGATCAATAGCGGCCACGTGGATGAGGCCGACGTCGTGCTGCGGATGGAGCACCTCGAGTCCGACCTGCGTGAGCTCCTCGGCCTGGAGATCGCCGTTCCCGCCACGAACGTGACCGATCGCGAGCGGGCCTACTGGCGTGCCTACGACGTCACCAGCCGCGAGCTCGTCGAGACCGCGCACGCCGACGACCTCGCGAAGTTCGCCTACAAGTTCTGACCTCCGAACCCGAGACACACCCCACCCTCGCGACGTACTGGCTCTCGGCTCCAGCGCCGTGCGGCGTTCGGCGTTCGGCGTTCGGCTCAGGCTCGCCGACCGGGCCTCACCCAGCGCCGGGCGCCGTCGGAGCTCACGGCAATGAGGATGAGGACGGTGATCGCGGTGCTCATCAAGACCAGGAAGTGGACGTCCTCGGCGGCGCTCAGGTCGACCAGCTGCGTGACTGACTCCACGGAGCAGACGCCCATGAGGGCGATCCGGGCCCAGGCGTGGTGAGCGAGCACGAACACCCACAGGCCGAGGAGGCACAGCGCGCTGCTGCCCATCACCGCGAGCTCGCGGGTCGTCGCGGTGACCGAGAGGCTGTCCGCTCCGACGAAAGCGACGAGCACGGTCGCCAGCGTGACGGCAGCCTTGGCCATGCTCATCACGGCCGCGGCGAGGAGGCTCGGCGGCGGCACACGATGAGACATCGCCCGCGACAGCACATCCGTCGCTGGCTGCACGCGCTCCGGCTCCGGCGCCTGGAGACCGGTCAGGTCGAGGATCGGGAGGCTCCCATCGGTGCGTACGACGTCACCTCCACCGTTGCGGGTGGTGAAGGCGCTGGAGTAGTCCTTGATGACGCGCAGGGAGGCTTCCGGAACGACGTACCGGACGGTGTCGATGACGTAGTCGCGCTCGATGTCGATGTCGGCGTCCACCCGGTGCGTCACCTGGAGGGTGAACAGCGAGATGCCGACTGCCTTGTCGTAGGTCGCAGCGGCCAGCCACTGCACCTGGAAACCACCGGGCAGCGTCCAGCCGTCGGGGACCGGCCAGAAACGGACGTGGTGGCGTTGTGACGGGTTGCCGTCGACCTCCTGCTGGTAGGCGAATGCCTGCCGCTGCCCGAAGAGGAACAGTGAGGAGACGGGAGCCTGCGGGTAGGGGCGGCGCAGCACCGACGAGACCACGATCCTCCAGGAGGAGCCGATCGTGAGCTCGTCGGCACGGGTCCAACCGGCTCGGCTCATGGCAGCGTGGATGTCCGACTCGTCGCCGTCCAGGGCCAGGTTGATCGGGTCACCGAGCACGCCGATGTCGGTGAGGGATCTTCCGATGAAGTAGTCGGGCACGTAGACCTTCGACAGCACCTCCTGCAGGCGGGGCAGTCCCACGTAGGCCAGAAGCACCCAGAAGAGGAAGATCGAGCCGATCGCGAACCAGCGGTCGAGGCCGATCGAGACGACGATCCATCCGAGCCACAGGACGAGCACCGTTCCGATCACGAAGAAGATGCCGTCGAGGATCTCCCGGACCGGCCAGAGCGGGGTGACGGATACGTCGTCCGGTGCCAGCTCGAACGTCGGAGGCGACGTCGGCGGCGGCGTGTTGACGACATCACCGCGGCGCCAGTCATCGGCGGGCTCGACCACCATGCGCAACCATCCTCGCTCCCAGTGCGTTCGCAGGCTACCGAAGCGAGGTGGGGGTATGTCCCGATATTGCAGGTGCTGCTTGCCCTGATTCCGGCACCGACCGAGCCCGGAGCACTAACCTCGGCCCATGCGAGACCACCCAGGACCAGGCGACGGCTGGGTGGACGAGCGCCTGCAGGTGGGAGGGACGTCGGTCTACTGCCGGCGCAGCACGGCCGAGGACGGTGTCCCGCTCGTCCACCTGCACGGCTTCGCGATCTCCGGGTCGTACCTGATGCCGACCGCCCGGATCCTCACCGCGCGTGGGGTCAACGTGGTCCCGGACCTGCCCGGGTACGGGCGCAGTGAGCGCCGCGATCGCGTCCTCGACATCCCGGAGCTGGCCGAGGCCACGATCGCGATCCTCGACCGCCTCGAGATCGACAAGGCTGTCCTGGTCGGTAACTCGATGGGTTGCGCCATCAGCCTGGAGATCGTCCACGAGGCGCCCGAGCGGGTGCACAGGCTCGTCCTGGTCTCGCCGGCCGGAGGCGTGCACAACCAGCCCCTGGGCCGCGCCCTCGGCCAGCTGGCGCGGGACGGCTTCCGGGAGAGCATGAGGATGTTTCCCGTCGCTCTCCCCGACTACGTGAAGTTCGGGCCGCTGAACGGACTGCGTCTGTTCCACGAGCTCACACGCTTCCCGTCCCTGGAGCGCCTGCTGCACACCCCGGTCCCGACCCTGGCCGTGCTGGGTGTCCGCGATCCGCTCCTGCCGCCACCCGACCGCATCCGCGAAGTCGCGCGGCTCGCTCCGGAGCACCTGACCGTTGCTCTGATCGACCACGCGGCACATGCGGTGAACTTCAGCCATCCCGTGGAGCTGGCCGGCCTGATCGGGGTCTGGCTGGACGACGCGGTCGATGACAGCTCGCTCCTCCCGGACGGAGTGCGGGTGGTCTCGGCCAGGTAGCCCTGCCAGTGCCGAGCGCCCGCTCGGAACGCTGTCAGTGGGACTTCGTGCTCTCGGCCAGCGCGCGCAGCAGCATCCTGTACGCCGCGCCGCTGAGGTGGAGGCCGTCCGTCGCGAAGGCCGCCGTCCCGAGCGGCGCCAGCAACGACCGGGTGTCGAGCAGTCGGGCGGTGTGTGACGCGGCGACATCGGCGGCTGCCTCCCGGTATGCGTCCACGACGACGTTGGTCCGATCGCGAGATCCGAGACGTCCCTCGTCGACGCCGGGTGGCGACATGATGACCCACGCTCCAGCCGGATGGGACCGCACGACTCGACCCAGGCCCCGTTGGAAGTCGGCGACCGACACGTCGTGCCAGGGGGCAGCATCGTTGGTGCCTACCGACACCACCACGACGTCCGAACCCGTGATGCCCGCACCGTCCGCTTGTCCCTCGAGGTGCAGCACCGTGGCTCCGCCCTGTGCCGCGTTGAGGACGTTCTCACCGATGCGGGGTGCGTCTCGCTGGATCCGGGCGAGGTGGCTGTCCCCCAGCAGAACTATTCTCACCAGCCGAACCCTAGAACGGCTGGACGCTCACGCGGCGGTCGGTGCGGTGACACACGGATCGACGTACATTCCGTGACGGAAGGCGTCACCCTCTCGAGCAGACTGGCCCGGCTACAGCTCGCCTGGGTGACGAGGGCGGAGGCCGTGTCGGGTCCGTACGCCGGCCCAGTCCGACGAGATCGAATCGAGGAGGAATCGTGAAGCTTCTTCTCACGTCCGGGGGCGTCACCAACACCAGCATCCGCGAGGCGCTGGTCGATCTGCTGGGCAAGCCGATCGCCGCCTCCAACGCCCTGTGCATCCCCACCGCGATGTACGGGCACCCCTGGCTCGGCCCCGGCGAAAGGGCGTGGCAGTTCATCAGCGGGGAGGCCGAGAATCCCATGGTCGACCTGGGGTGGAAGTCGATGGGCGTGCTCGAGCTGACCGCGCTGCCCAGCATCGACGAGGAGCGCTGGGTCCCGCTGGTCCGGGAGGCGGACGTCCTGCTGGTAGCGGGCGGCGACGTCCTCTACCTCTGCCACTGGATGCGGCAGTCCGGACTCGCGGACCTGCTTCCGACGTTGAGCGAGACGGTGTGGGTGGGACTGAGTGCCGGAAGCATGGTGATGACGCCCGAGGTCGGCGAGGACTTCATCCAGTGGAGACCCCCGGACGGTGACGACACCACGCTGGGCATGGTCGACTTCTCGATCTGTCCTCACCTGGCCCAGGACGGCGCACCGGGCAACTCCATGGCCGAGGCGGAGCAATGGGCCGCCGGCATCTCCGGCCCCGCCTACGTCATCGACGACCAGACCGCCATCACGGTGGTCGACGGCGCCGTCGAGGTCGTCTCGGAAGGGCACTGGAAGCAGCTGACCTGATGGCCGCGACCAACCGAGCCCGGTGTGGCGAGATGCCCTCGTGCCGCCGGTGATCGTGAAGGCCTACGTCTGGGCCGACCCACTGGTGGGGCCATCCCCCGTTGGAGCCGAGCGCTCTTGACTCAGGTACCGCACCGGCTTGCCGAGCGACTCGGCATAGGCGATCTCTCGCCGGGTCGACTCACCCAGGTAGCCACCCGGATCCACGATGAACACCTCGTCAGCCATGCGGATCTTCTGGAGGTGCAGCGCACCGAGCCGCGCCTTCACGTCCGAGGAATCGGCTGTCCAGCCGTGGCCCGGCAGCTCGGGGAGGCTGAACATCCCGAGGCTGATCACGACGCAGCCATCCATCGTGAGCCGCTGGTTGACCTCCGCGAACTCGACCTCGAACCTGGTCGAGCCGCAGAGCGTGACGACTTTCGCCTCGCCCTCGGCTGACTGCGGTGTCTGCTGGTCCTCCACGAGGTCAATTATCGGCAGGCAGCGGGGCGGCCGAGCGACGTGGGGGTCCTCGTCTCCCTAGAGTGACAGCGTGAGCGCGGTGACCGTCTCGACAGACCTGCTGGAGCGGTTGGCGCGCGAGGAGCACCGACCCGGGTCCGAGCACGGCTCCCTGGCCTTTCTCGTGCGGTCCTCGGACGTCGAGGCGGCCGCGACCGCTCTCCATGCCGCGTCGCTGCGATTCATCAGCATCGACGAGGAGGGCGAAGAGCTCGAGGAGTGGAGCAACACGGGCGAGACGTACACGCCCAACTGGGTGTCCGACGTCTACCTGTCCCCCGACGGACCGTGGATCAGCACCGACACCAAGGGGACGCTGTTCCCGAGGATGGTCCGCGCCATGATCGACGTCCTGGTCGAGGAGCTCCGACGCCGCGGCGTCGACGCTCACGTCGAGGTGCCGGATCCGGGACTGCCCATGACCGAGACCTGGCCGCCGCCGGCAGCGCCGCAGGGTGTCTCCGAGCCCGACGGGCCCCGGGCGTGGGTCATCAAACGGACCGTGCGTCGCGTCACGACCCGTGGCCGCATGTGGTGGGACGACGAGTACTTCCGTAACGACGGACAGTGGACACGTGACCTCTGGCAGGCACTGATGTTCCCCGACATGCCGCCGAGCGAATGGGTGGCTGCCATCATCGCGGACCGCCCGGCCGATGCGGACGAGAAGCACCGCGTCGGTCCCATCATGAGCGTCTACACGCGGGTGGACGGCTACGAACGCCCGGGCGCGAAGCCACCACCAGAGGTACGACGCGACGACTGAGGCACGCAGCGCGCCGCATGAAGCGCGCTGACGGGCGGTTCAGCCACGCGCACGTGAGCGCCACGCAGCGACGGCCGTGGCAGCAGTCACCGGTGTCCAGACGGCCCGCTCGACGAGCGAAGGGGACGCCCCGTTGGCGATGGACCCGATCGTCATCACCACGCTGAGCGTCGTGAACGCGCGGTCCCGGACCCGCGCCGAGCCCGCACCGCGCACGATGAGGACCACGCCCGTGCCGTAGCCCATCGCAGCCACCCCACTGACCACACGCAGGCGTCGCGGCAGGGTGCCGCGACGTGTTCCGGCGTACGCCGCCCTGCCCCAGGGTGCGCCGACCGCGAGCGCGAGCTGGAAGGCTCCCAGGGTGGAGAGCGTCGCGGCCGTGGCCTGCTCGGCGCGGCTGATCGTCATGCCCGAAAGACTACGACCCGTATCGGGTGGTGACCGTGCGGGAAGCTCGAAGCCTGGCGTCCGCGCACGCCGGGACGGAGCAACACCTCGCCCCGATTCGCGGGCGAGTGACCCGATCGGATGGGAGGGTGCTGCCATGCCGATGGACGAGGACGAGACGACCCCGCCGCCCGGGTCCCGGGACAGTGAGCACGAAGGATCCTCGATGTTGCTGCGTGTGGTGGGGATGGCTTCCCTCGTGCTGTGCGCGCTCACCGTCTATTTCGCTGCCGCGGCGGAGTACCTCGATGAGACGGCGTTCGCTGCGGCGGATCACGCGTTGGTGCGCGGGCTGCGGGTCGTGGCCGGGGCGTGCGCCGTCGCTGGCTTCATCGTCGGCACCTGGGTCCTCACGCGGCGGGACGAGGCGATCATGCGGGCGCAGCAGGCTGCGCGGGATGCACAGCGTCCCAGCGTCTGAGCCCTCGCACCTGTCGAGCTGCGTGGAAGGATGCGGACCGTGGACAGATCGGGCATCCTCTTCGGGCTTGCGTTCGGCATGCTCGGCATCTGGGCGCTGGGCGAATCAGCCTGGCTGGCAACGGGCTGCTTCGTGGTGGCCGCGCTGTACGTCGCCACGGCCTTCTCCCGTCGCCTGGACGAGTTCCTGCGCGGCCGGATACGCAGGCACCGCCCTTCGTCAACCCTCGATCGGTCTCGTAAGTCCGGCTGACGACTAGGGTCGCGGCATGCCCGAATTCACCTGGCTCCCGGCCAACCACGCAGCGACGGAGGACGTCGAGGCGGTCTTCGCCACGGGTGGCGCCCACAAGTGCCGGTGCCAGGCGATGAAGGTGCCGGGCTGGATCTGGCGCGACACCACGCAGGAGCAGCGGGACACCGCGCTGCTGGAGCAGACCGCCTGCGGCACCGCCGGACCCACGTCCGGGCTGATCGGGTACGTCGACGGCGAGGCGGCCGGTTGGGTCGCGGTCGAGCCGCGGGAGAACTACCCCCGGCTGTGGAGCCGGAAGCAGGCGTGGATGCGGATGGACCCCGAGCTCGAGGGCGTCTGGTCCGTCACGTGCTTCGTCGTACGCCCGGGCATGCGCCGGTCGGGGCTGAGCTACGAGCTCGCCTCGGCCACCGTCGAGTACGGCGAGCAGGTCGGCGCCCGCGTCCTCGAGGGCTACCCGATCGAGCCACCGCCGGGCAAGACCGTCATCTGGGACGAGGCCTCGGTCGGGCTGGTGCAGGTCTTCCTCGAGGCCGGGTACGAGGTGGTGGCCTCGCCCACCCTGCGGCGGCGTGTGGTGCGGCGACACATGGTCGCGGACGCCTGACCGTGGCGACGACTGTCGGCGGACGGCGCGTCAGCCGCTGACCGCGTCGCGCCGGCGGTATCCCCACAGGCCCGCAGCACCCAGTGCAGCCGCGACGACGAGGAGCAGGACGAACGGGACGACGTCGAAGTCGTCGACGGGCACCGCCGCCAGGTGCCAGTACGGCGAGAGGGCCTGTACGGCGTCCGGCAGGTCCAGGAGCTGACCGAGCATGACCTGCAGCGCGACGAGTGCGACGGCCGCCCACGCCAGGCCGGTCGCACGCGGCAGGAGTCCGTGCAGGGCGAGGGCGAACGCGCCGAGGACGAGTGCGCCGGGCAGGTAGGACATCTGACCGGCGACCTGCGGAAGCACCTGGTCCCACTCCCCCGCCCCGACGGCGTACCCGACGGCGAGGCCCAACCCCATGAGGACGGTCAACGTGGTGATGGCGAGGGTGGTCACGACGGCGGTGGCTGCCAGCCAGGTCGTCCTGCTGACGGGTGTCGCGAGGACCGTCTCGGCGCGCCCGGTCTCCTCCTCGGTGCGCAGCCGCAGGACGGAGGTGACGACGAAACCGCACGAGATGACGGCCATGAACACGAAGATGTAGGCCAGGAACGCGTCGACGAGCGCGTCCTCGGCGTCTGCCGACCCGCCGACGATGTCCGCCATGTCGGGGTTGGAGGCGATGAGGTCGGGGATGGTGGGGATGACGGCGCCGTAGAGCAGGCCGAGCAGGACGAGGCCGATGGCCCACCCGATCACCAGTCCCCGTTGGACGCGCGCCACGAGGCCGAACGGCGTGTGCAACAGCCGCCCCGCGCGCTCGTGACCGGGCCGGGTGTCCAGGAGCCCACCCCCGAAGTCACGACTGGCGGTCAACCAGCCGGCCAGTCCCAGCAGGAGGGCAGTGGCCGCCAGCAGCAGCACCGCCGGCCACCACCGCTCGTGGCCGAAGGCGTCCATGCGCTGGGACCAACCGAACGGTGAGGCCCACACCAGGGCGTTGTCCTCCATCGCCCCCACCCCTCGCACGAGGTACCCGACCGCGACGGCGGCGCCGGCCAGTCCGAGCGCCCCGCGCGCGGAGGTGGACACCTGCACGGCGACCAGCGTGACGGCGGTGTACACCACACCGAGGAGTGCGAGACCGGCACCGTAGGTCACGCTGCCGTTGACGGCCAGTCCGGCGGCGAGCATCGAGAGCGTGGTGATGGTGGCCAGGAGCAGGGCTGCCGCAACGCCGTAGACCAGGCCCGCGAGCGTGGCCGCGTGGCGTCCCACCACGGTCGACCGCACCAGCTCGGCGCGGCCCGACTCCTCCTCGGCTCGGGTGTGGCGCACGACGAGGAACATCACCATCAGGCAGATGCCCAGCTGTGCCACCTGCGAGATCTCGTTCGCGACGATGCCGCCGAGCGTGTCCAGCCCGGCCTGTCGACCCGACATCAGGTAGTTCACCGGGCTGGCGCCGACGGCCCGGGAGTAGCCGGCGACCTTCTCCGGCGTGTCGTAGAGCGGCGGTACGGCGAGGGCGCTGGCGACGATCGTGCCGCCGAGGCCGACCAGCCAGAGCGGCAGCCGTACCCGGTCCAGCCGGAGGATGAGTCGCAGCAGGTGCCCGACGCCGGTGAGCGCGGAGGTGCTCGGGTCCGCCGGTGAGGGTCGCTTCGCATGCCGCGACCGGGTCGATGTCGGATCGGCCGCCGCGGCTGACGCGCGCGGGCTCATGCGCGCACCTCGTCGCCGTACTGGCGCAGGAACAGCTCCTCCAGCGTCGGGGGGTGCGCGGCCAGCGAACGGACCCCCAGGGCCGCGAGCGCGCTCACGGTCCCCTCGAGGTGGTCGGAGTCCACGTCGAAGGTGACCCGTTCCCCGCGGAGCTCGACCTCGTGGACCCCCGGCAGGGCCGCGATGGCGGTCGCGGGTCGGTCGGTCTCCGCGATGACGGTCGTGCGAGTCAGGTGCCGGAGCTCCGAGAGGGTGCCGCTCTGCACCACCCGTCCGGCGCGGATGATGCTGATCCGGTCCGAGAGCGCCTCGGCCTCGGCGAGGATGTGGGAGCTCAGCAGCACGGTCGCCCCCTCGCCCTTGAGCTCGAGGACCGCCTTCTGGAACTCCGCCTCCATCAGGGGGTCCAGCCCCGAGGTCGGCTCGTCCAGCAGGTAGAGGTCGGCACGGCTGGCGAGTGCGGCGACCAGCGCCACCTTCTGCCGGTTGCCCTTGGAGTAGGTGCGCGACTTCTTCGACGGATCCAGCTCGAACCGCTCCACCATGTCGGCGCGCCGCGACTCGTCCAGGCCACCACGCATCCGCGCCAGCACGTCGATGACCTCGCCGCCGGTCAGGCCCGGCCACAGCGACACGTCACCCGGGACGTAGGCGAGCCGACGGTGCAGGCGGGCGGCGTCGTGCCACGGGTCACCGCCCAGCATCAGGGCGCTTCCCGAGTCGGTGCGCAACAGGCCGAGCAGGACGCGGATCGTGGTGGACTTACCCGCGCCGTTGGGGCCGAGGAAGCCGTGCACCTCGCCCTCCTCGACCACCAGGTCCAGGTGGTCGAGGGCATGCGTGGCGCCGAAGGTCTTGACGATGTCGCGGAGCTCGATGACGGCCATCGGTCAAGTGTGACAACGTTCGATCCCGCCGACCAGCGGTCAGCGCTGCAGCGACCACGACGACAGGTCGAGCTCCCAGTCGTCGGCCAGCCGACCGACCTGCGGGCGGTAGAGCACCTCCAGCGACTCGACGAGCCCGTCCGGCGGCTCCCAGGCGGCGTGGCTGCTCGAGCGCGACGGACGGTCCACGTCGGTGAGGGCCACCGGAGCGAGCCCGAGCCGGGCCCACACCGCGTCCACCGCGGCCTGGGGCGCGCGGCGTACGGACTCGTAGACCATCACCACCATCCGCTCGCGACCCACGTGGTGCGCCCACATCGCCAGCTGGTCGGCGTAGAAGCCGCTGAAGCCCTGCACGGTGATCGGCACCGGGTAGGGCCACGGGGAGGTCGCCCGCGTGGCCGCGAGGCGCATCGCGGAGAGGAACCGCTCCACCGGGTCGCGGAGCAGCACGAGCACCGGCGAGTCCGCGCTCAGCAGGCGCGCGGCGGTGGCCGGTGCGGACGCGTGCCGGAGGTACTGCGGGGTCCACTCCCCCCGTCGTACGCCGTCGTCGGGGAACAGGTCGAGGTAGTCCGACGCGGGGACGAGACCGTCGCCGACCTTGTGGAGCAGGTGCTGCTCCTTCTTGCCGTTGGTCCCGAGGCCGACCTCCGGGTGCTGGGTCAGCAGGTCGGTGAACCATGTCGTCCCCGACCGCTGGGCACCGATGCCGAGCCACGCCGGTGTCGTCATGCGGAGCACCCTAACGGCTCCGATAGGTTCGCCCCATGAGTGCTCCCGGCCTCGACCCGACCTTCGCCGCCCTCCCCTACCGCGACCTCGGGGACGTCGCGCTCGGCCGGGCCCGCGAGCTCGGGGCGACCCACGCCGACTTCCGCTTCGAGCGGGTCCGCTACCAGTACCTCGGCGCCCGCGACGGCGTCCTGCAGACCGCGATGGACACCGAGGACCTCGGGTTCGCGGTGCGCGTGATCCACCGTGGCGCCTGGGGGTTCGCCTCCGGCGTCGTGCTGACGCCGGAGGAGGCGCGACGGATCGCGGAGACGGCGATCGCGGTCGCCGAGGTCGCCTCCGGCATGACGACCACCCCGGTGGAGATCGCCCCGGAGCCCGTCCACGACGACGTCACCTGGATCTCGGCGTACGACGTCAACCCGCTCGACGTCCCGACGGCCGACAAGGCGGCGGTGCTCGTCGACTGGACCCGCCGGCTCCAGTCGCACGCGAGCGTCGGGCACGCGTCGTCCTCGCTGCAGCAGGTGCAGGAGAACAAGTACTACGCCGACCTGGCGGGCACCCGCACCACCCAGCAGCGGGTGCGGATGATGCCGGGCTTCGAGGCGATGGGCTCCGACGAGCGCACCGGCGTCTTCGACTCGATGGCCTCGCTGGCGCCCCCGGTCGGGCGGGGCTGGGAGTACGTCACCGACGGCACGTGGGACTGGGACGCCGAGATCGCCGAGGTCCCCGAGCTGCTGGCCGCCAAGCTGGCCGCCCCGAGCGTGCAGGCCGGCACCTACGACCTCGTCATCCACCCGTCCAACCTCTGGCTCACCATCCACGAGTCGATCGGCCACGCCACCGAGCTGGACCGCGCCCTGGGCTACGAGGCCAACTACGCCGGCACGTCCTTCGCGACGTACGACAAGCTCGGCACGCTGCAGTACGGATCTCCGGTCATGAACGTCACCGGCGACCGCACCCAGCCGCACGGCCTGTCCACCGTCGGCTTCGACGACGAGGGCGTCGAGACGCGGTCGTGGGACATCGTCCGCGACGGCGTGCTGGTCGGCTACCAGCTCGACCGGTCGATGGGCCACATGAAGCCCGAGCTCCACGACGGGCGCTCCAACGGCTGTGCGTACGCCGACTCGCCCGGCCACGTCCCCATCCAGCGGATGGCCAACGTCTCCCTCCAGCCGGCCCCGGACGGCCCGAGCACCGACGAGCTCATCGGTCGAGTGGAGCGCGGCATCTACGTCGTGGGTGACAAGTCCTGGTCGATCGACATGCAGCGGTTCAACTTCCAGTTCACCGGCCAGCGGTTCTACGAGATCCGCGACGGCCAGCTCGGCGGACAGCTGCGCGACGTCGCCTACCAGGCCACGACCACCGACTTCTGGGGCTCGATGGAGGCCGTCGGAGGACCGGACACCTGGGTGCTCGGCGGCGCCTTCAACTGCGGCAAGGCCCAGCCGGGCCAGGTCGCCGCGGTCAGCCACGGCTGCCCGACGGCGCTCTTCCGCGGCGTACGCATCCTCAACACGAACGACGAGGCAGGCAACTGATGTCGACCACCGTGACCCCCCAGCAGCTGGTCGAGCACGCGCTCGCCACGTCCACCGCCGACGACTGCGTCGTGATCGTCCGGGCGTCGAGCAGCGCCAACCTGCGCTGGGCCAACAACACGCTCACCACCAACGGCGTGATGGTCTCCACGGAGGTCGTCGTGGTCTCCTTCGTCGGTGCCGCCACCGGCTCCGTGTCGGGGTCGGCCAGCACCACCGGCCAGGTCACCGCGCTGGTCGAGGCGGCGGACGCCGCCGCCCGGGCAGCGGCACCCGCCGAGGACGTCGCCGAGCTGGTCGCCGACCGCACCAGTCCCGACTGGGACGACGTCCCCGAGCAGACCGACATCCACGTGTACGACGCGTTCGCGCCGGCCCTCGGCGAGGCGTTCGGGCAGGCGACGGCCGCCGACCGGGTGCTCTACGGCTTCGTGGACCACGAGCTGGTCACCACGTTCCTCGGCTCCTCGCGGGGACTCCGGCTGCGCCACACCCAGCCCACCGGTCACTACGCCTGCACCGCCAAGACGGCCGACCTGAGCCGCAGCGCCTGGGTCGGCGGCGCCACCCGCGACTTCGCCGACGTCGACGCCCTGGCCATGGCCGACCAGGTCGCCACCCGCCTCGGGTGGGCGAAGCGGCGTACGGACCTCCCGGCCGGTCGCTACGACACCATCCTCCCGCCCAGCTCGGTGGCCGACCTGATGGTCGACGCCTACTGGGGAGCCGGCGCCCGCGTGGCGCACGAGGGCGAGTCCGTCTACAGCCGGCGCGGCGGCGGCACCCGCATCGGCGAGCGGATCGCCCGCCCGGGCGTGCACCTCTACTCCGACCCTGCGTACGCCGCCCTGGCCTGCGCGCCCTTCAACGTCGCGAGCTCGTCCGACAACACCGAGTCGGTCTTCGACAACGGCCTGCCGCTGGAGCGCACCGACTGGATCCGCGACGGGGAGCTGACCGCCCTCCTCCAGACCCGGCACTCGGCGGCCATGACCGGTCAGCCCGTCACGCCGATGGTCGACAACCTGGTGCTCGAGGTGGACGGCGGCACCGGCTCGGTCGAGGACCTGGTCGCCGGCATGGAGCGCGGGCTGCTGGTGACCTGCCTGTGGTACATCCGCGAGGTCGACCCGCAGACCATGCTGCTCACCGGGCTCACCCGCGACGGCGTCTACCTCGTCGAGGGCGGCGAGATCACCGGTGCCGTCAACAACTTCCGCTGGAACGACAGCCCGGTCGACCTGCTCTCCCGCTTCACGGCGGCGAGCGCGACGGTGCCGAGCTTCAGCCGGGAGTGGGGCGACGACTACTTCTCCCGGACGGCGACTCCAGCCCTGCGGATCCCCGACTTCAACATGTCGAGCGTCTCGCAGGCGCAGTAGCTCTCCTCAGTCGAGCAGCACGACCAGGACGCCCTGCACGACGTTGAGCAGCACGAACGCAGACGCCAGGCCGACCCCGATCCACATCGGGACCCGGCCACCGCGGTTGCCCTCCTGCTCGGCCCTGCGGGCGAAGAACACCGACAGCAGCGCCGGTGCCACGAAGACGAGCAGGGCGGGACCGGCCGCGGCCACCATGAGCCACACCGGCGCCTCCTCGGCGCTTCCGGTCTCGTGCCCGAGCAGGGTGGCGAGTCCCTCGCCGACGGCGAAGGCGCCGAGGAATGCAAACGGGAACAGCGCCAGCGACCACCACGCCCGTCGGACGTCACGGACACCGGCCTCGGGCGCACGCACACGGACACCGGTCATGACGCACCTCCTGGGTGGGCGAGGGACGGATTGCCTCACTCCCAGCGTCCGCCCACGGCGGCGCCCGGACCAGAGCCGAACGCCGTCACCCCGCGTGACGGAAGCCCCGGACCGACTCAGTCGAGCGGAGGGTGACCACCCGGGATCGGCGCACCCGGCTCGTAGGGCTGCCGGGTCAGGATGAACGTGCCGACGTCGAGGTGCGAGACCGAGCCGTCGTCGCGGCGTACGACGTGCAGCTCCTCCCCCGCGTGGTAGCCCTTCGTCCCCACGATCCGCCCGTCGACGTCGGCGAAGCGCCACATCTCGACGTGCCGACGGCGAGCCACGAGGTCGCCGCCCTCGCAGGCGAGGACGTAGGGCGTCGCCCCCCAGTGCCACACCCCGAGGGCGTCGGTGAAGGACGCGGGGACCGCGTCGTTGGGCCGCCACACCGGAGGCAGGGTCGGCTCGCAGCGCTCGAGCTCGTCGAGGAGTGCGGCGCCGAATGTCGCCACCGGCACCCCACCGGTCGCGTTGACGAGGCCGACGACACCCGTACGACGGGCCCGGTCGACCAGGCAGATCGCGTGGAAGCCGGGCATCGATCCGCTGTGGCCCACCAGCGTCCCCGCACCCCCGGGGAAGATCTGGAACCCCAGCCCGTGCGCGTAGCGCAGGCCCGCGGGCTCCTCCCCCGACTGCGGCGTGAAGGCCTCGGCCAGGCGCTCCGTCGGGAGCACCTGGTCGTGTCCCTCGAGCAGGAACGTGCAGTACGTCGCCAGGTCGCCCACCGTGCTCCACACCTGGCCGGCCGGCGCCATCGCGGCGGTGTCGGGCAACGGCTCGGGGATGAGGGTCTGGGCGTAGGGGTGCACCGACCAGCCGGCCGCGTGGGCGCCGGAGGCCTGGTAGGACGTGCGGGTCATGCCGAGCGGTGTCAGGATCCGCTCCTCGACGGCCTCCCACCACGTCCGGCCGCGCAGCCGGGCGACGACCTCACCGAGCAGCCCGTAGCCGAGGTTGGAGTAGTGGAACTGCCGGTCGGGCTCGAAGGCCGGTGTGCTCCCGTCGTTGGCGCTCGCCAGCTCCTCGAAGGTCCCGCCCTCGGTACGCTCCCACCACGACCCGGCCGGCTCGGCCTGGAGCCCGCCGCTGTGGGCGAGAAGCTGGCGGATCGAGCGGTCGGCGTAGCCGACCTCACCCAGCACGTCCGACGCCGGGGCGTCCAGCGACAGCAGCCCCTCGTCGACCAGCTGGAGCACCAGCACGGCCGTCAGGGTCTTGGTGATCGAGCCGACCTTGTACTGCGTGTCGGTGACCTCGCCGGGCACGTCGCCCACGCCATCGGCCCAGGCCAGGGCGCCGTCGCGCACGATGCCTGCGACGATCGAGGGCACCTGACCCTCGGACTGCGTCGTGGCCAGCCGCCACCGCAGGCGCCGGGCGGTGTAGGGGGTGACGAGGGCGCCGGCCGGGTGGGTGCCGCTCATTCGGCGAAGGCCTCGGGCGGCGGGCACGCGCACACCAGGTTGCGGTCGCCGTACGCCTGGTCGATCCTGGCCACCGGCGGCCAGTACTTGTCGGGGTCGACACCGGTCGGGAAGACCCCGACCTCCCGGGAGTAGGCGCGGTCCCACTCGCCGACCATCGCCCGCGCGGTGTGCGGGGCGTGGCGCAGCGGTGAGTCCTCGGGGCTCCAGGTGCCGGCCTGGACCTGGGCGATCTCCTCGCGGATGGCGATCATCGCGTCGCAGAACCGGTCGATCTCGGCGAGGTCCTCGGACTCGGTCGGCTCGACCATCAGGGTCCCGGCGACCGGGAACGACATGGTCGGCGCGTGGAAGCCGTAGTCCACGAGCCGCTTGGCCACGTCGTCGACGCTGACACCGGACTCCTTGGTGAGGCCGCGCACGTCGAGGATGCACTCGTGCGCGACGAGGCCGCCGTGCCCGCGGTAGAGCACCGGGTAGTGCTCCTCGAGGCGGTGCGCGACGTAGTTGGCGCTCAGCACCGCGGCCGCCGTCGCCCGGGTGAGGCCGGGTCCGCCCATCAGCCGGATGTAGGCCCACGAGATCGGCAGGATGCCCGCCGAGCCGTACGGCGCCGCGCTGATCGCGCCGATGCCCTCGCGCTTGGCCTCCTCCGGGTGCATGGGGTGCGAGGGGAGGTGGGGCGCGAGGTGCTCGCGCACCGCGACCGGGCCGACGCCGGGCCCGCCGCCGCCGTGCGGGATGCAGAAGGTCTTGTGCAGGTTGAGGTGCGACACGTCGCCGCCGAACTCACCCGGCCTGGCGTGGCCGAGCAGCGCGTTGAGGTTGGCGCCGTCGACGTAGACCTGGCCACCGTGGCCGTGCACGATCTCGCACAGCTCGGTGATGGTGTCCTCGTAGGCACCGTGCGTCGACGGATAGGTCACCATGATCGCGGCCAGGTCGTCGGCGTGCTTGTCGCACTGGGCCCGCAGGTCGTCGAGGTCGACGGTCCCGTCGTCGGCACCCTTGACCACCACGACCTTCATCCCCGCCATCACCGCGGAGGCGGCGTTGGTGCCGTGCGCGGACGACGGGATGAGGCAGACGTTGCGGGCCTCGTCGCCGCGCGCGCGGTGGTAGCCGCGGATGGCCAGCAGGCCCGCGAGCTCGCCCTGGGAGCCGGCGTTGGGCTGGATGGAGACCCGGTCGTAGCCGGTGACCTCGGCGAGCCAGCCCTCCAGCTCGTCGACGAGCTGGCGGTAGCCGGCCGCGTCCTCGGCCGGGGCGAAGGGGTGCAGGTCGGCGAAGCCCGGCAGGCTGATCGGCTCCATCTCGGTGGTGGCATTGAGCTTCATCGTGCAGGAGCCGAGCGGGATCATGCCGCGGTCGAGCGCGTAGTCGCGGCCCGAGAGGCGGCGCAGGTAGCGCAGCATCTGGGTCTCGCTGTGGTGGGTGCCGAAGACCTCGTGCGTGAGGTACGCCGTCGAGCGGCGCAGGTCGGCGGGCAGGCCGTCCGGCACCTCGAGGTCCACCTCGGGAGCGGCCACGCCGAACGCCCGGAGCACGCCGGAGACCGTGGACGGCGTCGTGCACTCCGAGGTGCTGATGCCGACGCGGTCGGCGTCGACCAGCCGCAGCTGCAGCCCGAGGCTGCGGGCGCCCGCCACGACGTCGGCGGCCCGACCGGGCACCACGGCGGTGACGGTGTCGAAGAAGGTGTCGTTGTCGAGCGCCACTCCCCCGGCACGCAGGGCGGCCGCGATGCGGGCGGCGAAGTGGTGGGTGCGCTGCGCGATCTGCCGCAGACCCTCGGGTCCGTGGTAGACGGCGTACATCGACGCGACCACGGCGAGCAGCACCTGCGCGGTGCAGATGTTGGACGTCGCCTTGTCGCGGCGGATGTGCTGCTCGCGGGTCTGGAGGGCGAGGCGGTAGGCCGGACGGCCCTCGGCGTCGACGGAGACGCCAACGAGGCGCCCGGGCAGGTGCCGCTCGAGGCCCTCGGCGACGGCCATGTAGCCGGCGTGCGGGCCGCCGTAGAACAGGGGGACGCCGAAGCGCTGCGACGAGCCGACGACCACGTCGGCACCGAGCTCGCCGGGCGCCTCGAGGACGGTCAGGGCGAGCAGGTCGGCGGCGACGACGGCCAGCGCGTTGCGCTCGTGGGCGGCGTCGATGACCGGTCGCGGGTCGAGGACCCGGCCGGAGGCGCCGGGATACTGCACCAGCACGCCGGACAGCTCGCCGTCGGGCAGGCCGTCGGACAGGTCGGCGACGACGACGTCGATGCCCATCGCCTCGGCGCGGGTGCGGACGACGTCGATGGTCTGCGGGAGCGCGTCCGCGTCGACGACGAACGAGCCGGAGGCCTTGCGGTTGCCGCGGCGTACGAGCGTCATGGCCTCGGCGGCCGCGGTGCCCTCGTCGAGGAGCGACGCGTTGGCGGTCGGCAGCCCGGTGAGGTCGCCGATGACGGTCTGGAAGTTGATGAGGGCCTCGAGGCGACCCTGGGAGATCTCCGGCTGGTACGGCGTGTAGGCGGTGTACCAGCTCGGGTCCTCGAGCACGTTGCGGCGGATCACCGGCGGGGTGATGGTCGCGTGGTAGCCGAGGCCGATCATCGCCTCGGCGGGCCGGTTGAGCCCGGCGATCCGGCGCAGCTCACGGGCCGCGACGTCCTCGGTCAGGGCGGGCGGCAGGTCGAGGTCGGCGCCCGCGCGGATGCCGCCGGGGACCGCGGCCTCCATGAGTGCGTCGAGGCTGTCGAAGCCGAGCTCCTTGAGCATCACCTCGACGTCGGGCTCGCGCAGCCCGATGTGGCGCTCGACGAACGGCGCGGTCGTGAGGTCGGACGGGTCCGTCATGGAGGCTCCCTGGTCGAAGGTCAGCGGGCCTCCCCCTCTGTCGTCCCACGGTCGGGACTCCAGAGCTGCCTGGTCCGCACGGTCCGGGTGCCTGAGAGGTTCCGGGGAGGAATTGCCCCTTCGGCGCTTGCCCGGCCGGAGCCGGGCGAAGACTCTCCCGTGCGGGATCATCAGCAGGTCTGAATCTACCAGCGTGTTGTCGCACGTCTCAGTCGGCGGCGCGGTGTGGTGTCAGACCGGTCCTGCCGCGGCCGTCCGCCGGGCCGGATGGGCCGGGGAGGCGGCGAGCGCAGGTGGCGGGATCCGACAGTTCGACCGACCGGGCATCCGTCGTACGCCGCCAGTCATCGTCGGCCCCGATGGTCCGGGCCGTCGCCCCGCGCGCCACGCGCTGGCGTGGATCGCGCAGACGCCCCCGGACACGTACGACGGGCCCGGAGCGTCTGCTCCGGGCCCGTCGTCGTGCCTGTGGTGGTGGTGCGCTCAGCCGGTCTGCCGTGCGGCCCGGCGAGCGGCCAGCTCGTCGCTGGGCGACGGAGCCTCCTCGGCGGTGCGCTCGCTGGGCAGCTCGGCGAGGGTGCCCTCGATCTCGCGCCACACGCCGCCGATGGCGATGCCGAAGACGCCCTGACCGCCCTGGAGGAGATCGATGACCTCGTCGTTGCTGGTGCACTCGTAGACGCTGGCGCCGTCGCTCATCAGCGTGACGCGGGTGAGGTCGTCGGTGCCGCGCTCACGCAAGTGGGCGACCGCGGTGCGGATCTGCTGCAGCGAGATCCCGGCGTCGAGGAGACGCTTGACGACCTTGAGGATCAGGATGTCGCGGAAGGAGTAGAGCCGCTGCGTGCCGGAGCCGGAGGCGCCACGGACGGTGGGCTCCACGAGGCCGGTGCGGGCCCAGTAGTCGAGCTGGCGGTAGGTGATGCCGGCGGCGTTGCAGGCCGTGGGCCCGCGGTAGCCGGTGTCGCTCGGCAGCGGGGAGACGTCGTCGGTGAAGAGCAGGCCCTGCTCGTCGGCCTTCTCGACGGCGTGGGCTGCCTCGGCACCCACGCGGTCCTGCTCGTTCTCGTTCACAGCCACGGCGACCCTCCAACGGTCTTCACCCGCTGGGCGTAACTCCGGGGAAGGCAGCTGCGGGGAAGGGCAACCACACGGGTGGAGTTACAGCGGAGGACTTCACCGTATGCCTGTGGTGGAGGGTGGTCAATCGTGGTCGCGGCGTGTCGCAACCCTCAACCTCAGGCTGAGGGTGAGGATCCCGGCTGCTCGAAGTCCTCCGGGGAGACGTGGTCGAGGAACTCGCGGAAGGCCTCCACCTCGTCCTCCTGCTCGGCGGGGACGGCGAGGCCGGCCTCGTCGAGGACTCCCTCGGCACACACGATCTTGGTGCCGGTGCGCAGCGCCAGGGCGATCGAGTCGGACGGCCGGGCACTCACGACCTGGCCGGACTCGAAGACCAGCTCGGCGTAGAAGACGCCGTCCTTGACGTCGGTGACGCGCACCTCGGTCAGCGCCTGGCCGGTGGCCTCGAGGACGTTCTTCATGAGGTCGTGGGTGAGGGGCCGCGGGGGTACCACGCCCTGCTGGGCAAAGGCGATCGCGGTCGCCTCCACTGCCCCGATCCAGATGGGCAGGTAGCGCTCGCCGGATGCCTCACGCAACAGCACGATGGGCTGGTTGGAGGGCATCTCGACGCGGACTCCGATGACGTCTACTTCGCGCACACCATCACCCTACTCCCGGTCCAAGACCCACCGGCGCGGGCGGTCAGCGACGCCGCAGGCCGGTCTTGACGAGGGTCGCGTGCAGCCGCACCGAGAGGGCGGCGATCTCGCTCACCGCGTCGGCCGCACGGCCGCGGGCGCCGGCGTCCCGGCCCCGCTCGAGCGGCGCGACGACCTGCTCGACGAGTCCGACCTCACGGTCCGCCGCCGTCTTGAACGCCCGCAGGTGTCGCGGCTCGAAGCCGAAGTCGGCGAGCTCGCGGGCCGTCTGGGCGACCACGAGCGCATCCGTGTCGTAGTGGCGCGTCCCGGTGCGCGGTGCGATCAGGCCGAACTGCTCGAGCTGGGTGAGCAGCTCGTCGGAGACCTCCGCGATCTTGAGCAGCTCCATCCGCGAGAGGCGGACGTCGCTGGTGCGCGCGAAGGACGCAGGCGACGGCATGCCGTCGGCGGCCAGGGCCACCTGCGGCACGGTCGGGACGACGCCCTCGATCGGCGGCGGCTCGAGGCCGCGGTCGATGGCGTCGAGGTGCTCGCCGATGACCTTGAGCGGCAGGTAGTGGTCGCGCTGCATGCGCAGGACGTAGCGCAACCGGTCGACGTCGTCGGAGGAGAACTTGCGGTAGCCGGCGGGCGTGCGCTCCGGCTTGATCAGGCCTTTGTCCTCGAGGAAGCGGATCTTGGGGATGGTGATCCCGGGGAAGTCACCGCGCAGCTGCTCGAGGACCTGCCCGATGTTCATCCGGCCGCGTGGGACCGCCCCGGACGCTGGTCCCGAGGACGCCGGAGTGGAGGAGACCGACACCGGTCAGCTGCCCGCGGCGCCGGAGAAGAACACGAGTCGGTACTTGCCGATCTGGACCTCGTCGCCGTCGGTCAGCTGCACCGAGTCGATGCGGTCGCGGTTGACGTAGGTCCCGTTGAGGCTGCCGACGTCGCTGACCGTGAAGTCGTTGCCGTTGCGGCGGAACTCCGCGTGACGGCGGGAGACGGTGACGTCGTCGAGGAAGATCTCGCTCTCGGGGTGCCGGCCGGCACCCACGAGGTCGGCGTCGAGGAGGAAGCGGCTGCCCGCGCTGGGACCGCGCTGGACCACGAGGAGCGCGTGCCCGGCAGGGAGCGCGTCGACCGCGGCGGCGTCGACGGGGCTCAGCTGTCGGTCCGACGACTCGGTGCTCGGCACCCCGAACGTGATGGTCGCGGTCGCGTCGCCGGCGGCTCGGCCGGCATCGGCGGGCGCGGCGCCCGCCTCGTCGGCGGCCACCAGTCGGGTCCCGCACTGGGCGCAGAATCGCGCGTCGTCCGGGTTCTGCTTGCCACAGGCGGTGCAGAACGGCATGGAACCCTCCTCGGGGGCTGAGACCTGGTGGAGCTGACGGGATGATCGGGACCGCAACCCTCAGGCAGGGCCTGAGGTTGACGGTTGCGACGAACCTACCAGCCGATCGTGTGCCCGCAACGGCGGATCACACGAGTCGGTGGACGGTCGGGGACCCTCAGCCCTCGAGCCCGGCCTGGTAGGCCGCGGCGTCGAGCAGACCCTCGACCTGGGAGGCGTCGGACGGCACGAGCTCGAACAGCCAGCCGGCGGCGTACGGGTCGTTGTTGACCAGCTCGGGGGTCGCGTCGAGGGACTCGTTGCGGGCCACGACCTCACCGGTCAGGGGCGCGTAGACGTCGCTCACGGACTTGGTCGACTCGAGCTCGCCGCAGGTGTCGCCACCGGTCACCTGGTCCCCCACCTCGGGGAGCGACACGTAGACGATGTCGCCGAGGGCGTCCTGTGCGAAGTGCGTGATCCCGATGCGGACCGAGCCCTCCGCCTCGCCGGGGATGCGCACCCACTCGTGCTCGCTGGTGTACTTCAGGTCCTCGGGATACACGCTGTCTCCTCGGTTGCTGGTCGGTGCACAGGCAGGTTACTGGCCCGTGTCGGCTTCGGCGTTGACGGGTCGCACGAACTCGCGGACGCTCTCGATGTCGATCGACTCGAGCTCCTCGACCTCCACCGTGGCGCCGTCGTACTGCTCGAGCGTCTCGATCGGGCCGCCTGCGAAGGAGAGCCCGCCGTTGAGCGAGTGGGGGTCGCCGATGACCTCGATGACGTACGGCGGCTCGAGCAGGTTGCCGTCGAGCTCGATGCCGCCCACGGCCTCGTTGAACGAGCTCTGAGCCACCACCCGGTACTGGTCGTTGAACTCGATGGCCTCCGCATCGGCGGTGCGCATCTCCTGCACGATGTCCAGCAGGGACCCCACGCTCACCGGGCCGGCACCCTCCTCGATGGTGATCCGGATGCCCGGGCCCGTGACCGGCACCAGGCCGGCGAGGATGTTGAGGGTGCGGGCCCGCTCCTGGGTCTGGGACAGCGCGGCCTCGCGGCTGGTGTTCTCGGACTGGAGCTCGTCGCGCGTCTGCTCGAGACGGTCCCGTTCCCGGCGCGCGCGCTCGGCGGTGCCGGTGAGGGCGTTGAGGATCTCGATGAGGTCCTGCTCGCGCAGCCCCGCGTAGGTGTTGTCCTGCTCGGTGTTGCGCACCTGCACGATGGCCGTGAAGCCGAGCACCGCGAGCAGGATGGCGACCACGACCTGGGCGCGGGACCCGTGGCGCAGGGTGGACGCCAGCCGCTTGCGACCCGCGTCCTCGTCCTCCGGGCTCGGGCGCGCCTCGTGGCGGGGCTTCGGCTGCTCAGGCATGGAAGAGGTGGCGCCGGATGGCGGCGACGTTGGAGAAGATGCGGATGCCGAGGACGACGACCACCCCGGTCGACAGCTGGCTGCCGACACCGAGCTTGTCGCCCATGTAGACGATGGCGGCGGCGATGACGACGTTGCTGATGAACGACACGACGAAGACCTTGTCGTCGAAGATCCCGTCGAGGAAGGCCCGCAGGCCCCCGAAGACGGCATCCAGCGCGGCCACCACGGCGATGGGCAGGTAGGGCTCGAGGCCCAGCGGCACGTCGGGGGCGAAGACGAGCCCGGCGAGCACGCCGAGGAGCAGTCCGAGCGCTGCGATCACGGCGTGACCTCCTCCTCCGTCTTGCTCGGGTTGCCCGAGGTCCCCTCGGTGACGTCGCGCAGGGTGCGCAGCGTGCTGGCCGGGAGTCGCACCATGTTGACATTCTCGGCCTCGTAGCCGAAGCCGAGGCCGTTGACGAGGCCGAACCACGCCTGGCCCTGGCTGGTCTCGAGCAGCCGCGCCTGGAGGGTCGCGTTGTCGCCGATCGCCTCCACGACGTACGGCGGGGTCAGCGGCTGGCTGTTGACGTGGATGGCGCGCCCGGTGTTGCGGATGCCGGCCAGGGACGTCAGCCGGACGCCGTTGATCGCGATCGCCTCGGCCCCGGCCTGCCAGAGGCCGTCCACCAGTGTCGCGAGGTCCTCGTCGCGGACCTCGTCGTTGGGGTCCTCGCTCTGCGGGTTGGTCACGGTGATCCGGACGCCCTCGCCGCGCACCGGGACGAAACCGGTGCGCACCTCGAGGCGGCGTACGCGGGTCTCGAGGTCGTCGGACTGGGCGGCCAGCGTCTCGTTGCGCTCCTCCGCGGCGAGTCGGGCGTCCGAGAGGGTGCGGATCTCGCGCTGCAGGTCGGCCACCTCGTCACGGCCGGCGTCGATCTGGGAGATGAGCGTGGCCCGGCCGAGCTCCTGGACGTCGGCGTCTCGCGAGGTCTGGACACCGGCGACGGCGACGAGCAGGCCGAAGGCACCCACGACGGCCAGCGTCGTCCAACCCCGGCGCGACGAGCCCGTGGACCCGCCGCCGCGCTCCGCCTTGCGGTCGGCGACGTGGGCGTAGTCCTCGTCCATCGAGCGCGTCGTGATGAGCGCGAGCAACGGCGTCGTGACGTGCTCGGGCAGGTCACGCGGTCGCTCCGGGGCGGACTGGTCAGGCATCGCGTCGCTCACGGGGTGGTCGTCGCTCCGTGTCACGCAGCAGCATGCGGACCTGCCAGGCGTAGAGCACGCCAGCCCACCAGTAGAGGCCGATCCCCCAGAACGCGAAGGCCCACCCGAAGACACGGGCGAGCATCGGGATCGCCCCTTCGCCGTCTCCCAGGAGCAGCAGGGGGAAGGCGTAGAGCAGGTTGAACGTCGCGGCCTTGCCCAGGAGGTGCACGGGCAGCGCGCTGTAGCCGCGGGTGCGCAGGATGGGCACCAGGCCCCACAGCAGGAGGTCGCGCAGCGGCAGGATGATCGCCACCCACCACGGGATGATGTCGCGCAGCGCCAGCCCCACGACGACCGCCAGGATGTAGAGGCGGTCGGCCACGGGGTCGAGGATCTCCCCCAGCGCTGAGTGCTGGTCGAGCCTGCGGGCGAGGTAGCCGTCGAGCCAGTCGGTGACCCCCGAGACCATGAGCAGCACCAGCGCCAGGGCGTCGGCCTCGGGGACCAGGACGAGCCAGAGGAAGACGGGCACTCCGGCCAGCCGGACCATGCTGAGCAGGTTGGGGATCGTCCACACGCGTGAGCGGTGGGTCTGCTCCTGCACGGAATCGCCTGCCATCGGGTGAGTCGGGATCAACTGGATCACCCTATCCAGCGGTGGTGGTGCAGGAGGTCACGACTCGACCGCCGTGGCCCCGGCCTCGTGGTGCGAGCCGTCCCGGATCACGCCGACCAGCTCCTCGAGGACGTCCTCCAGGGTGACCAGGCCGAGCACCTCGCCGTCGCGTCGTACGACGCGGGCCATGTGGGCGCCCCGCAGCTGCAGGCTCTCGAGGGCCTCGTGGAGCAGGTCGTCGGGACCGACCGTCGCGAAGGGTCGGACCCACTTGTCGTCGATCGGCCGCTGGCGACGCTCCTCGTCGCTCTCCAGGACGTCCTTGATGTGGAGGTAGCCGAGCAGCTCACCCTCGGCGTCCGCGACGGGGAACCGGCTGAAGCCGGTGGCCGCGCAGATCGTCTCGACGTCCGCCGCGGTGGACCCGCGGACGACCGTGGACAGCCCCTCGACCGGCATCAGCACGGTCGTGACCGTCTTCTCGGTGAAGCCGAGGGCGCCGGCGAGGCGGTCGTACTCGTCGGCGGCGATCATGCCCTCGCCGCGCGACTCCTCGACCAGGGCCGCGACCTCCTCGCGGGTGTAGCTCGAGCTGACCTCGTCCTTCGGCTCGATCCGGATCAGGCGCAGGATGCCGTTGGCGGCGACGTTGAGCAGCAGGATGACCGGCCGGAGCACCGTGACGACCACCATCATCGGCGGACCGAGCACCAGCGCGGCGCGGGTGGGACCGGCCAGGGCGATGTTCTTGGGGACCATCTCCCCCAGCACGACGTGCAGGTAGACGACGATCGACATGGCGACCACGAAGGACACCGGGTGCAGGGCCGCATCGGGCACCCGCATCGTGTGGAAGAGCGGCTCGAGCAGGTGCGCGACGGCGGGCTCCCCGACGGCACCGAGGCCCAGGGAGCAGATGGTGATGCCGAGCTGGGCGCCGGCCATCACGAGGGAGACCTGCTCCATCGCGCGCAACGCGGTGCGACCGGCCCGCGAGCCGGCCTGGGCGAGCGGCTCGATCTGGCTGCGCCGGGCCGAGAGCAGGGCGAACTCGGCCCCCACGAAGAACGCGTTCAGGGCGAGCAGGACGACGGCGACCGCCACGCCGGTGAGGTCACCCACGGTCGGTCACCTCCCCCGTGGTCGTGCCGGACAGGTCGTCGGACAGCTCGTCGAGCGTCACCAGCCGCAGCTCGAGGCGATCGATGCGCAGGCCGTCCATCCGCTCGACGGTGAGCGTGGCGAGGTCCTCGCGCGGCTCGTCGGGGTCGGACCGGTCCGGCACCGGCACCTCGACGCGGTCGCCGGCCTGCGGGATCTTGCCGAGGCGCTGCATGACGAGCCCGCCGATGGTGTCGTAGTCCTCGTGGTCGGGCAGCTCGATGCCCGTGGCGTCCTCGACCTCGTCGGGCCGCAGCAGGCCCGACAGGCTCCAGGCGCCGTCGCGGCGCTGGCGCGCCCGGGCGCCGAGGCGGTCGTGCTCGTCGGAGATGTCCCCGACGATCTCCTCCACGACGTCCTCGAGCGTCACGATGCCCGCGTGGCCGCCGTACTCGTCGAGGACGATGGCCATCTGGAAGCCGTCGCCGCGCAGCAGCGCGAGCAGCGGGTCGAGCCGGAGGCTGTCGGGAACCACGGTCGGCTTGACCATGATGTGCTTGATGCGGGTGGTCGCACGCTCGTGGACGGGCAGTGCGACGGCGTGCTTGACGTGGACGGTGCCGACCACGGTGTCCTCGGCGTCGAGCACGGGGAAGCGGGAGAGGCCGGTCTGCCGGGCCAGCTCGATGACGGCGCTCGCCCGGTCGCCCTCCTCCACGGTGGTGGTGCGGACGCGGGGGGTCATGATCTCGCCGGCGGTGCGGGTGCCGAACTCGACGCTGCGCTCCATGAGCTCGGCGGTCTCGTGGTCGAGCGTGCCCTGGTCGGCGGACCGCTGCACGAGCGAGGCGAGCTCCTCGGAGCTGCGGGCGGAGCGGAGCTCCTCCTGGGGCTCGATGCCCATCCGGCGCACGAGGGCGTTGGCGGAGTTGTTGAGCACCCGGATTGGCCAGCGCGTCACCGCGGTGAAGCCACGCATGAAGCCTTGGGTGGCGCGCGCGGTCTCGAGCGGCTTGGCCAGGGCGAGGTTCTTGGGGACCATCTCGCCGAAGAGCATCGTGAGGATGGTGCCGAGGGTGAGGCCGATCGCCACCGAGATGGGCGACACCCACCCCCCGGGCACGCCGGCGGCCGTCAGCGGGTCGCGCACCAGGGTCGCGATGGCCGGCTCGGCCAGGAACCCGACGGCCAGGTTGGTCACCGTGATGCCCACCTGCGCCCCGGAGAGCTGGGTCGACAGCGTCTTGAGGGCGTTCTGGACACCCGCCGCGGCGGCGTCGCCACCACTGGCGGCACGCTCGACGGTGGCCCGGTCGACGGTGACGAAGGAGAACTCCGCCGCCACGAAGAGCCCGCAGATCGCGATCAGGGCGAGCGACACGAGCAGGAGCAGCCAGGGGGTCACGACGCGCCCCCGGGAGCACGGCGCGGACGCTCGGGCGAGATCAGGAAAACGGTCGTGCGGCGACTTTGATAGCCGTCCATGGGGGTCTGTGGACGCCCTTCCATCCGGGTGCTGGCAGTACTACGAGATCAAGCCTAAGCGACACCTGCCCACATCGCCGCGTCGCTTTGGGCGAGGGCCACCGGGCCCCCTACTCTGGGGCACTCGGATGGGGGCGACCAAGGGACACCATGCAGGCGTGGATGCGGAGCGGGACGGCTGTCCTGGCGGCGACGCTGGTGGTCTGCTCGGCCGCGGCAGGCCTGGCCCGCTCCTCCGAGCCGGTGTCCGGCGTCGTACCCGTCGCATCGGGGACCGACCGCCTCCCCGTCACCGCTGACGACGGTCCGGTCTCGCGCGGCGGCACCCGCGACACCCGTCCCAACGTCGTCTTCGTGATGACCGACGACATGCGCGACGACGACCTGCGGTGGATGCCCGAGACCCGGCGCCTCATCGCCGACCGCGGGCTGGACTTCACCGACGCCGTCTCCCCCCACCCCCTCTGCTGCCCCGCACGGGCCGAGCTCGTCACCGGGCAGTACGCCCAGAACAACGGCGTCCAGCACAACGCCGGTCCCTTCGGGGGCTTCCAGGCCCTGGACCCCACCCACGAGGTCAGCTCGTGGTTCGGCCGGGCGGGCTACCAGACCGGCTTCGTCGGCAAGTTCCTCAACGGCTACACCGCCGCGGACACCCGCCCGTCCGGGTGGACCCACTGGGACGCCCTGGTCTCCGGGGTCTACGACTACCTCGACTTCTCGTTCGCCGACGACGACGCGAGCCCCGCGGTCTTCGAGGACAGCTACGTCACCGACGTGATCGCCGAGCGGACCAACGACACGGTCCGCCGGTTCGCCCGCCGGGACGAGCCGTTCCTGCTCTACTCCTGGCACCTCGCGCCGCACTACCGCCTCGACGGGGGCAAGCCCGTCCCACCGCCGAGCGCGCCCCGCGACGCCGACCGCTTCGCCGACGCCATGCCCCCCTCGCTGGAGGACCCGTCCTTCAACGAACGGATGGTCCTCGACCAGCCCCGCCCCTTCCGCAGCCGGCGTGAGGCCGACCCGCAGGTGGTGATCGAGGAGCACCGTGCGCGCCTGCGGGCCCTGCAGTCCGTCGACCGCGCGGTCGCCTCCCTCGTCGACACGCTGCGCGAGACCGGCGAGCTCGAGAGCACGGTCATCGTCTTCACCTCCGACAACGGCTACTCGCTCGGGGAGCACCGCTTCATCGGCAAGAACGTCCTCACCGACCCGGCCCTCCAGGTGCCGCTGCTGGTCCGGGGACCCGGCATCGCGCCGGGCACCACCTCCGAGCTGCCGGTCACCCTGGTCGACCTGCCGGCGACCTTCGCGGCCATCGCCGGGGCGTCGCCGTCGTGGGCGGTCGACGGCACCTCCGTGGTGCCGACCCTGCGCGGGCTCGACCAGCCGTTCCGCGACACCACCCTCGTGCAGACCGGTGACGACGGGGGCGACGGGTGGGCCTACCGGGGCGTCCGCACCGATCGCTACCTGTACGGCGTCAACGGGGCCGACGCGTTCCTCTACGACGACGACCTCGACCCGGACCAGCTGGTCAACCGCATCGACGACCCGGCGTACGCCGCCGTGGCTGCCGCCCTCGAGGAGCGTCGCAGCAGGTTGATCACTTGCGCCGGCTGGCTGTGCAACCAGACGTTCGGCGCCCTGCCCGATCCCGGCACACCGCCGACCGGTCAGGATCAGTAGTCCGTTCGGGCCATCTCGGACCAAGGGATCTTTACCTTGGTAACAACCGCCCTAGCCTCGTCCACGTGCCAAGGAAGAAGGGGCGGAAGCCCCGGGACAAGAAGCGGAAGAAGCCGTCGACCGACGTCCTCTCCGGTGCCGAGCGACACCTCGTCACCCGCTTCTCCTACGGCCTGACCAAGGACCTGGTCCGCGACGTACGCCGCCGGGGCGCCGACGCCTGGTTCGCCGAGCAGCTCTCGCCCGGGAAGGTCGGCGACGCCCCCGGCCAGGAGGTCGACGGCTGGTGGCCGTCGCTGGGCCGCTCCCCGCTGGACCTGTGGCAGCGCACGCAGAGCGAGGTCGAGCCGGGCTGGATGGTCATGGAGGACTACATGCGACGGGCGCTGGTGCGGCGGGTGAGGTCCCGCCGCCAGGTGCTCGAGGTGATGACGGAGCTCTGGGAGAACCACTTCCACGTGCCCGTTGCGGCGGACGGCGTCTTCACCCACCGCGTGGCGTACGGCGACGCGATCCGCTCGCGGGCGCTCGGGAGGTTCAGCGACCTGCTGTTCACGGTGGTGACCCACCCGGCGATGGGGATCTACCTGGACAACGCCACCTCGACCGCGTCGCGGCCCAACGAGAACCTCGGTCGCGAGCTCCTCGAGCTGCACACGGTCGGTCGCGGCCTCTTCAGCGAGGCGGACGTCAAGGACTCGGCCCGAATCCTCACCGGCTGGCGCGTCGACGTGTGGAAGACCTTCGCGGCGTCGTACTCCCCCGAGGACCACGCGACCGGTCCCGTGACCGTGATGGGCTTCAGCGACCCCAACCGCTCCGCCGACGGGCGTGAGCTGACCCGCCGCTACACCGACCACCTCGCACACCACCCGGCGACGGCGAAGCGTGTCGCCCGGCGGCTGGCGGTCAAGTTCGTGCGCGACGAGCCTCCGCAGGCCCTGGTCGACCAGCTGGCCAGGGTCTACCTCCAGCACGACACCGCGATCGTCCCGGTGCTGAAGGCGCTCGTCGCCTCGCCCGTGTTCAAGGCCTCGCGCGGCACCAAGGTCCGCGACCCCGCCGAGGACGTCGTGGCGACCTACCGGGCCCTCGGCGTGAAGCTGCGCCGTCCCGCCACCCAGGACTCCGCCGCCGAGGCGATCCTGTGGCAGACCGACGGCCTGGGCGGACGGCCCTTCTCGTGGAGCCGTCCCGACGGAGCCCCGATCACCAACGCCGCGTGGGCCTCGGCCGGCCGGATGGCGGCGTCGTTCGGCATGCACTGGGCGATGGCCGGCGGGTGGTGGCCCAGCAAGGACGTCTCCTACCGCTCCGCGCGCTCGTGGCTGCCGGGCAAGTCCGTGCGCTTCGACGACCTCGTCGACCACCTCGCGGAGCGGATCCTCTTCCGTCCGGCCAGCAAGCAGCTGCTCAAGGCGTGCTGCCAGGCCACCGGTCTGCGCCCGGGCACGAAGATCACGAAGTCCCACGAACTCGTGGAGTGGGGCATGCCCCGCCTGCTCGCCACCCTGCTCGACTCCCCCGCCCACATGACCCGGTGATGTGACATGACGACCCTCCAGGACTGCTGCACCGAGTTCGCCCAGAGCCGCCTGTCCCGCCGCACCCTGCTCGGCACGGCGGCCGGCGTGGCCGGCCTGTCGGTCGTGTACGGCGGCGCCGAGGTGCGCGCCTCGGCCGCGGCCTCCAGCCCCGCACCGTCGGTGCTCGTGGTGGTGTCGATGCGGGGTGCCGCCGACGGCCTCTCCCTCGTCGTCCCACACGCAGACCCCGTCTACTACGCGGCGCGGCCCGGCATCTCGATCGCCGCCGACCAGCTGCTGGCCCGCGACGGGATGTTCGGCCTGCACCCCTCCCTGGCGCCCCTGCTCCCCCTGTGGCAGTCCGGTCGCCTGGCGGCCGTGCACGCCACGGGACTACCCGCCGCCAACCGCTCGCACTTCTCGGCCATGGAGGAGATCGAGGACGCCAGTGCCGGCTCGTCGACCCGCGTCGGCTGGCTCAACCGGCTCATCGGCCTCGACGCCCTCACCAGCCCGGTGCAGGGCATCGGCCTCGGCAGCGGCGTCGTACCCACCTCGCTGGCCGGCCCGTCACCCGCGATGTCCGCCTCCTCCCTCGACAAGCTGACGATCCCCGGTGAGGAGGACGGCCACGCCGCGCGGCGCCGGGCCAGCCTCAAGACCCTGTGGGGCTCCGACCGGTCCGTGCTGGGGACGGCGGCCCGCGACACCTTCACGGCCGTCGACACCCTGGCCCCGGTGGTGGCCGGCTCGTCGACCCCGACCGGCGGCGCGACCTATCCACGGGGCGACCTCGGCGACGCGCTCGCCCACGCCGCGCGCATCATCCGCGGCGACGTCGGCGTCCAGGTCATCACGGTCGACCAGGGTGACTGGGACATGCACACCGGCATCGGGACGCTCGAGTGGGGCAAGCTCAAGGACCACGCGGCCACCTTCGCGTCGGCGCTGGCGGCGTTCTTCGCCGACATCGGGTCCTTCGGCGAGAAGGTGACCGTCGTGTGCCTGAGCGAGTTCGGCCGCCGGGTCGCGGAGAACGCCAACTACGGCCTCGACCACGGCCACGGCAACGTGATGTTCCTGGCCGGTGCGGGTGTCCGCGGTGGCCGCTACTACGGCACGTGGCCGGGCCTCGCGCACGGCGCGGACGCCGACCTGACGGTCACCACCGACTACCGCAGCGTGCTGACCGAGGTGGTCCGGACGCGTTTCGGAGCCGACTCCAGCCGGGTGTTCCCGGGCTTCGTCGGGCCCTCCCTCGGCACCATGGCCTGACGCCTCGCCGCACGCCCGACCTGATTGTCGATCGAGGCAACTGCTGGGGTAAGGTTTCGCTCGCCCATCACGCAGGTGATGGGTGTTCGGGCTGTAGCGCAGCTTGGTAGCGCACCTGACTGGGGGTCAGGGGGTCGCAGGTTCAAATCCTGTCAGCCCGACCGAAAAAATCGCCTGTGACCTGCGGATCCGCGCAGGTCACAGGCTTTCCACGTGGCTCGCGCTCACGACTCTGTGACGCCCGGACGAAGAAGACGCCCCAGTCGTGCTGAGTGGATGGCAGCATCGGTGCATGCTCCGATCAGTGATCGTCGTGACCACGACGCTCGTTGTGCTCGCGGCGTCAGGCTGCGCGACGGACACGGACGACGCGACAGGGGACCCGGCGGCGTCGACCCCGTCAGCCGCGTCGACGAACGAGGAGCGGACGACGCCCCCCGCGACGCCCGAGCCGACCCTCAGCGCGACTCCCGAGAAGGATGAGACCGTGCGCGACCTCTCCCCCGACCCCGAGCAGCAGGCCGCACTGGACGAGCGGCTGCGGGACGCCGCTTGGGCCAACGACGTCCCCCTGGCACGACGCCTCGTCTCCCAGGGGGCCGACGTCAACGCCAAGGACCAGACCGAGCAGTCGGCCTACCTCATCGCCACCAGCGAGGGACACCTCGACCTGCTCCGCCTGACACTCCAGAACGGCGCAGAGGTCGACGACAAGGACAGCTGGAACGGCACCGGGCTGATCCGCGCCGCCGAACGCGGGCACGGACTGGTCGTCGGCGAGCTGCTCCGGGCCGGCATCGACCGCGACCACGTCAACCGGATCGGCTACCAGGCGATCCACGAGGCGATCTGGCTAGGCGAGGACACGCCGTCCTACGCCACGACCGTGCGGGTGCTTGCGGCGGGCGGCGTACAGCTCGACCACACCTCGCCATCCGCGGGTCTGACCCCGCTGGAGATGGCTGCCGAGCGGAGCTACCCAGGCCTCGAGCTGATCCTGCGGACGATGACGACCACTGATCGGCCCCACGACCCGGACGCCACGCTGCTGCGGGCGGCCGAGGCCGGCGACCCCGACACCGTCGCCGTCGCACTGCGAGCCGGCGCCGACATCGAGGCACGCGACGAGCGCGACCGCACCGCCCTGCTCCTGGCCTCCGCGCTCGACCACGTCGCCACCGCCGAGCTCCTCGTCGCCATGGGCGCCGACCCGGACGCGCTGGACGACCGCCACGACACCCCCTGGCTCGTCACCGGCGTCACCGGGAGCGTGGCGATGCTCGAGGCACTCCTGCCGGCGCACCCCGACCTGACGATCCGCAACCGCTTCGGCGGGTTGTCCCCGATCCCGGCCAGCGAACGCGGCCACGTCGACTACGTACGACGCGTCGTCCAGACCCCGGTCGACCTCGACCACGTCAACGACCTCGGCTGGACCGCCATGCTCGAAGCAGTCATCCTCGGCGACGGGGGACGCAGGCACCAGCAGATCGTGCAGATCCTTCTCGATGCCGGCGCCGACCCCACGATCCCCGACAGCGACGGCGTCACCCCACTGCAGCACGCCCAGCGCCGCGACCACGACCGACTCGCGTCCATCCTGCGCCGCCACACACCCTGATCCCCACCGGTCCGCGGCCCTGGCTGCGCAGGTCGTAGATCGTCCGGGCGCTCCGCGGAGCCGGGCCGCCTGCTTCCGGTCCAGGCCGTCGTAGCGGCTCGCGTCCACAGAACCTGTCACTCGACCAGACCGGCGTCCGTGGTCAGCTCGACATTGGCCCAGACGTCGTAGCCGAGAGGCTCCAACCGGTCGATGATGGCGTGCCGCACCGCGTCCTCCTCCGAGACTGCCCAACCCTCACCCACCACGAAGACCACCTCGAGGCAGAGCCGATCTCCGAGCTTGGTCGCAGCCACGCGCGGGTCCGGTAGCCCGAACGCCTCCTGGACGTCGCGTGGTCGTCGCGTGGTCGTCGCGTGGTCGTCGCGGCCTCGTGGGCGGCGACGTCGTGGTGTGCACCCTGGTGTCCCCCATTCTGGTGGTCCTGAAGCGCTTCGCTCGTGCAGGTGTGACGTCAAGCCCAGACTGACGGGACACCGGCGGATCTGAGGGGGGCGCGTGGACGAGCACGTCACCCCTACCCCCGTCCGGACGCGGCGAGCCAGCACGCCGGCCTCCGCGCGAACGCCCGTGCTGATGTACCACAGCGTGGCGGCCACGGCGTCGCTGTCGTTCCGGACCTTCGTGACCGACCCTGCTGTCTTCCGGGAGCACATGGCGGCCGTGGTGGACGGCGGCTACGAGGCGACGACCGTGAGCGACCACGTCTCCGGGTCGCGCACCGAGCCGGGCGGCCGGGGCGTGGTGCTGACGTTCGACGACGCGTTCCAGGACTTCCACACGACCGTCCTGCCCGTCCTGGCCGACCTGGGCCTGCGCGCGACGCTCTACGTCCCCACGTCGTACGTCGGGGGGACAAGCCGGTGGCTGCAGCCCGACGGCGAGGCGGACCGACCGATGATGTCGTGGTCCGCCCTCGCCGAGGCCGCTGCGTCGGGAGTGGAGATCGGCAGCCACAGCCGGACGCATCCCCAGCTGGACCGGATCCCGCGCGACCGGGTGCGCGCGGAGGTGCGCGACTCGAGGAGCCTGCTCGAGGACCGCCTCCAGCAGCAGGTCCGGAGCTTCGCCTACCCGTTCGGCTACCACGACGGGTCCGTCAAGCGCGCGGTCGCGGAGGCCGGATACCTGTCCGCCTGCGCCGTGCGGGACCTGCCCAGCTCGACCGACGACCCGTTCGCGATCAGTCGCCTGACCGTCACCCACGACACGGGCGCGGCCGCGCTGCTCGAGCTCGTGCACCGCCGGAGCGGTCTGCTGGACGAGGTCCGGTCGGCAGCCCGGGCGCGGGTCTCCCGCGCCCTGCGCCGGGTGGGAGCCAGACGCCGCCACGCTGCGGCATCGTGGGACGAGGACTGACATGGCGACACCTCCCGCGACCACAGCTCGAGAACCAGCAGCGTCGTTGCTGCTCGTGACCGTCGGCTCCGACCACCACCCGTTCGACCGGCTCATCGACTGGGTCGACGGCTACCTCGACTCCCGGCACCACACCGACCTGCGCTACGTCTCCCAGCACGGGGCCGCGCGTCGACCGCGGCTCGGCGAGCACCACACGTTCCTCGACCACGACCGGCTCCTCCAGCTGCTCGGGGAGGCGTCCGCCGTGGTCTGCCACGGCGGACCGGGCACCTTGCTGGAGAGCCTGCGCTGCGGTCGCATCCCGATAGCCGTGCCCAGGCAGAAGCACCTCGGCGAGGTCGTCGACGACCACCAACGGGCCTTCTGCGAGTTCCTCGCGCAGCGGCAGCAGGTCCTGCTCGCGGACACCGAGGCGACGCTTCACCAGCTGCTGGACCGGGTGCTGGGCGCCCCCGGTGCCTTCACGGCCCGCAACCCGACGTACGACACCGAGCACGCCGCGACCATCGAGAGGTTCGCGGAGCTGGTCGACCACTGCCGCCCGGTCGGGAGAGGCCAGCTGCTCACCTCGTGGCGACCGCGCCGGCCCGGGAGGGTGTGACGTCCCAGGACGCACCGGTCGGGAGTTCATCCACTCCGGATGAGGCGCAGCGCCGCTTCCCGCCGGAGCATGGGTGACGACCAGGGAGGTCGACATGTGTCGTTGGCTGGCGTACTCGGGGTCTCCGGTGTCCCTGGAGGACCTGCTGTTCAAGCCCAAGAACTCGTTGGTGGTCCAGAGCCAGCACTCCAAGCTGGGGGCGACCACGACCAACGGGGACGGCTTCGGGGTGGGGTGGTACGGCGCCTCGGCCCGTCCGGGCGTCTTCCGGAGCATCGAGCCGGCGTGGAACGACCGCAACCTGCGGGAGCTGTCCGCCCTGGCCAGCTCACGACGGGTGTTCGCGCACATCAGGGCGTCGACGGGCTCGGCCGTGCAGCAGACCAACTGCCACCCGTTCCGGTACGGCAACTGGTTGTGGATGCACAACGGAGTGCTCACCGGGTTCCACGCGATGAAGCGGGACCTCGCGATGGCGGTGGAGCCGACCCTGTTCCCCGAGATCGAGGGGTCCACCGACTCGGAGATGCTGTTCTTCCTGGCGCTCACCTTCGGCCTGGCCGACGACCCGCCCGCGGCGGTGGCCCGGGCGGTCGGGCTGGTCGAGGCGACCGCCCGGACGCACGGCATCGAGTTCCCGGTGCAGATGACCGTCGCGACCACCGACGGCGACACGACCTGGGCGTTCCGGTACTCCAGCGAGGGCCGGTCCCGTTCGTTGTTCCACAGCACCGACGTGTCGACCCTGCGTGAGCAGCATCCCGACAACCCGGTGCTGCACGCGCTGTCCGAGGACTCCCGCCTCGTGGTCTCGGAGCCCCTGGGAGACCTGCGGGGCGCCTGGCGCGAGGTGCCCGAGTCGTCGGTGCTCACCGTCCACGGGGACGGGGAGCAGCTGAGCGACTTCGCCCCCATCGACCCCGGGTAGCCGGCCCGACAGCGCCCCGACCGGGGCACCGACCCCAGCAGCGCGATCCGGTCCGCAAGAGGCACGTCCGGAGCGTGCCGGTGCCCCGCCTAGGCTCACGGCATGACGGATCAGACGATGGCGGGCCGCACGGTCCTGGTGACCGGGGCGAGCGACGGGATCGGGGCCGAGGCCGCGCGGGTGCTCGCCGGGAAGGGCGCGACGGTGCTCGTGACCGGACGCTCCGCCGACAAGCTGCGCCCCGTGGCCGAGGCGGTCGGCACCGAGCCGCTGGTCGCCGACTTCGCCCGTCTGGACGACGTACGACGCCTCGCGTCCGAGGTGGGCGAGCGGGTCGAGAAGCTCGACGTGCTGATGAACAACGCGGGCGGAACCATCTCCCCGAAGAAGCGGACCGCGGACGGCCACGAACCCAACTTCCAGGTCAACCACCTCGCGCCCTTCCTGTTGACCAACCTGCTCCGGCCGCAGCTCGCGGCCGCCGGCTCGTCGCTGGTCGTCAACACCTCGAGCGTGGGCAACCTGATCGGCAAGATCGTGCTCGACGACCTCGACTACGAGCACCGGCGGGCGATCGAGTTCCCCGCCTACGGCACTGGCAAGCTGATGAACATCGTCTTCACCCGCGGCATCGCCCAGCGCTGGACCGACGACGGCATCGTGTCGGTGGCGGTGCACCCCGGTCCGGTGGGCAGCTCGTTCGGCCGCGACTCGTGGCTCGTCGGCCTGCTCTACCGCTCACCCCTCAAGCGGTTCGCCACTATCAGCGTGCCCGAGGGCGCGGCCCCGCTGGTCGCCCTCGCCGAGCGCGGGCCCGACCCGGCCGTCAACGGGCGCTACTGGAGCCAGCACAAGGCCGACGGCCGGGAGCACAGGCAGGCCAGCGACCAGGCGATCATCGACGGCCTCTGGGAGCGTTCCGCCGCGCTGGTCGGCCTGGCCTGAGCCGGCTCGCCGCGGACGAGGCGGGTCAGACCTCGGCCCGCATCACCCAGCGCCACTTCGCAATCTGCCGGTCCCGGACGAACCCGAAGCCGGCGTAGAGCTCCTCAGGGCCGGTGTGGAGGTAGGCGCCACGTTGCGGCGGGCGGTCGACGGTCTGCTCGGGGTACGCCTCGACGACCCCACCCCCGGCCGCCCGGATCGCGTCGAGCGCCCCGGCGACGGCCGCACTCGCAACCCCGCGTCCGCGGTGCTTGCTGCCGGTGAAGATGCAGCCGATCCGCCACCGGGGCGGCTCGGCGGCTCCCTGGGCGTACTTCGCCGCGTTCTTGATGTGGGGCAGCTCGGCCGGCGACCCGTACTGGCACCAGCCCACGCACTCGTCGCCGTCGTAGACCAGGACCTGGTGCACCGAGCCGCGCTCGGTGTGCGTCCGCTTGGCCGCCCTGTTGGCGTCGGGGCTGTCGCCGAAGCCTTCGGGGTGGAAGCCCATGCACCAGCAACCGCCCCACACGCCGTTGTGGGCCTCGACGAGCCCGGCGAAGTCGTCCCACGTCTCGCTCGTCAGCGGCCTGGTCGTGTAACCGTCGGACACCCGTCGCTCCTCGAGGCTCGGCACTCGGTGGTCCGACAGTAGCCACGACTCCGGACGGGGAGCGTCCGCTCCGTCAGTGCAGACCGGCCTCGAGCTCGGCCAGCGCCTCGGCCAGGCCGGTCCTCGGCGACCATCCCCAGCGACGGGCCCGGTCGGCGACGATCCGCCCGGTCCACGCGGGACCGTCCTCCCACACAGGCTCGACGCCGAGGGCCCGGGTCACGGTCCCCAGGTAGTCGCGTTGCGTGGCCACCTCGGCGGCCACGTTGACCGCCGTGCACCCGCCCGACACCGGTCCGGCCTCCGGGTCGTCGGACGTGGCCACCGCCCCGACCGCGACGTCCGCGGCGAGGGCGGCCAGGTCGTCGACGTGGACCCAGTTGAAGGGCTGCTCGGGGATCGCGCGGCGCGCGCGTTCGTCGTCGCGGATGTGCGCCGGGCGCACCGAGTTCCAGACCGACGTCTCCCCCGGCCCGAGGATCGCCGGCGGCCGCAGCAGCACCCGGGTGGGGCCCTCGACCTCGGCCAGGGCGAGGTCGACGTCGCGCTTGACCACGGCGTAGTCGCCGGCGTCGTCACCCGCGAGGGCGCCGTGCTCGCCCACGTCGCCGAGCCCGGGGGTGCGGTCGTAGACGGCGGCGGTCGAGACGTGGACGAGCCGCTCGACACCGGCGTCCGCGGCGGCCCGGGCGATGGCGAGCGTCCCGTCGAGCCCGACCGTCCGCTGGCTCTCCCCGTCCCCGCCGAGGGGATGCACGGTGGTGACGAGGGCGTCGGCACCGGCGACCACCTCGGCGGCGTACGACGGGTCGGCGAAGTCGCCGACCCGCTCCTCGACGCCGGGGAGGTCCGGCGCGGTGCCGGCGCGGCGTACGACGGCACGCACGGTCGCGCCGCGCTCGCTGAGGGCGGCGACGATGCGGCTCCCGACGAGGCCGTTGGCGCCGGTGACGACGACGGACGAGGGGGACGAGGTCGGGTCGGTCATGGCCCCACGATGTCAGGCGGAGTAGAACGTCTCCATGAGCAGGCCAGTGATCGTCGTCGTGGGTGCCGGTCCGGGGGTGAGCGGGTCGGTGGCCCGCCACTTCGCCGACGAGGGGTACGACGTGGGGTTGCTGGGGGTGGACCGGCGAGTGCTCGACGACCTCACCGCCGACCTCGAGGGCCGCGGCGCCACCGTGCTGCCGGCGCAGGTCGACATCACCGACACCGACGCTGCCACGGCGGCCGTCCGGGCAGCGGGTGAGGCGTGGGGTCGGATCGACGTCCTGCACTTCAACCCCAGCGCTTACCGGGAGAAGGATCCGCTGGAGCTCACCGTGCCCGAGCTGCTCGAGGACGTCGCGCTCGGCGTCGGTGCCCTGCTGACCGCCGTACAAGCCGCGCGACCGTTCCTCGCTGCCGGCAGCCGGATCAGCGTCACCGGGTCGATGGCGGCCGACCGGCCGTGGCACGGCGCGGCGTCGCTCGGCGTGCAGAAGGCCGGGGTGCGCAACCTCGTGCACAGCCTCGACGACGCCCTCGCACCGGAGGGGATCCGGGCGGTGTCCGTCACGGTGCGGGGCACGCTGGCGCGGGAGGGTGCGTTCACGCCCGACCGGGTGGCCGACGCGATCTGGCGCGCGGTCACCACGGGCGAGGAGGAGTGGGCCAGCGAGGTGCCCTACGCGGGCTGATTCCGGAGCACCTTCTCCATGGGGCGGCCCTTCGCCACCTCGTCCACGAGCTTGTCGAGGTAGCGGATCTTCTGCATGAGCGGGTCCTCCACGTCCTGCACCTTCACCCCGCAGACGCTGCCCGTGATCGTGGAGGCGAGCGGGTTGAGCCGGGCGTCGGCGAAGAAGTCCTCGAACGTCGTGCCCGCCTCGAGGTGGTGGGCGAGTGCCGCCTCGTCGAAGCCGGTGAGCCACTCGATCACCTCGTCGAGCTCTGCCTTGGTGCGGCCCTTGCGCTCCACCTTGTTGACGTAGTGGGGGTAGACCGACGCGAAGCTCGTGGTGAAGATCCGGCTCATCCACGAGAGCGTAGTCTCGCGCCACATGGCCGACAACGTGCTCTGGATCATCAGTGACGACCAGCCCCGCTCGACCCTGCGCAGCATGGACCGGACGTGGGCGCGCCTGGTCGAGAAGGGGGTCCGCTTCCGCCGCGGCTACACGGCGATGCCGTGGTGCGGGCCGGCCCGTGCCTCGATCCTGACCAGCCGCTACCCGCACGACCACGGCTGCCCGGACAACCAGACGCACCAGCCCTTCGTCGCCCAGGGGCACGACCGCGACACCGTCGCGACCCGGATCCGTGGGGCCGGCTACGACACCGGCTACTTCGGGAAGTACATGAACGGCCTCGGCGAGGACCCGGAGTACGTCGCTCCCGGCTGGGGCCGCTGGGTGGCCACGGTGGGCAAGCGCGGGCAGGTCAACGTCGACGGTGAGCTGCGCGACCTCGACGGGCAGCGCCCGGCCGACGCCTTCGCCGCGGAGCGGCTGCGCACCTTCGTCGAGCGGCACCGCGACACCGGTCCGTGGTTCGCCGTATGGGGGCCGTCGATCCCGCACGACCCCTACCGACCCAGTGCCGAGCACCGGCACGACTTCGACGGCGTCACCTGGGACCCGCCGGCCCTCAACGAGGCCGACATGTCCGACAAGCCCAGCTGGCTGCGGGGCCTGCCCGCGCAGGACCCGGACCGGATGAGGGACGTCCGCGAGGGCAAGCTCGAGGAGCTCCAGGACCTCGACGACGAGATCGGCCGGCTGCTCGACGTGCTGTGGCGGACCGACCAGCTGAGCCGGACGTGGGTCTTCTTCGTCTCCGACAACGGCTACCTGCTCGGGGAGCACCGGCTCCTCCGCAAGGAGCAGCCCTACGAGGAGTCCGCCGGGATCCCGTACGCCGTGCGGGGGCCCGGAGTTGAGCCCGGCACCTCGGGCGCGTTCGTGTCCCAGGTCGACCTGATGCCGACCACGCTGGACATCGCCGGGCTCGACCCGGACGCCGGACGCGAGCTCTCCGGCCGCTCGATGCTGCAGCCCCTGAGGACCGGCGACTGGTCCTCGTGGCGGCGCCGGCTGCTGGTGGAGAACACCAACCTCGACTGGGCGATGCTGCGCGAGGGTTCCGAGGCGTACGTCGAGCACCACGAGACCGACGAGTGGGAGCTCTACGACCTGGCCGCCGACCCGCACCAGCTCGCCAGCATCGCGGACGCCGACGTCACGGAGCAGTCGGCGCTGGTCACGCGGATGCGGCAGGCCCGGGGCCGCGCCCTGCGAGACCTGGAGGAGTAGCGCTACTCCTCCGCCGGGCCGGCGTGCGGCGTCGCCTGCGCGCCGGGCTTGCCCGCGTCGGCGTACGACTGCACGACCGAGACGTTGAGCGGGAAGTCGATGCTGAGGTCACGGAAGAGCAGGCCCGCGGCGGTCGAGGCCGCCTCGGCGGCATGGGCGGCGACCCGGTCGGCCAGCACGACCGGGGTGTGCACGACGACCTCGTCGTGGAGGAAGAAGACCAGGTGCGGCCGGTCGACCAGGCTCCCGGCGCCGCCCAGGCCCCACAACCGGTTGCGCAGGTCGGCGATCCAGCACAGCGCCCACTCGGCACCCGTGCCCTGCACCACGAAGTTGCGGGTGAAGCGCCCGTAGGCCCGGCGGAGACGAGCCTGACCGTCGGGATCGGGCGGGCCGTCATCGACGACCCGGTCCCACACCTCGCCGAGGCCGGGCGACCCCCGGCCCAGCAGCGTGCGCACGACCTGGCCGTGCTCGCCGGCCCGGGCCGCGGTCTCCACGAGGCCGAAGGCATCCGGGTAGCGCCGGGTGAGGCCCGCGACCATCCGGCCGCTCTCGCCGCTGGTCGCGCCGTACATCGCGCCGAGCAGGCCGAGCTTGGCGTCGTTGCGGCTCGCCACCGCGCCGTCGTCGACCATCCCCTGGTAGAGGTCCGCGCCGCGGGCGGACCGGGCCAGCGCGCGGTCGCCGCTCATCCCGGCGAGCACCCGGGGCTCGAGCTGGGCGACGTCGGCCACCACGAAGGTCCAGCCGTCGTCGGCCACCGCCGCGGGTCTCACCTGCACCGGGAAGGACAGTGCTCCCCCGCCGTTGGAGGACCAGCGTCCGGTGCTGGAGCCGGCCGGCTGGTACGACGGACGGAACCGGCCGCCGCTGACCCACTGGTCGATCCACGACCACCCGTTGGTCTGGAAGAGGTGGGCCAGCTGCTTGTAGCGCAGCAACGGCTCGATGCCGGGGTGGTCCAGCGCGCGCAGCGAGGAGGCCCGGGTGTCCGCGACCTCCAGGCCGGCTCTGCGCAGCGCGGTCAGCAGCTCGGGGCGCGAGTCCGGGTTGAGGCCGGGCGCGTCGAGGGCCCGGCGTACCTCGGCGACCAGCGCCTCGAGCCCCTGCGGTCGGGCACCGCGGGGCGGCCGCGGCCCGAGGAGGTCGCTGAGCAGGCGCTCGTGCACGTCGACGCGCCAGGGCACGCCGGCCCACGTCATCTCGGCCGCCACGAGCGCCCCCGCCGACTCGGCGGCGAGCAGCAGCCCGAGGCGGGCAGGCTCCCCGGACGCGGCGACGGTCGCCCGCTGCCGGGCGTCCTCGACGTCGGCGCGCAGGTGCTCGGCCGTGTCGTCCACCGAGAAGAGCGTGGGGTGCGAGGGTGTGCTCGGGCCCAGCCGGTCCCAGTGCTCCGCGTGCTCACCCTCCATCAGCCGCTGGTCGGCCGCCGGTGCGCGCCGCAGGATCCGTCGCCCGAGCCGCAGGTCGTGGCAGCGCGCGACCCTGACCCCGGCGGTCAGCAGCGGCGGGTACCACCGGGCCGTGTCGTCCCACACCCAGCGGGGCGCGTCGGCCTCCCGCTCCGCGACGTACGCCGGGAGGTCGGTCAGGGCGAGCTCGCGCTCGACGTCACCGTCCACGACGAGCACCCGCTCCTCCGGCAGGCGCGAGAGCGAGACCCGGGTCATCGGGCCCGCCTCACCACGGGCGGGACGAGGCGCTGCCCCGCACCCGCTCCGTCATGGCCGCGAGCGTGCCACACAGGACCGACGCCGCGTCCGCGGGCACAGCACACCTCTCCGGGTGTGCGGTCGCGACGAGTGTGCGCGCAAGCACCCGTTGCCCGGCGCAGGTGGTGCTTCCACGCACACTCGTCACGGATAGGGGCGCACCGTGTGCCGGTCTGGTGGAGCTCAGCGCGGGTCGCGGCCTCGGGCGCCCGGCCGTGCCGAGGCGCGGTCACACGAGATCCGGCGGTCCGGCCCTCGATAGGTTGAGCCGCGTGAGCGTGGAGACCGGGACCGGGCAGCGCAGCGCCCGGATCGGCCTCCTCCAGGTCTGCGCGGCCGGCGTCCTGTGGGGCACCGGAGGGCTCGTCGTGACCCTCCTGCACGACCGCGACGGCCTGGGGGCGATGACGGTCAGCGCCTGGCGGATGGCCCTGGCGGCCGTGGCGCTGGTCGCCTTCGCCGCGGTGACGCGCCGCACCCGCACCGTCGTGGAGACGATGCGCACGCACCCGGTGCCGGCTGTCGTGGTCGGCTGCGGCACGGCGCTCTACCAGGGCCTGTACTTCGTGTCGGTCCTGCTCGTCGGCGTCAGCGTCGCGACCGTCGTCTCGCTCGGGCTGGCCCCGGTCCTCGCGGCGGCCTGGGAGCACCTCGCCGCCCGGACCCGCCCGTCGCGGCGCGAGGTCGGCGTCCTGGCCGCCGCCCTGCTGGGCCTCGTGCTCATCAGCGCGTACGCCGGTCACGGTGCCGGACCGGCCGCGGACCGACCCACCCTCGGGCTGCTCCTCGCGGTCGCCTCCGGGACGACGTACGCCGCGACGACGGTGCTCGCCCACCGGCTCGCCCAGCACGATGACCCGGTCGCCCTCACCACCTGCGCCACGGGCGCCGGCGCGGTCGTGCTCGCACCGTTCCTGGTGGTCGCGGCGGCCACGCAGCGCCCCGTGATCCCGACGGACGCCGGGTCGTGGGCTCTGCTGGTCTACCTCGGTGTGGCCACGATGGCGCTGTCCTACGGGCTGTTGTACGCCGGGCTGCGCACCACGTCCGGCTCGGCGGCCACCGTGGCCACGCTGGTCGAGCCCCTGTCCGCGGCCGCCCTGGCCGCGGTGGTCCTGGGCGAGCGCCTCGCCTGGCCCGCCCTCCTCGGCGGCGCGCTGATCCTCGCCGCCGTCGTCGCGCTCCGGCCGACCGAGGAGCAGCCGGTCCCGGCGTGACTCAGGGGCCGCCGAGCGTCACCGACCCGCCCACGTCGAGGACGACCGCCCGGCAGTCCGGCGCCTCGCGGGCCAGGGCCTCCTCGAAGCGGGGACCGGCCGCATCGATCCAGCCGCGCGGGCGGTTGGCCCCGGCGGGGACGTGGAGCGTCTTCCAGTGCACGGGGACCGCCGCCCGCGCACCGCTCACGCCACAGGCGACGGCTGCCTCGTGGGGGCCCATGTGGCCGGGCGACAACCGGGGCCCCCACCCGCCGATGGGTACGACGGCCAGGTCGAGCGCCGCGCCGGCCATCTCGGGCAGCCGCTCCATCGCGGCATGCAGGTCGGTGTCGCCGGCGATCCACACGACACCGGAGGGTCCCCGCACCAGGTGCCCGTGCGCGGCGTTGGGTCGGTGCGGCATCGGTCGCGAGTGGTGCACCGCCGGCACGAGCCGGACCGTGACGTCGCCCGCGTCACCGACCGGCACCCACTCGTCCTCCGAGAGACCCCACCCGTTCAGGCCCTTGCCGTCCACCCAGGGGACGTTCTGCGCGCCGGTCAGCACCGGCACGTCGCCGAGCATCTTGAGCGACGCCACCTCGGCGTGGTCGTGGTGCAGGTGCGAGAGGAGGACCGCGTCGGCTCCTTCCCACGTCGCCCGGGCCGGGGCATCACCGCGTCGCCGCAGGATGCCGTTGTGACGCCTGAGGAGGGGGTCCGCGACCAGCCGCACCCCGTCCATGTCGAGGACGACGGTCGCGTGGCCGAGCCAGGTCAGGGTGATCGTCATGGCGCTCAGTCGAACCTCAGGCCCAGGGCCCGGCCGAGCCGGGCCGCGGCGTCGTCGGGGACGTCGGCGTACAGCAGGGTCACCCCGCCACCGGCGAGTCCCCGTTCGACCACCGGCCTCACGGTCTCGGGGTCGGCCGTCCCCGAGAGCACCATGAGCGTCGAGTGCCCGGGGGCGAGGTGGTCCACCACCTCGAGGAGGAAGGTCGGCGTGATGCCCGTCCCGTCCAGCACGGCGGCCAGCCCCGCCAGCGTGCCGGCGGAGTCGTCCGGGGTCCCGTCGGGCGCCAGCCGGCGGAAGAGCCCGGCCAGCACGGAGTGGTCGCCGACCGGGGACGACATCCGGGGGCGGACCGGGGTCATCCGGGGCTGGTGCGCACCCTGCACCCAGGTCACCGTGATCGCGTCCAGCACCTCGAGGGCCTCCAGGTCCACGAGCGTGCGCAGGCGCACCGCTCCCGCCCGGGCCCCCAGGGGAGTCTGGTACTGCCACGCCGTCAGGGTCGCCATCACATCACTGCTCGCGCCTGAAGACCTGTCGGAGCGCCTCGGCGTCGTCCTCGTCCAGGTCGTCGATCCCCAGGACGGCCGCCCAGCCGTCCACGTGCTCGCCGCTGAAGTTGTGCCCGTGACCGGGCGTGGTCGAGAAGCCGAGGGCGAGGTCGACCGAGACCTGCCAGAAGGTGACGAGCGGGATCCAACGGGTGTCCTCGAGGACGTCGCGACCGCGCGGTTCGTCGAGCCAGTCGGGCTTGCTCAGGATCAGGTCGGGGCTCCACCAGGTGACGGGGTCCGACGCGTGCTGCATGTAGAGGACCCGGGTGCCCGGCCACTCCGTCGCCGGCTCGATGGAGCGCGCCGGCAGGGTCGTGAAGCGGATCGTGCGGCCTGCGAGGTAGACCGGCTCCACCTCCGTGCTGCCGGAGTCCCGCCCCTCGACGAACTCACGGTAGAGCGGGTTGAAGTTGGGCGGCCCGACGAACAGGGCGCCGTCGAGCCGGTTGCGCAGGTCGAACTCCCCGCTGAACGCCGTCTCTCCTCCGAAGGACCCGAGGCTCTCACCGAAGACGAACAGTCGCGGTCGTTCCTCGGGCGGCATGCGCGACCAGCGCTCGTAGACGGCGTCGAAGAGTCCGCGACCAGCCTCGCGCGCCTTCTCCTGGTCGACCAGGAACGAGAGCCAGGACGGGAGGTGGGAGTACTGCATGGAGACCACGGCCGAGTCGCCGCGGGTGAGGTACTCGAAGCTGCCGGCCGCGCTCGGCTCCACCCACCCGGTGCCGGTGGCCGTGACGACGAGGAGGCTCTCACGCTCGAAGCCGCCCGCCCGCCACAGGTCCCGGACAGCCAGGTCGGCGCGCTGCTCGGTGTCGTCGGCCGACGACAACCCGGCGTAGATCCGGATCGGGTCCAGCGCCGGCTCCCCGTCGTGGAAGGCAGAGATCTCCGCGCTGGTGGGCCCGCGGCCCGTGAACGACCTGCCCTCCCGGCCGAGGGTGTCCCACTCCACCAGTGAGCCCGGCCCGCCCGACCGCAACCCGGTGCTCGGCTGGGTGGCGCCGTCCGGTGTCGAGCCGTCGAGGGTCGCGTAGACGCGGTCGGCGAACCGCATGGACGCGTCCCACAGCACGCCGCTGGCGAGGAGCACCGTCACGGACACCAGCGCCAGCAGGCCCGTCGCCCGCGCGGCCCGCTCGCCCATGCGTCGGGCGAGCCAGGTGGACACCCGTCGGTACAGGTCGCCGATGGCCCGGCCGAGGGCGACCAGCAGCACGAAGACGGCGCCCCCGACCAGGGGCACGAGCAGCGTCGCCCAGGCGCTCTCCGGCTCCGCGTCCACGATCCGGCTCGCCTGCACGTGCCATCGCCGACCCACCAGGGTCGCGCCCACGAGGGCCAGGACGGCGACCACCCGCCACGCCCGACGGGACCGCTCCGACGGCTGGCGCGGCCCGCGGTCGGCGAACTCGCGCCACACGAAGGCGCCCAGCACCCCCAGCCCGTAGCCCAGGGCCGCGTCGATGCCGACGACGGCCCCCTGGAAGGCCGCGGGCCGGGGCAGGAGGGACGGGGTGAAGGACAGGCACGCGAGGACCAGCGCCACCCAGAGTCCGGGCAGCGTGTAGTCCCCCGCCCCGAGCCTGCGGACGCCGGTCCCCGGCACGGGTCAGTCCTGCTCGGCGAAGACCTCGCGGATGGCGCTCTCCTGCTCGTCGCTCAGGTTGGTGAAGATGAGCTCGGGCTGCGACCCCGCGAAGGCATCGCGCACCTTGTCCATGACCGCGTCGGAGGACATGACGAACAGGGCCGACGTCCCCGGCGTCACCTCGTCACGGACGCGATTGATGAAGCCGTCGTCGATGCCGACGTCGCCCAGTGAGCCGGCGAGGGCCCCGGTGGCGGCACCGATCGCCGCGCCGAGCAGGGGCACGAAGAAGATCAGGCCGAACAGCATCCCCCAGAACGCTCCCCCGAGGGCGCCCGCACCCGTCAGGTTGTTGAGCTGGCGCGTCTTGGGCTTCTTCTTCCCGGTCTCCCACCGCACGGTGGCGGCGTCGTGGATGGTGATCAGGTTCTTGCTGGCCAGGTCGCGCAGGACCCCGGTCGCCTCGTCGGCCCCGTCGGGCGTGTCGAACTTCCAGACCGTCAGTGTTCCCATGATGTTCCCTCCGTTGCGGTGCAGTCCTCGCATCGTGCCGCCGCCGCGCGGCAGGGGGGCTCCCCCTAACCGGGTGAGAGGCGCGCCGGGGTCGCTCACCCGAATCAGGGGTGCGCGTGCCGACGCGCCTCCGGGATCGTGGGAACCACCCGTTCCCGCGGCCGACGGAGGTACGCCGACATGTCCACCTTCGCGCCCGGGGAGCGCTTCGTCTCGGCCGGCCGCCTGCCTGCGGCCGGGACCACCCGCGCCCGTGTCGAGGAGGCCCACGGCCTCTACGGCTCGGTCGACGACGGGTCGCTCTCCGCGGTCTACCCCGCCCTGGCCACGGCGGACCCCGACCTGTTCGGCCTCAGCGTGGTGTCGACCTCCGGGGACCTCGTCGAGGCCGGGGACGCCCGGGTCCCGTTCCCGGTGATGAGCGTCACCAAGCCCTTCGTCTTCGCCCTCGCGTGTGAGCTGCGCGGTGTCGAGCACGTACGCCGCGTGGTCGGCGTCAACGCCACCGGCATGGCCTTCAACTCGACCGTCCCGGTCGAGCGGGACCCGTCCGGTCGGACCAACCCGATGGTCAACGCCGGAGCCATCGCCACCACCAGCCTGGTGGCCGGGCGCGACGTGGAGGAGCGCTGGGCGACGGTCCACGAGGGACTGTGCCGCTTCGCGGGGAGGCGCCTCGACATGGACGAGGCGACCCTCGCCTCCGCGCTCACCAGCAACCACCGCAACCGCGCGCTCGCCAACATGCTGGTCGCCGCCGGCGCGGTGGAGGGCGACCCCGCCGACGCCGTGGAGGTCTACACCCGGCAGAGCTGCCTCGCCGTCACGGCCGTCGACCTCGCCGTCATGGGCGCGACGCTCGCCGACGGCGGCACCAACCCGGTCACCGGCGTCCAGGTCGTCGACCCCGAGATCGCGCACGCCGCGCTCGCCGTGATGACGATCGCGGGGATGTACGAGACGTCCGGCGACTGGCTCTTCGACGTCGGCATGCCCGGCAAGAGCGGGATCGGAGGGGGACTGGTGACGGTGTCCCCCGGCAAGGGGGCGCTGGCCACGTTCTCACCGCTGCTCGACGCGGCGGGCAACAGCGTCCGCGGCCAGCTCGCGGCCCGCTACCTCGCCCGCCGGCTCGGGCTCGACCTGCTCGCCTCCGAGGCCGCCCCGCCCACCCGGTGACCGGCCCCTGACAAGGCCGGTGACCGGCCGCCGCAGATCCCCCGATTCGGGGGACCACCCCCCGGGGTGGAGCCGGGAGTCTCGGCGGTGAGTCCACCGGCCCGAACGGAGTTAACGGTGAGCAGTCCCACACCCCGCGACATCGACCCGGTCCCCACCCTCCGCGCGCGCGTGGACATCCACGTCGTGGAGGAGCTCCCCCCGGCCTCGGACGCTGCCGCCCTCGCCGTACCCGTCATCGAGGGCGACCGCCCACCGGCCGACCTCGGGACCGACTGGAGCCAGCTCAACGCCGTGGGCTTCACCGCGGCACCGGGCCAGGCCGCGGTCCTGCCGGGCCCGGACGGGCGCGCCCTCGTCGCCCTCGGCGTCGGCGACGCGAGCACCGTCGACGCCACACGGGTGCGTGACCTGGCAGCGACGTTCGCGCGCGCCGTGCCGCAGCACCACACGCTGGCCGTGGAGATGGTCGACGGGGACCTCGCGCTCTCCACCGCGGAGTTCGCCCAGGCCGTCGTCGAGGGGGTGCTGCTGGCCCGCTGGCGCTTCTTCGTGGGCGCCGGGGGCGACGAGCCGACGCTCGCCTCGCTCACCATCGTCGCCGGGCCGGCGCAGGTGGACGAGGTCCGCGCCGGCGTCGCGCGCGGCCGGGTGACGGCCCGGGCCGCGGCGATCAGCCGGGACCTGTCCAACTGCCCCGCCAGCACGCTGTCGGCCGAGCGGATGGGCGAGGTCGCCCAGCAGGTCGCGCCGCTGGCCGACCTCGATGTGGAGCTGTTCGACCGGCAGCAGCTGCACGAGATGGGCTGCGGCGGCATCCTCGGGGTCAACCGGGGCAGCGTCGAGGAGCCCCGGCTGATCAAGATCAGCTACCGCCCCGACTCCCCCAGCGGCCACCTCGGGCTGGTCGGCAAGGGGATCATGTACGACTCCGGCGGCATCAGCCTCAAGCCGAGCGACGAGTCCCACGCGCAGATGAAGAACGACATGACCGGGGCGGCCGCGATCCTCGGCGCGATGACGGCCCTGCGGGACGTGGGGTGCACGACCGCCGTGACGGCGTACCTGTGCTGCACCGACAACATGCCGTCGGGCTCGGCGATGAAGCTCGGCGACGTGCTGCGGATGCGCAACGGCAAGACGGTGGAGGTCCTCAACACCGACGCCGAGGGGCGCCTCGTCATGGCCGACGGGTTGTGCCTCGCCGTCGAGGACGGAGTGGACGCCGTGGTGGACATCGCCACGCTGACCGGAGCCTGCCTGCGGACCTTCGGCGTGGACGTGGCCGGGGTGATGGGCAACGACCCCGGGCTCGTCGACCAGCTGAAGCAGGCGGGGACGGCCACCGACGAGCCCCTGTGGGAGCTCCCGCTGCACCGCCCCTACCGCGCGCAGCTCGAGTCCCCCATCGCGGACATGACCAACATGGGCGGCGTCAACGCCGGGTCCATCACCGCCGGGCTCTTCCTGGAGGAGTTCGTCGACGGGATCCCGTGGGCGCACGTCGACATCGCCGGCACCGCGCAGCAGCCGGCGGTCCGGACGTGGCGCAACAAGGGCGCCAGCGGGTTCGGCGCCCTCCTGCTCGTCGAGCTCGCCACCCGCTTCGAGTCACCCCGGTCCGAGCCGTGAGCACCGCGGCGGCCGCGGAGAAGTCCTCCGGAGGGTTCCTCGGCTGGATCGAGCGGGTCGGCAACAAGGTGCCGCACCCCGCCATCATCTTCCTGGCGCTGATCGTCGGCGTGATCGTGCTGTCGGCGGTCCTCGCCTGGGCCGACGTGAGCGTGACCACCGAGGTGGCCGAGCCGGAGGACACCACCGTCAGCCAGGAGTACAACGGCGGCACGACCTACCCGTCGCTGGACCACGAGCCCGAGGAGACGATCCCGGAGTACACCGTCCGGACCGAGACCATCGAGGTCGAGAGCCTCCTGTCCGGTGACGGGATCCGCTACATCTTCACCACGGCCGTGCAGAACTTCAACGACTTCGGCGTCGTCGCGGTCATCCTCGTCGCGATGATCGGCGTCGGCGTGGCCGAGGAGGCCGGGCTCATCGCGGCCCTGATCCGCAAGATGGTCCAGGTCGCACCTGCGGGGGCGATCACCTTCATCATCGTGCTGCTGGGCGGCATCTCCAGCGTCGCCTCCGACGCGGGCTACCTCGTGCTCATCCCCCTCGGGGCCGCTGCGTTCGCCAGCCTGGGACGCAACCCGCTCGTCGGCATCGCCGCGGCGTACGCCGGGGTCAGCGCGTCGTTCTTCGTCAACATCCTGATCACGCCGGCGGACGGGATCATCACCGAGGTCACCAACGAGATCATGGCCGGGGTGGCGCCCAACGCCGAGCCGCTCAACGTGACCAACAACTTCTACTTCGCGATCGTGTCGACCCTCTTCACCGCCGTCGTGATGACCCTCCTCACCGAGCGCTACATCGAGCCCCGCGCCGGGAAGTGGGACCCCGCCGAGCGTCCGGCGGACGCGCCCGTGGACCACGTCCCCTCCGGGGACGAGCTCTCGCACGAGTCACGCGGGCTGCGGATGGCCGGGATCTACAGCCTCGTCGCCATCGCGATCATCTCGGCGCTGACGTTCCTGCCGAACGCGCCGCTGCGCAACCCCGAGACCGGCGAGATCTTCGGCAGCTCGCCGTTCATGAGCAGCCTGCTCTTCATCATCTCCATGCTGTTCCTCGCGGCCGGGCTCGGCTACGGCTCCGGCTCGGGCAGCCTGACCGGCGCCACCAACGTGATCAACGCGATCATCAAGACGTTCAACGGCCTGGGCGGGCTCATCTTCCTGATGCTGCTGATCGCCCAGTTCATCGCGTTCTTCAACTACTCCAACATCTCCAACGTGGTCGCCACGCAGCTCGCCGACCTGCTCGGCAGGGCCGACATCGGGGCCCTGCCGCTGCTGATCGGCTTCATCCTGCTGGTCGTCGTGATCGACATGATCATGCCCGGGGTCATCCCCAAGTGGGCGATCATCGCGCCCATCTTCATCCCGCTCTTCTACAACCTCGGGATCGCTCCACAGACCGTGCTCGCGGCCTACCGGGTGGGGGACGGACCGGTCAACGTGATCACCCCGCTGATGGTCTACCTGCCGTTCATCATCCTGGTCTGCCAGCGCTACCGCGCCTCGGCCGGCATGGGCACCGTCATCTCGATGATGATCCCCTACACCGTCGTCGTGCTGGTCACCTGGACCCTCCTCTTCACCGGCTGGTACCTGCTGGACATCCCCTGGGGCCCGGGATCCCCGGTCCAGCTCGACTAGGGCCCCGGGCGGGATGGTGATGGACGACGCCACCACGGCGCTCGTGGTCCTGGCCTTGGTCGTCGGTCTCTTCGTGTGGAACCGGCTCCCGGTGGGAGCGGTCGCGATCCTGGCGGCGCTGGCCCTGTGGGCCACCGGGCTGGTGACCACCGACGAGGCGGTCGCCGGCTTCGGGGACCCGGTGGTCATCTTCATCGCCACGCTCTTCGTGGTCAGCGAGGCCATCGACTCGACCGGGGTCACGACCTGGGCGGGCCGCTGGCTCCTCGACCACGCCGGCACGGGCGCCACCCGGGTGCTGGTCGCGGTGTGCCTGCTCTCCGCGCTCCTCACGTCCCTCATCACCCTCAACGGCGCGGTCGCCGCCCTGCTCCCCCTGGTCGTGCTGATCGCCCACCGCCTCGGTCTCTCCCCCAGCCAGCTGCTCATGCCCGTCGCCTTCGCCGGCAGCGCCGGCGGGATGCTGATGCTGATGAGCAGTCCCGTCAACGTGATCGTGTCCGAGGCCGCCCGGGACGCGGGCGAGGGGCCGTTCCCCTTCTTCTCCTTCGCGTTGGTCGGGATCCCGCTGCTGGTCGGCACCGTGCTGCTCTGCGTCCTGCTCGGACCACGCCTGTTGCCCCGCCGGGTGCCCGAGCACTCACCCCCGGACCTGACCGGCCATGCCGACACCCTGGAGGCGCAGTACCAGCTCACCGACGGCTTCTACCGCCTGCGCGTGCGCTCACGGTCCGACCTCATCGGCCAGGGCCCCGCCGGCGCCCTGGGGGACGGCGCCTCCGTCCGGGTCGTCGCCGCCGAGTCCCCCGACGGACGGGGGGTCGTCGGGCTCGTGGGGGACGACGACACCCTGGTGGTGACCGGTCCCGCCCATGACGTCACCCGCTTCGCCGTCGAGCACGGGCTGGCCGTGGGCATGGTCGGGATCGGCGACGCCCGGGACCTGATGACCCGCGAGGCGGGCGTGGCGGAGGTCGTCGTACCGCCCCGGTCGCGGCTGGTGGGCGAGCAGGTCCACCGCGGCATGCAGCGCGAGCACGCGCTGGTCATCCTGGCCGTCCAGCGGCTCGGCAAGGACCTGGGCGACGGACCCGTCGAGCTCGCCGAGGGCGACGCGATCCTGCTGCACGGCCGGTGGTCGGCCCTGGACCAGCTCAACCGGGACCGCGACGTCCTCCTGGTCGACTCCCCCGACCTCGTGCGCCGACAGACCGTCCCGTGGGGAGCCCGGGCGACGCGCGCCGTGCTGGTGCTCGCCGCGCTCGTCGTCATGCTCGGCTCGGGACAGGTGCCGCCGGCCATCGCCGGGCTCGTCGCCGCCGTGTCCCTCGTGCTGCTGCGGGTGGTCGGCGTCGCCCAGGCCTACCGATCGGTCTCCTGGCAGACGGTGGTGCTGGTGGGCGCGCTCATCCCGCTCTCGACCGCGATCCAGACGAGCGGCGCCGCGGACCGGGTGGCCTCCGTGCTGATCGACGCGGTGGGCAGCGGGCGTCCCTACCTCCTTCTCGCAGCCCTCTTCCTCCTGACCGCGACGCTGGGCCAGGTGGTGAGCAACACCGCGACGGTCCTGGTCGTGGTGCCGATCGCGATCGCGGCCGCCGAGGCGACGGGCACGTCGGCCAAGCCGGTCCTGATGGTCGTGGCCATCGCCGGCTGCGCCGCGCTGCTCACCCCCATCTCCACCCCCGGGAACATGATGATCATGAGTCCCGGGGGCTACCGCTTCGGCGACTACTGGAAGCTCGGGCTGCCGCTCATGGTCTGGTGGTTCGTGGTGAGCCTGACCGTGGTGCCGCTGGTGTGGAGGTTCTAGTCGTCAGCGCGAGTCGCGCGCCTTCTGGCGGCGTGCGCCCTTGGCCTGGGAGGAGGCGTCCTTCTTGACGCCGCCCGTCGTCTTGACGGCCGCGCGGCGGGTGCTCGGCACGGGTGCGGCCTGCTTCGCGACCGCCTGCTGCTCCGGTCCGCCACCCTTCGCGGCCCGTGCCTCGGCGATGCGCTCGGCGCGCAGGTCGTCGGAGGCACGCTTGGACACCACGGCGAGCTGCCTGCTCACCCGCGACAACAGGCCCTCGAAGATCTCGGCCTTGTCGCGGGCGCGCTGCTGGCGCTTGTACGACGACCCGCGGGCACCGACGTCGCCCACCGCGGCGCTGGCGCCCCGCCGGTAGACCTTCACGTGCTTGGTGCGTGCCCGCTGCACACGGGTGTGGAGCGCGAGGAGCTGGTCCTCGTCGAGCTCCTGCAGCTCGGCGGGCTCGGTCTCCCGCACCAGCGCGCTCTCCGGCTCGGTCAATGAGTTCAGCACGGCCTTGTTCACGAGGAGTCCTGGGGGTCGGTGGGCACCTGCCGCGGAGGGTCCGCGGCCCTTCTCGACGCTAGGCATCCGCCGCGGAGCACGCCTCACCCGATTCCCGTGAGGTCCTCGGCGCCGACACGCAGGAGGTTGGTGACCCGGGCGCACCGTGGCGCCCACCCCCGAGGGAGGGCGATCCCCGTGTCGATGCCGAGCCCGCGACCCACCAGCCTCCGGACACACCCCCCACGACGTGCGCGCGTGGCCACCACAGGAGCCCTGCTCGCCGTCGTGACCGGTCTCGTCGGCGCCTGCGGCGGGGACGACCCCGCGGAACCCGAGCCCTCCTCGGACGCCACCCCGCTCAGCGCCGATGCCCCCTTCCTGGAGCTGGGCTCCTTCGTCTCCACCGAGGTGGAGGGCCACGAGCTGGTGGAGGACTCGACCATCCAGCTCGGGTTCGCCGACGACACGATGTCCGTCTGGGCCGGGTGCAACACGATGTTCGGCGCCTTCACGGTGGAGGGCGGCGTCCTGCGGTGGAGCCACGAGCCGGCCTCCACGATGATCGGGTGCGAGGAGGACCTCGCGGTCCAGGACGAGTGGCTGCGCGACCTGTTCCTCGCCGGGCTCGCGGCCACCACCGACGGCACCGCCCTCGACCTCGCCGTCGACGACGTCACCATCGCGATGGAGCCGGAGCCCCAGGCCGATCTCGAGACCCTCCTGGGCCGGACCTGGTCGGTGGTGGGGACCATCTCCGACGGGACGACGTCGCGGGTGCCGCCGCGGGTCCGCACCCCCCGCCTCGTCGTGGGCGACGACGGCCTCGCCCGCCTCGACACCGGCTGCAACACCGGTCGCACGAGGGTCACCGTCGACTCGACCTCGGTGACGTTCGCACCCCCGACGACGACGCGCGCCGCCTGCCCGGAGCCCACCAACAGCGTCGAGCAGGTCGTGCTGTCCGTCGTGGACGGCCGGTCCGACTACCTGCGCTACGACGGTTCCGTCCTGGTCCTCGTCAAGGACGGCGCCGGACTCGTCTTCCAGATCACCTGAGCAGTCGCACCCCACGCCCACGCCGCGCCGGGCGGCGTACAGCGGGCCCTCATTCGGGTCAGCGCACGATCGCGACCGGGCAGTGGGCGCGGTGCAGCACGTCCTGGCTGACCGATCCGAGCAGCAGCCCACTGAAGAAGCCACGCCCACGCGAGCCCACCACCACGAGCGAGGCGTTGGAGGACGCGTCGACCAACGCGTCGGCGGGGGCGACCGGGATCGCCTCGCTGACCACCACCACGTCCGGGTAGGCGGCCCGCATGCCCGCGATGCTCTCCCCCAGGAGCACCTGCTTCTCCTCGAGCGTGTCGGTCACCGAGCGAGCCGTGCTGCTGAAGACGTCGGTCGAGGGCGTGTGCACCTTCCAGCCGTGGATCGCCACCACGACCTCCCCCGTCCCCTCGGCCCGACGGCAGGCGTAGTCAAGGGCCGCCTCGCTCATCGCGGAGCCGTCGAGCCCGACCACGATCCGCCCCGCGTCGCGTCTCCTCGGCGGGCGCACGACGACCACGGGACACACCGCGTGGCGCGCCACGTGCTGGCTCACCGACCCGAGGAACGTCTCGGGGACCCGACCGCGCCCGTTGCTGCCCAGGACGACCAGCGACGCCGACTCGGACAGGTCCAGCAGCGTGCTCGCGACGTTGCCGACCCGGCGCTCGACGACACCGTCCTCGACTCCCAGGTCACCCAGCACCGCCTCGGCGTGTGCGACCATCTCGGGGTCGCGCACCCAGATCTCGCCGCCCCACGGCGACGTGGACACGTCGTCGATCGTCACCACCCGCAGCGGCGAGCCGGTCCGGACGGACTCGTGGGCGGCCCAGACCAGGGCGCGCTCGGCGTCCTCGGAGCCGTCGTACGCCACCAGGACCGGTTGGTTCGTCGTCATGCCCCCACTGTCCGCCCGCCGGCGCACGCCGGGCAGGGTCGATGGTCCCGGGCCGCTCGGGCGTCGGTCCCCCACCCCGCGGGGTCTGGACACGCCCATCCCGGGGACCTAGGTTCCGGTCATGTCCAAGATCTTGTCGCTGCTCATCGTCGTGTGGCTCGTCATCGGAGCCTTCGCGGCCTACCAGCGCGACTACTTCTCCGACACCGACACCAACTGCGCCGAGGCGAGCAACATCGCCCTCACCGTCGTCGCCGGTCCCCTCAACTACTTCGGCGTCAACCCCGAGGTCGACTGCGCCGACGTGGACGTGGACGTCCCCGAGCCGTCCGAGTGACCTCCTGACCCCTCCGAGGTCCAGACCACACCGGGGGATCTGTCCGTTCGGCTGAGGACGCCGCGGGTCCGCGCGCACCATGGACCCTCGTCCACGGTCCGGGGGGTCCACCATGTCGAACCTCGTTGCCGTGCGCCCAGCCGCCGGCGCCGGGCTCCTGCTCGGCACACTCCTGTTGCTGCTGAGCCCTGCCCTCGCCGCGCCGTCGTACGCCTCTCCGGAGGCGGCGACCGAGGTGGCCGTCGTGGAGGTCTCGCGTCTCGACGTGGCGCTTGAGAAGCAGGTGGACCGGCGCGAGCAGGCCCTGGCGGCTATGTTCGCGGTCGCCGAGCGGCATGCCCGGGTCGAGCAGGTGCGCTCCGACAGGCTCCGGGCGCTGGGCTACACCGGGGACCTCACCGAGCTCGAGACGATCCTGCCCGTCCACGACTACCACCTGTCGGCGGGCTTCGGTGCGAGCGGTCCGCTCTGGGAGGCCGACCACACCGGGCTGGACTTCGGGGCGTCGTCCGGCACCGACCTGGTGGCGGTCGCCGACGCCACCGTGACCGAGGTCGCCGACGCCGGCCCCTACGGCTTGCGGACGATCATCACGCTCGAGGACGGCACCGACGTCTGGTACTGCCACCAGCTCGCGTCGCTCGTCTCCCCCGGCCAGGTCGTGGAGATCGGCGAGCTCATCGGCCTCGTCGGCTCGACCGGCAACAGCACCGGGCCGCACCTGCACCTCGAGGTCCACCCCGACGGTGCCGGCGCGACCGACCCGGCCGCCTGGTTGTCGTCCGCCGGGATGGCTCCCTGACGAGTCGCCCCTCTGGGGTAGTCCGTGACGAACGGACCCCGGAACGTCGTCCGGAGGGGTCCGTTCGTCACGGACTACCCCGGACAGGGCTGCGCGCGGCGCGCGGTCAGCGCTTGCGCTTCTCGCGGGGCCGCTGCTGGATCACGATGGGCGTGCCCACGAAGCCGAACTGCTCGCGCAGGCGACGCTCGACGAACCGCTCGTACGACGCGTCCAGCTTGCCGCTGGTGAAGAGGATGAAGGTGGGCGGCGAGGTCGAGGGCTGCGTCGCGAACAGGATCTTGGGCTGCTTGCCGCTGCGCACCGGGTGCGGGTGCTCCCCGACCAGACGACCGAGGAAGGTGTTGAGCGCCCCGGTCGGCACCCGGGTCTCCCAGCCCTCGAGGGCCTTGTCGAGCGCCGGCACCAGCCGGTCGACGTGCCAGCCGGTGCGGGCCGTGATGTTGATGCGCGGTGCCCACTGCACCTGCACGAGGTCCCGCTCGATCTCGCGCTCGAGGTAGTAGCGGCGCTCGTCGTCGACGAGGTCCCACTTGTTGAAGGCCACGATCATCGCCCGGCCGGCGTCGCGGATCGTCTGGATGATCCGCATGTCCTGCTCGGACACCGACTGGCCGGCGTCGAGGACGAGGACGGCGACCTCGGCGCGGTCGATCGCGGTCGAGGTGCGCAGGGAGGCGTAGTACTCGTGGCCGGACGCCTCCTTGACCCGCTTGCGGATGCCCGCGGTGTCGATGAAGCGCCAGGTGGTGCCGCCGAGGTCGATCAGCTCGTCCACCGGGTCCACCGTGGTGCCGGCGACGTTGTCGACGACCACGCGGTCCTCGCCGGCGAGCTGGTTGAGCAGCGACGACTTGCCGACGTTGGGCTTGCCGACGATGGCGATGCGGCGCGGGCCGCCGACCTCGCCGAAGGACTGCTCCGGGGTCTCCGGGAGCGCCTGGAGGATCGCGTCCAGCATGTCGCCGGACCCGCGGCCGTGGAGCGCCGAGACCGGGAACGGCTCGCCCAGTCCGAGGTTCCACAGGCCGTGGGCCTCGGCCTCGGTGCGCTGGTCGTCGGTCTTGTTGGCGGCCAGCACGACGGGCTTGCCGCTCTTGCGCAGGATCCGGACGACGGCCTCGTCGGCGTCGGTGATGCCCACCGTCGCGTCGACCACGAAGAGCACCGCGTCGGCGAGGGACACCGCCACCTCGGCCTGGGCCTTGATCCGCTCGGCGAGCCCGCGGGCGTCGGGGTCCCACCCGCCGGTGTCGACCACGGTGAAGGCGCGGCCGTTCCAGTGGGCGTCGTAGGAGACACGGTCCCGGGTCACGCCCGGACGGTCCTCCACGACGGCCTCGCGGCGGCCGATGATGCGGTTGACCAGCGTCGACTTGCCGACGTTGGGGCGGCCGACCACGGCGAGGACCGGCGTCGGGCCGGTCACCTGCTCCTCGGGGGCGCTGGCGTCGTCGTACTCGGTCATGATGCTCCTTGGTGGTGCTCGACGAACCCGGTGTCGGGGTCGTCCTCGATGTCTCCCGCGGGCAAGGGGCCGGGGAGGGCTCGCCCGGTGAGGGAGAGCGCGCGCGACTGCTCGTCGCGCAGGTGCTGCCACAGCAACGCTGAGGTGGCGAGGGTGTGTTCCCGGGTGCGGGGCCACGGGGTCTGTGTGGTGCGCCACGGCTCGCCGACGACGACGTCGATCCGGCTCCCGCGCGGCGGGAGCGAGGAGGTGCCGCCGCCCGGGAGCCGGGTGCCGATCATCGTCACGGGCACGACGGGCGCGCCGGAGACGAGCGCGAGGTACGTCGCGCCGTGGTGGAAGGTGTCGTACGTGCCGGGGCCGCGGGTGCCCTCCGGGAAGATGCCCACCGCTCCCCCGTCACCGAGCACCCGCAGGCACGCCTTCACGGCCCCCGGGTCCGCGCCGAAGCGATCGAGCGGGATCTGTCCGGACCCGCGCAGGAAGGCGCCCATCCGGCCGTCGAACATCTCGCGCTTGGTGAGCGCGTGGACCGGTCGTGGCGCACAGATCGCGAGCAGCGGCCCGTCGAGCCAGCCGACGTGGTTGCAGGCGAGGACCACCGGTCCGTCGGTCGGGACGAGGTCCTGCCGGTGGACGTGCAGGTCCCACCAGCGGCCGACGCCCACCCGGAGGACGGGACGCAGGCCGCGCAGCATGGCCCGGCGAGGATGCTCCTCGCTCGGTCGGGGCAGGACGGTCACGCGTCTGCCTCGACCGCCTCCACCAGCGCCACGACCTGGGAGACGACCTCGTCCAGGGTGTACGGCGTGGTGTCGATGTGCACGGCGCCGTCGGCCTGCACGAGGGGCGCGGTGGCCCGGCCCGAGTCGATGCGGTCGCGGGCGAGCAGGGACTGCTCGGTCGCCGTGACGTCGCCGCCGGCCTCGGCGGCCCGACGGGCGGCACGGGCCGCGGGGTCGGCGGACAGGTAGACCTTGACGGCCGCGTCGGGGGCCACGACGGAGCCGATGTCGCGTCCCTCCACGACGATGCCGCCGGACGCCAGGCCCTGCTCGATGATCCGGCGCTGGAGGTCGAGCAGCAGGGCCCGCACCTCGGGGACGGCGCTGACCGGGCTGACCGCGGCGTTGACCTCGTCGGAGCGGATGCCCACGGCGACGTCCGCGTCGTCGACGGCGATGGTCGGCCCCAGCGGGTCGGTGCCCGAGCGGATCACCGGCTCGTGCACGCGCGCGGCCACGGCGGCGGGGTCGTGCACGTCGACGCCGTGGCGCAGCATCCACCAGGTCATCGCACGGAACATCGCCCCGGTGTCGAGGTAGGCCAGCCCCAAGCGGGCGGCGACGCCGCGTGACGTGCTCGACTTGCCGGAGCCGGAGGGTCCGTCGATCGCCACGACCAACGGACTCACAGGCAGGGAACTCACGAGCGCTGAGACTACCGGTGAGTGGTCCACCCACGAGATTCCAGAGCACCCAGCAGGTGCTCGGCCTCGTCCTCGAGGACGAGGAGCTCGGTGAGGCCGACCGGGCGGCCGGGGTCGTGGTCGATGTGTACGTCCTCGATGTTGACCCCGATCTCCCCGGCGTCGCCGAAGAGGCGGGCCAGCTCGCCGGGATGGTCGGGCACCGAGACGAAGACCGAGCGCATCGGGCGGACCGGACCGCCGTGCTTGCCGGGGATGGCCAGGGTGCCGGCCACGCCGGCGCCGAGGATCGTCTCCAGCGCAGCCCGGTCGCTGTCGCGGACTGCGGCGATGAGCACGTCGAGCTGCTCGCGCACCTCGCCCAGCAGGTCGGTGACGGCACCGGCGTTGGCGCCCAGGATCTGCTGCCACAGCGCCGGGTCGCTGGCCGCGACCCGGGTCACGTCGCGGACGCCCTGTCCCGAGAGGGCCAGGTGCTCGGGAGGTGCGCCCTGCAGCCGACCGGCGACGAGCACGGCGGCGAGGTGGGGCAGGTGGGAGGTGCGCGCGACGGCGCGGTCGTGCTCCTCCGGGGCCAGCCGGGCCTCCACTCCCCCGCACAGCCGCACGAGCGCGGCGACGAGGTCCACCGCAGCAGGGTCGGCGCCCTGGTGGGGGGTCACGGCCCACGGCCGGCCGTCGAAGAGCGCCGCGCTGGCCGCGAGGGGGCCGGACCGCTCGCTGCCGGCCATCGGGTGCGACCCGACGTACCGGGTCAGCGTCGCGGGATCGACCCGGCCCGCCACGTCGGCCAGGGGCGCCGCCTTGACCGAGCCGACGTCGGTGACGACGGCGTCGCCCGCCACCAGGGCCGCGGTGATCGCGTCGGCGAGGTGGTCGGGCGGCACCGCGACGACGACGAGCTGCGGTCGGTCGTCGGGGCGTCGTACGCGGCCGGCGCCGAGGCCGGTCGCCGTGCGCACGTGCTCGGGCGCGACGTCGGTGAGCAGGACCTCGAGGCCCGCGCGACGGCAGGCGAGCGCGATCGAGGTGCCGAGGAGGCCCGTGCCGACGACCTCGACCGGGCCGATCAGCTCACTGGTCATCGGGGACGTCGCGGGTCTTGGTGAGGTCGCGGCGCAGGTTGGCGGCACCGTGCAGGTAGACGTGCGTGACCTCGCCCTTGGTCAGGTCGGTCTCCACGTGGGCCATCATGCGGACCACCCGCGGCATCGACCCCGCGATCTCGAGCTCACGGGCGCAGATGAGGGGGACGTCGCCGAAGCCGAGCCGACGGGCGGCGTACGCCGGGAACTCGCTGACCAGGTCGCTGGTCGCGGTGAAGATCACCGAGATGAAGTCGTCGACCTCCAGGTCGTTGGACGCCATCACGTCGAGCACCATCTCGGCCACCCGGTCCAGCATGTGCTCGCGGGTGTCCTCGTCGAGCTGGGTCGCCCCTCGCACGGCTCGCACGGCCATGTCCCTGCCCTTCCTCGTCGGTCAACCCGGCAAGGCTAACGACGACGAGGACGGCCCCCGCACCGTGTCTCACCGGTCCGGGGGCCGTCACTGCCCGGGCTCGTCACCCAGGCCGTCGATCGATCGCGTCAGCGCAGGTCGAAGCGGTCCAGCTCCATGACCTTGACCCAGGCCGACACGAAGTCGTGCACGAGCTTGTCGACCGCGTCACCGCTGGCGTAGACCTCGGCCAGCGCCCGCAGCTGCGAGTTGGACCCGAAGATCAGGTCGACCGGGGACGCGGTCCACCGCACCTCGTCGGTCGCGAGGTCGCGGATCTCGTAGACGTTCTCCGCGTCCGACGCCTTCCACCGGGTGCCCGGGGAGAGCAGGTTGACGAAGAAGTCGTTGCTCAGCACGCCCGGCCGGTCGGTGAGGACGCCGTGCTCGGTGCCGCCGACGTTGGCGCCCAGCGAGCGGAGGCCGCCGACGAGGACGGTCATCTCGGGTGCCGTGAGGTCGAGCATGTAGGCGCGGTCCAGGAGCAGGACCTCGGGCTGCGTCTTCTCGCCCGCACGCAGGTAGCTGCGGAAGCCGTCCGCGCGCGGCTCGAGCACCCGGAACGAGTCGACGTCGGTCTGCTCCTGGGTGGCGTCGGTGCGACCGGCGTGGAACGGCACGGTCACCTCGACACCCGCGTCGCGGGCCGCCTTCTCGACTGCGGCGGATCCTGCCAGGACGATGAGGTCGGCGAGCGAGATGCGGGCCCCGCCGGCCTCGTTGAAGTCGCGCTGGATGCCCTCGAGGGTCTCGAGCACGGTCGCGAGCTCCTCGGGCTGGTTGACCTCCCAGCTGCGCTGGGGCTCGAGGCGGATCCGGGCACCGTTGGCACCGCCGCGCTTGTCGGTGGAGCGGAAGGTCGCGGCCGAGGCCCACGCGGTCGAGACCACCTGGGCGGTGGTGAGGCCGGAGTCCAGCACGGTCGCCTTGAGCGCGGCCACGTCGTCGTCCGAGACGAGCTCGTGGTCGACGGCCGGCACCGGGTCCTGCCACAGCTGCGGCTCCGCCACCCACGGGCCGAGGAAGCGGCTGACCGGACCCATGTCGCGGTGCAGCAGCTTGTACCAGGCCTTGGCGAAGGCGAGGCGGAACTCCTCGGGGTTCTCCAGGAAGCGGCGCGAGATCTTCTCGTACGCCGGGTCCTCGCGCAGGGCGAGGTCACTGGTCAACATGGTCGGCTTGCGCTTCGGCGAGTCGGCCGTCGGACCGGGGATGATGTCCTCGGCGTCCTTGGCGACCCACTGCTTGGCGCCGGCCGGGCTCTCGGAGAGCTCCCACTCGTAGCCGAAGAGGATCTCGAAGTAGCGGTTGCTCCACTGGGTGGGCTTGTCGGTCCAGGTGACCTCGAGACCACTGGTGATGGTGTCGGCGCCCTTGCCCGACGCGTGGGAGCTCATCCAGCCGAGGCCCTGCTCCTCGAGCGGGGCGCCCTCGGGCTCGGGGCCGACGAGGTCGGGGTTGCCCGCACCGTGGGTCTTGCCGAAGGTGTGGCCGCCGGCGATGAGGGCGACGGTCTCCTCGTCGTCCATGGCCATCCGCGCGAAGGTGTCGCGGATGTCGCGGGCGGAGGCCAGCGGGTCGGGGTTCCCGTTGGGACCCTCGGGGTTGACGTAGATGAGGCCCATCTGGACCGCGCCGAGCATCTCGCTGAGCTCGCGCTCACCGGAGTAGCGCTCGTCGCCCAGCCAGGTGTCCTCGGGACCCCAGAAGATCTCCTCGGGCTCCCACACGTCCTCGCGGCCGAAGCCGAAGCCGAAGGTCTCGAAGCCCATCGACTCGAGTGCGACGTTGCCGGCCAGGACCAGCAGGTCGGCCCACGAGATCGACTGGCCGTACTTCTGCTTGACCGGCCACAGCAGGCGGCGTGCCTTGTCGAGGTTGGCGTTGTCGGGCCAGCTGTTGAGCGGGGCGAAGCGCTGGCTGCCGTCGCCGGCGCCGCCGCGACCGTCGTAGATGCGGTAGGTGCCCGCGGAGTGCCAGCTCATCCGGATCATCAGGCCGCCGTAGTGACCGAAGTCGGCCGGCCACCAGTCCTGGGAGGTGGTCAGCACCTCGGTGATGTCCCGCTTGAGGGCCTCGACGTCCAGGCCCGAGAACGCCTCGTCGTAGCGGAAGTCCGCGCCCAGGGGGTTGCCCTTCGAGGAGTGGGCGTGCAGCACCGACAGGTCCAGCGAGTTGGGCCACCAGTCCTTGAGCGTGTGCGGGCGCCCGCCGGTCTTGGGGGTGGGGGCGTCGATCGCGGGGTTCTCGCTCTCGCTGCCCTGCGCGGTCGCGGAGTCGTGCGCGACCGGGCAGCCGGCCGCGGCCTTCTCGTCCACGCCCTGCGGGCTGGTGGGGGCGTTGTCCTGGTTGTCGCTCATCGGGTTCCTTCCGAGGGGATCACTGTGGGGTGCGGAGGGTGGCGCAACCGGGGCAGGTGCCCCAGTAGACGACCTCCGCCTCCTCGACCGCGAAGCCGTGGTCGTGGGAGGCGGTAAGACACGGAGCTTCGCCGACGGCGCAGTCGACGTCGGCGATGGCGCCGCACGAGCGGCACACGACGTGGTGGTGGTTGTCCCCCACCCGCGCCTCGTACCTCGCGACCGACCCGGCCGGCTGGATGCGACGCACCAGGCCGGTGTCGGTGAGGGCGCGCAGGACGTCGTAGACCGCCTGGTGCGAGACCTCCGGCAGCGCGCGACGCGCACCACGGATGATGGCGTCGGTGTCGGCGTGCGGGTGCGCGTGCACGGCCTCGAGGACCGCCAGCCGCGGACGGGTCACCCGCAGGGACGCGCTCCGCAACAGGTCCTGGAGCTCCTGTGCGTGGGTCATGGCCCGAGTCTCGTGCCTTTTCTGGAGCCAGTCAAGATTGACGCGCCGAGCGACTCGGCAGGGCGTCCTCGCCGATGAGCCGCGGGACAGCCCTGGAATGCGTACGCTTGTTCACGAGCCGCTCACCCGAGGGGGCACCTGACATGACGAGCACCCGACCGGGTCGTACCCCCGGCCCCCGGCGACCGGCCGGCACCCCCGTCGGGCCCGACGAGGTCCGGCATGCGGTGCTGGAGGCCGCCGCGCTGCTCTTCGCCCGGCGCGGAGTCGACGCGGTGTCCTTGCGTGACATCGCGGCACAGGCAGGCGTCCACCTCGCGCTGATCCCTCGCTACCTCGGCAGCCGGGACGAGCTCGTGATCGCCGTCTTCGACCACCTCTCCGACCAGGTCGCCCAGGCGGTCATCGACAACCCCCTCTCCGGACAGGGGTTCACCCCGGACACAGTCATGGGGCAGTGGGTCCGCGTAGCGGGAGCCCTCGCCATCTCGGGACGGATCCGGGAGAAGCGCTCCGACTTCAACCCCGTGACGGCCATGGCCGCGACCCTGGCGGAGGGGTACGGACTCGATGAGCTGTCCGCCCGCGTCCGCGCGACCCAGATCGTGGCCGCCGCACTCGGGTGGCGGATCTTCGAGGACTACCTGCTCGAGGCCGGCGACCTCCAGGACGTGCCGTTGCAGGACCTGCGCGACGACCTCGCGCACAGCGCGCGGCGTCTCGGCGCGACGCCCTGGCCCTCGCCGCCCGACCCCTCGCCCCGGCACGACCAGCGGGGCCGCTGAACCGTCGGCATCCGCGGCCGCGGCAGCCCGTACGGCGCTGCGGGCCCGGTCCCGCCCGGTCCCGGCGACCTCAGGACCTTCGGCACTGTCGTGCCGACCCAGCGGGTGGTGCGATGTGAACAGTCGTACAAGTTGGACTCCACTCCTTGATCCCGGGCGATGTCGTGGGGCCCCCGAGCGAAGGACGAGCCAATGACCGAGAACGTGTCCTCGACAGTTCCCCTGGACTGGAACGAGGTCTACTACACCAACTGCCCCCTGGTGTCGGCGAGCAACGTCGACCAGGAGCTGGGCTGGACGCGCGAGGAGTTCAAGAAGATCGGCGTGCAGTACGCGTTCCTGCGCTCGCGCCGCGAGAACAACTGGTACCCGCACTACATCCACAACCTGGACAACCTGATCCGCTTCGGTGGATTGTTCCCGCCCGTCCACGTGCACGCGGATCTGCGCCGGACGGTGCTGCTCGGCGCCACCCACGCCCCCCACGAGGGCGGCTGCATGCTGGTGCGCGCCCGCGACGACATCTACCGGATGAGCGACCTGCGGGGGAAGAAGATCGGGCTCACCAAGAGCCTCAACACGATCAAGAACGACTGGTGGCGCATCCAGGAGGAGCAGGGCATCGAGCTGATGCTCCGGATGAACGGGATGACCCGTGACGATGTCGAGATCGTCGAGTTCCCCTACCCCGACGACTGGTACGACAAGCCGGAGATGCTGGACCCGATGGACAACCCGTCGGAGCTGTGGCTCAAGCGCGACCACAAGCACGACCTCGCGTTCCGCCCCCTGGAGACCTCGCTGGAGAACGGCACGGTCGACGCGATCTACACCCAGAGCAAGCCCTTCCAGCACCTGCAGGAGGAGACGGGCAAGTTCAAGGCGATCGAGGACCTCTCCCGCTACCCGGACTGGACCCTGCAGGTGGCCAACATCCCCGCGGTGATCACCTGCACCGCCGAGATGGCCGAGCAGCACCCCGAGCTCGTCGTCGCGTTCATGAAGGGGATGATCAAGGTCGGACGCTGGGCCAACGACAACAAGCGGGCCGCCGCGGTGATCTTGAACCGGCAGACGTTCTACGCCGACGTCGACGACACCTACGAAGGCATCAAGCACATCGACATGGTGCCCAACTTCTCGCCGAAGAACATGGCCTCGATCGAGATCGGCAAGGACTTCATGCTCAGCCACGGCTACATCGAGAACGACTTCGACGTGTCCGAGTGGGCCGCGCCGGAGTTCCTCGAGCAGGCCGCGAAGCAGCTGCTCGAGGAGGAGTGGGCACGGCTCACCCTGGAGAAGGTCGGCACCGCCGAGACCCTCGGCATCGAGCACGTCCGGGTCGGCTGACTCAGATGGGAAGAAGGAGGTCGCGATGACCAAGTCAGCGATGCAGATGCTCGAGGAAGCAAGGGCCGAGGTCGGCGCCGTGGCACCTGCCGAGGCCGCAGCCCAGGTCACCGCCGGGGAAGCGGTGCTCCTCGATGTCCGCGAGGGCGAGGAGTGGCAGCACGGCCACATCGACGGCTCGGTGCCGGCGCCGCGAGGCCTGCTGGAGTTCCTGGCGGACCCGGCCAGCCCCCGCCACAAGGCGGCCCTCGACCCCGCGCGCCGCGTGATCGTCGTGTGCGCGTCCGGCACTCGCGCCACCTTCGCGGCCGCCACGCTGAAGACCCTGGGCTACGACGACCCCGTCGTCCTCGAGGGCGGGATCAAGGCTTGGGCGGCCGCCGGGCTGCCCGTCAACGAGCACGAGTACACCGGCATCTGAGTCGCGGGGGCCGCGGTCGTCTCCGTCAGAGCTGCGCGCTGTCCATCAGCTCACCGAGCTCGGTGAGGCTCAGCTCGCGCATCTCCCCCACCGGCAGCTTGCCGAGCTCCACCGGCCCGATGGAGGTGCGGGTCAGCTGGGTCACCGGGTGCCCCACGTGCTCCAGCAGGCGGCGCACGATGCGGTTGCGACCCTCGTGGATCACCAGCTCGACGATCGTGCGGTCCCGCGAGGTGCGGCCGTGGCTGCCCTCGACGATGCGGGCCCGGGACACCGCCACGGGACCGTCGTCGAGCGTGACACCGGCCAGGAGCTTCTTGATGACCCCCTTGTGGAGCTGGCCCTCGACCTCCGCGACGTACGTCTTCTCGATCTCGTACGACGGGTGCGCGAGGCGCTGGGCGAAGTCGCCGTCGTTGGTGAGGATCAGCAGGCCCGACGTGTCCGTGTCGAGCCGGCCGACGTGGAAGAGCCGCTCGGGGCGGTCGGCCACCAGGTCGCCCAGGCAGCGGCGCCCCTCGGGGTCGGACATCGTCGACACCACGCCACGCGGCTTGTTGAGCACGAGGTGGACGTGCGCCGAGATCGGCGGCAGCCGTCGGCCCTCGACCCGGATGACGGCGGTGCGTGGGTCGACCTTGGTGCCGAGGCGCGTGACGACCTCGCCGTCGACCTCCACGGCGCCCTCGAGCATCAGCTCCTCGCACTTGCGCCGGCTCGCGACGCCGGACTGGGCGAGCAGCTTCTGCAGCCTGATCAGCCCGTCCTCGTCGGTCTCGGGCCGCTGGGAGGCGGGGTGGGTGTCCTTCTCGTCGTGCGGCTTCATGCGGGCTCGGTGCCCCCGTCGGGCTCGGTGCCGTCGCCACTGTGCGGCGAGTGCGGGTGGTGGGGTGCGGGCGGTGGGGGCTCGGGCGTCGGCTCGGGCGTCGGCTCGGGCGTCGGCTCGGGCGTCGGCTCCGGCGGCATGCCGGCCACGCTGGCCAGCTCGTCCTCGAGGTCGTCCATGTCCGGGAGGTAGGGCGCCAGCTCGGGCAGCTCCTCGATCGAGGTGATGCCGATCCGCTCGAGGAAGTAGGTGGTCGTGCGGTAGAGGTTGGCGCCGGTCTCGCCGTCCTGGCCGGCCTCCTCGACCAGGCCGCGGGTCAGCAGGGTGCGCATCACGCCGTCGACGCTGACGCCGCGGATCGCCGACACCCGGGCCCGGGACACGGGCTGCTTGTAGGCGACGACGGCCAGGGTCTCCAGCGCGGCCTGGGTGAGCCGCGCCTGCTGCCCCTCCAGCACGAAGCCCTCCACCACCGCGGCGTACTCCTCGCGCGTGTAGTAGCGCCAGCCGCCCGCCACGTTGCGCAGCTCGAAGCCGCGACCCTGCTCGGTGTAGGTGGCCGCGAGCTCGTCGAGGGCGGCCTCCACGTCGGCGACCGGATGGCCCACGACCGACGCGAGCTGCACCTTGTCGAGTGGCTGGTCGGCCACCATCAGGATCGCCTCGAGCGACGGGTGGAGCGCGGCCACGGCGACGTCGAGCGTCTCCGGCGAGGCGTCGGTGTCGGTCGAGGCGTCGGTCACGTTCTCGGTCTCGGTCTCGCTCACGGGCTCTCCTCCTGCGGTAGTACCGGACCTTCGGGCGGCGACACGCCGAGATCCTCCACCCGATCGTCCTGTACTAGCCCACGGTCGTCGGGCTCGGCACCGTCGAACTCGTCGTTGATGTCCACCTCGCCCTCCTCGGCACCGGTCCAGCGGATCGTCAGCTCGCCGAGCGGGGTCACCTGGTCGAAGCCCACGGCACCCTCCCGGAACAGCTCGAGCAGCGAGAGGAACCTCGCCACGGTGGTGAGCTTGTCGGGCGAGTCCCCGCACAACGCTCGGAAGGTCATCGTCCCACTACGACGGAGCCGGTCGACCACGAGAGCCGCCTGCTCCCGGACGCTGACCCGGGCGGCGTGGATGTGCTGGAGCGAGACCTCCAGGACGGGCTTGGGCTCCATCGCCCTGGCCGCGAGGCGGGCGAACTGGTCGAGCCCGATGCCGATGAGCACCTCGGGCAGCAGGGAGGCGAAGCGGTCCTCCATGCCGACCTGGCGCGGGTGCCGCGTCGACTCGGCGGCGAGCCGCTGCTCGAGCACTCCCGCCACCAGCTTGAACGCGCGGTACTGCATGAGCCGGGCGAAGAGCAGGTCGCGGGCCTCGAGCAGCGCGAGGTCCTCCTCGTCCTCGACGTCGCCCTGCGGCAGAAGCCGCGCGGCCTTGAGGTCGAGCAGGGTCGAGGCGACGAGCAGGAAGGAGGTCGTCTGCTCCAGGTCCCAGACCTTGCCGCCGGCCTTGACGAAGCCGATGAACTCGTCGGTCACCCGGGACAGGGCCACCTCGGTGATGTCGAGCTTGTGCTTGGCGATCAGCGACAGCAGGAGGTCGAAGGGGCCCTCGAAGTTGTCGAGCCGGACCGCGAAGGCCGGCGCCGCCTCGCCGCCGGTCACCTCGAGGTTCGCAGCGGAGGTCGCGGCGGTCGTCGTCACTCCTCGGTCAGCCGTCGCACGAGCGCGCTGTCGGCACCGTGGGCCTCGAAGTCGGCCAGCACCAGCGCCAGCGCCTCGCGCACCACGCGGCCACGATCGACCGCGAGGCCGTGGGTCCGGCGCAGCACCAGGCGGGTGTGCTCGATGTCGAGGAGCTCGTCGGAGGTGACGTAGACCGTCATCTTCTCGTCGTGGCGCACCCGGCCGCTGGGCTTGCGGGGCGCGGCGTCCGGCTCGGGCTGGGGGGTGTCGCTGACGGCGCGGACGGCGCGCTGCGGCTCGGCCTGGCCGCCCTCCGGTGAGGTGGGGCGGAAGAGGTCGTCGGCCGCCGGCAGGCTCACTCGGCGGGCCACCGGCCGAGCACCTCCTTGGCGAGCTGGCGGTAGGAGCCGGCCCCGGCGGACGAGGAGGCGTACGACGTGATCGGCTCACCCGCCACGGTGGAGTCGGAGAACTTGACCGTACGACGGATCACCGTGTGGAAGACCGTGTCGCCCCACGCCTGCACCAGGCGCTGCATGACCTCACGGCTGTGCAGGGTGCGACCGTCGAACATCGTGCCCAGCACGCCGTCGACCTCGAGACGCGGGTTGAGCCGCTCGCGCACCTTGTCGATGGTCTGCTTGAGCAGGGCCACCCCGCGCAGCGCGAAGTACTCGCACTCCAGCGGCACGATGACGCCGTCGGAGGCGGTGAGGGCGTTGACCGTCAACAGGCCGAGCGAGGGCTGGCAGTCGATGAGGATCACGTCGTACTGGTCGAGCGCCGGCGCGAGCACCCGCTGGAGGGTCTGCTCGCGGGCCACCTCGTGGACGAGCTGCACCTCGGCGGCCGACAGGTCGATGTTGGACGGCAGCAGGTCCATGCCGGGCACGCCGGACGGGACCACGACGTCGTCGAGGGTCACGTCGCGCTGCATCAGCAGGTTGTAGATCGTCAGGTCCATCTCGTGCGGGTTGAGGCCGAGGCCGACCGACAGCGAGCCCTGCGGGTCGAAGTCGACGAGCAGCACCTTGCGTCCGTACTCCGCGAGCGAGGCACCGAGGTTGATGGTGGTCGTGGTCTTGCCGACCCCGCCCTTCTGGTTGCACATCGAGACCACCCGGGCCCGCGTCGGTCCGTCACCGACCGGGGGCGGCTCCGGGAACGACGGCATCGGACGACCGGTGGGGCCGAGCTGCTCCGTGGCCTCGACCTCGGTCAGCACGTCGCCCTGCGCCTGGGTCGCGCTCGGGCGCACGGTCTCGGGACGCTGGAAGGGAAGGGGGTCACTCACGGGATGGCTGTCCTCGGGGGAAGGTGCTGGATCGGGACGTCGGACGAGGGGAGGCATCTCCGACGCGCTGCTGCCGGACTGGCCCGGGAAGCCTGCGAAACCGCCACCGCTCATGGACATCTCCTCTTGTCGACTCGTACCGATTGGACCACGCGGGACGCTGCTGGACTTTGTCGACACGGCGACATCTCCCCGAGAGTTCCGGGCGACTCTAGGACCGGTGGGCGGCAGCCACAACACGTGGGCCGCAACCCCCAGCCCGCCGGGCAAATCTGTGCACTCGCCCCCGGTCCCCTGCACAGGTCGGGCCTCCCTGTGCACAAACCTGTGCACTCGGAACGGCCGCGCGAGTTGCAAAGGTACTACCTTTCAGGCAGCATGCTCCACCGACCCTGTGACCGCGCTCACAACCCGCCCAGACACCGGAGCTGCACCCATGGAAAACCTCGAACCGGCGTACGGCACCGCCGTCCTCCTGCTCATCGCGGCGGCCGCCGTCGCGCTCCTCCTCTTCCTCATCATCAAGGTGCGGCTCCACGCGTTCATCGCGCTGGTCCTGGTCAGCCTGCTGACCGCCATCGCCGCCGGCATCCCCCTGGCCCTGGTCCCGGCGGCGCTGCTCAGCGGCTTCGGCAGCACGCTCGGATCGGTGGCCCTGCTGGTCGGCTTCGGTGTGATGCTCGGCCGGTTGCTGGAGGTGACCGGGGGCGCGCAGGTGCTCGCCGACAGCCTCATCAACCGGTTCGGCGAGCAGCGGGCGCCCTTCGCCCTCGGCGTCGCCGCCCTCTTCTTCGGCTTCCCGATCTTCTTCGACGCCGGTCTCGTCGTCTTCCTGCCGATCATCCTCACGGTGGCCCGCCGGTTCGGCGGCTCGGTGCTCTTCTACGCCCTCCCCGCGGCCGGCGCCTTCGCGGCCATGCACGCCCTCGTGCCCCCGCACCCGGGTCCGGTCGCGGCCGGCACCGCCCTCGGCGGCGACATCGGCGTGATCCTGCTCGTCGGCCTCCCCGTCGCCGTCATCTCGTGGTACGTCGGCGTCTACCTCGTCTCCAAGGTGCTGGGCAAGCGGTACGACGTCGCCGTCCCCGACCTGCTGTTCGGCGAGGTCAACGGCGGCGACGACCGTCCCGCCGTCACTCCCCCGGCCTTCGGCACCGTGCTCTCCCTGCTGCTCATCCCGCTGGTGCTCATCTCGTTCAACACCGTCCTCACCACGCTGGTCGCCAACGGCACCCTCGAGGAGGGCCAGGCATGGGTCGAGTTCCTCCAGCTGCTCGGCAACACCCCGGTGGCCCTGCTGATCAGCCTGCTCGCCGCGATCCTGGTGCTGGGACGGCGCAACGGCTCGTTCGACGAGACCATGAAGGTCCTGGACCAGGCCCTCGGCCCGATCTGCTCGATCATCCTCATCACCGGCGCCGGCGGCATGTTCGGTGGCGTGCTCCGCATCAGCGGCATCGGCGAGGCACTGACGTCCTCGCTCTCCGACCTCGGCCTGCCGCTCCTCCTGCAGGCGTTCCTCATCGCCACCGCGCTGCGCGTGGCCCAGGGCTCGGCCACCGTCGCGCTGACCACCACGGCGGGCCTGATCGCGTCCCAGGCCGCCGGGCTCGACAACTTCCACATCGCGCTGCTCGTGGTGGCCATCGCCGCCGGCGCGACCGTGCTCTCGCACGTCAACGACTCGGGCTTCTGGCTGGTCAGCCGCTTCTTCGGGATGGACGAGAAGACCACCCTCAAGACGTGGACCGTCATGGAGACGACGCTGGGTGTCAGCGCGTTCCTGCTGGCCGTGGTCCTGTGGCCGGTCGCGGGCCTGCTGTGACCCACCGCTCCGCGGTGGGGTCAGTGGGCGTGGCCGAGGTCGGAGACGACCTCGGCACAGATCGCCGTCATGGCGAAGCGGGCCACCTCGGCCTCTCCCCCGGCGACCGCCTCGGCGACGACCTGGTGCAGCCGGCGGGCCTCCTGCTTGGGCTCGGGCGGCATCAGGTCGTGGTCGGTGCGTCCGCGCAGGACCTCCTCGACCACGTCGGAGAGCCCGGAGAACATCACGTTGCCCGACGCCCGCAGCAGCAGCCGGTGGAAGGCGACGTCCTGCTCCAGGAACGTCCGCAGGTCCCCCGCGGCCCCCGAGGCCTCCATCTGCTCGGCGATGCGCACGATCTCGGTGCGCTGGGCGTCGTCGGCGTGGGTGGCGGCCAGCGCGGCCGAGGAGGGCTCGATGGCGGCGCGGAGCTCGGCCAGCTGGTGGAGGAGCAGGACCCGGTCCTCGCCCTCGAGCCGCCAGCGGATCACGGCCGGGTCGTAGTCGTCCCAGGCGTCGCGGGGCAGGATCCGGATCCCGGTCCGGCGTCGGCTCTCGACCAGGCCCATCGAGACCAGCACCTGCACCACCTCGCGGGCGACGGTCCGGGAGACGCCGTACGCCTCCCCCAGCCACTCCAGGGTGATGACGGACCCCTCGGCCAGGTCTCCCCGCACGATACGGGGGCCGACCTCGGCGAGGACGGTGCTGTGGGCGGTCGACACGAGCAGCACCCTAGCCGCGAGCAGGCAGCCACGACCCGCCCCGACACGGGCGACCGGCCGCGGCACGTGGTGGTGATGGGCGTGTCCGGCACCGGCAAGACGACGGTGGCAGCACGACTGGCCGACCGCTTCGGGTGGACGTTCATCGAGGGCGACAGCCTGCACCCGCCGGCCAACATCGAGAAGATGTCCGCGGGCATCCCCCTCGACGACGACGACCGGCGCCCGTGGTTGGAGGCACTGGCCTCGATCCAGGCCTTCCACCACGGCGACGGGGTCTCGACGGTGCTCACCTGCTCGGCGCTCAAGCGGGGCTACCGCGACGTGCTGCGCGGCGGCGTACCTGACGGCACGGTGTTCTTCGTCCACCTCGCCGCACCTTTCGAGGTGCTGCGCACGCGGATGGAGTCGCGCGAGCACTTCATGCCCCCGTCCCTGCTGCAGTCCCAGTTCGACACCCTGGAGCCGCTCGGCGCCGACGAGCCGGGCGCCGTCCTCGACGTCTCCCGGTCCCTCGACACCGTGGTGCGTGCCGCCGAGAGCGCTGTCCGGGGCGGGTGATCGCCCAGAGCCGGTGCATCTCCATGGTGGCGATGCACCAGCTCGACCGCATCGGAGGCAGGGCTCCCGAGCGCCCACGCAACTAGTCTCGTCACGTGAGCGAAACGGATCCGCCCACGTCGCCCGGGGGCGAGGACGCCGAGGGCGACGGCGACCTGCCCCCGCTGCTCGAGCCGGAAGCATCCTCACCCGCGCAGAAGATCGTGCGAGCCACGCTCACCCTCCTGCTGCTCTACCTCGTCTTCGGGGTCCTGATCCCGAGCTTCGCCTCCTACGAGGACGTCTGGGACGCGCTCACCTCGCTCGACCCGGTCGTCGTGCTCCTGCTGACCGCGCTCACCTTCGTGGTGGAGGGCTGCAAGGCCGGCGCGTTCGCCCTGCTCATCGGGCCGCTCCGCTTCCCCGACGCCTTCCTCGCGCAGGAGTCGGCCGCCGTGGTCTCCAACACCGTGCCGGGACCCTCCGGCACGGCAGCGCGCTACGGGATCTACCGCAAGCTCGGGATCAGCACCGAGGACTTCGCCACGTCGTACGTCGTCAACAGCTCGGTCAGCAACGTGCTCCCCCTCGTCATGCCCGCCATCGGTCTCGCCCTCCTCTCGACGCAGGAGGAGGTGCCGGGGTCCGTCTGGACGCTCGCCCTGGTCGGCCTCGGCGTCTCGGTCGCGCTGCTCGTCCTGGCGGTCCTCATCGTGCGCAGCGAGCAGTTCGCCCGCAGGTTCGGGGCCCGGCTGGGTCGGTTCCTCAACTGGCTCCGTGGGGTGGCCCGCAGACCCCCGGGCGCGGAGCTCGGGGACACCGTCGTGGAGTGGCGCCGCACCGTGGTCGGCATCTTCCGTGCACGCGTCCTCGGCCTGGTCGGCCTCTTCGTGCTGCGTGAGCTCGCCACCTACCTGATGCTCCTCGCCTCCCTCCGCGGGCTGGGCGTCGGCGCCGGTGTCCTCACCGCCATCGAGGTCTTCGCCGTCTACACGGTGGTCCGCCTCGCGACGCTCGTGGAGATCACCCCCGGCAACGTCGGCATCACCGAGGCGCTCTACATCAGCGCCCTGAACTGGGCGGCGGGCGGCCGCGAGGCCGACGCCATCGTGGCCGCCGTGTTCGTCTTCCGGATGTTCACCTACCTGGGACCCATCCTCATCGGGGGCGTGTGCACGGCCCTGCTGTCACGACGGTTCCGCAGGGCCGGGGCGGGATCCGCCTCCTGACGGACCGTCCACCCGGTCGGCTCGTCATCGGCCGGGCCTCACCCGGTCAGAGCCGGTGCATCGCCACGGTGGCGAGCACCAGCTCGCCCGCCTCGTCCGAGGCGTCGCAGTCGACGACGGCGTCGATCACCCAGTCGTGGTCGCCGGCCGGGTCGTGGATCGTCTGGCGTACGTCGCGCAGCCGGGCCGTGGTGCCCTCCTCCGCGCCGACGGGCTCACCCGTCCGCTCGTCACCGATGGCGAGCAGCTCGGGCCCCCGCGCGTCGCCGTCGACGACGACGGAGTCGTGGTCGGCGTAGTACGCCTCGATCGCGGCGTCCCAGACCGACCGGCCGACGATCACCTGGCGTGACGGTTCGAGGCGGTCGGCCGCCGCCCGCTCGAGCCGCAGCAGCCCGTCGAGGTCGTCCCGGGAGACCAGGTCGACGCGCGCCCACATGGCGTTGCGGATCATCACGGTGAAGGGGCGGAGCTGCTTGCTGACCGGTCGCGGCGGGGGCGGTGGCTCGTGGGCCACGATCCGCCCGGGGACGTGCTCGGGGTCGGTCAGGGCCTCCCACTCGTCGAGGAGCGAGGAGTCGGTCTGGCGGATCGTCTCGCCGAGCCACTCGACGAGGTCCTCGAGCTCGGGGGTGCGGTGCGCCTCCGGGACGGTCTGGCGCAGGGTGCGGTAGGCGTCGGTGAGGTAGCGCAGCACCAGGCCCTCGGAGCGCGCGATCTGGTAGCGGCCGACGAAGTCGGTGAACCCCATTCCCTGCTCCCACATCTCCCGGACGACCGACTTCGGGCCGAGCGCGTCCTCACGCAGCCACGGGTGCCGCTGGCGGTAGGTCTCGTAGAGCCCTCCGAGCAGCTCGGCGAGCGGCTGCGGCCAGGTGATCTGGTCGAGCAGCGCCATCCGCTCCTCGTACTCGATCCCGTCGGCCTTCATCTCCCCCACTGCCTCGCCCCGGGCGGTGAACTGCTGCGCCATCAGGATCTGGCGGGGCGCCTCGAGCACCGACTCGATGACCGACACGATGTCGAGGGTGTAGCTGTCCGACTCCGGGTCGAGGACGTCGAGGGCCGCCAGTGCGAAGTGCGCCAGCGGCTGGTTGAGGGCGAAGTCCGCGGGCAGGTCGACGGTGAGCACGTAGCGGCGGCCGTGCTCGTCCCTCTCGTCGAGGCGCGTCATCACGCCCGACCGCAACAGCGACCGTCCGAGCCGCAGCGCCCGCCGTGACAGGCGGAGCTGCTGGCGTCGCTCCTCGTGGTTGTCGGTGAGCAGCCGGCGCATCACCGCGAACGCGTCCTCCTCGCGGGTGGCCACGTTGATCAGCATCGCGTTGTCCACGCGCATCCGGGAGACCAGCTGCTCCGGGACACCCGCGACGAGCTTGTCGTAGGTCTGCTCGGTCCACACGACGGTGCCCTCGGGCGGCTTCTTGAGCTGCGCCTTGGACTTGCGCTTGGCGTTGGCCCCCGGGGCGGCGTTCTTGGCCTCCGCCTTCTTCTTGGCACGCTCGTTGTCGATGACGTGCTCGGGCGCCTGGACGACGACGTACCCGGCCGTGTCGTAGCCCGCCCGGCCCGCGCGGCCCGCGATCTGCTGGAACTCCCGGGTCCGCAGCACCCGCTGGCGGCTGCCGTCGAACTTCGCGAGACCGGTGAAGAGCACGGTGCGGATCGGCACGTTGATGCCGACGCCGAGGGTGTCGGTGCCGCAGATGACGGTGAGGAGGCCGGACTGGGCGAGCTGCTCGACGAGGCGGCGGTACTTCGGCAGCATCCCGGCGTGGTGGACGCCGATCCCGTTGCGCACCAGCTTGGACAGCGTCTTGCCGAAGCCGGCCCCGAAGCGGAAGGCGCCGATCCGGTCGGCGATCGCCTCCTTGTCGACCTTCACCTTGGTGCCCTTGAGCAAGGAGGTGGCGTGCTCGACGGCCGCGGCCTGGGTGAAGTGCACGACGTAGACCGGGGCCTGGCCCGTCTCCACGAGCTCCTTGAGGGTGTCGTCGAGGTGCTCCATCGACCACGAGAAGTGCAGCGGGACGGGTCGCTCGGCGTCGGCGACGACCGCGACCTCCCGGCCCGTACGACGCGTCAGGTCGTCGACGAAGAACGAGACGTCGCCGAGGGTCGCCGACATCAGCAGGAACTGCGCGTCCACGAGCTCGAGCAGCGGGACCTGCCAGGCCCACCCGCGGTCGGGCTCGGCGTAGAAGTGGAACTCGTCCATCACGACGAGTCCGACGTCGGCGGAGCGTCCCTCGCGCAGCGCGATGTTGGCCAGGATCTCGGCGGTGCAGCAGATGATCGGGGCGTCGGCGTTGACCGCCGCGTCGCCGGTGAGCATCCCGACGTTCTCGGCCCCGAAGACCTCGCAGAGTGCGAAGAACTTCTCGCTCACCAGCGCCTTGATGGGTGCGGTGTAGAAGCTGACCTTGTCCTGGGCGAGGGCGGCGACGTGGGCGCCGAGGGCGACCATCGACTTCCCGGAGCCGGTCGGCGTGGCCAGGATGACGTGGTTGCCGCCGAGGAGCTCGATGACCGCCTCGTCCTGGTGGGGGTAGAGCTCGAGCCCCTGCTCCTCGACCCACCCGGTGAACGCGTCGTACACGCCGTCGGGGTCGGTGGTGGACCCGAGCCGCTCGTCGAGCCGGGTCACTCTCGGGCCCGGGGGTGTGCGGTCGCAAAGACCTCGCGCAGGTTGTCCACGGTCACCAGTGTGTACACCTGGGTGGTGGTCACCGACGCGTGCCCCAGCAGCTCCTGCACCACCCGCACGTCCGCACCCCCGTCGAGCAGGTGCGTGGCGAAGGAGTGGCGCAGCGTGTGGGGCGACACGTCGCGGGTCACCCCGGCCCGGTCGGCGGCCTTGACCAGCACCGCCCAGGCGCTCTGGCGGGACAGCCGACCGCCCCGCGAGTTGAGGAAGAGCGCCCCGCCGGGCGTCTTGGCCGCCACCAGGTCGGGACGGGCCCGGGTGAGGTAGGCGTCGACGGCCTCGAGGGCGTAGCCGCCCACCGGGACCAGCCGCTCCTTGGAGCCCTTGCCCCGGAGCAGCACGGTGCCGTCGACGGTGTCGAGGTCGTCGACGTCGAGGCCGACGGCCTCCGAGATCCGCGCCCCGGTGCCGTAGAGCACCTCCAGCAGCGCGCGGTCGCGCAGCGCGAGCGGCGTACCGGCGGCACCGGACGCCTCGAGGATGGCCTCGACGTCCGACAGCGGCAGCGCCTTGGGCAGCCGCTTGGCCGGCGTCGGCGGCTTGACTGCACCGGCAGGGTCGACGGTGGCGAGCCCGTCACTGACGGCGAACTTGTGGAAGCCCCGCACCGCCACCACCGTGCGCGCCGCCGACGTGGAGCTGAGCGGCGGGTGGTCGGCGTCGCCCTCCCGCAGCCTGACCAGGAACCCCGACACCGTCGCCTCGGTGATCTCGTCGAGGTCGCCGATCCCCTGCTCCTCGAGGTGTGCGGCGTACCTCCGCAGGTCGCGCCGGTACGACGACAGGGTGTTGGCGGCGAGCCCGCGCTCCACCGAGAGGTGGTCGAGGTAGGTGCGGATGGCCCTGGTCAGGCCGGGTGCGTTCAGGGCAGCACCGACTCCGGGGCGACGGCGTCGACGCCCACGGCCTGGCCAACGGGGATGTTGGTGAGCGCGCCGGCGTGGGTGTTGAGGCCCTTGAGCAGGCTCGCGTCGTCGCGGCACGCCTGCGCCCAGCCCTTGTCGGCCAGCGCGACGGCGTACGGCATGGTCGCGTTGGTCAGGGCGTACGTCGAGGTGTTGGGCACCGCGCCGGGCATGTTGGCCACGCAGTAGAAGACCGAGTTGTGCACCATGTAGGTCGGGTCGGCGTGCGTGGTGGCCCGGGTGTCCTCGAAGCAGCCGCCCTGGTCGACGGCGATGTCGACGAGCACCGAGCCCGGCTTCATCTGCGAGACCAGCTCGTTGCTGACCAGCTTGGGTGCCGCGGCACCGGGGATGAGCACGGCGCCGATGACCATGTCGGCCTCCATGACCTGCTGGCGGATCGCCAGCGCGGACGACGCGAGCCCGTGGACCCGGTTGTTGTAGCGCCAGAACGACATCCGCAGCTTGTCGAGGTCGGTGTCGAGCAGGGTCACGTCGGCCCCCATGCCGAGCGCGATGTTGGCGGCGTTCTGGCCCGAGACACCGGCACCGATGATGACGACCTTGGCGTTGGCGACCCCGCCGACCCCACCCATCAGCACACCGCGACCGCCCTGGGCCTTCATCATCGAGTAGGCGCCGACCTGGGGGGCGAGGCAGCCCGCGACCTCGGACATCGGGTAGAGCAGGGGCAGCCCGCCGGAGGGCAGCTGCACGGTCTCGTAGGCGATGGCCGTCGTCTTTCGCGCCAGCAGCTCGTCGGTGAGCGGCTTGTCGGCGGCGAGGTGGAGGTAGGTGAACAGGGTGAGGTCCTCGCGGAGGCGGTGGTACTCCTCGGCGATGGGCTCCTTGACCTTGAGGACCATCTCGGCGGTGCCCCAGACGTCGTCCGCGGCGTCGAGCATCGTCGCCCCGGCGGCGACGTACTCCTCGTCGGGGATGTTGGACCCGAGTCCGGCACCCGCCTCGACGTAGACCTCGTGGCCGTGCTCGACCAGCTCGTGGGCTCCCACGGGGGTGAGCGCCACCCGGTACTCGTGGTTCTTGACTTCCTTCGGTACGCCGACCTTCACGACTCACTCCTCGACAGGGCAGTTCACACGGTGATGCGGGTCACAGCTCGTGACAGCAGACCGACGATATCGCCCGCGCCGCTCAGGTCGCGTCGAGCCCCCCGCGTCGCTTGAGCACGTCGTATGCCAGCACCGCCTGGGCGAGCGGCCCCTGCCGGACACGACCGTCGAGGACGGCGTCGAGCAGCTCGGCCATCGGCACCCAGAAGACCTCCATCTCGGCCTCCTCGGCGTGCATCTCGAAGTCGCCGCGGGAGGCCTCGGACAGTCCGCGGGCCAGGAAGATCTCGTGCACCTCCTCGGTGATGCCGGCGCTCGCGTACGTCGCGAGGAGGAGCTGCCAGGACGTCGCGGCCAGCTCGGCCTCCTCGCGCAGCTCGCGCATGGCCGTCTCCACCGACGGCTCGTCGCCGGCGTCGCGCAGCCCCGCCGGGAGCTCGACGAAGTCCTGCCGGTTGGTGTGCCGGTACTGCCGCAGGCACAGCACGCGCTCGTCGTCGTCCACGGCCAGCACGACCACTGCACCCGGGTGCTCCAGCGAGAGCCGCCGGAACCGGTCGTCGGGGTGCCCGGGCCGCGCGACGACGTCCTCGCGCAGCGCGACGATCCAGTCGTCGCGGTGCAGGTCGCGGGACCCGTGGACCGGCCACGCGGCGGGTCGGTCTGCGAGCGGGGCCTCCCGCTCCGGGGTCGCGGGGTCCAGACGGTCCTCGGAGCTCATGTGGCCGACGCTATACGGTCGGGCCCATGACCCTCCTGAGCCTGACCCGCGACGAGGCAGCGCACCGATCCGCGCTGATCACCGTCGAGCGGTACGACATCCTCGCCGACATGTCCGCCCTGCTGGAGGGCGAGCGCTTCGCCTCGACCAGCACGGTGACGTTCGCCTGCTCGACACCCGGCTCGTCGACGTTCGTGGACATCGCCGCCGACGTGCTGTCCGCGACGCTCAACGGCGTCGACCTCGACGTCTCCACCGCCGCCGACGGCCGCCTCCCCCTGCCGGACCTCGCCGAGCGCAACGTCCTGGTCGTCGAGGCCGAGACGACCAACACGGCGGCCGGCGAGGGCATCCTCCGCACGGTCGACCCGACCGACAAGCTGGTCTACGTCTGGACGAGCCTCGAGACCGACGAGGCCAGGCGCCTGTGGGCCTGCTTCGACCAGCCCGACCTCAAGGCGCCGCACCGCTTCACCGTGCTCGCTCCGGCGAGCTGGAAGGTCACCTCCAACTCCGCGCCCGACTCGGTCGGTGAGGAGCTGGGCGCGGGCGTGCGGGTCTGGCGCTTCCCCGACACGCCCCCGCTCTCGACGTACGTCGTGGTGGTCAACGCCGGTCCGTTCCACGAGGTCCGGCAGCAGCACGACGGCTACGACCTCGGCTTCTACTGCCGCCAGTCGCTGGTGCCGCACCTCGAGCGCGACCTCGACGAGCTGGTCACCCTCACCCGGCAGGGGCTGGCGTTCTTCGGGGAGAAGTTCGGCGTGCCGTTCCCGCAGGAGCGCTACGACCAGGTGTTCGTCCCCAACCTCGGCGGGGCGATGGAGAACTGGGGGTGCGTGACGTACGGCGACGGGCAGCTCTTCCGCACCCCGCCGACCCACCAGCAGCGCCAGGTCCGCGCCGAGTTCGTCTTCCACGAGATGGCCCACATGTGGTTCGGCGACCTCGTCACGATGCGCTGGTGGGACGACCTGTGGCTCAACGAGGCCTTCGCGTCCTGGGCGGCCAACTGGGGGCTGGCCAACGCCAGCGAGTTCACCGAGATCTGGTCGAGCTTCCTCGCGCTCTTCAAGCGCACCGCCTACGAGATGGACATGGGTCCCGCCGCGCACCCGATCCGCGGCGAGGTCCACGACGTGTCACAGGCGATGGCCAACTTCGACGCGATCACCTACGTCAAGGGCCAGAGCGTGCTCCACCAGCTCGCGGCCTTCATCGGCGAGGACGCCTTCGTCTCCGGGCTGCAGACCTACTTCGCGCGCCACTCGTGGGGCAACACGGTCCTCTCCGACCTGATGACGGCCTTCGGCGAGGCCGCCGGACGTGACCTCGGCGACTGGACGCGGGCCTGGCTGGACCGGGCCGGCACCGACGTCCTCACCCTGGAGGACGGCGTCCTCCTCGCCACGTCGCCGGACGCCGAGCCGCCGCGGCCGCACCGCGTCGACATCGCGTCGTACGCCGTGGTCGACGGCGGGCTGGAGGCCACCGGCACCACGCCGGTCGTGCTCTCGACGCCCGAGGCGCCGGTGGACCTGCCGCGGGGCGACCTGCGGCTCGTCAACGCCGGCGACCTGACCTTTGCCGCTGTGCGCCCCGACGCGCAGTCGCGTCGACTGATGTTCGAGCACATCGCCGACCTCCCCGACCCGCTGTCGCGGGCGCTGGTGGTGGGCACCGCCTCCCAGCTGCTGCTCCTCGGCGAGCTGGCACCGCGGGTGGCGGCCGGTGCCGTGACCCGTGGGCTGGCGAGCGAGACCAGCCCTGCCCTGGTGGAGGCGTTCCTGGCGATGGGCATGCAGTTCGCCGACCGCTGGGCTCCCCAGGACGAGGCCCCGGCCCTGCAGCGCGCGTTCGCCGACGCGGCGCTGGCGCTGGCGGACACGGACCTGCACCGCCAGCCCGCCCTGCGCGCGCTGGCCGGCTCGGCGTCCACCGACGCCCACTGGAGGGTCCTCGACGAGGCCGCCGCGTCCGCCGACGACAACGACCTCGCCTGGCGCATCGCCACCCGTCGCGCGCAGCTCGGCGACTACGACGCGGACGCGGTGCAGCGGCTGCTGGACTCCGACCCCGACCCGGACGCCCACACGCGACGGCTCGCCGTGCTGGCGGCCCGTCCGGACCTGGAGTCCAAGCAGGAGGTCTGGGACGCGTTCTTCGTCGACTACAGCATCCCGGCCAGCCGCGAGACGCTCGTGCTGGGGGCGACCTTCTGGCGTCCGGGACAGAGCGAGCTGCTGGCGCCGTTCGCGATGCGCTACCTCGAGGAGCTGCGCTCACTCAAGGGCGGGCTCCTCAACCAGGGCCTCGTCATCCGGGCGATGTACCCCCTCGGCGTCGGTGACGAGCACTTCCTCGTCGCCGCCGAGAAGGCATCGCACGACGAGTCGCTGAGCGCCTACGCGCGCAACCAGCTCGCGTCCAACTCGTACGTCCAGGCGCGGATCCTGGAGGCGCGCCGACTCTGACGCAGGGGCTCGCCGACTCTGACGGAGCGGCGGGCCGGCCCGCCCCGGGCTACGGGGCGGGCACCTCGTCGTCGGCGTCGATGCGGCGCACCTCGTCGATGGGGAACCGGAGCTCCTTCTGCCGCTCGATCGCCGCGCCCACCAGGCCCGCGAAGAGCGGGTGCGGGCGGGTCGGGCGGGAGCGGAGCTCGGGGTGCGCCTGGGTGGCCACGTAGTAGGGGTGCACGTCGGCGGGGAGCTCGACGAACTCGACGAGCCCGAGGTCCGGGTTGATGCCGGAGAAGACCAGGCCGGCCTCCTCGAGGCGCCCGCGGTAGGCGTCGTTGAACTCGTAGCGGTGGCGGTGCCGCTCCTCGACGCGGGAGGCGCCGTACGCCGCGTGCACGACGCTGCCGACCGTCAGCTCGGCGGGCTGGAGGCCCAGGCGCATGGTGCCGCCCAGGTCGCCGGCGCCGTCGACGTACTGCTTCTGCTCCTCGATCGTGGAGATGACCGGGTCCTGCGCGTCGGGCTCGAACTCGGTGGACCCGGCGCCGGCGATGCCGGCGACGTTGCGGGCGTACTCGATGACCATGCACTGCAGTCCCAGGCACAGGCCGAGCGTCGGGATGCCGTTGGTGCGGGCGTAGGTGAGCGCGCCGAGCTTGCCCTCGAGGCCGCGGATGCCGAAGCCACCGGGGACACAGACGGCGTCGACGTCGTGCAGGTGCTTGTGGGCACCCTCGTGGGTCTCGCACTCGTCGGAGGCGATCCAGCGGATCTGGACCTTGGCCTCGTGGGCGAACCCGCCGGCGCGCAGCGCCTCGCCGACCGAGAGGTAGGCGTCGGGCAGGTCGATGTACTTGCCGACCAGCGCGACGGTGACCTCCTCCTGCGGGTGGTGCACGCGTCGGAGCAGGTCGTCCCAGGCCGTCCAGTCGACGTCACGGAACGGCAGGTCGAGGCGGCGTACGACGTAGGCGTCGAGGCCCTCGCGGTGCAGCACCTTGGGGATGTCGTAGATCGAGGGGGCGTCGGCGGCGGTGACCACGGCCTCGTCGTCGACGTCGCACATCAGCGCGATCTTGCGCTTGATGCTGTCCGGGAGCTCCCGGTCCGCGCGGCAGACGATGGCGTCGGGCTGGATGCCGATGGAGCGCAGCGCGGCGACCGAGTGCTGGGTGGGCTTCGTCTTCAGCTCGCCCGACGGGCCGATGTAGGGCACCAGGGAGACGTGGATGAAGAAGCAGTTGTCCCGGCCGATCTCGTGGCGGGTCTGGCGGGCGGCCTCGAGGAAGGGCAGCGACTCGATGTCGCCGACGGTGCCTCCGACCTCGGTGATGACGACGTCGATCTCGTCGCCGCCCATGGCCAGGATGCGGTCCTTGATCTCGTTGGTGATGTGCGGGATCACCTGGACGGTGTCGCCGAGGTAGTCGCCGCGGCGCTCCTTGGCGATGACCGACGAGTAGACCTGGCCGGTCGTCACGTTGGCGATCTGGTTGAGGTTGGTGTCGAGGAATCGCTCGTAGTGCCCGATGTCGAGGTCCGTCTCCGCACCGTCGTCGGTCACGAAGACCTCCCCGTGCTGGAACGGGTTCATCGTCCCCGGGTCGACGTTGAGATAGGGGTCGAGCTTCTGCATGGTCACGCGGAGACCGCGAGCCTTCAGGAGGGCTCCGAGGCTGGAGGCGGTGAGCCCCTTGCCGAGCGAGGAGGCGACGCCTCCGGTCACGAATACGTGCTTGGTCGGCGTCCGGTTCTTCACGGGGTTCGAGCCTACCCCAGCGGGAGCGGACCGTCGGCACCCGACGCACCGAAGGACCCGCCCGGGGTCTCGATCGCCCGCGCCAGCGCGATCACGGTGGTCACCTGGCCGGCCGTCGTCTCGACGCCGTCGACGGTCGCGACCTCGGCGGAGACGGGCTCGGCGCGCAGGCGTCCGAGCTGACCCTCGCCACCGTCCGCGGTGTCGCCCACGACGACGACACCCGTCGCGGCGCGGTCCAGGCCGGTGACGAGTCCGGCCAGGATCGCGTCGCCGCCCTCGGGGGACGGGTCGTCACCGAGGACCAGCAGCACGAGCGGTGCCCGGCGCTCGACGTCGGCGGGCGCGGTGACGAGGTCGGCGCCGGTGAGGCTCTCGAGGATCGCGCGGCCCTTGCCGTTGGTGGCCTCGCCCTCCGGCACGGAGGTGGCCGCGGCCAGCCCCAGGAGCTGACCGATCCGGTCGTAGGTGGTCGACTCGGGGGCGACCGCATCGCCCTGCTGGGTCATCAGCTGGCTGCCGAGGGTGTCGACGAGCGTCTTCTGGTCGGGTCCGACCATGGTCTCGGTGAGGTCGTAGCGCGCCGACACCGCTCCCCCTGCTGCGGCGATCCGCTCGGTGAGCCCGGTGACCACCTGCTCGTCGGCACCGGGGACCGTCACCAGGGCGACCTGGCGGTCTGTCAGCCGTCCGGCCACGAGGGCGGGTGCCACGGCACCGGTGAAGCTCTCGGTGTACGCCGCCTGCGGGGCGGCCTCGGCGACCGGGGCGCTGGTCTCCGTCGAGGCGGCCTCGGTCACGTCGGAGAGCAGCCCACCGCCGAGGACGATGCCCACGGCGAGGGCCGCGAACACGGCGACGAGGGTGGTGATGTGCTGGCGGAGGGTCATCAACGCAGGAGTCCTTGCAGGCTGTCGATCAGGTCGGTGGTGGTGGGTCCGGCGGCCGTCGCGATCGCGTCGGCCCACTCCTGCCCCACGGGGGTCACCCCGATGGCCGCACCGAGGGCCAGGAGGCCGGCCACGGCGAGGGCCAGCAGGTGACGGGGGCGCACGGCGCCGTCGTACAACGTCGGGACGGCGGCGGCGTCGACGAGCCGCGGGCCCACCTTCAGGCGGGTCAGGTAGGTGCTGGCGAGGCCGGTGCGGCGTCGGTCGAGGAACTCGTCCAGGGTCGCGTGCATGCCGACGCCCACGATGAGGCTGGCGCGGCCGGTGTCGGCCAGGAGCAGGGCTGCGTCCTCGGCCGTGGCGCCGCTCTCGAAGCGGAGCGGACGGACCCCGGAGCGGTCCAGCCGCTCGGTGGCCGACCGGGCGGCGCCGCGCTCGACGAGGGCGACCACGTCGGTGGCCTTGCGCAGCACGTCCAGCGAGGGCAGTTCGTCGGCGCCGGCGCTGGCGACCACGACGTCCGGCTGGTGCCCGGCGGCGCGGAGGGCGTCGGCGCCCCGGTCGACGCCGATCAGGACGGGCCGCTGCTCCTTGATGAAGGGCTTGATGCCCGCGAGCTCCCGCTCCCAGTCGTGTCCCCGCACGACCACGACCACGGGCCGGTCGGCCATGTCGGTGGCGGTGCGCGGCACGCCCCGCCCGTGCAGCAGGAGGTCCTGCTCACGGCGGAGGAACTCGGTGCTGTTGTGGGTGAAGCTCTCGAGCTGGGCCCGCAGTCCCAACCGTGCGGACTCCAGCTCGTCGGCGACGAGGGCGAGGTCGACCTCGCGCCCGGCGGCGACCTGCCGGTTGTCGGCGTACAGGGTGCCCTCGTGCAGGCGGACCCGCGCACCGTCCTCGACGGAGGTCAGGACGGCGTCGCCGCAGGTGTCGACCACGACGACGCCGGCCGCGGCCAGCACCTCGGGGCCGAGGTTGGGGTAGCGCCCGGAGATCATCGGCGAGGCGTTGAGGACGGCGCCGACACCGGCGTCCACGAGCGCCTGGGCGGTGGACCGGTCCATGTCCTGGTGGTCGACGACGACCACGTCGCCGGGCCGCACCCGCGAGAGCAGGTGGACGGTACGACGGTCGACGCGGACGGTCCCGGACAGGCCCGGCAGTGCGGGGGCGGAGCGTTGCCGCGTGGTGATCTTCATGACCGCCTCATGGTGTCAGCCAGGTACGGCGCCTCGCGGGACGCCGGGCGCGGCGTGTCAGGTCGATCCCGTGAGGCCGCTCACCTGTCCACCGACCCGGGCTCGACAGTCCTCGGCAGGGCCCGCGCGGGAGGGCTCTGTCGGACCCCGGCGCCGGAGGGCCCGGTCAGGCCCCGGCGCGGGAGGGTGCGGCCGTGTCGAGCAGCTCGCGGGCGTGTGCCCGGGCGGAGTCCGACTCCTCGACGCCGGCGAGCATCCGGGAGAGCTCCTTCTCCCTGGCCTCGTCGTCGAGCACCACGAGGCCGGACGTGGTGACGGTGCCGTCGCTCTGCTTGTGGACGACCACGTGCCGATCGGCGAAGGCGGCCACCTGCGGCAGGTGGGTGACGACCAGCACCTGGGCGCGACGGGCCAGCTGGGCCAGCCGGCGGCCGATCTCGATGGCGGCCTTGCCACCGACGCCGGCGTCGACCTCGTCGAAGACGAAGGTCGGCACCGGGTTGGACTCGGCGAGGCTGACCTCGAGGGCCAGCATCACGCGGGACAGCTCGCCCCCCGATGCGCCCTTGTGCAGCGGTCGGGCCTCGCTGCCGGTGTTCGCCGCGAGCAGGAACTCCACCTCGTCGAGGCCGCTCGTGGTGGCCCGCAACCATCGCTTCCCCACGCGCAGCACCCCGGGGGTCGGGCGCTCCGGCTCGGCCACCTCGTGCTGGCCGACCGCGATCCTGACGACCGCGTGCGGCATCGCCAGCTGGGTCAGCTCGCCGCTGACCTGGTCCCCCAGCTCCGCGGCGGCGGACTGCCGGGCGGCGGACAGGCGCAACCCGGCGTCGGCCAGCTCGGCGCGCAGGCGCGACTGGTCAGCCCGCAGGGCGTCGGTGCGGCCGTCGGTGTCGTCGAGGTCGAGCAGGCGGCGTGAGCTCTCCTGGGCCCAGGCGAGCACGTCCTCGACCGTCTCGCCGTACTTGCGGGTCAGGGCGGTGATCGACGCCCGGCGCTCGCTCACCGCGGCCAGGCGGGCGGGGTCGATGTCGAGGCGGGATGCGTACGACGCCACGTCGGCCGCCAGGTCGGAGAGGAGGTAGGTCAGCTCGGCCAGCCGGTCGGCCAGCTCGCCGGCCTCCGGGTCGTGGTCGCGCACTCCCTCGAGCAGGGTGCGCGCAGCGGCGGTGGTGGCCAGCGCGTCGGGGGCGTCGTCGTCGCTGGACAGCGCCTCGCGGGCCTGCTCGGCGGCGGTGCGCAGCGTGTCGGCGTAGCCCAACCGCGACTCCTCGGCTGCCAGGGCGCTGTCCTCGCCCGGCTCCGGGGAGACGGCCTCGACCTCGCCGAGGCCGAAGCGCAGCCGGTCGGCCTCCTGGGCCCGCTCGCGGGCGTGGGTGACGACGTCGTCGAGCTCTCGCTCGACGTCGGTGAGCTCGGTGTGAAGACGCCGCCACTCGGCCAGCAGCGGGTCGACGGCCGCTGCGGCATGGCGGTCGAGGGCGTCGCGCTGGGCGCCGGCCCGCAGCAGTCGGTGCTGGTCCGACTGACCATGGACGGCCACCAGCGACTCGGTCACCTCGGCCATCCTCGAGACCGGGACGGAGGCGCCGCCCACCCACGCGCGGGAGCGGCCCTCGGCGGCGATGTTGCGGGCGATGACGACCTGGCCGTCCTCGGTGTCCCCGCCGACCTCGTCGACCGCGGCGCAGAAGGCGGTGAGCGTCCTGGCGTCGACGACGCCCTCCACCCGGGCGTGCGCGGACCCCGAGCGGACGGCACCGGTGTCGGCCCGGCCCCCGAGAAGCAGGCTGAGAGCCGTCACCACCATCGTCTTGCCGGCACCGGTCTCACCGGTGATGACCGTCAGGCCGGGGCCGAGCTCGAGGGTCGACGACTCGATCACGCCCAGCGAGCTGATGCGGATCTCCTCAAACATCGACGCTGACCTCCTCGACCTGGGGCACCTCGCGGCGGCGACGCTCGGCCGCACCGCGCCACCCCTCGACGGGCAGGTCGAACTTGGCGACCAGCCGGTCGGTGAAGGGGGCCTGGTGCAGCCGCACCAGGCGCACCGGTCGGGCACCGCGACGGACCTCGATGCGGGCACCCGGGGGCAGGTCGACCGTGCGACGACCGTCGCACCACAGCACGCCCGCTCCCTCGGTGTTGCCGAGCACCTCGACGGCCAGGACGCTGGTGGGCGCCACGACCATGGGACGGGCGAAGAGCGCGTGGGCACTGATCGGCACCATCAGCAGCGCCTCGACCCCCGGCCACACGACCGGGCCCCCGGCGCTGAAGTTGTAGGCGGTCGAACCGGTGGGGGTCGCGCAGACCACCCCGTCGCAGCCCCAGCGGGACAGCGGACGACCGTCGATCTCGACGACGACCTCGAGCATCCGCTCGCGGGCGGCCTTCTCCACGCTCGCCTCGTTCAGGGCGAAGGTCTCGGCGACCAGCTCCTTGTCGCGGTAGACGCTCACGTCGAGGGTGAGCCGCTCCTCCGTGACGTAGCGCCGGGCCACGATCGCGTCGATGGTCGACTCCACGTCGTCCTGCTCGGCCTCGGCCAGGAACCCCACGTGCCCGAGGTTGACGCCGAGCAGCGGTGTCCCGCTGGCGTGCGTCATCTCGGCGGCCCGCAGGATGGATCCGTCGCCGCCGATCACCAGGGCCAGCTCGCAGCCCACGCCGGCGTGCTGGGCCGCGTCGACCGTCTCGAGCGCGGGCTCCAGGGTGCCGGCGACGAGGTCGAGGTCCTCCGCCTCCTCGGCCAGCAGGCGTACGACGATGCCGTGGGCGGTCAGCGACCGGACGCAGTCGCGCGCGACCTCGCGCGCCTCCTCACGCCCCGTGTGGGCCAGCACCAGCACGCGGCGCACGTCGTCGTGCGCGGGCGCGGCGGCGGGATGGTCGGTCACGGGTCCACCCTCTCACCCGGCACCCCCAGAGCTCCGGAGCGTTGCACCTCGGCGGCGATGTCCTCCGCGCCGATGCTCGCGGGGCCGTTCCTCAGCAGCAGGAAGAACTCCACGTTTCCCGACGGGCCGGGCAGCGGGCTGGTCGTGACGGCCACGGCACCCCAGCCGCGGCGGGCGGCCGCGTCCGCGACGGCGGTCACCGCCTCGGCCCTCAGCGCGAGGTCGCGGACCACTCCCCCCTTGCCGACCCGGTCCTTGCCCACCTCGAACTGGGGCTTCACCATCAACGCCAGCTCGCCGCCCGGCGACGTGACGGAGATCAGCGGGTCGAGCACGAGCTCGAGGGAGATGAAGGACAGGTCGCCGACCACCAGGTCGACCGGCTCGCCGACGAGGTCGAGGGTGAGCTCACGGATGTTGGTGCGGTCGTGCACCACCACACGGTCGTCGCTCTGCAGCGACCAGGCCAGCTGGCCGTAGCCCACGTCGACGGCCACCACCTCGCGCGCCCCGTGACGGAGCAGCACGTCGGTGAACCCGCCGGTCGACGCACCCGCGTCGAGGCACCGCTTGCCCTCGACGGCCACGCCGTGGTCGGCGAAGGCGGCAAGGGCGCCCGCGAGCTTGTGACCGCCGCGGGAGACGTACTCGGGACGGTCGGGGTCCTCGCGTACGACGATCGCGACATCGGTGGTGATGCCGGTGGCGGGCTTCGTGGCCACCGCACCGCTGACCTTGACGCGGCCCTCGGCGATCAGCTCGCTCGCGTGCTCCCGGGAGCGCGCCAGGCCGCGACGGACGAGCTCGGCGTCGAGCCGGAGCCGACGGGGAGGCATCGTCCTCAGTCCGCGGGTGCGTCGAGCGCACGCCGCAGGCGGTCGTGGGCCTGCTCGAACACCGCCACGTGCTCGGCGACCGGCCGGTCGGCCAGGCCGTCCAGGGAGGCCAGGACGGCGTCGACCTCGGCCACACCGGTCGATCCCGCGGTGTCGGTGCCGGCGGACCCGTGGTCCGGGGTCTCGTCGTCGGGGTGCTGCTGGTCCATGTCGCGCACGCTACCCGTGCTCCCCTGCCCGAGAGCCCTCCGGCACCGACACGCCGTCGACGGACGCGGCCTCGCCGGTCTCGTCGAGGTGGGCCCAGCCCGCGACGGCCACGACCCGCCAGAAGTCCGACATACCGCCGTCCCCCTCGACCTCGAGCCGCCCGCCGACCACCCGGGCGGTCCAGCCACCGAGCCCGACCGCCCCGTCGTCGCCGGTGTCCGGGACCGGGTGGGGCTCGAAGAGGCCCTCCATGTCGGCGGCCACGTACGTCGGTCGCAGCTCGGGGGTGGCGGCCACGAGCTCGGGCAGGTGGGTGACGCCGGTCATCACCAGCAGCGAGTCGACCTCGACCACCCGCGCTCCCTCGATGTCGGTGTCCAGCCGGTCCCCGATCATGAGGGGGCGCTGCCCACCCACCCGGCGGACGGTCTCGTCGAGGAGCGGGCGCGCCGGCTTGCCGGCCACCACGGGCTGCACCCCCGCGAAGTCGGAGATCGCCTTGACCAGCAACCCGTGTCCGGGCGCCAGTCCGTAGTCGGTCGGGATCGTCATGTCGGTGTTGCTCGCGACGTAGGGCAGACCGCCCTTGACGAGGGTCGCGGCGCGCATGATGTCCTTCCACAGGACCTCGGGTCCGTAGCCGCTGACGACCGCCACGACGTCGACCGGCTCGGCCACCGCGACCAGGTCCTCCGCCGCCAGGGCAGCCTCGAGTCCCGCCCCACCGAGCAGCAGGACGCGTGCCCCGGCACCGAACCGGCCCCGCAGGACCCGCGCGGCCGCCTGTGCCGAGGTCACCACGTCGTCCGGGCTCGCCTCGATCCCCAGCTTCACCAGGTTGGCCGCGACCTTCTCGGGAGTCCGGGAGGCGTTGTTGGTGACGAACGCCAGGTGCACGCCCGCCTCGCGGACCCGCCGCAACCGGTCGGGAACCCCGTCGATGGCCGCACCGCTCACGTAGACCACGCCGTCGAGGTCGAACATCGCCAGGTCATACGACTCCAGCAACGAGTCGTCGCACGCCTTGAGCACTCTCACCCTCCCACCGACCGAATATCCTCGGCCCCTACGATGCTTCGATGGACTTCGCCGCCACCGTGGTCACGCCGCCGTACGTCGCGAAGCCACTGGCACTCGCCCCGTTCCAGGGCATGATGTTGTCCCCCGCCCGGGTCGGGGACCCTGCCTCGGCCCGCGCCTTCGCGCGACCCTATCGGTCCGTCGCCGGCCGGCTGGCGGAGTGGGAGCGCCGTGGGCACGTGAGCCAGGACGTGACGCCGGCGCTGTACCTCCACGAGTACACCGCGGGTGGTCTCACCGTCCGGGGCATCGTCGGCACGCTGGATCTCTCCCGCCGGGCGACCGTGCTCGACGACCGGGCCGTGTGGCCGCACGAGGGCATCCACCCCGTGCAGGTCGACGAGCTCGCCGATCGGATGCTGGAGATGGAGATGAACCCGGCACCGATCCTCCTCGTGCACGACGGTCCCACCGAGGTGCGCGATCTCGTACGACGCCTGGTCACCACGACCCCGTACCGAGCGTTCAGCGACCGGGCGGGGCAGCAGCAACGGTTGTGGCGCATCGACACCCCGGCCGACGTCGCCCTGGTCAACGACCAGCTCGCGGACGCGTCCGTGCTCATCGCCGACGGCCATCACCGGTACGCCGCCTACCTGAGGCTCCAGCACCAGCATCCCGGCACCGGCTGGGACAGTGGACTGGCCATGCTGGTCGACCAGGGAGACACCGGGCTCTTCCTCGGCGCCATCCACCGCACGCTGCGAGGAGTCGGACTCGACGACCTGCTCGCAGCGGCGCGGGCCGCGGGTGCGACGACGAGGAGCCTGCAGGCCGGTACGGCGCTCATCGCCCTGGCCCCCGCGACCCTGACCGCGACCGACGGCGACGCCTGGTCGGCGATCGACGTCCCGGATCGCGGGCTGCTGCCGGTCGAGTGGCTCCACCGCGACCTGGTCCCGACCCTGCCGTCCCCGCAGGTTGCGTACCACCACAGCGTCGAGGAGGCCCTGGCCCTGGCGGGCCCGACCGCCGTCGGGGTGCTGCTCCCCGCACCGGACTTCGGGGACGTCGTACGCGTCATCAACCGGGGTCGCCTCCTCCCCGAGAAGGCCACGTCCTTCCAGCCCAAGCCGAGCCTGGGCGTGCTCATGCGCTCCCTGCACGCCGCACCAGTCGACCCGAGCTGACCTCCACCTCCACCCGCGAGGCAGCAGATCCGCCGGCGCGGAAGAAGCGTCTCCGGATGGCGCCCTCGACCTCCACGACGTCCCCGGGTTGCCATCCCATGGCCGAGCGCCGGACGCGTGGCAGCCACGCGGTGCACTCGAGGGCATCGACGCGCTGTCGGGACTGGTGACCCTCCGGTCGCCCCACCACCACCCGGAAGGAGCACAACACGTCCCCGCTGGGAAGCACCACTTCCTCGGGGGTCGCGGACACCCGACCCACTAGGCGGACGACGTTGACGTCCCCCGCGCGGCCGGCCGTCGGGCCGGTCATTGCCTGTGCAGACATGCACATCACCTCCAGCACCGAGGCTGGGGCAGGCCACCGACATCGGGGACCGGACACCCGAGGACTGTGTACACGCATCGTCGGGACCACGGCTGTGGACGGCCACTGGCGCGCAACACCTCTCGAGGGTGTCGACGCTAAAGCTGTGGAAATGGGAAAGAGGGGCCGCCTGGTGGCGGCCCCTCTCCCAATGTATGTCCGGCGGCGTCCTACTCTCCCACAGCCTCTCGGTTGCAGTACCAT